>NZ_LFZU01000001.1:1992360-2316738 GCF_001183975.1 Bacillus sp. FJAT-27231 | reverse complement strand
CTCCATTACAAAATCATTTATTTCTGCTCTTGTTGGAATTGCTATTACTGATGGCTATATAAAAAGTGTAGATGATTTCGTTTTTTCTTATATACCCGAACTAAAACTAAGAAATATCAGAATCAAACATCTTCTTCAAATGGACGCAGGAATAAAGTTCAAGGAAGGTCATTTTCCGTGGAGAGACGAGGCAAAAGTTTATTTGTATCCGAATGCAAGGGAATTGGCACTGAACGTTGTAGAAGATACTAATGATACCTTTTTTCATTATAATGATTATCATTTGTTACTATTAGGGCTTATTCTTGAAAGGACAACAGGCAAAAGTGTAACAGCCTTTTTTTATGAGAAGATATGGAGTCAGTTAGGAATGGAATTTCCGGGTTTTATGATATTAGATAGTGAAAAGCACTCCTTTGAAAAGATTGAGAGCGGGTTGGTAATGACCGCAATAGATCTAGCTAAGTTCGGCAGTTTATACTTAAAAAATGGTGAATGGGAAGGGAAACAAATTATTAGCCAAAATTGGATCAAAGAATCAGTAAGTCCAAATAATGTGCCGTCTAATTGTGACCATTTTCGATACTATCAAAAACATCCTTGGGGAAAAATGTGGTTTAATCACAATAAAGCATATTATAAATATTTATGGTGGGGACATCTAAATAACAAAACAAATAATGACTATTTTGCTTTAGGGGCATTAGGTCAAGTTCTATACGTTAGCCCAGAAAACAATACACTTGCTATTCGACTAGGAAGAAAATGGGGAGTTATGGACTGGTGGGCTACAATTTTATATAAATTAATAAATCCTTTAACCTGATTCCATCATGCACTTCACTAAATCATTGTTGAATAGAAGATTGTGAAGGAGTGTACTTAAGCTAAAGGGTGCTTTAGTTCAACAAGCTAAATTAAATAGACGGCCTGTCTCGCAAAGCATCGCTTTTGAAGAAAATGCAAAGTTTCTAAAGAAATTGGCGTGAACGGTACAGAAATTCAAGGGGGCTTAGCACGGGCTCCTCTTGAATTTCATAATATTTTAAAAAATAAGGTTTTAAAGGTTTGGCAACGACGCCTAATAACATAGATATTTCCAATATAATGAGCAAGCTCACAGTAGTGCGGTGCAATACTTTGTAGACTTAATTCCTTTATATTTAAATTTTTTTGAATAAGTAGTCGGTTTTTTCTTATAAAAACATCCCCCTTATGTAACAATAGTAAGGGGTTTCTTTACCTTAACCCGAAATACAGACGCTCTTTTTTGAGCGTCTGTATTTCGGGTAGTTCAATGGAGTAGAGGCTTTTTCATTCGGTTTATTCTTCTCTTTGTTCTGTTTGCCACCATAATGAATCTTTTGGATTTTCGACAGCTTCTTTATATTCAGCCTTAGAAGCAACGGTTGGATAAGACCCTTTTAGAGATTTTCCTGAAGTACTCTTGAACAAGAATAGTATCACTAAAAATCCGATAATACTGACGGCTGTTAGGTAGAAAGCCGGTGCTAAGTTATTCCCCGTTTGGTGCACTAGCCATGTGGAAACCAATGGGGTAGTGCCGCCAAAAATTGAAACAGAGACATTAAAGGTTACTGATAATGTGCGATATCGAATATCGGTATAGAACATCGTTGGCAATGATCCAGGCATGGTGCCTTCATAGGTTGAAAGCAGAACACCAAGAATGAGAATACCTAACGAAATAAAAATTAAGTCGTTCAAGTTTATTAAATAAAAAGAAAACACAGACAATAGAGTTAATCCGCCTAGACCAATTAAAAATACCGTTTTGTTTCCAATTTTATCACTAAGTTTTCCAAACATGAATGCAAGCGGCACCATAATAATCATGACAGCTGTAATTAATACGGTTCCTACTGTACTAGATAAGCCAATAATCTCATTTAAATAAGAAGGCATGTACGATAAGAGCATATAGTTTGTAATATTAAAGAATGCGACAGCTACAAAACACACGAGGATATCTTTTTTGTGGTTTTTTAAAATAGATCGGAAGCTCTCCTCTTCGACTTCATCATCAGATAGTTCATTTTCAAAAATTGGTGTTTCCTCTAAACTTTTTCTTAGGTACAACCCGATAAGTCCTAAAGGCAAGCCGAGTAGAAATGGTATTCTCCAACCCCATGAGGCCATCTGTTGATCAGATAGAGTAATAAATAGTGTACTGGCAAGTAGTGAAGCTAATATATAACCAGTGAGTGTACCAATTTCCAATCCACTTCCAAGCACATTGCGTTTATTGTCTGGAGCAGACTCTGCAATATAGACCATGGCACCAGCATATTCGCCGCCAGTTGAAAAACCCTGAATAATTCTAGCTATTAATAAGAGGATGGGTGCCCAAATACCTATTTGATCATATGTAGGCAATAAACCGATTAGTAATGTGGAAAACGCCATTAAAATAATCGTGGTTGTTAAAACGACTTTCCTTCCTGATTTATCTCCGATTTTACCAAAAATAACACCGCCTAATGGGCGCATTAAAAAGGCAATGGCAAATGTTGCAAATGTGAACACTAGTTTGAGTTCATCATTCTCAACAGCAGTAAAAAAGTTTTGGCTAATAATAACAGCTAAATAGGAATATAAGCCAAAATCAAACCATTCCATAGCGTTTCCTACTCCTGTTGCAAACACGCTTTTCTTCGTTCGTTGAATATCTACAACGTTGATTTTTTTCTTGTTAAATTTCATTTTATTATGTCAACTCCATGAAATACAGATATGTAAGAATAAGAAATAAACTTAAATTGGGGTACAAATAGATTTTGGGTGTTTTCTCCAATGAGATCCTGTATAGAATTTTGTTTTTCACAAGACCAACTCGTTCTAGGTTAGGCAAATACGGTGCCCTGACATAAAGCCCTTTTAAAGAAGTAAATCCTTTAACGTTTTGTATAGTTGTGTGGTCTTCATGTAACCATTCTTCCTAATAGAGAGTAACGACTGACCTATAGCTGCCGGCAAATGGGCTCTATTAGGCAGTAAACTTAACTTTGGATGTTAGTTATGTTGATACAAAAACAGAAAAATATTCGTTTTTTCTTACGGTAACCCCTTATGGGTGTTTTTATATTCCCTCGAAAAGGTTTATTAAGGGGGAAACAATATATTTCAAAACGCGTCCAATACTATGAGACATGAGGTCAACTAAGTGTTTGCCACTATTTTTGCTTTAAGAACTTTGAATACAACAAAGCAGCAAGTATATTGCATTTGAAAAGACTGCGGCTTAATTTGACAGCTAGGGCCTTCAATGTACATTAAGGGTGAAGTATTGAGTATTAAAAATTTTTTTCCTTACAATTCAATAAAGGAGGAATTATCATGCTAAAGCTTGTAGGTCACTATTTTTAATATGCCTGCTTCTATACTTTTCTCTCCCCTTTCTTACAAATGTTCCTAACGAAGAGAGAAGAGGGCCTGCCAGGTCATATACAGTATCAACCGATGTTTCCTAAATAATATTAACAAGGTTGAAATAAGAGCAATGTATGTACAAACATATGCCCTTCTTGATAGCGAGTATGGAGTAGCTGTTGAGTCTTTGAGGGGGGTTACGGGGAAAATGGCAGCGAATTAACCATATCTAAAGAGTTGAAAGGCCATGAAATACCAAAGGTTGATTTTTTTCGATACAAATGAGAAAATGACGATCATGTTATGATTAAAGTAGTTGAAGCAGGCTCATACTATGAGTCTTTAGTGGTGGAAATTGACTTTTCAAAGTAGTCATGACCAAAGCCAAAACGAGTACCTAGTGTTATAGTAAACAATTTTGACCTGCTGTTGAACAGTAAAGGATCATGCTGCATGAAGGGCATCCTGTTGTATTTGCAAAATCTCTGAATGATAGTACACAGCTAGGGCGTTTAATGGATAGGGTGGGCGAATTATGCAACATCGTAATCCGTTTTTATCCAAAAAACCTTTTATTTGAAAAAACTATTATGTTATAGTTGCAGTAGAAATAAAATTAAATTATTTTGAGAACTTAGAGACTGTTCTTAGTCACCTTCTCATCTTAGTAGAAGGGAGCATAGTAAGATATGTCTGTAAACCACACAAAAACAATGTTAGAAACTCTAAAAGAGTACCCTACTTGTGAAATATCACTAACTTTTAAACATGATGATGGGACGCCACTATTTTCCATATGCTATCAAAAGAATGGTTATCAAATAACATGTTTGAGAAGTTTTATTACTAAAACGTATAATGATATTGAATGTACAATTTCAGTTATTGATAAAGCGTTGCAAAATAGTTACGAAAAACCTCTAGTTAATTTAAATTAACTAGGGGTTTTTATTTTTTTCTTTTATATCGCAGTTTGCGTTACTGTTTCATCATTCTTTTTAGGCAGCCGCAAAATTGATTTGAAGGCCAGAAAACTTGTGAAATTAAAGATATATAAAATGATGTATAGAAAAGACTGAGAGCCAGAAAGAACTTTCTTTGACGGGTAAGGGGAGAGTGGGTTAATAAAGAGTTTGTTATGGATCTACAAGTAAATAAGGGCTATTGGAGTAAAAATGAAAGTATCTAGTATTTTAATATAAGCGGAAAGGAATCTGCTGTAATTTATTGGCATTATACACAACGCGAGAAAATAAAAATCTGTCGTAAGAATGGATGACAATTCCTATATATCAAATAGATTGGTTCTATATGGAAAAGCCAAAAGAATGTTCGTAAATCGTTTGTTGTTAAACTATTTATTCTCAAGGTAAGGACTGGGCAGGAGAATTGATAAAGGAAAAATGCATTTTTGGCTATATTGTTGACAGGATCAATGAAAAAGGGATGGAGCAGCTAGATCGAGTAAAGTGTTAAATGTCGAAGCCGAGGAAAATGGCAGTGAAATAGATAATGGCAACGAATAAAAGCAGGAGATGATCTCTTTGTTTGTTGTAAATAGGGTTCTTTCTTTCAAATTTTTTAAAATCCTTTTAGAATAAAGAAGTAAGGACATCAGTTTATAAACAAGCAAAATAAAATAAGGAAAAGGTAAATTGACAAGACATTGGCAAAGGGGGAAAGTGTAAATCTTCTATCTCAAGCAGATTCTATAGAGTTAATAAGTAAGGAAGTAAAGTCTCAGACTGGCCTTTAAGAATGGGCACATTAAAAATATAAAAAATTATCCGTATGGAAAGTAAAAAAGGCAAGGAAACAACCTTTATGATTACCTTTCCAGTTGCTAAGCTTCCAATCGAATGAATGCAGGGATTTAACTTTAGTACTAAAAAACTTCACAGAAAAATGAATAGTTACCTGTTAAATAACAAGCTGAGGAAGTTAAGCTGGTAAAAGGTAAAGGAGCATAAATAATGCAGGAAATTAAGCACATCATTGACTTTATATTACACATAGAAACACACTTATTATCGCTCATCGGCCAATATGGCTCCTCGACATATTTCATCTTATTTTTGATTCTTTTTTGTGAAACAGGATTAGTTATTACACCATTTCTTCCCGGAGACTCGCTTCTATTCGTAGCAGGGTCGATAGCGGCTCAGAATCTTTTGTCTATAGGGATGTTACTAGTGATTTTGTCTCTTGGAGCGATCATCGGCGATGCAGTTAACTTTTGGATAGGACATACTGTCGGTTTGAAAGTTTTCGAAAAAAGTCGCTTTAAGCTAATCAATAAAGAGTATCTATTAAAAGCGCAGGATTTTTACGAGAGAAAAGGTCCTCTTGTTATTGTATTAGCCCGCTTCATTCCTATTATAAGGACATTCGTTCCTTTTGTTGCTGGTATTAGTAAAATGAATTTCAAAAAGTTTGTTTTTTACAATATTGCAGGGGGATGCTTATGGGTCTTTTCCATGACGCTGGCTGGGTTCTTTTTTGGCAGTATTCCTTTGATTAAAAATAATTTCGGCTTGGTTACGATCATTGTTATAGTCCTTTCACTTCTTCCAGCAGCTAAGACTGTTGTTCAGACAATCCTAGAAAATAAGAGAAAACAGAGTCATTGACTAAAGCAGCGTGAACCGCATAGGTTTTTAGAATAGAATCCAATTTATCTACAGTGAAAGAGCCCTTTAATCCAGCAAAGGGCTCTTTCGCATATAGATAGAGGCTTTTATACAACACTATTTTTGATAGATGAACGGTCCTCGGCGTCAGGGATAGAAACAAGTACTAAGAAATATTTTAATAAATTAATTGATTCACCTAAGGCAAGTCCTACTTCAACACATAAAATATAGTATCCAGAAAAAGGGAGGTGTATTTTATGTTTTTTGGCTGTAATAGAAGAAGGCATTGTGGAAATCATCAGAATGAAAATACAGTAGTAAGTCCAACTGAAACGGTCGTTAACGTTAGAACCAACTATCGTACGGTAAAACATATTCATCCAACTGAAGTTATTAACGTCAATAGAAATGTGATTAGAAATGAACACTTCTATCCAGTAACTGAAAGAGAAGTAAATGAAACGATTATAGAGAATTACAATTGTGGAAGAGATATTCGCCATCCTAGATGCAGAAGAGTGGAGTAATCTCATCATCACCATAGATGTAATCAGCGTCATTGTAATGGTGAAGAAAATAGATAACTTAATTGATAGAATAGTTAAAGTGCTGCCTTAGTGAGTACTTCCAGGCTGTCGACAAGTCGACGGCCGTTTTTATGGTTAGCACTTTATTTGCCTATAGTGATTTTTCCGAGAAAGACAACTTAAGTTAAAAGGATATTCAGCCGAAAGATCTTTTTTAATCCTTACATTAGAGGTTATGGAAATCCAGAAAACTTCCGATTAAAGAGCACTCTATTTAGCTGATAAAACCAGTTGTTTAGGGATGTTATTTAAAACTTATATGGATATGATAGATATAGATTGAACATAAAAAGGAGAAAAATGAATGGAACATTATCCTGAAGAATTAGATTTTATTAATTCAATGCATTTTCAAAAAAAGAACGATAAGGAGCTCCTTCACCTCACTTATCAAAAATGGTTAAACGGTGCTAATTTCTATGGAGGCCTCTGAAATCCAAATTCGTTTCCGTCCTCCTATAAAAAATAAAATTAATGCAGAAAGATAGCAGTCAATAAGTGTATAATGATAAAAAGTTTTCATCTTCCTAGAAAGTAAAGAAGTTGAAGCAATAATTAACGATTCTTTATAGTGGATGCAAGAAATGCAGGGATAAGCAGTTAAAAGAGACGTACGGGCACTATTCGTTTCTATGACAGAGACGAAAGGGTTGCCCGTTTGTTTTTCAAAAATTAGATAAGCAGGTGTTAATGTGAAAAGAAGATTGTTGGATATTTTAACGATTATGATAGGTTCCTTTATTTTTGCTTTGGCAATTAATGTCCTCATCATACCTACTAATCTTGGAGAAGGCGGAGTCACAGGGGTTGCACTCATCCTTTACTATTTGTTTGAATGGTCTCCTGGGCTCGTAACTCTCGTGATAAATAGTCTTTTAATTGTGATTGGTTATAAGTTCTTAAGCAAGACCTCTGTTCTTTATACAATTATTGCTGTTATTTTTAACTCTCTCTTTCTCCATCTTAGTCATGACTGGCGGGTAGAGGCATCAGATATGCTAGTGAATGCGATATTTGGCGGTGTCCTCGCAGGGCTTGGTATCGGCATGGTGATTAGAACAGGCGGGACAACAGCCGGGACCACGATTCTTGCCCGCATTGCCAATAAATATTTTGGATGGAGTATTAGTTACGGGTTGCTATTTTTTGATTTAATTGTGGTATTTTCCTCGTACTTTATTATTGGGACGGAGCGTCTGATGGTCACCATTGTCATGCTTTACGTCGGAACAAAAGTGATGGACTTTATTGTGGAAGGGATGAATCATAAAAAAGCGGTCACCATCATTTCGAAAAGTTATGAAGAAATTGCCGAACAAATTAATAAAAAAACACATCGAGGCATCACTGTACTCACGGGATACGGCTATTACATGAAGGACGATAAAAAAATTCTCTATGTTATTATCCATAAACAAGAAGTACTGATGCTTAAGAAAATCGTGAAGGCCATTGATGATGAAAGTTTTGTCGCTATCCATGATGTACGGGATGTAATCGGAAAAGGTTTTATGGACAGTGCAAATGTGTAAAGAACACAATTAGGCTGAAATATCTTTATTAAAAGGGGCAGCACTAGCAAAGTCCTTCATAATAAGAAAATATCAAATTACAATAAGGTTTTTAGAGTTTTCAAATCAAATAGCTTTATTGTCTAAACATTATACCTCAACTGTGGGGTCCATTCGTATTATATCGTTCAGCCAGAACTTTCTGGTTGAACTTTTTTTATTTAGATCTTCATAAATCTTTTTATGGACGATTTGAGAAAGCTCTATGAAGAAATAAGCGAAAGGTTAACAGAAGTAAAACACCTTGAAATTTCTTCAAGGTGTTGTTTGATTACCCTATAATCATTCAATGCGTTGATTCCTGTCTGTCACTTGGTATTAAAATTGGATTCGGTACAGGTTCGTTTGCTTGTTGTGGATGTGTAAGTCTCTCTTCATATCTACGATTAGCCGCATAAAATTGGTCTTCCAGCCATCCGGCTTGTTCATGTGTTAGTTCCAAAACAAGTTCATTATTAGTGTCATCATAGGCAGTCAGGAGCACATAGCTTTTATTGTCACGAGTGACGTTAGCAACTCTTAGGTAAAGATTTTTGGCTTCCAGTCTTAACCGCATTCCATCCAAGAATATAACCTCCTTAAAGCGTTTTGGTTATTATTCCCTGTAAGAAAAAAAGTATGCAGAAAAGTGAGAGTCCTCATTTTTAAGTTAGATCATGACAGGCTAGAGACCGATGGGGGCTTTGGAAAATACGAAGTATTAAAAGCCTGCTGTAATAAAAAGTTGTGATGAAGACGAATACGTTAGATTATAAGCGAAAAGTAGAAGGATATCGCTAATAGAAACTGACTGTCTACTACATAAAGTATGATTAGAGTCCTTTGATAAGTGTCTAGATTTTAAGGGAATACATGTACAAGTAGCTTTAAAAGAGAATATTTACGTTAATTGTATTAAAATGGGGGAGAGTAATAATAGCGCTGAAAGGAGAGTTCCCAATGAATGAAGAAAAATTATATGAGATAGAGATCATAACAGAGAGAGGGCGGTACGGGAGTGAAGTTCATCATAGCGTTCTCCAACTAATGCTTAAGGCTGACATTGTTACGGTGAGGGGCCAATCGGTACGAGTCGCGGAAACTGAAGTAACAGATGAAGGAATAACAAGGTTTCACGGGAATTTGGTTGACTTATAATGACGATGAAAACATCCAATAGGATTATATTTAGGTTAGTTGAGTAAAACAGTTGATATTAAAAGGACCACACATATTAGACATAACTAATATGTGTGGTCCTAATTTATTTCTTATTAAGCTAACGTCCCTGTTAGTTCAGTAAGAATTCAATTTATTTCCCTGATACTTGGACTGGATAATGTAACCACCTTCACATTGAGTTTTATAGTGTCCAATAATAAAATCCTTTGTATTAATTAAATCTTGGAAAATAGTTGGGATTGTGCAATTCCAGTCCAAATTTTCTACTTTAAGAGGGAAATTATCTTCGTTTGGATTTGGTGTATGAATAAAAACTGCATCAATACCAGCGTCTTCATCATCAATGTGAACCCAAGATTGGTAAGGTTTTTCAAAGGTTTCAAGCTTTTTTAATATATTTTTATATAAAACTATATGTGCCTCAATGTGCTTTCTTCGTATCCTAAGACTGTGATTCCCATATCCAGAAAAATCAAGATGGTTATGCCATAAGTCAAACCACGCATCTTTATCAAATTGTAGTTTACAGGTTTCTAATGCAACTTCTCTCGATAAATTACGAAAATATCGCCTTTTTCCACGGAATTTTTTCAAACAAACCCTCCTATCATCTAATGCTTTTCGTTCTTACATATATTCATTATCTTTATTCAACTAACCTGACCCGTTAGTAGAATAAGATTATAACTTTGAAAAGTAATCTGTAAGCTTTTCATTTTCTTTAGCACGCAATCGCTTATTTTCCTCTTCGAGTTCTTTATTCTTTTTTTCTAATTTTTCAATTCTTCTTTTGAGGGAAGCGATGACGGCGTTTTGATTGTTTTCATCCCGTTTAATCCGAGAGTCCACAAACGCCTTTTCTTGTTGATTTCGCAAGAAATTGATGCGCTCTTTGAGCTCGTGATGGTTGTAAAGCGTCGCTTTGCTCACTCCAGCTTCTGCTGCCACGCTATTAAAGTTAATTGCCTTAGAGTTCTTTGTCAGGCGTTTAATCGCTTCCTCGACCTTAGTTTTGGTTGCTTGCTTTCTCCTTTCATGCAATTTTCTCAATTGCTCCTCACGATCAAAATTAGCCATGCTTATTACCTGCCTTTTTCTTACGTTCTACTTGTCTCTTCATTCGGTCAAATCGCCCAAAAATGACATTTCCATCTTTGATGGTTTTGTAAATGTTTTGGTATCTCTCCAAATTCTTTTCGTTTGCTTTTACCATGTCCTCCCGACCATACTCTTTTGATGCTTCGATCCACTTAGTCGTCGTTTCTATAAGAAGTTCATACTTTTTAACGTCAAAACCCGTCATACCCACAGCTAAATCAAAACAAGGTTTTCCATCGTTTGCTGTGAGACAAGGGGGTTCTGCTGCTAATGGGCAGTTTCCGTTAACTCTAGCTCGACAAGTTCCGTAAGGATTGTCCAATGCGTTTAACTTCTCGTCTTTCCACATCATATCTATGATGTCTTCAGGGATGTCTTCAGCTTCTGAGACCTGATGAATCTCCCCGTTTAGGTCAAAGGAAAATACACCTTGTTTCACGACTTTCTCGAACTCTTTGCGTTTCGTATCATCCAATAAACGGGCGTAACGCATCGTCATTTCAGGAGAAGCATGAGCCAATAACTCCTGCACCGTTAAAATATCGGCTCCGCCATTTAACATCTTTACTGCATATGTGTGTCTAAACTGGTGTGATTTAAAATGAAAGACATTTCCCAATTCATCAGTAATATTCTTTTTGATTGCCAATTCATTAAGTTTGCGTCGCACCCAAGCTTGTGGAAAGGGGTTTCCCTTGCGGGAACCACGATAACGTACGAAGATATATTTACTAGGATTGTTATCATCATTGCTCAGTTCCTTGGAGTTGTGTATTAAAACGGCAATCATATCTGCTAAATTATCATCAATCGGAATTTTGTGCCCCTTTACATAAGTTTTTTCAATGTCGGTTTGAATGGAATATTTACCGTTCAAGCGAACTAAACAGTCTTGTGTTAATCCTAATGTATCGCTGATACGCAATCCAGTTTTAAAAGCAACCCACACGATAGGTTGTATGTCTGGATGAAGGTCGTTAATATATTCAAATAATTGCTCTAAAACCTGGTCGGGAATGTAATCAATATCATCATCTGATTTCTTATCAAGTGTTGGGTAATCCTCGGAATATAGTAGTTTAGAAGTTGGTTTCTCAGGTGCGATACTATAATCAAAGCGTTGAGTATCTTTTATAAATGTATAAAGACGAGTAACATTATCACGAATGTATTGTTTTGGATTAGCACTTTTCTGTTTAGGTTTGTTTTTTGCATAATATCGAAGATACTCCAAATATCTCTCAATATGCTGTCTGTTTAGCCCTTTTAAATCGTTCCATTCAGGCTCTAATTCACTAACGAAATTTAAAAACATAGGAACTGTTCTTAAATATATAAGAGATGATGACCACGAAAATTTTCCTCCTCCTAGTAGTCTAGTTTTGATATATTTTTTAACCCACTGTCTGAAAACAACGTTTTTAATTCTTTTAAAGTCAATATAATAATCTGTTTTTGAGGTGTTATAATCAATTCCATAATTGGCATTTAACACCCTAACATCCCATCTATCTTTCTCCCATTCTTCACGAGTGTCCGTTAGATTGAATAATTTCTCGTAAAGGGAACGGAAGAAATAGGCTAATGGTGTTTTGCTCTCGTATTCACCATATTTGATATTTTTGTTTGTTTGAATTGTTTTTACACCTTTGTTATTTAACCACCAAATCCACTCTTTCTCAGTTTTCTCAACATCTAAATCAAGCAGGGAACGTAGGAGAGGATGCTTTTCATTAAGAAACAAAAATAATTTGTTTGAATATACTGCGTAGTTACCAAAAAAGCTGCTGAAAGTCAGTTCATCGTTAAACAACTTATGATAGAAAATAAATTTAATTTCTAAGCTAATGGCATGGTTTTCGATAGAAAACTTTACATTTTTACCTTTTCTTTTGTATCTCTTGAATTGTTCGTGAAAGTTTGGGATTTGACCGATATCAGTTACATTCCAAACGTCCTTGACTAAAAAGTAATTATCTTTCACAACTCTTCTTGTTACTTTTCCATCGTTGGAAATATCTTTAACCTCGTAAGAGGAGAGGGTGGAAGTGATTAAGTCCCAATACTCGCTTTGTGGAAGTGAATTACTTGCTATGATTTTATCCAATGGCTTTCCTCCTAAAATACCAATCTAGTTAAAAAGGAACTGCTCCATCAGGAACACCTGATTGAAAGCCTTCCTCCTTGTTCCCTTTGCTTCGCCCAATCTCAAAGGCATGAGAAGCCTTCTCCCAATCCTTGCGGATTTCATCTTCGGAAGGGTGGATATACAGGTTCATTGTTGTCTGGATTTGCGCATGACCTAGACGCTCTTGCACCATCTTAATGTTTTTCGTTTGAAGGTAATAAATCGTACCGTGAGTGTGGCGGAACATATGCGGAGTAATATGTATGCCTGTTTTCTTCTCAACCTCTTTGAAGGTCGCATAGACATCCGAATAGGTAAGGGGCTGCCCAGCATTCTTTCCCCAAATCTTCACAAATACAAAGTTATGGTCTGGATTATAGTCATCAAGCACTTCGTATAAATAATCATCATACAAATCCATGAGTCCTTGAGAGATGTCTAATCTTCTCTCGCCAGTCTTCAATTTGCCCCCGTTTGGCAGTTCGCCTCTGTCTGTCAGTTGGATTTTGTGTTTCCTTTGTTTGGCATCAAATTGAAAGTCTTCGAGAAAAAGAGAGAGGACTTCTCCAATACGCAATCCACTTTCAAAGAGCAGCCGCACCAAAAATTTATCCCGAATGTTTGTAGTAGAATGATAAATTAATTCAACTTGTTCTTTTGTAAATACTTTTACTCTTTCTCTCGGTTCATCTAATTTAAGGATATTTTTAGATGTTGGTTTTCCTTCATTTACATGATGTAAGAAGCCCTTGTATCCACTTCCACCAGCACTTACAAACATTTTTTTCATGAGTTTTTCAACAACGTCCGATTCAACTAAATCATTTCTGTACAGGTAATCATAAAAGGAGGTAACTACCGTAAGGTAATTGTTTACTGTTTTTTCGCTTCGTTTAGCTTTTGTGGTTTTATGAGGTACAACTTTATTACTCTCATATGGATTTCTAAGCCAAGCAACGAAGTTGGATAACACCTCAAAGCTTACTTGCTGATAATCAGTCTCTATTTGCTCTAGATATGTAAAATAATGCTTCAAAGCTGTACAGTACGTCTTTAATGTATTGCTGCTGCTCTCTCTGTTGTGGAGGTGTTTCATGTACTTTGCAACAGGCTTAACAGGCAACCCATTTGTATCCAGGAGAAGGTAGGCCTTTCTATTGTCAATAGATATCTCTTCCACTCTCATAAGTAAGAACACTCTCCCGTTAATGATTATTTTTAATAGTAGTTCTACCCATAGCGACTACCGTTATTGTTGTTTTCTTAAGGTCCTCGAACCTAACGGTTCTGCGGAGTGCTATCCTCGCACCGAGGCTTTGTCCCCTAACAACCAAACTAATATTCTTATCTATAATTACATATTATACAATTTAAACTATCTTATCAACCATTATTTTTTAATAGAATACGTAAATAAAAAAGGATAATTAGCCCCTATAATGGACTAACTATCCTATGGATTATTATCTTAATTTAAAGCAATTGGGTGTTTTTTTATGTAGAGAGATTTTTACTGAGTAATGTCAGCAAAGAAAAAACAAAGAGGAAGGATTGATCAATTATAAGTAAGTGTGATTGCACGAACCCTGTCTTTTTCAAGACTTTTTTTCAACTATAGAAGCAAGTTAAATCAAAAAAGCCCCCTTTTAAGCGGGGCTTTAGCGGCGCTATCCATTTGACAACTTATATGGATACTCTATTTAGCTGACTAAGTATTCTTTTAATGCTTGTTGCAGCGTGCCCCATGTTTTAGTGGCATGATCAAAGGAGAGTCCTTGATGGATCATTTTTCTCACGACTTCTGCTCTTAAGCCGGTAATGACTGTTTTACATCCCATCAAGGCAGCCCCATTGATAACTTTCATTAAATGGTCAATGACCTGAGGTTCCATATCTGCAATTCCCGATAAATCCATGATTAAGACTTGGATGCGGGATATCCCAATCTCAGTTAGAACCTTTTCCTCAAGGACTGAAGTTCGAAAGATATCAACCGAACCGATCAAAGGCAAAATACAGACTGAAGCATTGATTGGAATGATGGGAACCGATAGATTTTCTACCAACTCTCTCTGAGCGTTGATCAGGGAATCCTGTAGAATAATTAATAAAAAAAGTATTTAAAAATGTATCAACTCGGTTATTAACTTCCTTTTCCAAGCGGAAAAAGTTCAAAGCCGCCTGTTTATCCGCTAATTCGTTATACTGTTCTATAAAATTCCACAGAGTCCTGCGGATGGCTTGCACCCACTCTAATTTAAAGGATAGAGTGAGAGAGTGAGTAGCCCACGCTATCCCTTCTTGTTTCGCAAATAATTGAAGTTCTTTTTCTTTTCCTTCAATAATATAAACCACTAGCTTATGGGCATTTTTTATAAGGTCAATGTTCCCGATTGCTAGAATTTCATCGATTTTATCTTTTACATTGACAGCCTCAGATAATAGCTTCTCTTCAAATTCCTTGCTGTTTTTTTCAAAGAAATCTTTTAGTTTAAATGAATGTTGAGACACTTCTTTCACTTTATACTCCCCCTTTATGTATAACTCCACGAAACCCTCTACCACATTCTTTTATTTCTTAAACCATATTCTTTAAGAAAGATTGAAACTTTAGATTTTAGTAGTTGGCGCAATTATAGGGAGTATTTTTAGTATTTATCCGTCTTTTACTCTTTAACTTAAGAAAGGGAATTAACTATATTCATTTGTTTTATGCAGTAAACAGGCTGATTGAATGGCCAGGAGCCCTGTAAAATCAACAATGTATAAAATCCTGTGTAGAGAAAAAGCCAGGCGAAGAAGGAAAACTCTGTTCCTGAAAAGGATTTGTTTGTGCGCTGGCTTCCTATTTGTGATGTTATGTGAACTATTGATGTATAGATTATTCATTCTATATTTTGGGGATCGCATCAACTGACGACTAGTTTAGTTAGAGAAGAAAAACTGATAAAATAACATCAAATCTGGTCTAAAAGGTGTTGTTATATTTGGAACAATTGAAGGTATATAAACTTTCTTATTTTCCAATATTGGCTTTCATGTTAACTGGTGGAATCATGCTTTTCTGTTTTTTCTTTATGGGACTTAAAGACATTCTTTCAAATATATTTTTCGTTATTATAGGACTGTTTGTTTCATTAGTATTCCTCGGATATTCTATATACCTCTTAAGAAAAAGAAGACAAGGTAAGGGATTTTATTGGGATAGTGAAGGGGTTGTCATTGACCTACAAGGAAATAAGGTCTATTGGGATGAGATTGAAAGTATCCAATATTCTAATGTAAAAGGATTGAAATCCACTGTGATCTATCCGCATTACACCCATCACGAAAAGATTAGAAGCCGTCGTAGAAAATGGATGCCAACTACTGCACATTCAATCGATTGGTTCTATATTGAAAAGCCAAAAAAATTTCATAAAGATTTAATGAGAGCCTGGGAGGAAAAAAACAGTTAAATGGATTACCTTAATTCCGATATTGTGGAGGAATGTTATCACGTACTCTGTAAAAAAGTGATTAAAATCTTGAAGGTTTAGCATTATTAAATACAACAATAATTAAAGCAATGCTACACTGATCATAATATTCTAGGGAGATGTTTATGAAAAAATTTTGGAGAGCGTTGGGTTCTGTTATTATCCTTTTATTCGCAATTTTACTTAGCCTAATATCCTGTATTAATCTTGTTAGTGGTGGACGTACAGGCTTAAAAACAGAGAAAATCGAAAAGAATATAGAAAAATTAAAACAGTTCTCATGGTTTAAAGAATTGTATGAAAATGAACAACATCATCGCTCTTTTTTTGTAAGCTTAAAAGTAAGGGGATATTTGGAAAGTTCTATTCGCGTAAACCGACTTAAAAGGAGTAAGAGGGAACAGGAAAAGTTTATTCATTTATTAGAAGAAGTAGCTGAACTTCGTATAAAGAATAAGTAGAATAGTTTATTTCACAATCGGGCGCTTTAATTGAACGAGCAGCAAAAAGGATCTTCCAGCCGAGATCCTTTTTTAGTACCGATATCGGAAGTGATAATAGTTCATTATTAGGTTAGGAGAAAAATGTACCTTATGAAAAGTATTGAGGAACTGATACGGGATTTAAGCTGGAATCATTCACAAGAAGTCCAGAATATGGCTATAGAAAAGCTTTCAAATTTAAGTGGAAAAGATGTCATTCTAATAGCAAAACATTCAGATGTATGTAGTAAGGAATGTTGGCAGAATGCCTCCGTAGTATTAAAACAAATAGGTTATCCGAAGAATCAAGAAGCATTACCATACCTTATGGATTGGTTCCAAGATGATAATTGGTCTGGGGTTAGTACCATAACGGAATTATTAAAAGAGATTGATCCGATTGTACTCAAACCACATATAGAGAAGGCGATGCTGCGAGTAAAAGAAGAAAACGATGAGGACTGGGCCTTAGGTATATTAAAGTTTCTAGATGAATTACAAATAACAAAAATGTTTGAAGATAGTTTTATAAAAGAATTAAGAGATATCTTAAATGGAAACTGAATAAGTAACTTCCTGTATCGATTGTTATGTAAATAAAGAAAGCTCCCTAACTTGAATAACCCTAAACAGAGACCCCCAAAAGCCTGTACTATGAATTGAATATGGTACAGGCTTTGATGTATAACACACTTTAAATAGTCAATATAATGCTCGATACAGGAAATGAATAAAGCTTTATAGTGGGGTTTATTTTTTTCTCTAAAATTATTATTTCAGTTTTTCTTTTCCTTTTTCCAACCAGTCAACAGTTATTGTTAATTCTTTTGTTTTTGACGTTACTACTTTATTTATTTGTTCAGCATCTGGAGTAACCTCTCCTTGCTTGTTCAGAGTATATTCACTTCCGCTCAAACCGCCCTGTTTCGTCTCTATATTGTATCTTAGATGTTCTAACACTTTTGGATTGCTGCCTTTAAACTTTAGATAGATAGATAGATGGAGCAATTCTTTTTTTCGTAGACTCTGTTGTTTGTCCTGTATAAACTTCAGTTCTCCAGCTTTCTCCCTCTCCTTGAAATAATAAATCTTCATCTTTGTTCGAATTATATGCTCTAAACATAAAAACTACACTCATAACCAACAAAAAACTAAATAGTTATTTTTTCATTTTAAATCACCTTTATATATTTTTATAGCGATTTTACCATATAAAGGAATACAAATGGTTGATCGTTACAAGTGAGAATGTCATAAATTCATAGGGTCTACTACTAGAAAGATATGCGACAAAGTGGAAGAGTTTTGGGGGAAAAGCTTAAAATAAATACATACAGCTAACCCTATTATTGAGAAATCAATAAAATATAATGGATATTTAGTAATATCTGTGTTATCGAAATTCTTAAAGGGTATCAGTTATTGATTTTGCGGTACAATACCCTCTAAAAAAGATATAATTAGAAGAAAAACTTTCTCCAATATATTTGTTATTAAAGGCGGGATGAATTGAAGAAAAACAGAAAAAAAGTATTTCTATTTGTTCTATTGATGTTTCTTTTCATACTAATTGGAGGCATCAGTTTATTCCATTTCGCCCCTGCTGAATCAGGATATATCGCTAATGTTTTTAAAAGCAACGGAGGAACAACCGTCTTAATTGCTGACGATCTTTCTAGTGACCAAATGCCAAAGGAAAAGCTTTTTGCTACTCTTGAAAATGAAGGTACAATATTTCAATTGCCCTGGTATGTTCCAGATCACCAGCTAAAACTCGGTCAAAAGGTTAAAGTTTATTTCAATGGAAAAGTGTTTCTTACGTCACCTGGACGAGCTGATGCATATTGGATCAAAGTAATTGAATAGATATGTTGGAATGTAAAAATAAACTTAATTATTCAGGAAGAAAGTGGGCGTGGATACAGTTATACTGATTGAAAATCCTGTTTTTGGCATTTTTTCTTCAGCTATAGGGGAGTTTAGTGCAATATGGGATGGTTTTTGTTGAAGTTCATATATTAAAATTTTGAAAAACATATAAGGAGCTAACTCAATGGATAGTAATTTTGGTAAATACGATGTACCACCTACACTCCAAAGATTAATTGACTTACAAAATGCTCTTGGTGACCTTGAACAATTTTACCTTGGGCTTAATTTTTACCTTTCTCTTGAGAACTTCAGATATTTTAACACACCAAGTGATGTGGTCGTATTTGGAAATATGGGTGTAGACGGTGTTCATTATGGATTCCTTACTGATTATAGTTCTGTAACTGATCTTGAAATAGCACCTATTGTTTGCATTTGTCCAATGGATTTTGAACGTCCAACACGTATAGTGGCAAAGAATCTATGTGAATTTTTAAGAGTTAATTTGACTGACGGTGAACTGTTCTATAATCAGTTTAATAGTGAAGAGAGTTATTTAGCCGCTAGAGATCAATGGGCTGCAGAGAGGGCTAACTCCCCATATCAACCATCTGAAAATGAAAAGTTAGTTCGGGAGAGAGTCACAACGCTTTTAATGGAGAATCTCCAGATACCTACTGTTGACAATCCGTATCGTTACGTTCAAAACGTCCAATTGGAGCGGCAAAGAAATATAAGTATCCAAACACAAGAGGGACTGGGCGTTACCACTCCACTTCTTCAACATGAAAAGCATATACCATTCCCGATTCAAAAAGACACAGGTCCTGATTTGGAGTTGTTGCAGGAATACCTTTATTCCGCACCAGTTGCCTCACGACTTGCATTATTTAGGAACATTCAGCTTAATGATGTCTTGCAAAACAACCAAGAACTGTACAAAATAGTGATTGATGCAATGATCAATATGGAATTTATCGATGAAGCCAACCGATTATCCAAAGATATTTAAACTGCAGTCGTCTTGTAATTGACGGTTTTATTTATGATAATTTGCTTCTTCAACTAAAGAGTAGCAAGAGTTTAATAACGGAGTAGTTTAGTGTAACAAGATAAAACATTTATTTAAAACTAATCGCATTAAGTAATAATAGGGTCTATTAAATTTATCAATCTTTATAATAAAAATCATAAGAGTGATTTGAAAAAACGCTGCCATTATGCAGCGTTTTTAACTTATCAATTTGCTCTTTGTTTAGTTCTTCGTTCATTTGAAATAATAAGCATGCAATAATTTTTCTTTATTGTAATTTTCCTCTTAGTTGTTCCGCTGCAGACAAAGCTTTCAAGTCTTGATCAATATCACCTGGTCTGTTTCCTTCTCCAATAATATATCCTTCAAATGTTGTCCCTATAAAGTCAAAGATATGTTGAAACTGCTGAATCATTGGTAAACCTTTAATGTATGGATTATCTCCACCCACTGCAATGACATATGCTCTTTTTTGAGACATTTGTTTTTTAAAGTCGGGATATTGTTTGTCTCTCAAAGTCTGGGACCAACGATCAATAAAGTTTTTTAATGTTCCTGTCATGCTATACCAATAAATTGGGGTAGAAAAGATAAGGATATCATGAGGAAGAATGAGATCGATGATGAAGTTGTAATCATCTTTGACTTCGGAAAAACCCTCCTCTGCATGTCGCTTATCTCTTATAGGTTCAATTAAATAATCTTTCAGATATATTTCTTCTACATCTAAGCCTTGAGTCGCTAACTTTGTTAATGATTCTGCATTCCCGTTTGGGCGGCTTCCACCGTAAATAACTGCAATGGTCATTTTGATTAACTCCTTTTCTTTGAAGATTTCTACTATTGTCCTTCGAATATGTATATCTTATAATAAGTTGATAAATCGATAAAGACGATTATTTCGATTGAATAAATCGAAAAAAACGATTTCAAAGAGGCTGATAAAATGGAAATTAAACAATTGATTACTTTTAAACATGCCGCAGAAAATCTAAACTTTACACAAACTGCGAAATTATTAAATTTTGCACAATCAAGCGTTACGGCTCAAATTAAGAGTCTTGAAGACGAGATTGGCAAACCATTATTTGAGCGTTTAGGAAAGCGGCTGATCTTAACAGAAGCCGGACATCAATTTAAAAGATATGCTGAAAAAATGATTAGTTTAAGCGAAGAAGCCATTACGGCTGCAAACGGAGAAGAGGAACTAACTGGTACTCTAACAATAGGGGCTCAGGAGAGTCAGTGTACCTATCGATTACCACCCATTCTTAAAGAGTTCAAGGCTGCATTTCCAAAAGTAAAGCTAGTATTTAAACCTGCACATTCTGATGAAATGGCGAGAAAGCAGCTTATGGAGGGGTTATTAGATGTTGCTTTTATTATGGATAAAAGGAAACCGGAAGGATCGTTAAGAGTAGAGCAGCTTATCCAAGAGGAGTTAAAACTAGTTGTCACATCAAACCAATCTACATCAGCGTTTTCAATAGATGATCTGAAGAATGAAACTCTTTTGCTTACAGAGGCTGGATGTTCTTATCGAAACATGTTCGAGGAATCCCTACATTCTCTTGGAATATACCCATTAGATAAAATAGAATTTGCTAGTATAGAGGCTATCAAACAATGTGTAATTGCAGGATTGGGCGTGGCACTACTGCCTGAGATGGTAGTAAAAAAAGATATCGAAGAGGGGCGAATGAAGGAGCTGCCATGGAAGTCTTCCTCATCTTCGCTTTATACTCAAATTGCTTGGCACAAGGATAAATGGATGACACCACCTTTAGATGAATTTATTGGCTTAACTCGTAAGATGTTTCTGTCTGTATAATATAATTTTTTCACTTCATGTTAGGAGAGTGAAAACAAGTTCATTCCCTAAAAATGGCAGATGTTTTTAGGGGTGTCTACAAAAAACAGTTGTATAGTATAAGTGAAATGTTAAATTTTGTATCGTCAAACTAACGAACATTTCAATTCAATTAGCCAAACATTAAAGAGGAGGGGGCTTTTGAAAAAATATATAATTATAACGACCTTGGTATTAGGAAATGTATTATTATTTGGATGTTCAGATGAAGAAAAAAGTATTATCACGCATCCAGATTCTTCATTAAATCAACAAACATCTTTAGAAAAGAAATATACGAAAGAGGATGCAATGACAACGTTTAAGTCAAATAAAGACTTTAGCGACTATGAAATCTCTGATTATGTCCTAGTGAAAGATGATAAAATACCAATGCTAAAGGCCGTTATCTCTTTTTACGATAAAAAGAATAATAACAGTAGCAATCTGGCTTTTATTTACGATGATATGAGCCATGAAATATGCTTTGCGGTAAATGAAGTAGATGGTGTGAAAACTTATGAAATTACTGACAACAGCCAGTTAACCTATGTTGGTGATGGTGCAGTAACGCTATCCATTCGCAATATAGATACGAATGAAGTCATAGATTATAAAATTATTTTTTCATTTGAAGAATCCACCTCTACGTCTAATTTTAAGGTTCTAGCAGAGAAACCTACAAAATGAGTAAAAGGGTAGTTTATTTTTTTATTGAATATTTGAAAAGCGAGATATTAATCGTATGGCGCAAATCACGAAGTCGAATATTAAAACTATGAAGTAAGAAAAGGCAACTCCTTGTCATCTATGTCCTCGGTAAAAGAAATCACATAACACGGCTCTCCTGCTCTGTGTTTTAAATCTTTAGCTTAAAGAAGTCACCTTTTTTAATGCCTATAGCGGGAATTACATTATTGAAAAGAGAACTTATAATTTCTAACCAAAAAGCTTTGATTACTATTATGTTAGCAACTTTATCATTTAAAATAAAGGTCTATTCTCAATAGGATGAACATCCATGAATGCCAGGTAAACAAATCAATACATCTTCGCCAAAGACTGATCCATCAGTTCCTCATTCGCCTTAACCTCATGACTATTCACATTATCAACGCCTCGATACATATACTTTGTGCTTTGCTAAAAATTAAAAACGAAGAGGGCGGTCGGTGTATGGTATTACCCACGGTGGTGGTAGTAAGTATCGATAACTTCAGCTTTAAACATATTGGTCAGCATATACTCGCCGTTTTCTATATCTGCTAGGTACTTGCCAGTTTTATATTTCTTAACAGTTTATTTTATTCGAAGAAACTAGAGACAACTGGATGATGGGCCTTCCGCTTTAAATAAGGGCTTGTCTCAGCCCCTCTTTCTATAACCTATGCAGTAAGAAAAGAGGATGGAACGGAGAAAATAAACAGTAAAAAAGGAGGGACGAAAATGAGCAAAATGAACTTCGAAAAATCTGATATTGAATGGCTTGAAGAAAGAACAATCATCCTAACAACTACTGGCAGTTATGCTTACGGCACAAACACTGAGTCATCAGATAGAGATTATAAAGGTATTTGTATCCCTCCTGTCGAGTACTATTTAGGCTTAGAATCTTTTAATGAATACAATACGACTGGTGGCAAGAACTTTAAGAATACGAAAGATGATGTAGATGTGACCATTACCCATATAAATAAATTTGTTAAAGATGCCATGTCAGGGGTGCCTAACAACATTGAAATTCTGTTTGCAAGACAAAAAGACTACTTAAAGATCACGGACTTAGGACAGCAATTGATTGATAACCGACACTTATTCTTATCAAAAAATATTCAGAAGAAGTTTGGCGGGTATGCATATGCCCAAATTCAGCAATTGAAGAATAAAAAAATAAGTGACACTGAAAAACAGGATTCAGTTAAGCATTCTGTTTATGATACCAAATTGTTTATGCACAGCATCAGACTTCTTACGAGTGCAATTGAAATTCTTGAAACCGGTGATTACAATGCATTCCGTCCTAATAGGCAGTTACTGCTTGACTGTCGGAATGGAAAATATTCTTTTGAAGAGGCAATCGAAATGATCAAAGTGTATGACAACCAGCTAAAAACTTCTCTAGAAAAATCACCACTTCCGGAGACGCCTGACTATAAGAAAATAAATCGCCTGTTGATAGAAATTAACCGAAAAGGCTTGCTTCTGTAGTAAACAGTATGCGAAGAAAATACCGAAGGGAGAATCGACGTGATCGAAGAGGTCATAGACGAGAAACGAGCGGTCGGCCACATTGAAAGGAAATTCCTCAAGAACTAACACTTCTATATAGCACTGGAAGAAGTGACCCTCCTTTGGTCCATGAAACAAGTGAAAAAGTTCCATGAAATGTGGACCATGGGCTTCTCGATAGAAGGTAAGCATGATAAAGATAGCTGCTTCATCAAAACAAAAAGGAAGGCCACTCCATCGGATATCAACTTGACTTTCAATCATGATTTATTGATAAAGGATGCAATTGACATTTACAAAAAGTAACGAAAAAACTCTTACAACCTATTATTTGTAAGAGTTTTTTATGTCAAAGCAGGACGAAACTGTTCAGTAATCAAAAATTTCTTACTAAATGAACGAGGCATGTTAGTAGCTGGTTCATTAAAAGAGAGAAAAGTAAATACTTCAGAGAAACAAGCGCTTCGAATGAACCTAAGTAAAAATGAATAAAGTTAATTAAAACTACACACTTTATATATGTACTATATTTCAATCGGAGGTTTTTAAAATGTTACAAAACATAAATCATGAGGATAATGATCAAATTACGAATACAGCTGGGGCTTTTCAATCAGATGGTCGAGATGTTGAATTCTCACAGGAGCTTGCTGATAAGGATGATCTAGTTGCTCAAGAACGTTCAAAAGCGGCAGATCGAAGAGCAAAAGCAAGAAAAAATAATAACCAGTAATATTCCTTCCGCTAAAGGTTGCAGTTTAGTTAAAGCAACTTCCATATTATTAAAAGATGTAACTAGCTGATACTACAGGTAAAGTTTGGAGGCGGTCACATGGTTTCGCTATTGTTCTTTGGGAATCTAAAAGAAAAACGAAGAGAGAAAAAATTCCAAAGGGGAATGTGTCCCGACTGCTCAGGAAGAGGATTTTTTTCTTCAGGTTTTGAATCAGTTTATGTCCAAGATTGTAGCGCTTGTTTGGGTACAGGAAAGGCTATAAGGGATTCTTAGTTAGTCATTTTCAACGAATGGGTGCTATAGTTAAATAAAGAGAGAGAAAGTCAGCGGAAGTTGCTGGCTTTTTTTTATGCGGTAGTGGGACAATAACACGACATAAAGAAGGCAATAAATCAGACTTTTAGAGAAGTCTTTTTTATTGCCTAAATTATTTGTTCTTCTAGAACATAGGTTTCGTAAAACTTTTCACTGTGTATAAACGTTGCAATGATACTAAGGTCAACATTATGGAACACAAACGAAAATTTCCTTACTCCACACCTATAGGAGGAATTTGTCATACATGAAAGGAATAATAATGATACGAGGTTATATCAGTGGGGGTGGAACTATGAAGAAAAAAAAGTGGGCCACAGTAAAAGGCGAGGGCGGCAAGGGAGGAGTATTAGTATTGGGGGAGAAGCCGGACAAACTTCCGGAAACCGCTTTTATATCTCTTACTAGGGGAGAAAAATTGAATTTTATCCAGCTTTTTGTTAATTACGTCTTAACATTGATGGTTATGAGTCAAATGAAAAAATCGCCTGGGCTTATCTATGCAGAATTGCATGGAGAACTTCAAAGAGGTAAGGGGAATGGGCAAACCATGACGATTTGGGATGGTAAGTTAATGCCAAAATTCCGTAATAAAAGTTCTCATGGGTTTGCAATGAAGTTTTTTGGCTGGGTAATTCACCGGAGAAATACGAAAACGTATTACCTCACTTATTTAGCAAAAGGGAAAATACCCTCGGCGACAGAGGCTGCAGATATAATGAGAAAATATGGTAAATTTTACAATGGGGGAAAGCTCGCAAGAAAAGCAACTCCTCCAAAAACGGAAGACATCATATCTTCTTAATCTATCATACTAGGCAACACAGTACCTATTCAATAGGTGTATTTTTTATGTAAAGGAAAGGGATTGTGAGTAGGGGATTGCTTGGAGATGATGCCTACTTCGTTTAAAAAATAATTAAAATGCTCTAATGAAAGAGGCACTTGTTCTTTCTAAAACTCTAAAAAAAAGGTACAGACTTCTTTATAATCAACAGGAACAAGATTCTCACACATAGGGTGAAACTGCCCAGTAAAACTAAATATGTCAATAAAGAGAGGGGCTCAGTGCCTTGTCAGATATAATTGAAGAAAAAGAAAAAAGCTCTATCCGCTGAAGAAAGAGCTTATGTTTATTCAAAGACCTAGTATTTACCGATTATTCAGCTGGACTTTGGTTCTTATGTTTCTTATACGATAACCAATGAGTGCTTAACTGCCTATGCCTGTTGAAGTAGAAGGGAAGTTGAGTATACTGAAGGTTGATACTGATACTAAGACTTTGTTTTACGAGTATATTGACAGACCTTTAACTGTTGAAAAAAAATGGATTTACTTCTGAAAGACAATGAAAAGATAAGAGAACATCAGTCCCGTATAAAACAAGCACTCGATGATTTAATCTTTGGAGGTACTACATAATGGCAGAATACGTAGGACAACGAATTATTGATGAAGCATACATATACGATTACGTCATTTCAAAGCATCCGGACCTTAAAGAAGGAATCGACGCTTATTTAATTTCTGAGGATCATGAGGATTTAATTACGGCATAGATATAGGGTGCTTAAAGAAGAATTTTGATATTCCCCCATTTCAAAATCATGGTAAATTCAACTAGGGGGGATTAACGTAAATAAAATAGGGGGGATTAATGTGAATAAAAAAGGAATTTGGATAGGGGCTTTATTAGCAGTGGGTATCTACTCTTTGTCTAGTTTCGTAGAACAGTCGTTTGATAATAAGGCAATGAAAGCTTACGATGCATTAGAGCATGATTTTGAAAATAGAGTACCAGTGGATGAAATGGATAAAGATGCTTTGGAATGGATTCATGATACAACGCTAGCTATGGAAAAAGATCCCTACTCATATAGTGATAGAGAGAAATCTATAGTTAATAATCTGGGTGTGATGGTGGATAGGATTGGCACAATAAATAGTCTGGACAATCGTGATCGTAGTTTAGAGGAAGAATATTATAATGCGCGGCACTCCGTTATACGGGCTTTGTTTGTAGGAGAAGGAATTTATTTAGCACCTCTAAAATAATTAAAATTTGAGTGTATTTTTATAATAAGGTAGTAAATATTAATTAAGGGAGAGAAAGGATTGAAAACTAAAAAACTATTAAAATTTGTAGTAGCATTTATTGTAGCTTTAAGTGTTTTGCTGCCTTTTGCATTTAATGCAGTAAATGCGGCAAATTCTACCGCGACTATAAATGCAACTACCTTAAACGTGAGAGAAAAACCATCGACAAGTTCTAAGAAGTTAGGTTCTTTAAAAAAAGGAATAAAAGTTACTGTTCATAACAAACTTAAAAGCGGATGGTCAATGATCACTTATAAGAAGAAAAAGGGATATGTATCAAGTACATATTTGGCTTTTGAATCTGATAATAAAACATGGAATGGTAAATATAGTCATGCTTCTTCTGGCACAGGTATTGGATCTGATCTAATTATAAGTAAGCAAACTGCAAGGTCTTTTGATTTTATTATCAGTGAATATGAAAGAATAGAAGTAAATGGTTCACGGCTTTACAAAATGAGGAACTTGAAAGGGGTAGCGAAATTAACAAATGGTAAAGGATATTATAGTAAGGGAGGCTGTAATATTGAATTTGAATATGTAAATAAAAATAAATTATATACCAATGTTAGTGGCTCTTGTACAGTTGGTTATAGCGGAGATGAATCGAACAATTCTCCTGATGAAAAAATGGGGTATATTAGATAATAAGCTGATGATGAAAATAGTTAGAATTTTCAGATTTTACTAGGTCCGTCTTTTTATTTTATATGAGGGATGAAGTGATGGAATCATTACAACGAATATGTGCAGCATTTACTGGAGCTTTGTTTACACCGATTTTTGAAAGTTTATATGGTGAAGGAGAAATCGTTCACGCGATAATGAGTGCTGTTGTATTTTTTATTATGATGGATTGGATTAGCGGAACGTGGGCATCTAAAAAAGACACGTCATATGCAAGCAAGTACGGAATTGATGGGCTCTTCCGTACTTTTTTTATTCTTCTATTACCCGGTGGAGGTCACTTGCTGATGCAGCATTGGAATTGCCAGGTATTTTATTTGGTCTATTATCATTCGGGATCTTATACTACGTGATTCAATCCATGATAGCTAATAGTATTCTTGCTGGATGGGGAGAATGGGCTCTAAACAAAATAACAGAGTGGGTAAAGTCGGAGTTAGAAGCAAAAGTAAGTCGAGCTGAGGGGCGAAAAGGACAGAAACGATTGGGAGGAAAAGATGATGGAGAAAATCTTGGTGCTTGATTTTGGACATGGCCTTCCAGATCTAGGAGCAGTTAAATATGTAAAAGAATATGAATGGACAATGAAAATTGGTAAGGAGATAGCCAAACGATTACCAACTGATATCAAGGTAATTTATACACGTACAACAGACAAAGCGATTGATCCACATAAAAGTAAGGATTTGAATGCCCGATTTGATATTTCAGATAGAGAAAACGCCGGTTTGTTTGTCAGCATTCATTTAAACGCTGGTGGAGGTACAGGTTACAAAACACTCGTATATTTACCAAATAAAGCTGGAAATATTATTCATGCGGAGATTGCCGAAGTTCTTGTTAAACATGGAGTAAAAGATAGAGGAATTAAAATTCGTCCTGATGTCCGCGTATTAAAGGGTACAAAAGCGCCGACGATTCTATTAGAATGCTTATTTGTGGATTCAGCAGCCGATGTAAAGAAATTAAAAGACATCGGATTCTTTAATAATTTTTGCCAGGCAATCGCAGATGGGATCGCGAAATTCCTGGGAGTTATTTCTTCTAAACCTACTCAATAGGTTGAAAGAAGGCGGGGACATAACCTGGTAAGAAGGAAGGCTACGAACTTTAAAAGTATTAGATAAAGGAAAAGAACTTATTGCTGCTAATTAATAAGCCCTTCTCACGAGAGAGGGGCTTTTTATAGTTTAAGAGTTTAAGTTAAAATGTAAGTCTACAGCTTGAACATACCCTGGGTTAAATCTAATCATAACTGATTTTGTGCCAGCAGGAACTTTCGGGAAAGTTATATTTCCTTCCATTGTTTTATTAGCGGGCATTCCCCCAGAAGAAACGTACGAAATTGTTTTTAAATAATCATCAAAGTCTGTACCGCCTAAACTTTTATTATCTGCATATAAGGTCCAATGTGACTCATCAAAGTAAAAAGAATAATTTTTTGGAGATTTATTGGTAACTTTGATTCGAGCAACTGTTTTATCGTTTACTTCTTCAATTGATTCAATTGTAACTACCATATAAAAACTATAATCCTGATTTATAGAAGTAATAGTGTAGGGCAATTCGCTTTTTTTGATGATTTTTTGTTCATTATGGGGTGAACTGCTTTTAATTTTGGCAGCCATGGTTTTAGAGTCATAATCAACTTTCGCACCTAACAGTTCGGCTGTATCCCTCAATGGCACATAGGTTGTCCCATTTAAATACAAAGTGCTCTTTTTCACCTTTTTACCGTCAACTTCTAATGCAATACGATTTTTATGTACTTCCTCTTTTTCTACGGTTGCCATATCTCCGCGTGGAGTTTTGTAAGACTTGACAACAGTTCCGGCGTAGACGCCTGATCCGAACAAACTAAATGCTAACGTACCTACTGCAATTTTTCCAAGCATTTTCTTCTTCATTTCCTTATCCTCTCCCTTAGATGTAGTTCTGCAAGTCTGGTTCATAATAACTATACCATCAAAAACTTTACGCTTTCTAGAAAAAATTTCACGAATTGAAAGTTTTACCCACAAAAGATTATCTAAGATATGTTGCAGAGAATATTAAGAGTTAGTAAAGTTTGAATACATATACAACTACCATCTTAATGAATAGAGGCTGGTTTTATGATTAATAAAAAGATAAACAAAGTTCCTTCTAAAAAAGAGTTTTTTATTTCCAGTGTTTCTTCCAGTTTTTAAGCAGTATGTGTCTTAAACACGCCATGACACGATTAATTGAAAATAATCCAAACGACATTGAGTTTTACATCCTGGATTTAAAAAGAGGGCTAGAGTTTGGTCCTTACGAGAGATTGAAGCAGGTGAAAAAAGTCGTTGCCAATCCAGAAGATGCAGCCTTATTGCCAGATAAGATGCTAAAACAAATTCAAAACGAATACGATATGTTCCGAGCAAATAACTGGTCCAATGTTGTTGATACGCCAATTAAAAAGCGGAAATTCATTATTGTAGATGAAGCGGCACAATTGGCACCGGAAAAGTGGATGGATAAGGAAATAAAAGCTCTGCTGTCATTCTGTCAGGCGAAGTTATGTGAAATTGCTCGGTTGCGGGTGCTTTGGGTTATCGGCTTCTCTATTGCACGCAGTATCCAACAGCCGATACTGTGCCACGGCAAATCAAGCAGAATGCTGATGCAAAGCTGTCTTTTAGGCTTTCTACAAGCATTGCCAGTAAAGTAGCGATTGATGTAACAGGAGCAGAAGAACTGCCGTCAGACTTCAAAGGGAGAGCCCTATATAAAACACATGAAGTCATAGAAGTGCAGGCACCTTTAATTGATAATAAAGAAATGATGGAGCGGCTGCAAAGTTATATCATGCCGAATGTTGTTGCTGTGCCGCCTGCTGGAAAAGAACTTCAGCCCGAGTTAACCGTCATCGAGAATAAAAAGGAAAGCAAAGGGGAGAGCGTGCATGTCCACACTTCTAGTGAGGAAAAGGGAGAGCCAAGAAAGGATCTTATGCAGTTTAGGAAAGTTGGGGTTCGCAACTAGAGAGCAGCTGCAGGAGATTCATCCATTAGGCCAAAAGAGAAACGCCTTGAAAGTCCTGCAAAGCATGTCACAGTGGCTTCATACTCGCCGCCATCCAGAAAGAGATTGCGCCAATGTGTACTATTTAAATAAAGAAGGAAGACAGATGATCGGATGCGAGCTGGAGAGGAAATATACAAGTGAAGTGGAACACTATCTAATGAGGAATGATGTGTTCATTCACTTTAATTGTCCGGATGATTTTGAAACGGAAGTTGAATTGGTGTTCCAATTACATGGAGTAGAAAAAGTCGTTCATCCAGATGCCCATTTTTCTCACGGAGATAAATTCTGCTTACTGGAAGTAGATCGTACACAATCAATGGTAGAAAACAAAAAGAAGCTCGTCCGCTATGCCGAATTGATTCCGGTATTCAAAGAGCAATTTGCTTATCCACCGACAATTATCTTTTATACACTAACAGAGAGTCGAAAGGAGCGTCTGCAGCAACTCGCTAGGGAATACGGAGTGAAAATAGAAACGATGAGCAAAAACGATTTAAAGATGGTCTAAGCCGTCTTTTTCATGCTAATTTAGATAAAGTGTTTCTTCATAAGACATCTTGAGATAAGATAATAAGTGAGTGATCTCAATAGAGAGCTGCATAATCAAGGAACTGATTTGGTTCAAAGAAAAGTTGGTGACCAATTGGTGACCAAACTCGTCACCAGCCCTCTGAAACCACCTAAAATAATCAGAATAGAAACACATTAAACCTTGACACAATCGTATTTCTAGAGAGATAATAAGACATAACTTGAATAGGTAATCCTTCGGGGCGGGGTGAATAAAATCACCTTTGCCCCGTTTTTGTTATGCTTATAAACGTTGATATATCAATGTTTTTGAAGATGTAAATTTTTTATGAGGTGCGACTTGTTGACGAGATTGTCAGGATTGAACTTATCAAACTTTTCCGCCGTCGCCATAGAAGCTCTTTTTGTAATGTGACCATAGATGTCATTGGTAACTCTCGACGAAGAGTGGCGTGCCCTTTCTTGGATAGCTCTCATGTTTTCTCCTTCCTCGATGAGGAGAGTAACCATTGTATGGCGCAGGTCGTGAAGACGGATATTAAAATTGTGTTTTTTTCTGATCTTCCACCATTTTTGAGTAATCGTCTGTGGATGAAATCTTTCGCCAACCCCATTATGGAATAGGTACTGGTTGTTTCCACCTTTCCATTGATCATCAATTAGTTCGCGTTCCTTTTCCCAATTCTCTACATAAGCTCTAAGTTCGTCCATATACCATTGTGGCATAGTCAATTCATCGGATCGTCCCGTCTTCGTTTCTTTGAGTGTTGCTCTTCCATTTACAGAAATGACGCTTTTATTAATGGATAGGGCGTTCTGTTCCCAAATAATATCAGTGAGTTCCAGAGGGACCACTTCGCCGCGTCTAAGTCCACCGATTAAAGCGGTCAGGAAAATCATTCGCCAAGTAGGAGAGAGATTTTCATATAACCATATAATTAGTTGGGAAGCTTGATCCTGATCAAGGAAACTCATTTCTGTTTTCTGGGTTGGTGGCCGTTCAATTTCCTTCATCGGATTGTCCTTAATGACTCGCCATTCTTTAGCAGTCGAAAAGATGTTTCTTAACGTCTTGTCTATCTCATACATAGTATTAGGGGAGAGACCTCCTGGTTTGCCATCTTTTCGAGCACCTTCTCTTGATAAAGCATCATAGAAAGTAACGATCTGCATAGGATTAATTTGATCTATTTTCTTATCCTGGAAATAGGGGATAATATGGTTCCTTAAAAGGTTTAATCGCTCGGTTAGTGTTTTGATCCCTAGTTTTTTCTTTCTTATTCGTCTTCCATTTCCGTCATAACCGAGTTCTACAAGGAGACGAAAAGAGTTCTTTCCGCGTCGTTCAATACTTGCCATGTTCTCACTGCTTTATTACTATCATTCCGTTTGCTTATGTATCATTCCATTAGCATGCGGCTACAAATAGTGTTCTTGAGCTTCGGTCACAGCCTGCCAAAAATACAGACTTTCTCTTTGTTGCAGCCATCTTTCTAGTCGACGAGCGGCAAAAGAAAATTCAACAGTAAAAGTTCGTGCTAGTAAGTAAATTACTTCTTGTTTCCGCCAAGGGAAATCTAATTGTTCCATCATAAATGTAGGAATACAAAAGTGTAGGGCAAAGTTATTAGCCTGCCACTCTTGTAATTCGATAAAGGGAAGAGGGAGGCACATTTGATTGCCGCAATGTCGTAATAAATGCCCTAGTTCTTGGCCGAAATCTTGCCATTGGGCTTCTGGGGTTAGGTGCCGATTGATAAGGATGAGAGGATTTTCAGACATGTGAATAGTTTTACTGGCACCGTTTATGTATTCCACATCTACACCTAGTCGACTTGCAATCAGTTCCATATTTAAGTGTTCAGGTTCGTAGATGTGAATAGATTGATATAAAGAAAAAATATAATCCTCCAATCTTGTAGAATAGGCCATTGACTTCACCTCAACAATTATCCAGAACGTACGTTCTTTCTTGGGCCATAGTAAAACCCCAATCAGTAGAAAGGGGAAAGTGAGGAAGTAAAACATTTCCTCCATGAGAAAATAGTACCACGTTCGTGATAGAATGAAAAGACATTGAGGAAGAGTTCCTGCTTTTACAAAGACACAGAAGATGATGAGAATGTCTATGGGAACTAACGAAGTAAAAAGTTTAAACTAAAATAAGCGCGGGGGGTTGAAAAATATGAAACAATTGGGGACGCTATACTTTTTCTGTGGAAAAATGGGAGCTGGAAAATCAACTAAATCAAAACAATTGGCGGTAGATAAACATGCGGTACTGTTGTCTGAGGATGAATGGCTTTCATCTCTTTATTCCAATCAGATTGCATCATTCGAAGACTATCTAAAATTCTCAGCGCAGCTCAAGCCGTTGGTGAAAAAGCATGTCCAAAACATATTAAGTGTCGGTACAAATGTAGTGATGGATTTTCCAGCTAACACTCAAAAGCTGCGAAAGTGGTTTTTGGATATGGCGTCAGAGGTCAATGCAAGCCATCAACTAATTTTCCTTAATCTAAATAACGAGCAATGCTTACGTCAAATTGCACAAAGGCGTAACGAACAACCAGAAAGAGCAGCTTTTGACACGGAAGCAGTGTTTATTCATGTTACTAAATTTTTTGAAGCTCCAGAGGCATCCGAGGGTTTAAATATTTTAGAGTTTAGCGGAAAAGAATAACAAGGAGTTCAATATTCGCCTTAACCTCATGACTATTCACATCATCAATGCCTCTCGTATACTTTGTATTTTGTCAAAAATCAAAGGTGAGAAGTAAAATGTAGTTGTATTCGAAAAAAATAAATAACTTTTATATATTCCTCATATTTTCAATCCAGTATGTTATACTGTAAACAACCTTTGAAGCTTTAAATCTTTTTCTATTACCTTGTACCATCTCCCTACTCGAACGTTGAGTAGGGTTTTTTATTGAGTATTATACAGAGGACATAAAAAAACAGGCCCTATATAAAGAGCCTGTTCGTATAATCGATTTAAGATTAAGCAACTTTTTGAACGTTAGCAGCTTGAGCGCCACGAGGACCTTGCTCAACGTCAAACGTTACTTTTTGACCTTCGTCTAAAGATTTGAATCCTTCACTTTGGATTGCAGAGAAGTGTACGAATACATCGTCTCCATTTGCACGTTCGATAAAGCCAAAACCTTTATCTGCATTAAACCATTTAACTGTACCTTGTTCCATTTTTGTTGCCTCCTAGTGCGTTACCACACATTATATTACTATCCTTGCCCAAAGTATCATCAAGACGAAAAGTCGATATTCATACTATCCTTTACACCGAACAAAAATAATTCTTCTTTATCGTAACAGGAAACGGAAAAAATTGCAAATTAATATTTTTGTTTTAGTCGTGGTATTATTTGTTAAATGTGTGGATACAAGTGCAGAAGCGGTAAGTAAAATAGAAAATGTCAAGAATTCTTCATCGAATTTGTAACATGGTCTAAGATGCCTGTTAATAATTATGGTTTGAAAACCTCGTGAAAATGAATCACGAGTGTCTTTAAACCTTTTTCTTTGCTTAATATTACTTCAACAATAATTTTTACGGTTATTGATTGTTAAAGATTTCTTTAAAAAGCTCAGCTGTTTCTTGTTCAAGTGCAAGGTATTCTCTTAAAAGCAGTTCACAATCTAAATAAACCGATTCCCATAGGGGGAGCAGGGAGAGAGTTTAGCCCGATAAAGAGCTGGGTATAATCTTCGTACGCCCTTTGTATCCCGGTTGGCTCTGCTAATAAAGATTTAATTGAGGCTGAAATTCGTTTCGTATTTCCATTAATTTCACAGAGAGATTGGAAAAACGATTCACTTAACAACTTTTGAAAAGGATCCTTAGCTAGAGGGCAAGATAAACCAAAATGAATGACGTCATTCATAACCAAGCTTGTATGAAAAAGCGATTCAAAAGAGGGCGATTCTAATTCTTCTAGGGCAGCCATATCCATTTCCCTTTTTGATTTTCTTTCCTGAGTTAAAAACAGTCCATAAAAATTGTCATCAAAAGAATTTCTTTAATAAAAACAGGTGTCAAACAAAATTATAAAATATGTTAATAAATTATGGATGATGGGGTTAGGTCCCACTTTGGTGAAATGAGGAAATAAAAGTTTTTTATGAAAATGGGATAAATATGACAGTTACCATATATGGTGTATGACAGCTGAGACTTCAAAGGCAATAAAACGTTTTCTATACCTAGATTAACAACATCAGGGAAGGTGAAACTCTAAGAAATGAATGAGCAGAACCCAAGGGCTTTGAGAAAACTGGTTACCCCTTATGAAAAGACCGATTTACAAAAAAGTATTTGGCAAATCATTAACACATTGGTCCCATTTTTCCTGTTATGGTATTTGGCATATAAGAGCTTGTCGATTTCTTATTTCCTTACATTGTCGATTTCTGTCGTTGCGGCAGGTTTTTTAGTGAGAACCTTTATCATCTTTCATGATTGCTGCCACTATTCCTTTTTTAAGAACAGAAGGGCAAATCGACTCCTTGGAACAATAACAGGAATTCTAACTCTACATCCTTTTGATCATTGGGCACACGATCATTCTGTCCATCACGCGACAAGTAGCAACCTGGACAAACGCGGTACAGGTGATATTTGGGTATTGACCGTTGAGGAATATAAAGAAGCTTCAACTAAGACAAAAATAATGTACCGTTTGTACAGAAATCCGTTTGTTATGTTTATTATTGGTCCGATTTACGTCTTCGGGATTACCAATCGTTTTAACCGTAAGGGGGCAAAACGCAAAGAACGGATGAATACGTATGTAACGAACCTAGGGATCGTCGCTTTGGCAGCACTTTTATGTTGGGCTATTGGCTGGCAAAAATTCCTGCTGGTTCAGATGCCAACTTTTATGATATCGGGATCCCTCGGAATTTGGCTGTTTTATATTCAGCATACGTTTGAGGATTCTTATTTTGAAGAAGATGAGCATTGGGAATATGTAAAAGCAGCAGTTGAAGGGAGCTCTTTTTATAAGCTTCCAAAAGTCATGCAATGGCTAACAGGCAATATTGGTTTCCATCATGTTCATCATTTAAGCCCGAGAGTCCCAAACTATAAGCTTGAAGAAGTGCATAATAATACTGAACCATTGCAAAACGTTCCAACCATTACAATGGCAACAAGTCTTAAGTCGTTAAAATTCCGCCTATGGGATGAAGAAGGCAAAAAATTTGTTGGTTTTAACCACTTAAAAAAAGCTTCTAAAAGCCAAGTATCAGCGCGGCTAAGAACGGATTAAACAAACTTCCCTTAATCGATGATTAGGGGAAGTGTATCTTGCAGAATAAAAGTGCAGACTCGCGCAACGGTTTTGTGCAGAGGTCAGCACTTTTTTTAGTGCCAAATATACTTATGGACTCCACAGTGAGGTACATTTGTAAAAAGTAAGGGGAAATGTTATATAAAATTGAAAAAGATAGTCGGTATATTGTTAATAACATCAACGCCTCTATACGTGTACTTTGTGTTCTGCCAAAAATCGAAAGCGAAGAGGGCGGTCAGTGTTTTATCCTATCCTTATCGAAAAATTATAATCAAGTACGACTGAAAGTCCTATTTTTATGATTTTCTTATTAAGCTAAAGGGGCATTTCTGTAATAAGCAGGAATGCTTTTTCGTATTGTGCTAACAAGTGCAGTTTAATGGAATAAGAAGTTTTATCATAACTAGGTTAATAACATTAAGAATTATCATATGGTGAATATAAATTTGTTAGAGTTAAGATAAAAAAGATTTCAGCTTTAGCTTGGAATCCTTTCTAAATTATATAAATTTATTCTCTTTTCTGAAGTGTTTTAGCAGTATAATAGTATTGGTATTTGTACAATGAAAGATTTTTGTTAATATAGATAAAAATTGTAAATTGATTCTAATTTGATTATAAAAAGAGGTGCAATATGCAACAAAAATGGTATCAAAAATCATGGGGGGTTATTTTATTACTCCTTTCACTACTTATTTTATTAACTAGTTGTTCACAACAAAATAATACGGAAATCCAAAAAAATACAACTCAAGAAGTAAGCAAAAAGATAGCAACCACTGTTGAAAGCAAGAAAAGTATACCTGACGATGAAACTGAAAAAACGACTAGTGAAAGCGTAGTCAATCCAAGCGTTTCTGCCACTAGTACATCAACGATAACAAGTGTTAATGGTGACTTTGACTACAATAAATATACACTAATTGTAGTAGATGGCGGTGATATGTCAGGTTATAGAAAGCCGAATGTCAGAGTTGATGTCGGATTTGGTGACAGGGAATATTGGGCTTTTACAAATGAATACGGTCAGCTAATTCGTGTTGAGGCGAAAAATATCATACTTCAAAATCCGGCTACTGATCATGTATTGTCATCAGGAAGATATTACTCTGATGAAGCGAATGTTCCTGGTACAGAGAGTCCAACCTTGGATCAAGGGCATGTGATTGCTGACTCGCTTGGGGGAGTATCAAACGCATATAACATTACACCTCAGGACAGCATTCTCAATAGGTATGGCGATCAAGCTTATATGGAAAAAGTGATTCGAGATGCAGGAGGTTGTACTGATTTCGTAGCAGTGATTCAATATCCAAATACTGAGACGCAAATTCCGAGCCATTATAAATTCACATACAAAATTCAGGGCAGAACCATTACAGATGAATTTGACAATGTAAACCCAGATGAAGTGAACAAAAATTTAGGGAAAACGACAGGTACGATCAGTACGCCACCGAAAACAGATAATGTACCTGCAGCCGAAACAAAAAATAGTAATGAAGATGTTAGTAAAGTGGATACCAATCATAACGGAAGTGTTACTATCGCTGAAGCCAAAGCTGCTGGCTTTAAAATGCCAATTACGCGAGATTCATGGCTCTATAAATATATGGATGATCGAGATGGTGATGGTTTAGTAGGTGAATAAATGGGGGTATGCGGCGATTCTTTTCTTCTTAAACTAACGGATAGGTTAGTGGAATAAGAGACTATGATAAAATAAAGAAGATAGTGTGGTTAGAGGTGCTGGTATGAACAAAATTTTCATCATTGATGGAGAAAAGTTTTCTGATTTTAAGGGTTTTTGTAAGGAGTTTTCAAATGTAGTTCTCTCTGGAAAACATGAGTGGAACGGAAATCTAGATGCGTTTAATGACATTTTGTATGGTGGTTTTGGAAATATAGAATCTGGAGAAGAATACACAATTATTTGGAGAAATTCTGTTAAATCAAAAAGAGATTTAGGATACGAGGAAACTATTATTAAACTGAATGAAATATTGAAAAATTGCCATCCGACTAATAAAGAAAGAGTGATTCAAGAAATAAGAGATGCAAAGATGAACAAAGGTTCAACTATATTTGACTGGATAGAAGAAATTATCCTTGATAACGAAATATAACACTGATTATAGAGTAATCCTTATTCAGCTAACGGGGGCTTTAGGTCAATAGGATTTATTAAAGTCATCAAACTTTGTTATAGAAATCATAAGAGTAATTTGAAAAAATCCTTCATCTGTTTGCACTAGAAGGGATACCAGACAAACAAAGCGAAACTCCCACTTGTAAAATGACAATAAAGTTATTTAATTTTAAAAGCTCAAACAAGCATAACCCCGTTCTAAATTTAAGACGGGGTTAAAAATATGTTATTTAATTTTTGATATAGGGTATTTCATTACACTGGAAAATATAACAATAAAGTCGTTTAAAAATCTAAGTTTTCTTCCATAATCGCGCCCGTTTGCGGAAGAATTAAAAAATCTTTAAAAATTTCATAACCTTATTTTAAGGACATATTTACAGCTTCAAAAGCATGTATGTAGGTTGTGTCAAATAGAGGAACAACAGAATCCTCCGGCTTTACCAATAACCCAATTTCTGTACAGCCTAATATAATCCCTTTAGCGCCAGATTCGATTAAACCTTGGATAACTTTTTTATAATAATTCCTTGATTCATGATGAATCTTACCCAAACATAACTCTTCGTAAATAACCTTGTTTACAATCTCTCTTTCATTGTCATTTGGCACAATAACTTGTATACCGTTAAACTCCAAGCGTGATTTATAAAAATCCTGCTCCATTGTGTACCTTGTGCCTAGTAACCCAACAGAATTAATTCCTTTCTCTTTAATTTGGGCTGCTGTTGCATCTGCGATATGCAAAAGGGGGACATTAATTTTTGACTGGATGTCATCTATAACTTTGTGCATCGTATTAGTACAAATGACAATAAAGTCAGCTCCTCCCTTTTCCAAAGAACGCGCAGCATTACCTAACATTTCACCGGCCATCTCCCAGGCGCCTTCTGATTGGTAACGTTCAATTTCATGAAAATCGACACTATATAAAAGACATTTCGCTGAATGTAATCCCCCTAATCTTCTTTTAACTTCTTCATTGATAATCCGATAATATTCAACAGAAGATTCCCAACTCATTCCGCCAATAAGACCAATAACCTTCATTTTATCCTCTCCATTATCCTTTTTTATCTTCATGATTAGCTTCGATTAACCTACAAACAACTCCTTTTTTTATTCAACAAAATGTCCCGATTGTTGAATAGCATGACTGACGTTTTTAAACAACTTTATTGTAAATTAAACAACTTCATTATCTCTGTACACCACTGAATCCAGTTTCTTCAGCGGGAGTTTTCATTTATTCAATTCATCTTTGCCAAAGCCTTATCCATCTGTTTCTCATTCGCTTTAACCTCATGACTATTCACATCATCCACGCCTCTGTATGTATACTTTGTGTTCTGCCAAAGATCAGAAGTGAAGAGGGCGATCGGCGTATTGTCCTGTCCCCTCGCATCTAACTAGCCTTGGCAAAGTATAATAATGTGGAAGACAATATGGAAATTACCTGTCGAAAAGAACAATAAGGAAGGTATTCCCTTTTGTGTGAAGAATTATATCTATAAAATATACAAAGGAGAGACTATCAATGTCATTAAATAGTATCAAAGGCTTCGAAGAGTTAGACAACTCTCTATTTGAGAATGATATAAATCTTCGGTGTAAAAAACGGGCCTTTTTCTAAAGCATTCCGAGCCAGTTGAAGGGGTAATGCTTTTTCTTGTATTAGAAGACGGATCGTTAGTTGAACTAGCAGCACATCAATTAGAAGAGTCATTTGAAATAGTGCCACTAGCAATAAATACGTAAGGGGAAAGTGTTCTATTCTATTGGGGACCATGGGGACCAAATTCATCAAAAATCCTCTTTTTCAGTCCAAATTAATCATAATCAGAACATTAAAAACCTTGACACAATCACAATTCTAGAGAGATAATAAGACATAACTTGAATAGGTAATCCTTCGGGGCGGGGTGAAATTCCCCACCGGCGGTGATGAGCAGAGGCTCTTAGTCCGTGACCCGCGTTCGTTTTGAGGCGGTGGATTCGGTGAAATTCCGAAGCCGACAGTGACAGTCTGGATGGGAGAAGGATCACGCATTTTAAAAATTGGTTTTTAAGATGCTTATTTGGCTATGCCTTTTACGCCCCGTATATTTTATATATACGGGGCTTTCGTGGTTTATTGGCTGTAAACCATTCATTGGACGAAAATATCATATGAATAGAGAGAGGACTAGCGAAATGTTAAAGGAACAATATATGGAGTTAGCCTTGTCGCTTGCCGAGGGAGTTAAGGGACAGACGTCGCCGAACCCGCCGGTCGGTGCGGTAGTCGTGAAGGATGGCCGCGTGATCGGGATGGGTGCCCATTTAAAAGCAGGCACAGCTCATGCGGAGGTTCATGCTCTCCGTGCTGCTGGGAAAGAAGCAGAGGGCGCTGATTTATACGTTACGTTAGAGCCTTGCTCACATCATGGAAAGACGCCACCTTGCGCGGACCTTGTCGTTTCCACGGGAATTAAGCGGGTGTTTATCGCAACGATGGATCCGAACCCGCAAGTGAGCGGAAAAGGTGTTCAGAAGTTAGAAGCTGCCGGAATCGAAGTGGAGATTGGCGTTTGCCAAGAACGGGCAGACCGCTTGTTAAAACCATTTTTTCATTTTATTCAACATCAAACCCCATTCGTCACAATGAAAACAGCCATTACAGCCGATGGCAAAACAGCCGCCTACACAGGACATAGCCGCTGGATAACGGATGAGCCGGCAAGAGAAGATGTTCATTGTCTCAGACATGAGCATGACGCAATTTTAGTCGGTGTCAATACCGTTCTTCAGGACAACCCACTCCTTACCACCCGTTTGCCCCACGGAGGAAAACACCCCATTCGAGTCATTTTAGACACTCATTTACGTACACCTATTACAGCAAAAGTAATTGAAAACAAACAAGCTGATACGATTATTATTTGCGGCTGTGACGCCTCTGTTGAAAAGGAAGAAGCGTTAACCGCTGCAGGAGCCGATGTGATTCGCTTGGAAACAGCTGATGTCCACATTCCTCTTTTGTTAAAAAAGCTAGGAGAAGAAGGCATTATGACGCTGCTTGTAGAGGGCGGCGGTGAAGTGAATGCTTCCTTTTTCCAGGAAAAAGCTTTTCAACAGATGATCATTTATATGGCACCTAAGCTGATCGGCGGCAAAATGGCTCCTACACCTTTTGGGGGAGAAGGATTCCCGACGATGGATGAGTCTATCCCCTTAACGTTTGATAAGGTCGAGATGATCGGACAAGATATTAAGATTACGGCTTCACGGAAAGAGGGGTGACAATATTGTTCACTGGCATAATAGAAGAAATCGGCACGATTGAAGAAGTGCTCGCCCGGACCCAGTCGCTGCAGCTGACGATTGCGGCTTCTAAAGTGTTGGAGGATGTCCGCCTTGGAGACAGCATTGCAGTCAATGGCGTCTGCTTGACTGTCACTAGTTTTACCGCTGAGCGTTTTACAGTGGATGTCATGCCGGAAACGTTCCAGGATACCTCCTTAAGTAAAATAAATCGAGGATCAAAGGTGAATTTAGAGCGAGCAATGGCAGCAAACGGCCGTTTTGGCGGACACTTTGTTTCAGGCCACGTAGACGGTGTGGGAACGATAACGGGTAAGAAACAAGTTGAAAATGCTCTTTATGTGGATATTGCTTATCCGTCTGAGCTCGCGCCATATTTGATGACGAAAGGATCAGTAGCGCTCGATGGCACGTCGTTAACGATCTTTTATGTATCTGAAAAAGAATTAACGATTTCGCTCATTCCACATACGCAGGAGGAAACGATTTTAGCGAAAAAAGCAATTGGTGATCCGGTAAATATCGAATGCGATATGCTCGCAAAATATGTAGAGCGCATGCTGAATCGTAAAGCAGAAAAACCAGCTTCAAATGTAACGATGGAGCTATTGGAAAAACACGGCTTTGCCTAACCACATAAACGAGGTGAAAGAGATGTTTGCATCGATAGAAGAAGCACTGGAAGACCTTAAAAAAGGGAAAGTCATTATCGTCGTGGACGATGAAGATCGTGAAAATGAAGGTGATTTTGTCGGCCTGGCAGACTTTGCCGATGCTGAAATGGTGAATTTCATGGCAAAGGTAGGCCGCGGTCTTATTTGTGTCCCAGTGGAAGAGGAAAAAGCAAAACAGCTCGGTTTGAATATGATGGTCGATCATAATACGGACAGCCACGGCACAGCTTTTACTGTGAGCATTGACCACGTATCGACTCACACGGGCATCAGCGCCTTTGAACGGGCGACGACGATTCAGGAAATGATGAAGAAAGATGCTACACCGGCTGAATTTAAACGGCCAGGCCATATTTTCCCGTTAATTGCGAAAAAGGGCGGCGTTTTAAAGAGAGCGGGCCATACGGAAGCAGCAGTGGATCTAGCCCTGCTCGCTGGACAGCAAGGTGCAGGTGTCATTTGCGAAATTATGAAGGAAGATGGCACGATGGCCAGACTTCCAGATTTATTCTTGATGGCAGAAGAGCTCGATTTGAAAATCGTGACGATCCAGCATTTAATTGAATACCGCCGCAAGAAGGAAGAACTTGTGACAAGGGAAGTGGAGATCGAGCTGCCAACGGAATTTGGTCATTTTAAAGCGGTTGGCTATACGGAGAATTTGACGGGCAAAGACCACGTGGCTCTCGTTAAGGGAGATGTACGCGATGGGGACCCTGTTCTCGTTCGCGTTCACTCTGAATGCTTAACTGGGGATGTCTTCGGTTCTTGCCGCTGTGACTGTGGCCCGCAGCTGCATGCAGCGCTTCAGCAAATTGAGGAAGCTGGCCGGGGCGTGCTGCTTTATATGCGCCAGGAAGGCCGTGGAATCGGCTTGATTAACAAGCTGAAAGCGTACAAGCTGCAAGAAGAAGGCTATGACACGGTGGAGGCGAATGAGAAGCTTGGCTTTCCGGACGATTTGCGTGATTACGGGATTGGTGCTCAAATTTTACGCGATCTCGGCATTAAAGAGATGAAGCTGTTAACGAACAATCCGCGTAAAATTGCCGGCTTAAAAGGCTACGGACTGGAAATTGTCGATCGCGTGCCGTTAGAAATGCCGCCGAAAGATGAGAACCGCCGTTATTTAGAAACGAAAGTAACAAAATTAGGTCATTTTTTAACTATTTAATCGGGGAGAGAAGAACATGAGCAGAACATTTGAAGGAAATTTAATCGGCACTGGTTTGAAAGTGGGCATCGTCGTGGCCCGTTTTAATGAGTTTATTACAGGCAAATTATTAAGCGGAGCAGAAGATGCGCTGCGCCGTCATGGAGTGGAAGAAGAAAATGTGGATATTGCTTGGGTACCGGGCGCATTTGAAATTCCGTTAATCGCTAAAAAAATGGCGGACAGCGGCAAGTACGATGCCGTTATCACACTCGGCACAGTCATTCGCGGGTCTACAGCTCACTTTGAATATGTCAGTAACGAAGCGACGAAAGGGGTAGCCCAAGCGGCTATGCAGTCAGGCGTACCCGTGATCTTCGGCGTACTGACAACAGATACGATTGAACAAGCCATCGAACGCGCTGGCACAAAAGCCGGCAACAAAGGCTGGGAAGCGGCTGCGACAGCGATTGAAATGGCGAACTTAGTAAGGTCAATCGAAGGTTAATAAGAGGCCAGTCCCCTGCCATTTTAAAGCGGTGAAGGGACTGGCTCTTTTTTATGGGCTTGTTTTTGGGTGGCCGCCATCGAAGTTGTTCTTTCTAACAGGCTTTGGTACAATACCCTTTGTGGCTGAGCTGTATAGGCAGCAACAGCGGGTAGGGAGAGGGCGATGTACGAGAGGTATATGATTGATGAATAAGAGTGGAGGTTTTTTTCAATTAGCTGATCACGGAACGACTGTAAAGCAGGAAGTGACAGCAGGAGTAATCGGTTTTTTTACAATTGCTTATATTGTAGCGGTTAACTCATTCATTTTGTCGGAGGCGGGCATGCCGTTTGAAGGAGCGGTCATCGCAACGATACTGGCATCGTTTGTCGGCTGTGTCGTGATGGCGTTTTGGGCGAATGCCCCGATTTTGCTTGTGCCGGGCATGGGATTGAATGCGATGTTCACGTACACATTCGTTCAGGCGATGGCATTAAGCTGGCAGCAAGCACTTGGAGTCGTGGTAATATCGGGCTTGATCTTTGTGATCGTCACCGTAACAAAACTGGCCGATTGGCTAAATGCTTCCATCCCGTCTATTTTAAAAGAAGCGATTTCAGTAGGATTGGGCTTTTTCTTGATGCTCATTGGCCTCGAAAAAGGCGGGCTGATTGTGCGGGGAGAGCACTCGATTTTGGCGCTCGGCAATTTAGGTGATCCATCTGTCATCATTACAGTGCTGACGCTAATTGTCACCTTGATTGTCTTTTTGAAGGGGATTCAAGGCGGCTTTTTATGGAGTATTTTATTCGGCACTGGTGCTGCCTGGGTAGCGGGGCTGTTGCCGAAAGTGGGAGAAACATCTTTTTCCTTTGGAATATATCCTGATGTGTTTGCAGCCTTTTCCTTATCAGGGTGGGTGACGGTTCCATTTTGGTCTGCGGTATTTTCTTTGACGATGGTGCTCGTTTTTGAGAATATCGGTCTTGTACACGGACATACGGAATTTGCAGGGCGGCCAGATAAGTTTAAAAGGGCACTGCAGGCCAATGCGTTTTCTGCTTTTTCCTCAGGTATATTCGGTACGAGTCCAACGGTTTCCACGGTAGAGAGTTCAGCGGCGATTGCCGTCGGGGGAAGGACCGGGCTCACAACGTTGACAACAGGCGTTTTATTCTTGCTGTCCGTGTTTGCAATCCCTTATATGAAGCTGATTCCAGACATGGCGATTGCTCCGATTTTAATGATGATTGGCAGCTTAATGATACAAAATATCCGTCATTTGGATTTGTCGGATTTAACGGAGGCCATACCAGCGCTGTTTATTATTGTGATAATTCCATTTGCGTACAGCATTGCCGATGGCATTGCTGCTGGTTTTATTCTTTATCCAATCTTAAAAATAACGATGGGCAGAGGCCGGGAAGTATCCAAATTATTGTGGGTCGTTTCTCTGCTGTTTTTGCTCAACTTTATCTTGCAGTATGCATAACAAAAAGCGAGATTTTTACTGGTAAGTAGTTCAGTTATCGGGGAGAAACATTGTAAATAGTTATATGATTTAGCATATTGATTAGCATCCTAATTCACACGATGACAATTGTCATCGTGTGAATTAGGATGCTAATTGTTTTGTTATTTTTCATGCCAATTGCAAACCATTTGAATTTATTTACATTTTTTATTGAAATGAAAATAAGGTTTTGAAAATTATGCTAACGATTAACAAAAGTCACTAGAAGAAGGAATTCCTTTAATTTACACGTAATCTATTACTATAAAAAGTAATAAACAAGAGAGAAATAAACGTTAGGTATTATAAGTGAAATTACCTGAAAATTGGGAATGCAAAAAAACTTATGGATTTTCATAGATAATAAAGTTGAGACAGAAATGGGGAGAAACATTTGTTTAGAAGAACTACTCCTAAAATTAAGGATATAAACGCTATTTCTGAGTTAAGAAAAATCATCATTGGCGGAATTGAGCAATGGCTGTTAATTAGAGGTGAAAATAAAAACAATCCTTTGTTGTTATTAGTTCACGGAGGACCTGGAGCTGCACAAATTGGTTTTAATAGAGATTATCAACAGGACTTAGAAAAACATTTTATTGTGGTTAATTGGGACCAAAGGGGTGCCGGCTTATCTTATTCAAAAAAAATTCCAACGGAAACGATGAATATCCCCCAATTTTTAAATGATTTAAACGAACTAACAATTTATTTAAAAAAAGAATTTCAAAAAGAGAAAATGTTTCTAATAGGGCATTCATGGGGAAGTATCCTCGGTATGTTAGCGGTCAATAAATACCCTGAGCATTACTTCCACTATTTCGGTGTTTCTCAGGTTGTAAGCATGAGCGAAGCGGAAGCTTTATCGTATGACCTTTTGGTAAAAAGGGCAAACGAACTGAACAATGAGCAAGCAATAAAAAAGCTAAAGGAAATAGGAAAACCGCCTTGGGACAATTTAAAATTTGACAAGGTACACCAAAAATACCTGGAGATGTTGGGCGGTGGGATTTCTCGTGATGGAAAGTTAGTAAAAGATATGGCGAAGAAATTACTTAAAAGTAAAGAATACACGATATTTGATGTGGTAAAACTTGTGAATGGTCAATTGTTTAGTATGAAAGCTATGATTAACGAATTAAGAGAATTTGACTTAAAAAATGAAATAAAAATGGTCCATGTTCCGATCACTATCATAATGGGCAGGCATGACTTAACAGTCCCTCCTCAGCCAACACAAGAATTCTTCAATCATCTTCAGGCACCAAGTAAAGAATGGGTGTATTTTGAGCAATCTGCTCATTCACCAAACTATGAAGAACAGGAGAAATTTACACAAATAATTATTGAGAAAATAAATCACTATTAATTGCACGGAAACTAAAAAATTCAATAAAAACTGCACATAAAATCTAAAGAGCTTCAAATTTCCAAAGCTTTTTTGTGTGTTGTTTATATTGTTATTTAACTTGTTTGAGTGTGTTCTTTAACCTGTATATTTAAATTTCGCTATATGATCCGGACTACTTGCTTTACCAGGCTTCGCTTTTTCAATTAAAAGAACGATTGTATATTTATAAGAAAGCATAGACCAACGCTTTAATTTTTTGTATGCTAATAAAAAAAGCATAAGCGGATTGTGGGGAGAAGACATGCAGATTGAGTTGATTAAATGTCATGGATCAAGCAATGATTTTTTATTAATAGATGAGTGGACAAACGGTTATTCCTTTACAGAGGAAGAAAGAAAAAACTTATCGATCGCTTTATGTAATAGAGAGTCGAGCCTTGGAGCGGACGGCATTTTATTCGTAATGGAAAGCAAGCAGGCGGATGCGAAGATGAGGATTTTCAATTCCGATGGTTCCGAAGCGTCAATGTGCGGAAACGGGCTCCGTTGTTTAGGCCGTTACGTATGTGAATTGTTGAAAAAAGATGAGATTGTCGTTGAAACGATGAAAGCGGATTTACAGGTAACGAAGGATGAGGAGCTGTACGAGGATGTGCCAACGTATCGGGTGGAAATTTCACCGGTCTTATTTTCGCTGTCCAGCCTGCCGATGCATCTAGGAGGCAAAGACACCTTATTAAATGAAGTGGTACCAGAGCTGTCGGATTCCATTGCCTTCTCAGCCGCAGCGGTGCCCAACCCCCATTTAATTGCCATGGTGGATCAAGCGCAAATCGCTTCCGACGAGCAAAAAAAAATTGCTGAAAGACTGAACGGCCCAAATGATATTTGTCCTGATGGGGTAAATGTCAGCTTCGTGCATCCAATGGAGCCGGGGAAAATTTATGTGAGAACCTTTGAGCGCGGAGTTGGCTTTACAAATGCTTGCGGAACGGCGATGTCTGCTTCAAGTTTAGTGACGTGCTTACTTGATTTAAACAAACTGGAAGAAACCATTGAGGTATTCAATAATGGCGGCAAAGTCCGCTGTGTCGCTCACAAAAAAGCAGACGGCGACTATTGGATTGATTTGATCGGTAACGCCACTTACTTATATGACGCCGTAGTTGAGGTGAATTTACATGATCCGTCTTCCTTTACTTTAGTGAATAAGCAGGAAAGAGCGGAACAGGAACAGTATGAGAAACTAGGGGATGAAGTAAAAGTATTGTTACAGCAAACGGTTTTTGCTTAAGAACAAGTTGAAAAAATTCCAAGAGACCTCTCTTGGAATTTCTTCATTATAAGTACAGAGGGGGAGTATAAATGAATGATGAACAGTTGAATAGTCTTGAGACGCAATGGCCGTTAATCACCGAGATGAAAGCTGGTGAAGAAGTTACGTGGCTGAACGAACGAACATTAAAAGCCGAAACTGACCAGTTGCCGATTACACTCGAGGAAATACAGGAGGCTGATGCCAGGCTAAGAAGATTTGCTCCTTTTTTGGCAACGGTGTTCCCCGAAACGAAAGCAACAGACGGCATTATTGAATCACCTTTATTTGAAATCCCTCACATGAAGAGTTTTCTTGAAAAACAGCATAACGAAAAGATGGAGGGCCGCCTGTATTTGAAGGCCGATCACTTGTTGCCGGTTGCAGGCTCTGTAAAAGCACGCGGCGGTATGTATGAGGTGTTGAAGCATGCTGAAAGTCTTGCTATCGAGAATGGTCTCTTATCGACAGAAGAAGATTATAGTAAACTAGCTAGTGATGAAATGAGAGCTTTTTTCTCTCGTTACTCCCTTGCGGTCGGCTCTACCGGCAATTTAGGCTTAAGCATTGGCATGACAGGAGCAGCACTAGGATTTCAGACGACGGTTCATATGTCTGCTGATGCAAAAGAGTGGAAGAAAAGACGGCTTCGGGACAGAGGCGTAACCGTTATCGAGTATGAAGATGACTATAGCCGTGCTGTAGAAGAAGGCAGAGAGCTGAGTGCTAAAACGGAAAACAGTTTTTTCATCGATGATGAACATTCAAAAGAGCTATTTTTAGGCTATTCAACAGCCGCCCTTCGCTTGCAAGAGCAATTTCGTGAGAACGGTATCTTTGTGGATGCAGACCATCCGTTAATTGTTTATTTGCCATGTGGCGTAGGTGGTGCCCCGGGAGGGATTTTCACCGGTTTAAAACGAGTGTTTGGCGAGCACGTCTACGGCTTTTTCGCTGAACCAGTTCAAGCTCCTTGCATGCTGCTCGGTTTAATGACGGGACTGCACGATGAAATTGCGGTACAGGATATAGGCATTGAATTAAGAACGGAGGCAGACGGACTCGCTGTCGGCAGACCATCAAGCTTCGTCGGCAAAGCCGTAGCGAATGATTTAGATGGAGTTTTTACGGTGTCGGACGACACGCTCTTTGTTTATTTGAAGCAAATGGCCGCGCTCGAAGGTAAAAAGCTGGAGCCTTCTGCCTTGGCGGGAATAGAAGGGCCTATCCGTGCAAAAGAAAGCGGGTGGCTGGACAGCCATTTAACAGAAGACCAGCGAAAAGGCGCCGTTCATCTCGTCTGGTCAACAGGAGGCAGCCTCGTGCCAGAAGAAGAAATGAAGGCCATGATCGAAAAAGGAGAACATTTATACGCTGAGTAAGATACGCTGCGCTACCGCCGCTCTCTCTTGTTTAAACTTTCTTTATGAAGGTAAAGGAAAAGAAAGAGAGTATAAAGTAGTGGTGATCATATGGAGAACATCGTAAACATTTTTTCATCGGAAAATTTAGCGAGCAAATCTTTAGACTTCGCTCTATTTTCTACCCTAATTTTAACAGTTAAGTGGCTCGTTATAAAAGTCGTTAAAAGAAAGAAACATGCCCCGGGTTCTTGGAAAAGAGAGCTGATTCCGCTTTTAAATACGACGTTAAATTGGCTTACTTTTTACGGCATCCTGTTGTTATTTCTCTATTATTTCTCCAAAGAGAAATGGTTGTTTTACCCGCTCTATACATCAGGAGATGCGGAAGTAACCGTCTTTTTGATTCTTGTAGCGATCTTGACGGTGTCGCTTGCCCAAAGACTCGTGAAGCTGTTCAATCGTTTTGTGATGAGCAGGGTGTATGATTTTTATGATTTAGACAACGGAGTGGCGTATACATTTAACCGGCTGATTTATTATACGGTTATGATTATTGCGCTGGCCATCAGCTTTGCAACTGTCGGTCTTGATTTAACAGCAGCCGCTGCCTTATTTAGTGTGCTTGGCATCGGAATTGGCTTTGGGATGCGAAATGTAGCGGGGAATTTTGTCTCAGGGATTATTATTTTATTTGAACGGCCGATTGAAGTTGGAGAAGTCGTGGAAGTAAACGGCAAATTTGGCAAAGTGGAAAAAATCCGGCTTCGCTCCACTGTTGTCAAAACAGCAACAGAAGGCTCTTTAATCGTGCCGAATCAGTATTTCATTGAGCAGATTGTGCCGAATCGTTCAGGCGCGGAAGTCATCGCAGAAGTAGTAGTCGAAGTAACATTTGGACAAGATACAGAAAAGGTGGAAGAATTGTTATACGAAGCGGCTGATAAAGTCATTGCTGAGAAGGAAATTGAGCCGCGAGGCCCTAAAAATGTTCGTTTCATAGATTTTCGCAATGAGGCGATGGTGTTTAAGGTAGAGGTGCCTGTACAAAGTATTGTAATTAAGCAGAAGATTGAAAGCAGGCTTCGCCACGCGATTGCATTTCTATTCCAAAAAAATAATATTCGCCTAGCTTCGCAGCCGATTGAAGTGAAGCCGTCATAATCGCCAGAAAGGTGCAAATCTATGTGTTTAATTAACTTTTGTTTTCAGCCGAACGACCGATATAAATTGGTAATGGCGGCTAATCGGGATGAATCTTTCGTGCGTCCTACCCAACAAGCTCATTATTGGCAGGACACGCCTCGTATTTTAGCCGGGCGTGACCTTGAAAAGATGGGGACGTGGCTCGGTGTCACAACAGGTGGTCGAATTGCGGCACTCACAAATTTTCGTGACCCTTCGGAAAAGATGGAGGGAAAGCGATCTCGCGGGGAGATTGTCCGCTCTTTTTTGGCTGATTCACAGCCGCCAGAAATATTCATGACTGAACTCCAGCAGCAAAGTGATCAATATCCAGGCTTTAATGTACTCGCTGGCACAGCGGATGAGCTGTGGTATTATAGCAATAAAAAGGCTGGGATAGAGACAGTTCTTCCCGGCACACACAGCTTAAGCAATGCCTTTTTGAATACGCCATGGCCAAAATCGGAAAAAGGAAAAGCGTATCTTGAACAATGCTTGCATCACTCATCGACGCTTGATCCGGAGTGTTTGTTTTCGTTCTTGCAGGACGACGAATGGGCTCTAGATGAGGAGCTGCCTAAGACGGGTGTGTCGCTTGAGTGGGAAAGAAAGCTTTCACCGCTTTTTATCAACAGTGAACACTACGGTACAAGATCGTCGACCGTTTTGATCATAGATCGGACAAATCACGTTACATTTGCGGAAAGAACGTATCTTCAAGGTAAACTTGTTGGAGAAAAAACCTTTCAGTTTCAAATAAAACCTAAATAAAAAGAGCTGTCTTACAGTGAGTCTTAAACGACTGACTTGTAAGACAGCTCTTTTACGTCATTAAGCGGTATGATTACGAACTGATTGCGGAAGCAGACGTGCTGAAGTTAAACGTTTCCGAACTTGGATACCGATCCATGAAGCGAGCAATGCTTTAATAATTCCGCCAATGATAAACGGAGCAAATCCGGCCGCAAAAGCTTCTACCCAACCGAGCTGGGCAAAAATCTTTAACCAGACTGTACCAAAAGCTAGATTAATGATCATGCCAATGATATTAGCGGTAAAAGCGTGGAAAACGGCAGGCTTTGTTTTTTCGATATACCAGCCGATAAAGAAGGCAGAGAGAATAAAGCTGATAATGTACCCGCCAGTTGGTCCAAAAATAATGCCCATTCCGCCAGACATACCAGAGAAAACCGGAAGGCCGACTGCTCCGATCAGCATATACAGAAGAGCTGACAGCGCTCCGTATCGAGAGCCGAGAATGGTAGCTGCTAAACCGATCGCCAACGTTTGTCCTGTAATGGGAACGAGCGGTAAAGGAATGGTAATTTGAGCGAAAATCCCGATGATCGCAGCGAAAAGAGCCGCTGTTAACATCATTCTTAATTTTTCATGTTGAGCAGACATATATATCCCTCCAAGCAGAATAGAACAATCCATAAATGTTAACCTTATTTTAAATAGTGGCGACTTATTGTGTCAATGATATTTTATTTTATCTTAATTCATTATGTGTAAAATTCAAATTAAAAACAAACCTTTAGTAAATAACAGGTAATACGTAATTGGAATAGAGAAAGAAACGGACTATAATAAGTTATCGCAAAATTTTTCATTCTTTCTGAAGGAGGGAAGCAGCTGATGAAAAAAGGAGTAGGCAGGTGCTTTGGCACGTTTGGTGAACTGGCGCAGGGGGAAGTGGGTGAGCAGCCCTTTTTGTTTACTTTGCCGGTGCCGCTTAGAAGCCAGGTTGTGTTTGTCCCAGAAATCGCATCTGTCGTGACAAGCAGCCGCCCCCAACAGGAAAAAATGATACGGGCCGTGGAACTGACACTTGACCGGATGGGCGTTTGTGCTGGCGGCAGGCTCTATGCTCAGTCACAATTGCCAACTGGAAAAGGAATGGCGAGCAGCTCGGCTGATATTACAGCGGCAGTGCGGTCCGCGGCTGACAGTTTTGGTGTTCAGCTTAAGGCATCTGATATAGCTGGCATTGCAGCTGCCATTGAACCAACTGATGGTGTGATGTATGAAGGGATTGTTTCCTTCAATCAGCGGACGGGTGAACTGTTAGAATCTTTTTCTTCTCCGCCAGAGTTGTTTTTGCTTGGCTATGATAGCGGCGGGCGCGTAAATACAGCCGATTGTTATGAAATAAAAAGAGAATACACAGCAGCAGAGCGTGAAGAGATGCGGCAAGTGTACGAGCAAATGTATGCTGGATTGTCTCTCGGCAAAACTGAAGATGTGCTGACCGCTAGTACAAGAAGTGCCATACTAAATGAGCGTTTCTTGCCAAAGCCTTTCTTTTCTCTTTTTGCTGAACTGGCTGCTCGCTTTGAAGCAGGAGTGGTCGTTGGTCACAGCGGGACTGTGATAGGCTTGATTTTTAACAAAGAAGATCGTTCTCTCGGCAAAAAGATGAAGGAAATAAAAAAGCTCATTGCTCAAACTGCTGGCTGGCATCCGTTTATTTTGACCCCTATTCCATTTAAAAACAAGAGGCTGGAGAAGCGTCATTAGACCCATTTAAAAAATGTACTTGTCAAATAGAAGACTTTCCTGCTAATCTAATAAAGGAGTTTGAGATTTAGAAAAATTAGGATGACCTACATAAAAATTGAATAACAAGAGGAGAGTGCCCGGAGAGTCAATCCCCGGGATAATAGGGAAATCGGTGAAAGTCCGATGCAGCCCCCGCTACTGTAAACGGTGATGAAATTGTCAACAGCCACTGGCGTAAGGCCGGGAAGGGACAAGAGTAAGGCGATCCGTAAGCCAGGAGACCTGCTTTCTTCTTCGAACCATCATTCTTCGGAGGGAAGAATAGGATGACTGCATGGAACGGTACCGGCATGCCCGGTTATTTACTTGTTCCTTTAGTAGCTTGCATACATAGCGCTTAGTCCTTAACTTCTTCTGAAGTTAAGGACTTTTTTATTTTTTCTAAAAAGGAGTGGGGAAGATGGCGACATGGGACTTGTCAGAAATAAACCATCACGTATTGATTTGCAACGGATCGAGCTGTATGAGAAAAGGCGGAGAAGAAGTAACACAGGCTATCAGGGAGGAAATTAAAAAACGGGAGCTGGATGTCCGTGTTCACACGACGAGAACGAGATGCAATGGCCGCTGCAAAGATGCTTGTGTGGTCATCGTCTATCCGGAAGGCGCATGGTACCACGAGGTGGATGAACAGCTCGCGGAGAAAATTGTTGCCGCTCATCTTCAAGAAGGCAAGCCGGTTGAAGAAGCTCTGACATACACTTATCAGGAAAAGGGAATGATTCTTCAAAATAAACGTGTAACCGGTGTAGCTAAAGAGAAAGAAAAGCAAACAGTAAAGTAAGTACAGGAGGCGAACGGAGTGAAGGGGAAATTAGTAGTTGTCGGATTTGGACCGGGCAGCGCAGAACACATTACAGAACGGGCGAAAGAAGCACTTAGGGAAAGTGACTGCATTATCGGTTATAAAACATACGTCGATTTAATTGCAGAATTTACTGAAGGAAAAGAGATCATCAGCACGGGAATGTCAGAGGAAGTAAGCCGTGCACAGGCAGCCGTCAAATTAGCGGAAGAAGGCAAAACAGTGGCGGTCATTTCAAGCGGAGATGCCGGCGTGTACGGCATGGCAGGACTTGTCTATGAAGTGCTCGTTGAACAAGGCTGGAAAGAGGCAGAGGGTGTCGGCGTAGAAATTGTTCCAGGCATTTCAGCGATTAATTCTTGCGCCTCTCTCCTTGGCGCTCCCGTCATGCACGACGCTTGTACGATTAGCTTAAGTGATCATTTAACACCGTGGGAGTTAATTGCCAAGCGGATCGATGCGGCCGGTGCAGCAGATTTTGTCATCGCCCTATACAATCCGAAGAGCGGCAGAAGAACGAGACAAATTGCAGAAGCACAGCGCATTTTACTAACGCATCGTTCACCGGACACACCGGTCGGCCTCGTAAAAAGTGCTTACCGGGAAAGAGAGCAAGTGGTCATAACCGATCTTAAGAATATGCTCGATCACGATATTGGCATGCTGACCACGGTCATCATCGGTAATTCAACAACGTTCCTTTATGACAACAAAATGATCACGCCACGAGGCTATCAGCGTAAATATACATTGACATCGGAAAAGCAGCCGCTAAGACCGCATGAACGATTAAAGCCGAAAAATGAGCCATGGGCTCTTCACGGAGGCCAAGAGGAGAAAACAGATTTGTACAAGCTCGGAATGCAGGCACTTCGTCTTTTAGATGGAAAAGAGAAACAGGAGACGAGCCAGCCGCTGTTCAAGCAGAAAATTGAATCCATTTTCGAAGTAGCAGTTAGCCCGGGAGTAGCGAATAAGATGTTTTCAGCTGAGCAGCTGCTCGTGCTCTCAAAGGCAGCAGGAGAAAAAGGGTCTATCGAGTACACACCTCATCATCAAGTAATTTTGCGCGTGCCGACAGAAGCTCCCGAGCAAATAACCGTTTCCTTACAGAATGTCGGCTTCTTGCTTTCGCCTGTTGGGGATGTTGCAACGGTGAAAGCCTGTGACTTCTGTGATGGCGAAAAGAAAGATGCGATTCCATACGCTGAACAGCTGCATGAGAAGTTTGACGGTCTAGACATGCCGAAAGAGCTGAAAATTGGATTGAACGGCTGCGGAATGGCCTGCTACGGGGCAGTGACAGATGACATCGGCATCGTATTTCGCAAAGGAAAGTTTGATTTATTCCTAGGAGCCAAGACCGTCGGCCGGACAGCTCACGCTGGACAGCCTGTTGCTGAAGGAGTGGAACCAGAAGCCCTCGTTCTGCTGTTGGAGGAGATTATTGCGGAATATAAAGAAAAAGGCCATCCGAATGAACGTTTTTTTAAATACTTTAAACGTGTGAAAAAGATTCAAAGCTTTGATTATCGTGATATGGAACCAAAAATAAATCTTGAACCTGCACCGTGTGGGGATTAAAGGAGCGGAAAGCAAATGAAGGCAGTTTTATTTGTCGGCCATGGAAGCCGGGACCGAGAAGGAAATGAACAAATCAGGCAATTTATTGATCAGCTTATCCCAGAGCTTGAGAAGGATGTCATCTACGAAACTTGCTTTTTAGAATTTGAGCAGCCGAACATTGCAAAAGGGATCGATACATGCGTGACAAAAGGAGCGACGTCTGTCGCGCTTGTTCCCCTTATGCTGCTGCCGGCGGGACATTCTAAAATACATATTCCTCATGAAATCGACGAGGCGAAGGAGAAATACCCGGCGGTTCGGTTTACATACGGCAAGCCAATTGGGATTCATTACGAAGCGGTGGATATTTGTAAAAACCGTGTGCTAGAAACGGGTGATTACAAAGAAGGGTCGGATGAGAAGACGGCTGTGATTTTACTCGGACGGGGCGGCAGCGATGCCGATGCCAATAGTGATTTATTCAAGATCACCCGGTTGTTGTGGGAGAAGCTGAGAGTTCCCATTATTGAAACGGCCTTTATCGGCGTCACGTCGCCAAGCTTGGAGGAAGCAGTAGAGAAAACGATCCGTCTTGGTGCAGAAAAAGTGATTATTCTTCCCTACTTCCTGTTTACCGGTGTTTTAATCAAGCGGCTGGAGAATATGACAGAGCAGTTTCGTGTAGCTTATCCGGGAATTTCTTTCTCGCTTGCCGAGTACTTTGGTTTTCACCCTAAGTTAAAAATCGTCGTGAAAGACCGAGTAGAGGAAGTGTTGAAAGGTGAAGTGTACATGAATTGCGATACATGCCAATACCGATTTGAAGCGATGGAGCATATTGATCATCACCATCATCATGACCACGATCATGATCACCACCACGATCATCATCATGATCATAGCCATGAGGGAGAAAGTGAGGCGGCAACAGTCAAATGATTTTCTTTTTAGCGGGGACAAGTGATGCGCGGGAGCTTGCGGTCACTTTGCAGCAGGAAGGGTATCCGCTCATTGCCTCTGTCGTAACCGAGAATGCGGTGAAAGAATTAGAGCAGGTGGCTGTTCCGGCCTTTGCTGGGCGAATGGATGCCGAAGCGATGCAGGCCTTTGTTCTAGAAAAAGAAGCAGCGGCTATTGTGGATGCGAGCCACCCATTTGCAGAAGAAGCGTCTAAAAATGCGATGGAAGCGGCAGAACGAGCTGGCGTTCCTTACATTCGCTTTGAAAGAAAAGAACAAAATTTTCAAGAATCACCGCTCATTACGTACGTGTCTACATATGAAGAAGCCGCTGACAGAGCAGCCAAGACGAAAGGAACGGTCATGCTGACGACAGGCAGCAAGACATTGGCAATTTTCACTGAAAAATTGCTGCCGATTGAGGACATTCGCCTTGTGTGCCGGATGCTGCCGCGAAAAGACAATATGGAGAAATGTGAACAGCTTGGCTTGCCGCAGAAAAACATTGTCGCTATTCAAGGGCCTTTTACGAAAGCCTTTGATCAGGCACTATACGAACAATACAACGTCACATGCATGGTGACAAAAGCGAGCGGACAGCGAGGATCGGTTGATCAAAAAATCGAAGCGGCCAAAGAGCTGGGAATCGAAACGATTGTGATCGAACGGCCGGCGATCGACTACAAAAACCGCTGTTCAAGCTTTGAAGAAGTACGGGATATGCTTTCTGCATTGGAGATTAAAGGGGGAGAACGAGTTGGATTTTAAAACAGATTTTAAGCCGGAAACGGTTCAGCCGATGGAAATTGAAGGACTTAGCTTTGACATGATTACAGAGGAATTTGGCCCGCATTCACTGACAGCTGAAGAATACAAAGTCGTACAGCGTGTCGTGCATGCTTCAGCTGATTTTGAGCTTGGAAAAAGCATGCTGTTTCATCCGAATGCCATCCAAGCCGGCATCGAAGCCATCCGTAACGGAGAACGAATCATCTGCGATGTGCAAATGGTACAGTCAGGTGTCAGCAAGCCAAGAATTGAAAAGTTCGGAGGCAGTATCCACGTTTACATTTCTGATGAAGACGTTATGGAAGAGGCGAAAAAATTGAATACAACGAGAGCGATTGTATCCATGCGTAAAGCTACAGCGGAAGCGGACGGCGGTATCTATGCGATCGGCAATGCACCGACCGCTTTGCTTGAACTGATTCGCCTTGTGAAAGAGGGAATCGCCAAACCAAGCCTGGTTATCGGTTTGCCTGTCGGCTTTGTCTCAGCAGCTGAGTCAAAAGAAGAGCTCGCAAAGCTCGATATTCCGTTTATCACGAACATCGGAAGAAAAGGCGGAAGCACAGTGACAGTGGCTGCTGTCAACGCTTTGTCCCTGCTTGCACAACAAGGATGACAATGAAAGCGCAAGAAAAGAAAGAAGAAAAGCCGCTCAGAAAAGGCTATACGACCGGTGCCTGCGCTACTGCTGCTGTCCAGGCGGCACTCGTTTCCCTGTTGTCCGGAGAAAAACAGGAAACAGCGACGATCTATCTTCCCGCAAAAGTGTTCGCCACTTTTGCCGTTGAGCAGTGCGAAGTACAAGAAGACCGGGCGATAGCGGCGATTAAAAAAGATGCCGGGGACGATCCCGATGTTACGCACGGGGCTATTATTTATGCGGAAGTGATCTTAAAAAAAGAACCCGGCATTGAACTGGACGGCGGCGAAGGAGTGGGCCGGGCAACGAAGCCGGGGCTGGCCGTCGAGGTCGGCCAAGCGGCGATTAACCCGGTGCCAAGAAAAATGATTTTATCCGAAGCTGAGAAAATCTTAACGGATTTCAATAGAACAGAAGGGTTGAAGATCATTATTTCGGTGCCCGGCGGTGAAGAGATGGCCAAGAAAACGCTCAATGGACGGCTTGGCATTATCGGCGGCATTTCGATTTTAGGCACACGCGGGATCGTCATGCCTTTCTCTACAGCCGCTTATAAAGCGAGCATTATTCAGGCGGTGCAAGTCGCACGAGCTGGCGGCTGTGATCATGTGGCGATCACAACAGGCGGGCGGAGCGAGAAATACGCCATCCAGCAATTGCCGGAATTAAAAGAAGAAGCATTCATTGAAATGGGGGACTTTATCGGTTTTACCCTCAAACATTGCAAACGGCTCGGCATCAAGAGGGTATCCATGGTCGGCATGATGGGCAAGTTTTCTAAAGTTGCCCAGGGAGTGATGATGGTCCATTCAAAAAGCGCGCCTGTCGATTTTAACTTCTTGGCTGAAACCGCACTTCAGGCTGGAGCCTCCCCGGAGGAAGCAGAAGAGGTAAGAGGAGCAAATACCGCTTCCCATGCTGGGGAGTTAATGGCGGCAGCCGGCCACTATCGTTTTTTCGAGATTCTGTGCGCCAGCTGTTGTGAGCATGCGCTCAAGGAAGTAGGCGGCGGGCTGGAAATTGAAACTACTTTATACACGTTTAAAGGTGAATGTTTAGGAAAGGCGGAACGTCATGAGGGAACGGATCAAGATAATTGGAATAGGGGACGACGGCCGCAAAGGGCTGCCGGCTCTTTATGAAAAATGGATCAACGAGGCAGACTTGTTAGCCGGAGGAGAACGGCAGCTAGCGTTTTTTCCTGATTATGAGAGAGAGACTTTCACGATTAAAGGGAATTTGCGGGAGTTAAAAGAAAAGCTGCGAGAACCACAGCAAGGAAAAATCGTGGTACTCGCCTCGGGAGATCCGCTGTTTTACGGAGTAGGCGGTTATTTGTCCAAAGAAGCAGAAACGGATATTTATCCGCAGCCGAGCTCTGTGCAGCTCGCTTTTGCCAGAATGGGCGAAAGCTGGAGCGATGCAGCCGTCATCAGCTTGCATGGGCGTAAGATAACAGGTCTTGCCCAGCGGATCGATGGCAAAGAAAAGGTCGCTTTGCTAACGGATGAAGTGAATTCTCCTCAATCGATTGCCCGATATTTAACTTCTTTCGGCATGAACGAGTATAAAGCATTCGTAGCTGAGAACCTTGGCGGCGAACAGGAACGCTGCCGCTGGCTGTCATTAGCAGAGATGGAAAAGGCAGCATTCGCGCCATTGAACGTAGTCATTTTAAAGCAGGAAGAGAAGCCGAGGAGATGGCCGCTCGGGATTCCGGATGAAGAGTTTGCCCAAAGAAAGCCGGATAAAGGCTTGCTGACGAAAAAGGAAATCCGGGTGCTCACGATTGGCCAGATGAACCTTCATCAAAATAGTGTCGTCTGGGATATCGGCACGTGTACCGGCTCAGTTGCCATCGAAGCTGCCAAAATTGCTTCAGAAGGGGCTGTCTATGCGATTGAAAAGAATGAAGCAGACCTTGAAAATGCCAGAGAAAATTTCGCGAAATTCCGGACAGATATTACAGCAGTGCATGGAAAAGCCCCTGAAGGATTGGAAAGCTTTCCTGATCCAGATGCGGTATTCATCGGCGGGACGGCTGGAAATATCGATGGGATTTTTGATGAGTGCTGCAGCCGTTTAAAAGATGACGGGACAATTGTGATGAATGTCGTCACTCTTGAAAATTTGTATGAGGCACAGCAGGCTCTTAAAGAACGCGGCTTTCAAGTAGACATCACACTCGCCCAAATAGCGAGAAGCAAACCGATTTTACATTTAACGAGAATGGAAGGGTTAAACCCGGTTTATATTATCACAGCCAAGAGGCTGAAGGAGGACCAGTCATGACGACAGGCACATTATATGGAGTAGGTGCAGGACCCGGCGACCCGGAATTGATTACAGTAAAAGCTTTCCGTGCGCTGCAGGAGTCACCGGTTATTGCTTACCCGAAAAAAAGAAAAGGCAGCAAAAGCTATGCCCGGAAAATCATTGATGCTTATGTGAATCCATCCGAAAAGGATATGCTCGGCCTTGTGTTTCCGATGACGAAGGATCCGGCGATTTTAGAGCGGGAATGGAGGGCAACAGCAGAAGCGGTCTGGGAAAAACTGAGTGAAGGAAAAGATGTCGCTTTTATTACGGAAGGGGACCCGCTTCTCTATAGTACGTTTATACATATGATGAATGTGATGAAGGAACGCTACGGAGACGTCAGCATGAAAGTCATTCCGGGCATTTCCTCTATCAACGGAGCAGCCGCACGGCTTTCATTGCCGCTTGCGGACGGCGATGATCTCGTTGCGATTGTGCCAGCGAAGGATGACTATGAAGCAATGAAAAAAGCGATTGAAGAGCATGACTGCGTTATCTTTATTAAAGTCGCTAAAGTAATAGATTTAATGCTTCAGATTTTAAAAGAGTTGAATTTAACTGACAAGGCAAAAGTCGTTTCCAAAGTAACATCAGAAGAAGAAATTGTATGGAGCATGGAAGAACTCGAAGGCACTGAGCCGGAGTATCTGACTTTAATGGTGGTGAGAAAATGAAGCTGTTTATCGTCGGAGCGGGTCCAGGGGCGGCCGATTTAATTACAGTTAGAGGGCTTCGGCTGATCAAAGAAGCGGACGTCATTTTATACGCTGATTCCCTCGTAAATGAAGACGTGTTTCAAGAAGCCAAGCCCGAAGCAGAAGTTTTAAAGACAGCCGGTATGCATTTAGAAGAGATGGTGGACGTGATGATTGAGCATTTGCAGGCGGGCAAAAAAGTCGTTCGGCTTCATACGGGCGACCCGGCTGTGTACGGGGCGATTATGGAGCAAATGACGCTGTTAAAAGAAAAAGGCGTCGACATCGAAATCGTGCCTGGTGTCAGCTCTGTTTTCGCAGCGGCGGCCAGTACGGGTGCGGAATTAACGATTCCCGATTTAACCCAAACCGTTATTTTAACGAGGGCAGAAGGACGCACGCCGGTTCCGGATCGGGAAAAATTAGCCGATTTAGCGAAGCATCACTGCACCATTGCTTTTTTCCTTAGCGCCACGCTGACAAAGAAAGTAATAAGGGAATTAATGGATGCAGGCTGGGCGCCGGAAACGCCGGTAGCGGTCGTTTACAAAGCAACATGGCCGGATGAAAAAATCGTGCGTACGACAGTTGAAAAACTGGATGAAGATATGAGAAAAAACGGCATTCGCAAACAAGCGATGATTTTAGCAGGCTGGGCGCTTGACCCAGCTATTCATGAAAAGGATTTTCGTTCTAAGCTATATGATAAAGAGTTCACACACGGCTACCGCCGGGGGGTGAAATCGTGACGGTCAAAACAGAAACTTCCCATTTGCCAGAGGTGAGAGCAGCAGGTGACTATGCCGTTGTGGCGATTACGAAGCATGGGACGCAGCTCGCGCGAAAAATTCAAGCTGTCTTTCCCGGCAGCGACCTTTATTACATGAAGAAGTTTGAGCAGGGGGATGAAAACGAGCGGGGGATTACCCTATTCGAAGGCTCTGTCCGTTTGATGCTGCCGGAGCTGTTTGCCAAGTATAAAGGGCTCATCCTCATTATTTCTCTCGGTGCCGTTGTCCGAATGATCGCCCCTATTCTAAAGGATAAAAAAACAGACCCGGGTGTGGTTGTTGTTGATGATAAAGGGGAGCATGTGATTAGTGTTCTCTCCGGCCATATCGGTGGAGCGAACGAGCTGGCACGGGAAGTGGCTGCCCTCATTGGAGCCTATCCGGTTGTTACCACTGCTTCTGATGTGCAAAAAACCATTCCGGTTGATTTATTCGGCCGCCGCTTCGGCTGGGTTTGGGAGTCGGATGAAAAGCTGACGCCAGTGAGTGCATCGGTGGTGAACGAAGAGAAAGTAGCAGTCGTACAGGAATCCGGTGAGAAAAACTGGTGGATGCATGATACTCCGATGCCGGACACGATCCATGTTTTCTCTTCCATCCAGGAAGCACTGGCCGAAAAACCGGCAGCTGCTCTTGTCGTCACGCACCGGCAGCTGGAAAAAGAAGAAGAGGTCATTTTAACGAACGGCGTGTTGTTTCGCCCGAAAGTGCTCGTTCTTGGTATTGGCTGCAATCGCGGTACCTCTGCAGAGGAAATTGAACAAGTGATCGAAGAAACATTGAGTGAGTTAAAAGTAAGCATCAAAAGCGTCAAAGCGATCGCAACGATTGACTTGAAAAAGGATGAAGCCGGATTGCTTGAAGTGGTACGGAAATACCGGTGGGAATTCGCATACTTTAGGCCAGATGAATTGAATCAAAAAGAGATTTCTCAACCGTCCGAAACGGTCTATAAATTCACGGGTGCTTACGGAGTGAGCGAACCGGCTGCTATGCTTTGCAGCGGAAATGATGAGCTGTTGCTTACGAAGAAAAAATCAGGAAATGTCACCATTTCAGTTGGACTCATTTCCTATTAGAAGGGGGAAGGAATGTGGATCAAAGAAGAATAATGATCGCCGGGACGAGCAGTGGCGCGGGCAAAACAACGGTTACCCTTGGCTTAATGGCGGCTTTTTATGCGCGAGGCCAGATTGTGCAAGGGTTTAAATGCGGTCCTGATTATATTGATCCGGCTTACCATACGGCAGTCACCGGCAGGTCTTCCCGCAATCTTGACAGCTGGATGATGGATCAGGAAACCGTCAAAGAGGTTTATGCAAGAGGCGCAGCCGGAGCAGATCTATCGATTCTAGAAGGGGTCATGGGCTACTTTGACGGCCGCGATCCGCTCACAGATGAAGGCAGCTCGGCTGACTTGAGCCGTCTGCTTGATTGCCCAGTTTTATTAGTCGTTAATTGTGCCAGCATGGCGCGCAGTGCGGCTGCCATCGTCAAAGGCTTTCAAGTGATGGATAAGGCAGGAAATATTGCCGGTGTGATTGTGAATCAAGTCGGAAGTGAGAGTCACTACCAAATTGTGAAGGCAGCGATTGAACAAGAATGCGGGCTGCCGGTCGTTGGTTATTTAAAGAAAAACACAGCCGCCGCTATTCCAGAGCGCCATCTCGGCTTAGTTCCTTCAGTAGAAAGAGGAGAGCTGGATAAGCTCTTTCATACACTTGGTGAGCTTATTTCGGCAACGATCGATCTAGATGAAGTTTGGAAAATAGCCGAAACCACTCTAATAGAAGAGAAGGAAGGTTCGATCTTTACAAAGAAAAAATTGGCCGCTGTTAAGATGGCTGTTGCCCGAGATGCGGCTTTTAATTTTTATTACGAGGAAAATGTAGAGCTGTTAAAAGCAAATGGTGCCGAGCTCTCTTTTTTCTCACCGCTTGCCGGTGAACCTGTACCAGAGGAGGCTGCTGGTTTATATATTGGCGGGGGCTTTCCAGAAGAGTTTGCTGCCCAGCTCGCTGAAAATCAACATGTAAAAGAATCCATCCGTTTAGCTGTAGAAAAAGGAATGCCAGTACTTGCTGAATGCGGCGGTTTTATGTATCTAACTCAGTCGATTGAGGATACAGAAGGACAGTTGTATCCGATGGCAGGCATTATTCCAGGGAAGGTCAAGATGCAAAGGAAGCTCGCAGCTCTTGGCTATCGCGAGTTAACGGGACTAGAGCCGAATTTTCTCTTGCCTGTTGGGGAAAAGGCGCGAGGGCATGAATTTCACTATTCAACTTTTACAACGAGTAATCCGTTGCCAGTTGCTTGGCAATCGACCGGAAGAAGAGGGACGAAAGCGGAAGGCTGTCTCGTTCACAATGTAGCGGCGAGTTACATTCATTTTCATTTTGCTTCTTCGCCGGAAATGGCTGGTCGGTTTGTGGCAGCATGTGAGAAGTATAAGGAAGAACAAGGTATTGGGAGTGAAGGCTATGCTTTATCCGGTGATGCTTAACATTGCCGGCAAAAAAGCAGTCGTCGTGGGAGGAGGACCGGTTGCGGCTCGAAAAGCTCGTTCTCTCATCGAAGCAGGGGCACTAGTGGAAGTGATCAGTCCCGAGATAGCGGAAGCAATGGAGGAGTTGCTGAATGATCACAACATAAGGTGGCGAAAGAAAGAGTTCACACCGGCTGATTTGACAGATGCTTTTATCGTAATGGCTGCTACTAATAGCCAGGAAACGAACGAGCTTATTCAGCGCAGTGCTTCCTCCTATCAGCTCGTCAATCGGGTGGATGATTCGAAAGAAAGCAGCTTTATCGTGCCGGCTTCATTTAAAAAAGATCAGCTATGTGTAGCTGTCAGCACACATGGAGCGAGTCCGGCGTTAAGCAAAAGGATCATTCAGGAGCTGAAGGAGCAGTTCGATGATTCGTATATTTCTTATGTAACCTTTTTGGACGAGTGCCGGGCTGCCGTTAAACGACTATGCTCGGATCCCTCTGGCAGACAAATGACGTTAAAAAAGTTGGCCAGTCCAGCTTTTGAAAAAAAAGTGAAGGAAGCGTCTCCTGCTGAAAGAAAGCAGCTATTGACAGATATCGTACGTGATTGGAGGGAAAAGCAATGACAACAGGAAAAGTATTTTTAGTGGGTGCCGGTCCGGGTGACCCTAAATTGATTACGGTAAAAGGAATGGAATGTCTGCAAAAGGCGGATGTGATTGTATATGATCGGCTAGTGAATAAAGAATTACTCGCTTATGCGAAGCCGGGAGCGGAACTGATTTTCTGCGGCAAGCTTCCTGGTAAGCACGCCCTTATTCAAGAGCAAATTAATCAGCTTCTCGTAGAAAAAGCAGAACAGGGCTTGATCGTTGTTCGCTTGAAAGGAGGAGATCCTTGTGTGTTTGGCCGAGTGGGCGAAGAAGCGGAGGAGCTGGCGATCAGCGGCATTCCTTTTGAAATCGTCCCTGGTATTACAGCAGGGATCGCGGCCCCTGCTTATGCTGGGATTCCGATTACCCATCGCGATCACGCTTCAAGCTTTGCGATTGTGACCGCACACGGACGAGAACAAAAGGGAGAAGACCACATTAATTGGCAGGCGCTTGCTCAAGGAATTGATACGATCGCATTTTACATGGGGGTCGGTAACCTCTCGCATATCTGCACGCAGCTTATCCGTCACGGAAAAAAGCCCTCTACCCCTGCTGCTCTAATTGAATGGGGAACGACCGCCGAGCAGAGAACCATTACCGGAGAGCTTTCGTTGCTTGAACAAAAAGCAAAAGAACATCACATTACAAATCCAGCCATCGTTCTCATTGGGGAAGTCGTTCAGCTTAGGGAAAAAATCAGCTGGTTTGAGTCAATAAACTTAAAACAGCCGATAAGCCTCTAAACACACATTTATCTATTTGGAAGGTGACGATATGCGTAATATACATAAATTAGCCATTGCAACAATCGCTTTTGCCTGTTATTTTTGGATCAGTTCACTGCAGCCAGTGGCCGCTATGCATATTATGGAAGGGTTTCTTCCGTTAAAATGGGCGATTTTTTGGTGGGTTTTAGCCATTCCTTTTATCACAGCAGGCGTGAGGTCGATTCAGAAAACAATGAAACAGCATCCAGAGACGAAAATGATGCTCGGTCTGGCGGGAGCCTTTACTTTTGTATTATCTGCTTTAAAAATTCCGTCTGTTACAGGGAGCAGTTCCCACCCAACCGGTGTAGGACTCGGTACGGTCTTATTCGGCCCGCTGGCCATGACTGTCCTTGGGACGATCGTCTTGTTATTTCAAGCGCTGCTGCTAGCCCATGGAGGATTAACAACGCTAGGCGCCAATGCATTTTCAATGGCGGTCGCGGGGCCCCTCATTACGTATGCTGTGTATAAGGGATGCAGAAAATTCCATATCAGCTTTGCGGCTGCTGTTTTTCTATCTGCTTTTTTTGGCGATTTAGGTACATACACAGTGACTTCATTTCAGCTGGCGCTTGCTTTTCCAGCTGAGGTTGGCGGCGTATTCTCTTCATTTGCTAAGTTTGCTGGTATTTTCTCGCTTACGCAAATCTCGCTTGCAGTATGTGAAGGAATCCTCACTGTGATCGTGATGAATTGGCTGATGAAATACAACGAAAATGAATTAAAACAACTGAGCATTGTCGGGAAGGGAGCGTAAATCATGAAAAATATTCTTTTATTCATGCTCGTCGTTCTCCTGGCCGCTGCACCGCTCGTCACGAATCGAGCTGCTGAATTTAATGGGGCAGACGGCGAAGCAGAAGAAGCCATTACAGAAATGAATCCAGGTTACACACCTTGGTTTGACACTCTTTGGGAGCCGCCAAGCGGAGAAGTTGAAAGCTTGCTGTTTGTACTGCAAGCAACGGTCGGTGCTTTATTTATCGGCTACTTTATTGGCGCCAGCCGGATGAAAAAGAAATTGGAAGAGAAAGCAGCTGAACGCCTGTAATGAGAACCATTGATTACTTTGCTCATCATAATCGCTTAGCAGGCTGGCACCCCGTGGAAAAAGCATTATTTGCTCTTTCCCATTTGCTTTTAGTACTCTTTTTAAAAGATACAATAGTGTCCATCTTTGTCTTTCTTTTAATGGGTATGGCTGCCGTGTTAGGAGCGAGGGTTCCTTGGCGGCGCTATGTCCATTTACTGAGCCTGCCGCTCGTTTTTTTGCTCATGAGCATTCTGCCTCTCCTTGTGTCCATCGCTCCGAGCGGAACCAATACAGATGCCTTCATTCAAAGCAATGATATTCTAGGCTGGCATGCTTATATTTCTTCTTCCGCCCTGAAACAGGCGGTTGTTTTATGCTTGTCTGCCTATGCGGCGGTTAGCTGTATGTACTTTTTTATTTTAACGACGCCTTTTCAAGGGATTGAGCTCGTTCTGCATACCATACGAGTTCCCCAAGTGTTTATTGATCTGACAGCTGTTACATACCGATTTATCTTCGTGCTGATTGTCAAAGCCGAGGAAACCTATAAAGCACAAAAATCACGGGCTGGCTATAGCGGCTGGCGTTCTTCGCTCCACTCTTTGTCTAGTTTAACAGCTAATTTATTTGTGCAAACGATGAGAGAAGCTAAAGCGGTTCAGATGGCAGTAGATGCGCGGGGAGGAGAGGACGTAAAGAAAAAAGGAGCGTCTAAATATACGCTTCATCCTCTTGCATGCGGGCTCATCTTAGTATTATTTTTTCTGTCGTGCAGCATCGGGTTATTTTTCTAACAATCGATAAAGGATGGCATAAAATGATCGAATTAAAAGAGGTTAGTTATCACTATACAGATGGAACAAAAGCGCTTCATGAGGTTTCTTTAACGATTACGACGGGGCGGAAGATCGCCGTGCTTGGCAATAACGGGGCAGGAAAGTCGACGCTTTTTCTTCATCTGAATGGGCTGCTTCGGCCGACGGAAGGCCAGCTTTTATTTAATGGATCGCCTTTTACCTACAAACGGAAGCAATTGCAGGAACTGCGCAGACAAGTCGGATTCGTTTTCCAAAATCCTGATACGCAGCTTTTTTCGCCAACTGTTCGTGAGGATGTTCTCTATGGGCCGAGCAATTTAGAATGGGAGCAGGAGCGTATAGAACAGGCGGCAAAACAGGCGATGGAGCAGACGGGGGTGTTAGGCTTCCAACATAAACCACCTCACTTTTTAAGCATTGGCCAGAAAAAGCGGGCAGCGATCGCGAGCGTTCTAGCCATGCAGCCTAAGCTTCTTGTTCTTGATGAACCGACAGCTGGTCTTGATCCATACTATGCAAGAAAAATCATGCATTTGCTGACAGACTGGCATCATGAGGGGACGACGATTATGCTTTCAACCCATGATGTGAACTTTGCTTATGAATGGGCTGATGAAGTATTAGTGATGAAGCAAGGAAGCATCCGGGCGTTTGGGAAGGCAGTCGATATCTTCAGCGATTATCAACTATTAGCAGACTGCCATTTAGAACAACCGTGGATTATGGAAGTGTACGCAGCTCTTCAAATGGAAGAAACACAAAAAGTGGAAACCATTCCTAAATCAAAAACGGAATTGCTGGAATGGATCATAAAAAACACAACTAAAGATAGAGAGAATTTCACAGAGCGCATACTTCTCAAGTAGAAGTGATGCGCTCAGTTTGTTGGCAAATACTCGCTTTCTTCGTGGCTCGTGACCATTATGATCACTTTGCTTCTCGTCAAGTATCGTGCCTTGAAGACAAACGTTTTCAGCCATCCTGTAGTAGGGAAGATAGACTTTATCTCCATTCTCATATGCTTTTTATAGGATAAAATAACTGTTCATCCATAAAAAGGTACCCATCTAAAAAGAATATTGATATGATAAAGAAAAAGTGGTTTTCTTTTGAAAAAATTGAAAAACATGAGAGAAAGTGAGCCATTTGGATGATGCATCGCCAAGCGAAAAGAATGTATTCATTGCAAATGGATGATATGTGGTAGATCCAAGAAGAAGCGTTAAAAAGTAACTGCTTCGATCTACATTCGATCAAAAGATGGGGGAGAAACATTCAATGGCAAATGAAAATGAGATTTTATTAGATAAGGGAAAACAAGATGATACAAAAATGAAAGTAGAGAGAAAAGAGGGAGAACCGACTCCAGCCTTTAAAGGCGCATCTTGGGCAGCGCTATTAGTAGGGGCTGTCACTTATCTTATTGGTTTGTATAACGCGTCGATGCAGCTGAATGAAAAAGGATATTACTTTGCCATTTTAGTATTCGGACTCTACTCAGCAGTATCCTTACAAAAAGCAGTAAGAGATAAGTATGAGGGAATACCAGTCACAAATATTTATTATGGTATTAGTTGGTTTGCATTTATTATATCTGTTGCTTTAATGGCCATCGGTTTATACAATGCGACTAGTATTGTTTTAAGTGAAAAGGGATTCTATGGTATGGCATTTGTTTTAAGCTTATTTTCAGCCATCACGATTCAGAAGAATATTAGAGATACGCAGAGGGCAAGAGAAAGGGATTGACTGGATAAAAAGCAGAGCTCATTCATATGTGAATGAGCTCTGCTTTTTATTCAAAATGAGTAGGATAAATCGGGGCAGTATAAGCGTCCATACAAACAGGGATAAGGAGTCTGCCGAATTTTCCTCTTACCCTTGTCCTAAACAATTAATGGGTAAAATGATGATCTTTTTGTTTTCAATACGGTGACATTGACCAAATTTTTCAAGTTGCCTTTCTTGGCGGTTTACATTTTGATTCAACGTCGACATGCGCATGTAACTAGTCAATATGGCTATCCCTTTTTATGAAACCCTTTTTTTCTGTAATTTTTCGAAACAGAACGGGAAAAATAAAGTTGTCCTCCCAAAGACATTTCATACAAAAGGATGATAGCAAAATGAATCATACATGCTTTTATTGTGACGACGACTTGAAGGAGCAGCGAGTCCACCATATTTCTTTTTTTTACGAAAATAAAGAGCGCGAGGAAACGATGTGTGCAGAGTGTTACGCTGAGTGGCTTCAAGGGATAAAAGGGTAAATAAAAATGAAGAGGCTTGCCTGGAAAGAACGTTTCTCCAGGCAAGCCTTTGTTTGTTATACTAGCCTCATTTGTGCTTGTATCGTTCCTAAATGCATTCCTTCATGGAACAAAAGAAAATTCAGCAAGTCATCAATGGTTTCCAGTTTGAGTGGGCCGATCATAATTTCATTGGCTGGTTGATCTGACAGACGGCCTTCAAAATGTTCTTGAATTCGTTTTTGCTGATCAACGAGCAGTTGGATCACTTGTTCTTTTGAAGGTACCGTATCAGGCCATTCCGAAGGCTTCGTACCCGGGCTGAAAAATGGAGCGTATTCCTGAATGTTTGTTTCCAAGTCAGGAGCAGCTTTCGTTATTAAAGCCTCCATAACGAGATAAATATGACCAGCATTCCATTTGATCGTATTGGAAAACCCATCAGGCTGCTGATCCCATTTCTTTTCATCAATTTTCTCTAATGTGTTCACTGTTGCTGTGCGTGAAAAATTAAAGCGTTCCCAAATAGCCATAAACATTCCTCCAGTTGCCATATTCTTTTTTATTATAAGGCAAAAAATAAAAAAAGCCCGTTCTCAAGATTGGCTTTTTAAGAGGAAAATTTTCGAGTTAATCCGTCAATGATGAATAAAATGTCGAAAAAACAAAACAAGCCGCTTTAAACGAAGATGTTTAAAACAGCTGTTTTATTTAGGGTTAGTCATTTAGTTTGTCTTTTGCCTTTCCCACTGTTTCTTGGAATTTTCCTTTTAGCTGATCAACTTTTCCTTCTGCCCTTGTTCGTTCGTCATTTGTCGCATTTCCCCAAGCTTCTTTTGCTTCACCTTTCATTTTGTTTCCCATACCTTTTAGTTTATCTTCCATGCCGTTGTCTCTCATGATAAAACCTCCTAGTTATTAAATTTAAATGAAGGAATATTACTCTATTCCCGGTAGACTTTAGAACAAACATAATGGAAGAAGAAAAATACAAATAAGCGAGCATATCCTTGAAAAATGGTTTCCAGTATCGGAAAATAAATACAGTGAAATCTAAAATTAAAATTGAAAGTTAGATAAATTTGAAAGAATATTCAAACAATATTTTCCGGGAAATGTTTTTTAAGTAAAAGGTATAAGGGAAGTGAGAGGATGGAAATTACGCTGATGAGGCATGGGAAATCCAGTCACACAGACAAGTCAGCTATTTCTTGTTCTGAATTTGCCAAATGGGTTGATGATTATGATAAAGCAGGGATTATTCAAGAAATCGCTGTGCCGGAACAAACGAAAAAGAAAGCACAAGAAGCAAAGCTGCTGATCTCCAGCACTTTATGTCGGTCTATCCAATCAGCAGTGAGGCTTGATACAAATTGTTTGATGATTTCAGATTCACTTTTTCGGGAAGCGGAAATGCCCGTTTCAAAATTTGCTTTTTTTAATGTAAAGGCTCCTCCGTCTTTTTGGGCGGTTTATCACCGCTGTGCTTGGCTGATGGGATACAAAGGAGAGAAAGAATCTATAAAGGAAATAAAAGAAAGAGCGACTAAGGCGAGTGATCGCTTAATCATGTTAGCGGCCAAATATGAACACGTTTTTTTAGTGGGACACGGAGTTTTTAATCAGTTCATTGCCCGGGAACTATTAAAAGCAGACTGGCAAGGGAACAAAAAAACCGATCGGCATCATTGGAGCTGCACAACCTATACGTTGACAGAGGCGAATAGTCGACATGGCGGCCAGACGAAAATGTCATAAAACGTAGAAATTTGCGTATGTAATAATGAAGAAAAAAGGTATCCGCATTGCAAAATTGATGCTCCTTGGTTGAATGAAAATGGGTCGGCAAGTACTTTTTTTATTGTGAAATGACTGCATTTGAACAGGAGAACGTCTTTCATAAAGAGAATATCGCTACTGCAATCAAATAATAGGACACCCTTCTTATAGAAAAGTAAAGAGGACAATGAAACGATTTTACAGGGGGCTAAAAAACGGAGAGAAAAATCAGATGGTTACCCAAATATGAAGTAGCGTTCATTCGCCGTACTGGAAGTTATTTTGAGTCTCAAGACCATTGGGGAACATTGATCAATTGGGCTATTCAAAATGGGCTTTTTTGCCCCAGCAGTCTTTTATAGGAGTATCCTTAGACAATCGTGATTTAGTCGAAGAGCAGCAGCGCCGTCATGATGCTTGTGTGACCATCCCGAAAAATGTTGAAAGGAAAAAATATAAAGAAATGCAATTTAAAACATTAGATAGCGGTTTATATGTTTTGTATTCATTTTATGATACAGCTGAGAAGTTGAACGAAGCTTATCAATATATGTTTGGAGAGTGGCTGCTCAAAAGTGTGTATCAGGCAGATGAAGATCGGGATAATCTTGAATTTAATTTAAATAACCCCGTCGAAGATCCAGAAGGGAAATGCAAAGTGAATCTGTATGTCCTTATTAAGCAGAAAAGGAATCATTAAGTTTTTTGTCTTTTTTAGAGGTATATTTTTATGCTCAGAGAATAAAGAACTCTGAGCATTTTGTTTACTGTTCATGAAAAAAGTAACTCCCTTAAATAGTTTATTGCCGTCGTCAACATATACAAAACTCAAATAAAGGATCATCGTGTTACGTAACTAAGCATCAATGGAATCATTTATGATAGCGGATGTAGCTGTAATTCGAGGTTGGAATCCTTTCTTGTTCAGTCCCTTGACTATCAGTGTAGACCTCATATTCACGATAGGTTTCAACCATATAATCATCTACTTCCTCGCGCTGAACTAATTCCTCCTCTACTTTGAAATTTTTAGATTGAATGAATTTATTTTGGTCTGTTGATTCAGCCAACACAGGTTCACTATCTGGTTCAATAGTAGTTAAAGAGGTCTTTTCTTCCAAGAGACTGCGAGAGGAAAAATCGAAGCTGGATGCCGCTGCAAGAAGAATAAAGAGAGCCGGGAACAGGAAAAAAGTAAACTTTTTATTCATTGAGTTCGTCCTTTCTTGTCCAACATAAAGCTTTGCTCATTTCTATGTAGATAAACGTTTTAATATGCGTATGAAGAATGATTTTCTCATTCAGGAAATGGAAGTTTGTCGTCAAGGCAGTTAGTGTTTTATCTACGAAATGAAAAAGGAGAGGGAAATAATGAAAAAGATAAGACAAATAGGCTTTTTGTTGCTTGCTTTCGTATGTATGCTAGCAGGGTGCACGGAAACGAACACAACAAGTACAGCCAAGGAGAGAAAGCCAGGCACGGTATTTGAGGTGGATGGCCAGACTTTATATGGGGAAGAGGGAAAGTTCGGGATGATTAAATTAAACGGAGAAAGCGGAGAGCCGGCGTTTGCCGTCGGACAAGGCCGGCACTATCAGCTGTATTTTCTCGCTGACGCTGAAAAAGTAAATGGGAAACTGTACAATATGACGGCTCTGCACCAGGAGACAGGAAAAAAGGTTAAGCTTTACGAAGCGGTGATTGAAAATGCACAAAGCGGGGCAAAATTTGTGCTTGATCAGTCAGGTAAGTGGAAAATAAACGTAACGGTTGATAAAGAACCGTATGCAAGCTTTGTGATAACAGCTGAGTAAGAAATGAGCATTTCAGGCTACAGGCTGATTACAAACACTCGGTCTTGTCGCTCCTCGAAAGACAAACGTTTGCAATCAGCCTTGGAAATGAAAACTGGTTTTATTTACATGATTAGCCGAGCAGTTTGAATAGAGAAATAAATGTTCTTCTTTTTCAGCTTAGAGCTTTCTTCCAAACAAGACAACAAAATTAAAATATTTATAAATGCAATCCACATCGACAAAGCCGCTTTCCTGTAACCAGCTTAGTTGGTCCTGAAGAGAGGCCATTTGGTCAAGGTTTGTCCGTTCATAAGCTGCTTGAATTTCCTCTGTGGTTAAACCGCTAGCTTCAATTTTGTGTTTCCAATCTCTTTTGTACAGAGACTCAATAAACGGGGTATGTCCAAGAACTTGGTCAGCGTTGATAAAGATTCCATTTTGGTGAAGCAGGGAGAACACTTTATCGTATAATTTTCTCTTCTCTGTGTCGGTTAAATGATGAATCGAAAGTGAAGAGATAATGAGATCAAATGGTTTATTAAATTCATGCACTGTATAATCAGCTATCACATAATCGACCTGTGGATCCCCTTTAAACCGTTCTTTAGAGAGAGACATCATGTTTTCGGACAAGTCAATGAGCGTGATGTGAGCACCAGGGCATTTCTCTTTCACAAAGGAAGCAAATAAGCCTGTACCTGCCCCTATATCCAGCACAGAAGGCTGCTCTTTTTCAAAATTGATCAACGATAATGGAACAGAATAAAAGTCATCAAAACAAGGAATTAATTTTCTTCGCTGCTGGTCATAATACGGGGCATTCTCATTAAACTTTTCTTTCACATGGTTTTTTACATCATTCATTTCTACTTCCTCCTTTATCATTCTTTTTTAGAGGTTGATTAGAGCATAAGGTGTTGGCCTGCAGTAAAAAACAATAACGAAATATAACAGCGCCTTCAGTAAAGATACAACTAGTTAGTGTGATATGAATTATAAAGTAATAAGAGTACAATGAAAATTAACAAAATTGCTCATCTTTAATAACGATTTGTTATTAAGGAAAAGGACGGTAATGGAATGGATATAAAGTGGTTGAAAACATTTATTGCAGCGGCTAACTATGAAAACTTTCGCAAGGCTTCTGAAGAACTTTTTTTAACACAGCCAGCGGTAACAAAACATATTAAAAAATTAGAAGAGCACTTGCATATTCAGCTATTTGAGCGGAAAGGAAAGCATGTTTTTCTTACTTCTGCCGGCATTACATTTCTTTCATCAGCGGTAGAAATTGTGGAGAAATATGAAGAGGAAATGGAGAGATTTGAGGGATGGAAGCAAGGATATCATCGCAAGCTGACGATCGCTGCAGCTCCACAAATTGCTGCTTCTGTCCTGCCCTCTTTTTTGCGTTCGTTTATACATGATTATCCAAATATTGAAGTGATCGTAAATGTCGTAAGTTCTTTTAAGATTGGGGAAGAAATAAGCAGTGGCCAAGCGGATATTGGCTTAACGAGGTTAAAGCCGATTCAGATGGAAATTTGTTGTGAAACAGTTCACGAAGAACGAGTCATTTTTGTCGCTCCCTATCGTGAAAAGGCGAATAGGAATGAAAAAGAGGTGCTCCACTCTTATCGGCTCTTGACGAATAATCATCCAGCCTACTGGGAACCGCTTTTACGTAACATTAAAAAACATTATCCAAGAACCCGCATTATGCCTGTCACCCAGGTTGAAGTGACGAAGAAGATGATTGAAGAAGGGCTTGGCGTTTCTTATTTACCTCTATCCATGATTGAAGAAGAGCTGCAAAACAAAAGAGTACTGGAAATACAGCCGGATAACGTCATCCCTCCTAACTCGTTCACATATGTCGTGACAAAAATAGAGACACCTGAAGTAAAGCAATTTAAACAGTCGTTAATTGCTTCTTTTTCTAAAAATGGATGAGGCAGAACAGATTGGGGCCGTTTATTTTTATTTGTCATAATGCTCCTTTAAAGGATTACAAAGGAAGAGTTGTCAACGAGCGAATAGTATGACAGTATAGAAGAATGTGAGGAATTACCTATGTGTTTATGGCCCTGTTTAATGGCACATAGAATTCTTTCAACGTTAGTTGTTTACATAATGGAAAATCATCGAATGGAGGAATATATCATGTCTGATTTACCAAATTGCCCGAAATGTAGTTCGGCGTATACGTATGAGGATGGAGCGCTTTTCATCTGTCCTGAATGTGCGCATGAATGGACGCTGGAGACAGAAGCAGAAGAGGAAAAGATCATAAAAGATGCGAACGGAAATATTTTAAGCGACGGGGACACGGTGACAGTGATTAAAGATCTTAAAGTAAAGGGGAGTTCATCCGTTCTAAAAATAGGAACAAAGGTAAAAAATATCCGTCTTGTAGATGGGGATCATGATATCGATTGTAAAATTGATGGTTTCGGGGCCATGAAATTGAAATCCGAATTTGTCAAGAAAGTTTAATACTATAGACGCCCGTTAAGAAAGTGCAGTACTTAATAGGCGTCTATTTTTTCATCTATAGCGGAACCGTAAAATAAAGCTGCATTTTGTGTGGACGTTCAAGAAGTGAAGGAGGGGTAAAAATGAAGAAGTGGTTGTTGGCTGTTCTTTTATGTATCTTCCTATCAGCATGTGAAGCAGGAATTCAAGGGCCGCCCCAGCCTGTTTTAACGGTAGGGGAGAAAGAGATCATGTATGAAATCGGCCCCTATTCCTGGCATAAAAATGGGGAAGGCATTGCAGTCGACACAGCCGGGCCGGAAGAGCTTGTCAAACACATAAATGCTGTTGCTGTTCCTCTAGGTGCGGTGTTAGTTATTGATTTTAAATACCGTCCTGATGATCTCGAGGTGGGAATTTTGAAAAATGAACAAGCAAATTTCAAGAGAGTAAAACATAATAACATTATGTTACCTAAGAAAAAAGGAACCTATATTTTTAGTATCCACGCGAAGTGGAAAGAGGGAGACGCCACATATGCTTTGCGGATTGCCACGACCTAACATTTCCTTCTTTAGTATTTTAGCGGGACTTGTTAATATAAAGTAGAGTGAATATCTATATAATAGGAGTGGACAAAGGATGAGTGTACATAAGGATCTCGAGCTTCATGCCCAAAAGCAAAACCAATTATATAAGAAGTTTGTCAGCCTTGATCAGCAAAGAGAAAAGTATATTGAAGAAGCAGTAGCTTTATGCAAGGAAGGAAAGGAATTCACAACGGAGCAAATCAACGAAGTCACCGAGCAAATCAATCTTCTTGCCAATCAAAGACTGATTCCTACGCGTAAATTGGTGACACCGGAAATGGTTCACGAATATGTGAAATCTTCCAAGTAAGGGCACTTCGTTTTAAATAAAGAAAAGTTGTTCCGCTATGATGGAACGGCTTTTTTGTGTGCAGTTCTTTTTTATTGGAAATGAACAAATACCCATCAATTGGAAATGTGCTATACTATTTTGAAGGGAGGGATGATAATGGAGAAAACAATCGTAAAAGCGATTCAAGATGAGTACCCGGATGATTTTGCTTGGTGTTACGGGTGCGGCCGGTTGAATGAAGCGGGGCATCATTTTCGGACGGGCTGGCAAGGGGAGCAGACTGTCACAGTATATACGCCAGAGCAAGATCACACGGCTATTCCCGGATTTGTTTACGGAGGGGTTATTGCATCATTAATTGATTGTCATGGGACGGGTTCAGCTTCTTTAGCCTTGCACCGGAAAAATGGACATGAGCTAGGAGATGGAGCAGAGCCGCCGCGGTTTGTGACAGGGTCTTTACATGTTGACTTTATGAAGCCAACTCCGCAAGGTATTCCATTAAAAGCAGTTGGAGTGGTAGAGGAAATTCATCCGAAGAAGTGGAAAGTGCAGACAGAAGTATTCGCTAATGACATCCTTTGTGCTCGTGGAGAGGTCATTGCTGTCGTCATGCCTAGCAACTTTGCAGATAAACAATAGATGAGAGAGCAGGAGAACTCATTACGGAGTTCTCCTGTTTTGTTATTTACTAGCTGCCATTTGAAGGCGCGTCATCCTGATGAGGCTCCTCATCTGCATGGGGCGGTGCGACTGGATGAGCATCGTTAATAATGCGGATAGGGCGCATCATGTCATGGTCTTCATGTTCGAGGAAATGGCAGTGCCACACATAGTTTCCGGTATGTTCTTTAAAATGCATCACAAGCTTTGTCACCATGCCGGGATCTGTCTTGGCTGTATCCTTCCAGCCTCGCTCGTAAATTCGCGGCTCTTCAGGTGGACCTGTAAATTCTATTTCACCTGTTTGATTAAACAAATCTACATTAAAAGGCCTTCGTTCGACAATTTTAAATTGGACTAAATGAATATGAATTGGATGCGGGATAGGAGTGGCATTTATAATGTTCCAAGTTTCAATGCTGTCAAGCGAAGGCTTTTCGGTAACGGGATCATGCCACATTTTTCCGTCCAGCATTAGCATTAGCCGTCCATATTCATCGAAGGAGATACCTAGCGGCAGATTGCGAATAGTATGGGCCATATGTTCATGTAAATCCATATTCGGGTACAATCTTTCTGGTACTTCGCTTTTGTCTTCTCCTTTTAACGGAAGATCTACACGGAATTGCATGACCGTTCTCGTGTGGCTGTCTTCCGCTTCGTTCGTGTTAAGAAGGGTAATTTGTTCTCCTTTCCATTTAGAAAAGTCAATCACAATATCCGTTCTCTCAGCCGTCAGCAATTCAAAGGAAGTAAGCTCCGTTCTGTTTGACAGCAGCCCGCCATCTGTTCCGATCTGGTAGAACGATTCATCGTTTGACAGACTAAACTTATATTCTCTGCGGTTAGAAGCATTTAAAATCCGGAAGCGGTATTTACGTGGCTCTACCCGTAAGTAAGGCCAAACCTTTCCGTTCACTGTAATCGTTTCTCCAAGAAATCCTGGTACGATAGAAGGGAAGACTGGCAAATCAGGATCAGGGGTATCTGGATAAAAGAGAGAGCCATCTTCATTGAAGGAGCGATCTTGGATCATTAATGGGATATCGTAATCACCCGCTGGAAGATTCAACCGTTCTTCATTGGTATCCCGAAGCAGATAAAAACCCGCCAGGCCGGCATACACATTTAAGCGGGTGAGTGCCATGCTGTGATCATGGTACCAGAGAGTGGCACTTTGCTGATGATTCGTGTAAGCATGCACTTTTCTTCTGAATGCGGGTCCGGTAAATTCATAGTTATTTGTGTACCAGGCTTCTGGATAGCCATCGCTTTCCCAATCGACGTTAGCTCCATGAAGGTGAACTACTGATCGAACCTCCGGGTTGCCGATTGCTCCGTGCAATGTGTAATCTACAGGCAGGAAGTGTTTTTTGGGAAGATTATTTAACCACTTTACTTCAACGGTTTTTCCTTTGCGCGCTTCAATCGTTGGTCCTGGAAGGACGCCGTTATAGCCCCAAATAGTCGTTCGTGGAAAAGCAGGATGAAATTGATGTTTTGCTTCTTTCATCCTTATTTCATAATAAGAGTCACCAGCGGCTGGTCTCGCAATGGGAGGTTTTTTTACTTCTTCGACGAACTTTGGAATGGTGTTTGGATCAGCAGGATTTACTTTTTGACTCAACAATGATTCCACCTTTCTTTTTATCTTGGACTTTTGTCTCGATACATTCTATGCGGAGACTTCAAGGAAGGAAAGTGAAAAGATGAAAAACTTTTCCAAGCGTTTAATATATTTGTAATATAATTAAAATATAGTAGAAATTTTTAAATGGTAGAATAGGAGACAAATAGAAAATATATTGAAAGAAAGCAGGTTAGAAGTGTGAAAAAGTGGTTAGTAGCAGCAACGATGGCCGGTGCTTTATTGGCAAGCCCGGCTGCAGGAGAAGCAGCATTAGGGGATCAAACGTTAAAAAGCGGGATGAAACATCAAGATGTAAAGGAACTTCAGCAAGTATTAAAAACAAAAGGGTATTATCAGTCTTCACTCGATACAACTTTTGGGCCGTTAACGAAATCAGCGGTTATGAAGCTGCAAAAAGCTCATGGGCTGACAGCGGATGGTATAGTCGGAAAGAACACATTTAGAGTATTAGGTAAATCAACTGCCTCAGCAAAACCAACGACAAGTGCATCAAGCAAGGCGAACACGATAACTTATGCGAAACGGTTCATGAATGTTCCTTATAAATGGGGCGGTACAACACCAGCAGGTTTTGACTGCAGCGGATTTTTAACATATGTTTATAAAAATAGCGCTAACATCTCCTTGCCTAGAACAGTAGCTGGCATTTATTCCAGAGGATCAAAGGTAAGCAGCCCAAGAGTTGGGGATCTCGTTTTCTTTGAAACCTATCAAAAAGGCGCCTCACATGCTGGTATTTATCTAGGCGGAAATCAATTTATACATAGCTCAACTTCAGAAGGGGTAACGATCAGCTCACTGAAGAGTACATATTGGTCTAAGCGGTACATAGGAGCAAAAACATATTAAGCCACCTCAAGCGTTTTATTTTTAAAACAGGTATAGTTAGAGGACTATCCTACCTCTATAAACCCTGTTGATCGGAATGGAAATATCTGAAAACAATAAAAAAGACAAGCTGGATAGCCGCTTGTCTTTTTTATTGTTCCAAAATAACATCATTATTTTTCGTCAAATCCCAAGAGGTAATAATGCCGACCGGCAGCTCATCTGAACTTCCATCGGGGGTGATAAGGATCGCTTCCAGTTTTTTATTACGGGATTGATGTTCCTCAAATGTAAATTCAATATCAAAAATGTTCGCATCTCTTTTCACAAAAGCAATAATGTACTCATTCTTTTCCGGAAGAATGTCCTTTACTTGAACCGAGGCAATATCTATTTTCCCATTAGCATGTGTATTAGCCATCCATTTCAATATTTCTTTTCCGGTTAACAAGCCCTGACATTTGCCTTTTTCATATACAGGGTATTCGTTCATTTTATCGTCGCGAATCATTTCCAGCACTTGTACAAGCGGAGTATCAAGTTCTACAATGTGAACGGGGGAAGAGGCAATGGACATCGCTTCTGCTGGTTCGGATAACATCTTGTCAATTTGTTCAATACGTTCTACGATTTCTTGATGAGGTTCAGCTATGTAATAGTTGGCTTCTGTTTTTTGATGAACGATAGCGTTTCTTAGCTTAGCATATTGCTTTAGTTCATCAAGGTGAGCCCGGACGCTTGCGTGGTTGCGCGCACTGATGTGAAGCAGCTCGACAAAAGCATCACTGTCACTTTGTTTAACGGTTGCTTTTAGTCTGTTGTGGATACGATTAAAAGCAGCTTCAAAACGTTCCGATAATTCATCATTTGTTTTTGTTTCTTTTTCCATATCGATCGTTCTCCTTTATTCACTGCGGCCTTTGTCTTAAAAATGGCTCTGTTATACTTGATTGTTGATTTTTGCTGCAGGCGGACGCCTTCTGCTCTAATTCACTATTGAAAAAACAACGATCATCTTTAACGAAGCCTAAAAGATAAACACGCGTCTAGTTGATGGTGTGACTGTTACGTGCTATTAGTGACGGATGAGCCAGAGTGTAAAATAAAAAAATAGATTGCTCCATACAGTAGAAGTATGTTATAGTAATCAAGCGATGAGCTAATTTGCGTAAGCCGGGAAGCCTGCCTTTGGCAGAACGTCTGGATGTGGCCAGCCGTCTTTCCGCCGCAAAATACGTCAGAAAAAGCTGTCATGGAGGGGATATCCACTCTATGACAGCTTTTTTCGTTTGTCCTGTGTTTAATGTTTGTTTGCAATGAGAACTAGTTTGCCTTTGTCTAGTTCTTTTTCATACGTTTCCGCTTCCTGCTGAGATAAGCCAAGGGACTCCATTTTGCTTCGTAATTCGTCACCGCGTGATTTAAAGATGTTACTCATGCTGCTGAATACTCCTTGTTCCTCCATCCCAACTTCATTCGTGTGAAGAGCTTCAGATATATCCTCACCACGGTGTTCATCGTGGGCTAGAAGATAGACATCATCTAAAGAATATCCTTGAGCGAGTAAACCCTCGATCTCATTTTTTGCTTGTAATGCATTTTCAACTGTTTTTGTTGTAACCATGTTATCTGCCTCCTGAGTTTTATATTCTCTATATGTTTACCATTAAGTTCTTTACTTTAAACATAAAAAGCTTAGCTCGTTTGGTTTTTGTTTGCCTGATTTCTAATGAGCCAGACGGCAGCCAGCAATCCGAGAACCAGCAAGACGAGCGACACGTTAAAGAAAGGTGGACGATAGGTAAGTTCTATATGATTGGTGCCTTTTTCTAAAGGAAAACCAATAAAGGCAAAATTCGCTTTTTCTATCTCTTTTGTTTCCTTATTTATTTTTAGCTGCCAGCCTTTTTCAAAAGGAATTGGCAATGCCATATATCGTTCACCGGTATGATTGTCATACGTAATAGAAATTTTATTTTTGTTCCAATTCACTTTAGCAGGGGTCCTTTTTTCGGCTGCTGCTTGCTGGAGTTCACGGTAATCCTCTTCATACAGCTTTAAATGTTTTAACTTGTATGTGCCTTTAGGCAATTGAATGGCAATGTGCTTTTCTTTTGGTACCCGGATAAGCACAGTATGAATGCCCGTTTTATAAATAGAAGCGGCTCGCTTTCTTGTCGTCCGGTATTGATTCACTTTGACAGCGAAACCTTTGCCATGAACGTTTTCAATATAAAACTGGACATAGTAGTCTTTTGTTTTTTCAGAAGAGAGGCGGGGAGTGATGACGATACCGCCATTGTCTTTGGTTACCTTCAATTGCCCGTTTTTGTAGGCTGCATTCTTTTCTTTCATAATAGCCGCATCGATTATATTCTTTTCGGTTGTGAGAACATCACTTTTACCGTTCTTTTTATCTAATACAATTCCCGACAGCATCGCGTGCTCTTTATCTAGCGGTGAGCGGTTTTTTAAGTCTTTTTCATAAAATACATGGCGTGCAGTCCGGATAAAAGGAAGTGGAAGTGTGTTTTTGTACGCGACATAATGAGCGGATTCTGCAAAAGGCTCAAAACCATAAGGGACATTCGCAGCCTGAGCTTTTTCCCGCATCCAATAGTTGGTTTGCAAGAGGCCATAAAGGTTTGCCCGATTGCCTAAAGTGGCATAGCGGCTTACACTTTCCCGTCCCATATCGATCTGTAAATCACGCCAATAGAAAAATAGCAGCTCCTCGTTAAATATGCTGGAGTACAAGCTTGTTCCATTAAAATCTTGGACAAGAGGCGTATTGTTTCTAAGCGGATTCATCCAATCTATTCTGACAAGCGGGTCCTGTTCGGAGTGTTGGATCTTTTTGATCAGCTGTTGTTGTTCAGCTCCGTTGTATGCAGGGTCTTGTAAAGTTTCACGGGAAACCCGGTCAACGCCGAATTTTTCTGACATGGTCATCTGTTCGTACCCATTGACGATGACAAGGCCGGAGATGATAATGACAAGCTGTAATAAAAAGAAAGCAGAAGCGTGCTTTCTCCATACGTACAGACAGAGCAAAAGGGCTGCCAGAAAAAATAGCTGGATAATCATATCCATCTGTTCTTCAAACATCATGATCAGCTTTGGGCCCATAACGTATGTCATCGCTTCGGCCATAAACAAATAAAGGCCGAAAGAGATGATAATCGATAAAAGCAGCTGGTTCATCCGGACTTTATGCAAAGACTGCAGACCTGCAGCCACACATCCGCCTGCTGTAAAGGAAAGTAAGTATTCCCAACGGTATTGCGGGGCAGAAAATCCATTAAATGCACTTGCTGCTAATGGGCTAAAGTGAAAAACGATAAACAGTATAGTAAGCAGGGCAAAAAAACGATATGTACGCTCTTTATATAAAGGAACTAAAAAGAGAAACAATACTAAAATAGCTGGCAAAATAATATACTTGCTTGCATGTAAAATGTTGTCAGTAATAAAGAAGAACGGGATCTGTTCCTCATAAGCAGGCCGATAATTATGTAGAAATCCATAAACAGCTGGAATAAAGGAAACAGCGCCTATACAAAAGCTGATCACTCCTCCTAAGAAAAAGAGAAACAACTGTTTATGCTTCGGGTACTCTTGTCGAGATAATGGAACGATCCAGCGAAATGCTATGTAAATAAATAAAAAGATCAAATGAATATAAGCAAAATAAAAATTGTTAAAAAACATAAGTGACCAGGCGACAATGAACCATCCTGGTTTTCCTTCGCGGATAATTTTTTCTGTCCCTATCACAAGAAGAGGCAGCCACAGCATAGCATCGGTGAAAAACTCCCAGAACACGACATGCCGGAAGTACATGACGGATAGGCCATACACAGCCGCACCAGTAAAAGCCGCCGTCGTGCGGATGCCCATATATCTAAAAGCAAAAGCCGCCGTTAAGATAATGAGAGACAGCCTGATAATGCTGACAGGCAGTATCGTATTCATCCAAAATAATAAATCAGGGTGGGAAATAAGCCCGATGGTTTCGAGTGAAAAAACGATTCCAGCCGTCATGAAAAAAATAATAGAAGTAGAAAAGTAATAAGCAAGCTGGCTATAGAACCCGCCGCCTAAACCAAACGACCAAGAGTAAAAAAAATTCCCCTGACTGTATTGATCATAGATAAATTTTTTAAAAGGAGCCATTTGTGATAAGCCGTCGTTTGGACCGATCATAAATCGACCATTGAACCATTCCTGGATAAAAAAGAAATGAGCAGCCGCCGATAAAAGCAGACTGCTAATAATAAGAACCGTGACACTTTTTTTCCTCATGCACTAACACTCTCTTTTTTCATAATTTTGCTCGTTACAACAAAAGTAGCAGGCAAGGCAACGAATACAGCCAAGATAGGAGTAATCATACTGTTAATCTGGAAGTATTCAATAAATACATACATAAAAAGAGAAGACACTGTAAAGTTCACGACTTGAGATAGCGGGAATTTTAAGAACTTAGCTAATGTCGGCTTCACTTTAAATGTAAAATAAGAATTTAAGAAGAATGAAATAATAAAGCTGACTAAAAAGGCAATGACGTGGGATGGCATATAAAGCCATCCCAGAAGCATATGAAGCAGTAAATAGACAGCATAATAATTAAAGGTATTGATTCCCCCTATTATGACGAATCTGATAAATTCTTGGCTTGTTCTTTTCATACTGCGCTCCGTTCATAAAGTTTGTTTCTTGAATTAAATAAGGCGGCCGCTTTTTCGTCTCATAATAAATTCGGCCAATATATTCCCCAATGACACCTAAGCTGACGAGTTGAATGCCTCCTAAAATAAGGACAGCTGTAATAATGGTAAAATAGCCAGGCACATCGATACCATTATTTAAGATTTGGATAAATGTAATAGCGCTGTAAATAAGTGCCAGAAACAAAACGATCGCTCCTGAATAAAAACAAATCCGCAGGGGCCGGTTGTTAAACGAAATAAAGCCGTCCAGTCCATAGTTCAATAATTTAGAAAACGACCATTTTGTTTCACCATGCTCTCGCAGCACATTGTTGTAATCAATGATTTTTTGATTCATGCCGATCCAGGAGAACAGCCCTTTTGAAAAACGCTGACCTTCATTTAAGGAAAGCACAGCTTGCACAGCTTTCTCGCTAAGTAATCTAAAATCACCTACTCCATCCTCCAATTTAACATCGACAATCTGGTTAACCAACCTGTAATAAGCCGAGGAAAGGAACTTTTTTAAGGTCGGTTCGCCGTCGCGGTTTCTGCGCGCAATGACCTGGTCAAAGCCTTCTTCGTAACCTTTCAATAGTTTAGGGATTAAAAAGGGAGGATGTTGAAGATCGGCATCCATAATGATGACAGCTCGACCATTAGCATGCTGCAAGCCAGCTAATAGTGCAGCTTCTTTTCCAAAATTGCGGGAGAACGAAATAAATTTCACTTTAGGTGTTTTGGCTGCCAATTGTTTAATTTCTTCTAATGTGTTATCAGTGCTTGCATCATTAATAAAACATATTTCAAAATCATACGCTAACTTTGTAAATTCTTTTTTGATACTTTCATAAATTAGTGAGATATTATCTTCTTCATTGTAAGCTGGTATGATGATTGAAATGGTATTCACACTTCTCCGCCTCTTCTCTTCATAAAATTGATTCTGTTGTGTAAAAGGGTAGGTTCTTTTTATGTATGCCCCGCATTGACAGAAAAATGAAAAGAAAAAAATGATCGAGCTGGTATAATATCGGCTGCTTTATAAATTCTGTCAAACGGACTTATACCCTATTTTTTCTTTCTTTAATCCTCTTGCCGAGAAGAGAATGGTCGAGACTTGATTTTATCTAAAAAACAAGGGTACATTTTATAGCAATATATAAAGGATATTGGAAAGGACAGGTGTAACGGTATGCTTCATTTAAGTAAAAATCATGATCCTGCCAAAAATGATCAGCTCATCTCCCAATTTTTCTCTAATGAGCCATCTATTAAACAGATTGTTCAGGAAACAAACAATTTATTCACCCAGTACAAAAAACACTATCCCATCCCTTCAAATATAGAGACTACCCGCTCCCTTTCTATTGGACGATTTTTTCAAAAAGCGGCATCTTTTTTCATTAATCTCCTCTTGCCATCAGAGCGCTCCAGACCGGCTGCTTCTTCAGAAACGTTGGTAGACGAAGCGGGAAATGTTTTTCCGGCGTGGAAAAAGTTGTTAGACAAGGAGTATGAAACGTTTACAAAACAAGTAACTCGAGAAGTAAACGTCGAGCAATTTGGGGCTGTTGGCGATGGGGTAACAGATTGTACAGAAGCTTTCCGAAAAGCGATTGGAAAAGGAAAAGTGAAGGTGCATGTTCCAAAAGGGGTGTTTATCGTCAAGGAGATTCGGCTTCCTTCCTTTACGTATCTTGTTGGAGCAGATAAAGATAGAACAATTTTAAAGCTTCATGATAAGGCTCCGAAAAGCAGCTGGCTCATCACAAATTCAGATCATAAAAAAGGAAACCATCATCTTTCTGTAGAAAATATGACCCTTGATTGGAATGTCGAACGCCTCGGTGATATTCCGCGAACGAGCACAGGAGGCAACCGTTCAAGCTGCTTAACTTATGCCCATGTTACGTATGGTTGGATTAAAAGAGTAAAAGCGATGAACCCGGGGCTGCACTGCTTTGATGTTTCCTCTACAAAATATAGTTATTCAGGGGATGGAACGAGAGCACGCGGCGGCAGTAAATATGTTTGGCTGGACCATCTCCAAGGATATGGTTTTGGAGATGATGGCATTACGACTCACCATAGTGATTTCATTTTTATTTCTAACTCGCATATGTGTGATCCGAGTGGAAAAGCCCATAAGGAAGGGTTCTCCAATTCAAATGGTATTGAGATAGATGATGGTTCTAGAAACGTTTGGCTGTTAAATAACTCAACAACCAGGTGCTTTGGCGGCGTAGAAATAAAAGCTCACGAAACCTCATCTGCTGCTAATAACGTTCATATTATTGGGCATGTATCAGTCAACGATAACCGTTCATTTAACTTCAGGCATATTGGCCATCATAGTGCGGCAGATCCCGAGTCTCTCACTGCTTACAATATTACAGCTGTGCGCCTTGTTTCCATTGCTCCTATTAGGACAGCGCTCTATCGAGAGTCGAAGCCAAGGGCACTTGTCGTATCGGCCTATAAAAATGTAATCATTAATTATTTTGCTGTTATCGGTGACCCGAACTATGACTACAAGCAGCAACCGGTTATTGCGATCCAATACCGGTCGCGAAATGTACATTTGCATCACGTTCAAATAAAGGATTTTAAAACGGCAGGAGTGGACATTAAAATATTTGGGGGAGGCCAACGAGCGGATGATGTTCATATTAAAAATGTTGTCATCGATCAGTCGGCGAGAACAGGAATCTTTATTGGAGCGGGGATAGAAAGAGTATCGGTTTATAATTTGACAGCTAAAGCAGAAGAAGGCCTTTGCGGCTGTCAGGCGGATACTCCATCCGCTCGATTTAAAAATATCATGGCAAAGGGATATAAGGTCGCTCTTTCAGAGGCTGCTTCCAAACAATAATGAATAAAAACAGGAAGATGAGGAGATAAGAAAAAGAAGCATCCTTGGAAGGAGTGAACAGCATGAAAGGAATAATCCTAGCTGTTTTATTGGCGTCCGCTTTTCTGCTCGCGGGCTGTGCCAATAATGATAACGATAATAATAACGATCAAGATCAAGTGCAGACTCAGCCGGAAAAAGCACCGGTAAAAGGGGATGGGGCTAATGCCAGCTATCCGTTTACAAGTTTTGATCTTGATGTTGATTTGAACGGGAAGGACGATGCAATTGATGTTGACTATGATCAGGATAAAAAGGGAACGGAAGCATCATACGTAAATCAAACAAAAAATCAAAACTTACAAGGCGATGCAGCGATGAAAGAACTGGATGAAATATTCTCTTCCTTCGCTTTTAACGAACGAACGCCTGACGATGAAGTATTAAAAAGTGTAGAACAAGCCTTTGATATTCCTAAAGATGCTCGATCAGTGGAATTGGAGATCAATTTTGCAGGCGGTCCTGAAAAGAAATATAGAAGATAAGCCCAACAGATCTGTCTGTCAGAGACAGATCTGTTGTATTGTTTTAGAAAGCTTTACAACTAGGGAGAGGAACATAGAATGAATAAAGAAAAAAGAAGGGAAGACGCTTTTCAGGAAAAGAAAAGGGCGGCGGCTGAGAATGAAGTTGCTTTTTCATGGGGAGTTGTCATATTTAATCTTTTGTTACTCATTATTCCGCTGGCAATCGGATGGGGGATGATGGTTCTTCATCTAGAGGAAGGTTCATATGGAGAGGAAAAGTTAATAGAGCCTTTTTACAGCTGGGGACGTTCTTTCGTTAAAGTGTATTGGCTAATGGGTGTAATCATGCTTCTTGGCTGGTCGATCAGTGTGAAGTTTATAAACGACAGCCATCAGCAAGAACGCTTGGCTATGCCTTTCTTAGGGGGGACCCTTATGTTGTTCGGCATCGGTTTTACAATAGCTTACATGTAGCGTTAATAAAATTGCAGGCTGTTAAGGAAAGTCTTTTGTTTGCCGTACTTTTGTTCGTTGTGATGATCGGCCAGACGGCTGCTGCTTTTTTTAAAGACAGCTCGCTGCACTCTTTATCATGGAAAGCAATGGTGGGCTTTCCGCTTCTTTCATTGCTGTTGTTAGTTATAGCTGATCATTCGGAAGGGCTTTATACCATTGTTCACCGCCGAAGCCCTATGGGGAATGTTAGTGTAAAGTTTCTCCTGTGGATGATAGTTCTAATTGGCACAGGCATGGTTATTGGCATGTATGAGTTTGTCCTTAGAAAGCTAGCGAAAAAATAACTAGAAAGGGAAAGGGAAGTTCCAAGAATCTACTAAAATAGTGATAGTTATTTAGCAAAAGTTGTAGTATATTTTTAGGAGGTGGAAAAATAATCATATAAAGGGGATATTGGCAATAAAATGAACAAAGATTTGAACAGCCGCAATGGGAGAAGAAAGAGTAAACGGTTAAAGAAATCGGTCAAGATCACACTTTTTGTCCTATGTATACTGGTTATTGGTGTCTCCATATATAATTTTAATTTAGATTCCGCTGAGACAGTCAGCGGCAGCGAAGTCGATAAAGGAACGGCTAAAGCTAAACAAATAGAAGCGAATAAAGAAGAACCGGCACCGGCGAAGGAAACAGCGATCACCATCAGTGCTGCTGGGGATTTTACATTAGGAACAGATGAAACATTTCAATATGCTGGCTCTTTTCCAGATGAGGCAAATAAGAATGGACTCTCTTATTTTGTAGCGGAATTAGATGATATTTTTAAGAAGGACGATTTGTCAACAGTCAATTTAGAAACAACGTTAACGAATGCTAAAGAAAAAGCCGTTAAAAAGTTTCGTTTTAAAGGCGATCCATCGTATGCGCAAATTTTAAAGCTTGGCGGAATCGAGTCTGTAAACCTGGCAAATAATCACATTCACGACTATTTGCAAAAGGGCTATGAGGATACGATTGATACGTTGAAGAAAGAGAATATAGGCTACTTTGGCTACGAGAATAAATATTTAACAGAAGTAAAAGGGGTAAAAGTAGGAGCTCTCGGTTACGAAGGCTGGGATGATACGGCTGAACTACGTGACCAAGTAGCGAAGGACATTAAAGAACTTCGCAAAAAAGGTGCGGAAATTGTTCTTGTTCATTTCCACTGGGGAGTAGAAAGACAATATGTGCCGGAAGCATCGCAAAAAACATTGGCTCATTACACAATTGATCACGGTGCTGATTTAGTCCTTGGACATCACCCTCATGTCGTCCAAGGGGTAGAAGAATATAACGGCAAGTTCATAGTCTACAGCCTCGGCAACTTTATGTTCGGCGGCAATCGGAATCCAAGTGACAAAGATACGTATGTGTTCCAGCAGACATTCCATTTGCAGAATGGGAAGCTGACAGACAAGAAGGAAATCAACGTTGTGCCATTCTCTATCTCTTCCGTTTCCTACCGGAATAATTATCAGCCAAAAAAATTAGAAGGTGCTGAAGCAGAAAGAGTAAAGAAAAAAATTATCGATGTATCCAACCAAATCAACGGTTCGGATTGGCTGCAATACGAAAAAAGTAACTAATATAAACTTTAAAGTCTTCTCTATACAACTAGTTAGGGAAGACTTTTTTGTACTTTTATACGAATCAACTTTACGATCGTTGTTTTAGAAAAACAGGAGATTACTTAGCCACTGACGAAATAGTTACATATAAAAAGAAAGGAGGAAGAAAGCGTGACAAAGTGGATAGGAGAACAGCTGTCCTTACCTGTCATCATGGCTCCCATGTTTTTGGTATCCAGCCCAAGAATGGTCATTGAGGGCTGCAAGGCAGGTGTCATCGGTTCATTTCCGCTGTTAAATGCCCGGACAGTCGACGTGTTAAAGGAATGGATGGAGACCATTACGATGGAGTTAGAAGAGGCAAAGCAGCAAAGGCCGAATGAAGCCATCGCCCCGTGGGCAGTAAATTTCATCGCCCACCGCTCAAATAAACGATATGATGAGGATTTGGCGCTTATTAAGGAATATCAGCCGCCAATCGTCATTACATCATTAGGTGATCCGCGCCCTGTCGTAAAGATCGTCCATGATTACGGAGGTCTTGTTTTTGCTGATGTTATTACCGTTTCACATGCGAAAAAAGCAGCTGAGAAAGGAGTAGACGGCCTTGTGTTGGTGTGTACGGGAGCGGGTGGACATGCCGGGACGATCAATCCTTTTGCTTTTATTGGAGCGGTGAAAGAATTTTGGAACGGAATAACGATTTTATCAGGTGCTATTTCGACTGGAAAAGATATTGTCGCAGCCCAAGTTCTCGGAGCAGACCTTGCTTATATGGGAACCAGGTTCATTACAGCAGAGGAAAGCTTTGCCCAAAAGGAATACCAAGAGATGATTATCGACTCTACACTTGATGACATCATCTACACAGATGCTTTCAGTGGAGTACACGCCAATTATTTAAAACCGAGTATTAAGCAGGCAGGGTTAGACCCGAATCAATTAGAGAAAAAGGAGAAAGTTGATTTTTCAAAAATGAATGGGACTGTCCCAAAAGCATGGAAAAATATTTGGTCAGCTGGACAGGGAATTAACACGATTCATAAAGTCCAAACAATATCGCAAATTATAGAAGAGCTGCAAGAATCCTATCAAAAAGCACGAAACACATTCATCAATCAATTTTAATCAATCAATTTTAATCTATCAGCTGGTAAGAAAAAGAATTTGTGAATGAGCAATCATTCATAAAATTGAGTGTAAATTCACAATAATGATCGTGTTTAGAAAAGGGAGAAAACGGGAAAAAATAAATAAATCAATGAGGAGGCGATACACATGAAAGACGGCAAAGACACGCTCTCTGAAATCCCTTCTATTATTGAAAGAGAAACAACTGTTCAACCGGAGGAAAAGAAAAACTTCCTCACCCATGCAGACACCGATTCATCAGGAGCGGGTGGAATGTCTTCACCAGATGAATAGGTCAATCGTTTTGTGACTTAAAGGGCGTTTTGTGAAACGTCCTTTTTTTATTTTTGACAAAATATCCTTAATTGATCATTTAAGGATAGATATTGTCGAATTTTTTCATTTGTTTCATTGACCTTTAATGGAAAATAGCATAAAATCGAGAGGTTACAAGATGGATATTTTTCTAGATATTAGAAGAATCTTGTGCCATTATGACAGTTTATAGAGAGACATATGATCTATTTATTATTGAAGGGATTTAAAATAATGAGACGATTACGCTGGCCTGCTTGGGTCGTTCTTACCTTATTTTTTCTTTTTGTTTTGATAGGGTTTAATCAGTTTACGGGAAATGGGACATATGCGAAGAATGAAAAAGTAGAAACAAAAAAGTTAAGCAAGTACCCAGGACTGCAACTAGAGACACGCACAAGTGAAGCAAGAAATTACACATTGGCAATCAGCCTGCCTATTGCCGGAGACAAAAAAATAGATCAGCCTATTCAACAGTGGGTTAAGCAGCAAAAAGAGCAGTTTTTTACTGAAGTACAGGCGAATAAAAAGCTGTTTGGAAAGCAAAAGCGTGCAAATTTGACGATTGAAGTAGACACAAACAAAGTGAATGATCATCTCTATAGCCTTGTGTTTTCCGCCCATCAATATACGGGAGGATCAAAAAGACAAGAAGCTATTAAAACCTTTGTGGTAGATATTACCCAGAAAAAGATTTTAAAGGTAACGGATATTTTAGAAGACGGAAAAGAAAACTTAGATGAGATCCGCTCCATGGTCGTAAAACAATTAAATGGGCAAGAAGACGTAGCTTTTTATATAATAGACGATTTATTGGATGAAGCACTGAAAGACCATCATAAATGGAAATGGTCTATCAATAAACAATCCTTTATCTTATATTTTGATAAGTATGAAGCGGCAACGAGTTCAGCCGGTTCATTAAAAGCGGTGATTCCGTTAGAGAAGATAAGTCCCTTCTTAAAAGAGGGAATCGTAAAAGAGCTGAACATCTCCCAGCAGCCGAAGAAGAGTGCTGTTGAACAAAATCCAAAACAAGTGAAATTGGATCCTAATGGCAAGTATATTGCACTTACTTTTGATGATGGGCCGAATGCCGAATCTACACCTCGTGTTTTAAGTGCATTAGAAGCTCATCATGCCGTAGCGACATTCTTTATGTTAGGCAGCCAAGTGGAGTATTATCCTGCCGTGGCCCAGCAAGTATTAAGCAAAGGCCACGAAATCGGAAGTCATACACAGAATCATCGTGATTTATCAACTTTAAAAGATGTGCAAATTCAACAGGAGCTAGGAGAAGCAAGCCGTAAAATTGAAGAAGCGACTGGGACAAAGCCGACCTTAATGCGACCTCCGTACGGAGCATACAATGATAAAGTTAAAAATGAGGCAAAGCGAAACGGAACGCCTATTATCTTATGGTCTGTTGATTCACTTGATTGGAAAAATCGGAATGCTAAGGCCGTAACGGATGTTATTCTGCGCACTATTAAGCCAGGATCGATTGTATTAATGCACGATATTCATCCAACAACAGCAGAAGCACTGCCTGCTCTATTAACAGCATTAGAAAAGCAAGGATATCAGTTTGTAACAGTTTCACAATTGCTCTCATTAAACGATCATTCTGAAATTGGCCCTTATTTTAAGAGATAGCTCACTATTTAATGAAGTGAAAGAGAGAAACATCATCTATCTGTTTGGATGATGTTTTTTCCTTGTGAAGACAATGTTAAAATAAGTGGTCTATGCATAATGAATGAGAGGGCTCTGCGACCAGTGTTATTCGTGTAACTAGGAGCTAACATGTATAAAAATTGGAGACTAAGTATAGTTTAGCTCTCTTTTGTTACATTCGATATATTATTAATATAATGGGAAAAGAAGGTATTAATTATTTTAACGTAGAACATTTTAAAGGATAATTACATATTTAGGGGATAGAGAATAATGGAAAAAAAGAATGTGTGTTTTGAAACCCTAAAAACTCAATGTAAAGAGCGGGGACTAGACCCTCTTGTGATACCTGCATTTGAAGACAGTTTAGGTGAGGAGGAACTGCAGCAAAAACTCTCGCAGCATACCAAGTTTTTAAAAGTTGTTCAGCACTTTTTTGAAAAGTTTATTTCATCTATGCAAGGTGTACCTGTCCTGACGGCAACGACCGATAAGGAAGGTTACGTGATCCAAATGAATGGAGATCAAACGATCAAAGATACCGTTAATCAACTCGGCATTAAAGAAGGGGTCCGATTTACGGAAGAACACTGCGGAATCAACTCTGTCAGCTTGACATTAAAGCATAAACAGCCCATTGAGATTATTGGGCCGGATCATTTTCATCATTGCCTTCATTCGTGCACTTGTTACGGCGTACCTATAATAGATCAGATTGAGGGAGAAATAATCGGTACGATTACCTTTATGACAGCTGTTGAATGTGGCAGTCCACTTTTATTAACGTTGCTGTTAATGATGAAAGATTCTATTGAAAGAGAGCTGCAGTTGTTACATCAGAATGAGAAGCTATATATTATTAACCAGCTCATTATGGATACAACAAGAGATGGGATCATGATTTCAAGTAAATCAGGAAAGTTGATTGGCTTCAATCACTCAGCTGAAAACATAACAGGTTTAAAAAAAGAGGACGTTCTCTTCCAACCTCTTGATCAATTAGAAGGCTTTGGTTTCTATTTAAGAAAGGTGCTTGAGGAAGGAGACCGGTATACCGATCTAGAAATAGCTTTTAGGCAAAAGAGTGGTGGAAGGGTGACGGTTTTATTTGATGCGCTGCCCATTCTAGATGAAGAACAAAAACTAATTGGATCCTTTGCTCAAATAAAGGATATTACTCGGCGCAAGCGAACAGAAGAATTACTGCTAAATGCAGAAAAGCTGGCGGCAATCGGCCAGATGGCTGCTAGTGTCGCTCATGAAATTCGTAACCCTTTGACGACTGTTCGTGGTTTTATTCAGCTTATTAAAGAGGACTTTGAAGATAACTCACATTTTCATCTAATTTTAGATGAAATTGACCGCATCAATTTCATCGTAAGTGAATTCTTAATTTTGTCAAAACCGAATGTTGTCCATTTTCATCCAAAAAATATAAAACATATACTAGAGGAAACGATTGTTTTGTTCCAAGCGCAGGCCAGTATGAACAATACTCAAATCGTTCCTGACTTTAAGGATGGCGACCTGCTTATTCATTGCAATGAAAATCAATTAAAGCAAGTATTTATCAATCTCTTTAAAAATAGTATAGAAGCGATGCCATTTGGGGGACAACTAGCTGTTCGTGTAAAAAGAACAGAAAATAAAGAGATAAGCATTCAAATTATTGACAAAGGTGAAGGGATGAAGCCAGAACAAATTCAAAAGCTGGGAACCCCTTTTTATACAACGAAGGAGACAGGAACCGGACTAGGCTACATGGTCATTAAACGTATTATTGAGCAGCATAAAGGAAGGTTGACCATTCACAGCAAAATAAAAGAAGGAACGACTGTTGAGATTACGCTGCCGCTTATTTCTTGTTAATTCGTTGTACGCTGTGAAAGAGTTTGGTAAAAAAGGAGTCGTTTATGGATGACTGTTATCTTAATTGATGCAGATGGTTGTCCGGTAGTAGATCGGACAATCAAAATCGCTAAATCGTTCGGATTAGAAGTTTTGCTAATTTGTGATACTGCTCATATTATGCAGAGAGACGGTGCGGAGACGCTTACGGTTTCCAAAGGAGCAGATGCGGTAGATTTTGTGCTAGTCAATCGTGTGAAAAAAGGAGACATTGTCGTGACTCAAGATTATGGGCTAGCGGCGATGGTTCTCGCTAAAAATGGATATGCCATTGACCAAAATGGCCGTTTGTACACAACGGATAACATTGACCAGCTTCTTGGATTTCGTCATGTTGCAAAAAAAGCGCGGCAGGCTGGCGGGAGAATGAAGGGGCCTAAAAAACGCCAAAAAGAAGATGATCAGCGATTTGAAGAACATTTCCTTGAACTCGTAAAACGGGTGACGGCGGCTGGAGAGTTCGAGTGAAAAGTGAATAGGTGCCATTAGCCTGATAAGACATAGAATAGGCCTTATCTGCAATGATCAGAGTCCGGTATTGACCGGGCTCTTTTTTTGTGAAAAAGTTCAAAGTTCTCTACATACGACTAAAAGAACGGATTCATTTATTCTCCATGATCTTTCACACTTTCTGGGCTATTTACATACTGTATCTTTGTAGAGGTGGTGAATATGAGAAATGAAAAAAACAGCCGTTCAGTTTGATCCCTTTAAAGTGGAACAGCAAGAATGGAAAAGGCGGCAGCGCAGGGAGAGGTATAAAAGAGCGCTAACGATTTCTTCGCCCATCTTTGTCCTCTTGTTATGGGAGGTGTTATCGCGCACTGCTTTAATGGATCCCCGCTTTTTTCCGCCGCCGACTGAAATTATCAAGACCTTGGTCGAAATGAGTGTGAGCGGTGAATTATTCCAGCACATTTGGATTTCTCTTTACCGGATTTTTGCTGGCTTTTTGCTTGGGGTTATTCCCGGTATCATCATTGGCTTGCTAATGGGGCTTTACTCGCCAATCCGCCATTTTGTTTCCCCGCTTATTATGGCGTTAATGCCGATTCCAACACTCGCTTTGCTTCCGCTTATTATTATTTTATTTGGCATTGGCGATGTGTCTAAAGTTGTTACCATTGCGGGAAGTGTATTCTTTCCGGTTGTGATTAATACGGCTGCTGGCGTGCTGAATATTGATGCGATTTATCTGGATGTAGCTAAAAATTACGGAGCGGGCTCTAGAGAGTACTTTCTTAAAATTGCCTTGCCAGGCTCTCTTCCGGTTATGCTCGAAGGCATTCAGATGGGGCAGGCCATCGCCCTCTTGACGATCGTGGCAGCAGAAATGATGGGCGCTACATCTGGCATTGGTTATTTAATCTGGACATCATATAAAGCTTTTCTATTAAAAGAAATGTTTGTAGGGCTGATCCTTATTTCGTTTTTTGGCTATCTTTTTTCAGTAGCTCTGCGGATATTGCAAAAAAAGCTGCTCCCTTGGAGGTGATAAAATGAGCAGGCAGCCTAAAATTATCATTAAACATTTAACGAAAGTTTTTTACAAAAAAGAAAGCCGCGTGAAGGCGCTGGATCGCATCTCGGCTACTATCGAAGAAGGAGAATTCGTGTGCCTTGTTGGTCCGAGCGGCTGCGGCAAGACGACACTGCTTCGTATACTGGCAGACCTGGAAAAGGAAAGCACCGGTTCATATCAGATTATGACGAGCCAGGAAGATCGTCCGCTTCAATCAATGGTGTTTCAAGAGCGTGGAGTCATTCCATGGCTGACAGTAGAAGAAAATGTGGCGTTTGGTTTAAAGATGAGAAAGCTGCCCAAAAGCGTAATAAAAGAGAGAACGGCTTACTATTTAAAGAAAACGGGTCTTACTGCGTATGCCTCACTTTATCCAAAAGAGCTTTCTGGAGGGATGAAACAGCGCGTTAGCATTGCGCGTGCTTTTGCAAACGACCCCGAGATTTTATTGATGGATGAACCGTTTGCCGCACTAGATGAACAAAACAAATTCATTTTGCAGGAGGAGCTGCTGGCAATCTGGTCAGAAACGAAAAAAACCGTTCTCTTTATTACTCATAGCATTGATGAAGCTCTTTTACTAGCTGATCGCGTATTGCTCATGAGTGCGCAGCCAGGAAAAATTGTCAAAGAAATAAAGGTGAATCTGCCAAGGCCGCGAACGATGGAACAGGTACGGGCAGACCCGGATGCAGCTGCTCATTTTATAGAGATTCGCAAGCACTTGCAGGATGAAGTACAGGCGTCTAGAAAATAGAGGGGGAAGAGCAATGGGAAAGCGACTGCTTCAGGTTTCGTTTATGACCATGATGGCTATTTTATTTATGTTAAGCGGCTGTGCACAATCTAAACAAGATGAGAATTTTAGTACGAACATAGATAAGAAAAATCCTTCAGACGATTTAGCACCTCTTAAAAAGAAAACGACTGTAGTCATTGCAGAAGACGGAGCTGCCTCAGGAGCTGGTTTCTATATTGCTAAAGAGAAAGGCTACTTTGCGGATTATAATATTGAAGTTAAGTTTGCTCAATTTGCGAACAGTGATGATATGCTGCCGGCTCTCGCTGCGGGTGAGGTAGACATTGCCGGCGGTGTATCGACAGCCTCCTTTTTTAATGCAATTGCTCAAGGGATTGATGTGAAGATCATCGCGGATAAGGGTCATAATGTAAAAGGGAAATCTTATTTTTCTTTTGTGATTGGCAAAGATAAGCAGAATGAAATAAAGGAATACGCTGATTTTAAGGGGAAGCGCATTGCCGTTTCCACGAAAAATGGGGTAGATGATTATATATTTCAGCAAATGATCAAGCATGGGGGTCTGACAAAAGAGGACGTTGAATTCGTTTTGATGCCTGATTTCGGCAGTATGCTCGCTGCTGTTGATAACGGTTCAGTGGACGCCGCTTTGCAAATTGAACCTTTCATTACACAGGGGATAGAGAAAGGGATGCATGTTCGGTTTGGCGATACAACCGACTATGCACCGGAGGCACAAATTGCCATGGTTCTTGCCTCACCTAAATTTATCAATGAAGAAGAAGACGTTTCTTTACGGTTTATGGCGGCTTATTTAAAAGGAGTCCGGGATTACAATGATGCTTTTATGAAAGGGAAGAATAAAGAAGAAATCATTAGCATTATGACAAAACATACTGCGTTGAAAGATGCCTCGCTGTGGGAGAAAGTCTTCGTAACCGGTCTGAATCCAAATGGAGAAATGTACATTGAAGACATTAGAAAGCAATATGAGATGTATAAAGCAAATGGGGCGATCCGTGGGGATGTGGACTTGAATAAAGCAATCGATCCATCATTGACGGAGGAAGCCGTTAAAGTGATTGGAGAATATGATCAGAAATAAACAGATGAAGGAGCATAGTCGAAAGGGCTATGCTCTTCTTTTTTATATTCAAAAGAGAGAAAAACCTAACGGTGCCAATTTAAAGATTTCTGTATAAAATAACCCAAATGAAGAACTATAAAAAGAGGAATAAGAGCGGATATCAAAGATGGGGAGGGACTAGGGTGATCCGTAATGTAAGCAAGTTGTTGAGACAGAAAAAGGAGAAGAAGCGCCCAGATCAGCGAGAGGCTAAACCTCAGGAGAAGCTGCATGAGAATTTCGATCAAAACGTCGAAACTTTTCGGTCTATTTATACAAACTGTTCAGACGTTCTTTTTCGTTCCTTTTTTCTTTTCGGAAAAACGAGAGCAATGATCATCCACATCGAAGGCCTTTCGGATGTAAAGGGCCTTGAAGATTATGTTCTTTCTCCCCTTATGAAGGAAACAGCCGATACTCCACAGTCGTTTAATGAATTTTTAGAAAACAAGTTATCAGTTTCCAAAGTAGAAAAAGTCCATTTGTTAGCTGATTGTATTGAGTCGATTTCAAGTGGAAATCCCATTCTCCTATGTGAAGGAGAAGAGACAGCTTTATCGTTAGGATTGGCTAAATGGGAGAAGCGAAGCATTGAAGAGCCGCAGGCCGAGTCATCAATTAGAGGGCCGCGGGAAGGGTTTATTGAATCTTTAGGTGTTAATACATCTTTATTGCGCCGCATTATCAAAAGTCCTGCCCTAAAAATTCAACCTATGAAGATTGGGGAGTACACGAAAACGAATGTGGCGGTTGCTTATATAGAAGGACTGGCTGATCCGACACTTATTAAAGAAGTTAACAATCGATTACAGCGAATTGAAATAGATGCCGTTTTGGAAAGTGATTATATTGAAGAATTGATTGAAGACAATCCCTATTCACCCTTTCCGCAAATTTTGTCAACTGAACGGCCGGATGTAGCCTGTGCCAATTTACTTGAAGGCCGTGTCATCATTTTAGTAGCGGGCACGCCATTTGTTCTCATTGCCCCTATTTCTTTCTTTTCTTTGATGCAAGTACAAGAGGATTATTATCAGCGTTTTGTTATTAGCACGTTTGTTCGATGGCTGCGCTATCTTTTTCTCGGCGTTGCTCTCTTGCTTCCATCTGTTTATGTAGCGGTTGCGACGTTTCATCAAGAGATGGTGCCAACTACGCTGCTGCTGAGCATTGCAGCCTCCAGGGAAACGGTTCCTTTTCCTGCTTTAGTGGAAGTATTAATCATGGAAGTGGCGTTCGAGGCGTTGCGCGAGGCTGGTGTTCGACTGCCGAGACAGATTGGGTCAGCTATTAGCATTGTCGGAGCCCTCGTTATTGGACAGGCAGCTGTTCAGGCAGGACTTGTTTCGGCGCCAATGGTCATTGTGGTGGCTATTACGGGTATCGCTTCTTTCATGCTTCCCCGCTACATTACGGGTATGTCTATTCGTATCCTTCGCTTTCCGCTCATCTTTCTTGGTGGAACGTTAGGATTGTTGGGCGTTGTAATGGGAGTTATAGTCATTGTCATTCACCTGTGTACGCTGCGCTCCCTTGGAGAGCCTTATTTAGCGCCCCTAGCTCCGTTGAAGAAAAAAGAGCTGAAAGATATGCTGTGGAGAGCCCCTTGGTGGATGATGAATACACGGCCGCATTTCACTGGGGAGTCTAACGCATATCGGCAGTCCCCACACCAGGCACCGAATCCAGAGAGAGATAAAGGGAAACGTTAGGGAAGAAGGTGAACACTCATGTTGGCGAAAAAAAAGAGAAATAGCTTCATAAAACGTGCCCTTCTCTTCTTATCTTTTAGTGGCTCGCTTTTTTTGTTGAGTGGTTGTTGGGACAGAGTTGAGATTAATGATTTGGCCATTATTACGGCTGCCGCGATTGACAAAAAGGATGTCAACCAAGTTGAGCTCTCCTTGCAAATATTTATCCCTAAAGCGATGGGAGGAGGGCAAGGTGGAGGAGGTGGAGGCAGCGGAGGTGAGAATGTAACATTTGTTATCTCTCAGACAGGGGTCAACATTGCAGACGCTTTATCGAAGCTGCAAGCAGACTTTCCCCGTAAAATTTTTTGGGGCCAATGTAAAGTCTTTTTATTTGGTGAAGAATTGGCGAGAGAGGGAGTATATGAGTCTCTAGATTTCCTGCTTCGTCATCCAGAGCCAAGAGAGAGAGGCTATGTGTTCGTTAGTAAAGGAAAGGCGAAAAACATTCTAGCGATGAAAACAAATTTGGAACCTTATTCGGGAGAAGCCGTCCGGGAAATAGCTACACTGGGCAGTGGATTAGCCGTTACTTTACAAGATTTTGATGAACTATTGACGGGTGCTTCTCAAGGTGCAGTACTTCCATATATGAAAGTAGCTTCAAAGAAAGGAGATAAAGAGAGCTCTTACGACTATACAGCATTTATCGGAGGAGCAGTATTTAAAAAAGATCGAATGGTCGGTGATCTTTCACGGAAAGAAACGAGAGGGCTTCTGTGGCTAAAAAATGAAATAAAAGAATATACCGTTACTGTGAGGCCCCCTGGAGAAAAGGGGGAGTTGTCCTTCACTCTTGGGACTGTACAAGTGAATGTTGATCCCCAAATTAAAAATAAAGAGTGGAAAATGAAGATGGATGTTGAAGTAACGGGAATGGTTATACAAAATGGAACGAATTTAGATGTTAACGATCCGAATTCTTTAAAGCTTGTACAACAAGCTTTCCAAAAGAGCGTTAAACAACGGATTGAGGGAGTCATTGGAAAAGCACAGCATGAGTTGAAAGCAGACATTGCTGATTTTGCGGAAGAGTTCCATCGGAAATATCCGAAGCAATGGAAGCGAGTTGAAAATCGCTGGGAAGAGGTCTTTCCAAGGGTGAAAGTACAAGTCCAAGTGAAGGCCGAGGTTCGCAGGCAAGGATATATCAATCAACCAGAAAAAGCAAGAGAAAGAGGTAGATAATGAATGAAATGGACAACTTTCTTTATGGTAGCATTCATCGTTGTAGGCATCTTTTTGTTTCAGTGGCCAAAAATGAAGCAAGCTCCTAGAAAAGATAAATGGGTATTTAATTTGATGCTACTGGTGGGCTGGGGACTATCATTGTTTGACATTCAGCACATAAGCGGGCCTATTCAATTGAAAGCAATTATTTTTGGGCCGCTTGGACAATTTATGAAAAATTAGATTGTATCTTGATTTATTTAAGAAAAGAGGAAAGTAGATGAAGGAAGTTAAAATTTCATCCTTGCAGCTGTCCATGATGATGTATCCCACCATTCTGGCCACCGCTATTCTTACGGTTCCAAGCGTTACAGCGAAGTTTGCTGCCCACGATCTCTGGATGTCACCTATTTTGGCATCTTTCATGGGATTTGTGGTAGTATTTATAGCGGTTCAATTACATAAACTTTATCCGGAGCAGACCATTATAGAATACAGTGAAAAGATTATTGGCCGGATACCAGGAAAGATTATCGGGTTTTTTGTTCTGATATTCTATCTTGAAATGACGGGAGAGATTGCCAGGTCTTACAGTGAATTTATTGTGAGTTCCTTTCTATTTAAAACTCCCATTATGGTCATTATTGCCTTGATGCTCCTTGTCTGCGCCTTCGCAGTGTACGGCGGTTTAGAAACTATGGCAAGGGCAGCCCAATTGTTTTTCCCTGCTTTTTTCGTTCCGCTTATTATTTTGATTATATTACTAAGCCCAGATTTTAAATTTGAAAATGTCTTTCCGATATTGGAGGAGGGGATTGTTCCTCCAGCTAAAGGGGCTGTTGTGCTGAGCGGATGGTTTGCTGAATTTTTTTTAATTGCCTTTTTCCTGCCTTTTTTATCTGATAGAAAAAAAGCCATGAAGCAAGGGATAATCAATGTGTTAGCTGTAATGATTACGCTAACGCTTGTGAGCTTGACCGTTCTTTTCGTCCTGGGCGTGTCGACAGCATCTAAGACTTATCCTTTGATGAACGCCGGACGGTATATTAGCTGGGCGAACTTTTTTGAGAACTTGGACGCTGTTATTATGGCGGTTTGGATTTTGGGAGCGTTTGTTAAGCTCACTGTTTTCTATTTTGCAGTCGTTTTAGGTACTGCCCAGTGGCTGAATCTTTCCGATTACCGTCCGATTGTATGGCCGGTAGGAATTCTAATTGCCGAGTTCTCTTTCTGGGGGATACCAAATATGATGATATTTGCCCGGGATGAAAATCAGTCATTTCCTTTTTATTCAATTTTGATTCAAGTTCTTTTTCCGCTATTATTATTAATGATCGCTATGATCCGGAAAAGAAAAGGGAAAATCAGAGCTGTCAATGAATGAAAATAATAAGGTGTCAGCGCAATAACTAGTTTTTTTCATGATTATCTGTCCAAGGATCGAATGTAAAAGGAATGCCAACAATTCGAGCGATGGATTCATCATAGGATACTAAATCTTCTTTTGACAGCTCTTTTAATGAACGTTTCCCCATGGCCCGCAAGGCTGTTTTCATTTCTTCTGCGCTGGCAGTTAAAAACTTTTCTGCCGTCTTAATTCCTTCTTCGACTTTAAATTGATCTTTCAGCTTGCCGTTATACCAAACAACTTGGGTTGGAGGCTCAAATGGAAGGGGAGCGGTGGATTGACCATGTGATACAGCAAATAAGATAGATGATCCTAAATAAATGGCATCCGCACCAAGGGCAAGTGCTTTTAAAAAGTGACCCGGTGTCAACATACCGCCGGAGATAATCAAACTAATTTTTTGTTTCATCTTTCTTTGCTCTAAATGATTCACAGCTCGAACGACTGCATGCAAGGTTGGAATGCCAAAGTCGTCAGATAAAATAGGAGGGGCGCTATAAGTTGCCGCTTGTCCCCCGTCGATCGCGATATAGTCCACGCCCATTTCGATTAAGTGATCAATATCTTTCTCAATTTTACCCCCTGCGCCTATTTTTGCCCCGATGGGGACGCCTCCAGTCAATTTTCGAAGCTGTTCCACCAGCTCTTTCAAGTCGTATAATGTTTGGTCTTCGAAAAAATGTTCATGGATGATGGCCATTTCATCTTGTTGAAGCCCCATGACTTTACGGGCATTGCCTGTTAAGTCTTGAGGAGAAATGTGTGCTCCCATTCCGAATAATGCGCCTTGACCAAGCTTAATTTCAATCATGTCGGCACGCTTGATGGTCTCTTCTTCTTTCGCCCACTCCGTTTTGGAAAATTGTAAAATATATTTTCCAGCTGCCTGTAACTCCTCGGACAGCACGCCACCTTCACCGGAATTAATCGCTGTTCCAGTATTTTTAGCCGCACCAGCCAGCGAAAGCCTTGCTCGTTCGCTTAGCGAGACGCCATAGCCCATCCCGCTGATCATGAGCGGAATGTTAATTTTCATTGGCTTTTTTGCTTTTGGGCCAATGATTACCTCTACGTCTACTTCTTCTTCACTGCTGACAGCAAAGGGAGACGTTTGCGCAGGAATAAACGTAATAGAATCAAGGTGCGGCCATTTTTTCGAAGAACCGAGCGGGCGATGAAGCACCTTGCCTGTTTCTGCCCGCAAGCTATTTTCCAATGTATTTTGAATGCCCATATGCCGCAGACCGGGCATGAGCTCCATAATATTTTCCTGGTAGCTGTCAGATAAAATAATGTTTCCAGCATGTTGAACCATTTTCTTTATCACCCAGCGCCAACTAATAAGTAAGAATAAAAACAGAATAAATAATGTAATGGTTATCCCAAATGTTAAATAGGATACGATATATGGCATGTTCTCTCCTCAATCTTGATTTAGATTCTTTAGCTGCCCGCATTATTTCCTATTTTTACTTTATTTATTCGTCAAGAAGAAAAGAGCTTGTCCAACAATAATTGTAGCCTTATAGAGGAGAAGAAGTTTAAAAATACATAAAATGATTGCTTAATAATAATGTTCCCGGGGACCTTTATAATCTTGAATTGTATTTCCGCCATCTACAACGAAGAGCTGACCCGTAATATAAGAGGCCTGTTCAGATGCTAAAAATGTAATTAAATGCCCGACTTCCTCAGGCTGGCCGTTTCTGCCCATTGGGGTGTTTTCCCCGGCTATTCTTTCATGCTCTGTTTGTGATCCGGTCGTAATCCAGCCAGGAGCTACGTTGTTCACTGTAATGTTATGTTTGGCCACCTCAATCGCAATGCCTCGGCTCATACCAACCAGAGCCGCCTTTGCCGCGCTATAGCCAGATTCCCCGGGATTGCTGACAAGTGGCCCGGTGACAGAGGAAACGTTGACAATTCGGCCGTATCGATTTTCGATCATTAGTGGAAGGGCCGCTCGTGTGACATGAAAGCAAGTAGATAAATTGCGTGAAATGGAAATGTTCCATTCTTCCGTATCGAGTTCAACGAAAGGAATGAATTTTTCTGGTGAGCCTACTTGTCCCATGCCCGCATTATTAATGAGAATATCAATTTTTCCATAGTCCTTGATCACTTGGTGAACAAGCTGTTCTGCCTGATCAAAGCTCATAAGGTCAGCTATATAGCCTTTTGCTTCAATTCCAAGCTCTCTCAGCTCTTTTTCTCGCTCGTATATTCGTTCCGTCGTGGAAGTGATCGCTACTTTGCCGCCAAGCTCGCCAATAATTTTGGCCGCAGCAAATCCAATGCCTGATTCGCTTCCTGCTCCTGTTACAAGACAAGTTTTCCCATTAAATTGTGTATGTACCTTCATTTTTTTCTTCCCTTCTATTAAAATAGTCTAAACTATTTTAATAGTATAACAAATCATTTAGATGATGCGGTAACGGTCGTAAAAAAGACATTATTTTGGCGAAATATATAAATTTATTTTGTGTGTAGTTGTAATGACCTAGTAACTTTGGTATAATCTGCCTAAATTATTCACATACATTGGTGAGTTGATCGGAGAGTGAGGATGGTGGGATACAGTAGAAGCGTTTATGATGATCAACCAGAGCTTCTTCTAATGGACTTGCAACAACTACATGCTTCTTTGAATAAATTTGATGTAAAGCAACGAGCCGCTTTTGAACGGTTAGATAGCGAGGTTGTAAGGTTTATTCGAAATCATACGGACTTATTAAACGCTGTGGATCAAGCTGTCATCATCGGTATTACGGATACAAAAGGAAGAATTTTGTATGTAAATGATAGTTTTTGTAAGATTTCTAAATATGTACGAGAGGAATTAATCGGAAAGAATCACCGCCTCATTAATTCTTCCTATCATCCTAAAGCTTTTTTTAAGGATATGTGGGCTACGATTGCCTCGGGAAAAGTTTGGCGGGGGCAGGTGAGAAATAAAGCCAAAAATGGCGAGCACTATTGGGTGCAGACGACCATCGTTCCGATAAAAGATGAACGAGGAGAAGTAAGTTACCATATCGCTTTTCGAACAGATATTTCTAAAGGGAAATTTCTTGAGGAAAAGCTGCGCATGTCAATGGCTGAGGATTACGACCGGACTATTAAACTAGTGAATCACCTTGTTTTTAAACTGAAGAGAAATGAACGGGATGAAATTGTTTACACGTATATAAATGGCGGAATTGTGAACCTATTCAAAAGTGATCATACGAAGCAGATTAATAAATCTCTTTATTCCATTTATCCAAAAGAAAAGGCTTCTTTTTTTCTTGAGCACTATGAAAAGGCATTTAGGGGGGAATCCGTCTCCTATAAATATAAACTCGGAAAACTATGGCTGTTCACTTCTCTCACTCCGGTTGAACGAGACGGCCAAATTGTAGAAGTGGTTGGAACGACGAGCGATGTGACAGATCTTGAGAAAATGCAAGAAAAAGTTCATTTTATGGCTTATCACGACGACATGACCAAGCTGCCTAATCGCATGAAGCTTTTAGAGGACTTAGACCGGCAAATGAAAAGAAAAGAGCCTTTTACTGCTTTTTATCTTGATATGAATAACTTTAAAACCATTAATGATTCTATTGGTTATAAGATAGGGGATAAATTAATTATCCTGGCAGGGCAGCGGATAAAAGAATTTTTTAAACAGTCTGCTATGGTTTACCGAGTCGGAGGTGACGAGTTTTTTGTTGTTTGGCGTGACTCTGACAAGATTGATTCGACTGTGACCGAGCTGCTTGATCAACTAAGCCTGCCTTTTGTGATTGACAGCCATGAAATTTCTATTTCTTTTAGTTTAGGCATCAGCCATTTCCCAGAGCTGAGCCAAGATGTAGAAAGCGTGCTGCAGCATACTCATCTTGCTTTACAAAAAAGCAAGCAAGTGAAAGAGAATAGTTTTGTTTTTTACAAACCTGAATTATACAGGCAGCATCAGCAAAGGGCTGAAATGGAGAAAGAGTTGCGATCGGCGATTAATTCGAATGAGTTAACACTTTTGTATCAGCCTAAAATGGATATTAAGACAAACAAAATGATTGGAGTAGAAGCGCTTGTCCGCTGGCAATCGCCTAAATACGGAATGGTTAGCCCAGGGAGATTTATTCCCTTGGCAGAAGAAACGGGACTGATTAGCAGGATTGGCAAATGGGTTTTAACCGAAGCGTGTAAGCAAATGAAAGAATGGCTGGAAAAAGGCTATCCAGCGATTAGAATGGCGGTAAATATTTCTGCGAATGAATTGCAAAGTCCCAATTTTGTCCAGCAAGTAGAGGGGATTTTACAAAAAACAGGAGTAAATCCTTCTTGCCTGGAGCTAGAAATTACAGAAAATAGTATGCTATCCCAACAGAGTGGCGCCGTATTAAATGAACTAAGAAAATTAGGTATTTATTTATCCATAGATGATTTTGGTACAGGCTATTCTTCACTTAGCTATTTAAAAACATTTCCTGTGGATTGTTTAAAGATTGATCAAAATTTTATTTTTGATGTATTCAAAGATTCAGGAAGCGCAGAGATTGTAAAGGTAATTATCCAAATCGCTCATACTTTTAACTTAAATGTGATTGCGGAAGGTGTCGAAAATAGAAAAACTATTAACTTTCTCTTAAATAATAAGTGTAATCAAGTGCAGGGCTATTTTTATAGCAAACCAGTTTCACCTAGGACAATTGAGCGCTTTTGGATTGAGTCTCTTCAAGGGTTAAATAATTAATAGATAGATGAAAAAACTGTCTAGGTGCATGAGACAGTTTTTTATATGGGTTAAATTTCCTAGTGCGGGTTTCTTTAATATGAATGATGCAGGAAAATATCGGAATAAAAGCCTATTTTGAAAACGCTTACTTTGTTATAGAATGATCACTAACCTATACATTTACATAGGCACAAGAGATCAAACACGAACAAGGGAAGCGGGGGAATAAGATGGGGAAATGGAAAAAGGCAGTTTTATCAGGAACGATTGCAACAGGTATGATGATGGCACCGCTGGCGGTGTATCAGGCGCCAGTTACGGCATTAGCCGCTTCACAGGCATTTGACAATAAAATTGTCAAAAAAATTGATGCTGAAACAATCTATCAGCACGTATCAGAACTATCTGTCGGCATTGGGGAACGCGTAGCAGGCACAGCAGCAGAGAAAAAGGCGGTTGATTACATTGCCGCTCAGTATCGTTCCTATGGTTTAGACGTAGACATTCAGCCATTTGAATTTCGAACGTATCAGGAAGCAAAAGAAGTTTCTGCTCAGGTGGCGGGACATCCCGAACAGAACTTAAAGCCGACCGCTTTCAAGTACTCTCCTAGTACACCGGATGAAGGGCTGACTGGTGAAATTGTTTTTGCTGGTTTAGGACAAGCATCTGACTTTGCCGGCAAGGATGTAGCAGGGAAAATTGTGCTGGTTGAACGGGGAACCCTTACTTTTGCTGAAAAAGCGGCCAATGCAGTAGCCGCTGGTGCAAAAGCTTTGCTTATTTATAATGACAGAGATGGTATCTTGCAAAGTAGCATTCCTTCTTCTGGAAGCTTTGTGCCTACACTCGGGTTAACAAAGGCAGAAGGAAAACAATTGAAGTCCTTACTAGGCGAAAAAGAATCTGTTACCGCTACAGTGAAAGTTCTCGGGGCTGGCTTTGTAACAAAAACATCTTATAACGTAATTGCCACGAAAAAGGCTCATAAAAATCATGACACAGGTCAAATCCTCTATGTGGGATCACACCATGACTCGGTGCCAGGCTCTCCAGGGGCAAGCGATAATGCTTCCGGTGTAGCAGTAAATCTTGAAATCGCCCGAGTGTTAAGTGATCAGCAAACAGATACAGAAATTCGTTTTCTGACGTTTGGAGCGGAGGAACTTGGATTGCTCGGTTCTTATCATTACGTTTCTACACTAACGGAAGAGGAGAAGGATCGTTCTATCGGCATGTTCAATTTTGACATGGTCGGCAGCAAGAACGCTGGCGAGATGATTATGTTCACCGTAGACGGCCAGCGAAACGTTGTGACAAATACCGGTGCATCTGCGAGCACGCGTGTGTATAAAGAGCTAACTTATGGAAAAGTGGGACGCAGTGATCATCAGCCATTCCATGACAGCGGCATTCCATCAGCTGCCTTCTCCTATGCACCGCTTGAGCCTGAGTATCACAAACCGACCGACACAATCGATCATATTAGCAAAGAAAAAATGGAAAACATGGCAAAGGTCGTGAGTGCTGGCATTTATCAAATTGCCCGCAAGGATACACCGGCGTTAGAGCGATCTAAAGTAGCGCCAAAACCAGTGGAACCGCCATTTGAAGACCGCCCGCTTTAATAAAACATGGAGAGGGCCGTGTAATCGAAACTAATTTCATGAACAAGTTGAATAAAAAATGCATCCTGAAAGTTTGCTTTCAGGATGCATTTTTATTTTGTAACAAATTTATCTCAAACCAGTATATGCAAAATTCACAAATATACCTTTATATAAAACGAGATCACTTTAAGATTAAATGCTAACGTTTGGAAGAATATCCTCCGCCTGTTCAAGAAATTAAACAACAAAGGAGGATTCTATGAAAAGCTGTATTTCTATTTTCGCTCTTTTTATCGTCATTTTAACAGGGGGGCAGTACAGAAGAGTCACAAGACACAAATCAGAAATGCCAACAGGCAAAGGAGAAAAATGACTTGTCGAACCAGTTTGGAAGTGAAGCGGCAGGGAAAAAATGAAGCCTGCATTTCCTTAATGGGAACAACCAGCTTGGGAACAAGGAGACTTCATTATAGAAAAAGAAATGAAGACGAATCTGTTAGATGGTTTATTTGTAAATGTTCCGGGACCGATACAGCGCCCGAACCAGCTCGTTTCCGATGAGCTGCAGAAGCTGCCGAATGGGACGAAGATGCAGCTTCTGCTAGAGGATTATGACTGGGAGAAGAAAGCGCATACATCCATACTTGAAAAAGAAGCAGTTAGACGACAGGATGCTTTTCTTAAACTGCCTGACGAAGAAAATAAGGTGTACCGTCTAACCGCGAATGTAGTAAATAAACAATCGGAGCAACTGTTAGATGCCGTCCAGCACCGCTTTTATGTGCCTTACCAAACAGCAGAGTTAAACGTTAAAATAACAGCTGAAGAAAAAGTGGCTGATCAATCTCTTGAAGTGAAAACAATTAATTGGGGGCCAACTGATGTAGAAGTGAGCAAAACATACTCGGTCAGTAAGTGGGCAGATAATGAATAGAAGTATGTTTATCCAATGAACCCCAAACCGATGAGTATGTATTAAGCGGCTGTCTCCCGGCAAAGAAATGAAGTCAGAGATTGATGTTTCAGATTTAAAGCCGGGGTTGTACCGGTTTGAAAATGGAATAAATGCAGGAAATACAGATATTGCTGGAGGACCGGTTTTGGCTGCCGTATTTGAAGTGGTGAGAAAATAGAAAAAGCCAGCAGAATTGCCGGCTTTTTTATTTTTCAAATTTCCCATCTCTATACAGTATACAAAATTGTTCTTTAACCAAAACTTGTGAGGAAAAGAAATGGATAAAATGGATCTATTAGGGGTGTGTCTGTATGCCGATCGTTTCTGTTATAGGATATGGAGAGTTTAAAGTAGAAAAAGGGAAAAAGTTAGTTTTAGCATTAGAAGATAATGGTGTTCATATCCTTCACCGCTGTGGGGGAAAAGCAAGGTGTACTACTTGCCGTGTGGAAGTAGTAGCAGGTGAATACTATGAAACAACAGAAATTGAAAAAAGTGCTCTTTCTGAAAAAGGGATTGAAGATCTTTTACGATTATCGTGCCAGGTCTATGTAAACGGGGATGTAACGGTTCGGCCAATCCTGACAGTGGAAAGCTCTGGCATGAAGGTGGGGCCTAGACCAGCAGATTAAACATCGTTGAGGACGACAAATACCAGTTTCCAATTAAATTCTGACAGCTCATCAAATCAATATTCTAGAGGATAGATTAAAAAGCGCCCAGGAAAATAAAAAATTAAAGCATATGATTAATTGAAAGTTCATTTTTAAAAGTGGGGGCGTTTTTATGAACACAGAAACTCAAATCTTTCCAGAAGACCATTTGCATGACATGCGTGCAGAAGAGGAGCAGCCAATTGAGGCTGATAGCAGAATTGGTCGATTTGGCCGACCGTTTGGGGGATTCGGTAGACCGTTCGGTTTTGGGAGACCATTTGGATTCGGGAGACCATTCGGGTTTGGCCGTCCGTTTGGATTCGGCCGACCATTCGGATTTGGTGGTCCGTTTGGATTTGGCAGACCGTTTTTCGGCCGGCCATTTTTTGGGAGACCATTTGGATTTGGGTTCGGCTATCCTTTCTTTGGATTCGGCTATCCTTTTTTTGGAGGACTCGCTGGAGGTTTGTTAGCTGGCGCCTTGTTAGCTCCATATGCGTACGGTTATCCATACTATGGCTATCCATATGCGTACGGTTATCCATACTATGGCTATCCGTATTACGGCTACCCATACTACTGGTAAAAAAGTAAAGAGATAGACGAATTCTGTTGTTCATGAGGAAAATGCTTTTAGTCCGGAGAAATTGTAAAAGATTTCTTGATAGGAAGGCCGGTTTTTTCAAAATTAACAGGCATTTGTTTAGCAGGTTTAAACTAGAATGATTTATTGTTGGCGGGTTAAGTCCAGTAATGATAAGGGCTTAACCCGTTTCTTTTTTGATGTTAATGGTGAGATAAATCACTAGCTTGTCCAAACAAAAATAAAAAGAGGTTTCTTACCAAAAGGAGAAGGGCACGCGCCCATTTTCTTGAATAATGAAGATTCTTTTTATCTGTTTACTAGCATATCCTTCACTCGGAAAGCAAAAGTAATATTTCATTTTTACGGAGCAGTATCTTCCGCTCTTGGCTCTAGGAAGAAGAAAATAAAAATAATTAAAGGGAGAGCGATCAGAAACACTTCGGATTTAGACGGATAAAAAGTTGGTAAATTCGCTAATGCCATCATTCATTCTCCTTTTTAAAAAGCTGTAATAAACGATCATCCACATGAAAATGTCTGGATATGGTTTTTTTAGAAAAAGGTGTAATTCTTTTTTAAGTAAGGCAGTGTTGCTTGTGTTCTTGGAAGTCCGAAAATTGGACCGCTAACGTTGAGACTAAAGGTTCCAGGGGCAAGACCAAGAGTGACAACCCGGATGTCATCTTTGATTAATAAGATCGCTATTAGAATGTCTATTAAATCGACTGTAAGATCCAACGTTTGACTTCCTTTTATCCCTCTTGCGCGGCTGCCTCCTAAAAGGGGGCCGCTCAATGTCAAACTAAAACCGCCGGAAGTAATAAAAATCCCTACGATCGTTATTTGGCCGGTCAACAGAAGAATGGCCGTAATAATATCGATGTTGCGCTGCAAAGAGGATATAAATTGGAGTTCATTTTGGACTTTGATATTTTTTTCCAAGATCGTCACATCCTTGTATCATAGTTTATTCTACTCATCATGTGATGGTTCCTAAGGATGCTAGAATTGGTGTGTGCTGTATCAAAGCAAAATAGTTGTTATTTACTGACTATTCAGTTAGGTTGGAAGAAAGAGGGGAATTTGTGAAAGGGAGGACTTGACGGTGAAAGCGATTGTTTTGAAGGAACTTGGGGGACCTGATCATCTATCATACGAAGAAGTAGTGACTCCTAAGCCAAAAGGAAATGAAGTAATCGTTAAATTAAAATATGCTTCTTTAAATCGAAGAGATGTATGGATCCCATATGGAAAATACCCTGGCATAGAGCTGCCGGCTATACTCGGGTCAGATGGAGCAGGCGAAGTGGCGGCCTTAGGAGAGAATGTTAAGAATATTGAGGTTGGTAGTGAGGTCATTATTAACCCTTCTTTGAATTGGGGAGAGAGCGATGCTTTTAACGGTCCCGGTTATTCCATATTAGGAATGCCGACAAATGGAACCTATGCTCAATACGTTGCGGTACCAATCGAGAATGTGTACCCTAAGCCGGAATACTTATCGATGGAGGAGGCGGCCGCTTTGCCGTTATCCGCTTTGACGGCTTATCGAGCAGTAGTAGTTCGAGGAGAAGTGAAGAGGGATGAGACGGTCTTCATTCCCGGAATCGGCAGTGGAGTAGCTTTATTTGCCCTCCAAATTGCAACAGCAGCTGGTGCAAATGTCTATGTCACTTCAAGCAGTGATGAAAAGCTTGAGAAAGCGAAAGAGCTTGGGGCGATAGGAGGAGCCAATTACCGTTCAGATACATATGTAAGAGATTTAAAAGGCGAAATAGGCGGTGCGGATCTTCTAATTGATGGAGTAGGCGGAAAGACTTTTAACGATTTAATACAATTGGCTAAGATGGGAGGAAGAATTGTTAATTTCGGAGCAACGGCAGGCCCTGTGCCGGACCTTGTGCTTCCACGCCTATTTTTTAAACATTTAGATATCAAAGGAACCACGATGGGGAGTTCGCGGGATTTTGAAGAAATGCTTCAATTTTTTGCTGATCATGAAATCCGGCCGGTTATTGATCGGATATTCCCGCTGCAAGAAGCAGCTGAGGCTCAGCGCTATATGGAAAAAGGCCAGCAGTTTGGCAAAATTATATTGGAAATTCCAGAAGGTGATGAGTAAGAAAAGACCTATTATTTCTTATAAGTGAACTTTTGATACGAATAGGGCTTTACGATACAATGGGTGCATGCAGCTGCATGCACCCATTGTATCTTCTTTAACTCCTGGCTCTGTTAATGATAAAGGTTGTTTTTCAATAGTCGATTAAAATAAAAATTAACAATCAAGTGTAATAGAGCCGAATTTTTTTAAGAGGCTGCTTAAAAGCAAATAAAGAAAAAGAGGAGAGAAGGAAATTGGAGAAAAGAACACCAATCACCGTTGCTGAAGCTGTACGAAAAGTGATGGCTGTAGCGGGCAGCGGAAAAAAAGAAACAATACATATTGATCAAGCCTACGGGCGGAGATTGGCGGAGAATGTGATTGCCAAGCATCCGGTCCCGCCTTTTGATCGCTCTCCCTATGATGGTTTTGCGATCCGCGCCAAAGATTCTGAGACCGCTTCACAAGATCACCCGGTTACATTCCGGGTTGCCGGCGAAATTGCAGCTGGCGATGTGTTTACAGGAGAAGTGAAGGAGCAGGAAGCCGTACGAATTATGACAGGTGCCCAAATTCCTGACGAGTGCGATGCGGTCGTTATGTTTGAACTGACAGCCGAACATTCAGATGAAAAGAATAAATATATGACGATTAAACGCCCCTTCACAGCGGGCGATAACGTTTCCTTCGCTGGCGAAGATACAAAAGAAGGAAAAGTGCTCGTCGAAAAAGGAGAATCTATTAATCCAGGAGTGATGGCCCTTTTAGCGACATTCGGGTATAGTACGGTAGAAGTGGCGGAGAAGCCTGTTATTGGGGTATTTGCCACCGGGTCAGAGCTGTTAGATGTCCATGAGGAGTTAGAGCCGGGAAAAATTCGTAACAGCAACGCCCATATGATTCTCGCCCAAATTAAACGGGCAGGAGCTGAGCCGCTTTATCTCGGCAAGCTTCCGGATCAATTTGATCTTTGTCTGGCAGCTATTCAAGAAGCGTTGGAGAAGGTAGACATGCTTATTACAACAGGAGGGGTTTCGGTAGGTGACTACGATCTTTTACCGGATATCTACAAGGAAATAGGAGCTAACGTGCTGTTCAATAAAGTAGCGATGCGTCCAGGAAGCGTAACGACGGTTGCTGAGACGGACGGAAAAATTTTATTCGGTTTGTCTGGAAATCCTTCCGCTTGTTATGTTGGGTTTGAACTGTTTGTCAGGCCGGTCGTTCTTCATCGTTCATTCGCCAAGGAGCCTCATTTGAAAAAGGTAACAGCTAGGCTAATGGGGGACTTCTTAAAGCCTAATCCATTCACTCGCTTTGTGAGAAGTGCCATCGAGATAAAAGATGGCTGCTTAGAAGTAGATCCAAGTGGATTTAATAAATCGAATGCGGTTGCTGTGCTTGCCTATACGGATGTGCTCATGGTGCTTCCGGGCGGCACGAGAAATTTTAAAAAAGGAGACATGGTCGACGTGCTCCTCCTTGATTCTGATAAAGGCAGTGAGTGGCCTTGGGAGTGAATAAGCCCATTCTTCAAGTGACGGGCTATCAAAACAGCGGCAAAACAACGCTGATGATGGAGCTAATTGAAGAAGCTGCCCGCCAAGGATGGACAGTGGCTTCTTTAAAACACCACGGACATGGCGGTACCCCGTCCCTTTCCGAAAAGCAAAAAGATAGCGATAGGCATCGCCAGGCGGGAGCTCTCGCTGCGGGGGTAGAAGGTGGGGGTGTATTGCAGATTACGGCTGCAAAAGAAAACTGGCAGCTGGAAGAAATTCTTGCGTTATACCGCTCTCTTCCTGTTGATCTCCTGCTTGTAGAAGGCTACAAACAGGCAGAGCATCCCAAGATCGTCTTAATTAAAGAGGAAAAGGAGCTAAATTTGCTCGATCAGCTCCAAAATATTCAAGCGGTGATCAGCTGGCAGCCACTCTCTATAAAGAATCAGGGTTATCCTGTTTTTCTGCTTGAGGAAAAAGAAACCTATAAAAGTTGGTTTGTCCGCTATGTAAAAGACTGCTTTTTTGCACAATAAGGGAATATCCCCCTGAAGATGGGGAAATCCCCCGATATGGAGAACACTATCTTTTTCTTATGATAAGAATCAGATAGTGTTCTTTTTATTTGTAAGGAGGAAGCAAAAAATGCCACAAACAGCCATTATCAAACAAAAGAAGGAACGATCCATTAACAATGCGTTTGCTTCTCATTATGCAAAATCGATGTTTCTCACCGTCAGCGCCCTGATTCTTTTATCTTTTATCGGAACAAGAATGTTTACCCATATTGATTTAAATCTTTACGGTTACATGGTCGGAACGATCGTGTTTATCGGTGGCTTTTTCTACCGCTTCATCGCCTGGGGGGAGAGACCGCCGACAAAGATTTTCATCAAAAAAGGATTGAAGTTATTATTCCGTCCCACAACAGCTAAAACATCCGTTGATCACCTAGCGATCTATAACTTTATCTGGAATCGGGGAATTTACCGCTGGACTCAGCATATCCTGATTGGCTGGGGTTGTATCCTCTCCTGCTTTGTTACGTTTCCGCTCGTATTCGGCTGGATGTACTTCACAATGGAGGAAAATGGCTATTACACAGTGATTGCTCTCGGAATGAACATTCTGCATGTAAAAGCAGACGGGGTGTTAGCCTTCTTCTTTTATAACGCCCTGAACTTTACAGCCGTTATGGTGATCATCGGAGTATGTATGGCGCTATACCGCCGCCTGAAAAATATGCAGGCACGCGCAGAGCAAAAATTCATGTACGATTTTCTCCCTTTATATTTATTATTATTTGTTTCGATTACAGGCTTACTGCTCACATTTATGAACATTTTCCTGCACGGACAAGGACAGCCGATCATGTCACTTATTCATCAGTATGCCGTTATTGTTACACTGATTTATCTTCCTTTCGGAAAGCTTGCGCACATTCCTTTCCGCCCATTGAGTGTATTTGTCAAAAACTACCGCGAGCATTATGCGAAACAATCCATGAAAGAGTGCAAAGTATGCGGCGAGTCGTTCGTTTCCACAGAACAGTCTAATGATGTACGCGAAGTTCTCGGAACAAATGATATTCATTTTGATATGGAAGATGGTTTTAACTTAGCAGAATTATGCTTGCCATGCCGACGTAAATATCGAATCTCCCGTTTCTCCGGCATTGCGACTCACGAAATTAAAGTCAAGGAGACGAATCAGAATGCAAAGGGATAAATTTTTTAAAGAAATAGATAACTTAACACATCCAAATGAAAGGTTAATTAAAACGCATTGCAGCTATTGCGGCATGCAGTGCGGCATGAACTTGCGTGTTAACACGCTCACGAACAAAATTATCGGAGTAGAGCCAAGATATGACTGGCCTGTCACGGTCGGTAAAATGTGTCCAAAAGGGGTGACGGCTTATCAGCAGACCAATCACAAAGATCGTTTGTTAAAGCCGCTCATTCGTGATGATGCTTCGCTGAAGGGGACGAAAGAAGGCTTTCGGGAAGCGAGCTGGGAAGAAGCTTATGATCTCATTGCTACTAAATTTAAAGAGCTTCAAGAACAATACGGAAAAGACAGCTTATCCGTTTTCAGCGGCGTATCGATGACGAATGAAAAGTGCTACTTAACTGGAAAGTTTGCCCGTGTGGCTCTCGGAACACGCTATATCGATTACAATGGCCGGTTCTGTATGTCGAGTGCAGCAGGAGGATTCCTGCGCTCATTCGGAGTTGATCGCGGTTCCACTCTTCCATGGACTGATATTCATGAAACCGACTGTTTATTTATTGCGGGCAGCAACACAGCTGAATGTCATCCGACCTCTATGTTCCGCGTCTGGGCAGTACAGGAAAGGGGGGGCTATCTTATCGTAGCCGACCCGCGTGAAACACCGATCGCCAGAAGAGCAGATATTCATCTTGATTTAAAACCAGGAACAGATTTGGCTCTAGCGAATGGTATTTTAAATCTCTTAATCCAAAATGGCTATGCGGATGAAGAATTCGTTCGTCAACATACGAACGGGTTTGAAGAAACGAAAGAACTCGTTAAAGAATTTACACCTGAATACACAAGTGAACTTACCGGGGTCGCTGTCGAGAAGATCGTCCGAGCGGCAGAGATTTACGGTAAAGCGCCGAATGCGATCGTTATGTTCGCAAGAGGAGTGGAGCAGCAACATAAGGGAGTCGACAATGTGTCCGCTTATGTAAATTTAGCGCTAGTTACGGGGAAAATTGGACGGGCAAAAGCAGGGGTGGCTACTTTTACCGGCCAAGGCAACGGCCAGGGCGGCCGCGAGCACGGACAAAAAGCAGATCTTTTACCGGGATACCGTAAAATTACCAACCCTAAGCATGTTCAGGAAGTATGTGATGTATGGGGCATTACACCAGAGGAAATGCCGGGACCGGGTGTTTCCGCTTATGAAATGTTTGAACTGATGGAGCAAAAAACGATTCGGGGCTTGTATCTGCTCTGCTCGAATCCAGCTGTTTCAGCGCCAAACCTTAACTTTGTCAGACAGGCCATGAAAAATCTTGACTTTATGGTTTGTGCAGATTTTTATTTATCAGAATCAGCAGAGTTTGCTGACGTTGTGCTTCCATCGGTTACGTGGTCAGAAGATGAGGGAACGGTCACCAACTTAGAAGGACGGATTATTAAGATTAATCAAGCTCAAGAGCCGATTGGGGAATCAAAACCGGACTGGAAAATACAAGTAGAACTAGCTGAACGGCTCGGAAGAGGAAAATATTTTTCTCATCTGCACACAGCAAAGGATGTTGCCGATGAATTCCGATTAGCTACTAAAGGCGGATATGCTGATTATTATGGGGCCACTTGGGATAAGATCGACAAGCAGGATGGAATCTTCTGGCCTTGTAAAGATGAAGAGGATGCTGGAACACCGCATATGTTCCTGGATAAGAAATTTTATCATGAGGATGGCCGGGCAAAGATTTGTGCACTGCCCTATCGGCCGCCAGCGGAGGAGCCCGATGAACAATATCCACTTCGCTTAACAACTGGAAGGGTCGTCTATCATTATCTGTCCGGCAACCAAACGAGACGGATTCCATTTTTGAAAGATATGTGCCCGGAACCATTTGTGGAAGTACATCCGGAAACCGCCTTAAAGTATGACATCGATCATGAAGAAAATGTTCGGCTGTTTACCCGCCGTGGAGAAGGAATATACCGAGTAAAGATTACGGAAGCTATTCGACAGGATACAGTATTTGTGCCCTATCATTTCGGACATGAGCAATCTATCAATTTATTAACGATTGCAGCGCTTGATCCAATGTCACGCATGCCGGAATTTAAAGCATGTGCCGCGCAAATTGAAAAACTAGAACAAAAGAAGGTGCAATAAATGAAAAAGAGGCTGTATTTAGAACTGGAAAATTGCATTGGGTGCCGCTCCTGTCTTGCAGCATGTACCCAGTGCGGAGGACACGAAGAACGAAATAGAAACTATGTATACGACGTGAATCCTCTCGTTAACCGGCAGACGATGCCTCTTATGTGCCTTCACTGTGTGAATCCGGCATGTGCGAGAAGCTGTCCGGCCCAAGCGATTCAAATTCATGAAACAGGAGCTGTCTTATCTGCTCTTGTAGAAAAGTGTATTGGCTGTCAAAACTGTACGATTGCCTGCCCATATGGCATTCCTAAATTTGATACAGAACAGAACTTAATGTACAAATGCGATTTATGTATTGACCGCACAAAAGATGGCATCCCGCCAATGTGCGCAAGCGTCTGTCCGTCTAATACACTTCAATGGTTAACAGACGAAGAAATTGAAAATAAAAAGCAGCAGCATAACCTTGATAACGGAAAATGGGTCACAAGCATGCCTTATTTAGAAGGAGAAACGAACGTCAAGATCAGCCTCCCGGGGATTTTACAAGGGGTAACGAAGCTGTTTTAGGAGGAATAAGCACGATGGACAAAAATAATAAGATTCCTTTTCAAGAAGATAACTATACTCATAATATCCAGCGTAATGGCGAACGAACGCTGGATCGCCGGGGATTCATGAAAACACTCGTTGGAGCGGCTGGTTTATTCGCTGTTTCTTCACTCCCGTGGGGAGCGGTAGCAGCGAAGGAATTAATGGGGCTTGGTAATAAAGGCTATCCAAGAAAGAAAATTGCTGACGTCTCAAAAGTAGCGATTGGCGATTCTGTTAATTTTTCCTTTCCGGGTGAGCATGATAGTGCCTTGTTAATCAGACTTAGTGAAAACAAGTATGTTGCTTATCAAAATGCCTGTACGCATCTTCGCTGCCCGGTATTTTGGGTGAAGGACAAAGGCGAAATGATCTGTCCGTGCCATCATGGAAAGTTTGACGCCCAGACGGGAGAGCCAACTGCGGGTCCGCCAAGACGTCCGCTGCCGGAAATTAAAGTAGAAGTAGAAAACGGTACGATTTATGCAGTAGGGGTAAAACGCTATGAAGCGTAGCTATCTAAGTGTTGCTGTCCTTTGTGCCATTTTGATGATGCACATCGTTTTGACTCAATTTATGGTTCACCAATATTTCTTTGGACATTATGTAACAGTTTTAATCTATTGCGGATTCAATATTCTGTTGTTTCCGATTGCTCTATTTGTTTATCAGCAGGATAGAAAGCGCAAAGGGGTGCATCACAATGAACAATGAAACCTATTTAGATTTTTGTTTTATCAGACCTGAACAAGGTGAGTTCAAACAGGAGATTGACCGGCTGCTCGAGGAGCTGTTTAGCGGCAAGCGGTTGAAGTGGTATTTGGAAGAAAAGAAGCAGGATGGTCTTGAAGTGGTCATTGCCGAGGTGAAGGGCATGAGTAGTTGGTCTTCTGAAGAAGAGCTAGTCTTACATTTGGAAGATGAGGCGGACGAGCGCTTTTGGAACTATATACAAGGCTATCAGTTTTATATTTATCCATTCACGAAAGGGTGTGGCTCTTGTGGAACTCATTAATATAGCAGAATTAGATTCTTACGTATCCATTCCGGTCCAGTTAGCTATCCATGATGAAAATGGGACGAAGGCGCCGTGGACGAAAAAAATAATCGAACAGGTGACACTTTGTCCGGACGGCACTCATCTCCGCTTATATTTTGACCAGCACCATTTTCTTGCAATTCCGCGAATGAGTCAAGTAGTGAAAGATGATAGGCTGTGGATCGCTCACGACGAAAAAAATAAATTAATCTATATGATTCGAAAGGAAGAGACTTTCCATGAATAAAAAAGTTCAGCTGCCGTTACAGACGCTAAACTTAACAGTTGGTTTTATGATTTGGGTTATTTTATCCTCCCTCATGCCATTTATTAAAGAAGATATTGCTATTCCGCCAGAGCAGCTTGCCTGGGTTACAGCGATACCGGTTGTTCTTGGCTCTTTATTAAGAATTCCGCTTGGTTATTATGCAAACTTATTTGGAGCACGCAAGATTTTCCTTGCTAGTTTCGTTGTTCTTCTTTTTCCTATCTATTACATTAGTATAGCAAATAGCTTTGTGGATCTGATGATCGGCGGTTTATTCTTAGGGGTTGGCGGTGCTATTTTCTCTGTTGGTGTTACCTCATTGCCGAAATATTATCCGAAAGAACGACATGGACTTGTAAACGGCATTTACGGAGCTGGAAACTTAGGAACAGCGATTAGTACCTTTGCAGCCCCAGTTATCGCTTCAAATATTGGCTGGTCTGCTACTGTGCAATTATATTTAATCTTAGTCGGTCTTTTCTTCGCAGCTAACTTTTTCCTTGGGGATAAAAAAGAGGAGAAAGTAAAAACACCATTAGTAGAACAAATCAAGGGTGTCTATAAAAATGAAAAAATGTGGATGCTTAGTTTATTTTACTTTATTACATTCGGTTCATTTGTCGCTTTTACGATTTATTTACCAAATTTTCTTGTCACAAATTTCGGTCTGGAAAAAGTGGATGCGGGTATGAGAACAGCAGGCTTCATTGTTGTGGCTACTTTCATGAGACCGCTCGGCGGCTGGCTGGCTGACCGTTTTCATTCATTGGTTCTGCTTATGTTTGTTTTTGCCGGAGTGACAGGTGCTTCTGTACTTTTGTCATTTGCTCCTTCCATTCAATGGTACACAGTCGGCTGCTTAACAATTGCATTTTGTGCAGGCGCTGGAAATGGCATTATCTTTAAACTTGTGCCAACATATTTTCACAAACAGGCAGGAATTGTGAACGGCATTGTATCGGCAATGGGCGGACTCGGCGGCTTTTTCCCTCCTTTGATGCTGACATTACTGTTTAATTTAACTGGCCACTATGCGATTGGATTCATGGCTTTGTCTGAGGTGGCGCTCGTAAGCTTTGTATTAGTCATCTGGTTGTATTTCCAAGAGAGACTCGATCTTTCTAAACAGATTATTAGCCATACAGCGGAAGGAATGATTGTAACAGACAAGAGCGGCACGATTATTATGGTCAATCCCGCCTTTACTCAACTAACAGGTTATGAAGCAGATGAAGCGATCGGCAAGAATCCAAGCTTCTTAAAATCTGGCATTCAGACGAAGGAATTTTATGAGAAAATGTGGGGAGCAATAGCAGAAAAAGGATCATGGCAAGGTGAAGTATGGAATCGACGCAAAGACGGCCGTAATTACCTAGAGTGGCTGACCATTAGTGCCATTAAAAATGAAGCAGGTGAAGTGAAGCAGTATGTCGGGTTGATTAGTGACATGACAGAGCAAAAATTAAATTGGTCAAAGGAGGGATAGGATGGAGAAAAAGCTGGTGGATCAAGAAATCAGCTCCTATATTATTAGATTCCAAGAAGAGGAATTAAAACGGATTGCTACGGAGCTCCATGAGGGGATAGGGCAGACACTGTACGGTATTTACACTAGTTTAGGCTTTTTGGAAACCGGCCTGGATCAGCCAGAGATGAAGCAGTATATGCAGGAAACCGCTTTACTCATGGAAAAAACAATTAATGAAGTACGGATGCTGTCAGTGGAACTTTATCCGCCAGCTTTGGAAATTGGACTAGTCCCTGCCATTAAAAGTTATGCTAAGCTATTCACATCGACTTATGGTATTATAGTAGAAATCGAGTCAAGCGGTACTCCGCAAGATATATCTAAAAGCGGGAAGCTCGTTTTATTCCGTGTTTGTCAGGAGGCGCTTGCCAATATTGCTAAATATGCTGACACATCGCGCGCTTCTATTATAATAGAGTGGGAACCGTCTCTTGTAAAAATGCAAATAAAAGATTACGGCGAAGGGTTTGACATGAAGGAAGCATTGAAGAAAATGTCAGGGCTTGCAGCGATGAAGGGAAGGATGGATCTCGGCGGAGGTGCATTTTCAGCCGAATCCGAGATAGGGAAGGGATCTACTATCAAGGTTTCGCTTCCTCTTGAGCAGCCTTCGTAGTGCAGCGATTGTTCATGTCAAATAAGATTAGGCTAAAGAGGAAAATAGCGGCCATTTAATTTAAGTCGTGGTCGATTCAAAAAGGCAAGCAATAAAAATTAAAGTGTTTCAATAGCCTGAAAGCCTCCATCATTGGAGGCTTTCAGTATTTTTTGGTTTAGTAAGGATTTATTGGCAGATAGAACGGGAAGTGAATAATGAGGGGGATTGCTATCATGATTAAAATATTACTTGTGGACGATCATTCTGTAGTTCGAATGGGGCTGAAAATGCTGTTAAATAATCATTCTGACATAGAGGTGGTAGGAGAGGCATCAGAAGGGAATGAAGGAATTCAAAAAGCGCTGGAGCTTCATCCTGATGTTGTCATAATGGATTTAAGCATGCCTCATGGAAAAGATGGCTTATCTGCTACGTCAGAATTAAAGAAGCAGCTTCCGCATGTTCATATTCTCATCTTAACGATGCACGATGATGAGGAATATTTATTTCAGGCAATTGAAGCCGGTGCTTCTGGCTGTTTGTTGAAGAGTGCGCCGCATGATGAGCTGTTATCTGCTATCCGATCAGTCGCTTCAGGACAAGCTTACCTCCATCCATCAGCGACAAGAAGATTAATGGAAGAGTACATAGGTACGATACGGCAAAGTGGTTCAGGAGGGGGTTCGTATCATTCACTGTCAGATAGGGAAAGGGAAGTGTTAACGCTTATTGCTAAAGGCTATTCTAATAAAGAGATTGCAGAGCAATTAGTAATCAGTGTCAAGACTGTCGAAACACATAAAGGAAACTTAATGGAGAAACTGCAAATGAAAACACGGCCGGAGCTTGTGGCATACGCTCTGAAGAAAGGGCTTCTCGGCTATGGTATATAAGAGGAATCATTTATGATAAATAATACAGGGGAAGAGCAGCAAGTACTCCGCTTATTTGATCAATTAAGAGAGCGTATTTCCATTGATTTTGTGGCTCTTGCTTTTCAAAATGTAAAAGGAACAGACATTACGTGGCGCTATGCAGCCGGCACTAGCAACGATAAATATAAACGAATTACCGTTCGTTATGGCAAAGGAGTGGCTGGAAAAGTCATTTTAACTGGCCGACCCATTCTCGTTGAGGAATTTCCGCACAACATTAGTGGGACGGTACTAGATTACCCTATTATGCTCGCTGAAAAACTTGTATCCGTTTATGCAGTGCCGCTTTTTCCTTCCAACCATCCAAAGGGAGTCTTGCTTATTGGACGAAGGAACAAGGCAATATTTACGAAAAAAGAACAGTTGGACGTGCAAATGTTTGCGGAAGATCTTGAAAGTATCATAATGATCTGAAGCTCAGTCGGTATCAGGAAACAGTCATTGACCAGGTTTATTCAAGAGGGGCATATGACTGTTCGCAAATACGCTAAAAAAGACGAAATATGTGTAACGATAAGAGAATTTGAAGGAGTTGTTCGGCTTGTTGTTGAAGATAAGAAGAAGAACTTGAAGAAATAACAACCTCCGCGGGGTCGGTTTATTTAGCATAGAAGAACGAGCACGAGCAGTAAAAGAAACACGGATCGTGTCAAAGACCCTGCTTGAACAATAAGTCTTGCCACTAGAAAGGAAAGATAAAGAGATGCAAGGACGTTATTCAAGGCAAGAGCTGTTTTCTCCTATCGGTAGAGAAGGACAGAGGAAACTGAAAGAGAAGCATGTACTTCTTGTTGGTGCGGGAGCGCTTGGTACAGGAAATGCAGAAGCATTAGTACGAGCGGGCATCGGCCGTCTAACGATTATTGATCGTGATTACGTAGAGGAAAGCAATTTGCAGCGGCAACAGCTCTATAGTGAAGAGGATTCAAGGCTTGCGGTTCCAAAAGCGATGGCTGCACAGCAAAGACTAGCGGCTATTAACTCAACTGTCACGGTCCAGGCAGAAGTGATTGACGCTTCCTACGCTGAATTGTTGGAACTTGCTGAAGAAGCAGATTTGATGATCGATGCCACTGATAATTATGAAGCAAGGCTGATGATCAATGACGTCGCCCATCAGCTTGGTATACCCTGGATTTATGGAGCATGTACAGGAAGTCATGGAATGGTCTTCGTCATCCTTCCTGGGGAAACACCGTGTCTTCGCTGTCTATGGGAAAGAGGAGCAGTCGGCAGTGGTTATACGTGTGACACGGCGGGCATTATTGGGCCAGCTGCTACTCATGTCGTCTCTTACCAAGTAACGGAAGCGATGAAGATATTAGTAGAAGACTGGCAGGCATTAAATGGGAAGCTCATTATGTTTGATCTTTGGAAGAATATGCATAAAGAAATTAACGTGAACAAAGTGAAAAGAAAAGAATGTCCTACGTGCGGAGAGTCGCCTGTGTATCCACATTTATCTCATGAAAATCTGACAAAAACATCAGTGTTATGCGGAAGAAATACAGTGCAAATCCGCCCGGCCGAGGCAAGAAAAGTGAATCTTTCAGAGTTAGAACAGACGTTTGCAGGGCAAGGCTATCCAGTTAAGCGCAATCCGTATATGGTGACCATTCACTTTCCTTTGCATCGTCTCGCTGTATTTCACGATGGACGCATGCTTGTGCATGGAACGAATGACCAGGCGGAGGCAAAAAAGTATTACACGAAACTATTTGGCTAGTTTCTCTTCTTTAGTCGACGGCTCCCTCACGGTTGTAATCACCGTTTTTGCCGCCCGATTTTTTAACTAAATAAGTTGGGCCGATTACCATTCCTTTGTCTACCGCTTTGCACATGTCATAGACGGTCAAAGCACAGACAGAAGCTGCAGTAAGAGCCTCCATTTCCACTCCTGTACTGCCTTTTGTTTTTGTGGAAACGGTAATAGTCAGCCTGTAGTCAGGTTTTTCTTCTAACCAGTCAAATGCAATATCGACGCCGCTTATGGGGATTGGATGACACATCGGAATAAGGGTAGAAGTTTGTTTAGCTGCCATGATACCAGCTACTTGGGCGACAGCCAGAACATCTCCTTTTTTGATCGCATGGTTGTTAATTTGCTGATAAATTTGTTCATTCACAAGGATGCTTGTTTGCGCCGTAGCAGACCGGTGGGACGGTTTTTTCTCCGTAATATCGACCATCTTGGCTCTTCCTTGCTGATTAAAATGAGTAAATTCAGACATAAGATCCCTCTTTTCTGCAATGATTACCTTAAAGAAAGCTGATTTGATTGTAACATGGAAGGAGAATCAACTGAAATAAGAGAACTGTAATAAATATATTTTCATGGGGAGGGAACAAGAATTGGAACATTTGTTTATCGTAACGGATCAGCCGATTTCGGTTGAAGAAGTGACAAAAAAAGTAGTTCGTCCCGAGGCTGGGGCTATTTCTAACTTTATCGGGACAGTAAGAGAATACACACACGGCCGTCGAACGCTGTCGTTAACATATGAAGCCTATCAATCAATGGCTGAAAAACAGCTGAAAAGAATCGGGGAAGAGATTAAAGAAAAATGGCCAGATGCCAACACAGCGATTACACACCGAACAGGCGATTTAGCTATTTCTGATATTGCCGTTGTGATTGCTGTCTCTACCCCTCATCGTAAAGATGCCTTTAGGGCAAGTGAGTATGCGATTGAACGAATCAAGCAAATTGTCCCTATCTGGAAAAAAGAGCATTGGGAAGACGGAGAAGAGTGGATTGGAAATCAATTAGAGACAGAAGCCTATCCGGAAGGAAAGCCAAAGGGGGAAGAAATTTATGATTAATGTGCTTTGTTTTGCCCACTTAAAGGAGCAGGTTGGACAGGAACAGTTAGAGCTTGCTCATGATGAACTGACAGTGAAAGAGCTATTACAAGAATTGCATGAACAGCATTCGATTGATACCGATTCCTTAATCGTCGCCGTTAATGAAGAATATGCAGATGTGGACGATGTCATTAAGTCAGGTGATACAGTTGCACTTATTCCACCTGTGAGCGGCGGGTAAAGATATTGCTGGTAAAACAAAAGAAGCAGTGGGCCGGTGTTATTTTAGCAGGTGGAGAATCAAGAAGGTTCGGCAGGCCAAAAGCTTTTGCTAAATTCAAAGAAAAATATTTTTTTGAATTTGCTATGGAGGCTCTTGCTCCTCTTGCCGATAAAATAATGATTATTAGTCATCCCTCTCTTACGGATCGATTTAATCGCCAAACAGCGGTCAAGGTCCTAGAAGACTTGCCTCCTTACCAGGGCAATGGACCACTCTCGGGATTATACAGTGCAATGAAGCAGAGTCACGCTGAATGGTACGTTGTACTCCCTTGCGATATGCCGCTCATTACAGCTGAGGTAGTGAGTCAGCTGGCTGCTGCAGCCGACGAAAGCGTGGATGCTGTTATTCCGATTATAAATGGCAAAATCCATCCGCTCGTCGCGGTTTATCACCGGAGAGTGCTGCCTATTGTGACAGAACAGCTTGCTAGCGGGAATTATAGAATGATTGATATGATTAGAAAGATAACGGTTAAAGAACGAACAGAAGCTGATTTGTTGTCAGCAGATACATTATTCCAAAATATTAATACGAAGGATGCCTATAGCCAATTATTTACTGGTAAGTCATGTGATCCGCTAACATAACGGGAATCTGTTAAGCCAGGCGGCATCCAGAAAGGGGAATGGAATGGGACAAGTAAAAGACCAGTTTAACAGACCGCTCAGAGACATTCGGATTTCCTTGACGGATCAATGCAATTTTCGCTGCTCTTACTGTATGCCGGCTGAAATCTTCGGTGCAGATTATCCGTTTTTGCCAAAGGAGCAATATTTAAGTTTTGAAGAGATTATTCGTGTTGTCCAGGCTGCAACAGAACTGGGAGTAGAGAAAGTCAGACTAACGGGGGGCGAGCCGTTACTTAGGAAAAACTTGCCTGAGCTCATCTATGGTTTGTACACTAAAACGGCTATCAAAGATATTGCCTTAACAACGAATGGCGTCTTCCTGCCGAAATATGCAAAAGAGCTGAAAACGGCTGGTTTGGAACGAGTGAATATTAGTATGGATGCAATTGATGATGCGATTTTTAAAAGAATGAATGGCCGCTCCGTCAGTGTAAAAACCGTCTTAAAAGGCATTGAAGCAGCCAAAACAGCTGGTTTGGGTATAAAGGTCAACATGGTCGTCAAAAAAGGTGTCAATGAAGAACAAATATTGCCAATGGCCGCTCACTTCAAGGAGGAAGGCATTCCGCTTCGATTTATTGAATTTATGGACGTTGGAAGTACGAATGGCTGGCAGCTCTCTTCTGTTGTATCTAAAAGAGAAATTGTTGAGCTCATTAACAGCCGGTTTCCAATAGAGCCTGCTGATGAAGCGTATTACGGAGAAGTGGCAAGCCGTTTTCACTATAAAGATGGCAGTGGTGAGTTTGGTGTCATTTCTTCTGTAACCGAGTCATTTTGCTCTACATGTACGCGAGCAAGGGTATCAGCAGATGGAAAGCTGTATACTTGTTTGTTTGCGGCAAAAGGTACGGACTTAAAGCCTGTTCTTCGTTCTTCAGGATCAATAGAGGAAGTGAAGCAATTTATTGCTTCTGTTTGGCACAAAAGAACAGATCGTTATTCTGATGAACGAACAGAAGAAACCGCTAAAAACCGGCCGAAAATTGAGATGTCCTATATTGGCGGTTAAGGAAGAAAGGAAGTGATCTCCATGAGTGAAAGACAAGTACATGCTCATAAAGAACAAGCAGCAAAGCATGTTGTTTGCCAGATCATCACAGTTAGTGATACGCGTACAGAAGAAACGGACAAGAGCGGAAAAAAGATTAAAGAGCTCCTGCTTCATAATGGCCATTCCGTCGGGTACTATCAAATCATACCTGATGACAAAGCGAGGATTGAAGAGTTAGTTCGCCAAGGAATTGAAGATGCTGACATTGAAGCTGTGATACTTAATGGGGGCACTGGTATTGCCAAGCGGGATGTGACGATTGAAGCTGTCACGCCTTTATTTGAAAAAGAGCTGAAGGGATTTGGAGAATTGTTCCGTTACCTTAGTTACACAGAAGACATCGGGTCAGCGGCTCTTATGTCTCGGGCTGTAGCTGGAGTCGCTGAAAAGACGGTTATTTTTTCACTTCCGGGCTCGACCGGGGCTGTTGCTCTCGGAATGGAGAAGTTAATTTTGCGTGAGATCGGTCATATTGTAACGGAACTTAATAAAAATCAATAAATCGTCTTGCCTGTCAAAGAGCTAAAGGATCCTTTTACTCTTTGACAGGCTTTTTCTTTATTAAGACGAGTATGCTCAATTGGTTTAATGGTGTCCCTAAAGAAGGATGAGCTGTTGCTATCCTTCTTTTTTTATGCCAAATTGGCGGGCGGAAAATTTTTCACACTAAGGGAATTTCCGCAGGAAGATGGGGACTTTCCCTGATAGGCTGCTAACTGGCTTTTATATATGATAAAAGCATAATAAAAATCATTTAATTGGGAATGTAAGAGGGTCGGGGGGATAAAATGGATGAACTAATAGATAAAAGTCGTCCGGGACAATATGTTGTTTTTGCAATTAATAAGCAGCTTTGTGCCCTTTCTATAGAGGAAGTGATGGAGATTATCCGCATTCAGCCGATCACCGATGTACCGGAAGTAAACGATTATATTGCAGGCGTTATTAATCTGCGAGGAAATATTATTCCTGTTGTTAACTTACGGAAACGTTATGGGATGGAAGCTGTATCTTTTCAGAAGAAAACAAGAATTATTATTGTGAATGATACGACAGGGGATATTGGTTTAATTGTCGATGAGGTTGCGATGGTGACTTATGTGGAAGAAGAGAATTTAGAGCCGCCGCTTGATGTATTTAATTCCATTGAAAAAGAATGTTTTAACGGATTTGTTAAACGTGAAGGCCAGCTGATTGGCATTCTTAATCTGAAAAATGTCCTTTATCCGGCAATAAGCAAGGAGGTGTAAAGAATGGATATGGATATGTCTCTCTATCTAGGGGCGTTCTTAGATGAAGTAGATGAACAAATACAAATTCTTGAGGAAGAAGTATTAAACCTTGAGCAGGATGGAGAAAATCTTGATACGATTCAACGAATTTTTCGATCAGCGCATACGTTGAAAGGCTCTTCAGCCGCTATGGGATTTGACAAGATGAAGGAGCTAACCCATAAGGTTGAGAATGTGTTTGATTTAATTCGTAATCAGCAATTAAAAGTGAATACAGAAATTATCAACCTTATTTTTGAATCAATTGATGCGATTAAGCAACTAAAGGAAGCCATTTTAAACGGTACGCTTGATGAAGCGGACGTCTCGGATTTAACGGGGCGCCTTGAACAAGTAAAAACAAATGCAGATGAGAGTGAGACAAAGAACAAACCGGCACAAGAAACCGCAAAGAGTTCGTCAGAGGACGTTATATACCCAGATGTAAAGTTTGATCAATATCAAGAAGAGATTGTGAAAAAAGCATTTGATATGAATATGAATGTGGTGGCCGTGTATGTCTCCATTAACGAAAAAGCTATGCTGAAATCGGTGCGTGCTTTTTTAATTCACAATAATTTAAAAGAAATTGGCGAGATTGTCGCTTCTTATCCAGAAGCGGAAGTGATTGAAAATGAAGAAGCCTTTACTGGGAATCTCGTTTACCTCGTCGTGACAGAGTCAAAAAATCAGGATGTATTTAAAGCGATCCAAGGTATTTCGGATATTCAGGCTATTCATTTAACTGATGTAACGAAGAACAATCTTAATAGTTTCTTAGAAGGGAAGAAGCTAGAGGTAACTGGACGGAAGAAGATGGAAGAAACCAATCAAACACCGGTCCGGGCAGATGCAAAAGTGAAAGTGCAGCAAACAGTTCGGGTGGATGTCGACCGCCTTGAGAATCTCCTTAATCTTGTCGGCGAATTAGTCATCGGACAGACAAGGTTGGCTGACATTAAAAGCCGGTTTGAAAGCCGTTATCCGAATGATGCGGATGTAGAAAACTTCCAGGAAGCAACGAATAACCTTAGGCAAATTGTGAGTGAGCTCCAGGAAGGAATGATGAAAACCCGGATGCTGCCGATTGAACAATTGTTTAACCGTTTTCCACGTATGGTTCGGGATATTTCACAAAAAGCCAATAAAGACATCGAATTTATTTTAGAAGGAAAAGAAACGGAGCTTGATCGAAATTTAATTGAAGAAATTGCTGATCCTATTATTCACTTGCTTAGAAACTCGCTTGACCATGGCATTGAATCCCCTGAAGAAAGGGAACGGATCGGTAAACCTCGAAAAGGAACGGTTCGCCTGAAAGCAGCCCATGAGGAAAATCATATCGTCATTTCTATTTCGGATGACGGAAGAGGAATCGATGCTGAAAAAATTAAACAGTCAGCTGTTAAAAAGAACATGATCACAGTGGAGGAAGCGGAGCGCATCAGTCCTAAAGACGCTGTTTTTCTCATTTTTAAATCAGGGGTTTCTACGGCGAAAGCGATTACCGATATTTCAGGGCGCGGCGTTGGAATGGATATTGTGCGCAGCCATATCGAAAAGCTAAACGGCATGATCGATATTGAAACAGAAGTTGGACAAGGAACGACATTCATCATTAAATTGCCGCTTACGTTGGCGATTATTCGTTCACTGCTCGTTCAAATGGGAGAAAAACAATTTGCGGTGCCACTGGCTAATGTCCAGGAGATTATCCGGCTCGATAAAGATAAAATTCAAACCATTCAAAACAGAGAAGTTGGTGTTGTTCGGGGCCGTGTCCTGCCTCTTATCCGTCTGCATCGGCGATTAAAAGCTAGTGAGGATACACTCTTACGAAAGAAAAGGCTTTTTGTAGTCGTCATCGGTTTAGCAGAAAAAAGAGTTGGCATCGTGATTGATAAACCACTTGGCAACAGAGAAATTGTCATTAAGCCGCTTGGACAATATATCGGTATGCCGAAGTATATTGCTGGCGCCACGATTATGGGAGACGGAAGTGTGGCGCTCATTTTAGATGCGGGAGCGATCGTATACGAGGAAGGAACGGCAGAACCATCAGGTCATGGTGCTATCGAGAAAATGGCAAAGAAACAATCAGAGCAAACGATTCAGCTAGCAACCTTTAAACTCGGCAATGAAGAATACGGACTGCCTGTCGATCAAGTAAAGGATATCATTACCGTGCCTGAACTTACACCAGCTATGAACTCACCGTTTTCCATTATTGGCATGATGAACTTAAGAGGAAACATTATGCCTGTTATGGATCTGCGCCGGCGCCTTCATCTTGCAGAAGGCCAATTGACGAGAAAATCAAGAGTAATTGTCACTGAAACAGCAGAAACACCGATTGGCCTGCTCGTTGATCAGGTTGTTCAAGTAATGAAAGTAAATAAAGAAACAACGGAGAAAGCAGCCACTCAAGAAAACAAGCCGGATGATCGTTACATCCAAAGCGTTTGTAATTTGGGAGAACGGCTTGTTATTCTGCTCCATCTTTCCTCTTTGTTTAACATAGAAGAATTAACAGAGAGTACCCTATTACAACAAGTGAAGGAGAAATAATTATGTCATGGCTTAAAAATGCCCATATAGCTAAAAAGATTATTACACTGATTGCGACTTCCTTATTATTTATTATCGCCGTCGGCGGTTTTGGTTATTATAACATGTCACAAATGGCTGACCGTTCAAACACCCTTTATCAAGACCGGTTGCTGCCAATAAAATGGATTAATGACTTACGTGCACAAACACGTGCAAATGAAGCACTTGTAAAAGAATATATCTTAGTGAAGGATCAACAAAAGGAACAAGCTATTTTAGATGAAATTCAGAAGCGTTACAAGAACATTGAAAAAGATCTATCACTTTATAAAAAAACGAATTTAATGGACTATGAAACAGAGCGATTACCTCAAATTGATGAAGAATTAAAGCAAATTCAGGAGAAACGCCAGCAATTATATGCTCTAAAAGCTAAAAGTGGACCAGACGCAGCTTTTCGTTATTATGAACAGAATTTAAAGCAGCTGCTTAATGACCTAAATGTTACCTTACAAGAGCTGGCTGACTACAACGCCTCTTCTGCTGAAAAATTAGTTAATGAAATTAATAGCAAGGAAAAGACTACTTCTATTTTCATGGTGATCGTCATTCTGGCTTCTGCCGTTATTGCATTGATGTTGGGATTAACGATTTCTCGGATAATTACAGCGCCAATGAAAGATATGGTTGAAAAAATGGCGAAAGCTAAAGAAGGGGACTTGGCCGTCCAAAGCGATTATCAATCAAAGGATGAAATTGGCGAATTAGTCCAATCATTTAATCAAATGATCGCTGGAATGAGAACAGCTATTGCAGAAGTAAATGAGAGTGCTTCTAACCTTGCTGCCAATGCAGAAGAAATTTCTGCGAGTACAGAAGAAGTTGCAACAGGTACACAGCAGCAAGCGCATGATGCCGGAACGTCTGCTGACATGGTTACTGAAATGGCCACAGCGGTACAAGCGGTTTCCAGAAACACAGAAGACGCAGCTAATCTTTCTGAAAAAACACTAGAGGCAGCTCAAGATGGTGAAAAAGTGATCAATGAAACGATCACTGGCATGGAGCAAATTAATGCCAGTATTCAAGACTTGGCTGACAAATCAGTTCAAATTGGTGAAATTATTGAAGTGATCGACGATATTGCCGAGCAAACGAATTTGTTAGCTTTAAACGCGGCGATTGAAGCAGCACGTGCAGGTGAAGCAGGAAAAGGATTTGCAGTAGTCGCTGATGAGGTTCGCAAACTGGCAGAACGAAGTGGGACAGCAACAAAAGAAATTTCTGAACTTATCGTTACGATTCAGGAAAATACAAAACGTTCAGTTGAAGCGGTTGACAGTGGCAATGATAAAGCAGTCCAAGCAGGGGAAACCTTCGGAACGATCTTATCACTTGTAAAAGAAAATGCATCGAAGGTAATTGAAATTGCTTCTGCAAGCGAGGAACAAGCGGCGCAAGCACAAGAAGTTCTGTTGTCTGTGCAAAACATTGCCGCGGTTTCTGAAGAAGCAGCAGCCAGTGTTCAAGAAACGGCTTCTACGGCAGCGGACTTGGCAAGCATGGCAGAGAGCCTTAATCACCTAGCTGCTAAGTTCAAAATTTAGTGAGAGACTTGAAAGGAAGAAGAGAATGAGTCTCCAGTTTAATTGTATAGAAATGCCAATCAAAACAGAGAAAGATGTATGGGAAGCAATGAAAAGAAACGATCAGTTGGCGGAAAAACTTGGTTTTCCGCCAACTGTCCAAATCATGCTTCGACTCGCTCTCGAAGAAGCAGCCGTTAACTCCCTCGAATATGGGAGAGGATCAAGTCACGAATCTGTATATCTCAGCTGGAACGTCGATAACCACACGATTAGAATTTCCTTAAAGCAAAAAGGAAGCCGCTTTTGTATTGGAAAAAAAGAAGAGGTGAATGTGTCTTCTTGTGGAAGAGGGCTTCAATTAATAGTAAATATTATGGATAAAGTCTGGCTGGATGAAAAAGAAGGCTATGTCATTTTTCATATGCAGAAAAGTCGTCATTAAGGGGGAGAAAGAGTGAAAATAGAAAGCTTTAATCGTATACAAGTGTTGCATTGGGAAGAAGACATTACGTTAAAGAATATTGAGCTGTTCCGGGCCGCTATGCTGAAATTTACGGCAGGATCGGCAGATTATTTTGTTCTTGATCTAAAGCCAATACAGTACATTAATAGTGCTGGACTTGGAATCATAGCTGAAAGTGTCATGAATATGCGTAAGCAGCAAAAGGATATGGCGATTTCAGGGATTGGCCAGTCCATTGAAGAAATTTTTGTAATTGTAAAGTTCACAGCGTTTATTAAATTGTTTCCTGATATAGAAGCAGCTATTAACTTTTTTGAGGCAGCTCAAAATGACAATCCCTCCATTTGCTAGCTCTGGGAAAGGGGAGGGAGCAGCAATGAAGCGTACGAAACCCTTGACGGCCTCTTTATCAGAAGCGAGTGAATTTTTGGCTGATCGGCTTTTCCAAAGCATCATGGAAGGCGTGATGGTGACAAACGTTGAAGGAAAGATCCTGTTTATTAATCCAGCATTCACTGAAATTACCGGTTTTGATAAAGAAGTAATTGGTTTAACACCGAGAGTGATTCGGTCTGGGAAACATAGTGAGGCTTTTTATAAAAATATATGGGACTCAATCGCTCGACATGGTCAATGGAAAGGAGAAATTTGGAACAAGCGAAAAGATGGCCAGTTTTATGTTCAGTGGACAACAATAACAGTGATCAAGGACGAGAAAGGGAAACCGCTTTTTTATGCTTCTGTCTTTACGGATATTTCAGCCAAAAAAGAAGCCGAGCAACAACTCCAAGAAGATTTAAGGTTAGCTCGTAAAGTGCAAAAAGAGCTGTTAAGCCAGCCAATCAGAAATCAAGATATTAATATTACAGGGGCTTATTTGCCTTCAACAATGATTGGCGGTGACCTGTACGTCTGGTACCAGCTGAATGAGCATGAATATAGCCTATTCGTACTGGATGTCATGGGACATGGCATTACTTCTGCTTTGTTAGCTGTTTCTATCCGTTCGCTTCTTCGATCTGTTTTATACGAAACAGTGAAACCCGCTAATGTGTTAGAAAAAATGAACAGCCATGTTTATAGTTTATTTAAATCCCAGCAAGCAACGTTACGCACGTATTTTATTTCGGGGATTTATGTTCACATTGACACAGCCTCAAAACAGATAAGGTATGCGTCAGCTGGTCATCCACCCGGACTATTTATTGACTATACAGGCGATGTGACAGAATTAGAGAGTAGTTGTCCTCCATTAGGAATGATAGAGCAGATCGAAGTGAAGGAAGGACAGTTTGATTATGAAGGAAGAGCAGTGCTAGTTTTATATACAGATGGCTTGATCGAGCATGGGGAACAGACGGTAGGAGCAGCTATTGAGGAATTAAAAAAGATGGTCAGACAGCATTGTCACTTGGAATCAGAACAGATTATTTGTCAATTGCTCAAAGAAAAAAAATACTCCCGAAATCCGAACACTTTTGAGGATGACATAACGATCGTGACGGCCATTCTCTATTAACTTAATTTGACCAATAGTCGGTCTAATGTCACAACCTATCCGCCTTCTGCTTATTGACTTATTGGGCATATAGTTCTATGATAATCGTATAAAGATCATGGACTTATTTTACATATTGCCTTTAAAGTGGAAGCGATGAATAGTCATTTGTATGTGGGCACTTGAATGGCTTGGAGCGAGTAGTGCAACCGACTCTTTTTTAGAGTCGGTTTTTTGCTTGCCTTATAGATAAATATAGAATAGAAAAGAGAGATCTGCCATGCCTAAATATTCCCTTTTGAATAATCCTGATAACAGGGAAAGTGAACAGTTCGAGGTGGTTTTAAAAGAACTGACAGATGTTAAATATGCGCTTGATCAGTCTGCTATCGTAGCCATAACGGATCAGCAAGGAAAGATTTTGTACGTAAACGAGCAATTTTCTAAGATTTCAAAGTACAGCGAGGAAGAATTGCTGGGACAGGATCACCGAATTTTAAATTCCGGCTATCATCCTAGCTCCTTTTTTAAAGAGATGTGGGCAACAATTGGGACCGGCCGTATTTGGAGGGGAGAGGTAAGGAATCGAGCAAAGGATGGTTCTTTTTATTGGGTCGATACGACGATCGTGCCTTTTCTAAATGAGAATGGGAAGCCTTATCAGTATGTGTCTATACGAAACGATGTTAGCAGCCGCAAACAAATAGAGGAAGAATTAAGAGAGAGCGAAGAAAAGTATCGTCTTATTACAGAGCATTCATCTGATTTAGTTGCGGTGATTGATAAACAAGGGAACTATCGATACGTTTCCCCTTCCCATTCTTGCTTGGTTGGTTACGATCTAGATGTATTAGCATCGGGACAGTTGTTTCAATATGTACACGAAAGAGATCGTAAGCAGCTTTCAGCGAAGCTAGATAAGCTTGCTGCGAAAAAGAAAATTTCTGTTCAGCTTGAATTTCGTATACGAACAATTCGCAACGAGTATAAGTACATGGAAACAAAAATTAGCCCTATCTTTAAAAACGGAGAAATTGAAAGCTTCGTATTAGCGATGAGGGATGTAACGGAACGAAAAGAATCAGAGCAAATGGTTTATCATTTAGCTTATCATGATACGTTGACAGATCTTCCGAATCGCCGGCTCTTCATGCAGCAGCTGCGAAAAGAAATAGAACGGGCAAAAAAAACCTCATCCCAGTTTGCTGTGATGTTTCTTGATTTAGATCGTTTTAAATTTGTCAACGATTCATGGGGCCATGAAACGGGTGATTTCATTTTGACAGAAGCGGCCCGTCTTATTAAAAAGTCCGTTCGTACAACCGATTTAATCGCCCGCTTAGGCGGCGATGAATTCACGATTTTGCTGAGAGATGTTCAGAACACGGAAGAACTTGAGCGGTTAGCCAAAAGAATTCAATCCAACTTTCAAAAGCCGTTAAAGGTCGCAGAGCAGCAATATACCCTTTCCTGCAGTATAGGCATCGCTCGTTTTCCGGAGCATGGAGAGCAGCCGGATGAGCTGTTAAATAAGGCGGACTCCGCCCTTTATTTTGTAAAAGAACGAGGACGCAACGGATACGCTCTGTTTAAAACTGAAATGGAAGAAAAATCATTAGAGCGGATTTTACTAGAAAATGAGATGAGAAAAGCTATTGAACTCGAGCAATTTCATATTGATTACCAGCCTAAAATGGACATTACCAATAACGAGGTCATTGGAATGGAAGCACTTGTCCGCTGGCATCATCCAGAGCTTGGGCGCATTCCTCCCAATAAATTTATTCCGCTGGCTGAGGAAACTGGCTTGATCCTTCCTCTTGGGGAATGGGTGCTCCGCCATGGGTGCAAACAAAATAAAGAATGGCAGCTTAAAGGCTATAAACCGTTGAGAATATCTATTAATATGTCTGTCCGCCAACTGGCCCATCCAAACATCGTGGGAAAAATTCAAGAGATTTTAACAGAAATAGAGCTGGACCCAGAGCTGCTGGAGCTTGAGGTGACAGAAAGTGTATTTGCGGATTTCGATCATGCGGCAGATACTTTACAGCAGCTTAGAGATTTAGGGATTCATATTTCGATTGATGATTTTGGCACCGGGTATAGTTCATTTAGCTATATTAAGTACTTACCTGTCGATACGTTAAAAATTGATGCTTCTTTCATTCGCGATATTCACCATAATGAAGAAAGTCAGGCAATTGTGCAAGCTGTCCTGACCCTAGCACGGACACTTGGCATGAATGTTATTGCTGAGGGAGTGGAAAGCAAAGAGCAATTAGCTATACTGCATGAGGACGGCTGTAATCAGGGGCAAGGATTTTTGTTTAGTAAGCCGCTGTCTGGCCAAGATTTTGAAACATATTTAATGGAAGCCCAAAAAAAGCAGGAGAGTAACGATTAGATTAATAAATTTTAAATAAATTCAGGGGAAATGAATACACTGATGCTTTAGCAAATGGCAGAATGAGTCGATAAAAAGTGAATTATCTGTGATGGCTTATAAGGTTCGCATGCTAGCCAAACGTATAAAGAAATCTAAAGGTGTATACCTCAGGATAGAGGAGAGGAGCGTTTGTCTTTGAGTCAACTAGCAACGAAAAATGGATTTTGGAAAGTAAATAGAGGGGGAGTCATTATGCCCCTTTTGTTCTTAATTCCTGTCTTGTTTTTTCGCGAACCATTATTTGCTGTTTTTAAAGAGCAGAACTATATCACGCTTCATTTAATTTTTGAAATTTTTATCATTGCCTCCTCCTTTACAATCGCTATTCAGGCATGGATGGTCTTTCCACACATTATGTCGAATCAGCGATTGTGGCTGGGAGCGCTCTTCTTTTCCATTAGTTTGCTGGAAGTCCTTCATACGATCACTTATAAAGGAATGCCATTCTTTTTAATAGAAAGCACGCCTTATACAGCTACTTGGTTTTATATGGTTTCACGGCTGACGCAAGCTTTAGGACTATTTTTAATTATTATATCGACGGAAAAGCAAGTAAACTCAAAGTATCGGTGGCTGGCCTATAGTTTTGCTTTCATTTATTTCTTGAGTTGGACGGCTATTATTTATCATCCCGCCAAGCTCCTGCCTGAATTAGTGGTAGAAGGGACAGGCACTACAGTGATAAAGAACAGCCTGCAATATACGGCCATTGTGCTGCAATGTCTCTGTATTGTTTTTTTAATTAAGAATTTTAAAGAGGCAAAAAATCGCAATTTTATGATGATCGTTGCTTCTCTTTACTTAATGATTGGTGATTCGATGTTCACTTCTTATAAAAGTGTATACGATATTGCTAATTTTATCGGCCATTTATTTCAGCTGCTAGGTTTTTATTTTTTGTTAAGAGCGTTGTACTATACAGCGGTAGAAGAACCGTTTCAACTGTTAAAACAGGCGGAACAACGATTAAGGAAATCCGAGGAGTCTCTTCATTACATGGCTTATCATGATGAATTGACGAAATTACCGAACTTTCGTTATTTTAAAGAGAAGCTGGCCGAATTGCTAAAACGGGAGCCGCAAGAGAAGACAGCCATTCTTATTATTGAAATTGACCGCTTTGATGCGATGAATGAGTCGCTCGGCCATTCCTTTAGCGATTTAATTTTGCAATCTGTTGCGGCCCGATTGCAGGAGGCCGATTTTCATAATGGATTTCTTGGAAAGATGAGAGGGAAGGAATTCACACTTTTTTTCAAGTCGATAAAAGATAAAGAGGAAGCAGCAACTATTTGTCGAAAGCTCCAAAAGTTGATGGCAGAGCCTTTTCGAATCCAGCATTTACAGCTGAATATTACCTTGAATATGGGAATTGCCTTATATCCGGAACATGGGAAAAATGTAGATGAACTTTTAAAGCATGCGCAGGTTGCTAAGTTTGAAGCACAAAATGAGTTCAGCCGTTATGCGTTTTATCATGATGATATGGACGAGCAGCTGATGGACCGATTAGTATTAGAGCATGATTTACATAAAGCACTTGATAAGGGAGAGCTGTACCTTTACTATCAGCCACAGGTGAATTTGCATGAAGGACGTATTGTTTCGCTAGAGGCATTAATTCGTTGGAAGCATCCGGAGAGAGGATGGGTATCCCCAGGGGAATTTATACCGATTGCTGAAGAAACTGGACTCATCGTGCCAATTGGAGAATGGGTGCTTAAAACGGCTTGTAAGCAGCTGAAACACTGGCATAATCAAGGCTTCTCTGACTTAAGCGTCGCTGTAAATCTATCTACCCGGCAGTTTTTCCAGCGGAATCTCGTTGATTTAGTAGAAGACAGCTTGAAAAAAGCAGATCTGCCGCCGCGCTATTTAGAATTAGAAATTACAGAAAGCATGACGATGAATGTTAGTTATGCAACTGATATTTTAGCGGAATTAAAGCAGTTAGGTGTACGCATTGCCATAGATGATTTTGGAACCGGCTATTCCTCCTTGTATTACTTGAAAGACTTACCGATTGACTGTGTAAAAATCGATCGTTCATTCGTTCGTCATGTCCGGACAAATAAACATGACGCTGCCTTGATTGCGATGATTATCTCGATTGCCAAACATCTAGAACTAACCGTTATAGCTGAAGGGGTGGAACAATTTGACCAGCTTGAATTTCTTTGGGAAGAGCACTGTCATCAAGTGCAGGGATACCTTTTTAGCCCGCCAGCTTCTTCGAAAAGATTAAGTGCTGAGTTCGAGGAGCTGCAACAGCAATCCAAAATATATTGTGATCAATTAAAGCATGTACAAGCAGGAAATAGATAAAGCGAATAAGACCTCTGGCTACTAGGTGTGAATCATTAACAGCAAGTAGCTAGGGGATTTTTGTGTTAAAAAGATCAGGACTGTCCAGCTACAAAAGAAAGTGGCCTGGTCCTAATATAAAGTCATTGATACTAGTATTGAATGGTTATTTTCTTGTACGGTGGATAGGACTTTTACAAGATTTATGCGTTTGCTGACCATGACAAAGCATTCTTTGTTTATTATCAAAGCGTAAAAATTATGATATTGTTTTTAGATAGCCATTCTATTTGACCAAGAGGAATAGGCAGTATAAGTGAAAAGTCTCAATAGCTTGTGGAGAAATACTTTACTTTGCTGCTTTTGAATTCCATTCATGAACCAAAAGCTGGTTCGCTTTCGGTTTGTGCACTAGGAAAGACGCATGTTGATGAGTCTGCAAAAAAATCAATAACCCAATATAATAGGAACTAATTTTAAAAAATGAAATGGTACAATAAAAGCATGTTCCTCTTTAAGCGGATACTCGAGCAGCCGATCTGCTCATACATAGACACTTTTACACTAACTAGATAGGAGGAAAAAAGGTGAAGATCGATGTAGAAAGCTTTAAAGGCTTATCTGATTTTGACAACGTATTAATTGTCGATGCGAACGGAATGGTCATTTTCTATGACTTGGCCGATTTAAATATATTAAAAGAGCTTGATCTAAGACCTGAAAACTTTTTAGGAAAACATATCACTTCTTTCTATAAAGATTTAACAAATGAAAATAGCACATTGATGACTGTACTGAGAAGCGGAGTGCCGCTTTGCAACGTTAAGCAAGAGATGACAACAAACAAAGGGAATGCGTTCGTATCAGTTAACTCGACTTATCCGATTAAAGAAGGGGATCAAATTATCGGGGCTGTTGAGTTTTCAAAGCACTTTTTTGATAAGAAAAACATTCAGCATCTTGATAAATACGCGCGTCATAAAGTGTATCGTAAAAATGACACCATTTATACGATTGATGACATCATTACAGCAAATCCTAAAATGACCGCGATCAAACAAAAAATTGAAAAAATTTCCAAAACCGACTCGACAGTTTTAATTCATGGGAGAACAGGGACAGGAAAAGAAGTCATCGCCCAGGCAATTCACAATTTAAGTGACCGGTACAGCCACTCCTTCGTTTCTCTAAATTGCGGAGCAGTCCCGGCTAATCTGCTAGAAAGCACGTTGTTTGGCACAACGAAAGGGAGTTTTACGGGATCCGAAGACAAACCCGGTTTGTTTGAACAGGCCGAGGGAGGCACCCTGTTTTTAGATGAAATCAATTCTTTAGAGCTTAGCCTTCAAGTAAAGCTTTTAAAAGCAATAGAGGAAAAGTCGATTAGAAGGATCGGCGGCAAAAAAAATATCAGGTTAGATATTAGAGTCATTTCTGCTACGAACGAAGATCCTGATTTACTGCTTTCTGAAAAAAGGATGCGGGAAGATTTGTATTATCGGCTGGGAGTCGTACAACTTGATCTGCCCAGCTTAAAGGAACGGCAGGAGGATATCGAAGTATTGCTCCAGCATTATATTGAGTTTTATAACAATAACATGAACATTTTTATCGATGAAGTCGATCAGGAAGTGATTGATTGCTTTAAAGCATATAATTGGCCGGGGAATATTAGAGAATTAAAAAACGCGGTAGAAACTGCTTTTAATCATGCAAGTGACCATCGTATTACGATTGAAGATATACCGAGAAGAATTAGGGAGTATCAGATGGCTGCTCCTGTAAATCCTGTCATGAACAGTATGATCAGCTCTTTACGGGAAGCTGTGGAAGACTATGAAAAAAAGATTATTGAAAATGAATTAGAACAAACAAATGGTGTTATTGCTCAAGCGGCAAGAAGATTAGGGCTTTCCAAACAATCTTTAAAATATAAGATGGACAAATATAGACTGCGGTAAAAAAGTTTTTACGAAAGAGGGATAAATTTTTCCCTCTTTTTTTGCTTTTTTAATGAACTTTTTTCTTGCCAGCCAGTTTGAAAAATAATATCTGGCTTTATCCTTGCGGGTAAATAGGGCGTTTAATACGATTCATGAGGGAGATTTTTATTTTTTGGCACGAAAATTGCATGATAAAAATAATGATGAGTCTTTTTTACGCTTTCAATTTTGGCTGTCCTAAGCAAAATGCCAAACAATAAAACGATTGAATGAAAGCGGATAACTTCATGACTAAAAACAAATGAATGAATCAGCTGGCAGAGGAAAGCTATCCAATCGCCAAGAGAACGCATCTTAGAATTTTATTGTAGGAAGGAACATGATAAGCATGAATAACCAATATGAAACGACTTTTATAAATGGCAAGATCTTCACATCTAATCCCAATCAGCCATATGCAAGCGCTATGAAAGTACAGGATGGAAAGATTACATGGATCGGAAACGGAGAAGAGATTGAACAATGCAAAGGAAATGTCATTGATCTTCAAGGCCGACGAGTGCTTCCTGGTTTCATTGATGCCCATCTTCACCCCTGGCATTTAGCAATGTATTCTAAACAAATTGCGGCTCTTCCTCCGAATGTACATTCTATTGCCGAATTGATTGAACAAATTCGTGAGAGACGTAAAAGTTTAAAAGAAGGCCAATGGATTGAATGCTGGGGATACGATGAAGGGAAATTAGCAGAAGGCCGGATGCCGACGCGGTGGGATCTAGACGAAGCAGCTCCAGACGTTCCTGTCATCGCCAGCCGTTCATGTGTTCACATTGCTACAGTAAATAGCAAAGTATTAGAAATGGCTGGCATTACAAAGGATACACCAAATCCTCCAGGCGGACAAATTGATAAAGATGAAAACGGTGAACCAACAGGAGTTTTACGGGAAAATGCGAGAGAAATAGTATTTAAACTGATGCCTGTTCAAACAATGGAAGAAGATGCAGCTGCCCTAGCGGAGCTAAGTCCGAAATTGTTTGCCCACGGCATTACGGCCATCACAGACTTAATGTCAAGAACAGCGCCGGTTGATTATTTGGAAATGTATAAAAAAGGACAGGAAAAGGGTCTTAAGCAGCGAACAGTCCTTTACTATATGTGGGAAGACTTGCGCATGCAGCCGATTGAGGACAAAGAGCGGATAAATCGAAATAACCCTGTCCACATTGGAGGGATTAAACTATTCTCCGATGGAAGCATTTCCGGTCAAACAGCTTGGGTAAACCCGCCGTTTCTGGGAGAAGGAGAAAACTATGGCATTCCGACAACGTCAAAAGAAGAATTATTAGCAGCGGGTGAGGCTGCTAAGAAATACGGGATTCAATTAGTGATTCATGCGATGGGAGAGCAGGCAATCGATTTAATCGTCGATACGTTCTACGATAAAGAAGGCTGGTTAGAAGATGCACCGTCTGTCAGAATTGAGCACGTGACTTTGCCTACTCAACAAGCGATGAAACGCATGGCGGAAGCGAGAATTGGCATTGTTACGCAGCCTGTCTTCCTCTATGCAGAAATCGAAAGCTATTTGAAAAATCTGGGAGCGGAACGGACAAAAGAAACGTACCCAATTAAAACCATGCTGGAAATGGGAATAGAAGTGGCCTTTTCTTCAGACGCACCAGGAACAGCATGGGCTGATCCGGTCAATCCATTCCTCGGACTCAAATCCGCCGTTACACGTAAGGCTTATGAAGGAACAGATACAGGACAGGATGAACGAATCGATGTCGCTACGGCTATTGAGCTTTATACGCGGGCCGCTCAGCAGCTCACCCGTATTCCGCAGGTTGGCCAGTTAAAACCGGGATACCATGCCGATTTCATTGTGCTTGACCAGGATATACTTGAGATCAATCCAGAGAACATTGATGAAGTGCAAGTAGTGGAAACGTATATGGATGGAAACTGCGTGTATCAAAAAGAGGCTGCAGTAAACAATTAAACGAGGTGTTTTTCTGCAAGAAGAGAGGACATAAAGTTCTCTCTTCTTGCAGAATTTTTATTTTGAATATTTAGTCAGTTTTTTGCCGAGTGTATAATAAGAGATCTAACTCTGTTCTTACTTAGGTTCAGATTGAATACATGCTTTATTTTTAAAGATCCACTCATCGATCTGAACATCTAAAAGGGTTTGTTTTTCACCGAGCAGACAAAATTTTTAATTACTTTATTCCTAATAATGGTGTTTTTGATAAAATAATGACAGACTAGGGACCAAATTGGTAGTAGAACGAGTAGGAAATTTGTATCTGCAACAATTTAAATTCTACGGGATACTATAGGGGGAAACAGGATGCAAAAAACAATCTACACTAACGGAGTGGTTTATACGCTTGATGCGGCTCAACCGTTAGTGGAAACAGTTGTCGTGGAGAATGGAATCATTACAGAGGTTGGATCACATCGAGAGATGATTCAAAAATGGGGAGAGAACGACACCGAAATTATTGATTTACAAGGAAAGATGGTCACCCCTGGTTTGATCGACAGTCACCTTCATCTCTCAGGTATTGCTTTTCAATATTTGGATTTAAACTTAATTGGTGTAACATCCAAGCAAGAGATGCTAGACAGAATAAGAGAAAGAGCGAATGCAACACCACCGGGCAAATGGCTGTTAGGAATGGGGTGGGACGAAAATCTGTTTACTGACGGAACCATTCCGACGATTAAAGAATTGGATCAGGTCGCGCCGCATTGTCCAGTTTTCCTAAAGCGGATCTGTCATCATGCGTTTCTCGTTAACAGTAAAGCGCTTGAAGTGTGTCACTACCATCCTTCGATATCCGTACCGACAGGCGGAAGCATTGTTCTTGATGAGATAACGAAAAAGCCAACGGGCGTGTTGCTTGAGTCAGCTTCTAAACTGATTACAGAGCATATCCCAGAGCATACATATGATGAATTAAAGTTCGGCTTAGAACAAGCAATGGATCATGTCATGAAAAGAGGCATAACAAGCGTTCATACGAATGATCCAATCTATTTGGGCGGTTTTGATCAAACGTATCAACTGTATGATGAATTACTAAACGAAAAACAAAAAGGCCTGCGATGCAATCTTTTAATTGATTATCCGTTTCTTAACCGCTTAAAGGAAAGAGGAATGCATGCGGGATATGGGAATGATAAGCTGCAAATCGGAGCCATCAAAATCTTTGCAGATGGAGCATTTGGAAAGAGAACCGCTTTACTGTCGGAAGCTTACCATGACGCACCGGGTCAATTTGGGGAAGCGCAGCATAGTCAGGAAGAGCTTTACCAAATGGTGAAAGATGCAAGAGAGCACTCGATGCCAATCGCTGTCCATACAATTGGCGACCAGGCGGTGGAAAACGTTCTGCAAATCCTTGAGCAATTTCCAAGAGTACAGCATCGTGATCGGATTATCCACGTATCCCTGCTTCGGGAAGATGTAATCGAGCGTCTCGCGAAGCCAAATCTAGTTGTTGACATTCAACCGAGATTTATAGTGGGAGATTTTCCATGGGTTCAGGAAAGACTTGGGGAAGAGAGAATACAACATTTGTATGCGTGGAAATCCCTGCTTGCTGCTGGAGTGTTATGTGCCGGAGGATCAGATGCACCAGTTGAGCCAGTTGATCCATTATTAGGTATTCATGCAGCGGTTACTCGGAGAGCGCCTTCACAATCACACGATGGCTGGAATAAAAAAGAAAAAATCTCTATGCTTGATGCCCTAAAGACATTTACAATCGGCGGTGCTTATGCCACGAATGAGGAGCACAAAAAAGGAACTCTTTCACCAGGAAAGTTAGCGGATATGACGGTTTATTCGAATAATATTTTAGCGCTGGAAGATCCGGATGAGCTTTTGACCACTGACATTGAAATGACGATCGTAGGCGGAAAAATTATATATAAGAAGTAAATGGGAGAAGAGAATGCCTATAGATAACAGGCATTCTCTTTTTAAGTCAGTAAAACGAAGGAATGGCTGCAAGAAACACAAACGGAGAGTTGAAACAAAGTTCGATCATTTAAAAAAAGCATATCGTTTATAATAAGATTTAATCAAAAATCCTCCATATAGAAATTCGTTATTTTTATAGTATAGAAAAGGTCAAAATAATAAGTACTATCATTTAATAAGTTTATAAATGGAAAAGTTTTTTCAATAGCAAGGCTTGCTTTTTAACAATTGGCCTGTAACAGAGGATTTTTCACTCTCTTTTTCTAAAGGGTAAATATTCCAAAAAACTCTTAGCCGCAAGTGAAAGCAATCTTTGCTCTCTCATAGCAAGGCCAATATTTCGAAAAGCAGGCACTTCAAGTTCTTTCGCTATAACTTGGTAAGGAATACGGTGTAAAATCAGCTCTGGCAATATACTGATTCCTAACCCGTTTTCCACCATAGACATAATGGCATAGTCATCCCATGTAGTAAAATGAACTAACGGTGAAATTTGATGCTTTTCAAAAATTTCGGATATTTCTGCTTTTGCCCCCTTTTCCAATAGCATAAAGGGACTGTGCAATAATTCGCTGATTGGAAATTTATCGCAATCAGCAAGTGGATGATCTCGAGGTATGACTACCAGCAAACGGTCCTGCTCTAAAAAGATCGTTTCAAGTTCAGCTTTTGTCGGCAGCCGTAAAAACCCAAAGTCGACACGTCCTTCGATAATCCAGTTTTCAATTTCTGTATAATCACCTAAAAGCAATTCAAAATCAATATTGGGATAATCCTTTTTAAAGAATTTAATCATATTAGGCAGCCAGTGAGTTGCCACACTTGAAAATGTTCCGATACGGATGATCCCAGATTGCATATCGTGTAAGTCCTCGACCTGCCTCATTAAAATTTCATGTTCATTACAGATTCGCCGTAACTGGGGCAGTAATTGTAAGCCGTCAGATGTTAAACTAATACCGGCACGCCCTCTTTCCAAAAGGGACATCCCCCATTCCAATTCTAAATCTTTAATCATACGGCTGATGCCAGACTGTGTATAGTTTAATGCTTCAGCCGCTCTTGTAAAGCTCCCATATTCTACTGCTTTCACAAACGCCATATATTTTTGGATATTCATAACTCTATCTCCCTTACATCCGATTTTGTCATAGATGACATGAGAAACATTTGATTCTGTAATACATATGAGTATGCTATGCTATTGCTATTGTAAAATCAAGTTTGAAAGGGATGAGTATTTAACGATGTTTTATGTGAGTGATTTTATGCAAAAAGTACCTGACAGTTATAAATTCATCTTTACAAGAAATGGTCTACGTATCATTAAAAAAGTTAGAAACTTCATTTGAACGTGTAGATACTGATAAAGCAATTTCAATGGAGGATTGTAGTGAAATCAATAAAAATTGAATATGAAAATGGTAAAAAAGCTTTTCCTTTGTAACTACCGCAGATAAGCTATTCAAATTCAAGGATTTCAGCCATGAATTCAATATTTCATTAGTTTCCTTTGCTTCTTTAGAACAGATGGAAAATATTTTGGGCGTTAAAGTTGGGGCTGCTACTGTATTTGGCATTTTAAAAGGCAAGGAAAATCTCGCACAAGTTATTTTTTGATAAAGATGCGCTTCTAGAAGAGTGTTATGGATGTAGCGATGGGATGACAACGGGATATATGAAAGTGAAAACAATGGAGGTTATAGATAAATTTCTGCCTTCTAAAAAGTACAAGCCGACTGTTATTCAAATATAGATTTTAGTAGAAGTATGGTGATTAAGAATGAAAAGTGCATATTTCAAATATGTGGTCGCACTGCTCCTATTTGGCTCCAATGGAGTGGTTGCAAGTTACATTTTATTGAACAGTTACGAAATTGTTTATTTACGGACTTTGATTGGCAGCATATTTCTGATTTTCGTATTTGCGCTGTCTAAGCAGAAAGCACAGTTCTGGAAAAATAAATCCCACTTTCTGTATTTAGTAATATCCAGCGTGGCGATGGGGGCAAGCTGGATATTTTTATTTGAGGCTTACACACAAATCGGCGTAAGTATTGCCACTCTTGCTTATTATTGCGGCCCTGTAATCGTTATGATTCTTTCACCACTTATCTTTAAGGAAAAGATGACAAGCGCTAAACTACTTGGATTTTTTGCAGTGATAATTGGAATGCTTTGTGTAAACGGACAAGCTTTTACCCAGGGAAGAATCTCCTTGGGGTTGATTTTTGGAATATTATCGGCAATCATGTATGTCATTATGGTGGTTTTCAATAAAAAGGCTGTAAGCATAACGGGGCTTGAAAATGCCACGTGCCAGTTAGTTATTAGCTTTATAACGGTTGTCATTTTTATGGGCTTGAAGCAAGGGCTTTCGGTTAATATGATGGAAGGGAATTTGCTCCCTATACTGATACTAGGCGTTATAAACACGGGAATCGGTTGTTACTTCTATTTTTCTTCCATAGGTCAGCTGCCTGTTCAGTCGGTGTCCATTCTCGGGTATTTGGAACCTCTCTCAGCATTGATTTTTTCAGCTGCTATATTAGGAGAAAAGTTAAGCCTTGTGCAAATAGCCGGGGCTGTGTTGATCTTAGGAGGTGCAGCATATGGGGAACTGTTTCGATCGGGAAATAAACTAAAGGAAGCAAAAGGTGAAAATTAAGCGGAAGCTGCTATGGTTTCTCTTGAACACCTTGCTATGATTCATTGGTTGGAAGGGGATCGGAATACGTTAAACCACTTTATTATCTCTGTCTTTTGCAATTAACGAGTGCATTAGTAAAAGAAGACTAAATTGGTTTTGAGACTGAAAACATACATTAAGTTATTCCACAATCGGGCGCAATTGTAGGGCGTCACAGGTAGAAAATGATCAAACTTTTCTATAAAACAGAAACTTAAATCTATTGAGAAAGACTCCAATTTGATCAGCTTTTTTCAAATTGGAGTCTTTCCATTTATCGTAGAGTACTGATTGGTGAGGGGTGTCCGAACAAACCTTATTTTAAAGTAGCAACAGGTTATCTTTGTCTATTGGATCTTTTGTCCAATAATCCTTTGGCAGAATCAAATGAACGGCCGTTCCCAAATCTAGTTTGTCTCGTTAGGGCTCTCTATAAGTAAGTTTTAGTCGTTTATGAGTATAGAACAGGCTAATTTAACCAAAAGACGCATGAATCATAAATAAAATAATAAAACCAATTGCCAACTTTAAATGCCATTTTTTATCTTTTCTCTTGAATCGTTTCAACCCCATAAATAAGAGAAAACCTAAGAGAACGATCGCCAGGATTCCCGTAATATTGGTGAAATCCCATTCAAAGCCCCTTATAACAGCTAAATATCCGTGAAGTAAAATTAGACCTGTAGATACTAGAGCAAGAGGGACATGCCATTTCCTGAGAACTTTTCCGAGAAGCTGGAGGAAGCTTTTTAATTGAAAGCCCCGCCACGTTATCGTTTTTAACCGTTGCCATTTCAATAAAAGAAAAACGGGATAGATAGCAAAAACGGCAAAGTATATAATTCTTGAAATAGAGCCCAGCTGTTTTAAGAATTCCTTATAGTGTTTGTGTTCTTGCGACATTAGCTGTTGTTGATTGAGAGAAATGAGTAAAAGTCCAATCAACAACAAACAAGCAGTTATAAGCAAACTAACGGCAATGGTTCTTTGTTCTTTCGGGTTTGGAACATGAATTGATAAAAAGGAAGTATTTTTGCTTGTTTTTTGTTTTGGATTCATTGTCTATACCTCTACCATTTGATATAAAGCGTACGATTAGCATAAACGAGAAAAATGAAAATTTAATGAAAATCAGATGAAAAGCCTATAAATATTTTTTCCCTGAAGCAGCAAAAAAGGATAGCCTTCTCTATAGAGAGAAAAACTACTTGATTTTTTCTAAATCAATCCGTTCAATAAATTCAACAAATGCCCTAACGATATTAAGCTGAAGCGATTCCTCGTGAAAAACCATCCATGTTTTTCGAATAATCGGCTGTCCATCTTTTGTACGAAGCGCTATTTTATAAATATCTTTTAAATCGTTTAAAAGCATACCGGGTAAAATAGAATAACCTAAGCCATTGGCCATCATATTTTTGCTTGTGCCTGCTTTATCGACGTCGATGCTGACAAGCGGAGGTTTTGTATAGTTTTCAGCCCACCAATTATCGACGACCGTTCGCAAGTTTTGGTCAGTATGGTAGTCAATCCGCGGCAGTTCAGGTAAATCCTTTAATGCTATTTTTTCTGTTGAGGCAATATAAATGGGTTCTTCAAATAACAGCTTTTTGCCGCCTTTCCAGCTATAATCCCCTTTAATAAAGGCCACGTGTACATCTTGATTATAAGCTAAATGAATAATGTCATTGCTCCAGCCGGTTGTTACTTTAAATTCAATATTAGGGTACTCATCTTTAAAAAGTTTGAGCAGCCCAGGAAGTTTATAATCAGTAAAAAAAGTAGAAACACCAAGCCGGAGTGTACCGGTTATTTTATTTTCCATATTTAGAACATTTTCTTTAATATGCTGCAGTTTTAACAGCATGTCGTCGGCGCATTTTGCCAGGTACTCTCCTTGAGGGGTAAATTGTACGCCGCGTCTTCCGCGATTAACAATTTGAACACCGAATTCTTTTTCGATTTGCTTCAAACGGTTCGTCAGTGCGGGTTGAGAAATATACAGGTTGTTAGCTGCTTTTGTTATGTTTTTTTCATGAAACAACGTCTGTAACACAAGCCAATCCCGATCGTCCATCCTTTACTTTCCTTTCTGGTATAACTTTATTTTATGTTTAAATATAAAAAAGCAATATTTTATTTATTTCTTTTTTCTTATTATAATTAGTTATAGAGAATAAGAAAAGAAAGAAGAGGATTAAATGAAAGAAAATAAGTGGATCGTTCTCATAGTAAGTGCTATGGGAGGTCTATTATTGTCATGGATAGGTCTTTCAATTGGCTGGATGTTGGGGACACTGATAGTAGCGGCAAGCATTTCTTTTGCTTTTCCTCAATTTTCAGGAGCGAACAAGATACCGAAAAGCTGGCTATCCATTGGTCAGCTCATATTAGGGATTGAACTTGGGCAAAAAATTAATTTATCTGTTTTAACTGCTTTCCAATCACACTGGATGGTCATTAGTTTAATGCTCATCTTATCTGTTCTTTTTTCTTTGCTTTCTGGTTTCGTTCTTTGGAAGTTTAGCCGTTCAGATATGCTAACAAGCTTTTTCGGTACAGCACCAGGAGGATTATCAGCAATGCCGGCTTTGGCAGAAGAGGTGGGAGCCAACACCGCCGTTGTGAGCATCATTCAAACGATGCGCGTGTTTTTAGTTGTTTTAACCATTCCGGTTATCGTATCACTTTGGGCCATTCATCCAGCTGCTGAGCCAGCTATTCAACATGCTTCAAGTGGATTTGATCCGCTCCAGCTGCTTTGGACAGCTGTATTAGCGATGGCAGCGTGGGGAGGGTATTATGCAGGGGAACATTTGAAATTCCCAGCCCCTTGGCTGCTTGGAAGCATGACGACTGTAGCGATTGTCCAGTCGTTGAGCTCAGTGTATGCTGGTCATAATATGGTAGCCTATTGGCCGCATAGCTTAACTATTTTGTCACAAATTTTAATTGCAGTATCGATTGGGTCTCGTTTTCATAAAAAGATGTTTGCCGGATTAAAGCAAACAATCATGGTTGGATTGATGAGTACAGTGGGATTAATCGCTGTCATGTTTATTTGTGCGTATCTTGTTTCTGTATTAACGGGCATCGACTTCAAAACAGCGGCTCTTGCTTTTGCACCAGGAGGAATTGCTGAAATGGCGACGACTGCTGTTGTATTGGATGCAGATTCTACGTTTGTTGTGGCGGTGCAAGTACTTAGAATCTTAGCCGTCTGTCTCATTCTTCCCCCAATTTTCCGCCTTCTGCACATGTGGGAGTTACAGAAAGAGGTTCATACCCATGCGTCTGCATAATAAAGCCGGCCTTGGTATTGCTTATTTTATCGATTTTCTCTCTTACAAACAAAAGAGCAGTCTAAAAGCTGGTGAATAACCGTTTTCAGACTGCTCATTTTTTAATGGATCTTTTCTTCTCTCATTTCAATAAGTTCTTCGCTCATTTGTCTGATTCGATCAGACAATTCAAGAACAATTTCTTCTAATTGGGTCACTCTAATTAATAGCTTTTCTTCGTCTAGTTTTTTCATGTTTCTCCTCCTAAAACTGCCATCATTCAAAACATACATACCTTATTATTGATATTATCTTTTTTTGCCTTCTTTAAACTTTTCGAAAAAAGTTTTTCTTCCGAAGAATATATGACCTCACGGGTAAAAAGAAGAAAAGTGGGTACAGTAATAGAAATGGGAAAAGTGATGTTTGAAGGGCACCATATAGAGAGGAAGAGGAGGTGTTATCAGGTGGAACTACTATTACTTTTTACAGGTGCATTGTTTTTTGGGCTTTATTTACAGCGTAAAAAACAATCGTCAAACTATAAAATAGATCAAGGAATGTTGATGACAAATGATTCGTTAAATCAAGTCAATATTCCATTAACAGAAATTGTGGACGTGGTGAGAATCGGAAAAAATGCAAAGCCGAATTTCTGGTTTAATCTTGAGTCAATTTCGGGAAGACTGGACAATGTAGCCATCTTCACTCGTTCCAATGTATCCTATCTTTTAAGAGTAAGAAATGGCCGAGCATTTATTAGAGAGTTAAAAGAGCAAAAGTCAAATGGGTATAGAAAAGCTGAAGTGATCTAATGCAGAAGACAAGGCCCCACAATTATAATGGGGCTGCGTTTTTATGAGGAAATTTAATTTCATCAAGGGCTTATAATCAATTAACATAATTAAATTATGTAAAACCAATTTGCGGGTGAAAATTTTTGTTTACAAAGTAACGTAAAGCTGATAGGTTATAGTTGTTATTATCTATCACACAGCGAAAAAGAGGTATAATACATGACACCCTTTATAAATGAGGACGCAGTTCCCGAATGCACGGCTACTGATACCGAATATTGTTGGAAAAAGAATATTATTAAAGTAGATAAAGGATTTCTAGTTAGCAAAGGTCCGGTCACAAATATTCGTGTTCCAATTCATCATATAGATACCGTTGTATATTCAATGAATCCAAAAAAACCAGCTATCGTACCTGGATTGAAAATCATTGGCAAAGGAACAGTGCTGGCGGAACTAGATATTTCTGGAGAGTATATTGAAAGTGTACAGGATTGGCTTCTTCAGATTATTGATCGTCACTCTAACATGTAACCCTGTGACCCCACACAGGGTTTTTTGTGTGGAAAAATGAACAGGTTCCTCTTTGGATGACTGTTGCATATAGTAAAAGAACAGAGCGTCAACAAAAAGGAGGGATACGTATGAGTGATTCATCCCAAAATTCTAATGGAATCCCCAATAAAATCATTGACTTGCTTGTCAGTGACATCTTTCAAAAAAATGATATCAATATAGAAGAAGCAAAAAAGAAGCTCTCTAAGGAACAAAAACAGTTATTGAAAGAATTAGTCGAGGATTTGTCTCATCAAGTAGATACATTTATGGACCAATCTTTTTCTATAAAAAAAGAAGAGAAATAAGGTCATCATTAAACGCCTCTAAGCAGGCGTTTTTTCTTTTGAAAAAAATGGGTACAACCTATGGGTGATTGTTACAAGCCGTTAAATCGACAGGCTAATATAATATTACATATCCAATGAAAAGGAGAGTGAAAATCATGTCAAATTCTCGTAACAAGCGTAAACACGAGCAAAAAGAAAATATGAACAAACATCACAATAACCGCAATAATTTTAGAGAAGCTGATATTTTACAAGACGCTATGGAATTCTCGACTATCGACCAAGAGTCTGATGAGTTAATTTTCATTAACGAGTCTTGTAACGTTACTGTACGTACAACGGATACTCAAGCAGCTGTTTCTCTACAAGTAGGCTTACAATTGGCCATTGCATTGGTCATCAGCATTACGGTTGGCAATAACGAACGCGGCAGGGTTGTAGCACAAGATATTATTCAGCAATTTAATTCTGAACAAATCAATAGACAAAGAACGATCATAGACAATTCAAAAGATGTAAACATCAGAACGGTCGATACTGACTTGGCTGTAAACATTCAAGCATTGTTGCAAGTGTTAGTGGCACTAGTAGCTAAATTAGATATTTTATAAATTAAAACAAAAAAGGAAAGAGAGGTGAAAAATATGCGTGAAAAAAAGTGGAGAGCATTAGATCATTGCGATGAGTCCAATCGTAATAACGAGGCAGAGGTCTCACAAGAGGCGGAGCAGTCTGTAACGACTGAGCAGATTTCTTATGAATGGATTATCGTAAGGGATTCCGAAGGTGTTGATATTACTACAACCGATACACAAGTAGCAGTGTCTTTGCAATTGGGGATTCAAGCTGCCATTGCTGCTGTTATTAAAATCATTATTGGCGATACAGACCAGGGGAATAATATTGTCCAAGACATTAGGCAATTTACTACAACAGCACAGCGGAACAACCAAAGAATCGTTGTTCAAGGCTCAAAAAATGTAGAAGTTGTGACAATTGACACCGACATAGCCGTCAATATCCAAGTATTGCTTCAAATTTTATTAGCTATTGTTGTAAAGCTTGATGTATTATAAGGCATCCAAAAATAGCATTGATGGTTTCATCAATGCTATTTTTTATAGAATAAAGAACATCTGTTTGTTATAATGGGGAAAAAGAAAAGGATGGTAACAGATGAAAGGATCGGCTCATTTGGCTATTGGAGGAGCCTCCGGATTAGCCACAGCTGTTTATTTACATACAGACCCACTTACTACAGCAGGCTTAATTGGCATTGGGGCAATCGCTGGCCTTGCTCCTGACCTTGATGTAAACGGCAAGCTGTCCAATCGAATTACGATATCGAAAAAATGGTTAATTTTATTTTTTGCCACTGCAGGGCTGCTTTTAATGGGCTACAGTTATCTAAAGCTGAATGGTTTCGTGCAATCGGCGGGTTTTACTGTTGGTATAGGCTTAACAGTATTACCACGGCTGTTTATCAAGCAGCGGATGATGCTGTTTATAACAGGAGCTGCTCTGGCGATTGCCGCCTGGTACATGGGTATCTTTTGGCTGCTGCTGCTAAGTGCATTTATTATGGTCTCTTCCTTTTTATCGCACCGCTCTTTAACTCACTCGTTAATTGGATCAGCTTGTTTTGCAGGGATTGCGTGGCAATTTCAGCAAAGTGTTGGGCTCGAAGGCAGCTTTTTAGCGGCTTCTATCGCGTATATGAGTCATCTAGTGGCAGATATGAAAATATGGCCGGCTAATAAGAGGGGGATTAAATGGTTTCAGCCTCTCTTTAATAGAGAATTTTAAGCGTGCTTTGTATAAAGCATGCTTTTTTCAAAAACAAAATGTGCAAAATTCAAATACAGTTAACAACCAGCAAAGAAAAGATTAACAAGAAAACATCGGGGAATATTAAACTAAATTGGATAGAAAGAAAGGAGGTATTTCATGTGGAAACATATTTTGTCTAGTATTGGCATTGGTGGAGTCGAGATCGATACCGCTCTTCCAAAAATGACCTATCAAAGAGGAGACAAAATTGAAGGGAAGGTTCTAATTAATGGCGGGCAGGCGCCAGAACCGATCGAGACTTTAATCGTTTCAGTGCATGTCCAAATGGATAAGATACGGGAAGATAGCGATTTTTCCTATATTGATAAGAAGTTAAAAGAAATAGTCATTCCCATCCAACGAGATATTAAACCGAGAGAAAACATCACCATTCCTTTTTCTCTTGAAATTGATCCCGGGCATCCGCCTACAAATGATAAGAATAAAACTTTTTTAAAAACAACCGCTGTTATTCCACAAGCTGTTGACCCTTCTGATCAGGATGAATTGATTATTTTAACTACAGAGTGAGTAAAGACCGAAGTAAGTAAAAAGTTCATTCGGGGTTGCCTCCGGTAACGATCATTGTTATACTAATCCGGACACAACATTTAGTGGTAATGTTATAATTAAATCAATATTTAGTAAAAAGGTGCTATTGCAGCTTAATAGGGAATTCGGTGAAATACCGAAGCTGTACCCGCAACTGTAAGTGTGGACGACCGCAGATAAATCCACTGTCGAATAGACGGGAAGGAATGTGGAAGGAAGAAGCATAAGCCAGGAGACCTGCCTTTTTACAGCGTTTACTCTTCTTCGGGAGTTGGGAAGAAAGCGCGGAGAAAACGACAATGTCTTTTATTCAGACAGGCTCTTTATTGTGTACAAGGGCAGGTCTGTCTCACTTTGTGAAAAGATTATTTCTTCGCCCTCATCCCATCTTTCATCTAGAAAGATGGTTTTTTTGTTGCTAAAAAAATCTCTTTCTAAACTACTGATCGTTTAGGAGGAATAGAGATGATTCAAACCGTACAAAGCATAGCAGAAGAGGCATTTATTGAAATTCAAAGGGAATTTCCCCATATTGAACTGGCAAGCTATGAAAATAAGATAAAGGGAACACTTGATACGAGAGAAGAGTGGACAGATGAGCAAGTTTGGCAGCTGCTTTTACATTCAGCAGTTGAGCGGATCACGAGCACGGAACCAGATTGGACATTTATCGCAGCCCGATTGTATTTAAAACAACTATATAAGCAGGCAGCGACAACACGCGGGGAGAAATTGGCTGGATACGGAGATTTCTCGGGGCTCATCCAGCTCTTAATTGAAGAAGGAATATACAATCCTCATTTAAACACTTCTTATACAAAAGACGAAATAGAAGAGCTAAGTAAGCTGATTGATCCTGAGAAGGACAAATTATTTACATACATTGGGATTGTCACATTAAGTGAAAGATATTTAGCCCGTACACTAGATAAGCAGCCAGCAGAGCTTCCGCAGGAAAGATGGCTCATTATTGCAATGACCTTAATGATGAATGAACCTAAATCAACACGGCTGCACTATGTGAAGGAAGCCTATTGGGCGCTTTCTAATTTATATATGACAACCGCTACTCCAACGCTTGCGAATGCGGGAAAATCATATGGCCAACTGTCAAGCTGCTTCATTGATACAGTGGATGACAGCTTGCAAGGAATTTTTGATGCCAATACGGATGCAGCTAATTTAAGTAAGAACGGCGGCGGACTTGGGATTTATTTAGGGAAAATTCGCAGCCAGGGAAGTGACATTAAAGGATTTAAAAATGTGAGCTCGGGTGTGATTCCTTGGATGAAACAGCTGAATAATACGGCCGTATCCGTCGATCAGCTCGGCCAGCGTCAAGGAGCGATTGCTGTTTATTTGGATATTTGGCACAAAGATATTTTCTCATTTTTGGAAACCCGGTTGAATAATGGAGACGAACGCCGCAGAACACACGACTTATTCACGGGTGTCACTATTCCTGACTTATTTATGGAAGCAGTCGATAAACGAGAAGATTGGCATTTATTTGACCCTCATGAAGTAAGAAAAGTGATGGGTTACTCTCTTGAAGATTCATTTGATGAGAAAAGGGGAGAGGGAACGTTTAGAACGAGATATAAAGAGTGCGTAGCTCATCCGCACATAAGTAAAAAAACAGTTCCGGCTATCGAGATTATGAAAGCCATTATGATTTCCCAGCTTGAAACAGGCACACCTTACATGTTTTACCGAGACACCGTTAACCGGGCGAATCCGAATAAGCACACCGGAATGGTTTACGCAAGCAATCTTTGCACAGAAATCTGTCAAAATATGAGTCCGACGGTCGTAATCGAAGAAAAAACAGAAGACGGAAAAATCGTGGTTACAAAAGATCCTGGTGATTACGTCGTTTGTAACCTCTCGTCCATTTCTTTAGCCCGTGCCGTGATGGATGAAGTGCTTGAACGCTTAATCCCCATCCAAGTAAGAATGCTCGATAACGTTATCGACATGAACAATATTCCTGTTTTACAAGCGCAGCTGACGAACAAGAAATACAGAGGAATTGGACTTGGCACATTTGGCTGGCAGCATTTGCTTGCCTTAAAGGGGTTGAGCTGGGAATCAAACGAAGCAGTCCATTATTGTGATGAATTGTATGAGCAAATTGCCTTTTTAACGATTCAAGCAAGTGCGGAACTTGCAGCAGAAAAAGGTTCATATCCGGTCTTTGCAGGATCAGATTGGGATAGTGGTGCCTACTTTGAACAACGTGATTATAATGGAGCAAAGTGGCAGCAGTTAAAGGAAACAGTCAAAACATCTGGTATGAGAAATGGTTATTTGCTGGCGGTCGCTCCAAACTCATCCACCGCTTTGATCGCGGGTTCAACAGCTGGAATTGATCCAATTTTCCGTAAAGAATATATGGAAGAAAAGAAAAATTACAAAATACCTGTGACAGCGCCTGACTTGTCAGCTCAGACGACATGGTACTACAAAACCGTTTATTTCATTGATCAGCATTGGAGCATTCGCCAAAATGCCAAGCGCCAGCGCCATATTGATCAGGCTGTATCCTTTAATTTATATGTGCGCAACGATATTAAAGCGAAAGCCTTGTTAGACTTACACCTAGATGCATGGGAATCGGGATTAAAGACGACTTATTATGTGCGGTCTACCGCTTCTGATATTGAAGAATGTGAAAGCTGTCATTCATAAGGAGGAGAATAGTTATGAAGCTTAAGAAAAGGGAGATTATCGATCACAGTGCACCCAATCGGTCTACCGCTATTATTAATGGAAGAAGCTCCAACATTTTAAACTGGGATGACGTGCGTTTTAGCTGGGCTTATCCGAAGTATAAGAGAATGCTAGCGAACTTTTGGACGCCGTTTGAGATTAACATGACGAAAGACCGTCAGCAATTTAGTGAACTGACGCCTGATGAAAGAAATGCATTTTTGAAGATTATTGGCTTGCTCGCTTTGCTTGACAGCATTCAAACTGATTATGCCGGCAGAGCAGCGGACTATTTAACGGATTCCAGCTTGCATGCTTTGATGATTATTCTTGCTCAGCAGGAAGTGATCCATAATCATTCCTACAGCTATGTTCTTTCTAGCGTAGCTGATAAGGAAACACAAGATCGTGTATTTGATTTTTGGCGCACTGAACCGATTCTTCAAGAACGTAATGAATTTGTGACAAAAGGATATGAAGCATTTTCTCACGAACCAACCATTGAGAATTTTCTTAAATCCGTCATTTATGATGTGATATTAGAAGGTCTTTTCTTCTATTCTGGCTTTGCCTTTTTCTACAACTTAGCCCGCAATCAAAAAATGATCGCCACTAGTACGATGATCAATTATATTAATCGCGATGAACAGCTTCATGTTGGGCTGTTTGAAAAGATTTTTAAAGAAGTGCTGAACGAAAACCCAGAATATGATACAGAAGAACTGCGGGCTTATGGGCAAGAAGCTTTCCGACAGGCAGCGGAACTTGAAATTGAATGGGGAAAATCGATTATTGGCCACAAAATAGATGGCATTCAAATGAACGAGCTAGAAAGCTATATCAGATTCATGGCAAATAAACGAGCCGAACAGCTAGGCTTTTCGGCACCATTTGAAGGGTATCGGACAAATCCAATGCGCTGGATTATCGCTTATCAAGAAGTAGACCTCGGCAAAACAGACTTTTTTGAACAAAAGTCACGCGCCTATACAAAGACAAGTGAAGCGAATGGCTTTGACGAGTTATAAATATAGTCATCTATTTGTTTGCCCATCATCATAAAACTAGACTGCTTGACAACCAATAGCCAGTATATATGATAAAGACAAGACATCTTCTCTTTTCATAAAGAGAAAGCATGAAAAAATTGTCAAACGGCTTAAGGGAGTGTCGTCCGTGGCGAATGAAAAAGAATATCAAAAAAAGTTGATGAAGGCAGACGAAGCAGTTCGCTTGATTGAAGCAGGCGACGATATTATCGTCCCTTTAATGGCTGGCGAACCACCAGCTTTGCTGGCAGCACTTGAAAAGAGAGAAGATTTAAAAGAAAACCGGCTATTCCAAATGTTAACGTCCCGGCCAGCGATTCGAAAGAAGCCAGAAGAGCTAAAAGTCATTTCGATGTTTTTAGCAGCTGGCGATCGACACGCGTTTCAGGAAGGCGCTGTGGACCTGCTGCCTAATCACTTTTCGGACGTACCGGCATTGTTAAAAGAAATAACAGACCAACAGGTGATAATGGCCACTGTTTCACCGATGGATGAGAACGGCTTTTTTTCTCTGGGAACGAATTGCGATTATACCGCACCGCTCGCTAGAACCGCCAAAACGATTTTACTGGAAGTAAATGAATACATGCCGCGAACTTATGGGAGGAATCAAATTCACCTTTCGGAAGTCACAGCGCTCATTGAGCATCATCAGCCATTAATAGAATCTCCAGTGCCTGTCATTACGGAAAAAGATGAAAAAATCGGCCGCTATGTTGCGAGTCTTATTAAAGATGGGGATAGCTTGCAAATTGGATTCGGGGCGATTCCGAATGCGGTAATGAAGTCTTTGACAAATTATCAGGATTTATCTATTTTGACAGAAATGATACCCGATCAATTAGTAGAGCTTTATCAGAGTGGAGCCGTCACGAATCGGAGGCGCACGGATTACCCTGGAAAAACAACAGCAACATTCGCTTATGGCACGAAGAAGCTGTATGACTTCATGCATGAAAATAGAGATATTTTTATGCTGCCGGTAAATGAAACAAATGACGTTCGCCGTGTTTCTCAAATAGACAACATGGTCACGATTAATGCAGCTATTGAAGTTGATTTTCTGGGCCAGTGCAATGCAGAGAAGGCTGGGAACACGTATTGGTCCTCATCCGGAGGGCAGTCGGACTTTGGGGTTTCCGCGCGTTTATCGCAAGGAGGCAGAGGAATTATTTGTTTGCATTCCACAACCAAAAATGATAGCATCTCCAAAATCGTTCCTGCTTTAGCTTTAGGTACACCAGTAACCACTTCGAAAAACGACGTGGATTATGTCGTGACGGAATATGGGATCGCCCAGCTGCGGGGAAAAACCATTCGAGAGCGTGTAAAGGCCCTAATTCAAATTGCTCATCCAAAGTTTCAGGAAGAGCTGGCTTATGAGGCGAAAAAATTAGGATACTTCCTTTAATGAAGGAAGCGGATAGACGCGAATTTCGTTGTCTATCCGCTTTTTATCGTTTATTTTCCGAATATTTCGGGTAAAGTGGAGGCAAAGGATTGACATCACTTTCTAGCTGTTATACATTAATTTTAATAAAATTGTTTTGTTATATAACAGGAAGGAGGTGAGTGTTATGGAGATATATCGCGAAGCTTATGAGTATTATATGGAAAGCTGTGAAAATTACGAAATGGAATCAATTAGTTTTTACCACTTCGTTAAGCATTTAACAGAAGAACAGTTGCAGGAGTATATGAAGAGTGAGATAAAATAGAGGATGTGATTACTACGGAAACATTAACAGAAGAAATAAGTTGAACCCCGCTAGCGACGATCTGTTTGCAGGCGGGGTATTGTCCGTTATTCAGCTTCTTCACTAGGAAGGTGATCATGACAGTAAGCTGCCACAAGAGCTTCCTCTTCTTCTTCTAGTTCAAAGTCAAGAACTTCTCCTGTTGCTCTGTCATGCAAATGATAATGAATGATCTTTTCCTCATCCCCATCGACTAAATAAAGTACGCGAATATAAAATCCAGATTCAGAATAGAGTTCATCCTCTTCCTCTACGTTTGCATACAGATGAAATTCAAATCTCTCTCCGGCAAGCAATCCAAATGGATCTTCAAGAAGCTCAACCGTATGGTGTGTAATATTCATTTATTGATCCGTCCTTTGAAAGTAATATAGGTCCGTTTTATTTTACCACAAATCTTGTGAACAAAAGCATACCAGGTTTTTTCACTTGAAAATACAGGTATGATTATTATAAGATTCGTCTACACTTTCTAGTGAATTGACATTCCTTTTACTAATTGAAATGGAAAAAAATATAACAATCTTAGAGGAAGCAAAGGAGCTAAAAATGAAGCGTTTATTTAAATATACTATCTCGATTGTCATTGCTGCTGTCATTGCTGTATCCCTTTGGCTTTATTATCCTACTTATCGAATTCAGCAAATGAAAGAAGAGGCTGCGCCTACCTCTGCGCAAGCCGCTCTCTCTTATGTTGATTATTTTAGCAACGTTGATAAAGAGAGTTTAAATCATTTAGCTATTGGCGATTCGATCATTGCTGGCTTTGGGTCAGAAAATGAAGAGAGCTTTGTCGATTATTTTTCACGCCGTTTAGAAGAGAAAACGGGCAAAACAGTAGTATTAGAAAATGAAGGAATTCTTGGTATTAACAGTACAAATTTAAATACGCTAGTCCAAACAGGCAAGTTTGATGAACAAATTAAAAGAGCCGACTTGATTACGATTAATGTCGGCGGTAATGATATTTTGGAAACTCTTTATCAAGGGGATTACAAAAATGTAGTGGCAAATTTTGACTCGATGCGGGAAACATTTATCAAAAACCTAACGGCGATGACGGACCGGATTCAGAAAGAAAATCCGTCCGCTGCCATTGTTTTCTTAGAAATGTACAACCCGTTAAAACCAAGTCATGATCTTTACAAAGTGGCTGATCAGTTACTGCCAAAATGGAATGTGAAAATCTATGAAGTCGCTCACAAATACAATCATTCCATCGTCCTCGAAACGACAAAAGTGATTAATGGCCATCACTTGCAATACCTTGCACCTGATGGCGTGCATCCGAATGCGCTCGGTTATGAAGCGCTTTCCAAGCAAATGCTTGAACAGTTAAAAAAGAAACCTTTCGTTGAAGCGGTTTAATGAAAAGCAGATTTTTTATCTGCTTTTTTATTATGCTTCAATAGTGGAATATTAAACATAAGCGAGCATATATTTGTTCTTGTGTTAAATTTTTTCCAATTAGGAGGTCATTTCGTTGAACATCTATTTACCAGTTTCAAGATGGGCAGTCGCAGTATTTACTCTTTTTGCTTTCGCTTTCTCTTTCGCATGTGGACCTGTCAAGCAGGCATCCGCTACTATTAATTACGGAGAAGAAGTAGCTGCAAAAGCAGAAATACTTATAGGAGCGCCTTACAAGTATGGAGGCGCTTCCCCGAAAGGCTTTGATGCAGGGGGCTTTACACAATATGTGTATAAAGAAGCTGCTACTAAGATGAAAATTCCGAGAACAAGTGCTGATCAATATAAAATAGGCAAAGCAGTCAAACAAAAAGATTTGCAATTTGGTGACCTTGTTTTTTATGCAACAGGGGCAAAAGGGAAAGTTTCCTTTGTTGCTGTTTATACGGGGAATGGCAAATTTGTAGGGGCAACCTCTAAAGGAGTAAAAGAGGTAAAAATGAATGAAAAATATTGGAAAGACCGTTATGTGGGCGCTAAACGTGTGATTAAATAAAAAATCAAGCCGGGGATGTTCTGTCATCCCTGGCTTGATTTTATTTGCTATTAGAATCCGTCTTCCATTGCGGCGAATGGAATATGCAATCTATTTTCTACTGTACGTAATCGCTGGTTTAATCGATTCAAACGCCTCGTGTGGCGTTCATCATTTTGATTTAACCGGTTGATCTCCTGATTGATTCGGTTAATTTCCTGATTGATTCGATTGATCTCTCGGCTAAGTCGCGTTAGTTCTCTAACCTGCCGCTGGTTTTCTCGTTCGAGCACCTCGATTCTTCTCTCCAGCGCCTGCGGCTGCCGATTTACATCAAACTCTTCTTCCGGCTGCATATAAGAATAATCAGCGTAATGGTCCACTGATTGTGGAATGAAGTCAGGATAAAAATAATATGGATTCATGTTCGTCATTCTCCTTTTTGTTAACAAGGTCATTCTCTCTATAAATTATGTACAAAACCACTAGATGACAGGGCCAAAGCCTAAAGAAGCTGAACCAGTGCATGACAGAGGAACGAGAATAGAATTTTTGTTAAAGTAGAAAAGACATCAACAGCTCGGAGGTGAAGCAGATGAAAAAAATGATGATGTCCTTTTGTATAGCTACGCTCATGCTCGCAGCCTGCAGCAACGAAGAGGAGAAGAGAAATCGTGGAGCTATAAAAGAAAAGGAACAGCCTGTTCAGCATAAGGAGACAGCCCAGCAGGGGAAGGAGAGCCAGGGCCAAAAAGAGTGGACTTCATTGCCTGAATATGAAGAAATAATGAAACACATTCATGACCAAGAGTACATATTTGAAACGGTTACGGATAATGAGAATAAGCGAATTCTTTTGCTTGCGAATAAAAATGGCGAAAAACAATATAAAACGGTCTTTATCAAACAAGATAACCGTCTTAAAGTAATCAAAATTAACGGCGGGGGACAAGTTTTTAATGGCAGGATCAGTTAAAGTAGATGAATGAAACATAAGAAGAAAGACAAAAAGCATAGAAATTAGACTATAGATAATAACCAAAAGGAAGGACAGATAAAAAAGTTCACAAGCCTTGTCCTGCTTTTCTATATGACTGCATATAAATGTAAAAAGAACGGTTTTTACTGGAGGAGCGTATGTTTACATTTATAGAAAAAGCGGTACTAGGCATGGCTTTATTAAGGATACTGTCGGGCGGAATTGAAATTTTTGCTGCTTTTTTAATGCTGCGATTCAATGATATTGAAAAGGCACTCATTCTCAATAGCTCGCTGGCCTTAGTAGGGCCAATCATCTTAATTGCCACTACTTCTATTGGGCTGTTGGGTCTTACCGATCGAATTTCTTTTCAAACGATCTTCTGGGTGTTTCTCGGAGTAGGCTGTATTCTTTATGGGGTAAGAAGTGGATAGCTAGAGTACTTTATTGAATAGCTTAATAATCAAGTAGTTTATTTTCGTGCACCTTTAAAACTATAAGATTATAATTAAATAGTAGACTCACTTCCTAGAAAGTAATAAATCCGACAAACAAGCAGTCTTTGTATAGAGGCTGCTTTTCAAATTTTCTTTGAATAGAAAATAGCAGCGTATAATAGTTGAAAATTTGGAGGTGATAAAATTGATCGTAAAAGGTTTGAATCATTTTTTGTTTTCAGTTTCGGATCTAGAGCGTTCTATTCAATTTTACGAAAGCGTATTTGAAGCGAAGCTGTTAGTTAAAGGCAAGGGGACGGCTTATTTTGACCTAAATGGTATATGGCTTGCACTTAATGTAGAAAAGAATATTCCGCGCGAAGAAATCAGACAGTCTTACACGCATATCGCTTTTTCAATAGAAGAAGAGGATTACGATCGTATATATGAAAAATTAGAGAATTTACAAGTAAATATTTTAATCGGCCGCACTAGAGATGAGAGAGATAAAAAATCCATTTATTTCACTGATCCGGACGGGCATAAGTTTGAATTTCATACAGGCACCTTACAAGACAGGCTGGACTATTACAAACAAGACAAAAAGCACATGGAATTTTACTTGTAAAAGACCATTAAAGCTGTTACTTATTTTTAAGATTAAGAAGGAAAAAATAAAAACCCGCGAATGGCGGGTTTTTATTTTTTATAAAGTATCATCGGATGCAGAATCTGTATAAACAGCAATTAAAACAACTGCTGTATCCTCTCCAATATTTTTCACAAAGTGAGGGGCGCAGGCATTCCAGCTAAAAGAATCCCCTTCCTCTAATATAAAAGAATCTTCCCCTTGTTCAGCTAGGATTTTTCCTTTCAACACTAGGTGGCACTCTTTTCCTTCATGAACGTGTGGTTCTTCTCCTGTTGCGGTACCGGGAGGAAATTCGACATGCTGCAATGTGAGCCCATCTCTTGAAATGAGATGTTCGACTTTAATGTTTTCTCTTTTATGAGTCGTATATTTCCGCTCATTTTTTCTCACTACATTCATCCGTTCTTCTTTTTCTAACAGAAGATACGGCAGAGGCACATGAAGAAAATTAGCCACTGTTTGCAGCGTAGCAATAGATGGTGACGTATTATTATTTTCCATATTACTAATGAATCCTTTTGAAAGGCCTGTAGCCTCACTCATTTGTGCAATGGTAATTTTTTTTCTATTTCTGATTACTCGGATATTTGAACCAATGTCCATACTATTACACCTCGGTTGTTGTCTAATAGGAAACTTAATTCTATATTAACAAAAAAACAGTTGACGATCTATTAAATAATTTGTTATCTTATAGGAAACAAATATTCACATCAGAAATAAAAAATATTGGATGATTGCACGATGATTTCTATCATGTATGAAAACAATCTCTTTTGATCTTAATAAGCAAGAGAAGTTGAGGGATAGCAAACTTTTATGTTTTCAATATCCTCTCCCAATTCGGCTGCATCCATTATCTTTTATAAAATTAAAAAAATTGAAGGAGGAAAATAAATTATGATGCCGTCTTTCTTTATCGCTCATGGAGCGCCGCTTTTAGCCATTGAAGATAACGAATATACACAGTTTCTAACTGAATTAGGCAAGACAATGCCTCGTCCGAAAGCCATTGTATTATTTTCTGCACATTGGGAATCACCAGTACAAAAGGTAAGCAATGTAGAAACGTATAGTACAATTTATGACTTTGGAGGTTTCCCGGAAGCTTTATACCGTATTCAATACCCAGCTCAAGGAGATAATCAGGTCGCTAAGGAAATTGAAGAGTTATTTACTGAACAGGATATCCCTTACGAAGTAGAAACAAGACGAGGCTTGGATCATGGCGCTTGGGTCGTTCTTCGGCTGCTTTATCCAGAGGCTGATGTCCCGGTCATTGCCATGTCTGTTAATCCACGGCTTACACCAGAGGAACAGTATAAAATCGGAAAATCGCTGGCAAAGCTGAGAGAACAGGATATTTTAATTGTTGGCAGCGGGGGAACAGTTCACAATCTCGGAGCAGTCAAAATGATGTCAGATCATGGAGAAATTGATGATTGGGCCCTCGATTTCGATGAGTGGCTCGCGCGCCATTTGAAAAATTGGGACTTGACCTCGCTGTTTCAATACAATACTTTGGCTCCTACAGCCCGCCTGGCTGTGCCGCCATATGGAAATGAGCACTTTATCCCCATCTTTTATGCAATGGGAGCAGCGGATGACGAGAGAAAAGCTGAACTTATTCATCGAAGCTATCGATATGGAAACTTGAGCCATAGTGTATGGCAATTTGGTTCATGAAAAAATGAAAAACGGAGGATCTAGAATGACAAACAAATATGAATGGAGTGCCCTGATTTTACGGGTTGTGTTGGGAATTGCTTTCTTTGTTCATGGGTTGGCAAAATTCCAAGGGGGAATAGAAAATATTGTTGGCTGGTTTGAAAGCATTGGCTTACCAGGATTTTTGGCATACGGGGTCGCTTTAATAGAGACAGCTGGCGGAATAGCTTTAATCCTCGGATTAGGCACCAAAATGGTGTCCGCTCTCTTAGCTCTTATAATGATCGGAGCGATCTTAAAAGTAAAACTAGCAGCTGGTTTCTTAGGAAACGGACAATCAGCAGGTTATGAATTGGATCTTGCGTTCTTAGCAATGGCTGTATCTCTTGCTATTACAGGAAGCAAGCTTTATTCATTAGGGCACGTGATCTTTAGAGGGCGAGAATATAACGATGATGCTTCTAAATCGGCTTAACACTTTTTTACAAGACCAGTTTTAGGAAGAGAGAAACAAAACCAAGTCTGCCTCCACTTTAGTTAAGGGAGGCAGACTTGGTTTATTTTTACTCTCCGTCTAGATTACGCTGCCATCTTACGGCACTCTTCAGCACAGCGGAAACACGCCTCAGCACATTTCTGGCAATGGTCATGCTCATGTTTTTTGCATTCATTTCCGCACGCCTCGCAAATATCGGCACATAACTGGCAGATTTGTTTAGCAAATGGACTGTTCGATTGCATAGACTTAACTGCTAACGCACATATATCCGCGCATTCTCTGTCTAATCGGATACAACCGGCCATCATTTTCACATCTTCCTCTTTTAAACAGGCATCATAACAATGGTTGCATGCTTCCATGCATTCAATACAAGATTTGATACATTCCTCATACATCGTATTCATCAAGATTCCTCCTTGTAGTAGTAGTCATTTAAAATCTACCCGTATTATGTGATTTCTAACGATTTTAGTAAAACTCCTTAAAAACTGCACAAATTATGATGATGAATTCAGTATGATAAGGATAACAATTGAAAAGTGGTGATGATGATCAACAAAATAACGTTAAAACTCGGTCTCTGGTTTTTCTTTATCATGATCATGATTGAGGTTTGTTTGTTTTTTGTATTACATACCGGTCTTGTGGAAAGCAGGGTAGAAGAGGAATTACAGGCATTGCTTGCAAGAGGGAACAGTCATAGAGAAGTTTTGGAGGATTCTTATAATAGAGAAACACTCCACCATATTGCTTTAATGGAGTTAAAAGCGAATACGGAAGTCATTATTACAGATCATGAACAGCGTATGATCATCAGTTCTTCTAAAGTAGATAGTGAAGAAAAGAAGATCGTATCTAAAAAGTTAAGAAATGTTCCTCGTAATGGAAAGATTTTAGAAAGACGATGGGAGAACGAGCCGTATATTGCTACGGTTAGTCCTTATTTAACGAGTGGCCAACAGAGAGGATTCGTCTATATGTTCAAAAGTACGGATCAAATACAAGGCATGATTTCGAAATTAAATGAGCACTTCTTGTTTGCAGCTGCTTTAACCATGGCGCTTTTAATTGTCACGGTTCTGTTCTTATCAAAAGCTTTGACCACTCCTCTTATTCAAATGAAGAGGGCTACAGAAAAGCTAAGCAAGGGTGACTTTTCTGTGCAATTACCCGGCAGAGGAGAAGACGAGCTTGGTGAATTATCACGATCTATCACCGTGCTAGCAAAAGATTTAAAGCATTTGAAAGAAGAGAGAAATGAGTTTTTATCGAGTATTTCTCATGAATTAAGGACGCCTTTAACATATATTAAAGGATACGCCGACGTCGCGAGAAGAAAAAATATTACTGAAAAAGAGAGAGGCCAATATCTCAACATTATTTATGAGGAATCTGAGAAATTGTCTGCGATGATGGAAGATTTGTTTAATTTGGCCAAGCTGGACCGCAATGCTTTCGTAATTGATCTAACGAGAATAGAGTTATCTTCTTATATCACAGCCATTTGTGAAAAAATGCTTCCAGCTTTTCAAGAAAAAAAGATGAATCTCGAATGTGAGTGCAGTGAACATATAGAGGTGATGATAGATCCTTTGCGATTTGAACAGATTTTGATTAACTTACTGGACAATGCCATTAAATACTCTTCTCCCCATACAAAAACAAGTATTTGGGCAGAAAAAGAAAAAGGAAAAGTCTTAATTTCCATTAAAGATGAAGGAATAGGAATCCCTAAAGAAGATATCCCTTTCATCTTCGACCGTTTTTATCGAGTAGATAAATCCCGCTCAAGGAATTTAGGGGGAACAGGCTTAGGGCTATCCATTGTGAAAGAGTTGGTAGAGGCACATAGAGGCCAAATTGAGATAAAAAGTGAAAGGCAAAAAGGAACTTTGTTTTTGATTTGGCTAGAGGAGGCAATAGAATGAACACGATTTTGCTCGTAGATGATGAAGAGAGAATGTTAGACTTATTAAGCATTTACTTAACACCAAATTATCAATGCATCAAAACTAATTCTGGACTGAAAGCTATTTCCTATATAAAAAGACATGATGTTGATTTGGTTCTATTAGATATTATGATGCCGGAAGTTGATGGCTGGAGTACATGCAGACAAATTAGAGGGTTTTCTGATGTTCCCATTATTATGTTGACGGCAAGAGATGAAAAAATGGACGTAGTCAAAGGGCTAAAAATGGGTGCTGATGATTACATAACCAAACCATTCGATGAAGCAGAGCTTCTCGCAAGAATAGAAGCCGTATTCAGGAGAGCCAAGAGCGATCAAAAAATGAAAATTGAATACGATGGACTCTTATGGGATGGAGAGGCTCATGAATTGATTTACGATGGACAAGTGATCCAAGTGACGCCAAAGGAGTTTTCTTTACTCGGATTACTCTTACAACATCCTAATAAAGTCTTTTCGAGAGCCAATTTATTAGAAAGCATTTGGGGAGATGAAGCATTCACAGAAGATAGAACGATTGATTCACACATGCGAAATATTCGTGAAAAGCTCCGGCAAGTACATTTTCCTGTTGATCACTATCTTTCCACTGTTTGGGGAGTAGGTTATAAGTGGGTAGGGAAGTAAAGACAAAAGAGTTTCTAGCTTACATTAGATTAGTGGCGTTCCTCCATATTTTCTGCAAATTTCCTTGATAAGATGATACAACAATCATCAAAGGAGGATTAGAACAATGCTAAAAAAACGAGTAATGATGCTATGTACAGCTCTCTTTTTATTGTTAGGCGCCTGCTCAAATGATCAGAACGAAAGTGTGAAAAAGGAAGATGAAACAAAAAATATCGAAAATCAAGAGCATACAGAGCAAACGGAAGGAATGGACCATGAAGAAATGGATCATTCTAGCTCCGGAGAAGTTCCAGAAGAATTAAAGGTGAAAGAGAATCCAACGTATAAAGTGGGAGACAGAGCCATCCTTGAGACGGATCACATGAAGGGAATGAAAGGGGCAGAAGCAACCATCGCAGGTGCTTACGATACGATCGCTTATGTTGTCTCCTATAATCCAACTACTGGCGGTGAAAGGGTAACCAATCATAAGTGGGTAATTCAAGAGGAAATAAAAGAAGCGGACGACAAAGTTTTAGAACCTGGGACAAAGGTAACATTAGAAGCAGACCATATGAAGGGGATGAAAGGGGCTGCAGCTACAATAGAGTCATCTGAACACACAACTGTCTACATGGTCCATTACACTTCTACAACAAATGGAGAAAAGGTAAAAAACCATAAATGGGTAACTGAAAGTGAATTGTCAGCCGTAAAATAAAAAGCGCTATAAGTTAGTATTCTATTTGTCTGTAAAACCGCTTTTCTTTTTATAGGAAAGCGGTTTTCGTTTGCTGACTTCGAAACATTGAGTTATCGAAGGTTTTACTTATTGGAGAACATAAGATAGGAAGGACTTTTATAACTTTCGCGATAAGAAGAGAAAAAGCCACTTATAACGCCTATTAAAGACGTTATAAGTGGCTGATCTTTAGAAGAGACCTGCTTCTCTTGCTGCTTCAATACTATTTCTTGCAAATTCAAATGGATCTCCAACGTTTTCCCAGTGCATGTACATTAAGCGCGGCTCATCGAAAAGCCAGTGGTTGTGAAGAGCTGTAACCGTGATGCCTCTTTTACGCAATGCTGTTAGGAATGGGTTGATTTCTCTTTGAAGGATGACCGTTTCGCCTAGATTAAGAGTTTCGCCATTTCGATTATTTTCAAAAGAGAGGGCAAATGGAAGGGCTAATGGAGAGCGAGTACGACGGCCTAAAATAGTAGCATTAATGTTTCGAAGACGCTGAACAACACAAGCGGGAGATGAAGTGATAACCATGCCTCCAATAATATTGGCAAGTCTTTCACAGGAAGACATGTTGTTTGACATATCGTGTGACATAAAATTCCTCCTTTCAATTGGTATGTAATAATATATGCAGCCGCTAAACAGCTTGTCTAGACGAATAAAATAGGAGAATAAAAATTTATAAATCTTTGAGAAATCGCCTATTTCTTTTTAAAATATCCTCTTTCATAAAAAATATCTGAACATTCACAAAGATCAATTTTGTAAAATCATGATAATATGGGTTTTTAAATCTGAGAATAATAGAACAGGAGATATTTGAATGAACAGTAAGCAGAAATATCAACTACTTTTTGATAAAATCAGTCAATACCATTCAGGTGAAAAAGCATTACAAGAATTGCTTGTCCAAAAAAAGAGCAAACTTGAACGCATGCTTTTATGTGCATAGGCAAAGTGGAGCGGCTCACAATACGATGAACATGACGAGACGGTGTCCAGTTGGCCTGATATTTGTTCCATGAGTGAAGGAGCTTAACCGCCATCCAAACCAATATACCGAGCCGGATGAGATAGTAAAGGGCATTGACTTACTTGAAGAAGTGATACTGCTTTATGGAAAATAGTATAAAAAAGGGCATTTTTATATAAAATATAATTAAAATTAACTTTGTGCTAAATTCAAAATTAAATAAAACTCTTCTATTACAATAAAATTAAGATATAGGTATTAAGTTTTTAAAATTATCCAATTTTACCTAATTTCCTGTTATTATATTCATAAGACAACTTTAGATGAAAGAAGGGTAGCTGGTTATGTATTCAGCGTTTGCATCAGGATTCGCTACTGCTGCTTTACTAGTGATCCTCAGTATTCCTTTTTTATATAAAAAATGGCAGAAAGAAAGGGCTAGATTTATTGAGAAACATAACCAATTTGTTAATGTAGTAGAAAATTCAAAGGACTTTATTTATTACTACCAAGTCTATCCGGAAAGACAGTATAAATACCTTAGTCCTTCCGCAGAAAATATTTTTGGAAAAGGGTCCATTGCATATGCCTATGTAAATCCTGATGTTTGTTTTAGAGATATTCATCCTGATGATTATGATACTTTGTATAAAAAAATTACCGGTCAAGTAGATTATAGTGAAGCAATTATTCAAAGGTGGAAAGATAAAGATGGAAAGTATAGGTGGTTTGAGGAATATGCGACGCCTGTTTATGAAAATGGTGTATTAGTGGCTATTCAAGGAGTATTAAGAACTATAGATGATAAAGTAGAGTTACAGGAAAAATTAAACTATCGTTTATACCATGATACTTTAACGGATAGTTATAATCGGGAGTATTTTGAATTGGTTTTTTCTAAATTTAATGAAGAAATAAATTCTCCGATCGCCATAATTTTATGTGACTTAGACGAATTGAAGCATACAAATGACCATTACGGACATATCATTGGGGATTTATTAATAAAGACGACTGCAAGAATATTAAATAAATTTTCTTCCGATTATATAACTGTTGCAAGACTTGGCGGAGATGAGTTTGTATTAATTGTGGCTGATCGGACAGAGAAACAAATAAAACAATTAATAGCTAATATAGTAAAAGCGATCGAACATTATAATACATACTCTTCTGATGTGATAATTAAAATGTCTATTGGCTATAGTTATTCTCCTTTTTCAATAGAACAAATGATGCGCTTGTTTTCCCAGGCAGATAAAAACATGTATGCAGATAAAATAAAAAGAAAGAATGAGTTTGCTGAAAGTTTATAACGAAAAAAGAAGATATTGAATATATAGATAAAATTTTTCTTCTCTCCATCAATGTGGAAAATAATGTATCTTTAAAAAGACCAGTGCTTGGTCTTTTTTATTTGCCTAAAAACTTTTTATTAAATTTTTTAATAAAAAAGTGAATAACACATCTAATACCGTTATGTAATGTTCCGTACAGTAGTGCCCATGATTTAGTCCTTTTTAAGAGAGAAATTTCCTTTTTTGTGCCAATAACATCGTTCCATGAATTTTTTGTTTAAGGTGTCTAAAAAAAGAGAAATATCCTATTAAACGGCTAAGTTTTCTATACTGTCTTCTTTTTATGCTGCAAGAGAATAAAAACTGCTGCTTTTTTTCAAAATAACATGGAGGTGAGCGACTTGAATAGAGGTATTATCATTGCATTATCAAGTATTGGGACAGCACAGGCTGCGAAAATTCCACTTCACTATATGAAGAAAAAAGAATGGAAGCCTGAACTGTTTTTGGCGACAGGGGGCATGCCGAGCTCTCATTCAGCTGGAGTATCATCCTTAGCTACGTATATTGCCATGAAAAAAGGAGTCTCGACCATTGACTTTGCTCTTTCAGTCATCTTTGGTCTAATTGTTATGTATGATGCCCAGGGAATCCGCAGACAAACCGGTGAATTGACTTTAAAAGTAAATGATTTAGATGAATTGATTGATAAAATTCATCAAGATGATCCGGTTAAATATGAGGAAAAGGCGCCTGATCCGCTTAAAGAAGTGCTTGGCCATAAGCCAGGTGAAGTGATAGGCGGAGCCTTGCTGGGAACGTTATTAGGCATGGCCGGCTATTACATGTCGAAGAGAAAATAGATAATCTTCCGGTTCTCTAATCCATATACATAAGAGATGCTTGGAGGAATGGATCCGTTTTGCCAAAGATCGGGCACTGCTTGCCAGATAGAAAGGGAGCTGTCGCATAAGCTGATAAACACGGCTTTTTGAGACAGCTCCCTTTTTTATAAACACAATCAAATGATTTAGTTAAAAGAGTCACATTTGCTTTTACAGCTATTTTTTAATGAACAGGCAGCGCATTTTCCTTCTCTGCTTTTTTTGACATAGCGGAAAATCGTCCAGCCTGAATAACCAAAAATAACCGTGCCAATCGTTATACTTGCTATCATCTGTTCATTCCTCCTAGAGGGTTAGAAGCCTAATAATTTTCCGCCTTGATAAATGACAAAAGATAAGACATAAGCTAATACTAGGGCGTAAATAATCGAAAAATAAGTCCATTTAGCTGAACCAGTTTCTTTTCGGATCGTTCCTACCGTCGCCAGGCAAGGGATGTACAAAAGAACAAACACCATAAAGGTAAAAGCAGCAAGCGGCGTAAATTGCGTAGCCATCAACCCTTGCAGTGAATCTACATTTGGAACGTGATAAATAATGTTCATGCTTGATACGACTACTTCTTTTGCCAAAAATCCTGTAATCAGGGCGGCGCCTGCCTGCCATGTGCCAAAACCAAGAGGTGCTAAAAGCGGGGCTGCAAATCCGCCAACTAAGGCAAGAAAACTGTCGTCCATCTGAACGTTTAAACCGTGAGGACCGGCATAAGTTAACAGCCAAATAATGACGGAACCCCCAAAAATGAATGTACCAGCTTTTCGGATAAAGCCTTTTCCTTTATCCCAGGTGCTTCTAAAGAGCGCCTTTGATTGAGGAAGACGATAAGGCGGAAGCTCAATCACAAACAAAGATTGTTCCTCTTTTAAAATGGTCATGGAAAACAATTTAGCTAATAGCAAGGCCATGACAATTCCTAACAAATAAAGTGAAAAGACGATAATTGTTTGATACTGAACAAAGAATGCGCCAACGAAAAGCGCATATACCGGCAATCTGGCTGAACAGGACATTAAAGGAGTCAATAGAATCGTAAGTAATCGTTCTTTTGGCTGTTCAATGGTTCTGGCAGCCATTATTCCAGGAACATTACAGCCAAAGCCAATAATCATCGGAATAAAGGCTTTGCCATTTAAACCGACGGATTCCATCACTTTATCCATCACTAACGCTACACGAGCCATATAGCCTGAATCTTCAAGAAGAGAGATAAAGAAAAATAAAATAAAGATTTGCGGCATAAATACTAACACACCGCCTACTCCGGAAATAATTCCGTTAAGCACGAGCGCTTGAATAAAAGAAGAAGCACCGATACTCGTAAGAATCCATGATAGCCAGTTTGTTAACGGCCCTGAAAAAAAACTGTCTAAAGCATCAGAAAGCGGTGTACCTAACCAATCAAACGTTAATTTAAATAAGAAGAGCATACAGAGCAAAAAGATTGGCAGTCCTAAAACTTTATTGGTCACGACAGCATCAATCCGGTCTGTCCAATTAGTGGAGTGAGCGGACTGGTGATCCACTGCCTGCTCAATGATCGAGTCGATGTATGTCCGTCTAACCGTATATATCCACTGAGACAAGCTGTTTACGCCATGACTCTTCTGCACAGCTTGTTCTGTTTCTTCATAGAGCGCCTTCAAAGTTTCCGTTGATATGAAAGTGGCCAAAAAGTCCTGTACATTTTGATTGCCTTCGAAAAATTGCAAAGCCAGCCAACGGTGGGGCAAGTTGTTCGCAGCTTGTTTTGGCATAAGCTTTGATAATGCTTCAATGCCTTTTTCTAAAGCGGCCCCATAGTGAAGAATCAATGGCTGCTGTTCTATCGTTTGTAAGTTAGAAAGTTGATCACGTAAAAGGCTGCAGCCTTCTCCTGTTCGTGCAATAATTGACGTAACAGGAACGTGCAGGGCAATAGAAAGTTTTTGTTCATCTACATAAATGCCTCGGTTTTTGGCGACATCGTTCATATTTAAACCAATCACCATAGGCTTTCCAAATTCAAGAAGCTGTATAGTCAAATTTAAATTTCTTTCTAATTGGGACGCATCCACAATGTTGACGATCCCATCAAATGAATCATGAATAAAAAAGTTTGAAACGACTCCCTCATCTTTTGATAAAGGGTTTAGTGTGTAAATGCCCGGGAGATCAATGAGCTGTCCTGTTTTATTTTTTAATGTTCCAATTTTCTTTTCGACCGTCACTCCGCTCCAGTTTCCAACATATTCGTAAGAGCCGGTCAAATTATTAAATAAAGAAGTTTTTCCGGTATTCGGATTTCCTAACAGAGCAAGGTTCATCATAGCCTCTTTATCTCAATCTGAACTGCTTCTTGATGACGAATCCCGAGACATTGCCCACTGTGATTAAGCATAAAAGGACCCTTAAAAGGCATACGTTCTTTTAATTGGATTTCCATGCCTTCCATAACTCCTAAATCTAGCAATCTCCGTTTTACCATATCGTTTACTTTAGATAAATCCACAATCTTGGCTTTTTCTCCTCGACTTAACTCCGAAAGAAGCACGTGTATTCCCTCCAGCCAATAATAAAAATCAGACGCTTTATCATGTATTTAAAAGTACATCATCATGTCCGTAAATAGATAATGATTATTCTTCTCAATTATATCAGTAAATGCTATTTTTAGAGAACATTTTTTTGAGATTGTAACAAAACATATAAATATCGGCATAAAAGGAAAGTGGAATGGAGATCAGAGAACGATGCAGTAAGTTGAAAGTTTGTTCGCATACTTACTATAATAAAAAGATGAAGGGTCTTGAATCTCCTTGTCTTAGATAAAGACAGAGTATATTCAAGTATATGGGAGGAAATGGTAAAAGAAATTAACATGTCATTATTGCCGATGATAAGGAAATTAGCAGCTGGCGCACGACCGGGGAAAACGGGCTGCTTCAAGCCCATTCATGATAAATACAAAAATGACTTAGGATTTCTCACAATTATTTTTGGATAAAAGGCAAATCTTTGATTAGCTTTAGATAGACATAACGGCCGGCGCCATGCTTAGTTTGAGTTGAACTTTGCCTCTCCATATCTAAGTAAAACAACATTCTCATTTGCCATCTTGTCTGCTATTATTCACTTCATCAATCTCAACGTTTGTATTCAGCATCTCATTTTCAATGGCTTGTTCGTATTCTGTGTGATCTATTCCATTATAATGAAAAGAATCATTGATATCTTGTTCTTCGATGGTAGCTAAAATATCACGAATATCATTATGATCCCCAGATATCGAGCCAAACCCTTGGTTCTGTTTTTTATAATTTACAAATCCGCTCGGAAGGTTGTTTCCAAGATTGACACAGGAGGCACCTTCAACTGTTCCAATGGAAATGGAACCAATGAAAAAAGAAGGGGAAAATCGCTTCAAAGCCAACATCCTTTCCTTAATCGATTGTATAGGGCACTGACTTTTCATTCACACTTATTTTGATATCGTCAGCTGTCTGTTTTTTCTTTTCGGTCTGTTCCCGATTTTCTGGGGTATTCGCCTTTTCAGGTTCCTTTTTAGGATGAACAACAGGCGAAAAAGCATTTCCAAGATTCAGCATTCCGCTCAATTCTTTTATATCTAGCTTATCAAGATGAAAGGCCAGTTCCTCTAAGTTTAATTCCTGCAGGTGCAGGTCTTTCACATCGATATTCATGACAATAGAAAGGTTACCTTTCCTATGGATAGATGTTTCGAGCGCATTAAGTTTTTCATACAGCTCCTCAAGCTTATCTAATATATGTTCCTGGTCCATCTTATCCTGTTCCTTTTTTAGAATCTTTCGCTACAACCCCTGAATTTGCTTCCACTTTATTGCGGCGGCCCCGAATAGTGCCAAAGCCTTCGTTAAGTTCTGCTTTGCTTTTTCGGCCTTTTTGAATGTTTGTCCCGACAAACAAACCAGAAGAAGAGGTAATTTGATTAATCTTTAATGATCCGTATTTAATTGATGTCATGGCTATTCTCCTCAAAGATTTTAATTTCGTTGTCATCGGCGTTAGAATGAAACGGAATGGTGATCCATAATACTCCTCTTTGTAATACAGCGTCTAATCTCTCTAGCGCGCAAGTTTTCGGGACTGATACACTTCTTTTAAAAGGGCCGTAAAATCGTTCGCTATTGATCACCTTTATATTTTCTTCTATATGCCTATTAGGAATCGTTCCTTCAATTAGTAAAGTATTCTGTTGCCGCTTAACAGAAATATCGTCATGACGTGCCCCCGCTATTTCAACAGAAATCATAAAATAATGATCGGATTGAAAAATATCAATTCTCGGTTCTACAAATGGGGCTATTTCATACAATAGTTCGGAAAAATCTTTTCCTAACACATCTTTAACGTTAGAACGAAAATGAGGTTGTACCACTCATTTACTACCTCCCATACGTGGAACTATAATATATTGATTAAAATGACAGATGCGCAAAAGACTTTATATACTATATGAATTTCATTTTTCGGTATGCTAAAAGGTTTATAAGAATTGATATAAAACAAAGGTCAAGCCGTAAATTCTAAAGAGCTTGACCTTGAGCACTAGGGGAAATATTTTGGTTATTCATCATTCCGTCTATCGCATCAGGATCGTTAACGCCCGTCATATTCCCAGCGTTAAACACATTCCCGGCCTGAAAACCCATCCCGTTATTTACCTTTCGATGTGCAGCCCAGCCAGGCAATTGATTTTCACCGATAGAAATGGCTGAATTTGTATTCTGAGAATTCACATTGATAGAGCCTAATGTAAAAGCTATTGCCAAGTAAATCCTCCTCCTTTTTCCCTGTACCAGCAAATGTTAGCGGTTATCATTTATTTCACAGTCAATGACATCGGCATCCAAGATGAGAGAGGAGTTTTGCGTGTTGTGAACTTCCCCTGTAAATCTTCCTTGACCAGCATTTCGTTTACTATGTGAGCTCCAGCCAGTTAATTCATTTTCTCCAACAGAAACGGCTGCGCACGTATCCAGCACATTGATATTAATTTGGCCAATATCAATATCATTTTGGTTTTCAGCCATGTGTCCATCCAGTAGAATCGTTGGATTGTTTTGTATAGGAGTATCGATTAAATCATTATCCATTACGTAACTGTAATTATTTGAAACTTGAGAATGGCTGATGGATCCAAATCCATAATTGTTTTTTCGATGTGAAGACCAATTGTTAGCATAATTGGTCCCTACAAAAATTCCAGAAGAAGTATCAATAGAATTAACATAAATTTGATTCACGTTCACGTGATTCGTTATTCTGGCAGGAGTCAATATTTTCACTCCTTCACAATATTCGATACAATATAAGAACAAAATCTAGGCGATACTTTACCATATGTTGAACTTTGAGTAAGGGTTCGCGGTTTTTATTTTCTAAAGCTAAAAACCCTGTAATGAAAATGCATATAGCTATCTAGGGGATTTAAGCAGTATAAGTCATACTTTTAGCAGAGGGAGAAACGATGCCGAATAAAAAAATACGGGGATTAAAGCGTAAAACGAAAAAGATGATGGAGAGAATCGAGCAGGAAACAGAGACATTCCTGTCTGAGTTTTACAATGGGTATTGGCATCTGCATTTACCAGTTGCCCAGTCTTTCATTTCTTCAGCTAAAAAACTGTTTCTATCAAAAGGGCTTGCATGCAGACTTTGCTAGATAGAACAGAGCATTTAATCAAGATAAAGCCTTAATATAACGAGAAGCTGCTATGTTTGGGATCATGAAGACGATAGCCGAACCTGGGTTGCTTCCTCGTTGAAAGATTTTATGAAAGGATGGGCGGGAGGAACGGTTAGTATCTAGGAGATAGATGAATAGAAACAACAGTAAGATGGATGGGTGTGACGGTAGAGCTAAGTTTATAAGTGAGCCCATATATAGTTATCCTAATAAAGCAGAGAAAGTAGGAAGCGGACTTTCTCTGCAGAGAGAATGCATGTCCTCTCTATTCTAAAAAGCCAATTTTTATGAGGTTTGATTAGACTGGAAGACCTTATCCCTTAAATCTTCCCATCACAACGGTGTTGTAATAGCGGCCGTCTGAAAGGATTTTATCGTGTTCAAGTACGCCTTCGACTTTAAAACCAAACTTTTTGTAAAGGTGTATCGCTTTGTCGTTTGATTCTAGTACCTGTAAAGTGATTTTGGTGATTCCATTTGAATCTGCCCAAGCGATGGATTCCTTCAAAAGATTTGTCCCGATGCTTAATCCCCAATAATCTTGTAAGACACAGACCCCAAACTCTACTTTATGAGCAAAACGTTTTAAAAAATTTCCTTCACATCTCGAAAAACCGACGATCCGATCGTTTACGACTGCAACTAAAAAGAGATTTTTCTCATTTTCTGTATCTGCCTGGATAAGTGACTCAAACCCAGATGTATCAATGAAAGCTTCCCCTTTTTCTCTATCAAGGTTTTCAGTCTCTCCATCAATCTGTAATCTAACGCTTGATAGCTCCTCTGCATCTTTATTGACAGCCGATCTGATGATGTAGTCTATTCCATTAACAGTAAATTCCTTCTGGTTAATTTTCATCTTTTGGCCTCCCGTGTTTAGTTTTTTCCTTGTTTAATCGTAAAAAGTCTGCAGCAGACTCCTGCTTTTTTAGAAGAAACGATATTTTCTTATTATAGATTTATCTGCCATTCTTGCAAACTATGGGAGAATGATAAATTTGTATTTAGAGTGGACTATTCATTTTTAAGCCGGTGTTTGTCTTCGTCATTTTTACCGTTTTATGCAGCTGCATATTGTGTTAGTTTCTTAACCAATAGTAAAAAATTGGTTTTCGTTTGGTATAATAAATAAAATAATGAATTAAAGTGGAAAGGAGTAGAGAGACATGAAAAAAATGAAACATAGTTTGATTGCAGCCTCATTAGCAGGGATCCTTTGCTCAATACCTGCAGATTTAACAGAAGCAGCCAACTTTAATCCGGTATTAGCACAGCCTGCGAGTACATTTCCTTTTAAGGATGTGCCTGTACAATACAAGGAAACGGTATCGGCTCTTTATCAAAATAAGTTCCTTAATGGTGTGAGTGAAGATGCATTCGGTTGGGGGTTGCTAATCAAACGGGTAGATGCGGCTGTGATTGTAGCACGTGGCATCGGTTTTAGAAAAAGCTTGCATCTGCCGGGGGAGAGGTCGACGTTTCAGGACATTCCGGATCGTGCGAAAGATGAAATTTCCTACCTTCAGTTTTATAGAATCATCCAAGGAAAAACGGATATCTTTTTCGGCTCCAATGATGTGATCACGAGAGGAGAAGCCGCTATTATTCTCTCAAGAGCCTATTATGATGTACTATCATCTCCGGACGAAACGGTGCACCAATTTACAGATGCAACAGGGAGATACGCGACCGCCATCAACCGGCTTGCTGCTTCAGGGATTACAAACGGAAAGTCTCTTACGAAGTTTGGCACGAATGACCCTGTAACAAGAGGGGAGTTTGCTGTCATGACAGCCCGGTTGAGTGACCCGGCTTTATCCCCATCCTCTTACGGTGATCTTCCTTCTTCGCGAAATGGCTTGACAATAAAAACAGAAAAGGAAAGCTACAGCCTGTCGTCTGATACGGCTGTAAGTATAGTACTTGTTAATACGGCAGATTTCGATTATGCCTCTACCCGTGAATACATATTAGAAAAGAAACAGGGAGATAAGTGGCTGCAAATAAAATACAATTTGGGCACAGAATTTCTACTTGATCTGCCACCAATAGAAGCAGGTGAAAGTAAAAAAGTAACCCTCTCATTTGACAGATTTAGAACATTAATGACCGCAGGCAAATACAGAGTGAGGCATACATTTGGCCCCGCACATAGTGAAGGGAAAGAAGAGCCTGTACGTATAGCGGCTGAATTCACACTAACAGAATAGAAGGAAATGCAAGGCCGTTTTTCTGTTAGGTAAAGGGCGTGCTTGACCTTTTAATGGGAATGGTTGAGTAATAGATTTTTGGATTGATAATAAATCTGTATCAGTAAAATAAAAGAGGCTGTGGTGGATGGCGTGAAAAAAGCGGTAGTGGTTGGTGCAAGTTCAGGTATTGGGGAACAGCTTGCAAGGTTGTTATCGAATGAAGGATATATAGTTGGTTTAGTCGCTAGAAGAAAAGAAAAACTACTTGCTCTTCAAAAACAGCTCCCGCATGAATCGTATATCAAATGTATAGATATTGCACATTGGAATGCGAAAGATCTTTTAAAAGAATTTATTGAAGAGATGGAAGGAATAGACTTAATGGTAGTTAGTGCTGGTGTGGGGCATCTTAATCCTGATTTGATTTTAAGTTTGGAAAAAGAGACAGTAGACGTTAATGTTTCCGGATTTATAGCGATCACTAACATTGCCTATAACCATTTTTTATCAAAAGATTCAGGACATATAGTCGGTATATCGTCTATCGGAGCATTAATGGCTAATCCTGCTGCTCCTTCATATAATGCTTCAAAAACCTTTATATCGAATTATTTAGTGAGTCTTCGAAAAAAGTTCAAGCTTCAAAAAAATAATATTTTTGTAACGGATGTTAAATGCGGGTTCATTGATACGGAAATGGCCAAAGGCAATCGAGACAAGATGTTTTGGATGGCACCTCCAGAAAAGGCCGCTTTGCAAATATATGAGGGGATAAAAAAGAAAAAGAAGACAGTGTATGTGACTAAACGATGGCGCAGTATTGCTTGGTTATTAAAACTTCTTTTCTTATTTAATTAAAGATAAAATTTCTCTAATGTACATGAAACGACTGACCTTCAAAGAAATCGTTCAATTGAGCGGTTTCTTTTTATAATTAAATCCCGAAATAGCAAGAGATAGTATCACTTAAACATTTAACAGTGAGCGCACCAGTCAAAAGGCTGCTTTGAATAAATGCAAAAAACTCAGAAAAGGAAAGTTTAAGAAACAAAGGAAAGTGTCAACCAAATGCTGTTATTTTAAATGCTAAAATCACTGTGTGCAAAATTCAAAAAATAAATCAAAGATCAGCAATCAAAAAACTCCTCGGCCAATAAATGATAAAAACAAAAGAAAAAATAAAAATACAAAAGTATGTCAAAAATAATGGCGCCCGAGATGAATTTACTTTTCATTCAAGGGAATAGATCAGATGTACAGCATGATAAAAAGGGGGGATCACTGTGAGGATAAAAATTAAGGTGTATTCAGATTACGTCTGTCCTTTTTGTTTCTTAGCGGAAAAGCCGTTGGAGGAAGCCATCAAAGGAAAAGATGTAGAAGTAGAATGGATGCCTTTTGAGCTGCGTCCCTTTCCAAATGAAACGTTAAAGCCGGAGGGAGATTATTTGCAAAATACCTGGAAGCAATCAGTCTATCCGTTAGCGGAACGGATGGGAATCTCGATTGTTCTGTCAAAGGTATCACCACAGCCCTACACACATTTGGCGTTTGAAGGATATCAATACGCAAAAGAACAAGGAAAGGGAAACAAGTATAACGACCGAGTGCTTCGTGCCTTTTTTCAAGAAGAACAAGATATCGGGAATATTGAAGTACTGACAAAATTAGCTGGAGAAATAGGGCTTAACGAGGGAGAATATCGGACAGTCTTGGAGAGAAGAACTTATAAAGAGGAACACGAAAAGGCATTAAAACATGCCTATGAAGAAGCAAACATTACGGCCGTTCCAACGTTTGTCATCGGCAATACCATTATCGGAGGAATCCGATCTAAAGAGACGCTTGAGCAAATTATCAATGAAGAGAGCCAAAAGGAAACAGCGAATAGTTCAATCGAAGGCATGGCCTGCGATAGGGATGGCTGTTAAGGAAAAGGTTTTTTAAGAGTAAATAATAAAAATAAGGAAGTGAAGAAAGTTATGGCAAAAGTATTAACTGTTCTCTCAAGCGGATATAAGGACGAAAAAAACAACTATGAAACCGGGTGGTGGGGCGAAGAGCTTTTTGCTCCGTTACATGCCTTAGAAAAGGCAGGTCATCAAGTCGATTTGGCTTCTCCATTAGGAGGAAAACCGGTCGTTGATCAGGCTAGTTTCTTACCAGAATATGATCCTGAAGGGACGTATAAGGCGCTCTATGAATCAGGGAAGGCAGATGAAACAGCAAAACTTGCTGATATCAATCCAAAGGAATATGAAGCCGTGTTAATCGTTGGCGGACATGGAGCCATGTATGACTTAGCTAAAAATGAAGACTTACATCAAATTATTAATGCCGTTTATGATAATGGAGGGATTGTAGCTGCCGAATGTCATGGACCGGCTCCTCTTATTTGGACGCTGCGTCCGGATGGAAAAAGCATCATTGCCGGAAAGAAGGTAACAGGTTATCCGGATGAAATTGAACCAGAAGGATTGCTTGATATTTTACCTTTTAGCTTGGAACAAGAAATGACCAAAATTGCCTCTTATGATAAGGGAGACTTGTCTAAAAAAGCCCATGCCGTATGGGCGGATGAGCAGATCGTGACAAGCCGTGATCCCTTTTCATCTGAATTGATGGGAGAAGAACTAGTAAAGGTATTTGAGAAAAGAAATAAATGAATGTAAAGGGAAGCGCCGTAATAAAAAAAGGCGCTTCCCAAACATTGTTTAGGCTGTTTCTCTGGATGAACCTTGCTTTAGTTTTTGAAGCTCCTCTTGCAGAAGCTCTTCCAGGCTGCTATTCACATAGCCTTTCGCTGAAGGTTCATGTGGTTGTAAAGATTGACTAAAGGCTTGAACTTCTGACTCCATTAATAAAATACGATCTTCTGCGCGGGCCATTCCTTTTACGACGCTTTCAGAATTAAATGAAATAGCTGTTTGTTGCATTTGCTTAATTGATCGAGCTACGTTCGCTCTGCTGCTTAATAAAATTCTTTTATGCAGCAGCTCATTGGATGTTCCTTTGAATTCTTGCAATTTTTCTTTAAGGGACTCTGTCTGCTGCTGAATCGCTTTAAATTGTTCCATGTACAGCTTCAGCTGGTTTTCTTGGAGGCTTTTTTCATAAAGAGCGAGAGTGGCCATGTTGTCGTCACCTTGTTCTACTGCAAGCCTTGCTTGTCGCTCTCTTTTAGCAATCAACGCTTCTGTTTCAGAAATCAAGGCTTGTTGTTTTTTCTCAAGAAAAATTTGTCTAACAAGAGCATCCTGGCCCCTTGCCACGTTCTCTTCCATTTCTCTTCCATATTGATTTAACATCGCAATTGGATCTTCCGCTTTATCCAGTGCACCATGTAACTCTGCCATCATAATGGATTTCATTCTTTTAAAAAGGCACATCGTTGTCATTCTCCTTTTTCATCGTTTGATTTTTTTCCCATGTATCCAAAATATCAGCGTTGCTTTCAATAAAAATAGCGGAAGAGTCGGTTAACGGGATGTTCACAAATTGCTCAAGTGAATCATTTTTTCGGCGTAGCCATTTGAAAAACAAGACAACAGCTGCCAAGGCGATCACTAGGAAGAGAAGTAGGCCAATCCACGGGAAATACCCTCCATGACACGCTCCATGCATAACATGATGGGGCTCAAAACCAGGACCGCGTCCATGCCCTCTGCCCACAAAGCCTTGCTCAAGAGGTTGTCCGGAAGGGGAGAAGAAACTCATCAAGCTCAAAGCAAATTTGAAAAATAATAAGATGACTATCCCGATTGCCCCCCAAAAGAAACTTTTCTTCACATTTAATTTCATACTCCATTTCCTCCTTCCTTTCTTTGATAGGTTGAATTCTAAAGGGGGAAGGTGAAAGTTTGGTGAAAGGAGAATATTTCGTTGGAAAATAATGAAAATCTTGGGTTGCCTATGTAAAGAGATAATAAAGTTATTGAAAAACCACCAACTTAAAAATATAATAAAAGTAAGTGATTAAACACTCACCTTCAAGAGGGGGAATAAAAAATGAGTGAAACAAATACTATTCAAATTCAAGAAGTCACGAAAAGTTTCGGAAAGAAAGTTGTATTAAAAGACATCAACTTTGATATTAAAGAAGGTTGTATTTATGGTTTTATTGGGCCTTCTGGAGCTGGAAACATTAGTTAAAATGATAGTTGGTATGGATATTCCAGATAAAGGGTCTATCTATTTATTAGGTAAAAAAATGCCTAATTTAAATATCTTACAGCAAATTGGCTATATGGCACAATCAGATGCGTTATACATGGCCCTTACAGGTAAGGAAAATCTAATGTTTTTCGCATCCCTATTTAAATTAGATAAAACTGAAAAACAGAAACGCATTTCCTACGCTGCTGACTTAGTTAACCTAACTGCCGATCTTAATAAAAGAGTGTCAGCTTACTCAGGAGGTATGAAACGTCGATTATCTTTGGCAATTGCTTTAATTCAAAATCCTAAAGTTCTGATTTTAGACGAACCTACTGTGGGGATAGACCCTGAATTACGATTAAGTATTTGGACTGAGCTTTTAAGATTAAAAAATGAAGAAGGAAAAACCATTATTGTAACGACTCACGTAATGGATGAAGCAGAAAAATGTGACTACATCGCAATGGTTCGAGATGGTTCATTTATTGCAACTGGCACACCTCGCCAATTGAAAGACCAATATGAAGTAAATAGTTTGGATGAGGTATTTTTAGATGCGGGGAGGAAAGTACAATGAGAACAGTAGCACTTATTAAGAGAATTTTATTACAAATTCTTAGAGATAAGCGTACGTTGGCTCTTCTCTTTGTGGCTCCTTTATTAGTTTTAACACTAATGAACCTAGTTTTTAATGGAAATACCGTTGATCCTGTTTTGGGAGTTGCTAATGGGAATCAGCAAATCATTGAAAAATTAAAAGATGCTGACATTGAGGTCAAAGAATACAACAAAGTTTCAAATGTGAATGAAACTATATTAGATAAAAATTTAGACGGATTTTTACAAGTCGATGGCAATAAAGCAACAATAACGTTACTTAATAACGATCCTTCGATAGCAAAAAGCTTAGAAATGAAAGTAAAGCAAATTTATAGTAAAGAAATCCAATTAAAGCTAATGGGAGCAAACGCAATTCCGAGTGAACTTCCATCACAAGATTTGATGAAAACCAACTATGTATATGGTAGCAGCGATACAGAGCTTTTTGATACTTTTAGTCCTATTTTGGTAGGGTTCTTTGTCTTCTTTTTCGTTTTTTTAATCTCTGGCATTGGGCTATTAAACGAAAGAACAACTGGAACGCTAGAACGTTTGTTAGCAACACCTATTAAAAGAGGAGAGATTGTCACAGGCTATCTTGTTGGCTACGGTATATTAGCGGTGATACAGACCATTATTATTGTTTTGTTTGCAATCAATGTGCTAGATATGGTTTTAGTCGGTTCTATTTGGAATGTTATTTTAATTAATATCATCGTAGCACTTGTGGCTTTATCACTTGGAATATTGTTATCTTCTTTCGCAAGTTCAGAGTTCCAGATGATTCAGTTCATTCCAATTATCGTTGTGCCACAAATATTCTTTTCAGGCATTTTCTCTATCGAGGGAATGGCGGAGTGGCTACAAGTATTTGCGAACTTTATGCCGTTGTATTATGCAGCAGATGCGTTAAAAGGAGTAATGTACGAAGGTTTAAGTTTAACTGACATTAGTAGTAATTTATATATCTTGTTGGCTTTTTCAGCAGTATTTATCGTCTTAAATTTGTTTGCTCTGAAAAAGTATCGTAAGCTATAATACGGTAACGATATAGCGTTAAGCAAAGATGGTGAATAAAATGGTAAATAATAATCTATTGGATGAAATGGCTAAAATACTTAAAAAATCAAATAAACAAACGGTTAAACAAAAGAAAATTATTGAGGTTGCTATTACACTTTTTGCAGAAAAAGGATATTCAAATACTGCAACGTCAGAAATAGCAAAAATGGCAGGCGTTGCTGAGGGAACAATTTTTAAACATTATGGAACAAAGGAAAATTTATTATTATCTATAATGGTACCTTTTATAAAAGATTTTTTCCCTGCGATGGCAGATGAACTTATTGGAGAAATAATGAATGATAAGTGTACATTTGAAGAGTTTTTAAGAGCTTTTTTAACAAATCGTATTGCTTTTATCTCGGAAAACAGAGAAATATTTCAGGTAGTCATAAAAGAAATAATTTATAAAGAAGAACTTAAAAATGAAATACTTCCCTACCTTTTAGAAGCGGCGTCTGTTCGCTTAGTAAAAGTAATTGAGATATTCAAACAACGGGGAGATATAAAAGACATACCAAACGACTCAATCCTAAAAATGCTGGGCACAGTAATGAGTGGATTCTTTATTTCTAATTTTGTATTGTTAAATAAAAAATCCATTAGCGAAGATGCCATTGAAGATATCGTATTTTTTATACTAAATGGGTTTGGGCAATCTCCTCAATAAAAGGATTTTTATGAAATGCTCATTAGTAAGAAGAGACAATTAAAATGTAACATTTTCAATAACAAAGAGTAATGAGTTATATCGGATATATGTATTGAAGATTGTGATTAAATATACTTAAACTAACGGGTGCTTTAGTTAAAAAGAATGAAATGACTTTATTATCCTTTTTAGCAGTAAAATTCTTTTAGATCAATGTGGTTTTAAACAACTTCTAAAGTCCTTACTACATATCAAACATAGTAAGGCTTTTGTTTATTTTAGTGAATTAAAACAACTTTATTATCGCTCTACAGCCTAAAAAAGCAATAATATAAAAGCTCTATTTTAGATTAACTTTATTACACAAGCCGTAGTGAACAAGCAATTCAAAGTATATTTTTCTTCCCGTTACAAACCATATTTGTATCGGAGGTGAAGAAATTGAAAAAAGGCAATAACAATGAAAGCAGCAATGTTGAAAATGGCAACACGTCTCAAGATGAGATTATGAATAGAGTGAACCAAACGTTTGATGAAATGGTGCAAGAAGTAAGAAGTATGATTAACGACAATAATGAGGCAGTTAACAGGGAACAGTCAGAACGTTCTTAATGATGTTTTTAAAGCTTTTTGACATAAATCATTTTCCAGCAGATACAAGAACCAAGAATGCAGTTATTCAATTTAATACGGAAAAACATTAAAAAAGCTAAAAACAATCGTTTTATGAAAAGATTGTTTTTAGCTTTTTTTATACATTAGGTTATTGCAAAAAATTGATTTGAAAGCCTGTATTTTTCGGAACGACAAGTCGGGAACAATAAGTTAATTCAGGATTAATTGATTAAGTAAAGATTCAAAAATGTGATTTTATTGCTTGTTAGAGTATATTAAACTGATTGTGACAGTATGAATTTAAACTAAAACCAGCATTATCTACAGTATTATCAATAAAACGTTGGTGTGTTGCCCCTTTTAGATGTGTGTACATGTATCTTTGCAGCCTAATTTTGTCCTTGCTCAAACGCCGTCCTGCCTGCTGTTTCCCCCGCAGTAATACATATTGCAACTCCCCCTAAAATCGCTGCCGCTCCACCTGTACTACCGACAGCTGCATTGTATTGTTCTGATCGAGGATATAAGAGTTGAATCCCTTGCTTAAACTAGACAATTAATAGACAATGATTGATAGAAGTGATATTTCTTTCTATTTGAAAACTGTCTAGTTTTTCTCTAAACTTATATTTGTTCAAAGGTTTTGGTTTTTGAAGTGAATTGGAGGCCGACACGACAGTTCACAGCGTTTAGCAGTAAAAATGAAAGATGAAAAGCACTCGCAAATGAGTGCTTTTTATTTGGTGTAGAGGAAATGACAGGGTTCATATTCTTATGTTTTTATAGGGGGTGGTTGAATGAAGGTTTTTATGGATTTGAAATGGTTCTTTAAACAGGAAAAAAGACCATATATTGTAGGAATCCTTTTATTAATTATTGTTGCGATGCTTGAATTGGTTCCGCCAAAAATCATTGGGATTATTGTAGATGCGATTAAAGAAGGGACTTTAACAGGAAGCGAGCTTCTGAAATGGATGATCATTTTAACAGTCACAGGCATTTCGATGTATGTCATTCGCTATTTCTGGCGGGCTATGATTTTCGGTTCCTCTCTTAAGCTTGCTAGACAGCTGCGGGATATGCTGTATGCTCATTTTACAAAAATGTCGCAAACCTTCTATCAAAAGAAAAGAGTAGGGGACTTAATGGCTCATGCGACGAATGACTTACAGGCAATTCAGCAGACCGCTGGAGCCGGCGTATTAACAATGGTCGATTCTTTGACGATTGGAATTGCGGTTGTTGTGATAATGGCAGCTACGATCAGCTGGGAATTAACGCTGATTTGCTTAATCCCCATGCCATTCATGGCGATTATGACAAACTGGTATGGTCGTTTGCTTCATGAACGGTTTTACAAGGCGCAAGAAGCCTTTTCATCTTTGAACGACAAAACGCAGGAAAGTATTACAGGAATTAAAGTCATTAAAACATTTGGTCAAGAAAAGGAAGATGTCGAAGAATTTTATCACCAATCAGCAAATGTCGTGAAAAAGAACTTGGCAGTTGCACGAGTGGATGCCTTATATGATCCAACCATCGCTGGCATTGTAGGGGTCTCTTTTTTCTTATCCATTGCTTTTGGTGCGAAGTTTGTCATAGACGGAATGATTACAATTGGAGAACTCGTCTCGTTTAATGCCTATTTAGGGCTGCTCGTCTGGCCGATGCTGGCATTTGGCTGGCTTTTTAATATTTTAGAAAGAGGAAGAGCCTCTTATGACCGGATAAGGAAGATCCTAAACGAACCCGTGGATGTAAAAGATACACCAGATGCGCTAGATCAAGTTCCAACTGGGGATATTGCGTTTCATATTAATGATTTTACGTACCCAGGAGAACAGCACCCTGTATTAAAACAAATTCACTTTCGATTAAGAAGGGGAGAAACCCTTGGCATTGTCGGAAAAACAGGAGCTGGAAAAACGACGTTACTAAAACTTCTCATTCGGGAGAGTGAAGGTTTTGATGGAGACATTTTGTTTGGCGAAAGACGTATAGACCAATATAAACTTGAAAGGCTTCGTGAAGCCATTGGTTATGTACCACAGGAGCATTTTCTATTTTCTGCGACGGTTGCAGAAAACATTTCATTCGCAAAGCCGGACGCTTCAATCGAGGAGGTTCATCATGCCGCGAAATTAGCGAAGGTGGATCAGGATATTCTTCAATTTACGGATGGATATGAGACGATTGTTGGCGAGAGAGGCGTCTCCCTTTCCGGTGGACAAAAGCAGAGGATATCCATTGCCAGAGCATTATTAATGCAACCAGAAGTCCTAATTCTTGATGATTCCTTATCTGCTGTTGATGCGAAAACGGAAGAAGGGATCCTCGCATCATTAAGGGAAACACGTGCTGGAAAAACAACGATTATTACCGCACACCGTTTAAGTGCTATCCAGCATGCAGATAGGATTGTCGTTCTTGATGAAGGAGAGATTGCCCAAATGGGTACACACGATGAGCTAATGGAACAGGATGGCTGGTATAAGGAAATGTATCTCCATCAGCAGTTAGAAGCACTTGTAGAGAAAGGGGGATCTCATGGGCAAACCAACTGAATTTACAAAACAGGAGCAGCGTACGATCCTATTTCGACTGCTTTCCTATACGACCCCTCATTATAAAAAAATTATTTTTGCCTTTATCCTGCTGACGCTGGCTACATTGGGGGAAATTGTCGGACCGCTAATGATTGCGCACTTTATTGATCACTATTTAGCACCGAGACATCTTCCTCTTCAGCCATTGCTCTTTTTAGGAGGAGGCTACCTTGCAATTCATGTAGCAAGGTCGTTTATTACGTATTTTCAACAATATAAATTTCAGGAGATTGCCTTAAAAATCATTCAAAAAATCCGTGTGGATGTCTTTACAAAAGTACAAGGGCTCGGGTTAAAATATTTTGATAAGACTCCAGCGGGAAGTACTGTTTCTAGAGTGACAAATGATACAGAGGCCATAAAGGAACTGTTTGTAACGGTTCTCGCCAGCTTTATCCAAAGTGGATTTTTAATTATCGGTATTTTTATCGCGATGTTCATTTTAAATGTGAAATTGGCAGTATTTTGTTTAATCATTCTTCCGCTTGTCTTTTTGATCATAAAAATGTATCGGAAATACAGTTCACGTTATTATGCGGAAATGCGTGAACAATTAGGTCTGTTGAATGCAAAGATTAATGAATCATTGCAGGGCATGTCCATGATCCAAATGTTCAGACAGCAGAAAAGACTGGAAAGAGAGTTTTCAACGATCAACGAAAAGCATTTTCTTGCCGGTCGCAGAAATATTAAACTAGACAGCTTGCTCTTAAGACCTGCAGTCGAGCTCGTGTATTTTGGCTCTTTAATTATGGCACTAAGCTATTTCGGGATTACCTCTTTAAATAGTCCTGTCGAAATTGGTGTGGTCTATGCTTTTACAACGTATTTGCATCGTTTCTTTAGGCCAGTGAATGACGTGATGAGACAGCTATCGTTGTATCAACAAGCCATTATTGCTGCTGGCAGGGTATTCCGACTGCTTGATGAATCAGAAATGGCACCAGAACAAAAGAATGAGGGTGAAACAAAAATCAAAGACGGAAAAATCGAGTTCCGTGACGTCAGTTTTTCCTATGATGGGAAAAAGGATGTGCTCAAAGATATTTCCTTCACGGCAAAACCGGGTGAGACGGTCGCGTTGGTCGGTCATACGGGTAGCGGGAAAAGTTCAATCATTAATTTGCTGATGAGGTTTTATGAATTTGAGCGAGGGGATATCTTGATTGATGGGATGTCCATTAAGGAATATTCACGTGAGGAGTTACGGGAAAAAATGGGACTCGTTCTTCAAGACCCTTTCCTATTTTATGGGACGATAAAGGATAACATTCGCTTGCATAACGATTCAATGACCGATGAAAAAGTAAAAGAAGCAGCGGAGTTTGTTCGGGCACATCGCTTTATCGAAAAGCTAGAAGATGGTTACGAGCATCGAGTCGTTGAGCGTGGCTCTACTTTCTCTAGTGGACAGCGGCAGCTTATTGCATTCGCGAGAACCATTGCGACAGATCCAAAGATCCTTGTTCTCGATGAGGCGACGGCTAATATTGATACGGAAACAGAAGAAGAAATTCAAGCTGCTTTAGCAAAAATGCGTAAAGGGAGAACGACAATTGCGATCGCGCACAGATTATCAACGATTCAAGATGCTGACTTAATTCTCGTCTTGCATCAAGGAAACATTGTCGAAAGAGGAACACATCAGGAACTATTGGCGCAAAAAGGACTCTATTATCAAATGTACCAGTTGCAAAATGGTCTCGTCATTTCGTAATAGTTGTCACAAAAGATTCACGTGAACAAAAACACTTTGTTATATGTTTATGTATTCTCCAAGAGATTGATTGTCTTTCTCAGAGGTAAGTTAGATGCTCAATAAATTAAGAATGCTATTGAAGCTTTAGCTTAAGAGCTAAACAAAGGAGTTTCCTCAGAAATTTTAGTGATAGCGGAGGAGAATAGAACAAAAAGGTTTGTCCTGCAACAATGAGCTGACTCTTTAAGGAGTTGGTTTATTGTAATTCATTTTGGAGCATTATGGATATTTCATCTATAATGGGAATAGTGTTAGTTGCGAGTTTAAACTGGACAATATCTCCAGTTTAAACTTTCCCCGATTGGCTTTATATCAGGGTTTTTTAGGGCTTTGTAAGTTTTTAAATGAACTGTGATTTTCGGTAGTTTTCTATAGTTTGTTACCACGATGTTACCAGAAGGTGACCAATATTTTCGTGAGAAATATGTAATTGATGCGTGTAAAAGAGTAGGATTTTGAGATGTGATAGTGTGCCAAATGTAAAAGTACGGCGCTCTTTGGTTAGCTGCCAAGGAGTGCTTTTTATATAAGCAACTGTTGAACAGATAACACCTATTACCTGAACAGATCTAGAAATGATGAACGGTCAAAATGGGGAAGATTGTTCCCGTATACAACCCATTGCGAAGCTGTCGTTTGGTTGGAGCTAACACAAATATATTAAAAAACGAGTTCCAATTTTAGTGGAATTCGTTCTTTTTTGCTTGTTAAGGTATTATTAAGTGTCGATTTCTTTTATGACAAAACCGTTTGCAAATGTATTTAAAATACGAATGAGGCGTTCTGTCATTTCACCAGGTGTCACATCAAAATCCTTCGCAATCCAGTCCGTAATTAATCCCGCCGTACCATAGGCCATATAGCGCTTTTGGGAATGATCATCGACAAACGACACTCCATATTGAATATCGAATTTAGATTTTAGTAAATTAAAAATCGCTTCAGGCAGTTGCTGGTGTATGTATGGTAACGTATCTTCTAAAAGTAGTAATGTGAAGTAATCACGGTTATCGTAAATGTAATACAACAAATCGAAAGAGTTTGTTGTCAACTCCTTTACTTTTACCCGGCTATCGCTTTGGTATTTCGACATGCTGTAATACTGTATGGCTTCAAACATTTCATCCATTAACTCTTCAACAAGATCGTATATGTTTTGATAGTACACATAAAAGGTTGTTCGATTATATTGAGCATAATCAACCACGTCCTTCACCGTAACAGTACTAAATCCTTTCTTATGTACCATTTCAATAAATGCCTTTTTTAAGAAACTCTTGGTCCTTAAAGCTTGGGTGGAATTGGATTTCATCATATTCCTCTCCTATTATTCGACAGATTGATCGAAAGTGTTGGCTTCTTCGACATTATAGCAAATGTTAAGGATTGTGTACAAAGTGTAAAAGCGATTACACTTTAAATATAACCAAAATCTTTAGAGGGGGTATTAATATGAGATTTGAAAACAAAGTCGTAATTATTACAGGTGCTGCTGGAGGCATAGGAAAAGAAATTGCTCGTAAACTTGCAAGTGAAGGTGCAAAGTTAACCCTTGTGGATTTAAATGAGGCTGCTGTGAAAGCGGTTGCAGAGGAACTTAACTTAGGTGAAGATCGCGTTCTAACATTAAAGGCAGATGTTTCTAAAGAAGCAGAAGTAAAGAATTATGTTGAGCAAACTATGGAAAAGTTCGGCCATATTGATGGATTTGCAAATAATGCAGGGGTAGAAGGTCCAGCAAAAAGTATAGAAGAAATAACGGAACAAGATTTCGATTTCGTATATAGCATTAACGTAAAAGGTGCTTTCTACGGTTTAAAATATGTATTACCAATCATGAAACAACAGAAAGCAGGATCAATTGTAAATACTGCTTCAGTAGCAGGACTAATTGGTTCACCACAAATGATGCTATATAATTCGTCGAAACATGCATTAATGGGTATGAATAAAGTAGCCGCGTTAGAAGCTGCTCCATATAATGTACGTGTGAACACAGTAAACCCGGGAGTTATTAATACACAAATGATGCGTAATATTGAATCAAAAGTTGCACCAGGTGCAGCAGAAGCAGCACAAGCAGCCTATAACGATGCGGTGCCAATGAAACGCTACGGTGAACCTGAAGAAGTAGCTAACGTGATTGCTTTCTTACTTTCTGATGAAGCTACTTATGTTAGTTCATCTTCATTCACGGTTGATGGAGCATTATACAACGTTTAATTTATTGAATAATGAGTCCATGAAGCTGGCTCAAAAGCTAGATTAGACTGAAATATTAAGAGTTTATTTTTTGAGTTATTAATTAACTCGATATATTAAAACAATTTGGAGGAGATAGTATGAGAGGTTGGCAATTTTCAGGTACAAATAAACCACTAGAATTGATTGAAAAAGAAGATCCAAAAGCGATTCCAGGTCACGTTGTGATAGACGTGAAAGCTGCTGGTTTATGCCATTCGGACGTTGCAGCATTACAAGATCCAGGTTGGATGCCACTTTTCCCAAATGGTCCTGTTATTATGGGGCATGAGTTTGCTGGGGTTGTTATTGAAGTGGGGGAAGGTGTAGAAGGTATTAAAGTTGGAGACCGTGTTGGGGCTAACCCAATGGATCGAGCAACGAAAATAACTGCTGGGTACAACTATGACGGAGGATATGCAGAAAAAGTGCGTGTTCCTGCTCACCAATGTGTGATCATTCCTGAAAGTGTTTCCTTTGTAGAAGGGGCAGCTTCAACAGATGCAGGAATTACAGCGTATCGAGCTCTTTTCAGTATTGGACAAGCAAAAGAAGGTACAAAATTAGGAATTATCGGTATCGGTGGACTTGGTCAATTTGCCTTACAAATGGCATTAATTAAAGGTTGTAAAGTATACGCTACAGATGTATCTCCAGAAGCTCGAAAACTTGCTGAAGAACTAGGAGCTAATAAAGTTTACGATACTGTTCTAGATATGAAAGAAGCAGAATGCGATGTCATTGTTGACTTTGCCGGCTTTGGACAAACAACTTCTGATGCATTAGAAGCTGTAAAAGTTCAAGGAACAGTTGTCATTGTTGGTATGGGTAAATTAGAATCAAATATCAACACGTATTTAATGATTACAAAAGAAATTAAGCTTTTAGGAAGTAATGGTGGGTCAGTAGAAGACTTAAAAGGTGTATATGATTGCTTCGCTACTGGAAAAATGAATCCAAATCTCATCACTATCCCATTCGAAGAAATCGACAAAGGCATCGAAAAACTGAAAAACCATGAAGTAAAAGGCCGCTTAGTAGCTGTATTTGAATAAATGTAAATTTAATTTATAAGGTAGAGGTTGGGATAAAACAATCCTCTAAAATTTCACAGGCTTTTATATTTTAAGCTAGTTAGGTCCCATCATGTTTTATGTGAAATTTTTTACTCAAGCTAAAAAGGGCAAAGTTGAATATGTATTAGAAAAATAGCTAAATTCCACTGGAATAGGAACCTAGATATTTAATTAAACTCACCGGTACTCATGTGTTGCCACATACACTCTGGACATGTAAAGTGTGGTAACAATTATAAGAGAAAATCAGTTGTTTAAAATAATGATAGCAACTGATAAAGCAGGCAGCTCTTTAATACAGAGCGGCCTCTTTTTATTCCTCCCACTCTTTTGAATAAAGTCCTTCATGTAAAAATTTTTATTCTTTTTCTAAAGAATGAATTGAAGTTTTTGAGGCGAGTTTACTCCTACTATCTCCAAAGTTAAATAGCTATGAAAATCAGAAAAGACAGTAAGCAAAGATAGACTCACTGTCTTTTTAATTTAATATTTTAAGTATATTTAATTAAAGGAATCCCTTACCAACATGTTTAGAACATAAACTTTAATCACATAAACGGTTGCAGATGCTTGAATAACCCTCTTTTCTAATAGAAATAGCGCTCACACGTATCACCTCGAAAAGCTTCCATGCTTCTCCCGAATCTTCTCAACGACCTCATCCAAGTCCTCAGGCTTATGAAACTCAATCGGCGAGAAGCCTTTTTCAAACACAACCGAATCAGCTTCCATCAGAACGACATAGCGGTCGCCGATTTTAGCCAAATGAACCGATTCTCCAAAGTCTGACAGCATGGCTTTAACACCCATATGGTCGAGCTTCATCTTCAGTTCTAATTCAGGTGTATGCTCCACCATGCGGCTTGCGGCTTCCACGATCTCTTCCGTTGAAAACCGCTCCTGTAGCTCTCGTTTCGGGCTCTCTGCCCAAATTTCCATCGCTTCTTCAAACTGCGCACGTTCAGGACTTTCATCTTCCAAGTCTTCAATGACCGTTTCCCGCACGAAGTCCATCACTTGCGTTTTGACGATTTCAGGCATCGATTGTTCGTAGCCAACGTATTTTAAGAAATCCTCAAAGTAACGGGCGTGGGAAGCCTGATGAATTTTTAGTTCGCCTTCTTCAATCATCCCTTCTTCGGGCATGTAGGGGTACTGAATCGATTTCATGTTTTTTGTTGTAATTGCCAGTTCTACATGCTCGATAAGGGAGGAGGCATCCGAAATGGAAGCTACTTTTGGCTCAAAGTCACATTTTAAAACAAAAACAAAGGGATCATCAAAATATTTTCTTAATTGTGCTTTAGCCACAATGAATACACCGCCGCGTGCAGCACTTGTTTGTGTGTAAAGCGAGGCAAACTGTTCACTTGCTTCTTGAAATTCTAACAGTGAAAAAGCAGCCCGGGCTTTAGCGAATAGGTTATAGTTCGGGTTTGACGTTAAGTCATGGCCCGGTTCTGCTGTGAAAAAGCCGATTTTTGTCGGCACTTGTTCTGCTTTTGGATGGCGTTCGGCCTTGCGTTTTACGATCTTAGTAAATTCGCCGTCAAGAAAGTCTTTCAGCGGGCTGCTTTCATATTCTTCCTCATTGAGGGTGCGAAAGTGCTGGGCCCGTTTGTTTTCTTCTTTATCATCTACCCGGATCAAAAAGAAGGATAAGTAGTGTATTTTAAAATCCATTATTATCACCTAATTTTTCAATCAATCTTATGTTAGTTGTCCTCAAGGATGATTTCCCGTAATTTTATAATGCCTTGTTCAAACTCTTCAATGGAAGCGTAACCGTAGGAAAGTCGAATGGCTTGAACAGACTCTTCTGTGTAAATGCTGCCCATGTTCAATGAAATTCCTGCTTTATACGCTTTTTGATGAATATCCTTTAATTGCACATTCTTTTTCATTCGCAGCCAAATTAAGAAGCCGCCGGCCGGAACGTCCCATTCGGCAAGATCGCTCATATATTGATTTAACACGTTTAGGGCAGCAGTGCGCCGTTTCTTTAATTCTTCACGAACGAAAGACAAGTGCTGCTCGTACAGACCGCTCGAAATCCATTCGGCTGCTACAAGCTGGGAGAGGGAACTGGAGCCATAGTCCGTTTGTTTTTTCATTTCCGCTAACCGGTCAATGACTGGTTCTGCTCCTGCAATCCAGCCGATGCGAAGGCCAGGCGTGAGGGTTTTTGAAAAGCTCCCAATGTACAGCACATGGCCGTTTGAGTCGAGTGACTGCAGTGTAGGCGGAGGCGGGTTGTCGATCCAAAGCTCACGGTAAATATCATCTTCAATAATTGGAAGCCGCTTTTCCGCACAAATATCGAGCAGCTCTTTTCGGCGTGCTTCCGACATTAAGATGCCGGTCGGATTATGGAAACAGGGGATCGTATACAGAATCGAAGAGGGACCGTCCATCGCCTTTTTAGCAAGAGGGGCGGACTGCAATCCTTCTTCATCCATCGGCAAGCCGGATAAGTTCATGCCGGCCGACTGAAAAATATGAAGGGAATACAGATAAGACGGCTTTTCCAGAAAGACGGTCGATCCTTTATGCAAAAGGCCAGCAGCGATTAATTGCAATCCTTGAATCGCTCCGGAGACAATTAAAATCGAATCGGGGGAAACATTGGTTCCTTGTTTTTTCATATAATCACTGATTGCCTGCCTTAGCGGAAGATACCCTTTTGGTTCCTCGTATCCGAAGGGCTCCAGGCTTTGAGCAAGCCGCATCATGACTTGCTGCATATTATCCTTTGGAAAAATATCCTGTGCGAGTTCGCCCTTGCTTAGTTCAATTAAATGGTCTGGTGCTTTTATTTCATCTGTTTCCAAAACGGGGGAAGGCACTGATTTAGGGAAAGACAGCGGCGCGGATTCGTCCCAGGAAGGGGGGCTTGCTGCAAGCAAGGTCCACGTATTATTTACAACCATAGTGCCTTTTCCCATCACACCTTCAATTAATCCCTCTGCTTTTAGCTCTTCAAGCGCGGTAACAATCGTAGAGCGGTTAACCGACAGCAGATCGGCCAGTTTGCGCTGACTCGGAATTTTACTGCCGATCGGCCAATCGCCGCTTGAGATCGCTTTTTTAATGTAATTCATCACTTTTTCGTATTTTGCAAGGTTTGTACCCATTCGTATTTCAATCTCCCTATTGTTGTGCTGCCTCTATCATATCATCCTGTTTTACTGCTTGCTATCTTCTTCTGTCCAGTGTTCTTGAATAAACTCATCCCGACCTGATTTCTGGCGGTCTGCTTTGTATTCATCAGGATTCTTTTTATAGAAGTCTTGATGATAATCCTCTGCTGGATAGAATGGGGCAGCCGGCAAGATGCGGGTCACAATTGGTTTTTGAAACTTTTCACTTTCCTCAATCTCTCTCTTGGAGGCTTCCGCCAGCTCCTGCTGCGCTGGTGTATGATAAAAGATCGCCGTCCGATAGGAGTCGCCGCGGTCCTGGAACTGGCCGCCGTCATCTGTCGGATCAATTTGCGGCCAATACAAATCCAACATTGTTTGATAGGAAATAACAGCAGGGTCATATGTAATTTGTACAGCCTCTAAGTGACCGGTCGTTCCGCTTTTTACCTGCTCGTATGTTGGATTTATCGTATGGCCGCCCGTATAGCCGGAAATGACTTCGTACACACCGTCCCATTGATCAAACGGTTTGACCATACACCAGAAGCAGCCGCCTGCAAATGTTGCTTTCTCTACTCTTTTATTCATGGTTTTCCACCTCTTTGTATACTTGAAATAATAGTTCATATTATCACTTATTCTCTTAGTTTGTCACGGGCCAATCTTTATAAAAACACTTTGCGGCTAGCTTAAAAAGTGACTTTTCCCAAAGAAATGGTTTATTATAGTAACTACACGTAAGGAGTCATTGAAGTAAGGAGCAGTAGATAAACCAATGATAAAAAGATGGATCATTACAGCCGCTTTAATCATCATCACAATCTATTTAATTCCATACTCATTGCCATTTCTGCTGGCATTGATTACGGCGATCCTGCTTGAGAATTCTGTCAAGTGGTTCATGATGCGTTTTAAATGGCCGCGCTTTCGGGCCGTGCTCGCCACCTTTATCCTCTATCTGCTTTTTATTGCCTTGTTCGTCTGGTTTATCGTGAAGCTCGTCATCGATCAGGCCGTCACGCTCGCAGAAAAGGGACCGCCTTTTGCTAACGACTTTTATAAAGAGTCATTAAAGGGATTTATTGACCAATCGCAGCAATACTTCAAATCACTGCCGGTTGATGTTTTCCAATCGTTTGAAAAAACAATCGAAAACACGCTGCAGTCTGTCACGAGTATGCTGCAGGGAATCGTTGAGTGGCTGTTTGGGCTGGCCGCCGCGATACCGGGATTTTTAATCGAGTTTTTAGTCTATTTAATTGCCGTGTTTTTATTTAGTTTAGAACTGTCACGGCTGCGGATTAAAACAGAACGGCATTTGAGGGAAACGACGAAAGAAAAGTTGTATTTAATTACTGCTCAGTTGAATCGTGCTGGCATTGGTTTTATTAAAGCACAAATCTTCCTAAGCATCGTCACCTTTATGATGGCGTTTATTGGACTTGCTATCTTAAAAGTCCCGTACGCTTTGCTTTTATCTATTTTGATTGTTTTTGTTGATATTCTTCCCATCTTAGGCACAGGCTCGGTGCTCGTTCCGTGGGCAATCTTTTGTTTTTTCCAAGAAAATCAATTTCTTGGCTTCGGTTTGATCGTCCTGTTTATTGTCATCACGGTAGTACGGAGAATCTTGGAGCCAAAAGTATTTTCAAGCAATATGGGCATTTCCCCTCTGGCCGCTTTGATCAGTCTGTTTATTGGGTTCAAACTGCTTGGGTTTATCGGCTTTTTTGTTGGCCCAGCCGTCGTGATTGTGTACGATACACTGCGAGAAGCCGGGATTATGAAAAGCAGATGGAAAATTTAATTGTTTTTGCATACACCATCCACAAATAAGGATGGTGTATTTTTCTATGCCAAAAGCATTGACAGAAGTTTGATTATACTTTAATTTTTGTATTAGAGAAAAAATATTGGTTGTATACATATGTCGTTTTTTTCTTCATTGCATAAAGTAATCTTATAAAAGAAGATCATTTTTTTTTAAATAAAATTTTGCCCTAAGGAAACAAAATAGCAGGAAGTAAATAACTCTTAATGGCATGAAATCATTTTTTTTGCATTCTGCATTCAGAAAACAGCGGAAGGAGAATGGATATGAATGAGGCGCTGACAGTGAAGGATTTATTCGTCTCTTATCATGGAAATGAAGCGATCAGTGATATCAGCTTTGCGATCAAACCTGGAAACTTGGTCGGCATCATCGGCCCGAACGGTGCAGGGAAATCTACTCTTTTAAAAGCTTTGTTGAACTTGATTCCCAAAGATAAAGGAAACGTCCAAGTATACGGGAGAAGCTTTCAGGAACAAAGAAAAGCGGTGGCTTACGTGCCGCAGAGGAGCAACATCGATTGGGACTTTCCCATCACCGTTTTGGACACCGTTCTGCTGGGGGCGTATCCAAAGTTAGGCTGGTTCAAATGGCCAAAGAAGCAAGACAAAGACTGGGCGTTACACTGCTTGCAAAGAGTCGGAATGGAAAGTTTTAAAAACCGTCAAATTGGTGAACTTTCTGGAGGCCAGCAGCAGCGGGTATTTCTAGCACGTGCTCTCGCACAAAAGGCGCAAATCTTCTTTCTAGATGAACCGTTTGTCGGGATCGATGCAGCGAGTGAAGAAGCGATTGTGGCGATTTTAAAAGACTTAAAGCAGGAAGGGAAAACCATCCTCGTCGTTCATCATGATTTAAGTAAAGTAAACGACTACTTTGATCAGCTGATTTTGTTAAATAAAGAACTGATTGGCTTCGGAACCGTTGATCAAGTATGGCGGGCAGATATGCTCTCTAAAGCTTATTCCGGCCAGTTTTCTTTTCTAAACCAATTGGGGGTAGAGATGTGATGGGGTTTATTGAAGCGGTTCTTCATTACAGCTTCTTGCAAAAAGCATTGTTGACTTCCGTCATGGTGGGTATTATATGCGGGGCAGTAGGGTGCTTTATCATCTTAAGGGGGATGGCGCTGATGGGGGATGCCATCTCTCATGCGGTTCTCCCTGGAGTAGCGATCGCCTATATGCTCGGAATCAACTTTTTTATCGGCGCGGTCATTTCCGGGGTCCTAACAGCTATGGGGATCGGTTTTGTCAGCCAGAACAGCCGCATTAAAAATGACATCTCCATTGGTATTATGTTCACCTTTGCTTTTGCCCTGGGGATCATCCTCATCACCTTTATGAAAAGCAGCACTGATCTTTATCACATTTTATTTGGCAATGTTCTCGCCGTGCGCCCTTCAGATATGTGGACGACACTTGGAATCGGTGTTTTCGTCCTTGCTTCCATCTATCTGTTTTATAAAGAGCTTTTGATTACTTCTTTTGATCCGATTATGTCTGCAGCGTATGGACTGCCAGTCAAAGTGATTCATTACTTTTTAATGACCCTGCTCACAATGGTAACTGTCGCTTCCCTGCAAACGGTTGGGATTGTACTCGTAGTCGCCATGCTCATTACACCGGCTGCCACTGCTTACTTGTTAACAAACCGGTTGTGGATCATGATTTATCTTTCTGCCGGGTTAGGAGTAGCAACCTCTGTTATCGGATTATACTTTAGCTTTACTTACAATCTTGCTTCCGGCGCTACGATCGTTTTGGTGTCAACCTTCCTGTTCCTGTTAGCTTTTGCTTTTTCTCCAAAACAGGGAATCTTGTGGCGGGCTCTAAAAACAAGAAAACAAAAAGCATCATTATATAACGAGTGAGGGGGAATAGAAATGAAACATGTATTGAAATTACTTATAATAGGGCTTTTCATAATGGCTATGCTTTCCGGTTGCGGAAAGGAAGAGAAAGTCCCAGATAAAGAGGGAAAACTGCAAGTCGTCACGACTTATTCTATTTTATATGACATTGTGAAAAACATTGGTGGCGACCGTATCGATATCCATAGTCTGGCACCTATCGGGTCTAATCCGCATGAATACGATCCTCTTCCGCTCGACATCCAAAAAACAACTGATGCGGACGTTGTATTTTACAATGGATTAAATTTGGAAGCAGGGAATTCCTGGTTTGAGAAACTCATTGAGACAGCAGGGAAATCAGAGAAAGATGGATCGGTATTTCGTTTGAGTAAAGGGGTAGAGCCGAAACATTTAACGTCAAAAGGTCATGAAGGGGAAGAAGATCCCCATGCCTGGCTTGATATTCGTAACGGCATTCAATATGCAAAAAATGCTCGGGATGCCCTTGTTCAAGCAGACCCTGAAAATGCCGGCTTTTACAAAAAGAATGCACAAGAATATATTGCCAAACTAGAGAAGCTCCACGAAGAAGCAGTGGCAGATTTTAATCAAATCTCTAAGGAAAAACGCTTCCTCGTAACAAGTGAAGGAGCTTTTAAATACTTTTGCGCGGCCTACGGTTTTGAAGCGGGATATATATGGGAAATCAATTCAGAAAACCAGGGCACTCCTCAGCAAGTGAAAAAACTAGTAGACCTTATTAAGTCAAGAGACTTGTCTTCCTTGTTTGTAGAAACAAGTGTAGATCCCCGCAGTATGGAAATGGTAGCGAAAGAAACAGACATACCGATTGGCGGCACATTGTTTACCGATTCTCTCGGCAAGCCTGGAGAAAAGGGAGATTCCTATATTAAGATGATGGAATCGAATATTACGGTGATTCTTGATAATTTGGAAGGAAAATAAGAGATGCCTTAATCATCGTGATAAAAACAAAAACCATTAGATTCCACTCTGTATGGTTTAATGAAATGTTTTATATAAGAAAAAAGCAGGATTCCCACTCTATTAAGTGAGACATCCTGCTTTTTCTTATACCGCTTTTTCTTTGCTTTCTTGTCCAGCAATAGAAGAATGTTTGGGCATAACAGCACTAATGATGCTCATTGAGATAATATTCATGACTAATGCTAAAACACCAATATTTAAATCTTTAATTACCTGTGGCATGTGAGGGAAAAGGGTTCCCATTGTCTGCTGTGTGACGGTTGTATACAGAACGATGCCAACACCAAGTGTAATGCCGACAAAGGTTCCCTGGGTTGTAAAAGGATTCTTTTTAAACAAGCTGGCAAAAAAAGCCGGAAATAATTGTGTGACGATACTAAAGCCTGATAGAAACAGTACGGTTAAGGAATTACTGTTTCCCAGGGTGAAATATAAACATATCAAGGAGATGAGCGGAACGCAGAGCTTCGCTATTTTTCCTACTTTGACACTGCTGGCATTAGGATCAAATAATTTATAGATATTGTTGGCTAAAATTGTTGAAGTTGTCATCAGCAAAATTGAGCTTAAGACTAGAGCGCTTAATAATCCAGCGGCTCCAATCAGTCCAACAAACCAAGGGCTGAACGTTTGCACAGAAATTCTCAGCAAAGCGAGATCTCCTTCAGGGCCAACGAGTCCAGGGACTTTGAGAATGGCAGCAAAGCCAACAAAGAAAACAAACAGCAGCATGAGTGTGTAGGCCGGCATCATAATGGCGTTCTTTTTAAATGTCTTCTCATTTTTAGCGGAAAAGACAGGAACGAGTGAATGAGGCCACATATAAAGGCCAAAAACTGATAAGAGAACGGTTGAAATAAACCAAGATATACTTAATCCTGACTCGGAGAAAGTAAGGAAATCCGGTTTGGCTGCGCTTACGGCTTCGAACATCGGCTGCAGTCCGCCATAATAATGATAGGGAAGATAAATCCCCAGGAAAGCAATAATAAAGAATACTAGGATGTCCTTCATAACAGCAGTCCAGGCAGAACCGTGGATTCCAGATATCATTACATAAATCGTTATGCATATCATTCCAATGATAACGGAAAGCTCTGGCGAAATGGTTCCATAAGAAGTTTCAGACACAATGATGCCTAATCCTTTGAATTGGATAATAATATAAGGAATCATTGCAATAATGCCTACGACAGCAGTCAGCACTCCTAATGACTTGCTTTTATATTTATAGGTAAAGAAGTCTGGTTGAGAGACAATGTTATGTTCTTTCGCATAGCGCCAAATAGGCGGCAGCAGCCAGTAGCCAATAGCAAATGCCAGAGCTGTATAGCTGAGGACATAATAGGCAGGGGCGCCTTTTGAGTAGGCCCAGCCGCTCGCCCCAAGCATCGTAAAAGTGGAGTATCCTTCGCCGGCCATTAAAATAAAGACAAACATGTAACCAAAACCACGGCCGCCTACAGCCCATTGCTCAATATTCATTTCTTTCCCTTTTTTCGCTTGAATTCCTAAAAAAAGACATAAAAGAAGAAAAGCAAAAATGATAATCGTTGCTATATTCATTCCTTTTCACCTTCCTTATCCATATTGCTTTTATCAAATTTATAGATAGTTAACATAATAAAAAAGGTGAGAACGATCCACAGAGCAATCCAAAAATGAAGAAAGGGCATTCCGAGAACGTATGGTGTTTCTCTGTTAGCGAAGGGAAGTCCGCCAAGCATTCCGATAAATGGCAAAACGCCTAGTAAGTGAATGTTTTTCATGTCATGTTCTCCTCTTGAAAATTTATATAGTGCATGGATCAATCCAACAATTTGAATACCGCATGGAGAAAGGCTTGTACCCCGATTTTTAAGGCATCTTCATCGATGGCAAACCGTGGGTGATGATGCGGATAGATGATTCCGTTTGCTTCATTTCCAGCGCCAATGTAAAAATAAGCGCCAGGTGCCTTTTGAAGGTATTCAGAGAAATCTTCTCCCGGCATGCTTGGTTTCGCTTTATGGACTGCTTCTGCCCCAAACGCTTCTATCAGTGCTTCCTCGACAAGGGCAGATATTTGATCATCATTAATAACGGGATGATAGCCTTGTTTGTATGAAAATTGATAGCTTGCGCCGTGTGCATCCGTAATTCCTTTTATGATGCGTTCCATCAATGCAGGGATGGAGTTTAAAAGTTCCTCATTAAAGCATCTCACCGTACCGCCAAGCTCAAGTGCATCAGGAATGACATTGTAAGCCGTATTTCCCTCGACAGCGCCCCCATGAATTTTGGTAATCGATAAGGTAACCGTTTCAAATGGATCAATGTTTCTTGATACAATGTGCTGCAGATTCGTCACGACCTGGGCGGCAATGGTTAAACTGTCTACCGTTTCATGCGGAGAGGCACCGTGTCCGCCTTTCCCTAGAATTTTAATGTCAAAATTACCTAAAGCGGGATGGAGGGGGCCGGAGTTGATGGCCAATGTTCCGACTTCCATTGTCGATATAAGATGCAAGCCAATCACCATGTCAACCCCATCCATCACACCAGCTTCGACCATTTCGATCGCTCCCCCCGGCGGTACCTCTTCAGCATGTTGGAATAGGAAACGAATCTCTCCTTTTATCTGGTTCTTCAAACCGGATAAAATTTTAGCGCACGCCAGCAGCATGGCTGTATGGCCGTCATGTCCGCAGGCGTGCATGATGCCTGGGTTTTTGGAGGCAAACTCATAACTAGTTTCTTCTTGAAGAGGCAAGGCGTCCATATCTGCTCGGAGAGCAAGTGTTTTGCCAGGACGGAAGCCAATTAACCGGGCCATTACACTTGTTTTTGTCGGGCGAGTGACCTCTAGACCGCCAAAGGACTGTAAAGTATCGAACACAAATTGGGAGGTCTTTTCTTCCTGAAACGACAATTCAGGATTTTCGTGCAAATAACGCCGCCAGTGCACAATGTCTTCTTTCATGTGATCAACAGAGCATGAGAGTTGTTCAAGAATAGTTGTCATTTTTTACTCACCTTTCTTTATTTCGGTTCGATTTTTCATACTGCAATTTCTGTGCCTGTTTTCAATCGCTTACATGTTGGAATAGTGCGTAAATTTAAATAAATTGATAGAAGTTTTCAAGAAGTTCATATATAATTGAACCAAATTTGGTTCGATTTCCTTGGTGCTGATTTATATATGGTTCGATTTTTTGAAGTATTTAATAGAGTGTGAGGATTTGAACCAATAAAGACTCGTTTTTCTTAAAAAAAGGAGAGAACCATGGATGAAGAAAGAAAATATCTCCATAAATTCAAATGATTTTTTCAAAATTTTTGATTCCTTAGATGACGCAATTTATATTGCCGACAAAAACGGGACCACTTTATGGATGAATAAAACAAGTAAAGAATCCTTCGAGGGAATAGACATTATCGGTAAAAATGTAAAAGAACTCGAAAAGGAGAAAGTATTTCAACCGTCTGTTATTAAAAATGTCATCGAAACAGGAGAGCGGATTACAAAAGTGCAAACCTTATTGAACGGGAAAAAGCATATGACTACCGGACATATTATTTTTGATGAACAGGGGAAGAGCAAATATGTGATTGCTCACGGCAGGGATATGAGCAAATTGGCTTCTAGTACCCCTCAGTTTGAGTTTGAAGAGATTAATGCCCTTCTTAACCGTTACATTCAAGAGTTTAGAAAACTAAATTTGCACCAATTGTTCACTCAACAGGAGCATCCTTTTATTGAACAAAGCCCGGCATCCATTCGGCTGTCTCAAATTATTGAAACAGTCGCGAGTGTTGAAACAACTGTTTTAATCACGGGAGAAACAGGGGTGGGAAAAAATGTAGCCGCCCAAAAAATTCATCAATTAAGCGAAAGGCATAATGGGCCGTTTATTTATGTGAATTGTGCTGCTATTCCAGAAACATTGATTGAATCTGAACTTTTTGGTTATCAAAAAGGAGCATTTACAGGGGCAAATACGCAGGGAAAGGCAGGACTTGTAAAAATTGCTGAAACCGGCACGCTGTTCCTTGATGAAATTAGCGAGCTTTCGCTTCCTTTGCAATCTAAGCTCTTACAGCTATTGCAAGATAAAACATACCGTCCAATAGGAGCTGCTCAAACCCAAAAGGCAAACATTCGAATCATTGCAGCGACAAACCTTGATTTAGAGGAAATGGTAGCTGAAGGAACCTTTCGTAGTGATTTATTTTACCGCCTTAACATTTTACCTGTTGCCATCATTCCTCTTAGAGAAAGAAAAGAAGATATTTTCCCTCTCTTGCATTTTTATTTAACGCGGTTTAACGGCTTACATAAAAGAGCCCGGTTTTTCTCAAATGAGGTGATTGGAATTCTGCAAAATTATCAATGGCCCGGAAATATAAGAGAATTAGAAAACTTAGTAGAGCAGCTTGTGATTTTAGCAAAACAAGATGAAATTCTTTCAGCCGATCTCCCAGAAAAGTATAAGCAAAACACGAAGCAAAATATTGACCCGCTTTTAGCTCTTAATCTTAGTGAAGAATCACTACAGGACATCTTGGACAAGGTTGAAAAAGAAGTCATCTTACAAGCGTATAATCATCATAAAACTACTAGGAAAGCAGCTAAAGCATTAGGCATTAGCCAGTCTTCACTAATGAGAAGACTAAAAAAGTATAAAGGATAACTTGTTCATCAAAGCATCTATTATCAATGGGTCATTGACATTCATTCTTCACTTGGTGGGGATATCTATTAATACAAAGGAAATAATGAACTCAATCTTGAGCTATTTCAACTTGTATATAAGCAAACCTCCATCCTTTTTAATGAATTATTTGAACCAAACGATGACTTATTGCACCTGAAGCATCTGTTCCAACCCAAACTTTTGAAATCGGATTTGTTGTTGAAAAGGTGCCATCTGCAATCGACAAGCTTCGCGGACAAAGTGTAACAATCATAAGAGAACCTGTTACAAAACCGTGGGGACTAACAGCTGCATATGTAGCAGATCCGGATGGACATTACATTGAAATCTGCACTTCTGTTGAATAAACTAGACTGAATGAATCCTTATCAAACTAAAGGTGTGATAGTTGCAGAATATAGAGCTGTCATTAAAGTGATTTTTCCTTTATTGAACTAATGAAGGGTTCGTATAGTGGGATAAGAAGGATCAAAATAATCAACCTCTTTAAAAAAACAGTTCTTGAAATTAAAGAAAAGCCAACGTTTGATCGAATTTTATTCAAAACGTTGGCTTTTTATATGCATTGAAATCAAGAGTTTAGAGTGATTTTCAATCAAGCTTTATGATAAATCAACATTTATTTAGCAAGAACAGCGGTTTTATTCATAAAATCAACGTTCGGATAATAAGCATTTTTCACCAGGATATTAGGGCCGAGACATTGGACCCCCGGACAATGGCAATTAAGCTCAGAAGCGAGGCGTGATTGATTCCACGTTTCATAAGCTTCCTGTAAAGCAGTCGTTTGGATATTGCCTAAAGGCGGAGCGTCTCCAAAGTCTGTCACGATAATTTCTCCATTAAAAATATTAACGTTTAGACGAGAGCGGCCGTCTGGATCATTGCGCACTGTCACGTTCTTCTCTGTGCGCAGTCGTTTTAGCAGCTGGTGCGTCTGTTCATCTGGCTGACAAGCGTAAAAAGGAAGAGTCCCAAATAACATCCATACGCTTGGATCACGAGCATCGAGCAATCGGTGGATAGCTTCCCTAATTTCATCAAGAGAAAGCGATTCAAGGGAGCTTGCGAAATCGCTGGGATACATAGGGTGAACCTCATGCCGGGCACATTCCATTTCTTCTACGATTTGCCGATGGATTTTTTCAAGGTAAGGGAGCGTGCTTTTATTTAACATCGTTTCGGCCGATACCATTACGCCCATCCGCGATAATGCACGACTGTTGTCTATCATTCGTTGGAACAAAGCCTCACGCTGCTGGAATGAAGGTTTGCGCCCCATATTGGCAAATCCTACTTCTACAAACTCTTCTACTGTGCCCCAGTTATGCGAAATATGGAGAACGTCCAAATAGGGGGCAATTTCTTCGTAACGGGACAGCTCTAGCGTCAAATTAGAGTTTAACTGAGTGTAAACCCCCCGCTCATGAGCATATTTCAATAGCGGCAGCACATATTCGCGCACAGAAGACTTTGACAGCATCGGCTCACCGCCGGTAATGCTTAAGGCCCGTAAAGCAGGTACTTCATCGAGCCGTTTTTTTAACAGATCAAAAGGCAGCGCTTCAGGATCTTTCGTTTGCAATGTATAGCCGACCGCACAGTGTGCGCATCTCATATTACAAAGCGTCGTTGTCGTGAATTCAACATTAGACAATTGCAGCTGTCCAGTTTGCTGCACATCAAGATACGCTTCCCATGGATCGAATACAGGTGAAATCGTTTGTTTCATGTTTAACCCTCATTTCTTTATACAACGAATTATTATACTGTTATTTTATGAATAAATGAACAGGGAAAATGAGCGGAAGGATCAGCATAAGAGATTGGAAACAAACATAGAGCGATACTCTCAAAATTTGAAAATCTTTCATTCTTGAGCCCTATTTTTCCTAATTTGTTATGTAAATAGTTAGCGAAAAATTCCATGTATGTTACAATGTAGGCTGAAAGACAAGGAAGTGAAAGGAGAGAGCGAGATGAAAAAATGGTCTATGATCTTGGGAGCCGTGGTGCTTGCAGGAGGAATATTAGGAGCATGCTCTGAATCAGAAACGAAAGAACAGACAACAGACAAGCCTGAAAAGGAAACAGCTGAACAATCAGGACAGGATACGGAAGTACAGCAGGGAAATGAAGGAACAACTCAGGAGCCAGCAGATAAAGATACGACTCAAGCTCCTGAAACAAACAAAGAAACAACACCTAATACTGAGAAAAAGCCGGATTCAAACACACAACAGCCAGCTGCTGTCACTGAGGCAAAAGGAATCTTTAATGGTGTAGCGGACCCGCATACAGTAGAAATTGAAGTAAACGGACAGCCCCAATCCTTCCAGGTTGCTCCTGATAGTGACATGATGAAAAAGTTTGATCAAATGGAAGAAGGGACAGAAGTCACATTTACTTACAAAAAAGAGGGCGAGCAGCTAATCCTTCAAGAACTGAAAGCACAAGCACCAGCGAAAACAAACAGTGACACAGCAGCAGCCATTGAAACACACGGAACTTTTAATGGCGTTGCGGACCCGCATACAGTAGAAATTGAAGTAGACGGACAGCCGCAAGCTTTCCAAGTGGATCCTAATAGTGACATGATGAAAAAGTTTGACCAAATGGAAGAAGGCACAGAGTTTTCGTTTACTTATAAAAAAGAAGGCGAACAGTTGATCATTCAAGAATTAAAATAAGAATCATTCAAACGGATAAAGGGAGCTTCGTGCTCTTTTTATCCGTTTTTGTGTGCCAAAGAAAATAGTCGCTTTTTGATTAAAATGCTTCCTAACGGGAATAGGAAGTTTATATAACCTATGCGAATGCAATGAATGGAGGAGTTGGATGAATACTTCCGCAATGCTGAGAGGCTATTTATCGAAGATGATGGACAACGAAAGTTATTTTTATCATGTAGTGAATTGTATGGAAGTACAATTAAACGATTGGGGACAAGAAGCTATCTTACTATTTGATTGGAATGAACACGATGAAGTCATCTATGCGTCTTTTATAATTGAAGACCACTTATACACTTTTTCCCTAGACCAGGAAATGGCGGCCACGCTGCAGGAAAAGAGTCCTTATTCACTAGATCGCTTTATGTGGGAGGCGCTTGTCAGACAAGGGTTTAGATTAAAAAAAAGTAAGTATATTCAGATGGCTTTTCTATAATGGGACGGTAAATAACCGGCAGCTTAAATTCAGAAGCTGCCGGTTCGTATGCTTAGTTTCTAATTTGTCCCGTTCCTTCGACGAGCGATTTTACCGTTGTCAAAGCGCGTAATCCCATCGGTCCACGGGCATGAAGCTTTTGCGTGCTAATGCCGATTTCCGCTCCGTATCCGAATTGTTCTCCGTCTGTAAAACGAGTAGACGCATTATGGTAAAGAACAGCGGCGTCAATAGCACGGAAGAACGTCTGTACACGCTCCTTGCTTTCCGAAACGATCGCTTCCGAGTGTTTTGTCCCGTACGTTTGAATGTGGGCGATTGCCTCTTGAATGCCTGCTACTGTTTTGACAGCCAAAATGGGAGCTAGGAACTCTGTAGACCAATCTTCTTCAGAGGCTTGCTTGATAAATGAAAATTCCTTGACGAGGTCATCCGAGCCGCGAAGCTCGACTCCTTTTTCATAAAGCGACTGCAATAGCTCTTTGTGATACGGCCAATCTTTATGAATTAATAAGGACTCGGCTGCATTGCAGACAGAAGGGCGGTGGAGCTTGGCATTTTCTGCAATCGCCATAGCCATCTCTTTTTCTGCGCTTTCATCAATATAGACATGACAATTGCCGACACCTGTTTCTAAAACAGGAACCGTTGCCTGCTTAATGACTGTTTGGATCAAGCCAGCTCCGCCGCGAGGAATGAGCACATCTAAATATTCGTTTAACCGGAACATGTCAGACGCTGTTTCTCGGCTCGTATCTTCAAGCAGCTGCAGGGCCTCTTCTGGAACAGGAGATGCCTGTAAAGCAGCCTTCATCACTTTTGCCAAAGCTAGATTAGAACGGGCAGCAGAGGAACTGCCGCGAAGCAGCACAGCATTGCCCGCTTTTAGACATAAAGCAGCCGCATCAACTGTGACATTCGGACGCGCCTCATACACCATGCCGATCACGCCGAGGGGAACTCTTACCGTTTGGATATTCAATCCATTCTCCAGCGTCCATTTTTCTGTTACTTCACCAACTGGATCTTTTAGGTGAATTAACTGCCGAACACCATCCGCCATCTGCCGGATCCGATCTTCTGTTAATTTGAGACGATCTAATAAAGGCGGGGCAAACCCGGCGGCCGTTCCTGCTTCCATGTCCTGAGAATTCTCCTGTAAAATAAAATCTATATTTGAAAGCAACGCCTCTGCAATTTGCTCAAGTGCCTCGTTTTTCTCGGTCTCCGTTAGCATTCCCATCTGGTAAGAAGCTGCCTTTAACAGCTTCGCTTTTTCAAGTAATTCTCCCATTCTCTCCACTCCATTCTCTCATCAAATCATGACTTTTGTTGTCACCCAATTATCGCGGTGAATGACTTCCGCTCGCTCATTGATTGAATGCATTTTTGCTTGTGCACCGGCCTGGCCTTTTACTTTCTCTAAATCAGCAGAAGAATAAAAGACTTGCCCTTTGCCAAGAACTTCTCTTTTTTCATTTAAGACCGTGACAACGTCCATCGCGTGAAATAAGCCTTCCACTGCCAAAACACCGACTGGAAGCAAGCTTTTTCCCCTTGATAAAATAGCCTGTTCAGCTCCTTCATCGACAATAATAACGCCGTTCGGCTTTGCATGGTGAGCGAGCCACTGTTTTTTCATTTGCATATGGCTTTTAAAAGGAGAGCCAATATAGGTGCCGGAGCCTTTGCCCGCCAGAATATCCATTAATTTTTCCTGGCCGGCACCGTTGCCGACAAATACCGGCACGCCGAGTGATAATGCTTTTTTTGCTGCCAACAGCTTTGACCTCATGCCGCCGGTTCCGATAGAAGTGCCGCTGTCACCGGCATAAGACAGTAATTCATCTGTGACTTCAGGGATAAAATGAAACCGTTTTGCCGCAGGATTTTTAACGGGATTACTATCATACAAGCCGTCAATATCAGTCAGGATAATGAGCGCGTTTGCTTGGGTAAAGCCGCTCACAAGAGCCGACAGCATATCGTTATCACCATAAGTGAGCTCCTCGATCGAGATCGAATCGTTTTCGTTAATGATCGGAATAGCGCCCGCTCTTAACAATTCCGACATCGAAGTGTAAAAGTTATGAAAACGCCCGCGGCTGTAAAAATCTTCTTTCGTTAAAAGCATTTGCGCAGCAACAAGGTTAAAAGGGGCCAGCAGGGAAATATACTTCTGAATAAGCAGACTTTGCCCGACTGCCGCTGCTGCTTGCTTGGCTGCCACTGTTTTCGGACGGGCCGCATACCCGAGTGACCGGAAGCCGGCCGCAATGGCCCCGGAGGAAACGACGATCACTTCATGACCATTTTCACGAAGTCTCGCAATAGCGGATACATGATCCTGTACTTTTTCTTCGACGATATTACCTTGCTCGTCAGTTAGGGAACTGCTGCCAATTTTCACAACAACCCGTGATTTCTTCACCATCCATCATCCTTTTCGTCTATATAAAAAACAGCATGCCCCTCCTCCTAACAAAAGGACGGAGGGCATGCTGTTCCGCGGTACCACCTTTATTGGTGCATGAAAGCACCCACTTTAAACCCGTAACGCGGGGAACGGCCTATGTTGTCATAAGCGATACATAATAAGGGCAGGTTCAACAGCTTCCTGCGAGGAACCTTTCAGCCGGTGGGTTCCACTCTCTAACGCATTTCACTTGTTTACTAATCCCTCGATCGTTTCAGTATTTATGATTATTCATAATTATCTATTATTTTCTTGATTTGTCAAGAGGCAGGGAGGGCGATGAAGCAATGCCTGACTCTTTGACAAGTTCAATGAAATGTTTAAGTATGCGAGCCGTTAACCCCCAAATAATTCGGTCTTCATAAAAATAAAAGTACTCATCCATAGAACGAGCCTGCCAGTTATAATCCTCGCCGCCGATAATTAAATTAAAAGGAAAGCCTTCTTCCGGTTCGACTTTAAAGTGGATAGAATGACGGTCTGGTACGGCGGTTAATAAATAATCAAGCGGTACTGTAAAAACTTCTGCTACCTCATCTGGATTAGGTTTTAGCTGATCTGCCGGCAGTACTCCTACGAAAGGAAAGATGATTGTCCCAAAAGGCGATAGCATGAAATCGAGTGGAAAAGTGCTGTGAACAGCTGAAGGGGAGATCCCAAGCTCTTCTGATGTTTCACGTATAGCCGTAAAACGTTCATCTTTATCCTCTGGATCACACTTTCCGCCCGGAAAGCAAACTTCTCCCGGCTGCCGTCTCATTTCATATGAACGCACTTCAAATAAGACGTGAATGTCTCCTTCTTTTTCAACAAGAGGTAGAAGAACAGCAAACTTTGCGAAATTTTCACTACCTAAAATAGCCGGTGTCCGGCCTTGAAATTGTTCCATTAGTCGATTCATTTCCATAGCGGCACCTCTTCTTTACGACATGTTTGTCTTTATTATAGTGTATTCCCTCGAAATTGTGTGAAAAGCACTCTTTTCTTTCTCCGACAAGCATTTGTCATAAAAACTCACCTTTTGTTGAAAGATTTTTAGTGAAAAAAAGGAAATTTTTATACATAGTAGAAAGAGGGAGAGGATAGAGTGAAAACGAATGAAAAAAGATTGATCACAACTGATACAGCAGCAACTAAATGTAACAGCTGGCGTGACGCTTTTTTACAGGCTGTTTGCGACCCTCTGTACGTTTTAGATTCGGAGGGAAAAGTCATCACGGTGAACGATGCCTTCGAACAAGAATACGGCTGGACATTACAGGGAATAAAAGGGAAGCTTTTGCCGATTGTCCCTTTGCATCTTGAAGTAGAATTTAATTTTTTACAGCAGCAGCTCCAGGACGGGAAAAGAATTCAACACTACAAGACCATTCGCCAAAATAAAAAGGGTGCTCTTCTTCATGTTGAAGTTTCTGCATCACCCGTGCATGATGAAAGCGGACAACTTACTGCCGCTATTTATGTAACAAGAAACATAACGAAAAAAATTGAAACCGCTCTTTTATTAGATCGTCAAGTCGAAGAATTAAAGGAAAATGAAAAAAGGTTTCTGATTATATCAGAAAACATCAATGACATTTTTTGTGTGTATGACCGTTTTACAAAGAAACTTCATTACATTAGCCCTTCTTATGAGAAAATACTTGGTCATCCTAAAGAGGATATTTATGAGGATATAAGCTCATTTCGAGCGGTTATCCACCCGGAAGACCAGGAACGGTTTAGAAAGTTTGCCATTGAAGAGATATACGGTGAAGGGGCAGAAATTGAATACCAGGTGATTCATAAAAATGGGTCCATCATCTGGCTTCGTTCGCGCAAAATTATCGATAACCGTTTTAAAAACCGTGTAATTGTGATTACTCAGGACATTACAAGCTTAAAAGAAAAAGAAATTTTATTAAATAAGCGGGATAAGCTAAGTGCTGTTGGCCAATTAGCCGCGGGCATTGCCCATGAAGTGCGAAATCCGCTGACAGCTATAAAAGGTTTTACCCAGTTATGGGGGCAGGAAACACATCATAAATACAGCGAAATTATCCTGTCTGAGCTGGAAAGAATTGAATCGATTATGCAGGAATTCTTAATGCTGGCGAAACCAAATCAGGAAATGGTTTTTATTGAGAAGGATATTAATCATATTTTACGAGATACGATTGCCTTTATGGGACCGGAGGCGCTGCTTTACGGCGTAGAGCTAGTTTCAGAACTGGCAAAAGAATTGCCTCTCGTCCGTGTGGAAGAAAAGCAAATGAAGCAAGTTATTTTAAATTTGATTAAAAACGCCATTGAAGCGATGCCAAACGGAGGGAGAGTGACCATCACAACAAAACAGGCAATAGATGGATCTGTTTGCATTGAGGTGATGGACAATGGGATTGGCATTTCTCAAGATCGCATCCCCCATTTATGTGAGCCCTTTTACTCTAATAAAGAAAAGGGAACAGGATTAGGATTAATGGTTAGCTTCAAAATCATTGAGCATCATAATGGGAAAATCTTTTTCGAAAGCGAAGAAGGAAGCGGGACGAAAGTGGAAATTAGGCTTCCCGGCAGCCATTGACCATTTCTAAGTAATGGATCAATCTTTTTTAGCGACTGCCAAATGAAGGAATTGCTTCACCATAAACTAATTAAGTTGGTTTCCTTCTAATACTTGCCCATCTGTTTGATCTAGATGGGCATTTTATTTTTCTTAGAAGAAAAGTTTGTTAAAGTAGATGTTTAGGGAAAAGATGAGGGAGAAAAAAGGAAAGAGGCATGCATATGATTCAATTTAATAACGTATCCAAAAAATATCCTGACGGGACGGCTGCTGTTCAGTCCATTGACTTATACATACGCGAAGGAGAATTTCTGATTCTTGCTGGCCCCAGCGGCTGTGGAAAAACGACTACATTGAAAATGATTAATCGGTTAATTGATGCCACAGATGGAACGATTACGATTAGAGATAAAAACATACGTGATTATAATATCCATGAATTACGCTGGAATATCGGTTATGTTCTCCAGCAAATCGCTCTTTTTCCACATATGACAGTTGAAGAAAACATTGCTGTTGTTCCTGAATTAAAAAAGTGGAGCCGAGCGCAGACAAAAGAGCGGATAGATGAACTTTTAACGATGGTTGGCCTTCATCCAAGCACGTACAGAGGGAGAAAGCCTTCAGAGTTGTCGGGCGGACAGCAGCAGCGTATAGGGGTTGCCCGCGCTTTAGCTGCCGACCCAGACATTTTACTAATGGATGAGCCATTCAGTGCCTTAGACCCCGTCAGCAGAGAAAAAATGCAGAACGATATCCTTACATTGCAAAAACGAATTAACAAAACTATTGTATTTGTGACACATGATATGCAGGAAGCCTTTAAGCTTGGTGACCGCATTTGTTTAATGAAGGCAGGGCAAATTGTCCAAATCGATACGCCGAAGACTATTTTTACCCATCCAGCCAACGAATTCGTTCAACAGTTTATCGGATCAGCCCGGCCTTTAACACAGGGAATCATCACGGCCGCACAAGCTCTTGAAAGCCTCCCGATTGCTGACAAGAAATCAGGAGGCCGGATAATCAGTGCGGATTTGCCATTGGAAGAAGCGATTGAACAGCTGATGGATGATGAGCAAATTGAAGTAGAAAAAGAGGGGCAGATCATTGGAGTGCTTACGAGACAATCCGCCCTCGCTTATTTATCTGGCGTGTTAAAGGAGAGAAGGATGTATGAATAATTTCATAAATGTATTGACTGAGAGAAAAGGGGATGTCTGGCGTTCTCTGCTCGAGCATGTGCAGATTTCTTTCATCTCCTTATTTTTTGCTGTTCTCATTGCGATTCCGCTTGGCATTTATTTAACGAGACATAAAAAAGCAGCCGAAAGCATCATTGGCGTCACCGCTGTTCTTCAAACGATCCCATCTCTCGCTCTGCTTGGATTGATGATTCCAATATTTGGAATCGGGCGGCTGCCAGCCATTATTGCATTAGTCATCTATGCCTTGCTGCCTATTCTTCGCAATACATATACAGGGATTGTCGGAGTTGATCCTTCACTTTCTGAAGCGGCCAGAGCCATGGGAATGAAAAGCTATCAGCAATTAATCAAAGTAGAATTGCCGCTCGCCATGCCAGTCATTATGGCAGGAATTCGGACAGCAATGGTGCTAATTGTCGGAACAGCCACTCTTGCTGCTTTAATTGGAGCAGGCGGGCTTGGTGACATTATTCTGCTCGGCATTGATCGTAACAATGCTTCTTTAATTGTTTTGGGAGCGATCCCTGCTGCACTGCTCGCTATCTTTTTTGATGTCATATTAAAGGCAGCCGAAAAAGCTTCCTTTAAACGCTCATTGACGATGGCGGGGATTGCTGTTATTGCTGCTTGTGCTCTCCTAATTGCGCCGTCGCTGCTGAAAACAAAGCAGGAGACAATTGTCATTGCTGGAAAACTCGGCAGCGAGCCTGAAATATTAATGAACATGTACAAGCTGCTCATTGAACAAGACACGGATTTACAAGCGGAGCTGAAACCGGGTCTTGGCAAAACCTCATTTGTTTTTAATGCTCTTCGGGCCAAAGAGATTGATCTTTATCCAGAGTTTACAGGTACGGTTATCGCTGAATTTTTAAAAGAAGAAGCGAAAAGTACAGATCGTAAAGCGGTCTATCAGCAAGCTGAAAAGGGTTTGCTCAAAAAATATGATCTGATGCTGCTTCGGCCAATGGCTTATAATAATACATACGCATTAGCGGTACCAGAGCAAACAGCTGAAAGCTTTGATTTAAAAACGATATCTGATCTTAAGAAAGTCGAACGGCAGATGAAAGCTGGATTTACACTGGAATTTTCTGATCGGGAAGATGGGTACCGAGGTATTCAAAAAAAGTATCATCTTTACTTCCCATCTGTTCAGACGATGGAACCAAAGCTTCGCTACCAAGCGGTGAAATCGGGTGATATTAACTTAGTAGATGCTTATTCGACAGACAGTGAATTGCAACAATTTCATTTAACGGTATTAGAAGATGATCTCGGTTTATTCCCACCGTATCAGGGGGCACCGCTATTAAGGACGGAAACGCTGGAAAAGCATCCGGAGCTCGAGCGAATATTAAATAAGCTTGCAGGCAAAGTGACAGATGAACAAATGAGGAAAATGAATTATGAAGTCAATGTAAAAGATCAAAAAGCAGCAGCCGTAGCAAAGGAATTTTTAGAGAGGGAAGGCCTTTTAGACTGAAAAAGTGCAATTGGACAAAAAATTGAAAATGTTTTACAATAATTTTGCACTAAACTATTGTGAAAAGATTCTAAAAAATTGTAAAATGGTATGTATATAGTTATTTATTATCTTTATCTTTTCCCAAATTCATATACAGCAAGGAGACAGTGCGAAATGAAAGAACAAACTATCCAACTCAACTTAAGTCCTGAAAGAAAATCGAAGCCAAAATCTGAAGAGCTAGGCTTTGGAAAAATTTTCACGGATCATATGTTTATTATGGATTATACTGAAGGGCAGGGCTGGCACGATCCGCGCATTGTTCCTTACCAGCCGATTTCACTAGATCCGGCCTGCATGATCTTTCATTATGGCCAGACGGTGTTTGAAGGATTAAAAGCATACCTTACAGAAGATAATCGAGTGTTATTATTCCGCCCACAGAAAAACTTTGAGCGTTTAAACCGTTCAAATGAACGCCTATGTATTCCTCCAGTGGATGAAGAGTTTGCTCTAGAAGCTTTAAAACAATTGATTTCAGTGGAAAGAGATTGGATTCCGAACGCAGAAGGGACCTCTCTTTATATTCGTCCATTTATTATTTCTACAGAGCCTTTCCTTGGAGTGGCACCATCAAGCCGTTATAAATTTATGATTATTTTATCACCGGTAGGAGCTTACTATAAAGAGGGCATTCATCCAGTGAAAATATTAGTAGAAAGCGAGTTTGTCCGTGCGGTTGCTGGTGGAACAGGAGAAGCCAAGACAGCTGGAAACTATGCTTCTAGTTTAAAGGCGCAGGAAATAGCTGACGGCAAAGGATATACTCAAGTTCTATGGCTGGATGGCTTAGAGAAGAAATACATTGAAGAAGTAGGCAGCATGAATGTCTTCTTTAAAATAAATGGAGAAATTATAACGCCTGCTTTAAACGGCAGCATTTTAGAGGGAGTCACGAGAAACTCTGTCATCGAGCTTCTAAAATCTTGGGATCTGCCAGTAACAGAACGCCGTTTGGCGATGGAAGAAATTCGTGAAGCGTATAAGTCCGGCCAATTAGAAGAAGCCTTTGGTACAGGAACAGCAGCCGTTATTTCTCCAATCGGAGAATTGCTCTGGAATGATGAAAAGATGGTCATTAATGAAGGAGCTACAGGTCCGATCGCTAAAAAGCTTTATAGCACAATTACTGGTATCCAAAATGGAAAAGAACAAGATCCATTTAACTGGACAGTAGAAGTAGAACAATATGCTGCAACAAAATAATAATACGTCTGCCTTTTGGCAGACGTATTTTTTTTATTCCTGATCCACGAATTTAACGAGCATATGGGCTAAATGATGACGTTCATCCTGCGTGCCTACATTCCATAGCTCCTGGAGCAGTTTTTCTTCTCTATTTTTTGGCTCAGCATGTTCTGCTAAGTAGTCAGCAATTTTCTCGGTAGCCACCGCAAGCTGCTCTTCATTCAAGCCGATTTTTTCAGCAAGTTCAATTCTTTTTTTCAAATAGGATTTAAAAGAGTTAAAATTCTCAAGAATGCTGTCCATTCTTTCAGGACTAATTCGCTCAAGCGTATCGTCTACTTTATGGGGCTGTAACTCTCCATCTTTATGAATAGCATGGTTTTCCTCTGTCATCAGTGATTCCTCCTTTACTGTTTCGTTATGCCCTCCTTCGCCTATTTTCAAACCTGAGACAGAGGAATTTCAGTAGCTTAAGGACGAATATGAACAGGAGTGCCAATTGGGACAATGCTTGCTAATTCTTCTACGTCGCGATTGTACATGCGGATGCAGCCTTTTGAAACAAACTTGCCGATGGAGGAAGGATTATTCGTTCCATGGATGCCATAAGATTGTTTTGATAAACTCATCCACATCGTTCCGAATGGACCGCCTGGATTGGGAGCTTTATTAATAATGACAAAGTCTCCGGTCGGTGTTCGAGTCAGCATTTTGCCTACACCTACCGGATAGGTTTTTTGAACATTCCCACGGCGAAACAACGTCAATTTGCGCTGGGATAGCGAAATACTGATAGAGTAGGGGAGAGAACTAGGTGACGGAAGACCTGGAATCCGGATTTGCTGCCCAGGAGAAAGCTGATACAGATTGACCCCAGGGTTAGCAGCGATCAGCTGAGAGACAGAAAGCCGATAATCACCAGCAATTGATGAAACTGTTTCTCCACGTTTCACAACATGATTCATAGACGCACCTGCTTTTATTCTTTTTTGAACAAGCCCTAATAAAGCGAAAACTCCAATATTCACTTACGTATATGAAAGATAAAAAGCAGATATACACATTTATTAAAATAGGTGATGCTGACCCATCACTCCTCGCTGAAAAACGGAAAGCACTTTATCACTTTAAATTGGCGAACAATCCCCCTGTTTCATTTTCTTTACACTTATGCTATAGTAAGAATATACAAGTCCACTAGGGGTGTCGTTAGACTGAGAGAGGAGTGATCCTCAACTCTAAGAACCTGATCTGGTTAGTACCAGCGTAGGGAACGTGTGACAGATACGGGAAACATTCGCAAATGCGGAATATCTTTTGTATCAGTTCACCCCTTTGGATAAGAAAAGGGGGATTTTTTATGGAGAGAAATAAACTAGTGACAATGATCGAAATCGCTGTTATGGCGGGATTATCGTTCATATTAAGCTACGTGGAGTTCGGTGCTCTATGGGCGTTTGGAGGCTCTATTTCGCTTGTAATGGTACCGATATTCGTTATGGCGTTTCGCCGAGGCTGGCAAGCAGGCTTCTTAGCAGGTCTGTTAGTGGGGTTAATCAGCTTACTGACAGGCGGCTATGTTGTCCATCCGGTACAGCTAGTCCTCGATTATCCACTTGCCTATGCGGTGCTTGGATTAGGAGCATTTGTTGTTTTTCATAAGCCGGTTACGACAGGCCGAATTTTCGCTGGCCTATTATTAGGTACATCACTTCGCCTTGTCTGCCATTTCCTTTCCGGAGTCATTTGGTTCGGCAGTTATGCACCTAAAGGCACGCCGGTTGCTGTTTATTCTTTCTTGTATAACCTTTCCTATTTACTTCCGGAAATGTTGATTACATCAGCTGTATTACTCTTCTTGAAAAAGACAGCACCGCGTTTTTATAAGCAATCTGCTTCTATTGAAAGCAGTTCGGCTAGTTATTAATAAATAGAAAAAGCAGAAGCCGTATGGATGGGTCGATCCATACGGCTTCTGTTTTTTTTGTGTAAAAGAGGCCCACAGCTGAAATGTCGAAGACATTTCGATACAATGAAATAAAAATATTTTAAAAATGGGAGCGGGATCGTATGCTGACGGAAAAATTGAAGAAATGGCTAGCCAATCAAAAGCCTACTCGCGCCTTGCTGCTTCCGAAGCTAGAACAGCTTCATGCTTTGTTGTTGAAGTATGAGGATCAGGAAAGAGCGCAATTGTGCGCTGAATTGATGGAAAAGCTGGAAAATCGCGAGTATGTCATTGCCTTTTATGGTCATTTCTCAGCTGGAAAATCTTCGATGATCAATGAATTAATGGGGGAAAGCTTGCTGCCTTCGAGCCCTATTCCGACGAGCGCCAATATCGTAAAAGTGAAAGAGGGTGAGCCCTGTGCGAACATTTTGTTTAAAGATGGGACGCTCAAAAACTTTCCTTATCCTTACAACATCGAGGACATCCAAGCGTATTGTGTGAACGGAAATATAGTAGAGGAAGTCGAAATATCACATCGCACTGGGCAACTTCCGGAAGGAGTGACTGTTTTTGATACACCGGGAATTGATTCGACAGATGATGCTCACCGAGTCAGTGCTTTGTCCAAGCTTCATTTAGCTGATCTTGTTTTTTATATGATGGATTATAATCATGTGCAGTCTCCGGTCAATTTTGAATTTAACCGTCAGCTTTCAGAAAGAGGAAAAGATAATTATATTATCATTAATCAAATTGATAAGCATGTCGCTAGTGAATTATCTTTTGAAGAGTTTTCAAGCCGTATTCATCATTCGTTCACTGAGCATCATCTCACATACAATGGACTTTATTTCACTTCCTTGCAGGATGAGAGTCATCCGTATAACCAAATAAACGAGTTAAAAACCTTTTTATCCAGCAAAATTGCAGATCGCTACCAGCAAATTACTGCCCATGTTCTTCAAGAAGCGATCATCATAGCCATGGATTTTTTTCAAAAACAGCAGGAAAAGAAGAGAAGAAAGCTAGATGAGTATGATGAGCTGCTCGTTGGGACAGCTTCTTCTCAACAGCTTCAGGAAGAACTTTTCAAATTTACAGATCGTAAAGAAGCGATCGAAAAACGGGATCACCTCTTTATTCCACTGTTTGATCAGATTCTCACAGGTGTCTTTCATAATGCTAAGCTAATGGATTACTATGCCCGGATCTTTGTACGTCAGTTTTTAGAATCCCGTGAGCTGTCCTTTCAGGTGCGCGGCTTCTTTTCCCGCAAGAAAACGAAAAAAGAAAGGGAAGCGCGGCTGCAGCAGCTATTTCAGGCATTGAATGAAAACAGACTGTCCTACATTGATATCCCCTTAAAAGAAGAACTGATTAAATTGCTGCAATCCTTTGATGTGCTCACAGAGGAGCTGCGAGAAGGCATTCGCCAATGCCAAGTCCATTTTTCTCCGGAGCTGCTCGTAAAGCTGGTGAAAAGTGGAGCCATGCTAACAGACGACTACGTACTAAACTATGCCAAAGACATTAGCCGTGAAATGAAGAGTTTATATCGGCAAGCATTTGCTGTCCTCGTTGAACCATTGGAGACGCAGGCAAAAGAAAATAATCGGAGAAAAAGAGCTTTACTAGCACAGGAATATGAAGAGATTCAGCAGAAAATCGATGCTTGGAAAAAGCGAGAACAGATAAAAGCGCAAGAAGCCCAGCTCTATGAAAGTATTTTTGCCATGCTTGCCGTACGGGGAACAGAGAAAGTGGAAAAAAGACCTTTTCAGGCATTTAAAAAAACAGGCCAGCTGGCAGAACAAAGACGAAAGCGATTCATTGATATTGGTGAGGCAGCGAGAGAATGGAGCAGGCGATTAGAAGAATTGGCCTTTACCCCTGTTGATTTAGAAAAGCAGGTGAAGGAAATAAAGAGAAAAGCAAGCTTGCTAGCGCAAGCGGGTCATATGGAGCAAAGAATAGGGCAGCTAAAGGCACGGATTGAACGGTTAGAGAAAAATGAGTATACAATTGCGTTGTTCGGAGCTTTTAGTGCCGGCAAGTCCTCTTTCGCCAATGCCTTGTTAGGAAAGCGGGTTCTGCCTGTATCACCGAACCCGACTACTGCTGCAATTAATGAAATTCGTGTACCAGATCAGGACCATCCTCATGGAACAGTGACATTATTGTTTAAAACAGAAGAACAATTGCTAAAAGATATTAATCAAGCGTTAGAATTAAGCGGAAAAACCGTCAATAGCCTAGAAGCTCTTCATTCTCTTCTACAGGAGCATGAAGAGTTCATGAAAAGCAAGGAGTCATCACAAGAAAAAGAGAAAAGAGGCGAGCCAGAAGAAGAAAGGTTTAGCCCGCTTGAAGCGTTGCCGCTGGAGCAATTTTCATTTTTACGCGCTGCTCTTTCGGGTTATCCCAAAATCAAGTCCCAGCTTGGACAATCAGCAAGAAAAACAGCGGAAGATTACACTGAATTCGTGAGCGTAGAAGAGAAAGCTTGTTTTATAGAACGGATCACCTTATATTATTCGTCCCGGCTAACTGAACAAGGTATGGTGCTTGTCGATACACCGGGGGCAGGCTCCATGAATGCCCGTCATACGGAAATGGCGTTTAACTATATAACAAGTGCCGATTCTATTGTATTTGTCACTTATTATAACCATGCTTTTTCACGGGCGGATCAAGCCTTTCTAACCCAGCTTGGCCGAGTCAAAGATTTTACCGGCAAAGATAATCTGTTTTTCATCGTGAATGCCGCTGATCTTGCTACAGCGAAAAGGGACTTACTCGATGTACTTCAACATGTAGAGGAGAACTTAATAAAATGCGGAATCCGGCAGGCTCGGATTTATCCGGTATCCAGTCACCTTGCTCTGTTAGCTAAAGGAAAAGCGGCTCATTCATTAACGGAAGAGGAACAGAAGCGGTATAACGCCCTTCTTCGTTTAGCAGCAGGTGAACAGCTGGCGGCTGAGGCAGCGCTTGATCTGTCAGGCTTTTCTTTGTTTGAACACCACTTTTATCCTTTTACGAAACAAGCCCTTGCTATAGCTGTTTTGCAGCAGGCAGAAGTGGACGTTGAACAAGCTGTGATTGAGTTAAAAAGACGGATACGGCTCGCTGAAGCGGACGAAACAGCGAAGCGTGAGCACCGAAAAGAGCTCTCTCAACAATTGACCGAGACACTCTCTTACCTAGACAACCGGTCCTTTTCAGCGGAGCTTGAAGCTTTTCAGCAAGAGATCAAGGAGTTATTATTCTATGCGAAGCAGCGCCTGTTTTATCGCTATAATGATGAATTCAAGGTGATCTTCAGCCCGACAGCATTCGATGCTTTTGATGATACTTTGACGGCATTGCACCGAATGACCAATGAAGTCATTCGCTTCGTTGCTAGAGAAATGACGCAGGAAATGAGGACAGCGGCCTTTCGGTTGCAAACCTTTATGCAAAAAAGCATGGAACGAATGTCAAAGTCTTTAGAAAAAGAATTAAAACCAATCTTGCCAGCGATTTATTTAAAAGAAACAAGTGTAGGGGAGGCTCCGGAGTTATTTTTTGAAGCAGGTCTGTATGATATCCATTCCGGCTTATTCTCTTCGTTGTTGAAGGAATATAAAAGTTCACTGCAATTTTTTGCAGAAGGCGGAAACAAACGAATCCGGGATGAAATTGAAAAAGAGCTCATCACGCCTGTTCATCAATATATTCGCAACGAGGAAGAACGGGTAGAAGCCGCTTTTCTTCCGTTTTATGAAGAACTCCTAAAACAAACAAAGAAGGACGCAAGATCGCAAATAAAAGAACAAGTGGAAGGACGACTTGCGGCACTCACTGAAAAAGCAGAGGCAGCTCATTATAAAAAGCTGCTTTATGAGCTGCAAAGCGGATATTTTTCTTAATAAAAGTAAAACAGTTCTGAAAAGAGTTTTCTTCAGTGCCGCTTTTTATTTTGCCTAGCTTCACACATGTACGTAGAAGTGCATCCTTAAGTATGACTCGTATAAGCATTTTCATCGCCTCTTCTTTTCTTTTTCATTATGATAGAGGGGAAAGGAGCATGAGAATGAAGCAGCATGATTTTACAAGCGGAAGCATTTGGAGGCAGCTGCTTACTTTTTCCACCCCTATCTTGCTGACTAATCTATTACAGGTATCCTACCAGTTCATCGATAGCTTATGGGTAGGAAATTTGCTCGGTGCTAATGCACTGGGGGCGGTAGCTGTTTCTAGTACGGTTATTTTTACGGTATTATCCTTTATCATTGGCATTAACAATGCGACCTTGACGATCCTATCGCAGCTAAAAGGAAAAGATGACCCTGAACATTTAAAAAGGTATGTCAATGCTTTTACCGTCATTTTAACTGCCTTATCAGCAGGCTTAGGTGTTGCAGGCTTTTTCTTCGCAAAAGATATATTGCAGCTGCTTGATACACCAGCCTCCATGATTCCTGAAGCCGTCAGTTATTTACAAATAAATTTTATAGGCATTCTTTTTCTATTTGGTTATAACTTTATCGGCACTGTTTTTCGTGCTCTCGGCAACAGCAAAACACCGATTCGTTTCGTTCTAACCGCTGTTATTTTAAATACGATTCTCGATCCGGTGTTTATCCATGTGTTCAACATGGGCATTGACGGAGCGGCCTACGCCACCATTGTGGCTCAAGGCGTGGCTTTTCTATATGGTTTATTTATCAGTATCCGGTTTAAGTTCATTCCCTTTACGGTTCCTTTTCTTCCAACGAAAGAAGAAGTATCGCTTATTTTAAAACAAGGAATCCCCGCTGGCTTGCAAATGATGGTCATTTCTGCAGGAATGGCGGCTATTATGAGTGTTGTTACTTCATTTGGCGGGCATGCAGTGGCTGGTTTTGGTGCTGCCCAGCGCCTGGACAGTCTGTTAATTTTGCCTGCTCAGGCTCTCAGCACAGCAGTCAATAGCATGGCTGGCCAAAATATCGCGGTTCACCAGTGGAAACGGGTGAATCAAATAGCGTTATATGCCACCTTCCTTAATTTAGCCATTATGCTGACAGCGGCTTTGTTCATCTTTTTGTTCGCTAACTGGAGCATACGCTTATTTATTACAGACAAAGAAGCGGTCGCTTTTGGAAGGGAATATATAAAAATGGTCGCCTTTTTCTATCCTTTTCTAGGCCTGAATTTTGTATTAAATGGGATTGTACGGGCAGCAGGGGCGATGTTTCAAGTATTGGTGTTAAACCTGATTTCTTTTTGGGTGCTGAGATATCCGTTGACGGAAATTTTTGCGGGCTGGATAGGAGAGCGTGGAGTGGCGCTAGGCATGGGAATTAGCTTTGTTATTAGCAGTCTGTTCGCTTTTGGTTATTTTTATTTTGGAAAATGGAAGGAAAAAAAGTTATTCGCCACCGAGAGAGAGTAGTTTATTCATAAAATATAAAACTTAATATTTTTAATATTGCAAATGACAAATGAATATATTAAGATAAATGTACCATGCTTATTACGACGAACATTTGCATCTAAAATATGTAAATGCCCCGCGTAATACCCGAATGGCAGGAGGAACATCCGTGTTTCATAAAGATACGATTTACGTGATTGGGGATAGCAAAACCGCTTCTAACAATCCGATTATGCAGCAATTCAATTCCTATTTCATCGGACTTGTCATTGATCGAAACAGTCATAGAATCTTAGAGGCTGAGTGTTCTTCAACCATTTCATTAACCTCTAAATTTGTTCAATCCATTTTTAATGGCCGGTCGATGATGGAAGTAGAAGAGATTATTTCCGATATTGAAAGCCGATATTTTGGCGCTTCGCAAAAGGCTTTAATTGTGGCATTTAAAAATGCTCACATTAAATATAACCAAATTATTAACGGTTAGCTGCTTCATTTGTTTACGCATTTGAAATCCAGCTGTTAAAGGAGATCGATCCTTTGGCAGCTGGATTTTTTATTTTTTAAAGGAGGAATTGTAGATGATTCAAGATGGTGTGATGTTTGTTTGTTTTTTGCTCGCCTTTACAGCAGTGATTGCCATTGCAGAAAAAACGATTGGCGGGAAGTTCTTTAAGTACGTACCAGGAATTGTTCTGATTTATATTGGAGCCGCCTTAATGAAAACGTTTGGATTTTTCTCTGCCAGTGAATCAGTTGAAACCGCTTACGGAACGATACGCGGCTTACTTTTGCCAGCGATGCTGATGTTAATGCTGCTTCATTGTGATTTAAGAAAGATTGCCCGTTTAGGCCCCAAAATGCTCTTAACCTTTTTCGCGGCATCTTTCAGCATTATCGCTGGATTCACCATTACTTATGCTCTCCTTCAAGGGCTATACGCGGAAGGAACTTGGAAAGCCTTTGCTGCCCTTAGCGCCAGCTGGACGGGCGGATCGGCCAATATGGTTATTCTTCAAGGAATCTTGAATGTACCGGAAAACATTTTTGGATACGCCTTGATTATGGATACAGTCAATTATTCTGTTTGGGTCATGTTTTTATTCTGGCTTGTACCGTTAGCGATGAAATTCAACAAGTGGACGAAAGCGGATACCTCTTATATTGATCAAATTACTGCCCAGCTTGAAGCAGAGGAAAATGGAGACAAGCAGCCAATCGGCTTTGTTGAATTGATTGGCTTTCTTGCACTCAGTTTATTCGTTTCCGCATCCGCCACAAAAATAGGCGCCAGCCTTCCTGAGCTTGGAGCTGCGGTTAATGCTACAACTTGGACCATTATTATTGCATCCGCTATTGGCTTGATCTTAGCGATGACAAAAGTAGGGAAGCTGCCAGGATCAATGGAAATTTCAAAAGTCATGCTTTATATCGTCATCGGCTTAATCGCTTCTCATGCTGATTTTTCCCAGCTGTTTCAAGCGCCGATTTATATTATTTCCGGTTTCATGATCATGTTCTTCCACGGTTTGATTATGGTGATTCTGGCGAAAGTCTTCAAATTAGACTTATTTACAATGGGTGTAGCCTCACTTGCTAATATTGGCGGTGTCGCCTCTGCTCCTATTTTAGCGGGTTCCTTTAACAGAACGCTTATCCCGGTAGGTATCCTGATGGCCGTCCTTGGCAGTCTGCTTGGCACCTATTATGGTATTTTCACTTCTTACATTTTATCTGCGCTTTAAGGAAGGGATGTCATCATGTATATTAATAAACTCAAGGTTTCCATAGAGAAACTTCCATTAGTTAAACCTTTTAAAACAGCGTTACGTACAGCACAAGACATTGACAATATTTTTGTGATGCTTGAATTGGAAAATGGCGTGATTGGAATGGGAGCAGCTGCTCCGACCGTTGCCATTACAGGAGATTCAACAGAAGGAATCGCAGGGGTGATTGAGCATGTCATTGCCCCGCAGCTCATCGGACAAAAAATTACACAGTTAAATCTGCTTTCACAGCTTATCCAGCAATCGTGCGTTGGCAATACGAGTGCAAAAGCGGCTGTTGAAATAGCTGTTTATGATGCAGCCTGCCGTTACTGGAAAATTCCCTTGTTTGAGCTGCTCGGCGGCCAAACGAACCAGCTTCGCAACGATATGACCGTCAGCATTGGTGATAAAGAGGAAATGGTGAGCGATGCCTTAAAAATTATCGAGGATGGTTTTTCTATTTTGAAAATCAAAGCGGGGAAAGACTGGGAAAAGGATGTAGAAAGAATTAGTGCCATCCGTGAGGCAGTTGGTGACAAAATCGTGCTCCGGATCGATGCGAATCAAGGCTGGTCGGTTAGCCAAGCTATTCAGATCATTCGCGAGCTCGAGGATCGAAAGCTAAATATTGAATTAGTCGAACAGCCGGTGAAAGCTTATAACATTGCCGGATTAAAGGAAATAAAGCGCAGTGTTCGCACGCCGATTATGGCAGATGAAAGTTTATTTTCTCCGATTGACGCGATGAAGCTATTGTCAGAACAAGCGGTAGACTATTTAAATATTAAATTAATGAAAACAGGCGGAATCCGCCGGGCGCTGCAAATAGCCGATATGGCGGAGGCAGCAGAAGTAGAATGTATGATTGGCAGTATGATGGAATCTATCGTAAGTGTGTCAGCTGCTATCCATTTGGCTGCCGCTCATCCGAATATCACCAAAATTGATTTAGATGCACCGCTATGGATCAAACAAGAGAATTTTGAAGGCATTTCTTACGAAGAAGATCTAATCAAACTCGGAAATGAAGCAGGTCTAGGAATTAAAAGGAAGGAAAACCTTTCCTTTTAAATAAATAAAAGAAAGGATGAATGGTAGGTATGTTAAAAAAGTGGTATGCCATCATATTAACCATCGGAGCTTTATTCTTTTTATCAATGAGTCCGGCAGAAGCAAGAGGGAAGGCCAATAATACTCATTATGTTGATGTATCCGCAGCAACCTTATGGACAGCACCTGATTTAGTGAGAGAGGTAGACAAGCCTTCCGCTGCAAATCCTGTTGATTTAAGAAAATGGACAACGAACATGACGTACGAAGACAAGCTCGGCCTCGTTGGAAAGCTGGAAACACAAGCTTTGTACGGCTCGAAAGTAACGGTGTTTGAGCAAAGAGGGAATTGGGTAAAAGTCGCTGTGCATAATCAACCGACGCCCCGTAATGAACAGGGCTACCCGGGCTGGATGCCGAAAGCCCAGCTTGTAAAAGGGAAAAACTTTGAAAATAAGTTAAACCAGCCGTTTGCTCTTGTTACATCGCCAACAGCCTGGTTGTACGAGAATAAACAATTCTCCAAAAAGTTTATGGAAATCAGTTTTAACACACGTCTGCCTGTTATAAAAGAACTTACACATGAAGTGCTTGTCGTAACACCAGCGGATGGAATGAAATGGCTAAAAAAGAAGGATGCGGCTATTTATAAAAGTGAAAAAGCTATCCCAGCTCCAACTGGACAGGATATTGTGAATACTGGCAAAAAATTTCTCGGACTTCCTTATTTATGGGCAGGCATGTCTGGGTTTGGTTTTGATTGTTCAGGGTTTACGTATACTCTGTATCACGCAAATGGAATTGTTATTCCGAGAGACTCTTCTGTCCAGGCAAAGCATGGCACAGCGGTCGAAAGGAAGAATCTGCAGGCAGGAGATCTTCTGTTCTTTGCTTACGATCAAGGAAAAGGGAAAGTCCATCACGTAGCCGTTTATATCGGTGATGGAAAGATGATTCACTCACCTAACAGCTCTACACACGTACGGATCGATGCAATTGAAACATCAGGCTATGGTGAAGAATACGCCGGTGCCCGCCGATATATTCAATAAAACAAAAACTCCACCCAGGATCTGCTATCCGGTGGAGTTTTTGCGTCTTTTCAAAAAAGAATTGATTAAATCAGTCTGAAAGAAGGCCCTATTATCAGCGGTCTTCTTTTTCTTTTATATGATCGGCTACTTTTTCATGAATTTCGTTCTCGATTGCCTCAACATGTTTATCTTCAAGCTTTTGTTGGGGGTGAGGATGGAACCATTGGATTTCACCTTCGTGAACAAACCCCTTAAATTTCTCTCCTTGCACTTGCAACGTGAACTGGTGGCGTTCATGCACCTGATCTTCAAAGGCAGGCTTGACCTCTAAATCCTCCGCTCGGCTGGAAATACCATGCTGTCTCATTAATTCGTATATAGTGGATTCGATCGCATCCATTTCTTCTTTACTAACCATTTGTTGTGGCTGAGGGTGCATCCATTGAATGGTATCCTCATGGAAATAACCCTTAAACTCATCTTCTTCAATTTTAAATGTAAAGGAGTATCTTTCATGAACACGGTCCGGAAATACCGTTTCTACCTCAAAATCTTCAAGTACTGGTTCATCTTTATTTTCCGCAGTCATTACCTAAACCCCCTAAAAATGTAGTCTAATTAAATCGTTTCCCTAATCTAGGTAAAGTAATCTTTTTTTGAAGAAAAATGATCCTTTTTTCAAAAAAAAGAATCCGCCAGCTTTTAATGCTGCCGGATTTTGATTAATTAATACTTTCTTAACGAGCTTGGGATTGTATCAAACCATTCCTGACTGATCAAGCGATGGCACTCTGCAAATACTCGTTCAATCATCTGGGTAGAGTTAGCTAAAACTCGTATGCTGAAGCCGTCCACAGGTAGTTTTGAAAGGCCAAACTTTATATGGTTTGAGCCAATAGAACAGATTAATTCGTACAATTTGTCCAGGAGGATGCTATTCGTTTTTTCACTAACAACAATCATAGAACCAAGATGTGTAAAACCTTCCAGAAAGCCTAGCCCTGTCATGTTTTGCCTAGCTGGTGTCAGCTTAATATGATCAAATACAGCAAGTTCGCCGTCTAAATAAACTTCATTTATTAGCTGCACAGTATCATATGTGAATCTTTCTCCACTTGGAGACCAGCCTGCAGTAAGAATGTCTGTATAAAGAAAAGTAGCTCCAGACTCCATTCGAACAATATTCTTCTGCTGATACCGAGCGTTTTCATAAGCAATTAGCGGATCTGGAAGAAATTCTAGATAGCTGCCTTTCTTTAAGGAAATTCTGTCTCCTGGCAGGCATAATCCTTAGGAGTCTTATATACCTTCGTTGCAGATTGAGTGGTTAAAGTGACCTTCGTACCTTCATTAACTGTAATTCTCTAAGATATAAAGAAAAACAAGGTAGATCATTTATCTATTTTTTATTTATAGCCTCGTTATTGGAGAAAGGATAAAGCATGGCACACTTGTCAAAAGGAGACCTTCTATTTGTTATTCCTATTCGAGGAGAAGGAGGGTATGCCATGCAGCTGTTTTTAAGGCACAATTAATGATATAGTTATTCAATGAACTTTAGTAACTCATGAAATGCCGCTTGTGCCGATTCTACATGATAATTTTGAGAGAAAGGATCGCTAAATCCGTGCTTCCCGGTAAATTTATGAGTTGTAACATTCTTTTTATGTAACTTTAATAGCAATGGACCTACATCAAATGACGGTTCTTCTTGTGGAAAAAACAAGAGGACAGGGCACTGTGGTGCCATGTCTAAGTAGTCTCTAATACGGGAGCCATAATATCCTACAATCCCATCCGCTAGTTTTTCGGTGCTGCAAAGCCATGCGACTGTTGCTCCTACACTAAATCCGAGGACAAATACTTTTTTATATTTCTCCTTCGTCTCTAACAATACATCCTTCACTATAGCAGCGGCTTTTGTAAATCCAACCTTCTCGATGAAATATTGATAAGCCAATGCCTCCTCAGAATAAGGAAAAGGAATCTCCCGTCCTAATAAATTGGGGCAGATAATATCTATTCCTCTGTCTGCTAATAAGTTGCAGATGCTCTTCATATGCTGATTTATACCATAGATTTCATGTACGACAATCACGGCAGTATCAGATTCCTTATGTATATGAATCATGCTAAAGCTCCTTCTGAACGTAAAGATTCATTGTTTAAAAGAAATACGCTGAACTCCACGATTAGTTTCAATCTTTTTCTATGAATGAGTAATTTTTCAGCTTAGTGATTCCCTAACAAAAAGTGAATAGTCATTCATAATGTGCTATAGTAGAGAGGAAATCGAGGATGGGGGGATAAAGCATGCAGTCTGTTTATTTAATTGAAGGCGCGAGAACACCATTTGGAGCCTTTGGCGGGGAATTAAAAGGAGTATCAGATATTGACCTCGGGGTAACAGCCGCAAAAGCTGCGATCGAAAAGAGTTCCTTATCATCAGAAGAAATCGAGGATGTCGTGTTTGGCAATGTGATTCATACAACGAAAGCCGCTTCTTATTTAGCACGCCATATTAGCTTAAAAAGCGGAGTGCCTGAACAAACACCGGCACTGACAGTGAACAGGCTGTGCGGTTCGGGCTTGCAGGCAATCGTATCAGCGGCTCAAACGATTCTTTTAGGCGATGCTAACACTGCACTTGCAGGCGGAACAGAAAATATGAGTCAGGCACCTCATGTACTGCGCCACACTCGCTTTGGCTCGCCGTCCGGTCCGCCGCCAGTAGATGACATGCTGTGGTCGACCCTTACCGATCAATATATCGGCTGTGGCATGGGCATTACCGCAGAAAATCTAGTCAAGAAATATGAAATCAGCCGTAAGGAGCAGGATGAATTTGCTCTCGAATCACATAAAAAAGCAGCAAAAGCACAAGCTTCAGGCCGATTCATCGAAGAAATTATTCCTGTTCTTCTTACCGATAAAAAGAACAGAACGATTACCATTTCAGAAGATGAACACATCCGAAAGGACGTCGACCTTGAAAGTCTCGGTAAGCTGAAACCAGCTTTTGCAAAAGACGGAACTGTAACGGCCGGCAGCTCAAGTGGAATTAATGATGGAGCAGCTGCAGTAACTCTTGCTTCAGAATCATTTTTAGCGAGCCGCCCGAACATAAAGCCGCTTGCCAGGATTGTTTCATGGGCAGTTGCTGGAGTAGACCCGAATATCATGGGAATTGGGCCTGTACCAGCAAGCGAAGCTGCACTCAAGAAAGCAAATTTAACATGGAATGATATTGAGATAATCGAACTAAACGAAGCATTCGCCGCACAATCACTTGCGGTAATAAAGCAGTTGGACCTTGATCCGCAAAAAGTGAACGTCAATGGGGGAGCGGTAGCGCTCGGCCATCCGGTCGGGGCAAGCGGTACACGCATTACGTACTCACTTGCTCTTGAATTAGAAAAGCGCAAAGCGAAATATGGCCTTGCTTCTCTCTGCATTGGCGGGGGACAAGGAATTGCTATGGTGCTTGAGCGGGCATAGTCTATTAAACACAGATTGATTATTTAAATAAAAAATCATTTTCAATAAAGTTTGATTAAAAACCCTGCATTTTGCAGAGTTTTCTCTTTAATTATGAGGCAGCATGAGTTGAACAAGATAAGTAAAAAGCATTCTATGTAGAATGCTTTTTATCGTTATTACAATTTGGTGAAATACTAGAGGGTGTTAACAGGCGGGCCAATGCCTTTTCAGTAACTGGCATAAAGTAATTAAGTATGAGCCCCCCTAAACAAACGGTTAATAAAGTTCCAACGCCGATGGGTCCATGTAAAATCACAGCTATGATCAAGAATAAAAGGTAAATGAAGGTTCTCGAAAAAAAGATATTCGTTCTAGTTAATTCTTGGATGATTAATGTTAATCGATCAATTGGGATTGGGGCAAAATTTGTATGTAAATAGGTTGCAGTTCCTAGCCCGATCACAATTAAGCCCATGCCAAAACAAATCATTTTGCTGTACCATAATTCAGGTGTGATCACACCGTGCAATAAGAAAAGCCACATATCAATACCGATCCCTGTTATAACGGCTGTTAACAATCCCAAAACCTCTGGTCTTTGTTTTTGTAAGAATGAATTACAACAGATCAATAGTAAAGCGATAATGATTTCCCAACTTCCTACAGTAAGCCCTACGTGTATGGATAGCCCTACTAAAAGCGCATCAAAAGGTGAAGTTCCAAGGTCTGATTGTATAGTGAAGGCAATACCGAGCGTTAATATGAAAATACCTAACACATAAAAAATATACCTCACTTTACTTCCCCTCTTTATTGTGACTTTTGTTGCATATACAGCAAAATTACGTTAAATTTAGTATATGTTATTTTTATAGCATTTGCAATAAAATATAAAATAAGGAGTTAATGATGAAGGAAATTCTTCGTGAGATTGGAATGATAGCAAGGGCGTTAGATTCGATAAGCAATATAGAGTTTAAAGAATATGACCTTACAAAAGGGCAGTATTTGTATCTTGTGCGAATATATGAAAACCCCGGAATCATTCAAGAAAAGTTAGCTGAGATGATAAAAGTAGATCGAACAACGGCCGCTCGTGCTATAAAAAAACTTGAGCTCAATGGCTTTATTGAAAAGAAAGAAGATCAACAGAACAAAAAAATAAAAAAGCTCTTTCCAACAGAGAAAGGGAAACATGTTTATCCTTTTATAAAAAGAGAACATGACTATACCGATAGCGTCGCATTAGCAGGATTTTCTGAAACAGAAGTAGAAACCATTTTCAATCTTCTTCAGAGAGTAAGAAAAAATATAGAAAAAGACTGGGAATTTGTAAAAAAGGGCAACAAGAGAAAGTATTAATGATCTAAAGGAGCGGCAGATGTAAATGACGATAAAGATAAAAAAGTGTACCGGTGAAGATTTATACGAGTTGCAAGAAATTAGTTATGAAACATTTAATGAGACATTTAAGCATCAGAACTCACCTGAAAATATGAATGCCTATTTGGAAAGGGCCTTTAACTTAACACAATTAAAAAAAGAGTTATCTACTATCTCTTCACAATTCTTTTTTGTTTATTCGGATAATGAAGTCGCTGGATATTTAAAAGTCAATATCAATGATGCCCAGTCTGAAGAGATGGGGGATGAATCACTTGAAATCGAAAGGATTTATATAAAGAACAAATTTCAAAAACATGGGCTTGGTAAATTTTTGCTGAACAAAGCTATGGAAATGGCGAGGGAATATAACAAAAAGAAAATCTGGCTAGGTGTATGGGAGAAAAATGAAAATGCTATTGCTTTTTATGAGAAAATGGGATTTGTTCAAACAGGAGCCCACTCTTTTTATATGGGAGATGAGGAACAAATAGACTTTATTATGATCAAAACACTCATATAAATTTTGTAAAAGGTGGATGACTACATACGTTCCAAAATTTTTTAAGGGCACAAATACTAAAAGGGATAGTTGAATTTAGGATTAAGGCGGAAGACATTCAGGCTGCCTATAAATTAAATCAGAACCGAAATGAAACAGATTATATGAATATCATGGATCAATTACAAAAAGAAGGAAATTCAAATTCGAAACAAATAGGAGAGCTAATGGAAAAGAGAGTGAAAAACCGCATATAAGCCTGCTTTTATAAAGATTAACCATAAAGCTGTTTAAAGAAAAGTCCACTTTGATTAACCTTTTTCAAAATGGATTTTGTTATTCTATCGTAACACGTTGATTTCTGGAGTGCTGCTGAACAAACTGTCTATTAGAGTAACAGAGCGAACGTTTATCTAACAGGATGGACGTTTTTCTTATTGTAAATTTGCTTATTCATTATATAATATTAGTATATTCAAATATTCGAATATACTAATATTAAAAGAAAAGAAGGGGTTACGTTGAGTCCGTTGTTACGCTTTTTTAGCAACTATTCCAGTCATCATTTCCGAAAGGACCTGTTAGCAGGCATCATTGTGGGAGTCATCGCACTGCCGCTCGGGATGGCCTTTGCGATTGCTTCTGGCGTAAAGCCTGAATACGGCATTTACACAACGATCATTGCTGGCATTCTCATTTCTATATTTGGAGGCTCGAAATATCAAATTGGCGGTCCGACAGGGGCTTTTGTTCCTGTTCTGCTCGGAATCGTGATGGCTTACGGATATGAAAATCTGCTGATTGCTGGATTTATGGCGGGTGTTCTGCTGCTCTTAATGGGGGCGCTTAAATTAGGATCATTAATCAAATTTATTCCCCGCCCGGTTATTATTGGCTTTACTTCAGGAATCGCGGTTATTATTTTTACTGGACAGATGGCTAACTTTTTAGGGCTTAGCCATATTAAACAGCATGAGGACTTTCTTTCTAATATGAAAGAAATCTTCCTTCATTTAGACACGATCAATTTATACAGTGTAACAACGGCTCTTATTTGTTTCTTTTTTATCATTGTCACACCTAAATTTTTACCTAAAATTCCAAGTCCATTAATTGGTCTTCTCGTTTCAAGTATAATAGCTGCTTATTTTTTTCCTGGGCAGGTAGCCACGATTGCTTCTACTTTTGGGGAAATACCGAACTCGCTGCCTCGTTTTCATCTGCCCCAGTTTACGCTGGAAAAAATCCACTTGTTACTTGGACCTGCGTTTACAATTGCTGTTCTTGGAGCGATTGAATCATTGTTATCGGCGGTGGTAGCAGATGGAATGACTGGAACGAAACATAATAGCAACCGAGAATTGATGGGACAGGGAGTGGCCAACATCATTACCCCTTTATTTGGAGGAATTGCAGCGACTGGAGCCATCGCTAGGACAGCGACAAACATTAAAAACGGCGCCGTCTCTCCTATGTCGGGGGTCATCCATGGCTTGGCCGTTTTGTTCGTACTCGTACTTTTAGCTCCATATGCTTCTGCTATTCCTTTAGCAAGCATGGCACCTATTTTAATGGTCGTTGCTTGGAATATGAGTGAGCGCAAGGAATTTTCACGCGTCCTACTAACCAAAACAAGTGATTCCTTTATTCTGTTCACTACTTTTGTTCTCACTATCTTCGCCAACTTAACGATTGCTGTAGAAGTGGGTTTACTCATGTCGCTTATCCTTTTTGTAAGACGGATGAGTACCTCTCTTAAAATTGATCAGGTTTTGCCTGATCCAACTGATAAAAAGGTGCGTCCGGTTATTGCGGAAGAAGGACACGACTGCCCACAAATCAGTCTTTTCACTGTAGAAGGCCCGCTTTTCTTCGGAGCCGCTCAGTTATTTGAGCATTCAATCATGGGGGCCATACACTACCGCCCAAATGTGTTAATATTGAGGTTGAGCAAAGTTCCATATATGGATACAACTGGAGAAGCTATTTTAGCAAGTATCGTGAAAGATTTTCATAAACATGGCGGTCTCGTTTTAATTTCAGGTATGCAGTCCCAGCTAATAGATGTCATGAAACGGACAAAATTGTTTGATATGATCGGGGCAAATCATATTTTTTCTCACACAGGCGAAGCGATCGATTTTGCTTTAACTAAGTTGGACAAGAACAAGTGCCTTGGCTGTAAGCAATATGCTTTCTATGAGTGCACAGAGCTTTCTGCTGGCACAAAAAAGGAGAAAAAAACTGACAAAGGACTTTTAGCATAAAAGAATGGTGAAAAGAAATGAATGTAGATTTACAACAATTTAAAGCAGATTTTTTTAAAGCTCTTTCTCATCCGCTGCGCATCCGTATTTTAGAACTGTTGGCGGAAGGAGATAAGAATGTTAATGAAATTCAGACAGCGATCGGTTCTGAAGGCTCCGCTGTCTCTCAGCAGCTAAGTGTACTGCGCAGCAAAAACATCGTATATGGTACGAAAGATGGAAATCGTGTCGTGTATTCCTTAAGGGATACAATGATCATTGATTTATTAAGGATCGCGCGCCAAATCTTTAATAACCACTTGATTGATACTGTCAGCATGCTGGACCAATTGAGTGACGGAAAAAAAGAGTAGTGACCGCCACAAAGTCGAACTCCACCGTAAAGAGCTCTAGCCACTCGAATAGCTAGAGCTCTTTGTTGATTTATAGTGTGATGGTTAATTTATGTACATACGCTTCATAATAAACTGAAGGAGTACCTCTTTCACCTTCATCTGTAAACCTGGAAAATTATTTATAAATTTTAAAAAAATACAACCGAGGAACGTGTGTTCTGTTTATCGTTATGGTATAATGAAACAAGCAATAGAATAGGCTTCTCAAGGGTGGTCGGCACACTCCTCCAATGAAAAAGGAGGGAGGTGATGCCGTATGACAACGTTTGAAACACTCATGTTTGCAGTCGCTTTTGCAGGCTTAGTCGTGTCGATTTTGTCATTCCATAAAAAAGACTAAAACCGCCCTTGAGTTTACCCAGCTCCGGCGGTTTTAGCATGTTAGATGCTGATCCCCTAGAAGGGACCTGCTATTGCATAGCCGTTTCGATGTGCCCAGCATCGAAACGGTCTCTTTAAAATATGTGTTTTCTCCTAGATTATACCCCAATGTTCGAGATTTGCCAACAAGAACGAGCTTCTCCTCTTTATTATTGCTCCTTGTTCTTCAACAAATAAACAACATGAAAGGAAACGATGATGAATAATTTTTCCGATATCTATTCAGACGCCATCTCTCATACAAAGCAAAAAGTTCACGATGATCTTTTTGCTTATCTCGGAAACAAAGAACACATGCCCTTGTTTAAAGAGTATGTAAAGGAACGAGAGTTATACATTCAACAAATTTGGTTAAACGTGTGGCTAAACAAGGCTTCCAATGAACTAACGAGCAAGGCAAAGCGGACGTTTTTAAGGGAAAAAGGCTTCGTGACGAAAGATGTAGCGAAAAAACTGATTAATCAACTATTTCGTAATGAAATTAGAAGCTATGGACCATTTGATACAATGCAATGGCTGAATGAAAAATATGGAGCCCTTTCTGCTGATTCGTGGCGGGACCTCTATGAAAAAGCCCGCTCTTGCTTTCTAGCTGAGCAGGATCAAAAACGCCAGGAGAAAGAAAAGCAAGCCGTTCATGATTTAATCGAGACAGAAACAGAGAAGCTTCTAGGAGAAAAGAAAGAGTTATTGTACTTGTCGTTTAGACAAGCTATGGCAGTCCGTCTAGAAAAAGATCTTCAGGAACAAACAAGATTTTATCCGATCGATCCTGCTGCTCTTGAGGAACAGCTAATCGAAGACGGGACATTCGATCCAACGGACTATGAAACAGCTGGAGATTTTTTCACAGAACTAACAGGGGGCATTGAGAAGTCCTGGAATTGGGAATTTGAGTATGAAACCTACCATTCGCTATATGAACAGCATGCGGCAGAATACGTATTTGATTTAGCGTTAGAGGAAATTTTATCTAGTCTTCCTGAACGCTTGAAAGAACAGTATCAACAGGCATATGGAGAATTCCTTGCGGCTGATAGTCTCTACGACTTAGTCGATCACCTTCTTTCAGGAATGGTTTGGGAATTCTTTGAAGAATTGAATGAGGAATTAGTAGACCACCTTCTGGTCATTGCGTCCATGCCACATGATGAAGCTGTACAGCAAGAGCTGTATGATCAGCAACGGGCAGAAAGAGAACAAAAGAAAGAAAAAAGACTCGCAGAAATCAAACGCAGACAAGAGGAAGAAGAAAGACAAATTGAAGAAATTTTTGGGCAAGCTTATCATCCTCCCTCCGAAAGAAACGTGCATTACATTCTTCATATCGGTGAAACGAACACTGGTAAAACCCACCGGGCACTTCAAAGAATGAAAAAAGCCGAAAGTGGCCTTTATCTTGCGCCACTCCGTCTTTTGGCACTTGAAGTATATGAAAAATTAAACAAAGAAGGGATCATGTGCTCCTTAAAAACAGGTGAAGAAGAGAAGGTGCAGCCAAACGCCCGTCACGCTTCCTGTACGGTAGAAATGTTTCATGAAAAAGACCTATACGATGTTGTCGTCATTGATGAAGCACAAATGATTGCTGATAAAGACCGTGGTTTCTCCTGGTACAAAGCCATTACTGGTGCCCGTGCCGCTGAAGTGCATATTATCGCCAGCCGAAATATGAAAAACATGCTCATTCAGCTTCTCGGTGATAATGAATACGAGCTCCATGAATACAGCCGTGACATTCCACTGAAGGTAGAACCAGCACCTTTTAAATTAACCGATACAGCTAAAGGGGATGCACTCGTTTGTTTTTCGAGAAAAGAAGTATTGGAAACAGCAGCCAAGCTAAGGAGAAATCGTTTTTCCGTCAGCATGATCTACGGCAGCATGCCGCCGGAAACGAGAAAAAAGCAGATGCAGCAGTTTATTGAAGGGAAAACGTCTGTTATTGTGTCAACGGACGCCATTGGAATGGGGTTAAATTTACCTATCCAGCGTATTGTCTTTTTAAAAAATGAAAAATTTGATGGCACACGAAGAAGGCTGCTCACATCGCAGGAAGTGAAGCAGATTGCCGGACGTGCCGGAAGAAAAGGGATTTACCCTGTCGGAAAGGTCGCTTTCACTTCTGACGTTAAAAAGATGACTTATTTGCTTGAAAAAGAAGACGAGCCGGTCCGAACATTTGCTATTGCCCCGACAGCGGCTGTTTTCGAACGTTTTCAGCGCTATTATCGCGACCTCGGTATATTTTTCGAATTGTGGCACCGGTTCAAGAGTCCAAAAGGAACAAAGAAAGCCGCTCTTTCTCAAGAGCGCTATCTATACGAAATTATCCAAGGCAGTGAAATTGAAGCGCGGATGCCAATGATTGACCTATATGGCTTTTTGCATCTCCCATTTTCTACAAAGGAACCCGGCATGACAAAACAATGGGTAGCAACAATGCAAGCACTCGTTAATGGGATGGATCTTCCTGAACCTATTGTAAAAAGAGGGAATCTTGAAGATTTAGAGCTCTCCTATAAAGCCATTGGTTTACATCTTTTATTTTTATACCGGCTCGGCCGGCAAACAGAAGCGATCTATTGGGAGCGGCTGCGCCAAATGATAAGCGATGAAGTTCATAAACATTTACAATCAGGGGAAACGGGTAAAGGCAAAACTTGCAGAATGTGCGGAAAAAAGCTGCCTTCTCATTTTCGATACCAAATTTGCGATGACTGCCATGTTTCCAAACAAAAAAAGAAATATGGCCGAAAGAAAAAGTTTAGTTAATAAACCGTCATTGTTCTTTAAGAGAGCACTGGTTTAGTCTCTATCCCTTTCAGGGAATACAGAACATATAAACTAGGTTCTCAGGAGGAAGATCATGACATTAGCTTCAAGACAAAGCCAGCCTGTCGCTTCTTGCCGCAGTGAATATGAGCGGCTGCGCAAGGTATTGCTCTGCCAGCCGCAATATATGGCGATTAAAGAAATTATTAATGAAACTCAAGAACAATTTAAAGAAGAAAATATTCAGGTAAAGCGCGCATTAAAGCAGCACCGGCAGTTTTCCCGTCTTCTTCAGCAGCATGGCATTGAAGTAATGGAGCTGCCGCCACACCCAGCATATCCTGAGCAAGTATTTACACGAGATATTGGATTTACTATCGGTGATCAGGTATTTATCGCTGGTATGGCAAGCGGCATCCGTCGGGGTGAAGAGGAAATACTGAAAAATTGGCTCGATCAGGAACATAGTTCTTATTGCCAATTAACAGAAGGAACGATTGAAGGCGGCGATGTGATCGTTAATGGCCACACCATTTATATAGGCATCAGCAGCCGAACGGATGAAAAAACCGTTAAGGAGCTCCAAACGCAACTGCCTGATTATGAAATTATTCCAATCCCTTTCAATGAAAAATATTTACATTTAGATTGTGTATTTAATATTTTATCCCCAAATGAAGCGTTAATCTTTCCAAAAGCGCTTAACGATCGGGAAAGAAAATTATTAGGGGAGAGGTTCCGTCTTATTGAAGTGTCAGAAGAGGAACAGTTTTCCCTTGGGACAAATGTGCTTTCCATTGGCGGCAAAAAAGTATTCAGCTTACCGATCAATAAAGAAGTGAATGAGCAGCTTACTAAGAGAGGGTACACTGTCATTGAAGTAGACATCACCGAAATTATTAAGTCGGGAGGATCATTCCGGTGCTGCACAATGCCGTTGCTGCGTGGATAGAGAGAGCCGGGCGTATAAGCGTCCGGTTTTTCTTATTTGAAACCATTTTCTTGCTTTTACGTATACTAAACGGGTAAATAAACCATTCAATAAACATCAAACATTTTGATATAAAGGAAGTGAGAAATTGGAACCGATAAGAGATCATTTGCGAGAGGACCTTGACATTTTATTTGTTGGATTTAATCCAAGCCTTCGTTCCGGTGAAACTGGCCACCATTTTGCCAATCCTCATAATCGCTTTTGGACGATTCTACATAGAGCCGGGTTAACGGAAAGGAAATACTCTTCCGAAGAAGATGCTTCTTTATTAGATATAGGATATGGCCTGACAAACATAGTAGCACGGCCAACACGAAATGCCGAAGAAATAACGAAAGAAGAATATAGTGAAGGAAGAGAAAGATTAAAGAAGAAAATTTCCCTTTATAAACCACGGATTGTCTGTTTTGTCGGCAAAGGAGTGTACCAGCAATACAGCGGAAAGAAAAAGGTTTCTTGGGGGATGCAGGCTGAGTCAATCGTGCCGGGAGTGCTTGACTTCGTCGCCCCTTCTTCTAGCGGCCTCGTGAGGATGAAGATCGACGAAATTATAGCGATTTACAAGGAACTTACGCAATATATTCATGAAGGAAAGGAGAGGTGAGTATGATGGAGGCCATTGCCTGGATTGGCATTGTTGTTTTATTTATTGCTAGCTTTGCTGGCTTGATTTTCCCTATTATCCCTTCCATCTTATTGCTATGGGGTGGATTTTTACTTTATCATTTTGGCATTAATCACGAGGAGTTATCCGTCATCTTTTGGCTGGCAATGGGGATGTTTACCGTTTTAATTATCACAGCGGATATTCTGGCGAATAGTTATTTTGTTAAAAGGTATGGAGGGTCCGAATGGGGGGAAAGAATAGCGGGTCTTGCCGTCATTGTGGGCTCATTTGTTTTTCCGCCATTCGGCATTTTGCTCGTTCCGTTTGCGGCCGTTTTCGTAACAGAGCTTTTTATCCAAAAAGATGCTAAGAAAGCCATGACGGTTGGATTCGCCACTTTTGTTGGTTTCCTAAGCGGTACAATTGCTAAATTCCTTATTCAATTTATCATGATTATTTGGTTTTTTATCGATACGATGATTTAAAGTATGACAGTTGTCATATATCGCATATGACGCGTGCTACTGCCGAACTTTTTCATTCTTTCTTATAATAGAGTTAATAAAATGTATGAAGAGGAAAGGGAAAGACTAAATGAACAAAGAAAATTCAAAATGGCTGCGCAAACAAGTAGCTCCTTATGAAAAAGCAAATACGGCAGCCAGCATCAGACAAATGCTCAATACAATTGTTCCTTTTTGTCTCGTCTGGTATCTTGCCTATGAAAGCTTGTCTGTTTCGTATTTACTGACACTCGCTTTAGCCGTAGTCGGTGCGGGATTCATGACAAGGGTCTTTATTATTTTCCATGATTGTTGTCACTACTCTTTCTTTAAAAGCAGAAAAGCCAATAAAATTGTTGGAACGATTACAGGGATTTTAACTTTCTTCCCGTATAACCAATGGCAGCATAATCATTCCGTTCACCATGCGACAAGCGGTAATCTGGATAAACGCGGGACAGGAGATATTTGGGTTATGACGGTGGATGAATATATGGAAGCGTCTTTCTGGCAGCGATTAGGTTATCGGTTGTATCGCAATCCATTTGTCATGTTTATCTTAGGGCCAACATATGTTTTCTTGATTGAAAACCGTTTTAATCGCAGAGAAGCCCGTTGGAACGAACGGTTGAATACGTATTTCACAAATATCGCAATTGCAGCGATTGTTTCTCTGCTCATTTGGGCGGTCGGTTGGGAAGCTTTTCTGTTAGTAGAAGGACCAATTTTTCTCATTGCAGGTTCAGCCGGCGTTTGGCTCTTTTACGTACAGCATACATTTGAAGACTCTTATTTCAAAGAGGATGAACAATGGAATTACGTGAAAGCAGCTGTGGAAGGCAGCTCTTTTTACAAGCTGCCGAAGCCTTTACAATGGTTAACTGGGAATATCGGCTTTCACCATGTTCACCATTTAAGCCCGCGCGTGCCTAATTATCAGTTAGAAGCAGCTCATAATCATACGCCTCCTTTGCAAAATGTACCGACGATCACATTAGCAACCAGCTTAAGCTCCCTTAAATTCCGTTTATGGGATGAGCAGAGTGAAAGGTTTGTTACGTTCCGGACAGCAAAGGAATTAGCTGCTCGCAGTAAAGAAAAAAGAGCCTTGCAAATTTAACTAAAAAAGAGGAAGAAAACCATGTTTTCACTCATTGTCTGAAAAAATCAGATTGGGTGAAAGCATGGTTTTTCAACAGGGAAAGGATTCACGAGCTATTTGAATTCCTTTATACTAAAAAAGACAGATTTACTTTTACCATAAAAATGAGGTTTTGATTATGCAAAGAAGGTACAAGACCTTTCAAAAAGGTTCCGGCATTTCTCCTTATATATGGAGCGTACTTAGTTTATTGCCTTTTTATTTTATTTTCCAGTATTCTTCTACGATTGGAATCGTGATCGGCATTACGCTTACTATTTTGTTTTTCATTGCTTACCGCTTGGCCTTTCTGTCTAAAAAGTGGCCAGTCTACTTATGGACGTGTATTCTGATCGGTATATCCATTACGATGACGATCTTGTTCCAGTTTGTTTATTTTGCTTTTTATATCGCTTATTACAACGGCAACATAAAAAATCGCATTGCATTTATTACCCTTTATATCATCCACTTAATTGGCACGATTGTTTCTTTTAACTACCATCTCGTTCTTCAAAGTCAGCTGTTCATTAAGCAGCTTCCCTTTATTATCATCGTTTGGATCAGCGTCATCTTGCTGCCATTTAATATTTATAATCGAAAAAAACAAGAGCAGTTAGAGGAACAGTTAAAAGATGCAAATGACCGTATTTCTGAGCTTGTCAAAATGGAAGAGCGCCAAAGAATTGCGCGCGACCTTCATGACACATTAGGACAGCGACTATCTTTAATTGGGTTGAAGAGCGATTTAGCAGGAAGGCTGATTGCGAAAGATCCGGAGCAGGCGAGAAATGAATTGAAGGATGTACAGCAAACAGCCCGAACGGCCTTAAACGAAGTGAGAAAGATGGTTTCTTCTATGCGCGGCATTCGCTTGAAGGATGAAATTGTCCTTGTAAAGCAAATCCTCCAGGCGGCGCAAATTGAGTTTGTTGGTGAGGAAGACCCGAGGTTGGCAAATGTTTCCTTGTTTTTGGAGAATATCTTAAGTATGAGTTTAAAGGAAGCCGTCACAAATGTAGTGAAACATAGTCATGCCACCAAATGTGAAGTGAAAATGGAGCAAACCGAAAAAGATATCCGCATCACTGTAAAAGACAACGGAGAGGGGCTTGCAGTTGATCAAGCATTTGAAACGGGAAATGGTCTTTTAGGGATGAAAGAGCGACTGGAATTTGTTAATGGCTATTTAGATATTCATTCAGATCATGGCACCACCCTCATTATTACCGTACCAAATGATGTAAAACAAAGGGAGAAGGAGAGATGAACATGATTCGAATTGTCATTGCAGAGGACCAGAGGATGCTTCTTGGGGCATTGGGCTCTCTTCTTAGCCTTGAGGAGGATATTGAAGTAGTGGGCAAGGCAGCAAATGGCGAAGAAGCGATTGCTCTCGTTCAACAATTGAAGCCAGATATATGCGTTATGGACATTGAAATGCCGGGAAAAAGCGGATTGGAGGCAGCTGAAGAATTAAAAGGGCTCGGCTGCAAAGTCATCATATTGACAACCTTTGCCCGTACCGGTTATTTTCAGCGGGCCTTAAAAGCGAAAGTAAGTGGCTATTTGCTAAAAGACAGCCCCAGTGAAGAATTGGCTAATTCTATTCGCAGCATTATGGCTGGAAGGCGGATTTACGCACCTGAATTAATGGATGATTTTTATGGGGAGGAAAATCCTTTAACAGAGCGGGAAAAAGAAGTGCTCGCACTCGTAGCTAAAGGGAAAAACACAAAAGAAATTGCCGATGAGCTTCAAATCAAAAACGGGACAGTCAGAAATTACATTTCCACAATCTTTGATAAGCTTCATGTGAAAAATCGGATTGAAGCCATTTCTCAGTCTAGAGAAAAAGGATGGTTCAAATAAATAGAAGAAAAAATACCTCCATACCTTGCTATCAAGATAATAGCGGCATGGAGGCACTTTCATTGCTTAAAATCATTCAAAACAACGAACGGTTACATGTCATGTCCGCTGTTTTGATTTTGCCTAGAGTGATTCTTGTTTTTTACCTTGTGAGACCCACTAAGCGGCTTGGGCTGTCCGGATTGCTGCATTTTTGTTTTTGAAGGATTTCTTCCCATCATACGCCTCCAAGTGTCACATCGGGATTATCTGCTGTGTTCTCAGTTGAGAAGCGCTTTTCTTCTGCTTCAGAGTAAGTCATTCGGTACGGGAAACGCTCAGCGTGCTGCGCAACAGAATCTTTGCCTTGTTGAACAAAACGTTTCGACTTGTTACTTTTTCCCATGATCATCCCTCCGAAGTGCGTATTGCACAGAGCTCGCTGTGCTGTTTTTAGTTTGTCTCAATAGAACGTTTCTATAAAGTGAATAAATGGATAGGGAACCGATTGAACAAATATAAATGTTTTAAGGTATATTTCTGCAAATACCGGTTATTATAATAAGGCAAGGAACGAAAACTCCAATGGGGTGATGGCTTTGGGCACAGATCGTACTAACCCAGAAACGGGATTTTCAATAATCACATCATACAAATGAGGTGTTTGTCGAAGATTAAGTACAGGCTGTACAAACCATTCGTCTCTCTTGCACATAAAAGCGGTACGCCAACTGGCGTACCGCTTTTCATTGAAGAATTTGGCAAAATCGTAGCAATGATTTCGTTAACACTTACCATTAATATTAGAAAACGGAAAGTTTAAAGAGCAAGGAAGTGGTCCTTGCTTCAACCTGTCAAGCTACATTTCACGCTTGCAGGGGGAAAGTAGATAGTCTTGCCAGCTTTAAAAACAAGTATACAGAGAGCACGATAGAAAAGTTTGAAAAATTTGTGACTGCTTTATTGATCGGATACCTTTTAGTATCCTCTTCTTTACCAAAAAACTTTAATAAAATACAATATAAAAAGGATTCTCCGCGTATTCTCTTTAATAGTAAGGCATCCCCTTTTGTTGTTTGCTATTTCAAAATATTTTATTCTCTTATCCTTTACTTTACTGCCAATATTCTGCTTTTTTTCACAACCTATTACAAAATAACCTTAAACTCCCTTTTATTCCATGATAACAATGAACAGTTTGTGACATTGCGTAATATCAATTGTATTTTTATATCAATGGTACTAAGATAAAAATTGATATAAGAAATAGAGAAACGTATGTTGAACTCACTAATAACTTTTGTGAAATAGTTAACAATATGTTCACAATTTGTAGTTCTACGGTTCTTTGAAACTTGGAGAAAGGGGTTACGTTATGAAATTCAAATGGCCTGTTTTATCTGTACTTTTTGTTATTGCTACTGTGCTTGCCGGTTGCGATAATCGATTATTGGTCCTCGACCCTAAAGGACCTCAAGCTGCGACACAAGCCAAAGACATTATGTTATCCATTGGAATTATGTCCTTTATTGTCATTGCTGTTTTCGCGCTATTAGCATTTATGCTAACCAAATATCGTGCTTCCAAACAACCGAAGGATTATGAACCACCACATATCGAAGGAAATGCGATTGTCGAAGCGATTTGTGTGGGGATTCCAATTTTAATTGTTGCTTACCTTTCCTTTGTATCTGTTCAAAGTAACTATAAAGTGGAGGCACGTCCTGAAGGATATGGAGATAAAGAGCCATTAGTAGTTTATGCTTCATCCTCTAACTGGAAGTGGCATTTCAGTTATCCGGAGGAAGGAATCGAGACAGTTAACTACCTGTATATACCTACAGACCGGCCGCTTGAATTTAAACTTTATTCTTACGGACCAATCACTAGCTTCTGGATTCCGCAGCTTGGAGGACAAAAATATGCCATGAGTGATATGGTGACCACGCTGCACTTAGCGGCTGACGAACCTGGGGAATACATGGGCCGAAATGCAAACTTTAGCGGTAAAGGATTTGCTGAAAATACATTTGATGTTACAGCAATGCCTCAAGATGAATTTGATGATTGGGTAAAAGAAGTTAAGAAAACAGCTAAGCCTCTTACTGAAGAGAAATTTAATGATTTACTAGAGCCAGGACACCTTGGAAAATCTACTTACACTGGAACTCACTTAGATTTTTCACCAGCTCCAGAGGGTCATCACCATGGATCATCTGATGAGTCTGAGAAGTCCAATGAACATTCAGAGCATGACAGCATGGATGGTATGCATTCTGAACATGAAAGCATGCAACATTAAGATTAGTAATCATTCAATCAATTAAACAAGCCTTATACGATAAGCAATTTATTCCTGAAAGGAGTCACAAAAGTATGGATTTCTTTGATCGATTTGCCATACCGCATGCAAGTCCTGCGATTTATGCCTCAATGGTTGCCATTGTTCTTACAAGCGTTGCGATCGTTGCCGGCTTAACGTATTTCAAAAAATGGGGATATTTATGGCGTGAATGGTTAACAACAGTAGACCATAAACGGATCGGTATTATGTATCTGCTTTCTGCTTTGTTAATGTTATTCCGCGGCGGCGTCGATGCGATCATGATGCGCGCCCAGCTTGCTACTCCTGAAAGCAAGCTGCTGGATGCCCAGCACTATAATGAAATATTCACAACACATGGGGTTGTAATGATCCTCTTTATGGCAATGCCATTCATTATCGGTTTTATGAACTTTGTTGTACCATTACAGATTGGTGCTCGTGACGTAGCGTTTCCGCGTTTGAACGCTTTAAGCTTCTGGTTATTCTTTATGGGGGCGATGTTATTTAACATCTCTTTCGTTGTCGGGGGTTCTCCTGATGCAGGCTGGACTTCTTATTTCCCTCTGGCAGGCAATGAATTTAGTGAATCTGTCGGAACGAACTACTATATGATCGCGATCCAGATTGCTGGTATCGGGACATTGATGACAGGGATTAACTTTATGACGACCATTCTTAAAATGAGAGCACCTGGCATGACATTAATGAAAATGCCAATGTTTACATGGTCTTCTCTTATTACGAATGCGATTATTATCTTTGCTTTCCCTGTATTAACCGTGTTGCTTGCAATGGGAACAATGGACCGTCTATTCGGAACACAATTCTTTACAACTGAAAACGGCGGGATGGATATGCTTTGGGCGAACTTCTTCTGGGTATGGGGACATCCTGAAGTATACATCTTGATTCTGCCAGCTTTCGGTATTTATAGTCAGGTTATTTCAACCTTTGCCCGCCGTAATCTATACGGCTACAAATCAATGGTTTGGTCAATGGTTATTATCTCCCTTCTTTCATTTTTAGTTTGGGTTCACCACTTCTTTACAATGGGTCAGGGAGCACTAGCCAACAGTATTTTCTCGATTACAACGATGGCGATTGCCGTTCCAACTGGTGTGAAAATCTTCAACTGGCTGCTTACACTTTGGAAAGGGAAAATCGTTATTACGACTCCGATGCTTTATTCAATGCTTTTCATTCCGCTTTTCACAATTGGCGGGGTGACTGGGGTAATGCTTGGAATGTCAGCTGCGGACTATCAGTATCATAATACAATGTTCTTAGTGGCTCACTTCCATATGGTTATTATTCCTGGTGTTGTCTTTGCGATGCTTGCAGGCCTCACTTACTATTGGCCAAAAATGTTCGGTTTCATGCTGAACGAGCGAATTGGAAAATTGACAGCGTGGATTATTGCTATTAGTACTCTTGTTGCGTTTATGCCAATGTTCTTCACTGGCTTGGACGGACAAGCACGCCGTATGTACACTTATTCAGAAGCAACTGGCTTTGGGCTATTAAATATGATCTCCTTTGTTGGTGCACTAGGACTTGCAGCAGGCTTTGTATTACTTGTTTATAATGTTTACTACAGTACGCGTTACGCTTCAAGAGACATCAGTGCCGATCCTTGGGATGCACGTACACTTGAATGGGCAACTCATACTCCAGTTCCATCCTATAACTTTGCGGTTGAGCCGCAAGTGAACTCAGAGGAACCATTATGGGATGCTAAGAAAAACGGACATGAGTTATTCAAAGGCGAATACAAAGAAATTCATATGCCAAATAATAGCGGAGTGCCATTTATCATGAGCTCGATCTTCTTTGTATGGGGATTCTCATTTGTATTCTCTCTATGGATTCCGTTAATCCTTGCAACAATCGGTATTTTTGCTTGCATGACTCACCGTTCATTTGAAAAAGATCACGGACATCACATTTCAGTTAAAGAAATTGAAGAAACTGAAGAAAAATTGCGAGGTGCTTAATCAATGAAAATAGATCACTCGCTTCCTCTCGAATATAGTACAGAAGAAAATCGGTTAAAAATTTTAGGCTTTTGGATTTTCCTAGGTGCCGAAATCATGCTATTTGCCACGCTTTTCGCCGGTTACTTTACATTGGCAAATCGTACAGGCAACGGCCCTACTGGAGCAGAGATTTTTGAAATCACTCCAGTATTGATTGAGACATTCTTGCTTTTAGCAAGTAGTTTTACTATCGGCCTTGGCATTCACGCAATGCGTCTTGGCAATAAAAAAGCGATGTTAACATTTTTCGCGGTAACGTTAATTTTAGGTCTAGGATTCTTAGGAGTCGAAATTTACGATTTTGTCGTTTATGTACATGAAGGGGCAGCTATACAAACTAGTGCATTTACCTCTATGCTATTAACAACATTGGGAACACATGGAGCGCACGTTACAGTCGGTTTCTTCTGGGGATTATTTATCATCCTGCAAGTTAGAAAGCGCGGGTTGACACCAGAAACAGCTAATAAATCTTTCATCTTCTCTCTTTACTGGCACTTCCTAGATGTAGTCTGGATCTTCATCTTCAGCTTCATCTACATGAAAGGAATGATGTAATATGAGAGAATTATTCCCGGCAAAACAAGTAATGGGCTTTGTATTTTCATTGGTATTGACTGCAGTGGCTCTCTTGGTTTATTTCTTAGACATGTCTTTTGCTACCGGAATGACGATTCTTCTTATCACAGCATTCGTACAAGCAGGTCTTCAGCTCGTTGTATTTATGCATGCTGGTGAAACGAAGGATAAAGGAGCCATTTATACAAACATTTATTACGGATTAATTATTGCTCTTGTTACTATATTTGGAACATTGTTAACTATGGTTTGGGATATGTAGCAAAAGCGTAAAAAAAAGAGTGCCTATGTAGGCACTCTTTTTAAATTGTAGACAGGAAAGCGTTTGTCAACAACCTCAAAGGAGTGCCATTATAGGCACTCCTTTTAATTTAAGCTAGTATTTTGACATAAACCCTGTTTTTCCGTTACGTTAATTAATTGTCAGTTGGACCATTCTATATTACTATTAAATTGAAATTAATTTACTGTATTAGGAGAATGGAGGAAATAAGATGGGGGAGAAAAGAAGGGGGAAACGAGTGGCTCCAATTTTGCTAGCTGCAACTATTGGCACAGCCGGAGCTTTTATGCCAGCGCCTGTTAACATTCAAGTTCAGGCACAGGAAATAGCAAAGAAAAATATGGAAGTAGCGGTTGAAGAGAAAGCACATTTATTTATGTCTGCTGTGATAGAAGAGAAGTGGGAAGAAGCTTACTCCTTACTTAATGACAATTTAAAAAAGTATGTTTCACAAGAACAGCTTCCTGCTATTTGGAAGGCCAAAATAGCTCCCTTTGGAAAGTTAGGAAAACAGCTAACGATAAAAACAACCGTCAACAGTGTACATACGAGCGTTGCTATGACCTACGAGGGTTCCGCGTTTCCAATGGATGTAACTATTCACTTTGACAAAGCAGGGAATATTGATGATTTTTATATTCCTTTTTTTTATACGCCTCCAAGTCAGTATCAAAAGCCAGCTTATGAAAAAGCGGAAAACTATAAGGAACGTGCTGTCACGATTGGAAAAGGAGAATTTGCACTCCCTGGCACACTGACAGTTCCAACAGGCAAGGGGCCGTTCCCGGCGATCGTCCTCGTCCACGGTTCAGGGACGAATGATCAAGATGAATCACTTAATTCAACGAAAGCTTTTCGTGATTTAGCAGTAGGATTAGCCAACAAAGGGATTGCTGTCTTACGCTATGAAAAAGTGACGAGAGAACACCACATTAAAATAGGTATGAGACCGAAGCTGAGCATCCAAGAGGAAACTGTAGACGATGCCGTGCGGGCGGTTCAGCTGTTACATGGTCTTCCAGAGATTAGCAAGCAAATTTACGTACTTGGCCACAGCCAGGGAGGATACGCTCTGCCGCGGATTTTAGAAGCTGATCTTCATCATCAGATCAAAGGAGGAATTATCGTTGCAGGACCAAGCCGCAAATTTCAGGATTTGATGCTTTGGCAACAGCGTGAAACATTAAAAAGAGCGGAAAAACAACAAGTATCTCCTCAAGAGCTTGAAGCACTCAAAGCAAACCTTGCCTTTTGGGAACAGCAAATTGCTTTAATTAACAACCCGGCTTATTCAAAAGATCATCTTCCAAAAGAGTTCCAATTAGGCGATCCGTATTGGTGGTTTGAACTTCGAGATTATATCCCAACAGAATTAGCGGCCCGCCAAAACGTTCCCCTTTTTATTATGCAAGGCCAGAAGGACCTGCAAGTGCCACCTTCGGAATTAACGAACTGGCAGAATGCCCTAGCAAAGCGAGATAATGTTTGTTATAAAACATATCCTGATTTGATTCATTTGCTCGTCAACTACAAAGGAGAACCAAATTTCTCGGAATACAATATCCCGGCTAATGTACCTGAAGAGTTCATTCATGATATCGCCAATTGGGTGAAAGATGGACAGCCTTCTTTATCCTTCTCGGACGTAAAGGCTGATTTTTGGGCATATAAAGAAATTAACTTTATGGTTAACAAAGGGTACATCAGCGGTTATGTAGATGGCACATTCCGTCCTAATCAACCGATCACTAGAGGTCAAGCAGCTAAAATACTCGCCCAGATATTGGAGTTTAATAAAAATAAAGAAACTAATCAAACCGCGTTCCAAGACGTAACTGCACAAAATGAATTTCTTCCTTATATTCGTTTTTTACATGAAAAAGGAATTATGACAGGCTACAAAGATGGTACATTCCGCCCGAATGAACTTCTGACTAGAGCCCAAATGGCAAGTATAGTGGCAACAGCCTTTCACTTAAAGGGACAGCCGGCAAAGCCATTTAGTGATGTGAGAAAAGATCATTGGGCTGCTAAATCGATTGATGCTCTCGCGGCAAACGGGATTGCACTCGGTAATTTAAACGGCACATTTGGGCCTGATCAACAAGTCACTCGTACCCAAGCAGCTGCTTTTTTATATCGAGCTTCCACCAAGTAAACTTCTGTTCTTTTTTTATTTTTTCAGACTATAATAAATGAAAAAGAAAGCAGGGAAAAATGTGACAAATATTCAAACCCCGTTAACAGATTTAGAAATAGCAAAGAAAGCTCAAATGCGTCCAATCAAGGAAATTGCCGAGACTGCAGGCATCCCTGAAGAGGCAGTTGAACAATACGGAAAGTATAAAGCTAAGATCGATGTGTCTGCACTGCCTAAAAAGCTAGCAGATGGAAAAGTGGTGTTAGTAACGGCGATTAGTCCGACGCCAGCAGGAGAAGGCAAATCAACCGTAACGGTTGGACTAGCTGACGCTTTATCTCAAAGGGGAGAAAAGACGATGGTGGCATTGCGTGAGCCTTCTCTCGGACCTGTAATGGGCATGAAAGGCGGGGCAACCGGCGGCGGTTACGCACAAGTGCTGCCGATGGAAGAAATTAATCTTCATTTTAACGGGGATCTCCATGCCATCACAGCGGCGAACAATGCCCTTAGCGCCTTGATCGACAATCACCTCCATCAAGGGAACCAGCTGCAAATCGATCCTCGCAGAATTACATGGAAACGGGTACTTGATCTGAATGATCGTGCCTTACGCAACATTACAATCGGATTAGGAGGGCCCGCTCACGGCATACCGCGTGAAGATGGTTTTGATATTACGGTTGCCTCTGAAATCATGGCGGTTCTTTGTTTGTCAGCCAATTTAAGAGACTTAAAAGAGCGGCTAGGACGAATTGTCATCGGCTATACATACGGAAAAGAGCCGGTGACAGTGCGGGATTTAGGAGTAGAAGGGGCGTTAACGGTCCTGCTCAAAGAGGCGTTGAAGCCGAATCTTGTCCAAACGATCGAAGGCACACCAGCTCTTATCCACGGCGGCCCTTTTGCTAATATTGCTCATGGCTGTAATTCTATTATGGCGACCAATACAGCACGCCAGCTTGCTGATATCGTTGTGACAGAAGCCGGATTTGGCGCAGATTTGGGTGCTGAAAAATTTATGCACATTAAAGCGCGACAAGGTCATTTTTCACCGGATGCCGTTGTCATTGTAGCGACAGTACGAGCGCTTAAAATGCATGGAGGTGTTCCAAAGCAGCATTTAAAAGAAGAAAATAAGAGCGCAGTACGAGCAGGAATACCAAATTTAGAAAAGCACATTGATACGATTCGCCGTTTCGGAATAGAACCGGTTATTGCGGTAAATCGTTTTATCTCTGACACGCTGGAAGAAATTAACGAAATTCTTCACTGGTGTCAAGCGCACGGTGTGGCAGCGGCTGTAACAGAAGTATGGGAAAAAGGCGGGCAAGGCGGGCTTGAACTTGCTGAACTTGTGATAAAGCAGCTAAACAAGCCGAATCAATTCGCTCCCCTGTACGATGTCAAAGATAAAGTAGTCAATAAAATTAGAACGATTGTAAGAGAAGTGTATGGCGGGGAAGATGTACAGCTTACCGATAAAGCACTCAAGCAATTAGTGGATATTGAGCAGAACGGCTGGGATACATTGCCTATATGTATGGCGAAAACTCAATACTCCTTTACAGACGAACCGAAACTAACAGGCCGGCCAGAAGGTTTTGCTATTACAGTTAGAGAGATTATCCCTAAATTAGGGGCAGGATTCCTCGTCTGTTTGACCGGGGATATTATGACAATGCCAGGCCTCCCTAAACAGCCGGCAGCATTAAATATGGATATTGATGCAGAAGGCAATATTACTGGTTTAATGTAAGAGGAACACATAGTGAGATAAGCGTCAGCCTTAAGCATTATGAAAGGCTGGCGCTTGTTTATTAGACGCTAGAAGATGAAGCTTAAATCCTTTTTCTAGCTGTAAAATTCCAATCCTGAACAGGCCAATTTTCCGGAAATGGACTTCCTAGTACCCAATAGCTGATCCCGCGCAGGCCATATTGTTTTACTGTATCAAACTTTGCCTGAGCACTTCGCGCATCTTCAAACCATACTTCATGCTCCTGGCCATTTTCATCTGTATAGCGGAAAAATGGTGCCTGATATGTTTCTTGGTATTGGATAGCGGTTCTGTATTTAGCGGCTAATTGAATCGCTCTTCTCGGGCTAACTGTTCTCGCTCTTGTTCCTTGTACCCATGGTATGTTCCAATCACGTCCGTAAAGCGGTGCCCCCATCATAATTTTATTACGAGGGATCACGGTTACGGCATAGTCTAAAACGCGTCTTACTTGATTAATGGGAGCGATGGCCAAAGGACGACCGCCAGCCCATCCCCATTCATACGTCATGAGCACGACGAAATCGACAATTTTACCATGTGCTTCATAGTCATGGGCCTCATACAAAATGCCTTTTTGCTCTGCACTAACCTTGGGAGCTAGGGAAGTAGAGACTAACAATCCAAGCGGACGAAGACGGGCAACGATCCGCCGTAAAAATGCATTATAATTTTCTCGGTCTTCGGAATAAATATATTCAAAGTCAATATTTAGCCCTGCATATCCTTTTTCTCTACTAACACGAAGTATGTTAGTAATTACTTGGTCCTGCAACGTCGGGTTGCGGAGTATAGCAGCGGCAGCATCAGAACTAAAGTTTCCCTCAGAAAAATTAGTAAGAACAAGAAGAGGTGTAATCCTTTGTTCTCTGGCGGCTTCCAGCAAAGAACTTTCCTGCAACTGGGTAAGCGACCCGTCCGTTCTAACTGAATAGGTGAAAGGAGAAAGATATGTGAGGTATTTTCCTAAGCCTCGCACTTCTTCGATTGCTCGTTGATCCATTCGTGTAATAAAGGCGTTTACTTCTTTAATGGGTTTGATTCTTTCTGGTATGCGAATAATTTGTCCGATAGCTATATATTGAGGATTGGTTATGCCATTTATACGGGCAAGAGCTTGAACGGTTGTTCCGTAGCGTCTGGCGATTTCTGCTAATGTTTCGCCTGCCTGCACTGTGTGGCGGGTAATGGGTACGGTTAATAGTTGGCCTGGATAAATTCTAGAGGCATCGATTAACTGATTTTCGGTAACCAATGCTTGAACGGTAACACCGTATCTTGAGGCAATACCTCCAAGTGTTTCTCCTTGACTAACTGTATGAGTCATCATAGGGGAGGGAATAACGAGTGCTTGCCCAACCACAAGCACATCCGGTTGATCTAACTGATTAGCAGAAATTATTTGATTGACACTCGTTCGGTACTGCCGTGCAATCGCCCACAAACTATCGCCCTTTCGAACGATATGTATATTCATATCCATCACTCCTGCTTGAAGGATCTAACTTTTAATTAATATATTCCTAGCAGGGGATCTCGTGCTTAGAAGGTCTTCTTCCTATGAATGTTAGTACATAAATAAAAACCAGAACCGGGCTTGGGATTTGCGCTAGGCCCGATTTTGGTTTTCAAGAAGGTTTTAATGTGCTCTTTCCTCTATCTCGCGGCAAACTTCATCAGCGGATAGGCCGTTTGCTTCAATGACAGGCGCCTCTGTAAATGTATCCTGCATGCCCATGATGTTAGAATCAATTCCTGTGATAACGCAAGCTGAACAGTTTTTCAAATCCTCAACTGTTTTTAAATCTACTACATCATAGCCTTTTTCCCGAAGAGCCTGAGTAACGTTTGTTAATGATTGTTCTACAGCAATTCTTTTCTTCATCTCGTTTACCTCCTCGCATTTATAACCGTTTGTCATAACTAACCATCAGCGAATCGGCTGCCCGCTGATGGAAGCTTCACTTGTAGGTTGTCTGTTTCACATTCATTTTATTCCGGATTTTTTAGAAGCAGGAATTTTTAGGAAGCGAAGTAAGCGAATTTATCATGGAAAAGGGGAGGGCGAATAATAAAAGCTGAATAGACTTAGACCCTCCTGTTGGATAGTAAAGGACTTATGGATAAGTGTTCCTTTGAGCCCATTTACTTACTGCTTTTAAAATTAACTTTCATTAAATAAATCAATCCCCTTCAAAAGCGACTCTTTCCATTCTCCTATTGTAAAATAATTTTTACTTGTTTAGTAAAAATTATTTTACTCTCTATCATTATTTTTGAATAATTTGGAATTTAAAGTGGACTCTTCTTTTTATAAGTGTTTTTAAGCAATAAAAATAGTAGGAAAGTTCTTGATTTAATAAGGTTATTACTAATTCTCATAAAAAATAAGCTTTTTTTTAAAAAAATATGTTTTTGGCACGGAAATTGCATGTTAAAATAAAACCAAGGGAAGCGTTTTCAATTGGTTTTCTAAAATAATACTCAGTTGATTTGATAGAGGGAGGAATATTCAAAGGGAATAGCTTGGTTAGCTCATAACTGGAGATACTAAGCGTTGATTACTTAATCTGTTTTATAAGGTGCTAATTCATATGAATGTAAAAAACATAGCAAAGGATGGATATTTTTATATGAATAAAAAAGGCGGAATTTTTTACGGATGGTGGATTGTTGCAGCTGCCTTCTTGATTATGACATTTATTTATGCTCCAATTGCAAACTTAGTTTCACTATTTATCCTGCCTGTTACAAAGGAACTTGGATTTAGTGCCTCTCAGTTCATGTTATATTTCACCATCATGGCCTTAGCTGCTATGGTTACTGGACCGTTTGCCGGTAAACTAATGAAAAAAATGGATGTAAGAGTGTATTTAACGTTATTTATTTCAATTTCAGCTCTTGCTTTTATCGGATTTTCCTTCTCAACAAAACTGATTCATTTCTATTTATTTGCCATCCTCATGGGTGCTGGTATGTCCGGAGGTGCCATGATACCGGGATCCGTTCTGATTACAAATTGGTTTAATGAAAAACGCGGTTTGTGTTTAGGGATTGCTCTTGCCGGAAGCGGTTTCGGCGGTGTCATCATGAGCCCTGTTGTAAACTGGCTTATTTCGGCGTATGACTGGAGAACAGCTTACCTTATTATCGGAATCTTAATCGCTGTGATCTTAATCCCATTAGCAGTCTTTGTTATTAGACTACACCCTGCTGATAAAGGGTTAGCGCCATTAGGAGAAGCACCAACATTAGATACTGTGCAAAATAAAGTATTAGCAGGCACTACTCAAGGAGAAACATTTAAATCAGTGTCATTTTGGGCTCTGTGTGCAGCGATCTTAATTGGCGGTATTGTTGTGAATACAATGCTGATCAACCTTGCTCCATATTTAGCAAGCATCGGTACAACGGCTAAAACAGCTGCCTTGCTTCTATCTTTAGGATCAGCGATGGTTATTATCGGAAAATTATTAGTAGGACGATTGTTTGACAAACTTGGATTGATTACAACGTTATTGCTTATTTCGGCATCAAGTTTGATCAGTTTCATATTTTTAATGAAAGCAAACGTAGTGGCTCCGGCTATTCTCTATACTATTTTTTCCGGAATCGGTTCAACTGCTGTTACGGTTGTGCCTGCCTATCTTACGGGAGCTCTTTACGGAGAAAAAGAATACGGTGCTAAATACGGGGTTGTCTCCGTCTTTATCTCACTCGGTGCTGCCATTACTCCAGTAGCATCAGGAGCAATTTTCAATATTAACCATTCGTATACATTACTTCTAGATGTATTAATTGGACTTGCCATTATTCAGTTTGTTTTATTCTTTATAGCAAGTAAAACAAAACCAAAGTTTCATCCTGCAGAGGAAGCGAAAAGTATAGAAGCATTGTAATGTTTTGAATGAATCCTATCTAATAGATGGGATTCAAAAAGCTATAAGGGGGATTCAAAATGAATGACACTATAATAAATAATACTTTATTACGTGCACAGGAAGTAAAGGAAGAACTGATTAAACACCGCAGACATCTTCATCAAAATCCGGAAATCGGCTTTGAGTTGCCTCATACAGTAGCGTACGTTGAAGAAACATTGAAAAGCATGGGAATTGAGCCGAAAAGAGTCGGAAAAGCAGGTTTGGTTGTAACCATTGGAAATGGAAAGGGCAAAACCATTTTATTAAGAGGGGACATGGATGCGCTTCCGATGGCTGAACATACAGATCTGCCATTTAAATCAACAAATGACTATATGCATGCATGCGGCCATGATATCCATACAACGTTTATGCTTGGAGCGGCCAAGCTATTAAAGGAAAAAGAAAAAGAGATTGACGGAACGGTCAAAATCATGTTCCAGCCGGCTGAGGAGATTGGTCAAGGGGCAAAAGATATGGTAGCCAATGGTTTATTGGAAAACCCGAAAGTAGATGCAGCTCTTGCCCTGCATGTTGACCCATCATTGGAAGTCGGAAAGTTCGGTTATAAACCGGGAATTGCGGCTTCCTCATTAGATGGCTTTTTCTTGAAAGTGCAAGGGAAGGGTGGTCATAGCTCTGAACCGCAAAAGGCGATTGATCCGTTGATGATTGTGAATTCAATCTATAGTCAATTAAATGCATTAGTTGGGAAGGAAATCGACCCACAAGAAAGAGCGGTTCTTGTCATTGGAAAGATGGGAGGAGGCACGGTCGCCAATATCATTCCTGACACGGCCCACTTAGATGCAACTTTACGTTCTTTCAATCCTGAAGTAAGAGATCATTTGTTCAAAAGAGTTCAGGAAATTGTTGATGCTACAGTGAACATGCTGCGCGGAACGTATGAACTTGAAACGATCTCAACCCCTTCTCTATATAATAATGAAGAATTATGTGAACAAGTGGCTCCATATGTTCGAGAAGTAGTTGGAGCAGACAATTTAGAAGTAAATGAAGAGCCATTAGCCGGCACAGAAGATTTTTCTTACATTAGCAATCTCGTTCCGACGATGTTTATGTGGGCAGGTGCCAATGGCTTAGGAGATGAAAATTATCCGCTTCATAATCCAAATCTGGTCTTGGATGAAGGAGTTATTCCACTGGGTGTAGCTGTCGTTGTGCATAGTGCAATCAGCTGGCTGAACCAGAACGCTGCCAACTAACAAGAACTGCTTAAAGGAGATACTTAAATTGGAGACAAGAAATTTAGAATTAGCAAAACAACTGCGTCATGAATTACACCAGCATCCCGAACTCTCTAACCATGAGGTTTGGACAAAGCAGCATTTAATCGATTTTATTAAAACGCACACAAAATTAGAAGTTGTGGATAAGGGTCTTTGGTTTTATGCGATTTACCGCGCAGGAGAAGGAAAAAAAAATATAGCGTTTCGTGCAGACTTTGATGCACTGCCTATGGAGGAAAGACTCGATATTCCACATGCTTCTCAAGTTCCAGGCGTCTCTCATAAATGCGGCCATGACGGTCATGCTGCGAGCCTGGCAGGATTTGCATTAGAAGTTGATCAAAAGGGCGCCGATAAAAATATCTTTTTCCTTTTTCAACATGCTGAGGAAACGGGAGATGGCGCGGCAGAGTGTGCTTCTTTTATCAAGGAACATCATATTGAAGAAATTTTTGCCTACCATAACATGAGCGGCATGGCTCTCCATTCTGTTAATGTGATTGATGGGACCGCTCATTGTGCTTCTAAAGGAATGACCATTCATATGGAAGGATCACCTGCCCATGCGAGCCAGCCGGAAGACGGAGTAAATCCGGCTTTTGCCATCGCAAAGGTGATTGATGCCATTCCCGAATTCATTTCTCCTGAAAACAACAAAGGGTTAGTCCTTTGCACAGTCGTCCAGGTAGACATTGGCGAAAAAGCCTTTGGGATCTCAGCAAGCAAAGGAAATTTGCTTTTAACGATTCGTGCCCTGTACGAAGAAGAGCTGGATAAACTTCAAAAAAATTTAGAAGAGGCTGCTCAAGTTCAAGCAGAAAAATACGGCTTAAAGGTCAACTTCTCTTATAACGATGTCTTTCCCGAAACGGTGAACGATAAAGAAAGCTCTGATAAAATACGCCAAGTTTGCGTGCAAAAAGGTATGCAAGTGATAGAAATGCAAGAAGCTTTCCGCGGATCGGAAGATTATGGACACTACTTAAAGCTGACAAAAGGGGCCATGTGCTATATCGGAAACGGCGAGGAATATCCGCAAGTGCATACGTACGAGTATGACTTCCGGGATGATATTATTGAAACAGCGGTTGAACTGTTTAAAGGACTTGCTGAACTGTAAAGGGCATTGAAAACGAGACATTCACCAATGATCGTCAAAAGTGCTTGGTAGAGTGGTGGATGAGGCAGTAAAATAGTGAGATCATGAGAGGGAAGAAAAAGGGTTCATCTTTTTCTTCTCTTTTTTATTTCACAGCATGATACCTTGTCATTTCAAGATAATTGAAAATACGAACCACTTAGCAAGAAGAGAACGCCTTAAATCATAAAAAAGAAAAATTCAAATTGTGCAAAATTCAAAAATAAAATCTATTAATTGCATTCCCTAAAGTATTGCTTACAAACATGTTATACTAAAAGATGATGTAATTGATAATAGTTTTCATATCGAACTATAGATTACATACAATTTTACAGAATCGATGTAAGGAGGTTTTTCAAAATGAGCCATCAAGAAGGAATCAATGCTATCGAAGAAAATATTATAAATCGCAGAACGATTAAATCTTTTAAAAAGGAGCCTATTAGTCCTGAAGTAATTATTGAGTTGCTGAATGTGGCCAAGTGGGCGCCCAATCACAAGTTAACGGAACCGTGGCGTTTTCAATTATACGTAGATGCCGGGAAGGAAAAATTTATAGAAGCGTACATTCAATCACAACCAAAAGTCGATGGCAACATTTCTGAAAAAGTAAAGAGAAAAGCACAGTACTTTCGAGATATTCCCGTACATCTTGTCGTCATTATGCCTGAAGATCCCCGTCAAAGAAGGTGGGATGAAGATTATGGAGCTGTTTGCTCTTTTATTCAAAACTTTCAACTTGCGGCATGGGAAAGAGGAATCGGTATGATTTGGCGTACAAATGATTGGGTTTACGACCCAGTGTTCAGGAAAGCAATTGGTGTAGCACCTGGTGAGAAAATAGTAGCAACATTGATGATTGGCTATCCTGACCATGTACCTGCTGCTCGGCCACGTACGAATATCCGTGAACTTCTAACGATTATTGATAAATAGTGAAAGGCGCCTTGGTCTAAAGCCGTTTTGACTCTTTTTAGGCAAAGCAACCTGCATGCAGACGCACCCTTCATGATTACATTTTAAGCTGATTGATGAATGGATCAAAAATCTTGCACATCAACACTGGATTTTTGATCCATTTTTATTTCAAGGCCTCACTTATTCTAATGCCGATAAGGGATGTTTAAGTGAAGAACCGCCATTTTCTTATATTGACATGAAAAAATATTAAAATATTCTAATTTTTCTGTTAAATGTAGTGACGAACCCTGTCTTAGTTTGTTATGATAAACAGAACAAACGTTAAAAAGGCGGTGGGATTGTTGGCAGAAAAAACAGGAGTGTTCCCAGGAAAAAAATTTGGAAAATGGACAGTTATAGAATTTTCTTATTCGGCAGCCACAGAGGAAGGAGAGGTTCTTCCACATTTGAGAGTGGCTTGTGAATGCGGGACAAGCAAAATTTTAAGCGTCAAGGTTTTGAGATCCGGTGAGATGGAGAGCTGTGGATGCAGCGTATAGGGAACTCCTTGACAACGCTATATGTTTTTGGGGCAAAAAGATAAGAAAAACGCCTGCCACTGTCTAGGCAGGCGTTTTTCTTTGCGTTTCACGCTGTATAACCGGTAATGTACACCGATTCATCCATGGACAGGAAGAAGGCGGCTTCCGTATTCTCTTCTTCACTTCTTTTTATAAGATGCTGAAGCATAGGAGATTCTGGTAAGGTCAGGGAAGATGCTGTTCACCCGAATGTCACTTACACTCCTTTAGCTGCTCGATACATTGAGGCACATTTAAAGCATAAATTTCAAACACGAGCCAAGCCATTTATCTTAATATGGAAATTGCGAGGAGTAATTGCTGAATTGCTTATAAGCTTGGTCAACTTTTTGTTGTTCTTCAGCTTCAAGCTTGTACCAACCGTTTTGAAACATCAAGTTATAAAGCTCACGGCAGCTTTGATGCGTTTCCGTAAGAATTTGAAGCATGTCTGAGTGCAGTTGTTCATGGCTCGCTTCACGTACAGCGATATTTAAGCTATCCGTTAAATATTTGCATGTACTGAGTCCATCATTAAGAAAGTCTCGATCGTTCATGTCCGGGCCTTTTACTTTTGGCAATTGTCCTGTTTGGGGGTTGGCAATTTGATTCGGGTTTTGCTGTTGCTGGTTTGACATTTATTCCACCTCCACTTAATAATTTATGAATTTGGGCTTTGCGGCTGTTTAGGAAGGCTGGCTAAAGCAGCATTGTTATCCACTTGCAAATGAGTAAGCAATTTTTGAAAATGCTGTTGGTGCATTCTTCCTGCTTTTTCTAAAGCTTGCTTGATTTCTGAATTGCTCACTTGCTGAGAAAAGAAATGAAATTTCTTAAACGCTAAAAGTTCCCATGATAATGCGTCTTTTAAATAGAGCAAATCTTTTGTTGTGAGAGCTCGAGGGGGCTGTGGAATCGGCGCTTGTGTATTTTGCATTAAAAAAAGCTCCTTTCATCTTGTTGGGTATCATAGTATAGAATGAACCACTAGGAGCCCGATTATGCGCAGGGCCGTTACGAAGTTAGAAAAGTTGGGGGCAAGCCGCTGCCAAGAAAGAATACATAGATAGATTTAGTCAAGTAAAAGATTGCCCTAGGAAACCCTAGGGCAATCTTTTACTTGTTATTTACATCGCAAGTGTCAGCGGCCAGTAGTAGAATAGGAAAGTAATTATAATAATAATGACGCCGCTCGCCATTAAATACATTGGATACCGTTTTGTAATAGCCATTTCTTCTCTTTCATTCTGTTCAATCGGCCTTTTCAAAATGTTTGCCTGAAAATTACGCTCCTCTTTTGAAATTTCTCCATATTTAGAGCCGACATACAAGGCAAGCAGACTTAACACAACACCGATGATAACGGGGTTCAAGTAGACAGGAAGCGCAACACCATACTTATTTAAAAGTTCCCCAAATATGACTCCTGCAAAGCCGGTAATGATACTAGAGAGCGCCCCAGCTTTAGTGACAGTTTTGGAGAAGACGCTTGCGAACGCCACTGGTCCCCAGGAAGCCGCAAAGAGTGTAGCTGCAAAATAGCCGATCCACATCACAGAAGGTGGCTGCCAAATGCCAATTAACAAAATAATAATACTGACGATAATCATAGAGATGCGGCTGGCTCGCAGCAGCTGTTTGTCTGTGTATTTCTTGTTTCTCGATTGCTCCATGATGTCTCTAGTAATACTGCTGCCGATCAATTGCAGGAAGCTTGCACAAGATGATAGCGCAGCTGCCATAATACCGCTGACGATAATAATGCCTAACCACAACGGTGTAGCATTCATGGCGGCCCAGATAAATACTTTTTCTGTAGGGGCAATGTCGCTTTTGAGCGTGGTGACAGCGGCGATACTAATATGAAGAAACAGATAAATCGTAATGATAGAAATAGTTGCCCAGATACCGGAACGGATCGCCACATGCTCATTCTTAGCCATTAAATACCGGCTGCTTTGCCAAGGACTGATGGAGATAACAGCAGACCAGACTAATCCTAGGATGATCGCCCATGTTAATGCTTCCCAAGGTTCTCCCATATAAGCATTTGGTCCGGTAATCCCATGCCAGCTTAATAAATCAGGGCGCTCGGGATTGGTGGCCGCTTTTACAATAGCTTCAGGGAAACCTCCTGCGGATTTGATAATAAAAGGCAGAGCTAAGTAGGTAGCTAAGGAGAAAATAAAAAACATGATCGTATCATTGACCATGACTCCTTTTGCTCCGGAAAGGGTAGTAAAGGAGGTATAGACAATCCACATAATCAAGAGAGCGAATGTATAAGAGATGCCCGAAATCTCAGCAAGTAATACAGCAGCACCTTGCGTAACAGCCACTAGATAAGCAGAGATCCCCAATATGGTCGTGATAGCAGCCGCCATTCTTACTTTATTTGATTGAAAGCGATTGCCAAAGTACTCAGGAACAGTTAATGATTGGCTCCTTCTAAGGTAACGACCAAAGAAGAATACTCCTATCACATAACCAGTCGCATTAAAGATGACAAGGATTAATAGTAAAATCGGATAGCCTTCGTAAGAAAATCCTGCTTCCCCCATGAAAGATACGGTGCTTAAAAAGGAAGCGACAAGCATACCGGTGATCATTAAAGTCGAGCCGCTTCGCCCAGATACATAATACTCCTCTGAATTTTTCACTTTTCTGGAAAGTACAATGCCGATCAAAACGTAGATAAGAAAAGAACAGATAATACCGACTGTATAAACCAATTATATCCCCACCTTTTTATCTATCGTGTCTGTTTGATCCTGCTGCGGAGCTATGTCTTTTTCCATCCTGAGAATAAATACTCTTGTGATAAGACCTAGAACGATTAAAGATCCTCCATATCCAAAACAGAAAATCAGTTCTCCCATCTTAAGCGCTCCCTTCGTAATAAAATGAATTCAACTTTTATAATGCAAATCACGTGCCGAATTCTAAAGATTCAGTTAATTTTATTGAAAATTAAGTTAATTTATATTTATGGAGCTTTCTCATGATCGTCGTTTGGTTCACTCCAAGAGCCTTTGCTATCTTTCTCGTCGTTTTATGCTGCTTTAACGCATGGGATAGAATCTGTTTTTCCGTTTCCTCTACGGCCTTTTTCAATGTCATCTGCTGCAAAGGCGAATGATTTTCGTTATGAATCATTTGTTTCATAGCCAAAGGGAGGTCTTCCATAGAGATCATAGGTTTCTGTGCCGTCACGACTATTTGTTCAATGAAGTTCTCTAACTCTCTGACATTCCCTTTCCATTCCTGCAGCTGGATTAGCAGCTTTGCGTCTTCACTCAGCTCAACAGAACAGGAATATTTACTGCAGAATTTTTCGAGAAAGTAATCTGTTAACAATGAAATGTCCTGTTTGCGTTCTCTTAAAGGAGGGATGTAGAGCGGCACCACGTGCAAACGGTAGTACAGGTCCTGACGAAATGTCTTTTCTTCAATCATTTGCATCAAGTTTTTATTTGTGGCCGAAATAATACGGATATCAACTTGCTTCTCAACAGTGCCCCCTACTTTTTTGAAGGCTTTATCCTGTACTAAGTGTAGAATTTTCACCTGCAGCCCTAATGGCATTTCACCGATTTCATCTAAGAACAAAGTTCCTTCATTCGCCATTTCAACAAGGCCCGACTTTCCGCGCCTGTTCGCTCCTGTAAATGCTCCCGCTTCGTACCCAAATAATTCTGATTCCAATAAGTTTTCAGGGATAGCCCCACAATTTACTTGGACAAACGGTTTGTTCCTGCTAGGGCTGGACTCATGAACAATTTTAGCAAGGACACCCTTTCCAACACCAGATTCACCGTGAATAAAAATAGAAGAGTCGGTAGGCGCAATCCTTTCAGCAAGCTGGAGAGTGGAGATCATGTTTTGAGATTGAGTGATAAACTTTTGACCGCCAATTGTTTTTTGAACAATTGGCTCACTATGGTCCTGTTGGGCAGATTGGCTGTTTGTCAAACGTCTCTTCATTTCCACAAGTTCTGAAATATCCCGTGAATTGCACACCACTCTATACAGTTTTCCTTCTTTATTAAAAACAGGCTTTGCTGTAGCCAGGACTGTTTTACCGCTCGGATATTCCTGTTCTACAGAATGGATCGTGTGAGTAGCCATCGTTTTCAGAGTGACTGAATTTGTAATAATGCCTTTGTCTACCAGCTCTCGGATATTTTTATTCATGAACGCTTCTGGAGGCAGTCCTGTAAAATGCTTGCATGAGTCACTTACAAATAATACATTGCCCTCCGCATCAGTTACAAAAATTTCATCGTAGCTAGAATTCAATATTTGAGTAAATTCTTTATTCTTTTGCAAAGCGATCTCGAGCTGTTCGTGAAGTGACTGGTTGATCCCTAACAACCCACTAATTTTTTGTTGATATTTCCACTCTCTTACTTCAGAAGCCGTCCAGCATATGTATTGGTCTCCATCTTCCATAATGAAAAAGTCATATTGGTAAGGGGCGGTTTCGTCAATATCAGATAAGGAAGCTATCTTTAAAAAACGGAGACTCATACACTTTTCAACCGGGTCGTTTTTTCCTTCTGCTCTTTTTCTCCAAAAACAGGTCTCGTCCAGCACACCTAACAAACGAAGGGATCGGTCTACTACTAGAATAGGACCTTCCTGAAATGGCAGCCAATTTTCTAGTTCTTTTGTGCGGATATGGGAGAATACAGAAACTGCTTTTTTATTTTTTACACTCATCATATTTTCACTTCCTTCCGTTAAAATTGAACCTTTTTTGCATCGAAATGGACCGATTTTTTAAAGACAAGAGGTATCCGTTGAATAAGCATCTAGGATTTAAAGGGACATGAACCTTTTTTGCAACATTTCTGCAAAAAAGGTTCACTGTAAATCCCATTATAAGGGATAGTACAATAAATTGTAAGAATAGTTAGTTAATATGAAGTCATCTTTAGATAAATAACGGACAATCTCTCCATTGGTATGGTTTTTGCTTATTAAGAAGTAAAATCCTATTTTTCGGGAGTGAATAAACATGACACAATTCAAGCACCTATTTAGCCCAGTAACGATTGGCTGCATGGAGCTGCCAAACAGAATACTAAGCACCGCCCATCAGACAAATCATGTAATCAACGGCATTCCTACCTCTGATATGACAGCGTATCACGTAGCAAGAGCAAAGGGAGGAGCAGGACTATTAATTCTAGAAGCTGCGGCTGTTCATCCATCAGGAATGCTAACGACCCATACCATTGCCGGTTACGATAAAAAAGTGGTACCAGCTTATTTAGAACTGACTAGGGAAGTTCATAAATACGGAACAAAGGTTGTTCAGCAGCTATTCCACGGAGGGAGAGAGGTGGTCTCAAGCGATTATCGCAGTCCAGCTTGGGCGCCATCTGCTGTTCCGAGTTTACGATTTGGGACGATGCCGAGACCGATGAGCGTAGAAGAGATTCGAGAAGTGATTGAAGGCTTTGCCATTTCAGCACGATTGGCAAAAAAGGGAGGAATGGATGGAGTAGAGATTTGCTGTTCACACGGCTATCTTCCGGCGCAGTTCTGGTCAGAACATACGAATCAGCGGACTGATGAATACGGGGGAACCTTCCAGAACAGAATGAGGTTCATCGTTGAGGTGATGAAGCGCGTATGGGAAGAAGCGGGCAGTGACTTTACTGTCGGAATTCGGATGAGCGCCGATGAAATGACGATGGACGGTACAGATGTTAAAGATGCGGTAAAAATCGTTGAATATCTGGTAGACCAAGTAAGAGTAGACTTTGTAAACGTAACGGCAGGGGACTCCAGCACATATGCAGGTTCAACGCATATTGTGCCGCCGTCTCCGATGAAGCACGCTTACGTTTCTCCGCAAGCATTCAACATACGGATGGCTGGTGCTGTTCCCGTATTTGTCGGCTCCCGTATAGTGGACCCGGTTGAAGCTGAACAAATCGTGGCGAAAGGAAAAGCAGATGTCGTCGGCATGACGAGAGCATTAATTGTCGATCCGGAAATGCCGAATAAAGCAAAATCAGGAAACCATCATTTAATTGATGCCTGTCTCGGCTGCCTTCAAGCTTGCATAGGGCATTACCATAAAGGGCTGCCGATCGGCTGTGTGCAAAATCCATCCACTGGAAAAGAAATAGAGGTTCAGACTCTTGCAAAAAGCGCTAGAAAGAAAAAGAAAGTAATGGTGATAGGCGCCGGTCCGGCTGGCTTAAAAGCAGCTTTAACGTTAGATGAGCTGGGGCACGAGGTCATATTGGCTGATCAGTCTGAGGAGGTTGGCGGACTATTGCACACATTAAAACGGGCGCCGATGAGGAAAGAATTAGCCGAAACGATGCTGGATAATTATAGAAGAAAGCTGCTAAACAGCGGCGTGCAAATAAAGCTTGGATGGGACGTAGGACCAAAAGACATTCTTAATGCGGCACCGGATGCTGTTTTATGTGCCAGCGGTTCAAGAGCGTTTATTCCTAACATTCCTGGAATCCGTGATTCAAGAGTGAAGACAGTCGATGAACTATTCAGCAGCCAAAGTCAAGAGATCGGGGAACATGTATTAGTGTTTGACTTCGGAGGAGATTGGCCCGGAATGGAAGCTGCCATTCATCTTGCAGAAAAAGGTCATCAAGTCACATTGATTTCATCAAAGCTGTACATCGGTGAAGAGGTTCATCAGTACTTACGAAATGAATATTTGAAAAAGCTTTATCAGTTAAAGATCAAAATGGTGCCACATTACGATCTTGGTGAAATAAAAAATAACCAAGCGATTATCCGGAACTTGTTCTCCTATGAAAAGGAGACCATTGAGAATTGGGACTCTGTCATTCTATCGCTTGGCCGCATCCCAAATGTAGAACTGTATAACAGCATCAAACACTTAGTTCCGGAAGTTTATCAAATAGGTGATTGCTTGGCCCCGAGGACCTTAGAAGAAGCTACACATGAAGGACTGATGACCTCTTTGCAAATTGGCCTTCAGAGAGAAAATAAGGCAGTAAATGCAGAAGCTGTTGTTGAGTAATCGTAGAAGTTCATTCTCAAAAAAGAGAGTGAACTTCTTTCTTTTTCTCTTTTTGTCATTCAGTTTATTTTCATAAAAACCAATAAAAATTTATAAAAAGGAGTGATACAAGCTCATGCTTCAGAATAAGAATGTTTTATTCGAATGGTGAGGAGGCTGCGTCGATAAAATGAAAATCACACGGCTAGGACATGCTATGCTAAGCATTGAATATGAAAATTTAAATATCTTGGTAGATCCTTTTTATTCCATGAACCCAGGAAGTGTTGAAGAGGAATTAAAACAATATATGGAGAGTGCAAATGTTGTCCTGCTGACACATGGTCATTTTGATCACACAGAAGGTTTGACGTTCATAAAAGAAGTCAATCCAAAAGTGCAAGTTCTTGCTCAGTATGAGTTAGCGCTCATTTTACTCAATGAGGGATTTAATGTAATGCCTCTTAATATTAGCGGTACAATGAAAGCTGCCGAAACGACTGTGCAAATGACCATGGTACCGGCCGTGCATACTAGTTCCTATCAAGAAATACACGGAAACCCTACATATGCCGGAGTATCATGTGGTTTTATTTTGGAGTCCAATCAAGAAGAAACAGTATATATATCTGGTGACACAGGATTAACAGCGGAAATGAAAATCATTCAAGATGTATATGAACCTAAAGTGGCGATCTTATCTTGTTCTGACATTTTAACGATGGGAGCAAGGGAAGCGGAATATGCTATAAGACATCTTTTAGATGTTCACACTGTCATTCCCATTCACAACTTTCCTACAGAAGAGGAAGCGAAAAGACGAGAGGTTTTAGACGGACTAAAACAAAGCTTTCCAATTGTCCCAATGATGGTTCGCCATGATGCGGACCTTAAAGAACGTTTAAAAGATCATAAAACAAATGTAGAAATAGTCGGTTTTGGGGAATCCATTGAATTATAAGCTTTTATATAAAAACCGCGGCGTTGGAATATATTCAGTCCAGTGCCGCGGTTTTTATTTTTTATTATCGGATATTCATTTCGCTTGGTGCCGGGCCTTTACGGCGGTTGCGGTTCAATCCGTTAATTATTCTCATTTCATCTGGTGACAATTCAAAGTCAAATACATTGAAATTCTCTTCAATCCGAGATGGGGTAACGGATTTAGGAATGACAATCGTATTATTTTGTAAATGCCAGCGCAGCACAACCTGAGCCGGTGATTTACTATGCGTTTCCGCAATTTGTTGAATGGCAGAATCCTTCAGCACATCTCCTCCTTGCTCAAGCGGACTCCATGCTTCCACGTAAATATCATGTTTTGCACAGAATTCTTTCATCTCATTTTGGGCAAGATAGGGGTGGCATTCTACTTGATTCAACACAGGTTTCACATCACACTCTTTTAAAATACGCTCTAAATGTTCAATGTCAAAGTTGCATACGCCGATTGCTTTTACCCGTCCATCATGATAAAGCTTTTCCAGCGCTTTATATGTATCTACATATTCATCGTATTTTGGAGTAGGCCAGTGGATGAGATACAGGTCAACGTAATCAAGTCCTAATCTTGCCAAACTGTCGTCAAAAGCCCGCAGTGTATTTTCATAGCCTTGATCGCTATTCCAAACCTTGGTTGTTATGAACAATTCTTCGCGAGGTACAGAAGATTGCTGAATCGCTTTGCCGACACCGCCTTCGTTTTGATACACCATCGCTGTATCGATCGATCTGTATCCAACCTCGATCGCCTTTGCTACCGCAACCGTTGCCTGATCATCCTCTACCTGCCAAACTCCGAATCCAAGCTGAGGCATTTTTAAGCCGTTATTTAACGTTACAAAATTCATTTGGCATATCTCCTTTTATATGAATTATCCATTCCACGTTCAGTACTAAGAATAACAAAGTTAAAGGAAGATTTTCAAATGAAGCAAACTACAAGATGATGATAAAAATAGCAAGTTTAGCTATTCCATTTTAGTGAAAGAATCAATGTAGTGAAAAATTCAAACAGGAGGTTCCGGTTCTTATGGAAAAAACAGAAAGAACGGTTGCCGAATTGATACTTGATCAGTTGTCTCTATTCGGTGTAAAGCGAATTTACGGCGTAGTGGGCGATGCTATTTTTGGTCTCATTGACGCCTTAGCTAAACAGGATAAAATTAAATTTATTGCCGTTAAACATGAGTCAACGGCTGCTTTCATGGCATCAGCAGAAGCGAAGTTGACAGGCAATCTTGCTGTCTGCACCGCTACGATGGGGCCAGGCGCTGCTAATTTGTTGAACGGGTTGGGAGATGCGTATGCGGATAAAGCACCTGTCCTCGTCATTACCGGACAAGCACCTCGCAATAAGATCGGAATGGCTTATAAGCAATATATAAACCAGCAAGAGCTTCTGAAGCCGTTTGCTTCTTATTCTGAAAACTTAGCGAGCCAGGATGCTATTATTGAGCTTCTTCACAAAGCTGCCCAAACGTCTTTAGGACAGCGGGTAGTGAGTCATTTGTCCGTTCCCAAAGACCTTTTCGATAAAATTGTTACGGTGAAACCACGGCCGCTGCCAACGGTTATTGAAGGAGTGTCTACGTTTACTAAGGAAAGCTTAGAACAGGCAACAGCGATCATGAAAACCGCTAAGCGTCCAATGATTATGGCGGGCGCTGGTTCAGCAGCTGACCCGGAGGCCATTGAGGAACTGGCGGAAGTATGGGGGGCTGGCATTCTGACAAGCCTAGGCGGAAAGGGACTATTTGACGAATCTTCACCAAATCTATTGCAGGGAATTGGTGAAGGCGGGAATCCTTATGCGCCTGAAGTATTTAAAAAAGCGGACGTTGTGCTGTTAGCCGGTACGACATGGTGGCCTGAGGGATACGTGCCAACCGATGCACGCATCATTCAAATTGACAAAAATTTCGATAAAATTGAAAAAGGCATACCGACAGAACTCGGAATAACTGGCGAAACACAGGAAGTGATTCCATTATTAGCAGAGAGCTTGCAAGGATTTCAACGTTCTGAAGACTGGATCAGCTCTTGCCGTGAGATAAAAGAAAAGTGGACTCGGCAAAATGAACAGGAAGGCAAAACTGCCGGTTATCCGATCCACCCGTCACGAATTGTCCGCGCTCTCGATCAAACAGCCGCGGAAGATGCTATCTTTACAATAGACACTGGCAATGTAACGATTTGGATGAATCGTAACTTCCGTCCTCAAAAACAACAAGCTGTTTTATTCTCAGGCTATTGGCGGACAATGGGCTTCGGTCTGCCGGCTGCCATGGCCGCAAAGCTTGAAAAACCTGATAAACAAGTGGTCGCGGTTGTTGGAGATGGCGGAATACAAATGACACTTGCAGACCTGTTAACCGCTTCACGCTATGAGCTGAATATCACAGTGATCGTGATGAACAATCATGCCCTGCAAATGGAAAGGGATAAACTCAAAGCAGAGGGAGGCGAGGAGGTAGGAGTAGAACTCACAAATCCAGACTTCGTAAAAGTAGCAGAAGCCTGCGGATGGAAAGGCTTCTGCCCTCAGTCAGATGCCGATCTGGAGTCGGTTCTCCAAGAAGCATTGAATACAAACTCACCGACGTTAGTAGACGTTCGAACAAAGCAGGTTACTTTTCCAGAGAGCAAAAACAAGTAGAAAAGAAAAGCTGCGGCAATCGCAATAGATTCCGCAGCTTTTCTTTATCAGTAGCTTATTTAGGGTATTCATCTTTAGGATTATCACCCATTTCTTGATAAAAATCTTCTTTTTCATAAGACTTTTCGGGGAGATCTTCAGAAAAAGAATCGCTGTTCTTCAATCCGCTTTCCTGATAAAACTCCTTGCCATGGTTCACATCTTCGCCCATTTTTTGATAAAAGTCCTTATATCCTTTGTCATCGTGTTTTTCAGGAGCTGCCTTTTTGTTTTGATTACTAAAAGCCATTAAACATTCCTCCCTTTCATGTGAAACGTTTCTTTTAACATGTTCCCTGTACTGAATACTTAAAAACAATGTTCTAAAATGATAAGAAGGCAGTATGTAATAAAAGAAAGCTATTTCAAATCGTCTTGAAATAGCTTCTTGAATGATTCGTTACATAAGTTTCCATAAATATAGTTAGATCAAGCAAAGAAAAGATTAGAAGGATGAAGCGTCCGATTCAATCGGATTCAGGTTTTCTATTTTAGCTTTTGGTTTCATTCCCTTTTTGGGATTAGGAATAAAAAAGCCATAATTAAGCCTACAGCAAACACGGCGATTATAATATAAGCCATATTTTGTATAGCTAACGAAAGACCTTCCGACGAAGCTTTCGAATTGAATGGCGAGTGACTTACCTAGAGTCCATCGGCCGTATCAATATGAGAGAGCATAACGGGAACATCTATTACTATCGGGAGTCTTAGATTTTTGAATGTCGCTTTCCCCACGAGTCATGTATATAGACTTATGGGCTTTTCTGTGTACGAAACTTCAAAAATGTATTTTTTCTGGCCCTATATGGGTTTAACGTCAATGCGGCCATTCTCCCATCTAATGTATAATAAAGGATAAAGAAATTTTTTAATCTATTTATAGAATTGGGGAGATCGTATGAACAGTTTTATTGTTATGCATGGCCACACCTATCAGGAAGAAAAAGAACAAGGGGTTATTTGGTCTCCTCAAAAAGATAAAGGCGGCAACACACCACATTCATGGCTGCGAATGACTGAAGTGAAGGAAGGTGATAGAGTTTTCCACTATGTGAAAGGGAATATTGTCGCCATTAGTGTCGCCTCCTCAAGCTGTGAAGAAGCAGTTAAACCCGTCGCCATGCAATATGTTGAGCCATGGGCAGAAAAAGGCTACTTAGTAAAGCTTCACTACCATGAATTAGAAATACCTTTAAACATACGTGAGAATTTTGAAGAGCTACGGCCTTTGCTGCCGCTTAAATATTCGGCATTCCAGCAAGACGGAAACGGCAATCAAGGTTGTTTATATCCTTGTAACGAAGAGCTGGCCATTAAATTGTTAGAGCTTATTAGTGACCTTAATATTTATGAGGCAGAGCTGGAGCAGCTTGAATTAGCGATAGGCATTGTCCGTCAGACAGAGCGTAACACCCTTGTGCCAGTAATCGCTGAAACGGAAGCGGAAGCGAAGGCAAAAATTCGTTTAGGCCAGCAAAAGTTTAAACGGGAATTGTCTCCGTTGTGGGGGCATAAATGTGCACTTTGCGGGATCGAGCTTCCTGCGTTATTACGGGCAAGCTATTCAAAACCTTGGAAAGACAGCACCGATACAGAGCGGCTAGATCCATATAATGGTGTGCTGTTATGTTCTAATCACGACGCTTTATATATGAAAGGTTATATTGCCTTTGATGGCCAGGGGCGGCTGCATATTTCATCACAACTACCCCAGTCAGATTATGCTAAGTACAGCATTCACGAAAAAATGAAAATTACTCGATACGAATACAACAAACCCTATTTCAAATGGCATAAAAAGAATGTTTTTCAGCATTAAAAACATAACAAAAAAACTGCATCTTTGTTGATACGATTAACAACAAAGATGCAGTTTAATGATGAGATGTTCTAATTAAAATGCAGCAGCTGCTTTTGCTGCTTTTTCTAGCCCGTCTGCAATGATTTCTTGCGCTCGGTCAGGGTACTGGTTATGTCCTTCAATCACAATCGTTTCTGGATTCGTAATTCCCCATAGTCCGAGGTTCGCTTGAACATACTTAACAGCCATTTCAGCTGCAGCCATCGTCTCTAAAGAATAATCACTGCCGCGAGCATTCAATAAAACGACTTTTTTGTCCCCTGCAAGCCCCACTGGTCCTTCAGGAGTGTACTTAAATGTTTTTCCTGCTTGGGCCAGGTGAGAAATATAATTCACTAAGGGAGCTGGAACTGTGCTGTTCCATAATGGGAAGGCAAATACCACTTTCTCGGCCGCAAGGAATTGATTCAAATATTGATCTACTAAGTTTGCCGCTTTTGCTTCTTCTGCAGTTAACTCCATTCCTTGATTACGCTTGTATACACCCATAATCGCTGTGTTGCCGTAATTTGGCAACTCTATATTAAAAAGATCCAACTCCGCAATATCAGCCCCTGGATTTGCTTCTTTGTAAGTGTTAACAAACACTTCATACATTTTGGAGCTGATAGATTGATCAGCTGGGCGATCATTCGCTTTGATAAATAACACTTTAGACATTTTTATTCCCTCACTCTTAATAAAATAGCTTCGATGGTTGCTGTAGCAACTATCAAAGAAAAGAAATAAGTTGTTATAACAACTATTAGAGGTGAATGTCCTATTTATAAGACTCTTGGACATTCAGGCTGATTTTTGAAAGAATCTTTTCAAGAGTTAGAAGTTCTTCCTCGGAAATGCCTTTACAAACGATATCATTAAATCTTTCAGTAATAGGGATTACCTGTTTGCCAAGTTCTTTTCCGCATGAAGTAAGGTGCAGTTCCAGGGAGCGGCGGTCATTTTTGCTGCTGATTCTTTTAATAAACCCTTTACTTTCGAGATTAGAAGCCATTCTGGCAATATTGGTTTTATCTTTATTAAGGATTTCTCCCAATTGATTTTGAGTCAAACCATCTTTTTCCCAAAGGAGCATCATAATTAAATTCTGTTCAGGCGCAAGGTTGAATGGCTCTAATTTAGATTTAATGAGGCTTGTAAGGCTTAAATCCGTTTGATGAATTTTAATGCTTATATAGTCTTGTAAAGATAGCTTCAAGTGCATCCCTCACTATTTAGTTGCTATACAAACTAATTACCTTTATTACTTTAATACAAAGACGATTTCATGTCAATTCACCTTGCTTAAAGAGGTGGGGAGGAAGGGAACTAAGAGAGCTTTCAAACTAGCTCCATCCTAATATAGGGGTAACCAAATTAACCTAACGGCAGATATTCTTGTCAGTGTGGAAATAGAAAGAGAGAAGCTTTACACTTTAGATCAACCTAATAATTTTAAAAAATGGTATAATTTTGTTTTATCACAAAGACAAGAGGTGAAATATGAAGAGGTATCTTTTAAGAAGTTTAATAGTTGTGACGCTATTTTCTCTCTGGGGATGTCAACCAAACCCAGTTAAGCCAGAAAACCAGAATACAAAAAAGAGTATAGACGGTTTCATTGAACCTGAACCGTCTGATTGGGTGAAGTACGAGCACCTTGTCACGAAGTATATGTATTATAGAACACAAGCGGTCATACATAATGATATTAACATTCTGTGGAATCAATATCCTGACTTAAAGAATGACTATGATTTTAAGAAAGGAATCAATGTAGAGAGGTATGAAGTTGAATCACTCAATGAACGTTTTAAAGTAGTCGATGCTAATTATAGTATTGAGAGCTATGATCGAATGAAAGTAAAAACAGTAAACGACAAAGAGGCCATTCTTCTTGTCCACGGTGGCATAGGCTATATGAGTAGTAATTTTGATAAAGCAGGAGGAGAACTTTTAATGGAAATCTTTCTAGAGCTTGAAAATAATCGCTGGGTCATTGTGAAAACTGATGAATATAATGGGCTGGAATACAAGGAGTGGGTTAAGAAAAGGCTTAAAGGGTCATAATTATAGATCTATTTCTATCGAGGAGAAATGATAAAATAAATATACTAATAAAATTTTTCTTTTGTATTAACCCGAAATTTTTCTCATTTCATGCTATATAAACTATATTTACATAATTTTAACTAGTAAAAGAAGCTGCTATTGGGTTAGATGAAATAATGGATGTTGACAAAACAATGCTTTGATATGTATTAAGGCTTTGCGATTATCCAAACGCATAAAGACATAAGCTTCATAAATTTTCAAGCTTACTAGGAACTTGCAAGATGGAGGTTCATAGTTTTAATATTTTAAGTGCTAGAAATTAAAATAAATTCAAAGCGAGGGCGATTACTAGCATGCCACTAATAGATTTAACACTGGGAAACATGGTTTTTGAGAGTTGATTATGTAAACTTATAAAAAGGAGACAAAAAGATGTATTTCTTATTATCTGATTTATTGAGGCGCTGCCAGTACAATTTGAACAGAACATTACTTATCCGGCATTCTTTGAAGCATGAACGATTTATCAAAGCGTATCGTGATGGCTTTTTACGTGAATACACACAAAAACAGCCTCCTCATTTCTTTGATGCCTATGATAAGGTAATTGTCTTTTCCGCAGATGAAGGCACGACAGCAAAATATTTAACGTCGTATGAAGTACGACATGGTGAAACACCATTTATCTCGCAGAATTGCTCACCATTTTTATTAGAACCCTATAAAGATGAAATAATGAATCCTTTATTTGAGATCGATAATGATCCATTACATACATACGAAAATAAATTATTTATTGAATGGGGCAAAGCAGCTGTCAAATGGTATCAAAAAGGAACAAATGAAAAAGTTATTACGCAGCTAGTAAATACGAGCCAGTTTGTCTTTCCAGGATACGAAAATGTCCTATTAACATATAACGAATTAAAGAGAATCGTTGACGATCGACAGTCATATGCTGATTGGCATATCGCTTTAAGTTCGATCAATGCGATCTATATCATAACAGATCGTTCTAACGGCAAAATGTATATTGGCTCTTCATACAATAAAAACGGATTGCTTGGTCGTTGGTCGGAGTACGCCGCAACAATTCATGGGGGCAATGAAGCATTTAAGCAGCTGCATGAACAAAACCCTGCTGCGCATTTACATTTCCAATATGCGATTTTAAAAGTATTACCAAGAGATATTACAGCGTTAGAAGCGGTTGAATTTGAAAACCTATTTAAACGAAAACTACAGACAATTCTGTTTGGTTATAACTATAATTAAACGGAAAAAATGAAGCCTTTACAATCTGAAATTAGTGAAACGGCTAACATATTCACTAAAGTCAATTGCGGAGATAAAAACCTTTACATTAAAAGAAAATTTAATATCTTTGAAGAAGAAATTAACCAAAGCTGGGGTTGTAAAAAGAGAAAGCTTTTTTAAAAAGCTTAAAGAATAACTGTGTTGAAGCTATAGGCGTTCAGAAAAGTGCATTCAATTACTAAAAAAACGGACCAAAACTTCAGGAGGAGGCGGGAAAAGAGTTTTCATAATAAAGATTGATTTTTAGTTAACATAATATAAATTATAGGAAGTTGTATTAAAATATCTCATTTCATAAGTAAACTTTTAATATTGAGATATTTTAAAGATGAATTAATATAAAATCTTAATCACCGTTTTCATGATTCATTTCAATCGTTAGCTGGATCTAATTCTAATAGCTGCATTCTTTTGTTGAAAATAAAAAATTCAGTTTCATTGTAAATTATAAATAATTAAACTTAATCATTCACATGTGTGAATCATAGTTAATCTAAGTTTTCTTACTAGATCATAAATTTAATTTCTTATTCACATGTTTCATTGCCTTAATTTTTCTTTATACTTAGAACTTTTTTGTTGTTGACCTCTCTCTAAAAAATTTTGCTTCATATCCCAATTTATTGGATTTATTTTTTATGTAAATAACTCAATGACAACCTTCGATCATCACATCTAACTCTCTCCGCTCCTCCACCCTTTCGTTAAATATTTCTATAAATTTCATACAGTTGCCTTTGTGTCAATACCAAATTTTGGTGTTGTTTATAGTTGGAATTACTCCTGGTACACAAAAAAGCACCCTTCTTTATAAGAAAGGTGCTTGCGATAGCAAACTACTTTATCTGCGATTCAGTCTTCAAAATTTTGATTTCATCATGGTCACTGCTTTCCGTGCCATTGCTAAAAACGATTCTCGTATGAAATTGATACGAACGATTGCCCGATAAAGGAGCTAGCTTAGCCGGCAGACAAAATGTGAAAGGAATTTGGTCCGATTCATTGGAGTCAATCGACTTTGACATTAATCTTGTGACAGCTCCTTCGATCAATTGCTCCGTGTGTTCCTGTTTGTCTACTACGACCAGATCACATTCTAGTCTCTTAATGTTCTGTTCGAACCATCCACCTTCCAAAGAAAAATATCCTGTTACTTTTTCTCCTGGGATAAATTCTTTCTTATCTAAAATAAGATGAATGTGTGCTGAACCGACTTGTAAAAACCATTGGCTTATTAATTTTCTAATCACTGCTGGTAAATCCTCCCGCGCAATTGCTTCAAACTTATCCAATCATTATTTTTTCCTCTGTATATCGATAACGGTCAGGCTGGCGATTTAACGTAAGCGCTATGGCTAATGTTAATGGACCTAACCTTCCTGTAAACATCGCCAGGATGATGACCACTTTTCCAATAGGTGTCAAGTCCGGCGTTAGTCCCATTGATAGCCCTGTCGTGGCAAAAGCCGAAGTCGCCTCAAAAACAATCATGAGGAACCCTTTTCCCGTTTCCGTAATCGTTAAGATCATCGTGACCATCACAATAACAGACAAACTGCTTAAAATAATAGTAAGAGATTTATAGATTAATTTATAATCAATTCTTCTTTCAAAAAAGACAACTTCTTCTTTTCCTTTTATCTGGGATATGACAGCGCCAACCAATGTAGCAAACGTTGTCGTCTTAATTCCTCCTCCTGTAGACCCTGGAGAAGCCCCAATGAACATCAAAAAGATAATCAAAAACAAGGACGTATCGGTTAAGTCAGCAATATTAAGTGTATTCGATCCCGCTGTACGGGCTGTGACTGATTGATACAAAGCCCCTAAGAACTTCCCTGTCCAAGATAAAGGTTTGAGCGTTTTAGGATTATGGAGCTCCAAAAAGAAAATAAGAGCTGCGCCTACTGCGACTAGCAAGAAGGTTGTCACTAATACAATCTTTGTGTGTAAAGATAAGTGCTTCCTCTTACGATATTCATATAGTTCATTCATGACGACAAATCCAATCCCACCTAAAATAATTAACGAACAGACGACCAATACCACAACGGGGTCGTCAACGTAGCCCGTGAAGCTTCTATATCCTCCCATAAGGTCGAATCCTGCGTTGTTAAAGTTAGATATCGCATGAAAAAAACCATAATAGACTGCCTTTCCCACAGGCATATCGAAAGAAAAACGAATAGCGAGCAGTGTCCCGCCTATAAACTCACAGATTAATGTAAAGAGCAACACCCTCCTTACTAGCTTGACGATTCCTTCAATCGCTAAAGAGTTAAAAGCTTCTCTTAAAATCAGTCTTTCCTTGAAAGAGATTTTTCTCCGCAGCAGAAAAGCAAACAGTGTCGCAACCGACATAAATCCTAATCCGCCAATTTGAATAAGGCTTAAAATCACAAGCTGGCCAAAGGTGGTAAACGTTGTGCCCGTATCTACTACGACTAAACCCGTCACACAAGTCGCAGAAGTAGCTGTAAAAAGGGCGTTTAAGAAAGATAATCCTTCTCCATTTTGAGTAGCAGCCGGCAGTGTTAAAAGATAGGCACCTAAGAAAATAACGAGAGCAAACCCGCCTGCTAAAATCTTTGGTGGGTCCATAAAATAACCAGATTTGCTGTTAACCATACGATCCCTTCATTTCCTCATCATAATTTTCTTTAAAAAGAAATAATGCTATAACGCTGCCTTTTTAAAAACACAAAAAGAACACCAAGGCCTTACTCAGTGTTCCTACAAACAACACAAAGCAAACCTCCTTCCAAAACGCTGATGGGGTTAGCTGTCGGACTCGGACTTTGAAAGTAGCCCTACCCTCTAACGAAGGATTCACCCCGAGTGCTATGCACAAAGATGGGTCCCCCACTCCATAAGGATTAAGCAATATAAGGTCGATTTTATGTAAATATTAAATTGATAATAGCTACTATACTCTCGGAAAAACCATTTGTAAAGACAAAATAAAAGAAATTAAAAGCTTTAAAACGTAGTTGTTAATGTATTGAATATCTTTTGTTTTTATTCAGACGGCTCTTCATCTACAGGAGAGTGAATATGATCCTTGTATGTATCGATATATACCTTTCCATTAGCAGCTAGAACCGCATATACAACTTCACTTAGTTGTAAGCCGCGTTTTTTCAATTGAGATCCCAGCCAGCTAGATTTTAAGTTATTCTGCACGAAGTTAGCATGTATAATTTCACCGTCCATTACAAGCTCTATCGGAAGCGCCTTTTCTGGCTGAACAGCTATTGTTAAGTCTTGCTTTATTACATTACGGAATTCTGGTTTCTTCAAAACAGTGAGCGTTCCATTTGTTTCAATAATAGCGAATAGAACCTCATCGATATTAAAAACATCTTTCTCTCTCAACTGTTGGTTTAAATAGTCTAAAGTATAACGCATTTTCTCCATATTTTTCTCTAATATTTTCCCATTTTGAATAATAACAGTCGGATCTCCTGCGAAAAACTTTCTAGCTTTTCTATTTTTTAATGAAAGAAACGCAATTAAAAAAGCGATTAAAACAAATTCAGTAAACGCAATCACCAGGTGGTGTGTTTTCAAAGCTACATTAAAGGAAAGGTTAGCAATAATAGCGCCAATGGTAATGGACGCAATAAAATCAAAATACGTCATCTTGGAAATGGTTTGTTTTCCTAAAAATCTTGCGGCAACAAATAACATTCCAAAAGCAAGAACGGTTCGTAAAGTAACTTCCAAATAGTCTGCCATATCGCCTCTGTTCTCCTTTTTGATACTTAAAGATTATTTTATAGAGTATAGCCAACAATGATAACCGCTATTCTGCTTACTAACGACACTTTCAGACAGAATGTTTTTTACTTACTCACGTTTTACTGCATGAAGGATTAATGCGTTACTTCTTTAAAATATAAGAATAAAGTTCTACATTTTTTTCATAAATTGGTATATTATTTATCTATACACCATCTTAAAGATCTATGGAGGCAAAGAAAGATCATCTGCATTTGGGCGCTTTGGGTGATTGGGAGCCGGTAGCGCAACCGACCATAAAATTTAACTCTAGGAGGACGTTTTATGGCTATGTCTAAAAGTGCCAAATTAAACAGAATAAAAGTCTCAGATCCTAAGAGATTAGAACAGATACAGTTTATTGGCATTACCTCAGAAAAACTTCAACGTATCAACGAACAACAAGACGTTTTAGCCCCCTTTATACCTGAAATTGTTGACAGATTATATGAAGAAATTTATATGATTGAAAGTTTAGGGGAAATTATTGATGAACACTCTACTCTCGAAAGATTAAAGCGGGCACAATGCCGCTATCTAGAACAGTGTTTAACTGGAATGATCGACGACACTTATATTAAGGGTCGTCTGACTATAGGAAAAGTTCATTCTAAAATAGGACTAAACCTTCAATGGTATCTTGCGACTTATGCTAAATATATAAATGTCATTACAGAAATCGGCCAGTCTATATTGCATGAAAAGCTCGTGCCTTTTATTAATGCTTTGCAGGCCCTTTTCTCTTTTGATATGCAGCTGACGATGGAAGCCTATAATGAATTTGAACTGGATCGAGCCGTACACCCTTTAAGATATGAACTCAAAAAAATTCAGTATGAGAATGGTCTTACAGATGAGGATCTTATCTGTTTAGATGAATTTAGCGGTCTTATTTCGTTTCAAGCATCAAATCTTAGTGAACTGTTCCAGGATCTCTTGGCAGAAAGAATTAGAAATCATGAATCTCTACGCACTCTTATGTACAGTAAAGATTATTTTATCTATATTAGCAGCCTAGTTGTTCAGTTTTTCCAAGAGCGAGTGTACCGCAAGCCAGAAATTTTCTATCGTCTTATTCAAGATTGGAGCCGCTTAATTATCAATAATAAAATCTCTCACCAGCATTTTCAGATGATTGGAGACTGTTTAGAGGAAGCGTTGAAAAAAGTTTTCCTCTCAAATGAAAACCATTCTCTTGATCCGAAACTTTTTAATTATATAACAGCCTTTGATCGTCTTTATAAATTCATTAAATCTTTAATACAAGAAACGGTCCAGCCTTATCAGTTTCTACAAAATTTTCAATTTCTTGATGTTTACGCCTATGAAATTAGTTCGACCGATTTTGGCCAAATTACTTGGGTCAATAATAAAATGCAGAAATTGTTAGATACGAAAAAATCAAATACTATATTTCCTCAAAACTTTGGAAGCCGGTGCTATGAACTGATTTTTAACCGAGCGGTCCCTTGTACAGAATGCCCGCTTTTAAATAAAAGAGATCATGCTACGTTAACATTAGAAATGGAAGAAAAGGTGCCCCACTATTACAAAGTAAGGCCATTTTCTGTTAACAATATTTTTGATCTGTCACGCTCTCTTCTCGTGATGCAAGATACGACAAAGGAATCAAAAATATTATTCGACACACTGGACAGATTATTGAAATTAGCAGAGTTTCGCGATGATGATACCGGCACGCACGTCTATCGAATTGGTGTTTTATCAGGAATGCTGGCAAAGCTTATTGGAAAAGATGAGCAATTCGTTGAGAATATTTCACTTGCTGCCCGCTTTCACGATATAGGAAAAGTAGGGATTCCAGATTCCATTCTGAATAAGCCAGCTAAACTGACGAATGAAGAATGGGAATCGATGAAAACACATTCTCTTATCGGCCATCGCATTTTATCGAACTTGGAACTGCCTGTTATTCAAATGGCCGCGACAATTGCTTATACACACCATGAGTGGTGGAATGGAAAAGGATATCCAAATGGGATTGCAGGTGAAGCCATCCCATTGGAAGGACGAATTGTAGCTATTGTAGATGTATTCGATGCTTTATTATCCAAACGTGTCTATAAGGATGCTCTCTCCGCTGAAAAAGTCAAAAAGATTTTAGAAGAAGGAAGAGGAAGACAATTTGATCCATATCTCTTGGATTTGTTTCTTAAGATGTGGGAAGATTTTCTCGAATGCCGCACACAATTGGCTAGACTATGAAGGTGACCTACAATTTCATTTTAGAGGAGAATCGGAATGGTAAAACAGCAAGAAGAAATAAATAATACACTTGTTCTTAAAGCAATGGAAAATAATTTGGCTATGATCCAGTTTGATCTTAATCGTCGTGTATCCTATGTAAACGATAAGTTCTCTGAAACAATGGGTTACACCAGAGAAAAAATGCTCGGTATGCATCACAAGGAGCTATGTTTCTCTCATTTTTCCACTAGTCCGGGTTATGAGCGATTTTGGCGGGATTTAACTTTCGGCAAAAGCTTTCAAGATAAAATTGAACGAATAGATGCAAAGGGGAATCGTGTCTGGCTAGAAGCAACGTATATGCCTATACGCGATCTAGAAGAAAGAAGCGTTATCGGCATTTTAAAAGTAGCAACCGATATAACGAAAAGACAAAACATCGTCTCCCAAGTGGCAGATGAATTACAGGAGATGGCAGAAGTGCTCAGCGTAAGCTCCGAAACCGGCATTAACCGCAGTCAAGAACTGCTCCTGACGATTAATAAAATTGCAGAAATCTCTTTAGAAAACACCCATACTTTGGATGATCTTCAACAACAAACGAAGGCCATCCAAAGTATTGTAAAAACCATTCGTGAGATTGCGGCCCAAACCAATTTATTAGCGCTAAATGCCGCAATAGAGGCAGCTCGCGCTGGCGAGCATGGCCGAGGGTTTGATGTAGTCGCTAAAGAAGTTCGAAAGCTTTCCATTAGTGTGGAGAATTCTATTATCGAAGTCCGGGACAATATCGAAGGAATCACAAGAGAAATCGCAAAAATTACAAATGGCATAACACGTGAACAGGAGAATGTTGAACATAGCCAGCAACAAGTTCATGTAACAGTAGAAGATTTCATGAACATTTCCTCTTCTGCAGAAAAACTAGATGCCCAAGCAAAGGAATTCTCAAAAATAATTTAATAAGTAAAAAAACCTCGAATTGAATAGTTTTCGAGGTTTTACTTATTAAATTTATAGTTCACATAAAATGCATTAATTCGCTATTCTGCTCGTCACTTACAAACTTTGTCTTTCATGTGCCAGCAGATAAATCAGCCCTTATCTTCAATTTATACCAAAAAGGTTACTCTAACCCCTTTTTTATTAGTTCTGCATAATAATTAACATCGCCATCAGAATCCTGCCTAAAAATTTCTAAAAGCTCTTCTACCGTTTCTCTTTCTTTTTCTAGCTCACTTGTTTGCAATAGATACAGAACAGCCATTGCTGCGGACACTCTTACCTCTTTATTCTCATGCCTGCTTAACTCTAACAATTTTTGGATAAACCATTGAATATCGATTGATAGACTGGTTGACATGATATCAATCGATTCAACCATGCCTTCAATGTTGTTGGCATGTATGTAATTTTCCATTACCTCTTTTGAAACCATTACTTTTTCATACTCATGTAAACTTGGAGCTTCCTCTATATAAAGCTTATCTAAAAACTCCTGAAATGAAGAAGCTAAAGTGATAATTTGTTCGTTTTCATTATCAATGTACACAATTGGAGGATTTTCTGGTGTTTTTCTGTAGTCAAACGCAATCCATGAATGCCCATCACCGCTTATAAGCAGCAAGCCTTCAGGCAGCCCCCATTCCTTTATGTAGTAATCGTTCTCTAGAATTCCGTGTTCCTTGCCAATGCCCATAATATGATCAAGATAAATAGAATCGTCATTCCAGTCTGTCCGAAAGGTTGTTGGGAACGCATTATACATAATAAGTCCGCCGTTTTGGACCTGAAGAAGCTCGATGTATTCTTTTGGAAATGTCACAGAGAAAAGTTTCTCCGTTTGTTTAATATCAGACTCCTTTAAATCCGGAAGCTTATACATGTCTTCTTGTTCATCCCGCCATATCTTCATGTAATCACATCCTATTTTATTTTGAAAGGGTCATTTTCTTTTTTTGAAAATCCTGTGACAACAAAACAGGCAATAGAGGCAACGGATGCAACTATTATAGCGAAAAACAATCCGATAGCCCGCATAAAGGTATCCTCTTCCGGGTAGGAAGGTGTTAATGTTGCCAACCAATAAACGAATATAAATGTCAAAACAAGATAAAAACCACTTCCGACAGCCGCCATCTTCAAGCGGTTTCTTTTTGTGCCTTCCCATGATTTATTCATTAAAGCCCAGAGATAGATACTAACAATTACAGCAACAAACATGACAATTAAATGAACAAAAGGAATTAAAAAATGCATCAACACATAAAGAGCAAGACATGACGAGAAAAATAGGCACCCGTTCATGATAAATAAGAATACTCCAGATAACCAATGGTTTTGAAACCACATAGCATTTTTCAGCCTATAGACAAGTTTGTTATTTTCATCCACCATGCTTACTGTAGATCCCTTCAACAATATAGCAAGCAACACTCCAAAAAAACCGATTACTAATAGTAGTGACATACCATCCCGCCTAAAGTAAGTTTAATCGTTTTTCTTTTTAAATCTAAAGCTTAGTATATAAATGCTCTTTTCCCTTATGTGTCTGCGTCACATTTATACTCTAGGATATCACCAGGCTGACAATCTAAAGCCTTGCAAATAGCTTCTAAAGTGGAGAATCGAATGGCTTTTGCTTTTCCGTTTTTTAAAATAGAAAGATTAGCCATCGTGATTCCAACTCTTTCAGATAGCTCTGTTACACTCATTTTTCTTTTCACTAACATGACATCGATATGGATTATAATTGCCATTTTCCACCTTAGACCGTTAAATCATTTTCTGATTTTATATCAATGGCACTTTTTAATAATTTCTGAAGAAGCGCAGCAAAGACAGCAATAACGATCGAAGCAAAAGTAATGGTAAATCCGATCACAGCTACTCCAGGATGCAAAGCGTTTTGTGATAGGAGGAATACACTACCTATGATATATAGGGCACTAATCACACTTGCACAGTATTTTATATACTTCAACGAATTTACAGACAACTCAGAAAAGGCATTGTTGTGTTCAATGAATTTTAAAAGCTTTAAAGCCTGAAATATAGCGAAAAAATATGGGATTGCCGTTATGTACAAACCAATTAAAACCGGATCATGTAAATAAGCATATTCCGGGAACGTACCTGCCGCTTCATTTGCTAGCTTAGGTAATAAAAATGTACATAGAGCCAGCACCGCAGCTCCAATAGTCCAAACAGCGACCTTTAAAAAAAGCGTTGTTCCTCGTTTCATAAAAGCACCTCACTTATTATCCGTAATGTAAGCTTATTACATTTTTTATCGAATAACAATAAATTTTTATCAAAAATCATTGCATTATTCTTGTTTCCAAAATATCTTTTTATGTACTTAGGGTTAGACTACTGCTCTATGCCTTTTAATCATTTCATTTAGAGCTTCTGTTCTCAAAACTTAAGTTCTATTGATTTCCAATCATTTCAAGCCGCATTTTTTCAATAAAATGCGGCTTAAAATGATTATTTACTTGTTTTTTCGATCTCATCTGCAGAAAAAATCCTGCCCCCCCTCTGTTGTCCCCTAGAATTTTTTTGCATATGATTGATAACCCCAGATAGAAGCGGTCAACCAAGAACCGCTCGCTAAATAGCCTCCCGCTACATCACTTGGATAATGAACACCCAAATAAATACGACTTACACCAATTGCGCCAGTCAGTATAACACCAATCCCAATTAACATACTACGGCCAAACGAAGTTTTAACATGCCGCCACAGCAAAAAAGCAACAATTCCGTATAAGCTAAAGGCAGCCATAGAATGTCCGCTAGGAAAGCTAAAACCGTTTGCTTCCACCATACGATGAATGGCAGGCCTGGCACGGTGAAATACAATCTTTAATATTAAATTAAGAAGCTCCGATCCCGTCACCACCCAAATGAACAAAATTAGTTCCTTCCGGTGATGTAAAACGGTATATAAAAAAAGCATAATAGCGATCGTTAGTAAAATGCAAGGATACCCCGCCCCAATGAAAGAAAAGAACTTCATCACGTTTGTAAGAGCAGGAGTTTCTAGCTCTTGAATAAAAGAAATGATTGTATTGTCAAACATCACAATTTTTTGATCACTTATTAGCATTGCGATCAACCCAAATAAAATAACACAAAAAAGACTAATGAAGAACGCGCTGGTAAGGCGTAATTTTAGATTCATCTTCTTAAACGTTCCTCCTCAGATATCCTTCTATACGTGTTGATGCTTAGCTTAGAAGCAGCATGGCGTTCCAAATGGCCCTGTCATGCCTGTTTGTCCACTCTGCGGCTCTCTTTTTTATCACTCTTTTCCTAGTGGGCGGGAATCCATTTTCATAAGAAGGCGAAGACTCTCAAGTAAGAGCATATTTAACCCTAACCAACCACCTCCAAAAACATAGCCAGCTGCTGCGTCACTTGGAAGCTCAATAGCCAGAGACAGGCGGGCGATGGCAATAAAAAACAATAAAAAAAGGGTCATTATAAGCACAAATGAATGTATCCATATTCTACGGACAGTACGAACAAATATAAATACGACAAAACCATATATCACAATCGTCATTAAGGATTGCTCACTTGGAAAAGAATAAAACGCTTGATCTGAAGAGGATTTTACAGGGGAAAAATCATGAAAAATTTTCCGCAAGCTCTCTTCATACAATTCTCCTCCGCATACAGTAAAAACAAGAGACGATAATTCAAGAACTTTATTACGACCTTTGAACAAAATCCAAATTATAATCAAAAGAAGAAGCGTCGTTAGCACCTTCCTAGACACGAAAGAATTGAAAAATAACATTAAATCTATCCATTTATCGCCAAAAGCTGATGAGATTAAGAGCTCTGCAAGCTCATTAAAATCCTGAAATTCATTTCCAAAGAAATCCTGTATCATGCCCATCATTAAGATAATAAGCCCCAGAGTTCCCATAGCCGTAGCTGTAATGAAAAGACCGACCCGTTTTGTTGTATGGAGAAGGCTCAGAGTCAGCTCCAACAACTTCATCACGAAGTCTTTCAATGCCAGCTTATACTTTTTATATACATATAACACAGTTAAAATTCCGATTATGATCATACTCCCAATGATAAGGTATTTCTTCACTGAAGTATGAAACTGTTCCCATTGAGGACCTAATATCTTGCCAAGAAAAATGAATACACTTACCCAGAGAAACGCCCCGCTGTATGCAAATAATATATACGTACGAAAGGAAAGTCGCGTAATCCCGGAAAAATAACCTGTTATATGTCTAACTCCTGGAATAAAATAAGCGATGATTAAAAGTTTGTTTCCATGCTTACCGAACCAACGGGAGGTTTTTTCAATTCTTTCCGGCCCCATATGAAACCGATGGCCATATTTTTCAAAGAAAGGGGTCCCTAATTTATACCCTATCCAATAGGCGGCGGTCATCCCAATAGAAGATCCTAAACCTGCGGCTAAAATACTAAGGGTTAAGCCTAAGTGACCTTGGTAAACGAGAAATCCGCTATAGCTCATTAGAAATTCACCTGGCAAGGGAACAGCAAGCATTTCTAATAATAAAGCGGCAAACAATACAATATATCCAAATTGATCAACATAGCCCGTTAGGTTTCCCATCCCTTCTCCATCTCCTTTCTTTTTGGTTCATTTGTTTTCTTCCACATCTTTAGTACGTTTTTTTAGCCTATTCATTAATGCATCTGCAGCTTGGTGATGGCCTGATGACATTTGCAAAAGAGGCAGGAATAGAATGTTCTTCATTTTTTATACCTTTAGGTGAGTATGACAAGCATGTGAAAATGCCCTCTGAAGGTTTTAAGTCTCATGCTCATCCTGTAATCAATTTATCACTAATTTCGTGGAATACCCTTTTTTTAATTGATTTTTAATGTACTTTTCAGGAGATTCTCAGACAAAGTATTTATTCTTATATTATCCCATTACTGTTGCACCCATTGAATCTTCGGAGGTATTTTAAATGAATTACGAAATTTTTCAACGAATTAACGGATGGGCTGGACACTTCGGATTAATAGATACGGTAATGGTTGCGCTCTCCAATAGCGTACCTTATATCGTCCTGGCCCTGATGCTGTATCTTTGGTTCGGCGGTGATCAGAAAAAAAGAATGGATCAACGCTATACAGCTTTATATACGGTCTTTACTTCTGCCCTTGCATTATGTGTGAACGCCGTCATTCATCTTATTTATTACCACCCGCGTCCTTTTGTCAGTCACCATGTTCACCAATTAGTGCCCCATGCAGCAGATTCTTCTTTTGTTAGTGATCACGCTGTATTGGTGTTTGCTATCGCCTGGACAGTCCTCTTTCGTAATGATCGCCTAAAGTACCCCATTTTCATTTGGGCGATCTTAGTTGGACTGTCCCGCATTTATGTAGGGGTTCACTTTCCTGCTGATGTATTAGGAAGTATACTGCTTGCATGTATGACAAGCATTCTAGTGATGTATTTCTCAAAGAGACTAGAACCTCTCGTTCAATTTTTGATACGGACTTACAATCAATTCAGTAATTTTTTTATTAGGCATGAAAAAGACAATGGAGACAAGGAAAAAGCGGAAGAGGACAATAAAATCAGTTGGCGCTGAAAAAATACTTACGATAAAACGAATAATAATCTCTCTATCTACTAGAATGCACAAAACCCGAACAGGCCAGGAAAAGCCTGTTCGGGTTTTAGTTTTTATTTTTTAAAATTCTATTCTCTTTAAGAACAATAGTGCCCTTACTTAGGCAAAAATAATGCAACCTCTGTTCCCTTTCCTTCCACACTATTTACTTTAATTTCTCCGTGGTGCTGTTTTATAATATTTTTTGCTATAGGTAAGCCTAATCCTGTGCCGCCAGTTTCCCGGCTTCTTGCTTTGTCTACACGATAAAAACGTTCAAATATATTTTCAATTTCATCTAGGGGGATCCCTATACCATAATCTTTTACACGAACGATAATAAAGGCGTTATTCTCTTCTAAAAAGACATCAATTTTACCGGCACTGTATTTAATGGCATTGTCCAGAAGGATAATCATGACTTGTTTTATTTTTAATTCATCTGCCATAACCATGATTAGGGGTTCTTTAAAATGCAAGTAAATCTCTCTTTTATAAGCTCCTTCTAATTGGTTTATAATCTTTTCACACAAAAAGAGCAGGTCAATTTGTTTTATCTCTAATACTTGCTCTGACTCCGTTTTAGCGAGATCAAGCAGCCTTTCTGTCATAATTTGTATTCTAGTTGTTTCAGTGTGGATTGACTCAATAGCATCCAGTGCCAATTCTTCGTTTTTGACTCCTCTTCTTCGTAAAAGATCAGCATAGCTCTTAATAACCGTAAGCGGTGTTTTTAATTCGTGAGAAGCGTCAGAAATAAATTGCTTTTGTTTATCTAAATTAGCTTCCAGCCTTCCGATCATCCGATTAAAGGTCTCAGCCATTTTTTGAAGTTCATCCTTTGTTGAATGTTCAATCACAATTCTTTTAGGAATTCCGCTTTTTTCGATGTCTTCCATTGTATTAATCATATTGGAGATTGGTTTCATGATGACATTAGATAACCACCTGCCTCCAAGTAAGGATAAGACAGCTCCTAAGACCGTACAAAAAGCAAGGATAGTAAGCAATATATCCTTCGCTAGCTCTAAGCCGAGTATTCTCTCTCCAATCTCTAAAGTTCCTGTCGTCTGTCCTTCCATTTTTATTGGCACTCTTACAATTAATACTTGTTCTTCTCCTTCTGGCTGCCTGATGGTATGAGTTTCCGTACCAGGGCTTTCAGAAAATTTTCCTTGTATCTTGGAAGAGAAATGCTTATCACTAGAAACTTCTACAATTTGATTGTCGGGTTGAATGACTCGGATATAAGATTCATTTGTTAAATACGGGATTAATTGTGATTGAGTAATATCTGCAGCTGCGTTTTCATGTAATTCATTAAGAATGTATTGTGCTCTGGCGCCCAACTCTTCCTCTTCTGTATTGATTGTAATCTTCATAAAGGAGAAGAATACAACAGCATTTACAACTAGTAAAACACATAGCACCCAGGCACTCGTCAACAAATTTATTTTAGTGGTAATTCTCATTTTACTAACGCTCCTTTATTGTGTAACCAACTCCTCTTACCGTAAGAAAAATAGGAGGTTCATCAGGAAACTCCTCTTCAATTTTCTTTCTTAAATGACGGATATATACATCAATTACGTTAGTTTCTCCTTCGTATTCGTAACCCCATACGTTAATCAAAATGTTCTCACGTGTCACTATTTTATTTTTATTAGACAGTAAATACACGAGTAAATCATATTCCTTTGGAGTCAGAAAAATTGTTAAATCGTTCCTGCTAACCTCTCTAGTATCAAGGTTTACCGTTAAATCGTGAACGGATAATAAAGTATCTTTGTTATTCATAGCATGCACAGTCAAAGAAGTTTGGCGAATACAAGAGCGGACTCTTGCAAGCAGTTCTTCGATTTCAAAGGGCTTCGTGATATAATCATTCGCTCCTTGGTCTAGTCCTGTTACCTTATCCATCGTCATATTTCGTGCTGTGAGCAAGATAATAGGTATTAAACTATTCGTTTTACGGACTCTTCTTAAGATTTCAATTCCGTTCAATCCAGGCAACATCACATCTAATAATATTAAATCCAATTTTTCGTGCAACGCTGCCTCTAAACCAGACTTTCCGTCGTGAGCAACGAGTACCTCATATCCTTCGTATTCAAGCTCTATTTTTAAAACTTTAGCGATTTGAACCTCATCTTCTACAACTAAAATTCGGTATTTAATGATCTCCACTTCCTCTATATATTGTTAACAAGTGCTATCATGCTGCTCAACTTTTAATATAGTCCTTGTCTATACTTTAACACTGCCTCTGTGTCCTATTGCCGTTTTTAATTGAATTTTAATCTTCCATATAGTGCTTTCTCATGCTAGCTATTGTGGATATATTACCCCAGTTATTTACTCACTTTGTCTTGTTTTGCAACAGTTAAAGAAGAATTCTGCGCAAGTCATTACACTTTCAAATAAAGTGAAAAAGCATGGACTGTTTAATCCATGCTTCATAAAGTATGTTTTCTAAAAGGTAATTTTAAAAATAATGCTAGCAGCCCGTTTTATACATTTGGTAATTGTTTTTTCCCCGACGTTTAGCCTGATACATAGCCAAATCAGCATGTTTAATCAGCGTCTCTGCCTCTTGCCCGTTCTCAGGATAGACAGCAATTCCTATACTGGGTGATACTCGTACATCTTTTCCGGAAAGAAAAATTGGAAAAGCGAGACACTCGATGATCCTTTTGGCTGTCAAGGTACAGTCGTCTTGATTAGTATCAGGAAGTAAGATGACAAACTCATCTCCTCCTAACCTCGCGACCATATCTTTTTCACCAGTGCAATCCTTAAAACGGTTACTGACTTGTTTTAAAAGAAGGTCCCCTGCTTCATGTCCAAAAGTATCATTTACCTGTTTGAACCCGTCCAAGTCGATAAACATTACCGCTAGTACCGCGTTATCTCTTTTTAGCTCACTTAATGTTTGATTCAGCTTATCTACAAAAGCTCTTCGGTTCGGCAACCCAGTTAAAGCGTCTTGGTAAACCAATTGTTTCATTTCATCTTCTCTCTTCTTTTCAATGGTTATGTCCCTAACAATGACTTCTCTTGCAGGTTGTCCGCCATATTCAATCTTTGCTGAGGTGAACTCTACATCAAATATTGTTTCATCTAATCTTTTCACTTTAAAACGATGCTTCAAAACGGCCTCTTCATTGCTTTTGATTCTCTTTTCTAAGGACCGCAAATGATCAATCGAATCAGGATGAATAAATTTCATCAAATTATAATTAATTGCTTCATCTGAATTACTTATACCAAGTAACTTTGCTCCAGATCTGTTAATGTAGAGAATTTTCCCTTTACGATGAATAAGGATAGCCTCTGGGGATAATTCAATTAAATTCCGATATTGTTTTTCTTGTTTATCTAGTTGATAGAAAATGTTCTTTACTATTATTAGAGCACAAATAATTAACATTACTATTAAAGAAGAACTTGCCGTATCAATTATCTCTTCAACTGGCCCATTGCCTTTTAAACCAAGAATCCCCAAAATTTGATCATCGAATATATCGATCACAGAAAGCGTTGCAATTAGCAGTAAAATTATAATGATCTTTGAATTAAATAGATTCATCGATTTATCTCCTCTCCGCAATCCAGTTTATTGCCTTCCTATCTCTTCATAAGTTTGTTTTTTGTTAGGATAAAGGAGTATTTTATAACATTTTAGTAAAAAAAACTACAAAGATCTAAAAAATGGGTTTTCTTTCATGGCTGGAATTTTAATATATATTCTCCTAACACTATAATAAAAAGTTTAATGCAGCTTGCCAGACTTCGGAATAAGCAAAGGCATGGATCGTTTAATCCATGCCTAATTAATCTTTGTAAATAATTTAAATATAGATAGGTGGTTTCAATCTGCTATTTTAGATAAAGGTGCTAAGCGATCACAGACAATCTCTTTAACAAACCAAACTTTGTCTTTTTTGTCCCAATGGATTCTCCCTATAACTGTTCCTTATATTTTTGCAGTTTGCGAATAACGGAGGGTTGGCTAATCCCTAAATATTCAGCCATTTCATAAGTTGATTTGCATTGTTTTTGAGCCTTAGAAATCATCAATTTTTCTACTCGTTCTACGACTCTTTTTAAATTGTGATCTTCCACTGCTATTTGTTCAATCAATGAGACTTCATCCATGTTGGCGTTTTCCTGGCCTACAATCGAAACAGGAAGAGAGTTGGGACGAAGGATGGTGTCTTCCGATGTTAAAATCAATCGTTCGATTAAATTCTCTAGTTCACGTACATTGCCGGGCCATCTATATTTAAGCAAGAGTTCGTACGTAGAGGAATGCAGTTTTTTGGCAGTTTTGTATTTCCTGTTGATCAGCTCAACATAATGATTGATCAATAAAGAAATATCTTCTTTTCGATCCCGCAACGGCGGGATATGAATAGGGATAACGTTTAACCGATAATACAAGTCAAGACGAAATTCACCTTTTTCAACCATGTCTTCTAAATCTTTATTAGTGGCCGCTACTAACCTAAAATCAACATAACGCTCTTCATTGCCACCCACTCGCATAAACTTTTTTTCCTGGAGGACTTTTAATAGTTTTGCCTGCATCGCTAAAGGCAATTCTCCAATTTCATCTAAAAACAATGTTCCGTTATGAGCTTGTTCAATTAACCCTTGTTTTCCTTTTCTTTGAGCCCCGGTAAAAGACCCAGACTCATAACCAAACATTTCTGATTCAAACAAGTTGATCGGAATCGTACTGCAATTCACCTCAATAAATGGCTCTTTTCGTCGGTGTCCTTGAGTATGAAGCTTCCGGGCCAGCATACTTTTTCCAACACCCGATTCCCCTGTCATTAAAACGGTAGCATCTGTGTTAGCTACCCGCTGCAGTGTTTTTGCGGTTTGTTGCATTTCCTTACTGCGATAATGAGTCTCTTCTTTCCCCCTTAAGACCTCTACCTCTGTCTGATAACCTTTTAATTTTCTCTCTAATTGTTCATATTGATCTTGAAGGTTACTAATTTCGGTTTGGTCAATAGCATAACTGATTACTCTGATGATCTCTCCATCATCATTAAAAATGGGGTAAGCCGTTGACATAATAATCTTCCCCCTCTTAGTACGCTGCATAATTTGGATAGGCTGTTTTTCATTTAGTACAACTGCTGTGATAGACGGCGTGAGCACTCCTTGTTCTTGAAGTTCAAAAATAGATTCTCCCACATAGTCCTTTGGTTCTGCATCATATACAGACCAATGATCACTATTTGTGTATAAAATAATTCCCTTTCCATCCGTGATAGTAATATTATTGTTAGACGTTTTGATAATTTTCTCTAAGATGACGTCTGCCATAGACATGAGGCCTTCCTCTTTTCTCACTTTTTCGACTAGTATTTACATTCTTTTTACTTGTAATTAAAATATAATTCAAAAATGTATCAATAATCAAGAAATGAATCAAAAATTCGAGTTTTCGATTCAAAAAAGAATCATTTTTTTGCATTTTTAGCATTTACGTGCCGAATTTCAGGCGAATATACTTTGGCATGCTTCTTGCTTATAAATGTTTATCTAAAAGAAAATTGTTTTTAGATGATTTGAAAACGCTTAAATTCAAGGTGAGCAGATGACTGTTTTTCTTGAATTTATAAGTTCTTTTTCTAGTGGAGAAACAAACCAACATGAAAAGTACACCTGCGGCATCGTATTCGAATGAATATAGAACCAGCCGTTATGAAAAGGAGTCGATGAAAGGAAATCAGGATGATTCTAATAATGACATGACACGGTGGAAAATAGAATTCTCTTTCTTACATTCATAACAAAAAAATATTTTGTTTATTATTAATGTTCGGTTTAATCAGCGGCAATGTGAAAGGAAAGAATTATTTCCACTTAACGCTTAGCAGCATTTTAATATGTTGAGAGCTATCGAGATTTTTAAAAAATTAGTCAGCTATAAGAAAACTTACAGAGCGGGTGGTATATTTGGGAGTACAAAATAATAATTTAAAGCACGGTCTTAAAACAAGACATGTTACGATGATTTCGATTGGCGGGGTAATTGGCGCAGGCCTGTTTGTAGGAAGTGGCACAATGATTACATCAGCAGGGCCTGGTGCCCTCTTGTCCTACATTGTTGCAGGATTATTAATTGTTCTTATTATGCGAATGCTTGGAGAAATGGCTGTTTTGAACCCTGACAGTGGATCTTTTTCCACATACGCCCACCAAGCAATTGGTCCTTGGGCTGGATTTACTATTGGCTGGTTGTATTGGTTCAACTGGGTTATCATCGTTACAATCGAAGCAACGTTATTAGGGGAAATGGTGAATAACTGGATCCCTTCTATACCAGTTTGGGTAGCAAGTGTAGTGTTTCCTATTTTAATGACTATCACCAATATCTTTTCAGTTAAAGCCTATGGAGAATTTGAATACTGGCTGGCTTCTATTAAAGTAGCAGCTATCGTTATTTTCCTTGGATTAGGTGTAGCCATCGCCTTTGGTCTTGTTCCGGGTGTTGAAGTACAAAGCTTCTCTACTCTAGCTACAGTTGATAAGTTTTTCCCTCATGGCTTTATGCCGGTCATTCTTGGAGTGATCTTTATTACATTCTCTCTATCTGGAAGCGAGGTCGCAGCGATCGCAGCTGGTGAATCCGAAAATCCAGAGAAAAATATCATAAGAGCAATCAACGCTGTAGTTTGGCGGCTTCTTCTTTTCTTTGTCGGTTCGGTGGCTGTACTGATCATGGTTATTCCACAAGGCGCCGAGGAATTGCTTAAGACTCCTTTTGCAAGTGTATTTGATATGGCAGGTCTTCCTGCTGCGGGACAAGTTATGAACTTTGTTATTTTTATCTCTCTTCTTTCCGTTTTGAACTCAGGACTTTATACAAGTTCCCGTATGGTGTACTCTCTCTCGAAAAAAGGATCGGCTCCAAAGTTCCTCTCTAGAGTTAATGAAAGAGGGATTCCAATTTGGGCACTAGGAGCAAGTTTATTCTTTGCATACGTATTTACTCTATTTAAATTTATTTCTCCGGATACGTTATTCGTCTTTTTAGCTAACAGTTCAGGTGGCGTTACACTGATTATGTATGTCTTTATTGCCGTTTCTCATATACGTTCACGGAGAAAAATAGAAAAGACAAATCCAGAGGCGCTTAAAGTAAAAATGTGGCTCTTCCCTTACTTAACCTACGCAACAATTGCTGTATTATTTGTTATTTTCGTCGCTCAAGCTTTTATCGGCTCCATGCGTTTACAGTTCTTCCTTACTTCGATTCTAACCATCTTGGTAATCGGCTCCTACTTCTTTTTTTATAATAAAAAAGAAGTTGTTTCAAGCCTAGCGGAAACAGAATTGAAAAAAGTTAATATTGAATAATAAGACAAGTAAACAAAAAATCCTGCTTTCTGGGTAGTCATACTACTCACGAAGCAGGATTTTTTTAAATTGTTTTTTTATATTTGACCTTTTTTGTTCGGTCTCCCTCATTGTCTTGGTTTTCAGCAAGAAGAAGTTAAAAGAAGATCTTTGATAAATAAATAACAGTAGCTACAGTTACACTGCTAAAAATAGTCGTCAACAGAACAGCCTGTGACGCAATGTCAGGATAATTATCGTGTTCAAGGGCTAACAATGCACTATTCCGTGAAGTGGGAAAAGAACTCGCAATAAAGAGCGCTTGAGCCACCGTTCCCGATAAACCTAGCAGTACTATAATCAGCAGAGCAATACAAGGAGAAATCACCAGCCGGCCGATCGCTGCCCATACTACCGGTTTAGAAATATGAGTAATTTTTAAGTAAGCCACTTGTGCCCCAAGGGTTATCAGTGCAATCGCCGAAAAGGCTTTAGACGCATTCTCAATTGGCTGCCATATAAAATCAGGAACTTTCGTATCTGTCCAGCGCAGGATAATGGCAAAAATCAAAGCGTAAATAACAGGCAGCCTCATCATTTTTTGAATAAGATCCTTTCCGCTGCTTTGAGCAGAAATTGAATTATAAACGCCGTAAGTAAAAGTAAGCAAATTTTGAAATATAGATACAATAACTTGAATAGCTGTGCCAGCCGGATTTGCGACAAATACAAGCTCGCTTACCGGAAGGCCATAGTTTCCTGAATTGCTCAAGACAAAACTGTTTTTAAAGGTGGCTGACAATTGGCTATCAAACCGGTTAGCTTTCGCAAACAGCATGCTGACCAGGATAAGAAGTACATTAAAAAGCATTAAAAATAACAGAGTTTGGCCAACCAGCCTTCCGGATAGGTTGCTTTGATAAATATTGACGAAGCAAACAGCTGGAAGCAAAAAATTGATCGTTATAGCAGATAATGTAGCTAAATGAAGCTTTAATAACCGATGAAGGCAGGCTCCCGCACCGATCATGAGGAATAGTGGGAAAATTACCCGTAACACAATTTGAAAAAATATCACAACTACGTCCACCTTTTGAATGAAGCTTATAATCTATTGCTCTTTTTTCGCTTTCTCTGATTTTCACTAACAGAAAAGAAGCAAGCGAATGTCGCCTGCTTTTTCTCAACTGTTCTTATTATGGCTGATTTCACCCTTTTATCTCGAAGTTTATTAGATTAAAAAGGGATGATCCCTAGAACGAGAGCAACAATGATCAGTACAGCTGTCGAACCGCATGCCCACTTTAAGAAAGCACGCTGCAATGCCCCAAAATCTTCTCCAACCATCCCAACCAAAAGATAAGTAGATGGAACGAGCGGGCTTAGCAAGTGAACTGGAAGTCCGAAAAGAGAAGCTCTTCCAATCATGGCAGGGTCAATTCCGTAAGCTGCGCCTGCTTTTGCAAGCAATGGCAACACGCCATAATAAAAAGCATCATTGGACATAAAGAAAGTAAACGGTGCACTAATAACGGCGGTAATAATAGCAAAATGAGAACCCATTCCCTCTGGAATATGCTGAATCATAGAGTTTGCCATCGCATCCACCATGCCTGTTCCGGAAAGAAGCCCGGTAAAAATCCCAGCCGCAAAGATCATTGAAACAACCGATAGAGCATTATCCGCATAATTGGCCACCCGCTCTTTCTGATCACTCATCTTCGGATAGTTTACAGTAATAGCAATCGCAAACCCAAGCATGAACAATACAGTTGTCGGTAACAATTCCGTAATGAGAGCAGCTAAAAGAATAACTGTTAACGCATAGTTAAAAACAATCAGTTTTGGACGCTTAAGATAGCTATCTTCTGCAGTAGCCGCCAATTCTGGAGACACGCTGCGAACGTCTAGTTCAATTACACCAATCCGCTTTCTTTCTTTTTTACCAAGTAAGTAAGCCATGAATAAAACAAACAGAACACCGCCAACCATAGATGGAATAACGGGTGTGAACACATCTGACATCTCAAGATTCAAAGCCGTCATGACTCTGGCTGTCGGTCCTCCCCATGGAAGAAGGTTCATGACGCCTGATGCCGAAACAGCAATTCCAGCTAAAATCAACGGTTTCATTCCAATTCTTTTATAAAGAGGAAGCATCGCCGAAATCGTAATCATGTAAGTAGTCGTACCGTCTCCATCTAAGGAAATAAATAGAGCTAAAGCAGCCGTACCAATGGCAATTTTTACAGGATCCCCTTTTACTAGCTTGAGAATCGTATGGATAATCGGATCAAACACTCCGGCATCAATCAAAATACCGAAGAAGAGAATAGCAAACAAAATCATGATGCCTGTTGGAGCCACACTTTTAATCCCTTCTAATGCCATAGGCCCTATTTCATTGCCAAAACCGCCTAGAAGTGAGAATACAACAGGTACCACAATAAGAGCAATCATAGCAGATAGACGACCAGTCATAATTAAAATCATAAATACAAATATCATTAAAAATCCTAATACAGCAAGCATATTATCCACCCCTTTGTTCTAATTGATTACATTGTAAGCGGTCTCCTTTTATTTGTAAGCGTTATCAATTTATTGTGTTTTAAGTTTATTTTGAAAGTTTTGTTCATTTTGTTCACGAATCTTTTTAACGGTCGATGATGGCAAATAAAAAAAGCCCCTCTTAACGGGACTTCTTATTCTCTAAAAGCTGTTCGGACTGTGAAGAATGTTCTTTATTCGGAACTAATATGACAATCATTCCAATGATACAAGCTGTTCCGATCTATTGAAAAAGTCTAAAAGAATTTTCAGCCAAAAAACCGACTGCTAATGGTTCTAAATTTCTACAATACATTCACTATTTGTACAACTCATTGGCTGAATTTGTACAAAACGATTATGCCATATGGATTCATGATGCTGAATAATCTGTTCTGCATTAAAATAACTGCTATTTAACGTGCTATGTGTACCCTCTACTAAAATATTCTGTTGATAGCCTTTACTATAAGCATTTCTTATTGTGGTATCTAAACAAAACTCGGTTTGAGCACCTGCAAAAATTAGTTGTTCAATGCCTAGCTTTTTTAGAGTTTCTTCTAAGGTAGTTTGATAGAAGGCATCCCATGTGATTTTTTCAATAACAATATCATCACTTTTTCGGTGCAGCCCTTTATGTAATTCCCAAGCACATTTGCCTTTTGCCATATCACCGGATGAATCCAAGTCTGTATGCTGAATAAAAATAATAGGAATTTCTTTTGTCCTTGCCCAATTAATCAGCTTATTTACATTTTTCAACAAGGTCTTGTGTTGATATAAGTAATTTTTCTCTTCTAAAAAAAAGATTTCTTGCATATCAATAATAATTAATGCTTGTTTCACACCTACATCCCCTATCTATATAATATAAAAGAACTTTTATATTATATCTTAAATTTAAAACATAGGCGGTATGAAAACTATTCATCTTATCTTGTTGTTAAACTACTTTATCCTGAAGAAAAAAACGTTATGTATAGATGACCGGTACCATCAAACTTTATAATATTTTCGCTCTGGTCTTCCTACAACCCCATAGACCACTTCAGCTTTGCATTCTTGAATAGAAACCAAATACTCCAAATAGCGTCTGGCTGTTGTTCTTGAGGCTCCAATTTGTTCAGCTGCTTGTTCGGCTGATAACCCTTTCTTACTTATGGAAAGAACCTCTCTTACCTTTGACAACGTAATTTCATCTACCCCTTTTGGTAGTGAATCCCCCCGAATTACTGTGGCTGGACGATGGGAAACTTTATTAAAGATCAGATCTACCACTTCTTGATCGACTTCCTGTGTAGAACGTAAAAGCTGAGACTTATTGAGATACTCTTCAATGATTTGATCAAAGCGCTCCATCTTCACCGGTTTAATTAAAAAATATTCCACACCATAATGAAGGGCCTTTTCAAGGATATCTTTGTCGGTTGCTGCGGTAATCATCAAGATATCTACTTGTCTATGGTTTTCACGGATGAGCGGAAGCAAATCGGAGCCAAGCTGATCTGGCATATAGACATCAAGAAGAAGAAGATCCGGCTGCTGCTCACTCAGCAGCTTAAGAGTTTCCTTTGCATTTAACGCTTTTCCCACCACCTCTATTTCATCAAATTTATTCAGGAACTTTTCATGAATATCTGCTACGCGAAAATCATCCTCTGCAATGACCGCTCTTATTTTAGTCATTCTTCTCTTCCCCCTGTCTTTTAGGCAGATATACTGTAAAGATCGTATTTCCTTCCTCACTGTGCACCTCAATCAGACCCCCTAGCTCTTTTACAGCATAATCTGTATTTGAAAGCCCATAACCGCTTGGGATTTCTTCTTCTTTCGAAGTAAAGCCTCTTTCAAAAATGAGCGACAAATGTTCTGGTTTTATTCCCTTTCCATTGTCACTCACTTCAAAGATAATGTCCTCTCCAATATCAGTAGCAAAAAAATTGACGAGTGGTTTCTCTCTGTCCGAAACAGCGTCAAAGGCATTATCGATAATATTGCCTAGAATTAAAGTGAGTTCAGACAGCTTTATATGGCTCGGCAAATTTTCTAAGTAGCTTTCTGAATCTATTTCGAAGGTTACTTTTTTTTCAGATGCTTTGCCTAGCTTTCCCAGCAAAATAGCTTGTACTTTTGTATCCTTAATTTGTTCAAAGACAATTCGATTGAGAGATTGCAGTTCAGCTGTCTCACTTTGCAGCATATCTATTGCTTCGTCATGTTTGCCCAACTGAAGTAAGCCAGACAGCACATATAATTTATTCGTAAATTCATGAGTTTGGGCCCTTAAATCCTCAGAATACATTTTTACCTCTGACAGCGTATTAACCATTTGCTCAATTTCAGTTTTATCCCGAAACGAGACGACTGCGCCGCTTACTCTGTTGCCATCAAGAATTGGTGTGCAATTCATAATAATTTTCTTATGCCCCCACTGCATTTCTTTATCTATTTGGGGTTTTCCGGAATCTAGCACCTCGTACAAATAAACAGAAGGAAATAGGTCATCCACCTTCAAGTCGCGAACAGACTCTTTAATATTAAGTAATTTTTTTGCCGGCTGATTCATTGATCTGATCACTCCATCCCGATCAACTGCTAGAATTCCCTCCTTCACTGAGTGAAGCACGGCATTTTTCTCTTTATATAAGCGAGCAATTTCATAAGGTTCCAGCCCTAACGTATCCTTGCGTATGCTTCTGGCAAGCAAATAACTGCCAACGACAGATATAACAAGGGCGATGAGTGATACAACCACTTCTTTCGATAGATCTTTGAAAATTTGTTTCTGAACCTTTTCTACTAAAAATCCAACGGAAACAATGCCAATAATATCTCCATTCTGATTAAATATCGGTGACTTTCCCCGCATAGATAGTCCGAGGGAGCCGCGTGCTTCGGATACGTAAGATTCCCCCTTTTGAATAGCTCGTTCGTTGTCGCCGCCAATCATCGGCTTTCCTATTTCTGATACGAGCGGATGGGAATAACGAATTCCTTGTTCATTTCCCACTACGATAAATTCAGCCCCTGTTTCTCGGCGGATCTTTTCAACGATCGGTTGAATCACGCTAGGCGGATCGTCCGACTTAAAAGCGTCAATAATCGTTGGCATCGACGCGATCGTTTTTGATAATTCCAAAGCCAAGCGTCCTCTATCTTCCTCAATCTGCTTCCCTTCCATATAAGTAAAGTAAGCGGTTAACATAAAAATTAAAAAAAGGCTTAAGGATAATACCAATCCTAAAATCTTTGTTTGAAGTGTCACTTTTCGCATTTTCTACAGTATCCTCCGCCTTTATTCTTCTTTATCTTTAATTGTACAGCAGTTGAAGAAGTTTATCATGGTCAGCTAAAAAATGTAAATGAGGGAAGTGGTTAGTTTATAAATCATTTAATTCCGAAGAAAAAAGTGACTATTCTATTGTTAAAACCTCTTATTTATTATTTTGATATAATTATATTTCTGCTTAACAAATAAAAAGCATGATCTAATCAAGTAATAATTTTCTTCAAATTTATAATGATAAACCTGGAAAAACATATTGATTTACTTCTTTTATTGACTGATAAAATGATTTTTTTGCAGTTAAACCCAAAAAATAAAATATTCCACAATAATTCCCATTGATTTAAGAAATTGAACTGTTGTAGTCTTTTATTAATATCGATGAAAAATTACAAATAAGTGAGGATAAAGAAGAAATGGCTCTTATAACTGTATGTGTCCTGTTTTTACTGGGCTACGGCATATGGGAACAACGCCGGCATCAGAAGCGGCTTGATTCCATTCCAGTTCGTATAAATGTTAATGGAATCCGAGGTAAATCTACTGTAACCCGGCTTATCACAGGGGTCGTTCAAGAAGCTAATTATAAAACAGTAGGTAAAACGACTGGTACATCAGCAAGAATGATTTATTGGTTTACAAATGACGAAAAACCGATAAAGCGTAGACTGGAAGGCCCTAATATTGGGGAACAACGCCGTGTAGTAAAAGAAGTAGCTGATTTGGGCGCAGAGGCACTTGTGTGTGAATGCATGGCTGTTCAGCCTGACTATCAATTAACCTTTCAAAATAAAATGCTTCAAGCAAACATAGGCGTTATCGTTAACGTATTGGAAGATCATATGGATGTAATGGGACCTACCTTGGACCAGGTTGCAGAGGCCTTTACAGCAACAATTCCCTATAACGGTTATTTAATCACGATTGAAAGTGAATATTTGGATTTTTTTAGGAAAGTCGCCGAGGAACGTAACACAAAAGTGATTTTAGCTGATAATTCGAAGATTTCCGAAGAGTTTTTACGGCAATTTGACTATATGGTCTTCCCTGATAATGCATCTCTCGCTTTAGCGGTTGCGGAAGCGCTTGGTATTGATCAAGAAACGGCGTTTCGCGGCATGTTAAATGCTCATCCTGATCCAGGAGCAATGCGTATTACGAAATTTGGGGACAAAGTACAGCCATCATTTTTTGTAAATGGGTTTGCCGCTAATGATGCCTCATCCACCTTAAGAATCTGGGAACGTGTAAGCACATTAGGTTATAGCACGGAAGCTCCTATTGTCATTATGAACTGCCGTTCAGATCGTGTAGACCGCACTGAACAATTCGCTAGAGACGTGCTTCCTTACATAAAAGCTGAAGTAGTCATTGCAATTGGAGAGACAACCACACCAATTACAGAAGCTTTCGAACAAGGCCTCTTAGACACAAAAGAGTATTGGAATTTAGAAGAACAATCAACAGATGAGATCATGGATCGTCTTAGCCCATACTTAAAAAACCGCATCCTGTACGGTGTAGGAAATATTCATGGTGCAGCGGAACCATTAATTGACGCCATTATGGAAATAAAAACAGTGCAAAAAGCAAGCTAAGTAGGAGGAACATTAATGTTTGGATCAGATTTATATGTGGCACTGGTGCTGGGAGTTACGCTAAGCCTTATTTTCACGGAAAAAACAGGAGTCTTGCCAGCAGGACTTGTTGTACCAGGATATTTAGCGCTGGTTTTTAATCAGCCAACATTTATGTTAGTAGTATTTTTAATCAGCATTTTAACATACCTCATTGTCACTCACGGAGTAGCAAGATGGGTTATTTTATATGGCAGAAGAAAATTTGCAGCTATGCTGATTACAGGGATGTGCCTGAAGCTGTTATTTGATTACTTCTATCCTGTTATGCCGTTTGAAATCTTTGAATTTCGCGGTATCGGCATTATCGTACCAGGGCTGATAGCGAACACGATTCAAAAACAAGGAATGCCATTAACCATTGGCAGTACGCTTCTGTTATCCGGTTTAACATTCGGTTTCATGAACGTGTACTACTTGTTCTGAGGTGCATACTATGAAACGAACTTTAAATTTCCAAGAAAAATTACTCAGTTTTATTAAGCGAACAAAGACTAAAAATTTCAAGTATGCTGTGATCGCAGCCCCCCTTTTAATTGTATCGTTGGCCACTACAACCTGGATGGGGCGAACAGAAGAAGTTAAAAGCGTGAGTCCTCGTGAAGACCAGCTCCTTACCATGACAATGGTAGGCGATGTGATGATGGGCCGACATGTTGAAGAAGTGATAAAAAGGCAAGGATCGGATTATTTATTCCGATATGTGAGGCCTTATTTTGATAACTCAGACTATGTAAGCGGCAATTTTGAACATCCTATTTTAAAAGAGAACGTATCAAAGTACTCAGAAGCTGATAAAAGTATTCATTTGCACACGAATCCGGATGTTGCAAAGACCGTTAAAAACGCAGGGTTTACTGTTTTGAATCTGGCAAATAACCACTTAATGGACTATCAGGAAAAGGGTCTGCAAGACACACTTGATGTATTCGAAAGTTCAAATATAGATTACGTGGGAGCTGGAAGGAACCGCAAAGATGCTAAGGACCAAATCAATTACCAGGATGTAAACGGTGTTCGGGTTGCGACCTTAGGATTTACGGATACCTTCACCTCAGGCTCTATTGCCACAAGCGAACAAAATGGTTTATTAAGCACAAACCCGGATGTGCTTTTTGAAATGATTGTAAAAGCAAAAGATTCTAAACAAGGAAACGCAGATTTGGTTGTAGTGAATGTCCACTGGGGACAAGAGTACGATACGGAGGCAAGTCCGCGTCAAAAAGCTCTAGCAAAAGCGATGGTAGATGCAGGAGCGGATATCATTATAGGACATCACCCTCACGTCCTGCAATCCTTTGATGTTTATAAACAAGGCGTTATTTTCTATAGCTTAGGAAACTTCGTATTCGATCAAGGGTGGACGCGTACAAAAGATACGGCCATGGTCCAATACAATCTAGCCGATAATGGAAAAGCATCAATTGATGTGATACCAATGCAAATCGAAGAAGCAGCCCCAAGGCCGGCCACTAATTATTTAGATAAGAAACGGGTTTATCGGCAATTAACAAAAGAAACAGCAGGAAACGTACTTTGGTCTAAAAAAGAAAATAATTTAGAACTTATTGTGAATCACAAGCATGTAATAGACCACATGAAAAGTCGGAAAGAAAAAGAAACGAACCGCAAGTAAAAGCAAATCAATAGACGGGGAAGAAAACAATGAGGGGGTAACGAATTGAACTTTCATACTCTTGGGAAGCTGATTGTTCTAATTTGTTTATTAATCAATCTAGCGGGATGTGCTAGTACCTCTCCCCTTCCTGACTCTACTAAATCAAGGGATAAGAAAACAAATGAGCCCTATGGCGTAAGTTCTTCAAATCCCATTGCCATAGATGCAGGGATGCGTGTACTAGAAAATGGTGGAAATGCTGTTGATGCAGCCATTGCGATATCTTATGTATTAGGAGTAGTCGAGCCATTTGGCTCAGGGCTCGGCGGAGGCGGCGGTATGCTGATAGCACCTGTATCCGGAGAGCCCCATTTTATCGATTACCGCGAAACAGCTCCATCAACTACAGAAGGTGAATCTTACTCGGGTATCCCAGGCTTAGTGGCTGGCATGCAATATGCGCACGATCAATATGGGAGTTTAACAATGAAAACTTTATTGCAGCCAGCAATTGACTACGCAGAAAATGGATTTAGAGTAGATGATGGGTTAAACGCACGTTTAGCAAACGCAAAATCAAGAGTGTATTCAAGTGAGACTAGCTTGTTCTATCCTAACGGCAAAGCAATCAAACCAGGTCAAACCCTTATCCAAAAGGACCTTGCCAAAACATTAAAAATCATTCAAAAAGAGGGACCGGATGGATTTTATAAAGGTGAGATCGCCCAGGATATAAAAGAAATCACTAATATTTCCCTAAAGGATTTGAAAAAATATCAGGTGAAAGAACACCGTCCTGTTCAAGGTACATTTGCAGGATACGATGTATATACGGCCCCTCCCCCTTTTTCCGGAGTTACGTTGCTGCAAATGCTGAAATTAGCCGAGGAAACAAACCTCAGTCAATCTCCGAGTGAAGCAAAATACTTGAAGGAGATGTCAGCTATTATAGAATCAGCTTATGAAGAGCGCTCTGAACATATTGCAGACGATGTGGATGCTGAAAAAGCTGAACGCTTGATAGAAAGTGACCATATAACTAAATTGAAAAACGATATCCGAAGTGGCCGCCTGAGAAACGAAAGGGATAATCTCGAAGAACACGAAAGTACTACTCACTTTGTCGTCATCGATAAGGAGGGTACAGTCGTCTCCACAACAAACACACTCAGTAACTTTTTCGGTTCTGGAAACTATACAAATGGTTTCTTTCTCAATGACCAGTTAAAAAACTTTGGCGAAAGCGGAATAAACGCCCGAGAACCCTTTAAACGATCAAGAACTTTTACAGCTCCAACGGTATTGAAAAAACAAGGAGAAGAGACAATCGGAATTGGCTCACCTGGCGGTAACAGAATTCCCCAAATATTAATGCAGGTCCTTTACTCCTATACAACGGAAGAAAATACGTTTCAAACTATTATAGATCGTGGCCGGTTTGCCTTCAAACATAACAGTATTTATACAGAGTTCTTATTTTCTAAGGAAACAACGAAGGCATTAGAGAAGGATGGATTCGAAATTGTTCATAAAGTGTCCCCTATGTATTACGGAGGAGTACAAGTCCTTCTTAAAAATGAAGAAAACAACACGATATCTGGAGCGGGAGACCCGAGGCGAAATGGCAGCTGGAAAGCAGAACAACAAGAATAAGGAGATAAGGAAATGAATGCAGCAAAAAAAATAATTAAATGGATTTTGCCTATCGTAATTGTAGGCGCACTGTTGACAACAATGAACGTGTTTAAACGCACTGATACATTAACGCGTGATGAACAACAGAAAATTGAACAGCATACAAACGTACAAAGATAAAAAGTAGGGTATTTCCCTACTTTTTATGTTATAGTGCTGTTTTAGGAATCGACTGGTGGCAAGGAGTTTCTAAATGATACGGAAAATACTTATTGGTACCTGCATACTCTTACTTTTGATTGGTGTTGGGATTACTTTGAGGGAAAAGCCAAAGGAATATAGGAGCTTCACAGAATTACAGAAATATGAACGGGAAAATATAGATTACCGGATTACAGCCTCTCACCGCAAACCTGAAATAACTATCATGGCGATACATGGAGGAAATATAGAAATTGGCACCGGCGAAATAGCCGCCGATCTTGGAGAAAAACTGAACGCCAGCACATATATATTCGAGGCACTGAAACCGAAGAACAATCGAAAGCTTCATATTACCTCTACCTTATATGACGAACCAACCGCGATTCGCATGGCTCAAAAAGCAAAAACTATTTTATCTCTACACGGATATCATGATACAAGAAGAGAAAACGTGTACATTGGCGGCAGAAATGAAGCTTATAAAAAAATGGTGAAGAAATATTTAAAAAAAGAAGGGTTTCAAATAGAAGAAGCTCCTAAGCATCTCAAAGGAACAAATAAAAATAACATTGTAAACCGAAGTGAGCTAGGACAAGGTGTTCAATTAGAATTGTCTACAAAGTTAAGAAAGAGTTTTTTCAAAGATCATGATTTCTCAATGAATAATAGAAAACAACAAACAGAACGATATGATGCATTTGTAGAAGCTTTAGAAAAAGCTGCCTTAAAATATAAGCAAGAAGAGCTGGAGTAACCACTAAAAAGGACTTCCCAAAAATCTGGAAGTCCTTTTATTCTTTTAATGAAAAAGTGCTTTGGCATCTCCATAGCTATGAAATTTCTCTGCAAAATATTCAGAGGAAAGCAAGGAAATATGGACGCCCGCTTTGGTGGTTGTGTGAATAAAGCGGTCATTCCCCATATAAATACCAACATGTGTAATACCTACTCGTCCTCCTGTTTCAGTAAAGAATACGAGGTCCCCTACCTTTGGCTCCTTAATTTCCGATAACAGCTCGGAGTATCCAGCAGCGGTGTCCCGCTTAACAGAAAAACCCTGCTGCTTCATTACCCAATAAATAAATCCGCTGCAATCCATTCCTTCAGCAGGGTTCTCTTCTCCCCACACATATGAAAACCCACGCAAAGTATAGGCGTACTTAATTATATTGAAAGCTTTATCGTATGAAGGATCGGCATTTAAGTAAAAAGGAAATAGCGGATTACTGTATACCTGGAGGTACTGGCCAGGCAAAACACTATTAGAAGGTAAACCATTCTGCTTTTTTAAAGCAGCCATTGATATGCGGTATTTAGCTGATACACTTTGGAGTGTTTCCCCCTTCTGAACGACATGCTCCCCTTTAGGGGTATAGGTTTTATACACAACACTATACTGGGCAAAACGCTTGTCATTTCTTGTTTTAATTTGGACAGTCGAAGCTCCTATACCTGAATGAACAAATTGATTGTTTCCAAGATAAATTCCGCCGGTTATGATCTCTTTGACTTTACCTGACTTGTCTTTTTTCACAAAAAATAGAAGATCTCCGGGTTTAGGCGCATTCGTATCCATTCCCAGGTTGTAAAATCCATCTATAGTCAACCGATCTATCGGAAGACGTTCTTGAGAGAGCACCCAATAAAGAAGCCCACTTGAGTCAAACCCCTTGTTAGGCGACTCTTCTCCTATGGTTTTTTTAAAACCAACAAATGTTTTGGCATAGTTTGCAATCTGCTTTCCTCTCTCCTGCCATTGATATTGCGAGGAGGTATAAGGCTTATTTAGTATTTGTAGCTTTTGTCCTGTATACAATTTAGTATTCGGCAAGCCATTAGCCTTCATCAACTGTTGAACAGGAATCTTATATTTCGATGCAATGGATTGTATCGTATCCTTTGAAGAAACTGTATGAATTTTATTAGCTGCGGCCGCTTCTACACTCGAAAAAAAAGTAAAACTTCCAATCCATAACAATATAGAAAGCACGATTAGTCTCTTTCCCACATAAAAAACTCCTTTTAGCCTAATACCAAAAAAGCTGCTTTACATGTTTTTAAAAATAACAATACGTAAACCTTATTTAACCAGTTAGCTAGCTTAATTTTTAAGGTCTTGGCGATAAAATAAAAAGCACGAGAATAGTATGTAATTCTTTAATAAGAAAAAAGAATTAGGGAGATGGCGGATGCTTGGCTAATTTGTATATTTTCAACACCTCCTCTAGAAGCATGTGTTTTCCTAGCGCTTGAGAATCAATCTTGTTTCGGCTGTTTAAAAGTAAGTTGGCATTTAAACAAATTCACCATCATAGGGAAAATCACAATCTTTTTTAGGTTAGCGCTGTAGCCTTATTTATAATATCGGCTTACACTTTTCGTTCTTTAACCCTTTCATTTTTATAAAAAGGGGCATTAATAAAAACCCTTCTTCCTATACTGAATGAAACTTCAGTGGAAGAAGGGTTTTCCCTATTTCTTATGCACCAGGTGGGCGATTTTCAAAGTCGTAATCGACTGGCTGAGGAGCAACTCGGGAATGCTCTAAAGCTGGCGTATCAGGCCGAGCAATTTGATAGACGGATGCTCCAACAATTTCAGCTGTTTCTTGCAACTTATTCTTATCAATTTTATCAATTGTATCTGCTGGTGTATGGTACCACGGCTCAAGCGGCGAGTGGATGAATAAGGCTGCCGGAATTCCAAGATTATGGAATGGCTCATGATCACTTCTTCCTAATTGGCCGTACGGAACCGCTTCGCCTAACGCTGTTCTTGACCCTGCAGCTGAAGCCAGATCGGTCACTAAGTTTTTCTTTCCATCAATCGTATACATGATCAATCCATTGGCTTTATTGTTGCCGCCTGCATCTTTACTGCCGATCATATCCATTTGGAAATGAGCCACAATTCGATCTGCCTCTTTGTCACTCAAGGTTCCTGCGTAATGATAGGAGCCCAATAACCCTTTTTCCTCCGAACCAAACGTAACGAACCGCAGCTCTGTATCAATTGGCATATTGGCCATCACCCTAGCCAGCTCAAGTACGGCCGATACTCCCGAGGCATCATCATTCGCACCAGGACCGCCTGGAACAGAATCATGGTGAGCACCAATCATCACAACTTGGCCTGTATCCTTGTTTTTGTGCGGCTTCATTTTAGCAATGACATTATAAGAAGTTTTTTCTGCCAAGCTTGAACCGGTTACTTTAAGGTGGGCCGTTTTTGGACCAGCTTCTAATTGTTCCGCTAATGCCAGTCCTTGCGCTCTAGTGATCGAAACGACAGGGATGTTTTGGCCATAAGCCGCTTGTCCGAATGCATTAGAGGTACCACTATTGTTATAAAAAATGACTCCAACCGCCCCTTTATCGAAAACGTTTTGAATTTTTTCAACGAAAGTGAGATCCCCGCGCTCTATCAAGGCAATTTTCCCTTTCACTGCATCAGGAACCGTGCCATTAAGTGCTTTGCCGACATGAATTATTTCAGCTGTAACGTCATCGCTATACGAGCCCGAAACAACATAAGGCTTTAAATCCTGCCCGCCGATTTCTAATGTTCCGCTCACATTATTTCTAACTGCTTCATAGAATTTAAACGGCTGCAGTTCCGTTTCGTAGCCATATTCCTCAAATTTGCCCTTTATGTATGTTGCCCCTTTTAGCTCTCCATCGGTCCCTGCTGCCCGAGGCTGTTCCGATAACAAGGCAATCGTATTATACATGTTGTCGGCGTTAATTTTTTTGATAATCTTGTTATCAAAAGCCGAGGATGCATGTACATTTGGTGCAGCGGCTGGTCCTTGTGCATAGGCTCCTTGGACACTTAATACTAATCCCGCCGCTAGTAAGGCAGACATCATTTTTTTCTTCCTCATCTAATCCCTCCTAGTTTTAAACAGCTGTACTTTCAATCGATTATTCATGATTTTATAAGTGGAGTAAACTCGAATGAGTTTACAAAAAACACAAAAAATTTACAGGTGTCATGACCTTATTTCTATAAAAATGAAAATCATTTGACAAAGATTGTCGAAAGGGACAGGAACTGGTCAAATAGTTAGTTACATTCACCTAACTAGATGGACTAGTATAGATGTCCTTCTTAAAAGGAAGGAATAAAAGAAATTGCTGAATCACAAATTGATCATCATGAGTAATAAGTGAAAAACTAAATAGCCGCAACCACCTATCTTATTGAGGCTAGCATTCCCCAAAACCTTATTTCTCAATTATGATTGAAAATAACACCTAAAAGTGTCATAATAAATTTATTGTGACACTTTTAGGTGTTATATAATCGAGGAGGTATAGGAATGAAAGAAATCCGCAAAACCGTTATTCTAAATGCACCAATTGAAAAAGTATGGCAAGCTGTCGCCACATCAGAGGGTATAGCCGCATGGTGGATGGCAAATACCTTTGAACCTATCGTTGGACAGGACTTTATTCTTCATGCAGGTCAATTTGGAGATTCGCCTTGCAAAATAACAGAAATCGATCCTCCCTACCGAGTAGGCTTTAACTGGGGGAAAGATTGGCACCTTTCATTTGAGCTAAAAAAATTAGAAGATGCCAAGACAGAGTTCACTTTAGTTCATTCTGGCTGGGATGAATCTAAAGTTACTGAATTTGGACAACCCCATTCAGTCATTCGCGGAATTATGGATAGCGGATGGGAAGGAATCGTCAATAAGCGTCTCGTTAACTATGTAGAGGCTTAAATTGGCTAAGCAAGCGCTAAAACGTGACATATTTCAAGCAATTGCTGACCCTACTCGCCGGAGGCTGCTTACCTTACTTGCCAACGAGGAAATGTCGATTGCTTCTATAGCAGACTGTTTCCCTATAACCCGTACTGCTGTTAACAAGCATTTACATGTTCTGCTGACTGCTGGTCTTGTTAGCAGCAAGAAGGTTGGACGGGAAACTCGGTACAAGCTCCAGCCAGAACCTCTATTAGAAATAAAGCAGTGGCTCGCTTTTTTTGAAAGCTACTGGGATGAAAAGCTATTCGCTCTTAAAGAATTTGTAGAATCTGATAGTGATGAGGGTTTTTAAAACATAGAACATACCAAAAAGTACACGTTTCATTCTCCACTTTTTCACTGTTTAAAGTGGAGAATGTTTTCTTATTGACTCCTGCTTATCCCCTTTATACTCCCTTTTCATCATCTGTTTCACTATTTTGCTGCTGATTTAAAATAAGGATAATTGTGTCCTGAAGTGTGTCGATTTCTTGCTGAATTCTAGCATGCTTTAGAATAGCAGGAATGTTAAAAGTCTCAAGTAATTGTTGTTGTTCGATTGACTGTGCGAGAGTCTCGAAAATGTATAAAAATTGGGCAGTTTCTTTTTCAGGTAATGCTGTTTTGACTCCATTTCGTGCAGCGTTCTCTAAAAAGTAGCCAAGCTGCTCCATCGAGAATATAGCGGGTGATAAAAGGCTTAAGACGGCAATATTACTAGGAATTTCACCTAACGCTGTTCCGTAAACCGTTCGCAGATTGTTTAAGTTTGTTCTCATTTTATTCTGAATGCGACGATCCTTGTGTGCTTGTTCAGGAACATTATCAGAAAAAATCTTAAAAAACAGCTGTGATTGACTGCGAATTGTTTTGGACATTAAATGCGGAAGCCGGCTTGAGGCAGATTGCCGGCCAACTAGTAAAACGCCCACTATTCCAATGATACAGCCAATAAGAACATCTGTGATACGAGCAGCAGCGAAGTAAGAAAAGTCCTGAATTCTTGTTGTGCTTTCAGCAATTAAAATGGCATTAGGAGTAATGAACATAACAGCCAATGCGTAGTTTCGCACCATAAATGTTTCTGTTAAAAAGTGAAACATTCCTATAAGCAATGCAACCACAACCGGGGCTGGCCCAATAGAAAGAATAAGAACCGCGACAACAAGGCCAATCAACGTGCCGATTGAACGTTGAATCGAGCGATGAAATGTACTAATGATGGTAGAACCGAGCATAACGGACCCGCATGAAACAGGAATCCAGTAGGAGCGTTCGAATTCAAAAGAAAAGGCAATCAGCGCGGCTCCCCCTAAAACAATGGCATATCGAAGTGACGATAAAAATACGACAGAGTTTTTGTCGAATGCATCTGCAAACTGTTTTTGAATCGGCTGTTTGAATAAGTGAATGTCCTGGTCTGCATTCAAAATAGTCTCGTGCATAACAGCGTTTGCCTCTTCTATTTTGGCGAGTAACTGTTTTTCTAGTGGACTTAGATTTTCGGCCTGAAGTGGAGAAAGGCTCTCTACCAGATTCTTTTTTTCAAGTGATTGTGTCACCTGTCCCAAAAAACGAAGTAATTCAGAAGAACCCTCCTTAATTCCCTCCGCCTCTATTTCTAAAATATCTCCCCAAATACTATGCGCTATTTCTTTTAACACATATAGATGTTTAAACGAATCTGAACTGCGCCAGGAAACGTAACCGGATGCTAATGTCGACTCGGCATCTTTTAAAGAAAATAATGTACTTTCCTTTTGTTTATTAAAGTTTGGTGTTCCAATGGCGGTTAATAGCTGAGAGAGCTCGAAGTAAATGCGATAAATGGATTTCTTCTCAGGTTGATAAGGATCTGTGAACCATCCAATCATGGCTACAATCCAAGAAATGCTTCCACCTATGAAAACCAATGCCGTCCTCTCTAACGCTGCATCTGGATCTATCTCCATCGCGGAGGTCATCGCAAAGATAATCACAAAGAAAATGGATGCTGGACCTTGGATTTTTAAAGCACCGAAAATAAACGTACCAGCCCCGCCGATAATCCTAATAAAATGGCAAATAAAAAAGGAGAAGCCGCTGTTAGTGTACCAAGCCCCATCGCCGCAGCAAGTCCCAGCATGACGAAAAATACTTTTTTGGCTCGGTGTTTATAAGGCTCATTAAATACATATAAATAAGAAAATCCCCCTATTCCTGCCAGTAAGCCGTAGGAGAAGTTTCCGATCCATATGCCGAGCAATACAGGGAGAGAAGCACTTAATGCCGCCCCGATTGCTCTACGCAGCGGCCAAGGCGTTTTCTTAACCTTGAAAGCATCTTTGATAATGGATGATTTCACTAAACATTCCTTCTTTCTTTTAAAGTGGCTTACACAGTCATTTATACAGCCTCCCCTTGCTCTCTGATTTATTTACACAATGTATATCCGTCATTTTTGCTTCTTAACCTCAAATCCCTATTATGCTCAACCACTTTTTTCTTAAACGTGTCTATTCTATTGATAAACATTGACTGCGAGCCATGTTTTCCGAAGGGGTGACTTATCTAATTCCTTTTCCACTTTTACTTAAAATAAAATCAGATTTATAGTCATTGTTTTTACCTTAAAGTCGTATTCGATAAACAGATGAGCAAGAAGCTCTCCCCTTTCATCCTTTTTATAAAAAAATGTATAGAAAATAAAGATGTTCAGACAAGCCATCGCTTTTTATCTAGGATTTTTCTACTAAACAAAGCATCTCGAACAGGAACATTGTCTGATAACGAAAGCCAATAAATTGCTTTATACTGAGAAAAGTGGGACTATTTTGAAAAAAGGGGAGAAAAATGTGAAAAAGAAAATAGCTGCTGGGGTTTTGAGTATGAGTATGCTTTCTGCTCCATATGCCGTTTTAGCGGAAGCGCCGTTTCAATGGCATAACGTAAATGTTTATGAAACTTCTTATCAGGAACAAAATGAAAGCCTTTTCAATAGTGAAAACTATAACTTTGTGAAATATTCTCAGCTAGAAGCAAAGCTAAAGGAAGTAACCCAAAATAGCAATCGTGTCACCATTGAAAAGCGTGGTATATCCTCAGATGGTCATGATATGTTCGTTGTGACGGTTTCTGATCCACAGGCAAAAGGAAAGTTTGGAAAATACCAGGCCATAAGAAAACAAATGCTTAAGAATCCGGCTAAAGCACAAGATTTTGTAGACAAGCATCCTGATTTGAAAATTCCTGTCATGATTAATGGGTCTATTCATGGAACAGAATTTACTGGAACAGATTCTATTCTCCATCTGATTGAGCGGTTTGCCAATGACCATGATGATGTAACGAAGCAAATTTTACAAGATCATATTATCGTATTCAATGTTACAGCAAACCCGGATGGCCGCATAAACGCTACTCGGTTTAACAGCAACGGGATCGACCTGAACCGTGACTTCATTACCCGTTCCCAGCCTGAAACAAAACAGATGGTTGACTTGATTACAGAGTGGAATCCGATGGTATTCCTCGATCTCCACGGATATGTCAAACAGCGCGGAGGAACAAAACAAGGGCTGATCGAACCTTGTACACCGCCGCATAACCCGAACTATCAATATGATTTGTTTACAAAATGGGCTATGAACCAAGCGGAAGCCATGGAAGCGGAGATTATCGCCAACAAAGATACATATAAAAATACAAACACAGCAGTTTCCCGTGTTGATTATCATAAAATGACAAGCGTGGAAATTCCATTTAGAGACAGTTCAGATGGATGGGATGATTACCCGCCGATCTTTACCCCAATGTATGCCATGTATCATGGAGCCTACGGATATACTTTGGAAACCCCTACTAATGATTGGGATGGCGTCCAATGGATGTATGATGCCGTGATGGGTGCGCTGAAATATTCCAGCGAAAACAAAGTAGATATGGTAAAAGATCAAATGGAAATGTTCAAGCGTGGAATCAACTTCGACCACCCTTTTCATAAAGAAGGCTTCTTCCCGAAAGCCTATATCCTTCCGGTGGATCAACAAGATCCAACAGCAACGAAAAAAGCGGTTGAGCATTTAATGGCCAACGATATAGTAGTAAGCGAGGCGCAGAAGGAATTTTCTTTTAATGGAAAGACCTATCCGAAAGGAACCTACCTTGTTGAAATGGATCAAGCAAAAGCAGGACTGGCAAACACCATGCTTTGGGACGGAGAGGATATCTCTTCTGACATTCCATCTATGTATGATATATCTGCATGGAGTCTTCCTGAATTGTGGGGATTTGAAGCGGTCGAAGTGCCTGCCAAGAGCCATTTCAGCGTCCATACAAGTGAAGTTAAACACGTTGACAATGACGGCGAGTTGATTGGCAAAGGCCCTTACGTTGTTCCTAATTCCTCCGTTAAAGCGGTGCAGCTCGCAAACTCACTAATACAAAACGGTTTTACTGTAAAACGCTCTTCAAGCGGTCATTTCCATATTGACAGCGGCACTGCCCCTGCTCTGAAAAAGCTCGTAAAAGAATCTGGATTAAAAGTAGAGACTGCGAAAGTTCCGGAAGATTCGACTTTATTAACTAATCTAAAGGTAACTATTTTACGGGATGGGGGTATTAGCAAAGGCCAATCTCATGCAGGAACGAAATTAGCTTTGGAACGACTGGGCTTTAACGTATCGGAGAAAACACCACAGGACGTGGCGATAAACGGACTTGGCGATACCGATGTATTTGTCTATAGCGGGTCACAAAGCCTGATTTCTGTTTTAACGGGGGCAAACAAAGAGTTTGGATTGGAATCGAGTGCCCAAGCAGCGCAGTTTAAAGAAAAAGTACAAGCATTCGTGAACAACGGCGGCAAATATATTGCTGTTGGAGCAGGAGCATCCATAGCTACCAAAACACTTGGCTTAGCCAGTGTAGGAGTGAATACAGGTGGATCAGACAGTAACGGCATCGTTATGGTAGATTACCAGCCGTCCCCCCTAACTACTGGATATCGTTCAACTGATTACGGATTTGTTTATCGTCCAGCATGGTATACAAATACAGCAGATTATACTGTTGCAGCCACCTATAAAAACTCTGATGACTTCTTTGTCGCTGGTCACTGGAAAAATCGGACAGGAGCAGAAGGACAACCGGTCATTGTTAAAGATAATCATAAAGATGTTACTCTTATTGGTTTAGAAGCAGGATTCCGGGATCACACAGATTATCTGTTCAGATTGATATCGAATGCTATTTACAGCAAATAAGTATCGTACCTTTCATCGGAATACTATAGAAGCAACCGATAAATCGTCTTAAAAACATGAAAAAAGACTGTCGGGAAATTTTTCTCGACAGTCTTTTTGTTGCCTTAAGCCTTTTATGTAAGCGTCCCTTTATTCGACTATTTCGATATATTGGAGGTCTTCTCCTGCGATTACCTTGCCTGAGAATCTCTCCGATGCTTCCCGACAAGCTTCCTCTACATCAGCTTCTGGAAGAAAGTGCGTTAACACTAACGTTTTCACGCCTGCTTTCTCAGCTATTTCACCACATTGGGCTGGAGTACAATGTTCTTTTTGTAAATTGACAAATACCTTTTCAAATTCCTTGTTTTCTCCCTTTGTATAAACAGACGTAGTCGTCAACGCAGCATCTAGAACGAGGATATCCGCCTCGCGAGCGAATGGTATGAGTTTATCAGTTGGAGCAGTATCACCAGAAATTACAATGGACTTTTCACATTCTTCGAATCGGTAGCCAAAAGTAGGTACATTATGAATCATCCGTTCCGCAGTCACCTTTATTGGCAAACCACTCTCCACTTGTCCTGGCTCCGCAATTTCAATGATATTCACATCCATCAAGCCTTTGGGAGTACGTCCAAGCGACAAGCGGTAGTGAATATCTTCCTCATACATTTCTAGCACTCTCTCGTGATATTTTTTCGTTCCGACAGGGCCCACCACCGTTAACTCATGTCTGCCATTTCCCTGCCCGCCAATCAAGAATTGGCTATAGCCGAATAAATGGTCGGAATGCAAATGTGTCACCCACAAATAGTTAACCTTTTCCGGCAGAATTCCTGCTTTCAGCAACTGATTGGTTGTTCCTTCTCCACAATCAATTAAGATAGGCATGTCGTCTATAAACAGAACTTGCGCCGGACCTGACCGTCTAAGATCCGGC
>NZ_LFZU01000001.1:1914860-1987360 GCF_001183975.1 Bacillus sp. FJAT-27231 | reverse complement strand
TTCCCTCACGGTACTGGTTCACTATCGGTCACTAGGGAGTATTTAGCCTTAGGAGATGGTCCTCCCGGATTCCGACGGAATTTCACGTGTTCCGCCGTACTCAGGATCCACTCTGGAGAGAACGATGTTTCGGCTACAGGATTGTTACCTTCTCTGATGGACCTTTCCAGACCTCTTCGCCTACACCGTTCTTTTGTAACTCCGTATAGAGTGTCCTACAACCCCAGAAGGCAAGCCTTCTGGTTTGGGCTGTTCCCGTTTCGCTCGCCGCTACTCAGGGAATCGCGTTTGCTTTCTCTTCCTCCAGGTACTTAGATGTTTCAGTTCCCCGGGTATGCCTTCTCCTGCCCTATGTATTCAGGCAGGGATACTGTTCCATTACGAACAGTGGGTCTCCCCATTCGGAAATCTCCGGATCAATGCTTACTTACAGCTCCCCGGAGCATATCGGAGTTAGTTCCGTCCTTCTTCGGCTCCTAGTGCCAAGACATCCACCGTGCGCCCTTTCTAACTTAACCTAAAATGGCGATTACTCGGTTATTGCTTGGTTACTTTTATACGATATTATCCAGTTTTCAAAGAACAAGTTTACTTACCTATATAGAAGGAATTCATCCTTCAAAACTGAACAAAAAACAGTGCCGTTAATTCGTTTGTGAGAACGAAGTTCTCTGTGGCTACTCTGTGGGGACGAGCCTGTCACATTTCACAATTTCCTTAGAAAGGAGGTGATCCAGCCGCACCTTCCGATACGGCTACCTTGTTACGACTTCACCCCAATCATCTGCCCCACCTTAGGCGGCTGGCTCCCGTAAGGGTTACCCCACCGACTTCGGGTGTTGCAAACTCTCGTGGTGTGACGGGCGGTGTGTACAAGGCCCGGGAACGTATTCACCGCGGCATGCTGAGCCGCGATTACTAGCGATTCCGGCTTCATGCAGGCGAGGTGCAGCCTGCAATCCGAACTGAGAATGGTTTTATGGGATTGGCTAAACCTTGCGGTCTTGCAGCCCTTTGTACCATCCATTGTAGCACGTGTGTAGCCCAGGTCATAAGGGGCATGATGATTTGACGTCATCCCCACCTTCCTCCGGTGTGTCACCGGCAGTCACCTTAGAGTGCCCAACTAAATGCTGGCCACTAAGATCAAGGGTTGCGCTCGTTGCGGGACTTAACCCAACATCTCACGACACGAGCTGACGACAACCATGCACCACCTGTCACCGCTGTCCCCGAAGGGAAAAATCTGTCTCCAGACCGGTCAGCGGGATGTCAAGACCTGGTAAGGTTCTTCGCGTTGCTTCGAATTAAACCACATGCTCCACCGCTTGTGCGGACCCCCGTCAATTCCTTTGAGTTGCAGTCTTGCGACCGTACTCCCAGGCGGAGTGCTTAATGCGTTAGCTGCAGCACTGAAGGGCGGAAACCCTCCAACACTTAGCACTCATCGTTTACGGCGTGGACTACCAGGGTATCTAATCCTGTTTGCTCCCCACGCTTTCGCGCCTCAGCGTCAGTTACAGACCAGAGAGCCGCCTTCGCCACTGGTGTTCCTCCACATCGCTACGCATTTCACCGCTACACGTGGAATTCCGCTCTCCTCTTCTGCACTCAAGCCTCCCAGTTTCCAATGACCCTCCACGGTTGAGCCGCGGGCTTTCACATCAGACTTAAGAAGCCGCCTGCGCGCGCTTTACGCCCAATAATTCCGGACAATGCTTGCCACCTACGTATTACCGCGGCCGCTGGCACGTAGTTAGCCGTGGCTTTCTGGTTAGGTACCGTCAAGGTACGGACAGTTACTTCCGTACTTGTTCTTCCCTAACAACAGAGCTTTACGATTCGAAAACCTTCTTCACTCACGCGGCGTTGCTCCGTCAGACTTTCGTCCATTGCGGAAGATTCCCTACTGCTGCCTCCCGTAGGAGTCTGGGCCGTGTCTCAGTCCCAGTGTGGCCGATCACCCTCTCAGGTCGGCTACGCATCGTCGCCTTGGTGGGCCATTACCCCACCAACTAGCTAATGCGCCGCGGGTCCATCTGTAAGTGATAGCCGAAGCCGCCTTCCATCCTTCTCCATGCGGAGAAGAAAGAATATCCGGTATTAGCCCCGGTTTCCCGGAGTTATCCCAGTCTTACAGGCAGGTTACCCACGTGTTACTCACCCGTCCGCCGCTAACTTGAACAGAGCAAGCTCCATCAAGTCCGCTCGACTTGCATGTATTTGGCACGCCGCCAGCGTTCGTCCTGAGCCAGGATCAAACTCTCCAAAAAGATGTTTGACTTGCTCATAATTAAAAATAAGAATTAACTTACTGGCATGTATTTTGTTCAGTTTTCAAAGATCAATTTCCCGATCACTCTCGACAACTATTTCAGTATAACATTATTCGAGATTGAAAGTCAACTATTTTTTTGAAATTCTTTTTTGCTGCAACCGTCGCTCTTAGCGGCGGATAACCAATATAACATGTTCTAAAAGATAAAGTCAATAACAAATTTTTATAATTTCATTTGCCAAAATCAAAACAAAAGCTTCTAAACTCCTGTTTTGACAGTAACAATAACAATGCTTCTTTTATAAAACTACAATAACAGAATAAAGATTTCCGTATTTTTATATAACGAATAGTTTATTAACTGCTCTCCCTACTATTAAATATGTAATGCTATGTGGAACGTCTTATTGTATACTTCGCTCTCTCATATACTTTTCCTCTATAACTTTTATATAAAAATCATAAAACAAGGGCAATACTTCTTTTTCAGAAGGGATAGGCAACCCAAGAGTTATATTTGTAAAACCATCAACACTTCATCAAAATACTTTCCATTAAATTTCAAGGCATTCCGTTCTATACCATAGACCTTGAACCCCAAAGACTTATATAATTTCTTTGCAGGATCATTATCAGATACCACCGTTAAACGTATTTGTTCCAAACCATTATGACTTTGCGCCTGTCTTATAAGTTCTGCTATTAGTGTTTTCCCTAAACCTTGCCCTCGTCTCTCTGGAATTACATACAATCCGAAAATATTCCCTTTGTGATTCGCTTTGGGGTTATCTTCACGTATAAATGTAACGATCCCAACCAAAGAACCACTATCATTAAAAGAACCTAAAATAAATTGATCCTTAGTTGGTTTTATTCGCTCTTTTATAGTTTCTACTGAAAAATCAACCTCTCTCTCATATGTTGAACCAAATGCTTCTGGATTAACTTTCAATGCACTCAGTCGTATCTCTTGATACAACTTGGCATCGGACTCTTTTAAAATACGAATGTTCATTAACTGCTCCCTCAGTTCTTTTTATACTTAGTTTTGGATAGCAAAGCGTTCACAATCACGATCAATTTTTAATAGGGTAGTTAAGGGAATTCACCTTAAGTTAAGCTGGTCCGTTAATCACAAATTATTTTTCATAGGAAATCACTCTTAGCGTTAATCGTTAATTGCATATAAACACTTCCTTCCCAGTTTTCTTTAGAAGACCATCATTAACATACTAATTAAATCTCTCTTTATGGTGATGCTTTTCAACCCATTCCTCAATAAAATGAATCATTTTATGAATAGACGGTGTTTGCGCGTGCTTTGTTGTATTTGTTAGAATTCCGACTTTTCTAGAGGTATAGCTGCTTAACGGCTTAACCGTTATATTATCTAAAGTAGAATGACTTAATAACAACTCTGGCAGTAAGCTGATCCCCAAATTATTTCTTACCATGGCGATGATCGTCTCGTCTCCTCTTATTCGGTAAGCAACCCGTGGTTGAATGCCTGCTTTTTTTATAAGATCATGCACCTCAAATAAGGAATCTGAATAGGGCAAAATATATTCAACTGATTCTAGTGTGCGAACGTCGATAACATCTGATTGGGCCAGTTCATGCTGCGAGTTCATGACAGCTACAATGGGATCTTCTAACAAAAAACGAAAATATCCTTTGTTATGATAAGAAGAACCAATGGCGAAATCTATTTTATCCTCGTCTAGCCAACGTTCCAGTTCAGAGGCATTTCCCTCGTATAATTGAATCTCTATGAAAGGATATAACTGTTTGAATTCGCTTAGGATCTTAGGCATCCAGTTCGTCGCAATGCTTATGTAAGCTCCTATTCGAATGTTCCCTGTTTCTAATCCGTTAATTTCATCAACCGTTTCAGATAACTTTCCATAGCCTTTTTCAATCTCCCGCATCGCTTTTAGCACTTTTAATCCGTTTTCCGTCGGCTTTACGCCGTTTTTTTGTCTTACTAACAGTGAAAAACCGTATTCTTCTTCTAAACTGCTAATCATTTGGCTAATGCTCGGTTGTGTGTAATTTAAGATTTCAGCTGCTTTCGTCAGGCTTCCCGTCTCGACTACCTTGATATACGTGATATATTTTTTTAAGCTCATCAGCTCAGCCCCTAAGATATAAGTTTTTATTATATTTGATATCAATTATATTTAGTTTACTTATATATAGCTAGGAAATAAAATGATGGCAGCTAAAACTTTTATATGCAAGGGAGAGAAAGCAGTGAGTTACATCGTCCAATTTGCTATAGGAGGAAGCATCCTAGTTGCTGCTTCTATGTTAAGCAAATCTAAATATCTTTTTTTGTCTGGTGTCATCACGTTACTTCCGATCATGACACTGATTAATATAAGTTTACAAATGAAAAACATGAATCTCGCAGATTTTAGAATCACACAAAAAAACGCTATTTTTGGTGCTGTTGGAGCAGTGGTTTTAATGAGCAGTATTTTTTTACTGACAAATTGGCTCAAACCTTTACACGCTGTGGCAGGCGCTTTTATTATTTATGTTTTTTATATGATGGGGTACATGTACTTTATTTCTCAGAAAGTTAGTATGTAAAAGCAGTAACCCTCTTGTTAAACCCTAACTTTAGTGAGCGCGTATTAGATCTCTTCACCTAAACAACTAAGTAAATAAAAAAATACAAAGAGCGTTATCGCTCTTTGTATAGGATGGCGAATAAAAAATTATTGAATGCTTTCTAATGCTTGCTTAACAGTTGCATAAGCCTCAAGCCTAGAGAAATCTATTCCGGCATTTACGACTGTTTGAGCTAGTTCAGGACGTAAACCGGTAGTGATCACATGCATCCCCATCAAATGGAGAATTTCTTCTATTTGTCGGAAATAGTCTGCTATCTGTGTGTTAATCGTTAAAATTCCAGAAAAATCAACAATAACATGATCGACCTCTAGTTCGGCTATTTTCGGGATCACATTTTCCATAATATAGGCTGCTCGATAATCGTTCACTTCACCAATTAAAGGCAGGACGACGATTCCTTCCTTAACCGGAACAATAGGCGCTGATAATTTAGCTAATTCTTTTTGCGTTTCTTCCTTAAATTCATTAGAAAGACGTTCAAAAGCGAAAAAAGTTTCATTTAAGCTAATATCCAGCATGTTATTTATTCTTTTAATAATAAAAGCATGCTCCTTTACAGACAGCCCAAGTTCCAAACTAATGTCTGTTAACAGTTCATTAAAAACATCCCTTGTTGGCGGGTAACGTACGACTATTTCTGAAATGTTGCGCCCGGCAGTAGCTTGCATAGCCGCATTCTTCTTACTCCACTCGACTAGCGCCTCTGGAACCGCCTCATCCTTTTCACACAAGAGTGATTCCCCGAAGAAGGCTAAAAGTTCATTATACATATTGATCGCTTGCTCTTTCTCCCATTCTGGAATGGTTAATTGCATTTTATGAAGAACAGCGTCTACCACCTCAACGGATAAAGATTGTACACTTTTACGGATGTAGTTAGAAAAATTTAAAAAAGAACTCACTGACCCTCACCTTTTCTCCTCTTTAGTTAACTAATTGTAACTTAAACATAGAATAATTTCATAGTTATTATGGCCTCTTATTACATTTTCTAATAAATTCTCTCATGCTACATCTTCTGCACATTAAACATTAGCTTTTGTTTCTTGCTCAATAAGAGAAGGCCTTTGTTCTCCTTCATATAAAATAGTATATTGATTTTTTGCTTTTTAAAATACTAATTTCGGTAAAATACGGCAAAATTTGAATATTTTTTACGTTCTCTTCATTTAAGCTAAACATTCCTACGATATTATTAACCTTGTACTAATTATACATAGGAGGATGAGCGCATGAAGAAAAAAACATTATTAGGAATGAGCTTAGCATTCACTTTGTTATGTAGTCCACTTCAGCAGCCTATTGCGGCAAAAACAACTGGAGAATTCAGACAGATGGATAATGTAGCTCATCGCGGTGCCTCTGGATATACGCCGGAAAATACGATTGCTGCTTTTGACAAAGCGGTGGAAATGAAAGCAGACTATATTGAAATTGACGTTCAAAGAAGCAAGGATGGAAAGTTAGTTATTATCCATGATACGACAGTGGACAGAACGACTGACGGCACTGGAAAAGTAAAAGATTTAACTTACGAGCAGCTTAGCGCCCTTGATGCTGGCAGTTTTAAAGGAGAGCAATTTAAAGGCGAAAAAATACCAACCTTTGAGGAAGTACTTGATCGTTATCGCGGAAAGATTGGTATTTTGATAGAGTTGAAATCACCAGAACTTTATCCAGGGATTGAAGAAAGTGTCGCTCAACAATTGAAAAAACGGAATCTTGACCGCCCGCAAAATGAGAAGATCATTATTCAATCGTTTAATTTCGAATCGATGAAGAAAATGGATGCTCTTCTTCCGAAGATGCCAATCGGAGTTCTTACTTCTTCTAAATCTCATACGACAGAGCAAGCGTTAAAAGAGTTTTCCACTTATGCCGACTATTTTAACCCTAGCTACGGAATTGTAACGAAGGACTTAGTAAATGACGTACACTCACTCGGCATGAAAATCTCTTCATGGACGGTTCGCAGTCAGGAAGCAGCAGATTTTCTGTTCAGCATGGATGTAGACGCTATTATAACGGATTATCCGGATTATGTAGATCCAAGAAACTAGCATTTTATCCTTTAAGATGCTATCAAATTATTTAGATGAAAAGGCTCTGTGTCAACTAACTATGACACAGAGCCTTTTCATCCAATTACTAAAGATACTAATACGTTACAGCCATACTCTTCTTTTTAAAACTTTTTTTATGTTCTGTTATTGAATTTTGCACAATGTTAATTTTGTGATTTTGAACGATTAAAAATCGCCTGTCTCCTGTCATTCGCTTACTCAAGCGAGTCTAGGTTTTGGCTAAGCTCCCTTCTTTTTGCGGTGAATAACTGATTCCCACAAAAACCAGTAAAATTCCAATAATTTGGTAAAGATCAGGTCGGTAGTCCAAAAACGTGACATCCAGCAAAATAGCGACAATCGGGTCTACAAATACTAAAATCGCAATGGTTTGAGCCTTTAAGTCTCGCAAACTGCTAAAAAATAAATAAAAGACAATTCCTGTGTGAACAAACCCTGTAATCAAGATATAAAGCCAATTCTCGGCAGTAAGCTGCGTAAAATAAGACCAGTCCACCACCGGCAAGAGCAGTAACACGCCTAGAGATGTTTGAATGACGGTTGTCGCCACTGGACTGAGGATTTGAATTCCCTTTCCTGTCATCGAGGTAAGCGCATAGAATAAAGCTGCCGCAAACGCCCAGAGGACCCCGGTCGATAAAAATCCAGAAACCGTGGTATGCTGGTGAATTCCTCCAACTAACAGCGTGCCTAAAAAACAAATAAAGAAAAACAGCAGCCCTTTGCCTGTTAGTGTTTCTCTGAAAATAAATGAACCGAGAAGCAGCACAATCACCGGTGCCAAATGATAAATAGAGACGGCTACTGTAATAGGCATCACTTCAAAAGATCGAAAGAAAAAGATCCAGTTCGTAACTAAAAACACCCCACATAACAAGGCGAGCCAATATTCTCTACGCGGGATTGCCCGCTTGTTCTGCTGTTTTGTGTTCAATTGTTGAAATCCCCATACAGCTCCTAACAGAACAGTGGCACAGAGACAACGCACAAAAACTAATTCAATCGATGGGAGACCTGTTTTTATTGAAAACAAACCGATTGAACCGAATATAGCCATAGAAATGGCGAATTTTAATTCTGCCTGCATCTGACTTTCCTCCAAAGTAGCAACGTTACAGCAAACGTTATTTTTTATGAACACAACGTTATGCTTAAGAAGTGCATAAAAAGATTGTTCTACGGGTGAAGCTATCTTTTTCTATTGTAGGAGAATCTTAAAGAGAGAGGAAGAGAAAAATAACAGTAAGTGTAAAGATCCCTATTTTGCTCTATGACAAAAAGAGATCGGAATTGAGAATGTTACAGCTCCAACACTAAAAAACCTCTATCCGCTGCTTGTTAGCAGATGCGGACAGAGGGCAAGAATCCGATAATCGTCATTTAATTCATTACTCTGAATTAGTGAACTCTTTTTCTACTTGATCACTTCAAGCGGCTGCATGTGAAACAGCTGCTGCCGAAAATAATCCCAACATATTTTTATAGCTTCCTGCAGCTCTTGAGAGGAATGGCCGAGTAGACGAATGATCATTCCATTTTTCGGCAATAAACTTGCTCCGCCATAGCAGTCCAGCTGCGGCAGCTTGGGGATTACTTTATGTTGGATATATTCAAGGTCTCCTGCCGAAAGTGTTTCTGATAAAATCCATAAGGTGCCTATATGCGTATAGCGATTGAATAGTTCTGGACCTTCTCTATCCATCCTTGGTTCAAGCTGGAATGAATCCCAAACTTGGAGCTCTCCCTGCCAAAATACTTCAAATTGAGAGGCGAAACGCTTATATTCGAACCTTTCTCCTCGTCCGACTCTCCCGGCAGTAATGATCTCGCTAACAATGGCTTGAGAACCCTCCTCCATATAAAGCGATGTTTTCCCTTTAAAATTTGCTCCTTTAAAGGGAATGAGGGGCTCGGGAAGATATTCTAGGATGCTATTTTCCCCTAATTGGAATGTTTCAGTTTGATGGATCGCTTCTTCTATTAAGGAAGGATGCAGCTCTGTAGCTGATGGATTGGTTAAAAACAGATGGGCTTCATCCGTTATCCGACAACATACTCTTTGTCGATCGCCATTAAATAACCCTGGTGAACCGGACATTAAGTAGATGATGAGTTCCCCATTCTCTCCTTCAAATTCTGCTTCCGTAAGAGGAAAGTGACGCTTTAAGTGGGCTAAGACATTTCGCCCCTTCATTTTGCTGACAGTACCCCGCCATTCTCCGGTGACTGTCACCTCTTTGCTTCCTCTCTTCTTCCTTGATATTCTTTTGCGAGCCATTCCGCAATCTCTGTTACTCCTTCTCCGCTAAGTACGTTCGTAAATACCGTAAGCTTATTTTCGCGCTGTTTTCGGCAGTCTTCCTTCATTGTATTTAAATTAACCCTCACGTGAGGAGCTAAATCAACCTTATTGACGATCAGAACATCGGATTGTTTAATGCCGGGGCCGCCCTTTCTTGGAATGTCATCTCCCTGTGCCACGTCAATGATGTAAAGAAACACATCAGCGAGCTCCGGACTGAAAGCAGCAGCTAAATTATCTCCGCCACTTTCGATAAAAATAAGATGGAGATCGGGAATGGCCTCGGTTAGCTCTTCTACCGCTTCAAAATTCATTGAGACATCCTCACGAATAGCCGTGTGCGGACATCCGCCTGTTTCGACGCCAATAATATGATGCGAAGGGAGTACACCGCTCTTTTTTAAGATTTGTTCGTCTTCTTTCGTATATATATCATTCGTAATGACGCCGATTTTGTATTTAGCTCTCAAAACCTCAGATAGCGCTCGGACTAAAGCTGTTTTTCCTGAACCAACCGGCCCGCCAATCCCAATTCTCATCGGCCGGTCTCCCTTAAACTTTCGGTAGCTCCAGCTGAAATTATGATGATGCCCCATTTTACCCACTCCCTGTTTCGTTTTAGCGAATGCAGGCTATGACATAAATAGCCTTGAGTACAGCATTTCATGACGCATCCCTTGAATTTCTTGGATGATGGCACAGCTGTATAAGTCATCTTCTGTATAAGAACGATTATGAATTTTTTCAGCCTCTTTGATTAATAAAGGATGCAGCTTTTGCAAAATAATTTGAATATCTGTTTGCCCAACGGCCGTTAACCTCAAAGCACTTTGCAACAGGTTATTGATGCTGGAATAGAGATAGGTGAAAATAGCTGTACTAGACGATACTGCAAGGTAAGCTGAAATCCACCCATGAACAATAGAGGAATTTCCGTAACAGCGTTTATCCTTAATCCAATCAGCATATTGTGATAAGCCGGCGCTCGGATATAAGGTATTAACAATTTTCAAATACCGCTTACCTAGCTTTATGCCACCTTCCCGTGACTCTGAAGGCATTTTGCTGATCGTTAATTTTTTATCTAAACGCTGTAAATCGCTTTGTATAGACTTAGATAATTCTTCTCCATTCCATCTGTTTTTGACAGTTTGATAGGCAATGAATGTGGCAATTCCCTCTGTAGGAGCAAGACTTCCAATAATATAGTGATAAGCCCACTCATAAAGAGTTTCTGGACTAGTGATCTCTCCTTCTTGAAAAGCTGTTTCTAAACCAAATGAATGAGAAAACGCACCAGTGGGCAAGGCCGAATCAATAAGCTGAAAAATCTTCCACTCGTTTGTCATGCAGATCACCTTAAAATAAAAAGTATTTTTGTGACATCGGTAAGGTGGCAGCTGGTGGATTATCAAGCGGCTCTCCATTCACATATACGTGGAATGTTTCTGGATCAACCGTAATTTCTGGGAGGGCATCATTTAAAATCATATTCTTTTTGCTAATGTTTCTCGTATTCCGCACCGCATAAATCTGCTTTTCCAGTCCTAGTTTTTGCGGAACCCCCCGCTCAACAGCCGCTTTTGACGTAAAGGTATAGGAAATACTTTTAGGCGCCTTTCCGAATGCTGCCCACATCGGCCGGTATCTTACGGGCTCAACACTCGCCACTCCCCCATTCGCCATCCCTGTTGGTGCAGTGGCAATGAAGCCTCCTTTCATAACGAGCTCGGGCTTTATCCCAAAAAATTCTGGCCTCCATAACACAAGATCAGCCAGTTTGCCGACTTCAATCGAACCCACAACTTCGGAAATACCTTGTATAATAGCTGGGTTGATCGTGTACTTAGCCACATAACGCTTTGCCCGGAAATTATCATTATCTCCTGTTTCCTCTTCTAAACGGCCGCGATAGTGTTTCATCACATGCGCTGTCTGCCATGTCCGTATAATCGTTTCACTCACATGTCCCATCGCCTCACTGTCAGAGGACATGACACTAATCGCCCCCATGTCTTGTAAAATTCCTTCAGCAGCCATTGTTTGTGGACGAATTCTCGCCTCTGCCATCGCTATGGCCGCTGGATCATCCCTGCTGACATGATGAACCTGAAACATCATTTGCAAATTGGACTCAGCTGTATTAATCGTAAAAGGCCGAGTCGGATTAGTGGACGACGGCAAAATGTAACTTTCTCGAGCTACTTGAATAATATCAGGCGAGTGGCCTCCACCTGCCCCTTCTGTATGATACGAATGGATGACTCTGCCTTTAATCGCTTTTAACGAAGTGGTTTCTACTGTTCCAGATTCGTTACTTGAATCGGTATGAATGCAAATTTGAATGTCGTACTTGTCCGCAACAGTCAGACAATTATCAATAACCGCCGGAGTTGCTCCCCAGTCTTCGTGTATTTTTAAACCGGCTGCTCCAGCTGCTATTTGTTCTTCTAAAGGCTCGGGAAACGAGGCATTTCCTCTTCCCCAAAAACCGAAATTCATCGGAAAATCTTCGGCCGCTTCCATCATTCTATGAATATACCAGGATCCAGGGGAAATATTTGTTCCTATTGAGCCAGCGGTTGGGCCCGTTCCTCCACCAAGCATCGTAGTGATCCCTGCTTCTAGCGCTGCTTTTACTAGCTGCGGGTCCACTTGATGAATATGCGAATCGATCCCTCCAGCAGTAATAATCATATTTTCACCAGCAATAACCTCAGTGGAAGGTCCTACAATTAAGTTTGGATGAATGCCATCCATATAATCTGGGTTGCCCGCGTGACCAATTCCGTAAATTTTTCCATCTTTAATTCCGATATCTGCTTTAATAATTCCCCAATAGTCTAATATAAGGACGTTAGTAATGACTAAATCAAGAGCACTCTCTCTTGTTGCATGGGGAGCCATTCCCATCCCATCGCGTATATTTTTTAACCATCCGTATCGAAGCTCATCACCGTAGACGATGAGATCTTTCTCTACTTCAATAATGATATCTGTATCAGCCAATCGAATCTTATCGCCCGCCGTAGGCCCGTATTTCTTGGCATATTGGCTTCTTGCGATTAACTTTTTACTAAAGCTAGAAGAGGCAATTTCTTTTACGGGTCCATTCACATATCCCCTGAAGCCATATACGTATTTCCGGCCGCCAATCTCCACTAGCTCTACCCTTTTCTTCTCACCCGGTGGAAATTGGACGATTTCTCCGGCTCCTATATTTAAACGCATTCCTTTCGCTAGATCCCTATCAAAAAATAAATCAGGGTTCGTCTCATAGAAATGGTAGTGTGAGCCGACAAAAAGCGGACGGTCTCCTCTATTGATTACAGTGACGGTTCTCGTCTTCCTTCCTTGATTAATCAGAATCGGTTCACTTCTTAAAAAGTATTCACCGGGTCTCAAGCAGCTTCCCTCCTCTTGTTGCGATAATGAAGTAGAAGTAGTTAAGGATATTGTTGTCCAATTTCTTCTGCTGATTTTGGAAATTGTGGTGAATGAAAAGAGGGATAAATGACGACTAACTTAGTTCCATCCGGAAATGTAGCTTGAACATTGACTTTGCTTATGAGCGCGGGCACTCCCTCCATAACATCCTCTTCGGATAAAATGTCTCTCCCGTATATTTGCAGATCTGATACCGAATATTGGCCTGTCCTCGCCATTTCCATCACTTCAAACGTGATTAAAGCTACTGCATCAGGAAAGCTTAGCTTCATTCCTTTAGCTAACCTTTCCTTTGCCAGCCACGCAGCTACAACAACGAATAAACTTTCCTTTTCGTTTTGGGTAAGATACATCATTCTCCCCCCGAACTCGCTTCAACGCTATTTTTTTCTCTGCCAATTATCTCTATGAAAATATATTCTTCCGTTCCTTTTATATTCGAAAAAAGTCATTTATTTTCCGTGCGGCATACTATATTAAAAGTCAACCTCCACAAAAGGAAGAATTACATTATTTAAAGGAAAGAAAGGAGGAAGAAACCGTGTATAGCGGAGGGTATACAGAGGGGGAGAGACATGTCCACGAATTCCTTGGAATGACTTCCATAGAGATAGATCATACACATGAATACGCCGGAACGACAGAACCAGCCCCAAGCGGAGTCCCCCATACACACGAATACATCACTTGGACACATTACATCGATGGACATCGACATGAAATCCGAGGAAGAACAGGTCCTGCTATACCGCTGCAAGGCGGGGGTCATATCCATTATTTCCAGGGCTTTACTACAGGTTACCCTTCCCATTATCATCAATTCCAAGGTGCTACCATGATGTCTCGTGATTAAAAACGAAATGAAATAAATGGTACTAGGTACTGTTTAAGTGATTGATGTTTGTATAGGAAAATCATTGCATTCTATACACTTAAGAAACAAATAGCAACGATATAAAAAAACAGAAAGGATTATAGACCTTTCTGTTTTTACATTTCAATGGATTTAAATCCTTTAGCGTATAACTTACAAAATAAATAGATTGATGCTTAAAATATAAATCAGTACAATAGAACTATATCGCAAGTAAAAGTAATGAATTTGTTCCACAATTTTCATTTCAATTTACAAAAAAGAGGGATCATTATGCAGCAAAGTATTCTCAAACGCAATAATATAAATATTACAGGAAAAGGAACGCAAACCATTCTCTTTGCTCCAGGGTTCGGGTGTGACCAAAATATGTGGCGGCTCGTTGTCCCCGCTTTTGAAGAGAAATATCGAATCGTTCTGTTTGATTATGTTGGTTCGGGAAATTCTGATTATACTGCTTACAATGTTGAAAGATACAGCAGCCTTTACGGATACTCACAAGATGTACTGGACATTTGTGCTTTCCTAGAATTAAAAAAGGCTATTTTCATAGGGCATTCTGTTGGAAGCATAATTGGACTGCTGGCGTCTATCCAAAAACCCGAATACTTTGAGCGGCTCATTATGGTTGGCCCCTCTCCTTGTTACTTAAATAAACCGCCTCATTATATGGGAGGATTTGAAAAGCAAGATATCGAAGAATTAATGGAATTGATGGAGATGAACTATATTGGCTGGGCGAATTATCTTTCACAAGTTATTATGAAAAATCCTGATCGCCCTGAACTTTCAAAAGAATTATCTGATAGTTTTTGCTCAACAGACCCGATCGTAGCCCGCCAGTTTGCGGCTGCCACCTTCTTATCCGACCACCGGGCTGACTTGCCCAAGTCTGTCGTGCCATCGCTTATTATGCAGTGTGCTGAAGATGCTATTGCTCCATTAACTGTCGGCGACTATATGCATCGCCATTTGCCTCATAGTACGCTGCGTTTAATGAAGGCTACTGGTCATTGTCCTCACCTCAGTCATCCTGAAGAAACCATTGGCCTCATTCAAGGCTATTTGAAACATAACTTAGTCGTGAAGGAATAGACCATTAAATGGATGAACACTTAAATCATGCCCCTTGTGGCTATTTGACTCTCGCTGATGATGGCACGGTTCTAACAATCAACCAAACATTGCTCAATTTGCTTGGATACGATATAAATGAGTTGCGAGGAAAACATATCAACTGTATTATGACGGTTTCCGGCCGTTCCTTTTTTCAATTGTATTTTTTTCCGTTAATTCAGTTACAAGGTACTGTGGAAGAAATGTATCTCCCTCTTCAACCAAAAGGAGAGCATCCGCTGCCGTTTCTGCTAAATGCTCTGCGCAAGGTGACGGAGAAAGAGACTGCTACTCATTGCATGTTTACCCTGATGAAACGCCGCCGTGAATATGAGCAATCAATCTTGGAAATTAAAAGAGAAATGGAAGAGCAAAATCGGATAAAAGAAGAAATGATCACAGAACTTGAGCTATTACAGAGGCAATTAGAGCATAAACAACAAGAGCTTGTGGAAATGAACTCCCGTTTAAAGGTATTGGCAGAGACAGACGGATTGACAGGCCTTAAGAATCGGCGCAGCTTTCAGGAAGCCTTATCTTTAAATATGTCCCTATGCCAGGAGTCTTCCCTCCCCCTTTCTCTCCTTCTTCTTGATGTTGATCATTTTAAAAATATTAATGATACATTTGGTCACCTAGCGGGGGATAAAGTTTTACAGGTATTGGCACTATTGCTTGAGGAATCAACGAAAGAAGATGAGGTAGTGGCTCGATATGGAGGAGAAGAGTTCGCGGTGATTCTTCCTAATGCTGATCAGCCGCAGGCCTTACAAGTTGGTGAAAAAATCCGTTCCCTTGCCGAAGCATCTTATTCAACCTCCCCTTCGTTTACCGTTAGTATTGGAGCTGTGACCATGTCATTAGAGGATACGGTGACCTCTCTCCAATCTAAAGCTGATCGAGCGCTCTACTCATCTAAACGGAACGGCCGCAACCGAGTGACACACTTTGATTTTTTACACCGCTCGGCAGGTCCGAATTCACTTATATAATAGATTAAAAGTCAACAGATCTGTTGGCTTTTAATCATACATCTTTTCGACTGCTCTTTTGTGAATTAAATACGCTCTTTCCAAAAGTGTATAAGCCACTTCCGCCATCACTGGATGATCCTGTTTTATTTCATCAGCTGGAGATCGCTACTCTTTGAAGCGCGTTCCAAAAAATGCTTAGAGGCGAACCTAACTTTTCATTGCAAATCTATGAAAAAACTGATATTGTATAATTTAATTACATATTTACTTATTTCAATATTTTTTGAAGTAAGGATAGAGGCGCAGAGACCATGAGTACATAATTTGAGGATGATGAGGTCCGATGACGATTGTGAAAAGGGGAATCTGCCGAAGCTGAAAGAATCTCATATTTCTTGAAGCTGGGTCTGTTATTGAATAAATACAGAACTGTCATATAGGAAAAAACTATATGGAGGGCTATCTTACGCACAGAAATAATTTTTGTTACATAATTGTTTCTACTGCAGCAACGAAGCCCTGTTGCTGCTTTTTTGCGTTAATTAACTACTGCCCTTCTCCCTCTATTATATAAAACTAAAAAGGACGTGGAGAAGTAATGAATTTCGGACAAATTTTAACTGCAATGGTGACCCCCTTTGATGAAAATGGCGAGATTGATTTTCATGCGACTAAAAATTTAATCAACTATTTAATTGACAACGGTACGGACGGTTTAGTAGTAGCTGGTACGACTGGAGAATCCCCTACATTAACAACGGAAGAAAAAGTTGATTTATTTAAATTTGTAGTTGAAGTCGTGAACGGCAGAGTTCCTGTCGTTGCGGGTACCGGTTCTAACAACACAAGAGCTTCTATTCAGTTAACGAAGCTTGCAGAAAAAACAGGCGTAGATGGCATTATGCTCGTTGTTCCCTACTATAACAAGCCGTCTCAAGAAGGATTGTATCAACACTTTAGAGCGATTGCTGAATCTACGTCACTACCGGTTATGCTGTATAATATACCTGGACGAAGCGTTGTCAATATGTCTGTTGAGACGGTCGTTCGCCTATCAAAAATTTCAAATATCGTTTCTATTAAAGATGCAAGCGGCAATTTAGATGCCATGACGGAAATCATCAGCCAAACACCTGAAGATTTTTCATTATACAGCGGTGATGATGGTTTAACCTTACCAGTATTATCGATTGGCGGCGCAGGTGTGATCTCGGTTGCCTCTCATGTTATTGGGAACGAAATGCAAGTGATGATTGAAAACTTTAAAAATGGTAAACTCCAAGAGGCTGCTTTAGCCCATCGCAACCTCCTCCCAATCATCAAAGCGCTATTTGCGGCACCAAGCCCAGCCCCTGTAAAAGCGGCATTAAACCTAGCGGGAATCCCTGTAGGCGGTGTTCGTCTACCGATGGTTCCTCTAAATGATGAAGAACAAAATTCATTACAAGAAGCATTGCAATTACTAGATAGAAAAGAAAAAGCTACTTCTTAAAAGCTTTTTAATCCATTGTAAACGAAATAGATTCTTTTCTTTAAAAAAGCGGGCCTTAGTGCTTTTCCACACTAAGGCCCGCTTATTCATCTATTTAACTTCACTTTAAAATATGACCAAACAGCGGATGGATTCCAATTTTACTTAATCATTTAGATAAACCTAACATAAAATCTATTTTGTCAGCGTATTGCGGGAAATCTATTAGGGGATTCCGGTTTTTTTGAATATCAAAAATCGCCTTGTTGCGGTGTTTTTCATAAATAGATACTTTATAATCACTGTGCCACTTCAGCAACAGTTCAATGTCTTTATTGCTATATTGGCTGATTTCTCCTGGGTACCTTAATAAAAAATATAACGTTGCTCTGGCAACCTCTCCTTTGCCGCTTTCAGGCTCAAATCTAGCCTTTTCATATTTTCCGCATTGCGTTTTGATGACTTCCATCTCCATTTTAGGGGAATAATCGACGAAATCATAATAAGGATGATTAGATCTTAAGGAATTGCATTCTCTTTCGCACGTAAAAAGATGGTGCAAATCTCCTTTCATGGGGTGACGCTTCTCAAACCATGATTGGGGAACAACGTGTTCACAATTGTATATGTTTTCACTTTCAAAGGAGGCCATTATTTCTTGTATATTATCGCTATTAACCGAGTTACTTTTTAACAACTCGTCATAAGCTTGTTCTCTTTTCCGGTCTAATTCGTAATCTTCTTTCATGACTTGTTCAGGATCTTTTTCTTTTCCTGAATATATGCTCTTCAAGTTCCCATCAGTCTGAAGGTCGACTAGTGAATAAAGACGATTTCGGGTTTTGGAGTTATAAGGAAGCCAATTAATATGTGTGCTGGCAACTAACTGATTCAATTGTTTAAATAATTCTTCTTTGCCCGCTTCATTGAAATAAATTTGATCGTAATAGTTTGTAATTATACGCTGATCCTTTTCCCCGTCATAATACTCTTTTTCACTTTCAAACATCTTTTTATTATGCTCTAATTCTAGTAATGCAGCTGTTAAACCTATTTTTTTATTTTCAGCTACTCTTTTCATGTTATCCAATGTGCTTCCCCTTTCTTATTACATTTTATAATCACCAACATAAAAACGCATTTAAGGAAGTAGCGGGAAATCGTATGTTTTACATTATTGTTACTTTTAGTGCAGTTTCATTACAATTAAAAGAACTTTATCGAAATTCGACATTTTTATTGTTCTCCTTGCTCGATTTCGGGTATTATATAATCATAAAGTAGCATATAATAAAAAACCGCTGGTGCTGGAACACCAAGCGGTCGATACAATAGACGGTTCCCTGCTAGGGCGATCGCTATAATTTATTCAAAACGAACCTAACTCACCCTTTATGCTTGCAGGCTCAAGGGTGGGTTATTTTTTATGGTCAAATGACAGCATTCCTATGATTAAGCCTGCAACAGTACATGCTAACATCAACGCTTCAAAGACCGTCACGAGCACTCCCCCTCCTTTCTTCTGAGGACGAGCTAACCACCCTTGAGAATCCCTATTCTATTGTGTTTTATATCATTCTCTAAAACAATCTAGGGTTATATTCCACCAAAACGCTCGGTCTTAATCCCGGTCTATTATTTGTTAACAGAAGAATCCACTTAAAGGAAACTATCTGTCAACGGGCTTCTCCCCATTCAATGAAATTGTTTTAGCTGATAATTCCTTGATTATTTAAAAACATGGTTTTAACTTCTTGATCAAATACTTTTGCCAAATGGTCAAGGACCGTTAAATAGATCATCCCGTTTCCTTCAAGCTTTGAAGAGTTACCCAGTGGAACGGTTCTTTTAATTAATTGAGCATAAAGCTCAGGTTCTGAGAGCTTCCGTTCAAAGCTATTGTTCGCGAGAAGTTTTATGAGAGCAAGGGCTCCAGAAACATGGGGTGCAGCCATGGAAGTTCCGCTTAAAGTCGCATACTTTCCATTTAAATACGTAGAAAGAATTTCTTCACCTGGGGCAACTAAATCGATTTCATTATGGGAATTGGTAAAATGGGAAGAGCGCCGCTCAAGATTAACCGCACCTACACTAATCACTTCATTATAACAGCCTGGAAAAGCGAATTCATCAGTTGAGTCATCGCCGTCCCCCTCATTCCCTGCTGCGCAAACCACGAGGACATTGTTGGCAACAGCCCTTTTGATCGCTTCATAAAGTTCAGGAGTATCATTTGGACCTCCCAGTGACATCGAGATAATATCCGCTTTTTGTTCTATAGCATAATTGATGCCTTTGATAATCCACTCATATTGTCCAGAGCCTTTTTTATTCAATACTTTCACAATGAGTAAACTGGCTTCAGGAGCGACTCCAACCACGCCTTTGTCATTTTTCTGGGCAGCAATCGTTCCGGCAACATGAGTTCCATGCCCATTGTAATCCTTGAATATATCAGGGTTGCTTCCGTCATCATCCGTAAAATTTCGCCCGCCTATAATCCGTTCTTGTAAATCGGGATGTGACGTATCGCAGCCTGTATCCAAGACAGCCACCGTTATGCCTTTGCCCTTTGCTTCGCTCCAAATTTTAGGAGCTTGTATCAATTCCACGCCTTTTGGAACTTCTTTTACCTCTTCTGACTGTTCAATTACCTGGTATGGAATTACCCGAACATAATGCTTCATTTTTTCCCTCCTCAAGAGATTAAATTGAAGCTAATTCTAGGTGTTCCCTACATTTTAACAGTTTTTTGTATTTTCTGACAGTTCCATTTGTAGGATCATTTAATAGATTATCAGTATAAAAGTGATCCCAAAGTTTGACTATAGCTAATTGAAATCCATTTTCCTTATTTGTTCTTTTGGAGAGGAGTATGTCATCCTGCTGTTCTGACTGAATGACAGAGCCAAAGGGAGAACCTACCTTGTATTGCGTGTGAGCACTCCTGCAACGATATGAAGAGAGATTACTTTTAGTTATGGCCCTATCAAAAAAACAAATTTAAAATAAATAAAAGAAGCCGTTTTGAAAAAAAGATTGATCATTTTCTACCTGTATTGCTCAACAACCGTGCCCGATTGCTGAATAAGAAAAAATCTTGCAATACAGCATTTTTGATTAAACTTTTTTAAAAGGTTCATCTTGATCTCAAATTCACACCAACTTAAATTGAACAAAAAAATCTATTTACTTGTCACAAATTCAGCCCCGATTCAACAAAATCCTTAAGAGTTACACTAAGTGAATGTTTAATTGAATATCCTTTATATGAAAATGTTTATCTGCTAAATTCCGAAAAATATGGATGAGTAATGGAGCCCCCTCTTTTCAAAATCAGTGTTTACATATGACCTCTTTCCACACTACTAAAATTCAAAAAAGCAGCATTTCCCCAAAGAAGGAGAAATTGGCTGCTTTTTTATAGCTCATATCCTAACTTGACTCTAAATCATACAGATTAGGTAGCTTTATTTACATGGTTCACTGTATCCTGGTTATTTTTGTATTTAAAACTTATCGCAAATAAGATTCCAAGAACGATGGTATAGGCTGCAAAAACTAACCAGATATTCTGCCAGTCTTTTACTCCGTCAACCGTTAAATAATCCACTATTTTCCCACTAATCACAGCTCCTAAATAAGCCCCTAGCCCGTTCACCATTGTCATGAATAAGCCCTGGGCACTCCCACGAATTCGGTGATCCACTTCTTTATCTACAAACATCGATCCAGAAATATTAAAGAAGTCAAACGCTGCACCGTACGCTAGCATGGATAATAGTAATAAGATGAACCCTAATCCAGTTGGGTCTCCAAAAGCTAATAAACCAAATCGCACTGTCCAAGCCGCCATACTCAAAAGCATGACCGTTTTAATCCCAAACTTACGTAAGAAAAATGGTATGGCTAGAATAAAGACTACTTCTGAAAATTGTCCAATTGATAATAAAATCGCTGGATATTTCACAGCAAGACTTTCTTTATAGTCAGGATTTAGCGCAAAATCATGAAGGAAGGGGTCAGCAAATGCCAAGTTAATTTGCAGTGCAGCACCTATCAGCATTGCAAACACGAAAAAGATGGCCATTTTCTTTTGTTTAAATAGGACAAAAGCGTCAAGTCCTAAATGGCTTACCAACGACTTGTCCTTCTTAACACTTGATGTTGGACAATCAGGCAATACAAATGAAAAGAGTGCTAGTAAAACGGCAGCCCCTGCAGCAATGTATAACTGGATATTGCTTAACTCAAATCCGCCAAGACTAATGATCCACATGGCAAGAATAAAACTAACGGTTCCATATACACGAACGGATGGGAATTCTTTCGTCGTATCGAGTCCTTCTTTTTCTAAACCAATATAGGAAATGGTATAGGATAATGAAATCGTCGGTATGAAAACCATAGCGTTAAAAAACATCACCCAAAACATAACGGTTGGGTCCGAAGTTTGTGCGGCTATAAATAAGCAAATCGCTCCAAGAAAATGACAAATTCCATACAATCTATTCGCTTTCATCCATCGGTCAGCGATAACCCCTATCAGACTCGGCATTATAAGAGAAGCAAGTCCAGATGAGCCATAAACCGCTCCAACTTGTGAGCCAGAAAACTGTAATGTATTGATCATATACGAGCCAAGTGTAACTAGCCAACATCCCCAAATGAAAAACTGGAGAAAGATCATAATTTTAAGTTGATATTTAGTCGTCATCATTTTCCTCTTTCTAAGTTGTTAGTGTCTAAGCTGTACTTTTCTAATCATTAAGCCTTTTTAGCTAGTTCAGTTATATAATCAAAGAACGCATCGCGATTCACATCATAAACGACATTGACAGGTCGTCCCTCAGCGCTTTCAACTGTACGGCCTTGGCTTGGACCGTCTGTGTGTACAATGCTGTTAATGGTTTGTACTTTCACCAGATCACGATTGCCAACAAATGCAGTTGTTAACACATCCCACAAATAGTATGTGGAGTTCGTTGAAAAGTGAACAAGTGGTGGTACCATCGCATAACATTGTCCAAGAAAATCAACACCCAGGTATTTGCGTTCTTTAGCCCAACGCTCACGTACATCTAAAGTTAGCGGTACTTGGTTTGTACTTTCAAGCGCCACTAAATCAATTTCTATGCTGGTATCCCATACACGAGCGGCTGCTTCAGGATCCCAAAACACGTTCCATTCCGCTGTTCCATCATGTTCAGGTTCATGTACGTTTCCTGCTTCACGGAATGTGCCCCCCATCCAAACAAGTCTTTCAATTTTCTCTTCAATTTCAGGAGCTTCATCCAATGCACGAGCAAGATCAGTAAGCGGGCCTGTAAATAATAACGTTGTTTTCTCTTCAGTTGCTAAAACCGTATCTATTAAATGAAGATGTGCTAGTTTATCAGCCACTGGTGTTACAACTTTTCCAGATTCATTTAAAATCGGGAGGGCATCAACATAAAACGCATGCATACGCCAATCTTTTGGAAAAGGGTTTTTGGGGCGTGAATTTGACTCGGCTACGTCAAGGCCGCCTTTTCCAAAACGATCAATAATTTTTCGGCTCGCAAACATTGCTGGTTCTAAATAACAATCTGCCGGAATGACTGAAACACCTGTGAGCTCAACTGTGTCCATTTTTAGTAATAAAAATAGCGAAACAAGATCATCAACTCCGCCATCATGATTAAAGTAAATTTTCTCCTTCATTATTCTCTCAATCCCTTCATGATGAGTTTTTATAAATTGTTTGGGATTCACCTAACTGTTTTCTTGTTGGAACACTCGAATAACGTCGCACTTTGTTCCACGCTAAGATCCACCAAAATTCCCCTGAAGTGCTGCCTCTCATGATAGCTTATACACATCTTAAAATATAAAAATGCTCCGATAGCTACCGGAGCATTGACTAGGGCATGTGTAAATACAAAAGGAAGAATTGATCGCTTCTTCCATTTACACTTACCTCGTAGTCAAGCCCTTTACGGCGGCTTGGTAGAAACTATTGGGCCATATCCCCAATTTTATACGACGGCATGCGACATTATTCTACATTTAATTTGGAATTATAATAACAATAATTCAGAGTTCCGTCAACCAAATCACGAACGTTTTACATTAATTACTAATTTTCCATTCGTTTTTTGTAGCGTTTATAATGTTATTTCCTCTAAACTGCTTTTACACTTTTTCAATATGGGGGGTGGCCCAAATCCCTCAACTGCTATGTTCGGCAAAATATAACATCGGAATTGTCGGGATTTGGTCCGTTGTGAAGGTTTTGGTTTAACCCATGATTCGAACCAAGGTGGACATTCACTAATATTTCAGAAAGTGAAGTTCTACTCTATTCATTTAGATAAAAAGAAAACCCTGCTTCATTCTTCAATAAAAAATGAGCTGTCTAAACAGCTCACAGTTCTTCAACTCTTGTAACCCATTACCTCGTAAATGCTCAACAAACCATCTTTATGAGTATTCTTACTCCTCCTGTCTCCTCAACAACCTGGCTTAATAACAAAAAGACACACCTCTATAGGCGCATCTTGATTTCGATTAAGTTTAATTTGTATAGCTTTCAAAAATATTCACTGTAAAATTATGTAACAATCGAACTTTGTTTTAAATGCTCTATCTTTTTTATAAATCTACAACTGTCATATCGGCTGACTTTTCCTGGTTTGCTATATTGATAAACAAAGTCAATTCTATTTACTGTTTCATTATATACCCCTGTAACTTCTCGTCCCTACTGAACAAGTTGTATGAAGTTCCACTTTGAGCTGATGAGCAAGTTTATAAAAGTTTCTCTTTTTCGATGAGAGGTTCCTTTATATACACACTTGTTCACCATGGTAACATCGCAAACCATGATTATACCGATCTGCATTTCTCGCTGTTTCCTATTATTAATATAGCTTTACTCGTCCTGTATAGCTATACGATCCCCCAAGACAACTCTTTTGTACTGAATCTCCCCTCCCCTAATTTTTGATTGTTGGAGTGCTTGAAAAGTGCCAATTGGATTGGAAATTCATCTGTCCCTGAATCAATACGATAGTTCCTAAAATAATGTGGGAGTCAAGCGAAAAGAACAAGTAAAAGCCGTAAAGAGGTACTGTTATGTTCTTCTGACCCTAAAACTAAAATCAACGTGATAGTAAAAAAGCTGAAGCATCCCCATCTATATTTACAAAAAGAAAAAAGGGTAAGAGACTTATATAAGTTAAACTGAGGATTGTCTGTATAGATATTGGAATCCTCTTCTTTACGCAGAGTCAGAATGATAGTGAGCGATGGTGGCATGACGCAAAAGCAGGATATTTTCGAATTACTAATTGCTAGGCTCGTATAGTATGGTAAATAGAGAGAATGCATATAGTGTCTATAAAAAAGGATGTATATGCATTGGAAAAATGCGAAAAAACAAGGATGATCCCAATATGATCCCTGCAAATTTAAAGGATATCAAACAACAAGTCATTAACAATTCTTTAAAGTTTCAGAAACAAATCGAGGTTTTTGAAAAGCGCATTAATAATAGTGGCTGGAATAAAGGCTGACTGCGTCCAAAACATCCTACAGAGTCGAGAATATTGAGTAGTTTTAAACAAAAATAAACCTGTACTTTTAATGGAGGATTAGTAGTCGAATATCAGACAAGCTCAAATAGAGATCAATAAGCTAAAAAGCGCGGAAAGTATGAGGCTATGCTTAAAACTGCAGCTATATTAACTAAGCTGCTTGTTGAAAGAAGGGTAAAACCAATCATTGTTGGAGGTCTTTCGGTTACGATCTATACTCAAAATCATTACACCACCAGGGATATTGATATGGTATCAGATGAGTACGAAACGATAGTAAATATTCTTGGCCAGCTGGATTTCAAAAAAGACAGTAGGCATTTTATAATGATAATATAGAGATTGCTCTAGAAATACCGAGTAGTTATTTAGAAGGTGATTACTCTAAGGTTAAAAAGATTTTCATAGATGATGAAAATCTTTTTAACCTTATTTCCATTGAAGACATTATTTTGGATAGACTTCGGGCAGCCGTTCATTGGAAGTCGCTCGAAGACCGTGAGTGGGACTTTAAGTTGCTAGCAAGCAATGTTGATTCTTTAGACAAACAATATCTTTTCGAACACTATCAAACACTGAAAGAAGTAAATGAGTTAGATGTTTGGTTCACGTTTATTGCTGAACAGTCTTAATACATCCATTGAAAGGAAGAAAAACAGTCTGTAACCCCTGTTTTTCTCCTTTTTCATTTACAGCTGGAGAAGCTTGATTTTCTAATTTTGGATGATCTAGTATATCAAGATTGATCAAAATGAATTCTCATCCAGCTGATTTAAAAAGACTTGCTCATTTTCTACTTGTATTGCACAACAATTGCGCCCGATTGTTGAAGACCATTCTTATTAGAGAGCCCCCACCGCTTTAAGCGTAACAACAATATTCTACATCAAAACACGCCATTCTCATTAGGAGAGTTCTCGGGTACAGGCTGACCCACATCCCAAAGTTCGACGATGAGGTCATTATGAAAGCGGAAGATATGGACCACAACTCCTCCGAGGTCACCTTGCTTTTGCTTTACATGAGAGTGAACCGCAACGGTATCCCCCTCTTCGATAATACGTTTTATTTCAAAAATTTTGTGGGGATTTTTAGCGGCATTCTCTTCCATTGCGAGCATAAGAGTGTTAGCATCTCCACAAAAAAAAGGGTTATGGTGGCGGAAATCCGGACCAATGTATCTGCTGTATGCTTCACGCACTCTCCCTGATGCAACTAATTGCAAAAACGACACCGCCTTCTCTTTTAGAGAATTCTTCATTGCAAATCCTCCTTTCGTTAAAGGATTACCCTTGTTATGTAATAAATCTAATTGTTTTTTGAAGCTACGTGCAAAACTAATAGTTACATTATATACCCAATTGGTGATACTACACTAACTTAAGTGGTGTATATTTGTGTAACTAGTAATCAAACTAATCTCCGTCTGTAAAACAAGGACTACCTCTTATTAAAGGACGGCGCTGGGCAGTTGAAAAATGAAATAAAGGCCTTTCTCTAGGTAGGGTTCGTTCTCAGATTTAAATTTGACTTGACGCCCGGCTAATGAAGGAAGAAGTCATTTCCTCCATTTCAGTCTGTCGATCGTTTTAGAAGCGGCCATTTTAAGTTTACTGTTTCATCATCTGTTATCATTATTCCATGGCAATTTTCTAACATTGCTTTTAATGCTTCAGCTGTTCTGATCGCGTTATAAGCACATACAGAAACAATCCCTTTTTCATTTATTATTTTGTCTAGTTTTTGTTCATATTCAGCTATATTATCGTGGATTTCTTTATCATAGATCAATAAAGATTTTAAGTGCTTTTATCACGTGGAAAGCCTGAAGGTAAAACAAGAAGCTCTTCAAATATTTGTGAAAAAGTGAGAAACAGTGTAACCGAAAGGGACTAGAATAATTTTAATAGTGATCCAGAATACAAATCTGAGTTGTTTTATATTCAGAGAATTTTTTGGATATTGATCTATTAGGAAGAAATCAAAATAACGACTATTCATTAAGGTATTGTTTAAATGAAGTTCTAATAGGAGTTGTGCATTGCTTGTTAAAGAATGTGCCTTTATTCAGTACAAATAAAAAAAGCCCAGCACAGGAAAAGGCTCTTACGTAAGTATTTAGCTGTGCATTAAAAATGATGAAGTCAATGATCCCCCTTTTTTATATACTTTCAACCGATATATCAACTATTATCACCTTGTAGTTATGGGCTCAAGTACTCATAAAGCTGAATAATACATATCATAATCTTCTTCATATTTCAAAGGTACCTCATCTCCACTATCGGTGATAAACAAGTTTTTTTCCCAGTTTACTGTTCCCGTTTTAATTGAAAAGGAGTAAACAGTTTCCCGACTATCTAATTCCGTGTAGTGAACAACATCATGAATAAGCGTAGATACTTCTTTATAATTAGTAAAGAGATGATAATCATTAACCATGTAAGCCTTCATATCAATTACTCCTTTTTTAATTAGCAATTCCTTATTTGCGCCATTCTAATCAGCCTAAAGACGCGTGTCATAATGCATATTTTAAAGAGAAATATTCTTTTCGTCCAGAATATTTGCTCGACAATTAATCTAGTTGTTGTTCTATAAAAAAGCACGTTTCTGTTTTTGTTGCCCTTTTTTTACAAATAAAAAACCCCGGGCTTAAAAATTATCCGGGATTTCAAAAGAAAAAGTATATTTAACACCTAAAAATAAATTGATATGAGTAAAAATCATTTGTTTGAAAGTAATCCTTTTACTTCTTTTCCTTTAAGGTTAGCAGCGTATCCAGAAAAGCAATGACTGCTAGCTTATCCTCTTTCAACAATTTTTTTCCTCTAAATAATACCGATCCTTCAAGCAGTTTCTCAAACGAAACAGATACAGACTCATCAAAATCATTCAACAAAACATCCTGGCTTTTTTCTGCTGGTTTCGTAATAACAGGGCTATCGGGAAGAAAGCCTGCTAGCATTAATAGCTCATTTGCATCGGTTTCTAATGGTTTGGCAAGAGCATAAACGGACTCCCTGGAGGGTTTGAATCGCCCTTTTTCTAGAGAAGCAATAAATGAGTAACTAATATTAGACCGTTCTGCTAAAGTCCGCAAAGTTAGCTTTTTCTCTTCACGCAACTGCCGCAATCGCTCTCCGAATTTATTCATTAAGAATCACTTCCGACTTAGTTTTTGTCACCTTTTTTCAATATTGGATATGAAAAAGGATCTATTTTCAAAACAAAATGTGTTGACATGCAAAACAAAAGGTTTTATATTTGTGTTGTGGTTCAAAACAATTATTGTCATTCACTAAAAAAAGGGGGGAATGTTTTGTTAGCCAATAATATTGCTATTATTCGAAAAAGAAAAAATATCACTCAAGATGAATTAGCCGCTCACATTGGCATTGGCAGAACTGCCATGTCAAGAATCGAAAACGGCAATTACTTTCCAAGCGCGGCTACAATGTACAAAATTTCAAACTTTCTTAATGAACCAATCGGTAATATTTTTTACAATCCAAATATTAAAGAACCTAACAAAATAACAAATAATTAAATTTCTGGCACCATCGTGTTTATAAAATATTACTATAAGTTTGTTTATTTTGTCAAAACATCTCTGAGGAGGGATTATATTGCTCATTTGGCTCTTTCTAGTTTTCTTCTTTTCCACCTTATTCCCGTTGTTCCACTTATTTAATGCCATTGATTGGAAAAATAAAGGAAGGAAGAAATTAGAGGCACTATTCGCGCATGAAGAACAAGGCTTTTCCATTCTGATTCCATGCTATAACGAAGATATGATTTTACGAACAACGATGGATGGACTTCATCAATTAAACTACGCCAACTATGAGGTCATTTTTATTAATGATGGCTCAACGGATCACACGCTAGATACCCTACATACATTGCTGAATTTACAAGCCATTTCCTATCACCCTGGCAAGTTGTCTCACAAACCTATTAAACACGTCTATCAATCCCGCACATTTCAAAACTTCTATGTAATCGACAAAGTAAATGGCGGAAAAGCCGATTCATTAAACTCAGCCATTCCACTCGCTTCAAAAGAAAATATTATTACCCTAGATGCAGACAGTGTTCTCGAAAAACAATCTTTATCGATTGTGAACAATTACATGCAAGACCCAAATATTATTGCGGCTGGTGGAATGGTTCACGCATTACAAGCAAAACGTTCCAAAGAACCATTGACCTTATCATTCAAGAACCTTAAAAGCGTTGTTCAATTTCAAATATTTGAATATCTAAAAGGTTTCTATGTCTATAAGAAGTCTTTGGCTAAACTAGACGCACTCGCTATTATTTCAGGTGCATTCGGAATATTCAAACGGAATATTTTACTCGAACTGAATGGTTATAAGGAAACATTAGGTGAAGATATTGATATTACTCTACGCTTTCAACAATACATTCACCGTTCCCCCCACAAAAAAATTGTCTTTATTCCGGAGGCAATTTGTTACACAGAATGCCCAGAAACATGGGGAGATTTATTTAAACAACGAATTCGCTGGCAAAAGGCATTTATCGACTGTGTCATAAAACATTTTCCTTTTTTTCTGAAAACATTCCTGACTAGAACACTAGGATTTTTCTTTTTAATTGATGCCTTTCTGATCGGTGTGATCGGTTCTTATTTTACACTTACATCGTTTGTCTTCCTTTCACTTGAGCATGACACAGAGTTTGCCTTGCAGTCTGCAGCCGTATATATAATTGGCTCGTTCATTTGCAATATTATCTACAACTCTATAGCTGTATATCTTTCTTACAAAGAGGGGGTCCGTTTAAAAGGAAAAGATATTCTCATCTTTTTAAAAGTATTGTGTCTTGATTTACTTGTCTATCGTTTTGTTACCCTATTTTTCGTTATGTTTGGCACCTTCCTTTATCTATTCAATCGCAAGAGCTGGAACAAGGTGGCCCGTACAGGAAGAGTGTATAAATTTGAAAAGCAGAAAGTGGGAGCATAATTTATGGATAAAAAAATGTTTGGAGTTTATGCCTTCTTTATGACAGCTCTGCTTCTATTATATCCCTTTTACAGCGGCAACAGTTTAGCGAGTATGGTTCACACATTACCCAAGTCATGTAACGCTCCTAAAGCAGCCGATGTACAGGTTGATCAAAATAAAGCAAGCGCCATTTTCGTGATGGATGATGGATGGAAAAGTGAATATACTACCGCTTATCCTATTTTAAAAAAATACGGTTTTAAAGGAAACATTAGTGTAATCCCTTCTAGAGTTGACAAAGAAAACTATATAACTTACAAACAACTTCAGAACCTTTACGAGAATGAAGAGTGGGATTTATTAAATCACACATATCATCATAAAAAACTCACTAGTTTAGATAAGGATGAACAAGAAAAAGAAATTATGAAAACAACAAAATGGCTTGATAATAATTGCTATTCGCGAGGGAGAAAAGTACTGATTTATCCGTATGGGGCTTACAATAAAGACACTCTGGCTATTTTAAAGAAACATCATTTTGTCAGTGCCCGAACACTGAGCGAAACCGAATTACCCAAAAATACTTTTCCAAGATATAAAGTTGAAGTCCATAACTTAACAGACCCAGAGCAAATAAATTATTCAAAGCAAATCATTGATAAGGCGATTACTGCAAAAGGAACCATCGTCTTTGTCAATCATCGCTTTTCAAAAGGAGAGAAGAAAATAGACGATCCTATGTACTATCCCGAGCAGCAATTCGAAGAACTTGTCCGCTATCTTTCAGAGAAAAAAGATAAAATAGAAGTGTTGACCTACACGGAATGGTTCCAAAAAAATGCCGAGAATAAAACAAAATAACATTAGCGTATTTCTTATTTTTAGACAGCGGAAGCCTTTCGTCATACTTGCTCTACTCCTGACTGCATTAGGGCTCACTATAACAGGAGGAATTAGCTTGAAGGAAAAAAACTTAATAACTGCTTTTTACACCTCTCAACCAGCACCTACTATTCAATTCAGCGGGTATGAGTGGGAAGTAAAACAAGGAGAAAAAGTTGGCCCAGGGCCAAATAATTGGCTAGGAACAAATGAGAGCGTATGGGTCGATGACCAAGGCAAGCTTCATTTAAGGATCATTCATCGAAATGGAAAGTGGTATGCAGCAGAAGTGATTAATAAGGAAACCTTGGGCTACGGTACATACCGCTTCTATCTAGAAGCGAGAACGGATTTACTTGATCCGAATGCCGTTATCGGTTTGTTTACTTATGATTCCATATCACGTGATGCAGCCGAAAACGATTTTCGTGAAATAGATATTGAATTTTCCAGGTGGGGACAATCCGGCAATGCTAACGTAGGTCAGTATATGGTGCAGCCAAACAATAACTACACCTTCAAAAAGTCATTAACAGGAGACTGGACTACACACGCATTTGAATGGACGCCGGAAAAGATCTTTTTCTATTCTCATCATGGTCATTCAGAAACATCACCAAACGCTAATTATATTATTAATCAGTGGACCTATGAAGGGGAAAATATTCCCAATTCAAAAAATGAAAAAGTTAGTATAAATTTCTGGCTCAATAAAGGAGAAGCTCCTCTATACGGAAAAGAAATAGAAATAGTTATCAGCAAGTTTGAATTTATACCGAATTAAAATTGGCAGCTGCTATAGGTTATATATATTTTTCTGAACAAAAGCTGGGAGAGTCAAATCTTCCAGTATTCTTTTTTATTCTAGCCTTGTCTAGGCATCTTCCCCCTATGCAGTGCGCCTCTTTTTGCCAAAAGCTTATCGCTTAAAATGTTTAAAGAACTTTTCCCTGTTTTCTTCTTATAAACATCATGAGTAACCATTTAAAAGAGCACATTTTGGTCACGAAATAGAAAGCTTATTTATCACTCTTGCTAAATTGGATCGTTCCTTTTCGCCCTCTAAGAATTCTAGTCTATATTGGAAAGTACCCGACTTTATTTCATGTATCGAGACCACCGAGCCATATAGTTTAATGGTTTGGCCAAGTAAATTCATTTCAAATTCCAATATAATGTCCGGATGAACGGCTAATCTTATATCCGATAAAAACTGAAGCCCGTCTAAACCAATATTCTCAATTAAAACATTAGTCTTTCCTAGATTAACTTTTTTGCCATTAATTTGAATCAGTGTCATAGCGGCAAACAAAGGAAAGTCGAGTTTGATACCAGCAAATTTATGTTTTTTCTTTAATTTATTAATCTCTTTATTAGGACTCTTTTGTGAAATTTCAAGTTTCCCTTTTTGTAATAGTTGAGCAAATTTGTCAGCCGGAACAGGCTTTGAGAAATAATAACCTTGAATCATCTCACAGTTATAGCTTTGAAGGATTTGGAGCTGCTCCTCCGTTTCGACCCCTTCTGCCACCACTTTCATCTGAAGGTGCTGGGCTAACTCAATAATGGTTTTCGTTATAAAGTTAGAGTTATCAGCATCTTCTCTATTTAAGTCTTTTATAAAGGATCGATCAATTTTTAACGTATCAATTCTTCCTTTAAATCGCTTTAGATAGGAAAGAGAGGAATAACCTGTTCCGAAATCATCCAAAGATACACAGACACCAATATTTTTGAGCTTATCTAATGTGGATATCACCGCTTTCTCATTTTCTAATACAGATGTCTCTGTTACCTCAACATCTAAGTACTTGGGGTCAAGCTTGGTTTCTTCTAAGGCCTTTATAATATTATCCGCTAGATTATTTTCCATAAACCGTATGGCCGAGATATTAATACATATAGGGATGGCCGGCAACCCTGCACGTTGCCATGCTTTATTTTGAGCACAGGCAGTGAATTTGACCCACCTTTCTATTTCTGTGATTAGGCCTGTTTCTTCTGCCAAGGGAATAAAGTCTCCGGGGGATACCAATCCCCAATCCGGGTGATTCCATCTAATTAAGGCTTCAGCGCCTACTATTTGAAAGGTACGGGCACATACCTTTGGCTGGTAATAAAATTCAAATTGATTCAGTTCCAGGGCGTGTCGAAGCCCCATCTCTAAATTGAAGATTTTGTAGGTTTGAATGTTCATAGAAGGTGAATAGATATAATAAGTGTTTTTTCCGCTTTCCTTCGATTTATAAAGGGCCGAATCTGCATTTTTCATTAAAGTAAGGGCATCCTGGCCATCATTTGGATAAATGCTTATTCCAATGCTTGTCGTAACGAAAAGTTTATAGCCTTCAATGAAAAATGGATCGGTTAACGCTTCGATTATCGTTTTAGCAAGCCTAGTAACCGGATCCTCACTTGTAATGTCGGGTACTATAACGGAAAACTCGTCCCCTCCTAAACGAGCAAGTATCGTTTTTTCACCCAGGCAGATTTTTAACCTTTTTGAAATTTGCTGTAACAGCTTATCCCCTGTAAAATGGCCGAGCGTATCATTTATATACTTAAATCGATCCAAATCTAAATACATAACAGCCAGTTTTTGCTGGAGTGCGTTGCTTATAATTAATTGTTCTTCTAACTTTTCTTGAAAGAATCTCCTGTTTGGCAGTTCTGTTAAGGAATCATGGTAAGCCAAATATTTGTTTAATTCCTCTGCTTTCTTTCGTTCTGTTACATCTTGCAGCGTTCCAATAATGGTTGATTTATTTTGAGAACAAATCTTCTTTGTGTGTGCTTCTACATCAATAAAAGAGCCTTCTTTGTTAATAATTCTAAAGGAATGATCTAAGCCTATATCTCCCTCAATTAATTGATTTTCTACACTTATCAATTGGATTTGATCATCAGGATGGACATAATCTAGAAAAATTATCGGTCTTGTTGAAGCTTCAGTTCCCAACAAACTATGTAAACGAGGATTACCATATATTAATTTTCCTTCTTGAATGATATAAACGCCAATAAAAGTATCCTCTACCAAACTTTTGAATTTAAGCTCTGTATCTATTAATTCATTTGCCGTTTCTTTTTCCTCTGTAATATCCTTTGCTATTCCAACAATGCCTATTAATTCTCCTTTAAAATTTGCCGGAATTAGCGTCAAGTCTATGTGAAGAAGGCCTTTATTTTTATGAACAAAAAGAGTGTCAAATTGTTGGATGTCTCCGCTGCAAACCTCATGAATACTCTTTTTATATAAGGGAATTTCACCTTTTTCTAAAAACTGTTCTATTGAATTTGATAGAATTTCTTCTTTTCTGTAACCAAGGATGTCAGAGAATCCTTCATTCACTTTTTCTATGCTTCCTTCTGTATTCAGAAAAAAGACAGTATCCGGATTGTGTTCAAATATAGCGCGATAAAATAAATCTACTTCTTCCGGTTCTGTATGATTCAGTTGAGAATTCATTTTTTTATTATTTAAGTCCATACCATACTCCTTTTTTAACAGATCAGCCGGCTCTTCATTGAGTTAATAATCCCTTTCCATTTGGCCCTATTTTACAAACCTTCATTTCTAAAAACTCTAACTATTATAAAGTTTAAAATCAGGTGTTATTCTAGAGGGTTTTATTAAAATGCTAAATACCCATATGGGGATTACTGGATTTGTCTCTTATAAAATAAAGCAATCAACGGTTGATTGCTTTAATCTACTTCTTCCGGGAATGTTTAATTGCCCCTTGTTTTTAGTTTCTAATGTTTATATTTTTAACTCTACTCGGAGATTCTACATTCCTCTTTATCCTTATAGTCTTCTGCCAGCTAATATGTACATTGTTCTAAAGAGTGTATTAAATGCAATTTTATTTATAAAGCTACCATTAAATCATAATCCACCTATTTATTTACTTACCCGTTTTTTCCGTTTTGAAACTTTTTGTTTAGGCCTTTCTAACTCCATAACAGCAATTCAATTATTTTAATTTTTTCATTTAGAAGCTCAAGTCTTCATGACAAAAGAAATGAAAAAATATGATAAAAATTTGAACAGGCGGTGAAAAAAGGAATCATCTGTCTACTTTAAATTATGTAACTAGTGAACAGTTCCTTGCTCATTTGTAGGAAAATTCAGCTCACAAGAATCTATTGGATGGACATCGAAATTTAACGCTTACGGAAAGTATGGAGTAAGATTTTTTAGAGATATTTTTTCCATGAAGATTTTTGGCGAAAATAAACACTTCTCCCCTCATACGATCCGTGCTTATCGATCAGACGACAAAACGCTACTCAATTTCTTAATGGACCATTCTCTGTTTTTTCGTGATATCGGGTTTTCGGAAGTCAAAGCGTATAATCGTTTCATTACTGACAAGTATGCGGTAAAGTCGGCGAGACGAAAATTAGATTTTTTCCGTCGCTTGTTAGACTTTGGTTATAAAAGTCACCTTTCTACTTGGATCACAAACCCCGGCTCTAAAAAAGGACAATATGTAATAGAAGAAACTCGTCAAAATGAGGACTTGAACCGCTTGCCGCGCAGGGAATTAAGTCAAGTTGACGCCTAATGGCTGATCTCTTTCTTCCCAAAATCGTGAAAGCTAAAAAGAAGCGGGAACAGCTGCAGAAACGAAATTTGTTAATCCGTTATCTTCTGTATACCACAGGGCTTCGAGCAAGCGAGCTGTTAAACTTAAACTGGGGTAGTTTTCGGTACAGCCATCAAGGTCACTTATTTGTGGACGTTATCGGAAAGGGAAAAAAGCAGCGTCCTTTATTCTACGCTCTATATAATAGGGAAGAAACTCGTCATAAAAAGAAGCGGTTAACATATGCGGTCCTTTATAAGATTGTGAAAGAAGCAGTGGACTTAGCCGGAAAAAACTCGAAAATCAGTCCCCACTGGTTTCGTCATACCTTTGTGACGATGATGCTGGAAAATGATGTGCCACTGGCTGTTGTAAAAGACTGGGCTGGGCATTCTGATCTTTCTACCATCAATATGTATAGTGAAGTTTTTTAAAATAGTTGTAACTTTTTTGGAATGCCAAGAGAGGTCCAATTTTGCATCGAAATTTGTTTAAAAATTGGGTGTTATATTAGCAGGCAGTCTTTTAATGAAGTTGCTGATCTTTAGTGGTTAGTTGTATTTAAAATGAATTTGAATTTTGCATATTGTGAATTTAATAAAAATTGATGAATGGACTTCATTTAATTGGTAAAACAAGTTGTTCTTTTTTATGATAGGCATCGCTTCTATTCCAGAAAGAATAGATTTAGCTGTATGAAAAGATTTCAATTTTGAGCAAATCTTCCTTTTCCGTACCGATCACACATCTTTTTAATAGTAATAGTATCAGTATGTCCATGATTTAGAGATTACTTGCAAGTGTCTTAGAGCTTTTGCACCAGAACCCGTTTCCTATCTTTTAATTTCTCTTTAACTGTAAATTTAGCCATAAAAAAGCACCCCAATTGTTAGATGGTGTCTAACAATTGGGGTGCAGTTCATCATCAAGAGATTTTTTATCTATAAGGAGTTATAATACTATTTCTTCTAGAAACAAGGACACTCTCCTCTATTCGATCTTTACCTTCGGCTGATTTACGGCATGCGGCAATGGTCTTCCCGCGACTCCGTCTACAATCGCCTGGCATGCCCTTTCTCTCAGCTGGGTAAGTGATTCCTCTGACATATAGGAGGCATGCGGTGTAATGAATACTTCTTCCATTGCTATCAATGGATACTCCGGTGCGGGTGGCTCCTTTTCTAAAACATCAAGCCCCGCTCCAGCTATATGCCCCTCTTCAATCAGCTTCTTTAAATCATCCTCTCTTAACACACCTCCGCGGCAAGTATTAATGACAAAAGCTCCTTTAGGAAGCATTTTCAGCCGCTCATAATCAAGCAAATGCTTCGTCTCCGCAGTGAGCGGCACATGCAAGCTTAAGATGTCTGATTGCCGAAGCAGATCATTTAAAGATACAGGCGCCACTTCATGTGTGTGAAAAACTTCCTCAGAAACGTACTCATCATAAGCCAGGATTTTGACGCCAAATGGTTTTAATTTCGCTGCAACCATTCGGGCAATACGGCCAAAACCAAGTAAACCAATCGTACGTTCACTAAAACGATGAATCGGCAGAGTATCCATCGGATCCCACTTTCCTTCTTTTACTTTCCGGTTATAGGAGGATAAGCGGCGAGTGATTCCTAATATAAGAGCGATTGTATGGTTGGATACTTCCTCAAGGCAGTAATCTGGCACGTTGGAAACGACAATTCCCTTTTGAGCGGCCGCCTCCAGGTCAACATGGTTATAACCAATCCCCGTTACAGAAATTACTTTACAAGACTGCAGCTTATCAATGATGTCGGCTCCACAAGGAAACCCTACTTGCGCTACTACTCCATCCGCATGCGGAGCATAGTGCGGAAGATCTTCTTCCAACATATTCGACCGCGTAACCTTGACTTCAAACCCATGCTGTCCATAAATTCTTTCTTCTAATTGATGATCATCCCATTCATCATCTAGAATCCAAACTACATGTCGTCCTTCTTTCACTCTTTCCCCACCGCTTTCCTATGTTATAGATAATCCAGAGTTTATTTTTTGCAACGCATGAATAAGACGTTCATTTTGCTCCAGCGTACCCACAGTAATACGGGCATGCGTTTGCAATCCCCATGCTGTACACGGTCGAATAAGTATCCCCTGCTTCATTAATGCTTGAGAAATCTGTATAATATCCTTTTTCATATCCACAAATAAAAAGTTGGCATGCGATGGAGTCACATGATAGCCAAAAGACTGAAATTCATTTATTAGTTTCTTCATTTCTTGTTTATTTGTCCGTAAACTCTTGCTTCTATACTCTTCGTCATCAAGTGCAGCCACAGCTCCTGCATGAGCAATACGATTGGCTGCAAATGGTTCTCGTACAACTTGTACCGGTGCAATAAGCTCTTTACTGGCAGCTGCATATCCGATTCTTGTTCCAGCGAGACCATACAACTTCGAAAATGTCCGGACGAAAATCACTTGATAACCAGCTTTTACAAAATCAGGCCCTGTGCGGTATTCTTCACGATTAATAAACTCTGCATAAGCTTCATCCAACACCACTACAACATGCGGAGGTACTTGTCTTAAAAAGTTTTTAAGCTGCGTTCCTTCAACAATTGTGCCAGTAGGATTATTGGGATTACAGATAAAGATAAGCTTCGTTTTATTCGTTATCGCTGCTAAGATAGTATCAAGGTCAAAAGTATAATTCCTCGCCGTAGGAATCTCTACCGGATTTCCTCCCATGAGCAGCGTGATAGTCCTGTAAGCGGGAAACGTCGGAATGCAATAGATCACTTCATCCCCCGGATTGATATAGGCCGTTCCAATCAACGTAATAACATTGTCGGCGCCATTGCCCATCATAATCTGGTCAGGGGCGATTCCATACATCCCACCTAGTTTTTCCCGAAGCTCTCTGCATGTTGCTTCGGGGTATAATTGGCTTTCAAGCAAAGCTTTTTGCATAGCCTGTACAGCCTTTGGAGAGGGGCCAAATGGATTTTCATTGGAAGCCAGACGAATAATTTCTTTCAGACCGAGCTCTTGTTTTACCTCTTCAATTGCCTTTCCAGGGATGTATGGCTTCAGTTGCGCGATAATGGTGCGCTGGAGTTCGTGAGACAAGGAAATTCCCCCTCTATTTTGCTTTAGCAGAAGAAAAGCAGTAAACAATCAGTTCGTTGTTTTGAACTGTTGCCGATTTGGCTAATTTTTCATTATTTCACTTCCATCATGGCCTTTAAGCTTTCCTCACGAATTAATTCTGTCAGCTGCTCTTTATATGCTAGAAAACGAGGATCAATTTTAATACTATAGGGGCGTGGATGCTCCAAATCGATAGGAATATCCGCTTTGATCCGTCCCGGCCTGGAAGTCATGACGATCACGCGATTAGCGAGGAATATAGATTCTTCTACATCATGTGTAATAAACAAAATGGTTTTATTCGATTTCTCCCAAATTTCCAGCAGCAGCTCCTGCATTAGTGTCCGTGTTTGATTGTCAAGTGCACCGAACGGTTCATCGAGCAATAAAATCTCCGGATCGTTCGCTAATGCTCTCGCGATAGCGACACGCTGCTGCATGCCTCCCGATAGCTGTCGCGGGTAATGTTTTTCAAACCCCTTTAATTGGACCAAATCAATGTAATTGTGAACCACTTCTTTCCTTTGTGCAGCTGTCATTCCATTGGTTTTTAACCCAAATTCAATATTTTCTTCAACAGTCAGCCATGGAAATAAAGAATAGGCTTGAAAAACCATTCCTCGATTGGATGACGGCCCAAATGTTTCTTCCCCATCTAAATACACATGGCCCGTTGTTTGCTCTTCAAGCCCTCCTACAATTCGGAGAAGAGTCGACTTTCCGCAACCCGATGGGCCCAGGATCGTAATAAACTCATTCGGCATAATTGTCAGATTCGTTGTATCTAATGCAAGCACTTGAGGATTTTTCTTGTTCCCTGTGTATATTTTGGTTACACGATCGACTTGTACTTTTGGATTTCTCATTCTCTCATCACCTTCCATAATGCCATGGAAATGCTTTTCGAATGGCCACCTTCAAAATCAGGTCGGAGAGCAAGCCCAATACGCCAATTGTTAAGATGCCAAAAATAATGTTTCCTGTTTTCAACATACGCTGGGATTCAAGTATCAAGCTTCCGATCCCGGATGAAGATGCAACTAATTCCGCTACAATAATGTACGACCAGGCCCAGCCAAGGACGAGACGGATAATTTCCATAATCCCTGGGATGGAAGCGGGCAGAATGACCGAACGCAATACACCAAAATTTGATCGTCCTAATGTATATGCGGCTTCTAAAAGCTCTTTGCGGACATTTCCCACTTCAACAGCTGTCATTAAAACGAGTGAGAAAAAGGTTCCAACGAAGATAATCGTTACTTTCTCTAGCTCTCCTACCCCAATCCATAAAATGAAAAGTGGAATAAACGCAGAAGCTGGCATATAGCGGATAGCAGAGATGACCGGTTCAAAGAAAGCTTCCACTACTTTAAACGTACCCATAAAGATCCCAAGCGGCACGCCGATGATGACAGCAGCAGCAAACCCTACAAGTACACGATAGACTGTAACCGTAATATCACCGACAAATCCATATTCGGTAAACAAAACCACACCTGATTGAAAAATGTCAGTTGGTGTTGGCAGGAAGAGAGAATCAACTAGTCCGCTGTAAGTTAGCAGCGACCATAAAGCAAACAGCAGAACAATACTCATTATACTGATCATTACATATGTTCTATGCGGAATGTCTCCCTGCGGCTGAAACCACTTATTTTTCCTTGGCTTTCCATGTTGGTTGTTGGGAACCTGGCGCAAAGGCGGCTGTTTAACGACTTCTTTAGTTTTTAATGCTTTTTCCATACAAGACCGCCTCCTTATTGTTGAACAAATGAATAATCGATTAACTTATCAAGATTCGGCTCTTTTTGGATTAAGTTTTGTCCTTTCCAAAACTCAGCACCCATTTTTGACAGTTCATAAATTTGGCCTGGATTTTCTTTTGTGCCAAAATACTCTTTATTTTTTTGCTCATCATAGAAGCGGACACCTTTTAATGCTTCTTCAATTTCTTTTGGTGATTGACCCATTGCTTTCCCCATGATTTCCAATGCATCTTCTTTATTTGTTTTATAGTAGTCGACTGCTTCAAACCACGATTTAACTAAAGCTTTTACCGCTTCTGGATTTTCTTTAATAAAATCCTCATGCATGGCAATCGTACTTGTAATCACTCCTGGAGATATATCACTCGTTGCAAGAACGCTTCCAAAATCGGTCTGCTTCGCTTTTGTTAACCAAGGTTCCCATGTCACGGCTGCATCCACTTTGTCGGCAACGAAGGCTGCCCCTGCATCCCCTGCCGTCATGTTCTGTGCCTTAATCTCTTTGTTAAAGTCGATTCCCTCTTGTTTCAATAAATAAAGGAACCAGAAGAAGCTTGCCCCTCCATCCGTTTGCACAGCTACGCGTTTTCCTTTTAAGTCTTTCAAGCTCTTAATTTCTTTTTTCGCCACGATGCCATCTCCGCCATATGATTCATCCAAGGCAACAACTTGTACACCCGGCACATCACTTGCAGCAGAAACCACATGTGTATCTACAGTTGAGGCAAAACCTTGTATACGCTTAGCGGCTAATGCCGTTCGGCGGTCGGTGTTGCTTTCCATTTTCATCAAATCGACATTGATGCCATTCTTTTTGAAAATTCCTTTTTCCTGTGCAATATATAACGGGGCATATCCTACCCAAGTAGCCACACCCAAGGAAAAAGAAGTATCTTTCTTATTGTTCGTTTCTTTTTGAGCTTCCGTGCTGTTTTCCCCTGAACATCCCGTCATGATCAGCAAAAGAATAACTAGAAATATGGAGCTAACTTTTCTCAACATACCTTCCCCCTACTTTTGATTTTTAGGTACTTGCTGCTAAAAATTTCAACACGAAAAAACGTGCCTCACCCCCTTTCAATTTCGGGAAAGCGCTGTTCACCTTTTTGGGGTTAATCGTTATTATGTAATGTAAAAACGTTCTCCTAACGAGATATGAAACGCTTTCTAAATCAATTTAAAGATTACGAAAAATTCAGAAAAATTTAGCCACACGTGTGAAAAGGGGAACCTTCTTCTAATTTTGGTTCATTATACAGGATTTTTTTTGAAACCGGACCGTTCCGATGGATTATGTAAAAAATGTGCACACAAAAACTAAAAAAATGCACCTCGAAATATTCAATATGTAACGACGCTTTAAATTGGGAAAGCATTTGTAAAAGAATGACGGATTGAAACAGCGCCCTCATGACTAAATTAAAAAGGCAAAAGAAACGATCCCAAAGGGGAAAAGTCTCTTTTGCCTTACACTACAATCACACTTTTTTCAAAACGTAATAACACAAATCAGGAGCGGACTTACTTCTAAATAAATCGACAACGGTCCATCCTTTTATAAAGTAATAGGTAAATACCTTCTCAGTGCTCATTCTCGGCGCTACAGCAAGCCCTGAGTTATTTTTCTTTAGTGTTTGAAAATTACTCGGCACCGGAACAAAAAACAGTCCTTCTGCGAAATCCTCCAGCAACTCCAATTCCTTAGGTACAAGATATCCCTCGGCATCGCGGATAATTTTAATTAACGAGGGATAACATTTCTCCACATACTTCCTAGGCCGTTCCACCTCGTCTTTTTTAATCCACCATTCCATAGATGGCATGCCCTGATTTAAATCGTCCTGCATTTCTCCATAGCCGTTTTCCACGTAAGTAGAACATCTTGCCCCAGTTTATGAAAATTCAAATACCCGTTCACTGTCTCAGGCGGATCATACGCCCAGGTAACTAACTCATATCCTTTGTTCAGTGATTCAGCTTTTTTAGCCAGCTTTAGCTTTTCATTAACCCCTAATTTTCTATGTTGCAGATGAATCTTAACATGTGGGAACATGAATACGTTTTTCTCCTTGAAACCTCGGAATCCCCCTTCATGACGGTGCAGTGATCATTTATGGAAATCAATTGTTTCAGCAGCCAATGTGCTTCCCTTAACCATTGCGGTTATAGGTGAAAAAAGCTCGGTACCCGTCATCATGCCGCATTAGGTCTCAGCGAGCGAAGTGATGCTCTTGTGCTAGTTGTGTCAGAAGAAACAGGCAGAGTCTCCTTTGCATTGGATGGAAAACTTCACCCCATTGTTACCGTCTAAAATTTACATTAATTCACATATAGAGAATTCTATTCCCTATGGAAAATAGGTTTACACTTTCTGCGGATGCTTGAATTCCTTCTACTGCATCTTTTGTTTCAAAACAGGCTGTAATCTCTTGTTTCAATAATGTCAATGGATTCGGAGAACCACCTGCCAGATTATTGGAAGATTCTAATACACACTTATGAAATTCATCGGCAGGAAATACACCGTTAACGAGTCGAATTCGCTCTGCTTCCTCAGAAGTTATGTAGCGCCCTCTAAAAATCATCTCAGCTTCCTTTGCATGTCCTTTTTGAAAAGTTTATTCTTCTTTGCAATATCAAGCGTTGTAAGCGAGCTGGAAAGGCAATGATAAACGAAAATACAACTAGGGATGGATGTTGTGTTCCGTGCATATAAGGTAACCCGGAAAGACAATCATTGTCTTTCCGGGTTTTTATGAATTCCTCATTTCTCCTATAAAACGCTAAGTTTTTCGTCCCGTATATCACTAATAAACATATGGCCAGGAGCATGAGTAATCATCAGTGAAGGTCTACTTTGCAGGGCAACAGCTTGAGGGGTCACACCACAAGCCCAAAACACGGGAATTTCTCCTTCTTTAATTGTCACAGCATCGCCGAAATCAGGTTTTGTAATATCAGTAATCCCAATTTGACTTGGGTCACCGACATGAATAGGTGATCCGTGTACAGAAGGGAAACGACTAGTAATCTGGATAGCTCGAATCGCCTCTTGATGCGACATCGGACGCATGCTTACAACGGTAGGGCCTTCAAATACCCCTGCTTTTTCACATGGAATATTCGTCTTATACATCGGAACGTTGCAATTCTCCTCAATATGTCGAATAGATATGCCACTTTCGATGAGCGGGGTTTCAAACGTGAAACTGCAGCCTAGTAAGAACCCGACCATGTCGTCTTCCCAATATTCAGTAATATCTGTTGCCTCTTCCGTAAAAACACCGTCTTTATAAATGCGGTATTTAGGAATGTCCTTACGAATATCTGCGTCTTTAGCAATCTTGCTCGGATAGAATGAACCAGGTTCCGTTACATCTAATAAAGGACAAGGTTTCGGGTTCCGCTGACAGAACAGCAAGAAATCAAACGCATATTCTTTTTTCAAAATCACTAAATTCGCTTGTGTGAATCCTTTTGACATTCCAGCAGTCGGCCCTGTAATTTCTTGTTTACGGATAAGCCCCCTTATTTCATTCGGAGCCATATATTCATAGTCAGTCATGGACAGACTCTCCCTTCCCTATTATTTGAACAGCAATGGTATTTGCTCAATGAGTGTCATGATTCCTAAATATCCCATAACGATGACGACGAATCCGCCTGCAATCGTTAACCATAGTGGATGTTTATACTTGCCAACGATCTCCTTTTTATAAGCAGCTACTAACAACGTACCTAACGCAATGGGTAGAATAAGAGCATTCAAGGCTCCCACTAATAGTAAAACCTTTATAGGCCGCCCGACTAAGGCAAACGTGACAGTTGAGACTAAAATAAATAAAATAATGATCCAATTATGATACTTTTCGATTGTTGGGCTGAACGAACGTATAAATGAAACAGATGTATAAGCGGCCCCTACGACAGACGTAATAGCAGCGGCCCACATAATCACACCAAACATTCGATAACCAATATCCCCTGCAGCAAGTTGAAACACTGAAGCTGGAGGGTTGTCTGGATCAATGGCAAGCCCTTGAGATACAACTCCGAGTACAGCTAAGAATAACGCTACACGCATGACACCGGTAACGGCAATACCTGTTACAGAACTTTTCGTCACTTGGGGTAACGAGTCAATCCCCTTGATCCCCGCATCTAATAAGCGGTGCCCACCTGCGAAGGTAATGTAGCCTCCCACTGTGCCGCCAACAAGTGTAACGATGGCAAATATACTAATTTCTTCAGGAACGAACGTATTAGCGATGGCCTCTCCGACAGGCGGCGACGTTGAAAATGCCACATACAACATTAAGATAATCATAACAAAGCCGGCGATTTGAGCTGCTTTGTCCATTGCTTTACCCGCTTCTTTGAATACGAAAATAAAAATAGCAAATGCGGCACTAACAATTGCTCCGGTAATAGGTTCAACGCCAAGCATGGCATTTAGTCCAAGACCCGCTCCTGCAACATTCCCAATATTAAATGCAAGACCGCCTATTACAATAATAATTGCCAAAAATACCCCTAATCCAGGCAGCACTTTGTTTGCGATCTCCTGGCCACGCAGCCCTGATACAGCAATGATTCTCCAAACATTGATTTGGGCAAAGACATCTAAAATCAAGGAGATTAAAATAACAAATGCAAAGCTTGCAGCTAACTGCTGGGTAAATACTGTCGTTTGCGTTAAAAATCCTGGACCAACCGATGAGGTAGCCATTAAAAAAGCGGCACCAAGCAGGACGCTTATGTTCACCTTCTTTTTAGCTTTCCCCGTTTCTTTTTTTAGTTCTGTCATATAGCTTCCCCCTTCTAGCTACTCATTGGTGTAATTGCGATCTGATTTTTATGTAATGTTTCTTTAATGTATTTTGCAAAAGCAAGGGCATGCTCCCCATCTCCATGGATACAAACCGTATCCGCTTTCAAAGAAACTTCTGTATTTTGCTGAGAAGTGACTTTGCCTTCGGTTACCATTTTTATCACTTGCAAGACAGATTGTTCTTCATCTGTTATGAGAGCATCCGGCTGCGAACGCGAAGTTAACGTACCGTCTGATTGATAAGTGCGATCAGCGAATACTTCATGTGCTGTGCGTAAACCGATCTTTTCTCCTGCTTTCGTTAACTCACTCCCAGCTAGTCCAAATAAAACTAGTGATGGCGAAACATTGTAGACCGCTTGAGCAATAGCTTCCGCGAGCGCAGGGTCTTTTGCTGCCATATTATATAACGCTCCATGTGGTTTCACATGTTGCATCGTTTCATTGCATGTGGATAAGAATCCTTGCAGAGCACCAATTTGATAGACAACCATATCGTATGCTTCTTGCGGTGTAATCTTCATCTCACGGCGTCCAAAACCATTTAAATCCGGCAAGCCGGGATGTGCACCAACTTTTACGCCATTTTCAATAGCAAGCTTGACCGTCTCCCTCATCACACTAGGATCACCTGCATGAAAACCACACGCAATATTCGCTGATGATACATATTTCAATATTTCTTGTTGCTCACTGAGTTTATATCGTCCAAAACTCTCCCCTAAATCGCAATTCAAATCTACTTTAAACATCCATTTCCCCTCCAAATCATTTCACTCATCCCCCTATTTCGGGGTAAGCGCTTGCAAGATAAATTACGCGTTGTTCCGAAATTAGGAACATTAGTTTTGAAATGCAAATTCATTTTAGCATAAAAAAAAATGTCTGAATAGACACTATTGCAAATTGGCTGAAAATACTAAACTTATATACTTGTTTTTTTATTTTTCGATAATTATAATTTAGTTATCCGTTTTTAAGAACATTAGTACCGAATTTTGAAACCAAAAGAGGTGTTGTCATGAGTGATTGTTTCACTGAAGCCATTATGAAACCTTTAGGGGATTCTGCCCTCATTGTACAGCTTGGCGAAGGTATAAGCCCATCTATTCATCAAAAAGTTCAAGCATTGTCCAAATTGTTAAATACTCATCCATTTGATGGTTTTATTGAGTCTGTACCGGCTTTTAACAATATTACTGTCCATTACAATCCGGTAGTTGTATATCGTACACAAAGGAATAATTATTCCCCTCTTACTCCTTTCCAAATAGTTCGCGCGAAAGTGAGTGAATTGGTTCAGTATGTTGATGAAACGCAAAGCTTGGAGGCAAGAGTAGTTGAGATTCCTGTCCTATATGGCAGAGAATATGGCCCTGATTTGGATTATGTAGCGTCGTATCATCAAATATCAGCCGAAGAAGTCATTCGCCTACATACTCAAAGCGATTGTTTAGTTTACATGTTAGGATTTGCTCCAGGATTTCCCTTCTTAGGAGGAATGGATGAAAGAATTGCCACGCCCCGCAGAGAAACTCCGAGGTTAGCCATTGCGCCCGGTTCAGTCGGAATAGCCGGCAAACAAACAGGTGTGTATCCAGTAGAAACGCCTGGAGGCTGGCAGATTATTGGGCGTACTCCGCTGGATTTATTTCGGCCGGACCTTACGCCGCCGACCTTGCTGCAGGCTGGCGACAAAATTAAATTTGTCCAGATTTCTCCTGAAGAATATCAAGCGTATAAGGAGAAGAAGAAATGACTGTAAAAGTGCTTAATCAAGGACTGTTAACAAGTGTACAAGACTTAGGCAGATACGATTCGCAAAAATATGGTGTCATTGTTAGCGGCGCAATGGATAAATATTCGCTTAGAGTAGCAAATTTACTAGTAGGAAATCCCGAAAATGAAGGCGCTTTAGAAATTACATTATTAGGTACATCCCTTCAATTTGAGAAAGATGCGTTAATAGCTATAACTGGCGGTGATTTACTTGCAACGATTGATGATGAAAAAGCATCAACATGGCGACCTATATTAGTGAGAAAAGGCTCTGTATTACAGTTTCAATCACCATTAAAAGGCTGCCGGGCCTATATCGCTTTCGCCGGAGGGATAGCAGTTCCAGAAGTAATGGGAAGCAAAAGCACATACCTTCGTGCAGAAATCGGCGGATTTAAAGGCAGAGCTTTGCAAAAAGAGGATGTTCTTGAATTCGGTGAAATGAATGAATTCAGCACATCCTTATTTCACAAGTTAGAGGAGAGTAATGAGGATTTTACGTGGGCAGTTAATTATGATGCACTGATCAATTTACAACAAACACAAACGATTCGTGTGATAAGAGGCACTGAGTTTGATCGATTTGATGAAGCAAGTAAAAAAAACCTTTTTAACGAACCGTATACGTTAACGACTCAAGCCGATCGGATGGGATACCGAATGGAAGGTCCCCCACTCTCTTTAGCAAAAGAATTTGAAATGCTGTCTGAAGGTGTTACACAGGGTACGATTCAAGTACCGCCAAACGGACAGCCCATTATTTTGATGGCAGACCGTCAAACAACAGGCGGCTATCCAAAAATCGGCCAAATTATTTCTGCTGATTTACCGAGCATGGCGCAGTTACAGCCGACTGCCAAAATATACTTCAAAGAAGTTTCACTTGAAGAAGCAGAGATGGAATTATTAAAGAAAGAACAAATCATCAATGAAATAAAAATAGGCATTCGTTTTAAAGAACTTTACTGATGAGAGGAAATGACATAATGAAAGTAAACGAATTCAAAGAACTAATTGACTATATTGAGCAGTCTTCTATTGATGTCCTTCAATTAGAAGATAAGGATCTCAAATTATATTTCCAAAAGCACAATGCAGCAAATGTGAAAATAAATATGGAAGGACAAGGGTCTTCAAAAGGCCAAACAATGACAAGAGATGAAATGACGACGGCTTCCGAACAGCTTTCGTTAAATGAAGATAACGACCTTCATCAAATTAAGGCGCCTATGGTTGGAACATTTTATTCACGTTCAAATCCGGATACAGTACCTTTTGTTCAGTTAGGATCAAAGATCAAAAAAAACCAACCCGTTTGCGTGTTAGAAGCGATGAAATTATTTAATGAAGTGGCATCAGATGTGAACGGAGAAATAGTAGAAATCTTAGCTGAAGATGGGCAAATCATTGAATTTGGTCAACCTTTATTTGTGATAAAGGTGAGTGACTAATATGCTAAGGAAAATATTGATCGCCAATCGCGGAGAAATAGCTGTTCGAATTATTAGAGCCTGCAAAGAAATGGAGATACAAACAGTGGCTGTCTATTCGGAGGCCGATAGAGAGGCCCTTCATGTCAAACTGGCAGATGAAGCTTATTGTATAGGCAAGGCTCCATCCAAAGAAAGTTATCTTAACATCGTTAATATTATCAGTGTTGCCACGATCACGGGCGTCGATGGCATCCATCCCGGCTACGGATTCCTAGCTGAAAACGCAGGTTTCGCTGAATTATGTCGGGACTGCCACATCACATTTATTGGCCCTTCCCCAGAATCGATTCAAAAAATGGGAATCAAAGATGTAGCTAGAGAAACAATGAAAGAAGCCGGTGTTCCGATCGTCCCTGGTTCAGATGGAATCATACATGATTATGAAGAAGGCTTACAAGTGGCCGAACAAATAGGCTTTCCAGTGATCATTAAAGCAACAGCCGGCGGTGGCGGAAAAGGAATACGCGTGGCACACGACCAAGAGGAATTAAAAAAAGGAATCGAAGTCACACAACAGGAAGCGGAAACTGCCTTTGGGAATCCAGGCGTTTATTTAGAGAAATTCATCCAAGACTTCCGCCATGTAGAAGTTCAAATTATGGCAGATACACATGGAAACGTGATCCATCTAGGCGAACGCGATTGTACCATTCAACGGAGAATGCAAAAACTAGTAGAAGAAACACCATCGCCCGCTATTTCAGCCGAAACCCGGAAAAAAATGGGGAAAGCGGCTGTTTTGGCGGCAAAAGCCGTTGATTATGTCGGCGCTGGTACTGTCGAGTTTATCTACGATCACAAAGAAGACACCTTTTATTTCATGGAAATGAATACCCGCATTCAAGTAGAACACCCTGTTACTGAAATGGTTACTGGAGTCGATTTGATTAAAGAACAGATTCGAGCAGCTTCCGGATATTCATTGCAGTTCAAACAAGAAGAGATAACGATGACTGGCTGGTCCATTGAATGTCGGATCAATGCTGAAAACCCAGCCAAAAACTTTATGCCTTCACCAGGAGAAGTAAAAAAATATATTTTACCTGGCGGGTTTGGGGTCCGAATCGACTCTGCGGTATATGCAGGGTACAAGATCCCGCCATTTTATGATTCCATGGTGGCAAAATTAATTGTACATGGCCGCACAAGAGACGAAGCCATTGCAAGAATGATTCGTGCCTTAGACGAGTTTGTTGTAGAAGGCGTTTCAACAACGATTCCTTTCCATAAAGCCCTTCTACAAAATGAAGTATTTTTAGGCGGAGACTTTAATACGAACTTTCTCGAAACACATAGTTTAGAGATAACAGAAAAATAAATGGAAAACATCCTCTATTCACTTGTTTTTTAGGAGTAAATAGAGGATGTTTTTTATCTTTTCATATATCCTAGCCGCTCAGAAATTTGTTCGGCTGCCCGCTTTGCTTTTTCTACAAAAACAGGTATATTTTCATTTTGATAATTCGCTTCAATCCCAGCAATACTAATTCCTGCAACAACGTCACCTTTATGATCAAAGATAGGAGCAGCAATGGCAGATGTATGATTTTCTAACTCCGAGTGACTAATCGTATAACCCTCTTTTTGAGCTTGTCTAATGGTCTCATACAGACGTTTCTTATCCGTGATCGTTCCCATTGCAAAAGGCTTTAATTCAGTTGATTCAATATACTGATCAATTTCTATATTGGATAAAAAAGATAAAATAACTCGTGAACAAGCGCCAGCGTATAACGGACTTCTTCTACCGATTGCCGTATATAAGCGAACTTTTTGGTTCGTATCAATTTTTTCAATATACATGGCTTCATGATCTTGCTTCACAATTAGATTAACCGCTTCACCTACGTCATTGTGCAGCTCTTGCATAATAGGATAAGCAATTTGTCGAATATCAAGCCGGGAAGAAACGAGATGACCAAAAGTAAGAAATAACAGACCTAACCGATACTTGGAATCTGCCCCCTTTTCTAGAAATCCCATCTCTTCTAAAGACGTTAGCATGCGGTAAACAGATGTTTTAGGAATGCCGGACAAATCAATGATTTCTTGGAAAGTTAATTGAGCATGATCGATAAATAAATTTAAAATATCCATGGAACGGACAACCGTTTTATTTTTGTTATACATTTCTTTGCTCCTTTATGTCGATATCCACTTTACGCATTTGATAATTAAAAACGTTTGCCAACAGCCTGGGATGTTAAATATGGCTTAATATTATAATAAATATTAAACTTTTAAAAGAGGGTCTACTCTAGATTATAAGAGAGATTATTCCTAAAAATCGAAAAAGGGATTAGAGCCCGCAGACCCCAATTCCCTTCTTACAAACTGAAAATATCTTACTTTTACCTATCAGTATGATTCACAGAGTCTGCGGTTCAAAAAGATGAGAAACCGTCCACTTGCCGCTCCTTCTTCTAGTCTAAATGTTTGGTCCGACCGTCACTCTGGGCAATATCAAGTGAAGTTCATTCATCCACTATTTGGAGTCACTACTGCCGAATCTAAAAATTCAATTCCCCTACATCTAGAGGATGTAGGGGAATTGAATTTCTCTATGAAACTCTCCTATAAATAAAGTGAGGAGATCGCCAATGAACAAAGGAAGAAGTTTAATTGCATTTTCAGTTGGAAGAAAAAAGGATAAAGGGAGCCACCGTGACAACGATATACCTTAAACTATAGCAGTGTGTTTACTTTTTAGTTGATACTTTTTTAGCCCCCATGTATTTTGATTTCCAATACGAGTCATTCATGTTTTGGATAGAGACCCCTTTTTTCACCGTTACAGCAATAAACTTTTGGTTTCCAAGGTAAAGGCCAACAAAACTGACCTCCTTTTTTGTTTTGTTTTTTGTATCGTAAAACACTAGATCTCCTGGCTGCAGTGAAGTCGTTTTGACACCAGCTTTAAACATATCTTTGCTGGTGCGCGGCAGTTTGACACCGAACTTTTTATATACGTGCTGCACGTATCCGGATGCATCAAATCCTTTCACTGTTGTACCGTTCGCTTTATATGGAACACCGAGTAAGCTCTTAGCGTACGTAATGACCTTTGTTTCCTGGCTCTGAGAGACAGCAGCCGTCTGAATCGTTTCAGCAGCTACAGGAATGGCGCCAAAAGCAACAGAGGCAGCGAGAACAGTGGATATAAATACTTTTTTTGTTTTCTTCATCGAGAATCGACTCCTTTAAAATAGTTATACTTGCTACATCTACATAAACGTTCCATCTTGGAAAACGTAACATCGGTTTTCAAAAAAATTGTTTTCTTTTTTTAGTTACATTTTTGCCGCTGATTCGTTTTATGAAATGGAAGAGAAAGAAGGAGCCGGGGGGAGAGTTATGAGTGGCTGATCAATTTGCGGTTATGTATGATCAATATTTTGATGACATGTATCGATATATTTATGTAAAAACCGGAAACAAGTGGGATACGGAAGACATCGTAAGCGAAGCATTCCGCAAAGCATATGAAAGGTTCGATTCTTTGCAGGAAGAAACAAACCATAAGGCATGGCTGATGACCATCGCCCGAAACACGGTCATTGATTATTATCGAAAAAAGAAAAATGTGTTGGTCGGTGAAGACATTGAGTTGTATACTGCGCCAATTCCGTTTGACGATCCGCTTGAGCAAGTCGATGAACTGAACTGCTTAAAAAAATCCCTGCAGCATTTGCCAAGGGAAGAAATGGACATCGTCAACCTGCGCTATTTTGCAGATATGCGCTTTAAAGAGATTGCAGCTGTACTGCAAAAGCCGGATAATTCGATCCGCGTGAAAACTGGACGCATTACCAAAAAAATCGGTCTTCTTATAAAAAAATGTCTGGGGGAAGCATGATGGAAAACGAACAGGTAGAACGCCTTCTTAAGGAAGCACGGAATAAAATACCGGTGAATGAGGAGTTAAAAACAAGTCTTCGAAAATCGCTCATTAAAAAGCGAAGGCCCGTTTGGAAAAAGCCTTGGCTGTATGCCGGGGCAGCTGCCGTCCTACTCTTGGGAGTTTTATTTAACCAACAGCAGATAGAGCATGTCACGGCGCAAGAATTGAATGTAACAAATGCTGTATCGTTTTTTGATATTGGCAGAGGAGACATTACTGCTGTAGCCCATGATCACGGCCAGCTGTACGTATCCATAAAAGGAGAAGGCATCTTTTTATACAAAGAAACTGGTCTTCAAAAACTGGGAGGATCTGAAGCCAGCACGCTTCACTTTGATGCTGACGGAAAAACGCTGCTATATTCCGTGAACGGCAATATCGTGCAGTTGAATATCAAAATGAAAAGAGAAAAAATTATTGTAAAAGGCTCTACTCACATCCACTATGATCAGCCTGTCTGGAAAAATGACAGTGAACTGTATGCAGTAAAACAAGAGGAAGACCGGGAGCAGATTGTCCAAATTTCCTTAAAAACAAAAAAAGAAACTGTAGTGGCAGACGGTTCCAAACCAGTGTTGATGCGGCAAGCCGACCAGCTTGTATATGAAAAAGCCGGTGCCATTATCATGCAGGATTTGCAAACGAACAAACAGCAGCCAATAGATCATGGAACTGATCCATCGGTATCAATGGATGGCCGCTATCTCTCCTACGTAAAAGAAGAAAATGGGATTGATGACGTCTGGATTACCGATGCAGATTTAAAAACAAAAAAGAAAGTAACCGCCAACCCTTCTGTAAAAGCTGACAATAAACAAACAGGTGTATATCAGTACAGTTCACCAGTATGGGACTCTGGGAAGCACCAGCTTTACGTCATGAAGAAACGGACGCTGGATAAAGAAAGCAAACAGGTACAAATCATGAGAATTGAACTGGCCCATGATTCTCTCTCTGCTGAACAGACAGTGGAAAGATATTTGCAGGCACTCATCGTCAGAGACGATGATTATGCCAGAAGCTTAATGGAGAACCCGCCGGAATTTTTAACCTATTCGAACCCGCATCAAACCGGTTACCGCATTCTCAAAACGGAAAAACGGGACGAGGCAGTTTTCATTCAAGCGGAATTGTACCGTGAAGATACGGCCCGGCCGTATTATAGCATCACCGCCTATGAATTCGAGTTGAAGCATGGTGAAAACGGCTATAGTATTCACCGTGCAGCGGAAATGGGGGTAAAAGAATTCACAGCGCTCGATGAGATGAAAGACCTTCAGCTCATCCAGGGGCAAAAGCAGGAACACCTATTTTCACTGGAAGATGTGCCGAAGCAGAAAATAAAGACCAATGCGATTCGGCTCGGTTCACTCCTCTGGAATCAAACAAATGAACAAATTGTATTCAGTGTTCAAGAAATGACGGAAAAAGCAGGCGTGACCATCTGGACGTATAACCCGAAGAGCCGACAGTTTGCTTTTATTGACCGGATTGATTCGATCGGCGGGCAGAAGGGAATTGGCATTGAAGGAATGACCGCCAGCCCGGATGGACGTTATCTTGCGCTCGATCTATTTGCTGAAAATGAGCCTCAAACGACTGTCCTTCTGTATGATCTAAAAAAAGGCAAACGAGTGGCCCAGCTTGATCAGTCCCATTCCCTGTTTTGGCAAGGAGATCGCTTTCTGTTTGAACGGTACCACGGGGATCAGGCCATGCTGTCTTCGAAAAGTTTTTAATCAAAGTACCTTCAGTCAGTTTGACAATTTTTTTGCAATCTGTTCTTTTTTGCTCCTATGCATGGTTTCTTCTCCTGAAAGAATGATGTAGTTATTCCAAAGGACTTGGACCCTAACATAGGAAGGACTCACCTTTTAACGAACCGATAATCTTGTTCTATGAGGTTGTTTAGATATTTTACTTGCCTTATTTGGATGCCTTTGCAGAAGAATCCTTGATAACTGAAGCGTCAAAGACATTGATTTGGTCTCCGACGCTTCTCTTAAAAATGAGTTTGTACTTTCTTACTTTAGTATTCGCCTTATAAAACCTTAACGAGGTTAAATTAATTTCATTGATCTAAAACTATTATTTTTACAATCGATGTTATGGTCCCCTGGACTTGAGTCAATAATTTGGACACAAAAAGGTTAAGTCTTAAGCTGTTCTTCTAGTTTGATCCTCAATGGCTTGAGGTGTTTGATAGTCAATACTGCTGTGAATTCTCTTTCGGTTATACCAGCCTTCTATAAACTGAAATATGGCCAGCTTTGCAGCTAGATAGTCCGTGTATTGCGTATGATAAACTTCTTCTTTCTTTAATATAGCGTGAAATGACTCTATACAGGCATTATCATAAGGACAGCCTTTCTGGCTGAAAGATTGCTTGATTCCTTGTTTTTGAACATGCTGAGTAAACTCACTGCTGGTATATTGTGAGCCAAGATCGGTATGAAGAATTAAGCCCTTTCGGGGCTTTTGAGAAAAACAGGCACTTTGAAGTGCTTCGATCACCAAGTCGGATGTCATAGAACGAGAAAAAGAATAGCCAACGATTTTTTTCGAATGCAGATCCAATACAGAGGCCAAATAGCACCAGCCATCTCTTACCGTAGGGATATAGGTAATATCCGCCACCCATTTTTCATTGATTGTGCAGGTAGAGAAGTCTCGCTTTAAAAGGTTGTCCAGCTGCACGACCTTTTCCTTTGAGGGATAGGGACGATACTTCTTCTTGGTAATCGAACGGATGCCGGCCTTTTTCATTAGGCGCTGGACGCGCTTTAGGCTTAGGAAAAACCCTCTGTTTAATAAGGTTTTATGAATTTTTGGAGCGCCATAACGAGCCTTACTTTCCAGGTGAATCCGTCGGATTTCCTTCGTGAGTTCCCGGTTTTCTATTGCACGCTTTGAAGTTGTTTTTTCAAGGGAATCATAGTAGCTGCTTCTTGGCACGGCCAGCACTTCGCACATTTTCTGGATAGGATATTGATCTTTGTGTTCCTCGATAAAATCGTTAAGCTCTGCTTCGGTTACTTTTTCGCGAATATGGCCATAGCCTTTTTTAAGATTTCTACTTCCTGTTTTAACCGAAGGTTTTCTTTCTGAATATCCGCTAACTCTTTCGGTGTTAGGGCCTCTTTCTCCGAACTGATGGGGGTAAAGTCTTTCACCCATTTATAAATCGTTACTTCTGATACGCCATATTCGCTGCTTAATTCTTTAACTGAGCTACCGGAATGATATAAATCCACAATTGTTTTCTTAAAGTCATCATTATATTTTTTACCTGCAGGCTTACGTTCCAATTCGGACACATCCTCTCAAAATAATTGTAAGGACTTAATTAAACTGTGTCCATGAAACTATACTAACTCCAAGCCAGCAGTCTACTGTTGACTCTAACTTTTCTTACTAAACAAAAATACCCTTTAATTAAGTAACAAATTTTTATCATTCATAGTAATTTGGAATTTAATGATTACTCCGAAGTCTTACATAGCTACATGTGTGTTATATACCTTTTTGAATTTCGTGTAACTTATGATTCTCCATAACCCAACATACACAAACAGGGAAATGATAGATAGAGCATTTAACGTCAAAACATCAATGCCTGGTAAAAAGTAATTAACTAATCGTCGGATAATAAATACTGAGATTAAAGCAATCACAAAACCAATGCTCTTTTTTGCATATATTTTCCCATCCTCTCGAATCTCATAACCAGTTGTATAAATCAATGGAGCAGATAGGATTATACCAAATATCACAGAAACCACAATTTCTATTGAAGTCATGTGTACAGAAGGTTGTATCACCACAGAGAAGGCAGGTGACATATAAAGCATTGGTAACAAAATTCGCAAACCAGAACCTTTAATCGGGCGGACCATCGCTCTTGTTCGCCTCCAAAGTATCAATCCAAAAATAACAAGTGAAATTGCGTACATTCCATATTGCATGTTTATTATTCACTCCATCTCGTCTACTTCAATTGTAATCGAACATCTAAATTGATAATTAAGACTATCTTATAAATTTACAGAACTTAATAGAACTTAAAGTAATCTTCCTTTAAATACTCCCATTAATTTAGTCTATTCTTCTCATTAGATTTTTGATCTACATACTAAATATTCAATGAACAAGGGTATAAATCCTCTTTCCATCTATACCCCTTTGTACATTTCCTTATTAATCTATCTTGCCCCGTTAGTTAAAGAAGTATTTTTAAACAACTTTATTGTTACTTAACAAACCGTCAGTTTTTTTGTGCTGTTTGTTCTTTTATGTAATAATCTTTGATTCTTAAATCCCTTTTCTTCTATATTTTTTGAATACGCGAGGCCTAATGCCACTTTACCCGCGGCTACGTTATTCACACGCAATCGCATAACTACTCCATCGACCATCTCCCGAATCACCGGGACGATTTCTTCTTCGATATAGTAATCTCTCTATACAGATACATCCATTGACCTTTTACTTTGATATATGTTTCATCGATTCTCCGGTAGTCAGTTGTTGGCTTAAGATGACGTCGTACTCTTTCATCTAATTCCGGTCCATATTGATGAACCGAACGCATAATCGTTGTGTGGACCATCGATAAGCCACGTTCTTCCATTATCTCCACTAAATGACGAAAGCTCAAGTTGTACCATAGGTACCATCTTACTGTTTGTAAAATAATATCATGATGATAATGTTTCCACTTGAATAAATGTTGCTTTTTAATACTGATCATTCACCTTTTTTAGAGTAATAGTATCAGCATGTCCAAGATTTAGAGATTACCTGCAATTGTTTTGAAGTTTTTGTACCAGAACCCAAAGTATGTCCCGGAAGGGCAATTGTTTAGATAACGCAGTTATGGAGAATTTCTTTGGTTTATTAAAGTCTGAATTGCTTTACCTCAAGGAGTTTGAGAGCGTGGAGCATTTTAAACTTGAATTAGAAAAGTATATACATTATTACAATCACAAACGAATTAAGGCAAAATTAAAAGGCATGAGTCCGATTCAATATCGGACTCATGCTCAGGAAGCTGCCTAAATTCGTGTTTAACTTTTTGGGTTCAGATCAAAAGGACTGGCTCTTTGTTTTCTTTATAAAAAGTTATTATGCATTATTGGCCGATAAACTGGTTGTAAATAAAGATTATGTTAAATATCCCTCCCGAGTTCCAAAACAAGTTAAAACAAGTGTGGTGTTTGATTATATACTATTCCCAATTTCTTGTGTCTTTTATAATCAACTGATTAAGGATTCTCACATCCTTCAGTGCCTTTTAAAAGTTCTGTAATCCAGTGTACCGATGACTATTACTGAGCTATGGCTAGAAAAAAACACACAGCTTGTTAAATATAAAAAGGGGTGGGATTGGAAAACCACTTTTTATTCGATTTCTTTTCCCCTTTTATTGGTCAGATTTTCAATGTCTGTTATAAGTAGTCTCTTCAATAATAAATACGATTTTTCTTAGATGGAGGTTCTTAATCAACAGTAAGAGTAAAAAGGAGAAGGCATTTCTTCTTCCTTTCATATTATAAGTTCAACCGGATATTTCCAGTTGAACATTTTTTTAGCTATAAGAAAAAACGCCGCAGCAATCATCCTCAACCATCACAATAAATGTATCCCCCCACTTTATGAATATTCCAACCATTTAAAAAAACATTAAAGAATATTCCCCTCCTATTTTTGGAACAATACAATTGATTGTATTAACGATTAAGGAGGTTAATTAGAAATGGATAATCAAAAATTAGCTGATCATGAGTCATTGGATTTACACGAAATTATTAATTTTAAAACCCTTTGCTTAGCGAAATCAAAACTAATGCAAGGACTGGTATTTGATAATGATTTAAGATCATTAATGCAAAAAGATGTTGAACAATCCATTCAAGCGCTTGGAGAATTACAGGCAGTTTATCAACGCGCACCTTTTGAAGCTCCTGTTCCTCAAAACCGGCCAACACCAATAGTAAATTGAAAAGGAGGCAAATTCATTGAATAATGATTATTTAGACCCTATAAACTCGCTACACGTACCAGAGCTAGCAGATACCACATTTGCGATGGATTTACTTCTTCGTGCCAAAGAAGGTGTCCGCAATATTGCTGTAGCATTAACGGAGTCCGCATCACCTGATGTTAGAACCCTCTTGCGAAACCAGTTAATGCAAGGGATTGCCATGCACCAAGAAATTACAGAACTAATGATTAATAAAAAATGGTTCCATCCATACGAACTAAGTGAACAGTATAAACTAGATCAACTCTCTGCCAACAATACATTGATGATTGGCAAAATGAATCTATTTCCTGTTGAGACCAATAGAAAAGGTATGTTTGACCAGACACCTGATGATCACTAACACTGGAGGCTGTAACCAATGAAGGCAGTAACGTATCAAGGTATTAAAAATGTTGTAGTCAAAGACGTCCCAGATCCAAAGATTGAAAAACCAGATGACATGATTATTAAAGTGACGAGTACAGCTATATGTGGGTCTGATTTACATTTAATCCATGGAATGATTCCTAACCTGCAAGAAAACTATGTTATTGGTCATGAACCAGTGGGAATCGTCGAAGAAGTTGGTCCAGGTGTTACTAAACTAAAAAAGGGAGATCGAGTAATTATTCCCTTTAATATAGCATGCGGGGAATGCATTTATTGTAAAAACCATTTGGAAAGCCAATGTGATAATTCTAATGATAATGGTGATATGGGAGCGTATTTCGGATATTCGGGAACAACTGGCGGTTATCCAGGCGGGCAAGCTGAATATTTGAGAGTGCCGTTTGCCAACTTTACTCATTTCAAAATCCCTGAGACCTGTGAAGAACCTGATGAAAAGTTATCAGTTATTGCTGATGCGATGACCACGGGTTTTTGGAGTGTTGACAATGCAGGCGTAAAGGCCGGAGATACAGTTATTGTATTCGGCTGCGGTCCAGTTGGTCTTTTTGCTCAAAAATTTTGTTGGTTAAAAGGTGCAAAGCGTGTGATTGCCGTAGATTATGTAGACTATCGTTTACAACACGCCAAACGTACCAACAAAGTTGAAATTGTAAATTTCGAACACTTTGAAAATGTGGGAATGCATTTGAAAGAAATGACGAAGGGCGGCGCTGATGTTGTCATTGATGCAGTTGGTATGGACGGTAAAATGACTGATATGGAGTTCCTTGCGAGCGGAATGAAGCTTCAAGGGGGAGCATTAAGTGCGTTTATAATGGCTTCACAAGCAGTGCGTAAAGGCGGGACAATTCAAGTTACAGGCGTTTACGGCGGCAGATATAATGGTTTCCCTCTTGGAGATATTATGCAGCGAAATATTAATATCCGCTCCGGTCAAGCCCCTGTCATCCACTATATGCCATACATGTTTGAATTGGTAACGACTGGTAAGATTGACCCAGGCGATGTAGTAAGTCATGTACTTCCTCTTAGTGATGCAAAACATGGCTATGAGATTTTTGATACAAAAATGGATGAATGTATTAAAGTCGTGTTGAAACCTTAAGGAAGGAGGTATGAAAAAATGAACTACGCCTTGCATGAAGTTCTTGAGGTCCATGAGATGGCTGCATTTAAGACTAATTGTCTGACTAAGTCTAAAACGATGAAAGCGTTAGTTACAGATCAGCGATTAAAAGATATTATGCAGCAAGACATTGATTTATCTACGGTACAATTACAAGAATATGCTTCTATCCTTACCAACGCTAAGCAGTAAATTAGGAGGTGAATGAACATGAATCCAATCATTGAAAATTTAACTGGCATGGACGCACTATCGGATCAAGTGGTTGCAATGGATCTACTCATTTCAGCTAAAAGTGGAATTAGAAATTATGCCATGGCAATTACGGAGGCAGGAACACCGGAAATTAAAGAAATGCTCACTCGCCATTTAGTGGAAGCTCTTGATATGCATGAAGAAATATCCACATATATGGAAGAAAAAGGATGGTATCATGCTTGGGATACAAACGAGCAGATCAGTTTGGATTTAAATAATATCAATACAGCATTGAACTTACCGACATTATAAAAAATTTCCAGGAACAGTTTAACACTCACCAAGTAAACTGTTCCTATTAAACCATTTTGAGTTTATTTGACAGAAGTAAATAAAGTTAATACTTCTTGCTTACTCGTGTTTGTTTTACTCTATATAATGAAACCGATTAATTGACTATTTTTATTATGAAAAGGTCGGAGCAGGAAATTCATCAATTTTGATACGGAGTAAACTATAAGGTTTCTGTCGTAAGTCTTTTCCATAATGAAATCTAGGCTGTCGATGTAATTGGTTCACAATGACATACAAATATTGATCCGGACCAATTGAAAAAGTATCCGGCCACAAAATTCTCGGATCATGGGCGATAGTTTCCATTATGCCAGTTGGCAATATCTTACGGATACTGTTGTTTTCATAATCTCCAGCATAAACAGTTCCCTTTGCGTCGGTGACCATTCCATCAGATGCACCTTTTTCTCCCCAATACCCCACATGATAAGGTAAATCCATGTCCGGTCTCGTTCTGTCTCTCAGGGCTTCTGTTGAAATCGAGAACAAATGACGACTGGTTAGTGGAGCAAAATATAATATCTTTCCATCGGGAGAAATCGCAAGACTATCAGATGCCAATCTAAATGGAGAAGTTGAACCATCTTTGTTTCGATTCATTAAAATTTGACCTTCTACTTTCGGTAAAAAATAGGGATCGGGTGAAGTTGAATTTGCCCCATTTAACCGTCTAAACGCGTTTCCATTTGATAAATCTACGACGATAATAGCTCCTGGTCCTCTTGAAGAAGAATCCGTTATATAGGCATAACCTGCTCTTCCAACACGAAAATCAAAACGGACATCATTTAGATAAGTTGTAGGCAAGATAACATCTTCTGTAAAGGTATATACTTTTCTTATTGTATTGGTTTCTAAATCAACAGCGACTAATTTTGCCCCCCCTTTAATAGGTTCAGAAAAATTGGGTGCCGCTGTATCTAATATCCAAAGCGTTCCCCTTCCATCAGCAACTACACTTTGAACACTGATGAAAGTCTTTTTAATGTTCTCAGGGTTAACCAAATTGGTTTGTAAATTAGGATAAGGCTGCAATTTATTCTCAACAATTTCCGCCACCGTAAATTTAACATCGTCTCCCCATTTCGGAAAACAAATGAAGATACGACCAGTTTCTGAAACAGTAACACCTGTAGGCATAGCCCCATAAAATGCATAAACTAGTTCTAAATTACCGAAATATTTTTCACTAGGTAACATAGGTTTCATATTATCCTCCTCAAGCATTCAAACGGGATATCTCCTATATATGATTTATATTTTTTCCAATGCATGTTTCTTAATAAGTTTTTCTATACGAAAAGATGATTGAATTAATTGTTTTTGAAATTTAATAAGTCTGTCAGAAGAGAGGAAACATTTTAATTTAAAACGTTAAGCTGTTATAAGTAAAAATCGCGAAAATTATTTTCTTTTTAAACTTTGTGAAGAAATGTACTTAAGCTAACCTGCCCCGTTCGTATTATAAGGTTAATCAGAATGCTAAATATTTCTGGTTGACCTTATTTATTTTGGTCTTATTATATCAATAGCCAGGGTAGAACGTACCTGCTCGTGGGGCTTTATTCCCGTCAGCTAAACGGTTCGCCCCCTACTTGTAGAAATATGATTGAGACTGGTTGGTACTTAGATCTCGTATAACAAGCGAAGCTGTGATACTGCATGGAGGATTAGGGGTTACCGGCAAATTACTAATCTAGGAGGAGATTTTAGAATGAATCCAGTCATTGGTCTGGACGTTTCGAAAGGGGAAAGTCAAGTTCAGGCATTTTTAGATAATGCAAACCAACCATAAGAGTCGACTGTCATGACATGAGGTTTAGAAACATGAAAAGACCACAAAGCTTTCTTGAAGAAGCGCTTTGCAGCCTTGTGATCTCTTGTTTTACTGAGATAAAAATCAATCGTGTTTCCTTCAAAATCCACTGCACGATACAGATACATCCATTGACCTTTTACTTTGATATATGTTTCATCTGAATAAATGTTGCTTTTTTCATACTGATCACTCATCTTTTTTAGAGTAATAGTATCAGTATGTCCAAGATTTAGAGATTACTTGCAATTGTTTTGAAGTTTTTGCGCCAGAACTTTATATTTTATTTACAAATAAATGGATTCTTCCAACAAAACAGCATCCATGTTAAAAAAGATATAACTTACCATGGATGATTAGAAAAAGTTCCTTGGGCTCATTTATGAACAAGTTTCTAAAATTTTTTAAAACGATGTCACATCTATTCGCCCTTTGTCGTCTTGAGTTATGAAATAACTTTAGGAGGTTATCTTATGACTCAAAAATGGGATATTGTTATTGTTGGTGGTGGATTAGCAGGCTATGTTGCAGCTAATTATTTAACTAAAACCAATTTATCTATATTACTAGTAGAAAAAGGAAAAAAGATTGGCGGCAGGGCTAGAACAAACAAGATGAATCAACAGTATTTGAATCTAGGTCCGCACGCCCTTTATAAAAAAGGAAAAGCCAAGTCTATTCTCGAAGAATTAGGTATTAGTCTTAATGGAAAATCACCCAAATTAGGCGGTATATTAATTGAAAACAATATCAAATATGCTGCCCCGCTTTCTCCTTTGGAACTTTTTACAACAAGTCTTTTGAATGGGAAAGAACGTATGGAATGGATCGCGGTTTTGTTGAAAGTGATGAGTATAAATCCTGAAAAGTTAGCAGAGCAAACATTCCAACAATGGGTTACACAAGTAGCCAACTCTAAAAAAGTTAAGTCATTACTATATATACTTGGCAGACTTGCAACATATTGTCATGCTCCTGAAATGGTGAGCGCCAAAGTAATAGTATCGAATATGAAAAATGCTATGGGAGGCGTCCTTTATCTAGATGGCGGCTGGCAAACGATCATTGACCAACTTCACAATAAAGCAATCATCTTGGGTGTTCAGGTTCAATCACATACTCTTGTTAAACAAATTGATCCCGTTGAACAGGATCAATTTAAATTAATCCTGTCTAATGACGAGGAAATTCACGCGAAGTATGTAATTTGTACAACTGGCCCTCATGAACTTAATGAAATGTTAAACGAAAAGGTTAATCTTTATCAAAACAGCTTTTTTACCCAGATAACAGCTGTAAGAGGTGCAACGTTAGATCTTGCTTTAACAAAACTTCCTAACCCAAGGAGATTGTTCGCCATGGGCATCACGGATCCCCTCTATTATTCTGTGCATTCAAATTATGCCCGCCTTTCTGATGATACAAATAGTGCAGTTCTTCATGTATTTAAATATCATCATCCAGATGATCACATTGATGGAACAAGTATTAAAAACGAGCTTGAACAATTCTTAGATAAGCTGCAGCCAGGATGGCAGCAATATGTGATTACAAGACGTTTTATCCCTAATATTACAGTGAACCAGCGCTTACCCCAAATAGGAGATGAGCAAAAGCTACAGCGTTCTAAAACAGAAATTCCGGGATTATATATAGCAGGAGATTGGGCTTCCCCTAACTTCATTTTGGCAGATGGCGCAGTCAGCAGTGGAAAACAAGCAGCTGAAGAGATCATTTTAAACGAGAAGAGGAAAAATAGTGCAAATTACGAAAGAAGATTACCGCCTATTTAAACCATTGTTGTTTTCAATAGGTTATCGGATGTTAGGTTCAGTAGTGGAAGCAGAAGATATTGTCCAAGAAACTTTTCTAAGAGCTTACCAAATAAGTGAGGAAAACATAAAGATTAAGAAAGCATATCTCTGTAAGATGATGACGAACCTCTGTCTGGATGTATTAAAGTCTGCACGGTACAGACGAGAACATTATGTGGGACCATGGAATCCCGAGCCATTATTAATAGAAAGATTACAGGCCTTTGATCCATCTGAGATGCTTATACAAAAAGAAGGATTAAGTATTGCCTATTTACGAATGATGGAGCATTTGGCACCAGATGAACGAGCAACCCTCCTTTTAAGAGAGGTATTTGATTTCTCTTACTCAGAGATCGCTGACATCATTGAAAAGAAAGAAGAAAACTGCAGAAAAATTTTTAGCAGGGCTAAGCAAAAGATCTCACGTGTGGAGGGTGAAAGCTTAAACTATGAGAAGAATAAGTTAATCATTAATCGCTTTATAGAAGCATTTCAAATGCAAAATACGGATGCCTTATTAGAACTTATATCAGAAAATGTCACACTATTTTCTGATGGCGGTGGAAAAGTCACAGCTGCTGTACGTCCAATCGTATCCTTCTCCAACGTTTTAGCCTTATTATACGGAGTCATAAAAAAGGCCCCTGAAGACTTTTATGTTGAGGTTAAAAATGTCAATTGTCAACCAGCAGTCGTGATATACATGAATGATAAGATTCAAAGTATCCTTAGCTTTTATATTAATAATGAAAAAATAGTCGAAATGTATATAACAATGAACCCAGATAAATTACCTATTCCTTAAAAGCTTTAGAGATAGAGGGAGAAGAGATCATGCTTGGCAGCAGTTTTTTATCGGGATTCAATAGAATACATCTGATCTACAAGTTAAGGGTTTCCAACTGTTAAAAACTTATATCTAATTATTCAAAACAAAACTGTCCCTAAAAGGCAATTAATGAGACCCTTTAGGGACAACCGCTTTTCTTCCTTTTCTAGTAGAAAAACCTCATTTACTTATGGTACGGTTCGCCATATCCATTCTAAGTGCGGTTAATATTCCTCTATTCTTAACAGATAAGCCTTTTTGTCCCAATCTCATTTCTTATAATCGCTTTTTAACTGTCATCTCTCTTAATTTCCGTTACTACGTTCATCATGTATTTAAAACTTTGTAAACGTTCGTAAATAATATTGGGAGTTTTTCGGACGTTGAAATCCATTTTTTAAAATAAAAACATCCCGTCCGTAAAAGTGTACTTTCGCGAACGACCATATATTGAGGATAATCCTGTGGCCTAGAACAGCTACCCTGTCACTAGACCAAATAGGAATATTCTATACTTTTCTATTTGCCAAGTAAAAAATCCCCTTCGAATTAGAAAAGGGATTTTTTACTTGATATTTCAGTTAAACGGTCCAGATAAATGTATGAACAATCGTGATAATAATTGCCCCAACGATGTAAGAAAGAATAATTACTGGTAATGACCAGCGGATCCAAATCGTCCAAGGAATCTTAGCGATTGCTAATGACGCCATTAAAACACCAGATGTCGGCGTAATGGCATTCGAAATACCGTCTCCCAATTGAAAGGCTAATACCGCAGTTTGGCGACTCACTTCCGTTAAATCGGATAACGGTGTCATGATTGGCATTGTTAATGCTGCCTGACCGCTTCCTGATGGAACCAAGAAGTTAAGCAGACTCTGAAATATATACATTCCCATTGCCGTAAAAGTTGTCGGCAGCTGACTCACGAGATTGGATGCAGTATATAGTATGGTATCAATGGTATTACTTTCTTCCAAAACAACAAGTATTCCATATGCAAAACCAACGACTAAAGCTCCGACAATAAGCTCCTTACAACCATCAATAAAGCCTTCTGCAATTTGATTGACACGTAGCTTTCCAACAAAACCGGCGATAATCCCCATAATTAAGAAGAGGGAGGCTATCTCCACAATGTACCAACCGAAATAAATTACTCCAATTGCCAGAATAATAATGGTGACCAGTAATAATCCAATTATAATACCCTGTCTGACAGTCAACTTTGTATATTTCTGATTTAAAGAATCATCAAAGTTTCTTTTCTTATCAATCTTATACATTAAGCTTTTTTCCGGGTTCTTTTTCACTTTTTTGGCATACATCATTACAAAAGCTACACTAAAAGCTACAAAGATAACCCACATAACAAATCGGACACCCATCCCAGAGAAGGTTGGAAGCTCTGCAATTCCTTGCGCAACCCCAATGGTAAATGGATTCATAAACGATGCTGTAAAGCCGGCACAAGAACCAATGATAACCATCCCGGCTCCGACTAAAGAGTCGAAACCCAATTTCATTGCTAGAGGTACTAAAATCATAATAAATGGAATCGTCTCTTCTGACATTCCAAATGTCCCGCCACCTAAAGCAAAGAGTGTCATAACTACCGGAATCAGATAAATTTCCCTATCTGCCATCTTCATTGATAAATTGGCCAGTCCTGTTTCAATGGCTTTTGTTGCATTTAAAATTCCAAAAGCTCCACCGACAATAAAAATAAAGAAAATAATATCTGCACTTTGCGTCATACCTTTATGAATGGTTTGGAAGACCTCAAAAAAACCGGTCGGGCTGCCTTCCGCTTCATGGAATGTATTATTGATAACAACCGTTCTTTCTGTGCCATCCACTACTTTTACTTCCCGCTCATATTCTCCAGCCGGAATAAAGTATGTTAATAAAGCTGTAATAACAATTAGCCCAAACATGAGAACAAAGACATTTGGAAATTCCCATTTTTTCTTTTTTGAATTTTTTGTGTTTTCGTCTGCTATTTTCAAAACGCCGCTCATGATAACATCCCCTTTCCTCTATTCTAAAAGGACCTTTCTAAATTAAATAAAAACAGGCAGTTTACTACTTTTATAAGTGTGTGTTCAAAAAGAGTGATAAAAAAGGACCCGTCTGCTAAAATTGCAACGACCCAGGACTGCGATTACTCGCCCAATCGAAAACATTTGTTGCAACGCCGATACTAGCATGCCCTATGCGGCGAAAGTTGGAAGTAGCGCAAGGCAAGCTCCCGGTAGCAGAGCGTATGCAGTTAATACATGAGCAAACGTTCTTGCACGCAGAAAAAGTGTTTTTCTTTTCCAAAGAACTCAAAAGCAAGCTAACAAACTTTTCACAGGATGTGATGATTTCTACATCCGCCAAAGGAGGTGGGCGATCTTAGTAGAAATTCTTTTCCTTATGCGTTATTTTTATTGCACTTTTTGAACAACCTCGATAAAGAAATAAACTACCTGTTAGGATGGAATTATTTTAATTACCGATTTTCAAATTCTTCTTTTATCGCATGTAGTAAATCCTTGTTGACGATAATGTCATATCCAGTATGTGCCAGTGCTAATACAGCGTCATGAATAGCTGCTTCTCCATCTGGCGTTATTGTTTTATCAGCAAATTCCTTTGTATGGAAAACAAGCCCAGGTTCATTCATACCGACATAAGGATGAATAGCCGGAACAACCTGACTGACATTTCCCATATCTGCAGACCCTGTTGCCGGTACCGCTGGATAGACCGGATTGACACTATACGCTTTTAAATGCTTTGTAAATGTATCAGACAAAGCCTGATTTGTAATCATATTATCGTAGCTCAGCTCATAGTTGGAAACCTCCAGAGAAGCTCCCGTCATGGAAGACGCTCCCTCAGCAATGTTTTTCACTTTTGCCACCACTTCATCTACCATTTTCCGTTCATTGGCACGAATATAAAATTGTGCTGTAGCTGCTGCTGGCACAATCCCTGCAACCTCTCCACCTTTTGTAATGATTCCATGCATTTTTACATCATCCGGAACATGCTGACGAAGCGCATTTATTCCGTTAAATAATTGAATGACTGCATCTAATGCATTAATTCCCTTTTCAGGAGATGCCGCTGCATGTGCCGCTTTTCCTGTAAAATCAAACTGGAGCGCATCCATCGCAAGCATTGGACCACTTTCTGAAGATACATCTGCGCCATGTACCATCATGGCAACATCAATATCATCAAACGTTCCCAGCTCACTCATCGGTACTTTTGCACCATTTGTTTCCTCTGCTGGGGTCCCCAAGACTACTACCTTTCCACCGATTTCTTCTATATGCTGACGAAGAATAACTCCTGCGCCGACAGCAAACGTAGCAATTAAATTATGACCACAGCCATGACCAATTACCGGCAACGCATCGTATTCTGCCAAATAAGCAATAGTTGGACCCGGCTTGCTACTTGAAAACTCCGCTCGAAAAGCAGTTGGACGATCAACAATCCCTGTCTCTACTTCAAAATCATAGGAGCGTAAATAATCAACCAGTAACTTCATTGATTCATACTCTTGATCTCCTAATTCCGGATTTTCGTATAATTGATTGCTAATTCGAATGAGTTCATCTTGGATCGCTTCATAATTTTTTTCTAAAGACATATACTAATGTTCCCCCCAATTGTAAATTTCAATTTACCGAAAATGTATTTATATGTATTCTAATGTGATATTATAAGTTTTTTGAATTATAACATAGTTTCATAGGGAATGGTAATCGTCGACCCAAAAGTTGAACCCCCTCTCGTTAGGACGAGTATGTTTCTTTGAAACGGTAACTGTCCTCATTCTTCAGAAATCAGTATATCTAGTGTGTAATTCGATCTAACAAGGCAACCTTCATTTGATCGTCATGAAAAACTTCGTTCCAGCGGCTGAATTCTCTATTACTAGTGATAATCATGCTCCCTCGCTCGTAACGGGCGGAAAAGAATTGAAACATCAATTCAGCTGCACGGGGATGATAGGGAATGTAGCCAAGTTCATCGACCATGACAAGGTCTGCGTTCATTCGGCAAAAGCCCGAGGGCAATGGATAAATGCGTTTTGCCAGTACCAAGCTGCCCACAAATAAGACGTTCCTTTTCTCTTGGACATAGTGACCGTCAGCCACCTTCGAGAAGACGCCGTTTGGGGACAAAAGGAGCTTCTTCAAACTGGAAACTGAGCTTTTTTCTTAAGGATTCTTTCTTAGCCCCCTTTCAGCGACTTCTACGGATAGTAAATGAAATAGAAAAGCTTTATGACTGATCTGCTGTTCGTTTACTTCCCGTACATACGTATCCAATTGGGCACATATGGTGGGAAGCCGAATTCTTTTTAAATAGTCATCCACCTGCTTTGCACCCCGTCCTAATTACGAGTTCGAAGAAGAGTCAGACCATTTTGAAAAATGCTCGATTAATCTATTGTATAGTTTCAACGGACTGGGACAGTCCTAGCTTTTATCCCTTTAAACAAATAAACTGACATATTTTAAGATCATTTGTCGAAATCGTTCCAATATATTTCAAAATCCAGTGTAGTTTTTTCTAATGTTTGTTTTATTTATAAATAAATTAAAAAGGAATATAGTGCATAAAACCCCATTTTTTTATGCAGCCACCAGGCTGATTGGAAGGCCGGAAACCTTGTTAAATCAGCAATGTATAAAATTGTGTATAGAGAAGAACAAGAGACAAAAAGAAAACCCCTTGATGGATAAAGGGGATAATTGTATAGAAGCTTCCCCCTTGTTGTGGCGTTATGTGAACTAAGGGTGTATGGAGTATTCATTAAGTTCTTTGGGATCTTCTTCAACTAACAAATCAGGTTAGTTCAACAGCTGATAACACTAATAAGCCAGCGAAAACTACGTTTTACGTGGTAATATAGTAAAAATGTAACTACTCAAACCTTTTGAGAGAGGCGATTAAAATGAAGGTAGAGATAAACTACTTTCCTCCTGAAAAAATAATAACTACACCAGGACCGGAATTGACTTATCCATTTGATATAGAAGGAAAGATTAAATATATCGTAGACTTTTCTTGTTATATTGATGGTAATTATACAGATGTCCATGAAGAATTCTTTTGCAGCTGGATGGAAAATCCAGATTACTACCCTATTTATTCACTTGCGGAAATCTATGATTTTCAACAAGCAGAGTACGAAGAGCTGTTTAAGATGCAAAATATAGAGTTCAATTATATGAAGGGAAGTCGTAAAGACACGTTCTTTGTAAAGGCAATTATTCATAGCCCGCAGCAATTCAAAGAATACTATCCTTATTTGTATGGAAATGGGAGCATGTTAAATTTATCATTATGGTCCTTAAAACAGGATATATTTAGGATAGAGGAGAGGGAACATGAGTCACCTCATCCTGTAAAAAAGACTAAAAACAACCGAACTAGACTGGTTAAGCTAAAATGGATGGCCAATACCCCAGTACCAACTTTAACTGAAAATTCCACTATGTTTTGGGTAGGGCATGATGGTGATTATATTACCGCGTTCTCAAATGATGAACGTTTTTCAACTATAGGCTCTCTTCAAAAAATAATGCCAGAAAAGGTTGAGCTGATGACTGATGATTATGAGCGGGATTAGTGTTTTCTCCCGTTCCATATTGTCGTTGAACTAACGGGGACTTTAATTAAAAGGTTAAAAGTTTCTTTTTAATGCCGATAATTGTGGGGTTATGTCAAGTAAACGTGTATAGACGATGCACATGTTATGCAGCCCCTACACGACTAATCAGCTGTCTTCTTAAAATAAGAAGGAAACGAAAAAACGACTGTCTCGTATTGATTGTTTTTTAAAGTTCAGAGAATACAAAGGTTTTAGGCTAATTACTATTGGGAACAATAAAAAGAAACAACAAGAGCTTCATTGACTCGATACCTTTAAAAAGAAAACTGTTCCAGCATATCGGGATAGTTTTCTTTTTAGCATAAAATAGTTCTGAATTTTCAAAAAATATACGTTGTAGTCAATAAAACCTTAGCATGAAAGAAGGCGCGACTATGATTAAATTAGGAGATAAAGTGAAATACAAAGGAGAAATTTATGAGGTGATACATCTTTACGACACCGGAATGATGGAAATCAAAAAGGAAAATTCGTACATTGTGGAATTGGTGACAGAGTCGCAAATTGAATTTGATAAGGTTTAGCTTTCCTTCCTGTCGCCTTGTGTCAACTGCGGGTGAATAGAATATACAACCTTAGTATCCGACATAATATACTTGAATGATAAAGTTGTATTGAGGGAGGACTCTAATGAAACCAAATCTATTGCAATTACTTGCAGTTACAGAACGTTTTGAACGACAGGGTATCTCCTATGCTTTAGGAGGGAGTGGCTTGTTGTACAGTTTAGGTTTGACTGACACTATCCGAGATTGGGATATGACAACAGATGCTCCTAAGGAACTGGTTTTAGGAGTTTTGGACTCATTACATGTAGAAGAAATTGAGAGCGGCGTGTTTCCTTTTGCAAGCCATTATAAATTATTAGTTCATCAAAACAATCCGCAGGTTGAAGTAATTGGACATTTCTCTATTGTCACTGAGAAAGGGATTTGTAACCTTCCTATTCTGCCTTTCCGAAATTGGAAAGGGATTCAAGTAGCAAGTCCTGAAGTTTGGTACACTGCCTATGCTTTGATGGGTAGAACAGCAAAAGCCAACATACTTTGGTCATTCCTAAATAGTAACGGAGCAAATCGTGTTGCCATTCAAACCTTACTTCGACTTCCGCTTTCGAGCATGATGTAAATTAACTAGGAGATGTTGTGATGATTAATGAATGTCTAGATAATGACCCTATCTATATCCTAGAAGATTTTACGTGCTGTGAAGAAGGCATAGAATTTGAATGGGAAAAATCTAGAGATTTTCACGTTGGGGATCGAGTATTTTTCATAGATGCTTTTAAGGACCCAGATAGTACTTTTTCTCAAGATCATCTTTCTTGGATGATTAAGTTTAAAACAGAAGATAACAAAATTTATAACGCATGCCAATTATATTTCGTACATGAGGATTTATGGGAAGGTTTAAAGGCGTTTTTTACCAAAAAGTAACTATCATTAATCGAACGTCATGCAAATTAAGAAATTTCCTTAATAGGCACAAAAAAGCATCAGGCTAGTCTACATGAAACTGGCCAGATGCTTTTTTTATCATTTACGCGCCTTAGAGGATTCGAACCTCTGACCGACAGCTTAGAAGGCTGTTGCTCTACCAATTGAGCTACACCAGCTTATTATGAAACAAAAAATGGAGGATGACGGGATCGAACCGCCGACCCCCTGCTTGTAAGGCAGGTGCTCTCCCAGCTGAGCTAATCCTCCAAATGGTGACCCCTACGGGATTCGAACCCGTGTTACCGCCGTGAAAGGGCGGTGTCTTAACCGCTTGACCAAGGGGCCGATTATGTAAAGTAAACAAAATAAAAACCCCTTAGGGGTTTTGCCTGGCAGCGTCCTACTCTCACAGGGGGAATCCCCCAACTACCATCGGCGCTGAAGAGCTTAACTTCCGTGTTCGGGATGGGAACGGGTGTGGCCTCTTCGCTATCGCCACCAGACTGTATAAAGATGAAAGAGTTTGTTCTTTCAAAACTGGATAATAAGTATTGTAACCGCAACAACCTGCCATAGGTGTTTACTTGTGCACTCGAAAGTGCGTATATTTTTTAGGATAAGTCCTCGATCGATTAGTATTCGTCAGCTCCACGTGTCGCCACGCTTCCACCCCTATCCTAT
>NZ_LFZU01000001.1:1566713-1912294 GCF_001183975.1 Bacillus sp. FJAT-27231 | reverse complement strand
TCAGGATCCACTCTGGAGAGAACGATGTTTCAGCTACAGGATTGTTACCTTCTCTGATGGGCCTTTCCAGACCTCTTCGCCTACACCGTTCTTTTGTAACTCCGTATAGAGTGTCCTACAACCCCAGAAGGCAAGCCTTCTGGTTTGGGCTGTTCCCGTTTCGCTCGCCGCTACTCAGGGAATCGCGTTTGCTTTCTCTTCCTCCAGGTACTTAGATGTTTCAGTTCCCCGGGTATGCCTTCTCCTGCCCTATGTATTCAGGCAGGGATACTGTTCCATTACGAACAGTGGGTTTCCCCATTCGGAAATCTCCGGATCCATGCTTACTTACAGCTCCCCGGAGCATATCGGAGTTAGTCCCGTCCTTCTTCGGCTCCTAGTGCCAAGGCATCCACCGTGCGCCCTTTCTAACTTAACCTAAGAAAAATAAAGCTTGGCATTTCGTCGTCAGCTTCCTTCATTCCTTCCCTCGCGTATGCAAATACGCTCGGTCAGTCACTCAGTTGCTTCCTAGAACTGCTTGCTTCTCTTCTTTCTTTGAAAAATACCTAAAATGGCGATTACTCGGTTATTGCTTGGTTACTTTTATACGATATTATCCAGTTTTCAAAGAACAAGTTTGCTTACCTATATAGAAGGAATTCATCCTTCAAAACTGAACAAAAAACAGTGCCGTTAATTCGTTTGTGAGAACGATGTTCTCTGTTGCTACTCTGTGGGGACGAGCCTGTCACATTTCACAATTTCCTTAGAAAGGAGGTGATCCAGCCGCACCTTCCGATACGGCTACCTTGTTACGACTTCACCCCAATCATCTGCCCCACCTTAGGCGGCTGGCTCCCGTAAGGGTTACCCCACCGACTTCGGGTGTTGCAAACTCTCGTGGTGTGACGGGCGGTGTGTACAAGGCCCGGGAACGTATTCACCGCGGCATGCTGATCCGCGATTACTAGCGATTCCGGCTTCATGCAGGCGAGTTGCAGCCTGCAATCCGAACTGAGAATGGTTTTATGGGATTGGCTAAACCTTGCGGTCTTGCAGCCCTTTGTACCATCCATTGTAGCACGTGTGTAGCCCAGGTCATAAGGGGCATGATGATTTGACGTCATCCCCACCTTCCTCCGGTTTGTCACCGGCAGTCACCTTAGAGTGCCCAACTGAATGCTGGCAACTAAGATCAAGGGTTGCGCTCGTTGCGGGACTTAACCCAACATCTCACGACACGAGCTGACGACAACCATGCACCACCTGTCACCGCTGTCCCCGAAGGGAAAGATCTGTCTCCAGACCGGTCAGCGGGATGTCAAGACCTGGTAAGGTTCTTCGCGTTGCTTCGAATTAAACCACATGCTCCACCGCTTGTGCGGGCCCCCGTCAATTCCTTTGAGTTTCAGTCTTGCGACCGTACTCCCCAGGCGGAGTGCTTAATGCGTTAGCTGCAGCACTGAAGGGCGGAAACCCTCCAACACTTAGCACTCATCGTTTACGGCGTGGACTACCAGGGTATCTAATCCTGTTCGCTCCCCACGCTTTCGCGCCTCAGCGTCAGTTACAGACCAGAGAGCCGCCTTCGCCACTGGTGTTCCTCCACATCTCTACGCATTTCACCGCTACACGTGGAATTCCGCTCTCCTCTTCTGCACTCAAGCCTCCCAGTTTCCAATGACCCTCCACGGTTGAGCCGTGGGCTTTCACATCAGACTTAAGAAGCCGCCTGCGCGCGCTTTACGCCCAATAATTCCGGACAACGCTTGCCACCTACGTATTACCGCGGCTGCTGGCACGTAGTTAGCCGTGGCTTTCTGGTTAGGTACCGTCAAGGTACGGACAGTTACTCCCGTACTTGTTCTTCCCTAACAACAGAGCTTTACGATCCGAAAACCTTCTTCACTCACGCGGCGTTGCTCCGTCAGACTTTCGTCCATTGCGGAAGATTCCCTACTGCTGCCTCCCGTAGGAGTCTGGGCCGTGTCTCAGTCCCAGTGTGGCCGATCACCCTCTCAGGTCGGCTACGCATCGTCGCCTTGGTGGGCCATTACCCCACCAACTAGCTAATGCGCCGCGGGTCCATCTGTAAGTGACAGCCGAAGCCGCCTTTCCATCCTTCTCCATGCGGAGAAGAAAGAATATCCGGTATTAGCCCCGGTTTCCCGGAGTTATCCCAGTCTTACAGGCAGGTTACCCACGTGTTACTCACCCGTCCGCCGCTAACTTGAACAGAGCAAGCTCCGTCAAGTCCGCTCGACTTGCATGTATTAGGCACGCCGCCAGCGTTCGTCCTGAGCCAGGATCAAACTCTCCAAAAAGATTGTTTGACTTGCTCATAATTAAAAATAAGAATTAACTTACTGGCATGTATTTTGTTCAGTTTTCAAAGATCAATTCGTTGTCGTTATCAGCGACAGGAATTCTATAATAACATTTTATAAAATATTAGTCAATAAGTTTTTAAAAGATGTTTTAAAAAAACAACTGCTTTTAATGGCAGAAAACTAATATACCATGCGCTCAATAAATAAGTCAATAAGTTTTCTAGAAAAATAGAAAGTAATTAAGTTCTACAGCAATGGCAGATAGTTGCACATAAATAAAAAACAAAAAATCCTCTATTCAAAGAGGATTCACCGTTCAAATTTCACTGGTTTCATGATTTAACGCCCGCTGTTTGCGAAGCTCTATAGCGTAACAAATAGGTAAGATAAGCATCCAAGTTAAACTGCTCTCTATTAATAAAGTTGATCAACGTTAATTATTTGCTTCCATTATGATTCTCCATCCCCTTTATTAAATTTTATTTATCTTCATCCTTTCCAATCTTCCAATATCTTATACATACAAATTCTTAAAATTATTGTAGCTTTTGTATAGTGATAATAAAGTTATTGAATTTTGATTAAAAAGATAAGAGCCTTACTACATTCTATGCGCAGCAAGGCTCCTTAAAGTTGTTTCAAATTATATCCATCTGCTTATGTAATACTTAAAAAATGAATAATAAAGACATCATGTAAACACGCATTTTATGTTAAATTAAAAGAACCCGTTTTGAACAACCTTTGTTCAAAACGGGTTCTTTTTACGTGAATCACTATACAATTTTTATAAAAAAGTTTCATCATTTTCTATTGTTGAAGATTACTATTTTACATATTCACGATATAGTCTAATTTTTTTATATATAGTGCTGTTTATGAATGACTTGAGAAATAGAATCATCATTAGGTGATCCTACTTCGTTTTATTTCTCAATATATTCAAATAGAAACGACTGTCCATCACGGTAAAAACGTGGATCGTATAACCCCAACACCTTCCCATCATCCACTAAAACAACAAAAGGTGACCATTCATAGAGTGTTTTTGCTTCAGGACGTTGAGAGAATAAATAGTCAAGATCCGCATCTTTATTAGAAAATAAAACATATTGTTCTTTTTCTTCCTGAAACAGATTATCCTGAAAAATAGTTACGGTATCATTTTGTTTAACAATGACTGAATATGTCCAAGGGATAAAATTAGCAGAAAGAGCGACCTGGTCGTATTTTTCATCATATTGGTTATAAATGAGGAACCCTTGAGTACTTTGAATAATAAGATGAAGACTCATAAATGCCCAAGCCATTTTGAAGTAGTAAGGCGACTTTTGTTTGTTCTTTTTCGATACAATAAAAGCAATCCCCATGATGATCCAGAATACAAAATCAATAATGGGAATGGTTCCGAAGGTAATTCGATTATTTGAAAAAGGTTCCAAATAACCTGTCCCCCAAGCATTAAACAGATCACTAGTGTCATGAATAAACACAGCCAACCATCCAAGTAAAAATAGCTTTTTATCTTTTATTTTGAAAATGACAGCGCAAATTAAAAAGAATAAAGCTGCCCATAGCGGGGTTAGGAAAATAGAATGCGTGATACCTCTATGCCACATCTGATATTGCCCTGAAGTATCCCACAAACGAGACATAACATCTATATCGGGAATTAAGCTTGCCCCTACCGTTGTCACTAAGTAAGCACGTTTATGATTTTTATCCAAATTTCTTTTATCCACTGCTCCGTACAATGTTAGTCCGAATAAGGTATGAGTAATTGAATCCAAATTACTGCCTCCAATATGTTACTTGTTCTTGTATAGATGAATTGTGCTATAAACAGTCAAATAGAAGAGTGAAAAAATAGCCCTTATCCTTATTTCAGGATTGCGTCCCATTACGGAATATGAACAATTGAGATATCTCCCACATTAGGATTCATATATAGTCTTCCTGTAAGATTGAGATCATGTCCATATCTTTGCTCTAATTGAGAGTGATATTCCTCAGAACAGACAGCTTCTTTAATGATTTTGAGTAATTCCAAGTTTTCTATTATCTTTAAAATGACTAAATCATACTGCTCCTTGATCAATGGTCTAAAGTCTACATTAACTATCCTAATGGGGACACATGTTTTAATAGCTCCTCCCGTAAGGTTCCTTTGCTTCGAAATAAGTCAGCAGCTTTGGATAGATAAACGGCATTCTAAACACTGATGGATTTATTAGTATGCTTTTTGACGGAATTCACAACCTGTTTTTGTTAAAGCTACATATCAATGTAAATTCGCGTTGCTGGCGAGCCCTCAATTATGTTAAGAAAAAGACTGTGAAGAAATCCAATTTTCATCGAATTCCTTAACAGTCTTCAAACCGTTAAACTGCTGTTTCGAACTGACTTTTGTACAAGTTTGCATAGAATCCATTTTGAGAAAGCAACTCGTCATGGGTACCTTGTTCGACAATATCCCCTTCATGCATGACTACTATTAAATCCGCATTTCGAATGGTCGACAGTCTATGGGCGATGACGAAGCTTGTTCGATCTTTCATAAGGTTATCCATCGCTCTTTGAATGAGGATTTCGGTTCGTGTATCAACTTTGCTTGTCGCCTCATCAAGAATAAGTATTTTCGGATCTGCTAATATCGCCCTTGCAATCGTTAACAGTTGCTTTTGACCTTGTGAGATATTATCCGCTTCTTCATTAAGCACCATATCATAGCCATCCGGTAATGTGCTTACAAAATGGTCAACCTGTGCAGCGATGGCCGCTTTCCTAACCTCGTCATCCGTTGCATCGAGCTTACCGTACCGAATATTGTCCGCTATAGTACCGTTAAACAGCCAAGTATCTTGTAGCACGATACCAAACAGAGAACGAAGCTCATTTCGATTGAATGATTGAATATTATGGCCATCGATCTTAATTGAACCGCTATTTACATCGTAAAAACGCATGAGCAGTTTCATAATGGTCGATTTACCTGCACCGGTTGGGCCAACAATCGCCACTTTTTGACCTGGCTTGATAGTTGCTGTAAAGTTGCGAATAACCGGTTTTTCCGGCTCATAACTAAAGGAAACATGGTCAAACTCAACATTTCCTTCAATCGTCACCTCTCGATTACTTACCAACAAAGCATTTTCCTGCTCTGGTTTTTCCTCATTTTCCGCAAGAAATTCAAATACACGTTCCGCTGCAGCGGCAGTTTGTTGAAGTACATTTGAGATATTTGCGATTTGCGAAACTGGCTGCGTAAAGCTTCGTACGTATTGAATGAAAGCTTGGATGCCACCAACCGTCATTTTGCCATTAACAGTCAAATATCCTCCAAGAAAGCAGATGGCCACATAGACAACATTCCCGATGAACATCGCAATCGGCATCATGAGTCCTGATAGAAAGTTCGCTTTCCATGCAGATTTATACAATGTGTCATTATACTCATCAAATATTTTTTCCGCCTCTTTTTCGCCGTTAAAAGCTTTTACTATTTCGTGGCTACTAAACATTTCTTCCACATGACCGTTCACATGCCCCAAATATTTTTGCTGATTTTTAAAATGAACTTGCGATTTTTTAATAATCCCTATAACCGAAAACATCGTCAGTGGGAGAATGCAAATAGCGGCCAACGTCATTTGCCAGCTGATTGTGAGCATCATAATCGTAATGCCAATAAGTGAAGTGATCGACGTAATAATCTGCGTTAAACTTTGATTCAATGTTTGGTTGATTGTATCAACGTCATTTGTAATTCTAGAAAGCACTTCTCCATGCGTTGTTTTATCGAAATAATTAAATGGTAATTTATGAATTTTTTCATTAATATCCGTTCGAAGTCGCTTTGTCACTTTCATACTAACACCGGCCATGACAAAGCCTTGTAAATAGGTAAATAAAGCGCTAATCAAATATAAGCCAACGAGCAATAAGAGAATTCCACCTATTTTGCTGAAATTAATCGACCCACTTCCGGCGATTTGACTCATCACACCAGAAAAAAGTTCATCCGTTGCTTTCCCTAAAATCTTTGGCGATAAAATCGTAAATACCGTCGACAAAATGGCTAGAATCCATACGAAGATAATCGTCCATTTGTAAGCTCCCAAATAGGCAATAAGCTGTTTCATCGTCCCTTTAAAATCTTTGGCTTTTTGGCCCTGCATCATATTTGGCCCACCACGCATACCGGGGAACCGTTGAGCATGTTGTTCATTTTTCTTTTCGCTCATGCTAATTCCTCCTTCGATAGCTGGGATGAGGCAATTTCATAGTATTCAGGGCAAGACTCTAGCAGCTCGCGATGTGTACCACAACCGACGATGCGCCCCTTATCTACAACGAGAATTTGTTCCGCAGTCATAATGGTGCTCACTCGTTGGGCAACTAGAACGACAGTCGCATTTGACGTGTGTTCCTTTAACGCTTTACGCAAAAGGGCATCTGTTTTAAAGTCTAATGCAGAGAAACTTTCGTCAAAAATTAAGATTTCCGGTTTTTTCATCAAAGCACGTGCAATGGTGAGGCGCTGTTTTTGACCGCCAGAAACATTGGCACCGCCTTGAGAAATATTTGCCTCAAATTGCTCTGGTTTTTCTAAAATGAAATCCTTCGCCTGAGCAACTTCAGCTATTTCCTTCATCTCTTCGTCTGTTGCATCTTTTTTTCCGTATTTCAAGTTTGACTCAATCGTGCCGGATAACAATACGCCCTTTTGTGGGACATATCCAATTTTCGACCGCAATTCCGCTTGTTTCACATCTCTTATGTTAACACCATCAACTAAAATTTCCCCCTCACTAACGTCATAAAAACGGAGGGCAAGGCTTGCAATCGTCGTTTTACCGGAACCAGTCGGACCAATGATTGCCGTTGTTTGCCCTGGATCTGCTTTAAATGAAATCTCATGTAAGGCATCTTCATTGGCTCCGTCATAACGGAAACTTACATTTTTAAATTCGAGAACCCCTTTGCTCTTTTCATTAAATGATTGTGGCTGTTCCGCATCGGTAATCGACACTTCGGTTTCTAGCACTTCTGCAATACGACTTGCCGACACTGCTGCACGAGGAATCATAATAAACATCATCGATAGCATCATAAAGGACATTAAAATTTGCATCACATACTGCATAAACGCCATCATATCCCCGACTTGCATCGAAGAAACCGCTATTTGATGGGCACCAACCCAAACGATTAGTAAAGTGACCCCGTTCATAATCAGCATCATCATTGGCATCATAAAGACCATCACGCGATTCACAAAAAGATTCATCTTCGTTAAATCGCTATTCACATCGTCAAACCGTGCTTTTTCATATTCTTGCGTACCAAAAGAACGTACAACCATTAAACCGCTTAAGTTTTCTCTTGAAATTAAATTCAATTTATCGATTAGCTTTTGAATCAATTTGAACTTTGGTAGGGCAATCGTCATCACAATTAAAATCAATCCAAGAAGGACGACAACAGCAAGCGCAATGATCCAACTCATATGAGCCGACTTGTTGACAGCCATAATGATTCCACCAATCCCAAGAATGGGCGCATAGCAAATCATTCGGACACCCATCATGATTAACTGCTGGACTTGTTGAACATCATTCGTACAACGTGTAATTAAAGAAGCAGTTGAAAATGTATCCAACTCTTTTTTTGAAAAACTTTCTACTTTCGTAAACACTTGCTTCCGTAGATTTCGCGCTACACCAGTCGCAATTCTAGAAGAAAGCAATCCAACCAAAACGGTTGCGCCCCCTCCAACGAGCGCAATGACTAACATATAGGCCCCAATTTTTATAATATAACCCGTTTGTTTTGCAACTAAATCGACACCAAGTTCATTATAAAAACTTCTTGAAAGCATAATACCGCTTTGTTTTTGCATGACATCATTTTGTACGGCTTCGTCATGCGCGGATTGAATCGTTTCATTTGGCAACGTATCCAGAGCCGCTTGCATTCTGTAAATCTTATTAATATTAATTGAGGCAGAGGAACTTTCCGTTGTTTTCTCATCGGATGGTGGTGACAGCTCACGTAAAACATTAATAAATGTCGAAGAAGCTGTGCCAAATGCCGTATCCACATTTTCGGCTTCGGTTTTATCCAGTTCCTTTTTTACATAAAGCGGCTGATTGACTTTAGAGTATATTTCCCTGTAAGTCTTCCCCTTCGCATTTTGATCTGAAGGAGAAACCAATAAATAGTTCTCTTCGATTATCTGTTTTTCTTGCTCTGTCATGAAAGTAGTGATTAGCTTCATACCGTCCTGACTCATCGCATCTGGTGCGGCGTGCTCAATGCCCTCTTGCTGTATTCCAACGTTGATGATTTCCGACATGTAGTTCGGCAAATTCAAATCACTAATCGCTTGCACAAACAAGAGCACGATTGCTAAAACAATGCCCCCTATAAAAGGCTTTAAATGCTTGGCTAACTTTCGCAAAGTCAATCGTCCCCTTTTCCGTTTTTCTCTATCGTTTTACGATCCATGTGTTTTATTTAAAAAAAGTAAATCATAAATTTACACATATTCTGTCTTATTACAACAAGGTCTCTCCTAATTCATCGAACTAATAAGCTCTGTAATTTTTCCATTAATCTAGATATTTTTCAATTGATCCGAAATAACAGAACATGTCATACGTATCCCTGCTATATCTTTAATGTTTTCTTTTATAGATGCTAATGATAGCTCACCTTTTTTCTGTTCACCTTTTTAAGTATGCTCTCCGGTGACTTTGCCTCGAGCTAATATGTTCATTCGGATTATAGTCATGAATATATTGAAATTCTTCTTTCAAAATATTTAATTTTGTATTAACTTCATCGATTGCAAGTTTATATATCATCATAAACCTTTTGAGTTCTCCAAGAGGATACTTTCTTTCGTTGCTCTAAGGGCACTCATTCATGCTCTCCTCTATATAATCCTCTTTTAAGCAGTTCCATTTGCTCAACATAATATTTTAAAGCTTCTTCATCTGTTAAATCCTTTCCGAACACTTGAACAAGATTATGAAACGTCACGGATACAATAATTTTTAAAACATGCTGAATTTCCCGTTCATCTCTTATGTTTAAGTTTTTTGTGTTTATTAAGCGAATCATAGATAAATACTGATTTTTCCGATTTTCTTCATAAATATTATTTGCTAATGTATTTTCCATTTTATAATTCATATTTAAAAAAGTATTTTTAAAAAAGTTTTTGTATTCTTGATTTCTGTGATTCTGAATCATAAACTGGAATGAAGCAATAAAAGCTTCAAATATATCCCCGTTTTTCTCCTTTAAGGTCGTAATAAACCGTTCATTATTTTTCTCCGAAATCTGATTCAACAGATAATAATATAGATCCTCTTTCCCTTCAAAATATTGGTAAAAACTCCCTCTAGGGATTTCCGCTTCTTTGATAATATTGGCAATGGATGCTTCGTGTAAGGGAACTCGAGAAAATTCCTTTTTAGCAGCTTGAATTAAAGTGTCTCGCTTATCTTTAGGCAAGTGAAAAAATGTTTGTTTTGGCATATCAATATTCCTCCTGTCTAACAGATGACACCGTGTCATATCTAACAATAAACCGATTATATGTGACACCGTGTCATAAGTCAACAACAAAAATGACACCTTGTCACACAACTCCTTTACATACTAAGTGACTATTTAGGCGGTCAATAATAAAAAGTTGGGAAATAAAAAAATAGGTGCACATTTTAATTATTTCTTTAAGTTTACTTTGTGTAGAGCAAGAACCCTGTCACTAATCCCTAATTATATGTATTAGCAAAAAATTATTTACTCTACCCTAGTTGTATGGACTCTATACTGGGTAAAGGAGTAACGAAAAAGCCTAATTTCTCAATTTTAATGCCGAGAAATCAGGCTTATTATTTTTAGTATTTCCTTAAGGTTGTAAATTCGCGTTTTGCTGGCGGTATCCCTAGAAATGACATGGAAACAACTAAGGAGCCACATTTACACTTTTTGCACACAACCTATGAAATGTAACCGTAGAGTTCTTATTCAACAATCTGGCCCTTTAGTTGAATAGGAAAAAATCCTGCTGCAAATGACAGCAGGATTTTTATCAACCTTTATTATTAATGATCAAACTTTATTTTAAATAATCAATCCTTTTTATAAAACTACAATTGCTTCAACAGCTTATATAACCTTAAGTAGACCTACTCATATAGAAACGGTAACTGCTAACAAGAACAATTTCAGAGATTTGTTAGCAACAATACACCAATACGTTATTCCAGCTGGATAGAACATCATAAACGTTGACTAATACCTAAACGAGATATCTAATTTCATCAAAGCATTTGTCTTGTTTTGTCCATTTCCTTCTATAATTATATAATCTTACTTTTCAAGTCCCTTTCATGGTCTTTGACTCACTTATAAAAAGCTGTCTTCTTCACACTCCCTTCCGAAGCCTATTCAAGGTTGGCTCTGACTAAGCAGGAAAGGAAATTTAATTTTCTTTAATATGGGATTAGGTTAATTTTACTTAATAAAACAAATAGCCAATCGTTGAAATAATCATCGCTGAAGATCGTTATTAAAGGAATGCACCCGTTATTTCCTGTAGTGCTTACTAATTAAAAATGGCTAAAGTAAACTTTACATGTATATGATTTTACGTATTTAGCGTAACAAACAGCGGAATATACACCATCGATCTGCTTCTTTTCATCTGTGCACCTATGCATTCTTTATAGTTATGTTCATTGTTGGAATCACTGGTATCTTCTATATAATGTTTACACTTTTCTATCATTCGTTTGAAGAGATTTTTGCAAGTGGATAATCTCATTCTGTATACCTGGGAACGATTCTATTTCAGGAATGTTTTTAATAGACGGCGACTGTTTTCGTCCGGCAGCATTTGCCATCGTTTCACAAACATAAAGCATTTGAGACAGCTTTTCCTCTGAAAGAATTGGACGCTTTTCTACTTTTGCGTATTTTTCTAATAAATACCCTAATCGCTCGACGGAAAATATAATTGCCCAATAATAATCCACCGCCTTTTGATTGACCGGAATCTCACCTGCAGCGGTAGTATAGAGCGTTTTTAAAGTAATGATATTTGTTTGCATCTTTTTAATTTCACTGCTTTCTTCGACCTTAAATCCTACTCCGTGGTCAGAGAAAAGGAGTAATAAACATTGTGCTTGACTTCGGATGGTTTTGGATACTAAATGAGGCAGACGGCTAGATGCAGATCTTCTCCCTACCAACCATATTCCAATTAAGCCAATGGCACTCCCGATTACTACATCGATTAATCTAGCTGAAGCAAAATAAAAAAAACTGAAGCCTCCTTGACTTGTGCTCTCAGCCATAAGTAACGCACTTGGTGTGAAGAACAGGGCAGCTAACCCGTAATTTTTCACAATAAAAAGCTCTGTAATAAACGTCAGTAGTAGAATAAAAAGAGCAATGATGTATCCAGATGGCTGTGTAGCAAGAATGAAACTAGCAATTAGAATACCTATAATTGTACCCAGTCCTCTTTGAATCGCACGATGAGATGTAGCAACAATCGTTGAGCCTGACATAACCGCAACACAAGATAATGGCACCCAATAGGAGCGCGCTAAATTTAATTGATAGGCGATGATCGCTGCGATGATCGTTATTATACAGAATCGTAATGCAGATATAAATACAATTGAGTTTTTGTCAAATGCTCCACCAAAAATCCTCTTAAGTGATGGTTTAGAAATTCGTATCTCTTTATTAATTTTCGATGTTGGTTCATTCATGATAGCGCCTGCATCATATACTTTTATGAATAATGCAGCAACCTTTTCATCCATTATTTCTGGCTGGAGGATTTTTTTATGAACCCGATTACTCTTATCCTTATTATCTAGTGAAATCGTCATTTCCCGGATTGTTTGCCCTAGTTCCGGTGGTAACTTTGAATAATTTTCTGAAATATTTTCCAGTATATACAAAAATATCTTGTTTGCATGATCATTCAATACATACAGTCGTTTAAATAAATCCGTTTGTCTCCAAGGAATATACCCTGCTGCAAGTGTTTCTTCTGCTTCTTTTAAAACTGACATAACTCGGTTCCTCGACTCATTAAAATTCTCTGTACCAACTGAATCAATGAATGCGGCAAGTTCTAAATAAACTCTTTTTACTACATCTGTTTCAGGACCATGAGGATTAAATAACCAACCAATCATTGCAATGATCCACGATAATGCCCCACCTAAAAAAACGAGTCCAGCCCGTACTGGGGCAAGTTCTGGATTAACAGGCATACCTGTTGTCATTGCAAAGACTAAAACAAAAAAAATAGCAGATGGGCCAGTAATTCGTAATGCTCCAAAAATAAAAATAGCTGTAGCTCCTATAATCCCCATCAAAATAGCTGTTGCAAGCGGGTAAGGTGCAGCAAGTGTCCCTAGTACCGAAACCAAAGTCATACCAAGTACAACAAAAAATAGCTTTTTAGCATTTTGAGCATATGGAATATTGAAAACGTAAAGGTAGGTGAATCCCCCCATCCCAGCTATCAATCCATATTCGAAATTGCCAAACAATAATCCAATAATGACTGGCAAAGCTGCAGCTACCCCTGCACAAAATGCTTTTACCCAGGGAAATGGCTTTCTATTTACACTCATTGCCTGTTTCAAAAAAGATGGAGATTTAGCAGAGACTAATTTATTTGTTTCTCTCATACGACAGCTCCTTTTCTATAAGCATAAAAAATATGTATGGAAACATATGAACAGGTTGTACTATTTTTAAATCTTAATCACTACTTAAAAGACACCTTATTTTTGACTGCTACTAAACATAGTAACCACCTATCCAACTTATTATAATGAATCAATATTTTCATTATACTTCTGAAACACTATGCATAACTAATTGTCTTTTTTATGAATTCCATGCATGATTGTAATATCAGATATTTTGGGAGGATTTTATTGATGGATTTTCAACAATTAAAGTATTTTCAAACATTGGCTGATATTGAAAACTTTACAAGGGCATCAGTTAAATTAGACCTTTCTCAGCCAGCATTAAGTCGTTCCATCTGCCGACTTGAAGAAGAAATCGGCGTTCCCCTTTTTGAACGGAAAAGTCATGGGGTCGAATTAAATAGATATGGTAAAATTTTTCTTCGCCATGCAAATCAAGCTTTAGCAGAAATAAATGCAGCAAAACAAGAAATTAATGATTTAACCAATCCTCTAAATGGGACGATTTCATTGGCATTCATTGAAACTCTTGGATCTAGCTTTGTCCCTGAGTTAATTAGCGCCTTTCGAAAAGAAGTGCCAGGATTAAAATTTCAATTGTATCAGCACACAACAAGTAAGATTTTGAGTCAATTAGCATCTACTGAAATTGACATTGGCTTCTGTTCTCCACAAGAACCCATTGAAAATGTTAGCTCTATTCCCATTGTGAGGGATGAATTATTTTTAATAGTCCCCAATAACCATAGACTTGCAGGTAGGAAGGAAGTCGATTTAAGGGAGGTAGCCAATGATCCATTTGTGCTTTTTAAGCCTGAAACTGCTATGCGTGATGTGATTGAGAAAATTTGCCACAAAGCTGGGTTTCATCCAAAAGTGTCTTTTGAGGGATTAGAAGAGCGAACTGTCGCAGGACTTGTTGGAGAAAATTTTGGAGTTGCTCTCATTCCATTTATTCCTGGTCTGGATAAGAAAAAAATTTCAATAATTCGTATCAAGAAACCACAAAGTGTAAGAGTAATTCGAATGGTTTGGAAAATAAATGGATATATGTCACCTGCAGTTGTGAGGTTCAAGAACTTTGTTGAAATGACAATGCGATTATCTGAATCTGAAGGCTAATAACTGATTTTGGGGTGAAACGCTCAGTTAAGCTTTCACCCATAAGTATCAATATTAAATTAAACTTACTTAATAGATTCTTCAAGATTCTAGTGCAAATAATTGAGGAAGGTATAAAGAGGAGAAAAGTTTCCTAATGTAATCTGGTCTTAAGCAGCAATTCCAAATAGTTGTCTAACTTTATTGTAATTGCAATCCATTTTCTAGTTCATTTTTTAGATACCCAATAAAAACAGGGAAAGGTTCAAATAATAAATTCGCACTTTAAGCGAGATCTTTTCTAACTCCATCCTTTAACCATTTCGCAGTCACTGTCTCTGCGTTTAGCATTTCTTCTGGTGTGCCTTCGAATATAATTTGCCCACCGTCTTGTTTTCCTCCTCCCGGACCCATTTCTATTATCCAGTCGCTCGCCGCTATAAAGTCTAAATTGTGTTCGATTACTATGACAGAGTTGCCTCTGTTCACAAGCTTTTGAAATACATCCAAAAGTTTTTCATTATCTTCTGCGTGTAATCCTAAGGATGGTTCGTCTAACAGGTAGATTTGACCTTCCTTTTGTAATTGGCTTGCTAGTTTTAGACGTTGGATTTCTCCTCCGCTCAAAGAACTTGTCGTCTGTCCTAAGGTCAAGTACCCTAACCCTACGTTCTTTAGCGTATTCACTCTGTTGAGGATTTTTTGCTGTATAAAATAATCGGCAGCTTCATCTATTGTTAATTGTAATATCTCAATTATATTTTTATCCTGATATCGATATGACAGTGCTTCGTCTGAGTATCTCGTACCACCGCATGCTTCACATGGAATTGTCACTGGATCTGCAAATGCTACCTCGGGGGTAAGAACTCCTTTTCCTTTACAGACAGGACATGCTCCTAAGGAGTTAAAACTGAACAATCCTGCCGGTTGTCTCGTTGCTTTTGCAAATGCTGCGCGAATGTCATCCATTATTCCCATATATGTAGCCATGGTGGAACGGTTGGAAATTCCAATGCCACCTTGTCCTACTGTTATGGATTCTGGATATCTTTCCTTGAATGCTTCCAATATTAAGGAGCTTTTGCCTGAACCAGATACCCCGCAAACAGAGACTAAGACTTCTTTAGGAATATTTACATTCACATCTTTCAAATTGTTGTTCTTTGCTTCTCTTATTGTAAAATAACTTTTACTATCTCTTGTGCTTTTGTTTATTTTTAGTTTGTGCTTTAAGGCGTTTGCAGTTGGAGAGTTTTTTAATCCTTCTAATTGTCCTTGGTAGACAACTTTTCCTCCATTCACCCCTGCACCTGGACCCATCTCTATTATTTCATCAGCTACTTTTATTACAGATAGATTGTGTTCGATTACGATTACGGTATTATGTTGCTCTTTTATTCTTTTTAGCATTTGAATTAACATATTCACTTCTTCTGGATGGAGCCCCGCACTTGGTTCGTCGAAAATGTAGGTAATATTATTTAAACTGCTCCCTAAATGACGGGCAATTTTTACGCGTTGAGCTTCACCTCCGGAAAGGGTGCCCATTTTTCTTGTCAGACTCAAATACCCTAATCCCATGTCGACTAATTGTTTTATATAGAGGATTGCTTGTTTGGCTATCGATTCTCCCATAGGGTCTTTTATTTTCTTTAGTTCTTCAAGTATTTCCGGAAGCTCTAATTGATCGTATTCTGCGATATTTAAACCATTTATTTTGCATTCTAATACCTCTGGGTTTAGGCCTGAACCTTGGCATGTTGGACATAATGAATGTGTTGACACTGCTAATACATCATCTTGGGATACTTGTTTTAGTTTTGAGATATCCCTATTTATGTAGACGCGCGTAAATCTGGGCAATAACCCATCCCACTCTGCATTGTGCGGTCCATTTTTTGTGTGAAACGGCGCATAAGCTCTTTCACCTTCCCGGGGACCATATAATAGCAGGTGGAGGTCTTCTTCTGAGTAGTCCTTTAAGGGTTTGTCCGGATCAAATAATCCGCAGGTCATCATCCAATTACCTTGCCAACCTGAAGGAGATAAAGGCTTAAATTTAACAGCGTATTCCCGAAGCGACTTATCGAAATCAACCAACTTATTTACATCTGGTGCAATCACTTCCCCAAATCCACCACATTCTGGACATCTACCAAAGGAACTTTGACTCGAAAAATCGTGAGCAGAACCTATCGGTGGTTGTCCTATTCTCGAGAACAAAAGTCTAATGAGTGGATCTATATCCATATAGGTGCCTACTGTTGAACGGGAATTGCCTCCTATAGGTCTTTGCTCTACAACTATCACCGGACTTAAGTTTTGCATAAGATCGGCGGAAGGTCTTTCGTACCTTGGCATTTGATTTCTGACATAGAGAGGATAATTCAAAGTCATTTGCCTTCTGCTTTCTGTTGCTAACGTATCAAAAACAACTGAGCTTTTACCTGATCCTGAAAGACCAGTAAATACAATAATTTTTTCTTTAGGTATGTTTAAATCTATACTTTTCAGATTATTTTCTTTAAGCCCTCTTAAGATTATTTCATCTTTTCTTTCCGACATTTTTCTATCCTTTCTGTGCATTAAAGTATTTTTGTCAATCTTCCGTTATACCCTATTATCTGATAAAAATCATAGGCCTAAAACACATGAAACTGCCCTATTTATAATCGGCTTGAATCCTTGATTTAACTGTTCATTTTCGTTCCATCATTACCACAGCCTCAGCATGTGGTGAGTGCTGACGGTAAATAAAACAAAAAATAATTTGTGTGTGCATTCATCTTACCTTACTCATGTCACCTTCTTTAGTTTAAGTTTCATTTATCACAACACAGTTATAATAAGATATCATAAGTATGTGCTAAATGTGCTTTATCTTAATGACTTATTCATACCAATCGTTTCACTGAGAACTTCTCTAAAGAGTCATTCGTTTTTCTAATCTTGATTATATCAAGGATAGCTAAAGTAGATATATGCTGCCCAAAATACAGAGTTTAATATAGAATATTATATTAGGTACATAATTGACTCAGATAATAACCGTCCATTTTCTCAAAAAGTACTTTCCAGTCCTTAAAGAATAGAGTCCTAAAATAAAATACTCATTTCTGATGCATATGGAAATTATGCATCAGAAATGAACGAGAGTTCTCTTAAGGTTTTAAAACAAATTTAATACTCTACTCTAGTAAGCTGTTGGCTGATACCATTTTAAATTGTCATTGGTTTAGTCCCTATAAGTTAAAATCGTACGAATGGATTCACCTTTGTGAAGCAAATCAAATGCCTCATTGATATCTTTAAAGTCTAAGTGGTGTGTGATAAATGAATCTAAATCAATTTCACCATTCATAAACTCTTCAACCATGCCTGGCAGTTGAGTTCTTCCTTTCACTCCACCAAAGGCTGATCCGCGCCATACCCGGCCTGTAACTAATTGGAATGGACGAGTATGAATCTCTTTGCCCGCGCCTGCTACACCGATAATCGTACTTTCACCCCAGCCTTTGTGACAACATTCAAGGGCAGATCTCATAACTTCAACATTTCCAATACATTCGAAGCTGTAATCGACTCCTCCATCCGTCATTTCAACGATGACTTCTTGAATTGGTCTATCAAATTTAGCAGGGTTTACAAAGTCAGTTGCGCCCATCTTTTTAGCCAATTCAAATTTATCCTCATTTAAGTCTATCGCAATAATTCGGCTTGCTTTTGCTTGAACCAATCCTTGAATAACAGCTAACCCAATAGCTCCAAGACCAAATACGGCTGTCACAGCTCCTTCTTCCACTTTTGCTGTGTTATGTACAGCGCCAATCCCTGTAGTAACCCCGCATCCAAATAGACAAACTTTATCAAGCGGCGCTTCTGGATCAATTTTTGCTAAGGAGATTTCAGGAACGACTGTATATTCACTAAATGTACTTGTTCCCATGTAATGATAAATAGGCTCTCCATTATAAGAGAAACGTGTGGTTCCATCAGGCATTAAACCTTTACCTTGAGTTTCTCGCACAGCACTACATAAGTTTGTTTTACCCGAACGACAGAATTTACATTCTCCGCATTCAGCCGTATATAGTGGAATAACATGGTCCCCTGGTTTTACTGAAGTCACTTCATCCCCTACAGCCACGACAACACCAGCACCTTCATGACCTAATACAGCAGGAAATACGCCTTCGGGATCGTCACCTGATAAGGTAAAAGCATCTGTATGACAGACTGAAGTATAAAGAATTTTTACTAATACCTCTTTTGCTTTTGGTTCTTCCACATCGATTTCTACAATTTCAAGTGGTTCTCCTGGTTTGAATGCAACAGCAGCTTTACTTTTCAAATGAATACCTTCTTCCTTTTTATTTTCTAATTTGCATTTACCATAATTACATATTATAATCAGACGAACAATACTGACATTTTTGTCAGTATAAACAAAAACAACAGCAAAGAAGGGAACATAATAGATGGAAATCGAATATAAAGAAAAAACTTTTTTTACCAGCAAAGATTTGGCTTTATCAGTTATAGGTGGACGATGGAAAATAGCGATCATATGGTGTCTGCTCCAACACTCCCCATTAAGGTTAAGCGAAATACAAAAATACCTTCCAGATGTCAATCAACGTATGTTAATCAGACAATTAAGGGAATTAGAAGATGATAAAATAATTACTAGATGTGTATACCCGGTTGTACCTCCTAAAGTAGAATATGAACTGAGTGAAATTGGTTTACTTCTGGAACCCGTGGTAACTTCTATTTGTGATTGGGGAGATAATTTCAGATCATTTTTGGAAGAAAATGATAATTAAGCATCTGTTGAATAAAATTTCAAATTGATTAACTAGTAAATATCAACCTTCAGTTCATTCAGCGTTTTGCTAATATATTTACGCAAATATGCAATGTCGATATACAAAGGCTGTAAGCAATCTGTTCCCTGAAAATCAGGATAATGGAAGAAATCGAATAATAACATGCTAATTTCTTATGTATGTGCTAAACGGGAAAAGATTCTCAAATGATAGGGATGGAAACATTAAAAAAGCCACGAAACTGAACTGCACCCCAATTGTTAGACACAATCTAACAATTGGGGTGCAGTTCAAATCGCTTTACAGCCTTCTGATCTTTTGTTTTAACTAGATGTATATGAACAGTACCTATTCTTGCTTTAACACCTCAATCATAATGGCATCTCCTTGCCCGCTTCCTGAACAAATAGCTGCAATTCCAAGGCCGCCGCCACGGCGATTTAATTCGTAAGCTAATGTTAAAATAATGCGGGCGCCACTTGCCCCAATTGGATGTCCTAAAGCAATTGCGCCTCCATTTACATTTACTTTTTCCGGATCAATATCTGCAATTTTAGTGCTTGCAAGCGCAACAGCAGCAAACGCTTCATTAATTTCAAATAAATCAATATCTTTTACGCTTTTACCTGTCTTCTTTAATAGCTCATTAATAACAAGTCCCGGAGTCTGGGGAAATCTCTCTGCTTCAACTGCCACTTCAGCATGGCTAATAATGGTAGCTAGGATCGATCTCCTTTCTTTTTCGGCCCGCTCCTGACTCATTAAGACTAGTGCTGCCGCCCCATCATTCACTCCGGGTGCATTTCCTGCTGTAATGGTTCCATCCTGGCCGAACGCCGGGCGTAATTTTGCCAGTACTTCTATGTTTGTGTCTTTACGAGGGGCTTCATCCGTATCAACGATCACCGGGTCCCCTTTTCGCTGCGGGACTACAACAGCTGCAATTTCCTCTGACAATGTGCCATTTTCAATGGCTGCTAGCGCCCGCTCGTGACTGCGCACTGCCCAATCGTCCTGCTCATGGCGAGTCAACCCCAGCTGCTTGGCTGTTGTATTTCCATATGTGCCCATGTGCACTCCTGTGAAGCTGCACGATAAGCCATCATGGATCATCAAATCAACCATCTGTATATCTCCCATACGAGCACCCCACCGTGCTTTAAATACAGCATGTGGCGTATTCGACATAGATTCCATCCCTCCAGCAAGGATCACTTCTTCATCTCCCGCGCGGATGATCTGGTCTGCAAGTGTTACACTTCGAAGACCAGAGGCGCATACTTTATTAATTGTTTCTGTTTTTATATTCCATGGAATATTAGCTTCGCGTGCTGCCTGGCGGGAAGGAATTTGCCCTTGTCCTGCTTGTAACACATTCCCAAAAATGATTTCATCAAGCTCTTCTGGCTTCACATTTGCCCGATGGAGCGCCTCCTTCATCGCAATGCCGCCAAGTTCTGATGCCTTCAACGCTGAAAGTGCCCCACCAAATTTGCCAAACGGCGTCCGTGCACCGTCCAAGATGACTGTTCTTGTCATAATAACCCCCCTTTCTTAGTTTGCTGCCACAAGCTCAGGTACTATCGTGAAATACGCTTCTGTTTTTTCTCTCACTTCTTCTATCGTTATATTTCCTTGTGTTTCAATAAGAACCATGCCCTCTGCCGTAAAATCAAAAACGGCCATATCTGTGATTAATCGATTTACAACTCGCCGTCCAGTAAGCGGCAGTGTACATTCTTTCTTAATCTTTGATTCCCCATGTTTGTTTACATGTTCCATAATCACAACAACCCGCTTTGCACCGTTAACAAGATCCATTGCCCCGCCCATTCCCTTTACCATTTTTCCAGGGATCATCCAGTTAGCTAAGTCTCCTTGTTCAGACACTTCCATTCCACCTAGGATTGCAAGATCAATATGTCCACCGCGTATCATGGCAAACGACTCTGCACTGTCAAAGAAAGAAGCGCCTGGTACAGCGGTAATGGTTTCTTTGCCGGCGTTAATTAAATCCGGGTCTTCTTCTCCTGCAACTGGATATGGACCAATGCCAAGCAGGCCGTTTTCTGATTGGAGCAGTACATTAAAATCAGCTGGAATTTCGTTTGCAACAAGTGTGGGCATGCCGATGCCCAGATTTACATTCATGCCATTCTTAATTTCCTGAACGGCCCTTTTTACAATTGCAAGGCGTGCATCTTTCATTCAACATCACTCCGTTCCTTTTTTATTATGCTTGCGCAACGGTCAACCGCTCAATCCGCTTTTGATAATTCGTTCCGAGCAATAAACGCTGAACATAAATGCCTGGTGTATGGATTTCATCTGGATCTAGTTCTCCTGGTTCCACAATCTCTTCCACTTCTGCAATGGTAATTTTCCCCGCCATAGCAGCAAGGGGATTAAAGTTACGAGATGTTTTCCGGTAAACCAGATTCCCGAGTGTATCTGCTTTCCATGCTTTCACAAGTGCAAAGTCCCCGACAATCCCTCTTTCCAACAAGAATGTTTTGCCGTCAAATACCTTCGTTTCTTTTCCTTCTGCAATCGGCGTTCCAACACCGGTTGGAGTATAAAACCCTGGAATACCTGCTCCACCTGCTCGAATACGTTCTGCTAACGTGCCTTGCGGTGTTAATTCGACTTCTAGCTCACCGCTCAGATACTGCTGTTCAAATATTTTATTTTCTCCCACATAAGAAGACACCATTTTTTTGATCTGGCGGTTCGCAAGTAAAAGGCCAAGACCCCAGTCATCGACTCCACAGTTATTGCTAACGACGGTTAAGTCTTTCGTTCCCTGTTCTTTAATCGCCTGAATCGATAATTCTGGAATGCCACAAAGTCCAAAGCCGCCAACGATAATGGTCGAACCATCCTGTATGTCTCTGACAGCTTCTTTAAATGAATGAATCACTTTTCCCTCTTTCACCGAAACGCCTCCCTTTTGTTTAAAAATTTAGAATTTTTCCTATCTATAAGTTTACATTTTCAATTTTTATAAGTAAAATACATAAATTGAATACATTCTATGCTTTTAAGGAATAAATAGGAGGCATCCATGGAATTAAGAGATTTGAAGTCATTTATGGAAGTAGCAGAGCATCGAAGCTTTACAAAAGCCGCCACTCACTCTTATCTATCTCAACCTTCCTTGAGTAAAGCGGTTAGAAAGCTAGAAGAAGAATTACATGTGGAACTGTTTGATCGCTCCACACGCCATTTGCAGCTGACGGATGCGGGAAAAATTGTGTATCAGCAAGGTCAAAAAGCATTTAGTGCCCTAACCGAACTAGGCGTACTGTTAGATGAATTAATGGACATAGCCGCCGGCGAAATTAAAATCGGTATCCCGCCCTTGATTGGCACGTTATTTTTTCCGGATATTGCCCGACGCTTCCATAAGAAATACCCAAAAGTTTCACTTGAACTGGTTGAACTTGGGGCCAAGCTCATCGCTCAGCTTGTTGAAGAGGGACAGATTGACCTTGGCATCATCGTTTTACCAGCTGATGAAGAGAAATTTAATACTTATCCATTTATCCAGGATGAATTTGTTTTATATATTCATGAAAATCATAGGCTTGCAGGGAAAGAGAACGTTTCCCTTAATGAATTAAAAAGTGAAAAATTTATTTTGTTTTCCGAGAGCTTTACACTTCATGACTATATCAAGCGGGCATGCGAAGACGCGGGGTTCACTCCGTCCATAGCCTATCAAAGCTCACAATGGGATCTCATCATTGAACTTGTCTCGTCCCAACTTGGTATCACTCTTTTGCCAAAGTCCATTTATTACAAACAAAATAACCCAGAAATCAAAATTGTCCCGATCAAACACTCTCCTCTTCTCTGGAAACTTGGCATTATTACAAAGAAAAATGCCTACCACTCTTTCGCCTTAAAAGAGCTGTTAAAAATGCTGAAGAAATAAAAGTCTACTAGGAAGCAGGTTAGGGTTTATGTTTTTTCATATGGAAAATATCAAAGATGATGGATTGCGTTATCTAATAGTGTAGTAGAATCTTTGACTTCTACCATTTCATAAGGCTATAGATCCTGACTATATCACAGTTAATTTTAGCAGCAATGTCATAAGTTAAATAGTTCACCGGTCTACCAAGCCCATGAATGTCCTGTCATACAATCGTTTGATGACATTTAGTGCTTCCGAATCCATTTCTTTGACAAACTGAACTTCCTTTTCCTTATCTACAATATTTGACAAACTGAACTTCCTTTTCCTTATCTACAATATTTTCTTGTTTAATTTGGTCCTTCTCTTCTTTCATGATTATCACTCCTTATCGTTGGTATAGTAGAAGTTAGATGCTTGAGAAAAATCAAACAAAAAGCCAGCAGCAGAAATCTTTTTTGCTGGCTTTTCTTTATTAATTTACATTCAATTTGTTCAGCATTCGATAAAGCATAACAGCTGTTTCTGCTCTCGTTGTCTCCTTCTTCGGTTCAAACTTCCCATTTTTATAGCCATTAATAATGCCCAGCTCTACAGCTTGTTTGACAGGAACCTTGGCATAATCATTTATGCGCTTGTCATCTTTAAATACCTGATTTAACTTCAACGAATCTAGTAATTGCGGTTGCTGATACCCGATCGCACGTATAATCATTGCAGCCATTTGTTCACGGGTAATATTGGCGTCCGGATCAAATACTCCTCCTTTTTTTCCTGACACGATACCTGCTCGATTGGCTGCTTCAATTTGAGCAGCTGCCCAGGTCTTGCTTTCTGGGACATCCATAAAAATTCCCTCATATTCTTTCATTGGCACTTGCATCGCACGAACTAGTAAAACAGCAAATTCAGCTCTTGTTAACTTTTGCTCCGGAGCGAATAGATCCTCCGTTTTTCCACTTGTGATGAGTTTTGAAGCAAGAGAATGAATTTCCTTCTTTGCCCAGTGCTGATTTGTATCTTTAAAGACTTTATCACTGGAAAGTACGGTGAGCATAGAATCTTGTCTCATCGGAATGACCCAGTGTTCCCCTTGCAAATAGCCCCCGGCATACTCCCACTTCTGTGTTTTCTCATTATAAGAAGCACCTGTTATTTTATCTTTTTCAACGGGACCGTTTAACTTCATACTTAATAAAAGAGGTGTCGGCAAATTAGAAATAACTGTTTTCTCTCCAGCTAAAATAGATATCTTTACAATCTCGGATTTGAATTGAGGAGCAACTGAAGCTTTGGCCACTTGCGCTTGTTTGGACACTTTGATATGAATCATTTCGCCGTCTTGCTCTTGTAAATAAGCGAGATTTTCTGGTGAAAGTATAATATCATGCCCTCCATCAAGAACAACTTTCATCGGCTGCTGACTAGTAGCTAATTTCTTCACTAACTCTTTTGATAGAGCCAGACTCATCCGTTCAACTTTCTCTTTATTCATATCAAGCAGCCATTCTTGTGAACCTGCTTGGATTTGTTCTTCGTTGATTTCGATCACTTTCTCTTGACCTTCTGGTTTGCTAGGTGGCTCTGTTGTTCCACCACCGCCTCCGCCTGTTTCCTTTGCTTTTGTTGTAAACGTCCATACGTCTGAACGCACTTCTCCTTCAAATTGATCTTTGACGGTGACATACCAGCCATGCTCTGTATTTGCTTGAAGGTTATTCCAAGAAATCTCTGGGGTTTGTTGGTCTTTCACTCCTTTTTGTTCACCGATTTTCTTATCTGTGAATACATTTGCTTCAAAGGAGTCGGTAGCTACTACTTTTTCCTTTGGTGTCAAATCCGTTTCAATAACAAATTCATCTTTTCCTGGATACTCACTCGTATTGTAATAATTAAATTTATCAAGGTAGGGGGAGTACGTTTTCATGTAAATTTTATTTTCAACGGGATTCACTTGCATAATACGAAGGAATCCCTGTCCACCTTCTGGGCCACCTTGGTAATCAGCTAGCATTTGATATACTTTTCTATCAGGCATGCCATCTTTGTCGTCGTCAATCTCATCCACTAACGTCTCACTATCATGATAATGACCAGATAAAACAGCAATAATATTTTGATTCGGAAGCACAACCTCGTTATACACTTTATCACCGATTGGACTGCGATTTCCTGACACCAGTAAGTATTCATGGAAATTTAGAATCGCTTTTCTATCAGGATATTTAGCCAGCACTTTATTCATCCAAGCAATATCCTCATCATTGACTCCCCATCCCATGTACAGCATGATAAAATCATTGCCATTTGAGCTAATCAAATCATAATGCCCACGGTTATTTTTATAAGATTCTCCATAGTAATCTTTGTCTTTAAAACGAGCTTCTCCAAAGTATTTTCCATACTCATTATAATCACCTGTTTTATGACCAACATCATGATTACCAGCCAACACACCATACGGAACATTTCCTTTATCTAAATATCCCATATACTCGTCAGCATGTTTCCATTGATACTCCTGGTCAGACTCATCTACAAGATCTCCCGTATGGAAGGCATATTTAATATTCATCTCTTCTTTTTGAGCAACGGTCCACTCTGTCATTTTTTTAAAAATATGCGGATAGCTTTCAGAGTAATATTGTGTGTCAGACATCCAAATAAAGGAATAATCAAATTGAGTTGTCGAGGCAATCTCATCTTGAACCATTACCTGTACTTTCTTATCCTTCACATAATCGGAGCCTTTCACACTACCGCGTAACTTAAAGTTCTTATCATCTTCCGCCACTTTCCACTCTGTTAGTTCCCATTTGTTCGCTTTGTAATTCCATACATACATGGACACTTTACGGCCAATTAGTGATTTCCCTTCCCAGTTCAGCTCAATTTCATCATTTTCACTAACTTCTTCGTCTACTTCTACTTCAAAGCGTTGGTACGGAAATTGATTTGTTGACTTCGTCGTCACATATTGTTGATCAGCCGCTGCTAACTTATCAACATCTGTCACAGGCTGTTCTCCAGCAGGGATCATTTCCTTTGGCGGTTCACGATCCACATTGTTTTCGTATACAGACACATGGTCCGCTTCATTCGCTTTGTACTGATAACCTTTCATAAATGCCACATCAAGCTCATCTTTTGTTGGGTCAGACACTTTCACTTTTAATTTTGTAGAAGCAGAAACGTTCTTTGCACCATCTTTTGGATTCACTGCTTCTGGCTTATACGGCTGTTCTTCAGCAACATGAAATGCAACAGTTTTAGTTGCTTCATTTCCTACCTGATCGACAGCTGTTATTTTTAGCGTATGTGCACCCGGTTTTAATTTGGCTGAAGATGTTTCAAGTGGAAGGCTGATTTCTTTGCCATCAAGCTCTGCTGTTACTTTATCAACCCCTGACAAATCATCCTTTGCCTCAACATTAATAGAGATCGGACCTTTATATTCTTTCCCCTCTTCTAGAGTTGATGTCAAGACTGGCCCGCTATTATCAACAATGACGCTCGCTTTGGCTTTTTCCTCTCCGTTGGCAGCCTCCACAACGTGAATACCTTCCTTTACTTTCGTAGTGTCCCACTTATAAGCTTTCGCAATAAATTTCTCCTCTGGCACTTTAAAAGAGAAATCAATGACAGGTTTGGCTGACGCTCCGTCTCCTACTGAAATTTCTTTATCTGGATTGCTGTAAGCAGGATCATAAATGATCGTTCCATCTTTTAATACGAGCCGAATGTTTTTTATATAAAAATCATCTCGGTTTTCCTCGGATTCTTGATCAAAAGGAGACACCTTTGTTCCAGAGCGGATGGAAATAATAGCATTCTTTCCTTGCTCAAAATATTTTGGATCGACCGGAACAGTTTTTGTTACATATGTATCGATCGTATCATCGAAAATATGCAACGCTTCATCGCCAATTGTGACACCATTTTTAAAATAAAGGTTTACCTTCTTTACATCGAAAGCAAAATAGGCTGGTTCTGTTAAAGCTGGTGTTGTTTCCGATGTCACGTCCGTGCCATCAACGGAAAGCTTCGTATTCGCATATTCTTTTGGATGGGAAGCTTTAATTAAAGCTGTTTTATTTAATAAAGAATCATCTTCTACATTCAAACCAATCCCGGTTTGCTGCTGGTCTTGCAAAATAGGCATTTTCTTCGGCTCTGTCTTTATTTCATTCACTCCGTCCGACACAACCAAATAATATTCAACCAATTGTTTGCCTATTAAACTAGGAGAGTAAATGGTATGATGATACAGTTTATCATCATAGTTTTCTGTTAAATCAACAGCTTGATACTGAGAATCCTTATTTGTTTTGTAAAATAAACGAGCTGTTTTCACAGCACGATTGTCTTTTAAATCAAAAGTTAATTGGATATCATTCATTTCAGAGACAGGTGTTTGATCCGTGACATCCGATACGACTGGCTTTTCATTATCAATCGGTAATTTCACCTTTTGATCCGGCTTTTGACGATCGGCTAGTGTTCCCGGTGTTGCTGCATTCGTGCCACTGCTATACTTCTTCATTACCGTGTCGCCTGGTGTTGTCGGGAATGTATAGAAAATGCCTTTGTCGGCTATCGTATCATCTTTTGTTCCTTCATCATTATAATAGCCTACTGAAACGTCTTTCCCTGTATTTGTTGCAATCGAAATACCGCGGGCTCCACTATTTGCCATCCCTCCAGAAAATATTCTCACTATATTTTTGTCCTCTATTAAATCAACATTATAGTGACTGTTAAAGTCAGCCACTGTTTTGTCTTGATTCGGCCCATTAATAATCCAAAATACCATCGTTTCACCTGATGGCAAAAGGATGTCTTCTTTCGCTGGTCCCCAAATCAAATCGGCACCTGGGCCTTCTGCTGGATAACGATAACGAATTTTATAGTCTTTCAAGTTCACCGTTTCTGTCGTATTGTTATACACCTCGATAAATTCATACCCATCAAGCCCGCCAACATTAGTGGAATCAGGTACGATTTCCGTCATTAACAGCTCAGGCACTTTTTGCGAATCGTATGTATGTCCTTCTACAGTTACTTTATATTCCTCTGTTTTTGATATGTTCACTCCATCAAATGCATGGATTTGATAAAAGATTTCCTGTCCTGCAATCTCTTCTTTAGGAATCATTACTGCATATGTATTAGGCTTCTGTTCATCAGCTGACATATTTATTTCTGTCCAAGGGCTATCTTGATTCAAGCGATACGTGACTTTGACATTTTTCACCGTTATATCATCTGTCACTTGAGCATTCAATTGGACATCTTCACCTGCTTGAATAGAAGCCACAGGAGTATGTTCAATCACAGGTGCTGTTGTATCCTTAACAACATGCACAGGTTCTTCCGGCACTTGCTCTGGCAAGACTGCTCCTGGAGTGGCCGGCTCATTAAAATGGATTACTTCCATCTTCTTTTGATCAGCCGATAATTGATATTGAATACCATTATTTTCTTGTACTTGATCTTTTGAATAGCTCGCTTCCGATAATTCGTTATTATATGTATCAGCAATCGCTAATGTCCGTGCAGCCGTATTCGACATTCCCGCTGATTCTACCGTCGCCAATTGATCTTCTGTTAACTGACTATTGAACTGCTTGTTAAAGTCAGCTAATGTCAAATCTTTGTTGGCTTCATTTTTCACCCAAACAACGATCGTGCCTTGTGCAGGAATCGTTTTATCTTCTTTAAATGTCCATGTTGCATCTCCTTTACTTCCATCTGGATAGCGATAAATTAATTGATAATTTTTCAATGACACAGGCTGATCGCTATTGTTATATATCTCAATAAACTCGTAGGCATCGGTCGAACTGCCAGGTACATTAGTTGTATTCGGAACCAACTCAGTAATAAATAATGAGGGGTTTTTTTGAACATCTAATATGGGTGTTTGTACAGACTCCGTCATCCCTTCGGCAGATATTTCTGATGCAAATGTTGGAACAGATAAACAAGCGGCAAGTGCTAACATGTAGACGGACCTTTTTTTCATAACTTCCTCCTTATTAAAAATGCTTCGTTTACATTTTAAATAAAGATTGTACTTTTACTGTAAGCAGATTGTTAATATGAAGTTAATTTTCAAAAAATAGGTTTATAGACCAATTATTCAAAGTATACAAAAACGTAGAGTTAGCGTGGTTTTGTGGACAGAGTTTAATTAAGACGTTGTAATTATTTTGAGAGGATGTGACCGAATTAGAACATAAATCCGCAGAAGAAAAATATACTGATGACTTAAAGAAGACGATTATTGTTTTGTCTCATTCATGCAGCTCAGTAAACAATTAAGCCGCAAATGTGGTGTATCAAAAGTTCCGATTTATAAATGGGCAAAAGAGTTTACATTCATCCATTCAGTGAAAGTTACTGATAGGTATTCTTTTACTTTTGAAAAGTTCTTTTTAATAAAAAAAATGAACAGAGATTTCTCTTTTAAATTTAACTGTATAATAGGCCTTATCTTATAATATTTTTTATTCAAAGGAGACCTAACTGCAACTAGGTTTACTATCTATTTACAGGATAAAATATCGGTAAAGACAGGCAGGTATTCTCTTTACTTTACATAATATTTATTATTGTTGTCTTAAAAGGGAGTGCTTTGCTGGCACTCCCTTTATGATTTGGTTGGAAGCAAAATGACAAGGCCAAGCTCTCAAATTGCTCCAGGCTTTCCTCTCCATCAAAATTTACTATTCCCAATTTCTTTCTACAAAAATTCGCAAAACAACCTCCTTGCATGTTGATTCCCTCTTTTTCTCTTTTTCCCTCATTGAAGGGTCCCTGTTTAAGAGTTTAAGCAAGCAACATTTAAGAAGATATCAAGCGTGGGTAGGGGAACGGGGTCCTCGTGTTTTTAAAAAAAGGGCCTTACTCCCCAGCAACGATCGCCAGGAAAACAATGATTTGGAAAAGCTTCTTCTCTTTCCTTCACCGGTCGGACTATATTAAGGAAGCCGGCCATGAGGGATTGCTCAGTGCCACGGTCCGAAAAGAAGGCCGGCCTAATCGAGACTCAGGGCCAAACGAGGTCGTCCAGCTGCTGGATTATTTTAAACGTGAGAACCGCCCTGTTCTTTTCGGCCTTATGCAAATACTAGACGCAACAGGTTTACGAAATGTAGAGTTATGTAAAATAAAGGTTTCTGCCCTGAAGTATGACAGCTTGGTTGGAGGATACTAGCTGTCCGTGTGGAGAAAAGACAACAAGCACCGCTCTATTCCTCTGACGCCAAAAGTGACGGAAAACATTCGCCATTATAGGGAAGCAAGACTTCCAGATACCCGTTTTTCAGAGAATAACGATTCCCCACTAGTACTGGCAAGGCTTTCTCTTCCTCTTATCTCGCTCAATATTTTGGAAAGGCGATTGAGTGGACGGACCTGCCGAGTCACCGCCCATTCATTCCGGTGCAGATATTTATAAAACTATGCGAAGCCTGAGGCATGAAAAAATCGAAACGACCATGATTTATCTGGAGAAAATATTCGAGTGGGAGCAGAATGCTGTTCACTACTGGAAAGATGAAATTTTAGGAGAGTATATATAATATGAAGAAACTTGTCATAAAAAGAAATAATTAAGATATGCTGTCCTTTATAAGATTGTAAAAGAAGCTATTTTTATTTAAATGTAATTTGAATTTTGCACAATTTGAATTTTTATATTTTATTCTTCTAGCTAGCCATTGTATAAAGAGCTAATAAAGTTATTTAATTATGATATAAAAATATGAGAGCCTTCCTACATTTTATTATAGAAAGGCTCTTTAAAGTTGTTTATTTTATATCGGTTTAAATGCGTTTGCACTCAAAAATCAATAGTGAACCAAAGACATCGAATAATTACTTTTAAAACTTCCATTCTCCATTGAGAGCACCTCTTTTCAGACTAACTCTCTTCATATTACATTGTTTTTTGACAAAACTGAAAGTTCTTCTTTCCCTATTCGAAGAAGTTCTTCAAATACCTCCTGATTGTGCTGACCTAGCGTCGGCGGGCCAAATTTAGTTTGGATATTTAACCCGCTATGCCGAAGCGGACTGGCCAGCAGCTTTACCTCACCCGTAGTATGAGGAACTATTTCGATTCCTCCCCTAGCGATTACTTGATCTTGCTCCAATGCCTGTTGAATATTATTAACACGTCCCACAGGAACTTTAGCTTTTGAAATAATTTCAACCCATTCACTTGACATCCTAGTCACTAATACTTCCTCAATAAGCTGAACTAATTCTTCTTCATGTTGTTTTCGATCATTATTTGTTAAAAAGCGTTCATCACTGCCCCACTCTGGATGATCCAAGGCGCGAGATAACTTTCGAAATAAGTGATCGTTCCCTGCACATATCATGATGGGAAAGTCAGCTGTTTGGAATAATTGATAGGGTGCTACATTATTATGCTGATTGCCTTTCCGCACAGAGATCATTCCAGTATTTAAATAAGCAGTCGCCACATTGGCCATACTCGATACTTGTACATCCAGCAAAGACATGTCGATATATTGGCCTTCTCCTGTTAGATCTCTTTGCCTTATTGCAGCTACTATCCCTAATGCCACATAAACCGAAGTAATAATATCCGCAATCGGAATCCCTACTTTTGTCGCTTCACCATTTGGGGCACCCGTGACATCCATCAACCCACTCATCGCTTGTATGACTGGATCAAATCCGGGCAATAAACCTAGAGGGCCATTCTGTCCAAATCCTGTAACCGAACAAACAATGAGACCCTTATTTCTTTCCTTTAAAACTTCATAATTTAGCCCGAGTTTTTCCAACGTTCCAGACTTAAAATTTTCAATGACGACGTCTGACTTTTCTACTAAATCTAGGAATAGTTTCTTTCCTTCTTCAGTTTTTAAATTAAGAGTAATAGACCTTTTATTACGATTAGCACTTAAATAGTAAGTACTCTCTCCATTTTTAAAAGGTCCCCACTCCCTCAAACTATCCGATCCGCCTGGCGGCTCCACGCGTATGACGTCTGCCCCCATGTCTCCAAGTGTCATCGCTCCAACTGGGCCCGCATAAACTCTAGATAAATCAAGCACACGTATATCATGCAGGGGTTGTAACAATTTAACTCACCTCTTTTACTTTATTGACGTTTCATTTTTCCCGAAATTCGGTTTTCTTTTTTCCATGACAGCCTGCACACCTTCTTTGTGATCTTCCTCTTCCATGACAAGCGCCATTTTCGATGAAATATAATCAAGTGAAGAGCGTAATGACATTTCGCTATTTTGATAGACTGCACGCTTGATGAGCTGCGTTGCCAGTTGAGGACCATTGGCTAAACCTTTTGCGTAGTCTGCAACTGCTTGGTCAAGTTTCTCATCTGGTACAACAAATGTAACAAGTCCGCGTTCTTTTGCTGCTTCTGCTGTCAACACTTCCCCTGTCCACAACATATGCAATGCCATATCCCGGCCGACAAGCCGCGGCAAGAAGTACGCTCCACCATCTCCAGGTACGATTCCTACTTTGATATAGCTTTCAGACAACCGGGCTGATTCCGAAGCAAAACGAATATCACACATTAGAGCCATATCAAGTCCTGCTCCAAAGGCCGCTCCATGTACTTTCGCAATCACTGGTTTATCGATTTCTTCTAACAAAAGAGGAATTCGCTGTACTTTTTTCCATAGTGAGTTCTTACGATTGATTCCTTTTGAAACATTATCTTGGTCCGACTTGTAGAATCCATTACCAGCGATCATCTCCTTAATATCTCCACCAGAGCAGAAACCATTTCCTGCTCCTTGGACAATTAAAACAGAAATCTCATCTGAATCCCTCACTTTCTCAAGCGAATCAATCCATAAATCAAGCATTTCGCCACTAAACGCATTCAGTGCTTCAGGACGATTTAATGTGATTGTTGCAATTTCATTATTTACTTCAAACAGTAGATCCGGCATGTGTTTCCTCTCCTTTTACATGAGTAATCGATTCCCAAATCGTTTCTTCTCGAGCCTGATACAAACTAGCTAACTGATCAGCCCAATATGTCTCATTTCCTGCTTCTTCACGCCACGACCACAAACGACGAGTAAAATGATGAAGTTCATGTTCATATGTCATCCCAATTCCAGCATGAAGCTGGTGTGCAGCTTTTGCGACTACATTTGCGTTAGCGGATAACTCGATTTTAGCCATTGCAATTTGCTCTTTCCCTAAGTCTGATGGATAAAATGAACTCGCCACAGAAAGTGTTGAATAAGCAGCAGCCACCTCGCCAGCCATTGCAGTCAGGTGATGCTGGATGGCCTGGAACCTGTGCAGGGGACGACCAAACTGATGGCGCTCTTTTGCATAAAAGGCAGATAAAGCGAGCACACTTTCCATCGCACCCGTCATCATTGCCACACGGCTAAGCGCTAAGAATTTTGTGTAATTTTCTAAAACCTCTTTAAAACTTAGATCTAATTTCTTTGTTTCTCCTAAATTTAAAAAGGTTAAGTTATCACGAGGCTCTGCAGCTAAATTGGCATTCTTCTCAATGTCACCTGTTAATACATCCACAATTGAATAAGAAACTTGTTGACCCTCCTGCCGGATCACAATCACTTCGTCAACATATCTTCCGTATGGAACATGCATCAACTTATACGGAGATTGAATCATCGAACTTTCTTCTGTGAAATGAACGACTCTTAATTTATCCTCCACCTCACCGTCATGTGTGGCAAGAAATTGATTGGCGTATATAACTTCAGCTAAAGGGATTGGAGCAGCGTACTTTCCAACGACGCGCAAGATAGCAAAAATGTCCTCATAATCCCCGCCGACTCCACCTTTCTCTTCTTCAATTCCAAGTAATGTTAGCCCGGATTCTTGAATCGTTTTCCAAAGTGAACTCGCCCACTCACCTTCTTCAAAACGTTCACGTTGTTCTTTAGTCGATAAGTCTTTTAAAATTTTTCCAGCAGTATCTTCAATAAGTGATTTCATCTCACTCATGCAGATATCACTCCTTTTCCTACTATTCCTCTGAGGATTTCAGTTGTCCCCCCACGAATAGTAAACCCTGGGCCGTGTAAAATGGATTCCGCTAACAGCCTGACATACTCATCTTCCACATTCTTGCTTGGTACCGCTGGTAAAAGAAGCCGAATGACTTCAGCTACATGTTGCTCAAAGCTGTTGCCAAGATCTTTCACTAGAGCAGCTGCTAAGTTCACATCTTTTTTCTCTTCAAGCAGAGATGCAATCCCTATCGACATATTACGCAGTGACCACATTCGGCTTACTAGTTTCGAAGCATCCATCAAACCTCTATGATCCTTTTTTTCTTTCAATAAACGAATCGCCTCTTCAAGCAGTGGAAATGTGCTTAAAATTCGTTCCGGACCACTTCGTTCGAATGCCAGTTCAGTTAACCCTTGTGCCCAGCCATTTCCAACTTCGCCAACTACTCTGTTATCTGGAACAAAAACGTTTTCAAGAAAGATTTCGTTAAAATGATGTTCACCCGTTAAGAACTGAATTGGCCGAATGGTTACACCATCAGATTTAAGATCAATAATTAGCTGACTCATACCCCCATGACGATTTTTTGGATCCTGAGGAGAAGTTCGGCAAAGGGTGATCATGTAGTGCGAATGATGAGCACCAGAGGTCCATGTCTTCATTCCATTAACGATCCAGCCGCCATCCACTCTTTCAGCATTTGTTTTTAGTGATGCTAAATCAGATCCTGAGTTCGGTTCAGAAAGTCCGATGGAAAAATAACATTCACCTTTCACGATTTTTGGAATGAAAAATTCCTTCTGTTCTTCTGTTCCAAACTTTAAAAGTAACGGCCCAGATTGACGATCTGCAAACCAGTGTGATGCAACGGGAGCTCCAAAAGCCAAAAGCTCTTCTGTAACGATGTAACGGTCAATTGAGGAGCGTGCTTGCCCTCCGTATTTTTTCGGGAATGTAATCCCAATCCAGCCTTGTGCCCCAATCTTTTTCGAAAATTCCTTACTATAAGCGCTCAGCCAAGAATCAGCATGTGTGTCAAATGTTCCTTTTTGTTTCTCAGCTTGTAAGAAAGAACGTACTTCTTTCCGAAACTCTTTTTGTTCTTCCGTAAATTTAAATGCCGGAAGTTGTAATTGTCTCACCACTCCTCACTCCTTTTACCGTTATAGCGTAACCATTACGCAAACGGTGTATATAAATTCAAATTAATCTACCTTCACTTTATTTGTTAATTTATAATTAACAGAAAATTTGACCTGAATTTATTTGTTGATTAAGAATTAGGGTATCCCACAGGCTTCAGCTAGGAGTTCAACAATATGAACAACTTTGATTTTTTCTGCCTTCCCTACGCGCCTGGCACCTAATTTCATCTGTAAATGGCAGCCCGAATTACTTGTGACGATGATATCTGACTCCACTTTTTGAATATGATTCATCTTTTGACCCAACACTCCCATCGCTTCATTGTAGTGGACAACATTGTAGATTCTTGCTAATCCGCAGTACATGTCCTGTTTTTCAAAAAAGCGATAATCAATCTCTCGTATCTTCTTTATTAATGGCTCAGGCTTATTACTGACTTTTTGAACATGCCGGAAATGACACGAAGGTTGGTATGCGACAACTTTTCGAATCTCTTTAGTAAATGGCAATGAACTCTCGGCTAATAAAACGCTAATATCTTTACACCGCGCGGCAGACTTTTCTGCATGAGCATGCCATTTTGAATGTTCGTCAAACGATTCAGGATACTCCACTAACATCGCACTACAGCCACCGATACTATTGCCAATAAAATAAAATCATATTTTTCAAATAATCCAATATTCTTTTGAGCTAGTGAAATAGCCTTTCTTTTTTCCCACTATGATGCAAAAGAGCTTCACAGCCTGTTAGCTGCAGCAGTTTCACACTGTCATCATTGGTTTTTAAGAACATCGTATCCATAATACAGCCAACAAAAAATCCAACCATATAAGTCTTCTTCCCAATGGAAGGCAATACTTTGTATTCTCTTTCTTTTTCGGCATCTTGATCTCGGGGACGGTGGATTTCATTGCCTCCGCTTAACCCTGTTAGTACTAAGGAATAACATACGGAATACAAATGATCGGGTGGACAATCAAAAAGCTTGTTGATGTATTAGCAAACATCATCGGTGAAATAAATAAGCAAGGCAATCCCCAATACTAAAATTAAACAACCTGAGTCTATATCAATATAGAGCCCAGGCTGCATAATTATGCTTTTTTTATTGACTACTTGACAGGGATCCATTCACCATAAGGGTGCTTATGATTCAGTCTATATTGGGCAGCTTCAGCAGAAAACGTAAAAAAACATGTTAAGAGTTATGTTTATATGTCACATTGTTTTTTACGATGAACAGTTGCTCTTTTAATTATTTGTTTTAATACCCATGGAAATATATTTTTCCTCTAAATATTTGCCCAGTCCTTGATGTCCACCTTCACGATCCATCCCAATCTCTTTATTTAGAGGGATCTTCATCGATTGCTTCATTCCCCAATAGAGAATGGGAAAATGCTACTCGAGCTATCATCGAGTAGCATTTTCCCTCTGCTTTCTATATCCGTTTCAACAAAATAAGTTTTAGTTAAATTTTCAACTATCATTTTTACTGCCTGTATAGCCAATCCTTGACTAACAGGACTAGCATTATCTGATGTATACGATTCAATCGCATGTGTTAATGCATCTATCCCCGTTGCTGCAGTGATTACTTAATGAAGCCATCTCATATCTATTTCAAGAAATAAATATGAAATGGCAGAAATTCTTTCCCTAGCTGTAGGTTTTGCACCATTTAATCTATTGACTGTCTTTCTCGGGGTAGTCTAATAAAAACAAATAGCATTATTCAATGTATTTTTGCGGTTTATCAACAGATTTGGCTGTCATTAGGGACAGAAATATCGACGATGATGGGACACAAGTTTTTTTCTTATATCGTTTTTTACTGATGTTGCTTATCCTATCGTTAAATTAAACGAATTAAATTATTGATTTATTACTTCATCTTCATCTTCTATTTGAGTATCTACTCGAGTACGTTTGCCTAATCCAAAAGCATAAAAACTAAAGACAACGATACCCAGAACAATGACCCCTGCAATAAACGAGATACGTGTGTCATCATTTAACCACATACCGGTTAATACCATAATTAAGAAGGCAATCGTCAAATAGTTTGTAACAGGTGCAAAAGGCATTTTGAATGGATGATTATCTATTTCAGCTCCTTTTACTTTTCTGAATCGAATATGACTAATCAGAATAACAAACCATGTCCTATTAAATTCTCTCCATTATGAACTATTTTTCCAAAAAATTTATTGTATAGATGGATATGCCCCATCCCATAATACTTTTCGATAATGATCCGGATCAATGTCAACATAAGAACTGTTCACCTAAAATAAGACTTCGTTAATTTGGACAAAGTCCCTCCCATACAACCTTTTGATAAGTGGATGGATCGGTGTCTCCTTCAGTACTGATGAGCAAAATTCGAGAATGGGAATCAAGTGAGAGCTTACTGCTCATTACAGAGTCATCGGCAAGACTTCGCAAATGGTATAACAAACCCAGTGTAACGGCGCCTGATTCACCTGAAATGACACGCGGATCATCTTTCAGCGGATTGCCATACACACGCATACCGAGTGCGGCGATATTATCGTTACAGGAGAATGTTCCCTTGGCATATTGACGAAGTATACGAAATGCTCTAGTATTCGGTTCTCCACAAGCCAATCCTGCCATGATTGTGTTCATCTCTCCATCAACTATTTCCCTCATGCCTTCTTTACTTAAAAAAGAGCGATAATAACAATCTGCTTGTTCGGGTTCAACTACCGCAATAATTGGAGGATTATGACGGTAATGCTGAAGCATGTATCCTGCAATGGCTGCTGCGAATGATCCTACACCGGCCTGAAGAAAAATATGTGTTGGTTGTTGCCCACGATCTATATCTAACTGTTCCACAATTTCTTTTGCGATGGAGGCATATCCCTGCATAATCCACAGCGGGATGTCATCATAGCCTTCCCATGCTGTATCCTGAACCATTACCCACCCCTTTTCATTTGCAAGATGGGCGCACATTCTGACCGTATCATCGTAATTAATGGTGGTGATTTCTGCCTCGGCGCCTTCATCGCGGATGGCTTGCAATCGTTGCTGTGTTGACCCTTTCGGCATGTAGACTACTGATTTATGCCCAAGCTCCCTTGCTGCCCAAGCAACCCCTCTTCCATGATTCCCATCTGTTGCTGTAATGAAAGTCAATTCACCAAGCTTTTCTTTCACTGATGGAGACTGTAACTCTGCAAAAGAGAGAGTTTCAATATTTTCTCCCAAAAGATCTGCCAAGTACTTGGCGATGGCGTATATGCCTCCCATTACTTTGAAGGCATTCAGACCAAAGCGGTGCGATTCATCTTTGACTCTAATATCTGCAACATCTAAATGCTCAGCTAAATGTTTTAAATGATGCAAAGGAGTTTCGGTGTACAAACGATGCGTTTTTTGAAACTCGTGTACGCTTTTAATCTGCCTTTCCTCAAAAATTGATAACTCCTCTTCGTTATACTCAGGTGAACAGAAATTATTCTCAGCCCATTTTATATCGGTTTGTATGATTTTCTGCATGAAAAGCCCCTCCTATTTTGGTCTTGCTGTGACTTCTAACTCAACTAAAGCTCCCTTTGATATAGCAAAAACACAGCTTTTTGCTATTTATGATTGTCACAAAACTACTTTTCAGGTCAAAAAAATTTAACTTTATATCGCCTTGCACTCGTAATTTATAGTACGCCTGCAAGACGGCTGACTACATCGAGTAATACATTCGCTCCGGCAACCAAGTCCGATTCTGGAGTGTACTCACGAGGATTATGACTAATCCCACCGACGCTCGGAACGAAAATCATAGCCGTTGGGCAAATACGGGCGATCATCTGTGCATCGTGTCCTGCACCGGACGTCATTCGCATGGACGATAGGCCACGGCGATCGGCCGTATGTTCTACTAGCTCAACAATATTGTCAGCGAACATAACCGGTTCAAAGCGCGCCAGTCGCTCTACAGTGATTGAAACCTCCTCGGCAGCGGCCAATTTTTTGAGGTAATCTGCTAGTGCAGCTTCTTCGTCCTTTAATCGCTGTTCATCAGGGTCGCGTAAATCGACGGTAAACGTGGCACGCGAAGGGATGACATTGATAGCACTTGGCTCGAAATCAAGGCAGCCAACTGTCGCCACAGTCGGTGTAGGTGAGCTGATGGCACGGTCATGCAAGAATGTCACGACTCTTGCGGCCGCATGTCCTGCGTCACGTCGCATAGCCATGGGCGTAGTCCCAGCATGATTCGCAACTCCTTCTATTGTAATGCGCTGCCATGAGATTCCCTGAAGATTTTCCACTGCGCCAATCGGGATTCCCATACGCTCAAGTACCGGACCTTGCTCTATGTGAAGTTCTACATAGGCATGCGGTTGTAAGAATCCTGGATCTTCTGTCCCCGCATAACCAATTCTCTCAAGCTCTTCACCTAGCAATGTCCCGTCGGTGCCAACCGTCGCAAGCGCCTTGTCAACAGAGAGACCTCCTGCGTATACAAGAGAGCCCATCATGTCAGGAGCATAGCGTACCCCTTCCTCATTGGTGAACGCTGCAACCGCAATCGGGCGAGAAGGAACAACTTCAGCCTCCCGTAAAGTTTTGATGACTTCAATGCCAGCAAGTACGCCATAGCACCCGTCATAAATACCCGCATTGATCACTGTGTCTATGTGTGACCCCATTAGGACTGGCGCTTGATTTTCGGCATCAGGACTACGCCAAATACCGAAAACATTGCCGATGCGGTCGATTACGACCTCTAGTCCAGCCTCCTTCATCCAGGATACCACCGCATCACGCCCCGCTTTGTCTGTGTCAGAGGCTGCTAATCTAGTCAGCTTTCCGTCTCCGTCACGTCCAATCTGACCGAGTTTAGTAAGTCTGCTAAACAACCGTTCCGCGTTAATTGACAGATTAAAACTCTTAAATTGGATTTCACTTTTCGACATTTTCATTTCGTAACCCCCTTATTTCAGCTTTGCGATGACTTCTATTTCAGCTAATGCTCCTTTTGGGATCGCTGAAACTTCTACACAGCTTCTTGCCGGCTTATATGTGGAAAAGTAAGATCCCCATACTTCATTTACACTTTGAAAGAAATCAATTGAATTTAGAAATATCGTTGTTTTTACAACGGCCTCCAAACCAAGACCTAACTCTGATAAAAGACCGATTATATTCTTCATGATTTGTTCTGATTGTTCAGCAACGGTTTGGCCGACACTTTCTCCGCTGTAACGGCTTGTGAATATGAACCAACGGCTGCGGGTGCTTTTTTAATTGAATGGGCTGAATCATATGTACTTCCTCCTTTTAATCTTTTCTCTATAACCATTGCAATTATTATGCCAACTCAATAAACCCTTGTTTTAGAAGAATTTGAGATAAAAAAACAGCCGTTCAGTATCAAAATGATACCGAACGGCTGCCTGGCTATCTAAGAACGATGATATATAATGATAAGGACAAGAGGTATCACTTTGATATTACGTATCAATTTGATACTTTTTTATTTTTCTAAATAAAGTCGCTCTTCCAATTCCGAGCAATTCACTTGCCTCCTCGATATTTAAATGTTGATGACGGACATACTCAATCGCTTTTTTTATCATTTCTTTTTCCATTTCAATGAGCGAAAAAGTAGGTTTGATTGCGATATTTTCCTTTTTAACCTTTAATTTACGATGAATTAGCTCTTCGGCCTCGTCCATAGTGATCCATCCGCTCTTAATGAAATTGAACAAGTATTCAATGAAGTTCTTTAATTCCCTGACGTTTCCCTTCCACGGATAATGTAACATCAACTGCTTAACATCATTTCCAACCCCCAAAACATTTGCATGAAAAAGTTCATTAAACATAGATGTGAAATGCTCACTTAAAGCCAAAATGTCTTCCTTGCGGCTTCTTAGCGGCGGAATGATGATGGGAATAACATTTAACCGAAAATACAGATCTTCTCTGAAAGTACCCATTCTCACCATTTCCTGCAAATCTTTATTTGTCGCCGCTATTACACGCACATCAACCGGGATAGGTGCCGTTCCCCCAAGATGCTCGATTTCTCTCTCCTGCAAAACACGTAATAATTTAACTTGCAGGAAAGAAGGCATTTCTCCAATTTCATCCAGAAAAATAGAGCCGTTATGAGCCAATTCAAACTTACCAGGTTTTCCGTTACGATTCGCTCCGGTGAACGCGCCTTTTTCATACCCAAACAATTCACTTTCTAATAAATGTTCTGGAATCGCGCCACAATTAACCGTAATAAAAGGGCCTTCTTTACGCATACTAGCATTATGTATGGCTCTAGCAAACTCTTCTTTGCCAGTCCCGCTCTCACCTTGAATTAAAATAGTGGAATGAGATTGAGATACTTTATAAGCATAATCTTTAACCTCTTTTATTTGAGGACTAACCCCTATGATTTGATCAAACGGTTTCTTTTGCTCCTCTGCAGTTTTTTCTGCCAGATGCCGGATTTCATTTGCATCTTGAAGAGTGAGTAAATACTCAGAATAACGCTCTGAAGCGGATAGCTTTTGCTTGTTTATAAAAAATGATTTTCCTTCTTTGTTGATTAACGTGCTTATCGTTTGACTCTTTTCATCCGTATGATGAATCATTTCACTTAAAAAATTCTTTACATCAATTGGAAGCGAACGATTATTTTCGATACCTAATAACATTTCCGCTTTTACATTCATTTCTTCAATGGTGCCTTTCTCATCTAACACAATAATTCCTTGATTGACGAGGTTCATGATTTTAGCCATCTTCTCTGTGTTTATGGTTAGCTGTTGAATCATATCATGTTCGTGTAATTTGCTAGCTAAAAGATCAGCTATTTTACTTAAAAACGTTAGGATTCCTTCTGTATTATCAAAGAGTATCTTCCGTTGCTCTTCGTTAAATGCCAATAAGCCGATCACCCCTATAGACTGGCCTTCATAGGTAATGGGGGCACAAATCTCTCCGGTCTCTGAACAATTTCCATAAAATCTACATCTTTCACAAACTTGTACATAACCTGGCTTTTCAATTACCACGGGTTGCCCAGTCCTAACAGCCGATTGGTAAACGAAATCTCCTTCCATTTTACGCAAAACGCTTTCTTTGTGTGCTCCCGTACCCGCCACTCTTATAAAATTATGATTTGCAATCTCCACTTCAATCTTCAAAACAGCTGCAATTGCATCAGCAATCTGTTGAACCGCAGGCTGAATATCCAGTAAATCCATCTTTCCACCCCTATTCTTAATAACCTCCACTTTTCGAGGTGAAATTGGCAAATAATCCTTGATATCATCGGGGACACTTGCAATCCACTGTCGAAATTGATTGTTTAATCTCCTAATTTTCTGTCTGTCTTGTTCAAGAGAACTCCAAGCAACTCGGCTAACTACTGTAATGCCACAGTACCATCGATTTTTTTACTTTGCCATATAATTTGTAAAATTAGCTTTTAACATTCGATGATTAGTGCCGGAGAAAAAGCTTCTAAGAAATACATTCTTATTAATTATTTGGAGCTTTGGCGGGCAGTGTGCAGTTATATTCTACTGATTTTCCGGGTCTGCATCTGCTCTCTTTTGTAACAAAACTTAGTTTTCTTCCTCTTTATCAAAACTAAAAGATAAAAATTATATAAAGAAGCTTCATCAGGCTTAACCACCCATTTTGGCAAAACCTATCATTTTGACGCATTTACAAAACTTTTACAAAACAGACATAGACACTTTACAAAGAGCCTTTATTCTTAACATTGTGATAAAATTCAACAATTTCAGTTGCCAATAGACCATCTGGAGGTAAAGACATGAGGCTTATAAAAAAAGCAGCGAATGGATTATGGTTATTATCCCTAGTTGCTGTTTTAACAGCATGTGGAGGAAATAACGAGAATGAAGCGAGTTCGTTAAATGAAGGAAAAAATACCATCTCTATTTCTGGTTCTACATCCGTAGGACCCTTAGCCGAAAAATTAGCGTTCAATTATGAAGAAAATCAGGATGTTAATATAGAGATTAATCAAATCGGCTCTTCCGCCGGTATAACAAATGCCATAAGCGGCGTATCAGAGATTGGCATGTCTTCACGTGATTTAAAGCCAGAAGAAAAGGAAAGTGGATTGGATGAGACAGTCATCGCTTATGATGGAATTGTAGTGGTTGTTCATCCAAGCAACAAAGTTGATAACCTTACGACAGAGCAAGTAAAACAAATTTTTACTGGCAAGATTACAAACTGGAAGCAACTCGGTGGAGACGACAAGGAAATAGTAGTCGTTTCTCGTGAGGACGGCTCTGGTTCACGTGATGCCTTTCAAGAAATTGTCGGTTACACGTCAGGCGAATTAGTGAAAAGCTCTATTATCGCAAGCGGCAACGGCAATATTAAAACAACGGTTGCGACAAATGAGCATGCCATTGGCTTTATTTCTTTCGAATACATTGATGAATCCATTTCTACTGTAAAAATCAATGGAGTGGAAGCTACGGCGGAAAACGTTCTACGGCAAAAATATAGTCTGTCACGTCCCTTTTTATTCGTCTACAAGAAAGATCATTTAACGGATGCCGGGCAACAGTTTATTGATTACATCTTAAGCCCAGAGGGACAAGCGATCGTTTCTGAAACAGGAGCTATATCCTTACATTAATTACAATTCATAGATTGTTGGAAAGCAAAAGAAATCTTGGGGGAATGCAGCATGGCAAGCCTGCCTATTGAAAAGCAAACTACGAATAACAGAAAATCTAATAAAAAGAAGTATTTTCTGGAGAATGTCTCATCAAAAGTTTTCTTGTTTTGTGCCCTTTTATCGGTATTTAGTTTACTGCTCATCATTGGATTCGTCTTTTATAAGGGCTCACATCCATTCATCGCAGAAGGCTATAGCTTTATAGATTTTATTTTCGGAACGGATTGGGTGCCAAGTGAGGATCAATTTGGAATATTCCCGATGATTGTCGCATCAGTTTACGCGACTATTGGCGCTCTGATCATTGGAGTACCTGTCGGACTGTTTACCGCCATTTTTCTATCGGAGCTTGCCCCAAAAAGCATGGCCAAAATTATCTCACCAGCGGTACAACTGCTGGCGGGTATCCCGTCCGTGTTATATGGTGTATTTGGACTTGCTATTATCGTTCCTTTCTTGCAAAACAACTTAGGTTTAGCGAAAGGACAAAGCTTGTTGGCGGTCATCTTTGTCTTAGCGATCATGATGCTTCCAACGATTGTGACTGTCGCTGAAACAGCTATTCGTGCCGTTCCAAAAACATATCGAGAAGGATCCTTGGCACTTGGTGCTTCTGAAATTGGAACCATCTTTAAAGTGGTCGTACCAGCAGCCAAATCAGGCATTATGGCAGCTATTGTACTGGGTTTAGGAAGAGCAATTGGAGAAACAATGGCGGTCATTCTAGTTGCAGGAAACAGTCTCATCATTCCTACAAGCCTGACAGACAGTATGCGTCCGCTGACGACCAACATCGCTTTAGAAATGGGCTATGCATTCGGTACTCATCAAGAAATGCTGTTTGCTACTGGAATCGTTTTATTCTCCTTTATTTTATTGTTAAATTTCGTATTAGCAAAAATCAGTTCAAGGGGTGGTAATTAATGCGAAGGTTTAAAGATAATTTGCTGCGCGGACTTCTCTGGTTCTCCGCCCTTCTGACTGTTGCCATTCTTGTCGTCATTGTAGGGTACATCTTCTTCAAAGGGTTCCGATTAATCAGCTTGGATTTCATCTTTGGCGATTACTCACCAACAGGTGGCGGTGGTATTTGGCCGATGATTATCACAACGATCTATACAATCGTCATTTCGTTATTGATTGCGACACCAATCGGAATTTTGGCGGCTGTGTACCTTCAAGAGTACGCTAAACAAGGCCGATTAGTAAAAATGATCCGATTTGCAACAGAAAGTTTAACAGGAATCCCTTCTATCATTTATGGATTATTTGGGGCAGTATTTTTTGTCGCTACGCTGAAATTAGGGATGTCTATCATAGCAGCTTCTCTGACTCTAACTATTATCGTATTGCCCGTGATCATCCGAACAACAGAAGAAGCCTTAAAGACAGTACCACACCAGTACAGGGAGGGATCCCTCGCCCTTGGTGCAACAAAGCTGCAAACTTTATATAAAGTGATTTTGCCAAGCGCTATGCCCGGCATTCTATCGGGAATCATCCTCTCAATCGGGAGAATTGTTGGTGAATCTGCCGCGATCTTTTTAACAGCTGGAACGGTAGCAGCGATGCCTGAAAGTATCTTCTCATCTGCAAGAACTTTAACTGTTCACTCCTACTTGGTGACTCAGGAGGCTGGAGACATTGAGCTTGCAGCTGCCATTGGAATCGTGTTAATTGTCATTATTTTAGTTTTGAACCTCTTAGCGACGTTTATATCAAAGAAATTAAATAAGGCTGACTATTAATTGAATGAGGTGCGATACATGAGTACAGCATTACTGGAGCGGAACAAAGAAAGCAAGGAGGAAGAATTATCGCCTATGAATCAGCAAATAGAGAAAGCAACTAAGATTAGCGTAAATGATCTGAACTTATTTTATGGTGATAAACAAGCACTCTATAATATCTCAATTGATATTCAGGAAAAGCAAGTGACAGCTTTAATCGGTCCTTCCGGCTGCGGTAAGTCGACTTTTTTACGAACCTTAAACCGGATGAATGATCTAATTGATGGGGTAAAGATTTCTGGTGATATTACTATTGATCACGAAAACATTTACCAATCTCACGATGTCATTCAGCTTCGGACAAAGGTTGGGATGGTCTTCCAAAAGCCAAATCTTTTTCCGATGAGTATTTATGACAATGTAGCATATGGCCCTCGAATGCAGGGTATAAAAAGTAAAAGAGAATTAAATCGAATTGTCGAGGAAAGTTTGCGTGGAGCGGCAATTTGGGATGAAGTGAAAGGCCGTTTAAAAACATCGGCACTCGGGCTATCAGGCGGTCAGCAGCAGCGTGTTTGTATCGCGCGTGCCATCGCGATGAAGCCGGAGGTCATCTTAATGGATGAGCCCACTTCTGCATTAGATCCTATCTCCACGCTCAAAGTGGAGGAATTAATCGCTCAATTGAAAAAAGATTACACGATTGTCATTGTTACCCACAATATGCAGCAGGCAGCACGTGTATCTGACAAAACCGCCTTCTTTTTGAATGGTGAAATCATTGAATATGATGTCACGAAGAAAATCTTTTCTAATCCAAAAGACCAAAGAACAGAAGATTACGTAACCGGACGTTTCGGTTAATGAAGGGATGATTTCCATGAATGCACGTAAGAATTTTGATAACAGTTTACAAGAGTTGCAGAATAAGATGATAGAAATGAATGAACTTGCCATTTCTGCATTTGAGAAAGCTTTTACTGCGTTTCAGACTCAAAACATGGAGTTGGCTTTAAAGGTAATCGAGGACGATACAGTTATCGATAATCTTGATATTGAAATAAATCAATTCGCAGTGTGGCTCATAGCGAAAGAGCAGCCGTTTGCAACAGACTTAAGAAGAATCATCGCTTCTTTAAAAATCACATCGGACATCGAGCGAATCGCCGATTTTGCATCGAATATCGCGAAAGCAACTATTAAAATCGGAACAGCTCACTCTTTGATAAGCCTAACGAATCTTGAGCAAATGAAAGAAATATCTATGAACATGCTTCATATGGCAGTGACTTCGTTTATAGATGGAAACATCTCTCTTGTTAGAGAGGTTGCTGATCTGGATGATCAAGTCGACAACCATTATGCTGAGAACTATAAGCGGATCACCGAAGAGTTGAAACAAAATTTAGAAGATACAACTCAGTTAGTGCAGCTCTTGTTCATAAACCGCTACCTTGAACGTACAGCCGATCATATTACGAATATCGCTGAAAGTGCTGCTTACCTGATCAAAGGCCAAATATATGATTTAAATTCTTAGTAATGATGCAGTTTGCTAAGAAACAATCATTACAACAGTAAGTTTGGGATACATCACTCCCTGAGGATCCATTATTTTCGTTTCCTCCCCTACTCTTTCTATGCGGCTTCCTCGGTTGGAACCGCCTGGAATATATCTTATACAATAAAGCGTAAAGTCTCTCCTTCCGACTTTACGCTTTATGCATTTATTTTTTCTGTTTTGTCCCTCTTTGTGCTTGCAACCTAGATACCCTCCTCCTAGATTTAGGACGAGGGTCTAACAAAGTTATCTAAGAGAGACTTATTTATTTCACAATCATTCTTTTTCTGATGAACAAAACAACAAGCGCCATAAATAATAAACCGAACACTCCTTACATGACATTTGAGTATATATCCATATACCCTACAATCTTGTCCCACGACCCCCCAACGGCAGTCCCTACATTTACGAGGACTGCATTCCAAATTAGCGTTCCTAAAGTGGTAAATACTAAAAACACCCGAAAATTCATACGCATCATGCCAGCTGGCAAGGAAATCAAACTTCTCATTAAAGGGACAAACCAACAGAAAAACATCGTCCATACTCCATAAATAGATTGGAACATTTTTTTATAAGGTGTACAGTATTTCTCATTTTTAAACTATTAATACCACCAAAAAACTTTTCTTATTATTCATTTCTTGTCTTAGTTTGTTCTTTATCTGTTAAATATATTATGTATAGTAAAAACAAATGTATGGCTGCTTTTCCCTTTTGTCCTTCCAAAATCATCTACATATTCATCATATCGCATTCGATTTGAACCTCTCTATACAAGCCTTTCTCTTTAGGCGGTGATAAACCTTGCATAACAATATCGTTTCTGAAAACAATCATTTTATAACTACAATAATTAATGTATAAGACTATCATAAGATTATTTTAATTTAAGTGACAAAGATCACATCTTCAAAAATAAAAAAGTGTTATTCAGTGACCATAAAAGCACAAAAGATTTACTTGAATATGGCTTGAAAAATAAAAGCGCTGTATTTTATATAATAAGGAAGAAACTCATCACCAAAGAAGCAAAAGACCACTTGGAAGGATACCAACAAAGTCTGCTTTGTTTGCTATCAAGCATTTCTCTTTAATTAAGATTATTTTCATTATATATTTGAATTTTTCACAATATGTATTAATTATTCTTTATTGCGTCTTTTTTAAAATAAAAAAGCAGAATCCCTGATACAGCAGATTCTGCTTTTTTCATTATTTAAGGATTATTTTTTTATCCAGATTCAACTGGACTTCTTGTTGTGTTGCATTTAGAATTTGATGTTTTTTCATTTTCAAATGATAAACAATGTAACAGCCAATAAAGAAAGTCCCCCCGCAATAAAGGGCCATACGTTGAGCAGGATCAAACGCTAAACTAATCATAACGATACAGTTTGCTATCAAGGCTATAATCGGCAATATCGGATAAAGAGGAATTTTAAATTTTAAATCCTCCACTTTTCCACCTTGCTGAATATATTTTTTTCTAAATGCAAGCTGGGAAGCGGTAATAGCAATCCAGCCAATTTGTGCACCTAGCCCTGCAAGAGAAAGCAGCCAAACAAAGACGGTCTTTGCCGCTACTACACTTGAAAGCAGAGACAAACCAGCTATCGCAAGGGTAATCAGCAATGCATTCATCGGTACGCCTCTTTTGTTGACTCTTCCTACCATTGGACTGGCCATTTTTTCCACTGAAAGAGAGTAGAGCATACGTGTTGCGGCGTATAGCCCGGAATTGGCAACAGATAAAAGAGCCGTAAGAATGACAAAGTTCATGATATCCGCAGCATAAGGAATCCCAATGCTGTCTAATACGACGACGAACGGGCTCTCTACTACCCCCGCCTTCTCCATAGGTATCATCGCGGCTAGAACAAAGACTGATAGTACGAAGAAGAAAAGCGTTCTCCATACCGTTTGTCGAATGGATTTTGGAATCGTTTTTTCAGGATTTTCACTCTCTCCTGCCGCAATACCGATTAACTCTGTGCCCTGGAATGAAAAATTAACTGTAATCATCGTAATAAGCAGGGCTGATACGCCATTCGGGAAAAGCCCTTGCGCGTAAAACTGGGAAAAGAATGGCGCCTCTTGTCCACCCTTCATATCAATCAAGCCAAACATGGCAGCTCCGCCAACGATAAGAAACATAATAATAGCTACTACTTTAATACTTGAGAATAAAAATTCTGCTTCCGCAAATGCCCTTGTTGATAAAGCGTTTAACACAAAGAGAAGGAAAGCAAAGATAGCACACCACATCCAAACTGGTGAATCTGGAAACCACCTTAGCATAAGCTGGCCTGCTGCTAAAAATTCTAAGGCAACCGTTACAGCCCATCCAAGCCAATAAAGCCAGCCAACAGAGAAACCGGTTGCAGGGCCGATAAATTTCGTCGTGTAGGTTTGAAAAGAACCTGAAACAGGCATGGCTACGGACAGCTCACCAAGACAAAGCATAGTTAAATACATGATGAAACCGCCGACTAAGTAAGAAAGAATGGCACCCGTTGGACCAGCTTCATGGATCGTGTAGCCCGAACCAAGGAAAAATCCTGTTCCAATACATCCCCCTAACGAAATCATAAATAAGTGTCTAGCCTTCATACTTCTTTTTAATTCATGTGTTTGATTGTTTCCTGATGTCATTAAAACTCTCCTTTAACTTCTTTACTTTAAAAGCAGTTTCTTTATTTTAAAAACCACTTTTAACAGAAAAATTGAAGCTGTAATTATTTTTAGAATTTTTAAATATCTATACAGGAATTTATTTTAAGTCTTACTATAGACTTCTTTTAACTCTTTAGGATACAGAACTCTTAGGAAGACAGCCTTTCTCCTTGTATAGAACGCTTTCATTTTTATTTAAAAATCTATATAAATTATCGAAAGTCCAAAATCAATTTGATGCAATTAAATCCCATCGCCCTAACCAGACGTACTTGATAGCGTTTAAAGCAATGTATCGCCTAACAACGAACTTATTAGTGCAACAGCCACTCTAGCTGTCTTATTGTGTTCATCCAAAATAGGATTAATTTCTACAAATTCCGCAGATGTCACGATATTGGCCTCTGATAACATTTCCATCGCTAGGTGGCTTTCTCGATAGCTAATTCCTCCGGCTACCGGTGTGCCTACTCCTGGTGCATCTTCTGGGTCAAGGCCATCCAAATCAAGAGACAAGTGCACACCATCCGTGCGTTCTTTCAAATAAGTGATCGCCTCTTCCATTACTGCTGTCATGCCCATTCGGTCGATTTCATGCATGGTATATACTTTAATACCTTTTTCCTTGATTAATTCTCTTTCTCCATCATCCAAGGAACGAGCTCCAATGATGACAATGTTTTCAGGTTTTATTTTTGGAGTATATCCCCCAATATTAGTGAGGACAGGGTGTCCCATTCCTAAACTCACCGCCAAAGGCATTCCATGTATATTTCCTGATGGTGAAGTTTCGGCTGTATTTAAATCTCCATGGGCGTCATACCAAATGACTCCTAAATTCTCAGCGTGCTTCGCAACACCGGCTAGTGTTCCGATGGCAATGCTATGATCTCCTCCCAGCACTAATGGGAACCTTCCTAAACTCGTAATCTCATTTATTTTTTGGCTTAGTTTATCATTGCCTTCTGCCACAGCACTTAAATTTTTTAAATTAGTCTCCGTATCGGCGGTTGCTCTTTCCCGAAGCTCGACACGTATATCCCCTTCGTCATAGACAGTATAACCAAGCTTTTCCAGCCTTTCGCTTAACCCAGCATATCGTATAGCGCTTGGCCCCATGTCTACCCCTCTTCTCGTTTGGCCTAAATCCATGGGAACACCGATGATCGAAATCTCTTTTGTCATACTTTAGTCTCCTTCACTAATTTTCTGAATTAGTGTAACTGAAAAAAACAAATGACTCAACTCGACATTTTTTTTAATATTTATGCGATTGTTTTCTTTCTATTTTTTTATACTTTTCAGTTTTTCATCATTGTATTTTTATACGCAAAAAAGAACAGTTAAGGGTAAACTAGCCTTGACTGTCCTTTTACTTTAAAGTCTAACCCGCGGAGTCCTCTCCTTTGGCAGCTTTCTCCTTTAAATTTCTCATGAATTCCAAGCCAATATTTTGCAAATACTAAAAATAAATTAAACTATCAATACTCTTGTAAACATTAAATAGCTTTATTAAAAATATTTATGCTCTCATGCTATTGCCATCTTCATTTATAGCCGCCCTTTTACAATATATCTTTCCACCAGGCTGAATAAGGAATAGCCTCTCCTCTATTTAAAGGAATCGTTTCACCAATTTTAGGGGTAACGATGTAAACTCCTGCCTTTTTCGTTTCTGCTAAGGCTCGTTCTATAGGTTCCGTCCAGCTGTGATAAGCAAGGGTAAATGCTCCCCAATGAATTAACATCATCTGCTTTGCTTTTACATCTATGCTGGCTTGTACAGATTGTTCCGGTGTCATATGAACCCAGGACCAGCGTCTATCATACTGGCCACCTTCCATTAATGCGATATCAAAAGGTCCGTATTTTTCGCCTATTTCTTTAAAATGGGCATCATAGCCGCCATCTCCGCTCGTAAAGAAACGAGTTTGTTTTCCAAGAATGACCCATCCGCCCCATAGGGTCGTATCTCGATTAGAAAGACCTCTCCCTGAAAAATGCTTGGAGGGAGTGAATACAATGGTTAACCCCTGGAATTCGATTTCATCCCACCAATTTAGTTCTGTAATCTTCTTTTCTTCTACTCCCCATCGAATTAAGTGAGTGTGGACGCCGAGAGGGACGAAGAAATGCTTAACCTTGCTCTTTAGCTTTACGATAGATGGATAATCTAAGTGATCATAATGATCGTGTGTAATAAACACTGCATCAATAGAGGGTAATTCATCGAGAATATCCAATATATTTCGGCTATAACGCTTGCTTCCTGCAAAAGAAACAGGCGAAGCAATAGGTCCTAGCATCGGGTCTACGAGTATCTTCTTTTGGTCGATACTAAGTAAAAAAGCAGAATGCCCAAACCATGTTAGACTATTTTCTTCACTATTCACTTTTTTCCAATCAATCTCTGAGACAGGAATTGGGCCCGCCGGATTTCGTTCAATACGACCTGCCATATTATCCCTCAACATAGATAAATAATCAGATATACTCATGTTCATCTTTGTTGGGATTTGATTAATGAATTTACCATTAACATAATTATCGAACCGGCTATATTCCTCTTTCTGCTCTTTGCTTGAGTTCCCGCCGAACACTGGATGTATCTTTATAAACAAGAAGACGAAAGTAAATAATATAACTACTAATAGGAATAAATAGATCATTGCTTTTTATAATCCCTTCCTGTTTCGATTGGGTATTTCCGTTAGTTGCTTTCAAAAACACTTATTTAGACTATATGGCAAACCCGTCTCAGCCAACTACCATAAAAAAACAAAATGGCTCATAGCTTTAAAATCTCTTCTTTGATGATGCTATTTTTTGCTTTATTTACCTATTGCTGATCATTATATATGAGGATGACACATTGATGCATTATTGTATGCCTCATTACGATATAGCCATTTGGATGTTAAAGGCCCTCAAAAACTCCCCCGCAAATGAAAAGCTAGTTGAATTTTTAAAAAATCTTCGTAATTGTCTAATTCAAGATCCAGAATATCTTCGATTTTTTTTAGGCGCTTGTAAAGAGTGTTGGGGTGTATATGAAGCTTTTTAGCTGTTTTAGATGCCGAGCGGTTCATGATGATATAGCTAAGCAGTGTCTTTTCTAACTCACTATTCGTCTCTTCCTCGTCCATTAATGCACCCAATATTTCATCCGAAAAGTCTTTGACCTCTTCAGGTGATTGGTGGAGAAACAAGCGATTGATTCCAATTTGCTTATATTGAATGACACCTGCCTCATTACGTGTTGTTAAATAGGAAAGTGCTTTTACTGCTTCATGATAGCTTTTTTTAATGAATTCTATGCCTGTATAAGGATTTCCAATTCCTATGCTAACTCCCATAACATCTTGATGTCTCCGTTCCTTGATAATAGAGCTTATTTCTTCTGTAAAAGCTTTTAATTCTGCTGGACGTTCAAATGAAGCCAAAATAGTTACCTTGTTATTCAATCCAAATATTAATAAATCTTTATTCTTTATATTCTTTTTTATGGTTGAAATAAACTGATGGACGATGGCCTCTAGCATTCTTAAATCTGAACAAGCCGGGATTTCTGCTAATGCGACACAAAAATAAGAGGATACGTTCAATCCAAATTCTTTTCCTTTTGACAGAAGCCATTCAGGGTCTTCATGTTGCAGCAACTTATTAAAGTATTCATGTATTTTTTTATAATAGACATCCGTCAGTGTTTGCTCCTTAACTGCCTCCAGTGAAAGAATCGTTCCTCCTTGCTCAACCGTTGTTTGGGCGATTCTTGAAAGCTCCCCTTCCACCTTTACAATTAAACAGCCAAGAAAAACCGTGCCATCCGTAATCGGATATAAATAGTAGCGCTCTTGATAAATATCAGAAACATCGATTAAAACAGGGGCCCTTCTTTCAGAAAAAATTAGGGAAATTTCTTCTACACTAAACGGACGCGAGCTGCTTTTTACGTTCGGTATATACTCATCTTTTATCAAGTTGATATAAAAAACAGACGTTTCAAGCATCCGTCTTAAAGCTGAAATGATTGAATCAGGCCCTTTATTTTGCAAAGAAAGACTCGTTAGTGATCTATGCACGTTATCACGTTCTAAAAGAAATTTATTTTTTTCTTTTAATTGTTGGCTTAACATAGTAACTTCATTTAATTGAATTTTTAATTCATCGTAAAGCTGTGCATTTTGAATGGCAATGGCCGCTTGATCTGCAAACACTTTAAGAAGTTCGAGATCGCGGCCAGTCAGTTTTCCATTCTGGTAAAACTGATGGACCGCTAGTACACCAATTCGTTTTTGTCCGATTGTCACGGGTGTACACAACATGGCTTTAATCGCATACCCGTCTGAGGCAGACATAAGGATATCAAAATTTGCTTTACTAATATGGTAATTATCCATTTCATCAAAGATCTCTTCCTTTGTCTGAAATAGCCTTGACTTCCCGTCGTGAAACACAATCCCGGTAATCGCCTCTTTAACCCGTATTTTAAATTCCTTTATTGAATGATTAAAACCAATAGAAGCCTTTACAGCCAAACACTCTGAGTCGTAATCAAACAACTGCAAAAAGCCAGCATCGGCACTAGGGATAACGTTAATGGCGCTGCTGATGATCGCCTCTAAGCAATTCTTTTCATCAAGCGAAGAAATCGCACTAATCCCTTCAATTAAATGCTCTAATTCAGTATCTTTCGTCCGAATGATCTCTTGCTGGTAAACCAAATAGAAAAACGTATACAGTTGTTCGAGTCTCTCTTTAATAGTTGAATAAGCGTCTTGTGAAGTCCACATGAGCACTTCGCAGTCATCCGGATAAAAAAATGAGACAAACCGCTCTCCGTTGTTTTGATAGATTATATACCTCTCTATTTTTTTCGTTACCGCTTCTGGAAGAAGGAAAGAGGGTACCTCCCTCCCGTTTTCATATATAAGTCGAAATTGATGATTTCGGTTATTCCGTATCCAAACCTTAACCGTTAAGGAGTCAAGCTGCTCCCGAATCAATGATGAAATAGAAGGATAAGATTTCATATTCACACTCCTTTCTATGGTGTGGATTCCCACACTCAAATTAACTATATTGGTTGCAAATGAACATTGCAATTAATATTTAGAAAATTTTATAATTTTAGAAAGATATTGAAAGCGCTTTAATGTCTGACATGCTTGGGACAAAGAAATGCTCAACCACAAAAGATTTTTCAAGAACCATTTATTAGGAGGGATATGGATGGGAACATTTTTACAACAGAAAAACAAAAAACATTTTATTCTTGGTCTGCTGTTTGCCGGTTGGCTTCTCAGCTATCTTGATCGAATGGTAATGGGAGTTGCAGTAGTTGCCATCAGTCAAGACTTTCAATTGGATCCTGCCGCTATCGGTGTTGTCCTAAGCAGCTTTTTTGCCGGCTATGCCCTGATGCAAATTCCAGGAGGATGGTTAAGTGATAAATACGGTTCTAGAAGAATCGTCATATTCTCTATCATCGCCTGGTCTATATTCACTGTTTTAAGCGGATTAGCTTGGTCACTCACTTCACTGCTTGTCATTCGTTTCTTGTTTGGTCTCGGTGAAGGTGGCTACCCTTCCGCGAGCCAAAAAGCAATTGCTGAGTTTTACTCTAAAAAAGAACGGGCCAAAGCCTCTTCCTTCATGATGTCCTCTAATAGCTTTGGAATTGCCCTCGCTCCATTAATCGCAGCACCGATGTTGGTTTGGCTGGGATGGCGTTGGATGTTTGTTGCCATTGGCGCTGCAGGGCTTGTTATGGGAGTTCTTTTTTGGAAGCATCTTCATCCTCCCCAAAAAGCGGAATGGGACGACAATGAAGGCGCAAACAAAAATAAAGTTCCAATGAAAACGCTTTTAAAGTCATCTTCTCTCTGGAAGATTATGATTATGTGGTTCGGCGCAGATATTGTTGTTTGGGGATTGGCCGGCTGGATGCCTTCTTATTTAATTAAGGAGCGGGGAATGGGCATTCTTTCAACTGGTGTTCTTGCCTCCTTGCCAGCTATTGCCTCAGGACTTACTGTGATGTTCGGCGGTGTACTCCTTGAAAAGTTTTTTAGCGGCCGGGAGAAATACTTTACAGGAGTCGGCATGATCTTAACTTCAATCTGTTTATACTTTATTTTTGCGTCATCCTCTGTAGCAGGCGTTATCACATTCTATATATTAAGTATGACGTTTGTATCGACTGCCATTATCACCACCTACTCATTGCCACATAAATTGCTGTCTAAAGAGATTATTGGCTCAGCCATGGGCTTTATCAATATGGGAGGGCAAGCCGCAGGATTTTTAGCACCGCTCGTGATGGGCTTTTTAATCAGTGGATTCGGCACATATAACGCAGCTTTTTGGTTTTTAATTGCAGGAGCGATCGTATCGGTCATTGCCGCTTTCACTATTGTCAATAATGAGAAGAAATTAAACATTGAAAGTTCAAAAGCGGCGGGACAATAAAACGTTTTATCTTGCAGATTTTGAAGGTGTGAAATTTTCATTAAGATAGAGATCTTCTTCTCACCTTATTCTACTATTTTCAATCTCAAAACCTTACTACTCACAACTAGAAGGAGGAAGTTTTATCCATGACGAAGCACAATTTATGGGAATGGATCGATCAATATGAACAAAAATTGAACGATATTGCCCTCAATATTTGGCATAAACCAGAAGTAGCAATGAAGGAAGAATATGCCTCTAATCTGCAAGCTTCTATATTAGAAGAGGCTGGATTTCATGTAAAACGAAATATTGCAGGCATGCAAACGGCTTTTATTGCTGAGTATGGAAACGGAAAGCCGATTTTGGGAGTATTAGGTGAATTTGATGCGTTACCAGGTTTATCCCAAGAGCTTACAGCCACTCGCCGCCCTATTGAACAAGGAGCCCCCGGTCACGGATGCGGTCATAATTTATTAGGAACAGCTGGTCTTGGAGCCTCTTTAGCCATTAAAGAAGCTCTCGAAAAAGGAGAAATTTCTGGCACCATTCGTTATTACGGCTGCCCAGCGGAAGAAACATTAACCGGAAAGGTCCTCTTGGCAAAAGAAGGCGTATTTAATGATTTAGACGCTTGCTTCACTTGGCATCCAGCCCCTGTTACAACCGTGTGGGGTTCCTCAACATTAGCGATGAACTCTATCAAGTTTAAGTTTACCGGTATTGCTTCCCATGCCGCTGCAGCACCACATATGGGCAGAAGTGCTTTAGACGGTGTGGAATTAATGAACATTGGCGCGAATTATCTAAGAGAGCATATTGTGGATGCGGCGCGGATTCATTACTCTATCACAAACGGCGGACATGAGCCAAATATCGTCCATCCGGAGGCAGAGGTCTGGTATTATATTCGTGCTCCTCATAGAGAAGAAGTAGAAGAAATAACAGGAAGACTAGAAAAGATTGCTTCTGGTGCCGCGATGATGACCGAAACAGAGGTGGAATCGCAACTTCTCGCCGGCTGTTATGACACATTATCAAATCGTGTGTTAGAAGATGTTTTATATCATAATATGACAGAGATCCAATCTCCCCGCTTCACAGAAAAGGATTACCAATTTGCCGAAGAAATTTCTGCATCATATACGCAAAGCCAAAAACGCAGTGTGATGCAAACCTATCATGCACCAGACTATATCAGTCACATGGTCCTTCATGACTCAGTTGAAGCCACGTTTGATCAGGGGAAAATTGCTCCAGGTTCCACCGATGTTGGGGATGTTAGCTGGATTACTCCGCTTGCCCAATGTTTAATAAGCTGCTGGCCAGTAGGCACTGCTCCACACACATGGCAATCAACGGCTGCCTCTGGTTCAGGAATCGGCTTAAAGGGGATGATTTTTGCTGCAAAAACAATCGCCGGGGGTTTATATGACCTATATAGCGATGACAAAAAGATCGAACAAGCAAAAATGGAATTTGAAGCCCGCACGAAGGATAACAAGTATAAGCCTGCTCTTCCTGTATAAAGACGGAATGTGCCTATGATATCCACTAATAATTAAAAAACCGGCAGCTGCAAAGCTGTCGGTTTTTTCTATTTTATTTAAACCAATACGGCCCCCCTTCCAATTTAAAAACGTTCACCATGACGATGTTGAAGAAGTCATCAAGTTCCATATTGGAGGCGAGCTTTGTCCCCGTAGTTGAAGTCGAGTCACTTCATCACTTTACAATTCACCTTCTTAGGTGCTTCTTGTTTATCTTGCTCCATGCTCGTCGTCTACTCCTCTTACCTTTTCGTAAATAACGTTATTTTAAGAACTGATAAACTTTTGAAGCTCTGAGAAAAGTTTGATTTTGCACTGAAAGCATTTTTCTCGAGTATAGTAGGGTAGTTCGGTGCAAAATTAGCTGTTATATTATAGAAGGACTATTCGAATTCTCATCAACATTTTAAGAAAACAAATATTTCAAGAATGAACACTCAAGGAATGATTTACAAGACTGTACTTAGGTCGGTGCGAAAGGAAGAATAGTACTTGGCTTGGAAATAGGAGAGAATAAAACATGCTGCGTTTAAAGGGAATAATGATGATTGTAATCGGATCCATACTTTGGGGAGTAACAGGAGTCATCGTTGAATGGTTATTGGTGAACACTCATCTATCCACCTCATTTTTGTTGACAATCCGATTAGCATTCGCCGGAATATTTTTATTGGTATTCTTACTTATTAGCAAAAAAGATATTATGTCTGTATGGAAAACTCCATCCTGGCGATACCAGCTTATTATATTTAGCATTGTCGGAATGTTGGGCATTCAATATACGTTCGTGGCAGCAATCGAAGAAAGCAATGCTGTTTTTGCTACGTTGCTACAATTTTCTGCTCCGATTTTCGTTACACTGTATGTTTCACTAAAAAATAAAAAGCTCCCGCCTCGATACCAAATGGTTGGAATAGCCGGTACATTAGTTGGCCTCTATTTATTAATGACGAATGGATCTCTAGGAAACTTGTTAGTAAGTCCAGTAGCGATATTTTGGGGAGTCGGCTTGGGCCTTACGTATGCTTTTTATATCTTATACCCGGCAAGGTTAATGGCGGAGTGGAGCATTTTAATGATTGTGGGATGGGCGATGCTAATTGGGGGTGTTGTTCTTGGCGTTATATCTGGAGCGTGGAAGCCTGATGAATGGTTGCTTCTCACTCAGGATCACGCGGCACTTATGATTAGTGTTTTAATAACATTAGGTACGATAGCTTATGTTCTCTTCCTGACGAGCATGAAGTACATCAGCGCCGTAGAGGCGAGCATACTATCCAGTCTAGAGCCTCTATCCGTGATGCTTATTTCAGCCATTTGGTTAGGAACGGTATTGCAAAGCTTCCAATTGATTGGTGTTTTGCTAATGATTTTGTTTGTTACGTGGCTATCCATTGGAGGAAGAAAAATTAATTTAGGCAGAAAAAATCAAAGAGCTTGAAGAGCTAAAGATCGATAATCTTTCACTTTACTTATAGTTCCAATAATCCCTCGCTTTAAAGCGAGGGATTATTGGATTAAAGAAAGAGCGTGTTTTTTAAAAGATTCAACCAAAGTATACTCTTAACATATTTCCTTCTTTTATAAAAAAGCGTGATCATTTTATGACCCTTATTACATTAAAGCGCCCGTTTGCTTAGTAAGAATTAGAATTACAGCGAAAGCGTTTAGAAACTTATAAATAGAAAACTTTTTACAGTAGTTAAAAAAAAATCTTTTCAGCGAAAAATAAACATGATGGATAACATGATGACAAAAATCTGGTCAGGCAATTCATACTCGGTTGGTAATCAAAAAGTTCGAACCAATATTTACAGCCTGCGTTAGTTAGTTTTTAATCACATGGACTTGCAACTACCTCTTCTTTTACATAAGCGAGTACCCTATCTGGAAGTACATAGTCCCCTTCTTGAACCTCAATGGACTGGATTTCACCGCTGACCCCCATCATGACTGAATAGAGGACTCCCTCTTGCCCTTTAATAATAAACAGCGGCTCCCATTCATAAATTCTCGTTTTCTCCTTTACAAGAATTTGTTGAATGACTCCCTGATAAGGACTTATCATCCATTCTTCAAACAATGGTACTTAACTCCTCTTTTTTTGCTAGTAGGTAGGCATATACTCTTTTATCCTTTATTGCAATTCACATGCTTCCGCAAGAACTTCAACTAAATGCAAAGTTTGTATTTGATCTGATGCGCCTTGTCTTTCTATGCCAAGTTTCATTTGCAGTAAGCAACCCGGATTCGCTGTGGCAATAGTGGTTGCCTTCGTGTCCTTTACGTTTTCCATTTTTGCATCCAAAATTTTCATTGATTCTTCAAAATGAAGAAGATTGTAAATTCCGCCAGAAGCACAGCAACGGTCGCTGCCTTCCATTTCAATAAATGTGGCACCGGGAATCGATTTCAAAAGGAGACGCGGTTCTTGATGCACCCCCTGGACATTACGCAAGTGGCAAGAATCCTGATAGGTAATCATTCCTTGCCATTCTTTTTTAAAAGGGAGCGGGCCATATTGAACTAACATTTCACTAATATCTCTGGATTTGTTTACAAATTTTTTTGCCCGCTCATACCAAGATGCGTCGTCAACTAACAAATGATCATATTCTCTTAACATGGCACCGCATCCTCCCGCATTATTAATATAATAATCGGCTCCAGAGCGTTCAAATGCTTCAATGTTTCTTTTTGCCATCTCCTTCGCTTGCTTCATCATTCCCTGGTGGGCATGCAACGCGCCGCAGCAGTTTTGTGTCTTAGGAATGATCACTTCACAGCCAATGGAGGTAAGCAACTCAATTGTTAAGCGGTTTGTCCGGTACATCATAGCATCCATAATACACCCTGCGAAAAAGGCTACGCTTGCTTTCGTTTCCCCTTTAGCCGGTATTGTCGTCCCCCACTTGTTTCTTTTAGCCGGTGCCTCCAATAAAGGAAGGATCTTTTCCATCTGCGCCATCGGTTCAGAAATTTTATCAATGATTTTTCCTTTGCGGATTACTTTATTGAGCCGGCTGCTTTGATAAAACCTGGTGAGATTTCCTACAAAGCGTAACCGCTTCGGATATGGAAATACACTTGACAATAGGATACTTTTTACTTTATCTCCAAAAGGGAATTGTTTCTCCTCTGCTTGTTTCTCGGCAATCACTTCTTTTGCAGATTCAAGAATATGTCCATAAGGAACACCTACAGGACAAGCCACTTCACAGGCACGGCAACCTAAACATAAACCGATTGGCTCAGCCAAGTCTTGCTGAATATCAATTTTTCCTTCAGCGGCCATTTTGACGAGATTAATTCTCCCTCTCGGCGAAGCGGATTCCTTCCCCATCGATTCATATGTCGGACACGCCGGTAAGCAATATCCGCATTGCACGCATTGGTTTGTCGCATCATAAGACAACTCAAACAGCTTTTGTGCTCTGTCATCTAGACTGCTTATTTGTTTGCTGGAAAGCGGTGAACTCATGGTGTTAACACCACCTTTGTTTGTCCATGTTCAGGAAAAATCTTTCCAGGATTAAGAATGTTGTGCGGATCCCATGCTTGTTTAATTTTTTTCATCATCATCAATCCGTCTTTCCCCAATTCCATTTCCATGTATGGAGCTTTCAGAGTACCAATTCCGTGTTCTCCTGATAGTGTTCCACCTAAAGAAACAGCTGCCTCAAAAATTTCGCTTACTGCATCTTCCACTCGCTTCATTTCCTCAATATTACGTTTATCGGTGATAATGTTTGGATGCAGATTTCCGTCTCCAGCGTGACCAAATACAACAAGATTCAACTGATACTTTTCACGAATTTCTTTCAGCCTTTCCATCATGGCTGGAATTTGACTGCGCGGAACAGTAGCATCTTCCGAAATTTTGGTAGGTCCTATCTGTGTGATAGCCGGAGATACCATTTTCCGTGCTTTCCAAATACTCATTCGCTCTTCTTCATTTTGGGCTACTCGTACGTTAGTCGCCCCAGCTTGCAGGCAAATGAATTCGCACCTCTTGATTTCTTCTTCTAGCGCCGTTGGATGTCCATCCACTTCTACAATAATGAGAGCTTCCGCATCCAAAGGTAAACCAGATGGGCTAAAATTCTCCACTGCCCGGATACAAGCATTGTCCATCAATTCCATCGCACTAGGCAAAACACCGGCTGATAAAATATTGGTTATAGCATGACCGGAATCTACTAAACGATCAAAAGAGGCTAATAATGTTTTCCGTGCCTGCGGCTTAGGAATTAAACGTAAAATGGCTTCTGTGACAATTCCTAATGTTCCTTCCGATCCTACAATGAGGCGGGTCAAATCATAGCCAGTCACATTTTTTACTGTTTTTCCACCGGTGTGAATAATCTCTCCGGTTGGGGTGACGACTTCTAGGCCAATCACATACTCTTTTGTAGTACCGTATTTCAATCCTTTGGGACCACTCGAGTTTTCTAGTAAATTCCCTCCAATCGTTGAAACGTTGGAACTGCTTGGATCTGGCGGATAAAACAGCCCTGCCTCCTCTGCCTTCTTGTGAATATCAGCCGTAATCACTCCTGGTGAGACAATTGCCAACAAATTCTCACGGTCGATCATCAGCTTCTTATTCAACCGTGTCATGTCCAAAACCATGCCGCCTTTGACCGGAAGTGGCCCGCCACTCAGCGAGGTAGCAGCTCCTCTCGGATAAACGGGAATGATGTATTTATTTGCCAACTTTACTAATTGACTAATTTCTTCTGCACTTATTGGCTGAATGGCAATCTCCGGTAAATATTCTCCAAAGGAAGCATCATAGCTATACGAGTATCGCTCTGCTAAATCAAGAAAGATCCGTTCTTCAGAGACAATTTGCTTAATTTCCTCTAAAACGTGTTTATCCACTTTTCTACCACTCCCTAAATTTCTAAACCTATCAGCTGCACATAGTAAGTTTTTCTTAATGAATAAAAAAGCTTACTATATGTAGCAAGCCATCCGAACGGCATGTTTTTTTATTAAAAAAGATCCTTGTATTTGTATAATATAAAGTTAATCTTTCAAGATAATAAGGGAGGAGGAGAAGGCAAAGAGAAGAAGATCAAAGGGATTTTAATGAAGAAAGCCTTTGTCTTCCCCTAACACTTCTTCATGTTGCTTCTTTCTAGCCTCCCTCACTCCAAAACGGATGGGGCTGCTGCCCTGCTTTCTCTGTTTTAGTTATGTCTTCTTGCTGCCTATCCTACCCGCTCATCATTAAGTGTAAATTTCAGTTAATGAACTTTTGATAATATCAAGTGCTTGATCGATCTCCTCTTTCGTAACGGTTGTCGGCGGCATAAAACGAATCACATTTCGATCTACGCCGCAAGATAATAGAATAAGCCCTTTCTCTAATGCCTTCTCTCTTAATCTAGCGACAGCCTCGACATTCGGCTTTCCATCCTCTTTTAAAAATTCAACCCCGATCATTAATCCTAAACCACGCACTTCTTTTATGTCAGAGTACGTTTGCTTCCATTCATGAAGTCTATTCATAAAGTACTGGCCCATCTTCACCGCATTGTCCAATAGACCCTTTTCCAGCAATTCAATAACCGCCAACGAAGCAGCACAAGAAACTGGATTCCCGCCATATGTACCTCCGTGTGTTCCAGCCGGCCATTGATTCATAATTTCTTCCTTTGCCACTAGAGCACTTAATGGGAAGCCATTCGCAATCCCTTTGGCAAGCGTGATCATATCCGGCTGTATGCCAAAATGCTCCCAAGCAAACATTTTTCCTGTACGGCCAAACGCACTTTGCACTTCATCAAACACCAGCAAGATGCCATGCTGATCACAAATCTCACGTAATGCCTTAATGAAAGAAGCAGGCGGTACAATATAGCCTCCTTCTCCTTGTACCGGCTCAAGAATGATCGCGGCCACTTGATCAGGCGCAATAAGGAAAGAAAACATTTCCTCTAAATTTTCTAAACAACGTTTTGTTTCTTCTTCCTCAGATAAACCAGAACGAAAGGCATATGGATACTCGGCATGATATACGCTAGGCAGCAAACCTTCATAATCTTTTCTATACGCCGCACTAGAAGCTGTTAAGGTTGTTGTCGCTATTGTACGGCCATGAAAGCTGCGCTTAAATGCAATAATCCCCGGGCGTTTCGTTGCCTTTTTAGCTAATTTAATGGCGGCTTCATTTGCCTCCGCTCCACTGTTCGCAAAGAATACTTTGTGATTTCCCCCATTTAATTGCACTAGCTTCTCAGCTAAATCGATATAGGAAGGATAGTACACCACATTGTGCCCGGGATGTACCATCGCTTCCATCTGCTCTTTCGCTTTTTCGATCACATAAGGATGATTATGCCCCACATTGGTCACGCCAACCCCGCTGGCAAAGTCCAGATATCTTTTCCCATCTTCTGCCCACAAGCAGGAACCTTCCGCTTTTACGATTCCTAATTGTGTCACCCGCCCAGCAACCGGGGGAAACAGTTGTGCCGCTCTATCAGATAGTAATTTGCTTGTCACATTCGCCATTTTTCTCTCTCCATTTCTTTTTATTCAAGGCTGCTAGGCACATCATTTCAAACATTACGTTTGCGGCTAAGGCTGCTGTAATATCACCAGAATCATAGGCAGGAAGCACTTCTACAACGTCGAATCCAATGAATGAAATATCCGTTAGCTGTCGCAATATTTGAAAAGCCTCCCGCGGATAAATCCCTCCTACTTCCGGTGTTCCTGTTCCAGGAGCAAATGCAGGATCTATAAAATCAACGTCAAAAGAAAGAAAAACTTTTTTATCTTTTACTCTGTCTTTAATTTTGGATAAAAGCGTAGGAATTCCCATGTTTATGAGTTCTTCTGTTGTGATCACTTCGAAACCTAATTCCCGTGAATCATCAAACTCTTGCAAACTGTTCATTGAACCTCGCATCCCAATTTGAATGGAATGACTTGGATCCAATAATCCTTCTTCTACTGCCCGGCGAAATGGAGTGCCATGTGTGTATTTCTGCCCAAAGTAACTGTCTACTGTATCTGTATGGGCATCAAAATGCAGCAGGGCAACCGGTCCATGGTGCTTCGCTGCTGCCCGCAATTCACCTAAGGAGATAGAATGATCGCCTCCCATTACAATTGGGACGATGCCTTTTTCATACATCGGGGCTAGCGTGTCCACCATGTTACGGTATGTATCTTGAATATAGCCTGGTACCACCGGAACATCTCCATAGTCTACCGCGGAAATATAATCAAAAATATTAATCTGATGGTAATAAGATGAACAGCGAACGAGCGAAGAGAAATTCCGGATGGCCTGAGGCCCTAGTCTGGCACCTGTTCGAAATGTTTGACCCGTGTCAAATGGAACTCCGACTACCGACACATCAACATCTTCTAATGTTTTTACGTGAGGCAGCCTCATAAATGTGCTAATCCCGCTAAAACGCGGCTGAGAAAATGTAGAATCCTGTTTGTATTTAACCATGTTGTTCCCTCCAAGTTTATAATTTATTCAGAATGTTCGGTTAATTAATTTTATTTATCATGCCTTCAAAATCTCCATACTTGAAATAGTTATAATTTGCAAGAAAAATGGCAAGAACTCGATGGATATACCTATTGGTTTTGTATGAAGCGTGTGGAGTAATGATCAAATTATCGGTGGACCACAATGGATGCCCATACTCTAAGGGCTCACTCTTAAACACATCCAACGCTGCTCCTCCTATTTTCCCTGCTTGTAATGCCTGTATGAAGTCCTCTTCCACAATCAAATCTCCTCGACCTACATTAATGAAAACAACGCCATCTTTCATAAAGTCGATCGTTTCTTTCTTGATTAAATCTCTCGTTTCTATCGTAGAAGGAAGTGCAGAACAGATATAATCACATTGCGGAAATATCTCTGCTATTTGATGTAATGAATAGATTTCATCAAATCCCTCCACGTGGTTCCCACTTCGATTCACACCTAAAATGTTCATACCAAAAACTTTCGTTTTTCTTGCTATCTCCTGGCCAATATGTCCGGTACCAAGTACACACATTGTTTTACCATGGAGTTCAAACATCTCTTCTGAATCGGCCCATACCTTATTTTTCTTTAAAACTTGAAACTTCTCTATTTTTTTAGCAAAATGCAACATCGCTCCTAGTACATATTCACTGATCGAAATGGCATGAACACCCTTGGCTGAAGTCACATGTATATTCTTTTTCTCAATCATATTGTGCGGAAGCTGTTCTGTACCGCTGCTCATCGTTTGAATCCATTTTACGTTAGGAAGCTGTTCTAGTTCTTCAGCTGTAATCGCATCATCAAAATTACCATATGTTAAGATGCATTCAACCTGCTGTTTTTCTGCTTCTGAAAGAAGGATAATTTTATTCTGAACCACATTTTTTTGAGTTTCCTCTCTTATCCTCTGAAGTTGTTCTTTCAATAAGTCACTAGAAGTACATAGAATCATTTATTCACCCCCTTGCTATTTCACTTGGCTTACTTATAAATTATCATTGACGACCACTATTGTGAAATCGACAAACTCTATGGTTAGTATAGTGACTTTCAATACCACTTGATCTCTGCCAATACGAAGCCCTAAAAATCATTCCCCTGCCAATGTATTAGAAACAATTGTGGCAAGAAGACAGCTATCAGCTTTGATTTGTGTTAAAATATTTATTATTCAGAAAATAGTTCAAGTGTACTATCTAGGAGATGATCACATGGAATTACGGAACTTAAAAACCTTTCAAACTGCAGCCGAGTTTTTGAATTTCACCAAAGCTGCAGAACATCTAAACTTTACTCAGCCCACTGTTACAGCGCAAATTCAATCTCTCGAACAAGAACTGAATCAGCAATTGTTTATGCGAGTTGGCAAAAAAACATACTTAACTCCTGCTGGTAAAATGCTGAGAAAATATACAGATCAGCTTTTTGTGATTATAGAAGAAATCGAATCATCCTTTGCGGAATTGGGAACACCGCACGGCAGCCTAAAAATTGCGGCTCCAGAAATTTACTGTACGAACTACTTCCCTTCCCTTATCTCCGAGTATTTAAAAACGTATCCTGATGTTCAGGTTAAGCTGATTTCGTGTAACAGTAATGAAGTCATAAAAGGAATTGAAACAGATCTATATGATATTGGCATTATCGCTGGAGAACTATCAAAAAGCGGCATTAAAAATATTTTTTTAGAAGAAGAAGATCTTATCCTAGTTGTTTCCAAAAGATTATATGAAAATTATTCCACCGAGCAACTCCTCACAGAATTTCCGTTCATCAAGTATCGAATTGATGGAAACTTTGATGCATTAGCCAAAAAGTATTTACACAATTCTAAGTTTTACCCTAAAAAAATCATTGAATTTGGAAGCGAAGAAGCGATCAAAAGGGCGGTACTAAATCAAACTGGCATTGCTCTATTAGCGAGTAATCTTGTAAAAAAAGAAATTATGAACAACGAACTCGTTCCCATTCGTTTAACAGAGGAAAATTTCACTTTTAAAACTTCTCTTATTGTGTTAGAAGAAAAAGCAAATTTGGTTACCTTCAAATCTTTTTGTGATGTTCTGCAGTCACTGTGGTCAAAAAGCCACAAATTAGAGTAGGAGTAAAGGAGGTTTTCAGAGAAGAGCAGATCAATATTTTTAAAGTAAGAATTTTTCTACGAGCTGCCGTATGGCCCATGACAAAAGGAATCCCTTCTGTGCAGACTGTTTATCTCGTCTCACAGAAGGGATTCCTTTTGTCAAAAAATAAAAACTAAGATAGATGAAGCTCCAGCTAGCAGCTTCCAAAAAGCTGATGGGGAACAGGATAAAAAGTTATATTGATTTTAATAGTGGACTAACTTTGATCGATTCTATTTACCTTTTTTGATAAAGACTGCTTTTCAATAGGGCATGGCACCAAAGCATGGTTAACTTAAAAGTTTTCCAAGCTTTTGAATCCCCTGAATGATTTCTTCTTTTTGACTGTAGCTAAAGGAAAGACGAAGAAACTCTCTTCCGTCCTTTTGATTCAAGAAAAAATACTTCCCGGGAATATAGGAAACACCTTCAACTAGAGCTTTTTCTAACAAGCAAGATGTTTCTATGTCCGGAATTTTCACCCATACAAAATAACCACCTTCCGGCACATGCCAAGTAACGGATGACGGAAGAAATTGTTCAAGTGCCTGAATCATGGCGTCACGCTTAGTTTGGTACTCTTCTCTTAACAATGTAAGCCGTTGTTCAAACTCAACGTTTTCCAAGTAGGCAGCCATCGTTGCCTGAGCAAATGGGTGATCTAAATCTTTCTTAAACCAAGCAAAAGCCGATACAAGCTCTCGATCTCCTACTACCCATCCAATCCGCATTCCGGGTGCCACTACCTTCGATAATGATCCAATATGTAAAACTCGCCCTGCTGAATCACTAGCTTTAATCGGTGTGGGGCTATCGAGAAATGCTAATTCCCCATATGCATCATCCTCTACGATAAGGAAATCAAATTTTATAGAAAGCTCTAGTAAATGGCTTCGTCGTTCAGGTGTCATAGTCGTTCCCGTTGGATTATGAAATGATGGAATCGTATATAAAAAACGCGGCAGAGTAAGGCCATCACGTTTTCGTTCTGCCAATATAGTCTCTAATGTATTAGTTTGAAGTCCTCTTTCATCTACAGGAACACTAATAATCTGATTGGTGTAATTTTGAAAAATCTCAAGAGCCTCCATATAGCTGGGAGATTCAACAGCAATAGCCGTCTCTTCATCTAGCAAGGTTCGTGCAATTAGATCGATTGCCTGACACCCTCCAGAAGTGATAAGAAGTTCCCCCTCCCGAACGCTAATGCCACGCTCTTCTAATCTTCTCTGTATTTGCCGCTGCAAGCTTTTTATCCGTGGGCTTCCAAGGTAATGAAGCGGTAAATCATGTTCCTCTTGAATAAGCTTATCTACAGCAGCCTTTATTTGTTCTGACGGTATAAGTTCAGGCGCCGGATAGCCCGAACTCAAACGAATACACCCCTTTGGAAGAGCGGGCATCCAAGCCCCGGGCGGATTGTTCTTAAGTGCCGCTTTTGTCGCTTTAGGAAACAAAGACTGATCATTCATATTAATTTTACCCCCTTCGCTTTTCTCATCAATAGTAGTAAAAACTGCAAATATAACCTGCAATTGTGCAAGCAGTACAACTATTTTAACAGACTTGACTATTATTTCTGCTATAGCGTTCCATCATCAGCCGCAAAAAAACGAGGCACTAAACGCCTCGTTTTCTCATGTTTTTCCATCTATTTTCAGATAAGATGATGTTATAACACTTGAATTTTCTTAGATTCATCTGTATCGTTTCGTTGAGGCTTTTTAGATGATGAATCCATATATGATAGCAGCACAATGGTGATTAAGCTAGTGGCCAGTCCATATAAAATAGGCTCAGTAGCCGTAATGCCCAATACCCATAGGCTGCCTAAAATAACCGCTGTACTGGCAATAATCGAGTAGAATGCAGCACGAGCTGTAATCCGTTTCCAGAATAGTCCAAAAACGATTGGGAAGAACAGCGCTCCTGATAGGACAGCATAAGCAACATCTAATGCCCCAAGAATATCTTGAATCCAAATGGCACAAACAACCGAAAATACTCCAATTGCTACTGTTGTTAACCGTGAAACCCTTAAATACTTCTTCTCACTCATGTCAGGGATGAAAAAGCGCTTAATAATATCATTGGAAATTAACGTAGAACAAGCAATGATGGTTCCAGAAGCTGTAGACATAATAGCGGAAGCAATACTCGCTAGTATAATTCCTAATATCCCCGGCGGAAGAAAGTTCACAGCCATTTCAGCAAATGTATTTTGTGGGTCATCAATGTTTGGAAGCAGCACAAACGCACACATTCCGATAATACTTAATGCAACCGCGTAAAGAATAGCATAGATTCCTGCCCATATTGCTCCCTGTCTCGATATCTTTAAGTTTCTAGCCGTAAAGAGTCTTTGCCAAATATCCTGACCAACCATTAGACCAAGCGTGAATAGAATGAGATATTGAAATACTTTATCTCCACCTATGTTCGCCAAATCCAAGTAAGCTGGAGGAACACTTGCTTGTACAGCCGCCCATCCGCCAGCTTTAGAAAGACTGGTCGGCAGCATAATGAAGAAAATACCAATGGTCATAATAACAAACTGGACAATATCTGTCATGGTGACAGACCACATGCCTCCTAACATCGTATAAAGAAATACAACTCCTGCGCTTACGATAATACAAAGAGGCAGGCTCCAGCCAAGCCACACACTGAGCAATGATCCCAGCCCAATCATTTGAGCAACGGTAAGCATTAACGTATAAAGAGTAGAAACGAGTGCACTAACCAGTCGTGTTTCTTTGCTAAAGCGCTCTTCCAGCATTTCGCTGATTGTCAGTACTTTTAAGCGTAATATTTTTTTAGATAGAAACACTCCCAAACAAATGACGCCTATGCCAATTGAAGTGACCATCCAAATTCCTGATAGGCCAAATTGATAACCTAGCTTGGCTGTTCCTAGAGTAGAAGCTCCTCCGATCATCAATGCCGCCATACAACCAAGATACATCGGAAAATTTAGATTACGCCCTGCCACCGCGTATTCCTCTGAATTGGTAGCGCGTTTCGCTCCTAATACCCCTACACCAGCAATAAGTGCAAAATAAAGAAGAATAATCGAAATATCAAGTGAGCCCATATGCTTCCCCTTTCTTTTACTATACTTTAAATTGTTATCGCTTACATAAGAAGCAAATTAATAAAAAATTTTAGCTCCTCCTTTCTTATTATTTTTAAACTTGTTTTGTTTATAGTTCTTATGGTTTATAACTATAGCACTTTTACAGAAAATTTTGAAATCAATAAATTCTATGGTTATGATAGCAATTTTTTATTCTTTCTCAGATGATCTCTATAGTTTATGAATCGTCCTCCTCTGAGACTCCGTCTCTTTTGAATAAGAAGGTAGGGAAACAAGAGAATATTGTCGTCATGTTAAAATTAGCAGCAATGCCAGCTCGCTAAATGTGTATGAATAGAAATCCGTGTGCCGTCCAATATTTCTAAAGCTGTAGACTTAAACACCGGGCCACACGGATTCTTGCAAGCTTTATGGCACTGATTATAAAAATAATCACGGATCAGATTTATCTAAACTATATCAGTTTCTTTTCACTGCTTCCTTATTCTTTGAAATTTTCTCGTTTGAATCAATATCATGAGCGATATTTGTCACCTAAAAGAGGGTGAATAAGATGATAACATCAAACTATCTAAAAATTAACCTCTTATTAGTTTTTCATCTGGCAGATCGGTTGATTTTTCAAGATGTCGTCGTTTCTTCAATGCGGTCAACGTAATCATTTCATACATAATAGAAGAAGCTAGAACCGCGGTAATTTCGTTAGCATCGTATGACGGCAGTACTTCCACTAAGTCAAATCCAACGACATTTAATCCATCTAGTCCTCTTACATACTCAAGTGCTTCATAGCTCGTCGGCCCCCCTACTTCAGGAGTCCCTGTTCCAGGTGCATACGCCGGATCAACAAAGTCAATATCGTAAGAAACAAAAACAGGCTTATCTTTTGTCCGCTCGTGTATACGTTCCATCACTTTTGAGAACCCTATTTTGCGCACTTCTTTCATCGGTATAACTTCAAATCCTAGCTTACGTGCATCTTCAATGTCATCCGGACTGTAGAGCGGGCCACGCATTCCTACTTGAATAGAATGATCTACATCAATTAACCCTTCTTCTACCGCACGGCGAAATGGTGTGCCATGCATGTACTTTTCTCCGTAGTAGTTATCCCACGTATCACCGTGCGAATCGAAATGTACAAGTGCAATCGGACCATACTTTCTATAAAAGGCCCGCAAATTCCCAAGAGAAATGGAATGATCTCCACCCATAATGATTGGTGTAACATCCTTTTCTAAAAGCGGTTCAAGCCCAGCCACAATATTATCATATGTACGGTGAATATTTCCTGGAATCACATCAATATCCCCGTAGTCCACACCTGAGCAGTATTCAAAAATGTCAATGTCCATATCAGGATTATACGGCCGAAGCAATACAGAAAAGTCACGAATATGCTGAGGGCCAAGACGCTGCCCTGTACGATTGGATGCAGCTGTGTCAAAAGGAACACCGAGCACGGCAAAATCAATGTTGTCTGTCGTCTGGATTTGTTCTAGTCTCATAAACGTACGGACACCACAAAAACGGGGAGATTTAGAAGAATCTTTTGGTTGGTACATGTAAATAGCCTCCTGTGCAATAAAATAAATAATGTTCACTCTCATAATCTTATTGCAATAATTGTGCCAACTTTATTTTTCAATGAGGAAGCTATTTCACTAAGAAATACTAAGTCACTTTTGCATTAACGGAGGTAAATTTAATGCAAAAGTGACTTAAAATGCATTTATGAATTAATTTGATATTTGTTTAGCTTTCTCACAACGCTAGATTGGCTAATACCCAAATAATCCGCCATCTCGTAAGTAGTTTTATACTGTCTGGCCGCCCGCCTTAACCAGCGAATTTCCACTTCCTCTATAGCCTTGCGCAAGGAGGCTCCCGTTTCTTCCATCTCCTCTAATGTTCCCTCATGTTCCAATGGGTGAGGATTAATCCCTAAATAGAAAGGAAGAGCTTGCGGATAGATCATCCGATTTTCTGTCGTTACAACGAGACGCTCGATTAGATTCTCTAATTCGCGCACGTTTCCCGGCCACTCGTAAGCAAGGAGCTCATTGATTGTCGTGACATGGAAGGTTTTATTAGATTCATATTTTTCATTAAACTTTTTTAGATAAAAATTGCATAAGGATAAAACATCCTCTTTTCTCTCCCTTAAAGGAGGAATGTTAATGGGGATAACATTGAGACGGTAAAAAAGATCTCTTCGAAACTTTCCTTCCTTCACCATTTGCTCCAAGTCCCTATTCGTTGAAGCGATAATGCGAAAGTCAATCTTTTTTGGCTCCGTTCCACCGATTCTCGTTACCCTTTTCTCCTGAATGACTTTTAGAAGCTTAACTTGAAGGGCTAATGGCAGTTCCCCTACTTCATCAAGAAAAAGCGTACCGCCGTTTGCCGTTTCAATCAACCCCGCCTTTCCTTCTTTGTTAGCGCCCGTAAAAGCCCCTCTCTCATAACCAAACATTTCTGATTCGAAAAGCGATTCTGGAATCGCACTGCAATTAATTTCAATAAATACTTCATCCTGTCTTCGGCTTCCTTCATGGACAGCCCGGGCAAATACATTTTTTCCGACACCGGATTCTCCTAAAAACACAACGGTTGCATCCGACTTTGCCACTCGCTGAATGAGCTGCCATATTTGACGAATCTCTTTACTTTTCATTACAGTTTCGCCAAAGTACTCCTCTTTTTCCCTTAACTCCTTAATTTCTGACTGGTAATAAGCCATCTTCATTCTTAGTTCTTCGTAATCTTCTTTTAAATGCTGAATTTCCGTTAAGTCATGAGAAAAACTAATAACACGAACGATCTCTCCCTCATCGTTCAATACAGGTAAAGCGGTAGCCATTACAATCCTGCCAGTCGATGTGTATTGCATTAACTGCACTTCCTTTTTCTCCTGTAAAACTTTCTTCGTAACAGAGGGAGAAAAAATGTTTTTTTGCTCTAATTCCTCAACATTTACGCCAATTAGCTTATCAGCTGCCTCTCCATAAATGGACAAGCAGCTTGGACTCGCTCTGAGGACGACACCGTCACCATCTGTAATGACAATATTGTCATTTGAGGCGGCCAAAATCGCTCTCAACTCTAATTCTCTTATATCCTCCATTTTCTATTCCTCTCCTCACTTAAACATACTTGCTATAAATAAAGCATGAATTAAATAGATTGCTTGCATTCAATCATCGGATTTTAAGAAGCCATAAAAAGCGCTTGTATGAAACGGTTAGAGAAAAAAGCTTGGTAACATGAATATATCGAATATTCCTTCCTTATAGCTGTGGCAGCCAACAATCATTGTTTTTCCGGAAGTCTTTATTTGATGATGCACTTGGTTTTATTATATACAAAAAAGCCGATAATCCTCCGTATACAATCCGGAAAATAATCGGCTTTCAATTCAATGACTATCTATCAGTAGACAAATACAGAAAAAACTTACTAGAAATCATTTACTTCCTTCAAAATACTGGGTTAATGATAGAGGAGGTATCCAATCGTTTATCATTCTGGTATTCACCGCTTATATGTCTGCCAGCATGAACAATCGGATTTACTTTATAGCTTCATTAATTTTTGTACTTGTCTTATTGGCAATAGTCTCCTGATAATTTTTCCCCCACTCATGCATAACATTAAGCACAGGAATGAGGCTCTTGCCCTGCTCGGTTAAAGAATATTCTACTTTTGGAGGAACAACAGGATACACTTCACGGTGTACAATAAAATCTTCTTGCAGTTCCCGCAATTGACTTACCAGCATTTTTTGTGTAATGCCCGGCATAAGCGCTTTCAATTCACTAAAACGCTTTGTGCCTTCCTTTCCAAGATACCACAATATCAACATTTTCCATTTTCCGCCAATAATGGAGAGAGTAAGTTCTTTTTCGCAGTTAAACACTTTATTGCAGAGATGTCCCACTTCATCTACCTCCTTAGCCTAATCATATATGGTCAAAAAATAGAAAAGATGCGAGTCGCCTTCGGCTGCTGAGTGTACGCAGACAAACCATTTCAACTTACAAACTATGGCAGAATAGTTACGCTCCTTCATTTCTGCCATTCAACGAAACAGTCGCCTATCAAAGAAAAGAATGAATAAAATCATTAAGCAAGTATACTAGGTGAAAAAATATTTAATCATAGGTCTAATTAAAAGCGGCTTGGGTTTTCATCCTCTCGCTGTTAAAGAACGAGAGCTGCAATCATACCAAATATAAACAGAGGAATATTATAGTGCATAAAAGTAGGAACACACGTATCCCAAATATGGTTATGTTTACCGTCTGCATTCAACCCCATCGTCGGACCGATCGTGCTATCCGAGGCTGGTGATCCAGCGTCCCCTAAAGCACTGGCTGTCCCAATTAATGCAGCTGTTGCTAATGGAGAAAAACCGACTGCCAAACATAACGGCACATATACAGACGCTAAAATAGGGATCGTACCAAAAGAAGAACCAATGCCCATCGTTACTAACAAACCAACCATAAGAATAGTGAAAGCCGCAAGCGGTTTGCTATTGCCAATGAATCCATTTGTAAGTGTCACTAATTCCGTGATAGCGCCTGTTTCCTTTAAAATAGTCGCATACCCCGCAGCAATTAACATAACGAATGCAATCGCTCCCATCATTTTCATGCCATCATCAACAATTTCATCTCCTTTAAGAATCGGAACAACCCGCCCCGCAAACATAAGGATAATCCCGGCAAGAGCTCCCAAAGCAAGAGAATGAGTGACAACCTGAATGATAAGGGCCAAAATAATCGCAATTAATGTGACTACATGCTGTTTATTAAAAGAAATGCTTTCCGCCGTAACGGAAATTTCCGAGGTCACAATTGGAGCCTCTACTTCTTCAGTTATGCTAGTTACTTTTTCTTTTCGATAAGTAATAAAAACAGCAATGAGCAATCCGACGATCATCCCTAGTCCTGGAATGAACAAAGCTAAAGGAAGCTGGCTGACTGCAATTTTCATCCCGTTTGTTTTCATCTCAGTCGCTATAATCTGGTGGAACATGAGTCCGTACCCTGCAGGAATCATAATATATGGCGCTTTCAAGCCGAATGTCAAAGCGGTGGCCACGCCGCGGCGATCTATTTTCATGCTGTCAAACAAATGGAGCAAAGGTGGAATCAGAATAGGGATAAAGGCAATGTGTACAGGAACCAAGTTTTGTGAAAAACAAGAGATTCCTGCAATCGTTAACAAAATAACTCCCCGCTTGCCTTTCAAAAATTTTAAGAGCTTATTAACTAATATTCCAGTAATCCCTGAATACTTAATCATTACGGCAAAAATCCCTAATAAAACAATACTTAATGCCGTTTCAGCTTGTCCACTCATTCCGGAAATAAGCATACTCGTTGAATCTAAAATAGAGAGCCCGGAAATTAAACCTGCACTTAAAGCAGCTAGTAAAATACTTAACACAACATTCACCCGCAACATGCTTAATATAATCATGAGCAATACGGAAACAATAACAGCAGCCATGAATTATTTTCCCCCTTTTATAATTGCGTTAATTAAGTTTTTCTTCCTCCTCGTTTCCATCATTCCTTAGCTGCCTTTACTCATTTTTAATGGTCATACTCTCCCTCCCTTCCCATTTTCAATAATTAGAATATTCTTAATATTACTCCATTGAGCCACCTTCGATAAGTACTTATTCTTATGAAATACAACACTTTTTTTACCTGTTCACTCCGTTGTTTTTGAAAGGTGATGAAGTCTTTCACTCCATAAAAATGGATCAGGGACTTAAAAGAGTCTCTGATCCATTTTGCTGTTCAAGTCAAATAGCCTGTTCATTTATATTACAAAGTCATACGGATACTTTTTTCTTATTTTACAACATGGGTTAAAGCGTGTCCCTGAACGCCGTTTATAATAGCCTGAATCGTTCTTTCTCTCAACTCTACAAGGGATTCTTCCGATACATATGAAGCATGCGGTGTGACAATTACTTCGCTCATAGAAAGCAGCGGATGATCTTGTTGAGGAGGCTCCTTCTCTAACACATCGAGCCCTGCTCCAGCGATATGTCCTTCTTTTATCAGCTTTTGCAAATCGGTCTCGTTTATGATACCGCCCCGGCATGTGTTAATAATGATCGCCCCTTTCGGCATCAGTTTCAGCTGTTCATAACTAAGAAGATTTTTTGTCTGCGGCGTAAGCGGTGCATGCAGACTAAGAATGTTAGACAACTGGAGCAGCTCAATAAGTGACACTGGTGTCACTCCATACAAATCAAAGATTTCATCAAAAACATATTCATCATAAGCTAAAATACGGACTCCGAATGGTTTTAACTTCGTGGCCACCATTCGGGCGATTCTTCCAAACCCCAATAGTCCCACTGTTCTTTCACTAAAACGATGGATCGGCTGTGTATCAAGAGGATCCCATTTTCCTTTTTTCACTTGATGATGGTAGGCAAATAAGCGGCGAGTCATTGCGAGTATAAGAGCAATGGTATGATCAGACACCTCTTCCACACAATAATCCGGTACATTCGAAACAGAAATCCCTCTTCTGGCAGCTGCTTCGACGTCTATATGATTATAGCCAACTCCCGGAACAGCTATAATTTTGCATGAATGCAGCTTCTCAATAAGATCTTGACCACACGGAAAACCTACTTGTGCCACTACCCCGACGGCATACGGGGCATACGAGAGACTATCTCTTTCCAGTGTATCTGATCGTGTTACTTTCAACTCAAAGCCGTATTGTTGATAAATCCTTTTTTCCAGCTCATGATCATTCCATTCATCGTCTAAAATCCAGACAAGAGGCCTTTTTTCCTTCACTTCATCTCCTCCTAATAATATAAGTGATGTAGGCGTTTTCAATTTAGTTGAAAGCCTTAGTTCCTCGCCCTGACCGACGAGATCCAGTGTAATCACTGTTTCTGCGGTTAGTTTGATACTTTTTCAACTGAGATGTCTATGGGCTCTAAAATAGAATTACGGTAATCACTAGGTGTTTTGCCTACTATAGTCTTAAATACACGGCTAAAATAATGAGAATTACTGTACCCCACTTCAGACGCAATTTGATAGACCGTATAATTCAAATCCATCAGCAAAGCTTTTGCTTTTTCGATTCGTAAATAAGTAATATACTCAACAAAGTTTTTTCCTGTAGCACTTTTAAAAAGTCGGCTGAAATAAGTCGGACTCAAATGGACATAGTTGGCCACGTCCTCCAGTGTAATAGATTTTAAATATTCTTTTTCAATGTAAGCCATCGCTTTTTGAACCGATTTAAGACTGTATTCATTTTTCTTACTAAATACGAGCTCCGTAAAGCGATAAATCATGTTTTCAAGCCATTGCTCCATTTCTGCTAAGTTTTCAATGGTATTTAACCCCTTTGTATAGTCTAAAAGAATAGAATGAATTTCTTTCATATTGGCGCCGCCATTGATCGCCGCCCGGGCAAGTACAGTAGATATTTCTGTAATTTGCAGTTTTAATACTTCCGGATCAACCTTTTGCTTTGAAAACAGCTCATTAAATAAGTTTTTCATATTCTCTTTTACCGCTGCAATGTCAGCAACCATTAATTTGCTTGCTAATGTGGCAACATCCTGGTTCTGCAGCAAGTATACTTCATTAGTGAAAGGTTCTACGTCATCAATATGAATGACAGTATCCTTTTTCCCAAAAAACTTATATTTTTGCGCATACAATGCTTCCTGGTAGGAAACATACAAAGACCTTACATCTTCGCAATGATTTCCAATCCCTATTGTCACACTGTAGCCTGTACTTTCTTTAATATATTCTTTCGTTTTTTCTGCTAAATTTTTAGCACGCTGTTTATACTCTACTTTGCTGTTCAACAAAGGGAGAGAGAATAAAATGGCAAACTTATCTGCTCCTGTTCCCATGGCCAAGACCTCATCAAGCTCACTTTTGAGAAATAAACGAGTAATGGTAATAATCTCATTCCGAATGGAATCTTGCAGCTGCTTACTCTTATCTTTATTCAAAGCGAAAAACTCATCAATTTGAACCGTCATAGCTATATTGGGAACAGCGGACAGCCCAACCAATTGACACTGGTCCCAGATGTCTTTTGGATTTTGAATATTTCCATATAATAAATTATAAATGACGCTTAAACGCAAAGATGACATGATCTGTAAAGGGTCTTCCTGCTTTTGCCGATGGATCTGTATCGACTGTTGTACAGACTTTTTCAGCTCTTGTAATAACTGATAAACGACTTCTTTTTCCAATGGTTTACTTAAACAGTCGAACACGCCGTTTTTGAAGAGGTTTCTAACTTCATTGTTATGATAATGCGTCTTCATAATAACTAAAGGCAGGGCGGGATTTTTCTTATTGAATTGACGGCAGACAAAGTCTTCCGTCTTTACTGTGATTTCATCGACATCTAGAAAGACAGCTGCGATGTTTTTCAGCGCCAGACCTTCTTTCAAAAATGTCCTATTGTCTCTTACTTCCACCGTAAATCCAAACTTGAAATCATTATTTAGTTGATGAACAAGATTAATAATATTTAAATCATGTGTTGCTAAGATCAAGAGATTTCGCACAGTCCTCACACCCTTCAATAAAAATAGCTTTTTATCTCGGTTATGCCTGAAGATCCATCTTCTATCTTGCTGCTTTATTCCCTGATGTCTATACTGGCTCTATATTTAGTCGACTAACCTTTCTGTAGTGTATGCTACTTTTTATTTTATCTAAAATTCGTAATATTCTCACTATAAATTTCAAACATTTGCCTGATCCGTAGGTTTCTTGGGCTAAAAGTGCTTTAAATCCTCATTTATTTTACTTCCATCATAGCCTTCAAACTTTCCTCGCGAATTAGCTCGGTAAGCTGTTCCTTATAGGCCAGAAAACGATGGTCAACTTTTATATTATAGGAACGAGGATAATGTAAATCAATTGGGATATCCGCTTTTATTCTCCCTGGCCTAGAGGTCATCACAATGACTCTATTCGCCAAAAAATTGGACTCCTCTACGTCATGGGTAATAAACAGAATCGTTTTATTCGATTTCTCCCAAATTTCCAGTAAGAGCTCTTGCATAAGAGTCCCCGTTTGATTATCAAGGGCTCCAAACGGTTCATCAAGCAGCAAAATATCTGGATCATTCGCTAAAGCTCTTGCGATCGCCACACGTTGCTGCATTCCTCCCGACAACTGCCGGGGATAATGTTTTTCAAACCCATTTAACCTAACTAATTCGATATAATTTTGAACAATCTCTTTACGCTGGGCGGGGGACATTTGACTATTTTTAGCTCAAACTGAATATTTTCTTCCACTGTTAACCACGGAAACAAAGAATATGCTTGAAAAACCATACCTCTATTTGAGGATGGGCCTGAAATTTCGTTTTCATCCAAATAAATATGACCTTCCGTCTGCTCTTCAAGGCCAGCTACAATCCGAAGCAATGCCGGCTTTCCACATCCAGATGGCCCAAGTATGGAGATTAATTTTTGTATGTCTTTCATAACGAAAAGCTACCAGTCTCATCGGTAGAATGGTAGCTTTTTTAATTTTGTTTAGCCTTAATGTTCTATCTGCTTTTCTATAAAAAGAGAAATAAACAGTTTGTTCAGGAATAGAGTAAATAGTATCGTAATAGTGAAGCATTTCTTCGCGTAGACAGCGAGCCTCCAAATCCCATTGGCGCGATGCTCATCTGTAACAACATATTTTCTAACAATCATATCTCCAAGTCTAGCATGGAATTCTTCGTCTTTTTTCACTTGCTCGCAGCATCTGGCCAAGTCATCCGAACCGATTCGGCGGCAGTTCTCAGTAACAATGTCATGTGTCGTAGTCGTAGATGTTTCAGAACAATTCCAAACCGCTACTGCACAAGCACGATTTTTTTAAAGCGCTTTCCAGTGCAAGTTTTCCCAGCCCATGTGAGCTTCCGGTGGACTAGCCGGCGCCGGTTAATACTTATTTAGTCATTTTGTTAGCATTTAATTAATTATTTAATATTTTGAATATTCTTAACTAAATTATACAATCCTTATTTCCAAGTGATAAGTACTCATTTTTGACATATAGTATACTTTTTTGCCTTAAAATTCTCTTGAAGAGCAATAAAAGCAATTTTTTATACACAGACTACTGACCGATCACTAACCGTTCTTTTCTTATTATCTGATTTTTAAACAGCGAGCTGTTCCTTTAATTCTTTTACTGCTGCTAACTCTTTCATCTCACCTGCAAGCAGCTTAAAGTACTTATACATCACATGGTCTTCTTCTTGATGTGGTACTTGCTGACGGCAGAAAGAGTAAACCCATTTTGTACCTACACCTAAATTGGCCGGCCCCTTGTATTCAGCAGCACGAGCCGCACTAAACAATTCGATCGCCATTACATGATAAGCATTTTGAATAATTTTTGCTGCCTTCCGTGCGGCAATGGTTCCCATGCTGACATGATCTTCTTGATTAGCCGAACTCGGAATGGAATCCACACTTGCCGGATGTGCCAAAGATTTATTTTCCGACACAAGGGCTGCAGCTGCATACTGGGCGATCATTAAGCCAGAGTTCATCCCTCCCTCTTTCGTTAAAAAGTCAGGAAGCTGGTCATTCAACTGCGGATTGACAAGCCTCTCAATTCTTCTTTCGGAAATGTTGGCCAGTTCCGCCACCGCAATAGAGAGATAATCCATCGCAATAGCCATCGGCTGCCCATGGAAATTCCCTCCGGAAATGACTTTATCCTCATTCACAAAGATAAGCGGATTATCCGTTACTGAATTCATTTCAACAATCAATTTATCGTGGATATGCTGGAGTGCATCCCGTGAAGCTCCGTGAACTTGCGGTACGCAACGCAATGAATATGCATCCTGTACTCTTACCTCGCCTTGATTAGTCATCAACTGACTGCCTCTCGTAATCTTTGCAATATTTGCAGCAACTAACTGTTGGCCGGCATGCGGACGAATTCTATGAGTCTCCGGTTCAAATGCTTGTCTTACCCCACGAAGAACCTCGGTCGTTAAAGCAGACGTAAAATCTGCCCAATTCGCAAGATTTAAGGCATCCCAACAAGCCAGAGCACCTACAGCTGTCATCACTTGTGTCCCGTTAATCAAAGCTAGACCCTCTTTTGCTTCTAAGGAGACAGGAGAAATGCCAGCCAGTCTCATAGCTTGTCCGCCGTCCATTTGTTTCCCTTCAAAATAAGCTTCTCCTTCTCCCATAATGACTAAAGCCAAATGAGAAAGTGGAGCTAGATCTCCGCTTGCTCCCAGAGACCCTTGCTCGGGAATGACAGGTGTGACGCCTTTGTTCAACATGTCCACCATTGTCTCTACAACTTCCAACCGAATACCGGAATGGCCGTAAAGAAGAGCATTTACCCTTAACAGAATAATCGCTCTCACCACATCCTCAGAAAACGGTTCCCCTATTCCGCATGCATGACTGCGAATGAGATTAATTTGAAGATCTTTCGCTTGATCATTCGGAATGTAAGTGTCGCTGAACTTTCCAAACCCGGTCGTCAATCCATAGACGACCTTCTTTTCATCTAGCAGCTTGACTACATATTCTCTGCTGCGTTTCACTTTTTCTTTTTGTTCTTCGGCAATGTCCACTGTATGCTTATTGCGGGCGACAAGCACCACATCTTCTAGCGTTAGAGGCAAACTGCCAACGAGAACTTTTTCTTTTTTCAGTAACATGAACTCTCACTCCTTTTATCATTGTGTATTCAGTCTTAGAGGAAGAAAAAATTTATTTAAAGGGAGAATGCCCCTTTTAAATGAACAGTCTTCTTTTATATTTTCATTTCCTTTAACAGCTGCGGGTTTAAGAGGTGTTCAATCGGCTTGCCTTCTACACCATCAATCGCATTTTGGCTCGTCTTCGTTTTCAGTTCTACAATCGCTTCTTCCGAAATATAAGCCGAGTGAGGCGTAATATACACCTTATCTGTATTCAACAGTGGATCGTCTGGGCGCGGTGGTTCATGGAGCAGCACATCAAGACCGGCCCCCGCAATGTGTCCCTCTTGAATCGCCTGGTACAAGTCTTCTTCATTGATCACCCCGCCTCTGCTCGTGTTAACAATAAAGGCGCCCTGCGGCAGCATCTTCAACTCGTCGTAGCTGATAATATTTTTCGTATCCGATTTGAGCGGCACGTGCAGAGTCAAAAAGGACGATTGTTTCAATAAGTCATGGAATGATACCGCTTCCACTGAATACTCCTCAAAAACCTCTTTGGCTACACCAGGATCATGGGCGATCAGACGAACACCGAAGCCTTTAAGCTTCTGAGCCACCTTCTGGGCGATTCGGCCAAACCCAAGCAGTCCTACTGTGTTTTTACAAAAACGGGTAATCGGAAGTGTGTCCATCGGATCCCACTCGCCTCGTTTAACTTGCTCGTTGTATGCTGGAAAACGGCGGGCCAACGTAAGGATATGAGTGATGGCATGATCAGAGACCTCTTCAGAGCAGTATTCCGGAACATGGGATACGAGTATGCCTTTGCGCGTCGCCGCTTCCACGTCAATATGGTTAAATCCTACTGCTGATGCTGAAATAATTCGGCATGAATCTAATTGATTTATGATCTCAGCCGTGCATTGAAATCCTACTTGAGCCACCACTGCATCAGCATAAGGGGCATAATGAGGAGAATCTGTTTCAAATACCTCTGAACGTGTAACTTTCACCTCAAAACCATTTTGTTCATATAAAGCTTTTTCTACACTATGATCTGTCCATTCGTCGTCAAGAATCCAAACTAATCGTTTTCCATTTTTCAATGTTATAGGCCTCCTTTTAAATGTGATGTGGAGCTTTAGCGTTTATTTCTTGCAGTGCTTTTACGAGCTTGTCATTTTGTGAGGTTGTTCCGATGCTAATACGGGCATATGTAGGATAGCCCCATGCTGCGCATGGCCGAATAATTAACCCCCTTGATGCTAACTCTTCTGCTATACTGTCCGTCTCTTTTTTCATATCAACGAACAAAAAGTTTGTATGAGAGGCTTCCACTTCGTAGCCGAGGGAATGAAATTCTTTAACCAACTTTTCCATTTCGTGTTTGTTTTCGGCGAGAGTTTTATGTTTGTGTTCTATATCTTCTAATGCTCCTAATGCCCCTGCATGAGCCACCCGGTTACAGGCAAACGGCTCACGCACTCTTTGCAGCGGCTGTATAAGCTCTTGGCTCGCCATGGCATATCCTACACGCATGCCAGCTAATCCATAAAGTTTTGAAAATGTCCGTATTGTGATGACAGACAGCCCTTCTTTTATATACTCTACCCCCGTTGGGTAATTTTCTCGTGTAATAAATTCTCCGTAAGCTTCATCTAATACAGCCACAACATGTTTTGGCAAACGATTGAAAAATGCCCGGAGGTCTTCTTCGTCTACGATGGTGCCTGTTGGGTTGTTCGGGTTGCATACGATGACAACCTTTGTTTTTTCTGTAATAGCTTCAAGCATTGCCTTTAGGTCAAACTTGTGATCTTTTGTTGTCGGGATCTCGACAGGCACTCCTCCCATAAGCAAGGTGTTCTTATGATATTCAGAAAACGTCGGCGTACAATAGACTACTTCGTCTCCAGAATTAACATACGAGGCAATTACCAGATTAATAATGTTGTCCGCGCCATTCGCCACGACGTAGTTTTCAGGATCAATCCCGTGTAATTCACCCAGCTTAGTACGAAGCTCCAAGCAAGTCAGATCAGGATAAAAATGTGCTTCCTGAATCGCTTTCACCATTGCCTCTATCGCTTTGGGAGACGGGCCTAACTGATTCTCGTTGGTAGCCAGACGAATAATGTCCGTTACCTTTTCTTGCTTCTTAGCTTCCTCAGCCGCTTGACCAGGGATGTAAGGATCTAAATCTCTGACATGGCTGCGCCATAAATTTTCTGACATGATGCATCCTCCTTCTTTCTCTTACGTACATCAACGGCTTATACCGTTGGTAAGGGTGTTAAAGCATTTTTTGGGCGTTTACACTTTAATGGTGAACCTTTAGATTATTTATACACGATCTTTTTAAAAAAACTAAGGCGTTTTCCGATCAAAGTAAAAAATATTCACAATATAACAAAAATTTAACCTTTATTTGATTGTTTTACAGTTTTTTATACCTCTTTTTAATTATTTAAGAGAAAGGTCGAAAGTAAGCGCTTGCAATAATAAGAACTACCTTATACATTTTTGCTGCAATGCCATCATCATGCTGTTCAATTGCTCTCTTGCTTTTAATACTTCCGGGTGACTCGAGCCTTTGCTTTTTGCCAAACGACAGATTTCCTCCCGGCGCTTGCTTATACTGTTCTTAATGATTATGATTTCTGACAAGAGCATCTGATCTTTCCCCCTTTTTGAAAATAAAGTCTTTGTGAAAGAGTCAACGAGAAGTTTTTCTACTGATTTTTTTGAACGTATTATGTTAGAGCCTTACATCATTTATACATGAGCTTAAAGCAAAAAAAAGGTATTTTCATAATGAAAATAAAAATCTTCACGATATAGTAAAAATTTAGACCACCAAGATAGGATTAAAAAGCTTAAGTTGATTTGTGTAAAAAGCAGTCTAAAAGCCAGTTTTTCATTGACCTTAAGACTGCAGCATTTTTTAAAATTTTTAGCTATTCTTTCGGAACATGAATGAATCGAATATAAACTAGGTGGAATATCTACACATCAACTAAACAATGATCATTAAAATAAATCACTTCGGTCAAAATTTTATAACCGGGAATTTTATGAAATAAGCCTCTCGCTTCTTTTTCAGTCTCAAACTCGAACATTTTCAGATCATTTTTGGAATGAACAGTGATTACCCACACAAAAAGTTTCCTCCACTTAATAGATTCTCTTTAAACTTTCCCTGGATTATTCTATGTTACTCACAGATTTTGCCTAGCTGCCTTGTGGATGCTAAGATTAAGAGACTGAATTCCTTATCATAAGTATAAACTTATTCTTTTTTATGTGCGCCCTAAGACCAATCTAGTGGCCGCATCCTCATTTGGCCTGCCTGCTGTCAGCACTTGAACGCCTTTTTTCCAAACAGACTTCACGTGATTCACTCCAAATAAATATTGCAGTTCCTGATAATTCTTCACATTCCATAATACAAGATCTGCTTGTTTCCCAACTTCCAGTGAACCTATCTGTTTTTCACGATTAATTGCACAAGCAGCATTGTAAGTCGCGGCCGTTAATGCTTCTGCCGGCGTCATTCTCATGGAAATACAGGCCAAATTCATAACAAGCGGCATCGATGTAGTCGGGGATGATCCCGGATTGCAGTCAGTTGAAATAGCTACCGGAACGCCTTGGTCAATCATTTTTCTTCCTTGGGCTGCTTCTTCACGTAAATACAGAGCGGTGGCCGGAAGAAGGCAAGCAATCGTACCGGCTTTCGCCATCGCCTGAATTCCTTCGTCTGAAGCTTTCAATAAGTGCTCTGCTGAAATGGCTCCTGTTCTTGCAGCTAATTCTGCTCCGCCATACGGCGCAATTTCATCTGCATGAATTTTAGGAATCAATCCGTATTGTTTTCCCGCCTCTAATATCCGTTCTGATTGCTCAGGTGTAAATACATCTTTTTCGCAGAAGACATCATTAAACTCTGCCAGCTTTTCTTCTGCTACAGCTGGAAGCATATCGTGAATTAGGTGATCAACAAACTCATCTTCCCGCTCCTTGAATTCCACCGGAACAGCATGCGCTCCCATAAACGTAGGCACAATCTCTAAAACATGTTTATCTTTGAGTTTTTTCATGATACGCAGCTGCTTTAGCTCTGTTTCTAAATTCATGCCGTAACCGCTCTTGCCTTCAATCGTTGTGACCCCATGAGCTAAAAACGAATCAAGACGGCGCATTGTCTGTTCAATTAGCTCCTCTTCACTTGCAGCCCGTGTCATGCGGGTAGTCGCATGAATGCCTCCCCCTGCGTTCATAATTTCCATATACGTGGCCCCTTCAAGACGCATTTCGAACTCACGCGCACGGCTTCCGCCAAATACGACATGCGTGTGAGGATCTACAAGGCCAGGGGTAAGCAGATGACCAGACGCATTTACGATTTCTGCTTCTTTTGTTTTATCTCCGTAACGCTTCTCAATCTCTTTCGTTGTGCCAACTGCTTGAATGACGCCATCTTCAATCCACAAGCTGCCATCCTCGATTAACCCTAGATCTGACATGGCTGCTTTCGAACGAGGTCCTTTTACGTCTGATGCAAGTGTAGCCACCTGAGCTGCATGCTTAATCCAGATCGGTTTTGTCATGAATTCTGCCCTCTTTCAAGCATTGGCATGTGGATTCCTTTTTCACGAGCTGTTTTCTTTGCCAGTTCATAGCCGGCATCCGCATGACGCACGACACCCATGCCGGGATCTGTTGTCAAAACGCGCTGAAGGCGGGCTTCCGCCTCTTTTGTACCATCCGCTACAATGACAACACCTGAATGCTGGGAGTACCCCATGCCGACACCACCGCCATGATGAAGCGATACCCATGTTGCACCGCCAACAGCATTGACCATAGCATTCAATAACGGCCAGTCCGATACAACATCTGATCCGTCTTTCATCGCCTCCGTTTCACGGTTAGGAGAAGCAACGGAACCAGAATCTAAGTGATCACGTCCAATAACAATTGGTGCCTTTAGTTCGCCGCTGGCAACCATATCATTCAAGATTTTGCCGAAACGGGCCCGTTCCCCATAGCCAAGCCAACAAATACGGGCAGGAAGACCTTGGAATTCTATTTTCCCCTGTGCCATTCGAATCCAGTTGCATAAATGCTCGTTATCTGCAAATTCGCGCAGAATCGCCTCGTCTGTTTTATAAATGTCTTCTGGATCTCCTGATAACGCTACCCAACGGAAAGGACCTTTCCCCTCACAAAACTGCGGTCGGATATAGGCAGGAACAAACCCTGGAAAATCAAAGGCATCTTCTACTCCTTCATCCTTCGCTACTTGACGAATATTGTTACCATAGTCAAACGTAACCGCGCCTTTTCTCATCATCTCAAGCATGGCTTTTACGTGAGTAGCCATGGAAGCTTTAGAAAGTTTGACATATTGTCCTGGGGTAGTCTCGCGAATAATTGCTGCCTCTTCTAAAGACATGTTAGAAGGAACATAGCCATTTAACGGATCATGGGCAGATGTTTGATCAGTTAACGCGTCTGGAATGAAATTACGGCTAATCATTTCCGGCAAGACATCCGCTGCATTGCCTACTAGGCCAATAGATAATGCCTTGCCTTCATTTTTTGCTTCTTCCGCTAAGCGAATCGCTTCATCTAATGAGTGTGTTTTGACATCTGTATAGCGAGTTTCGATTCGGCGGTCAATTCTTGTTTCATCGACATCAATAGCGATACATACGCCTCCATTCATCGTCACAGCAAGCGGCTGTGCACCGCCCATCCCGCCAAGTCCAGCCGTGACTGTGATGGTTCCTTTGAGTGTACCGTTAAAATGCTGCTTCGCCAATTCTGCAAATGTTTCGTATGTTCCTTGTACAATTCCCTGCGACCCAATATAGATCCAGCTGCCCGCTGTCATTTGGCCATACATCATCAAGCCTTTTTGGTCAAGCTCGTGAAAGGTATCCCAGTTCGCATAAGCCGGAACGATGTTCGAATTGGCGATCAATACGCGCGGTGCATCTTTGTGTGTTTTGAACACAACAACGGGCTTTCCTGATTGAACAAGCATTGTCTCATCTTCTTCAAGTCCTTTTATCGTTTCTACAATGGCATCAAAGGCCTCCCAGTTACGGGCCGCTTTCCCAATTCCGCCGTAAACGACAAGCTTTTCCGGATGCTCAGCGACATCCGGATCTAAGTTATTCATTAACATACGCAAGACTGCTTCCTGTTGCCAGCCTTTCGTATTTAATTCGGTGCCTCGATAACGGATTACTCGATTTTGTGTCATTGAACTCATTTTTTTCTGCCTCCTATATCGTTTAGAAATCAATTAAACTGAATATTCAAATAAATAAACATAAAGCCGTAACCTATTGATTTTAAATCTTTTATCCTGCTTTAGCTGGGTTTCCGTTGAAGGGTTCATCGGCAATTTTAATCGATTCTGTTGGACACCCAAAACAGGCGTCTTCTACGTCATTAAAAAGCTCCTCGGGCAGTTCAGCCGTTCCTTGATTATTATCAAGCGTCACAAACGAAAGCCCATTTTCATCGGAATCAAAGACAGTTGGCGCCGTAATTCCGCATGCTCCGCAGGCTATACAAGTCTCCATATCTACGATCGTGTATTTTGCCATCTCTTACACCTCCAAAGCTTACATTTTGTTAAAAACAATTTTCCACTGGATAAGCCTTTCATTTTTTATATTGGATAAATTTATCTGAATCAAGAATGACTTGCTGCTTCTTTTAGGTTATCCTTTCCCATTACACTTGTACTGTGGAGAGGCTGTACTTTTGCCTTTGGATCAATGTATACTTTTGCGTTGCTAACAGCAGTCGGCGCTTCTCCAAAACCGCTCGCAATCAATTTCACTTTTCCTTCATACGTACAAATATCTCCAGCCGCATAAATTCCTTCGATATTCGTTTCCATTCTGGAATTTACAACAAGGCTGTTTTTCTCAATGTTCAGCCCCCAATCTTTAATGGGACCAAGAGAAGAAACAAACCCATAAGTCACTACGACATCATCCACATGAATGGTTTCTCTTTGATCGCCTTTTACCTGTTCAAGTACAACCTGTTCAATTCTCCGTTCTCCAATTAGTTCCACCGGTACATATGGCGTCATAATGTTGATAGAAGAATTCTTCATTGTTTCCACGCTATGCTCATGGGCTCGAAATTTGTCGCGGCGATGGGCAATCGTTACCTGTTCAGCAATTGGCTCAAGCATCAAAGCCCAGTCGACAGCGGAATCGCCGCCGCCAAATACCTGTACTTTTTTTCCGGCAAACTGCTTTAAATCATTAATAAAGTAATGAAGATTTTCATCTTCATACTTCCCTGCGCCTTCCAGCTCCAGCTTTCTTGGCTGGAAAGCACCATTGCCGGCCGTAATAATAATCGTTTTCGTGTAGTGAGTATTAGCATTTGTCATTAGCTTGAAAGTGCCGTCTTCTTGCTTTTCAAGCTCCTTTACAGATTCTTTAAGGCAGACAGTCGGTTTAAACTGATCCATTTGAGCTTTAAGGTTATCAACAAGCTCTTGTGCCCTCACTTTTGGAAAACCGGCTACGTCATAAATATATTTTTCGGGATAAAGGGCCGACAGCTGGCCGCCAAGCTGCGGAAGGCTTTCAATAATTTTACAAGACATTTGTCTCATCCCTGCGTAAAAAGCAGTAAATAACCCTACAGGACCTCCACCAATAATTGTTACGTCAAAAACTTCATGTTCAGCCATTCAACCACTCCTTGATAAAAACTGCATCCAGCCTGCAGTCGTTCTACAGAATTGATAGTGTTAGGAACCGATCCTCCTTCTTGACTTTCGTTATCGAATGAGGCGTTTCCCACTCCTTAACCTATTTATACAGCATCTTTCATAAAAAACTAAGGGCTTTCATAATCAGAGTAAAAAATAGTCACAATATAATAAAAAATAGCACTATGCCTTCCATAAGCTGCGATATAGTGATGTAAAGCTGTAGACAAAACCGAAATATGTAGTCATACGCAGAATTAAAATTAAAAAACCACTTTCTATTCTCTGTTATCACGAATATCACAGAATAGAAAGTGGCTTTATAATGATAGAAAAATATAACCTTCAGGAAAGTGAATGTTATTAAGTGGCTAAACTTTTGGTTTCCTCCTTGTAATGATTTTGCTTCCAGTGACGCACGAGGAAAATTGGTGCGTACCGAGCAGCCATTTTGATGCACTCTTTCATGCTAAGATGGGATACGATATTTTGCCAAGCAGTATCAACTCTGTGCCGCGATCAACGAAAGTGCTTAGATAAGGTGTCCATTTCCTGTCCGTCGCAAGCTGTATGGCCTTTTTTAATATCTGCTGCCTTTCCCATCGGAACAGCGATTATTACACATTTTTCCGCCTTGTATTCTCCGTATTTATAAAACTGCTTTCTTGCATGGATAGCATGAACGTATTTATATATTTCTTTTTTCTCTCCTAACACTCATTAGTCATTCACGACCGCAACATGTTTAAGAATAAATTTTTCGATCACATGGCGTACACCTTCTTCATTGTTTGAACGTGAAATATAATCCGCCTTGTCTTTTAATCCTTGTACCGCATTGCCCATTGCTACCCCAAGTCCAGCAGTCGTTACGAGATCAAAATCATTATAGCTGTCTCCTATACCGATGATTTCTGAACGGTCAATGCCCAGCTCTTGAGCCAGGTGCAACAGGGCGATCCCCTTATCAGCTTCTGGGTGTGTGACTTCAAGATAAGCTGACTTTGATTTTAAGAAATTTGCCTGTCCGCTGAATAATTCACGGAGCTCTGCTTGCAGCTCATCAATATATTCAGGGGCATCAATAAAAAGTGCTTTTTGAAAGCCCCGGCTTGCCAGCTTCGCAAGATCCGGCTCTACCTTATAAGGAACTTTCGCCGCCTCTACATACTCACGGATGAAATCATTTTCTGATGCAGCATAAAGAACATCATCCTGGTAAACTTGTAAGTGCAAATTTCTTTTTTTAGCAATATTAATAAGATCATGAGCAAGATGCGGCGGGACAAGCCGCTCGTACATAACTGCTTTTTCTTCTACATCCTTAATAAGTGCACCTTGATAAGTAATGAGCGGTACATTTAAACCGAGCTGCTTGGCAAACGGCTTTGCAGACAGAAACATCCGTCCGGTTGCAATCGTGACAACGACTCCTTGCTCTACTGCTCGTTGAATAGCTTGTATTGTTCCTTGAGAAACGACCAATTCATCATTAAGCAATGTACCATCCAGATCAATTGCTACCATTTTATACATAAGATCCCTCCTTTATTAAGAAAAACAGCTGCAACCGTCATGAATGAATCCCTTCAATCAGCAAAACTCTCGCCGGGGAAGCATCCGTTCCAAGTAATTTTAAAGGAGCTGCAACCATAAAGTATTCTCCCTGTTCAATCATTTTTAACCGCAGCCCTTCAATCACAATAATGCCATTTGCAAATAGCGCTTTATGTGTAGGATGACCCGGCTGGCTTCTTTCTACCCCAAGCGCATCGATGCCCACTCCACGTATGCCCAGCTTTGCAAGATATTCCGCTCCGTCCTGTGCAAGAAAAATAAATTCAAAATTAAATTTTTCTTCGAAAGAATTTTTGGTTTTAAATAAAACAAAATCTCCTTTTTGAATGGACAAACCCTCAAGATCAGCTTTCGTAATCTGGTCTTCTGCCTCTGTTAGATCAAATACTTTGCAATGGCCGACAAGATGATCGAGCGAAATTGTTTCAAATGTATCGCCATCTGTGATCATATGAAGCGGTGCATCAATATGAGTCCCCGTATGTACGTCCAATTCAATTCGGGATTCTGTAACATACCCATTTGTTGCCGGTGTTAATTTTGGCTGTTTTTCCGGCTTGTTTTTATAGACTGTCATCCCTTCAAAGATAGGAGCTGTTACATCATATACTTTCATTCTATTCATCTCCCTACTCTAGTTTTCTAGCATTTTTCTGTTTAAAGAGATATAAAGGCCGCAAATTTGCGACCTTTTCATTTTGTTTATCGCAGTGCTTCATTGAATTTGGGTACCCATTCTGTATGGAAAGTGCCTTCTTTATCCTTTCGTTCATACGTGTGCGCCCCAAAGTAATCACGTTGTGCCTGCAATAAATTAGCTGGCAGTGATTCAGTGCGATAGCTGTCATAGTAAGCCAAAGCGCTGGCGAATGACGGGACAGGTATCCCTTGTTCTATAGCAAGTACAAGAACTTCGCGCAAGGAAGATTGATAGCTTTCCACAATTTCTTTAAAATACTTATCTAATAATAAATTCGCTAAGCCAGGTTCCCGGTCATATGCTTCTTTAATTTTTTGGAGGAATTGGGCTCTAATAATACAGCCACCGCGAAAGATCATCGCAATATTGCCATAATTAAGGTTCCAGTTATATTCTTCTGAAGCGGCACGCATTTGAGCGAAACCTTGTGCATATGAGCAAATTTTACTCATATATAATGCTTTGCGCACAGCTTCAATTACAGCTTCTTTATTGCCGCTGAATTTTTTCCTTTCCGGTCCATGCAATAGCCTGCTTGCTTTTACCCGTTCTTCTTTCATAGCGGAAATAAAACGAGCGAAGACCGACTCAGTAATAATTGGAAGAGGGACCCCTAAGTCTAAAGCACTTTGGCTTGTCCATTTACCTGTTCCTTTCTGCCCTGCTTTATCTAGGATAACATCTACAAGCGGCTCACCAGTTTCATTATCTACCTTTGTAAAAATATCTGCCGTAATTTCAATTAAATAACTGTCCAGTTCGCCTTTGTTCCATTCAGCAAACACCTCATGCAACTCCTGTGCCTGCAAGCCAAGCACATTCTTCATAATAAAATAGGCTTCAGAAATTAATTGCATATCTCCATATTCGATGCCGTTATGGACCATTTTTACATAATGCCCGGCTCCGTCCGGCCCAATGTACGTACAGCAAGGATCGCCTTCCACCTTTGCTGAAATTGCTTCTAGAATCGGCTGCATTAGCTCGAATGCTTCTCTTTGGCCGCCCGGCATAATAGAAGGTCCTCTTAATGCTCCTTCTTCTCCGCCTGAAACTCCCGTACCGATAAAGTGAATGCCTGTTGATTCTAATTCTTTATTGCGTCTAATCGTATCCCGGAAAAAAGTATTTCCCCCATCGATCAAAATATCACCTTTTTCAAGATAAGGCTTCAATGAATCAATCGTTGCATCTGTCGGTGTTCCGGCCTTCACCATTAATAAAATCTTGCGCGGCTTTTCCAGTGACTTAACAAACTCCTCAACCGTATATGCGCCGATGAATTTTTTTCCAGCTGCTTCTGTTTTTAAAAATTCCTCTGTTTTCTCCGGTGATCGATTATATACAGCGACAGAATAACCCCGGCTTTCAATATTTAAAGCAAGATTCTTTCCCATTACTGCTAAACCGATTACACCTACTTGTTGTTTCGTCATAAACGACCGCTCCTTATTGATTGAATTAGCCGACGATAGAAAAACGGCCCAAATTTAATTTCTCTTTTTCAAAACCAGGCTTTCCTAACAAAGCAAACATATTTTTTTTGTATGCCTCTACCCCTGGTTGATCAAACGGATTAACACCGAGCAAGCACCCGCTTATAGCACAAGCTTTTTCAAAAAAGTAGACCAATTCTCCGAAATGATATTCATTCAATTCCTCCAGCTCAATGAGCAAGTTGGGAATGCCGCCATCTACGTGAGCCATCATGGCTCCTTGAAAAGCTTTTTTGTTCACTTCATCCATCGTTTGGCCAGCAAGGAAGTTTAATCCATCTATATTGTCTGGATCAGCTTTTATTGTGAAATCAATGGCGGGTCTCGTTACTTGCAGTACAGTTTCGATTAAATGCCGACGCCCTTCCTGTACATATTGACCCATAGAGTGCAAGTCGGTCGGAAAATTAACGGATGCCGGAAACAAGCCTTTCTGGTCTTTTCCTTCACTTTCTCCGAATAGCTGCTTCCACCATTCAGCTACATACTGTAATGACGGTTCATAATTAACGAGTAATTCGATATCTCTTCCTTTTTGGTGAAGAATATTACGAATAGCAGCATACTGGTAACACTCATTCGTTGACAAGTCCGGATTATTATATTTATAGTAAGCTTGCTCTGCCCCAGTCATCATCTGATCAATATCAAGACCAGCTGTTGCCATCGGCAAAAGTCCGACTGCCGTTAATACTGAATATCTTCCGCCAATATCATCTGGGATGACAAACGATTCATATCCTTCTTCATCAGCAAGCTTTTTCAATGCGCCTTTTTCCTGATCAGTCGTTGCATAGATTCGCTTCCTCGCCTCTTCTTTTCCGTAATTCTTCTCAAGATAATCACGGAAAATGCGAAAAGCAATAGCTGGTTCCATCGTTGTTCCCGATTTAGAAATCACATTTATGGAAATATCCTTTCCGTCTAACAGTTCTAATAAATGAGTAATATAAGTGGAACTGATATTTTGTCCAGCAAAATACACTTTAGTTGTATTTTCCATTTGGTTATAAAAGCTGTGAGACAATGCTTCAATTGCTGCTCTTGCTCCTAAATACGAGCCGCCTGTACCAATTACGATAAGGGCATCTGACTGGTTCCGGATTTTTTCCGCCGCTTTCTTAACTCGCATAAATTCATCTTTATTATAACGAATCGGCCAATCTAGCCATCCTAGAAAATCAGATCCCGGACCTCTTTTTTCATGCAATCTGTTATGAGCAACATTTACAAATTCACTAACATACTCTAGTTCACTTTTGTTCATAAACGATAAAGAATTAGAATAGTTAAACGAAACAGCCATTTGATACTTCCCCTTTCTATTGTGGATTTTTATTATTTTTTCCGATTAAACGGCGATTGTTCACGTTTTAATAACCTACCACCACTTAAATCCGTCTTCCTCTAATAATTGATGAGCTGCTTTCGGGCCCATGGAACCTGCTGGATACGAATATAATGGGAGAATGTTTTCTGCAAAGGCTTCCAAAACTGGCTGTACCCAGTTCCACGACAACTCTACTTCTTTCCAATGAGCAAAAAATGTTGGATCTCCCCGAAGTGCATCGTAAATTAATGATTCATATGCTTCTGGAACATCTTTCCCAGGAGCAGAGAAATGCAGGGTAACCGGTTCAGCTTGACCATAATTTAATGGGTTTTTAAGATTTAACTGTAATGAAACTGATTCGTTTGGACTGATCTCAATGATTAGCAGGTTAGGTGTTGCTTTTTCGTTATGGCTTTCCTGTAGATCGCGCAACGTATTTTTAAATTCAATAACAATTTTTGTTGACTTTTTCTCCATCCGCTTTCCTGTCCGAATATAGAATGGCACGCCTCGCCAGGAAGGATCATCTATCCATAAGCGGGCTGCTATGAATGTGTCATTTATTGAAGATGATTCAACTCCCGGTTCCTCCTTGTAGGCTGCCACTTGTTTGCCATTGATCTCTCCGGAGTCATATTGACCGCGAATCACTTGAAAAGCGACATTTTCTTTCGTTAGCGGCCGCAGGCTCTTCATGATTTTTCTTTTTTCATGCCTTATATATTCAGGACCGATTTGTTCCGGAAACTGCATGGCTGTCATCATTAATAATTGCAGCATATGATTTTGAAACATGTCACGAATGGCTCCTGCCCGATCATAGTAATTCGCTCTTTCTTCCACACCGACTGTTTCACTGGCTGTTATTTGAACACTCGAAATATTTTGATTATTCCACAAAGATTGAAAGATAGGATTAGCTAGCTTTAAAGACTCTAAGTTTTGTACCATTTGCTTTCCAAGATAGTGATCGATCCGATAAATCTCCTCTTCCCTAAAAGCTGTGCTAAGCTTTTCATTTAACTGCTGGGCAGACGCTAGATCATGTCCAAACGGTTTTTCAATAACTAGGCGTTTCCATCCTTTTGACGTTCCAATTCCTCTCTCTTGAATATTTGAGGCAATAATATCAAAAAATTCAGGAGCTACTGATAAATAAAACAGTCTGTTTCCTTGTATTCCAAGCTCTTCTTCACGACTTTCGATCAAATTAAGCACAGGCTCGTAATCTGCACTACTTGTTACGTCTAACGCACAATAACGGAACGCCTGCAAAAATTCAGCCAGTCTGTTTTCCTCTTCACTAAACCGCCTGGAGAAATGACTTAAAGACTCCTTTACATGCAGTTGGAATACTTCATCTGTCCATTCACGCCGACTTAGTCCGATAATTGAAAATGGAGCAGTAAGCTTTTCATCGAGAAACAAATTGTATAAAGCAGGGAAAATTTTTCTTTTAGCTAAGTCTCCTGTTGCACCAAACAAGATAAAACTAACCGAATCCAGCTTTAACGTGTTTAAAGTATCGCAAGCATTCTCTTGGTTTAGAACCTTACGAGGAACAGTTAACTCTTTCATGCCATCCCCTCCTATGTCTTTATCATCTATACTAATGTCAGTATATCGTGTATAATATCGAATTGTAAGTATGCACTTTTTAATCATATAGTCACGAAAAGTATACTACTATTTCAAGGAGGTGAATGCAGTGGGACATCTGTGTGACAAAGTGTTTAACTGTGAAAAGGAATTGACCCTTTCCGTTATCGGAGGCAAATGGAAAATGCTTATTTTATGGCATCTCGGCAAAGAAGGCACGAAACGTTTTAATGAACTAAAAGCACTTATGCCGGGCATCACCCAACGAATGCTCGTCAATCAGTTACGGGAATTAGAAGAGGATTTGATCGTTCACCGTGAAGTTTACCCCGTCGTTCCTCCAAAAGTGGAGTATTCATTAACAGAACAAGGAAAAAGCCTGATTCCTATTCTTGAAATCATGTATGAATGGGGAAAAAATTATAATAAAACAACGGCCGTAAAAATCGGTGTGCAAATTAAAGATTCTATTAACTAATGAATCCTTAAAGAACATAGAAACCATGTACAAAGCGTTCGCACATGGTTTTTTTGTATGCATACAATTTCTGCTTATTATAAAAAACAAAGCCGATTTCCCCTAACTGCTGGAAAATCGGGTCTGCCTCCTTAAATCGTTACGTTATTTGGCAATCTTTTTTTTACCAAGAACTCCTTTTCTAAAATTGCGACAATATTGTCTGCTGCATTCTCAACAATTAACCGTCCTTTTGCAGCCGAGCTCGATCGTGCAGTATGGAGACATCCTGAAGACGGGATTAATGATGATGAAGGCGGGAAACTTTGGTATGAAGGCGGATTGTCAATGCCTTCGTCTACAATCAGATCCTCGCGAACAAGCTCAGGAGCAACGTGCATCATCATCGATGTTTCCGCAATAGCCGCATGTTCCAAAGCCCATCCTGGAAAAGGAACTTCATTAAATACTTGCGGCATAACTTCTGCCGATAAATTATCCCACCAGTTAGAGAGTAAAATTTTTGGAAATTCCGCTGTCCGATTTCTCATTAAGAGATCCGCCGCTTCAGCCAGAAACGCTTCATTCTCATAATGACAGCTAATCATCAATATTCTTTTCCATCCATCATGCAGGAACTCTTCCAGTAAATCGTACACTAGCGACGTGAGAGTCGCTCCTTTCAAATCAACTGTCCCAGGAAATAATGGGCCTCCGCCGCTGGCCGGAAGTGATTTGTATCCATAAGATACGGTCGGCGCCACTACTGCGTCAATTCTTTCTGCAATCGCCAAGCTCATCTTTTCAGCTAATATCGCATCCACACCGAGTGGCAAATGGGGGCCATGCTGTTCTGTTGAGCCGACTGGCAAAATTAATACACTGCTATTTACTTTTGACTGATACTCCTGCCATGTCATATGTGCTAATAAGTGACTGTTCATAAAGATGCTCCTTCCTATTCAAGTTATTAATATTTGACATTTACTTTTGATAATTCATCTTCAGCTTCATTAGCCTTCACTAATTTTTTCTTCTCAATGTTCGCCTTGATTACATAAAAGAGAGCTACGATAATTGCACTTAATAAACTTAGTATTAATTGAGAACGTGTTGAAGCGTTGAAAGCCATTGATCCAATGATCGCTACCATGGCCAAAATGGAGCCTATAGTTAAATACGGATAAGCCCACATGCGCAATTTCAAGCGTTCTGGCATTTCACGTTCGATCTTTTTACGCAAACGCAGCTGAGAAATAGCGATTAGTAAATAGACGAAGATAGCAATTGCTCCCGAGGAATTAAGCAAAAATTGAAACACGGTATCTGGGGAGATAAACGCCATAATAACAGACAAGAAACCAAATATAGTACAGGTGAGAATCGCTTTTAATGGGACCCCACTCTTTGTTACGTCCATCATCCATCGAGGAGCATCGCCTTTATCTCCCAGAGCAAACAGCATTCTGGAGGCCGTGTATATTCCTGAATTTAAACAGGAAAGTACGGCTGTAACAACAACCAGGTTCATAATCATATCGGCGCCCGGAATGCCGATCACTTTTAACGCACTGACATACGGGTTTGTAAGCGCTTTTGCATCATTCCAAGGAACAATCGCGACAATGAGAAAAACAGATCCGACATAGAATGTCATGATACGAACAATAACAGAGTTGACAGCTTTTACGACTGCTTTTTCAGATTCAGCTGATTCGGAAGCGGCGATCGTAACGATTTCTGAACCGACGAAGGAGAAGATAATGGTGGCTACGGCAACGAACACCGCACCTGAACCAAGAGGCGCAAATCCACCGTGCGCTGTCAGATTAGAGAAGTCCATTGTTGTATTGGGAAGCAGCCCAAGCACGTACGCCCCACCGAGGGCAAGAAATAAAATAATCGCCACAATTTTAATTAGCGAAAACCAATATTCAAATTCACCATAAGCCTTAACCGAAAAGAGGTTCGTGATCGTCAATACGACCAGCAATATGAGATTTAGCGCCCAGAGAGAAACGTGCGGAAATAACCACTCTCTTAATATAGCCGCACCCGCTATTGCTTCTACAGCTATAACGATAACCCAGAAGTACCAGTATAGCCATCCAACAGTAAATCCGGCCCAGTTCCCCAAGGCTTCCCGTGCATAATCAGAAAAAGAACCAAGTGACGGCTTGGCAACAACCATCTCCCCAAGCATTCTCATCACAAGAATAACTAGTATTCCAGCCATTAAGGCTGTAAATACGGCTGCAGGACCAGTCATTTGGATAATAGCTCCACTGCCGACAAATAAACCTGCCCCAATCGAACCGCCAAATGCAATCATCATTAAGTGACGCATCTTTAAGCCCTTCTGCAACTTTTCTTCTTCGTTCATATTAGATAGCTCCTTTAGTTTACAGATTATTTATCCTATGGCTGCCAAACACTGCATCAAACGATAACTATTTTCTGGCGAGCATATCTAAGCAGGCTTCCTGTTCGAAAGTAAAGGTTCATGATGTTTCCATCCTTTAGCTTCTTTGCAAAAAGCTAAAATGGACGGATGAAAAGCAGTTTTTAACGGCCAGTTTCGGGTAAAGAGAAAACTGTATTATATCCGTATTTCTATATTAGTAATGGCCCCCAGTCGACCATGTACGAAATGGGGGCAATATTACACCTTTTTCATTAAAAAATTAGTATTTAAGTGAAAACCTTGACCGGCTCATTGTTTTCTTGAAAAAGAGCCGAAAATAAAAGTTATTTTTTAATGATGTTATACTCAGGGCCAAATGGGAATTTTGTGATGTTTTCTGCGCCATTTTCAGTGATGACAAGAATATCATGCTCACGGTATCCCCCTGCTCCCGGCTCTCCTTCCGGAATCATAATCATCGGCTCCATGGAAATAACCATGCCTGGTTTCAGCACTGTTTCAATATCTTCACGCAGCTCCAAGCCCGCTTCACGGCCGTAATAATGGCTGAGCACGCCGAACGAATGGCCATAGCCGAATGTCCGGTTCGCCAGCAGATTATGCTCGCGGTAAATGTCATTTAATTCAGCCGCAATGTCCATACATCTCACTCCCGGCTTGATTAATTCTAAGCCGCGGCGATGCACCTTGCAGTTGATTTCCCACAGTTCTAAATGGCGGTCCGATACCTCTTCCAGGAATAACGTGCGTTCAAGCGCCGTATAGTAGCCGGCAATCATCGGGAAGCAGTTCAGGCTCAAAATATCCCCGCGCTGCACCTTACGGGAAGTTGCCCAGTTATGGGCACCGTCGGTGTTAATGCCCGATTGGAACCACACCCATGTGTCTCTTAGCTCGGCATGAGGATACGTGCGGGCAATTTCACGCACCATCGCCTCTGTGCCGTGTAATGCTACTTCATATTCCGGCACTCCTTCGCGGATCGCTTCCACTACAGCGGCGCCGCCAATATCAGCAATGCGGGCTCCGTTTTTAATCAAATCAATTTCTTCTTCTGACTTCATCATCCGCTGAGCCATGACCGCCTGGGATACATCTGTTAGAACAGCTGTCGGCAGGGCATCTTCTAATTGGCGCCGCATATTGAGTGTCATGTGGTCCTCTTCGATTCCGAGCCGGCCGCGAAGGAATCCGGCTTCTGTCAACACCTTTTTCACTGCATACAAGAAGTTATCTCTTTTCCAGTCTGTATATACAATGTTTTCATCAAAGCTGCGCCGCCATGGCATACCGGCATCAATGTTGGCACTGACCGTGACATGCTTGTCCTGAGTCACAACGAGAGCATAGGACCGATTAAAGGAAGTGTATAAGAAATCGCTGTAGTAGTTAATGTTATGATAGGAAGTAAAGACAACGGCACCGATATCATGCTTAGCCATATACTCACGCAGAAGCGTATTGCGCCGGGTCATTTCCTCTTTTGAAAAAGTCGGCTTTACCTTTTGCCCGCCATTTTGCAAGATTTTTGTTCTTTCTAAATCTGTGATTTGTACCATGTTTTTCACCTTTCCTTTTCCTATTATTTTCTTCTGTCAGTTCCTCTGATTGCCTTTACCATTTGGCATGAGCATGTTCTAAAGTAATCCGAAAAATGCTCATTCGCTCTGCTATGTAAAAGGAGGATCACGGGTTCTGTCTGAATTGACATGATAAATAATTTTATATTTTGCTGCTATATTCGATGAACGAGCCATGCTTTCCCTCCTTTCTTATAAATTTATTTTTCTGGCTACTCCTCTAACAAAGATTTGTTCACGGTCTCTTTTGTTCGCAGCAACGCTAAAAGTGCTATTAAGGCTGCTGCGATTAGATAGAAGGCTGGAGCGAATGTATTATTTGTCTGCATAATCAAGAATGTGGCAATAAACGGCGCTGTTCCCCCAAAAATGGCATTTCCCATGTTAAAAGACAGACCGAAGCATGTATATCTCACAGAGGAAGGGAACATCTCAGACAGGAAAGCGGCAAGTACTCCGTCATTTCCAGCCAGTATGGCTCCAAGTAATATCTGCGCTGCGACTGCATATATGCCGCCTTGAGAAAGAAGCAAGAAGATTGGATACGTAAACAAGATAAATAGAATACAAGCACTGATAAGTACTGGTTTTCTGCCGATTCGATCTGCCAACATGCCAGCAAATGGCAGGAGGATAACATAAGTAGCTAATGAAACAATTGTTGTAGAGATGCCTGTTATACTATTGAAGCCCAGCTCGTTCACAAGATAAGTAGGCATGTAGCTGAGGATAATATAAAAACCAACTGCGTTAAGACAGATTACACCGAAGGCAACTAGAATTTGCTGACGATTTTGACGGACGCTGCTTAAAATAGGTTGATGAGTTTCTTCATGATCCATTTCATTAAAAACCGGTGTGTCTTCAAGTTTCATACGTATATAAAGAGCAATTAATCCAAGCGGGCCCGACACAAGAAATGGGATGCGCCACCCCCAGCTGTGCAGAGAATCCTGTGTCAAACCGTATTCTAGAAGAACAGCAGTAAACGCTCCAAGCAGCAGTCCAGCTGCTGTACTTGCCGGCACCATGCTGACAAGAAGCCCTCTGCGCTCTGCTGGTGCATATTCGGCGATAAACAAAGAAGCTCCAGCATATTCGCCGGATGCTGAAAATCCTTGGACAATCCGGCATATAAGAAGTAAGCATGGTGCAGCAAAACCTATCGAAGCATATCCGGGCAGCAGCCCAATCGTAAAGGTGGCCAATGACATCATGATAATGGTAAGAACGAGCACACGTTTTCGTCCAAGCCGATCTCCGTAATGCCCCCAAACAAGACCGCCTATCGGCCGTGCCAGAAAGGAAACGGCAAATACTCCGAAAGTTCCGAGCAAAGCCGCTTTTTCATTGCCCGGAGCAAAGAAGACAGCCGCAATAATCGTCGCTAAATACCCGTAAGAGGCATAATCAAACCATTCAATTAAATTGCCAATTGCCGCGCCAAATACGGCATGTTTTATTTGAGTAGACTGACTTTTAGTGTGTTCTATCGTATTTTCTATTTGTTGTAATGACATTTACTTATAACCTCCATCTCTTTCGGAAATGACAGACTAAAAATTTGAATTAATCAGAAAATGATTATTAAATTTTTTTCTGGCCTCCAATGGCTGGATAACGATCAACAGATTAGAAAACAGACGATAAGACTGCCACTGTTTTAGACGTGTAGTGTTTCAAAGCCTATTAAGAATCATTGGAAGTGTCCCTGTTTTTTATATTTCAGCTGTTACGGAAAAAAGAAATCATTCACCTTTGTTCCTCCTCCCATTTTCTCTTTTCACCTTTTCTTACAGGCTTTTAAATTATGACTAGTTCCGATTGAAAACTTGGTTTTTCTATTGAGCATCGGGATTAACAACATCCTGTATAGCTTTATTGTAAGCGCTAACTTATAATAGGAATGATATCATTCCATTAAATCTTGCCACAATTGGACATTTCGCTTAAAATTAAACTTAATTTTAAGAATTTTTGTACTATTTTTACAAAGGAGGAACGTTCATGCTTACAGTGAGAGAAGCAATACTTCTGCCAGGACTCAATAATATAGCGGTTCGTGCCGGTAAAAGAGGATTATTTAGAAAAATCCGCTGGGCACATGTTATCGATCATGATGATATGAAACATTTTCTTGAGGGCGGCGAGCTGCTTATGACATGCGGACAAGTTTGGCCTCAAGACAAGTCAGCAGAAGAAAGGCTCCTTAAAGGACTTTTACGTCATCAAATTTCAGGTATCCTATTTGCTACAGGACGTTACTTAGAAAAATGCCCTCCAGCTGTTTTAGAGTTTGGTGAAAAATATGCCATTCCAATTCTAGAAGTGCCTTTCCATTTGCGATTTGTGAAAATTACCCATTCTATCCATCAAGAAATTATGAGGCGAGAATTTAGAAAAAAAGAATTAACTACTCGGCTCTCTTCACAATTGACCGATGAATTAAAATCTGCTCATGCGAGCATAGACATCTGTCGTACCTTATCTAAACACTTTAAATGCCTGTCTGTCATCACTAATTCCTCCGGAGAAATGCTAGATAAGTCGATCCCAAACAACACCAAGCGAATCGATCTGCCCCGCACAATAGAGAAGCTTACAAAGACCTTAAACGGGGATATTTTTAATGACAGTCATTCCGAACAGGAAGCAATCTCAATTGAAGGGCAGGCGATCTACATACCAACTAAAACTCCTCCATACGCCATCGCTGTTCCTCTTCAAACTGGGGGAAATCATTGGGGAACTCTCTGGCTTATCAGCCTTCAACACCAATTTGAAGAAACTCATACCATAGCACTTGAATATGCTGCTACCATTTTATTAGATATCCATTTGCATCAGCAGGAAATAGGAATTGCCCATAAGCAGTTAAGAGCAGAATTAATGGAATTGCTCTTTGAAAGTCCAAAAACTGGCTCGATTGTCATGGAAGACCGAATGAGAAAACTAAGACTCGCACCGAATGAAAACTGGATAGCCGGATTAGTGCTTCCCGGAAAGAAAGAAATGCCACTCAGTCTGTCCTTGGAGATGGACTTCTTAAGCAGTGAATGCACTAGATGGATTGATCAAACAGAGGGAATTGACGGTTTTTGTGAGGCATACGATGGACAGCTGACTTTGCTCATCTCCTCCAACCTTACGCATATGGAAATGAAAACTTTGTTAGAAAATTTATATAACCACATAAGAGCAATCTATAAGCAGATAAGACCTGTTTTTGTTTTTGGTGAGAGAAAGGCAGACTTGCTTTCCTTAGTTGAAAGCTATCAGCAGGCCAAATCTTTAAGCCCGCTCGTCCAGTATTCGCATTCTGAAGGAGGGATTTATTTTGCAGATGAGTCACGAAGAGAATTGCTCCTTTATGGAGGAATGAATACATCTAGAGCACTTGAATTTAGGAAGTTGATATTGCCGGAAGAGCTGCTGTCTGAACGTGGGGCGGCCCTCTATGAAACCTTAAAGTGTCTTGCTGTCCATAATTATAATCGTGAGATCGTCGCTAAAAGACTTCATATTCACCGAAACACATTAAGGTATCGAATTGAACGGATTGAACAATATTTACGAGACAGCCTATCCTCTTCCAGATGCCAATTCTGGATTCAAGTAGCATTAGATCTTGAGTCTCTTGCCAGTTGCAACGAGAGAGCACTGGAACTAGCAGAAGATGATTATAAAGAGAAAATGATTTTTTCTACGAGTTTCTAATGTTCATTAATTCGTCTGCCTGGTTGTGTAGTAGCGTAGTTAAAATAAGTTAGCCCATTTAAAAAAGCCTGCTCTTGAGGATTCTCCCAACAAAAGCAGGCTTTTTTTATTCGTATCTTTTTAAGACGATAGCGGAATTATGACCGCCAAATCCAAATGAATTAGATATTCCAACGTTTAAAGAAACGTGTCTTTTTCCTTCCGGTACATAGTCTAAATCACATTCCGGATCTTGGTTCTCTATGTTGATCGTTGGCGGCACGAGCCCTTCTTGTAGACCTTTTATAAGAGCAATTGCCTCCACTGCCCCGGCAGCTCCAAGCATATGGCCGAGCATCGATTTGTTTGCTGTAACAGGAAGTCGGCGGGCATGATCTCCAAACAGTCTTTTAATAGCTAGTGTTTCGGAAATATCTCCTACTTTTGTACTCGTTGCATGGGCACTAACAACGTCTACTTCTTCTGCATTTATGCCTGCTCTCATCAGGGCTTTTCGCATGGCAGAGTAAGCCCCCCTTCCCTCTGGGTGAGAGGCAACCATATGATAAGCGTCAGACCCGGCCCCATATCCAATTACTTCTCCGTAAATAGGAGCTTCGCGGCGGAGCGCATGTTCAAGCGACTCTAATACTAATATGCCCGCCCCTTCACTCATAACAAAACCATCCCTGTCTGTATCAAATGGGCGGCTAGCACGGGACGGCTCTTCATTCCTCACAGATAAAGCAGTCGCATTCCCGAAGCTTGCCAGCGACAAATTCGTAATGGCCGCTTCCGTTCCACCTGCTATCATCACATCGGCCTCATCATTTTGAATCGCATTAAACGCTTCCCCAATAGATGTATTGCCAATCGAGCAGGCTGTTACTGGCGATAGCGATGGACCAAACGCACCGTATTTTATACTTATTTGAGCAGCCGCCGCATTGGATATCATCATTGGTACTAAACTGGGGCTTACTCTTCCTGCTCCTCTCTTATTCAATATATTGACATTATCAATAAATGTATTGATGCCCCCAATTCCTGAGCCAACATATACACCAAACCGTTCACGGTCTATCTTGTCCATAGTCAATTGAGAATCTGCTAAGGCTTGTTCGGCAGCGGCTAAAGCAAACTGGCAAAAGCGGTCCATCCGTCTTGCTTCCTTACGTCCTAGAAGCCCCTCCGCATCAAAACCACGAATGATTCCTGCTATTTTTGTTTTAGAATCCGATACATCAAATGTGTCAATCAATGTAATTCCTGATTCCCCTTCTATTAAACGCTGCCAGAATGTATTTACATCATTTCCTAGAGGTGAAATAATTCCCATTCCAGTAATAACGACCCTATTCATTTAAAATCCTCCTGTCATTGTCTTTATTCTCATTTTACGCTCTTTTTATCCTATTACAATTTGTTGTTTATCCTAGTATAATTTACACTACAATAATACAAAACACGCTGAACTAGCTTTTAGAGAACAGCCCTTGAAGAGGAGAAAGGAGATCCCATATGAATTCAGACACAAGACTTCAGGCCTTATCAGAATTTTTAAAAGCACGACGTTCTAAAATCAATCCCCATATGGTCGGGCTGCCGATGGGAAAGCGGAGAAGAACTCCCGGCCTTCGCAGAGAAGAGGTAGCTCAGTTGGCTGCCGTAAGCACAACCTGGTATACGTGGCTTGAGCAAGGAAGAGATATTAAAGTATCCGCTTCTGTGTTGGATGCCATTTCTAACGCACTGCTTTTAAAGCCGGATGAAAGAAAATATTTATTTGCGCTTGCTCTAGATGAAGGGTCAACCAATGAATTTCCGGCTGAACAAGAAACATTAATCAGTCCTTCCTTACAAAAAATATTGAAAGAGCTTCGTTACTGCCCGATGATCATTTCTGATAGACGCTGTCACATTGTTGGATGGAACCAGGCAGCAGCGCATGTCTTTCTCAATTTTGAGCAAGTTCCGTCTGAAGATCGAAATTTAATCCGTCTGTTATTTAAGAGAAAAGAGTTTAGAAGCTTAGCTGTGAACTGGGAACATTTTGTCAAAGGCTTTCTAGCGATTTTCCGTATGTATTATGGACAATATTTTGCCGACCAGTGGTATTCACAATTCATTGAAGAAATGGAGCGCAACCACCCTGACTTTCAAGAAATGTGGAATCAGGGGGAAGTAAGCTCAGCACCGGAAGTGCTCATTGAATTTCGGCATGCGAAAGCCGGAAAGATGGTATTCAGCCTGACATCCCTGCAAGTCCAGGGAAATATTGATTTAAGGTGCAGCATTTATACCCCAGTTGATGGCACAAGAACAGAGGAAAAGCTAAAGCGTCTGATTGAAAATAAACATACATGAATCTCACATAGAAACAAGCAGCCAACAGTTGCCGAACAGGCGAGCTGGCTGCTTGTTTATTTATCTCTAATTCTCTCGAAAAACGGTTATTCAGAATATAACGGCAGAGCAGTCCTCGTTGCTCTTATTTTGGCTCTTTGTTTCTCGGTAGCAGATAAATCTACCTTTCTCTCTTTGATAATGACCCCATAATCCCGGCGGGCTGTTTCAATAGAGACTATTTCATCCAATACATCTTCAAGCACTTGCTCAGGAGACCTCTCAAGCGGATCTCCGTAACCGCCAGATGATGGGACTAAAATCTGGACTGATTCTCCTGCTTGAAAACGGTAGCCGTTGATTTTAGAAGGAAGCTCTTCAGGGGTTGTATCCGGATTTTTAATGAGATTGGCACTCGTTCCCGGCAACCCGCCTTTATATCCCCATGGACGCACGGTATGTTTATCCCCTTCCATGGTCATAAATCCGTCTGTCAGGAATCTATTCCACCGTACGATTCCTAATCCCCCTCTCCACCGGCCGGCTCCTCCCGTATCTTCGCGAAGTTCATATTGCTCGCAAACGAGCGGAATATGCATATCGAGATCTTCAATTGGATTATTCATTGTGTTCCACGAACTAAAATCTACCGCATCCATTCCATCTTTGCCTGGGCGCCCTCCATAAGATCCTTCATTCACCTCAATGTATACCCAATATTCATTGTTTTCATCCAGTCCAGCATAAGAAGCAAACTGCAGATTGGCTGCACTGCCTGCACACGTTTGATCAGGAAGAACAGGAGTTAACGCTTTAATAATTAAGTCAGCGACCGTGTTCACCTGGTTCCCCCGGCTGAATAAAGCTGCCGGCTTAACTGGGTTGAAAATACATCCTTTTCGAGCTGTAATTTTAATTGGCCGGAAAGCCCCTTCGTTAGCTGGAACCTCCTCTTCTGTAGTGTATGTGTCCAAAAATATAGAACGCAGCACACTATGCACACTTACACAAAGAGCTCCTGAATACGCAACATTAAATGCCGTGGATACTTCATCAGCTGATCCGGAAACATCCACTTCCAGTTCTTCCCCCTGTTTCGTTAATTTCACATGCACCTTCAGCCTTTTGTCGAGATTACGTCCATCGTTATCAAGCCACGACTCGGCTTCATATACGCCGTCGGGAATTTTAGCAATTTCTTTTCTCATCATTCGTTCCGAATAGTTCATGAGCTCCTCGCAAGCTGAAACAACCGTATCTTTTCCGTACTTATCCATCAGTTCGATAAACCGCTTGGCTCCCAGCCGGCAGGCAGCTACCTGTGCTTCAAGGTCGCCAATTACTTGTACAGGTGTCCGAACCTTTTGGCGGATAACTTCAAACAGCGTTTCATTTCGTATCCCTTTATCGTAAAGCTTCACTCCATTTAAAATTAAGCCCTCTGCATACACATCAGGCACATCAATCATAAGACCCGGCTGGGCTCCCCCCATATCAAGATGATGGGCAGTCGCTCCTGCATAGCCCACCAGCTCTCCTTTATAAAATATCGGCTGGCACAAAGCAACATCCGGGGAATGAGAAGCCCCTGCGTAAGGATCGTTGTTCCAAATAATATCATCAGGGTGCTGGTTGTCTCCCAGTTTTTCCCGGAATCCGCGGATATACCCCGGTAAACAGCCTAATTGCATAGGCGTAGAATCAGCTTCAGCCAACGTATTGCCAAAAACATCAAAAATACCGGCCCCAAGATCTTCTGATTCCCGAATAAGTGAGGAATACGCCATTCGATACATAACGTGCGCCATTTCTTTAGCTATAGTCTTTAATGCACCGCCGATAACTTGTAAAGTCACAGGATCAATTTTATTTTCAACTATAGTAGGATTCGCTTGATTTATCGTCATTTTTCGTTACCTCACCTTCGAGAAAAGTTTTTCAACGGACTCTGCTGCACCGCCCTGGGCAGCTTTAGCTGCTACAAACAATGTGCCATTCTCTGAAACAGTAGCCTGCCAATGAGGCGGAACTGAAGTTGTCGAGTCTCTCTGTACGATAATAGCCGGGCCTGTAATGACATCCTGTGCAAGCAATTTACTGCGGTCATAGCGAGGAGTAGAAAAACGTTGGATTTCACCATTCACTTCAAACACTGTGTCCCGCTCGTACATCAGGGCTTCACCCGGATTGACCCGATCCCCGATCTCCAGTTTTGGTAAAATTAGTGAAGGAGTTTTTCCAGTGGCGACAATACGCAGTGTAATTAATTCCACTACGTTTTCAGGAAAATGGTGACCGTACTCTTCCTCATGCGCTTCATGGAACTTTTTGCTGATTATTTCTATCGTTTGTTCGGTAATCGGTCCATCCGGAATAGCAGCCCGTAATTCAAATCCTTGTCCGGCATATCGGCACTCCGCGATGCGCTCTACGACAATATCCTCTGGATTAACCCCATCTTTAAGGAGCTGGTCCTGGGCTTCACTCGATAACGTCTCAAGTGCTGCACTAATAGAAGTCAGTGTTTCTGGAGTGACCTTGTCAAGCCGGTTAATATGAGATTTAATAAAATCATATTTAAGATCGCCGACTAATAAACCTGTCGCTGCGCTAATTCCGGGATAGCTTGGAACGATAACGAGGTTACAGCCGATCGTTTCCGCTAAATCGACAGAATGAAGCGGTCCGGCACCGCCAGCTGCAAATAAAGCGAACTCGCGCGGATCGATTCCTTTGCTGACAGATTTAGCACGAATGCAAAGAGCCATATGATTATTGATGATTTTGAGAATGCCAAGAGCCGCCTCTTCCACAGTCATATCCAACTGACGACAAAGTGTTTCTTCTACGGCCTTGTAGCTTAGTTCGGGGTGCAATTGAAGATCTCCTCCAAGAAACTGTTCAGGATCAAGGCGTCCAAGAATAACATTGGCATCGGTAACACACGGATACTCCCCTCCTTGGCCGTAGCAGGCAGGCCCTGGATTTGCACCGGCACTTTTCGGACCAACGCGGAATGCTCCTCCCGCGTCAATGTAAGCAATCGACCCGCCCCCTGCCCCAATTACTTCTACATCAATCATTGGTACAAGTACCGGATAACCATTGACTTCTGCGTCACGGGGATTGATAATTTTTGGCGTTCCATTTGGAATGACTGAAATGTCTGCTGAAGTTCCTCCTATGTCTACGCTAATGAGATTTTTGACTCCTTCCAAATCTCCGCACCAGGCAGTGGCTAATACAGCACCAGAAGGTCCTGATTTTAATAAAGTAACCGGCTTTTCTGTTGCCATTTCACTAGTAGCCATTCCTCCGGAAGACTGCATAATATGGAGTTCACCTTCCACCCCGGCATGATCAAGAGCACTGACCAAATGTTCTAAATATTTACTGACACGAGGTGCTACATATGCGTTCATCGCAGCCGTGCTAAATCTTTCATATTCCCGCATTTGGGGAACTATTTCGCTCGAGGTGAAGCATTGAACCTCCGGCCACATTTCTTTCACGATTTTCTTTGCGAGCTGTTCGTGCTCGTCATTCAGGAAGGAAAAAAGGAAAGAAATAACGACTACATCCACTTTAGAATCTTTTAACCGCTGTACAGCCTCACGAACCTCCTTTTCATTCAGCGGCACCTTGACCCGGCCGTCTGGCGCTGCCAATTTCTCTGTTATTGGAATACGATTTCTGCGCAGCACTAAAGGGTCTGTTTGCCAAGGAAGATCCTGCTGGATAGAGAAATTCTCCATCTTCTTGTGACGAGCAATGTGTAAAATATCTCGGTAATTTTTTGTCGTCAGCATTCCTACCGCAGCACCGTTGCGCTCAATCGTAATATTAGTAGCTACTGTTGTTCCATGAAGAACATAATCAACCGCCGTTACCGGAACTCCTGCTTTTTCACAAAGCTCCTGGATGCCATTAATTACCCCGATAGACTGATCTTCCAATGTACTTGGAACTTTATGAACGTGAATCTGATTAGTTAATTCATCGACTAGTATTAAATCTGTAAATGTTCCGCCAACATCAACACCTACTCGAACCATGTGAACAGCTCCTTTTCTAATTTCTTATTCAAACAATCCAGTGTTTTCATCTTTTCCGTGAAAAAAATATCTCCTCACTTTTTGAAAACAGAAAGAAAGTAGTCAGCAAAAGAAGACCTTAGCTGCTCTACGCAAGAATCCTGACTCTCTCTTTCTTGCATTCTCGTAGATGTATCTAATCTTTCCCGCGGCCAATATTCCTGGACGCTCCATCACCCCTTTCAAGAATATAGCTTTTGTTTATGAAAACAGCCGGCTGACAAACTGTTAATCTATCAGCCGCCTTGTTAAAGCAATCTTTTTTATTTATATTTCAATTTATCTTTCTCTCAGATGAGCTGTCGACGGGATCTTCTACTGTCATATCAGCGCTGTCAGCCACTTCATCTAACGGCCTTGATTTCGTTTCATTGCCTAGCAGTAATGTCGAGACCATGCCGATAAATAAAACACCGGTCGTCATCAAGAAAACGCCGATAAATCCTAAGATGGGATACATAAAGCCAATATAAATTGGAGCTAGTAGTCCCCCAATCCTTCCAAAAGCGGAAGCTGAACCGGTGCCTGTGGAGCGGATAATAGTCGGGTATTGCTCCGGGGTATACGTATACATTCCAGCCATAGCCCCCACCATAAATAACGATGTAAAAAAACCTGTGATCAGAATCGCTGTTGATGCATCTGCCTGGCTTAAACAGAACGCTGAAACTGAGGCGAGCCCCAAATAAGTGACAATCACTTTTTTCCGGCCGATAATATCATTTAGAAGAGCTGCCGAGAAATATCCTGGTATTTGTGCCAAATAAATAATGATTGAGAATGCAAAAGATTTGGAAATTTCAAAACCTTCATTATAGAGTAAAGTTGGCAGCCAGGTAAAGAAGCCATAATAAGAAAAGATCACCGAAAACCAAAGAATCCATAGCATAATTGTCTTCTTAACAAATGCTCTTTTCCATAGAGCAAAGAAGCTGCCTTTTTGCTGAATGATTGAGTTTGCTGCTGTTTCCGCAGGTTCCGGTAATTTTTCTCCTAACGCCTTTTCAATACTGCTCTCCATCTTCTTCATTTCTTGTTGCGCCTCTTCAAGCCTTCCCACTGATGCCAGCCACCTTGGTGATTCAGGCAGCACTCTTCTCCAATAAATGACTAGAAAGATAGGCAATGCTGTAACAAAGATGGCAATCCGCCAGCCATTATCAGACATTGGAATAATGAAGTATGCAAGTACAGCTGCTGCTACGTACCCAAAGGAGTGGAAGCCTGTCAATGCTCCAATATACTTGCCTCTATATTTGCTCGCAATTAGTTCTGATAGGTAAGGAGCAAGAATAGCGCTTTCACCGCCTGTACCGAAGCCGGCTATAATACGGAGCCAGAAAAAGTGTTCCCACTGTCCCGCAAACGCGCTAGCCAAAGTAGCAAGAGAATAAATAACAAGCGTATACATAATTACTTTCTTTCGTCCAATCTTGTCGCCTAAATATCCGGAAAGAAGAGCGCCAAAGAAATAACCGATAAGAACTGAACTGCCTAATAACCCCGCTTGCTCAGACGATAAACTCCATAATCCGATAACTGATGGCAGGACAAAAGCAACCATAGCAATATCCATAGAATCGAATGTATTTCCAAAACCGCTAATAACCAATAGCTTCCTGTTATACTTGTTGTCAGGGATTCTTTCAATCCGAGATCCAATATTCATCATAGTTCCTCCTATTTCAACAGCCACTCTGCTTGTTTTAACGAATATAATGACTTATAATGTAAATATTGATAGAATTTTTAGTTTATTTTACGATCTAATTCTTTAGCTACGCATTTAAAAGGTTGTCTATTATTGTTCGCTTTGAAAGACAAGCTTGCCAATAAAGCCTTGCCGGTTTGCTTATGCCTGCTATTAAGCTCCAGATGAATGTTTTGAGCTGATCGCATCGTTTCCTGCTTCGCATTCTATCTCTCCTTTTTCCCTCGTTGCCGACGCGGGGGGATGAAGACGCATCAAACCAATATAACTGGCAAAGGAAAGAACCACTCCTAAGAACCACGAAATGTCGTATAGTTCTCTTAAAGAAGGAACAAACACACCGATTAAAGCAACGGCGGCCCCAAACAAAGTAGCGGCAAACGCCCGATAATTGTAGCCTTTAAAGTAGGTGTACTCTCCGTTCAAAGAATAAATATCATTTACATTAAGCTCGCGCTTGCGAATGATATAATAATCGGCGATCATTACACCGGCAATCGGGCCTAATGCGCCGCCAATCAAATTAAGAAGGGTAAAGATAGCGTCTGCATTCTCCATTAGCTTCCACGGGAATGTAAAGAGAGCAGCCATCATGGTAATGTAAAAACCCCGCTTAAAGTTAATCCATTTTGGAAATAAGTTTGCCAGATCGTATGCAGGCGAAACAAGATTGGCAATAACGTTGACCGTAATTGTTGCTGCCGAGAGAATCAAAGCCGCGATTACAATAACAATCGGCCTGTCAAACTGCTGCAAAAGCAAAATAATGTCTCCTATCGGCTTTCCGAAAGCAACCGTTGTGGCAGCTGTTGCCGCGACCGTAACGAATGTAAAAATCGTAAAGGTTACAGGGAGTCCGTATAACTGCCCTTTTATTTGGTCTGTCTGCGATCGCGAAAAACGGGTAAAGTCCGGTATATTCAAAATCAGTGTTGACCAGATACCGATGATACCCGCTACCGCGCTGATAAAAGGAAAGAATGCTTCTCCAAATGTTTCATACTTTCCAGGCTGCATAAAGATTGGTTTAACTCCCCCCGCCGTATCTATTGCCCACCAGAGCAGGCCGGCTAACACTATATATACTAGAGGACCTGTAAACCCCTGAAATTTCTTGAGTGATTCCATACCTCTCTTTAGCACTAGAAAATGCAGTGACCAAAACAGTAAAAAAGAAAACAATCCCGGCAACCCGATCCCTAAGAATGTCCACCCTCCGCCAAGTTCAGCCCATCCTGGCCATAGCAGTGTAAACGCTATATTAAATGCCGCGCTCCCTGCGTAGGCTTGTATGCCCAGCCACATAATGGCTACGACCCCGCGCAATAATGCGGGAATGTTGGCTCCTAATATTCCATATGAAGTTCTGATCAGCACAGGAAATGGGATCCCATATTTCGATCCTGCATGGCCGTTTAATGTTAAAGCCACATAGAGGATAAGTGAGGCAGTAAAAATAATTCCAATCACCTGCCACGGTGAAAAGCCTAAAACAACGAGCCCTCCAATTGTTGCATAGGTTGGAATATTGTTAATGACCCCCATCCACATAGAAGCAAAATTTTGTGTTTTCCATGTTCGCTCTGTCGGCGGCACCGGCAGCAAATCTCGATTGCTAAGAGAGCTTACTCGCTCTTCCTGAAGATTAGATAGATTCATAGACAACTCCTTTTAACTTTATATTAAAGGAAACATTCACTCACTTAAAAGTGGTTTTCTATCATTAAGCGCTTACAATCTGTCTAAAAATTTAACATGTGCGGAATCACTTGTTGTCTTTTGCTCTTCTGAAGAGGAATTACTCACTATTTTCAAAACTCAGGTTAGAATGTTTATGACAGGATAGTTGGTATTCATTTGTTGGATTTTGGAGCCATGTTGTTTTACGGTACAAAGAAACCTGAAAACAATCATCTGGTACAAAGAGGAAACAATAAAAATTTACAAGGTTAATTTTGAAAGGATAGGTGACTGTTACTTTAATTGCAATGACTTCACTCCTTTACCGCATATATTCAGCTGTTTGGAGTGAAGTCTTCGCCTGTTAAAAAACTCTTTTAGTTACATGATAAGAATAGATTTTAGATTCGTTAATTTTTTCCTTCTTCAAAGCCTGACCACTCTAAAATATTTAAAACATTCGTTTCAACACAATCTAGCCAATCCTGTACATTGACCCATTCATCTGCGCCATGAAGGTTTCCGCCTTTCGGGCCATAAATGATCGCAGGAGTATTCATATAAATAAGCGGGAAACGAATATCGCTGAATGTGGGCATTCCAAAGATTTCTGTTTTTCGTCCGACGACTTCATCAATATTTGACTTTACCATCTGCACAAACGGATGGTCAGGGCTTATTTCAGCCGGGCTCGTATGCCATTCATAAGTAATCTCTGGCGGATTCTCAGTGAGCCATGGATCTTGGTCAGCTACCCGCTTCACCGCTTTCTCAATTTGCGATTTTACTTCTTCAAGCGTTTCATTTGGCGGATAGCCAATCGTTCCTGTCAGCTCGCATTCAGCTGGTACTTTATAAGCCCATTCGCCGGCATTAATCATCGCCGGTGTTAAATTGCTTGAGCGGACCTGCATGCCCGAAGCAGCAAAATATCTCTCAAATGGCGCATAGCTGACTGTCTTCACCCGCTCATTGTCCAGTTCAATCAAAGCATCATAGATTTTCATGGCCTTGCCGATTGCATTGATTCCCACTTGTCCGTTTAAATTGTGAGCCGCCACGCCAGTTACCCGGATTTTAAAAATTAATCCTCCTGCACAGGCAATTTGCGGTCCCGCTCCAGTCGTAAGCGGATGTGGATAAATGCAAGCGTCGGCTTTAAAGTTCTGCTCCTCGAGGTATTGGGTCATGGCCACTGCACCACCGGCCCCGCCCACTTCCTCATCGACAACTGAGATGGCTGTAATGTTCCCTTTTGGCTTCAGCCCCAGCCCTTTAATCACTTCTAATGCGGCAAGAATCGAGCCGAAGCCGCCTTTATTATCCGCTGTTCCTCGTCCATACATTAATCCGTTTTCAATCAATCCATCGTGCGGCGGGTAATTCCAGTGCACTAGATCTCCTACTGGCACCGTATCTACGTGAGTAAATAACAGCAGTGATTTCTCCTTGTCAGAGCCGGCCCATTTTCCGATCACATTAGGGCGGCCTTCGAATCCAACTAGGCGTTCTACCTCCGACTCCGTATATTCCGGATGCTGTCTCACCTTTTCTGCATCGGCTACAAATGTATCGACCGCCATTCCTAATCCAAGCATAATTTGCTTAATATGTTCTTGAACTGGCCCTTCATACCCGGTTTCACTAGGAATCTGAACTAATTTTTGCAGACCCTTCACTAGTTCTTCACGATGCTCCTGCATATAATTTCTTACTTTTTGGCGTACTCCAGTAGACAATAACGTTTCCATTTTCCACACTCCTAAATTAGTTTTCCTGCCATATTCACGGCCGGCTTGTACGGTGAAAGACTGATTAGTAATTGGAGCCTCAGTAGTTGTATAAAACAGCAAAAGCGGATGGCTTCTTCATAAAAAATAAATATCATTTTAGTGCTCTTTCAGATATAACGGAAAGCTTCAAGCTTAGTATAAGAATGAAAGAGCCCTGCAATGGTATATTTCTGAATATTCACACCCTTTCGAATTTTTGTTAAAATAATCATACAACTACTCACCAAATATTTCTAATATCTCTTTCTTTACCAACTAATACTTAAAAAATATCAGGAGGTATACACATGGAATTACGGCATTTAAAATACTTTGCTGCCGTGGCGGAAGAACTTCACTTTGGCAGGGCAGCACAGCGGCTGCAAATGGCCCAGCCGCCTTTAAGCCAGCAAATTAAACATCTGGAAGCTGAATTAGATGTTCTCTTGCTTTCACGAACAAAGCAGCGTGTCGAATTAACAAAAGCAGGGGAAGCTTTTTTAAAAAGAACATATGAAATTTTAAACCGTGTACACCTTGCATGCGAGGAAGCAAAAAGTATTGACCGCGGGGAAGCCGGCCAATTAATTATTGCCTTTACAGGATCGATGGCTTTTGATCCGCTTCCGATACTGCTCCGCTCTTACCAAGAAAAGTATCCTAAAATAGATATTGTATTGAGGCAAATGACAACAACTGAACAACTCGAAGCACTTCAGGAAAATACGATTCATGCCGGATTACTAAATATGCCGATTGAAAGTGCAGCTGTGCATGCAGAAATGCTACGTGAAGAACCATTTATTGTTGCCTTGCCGAAAACTCATCCATTAGCGTCCCAAACAGAACCTGTGGATGTCGCTTGCCTCGCCAACGAGCATTTTATTATGACTCCGAGAAATGAGGGGCAAAGTTATTATGATGCTATAATCAGCCTTTGCCAGCATGCCGGGTTCAGTCCTAAAAAAACACAGGAAGCGAGAGAACTGCATACAGCCTTATCGTTTGTCGCTTCCGGTATAGGCGTTGCCTTGCTCCCATCGTCCATTCAGTTCGTAAAAAATGATGAAATTGTTTATTTACAGCTGAAAAAGAGCTTTACTACATGCAAAATCGGAGTTGCCTGGAATAAAGCCGAAAAGTCCCCTGTTGTTCATTCCTTTATTTCATTTTTAAAGAAAGACCACTATTCCTTGCTGTAAAAGAACTATTTTACAATAAAAAAACGAAGCTTTCTTACTATCAAGAGGGTCATCTTGTTATCGGACAGGACAGGACAACTCAACACACAAATCCCCTCTTCCCGGTCTGCCAGCTGCGAGCATTTTGGCGAAGTTTTACATAAAAAAGCCACAAAAAATTGTGGCTTTAATCGTTTAACCGCTCTCTTAACATTTATCTATAATTAGAAACGCAGAGTATTGGTTAGTATTCAGGTTTTGTGAAGCAATTAAATACCCGATCATTTTCTCTCTGTCTTATTTTATATCCGAGAAATAACGATAAGTGATGGTCGTTTTATTCCTCTCCCTCGCTTACAAAGTTCTGGTACTCGCTCTCACTTAACAGCTCATCTAATTCTGCAGGATTAGACATTTCTACTTCAATCAACCAGCCGGCTTCATATGGCTCCTCGTTAATGATCTCCGGTGCATGTTCTAATGCTTCATTGACGTTCACGATCGTACCTGATACCGGAGAATAGAGCTCAGAAGCTGTTTTAACCGATTCAATGGTACCCATTGCTTCGTTAGCCGTTACCTGATCATTTACTTCTGCATGCTCTACAAAAACAATATCGCCCAATTGATCTTGAGCATAGTCAGAGATGCCAATTCGTACACGATTTCCCTCCAGCTTTTGTACCCACTCATGATCCTCGCTATATAATAAGCTTGCAGTTACTTTTGTCACCGTTCTTCCTTCCCTTCCTTATGAATGTTCCTCCCAAAGACAACTTCTTTCTAACCCCGCTTGTAGAATGGTGTGTTGATTACAACGGCATCCACCTTTTTGTTGCGAATTTCCACCTGCAGCTCTGTCCCTGGATCTGTATACTTTGGAGATAAAAGCGCCAGACCCAAATTTTTTTGCAGAGATGGGGAACGCATTCCCGAAGTAATTAAGCCAATATCTTTTTCTCCAGAAAATACCCTGTAGCCATAACGAGGAATGCCACGTCCGGTTACTTCAATGCCTGTCAGTTTTCTTTTTAAGCCTGTTCCTTTTTGAGCGGATAAAGCTGTTTTTCCGATAAATTGGCTTTCTTTGTTTATTTTTACCGCAAAGCCTATTCCGGCCTCAAGCGGGCTGATTTCATTTGTAAGCTCCTGCCCATACAAAGCGAGGCATGCCTCAAATCTTAGAATATCACGCGCCCCAAGTCCGCATGGCTTTAAACCAGCTTCTTTTCCCGTGTCCAACAGCTTTTCCCACAGCTCTTCCGCTTTACTAGCTGCTAAGTAAAGTTCAAACCCGTCTTCTCCTGTATAGCCTGTTCGGGAAACGAGCACATCCGGTATACCAGCTATGCTCACATGCTGAGCAAATTGAAGAAAGCCGATTTCCGATAAATTAGCACGAGTGCGCTTTTGCAGAATCTGTTCAGCTTTCGGACCTTGAATAGCTAGTTGAGCCATCTCATTTGATATATCCTCAATTTTTACATCTCCTTCGATATGCAGTCTCATCCATTCCATATCTTTTTCAATGTTTGCAGCATTAATGACAAGTAAATACTTGTCATTATTAAGCTTATACACTAGCAAATCATCAATTGTGCCGCCGTCCGGATAACACATGGCTGTATACTGTACCCCGTTCTTTTTCATTTTCGTTACATCATTCGTGACAAGATAATTAATATAGCTTTCTGCGTCCTTTCCTTCTATCAACACTTCCCCCATATGAGAAACATCGAAAAGCCCCTCTTCCTTTCGGACGGCCGCATGCTCTTCTAAAATACTTGAAAACTGTACAGGAAGCTCCCAGCCCCCGAAGGCAACAGTTTTTGCCCCATATTTTATATACATATTAAAAAGCGGTGTTCGCTTTAATGTCGTTTCTGTCCTCATTGCACCACCCCAATTACAACTTTCTGCAAAACGACTTCTCCCCTTTGACCCATTTCCTTTATAGCCAGACCGCCAAGCGCCGTTTCCCTAATTGTTCTTGGCAACAACGAACACAATGGAATTTCGCTTGATGCACGTTACTTCAACGAGTCCAGTAACAGGATCACAAACCAAACTAAGAAGAGTTTCCAAGGTCATGGCTGTTGCATGAATACCTTGCTGAAGTGTCCCTCCCTTTAAATTCAACAATCATTCTCGCAGCCATGGCTGTAGCGGAGCTGACTTCTGCCTGGCATCCTCTTGCTGCTCCAGAATAAACGGACGATTAGCAATGACGGAGCCGAGCATACTTACAGTAAACAGACTCATTACTAACTCTTTAAAAGCAGTTCCATCATTTTTATAAAGCGAAAACAATCCTCCCGGCAAAATCTCAGTCGCTTCGGCAGTTAGGGCAGCAACAATCCCCCCATTCACGCATTGTTTTTAGATCTTGCCATTGAAAAAGCTGTTGCATGGCTTATATAACTCTTCGTTAGTGATTGTCGTTTTTTTACCTCATTACTTATTTCGCTGCATCCCCGCCGAAATGCCGCTCAGGACAGCAGAAGCATCTATTAAACCACTATCGACTGCTTCTTTCATTTTGATTAGGCGCTCTTCCACCATGCTGATGCTCGTTGCTCGATCCCTTCCCGTCTTTTTTCTTTCATTCTCAGCATATTTTCGCTTCTCCCGCCTGCGAAATTCTAATAGTTGCTTTATTAATTGAACGTCCATCATACATCTCCCACAAGTAATTCTAACGCCCGCTGTTCGTGATAACCTGCTGCAATTGCAGAGAAATTATCCGTTGTACTTAAACGGATATCTACTACATTGCCATTGATCATGACTATCTTTGATAACCCGCCGCCAAGGGAAGCCCCTCCTACACGCACCACCTGGCTGCCGCGCCGCACGGTTAACACTGTTGTATTAGGATGGTCAAAATAAAGACAGCGGTCCTCCAGTTCAAATATATAAGTAAGCTCATGCTCATTCGCCAGCTTAATGGCGTGCTTGATTTGCGGGTCATCGATATCCATGCCGAGCAGACCGCCAAGCAAAGCTTTATCCGTTCCGTGTCCTTGATAAGTTTCTGCAAAGGAATCATAAAAAATAATATGTGCCTCCCCCGGAGAACCGCCTAAAAGCTCGTAGGCAAAACGGCCAATTGACACAACACCTGCCGTATGAGAACTGGACGGTCCTACCATGATAGGACCAATAATGTCAAAACAGCTTTGAAATTCCATTAGGTACTCCTTTCTGCATATTGTTTGGCTGTTAACATAACAAATAACCCCATTGCTTCATCAGCGATGGATACATGTTCAATTTCTTGTTTCTTAAAGGCGACTATCTCGTTTTTTCACATGCGAAAAGGGACAGAAAAGGGTAACATAGCCTTGTATACCCTTCTCTATCCTTTTGCCTGAGAGTTTAACTCCTTCGTTAACAGAGTCTTCCCTGTTGGTGTCGTTTGTTAACGTACTCTTCAGAAGTGTGTCTGTTGCCGTTCATCTACCCGTAAGATTAGCTCCAGAGGGCATTCGGAAGCTTGCTCCTCTGGTGGTAAGTATTCACACTCTCCTATAACAATCATTCACTCTTTATTCATTTTCAGGCTAACCTCCCATTAGCCTTTTTCGCTACCTTTGCCATAGGGTATGATATAAAATTTTCAATAACCGCCTTATAAATAAGAAGGATTAGCCGGGACATTTTTAAAATATACGGCTTCCCCGTCGCTCTCTCCATCAAAAATCACTGTTGTTTTTGGAGAGAAAATCAACACATCGCCAACCTCTCCTACATACTTATTCCCCTCTACATCACGGACGACCATTTTTCCTTTTGTCACTATTTTCACTTCTGTAAAATCAAACTCCGCCGAATAATCTACAGAAGGCTGTAAAGCAAAGTAGCCAAGCGTTAATACTTCTTTTTTATCTGTTAAAGGCAAGTCGAGTATTTGTCCTTTTAATTCAGGTGTTCCTCTCAGTTCACTCAATTCATTCAAATTGTAAGTCCCAGCCTTAATTAATTGGATACCTGGCTTTTCACATAAAAGTTTTACTTCTTTTTTTGCTATTACTTTTTCACTCATTTTTTCCACCTCTAAAATAATTTTTTATATTATATTTTCAGATCGAAGATTTAAAAAAGTGTTTTTGTTCTTCTCAACGCTGATCCTAGAAGGTTTTTTCAACTTATCGCTTAATGATGTTATATTCCGGGCCAAATGGGAACTTGGTGATGTTTTCTGCACCATTTTCAGTGATGACAAGAATATCATGCTCACGGTATCCCCCTGCTCCCGGCTCTCCTTCCGGAATCATAATCATCGGCTCCATGGAAATAACCATGCCTGGTTTCAGCACTGTTTCAATATCTTCACGCAGCTCCAAGCCCGCTTCACGGCCGTAATAATGGCTGAGCACGCCGAACGAATGGCCATAGCCGAATGTCCGGTTCGCCAGCAGATTATGCTCGCGGTAAATGTCATTTAATTCAGCCGCAATGTCCATACATCTCACTCCCGGCTTGATTAATTCTAAGCCGCGGCGATGCACCTTGCAGTTGATTTCCCACAGTTCTAAATGGCGGTCCGATACCTCTTCCAGGAATAACGTGCGTTCAAGCGCCGTATAGTAGCCGGCAATCATCGGGAAGCAGTTCAGGCTCAAAATATCCCCGCGCTGCACCTTACGGGAAGTTGCCCAGTTGTGGGCACCGTCGGTGTTAATGCCCGATTGGAACCACACCCATGTGTCTCTTAGCTCGGCATGAGGATACGTGCGGGCAATTTCACGTACCATCGCCTCTGTGCCGTGTAACGCTACTTCATATTCCGGCACTCCTTCGCGGATCGCTTCCACCACAGCGGCGCCGCCAATATCAGCAATGCGGGCTCCGTTTTTAATCAAATCAATTTCTTCTTCTGACTTCATCATCCGCTGAGCCATGACCGCCTGGGATACATCTGTTAGAACAGCTGTCGGCAGGGCATCTTCTAATTGGCGCCGCATATTGAGTGTCATGTGGTCCTCTTCGATTCCGAGCCGGCCGCGAAGGAATCCGGCTTCTGTCAACACCTTTTTCACTGCATACAAGAAGTTATCTCTTTTCCAGTCTGTATATACAATGTTTTCATCAAAGCTGCGCCGCCATGGCATACCGGCATCAATGTTGGCACTGACCGTGACATGCTTGTCCTGAGTCACAACGAGAGCATAGGACCGATTAAAGGAAGTGTATAAGAAATCGCTGTAGTAGTTAATGTTATGATAGGAAGTAAAGACAACGGCACCGATATCATGCTTAGCCATATACTCACGCAGAAGCGTATTGCGCCGGGTCATTTCCTCTTTTGAAAAAGTCGGCTTTACCTTTTGCCCGCCATTTTGCAAGATTTTTGTTCTTTCTAAATCTGTGATTTGTACCATGTTTTTCACCTTTCCTTTCTCCTATTTCACTTTAAATGTGCTTTATCTATTACTCTCCTGCTCCCAATAAAAGGAGCTGGCTGATTAATTAGTCGTGACGGACCCTTTCAAAGCAGGACGGTTAAGTGAGAAAATTGATATATCATGATCCGTTTTACCAGTTGTAACTAATTGGCTTAACGTTTCGCCAACTACACTTGAGAATTTAAATCCATGCCCAGAGAAGCCAGCAGCAATTGCTACATTGGAATATTCAGGATGTAAATCTATAACAAAATGTTCATCTGGTGTTTTTGTATACATGCAAACAGCGCCTCTTTTTAATTCTCCATTTGCTCCTGGCATATATTCTTTGAGAAACTCACGAAGGTTGTTTTCGTCTTCTGGATAAACACCAAATTCACGGTTGATCGTATCCGGATCAATTTGCTGTCCATAAGTATGATAGCCTATTTTTAATCCACAGCCGCCGAAGCTTGGAAATCCATAGTAGATGCCTTTTGGCACTTCAACCATAAATGCTGGGAAATCAATATCATTGCTGTATTTTGATTCATCCGATTCAAAGAAGCCGACCACTTGGCGATATGGCTGTAATGGAACATTAATGTTTAGCTTCGAGAGAAGTTTGCTGTTCCAGGCTCCCATACTGACGATTAATTTATTTGCTGTATAGGACCCTTTCGCAGTTTGGATTTTAACCAAATCCTGTGAAACTTCAAAATCCTCAACTGGTGTATAGGTTAAAACCTTCGCACCGTGCGCTTCTGCTAATTCACGATAAGCACGAATACAATTTTCACTGAACAATACGCCTGAGTTTGGTTCGAAAATAGCATTATAATTTTCTGGAACAACAACACCTGGCCAGCGTTTATTGATTTCTTCCCCTTCAAGTAAATCAACAGTCAATGAATGCTCCTTGGCTGCTTCGATCGTTTCTGCTACGAAAGCGGATTCACCTTTCGGCCCAAATACCAGAACGCCGGTTTTTGTAAAGATTTTATGATGGGTTGTATTTTCTAACTCATACCACAGTTCCTGCGCTCTTAACGCGAATGGTACATACTCTCTTCCTTCACCATAAGCATGGCGAATAATACGCGTATCGCCATGATGGCTTCCATTTGTATGCGGTGGATCAAATGAATCAACTAGTAATGTTTTAACTCCTTGCTTTGCTAAATAATAGCCTGCTGCCATTCCCATTGAACCAGCACCAACAACAATTACATCAAAATGTGTGCTCATAATCATCCTCCTATAAACCTCAAAATAATTTTCAATTAAAAATATTTTGAATATTTAATTGTTATCTGTATCTTACAACGGTTAATTAACAGCAACAATTGGATGACCATGCTTAATATTTTTTAGGAGTCAAAGCAGTTATTGTGCATGAAGTACAATAGAAACTAAAAAGCCTTTAAAGGGCAAAATAGGTGCATTCATTATTGTTATGTATATAAAAAACTAGCTGGACATGGATTTCTCCACGCCCAGCTATGAAAAACAGTTATGAAAGTGATCCAGCTAACTGTTCTTTTAAATTCTCTACAAAGTGCTGAACTTCAATTGCTGCTACACATCCATCACCAGTAGCAGTGACAACTTGGCGAATGGCATCTTTTCTAATATCACCAATTGCATAAATTCCGGCAACGGCTGTTTTCATTCGATCATCGGTAATAATCCAGCCTTCCTCATCTGTGATTTGTAAATCTCTCACAAAATCAGAAACAGGATTCATGCCGATATATTCAAATACTCCATCTGTCGGGAAAGTAGTCACTTCGCTCGTTTTGATATTTTCCACAAGAACAGCGTTTACTTTCCCCTCACCAACAATTTCATTTACTACTGTGTTATAAACAACATCAATTTTCTCATTTTTGAGCATGCGGTCGACTAAAATAGGCTGGGCTCTAAAGCGGTCTCGCCGATGCAGGACAGTCACTTTTTTAGCAAACTTCGTTAGGAAAACGGACTCTTCTACTGCTGAATCCCCCCCACCTACAACGACAAGCTCCTTGTCTCTAAAAAAGGCACCATCACAAACCGCACACCATGAAACACCGCGGCCCGAAAATTCTTCCTCACCAGGGATGCCCAATTTTTTGTATTTTGTGCCTGTAGCTATAATAACAGCTCTTGCTTTATATGTTTGACTATCGCTGTGAACTATTTTGACATCGCCTTCATCTACAATCTCTTTTACGTTATCTTGTTCATATTCTGCACCAAACTTTAAAGCATGCACAAACATATTTTGCGCCAAGTCTGGACCGGCTATATGATCATAGCTCGGAAAATTTTCTATTTCTTCTGTATTTTGAAGCTGCCCGCCGGGTACTCCTCGCTCAATCAGCAGTGTTTTCAAGTTTGCTCTTGAAGTATAAACAGCAGCAGTCATCCCACCCGGACCTGCTCCGATAATGATAACATCATAAATATTTTCATTCATATTCCATCCATCTCCTATCTCGAGAAAATAAATAATTTTGATTCATATTAGAGATATTTGGAAATTAAGTTTTTTAACTTATCTTCCGGAGAGAACCCTAAACTTTGCTTGGCTACTGAACCATTTTTAAAAATCAAAATGGTCGGAACGCTCATAACATTGAACTTCTGGGCAAGCACGCCACTTTCGTCAATATTCACATCTCCAAACATTACATTCTCCATGCTTGTTGAGAGATTATCTAAAACTGGTGCAATCATTTTGCAAGGTCCGCACCATGGGGCACCAAACTTAATAACCGCTACTTCATTAGAGGATGTGATTTCATCAAAATTAGATTCATTAACAGCAACAACGTTAGACATAGATTTTCCCCCTTAATTTATATGTTCATAGAAAGGCTGCCGGATATGAGCTCCACCGGCAGCTTTCTTGTTTGCAATAAGTAATTAACCGACAACTAACGTTCTCTCTCCAGGCTTCCAGTTTGCCGGGCATAAACCGCCTGTTTGTAACGCTTGAAGAACACGCAGTGTTTCATTAACATCGCGGCCAATATTGTTATGGAATACAACCTGGTACAGGAGTTCTCCCTCTGGATTAATAATAAACAATCCACGCAGCGCAACGCCTTCTTCTTCAATAAGCACACCATATTCTTCAGAAACAACATGATTCGTATCGGCTGCTAAAGGATAATTTAATCCGCCGAGTCCGTTATTATTGCGATCTGTATTGATCCATGCAAGGTGGGTATGGACTGTGTCCGTCGATACCCCAATAACCTCAGCATCCAGGTCCTCGAATTCGTCATAACGGTCAGAAATAGCTGTAATCTCAGTTGGACACACAAAAGTAAAATCCATTGGATAGAAAAATAGCACGGTCCACTTGCCGTTCTTTATATTCCCTTCTAAACTAACTTTTCTAAATTCTTTGTTAGGCATGACTGCATCCATCTCAAAACGAGGAGCCTGCTTTCCTACTTTAAGTTTTTCCACTTTACTCACCCTTTACTTTGTTATTTTACTTAACCTTGCAAAAATGTTATCACAGTTACAAATTAATAATCAATACTTTTTTATAATAATTTTAAATAAGCGATCGCATTTAACCTAATCTTATAATAAAAGGCAACAAAAAAGTGATTAATTTGAAGATCTATAGAAAGGCTGTTTCCTAGATAAATAATTTAATTACTAGTGACCTTCTCACTTTTTTCTACAGCATGTCCCCCAAATTCATTACGCAAAGCCGCTACTACTTTACCCGTGAAAGTATCATCTTCAAGGGAACGATAGCGCATTAGCAAGGACATGGCGATGACTGGGGTAGCTGCCTGAAGATCAAGGGCTGTCTCAATTGTCCATCTTCCTTCGCCGGAAGAATGCATAATTCCTTTAATGTCTTCTAATTTCTCATCCTTGGAAAAAGCATGTTCTATTAATTCCATTAGCCATGAACGAATAACAGATCCGTGATTCCATACTCTAGCTACTTTTTCATAATCATAATCAAACTCACTTTTCTCCAATACTTCAAATCCTTCTCCAATTGCAGCCATCATTCCATATTCAATTCCATTATGGACCATTTTCAAAAAGTGGCCGCTGCCCGCTTTTCCTGCATATAGATAACCTTTCTCCACAGCAGTATCACGAAAAATAGGCTCGACCACAGTCCATGCTTCAGGATCTCCGCCTACCATATAGCATGCTCCATTCCTCGCCCCCGCCATTCCTCCGGAGGTTCCTGCATCCATAAAGCTTACGCCAAATTTCTTTAATTGGTTGTAACGATGGATTGACTCTTTGTAATGAGAATTCCCAGCCTCGATGACAATATCACCGGCTGATAAAAATGGAGTGATTTCATTAATTACTGAATCAACAACTCCGTGAGGCACCATAATCCAAATAACTCTTGGCTGTGCCAACGATTGAACGAGATGTTGTAAATTTGACGCAGCTTCCGCGCCGTATTTTCTCATTTCTTCCACAGCATCAGGATTGACATCAAAAGCCACTATTTCATAGTCATGATCGATTAAATTTTGCCCTAAATTCAATCCCATTTTTCCCAATCCAATTAATCCGATTTCCATCTAGAATTCCTCCTTTTAAAAGTTTTTTAGTATGAACATTTAAAATATTTAGATAATTTGATAAAGTTATAGATAGATCAGCTTAAATTTCAACTTGAAAAGTTTGTTTGAAGACCTTCTATGGAGTATAAGTAACAGAACCGGCCAATCACACTGTTCAATGCAATGCTGGAAGTAGTTTGTTCGTTTTTCTTAAACGGAACGTATGAAGCGGGGAAGCATTTCTTGCAGCTGAGTTTTTAGTTACGCCGAAGAGACGACAATCATTTTCTTTGCAAACATTCCGATCTTGAATCGCTTTCTCATTTGTATCACCCCCTACGTTCTCAAACAGTTAGTAGTAATAATGCAAGTATAGCCTGTAAGATATCTAATTGTAAGTATGCACTTTTTATACATATAGTTATAAAAAGTATACTATTACTCTAAGGAGATGAAGAAAATGGGACATCTTTGCAACAAAATATTTAACTGTGAAAAAGAGCTAACCCTTTCTGTAATCGGAGGAAAATGGAAAATGCTTATATTGTGGCACCTTGGAAAAGAAGGCACAAAGCGGTTTAACGAATTGAGAACTCTCATGCCTGGTATTACACAAAAAATGCTTGTAAATCAACTTCGCGAACTGGAAGAAGACCTGATTGTCCATCGTGAAGTTTATCCTGTCGTTCCTCCAAAGGTAGAATATTCATTGACGGAACAAGGCCAGAGCCTGATTCCTATTCTAGAAATTATGTATGAATGGGGCAAACATTATAAAAAAACCATTGCAGACGAGTTAGGAATAGAAATCAATGAAGCTGTAAAGTAAATAAGGCTAGGTGGTCAAAAAACATGTACGGAACCTTGTACATGTTTTTTTGATAGTAGACTGATAGGACCCTCATCTTTTTCGGCTATTAACTGCTTCCTCCCCCCTTTAGTATATTTTTGGTGACTATATGATATTAAAGTGCGTACTTCTTTTTTAAAAAGATACCCACTAGAATAAGTTATAGATTCACCACTAACCAAAAATATTTAAGGAGTGAAGTAGAAATGGAACTACAATTAGCATTGGATCTTGTAAACATCCCACAAGCAAAGGAAGTAGTAAAAGAAGTTGAAGGGCACATTGACATCGTTGAAATTGGCACACCAGTGGTAATTAACGAAGGCCTTAGAGCGGTAAAAGAAATTAAACAAGCCTTCCCTAATTTAAAAGTATTAGCTGACTTGAAAATTATGGATGCAGGAGCATACGAAGTAATGAAAGCGTCGGAAGCAGGTGCGGATATTGTTACCGTACTTGGTGCAACAGATGATGCCACAATTAAAGGTGCAGTAGAAGAAGCTAAAAAACAAGGAACACAAATTCTTGTTGATATGATCAATGTAAAAGACCTTGAGCAGCGTGCGAAAGAAATCGATGCGCTAGGCGTTGACTATATTTGTGTACACACGGGTTACGACCTTCAAGCTGCCGGCGAAAACTCTTTCCAACAGTTACAAACAATTAAACGCGTAGTAAAAAATGCAAAAACAGCCATTGCAGGCGGTATTAAATTAGATACACTGTCAGAAGTGGTTGAAACACAGCCTGACCTTGTCATTGTTGGCGGCGGAATTACTGGTCAACAAGATAAAAAGGCTGTAGCTGCTAAAATGGAATCCTTAATTAAACAAGAATCACTTGCATAAGAAAGGAAACCATTACTATGCAAACGACCGAATACTTAAATGAAGTCATTAAAGAGTTGAGCCATACGACTTCCCAAATAGCTAACGAAGACGCTGAAAAGCTGGTTAATCATATTTATCAAGCTAAAAAAGTTTTCGTAGCGGGTGCAGGTCGTTCCGGATTTATGGCAAAATCTTTTGCTATGCGGATGATGCATATGGGATTGGATGCTTATGTAGTGGGAGAAACCGTGACTGCCAACTTTGAAGAAGGCGATATTTTAATTGTTGGCTCCGGCTCCGGCGAAACAAAAAGCTTAGTTTCCATGGTCGAAAAAGCTAAAGGTATCGGCGGAACGATAGCGGCGATTACAACTGCTCCTCAATCAACGATCGGAAAATTAGCAGATGTGACCATTAAATTGCCAGGTGCTCCTAAAGATCAGACACAAAGCGCATACCAAACCATACAGCCTATGGGTTCTTTATTTGAACAGACTCTTCTACTTTTCTATGATGCCGTGATTTTGAGATTTATGGAGAAAAAAGGTTTAAATTCCCATACTATGTACGGAAAACATGCTAACTTGGAATAAGAAAAAAATGTTTAATTTTTAACCGGTCAATTATCAATAATCATTCTCACTCACCTCGTATAAATAAATTGGACATTGGTTTATGGCTCGGCCCCCCCTTAATCGTTATATAAATATTTCTAATCACCTGAGTCCTTATAGAAGACTCAGGTGATTTTAGTTTCCATGCGGCAATATAAGCAATCCTTCTCTCTTAAACCCTCTTACTATTACTTTTTATAAAAAATTTACAGATTTAGCTAATAAATCGCAACCATCACACCTTAAAAACCTTATAGGATAGAAAGAAGAATGATTGTGGCAATAAAATCAAAATAGGCAAAGCTTCGAAAAGAATTGAAAATTTCACGATCAATGCTTTAAACGTCTACCTGGCGTTACCACTGATATCTCTGAAGGTGCAGAAAAAGTAAAAAGCCTCATATCCTGTTTATCCTGTTCTTGGAATGTGGCGGCTGAAAGCAAGATCAGGCGAACGTATTCAACTTACAGACATCATTCTCAATAAATATAGGATAAAAGTGAAAACGCTCATGGAAACTTTGGATAAATGAATATAAATATAGCTTTTCAGCTTACAGACACAAAAACCCCGAATAAAGAACCTTTTAAAGTTCCGCTACTCGGGGCGATTTATTAATTTACAGGTAGCCTCTTTCTACTTCTCTTCCTTATCAATTTCTTTTTCTTTAGTGTTGGTATAGTCGTATTCCGATCTGTCTACAGGTGTAAAGTTTGGCGGTGAGTAAAATCTTAGTAAATCACCATTCACGACCCGATCTGAAAGCCCCAGTTTGTACTCTGTCTCTTGTTGATATTCCTTAGCTTCCGAAAGCCGGGCTTCTTCTAATTTTTCTCCGGTGGACGAATCGTAAAACTTGCCGTTAATGGACGTAACAGCCGGACTGACAAAGTCGCCATTACGGAATGGGATCAGCGAATCATGCTTGTCGGATAATATATCGGTACCGAATTGGATATATTCTTTTGAATCAATTCCGAGCAAATGGAGAAGAGTTGGAAGCAGATCAATTTGTCCGCTGTATTCATGGCTGACTTCCCCTTCTATGCCGGGTGCATGGATAAACAGAGGCACTCTTTGTAATCCAGCGCTTTCAAAAGAGGTTATTTCTTTTCCTAGCACTTGTTTCATCGCTTTATTATGATTTTCAGAGATGCCATAATGATCACCGTACATAACAATCACCGTATTTTCATATAAGCCGGCTTCTTTTAAATCAGTGAAAAATTGCTCTAATGCTTCGTCCGCATATCGAGCCGTTTGGAAATAACGGTCAACAGATTTATCCCCAGTTGTATGAGGCGCAATGGTTGCCTCTTCGTCCGCTATTGTGAACGGATAATGATGGCTTACCGTAATAAATTTCGTGTAAAATGGCCGTGGCAGTGATTTTAGCAGAGGCATCGATTGTTCAAAAAATGGTTTATCCATTAAGCCGTAATCCGCCAAATCCTTCGAATTCATTTCATAGTAGCTGGAATCGAAAAAGTTGTCGTAGCCAAACGATTTATAAATCTCATTTCGGTTCCAAAAACTTCCTGAATTTCCGTGAAATACAGCCGACGTATAATCATATTGATCTAGAATAGCCGGAGCTGCCTGGTATGTGTTTAATCCTTTTGTTGTAAAGGCTGCTCCTTGCGGCAGTCCATATAAAGAGTTTTCAATCATAAATTCTGCATCCGCCGTTTTTCCTTGGGCTGTTTGGTGGAAAAAGTTATCAAAATAAAGGGTGTTTTTATCCCTTGTTAACGAATTTAAAAATGGCGTCACTTCTTCCCCGTGCAACTTATAATCAATTAAAAAGTTTTGAATAGATTCGAGATGCAAATAGACGACATTCATTCCTTTAGCCGCGCCAAAATATTTCGGATTTGGTTCTGCGTAATTTGTTTTTACGTAATTGTTCACTTCTGTGATGTCATCACTATCAGCCAATACCCTCTGGGCAGAAGCCCTCGTACTTTGAACCGTATCGTAAATAGTGTAATTGTACATCCCCAAATATTTTACGATATATTTACGGTCAAATCCCCTTGTCAATAACTCAGGACGGTCCACCTCTGCTAACGCCAGGTTAACGCCTGAAATCCCCATCCCTAACAATAGGACCGTACTTGCTTTCAAGCGATTCATATCTTTCATCTCGACCTTTACCAATTTCAAGGCCAGTACCCCTATTAAAAGGACAAGGTCAATGAAAAATAGAAAGTCATATGGTTTTAAAAGGTACGCTACACTAGTGCTTACATCTCCAAAATTTTCAGTTTGAGTTAACGTTGGCAGTGTAATGAAGTCATTGAAGGACCTGTAATACAAAGCATTAGCAAACAATAGAACGGACAAGAGCGCATCTATAATTAACAGGGCTATATATTTTCTTCTTCCTTTAAAAAAGAACGCTAGCCCTAAAAACAGCAAGGACGAACCTAAAGGATTTAGAAACAGCAGAAACTTCTTCATGGCATCGTCTATCCCTAATTCAAATTGCGTTAATTGGACAACATAGGTTTTGATCCATAGCAGAAAGGCTGCTGTAATGAAAAAGCCGATAAATTTGTTTGAAAATCCTTGAACTTTTTGAAACATACTACTCATTCTTATAAACCTGCCTTCTAGCAAACTAGCTTTTTAAAATTAGTACGTAATGAGATTCTTTTGGCATTACCTATCGTGTGACTTCTTGACTTTGAGCAAAGTGAGGAAGAGCATTAGTCAGGGCGGCCACTGCTATACCATACATTGTTTATATGTCGGATATGTGTCCAAATGAACAACTTCAACAAAACAGGGCTAATGACCTGGGAGCACACTATCTGTGATCAGGAAATGACTAAAAAATGAAGGAAGGGTTTTAAGCGTAAAAATGATAATATAGAATGAGGACAAAGTTATTTAATTTTAAATTTTGATACAAACACTTCATCGAACTTAAAAAATGACAATAAATCGTTTAATATCTTGTTTTTTCTATAACAGTGACTGTTTCGGGAAGAGCACTTCTAAAGAACCTGCCTAATAAAGCTCCTGATCGTTAGCCAAGTTGTATCGTTTTATGGAAAAGAAGTAAAAAGTCCCCTTGCCATCCAAATAGCTAACCTCTAAAACGTTACATATGGATCTAAGTCAAAATTTAAAAGATTAAACACGCTCATAGATATTGTTACAGAATTCAATTATCTATACGAGAATAACAAAACTACCACAGTTTTAGTAACATGCTCAATTCCTTGCTACGTATTGATCCGCAAAAAATCCCTTCTCTATGATTTAGAGAAGGGATACTAGACCAATATAAACATTTCCTCAAGATGTTTCTCTCGATTTCTGCAAGCTTAATTCCAATGTTTCCACTTTTAATTTGCGTTCTCTTTGAGCAACATGGAACACAATGTATATCCAGATGATAACAATAGCTGTATAAATCACGTTGTGAATAGTGTGGTCAATGGTTGTGTAGCTTAGAATAGACCGCACGTTTGTAAAAATCAGCATACCGCTTACGATGACAGCTAGTATTCTTGTCGGCAGGCTTTTTACGATCCAAGCAGCAATTGGCGCAGCGATGACTCCGCCAAGCATGATGGCTCCTGCCCAAAGCCAGTTAATATTTCCGACGCCAAGAGAAATCATAAATCCGATTGTGGCGGAAGAAGCTACAGCAAATTCACTGACGCTAACCGTCCCAATTACTTTTCTTGCCTCTACTCCTTTTTGTGACAGCAGGGCTGGTGTAGCAATCGGCCCCCATCCGCCGCCGCCGCTTGCATCAAAAAAGCCAGCAACGAAGCCAAGAGGCAAATAAAAACGATTCGTTAATTTCTTATGTTCTTGCTTGCGCGCGTCTTTTAAAAATAGAAAGCGCGCTAGAATGTATAATCCTAATGCAAATAAAAAGATAGACACATATAGCCGGACATAATCACCCGTTAAATGACTCAAAAACGTCGCTCCTGAAAATGCGCCGATCGAACCGGGGATAATAAGGCGTTTTGCCATTTGTTTATCAACGTTTCCAAATCGCATATGTGAGACTCCTGAAGCTGCAGTCGTCACAACTTCTGCCATATGAACAGAAGCAGAGGCAATGGCTGGTGCGATACCGGCAGAAAGCAAAAGTGTAGTAGATGTAAGACCATACCCCATTCCAAGCGACCCGTCTACAAGCTGCGCAGCAAGTCCAACAAGTGCTAATATGACAAATCGTTCCAACCTTCTCCCCTCCTCATCATCACGGCGTTGTTACATGGGCAAATGGCCGAATTTCATGTAAAAACGCTTCTCTTCTTTCAATGTCTTTATAAAAGATAGGATCAGCCGCTATTTTCAGCAAATGACGGCGTACAGCGCGATCCGGCTCTACTTTTTTGATCACTTGTCTGACTTCGTATAGAAAATCAAGATAATCTTCATAAGAATCATCGTATTGTTCTTCTAACTGATTTCTAATTTGTTTGGCAAGAGTGGGACTTGCTCCTCCAGTTGAAACGCTAAGGACGAGGCGGCCTCTTTGTAAAGAAGCTGGAATTGTACTGTTGCCAAGGTCCGGCTGTTCAGCATGGACAACGAGCTTACCAGCTGCTTTTGCTCTTCCCGCTACTTCATCATTTACGGCTTTTGAATCGGTCACTGTCATAACTAAGAAAGCGTCATGGTAATCTTCTTCCTCAACCGGCTTTTGCAGGATCGTCACGAAGCCTTCACTAGCTAGTCTTTCTATTTCCGGATGAATCGCTGGGCTTACCACATGTACGTGTAATCCGAATCGCAGCAAATTATTTATCTTATGAAGGGCCACTTCCCCGCCGCCAACCACTACAATTTTTTCATCTGTTAAATCAACCATGATGGGAAACATAATGATGTCCTCCTGTCGGATCCGCTTCCCTTATACGTTCTTTCATAATGTTCCTAATAGATGAATGATAGCCAAGGCACTTCGTTAAAATAATGGATTCTTGGGAATCAAGGGAGCGAATTTCTTTTTCCATTGTTTTAGAGAGAATACCTGTGAATAATAGATAAGGCAGTACCCATAGCTGAACCGGCATTTGCTGGTGAATTCTCACTAACTCCTCTTTAAATGATGGAGCAGCGGCGGCTAAATATCCAATATTCACATCTAATAACTTGGTTTTATTACGAAATAGATCACGGATCGCAGCGAAGTCCTCTTTCGTTTGGGGATCACTGCTTCCGCGCCCGACAATTAATACAGAAGCATCTGGCATAATCGGCTGTCCCGTTTCCTTCATACGCTCCACTAAAATATCCACCATGGCTTCGTGGACACCAAGCGGCTTTGCATAATGAAAGACGACAGAAGGAAAGGCAAACTGTACTTTCTCTAGCTCCACCGGGATATCCTTCTTGGCATGCCCGGCAGCAAGCAGAAGAAATGGAAAAACAATGATTTCTGTTGCTCCTTGTGCTACGCAGCGGGACACTCCTTGTTCAATCGTCGGTTCAGCGAGCTCCAAAAAGCATGCCTCTTGAATAGGAATATCGATAAACGGCTTTGCCCGTTCGATAAAAGCAAACGCTTCATCTCGTCCTTTTTTCACGCGGCTGCCGTGACAAATATACAAAACGGCTTTCATTGGCCAGCACCTGCTGCTAAGACGGCATCTGTTTCCCAATCACCAAACCATTGTAATTGTTCTCGAAGCCGGACAACTTCCCCAACAACGATCATGCTTGGGTTCGTAATGCCTTCCGCTTTCACAATATCGACAATCGTTTCAAGTGTGCCCGTCACGGTTCTTTGTTCTTTCGTCGTGCCCCAATGAATAAGGGCAACCGGCGTTTCTGGAGACTTGCCATGGGAAATTAATTTTCCTTGTATATAAGGAAGATTTTTCACTCCCATATAAATCGCTAACGTATCAATACCATTGGCCAAGGCTGACCATTTCAATTCTTCTTTTTCCCCTTCACGTCGGTGGCCGGTCACAATGGCAAAAGAGGCACTGTGCTCTCTATGGGTAACAGGAATACCGGCGTAGGCAGGAGCGGCAATTCCAGAAGTAATGCCTGGAATCACTTCAAAAGAAACTCCGTGTTCAGCAAGAAAAGCTGCTTCTTCACCGCCTCGGCCAAAAACAAAAGGATCGCCACCTTTTAACCGTACGACGTTTTTGCCTTTTTTGGCATGCTTAACGAGTAAATAATTAATCGTTTCCTGCTGTAGGTGGTGATGGTCCGGCAGTTTACCACAAAAAATCAATTCTGCCTCAGGCTTTGCATATTCTAAAAGCTCTGGGCTGATTAACCGATCGTAAAGAATAACATCTGCCCCTTTAATAGCCTTTAAGCCTTTCACTGTAATTAAGTCTGGATCACCGGGACCTGCTCCTACTAACCACACTTTCGCCATAATGGCCACCTCCGCTTATTTCTTTAAAGCACAGCGGACTAGATGCCCGCTGTTTTCACTCATTTATTTCACTAAATCCACTGTTTTCTTTTCATAAAGTCGATGAGCTGATCGACGCATTCATCAACTGAATAAAGATTTGTTTCTAACACTAATTCTGGCGCAGCCGGGGCTTCATAAGGGGAAGAGATACCCGTGAATTCTGGGATCTGCCCAGCGCGAGCTTTTTGATAAAGCCCTTTTGGATCACGCGATTCACACTCCTCTAATGGGCAGCTGACAAACACTTCAACAAATTCATCCTTCTCAAGCAGCTGACGAACCGTTTCCCGATCCTCTTGAAAAGGAGAAATAAACGCGGTAAATACAATTTGACCGCTATCAACGAATAATTTGGCTACTTCTCCGATTCGGCGGATATTTTCTTTTCGAGCTTCATCCGAAAATCCTAGATCTTTATTCAATCCATGGCGAATATTGTCTCCATCTAGAACATAAGTGTTCACGCCAAGATCATGTAATCTTTTAGCTGCCGCATTAGCCACCGTTGATTTTCCTGATCCAGAAAGACCGGTAAACCAGAAAACTGCGCTATGATGCTTATTTTTTGTCCGTTGATCTTGCTTTGTTAATGCCTGCTCGTGCCAAACGATATTTGTGCTCATTCGCCTTTCCTCCTATTGAACCGTTTCTTTCTCTCGTAACCCGCGGATTAATACGTCAATTACTTCTTTACGGCTGAATGTGGATGGAGGAACTTCTCCAGCTCGCAGCATTTCCCGTACTTTCGTGCCTGAAAGAATCACATGGTCTTCTTTGTCATGCGGGCATGTTTTAGCTGAGGCCATGCTTTCGCATTTTTTGCAGTAAAAGCTGTGTTCAAAAAAGAGCAATGTAATGCCGATCTCTTCCGCAGAGAACTGATCAAAAATCTTTTGAGCATCATACGTTCCGTAGTAGTCACCGACTCCCGCATGGTCACGGCCCACAATAAAGTGCGTGCAGCCATAATTTTTACGGACGATCGCATGGAAAACCGCTTCTCTCGGACCAGCGTAACGCATAGCAGCCGGGAAAACAGCAAGCTTTACCCGATCTTTCGGATAATAATCCTTCAATAACACTTGATAGCTTTCCATTCGCACATCTGCTGGAATATCATCCGATTTTGTTTCCCCTACAAGCGGATTTAACAAAAGACCATCTACAATTTCAAGTGCTGTTTTTTGAATATATTCATGAGCACGATGAACCGGGTTTCTCGTCTGGAAACCGACAATTCGCTCCCATCCCTTTTCTTTAAAAATAGCTCTCGTCTCGATTGGGTCAAAGTAGAATTCGCTGAATTGGCTTCGTTCAATTCGACGAATTAACGTAATAGGTCCTCCGATATAAACAGATCCGCGGTCTAATAATTTTTTCACCCCTGGATGAGCCGTATCAGTTGTCTTATATACTTCTTGGGCTTCTAGTTGTTGATCCGGCCGATAAATCTCTTTAATCGTCAACACACCGTAAGGAAGACCGTCGTGAACGAGTAACACCTTCTCCTCTTCCTCAAGCACAGCCGCCTTTTCTTCTGTTACAGGCAGCGTAATCGGCAAGCTCCAAACCGTCCCATTAGCGAGACGAAGATTAGAGACGACAGAATCATAATCCTCTTTCGTCAAGAAACCGATTAGCGGGCTATAAGCTCCTGTACCAATCAATTCCAGGTCACTTAAAGCTGTTTGATCTAATTCAATCTCTTTCTGAATGCCAGAGATATCTAGATCAGGATGAAATAATTGAACTAACTTGCCGCCATGCGGTATACTTTGAGTCATTTTATACTCCTCCTAAGTTAATTAATCTTATATAAATAGTATGATTTAAAGGTAAAAAAATTAACTTGTATGCAGCCCACATTCTGTTTTTCCAGTGCCTGACCAGCGTCCGGCCCGCATATCCTCAAGAGAATAAGCCGGTTTTGTACAAGTTTCGCACCCGATGCTTGGGTAACCTTGGTCATGAAGCCGGTTATAAGCAAGCTCGTGTTTTGTCACGTAGCGCCAAACGTCCTTCCATGTCCAATGAATTAAAGGACACACCTTTATTTTTTTAAACTTATGATCCTGATTTAAGAAGTTTGTATGCTTTCTTGTTTCTGATTGTTCTCTTCGCAATCCTGAAATCCAAGCAATAGATGGTGCCAACGCTTTGGAGAGCGGCACAATTTTTCTTATATTACAACATTGGTTAGGCTCGGTTTTCCAAAGATCTTTTCCATACTGAGCATTCTGCTCCTCGATCGTTAAATCAGGCTGCTGCAAGTGAATGCGGAGAGACGGATAATTTTTTTTCACTTCATCAATGACTTCATAAGTCTCTTTAAAGTGATAACCGGTATCTAAAAAAACAATTTCCGCATCCGGTTTTACTTTTGAAATTAAATCAATGAGGACAATCCCCTCTATTCCGAAGCTGCAGGCGTATACGAGCTTCTCGCCGTACTCCTGATAAGCCCATTGAAGAGTCTCAAGCGCTCCTTTTGTTTCACTTTCCGCTGGAAAAAGCGGGATTTCTTTTTCATTCCACTGTTCATATGTAACCATTTTTAAACACCTACTTTACAGATAGGATTTGATGAATATAAATAATCTTATCAGAAAATTTTCTAAAGTCAAACCTTATTTTTTAAAAATTTCCTTTTTCTTTTCAGCAAAAGAAGTATGTGTTTAATTTTGTCATCTAAAGGAATAGTAAAAGAAGAAAGCATTGCAAAAAGGAGATGAAGAAATGGAGCAGTTAAAAACAGAAATCCTCGATATACTGAAAGAAAATAAAATTGGTACATTGGCGACAGTGAAAAACAACAAGCCCCATACCCGCTATATGACATTTTATAATGAGGGGCTGACACTTTATACACCAACGGGGAAAGATACGTATAAGGTGGAAGAAATTGATCAAAACCCGCACGTTCATATTTTGATCGGTTATACGGGTGAGGGAATAGGCGATGCGTTTCTTGAAATTGAAGGAACCGCTAAAATCGATGATTCGCAACAAACAAAAGAGCAGCTTTGGAACGAAGAAATCGCCAAATGGTTCGATGGCCCAAATGACCCTAACTATATCGTCCTTACTATAACTCCAAATACCATTCGTTACATGAACAAAGGAGAAGACACTCCTCAAGTCTTGGAATTATAAAGGACTGAGCCCCTTCTTATGCAAGAAGGGGTTTTCGTCTGTTTAATCCCCTCTTCTCTTCTATCTCTAATTGGAATTTATATACTAGTTGGATTATGTAGCAGCACAAATGGGTATACTACAGAAAAGTATGTTTGTCCATCATCTTTGAAAGGAGGAATTTGATGACTCATCGACGTGTATGCACAGAATGCAATGGACTAGGCAGAGTTCCTCTAATCAGAGGGTTTCTTATCAGCAAAGTGTGTCAGCATTGCCACGGTTTTGGGAATCATTCAGCTTATCGCTTCCAGTCCCCTTCTCTCGGCAGCGAATTTAGCCAGGAGTTTACTTATAAATAAAGAGAGGTTATCCGCGTGAAAGAACAGGATATCATTTTATACGAGAAGGAAAAATATCGGATTGTACGAATTGACCGGGCAGGCTATTGTGATATTATGAGACTCTCTCCCCCACATCAAATAGAACTGACTCACATTAAACATTTAAAACACTGTCCCATCCTTTCCCAATCTTAAGAACCAGACAGGTTAACAACTGGAGGTTCTTTTTTTGTGTTTTTTTTGTGTTTTCTTTTTGTTTGGCAGTGGTACGGCTCTCCCTTTTCACTCTATAAGATGGTATAATCGATACGATTATGAATAAATGGAGGAAGAATACTATTGATTACTGTACAGGATGTCAGCCTGCGCTTCGGCGATAAGAAATTATTCGAGGATATTAACATTAAATTTACTCCCGGGAACTGCTACGGGTTAATCGGCGCAAATGGAGCCGGCAAATCTACTTTCCTAAAGATTTTATCAGGAGATCTTGAATCTCAAACCGGCCACGTGTCCATGACGCCTGGCGCGCGTATGGCTGTATTAAAACAGAACCACTTTGAGTACGAAGAAGAAGAAGTACTAAAAACCGTCATCATGGGCCATGCGCGCTTGTATGAGGTTATGCAAGAAAAAGACGCCATCTATATGAAAGCTGATTTTACTGATGAAGACGGAATGAAAGCAGCAGAGCTTGAAGGGGAATTCGCTGAATTAAATGGCTGGGAAGCAGAGTCAGAAGCGGCAATCCTGTTAAAAGGGCTTGGTGTCTCTGAAGAACTTCACACAAAAAGAATGGCAGAACTGACAGGTTCTGAAAAAGTAAAAGTATTGCTTGCACAAGCTCTCTTTGGCAAGCCGGACGTTCTTCTTCTGGATGAGCCGACAAACCACTTGGATATCCAAGCAATTCAATGGCTCGAAGAATTCCTTATTAATTTTGAAAACACAGTTATCGTGGTTTCGCATGACCGTCACTTTTTAAATAAAGTATGTACGCACATTGCTGATTTGGATTTCGCTAAAATTCAAATTTATGTCGGCAACTACGATTTCTGGTATGAGTCTAGCCAGCTGGCAGCGAAAATGGCGCAGGATGCCAATAAAAAGAAAGAGGAAAAAATCAAGGAGCTTCAAGCGTTCATTGCCCGTTTTAGCGCCAATGCGTCAAAATCTAAACAGGCGACTTCCCGGAAAAAATCACTTGAAAAAATTACACTTGATGACATCCAGCCTTCCTCTCGTAAATACCCATACGTTCATTTTAAACCAGAGCGTGAAATCGGCAATGACTTATTGCGTGTGGAAGGTTTAACAAAGACGATCGACGGTGTAAAAGTGCTTGATAACATTAGCTTTATTATGAATAAAGATGATAAAATCGCTCTTGTCGGCACAAATGAATTAGCGAAAACGACTTTATTCAAGATTTTAGCCGGCGAAATGGAACCGGATAGCGGAACGTATAAGTGGGGCGTCACGACAAGCCAATCATATTTCCCGAAAGACAACAGCCAATATTTTGAAGGCTCTGAGTTGACACTTGTTGAATGGCTTCGTCAGTTCTCTCCTGAAGATGAGAGTGAAAGTTTCTTACGCGGATTTTTAGGCCGTATGCTTTTCTCAGGGGAAGAAGCTCTCAAAAAAGCAAGCGTCCTGTCAGGTGGAGAAAAAGTCCGCTGTATGCTTTCTAAAATGATGTTATCAGGAGCCAATGTCTTATTAATGGATGAGCCGACAAACCACTTGGACCTTGAATCTATTACGGCTTTAAATAATGGATTGATCAATTTTAAAGGCTCGCTCATCTTTGCTTCCCATGACCATCAATTTATCCAAACGATCGCGAATCGAGTGATGGATCTTACACCGAATGGCTTGATCGACAAGCAAATGACGTATGATGAGTATTTGGAAAACACAGACTTACAAAAACAAGTAAAAGCGATGTATCAAGTCTCTTAAAAATTAATAAAACAGTCGGGAGTTATTTGCTCCCGACTGTTCCTATTTTAAGCGATATCTGCTTGCCTTTGCTTTTTCTCCAGCCACTTCATCGTAAAATTAGATAGGATAATCCCTGCCTCATATAAAAGAATAAGCGGGATTAGCACAATTAATTGCGACAGAAAATCAGGTGGTGTGATTAAAGCAGACAAGACAGCAAAGATCAGTAAAGCATACTTCCTTACTTTTTTTAGTTTTACTGGTGTGACGAGCCGTATCGCTGTTAAAAACATTAATAATAGCGGGACTTCAAACAAGACTCCCATCGGGACAGTTGTCATAATAAGAAAATGAAAATACTCTTTAGCCGTGATCATCATCTCAAAGTTTTTTGCTCCAAGCCCCATTAAAAAACGATAAATCGTTGGGAAGATGACATAAAAGCCAAAAGCAATCCCCGTCACAAAGCTTCCTAAAACAGCGGGAAGAAACACCAACGCCATTTTTCTTTCCTGTGCTGTCATCGCCGGCCGAGAAAAAACCCAAAGCTGTCCCGCGATGAATGGTGCGGATAATCCTAACGCCAATACTAACCCGATTCCGGCATACAGCCTGATTACTTCAAGCGGTCCAAGCATCACCAATTCATGCTCACGAGACAAGAATGGGATGATCTTATGCATAAACAAAAGCAGACAGCCAAATATCATAAGTACGCAAATAACAGAATGCAGGACTACTTTTCTTAAATCTGTTAAATGCTCGACTAGCGTTTGTTCTTCTTCCAACACTTCTAGGGATATGTCTTCCGACGTTTCTCGTTCTCCCATCCTCTTCCCCTCCCGTTATGCTTTTGGAGCCTGGTCCTCTTTTTTGTTTTTATCGCCGTCTTCTTCCATCAGCTTATTCGCCCCACGTTTAAACTCTGCCAGCGTTTGCCCAAAAGCAGAACCAATCTCCGGCAGCTTCTTCGGGCCGAAAATAATCAAGGTAATGACTAGAATAATAATCAACCCTGGAATCCCGATATTCGCAATGCCCATTATGCTCTCTCCTTTTATACAAGGCTGCCGCCTTGTTTACTATATTTCATCATGCCTTCTGCTGCCCGGTAAGCCAAAGCCCCAACAGTCCCTGTAGGATTGTAGCCGCTATTGTGAGGAAAAGCAGAAGCACCAACAACAAATACATTTTCTGCATCCCACATTTGCAAGTAATTGTTCACAGCCGATGTATTAGGATCGGCGCCCATGATGACACCACCTGTATTGTGGGTCGTTTGATAAGGAACGATGTTATATTTCTCAGCCGACTTAATGGTTACAACCGTGTCTGCTCCCATCTCTTTCATAATCTCACTGCTTTTTTCACCGACAAACTTAAATAAGTTTTTATCTTGCTCGGTAAAATCGTACGTCAGCCTTAAAAGCGGTTCCCCGTAAACATCTTTATACGTCGGGTCTAAGTCCATATAGTTCCGGCGAAACGGCATAGACGCCCCTTGAGCTCCTATATTTAAAAAGCGGTTATAGTAATGAATCGATTTAGCTTTGAATTCTTTCCCCCATGTCGGTGTATCAGGAGGAACCGGGTTATTTTGAATAGGCCGGAGACCTGTTTGCGTAATCGATACACTTCCTCCATGAATAAAATCAACATCCGAGTGATCAAAATTATCGCCGTTAAAATCATCGACAGTTGCTCCTAATGCACCTGCTCCCATAAAGGTGTTAAATTGCTCTTTTTCAAAAAACCCAACAGATCCCGGAAGAATTTGATAGCAATAGTTTTTGCCGATCACACCTGTTCCACTGTTCGGGTCATATGGTTTGCCAATCTTAGACGTTAACAATAGCTTCGCATTATTCATGACATAACTCGTTAAGGCAATCATATCGGCTGGCTGCTCAAATTCTTCGCCTGTTAATACATCTACATACCGGACACCGGTTGCTTTTTTACCGTCATACAAAATCCGAGTAACGTTTGATTGGGTGCGCAATTCGTAATTTCCTGTCTTTTCAGCTGTGGGGATTACCGTCACATTTGGACTTGTTTTTGCGCCGTATTCACAACCGAAGCGCTCACAGAATCCACAATATTGGCAAGCGTTGATTTGTTCACCATCAGGGTTTTTATACGCCTTGCTTAAATTAGCCGATGGCATGTGGTACGGATGGAGCCCTAACTTTTTGGAAGCTTCTTTAAAACGTTTCGTAATGACCGTTTCTTTCATTGGCGGCGTCGGATAGGCATTCGAACGCTGACCGCCTAATGGACTCGGCTCTCCGCTGACCCCGATTGTTTTTTCAAATCGATCAAAATAAGGCTCTAGCTGGTCGTATGTAATGCCCCAGTCTTGTATTAAATAATCAGCCCCTATTTTGTTTTTGCCGTACTTTTTCTCCGTCATCGTTCTAATTTGGAAGTCGTAAGGCAAAAAGCGGAAGTTTTGTCCATTCCAGTGTACCCCAGCACCGCCAAGTCCTTCTCCAATCAAAAAGGAACCGAGCTGTCTCATTGGAAGCGCGCGTTCATTCGGTGCATTGCGAAAGGTGATCGTTTCCTTTGATGTATCCTGCATTAATTCATAACGGATCGCATAACGGTATTCATCATGAACCATTAAAAAATCTTTCGTTGAGCGCGAGGCGCCGCGTTCAAGTCCTACTACTTTTAACCCTTGCTTGGCAAGTTCAGCAGCAATAATGCCTCCTGTCCAGCCAACCCCAATCGTGACAACATCTACTTTAGGCAATTTCTTTGCCATGAACGTTCCTCCTTTTATTTATGAAATACGTGTAAGCTTTGCGGTTTAATTTTCTTAAACTCTTTCGCTTCAATCTGTGAAAGATAGCTCGCTTGATGGCCAGGAAAGTTTTTCATTTTCCACCCTTCCATATTGGCATTTCCTCCGTATACCGGATCAGAATAGGCCCCTTCTAGAACAGCCGATCGAAGAAGACTAAAGAATACGTTAGAATCCGTACCTCTTAACGGCACTTTTCCTTGCTCGAACTGTGAAAGAATCTCGTCCTGCTGTTCCCCATCTAATTCATCAAACTTTTTATTATAGTTTTTCTGGCTTGTTTCTTTCAGCATGCGAATCCCTTCATTAAACACCTGATTTCGCTTTAATGGAGACTGATATCCTTGCGTTTCCGTGCCTGGAAAAAAAGGCCCCTGCATGTATTCACGAGTGCTATTCCCATAATTTCCAGCTAACTGATGATCAATATAATAAGGAACGCCGAGCCCGATTGCTCCTGGCCCATTTTCGTCTTCTGGGAAGATTCTCTCCGTCGCAGCACTTAATACTTGGAAATCTTCTCGATCAGTAAAGTAAATCAGCGCCCGTGTACTTGCTTCGCTGTTTTCTTGTTGATTATGTCCCGTTTCATGACTAGTTTTTACTTTTCCATCGTTATCCAAATTTGTACCGATTAATGCACCTATTAATCCACCGCCAATAGCAGCACCACCTGCAACCAAACTGGAATTGCGAATGAACCTTCTTCTCGTCATCGTCACTTTTTGATCTTTATCAGTCATTGTGATCTTCCTTTCAATTAAGCAAATAAGAAAAGTCAATTTCCTTAATGTTCCATCATTTCCATAATGTTAAAAGAATAAACAGAAAATAAACAGAAAAAGGAAAAAGTGAGAAAAGCATAACAAATGTGAAGTTTATGGTTTGTTCTTTGAGGTAAACGAGTAGAGACAACAAGAGATTTGCATAAAGGAGTTTTTAAATGTTTACATTCAATGACATGATTACCTTCGCCTGGGCTTTTTTTATTACCCTCCCGCTCACGTTAATCATTCATATAGGTGGACATGCATTCTTTGCCTGGCTGTTTGGCGGCTCAACGAAGTTAACAATCGGGAGAGGGAAGATTATTTTTTCTTTTAAAAAAATTGAAGTGCGAAAATTTTATTTCGTAGAGGCGGCTTGCTTTTACGATCAATTGAGGAAAGACAGGCGTTGGAAGCATGCGCTGATTTATGCAGGCGGACCATTGTTTAACATATTTTCGATCATCCTAGTAAATGGTCTTATTCATATGGGGTATTTACCGACCCATTTGTTTTTTTATCAGTTTGTTTATTTTTCTCTATACCTCATCTTCTTCTCTCTTATCCCGATTGATTACGGAAAAGAAAATCCGAGTGATGGCAAGGCTATTTATGATGTTTTAAAATACGGCAAAGTATATAAGGAATTTTATTAAAACAAATTGCCTGCGAGGCTTGATCCCCGCAGGCAATTTGTTATTTCTATCATTTAGGCAGACAATAAAGCACGGGCAATGCCGATAAAATACTCGGATTCCCGAATAATATGATTTAATACCGCTACAGCCACTGGATTATCTTGAACAGTTTTGCTTCGTTCTTTAATCTGCCGGCACAATTCGATAAAGTCCATGCTTTGTTCAAGGCAAAAGTCTGTTAATTTTAATACTTGCTGCTGAAGTGCAACAGGAATATAACTCCCTGAACGAGAAACCGCTTCAATAAATTGAACAATTTTTTGATGAGTGGCTGCCAGTGCATTTTCCCACTCTTTTAATGCTTGGACATATTTTGATTCTAAATTAGGCAAAAGTTCTCTAATCACAACTGTATGTTCTTCTTCCTGATGCTTCCAAAATTCCGCCTCATCTAAAATGCGGAGCGGCATTTGAGGACCGTAATAAAACTGCATCCTGCTCCCTCCCTATTATTCATCTAAGAAATCATATGAAGGAAAGACAAGCGTTATGTTTTAATAAAAGTTTTCTATCCCCCTATTCCGGATATAGTAAGAGTGACCACATACCAAGGAGGAAGAAGATTTGGAAAATAAATTCATCCCCGCGACTTCTGTCAACAGCGGCAGAGTTGTGGCCATTCAACCAGATATTCACATGTACACCGTACAAATTGTCAATCTTTTCTTTGTTGGTCATAAAAATGACTGGGTGCTCGTTGATACAGGTATGCCCCGCTCTGCGGATGATATATTGCAGCAAACTGAAATTTTATTTGGTGAAGGAGCAAAACCGAAAGCCATCGTGTTAACTCATGGCCACTTTGACCATGTCGGCGCGCTAGAAGAGCTTGTTCAACGCTGGGATGTCCCAGTATATGCTCATGAAATGGAACTTCCTTATCTAACCGGGAAACGAAATTATCCAGAGCCTGACGCTTCTGTGGAAGGCGGCCTCGTAGCTAAAATGTCTCCCATGTTTCCAACAGAGGCCGTTGACATTAGCGGAAGAGTACAAGCTTTGCCCGTAGATGGTACTGTTCCGCCTATGCCAGGCTGGCAGTGGATTCACACACCAGGACATTCACCGGGACATATTTCACTATTCCGTCCAGCAGATCGCTTGCTCATCGCTGGTGACGCCTTTGTTACAGTGAAACAAGATGCACTATACAATGTACTTACTCAGAAAAAAGAATTCCAGGGCCCTCCACGCTATTTAACGACTGACTGGACGGCCGCCAAAGCTTCTGTTATTCGCTTAGCAGAACTGCAGCCAGCTATTGCGGCAACAGGTCATGGAGAAGAAAGCAGCGGAGACGAACTAAGCGAAGGGCTTGCCTATTTAGTGGATCATTTTGATGAAATTGCCGTTCCTGATCATGGACGCTACGTGGATGGCAATAAAGAATAAAATAAAGAGAGGCATAGCGCCTCTCTTTATTTTATACTATTGAATAATTAATCACCGGCTCCCACACACTAAGCAGAGAAATAAGCGAAAGGAGAAAAATTATGAAAAAGAAAACAGAACAAGGACCAGCCGGTAAAACATTCGAATTCAATCATTACCAAAGCTCCGATGAGACGGAGAAAGGTTTTGCTATCACCCATGAACAAGCGACCGATGCGTACACAGAGGGCACAATCGATGGCGATATTGACCGGTTAGACGAAGCCATGAAAGATTTTCCGAAACGATAAAAAGGATAAACATTATAGTTAAATTTAAATAAGTGAAGCAGTTAATGTGAAAAGGCCCACCCATTTAAATATATTTAAATGGGTGGGCCTTATTATTTCCTGCTTAACTTATTGCATCTGTTCATTTAATTAAAAGTTATTTATTTTTTCCATTACAGCAAAGTAATTTCCTTCATTGTCTGCAAAGTTAAATACTTTCCCTGAAGGCATATTTACAATGTCTCCGACTTTGATATGTTTATTTGACAACTCTTTATGTAAATTTTCGAGATTTTCCGTGAAAAACATTAAAGAAGGAGCAGCAAGATTTAATTCGGGAGACATCCTAGCAACGATTGCTTTATTGTGCAAAATAATGCTTGTTTCTGCGCCCTTTTTTGGAGCAATTTCAATCCATCTCATTCCTTGTCCGTTATTTTCTTCAGAAATGACAGCAAAATTTAATTTCTCTGTCCAAAAACTCACTGCTTCATCTTGATTATTAACATACAGCATAATCTGACCGACTTTACTAATCATAGATCTTTCCCCTCCCTTATGAGTAGCTAACGACAACTATTTATCCTACATACTATTCGTTGTATGATAGCAAAATCCTTCTTTAAGAACCTTATCCTATTACTGAAGTGATAGCTCTATAAAGTTATTAGTTATTTTTTCATGCAATAGCTTATTCCCCTCTTCGAATACTTCAATCCTCATTATTTAATTAGTTATGTAAACAAAAAGGGATCATTCATCCTCATAACGGATGAATGATCCTCTAATAATGATCTCTTTTAACAGCTTCCCTTTTTATTATTTAGCTACTATATCTTTATATTGGCTTTCTTCCAGCTTTGCTTTTGCATAAGAGCAAGTAGGGATAATCTTCATGTTTTGTTCCCGAGCAAGGTGAACGGCTTCCTCAATCAGCTTCCCTCCCACTCCCTGTCCGCGAAGTGAATCTGATACATACGTATGATTGACTTCGATTTGTTTATCACCTGCTGGCACGTAAGTGAGTTCAGCTACCACCTCTCCGTCTTTCTCAACAAAAAACCGTCCATTTTCATGTTTTACGTCCATTGCTCTATCATCTCCTCACTAAGTTGTCTGCACTTATAAATCGAATCGATGAACAGCTGATTCGAGCTGCTGGGACAATTCTATTAGCTGCTGGGCTGAGCGATTCATCTTCCTCATTAATTCCCCTTGTTTTTCTGATGCAAACACAGCTTGTTGGGTTTGCTCCACATTGTTTTTTGACACTTGAGCAACATGTTCCATTGACGCTAGCACTTCTTCTGTTCCAGCTGACATTTCTTCCGTCACAGCTGACACTTCATGAATATCCTTATTTACTTCCTTAACCGCCTCTTTAATCTTCTCAAGTGATTGTTCGACTTTTAAAACTGCTTCGGTACTTGCTTCTGCTTTTCTCGTACTGATATCTGTATTTTCTACGACCCTGGCAGTTACCTGCTCGAAGTTATTCAGCATGTCTGAAATCTGGCCAGCAGAGGCTTTTGACTCTTCCGCTAACTTTCTTACTTCGTCTGCCACAACAGCAAATCCTTTTCCTGCTTCTCCCGCTCTTGCTGCTTCAATGGCAGCGTTGAGAGCCAGCAAGTTCGTCTGATCCGTAATCGCTGTAATCACTTCTACAATCTTCTCTACTTCTTTAAACATAACGCCCAATTCCACCACCTCTTTATTGGTCGCAAGAATTGATTTAGCAGCTTCTTCAATTTCAGAAACAGCTTGATTCGTTTGAGTATAGCTCTCTTCTGTTAATTCTGTCACACCGCTGCTGGCCTCCGCAATCGATGAAGCGGACTCCGCAATTTTTTGAATGCCTACAGCCATTTCTTCTATTGCTTTAACAGCTTCCCCGTTATTTTGCATTTGCCGCTCGCTGCCATGAGCAATCTCTTGGATATTTCTGATAATTCCCTCGCTCGACTCCTGTGCCGAGTGATTATCTTTTGTTAGCTGTTCAGCAGCCGCTGTTAGTGAATCAGATGATGAGCGGATAGATGTAATCATCGTCGTTAACTGAGAAACAGCCGACCGGAAGTTTAAAGTGAATTGTTTAATTTCATCTTTTCGATTCGTATTGATTGCTTCTACTCTTTGGAGAGATCGCCCGATACGACCGGCGGCGAGTTCATCCAACCCGTTATTCATGCCTGCCAATGGTTTCAACGTACGATTAATAAACATGTAAACCGTCAGACAGGCAAGCAGGATCACAACTGAAAACAGACCGATGATCAACGGAAAGCTTTTCTTTAAAATCTCTCCTTCAATATGATCAATTTGTTTAGCTGAAATATCGAGTCCTAACATACTGATGATTTCGCCATTTTCATTTTTAATCGGGATCATAATCGACATATACTTGCCGTACTGTTCATCATGAATAATATCTGTGTAACTATTTTTCCCTTGAAGCACTGGATTTACATCCTTCATAGGCATCGATAACTCTTCCCCTATTTCAGTAGAATACTGATCTCCTTTAGGCATCCCATCAATCAGCATTTCTAGCTTGCCATTCTTCACGGTAAAAGTATAAAGATACATGGCACCTATATGCTTCCTTACTTGATCTAATTTGCGGCGGATCTCCCAATAGTCGCCGCTTTCTGAAGGATTCAGCAAAAATTGCTCGTATTGCTCCAAATCTATAAACTTGGCAGCGTTTTCAGCTGATTGAATTCCTTGCGTACCAATCGTCTTCTCAACGGAAGAACTGGTGTTTATGTAGGCGATCGCCATAGTCGCAACAAATATAAAGAGCAACATTACCAGCATTGTTAAAGTTAATCGCTTTGCTATTGTCATCATTCCAGACCTCCCTTTCTTTTTCCCCTCATGTTCTGTTATCTCTTCTCCTCTATTAAGAGACTGCATACTGAATCCCAACACCTTCTATGCCATTCAGCATTAATTATTCATTTTTGCATAAAATTTACCATTTCTTTTTTAAAGCTTGCAATATGACAGAGTTTGAATGGAAGCGGCGGCATAACCCTTTTATGGGTCTTATTGGCATTCACTATGTGTAACGGAAATGTTCAGCTTCTGCTATGTAATAAAATTTGCAATTTATATGCCAACATTAAGGACTAATGAATCAATGGATCGCCCATATCTTTTAATTAAAAGGACTTACCGCCCCCTCCTTTAGTTCAGCGTACAGAAAGCCACTATAAGGTGAAAAATGATTCAGAGTAAACTTATATGGTACACTTACATTATCTTGTTTTAAAGGAGTGTTCTTCTATGGCTAACACACACACGTTCTCAAAAGGAGAGGAAATTGCTAATTCGATCACCCATGGAATTGGCGCTTTGCTCAGTATCGCCGCGCTCGTTCTGCTCATTGTTTATTCTTCTTTGTATGGAACGGTCTGGCATGTAGTGAGCTTTACTATTTTTGGCGCAACGATGCTTGTACTGTATGTATCCTCTACGCTCGTGCACAGCTTTCCAGCGGGCAGAGCCAAAAATTTATTCGAAATTTTCGACCACTCTTCTATCTATTTTTTTATTGCAGGAACGTATACACCCTTTTTATTTCTAGCTGTAAAGGGAACGCTTGGCTGGACATTGTTCGGGGTGATCTGGGGACTTGCTATATTTGGGACGGTTTTTAAATGTTTCTTTGTGAAAAGATTCTTAAATACTTCTACACTGCTTTACGTATTAATGGGGTGGCTGATCGTGTTTGCATGGGATACACTCGTTCAGAACCTTTCAGCTGGCAGCTTGGCCCTCTTAGTGACTGGAGGAATTTTATATACACTAGGTGCTATTTTTTATGTATGGCGAGGCTTTAAATACCATCATATGATCTGGCATTTGTTCGTTCTTGCTGGCAGTATCACTCACTTCTTCTCTGTATTCTATTTGCTTCCCTCCACTTAAAAAATCGCCATGATAGGCGATTTTTTAAGTTTCTTTTATTTTCTCTTCCGGCCGCTCTTTCATCGTGTCATAGTATTCAAGAAAACCCGGCTCTGTGTACTTTCTTAAATCTTCCGGAGATTGAATAGCATTTAATTGATCAAAGGGAACCTAAATTTCCTGTACGAGTGAACTTTCATAAGGATTTTTAGGTTTTTCCTGCAAAAATAAAGTAATTCCGCTATCTTCGCTTTTATCTATCGGTATTCCTTTGACTCGTTGAACAAACGAGTACATGTCATCATAATATTGTCCTACAGCATCTATAGAGCCTTTCACGCACAAATAAATGGCAATAAGCGCTTCCGCTTTTAAGGATTGGTAGTTAGGCTTCTCGGAAAACGTCCATTTCTTCTCTTGCTTCTTTAGAAAGAATCACAAATAAATAGTCATCATATGGACGGCAGTCCAACTCTCCCTTTTGGTTGTCATTCATTTCACAAGAGATATTAGCGGTCCATCCCTTTTCCTTATCTATTCCTCATAATAAATAACAACAAAAAAGGAATTTTTTTGATCCGTTGGGTTTTTATATACGTGCTCTTGATGGGCCTGAAAACTCAACGCCTCTCCTTCCGTTAACGTAAATTGTTGTCCTTGTATGTCAATTGTCAGTTCGCCCTGGCTTATTAAAATAAATTCTTCGCTATTTTTAGGATGAACATCTGAAAAGTGGACGCCGGCTGGTTCCATTTCCACACAATAGATTTCAAACTTTTTCTCTGGATGATAAGGAAACAGCGGATAAACTAAATAGTTCCCTTGATCATCGACTAGCGCTTTCAATTGTTCTTTTTTTACTTTCGTAATTTGGGTTGCTTCTTCTTTCATAAAAGCAGAAAAAGAGACGTTTAGCCCGTTCGCTATTTTCCAAAGGGTCGTCACCGTTGGATTTGTTTTTCCTCTTTCTATTTGTCCAAGCATTGCTTTGCTGACACCCGTTAGTTCAGCTGTTTTATCTAGGCTTAACCCTCTGCTTCTGCGAATGTCAAATAAGTTTTTTCCAATTAATTGCTGGAGAGAATCCATTATAGCCCTCCTGTTATAGGTGATTGATCATTATAACATACAAATGTATAATATCATAAACAACATAATAGGGGAGATACAGGATGGAAGCAATAGAAGGAGAAAGATTATCATTTAAAGATGGAGTAAAGGACTGCGTCCCTACACTTTTAGGGTACATAAGCATCGGATTTGCTGCCGGTATGATCGGCGTTGCTTCTGGGTTATCCGTTGTGGAAATTGCATTTATGTCGATTTTTGTTTATGCCGGTGCCGCTCAATTTATTATTTGCGGCATGTTAGCGGCCGGCAGCCCAGCATCAGCCATTATATTTACTACGTTCATCGTCAACTTGCGGCATTTTTTGTTAAGCGCTACATTAGCTCCGCATTTTTCTAAATATTCCATGCTAAAAAATGCAGGGATTGCCACACTCGTTACCGATGAATCATTTGGCGTTGCGGCTGGAAGAATTTTTAATCGTCAACCGATAAATGACCGCTGGATGAATGGATTGAATTTAGCCGCTTATACGACATGGATTGCTTCATGTGTTGTCGGTGCTCTGCTTGGCAAATGGGTAGCCGATCCAGAAAAATTCGGGCTGGATTTTGCTTTAACTGCTATGTTTATCGCTCTATTGGTTCTGCAGCTTGAAAGCATTAAAGCCTCAAAGTTGAAGCACTATTTACTGCTTATTTTCTTAATGGTTACGGCTATGTATATCTTTTCTGCTTTCGTTTCAGTTGATCTAGCGGTTATCTTTTCTACCGTCATCGTAGCAACTATCGGGGTGGTGACATCAAAATGAGTGTAAATGTAACCATTCTTCTTATCTTAGCTGGCTGTTCGATCGTTACGTGGATTCCCCGTGTTGCTCCTTTTCTCATTGTCCGGAATGTACAGCTGCCGGAGGCTGTGATGAAATGGCTCTCTTTCATCCCCGTCTGTATTTTAACGGCTTTGGTTGCGGGGAGTGTGATCGATAACGGAAATGGAACACTGCCAACCATTAACTGGCAGGTTTTGCTTGCCTTAATCCCTACTCTATTGATCGCTCTTTGGAAGAAAAGCCTTTTAATTACGGTCATTTTCGGCATTGTCATTATGGCAGTCTTAAGAAATTTTACATAGCTAGAAAAAGCAGATTCATTGAAGAATAGATCTTCATGAGCCTGCTTTTTTAGTTTATTTATAATGTATATGTTTTTACTTTTTGATGAGCCCCTTTCATCACTTCATCCCCTTCAATAGTTCGATCTGAAAATTGGTTCAAGTTACTTTGCACCTTCTGGACGATTACATTCACTTCTTCTGCAACCGTATCTATTTATAACAGATCCTTAAAATAAAAAAGAACAGACCAGGGCAGCGTAGCATTCTCTATCCTGGTCTGCTCTTTTACCTAAGAGGCTCCTTCTATATTTGCAGAGCCTTCCTTTTTGGTAAGTTTCGTCAGTTGCTTTTTAATTTTCTACGATATTTTCTTGGTTTACTGGATCTGCATGGTTTGCATCCATTTTTCTCATTTTATAGATGGCAATTAGTAAGATAAACCACACAGGAGTGATAAATAAAGCAACACGAGTGTCTTCCGCAAGTGCAAGTACAACAAGGACAAACGCCAAGAAAGCAAGGATCAAGTAATTAGCAAATGGATAAAGCGGCATTTTAAACTTGTTCGCTTTCACTAAGTCTGGTCTTGTTTTGCGGTACTTCAAATGACTAATAATGGTGATTCCCCAAATAAAGATGAAACATACGGTAGAAACACTTGTAATGAGTGTAAACACTCCTTCCGGCATAACATAGTTCAATACAACAGAAACCAAGATGATCACAGTCGAAAAGAACAAGGCATTAGAAGGTACTTTACGAGCATCCAGTTTGGCTAATGGTACAGGTGCATTTTTATCTTTTGCCAATGAATATACCATCCGGCTTGTACTAAAGATGGCGCTGTTACATGCTGAAGCCGCGGACGTTAGAACGACAAAATTGACAATACCAGCAGCTGCAGCGATACCAACTGCTACGAATACTTGCACGAATGGGCTTTCCGTTGGGACGATGTCGTTCCAAGGATAAACGCTCATAATGACGATAAGAGCACCAATATAGAAAATGATAATCCGAATAGGAATATTGTTAATCGCTTTTGGAATAACTCTCTCCGGATCTTCTGTTTCACCTGCTGTAAGACCTACAAGCTCGATACCAACGAATGCAAACACTACCATTTGGAATGAAAGAATAAAACCATTTATTCCATTCGGGAACAGGCCGCCGTGGCTCCATAAATTCGTAAAGCTAGCTGCTCCTGAAGGTGTAGAAAAGCCTTTAATAATCATCACAATACCAACGACAATTAAAGTTAAAATAGCAATGACTTTAATTAAAGCAAACCAAAATTCCATTTCACCAAATAGCTTTACAGTTGCAAGGTTCATAAATAGTAAAATGACGAGCGCAATTAATCCCGGCATCCACTGAGGCACAGAAGGGAACCAATATTGAGTGTAAAGACCAACGGCTGTCAGGTCAGCCATTGCAATAGAAATCCAACAGAACCAATAGGTCCAGCCAGTCATAAATGCTGCCATATTCCCTAAATAGTCTCTTACGAAGTCAACAAAAGAATGGTAATTCAAATTACTTAAAAGTAATTCCCCAAGTGCGCGCATGATTAAAAAGCAAATGGCGCCCGTAATCATATAAGCAAATAAGATCGATGGTCCTGCTAGATGAATAGATTTCCCTGCACCAAGAAATAATCCTGTTCCGATTGCCCCACCAATAGCGATGAGTTGTACGTGCCGGTTTTTCAGGCCTCTGGCCAAAGTTTGTTCCTGCATACGTTTTCCCTCTTTCCATTTTATGGGATATACTATTTTTTATTGATTTAAAATATTTCGACACTAAATTCGATATTTATAAATTAATATCCCAATAAAAGTTTAATATATAATTCGTTAATTCGAAAGAAAAAAGCGCTTACATTTTAAAAATAAATTATGTAACAGGACACGTGCACTCTTCAGTGGTAACTTTTGTCAATAAACATGTTCCTGTTCCGGTAATGGCGCCAAGTTCTATCATCATTGCATTCAAGGCTGCTAACTCTTTTTCAGGGCAGTATTATTTATTCTTGGGTGTTCAATCAATCTGGAAATAGAGTCATCCCCATCCCTTTCTCATAAGGATCGTTACGTGCTTATCCCTCCTCTTTTCTCCTTTCCTATTTCCATCTTTCCCCAATAAAAAAGGACAGAGAAAAATAGGAAATAACCCCATTTTTCTCTGTCCTTTGTACCTGAGAGTTTAACTCCTTTGGTGGCCTATGGCTCTCTCCAGAGATGCGTCCTATTGTAGTCCTTTTACCTGAGAGATTAGTACCCAACTTTTTGGTTTTGCTCCTTCGGTGCTAAATTATTTCATTTAGTCTCTCCCACAATATTCATCCGCTATTATGAATCTAATTTACATACTAATCTATAGTAAAGTTAATGTCAATTGAATATTCAGAATTCATTTATAAAAATACCCCACCATTCAACAGTTTTTTACATTCTATGACTTGTTTGCACTATGTAAAAAATTCTGCTCTATCACCTTCTTTCTACAAGCAACACTATGAGTCTATGAAGATAAAAGTTTTTCCGGTTTGATTTGTCTCTATATAATTACAAATAAAAAGCCGCCTTATAGCTGCTATGTAACAAGCAATCTATAAAGCGGTCCTTAAAATTAGGCTAATGATATTAAAATACAGGCTGTCTACACGCTCATTCCTATTTTCCCTGCATTTTTTGCAGCTTCTTGTCTCCTGGAAGCCAAAGAGCACTGATGCCGAGAACAGGAAGCAAACTTGAAAGAATCATCACAAATTTAATACTAAAGCTATCTGCCAAAACCCCAAAAACAACCGCACCAATGGCTCCCATGCCAAAAGCCAACCCAACGATTAAGCCGGAAGCCATCCCGATTTTGTTTGGGATTAGCTCCTGTGCGTATACAACCGCTACACTAAAACTTGACAGCAAGATAAAACCAATTAATAAAAAGAGTGGCAAAACGGCAACAAGAGGTACATACGGAAGAATAACGGCAAGCGGTGCCGCTCCCAACATCGAAAAAACGAGCAGGTTCTTGCGGCCAAACCGATCAGCAAGCGGACCGCCGAAAAACGTTCCAGCCACACCAGCAGCTAAATAGACGAATACGTATAACTGGGCTTGCTTAACAGATAGACCGTAATCTTGAATTAAATAAAATTGATAAAAGTTTGTAATAGCCGCTGCATACCAAGAACGGGCAAAAACAAAAAAGACCAACAGGATCATTGCCCACTTTACAGAGGAAGATAATTTGTTTTGACTGACCGTACCCTTTCTATTCTTTCTTGCCAATTGAAAAGCTAGCATTCGTTTATACCAGACAGAAACCTTTGTCAATAAGATCGCTCCACCTGCTGTAATGACTGCAAATAGCAATGCGCCTTTTTGGCCAAGCGGCACGAAGATGAAGGCTGTAAAGATCGGGGCCAGGGATTGCCCGCCATTCCCTCCCATTTGATAGATAGACTGGGCGAGCCCCCGCTTGCTTCCGGCTGCCATAAACGCAACCCTTGAACCTTCCGGATGAAAGACAGCGGAGCCTAAACCAATAAATAAAACAGCGAATAGTAAAAAGTAGAAGTTAGGTGACAGCCCAAAAACAATTACCCCTAACATAGATAACAGCATTCCGATCGGCAGCAAATACGGCTGTGGCTTCCGATCTGCTGCTGCCCCAAACACCGGCTGCATGACAGAAGATGTCATATTCAGCACGAAGGCAATCCATCCAAGCTGTGCATAAGACAAATGGAGAGAACTTTTAATAATGGGAAACATGGCGGGCACAACGGATTGGATAGAGTCATTAATAAAGTGTCCCGCGCTAATGGCAAACAAGATACTATAGGCTGTTGTCTTGTGCATGCTTGCTTGCTGTGCTGTATTTGGCATTTGTATCATTCCTATTCACAAAGTAGTATGTACTGATCATAACAAAAACCCCCGCAAAAAATTACAGAGCGGGGGCGAATCAGCGATTAGTGCGCTGCTTTATTTCTGGTCAGCTTTGCTAGGCAGAGTCCTTCAAAACAAATAGTGAATTCAATAATTTAACTTGGGCTGGCAATAAGAAAATCATCATGCATTCTCCTTCCGATTCGTCATTTTTTTAAAACAGGTTTCTCGCATTTTCTTGTTGTTTCATTTTCATTTGTTCATACATTTGTTCAACACGCTCGTCATGAAAATAATCTTCCACACTTTTTTTGCGTCTTTTAATGGTGATAATGACAAATATTAAGTTGATCGTCATCTGGTCTCACCTCCCTTCAAAAAGCATCGTTATGCTCCTGCCTCTTGGAAGTTAATGTGAAAGCTGACCAGTTCATGAACGCGCGGCTGATAAACACATTAAATCTACGTTGTTAATTATATCCATAATAAAAGTTAAAAAACAAGATTTTTTTGAAATTTATGAAAGAATCTTGCTTTTTTGGCACCTCTTTCCTCTCATGAAAAGTGAAAGAAACCTGAAATCATCCCTCTCTAAAAAGCTTTCTTGTACACCTTGGTTTTTAGAAAGATGATGGGCCATCACCCATTCCGCTAAAAAACAAGCTCCTTTTCTAAGTCATAAACATAGCATGCAATTGATAGTAGTTTTTAAGAAAGAAGGTGGAAAAATGAACACAGATCAGCGATTCAGACCTTTCTACGGTGGGTTTAGAAGGCCGTTTTACGGAGGATTTGGCAGACCGTTTTTCGGCGGGTTCGGAAGGCCGTTTTATGGAGGATTTGGCAGACCGTTTTATGGCGGGTTTGGCGGGTTTGGAGGTCCATTTTTAGGAGGCTTAGCGGGTGGATTATTAGGCAGTGCACTGTTTAATCCGTATGGATTTGGAGGATATGGCGGATTCGGATACGGTGGATATGGCGGATATGGCGGATATGGTGGATATTATTAGGTTTTTTCTTCATAAAAGACGCTAGCAGTATGTAAAAGCTGAGGTTTAAAAAAAGAAAGAGTGGGTGGCAGATATGAATCAAGATCAAAATATGTGGCAAGATCAAAATGCAAGACAAGATGAACACATAGAACAAGAGTATAGCATGTGGCAAGATCCATATGCGGTTCCTGATATGAGAGATTGCATGCCTCATTGCAACGAACCTATGCCTATGACTATGCCTATGACAATGCCTATGACAATGCCTATGATGTATCCTGAATACACTCAAATGATGCCGATGGGTGGAATGGAAAGCTATCACCACCACCATCATCATCATTATCATCATTACATGGAATATCCGCATGTCACTCAACAGCAGGCTGTGCTTATTACACAGCCACCGATGATGCCTTATGCTATGCACCATAAGCCACATCATCATAAAAAGCACCATAAAAAACATCATAAAAATTAACCATAAACTTAGGTTTCATTTAGAGACTAGAACGAAGAGAGGACAGCAAGCTGTCCTCTTTTTCGCTTTTATTTAACCGCAGAGACTTATCAGGCTGTTGACAAAGGCTCGCTTTCTCCGTTGTTCTCCTGCCTGAGGTACTCATGGCCCTTATGGTCATTCCGCTCCTCGCCAAGTTTCGCGTCTCAAAAGCGAACGTTTTTAAATAAGTCTGGTCACGTATAAAGTAGACTTTGCCTACAAGCTCTTATATCTATCTTTTTTGAAATAAATGGGTATACAACCCGTACGTAACTGTTCGATTGCCATACACTATTAGTGTCATACACTATAACAAAAGGAGGTCGCTGAAATGTTTAATAGACGTTGGGGTGGCTACGGAGCATGCCCTCCGCATCTTTGTCCGCCACAAGCATTTCCTGCTCAGTATGATCCGCCGTTGGTGTCACCAACACAACAATTTGTCAAAACTAATGTAATCAATACGGTCGTGCCACACATTCATCCTTCTCATACTACTACTGTTAACAAGCACATGATTAACCATGAGCATTATTTTCCGCATACTGAATCTGTTGTAAATGAGTGCTGTGAGCAGCACATGATGTGTGGAATGCCAGTTAACCCTTGTTGTCCCCCAGGACCTTTTGGATTTTAAAACGTTTGAATGATTTGAGAATTTCTCTCTAAAATATAATGGCTCTTGCCAGGAATACGCGCCTGGCAGTCCTTTCTTCACATGAAGATAAGGGAACGATGATGTTTCAAAGAAAATCCCGTTTATTGGGCTTTTCCCCTGGTACATTTACCTAACCCTTCTTTGAAACTTTTCATATGATATATTGTTCCTTTGATTAGGAGGTGAAAATAATATGGGCTATGGATGCTATGGAGGATACGGATATGGTAGTACGTTTGCTTTGATTGTTGTATTGTTCATTCTCTTAATTATCATCGGTGCTTGCTTTGTTGGCGGCTATGGCGGTTATGGCTGCTAGTGGCCGTCTGCTTCTTGTCCGTCTCTCTCATTAACTAGGCACCTCAATATATTTTGACAATGAAAATCTACACTTCTTTTCCTATTCATAAAAACAAGTATTTGCTACGCAGCTATACACATCACATAAATAGGAAACGAAAAATAGGCTGGGGAGCTTTCCAAAGAAGTTCCCCCTTTTCTTTACTTATATATCCGTGATTTACAATACATAAGCAGCAAGCGTTTTTTGTACATCAAATATGCTGTCATCTTTTCTAAACTGCTTAGCGATTGGATTTTCTGTGCCGGCTATCCAAATGAGCAGCTCTGCTTCCAAATCAAAGGTGCCAGCCGTCTGTACGCTGAAATGAGTAATGCTGCGATAAGGGATAGAATGATATTCAATTCTCTTTCCTGTCACACCCTGTTTGTCAATCATAATTAAGCGTCTATTGCTAAATACAATCAAGTCTCTTAAAATTTGAAAAGCCTTTTCAATCTGTTCACCATCAAAGAGAATTTTCTCAAGTGTTTTTTCAACTTTCTCAATATCCGCTTCTGTCGCATTCCCGATTAACCCATCAAATAATCCCATGGTATCCCTCTTTTCTCTCTGCTGCTCTTGATTGTTAATAAACGTCCTCCAATGCTTTCCTTAACAACCCCATGCTGCGGTCAAGATCTGTTTTTACTTGTTTTTTATAGAGCTTTGCTTTTTCATAGTCAGCAAATTGATAAATGACGACTTCTTTATATTTTGCACCTTCTTGCAATTTCTTTTGTCTTTTTAAAATACCGTCATCAATCAGTTCATGAAGAGATCTGTAAATCTCTGAATGGTTTGGTTCATAGCCGAACTGCTTAAACGTCATTTTCAATTCGTCCATTGCCTGCATTCCATATAGCTTATTTTCTTCTACAAATCGAATCATAAAAAGCTTTAAAAAGGCTCTTTGCTTAATTAGGAACTTCCCTTCACCTCTTGGCAAACTCTTCACTCCTTTGCCTTCTCATTTACTTTTATTACTGGATTGCCTTTATTTTAGCAGACTTATGCTTTAAGAACCAATAATTATTCATTTTTTGAATTTTGCACACAATGAAACAACAAAAATCGAATTACAGGCTCTAAAAATAACCTTTAATTCGATAAATAAGGCTGCGTCTGTTGAATCAATTTCCGAATGTCTGTTGCGTTTTGTTCATACATTTTTTTCGTTTTTTTGCAGTCTGTCGCTAAAGCAAAAGCTTCCATATCCGCTGCAAACTTTTTTAAATTTGCCAATAGTAAAGACGTTCCTGGGGAAAAGGCGGCTGAAGCTGATCATTAAATAGGTCAAGGTACAGTTCCCCATAGGAGTTGACTTGCCCTAAAAACACATTTTCTATCGTGACTCCTGCTGCCTCTAATTCTCCATTTAACCATTCTTTTGTTTTCCCGCTCTTAGAAAGAGAGTCTACCAACAAACGACCGTCCATGATAATCGTGTAAGGCTCTTTCTCGTTTATCGGCAGCATTTGCAAATCGCTTCTAGTTAATGGGCGTTTATCTTTTTTCAAAAGAGCATTTAAGCTGCCATCTTGTTCTAAAACGGCATATTCCACATCAGCAAGGAAAAAAATACCTTTTTTTCGCAATAGCGCAAGCAATTCATCCGTCGTATACTTCTCTTTCTTTAAATTGTCCTCAAGAATTTTCCCATCTTTAATAAATACGGTGCTTTGTCCTTCTATTGTCCTCCGAGCCGACTTGCTCTTCATCGCAATGTAGTCGGCTAACCAAGGGATAAATCCCCAGACTGCAATGGCTATCAGAGCATCCGCGATGGAACGTTCCCTCGCTAAAGAAGCTTCAGCGACAATACTGCCGATCGTAATGCCGGCGATATATTCAAAAAAAGATAATTGAGCAATTTGCCGTTTGCCGATGACTTTCGTAATGATAAATAAAATAGTCAAAAAGGATACAGACCGAATCGTTACTTCTAGCCACTGAGTCACTTGATCACCTCTGACTAAGACCCTCTATATTGTGGTTCTTCATTTTCCAGCTCGAAAATTCTATTGTTCATTCGTTCGATAATTTCCTGCATCGTCAGCATACTTTCGTGAAATAGCCGCTTCGCTTCCGGGTCGCTTGATAGTAAAGCAAGCCTAGAGAAAACAGCCTCTGCCTGCTTTAATCCAGCTGTACATGTTTTGACATCTGATGCAACGGTCATAGCTCTCTCCCTTTACTGATTAGATTCAATCGCCACAGCATGAGCGATACAAGGAATAGATTCCTGCTGCTGAAAGGAAAGCGGGGATAATAAGGCTCCGGTCGCCACTAGCAAGATTCTTTTCAATTCTCCTTTTTTAAGACGGTTTAATAAATGGCCGTATCCTACAACAGCTGAACAGCCGGCGCCGCTCGCCCCTGCAAAAACTGGCTGACTGTCTTTATAAATCATCAAACCGCAGTCTTGAAACTGACTATCGCTTATTCCGATACCCCTTTTCTTTAAAAGCTCAAGTGCAATATTTCGGCCAATCGACCCGAGATCACCTGTGACAATTAAATCATAATAGGAAGGATCAAGATTTAAGGAAATTAAATGATCAATAATCGTATCAACCGCAGCTGGCGCCATCGCTCCCCCCATATTAAACGGATCCGTCAGCCCCATGTCAATCACTCTTCCGATCGTCGCAGACAAAATATAGGGGCCTTCGCCTTGTTGAGCTACAATCGCTGCCCCGGCACCCGTGACCGTCCATTGAGCCGTTGGCGGTTTTTGTCCTCCATATTCAGTCGGATATCGGAATTGCTTTTCAACAGCAGCATTGTGGCTGGATGCGCCGGTTAAAACGAAATTCGCCTTCTTACTGTCAATTAAAAGCGAACTAAGCGCCAGCCCTTCCATTGAAGTAGAACAAGCACCAAACAACCCGAGATACGGTACTGCAAGCGTTCGGGCGGTAAAGCTTGTCGGAGTAATTTGATTAATTAAATCCCCAGCGAAGAAATATTCAATGTCCTGCTTTTTTAACCTTGCCTTTTCAACAGCTCGCATAGTGGCCTCTTCCATCAGCTTTCTATGGGCTTTTTCATAGGTTTCTTGTCCTATCCACAGATCATCATGCAAAACATCGAAATCATCAGCTAGCTGTCCGTTGCTTTCAAATGGGCCTCCGACTACTCCAGTAGATATAATAACCGGTTTGTTTTCAAAAACCCATGTTCGTTGTTTTTCCACACTTTCACCTCCAATATCTCTATTCTGTTTGTGAATTTTGCACAATTTGTTATTTATTAAATGTTTTTGTATTGCGGTTCTTCGTTTTCTACTTCCGTTACACGCGGCTGAAGCGCATCAACGACCGCCTGTGTTTGTTGAGCTGCTGTTTGAAACAACTGCTTAGCCTGTTGGTTCTGAGTCGCTAAAGCAAATCCTTCTAGACTTGCCTGTGCGCTTTTTAACCCTGCCATTGTTTTTTTCAAATCGCTGATAACTGTCATGTTATATTCCTCCCTGTTAATAAAGTCTCTTATTATCATGGTTGTTTTCAAAAAAAAATATTTTAACAATTTTTTCAAGAAAAAAAGCATGCGATCGGCATGCTTTTTAAAAAGTCGTTAAATGCAAGAGTTTTTGGATAGTATAAATCACTCTTTTGATTCCTGCTGTTTTTTCATAATGCTCTTCATAGTTCGTCGTATATTCTGCTCCTTCGTTCTGCCATAACCGCTCAAAATAATGCTCTGTTTCTTCTATAGCCTTCGCTGAACGAGGACCCGTTATTTTTACATCTGTTTCTAAATTAAAATTATTTAAATTCCTTGATGTGTAGTTAGCCGAACCGCTAATAATCGTACCGCTGCTCTTTTTCTTTATATAAATCATTTTCGTATGGAATTGTTCGGGTTCTGGCGCAAACCAGCGGATATTAATCTTGCCATGTGAATCCTCCAGTAACTCTTCACTCATCGGAATATTGGGCAATCCTGTTTTCTTCTTGCCGAATGAGTTTTTGTTTGTATCTAAAATCATGTTCACCTTGACTCCTCGGTTCGCCGCGTCCGTCAAGGCATCCACCATATCACGGTCAGCTAAGTAAAACATCGCCAGCCAGATTTCTTCCCCTTTTTCAGCCTTTATTATTTCCTGCTTTACCGCTTTAGCAATTTTCCCTTCTGTTAATAATTGAACGTTCATGTCTCCTTTTCCTGTCTTCTGATTGACCGGCTGTGGAAAAGGAATGTTCCGGCGTGTATCAGCAGCCGCTTTTTCCGAGACGAGCAAATCGTTCATTAATGCGCCCTTCACTTCGAAAGCCGTGTTGGCAAAATAAGCGCTCTCATCATGAGGATTACTTGACGTAACAAGTGTTGTTTTCTCTGTGGCAATCGTTTTTCGGTGATTCGCTTTTATATTGAACAGCTTTAAATAAGAACGCACTGTCATATCCGGAGCCGTTTCCACAAGCCCATTTGGCAGCCAGCCCTTTCCTTTATCTCCAAACCACTGAAAAAACATGCGCCAGACCGCACTATAGATCGGCGTGGAATCACGCAGCGGCTTAGTGTCCGTTACAATTACTTTGATGCCATTCTTCTTCATTTCTTCGAATTCGGGGTTCTTGTGAGAATTATAGGACGTATTGACCTCATCAGAAATAAGAATGATGTCCATATGTGGATTAGCCTGTTTTTTCTTTATAAGAGCTTCTGTGATCTTTTCGGTTATGTTAGGGAACTCTTTATTTTTCTCGTGATAGGAATTAAAGAGAAAAAAATCTAACACGATAAATTGATCTGCTTCATTAATAATCTCTTGTGTTCTTTTAAATATTTGTTCAGTAAAAACTTTCTCCTTGCCTACTTTCCCAGACACATTATAGTAAAAGTCTACCTGATCTGCTCCGACTTGATAAACTGGACTTTCATAAGATATATGTTCTGGAAGCGGCTTGTACACATGAAACAGCATAGTAATGAGATAAACACTTAAAAGAATGATGATAAGAAGCCGCTTCTTCGTTAATTTTTTGTCCATGACTTTCCTCCCTCTCTTGCCTAGAGGACTATTCCCGCTTTCTGGAGAAAGGAAACTGGCAAGCAAGCCCAGCTCTATCAGCTAAGCTGTTATCTGCTGTTGTGGAAAAATTTAAAATTAATCTGTAATTCTGTATGCTACAATAATAACTAAAGATTGATTCATACTACAGGGGGGAGTTCATCTTGGGGTTTTATTTTGCAAAACGGATGGACAAATTCGGTCCATCCATTTTTAGTGAGTTAAAAGCGTTCAAATTAAAGCAAGAAGCAGAAGGAAAAGAGCTCATCGATTTAAGTTTAGGCAGTCCGGATCTTCCTCCGGCTGATGTCATCCGCCAACAGCTCTCTGCTTATGCGGCGGAGCCTTCCCAATACGGGTACACTTTGTCAGGCACAAAAGCTTTTTATGAAGCGGCAGCCCGCTATTACGATCGTGTATATGGTGTCTCGTTAGATCCACAGTTAGAACTTGTTCATGCTATGGGCTCTCAGGAAGGTCTTGTTCATTTACCGCTCGTGTTCGCTGATCCCGGCGATATTGTCCTTGTCACGGACCCTGGATACACCGCTTATGAAACCGGCCTAGCGGTAGCAGGAGCAGAACCTTTTTATATGCCGTTACTGAAAGAAAATCGGTTTCTTCCTGACTTAACAGCGATTCCAGACGAAATTGCCAGCAAAGCGAAGCTCATGATTTTAAATTATCCCGGTAATCCAGTTGCTGGTGAAGCAGATGAAGCGTTTTTTAAAGAGGCCATTGCTTTTGCGAAGCAGCATGAGATTGTTATCCTTCACGATGCGGCTTACTCGGAATTTTATTTTGATGATAAGAAGCCACTCAGCTTTTTGGCCGTTCCTGGGGCAAAAGAGGTTGGCATCGAAATTAATTCACTTTCTAAAAGCTTTAGTCTTGCCGGTGCTCGTATTGCTTATATCGCTGGAAACAAGGAGATCATCGCCGCTATTACCCAATTAAAGTCTAACCTTGACTATGGGGTGTTCGCGCCGATTCAAGCGGCAGCTATTGCAGCATTTGATCATGCGGAAGAGATCAGCCAGCATGTTCGAAACGTGTTCCAGCGGCGCCGGGACGTGCTAGTCAATGAATTGAGCCAGATCGGCTGGAATGTGGATCGCCCATCAGGCGGCATGTTTATTTGGGCTGAAATTCCGGCGGGCTGGACTTCTAAAGAGTTTGCCTTTTATTGCATTGAAAAAGCCGGGGTTGTGATGGTGCCTGGAGCAGCGTTCGGCGCTTCCGGAGAAGGATACGTACGCATCGCACTCGTTCAGCCCGAAGAAGAATTGCTGAAAGCAGCAAGAAGATTACAAACTGTGTTTTCAACCATTTCCTAATCAATAGCCCTATAGCTGTATCTTAGCTATAGGGCTATTTTCAAATCATTTTATGTTTCTCTTTTAGTGAATCAGGTGCCATGTTAACGATCTGCTGCAAAACAAACGTGAAAATGGCCAGATCATCTATCAAGCCGAAGACAGCAATGAAATCGGGGATTAAGTCAAGCGGCAATAAAAAATAACCGATGATTAGCCCGATGGAAAGAACCTTGCTAAAGGCCGCTACTTCCCGGCTTAAAAAGAAATCTTTTAAGAATGGGATCGACCGTCTAAACGTAAAAACGAACTTTATCCGTTTCCAAATTTTCTTCATCTCTTTCCTCCTTTTCTATGACTGTCTATTTATACGTTTTTTTTTTTCATTAGTTTCATTTTTTGTCGAAAAATAAATCATTTCCCCGATAATTATTTATATTTTAGAAGAAGTTTTTTCTTTTCACGAAAGGATTTTAATTTAGCGTCCTTTTCTACTATAATAGGGAATATGTTTTCATGAAGCTAGAACCGGATAGAGATTATATCGGGAAAATTGAGAGGTAGATGTTATGAAAGATCCTGGGAAAATAAAAGCACTAAAGTTATCCACTTTTCAATTAATCGTCATGCTGTATTTCACCGGTGCATTGTTTTCCACCGGCTTATTGCTGCTGCCTATCGCTCATAAGCCCGGAAACGATATTTCTGTTATAGACGCTGCATTCGTTGCGGTCAGCGCGCTAAGTGTGACAGGATTATCCCCTGTTTCTATTGTCGATACATTCAATACAGTCGGCTATTTTTTTATTTTGTGTATTTTACAGGTGGGCGGCGTAGGCATCATGACATTGAGTTCAATCATCTGGATTTTATTTGGAAAGCGGATTGGGATGCGTGAACGCCAACTGATCATGGCCGATCAGAACCGAACAGATTTAGCGGGGCTTGTTAGGCTGATGATTGAAATATTTTTATTAATTCTTGGAATTGAGGCGGTCGGCGCCCTTATTTTGAGCACGTACTTTCTTCAATATTATCCAACCGTCCAAGAAGCTTTTTTACATGGCGTGTTTGCTTCCATCAGCGCCACAACAAACGGTGGATTTGATATTACCGGAAACTCATTAATCGTTTTTGCTAATGATTACTTTGTCCAATTTATTAACATGATCTTGATTGTGCTTGGGGCAATCGGTTTTCCTGTGTTAGTGGAAATTAAAGATTATTTAACTTACAGAGGACCGGTTAGATTTCAGTTTTCCTTATTTACAAAATTGACAACGACTGTGTATGCCATCTTGGCCGTAGTCGGGACAGTGCTTATCTTTTTACTTGATCGCCACCACTTTTTCGTAAATAAGACATGGCACGAATCTTTCTTCTACTCTGCCTTTCAGTCTATCGCCGCCCGCAGTGCCGGGTTAACGTCTGTCGATTTAAATGAATTTTCAACTGCTACCTTGCTGCTTATCTCCACCCTGATGTTTATCGGGGCTTCGCCAAGCAGTGTGGGAGGCGGGTTAAGGACAACGACTTTTGCGATTGCCATCTTAAGTGTTTATTTTTACGCGCGCGGAAAGAATACGATTAAAATTTTCAACAGAGAGGTTCACCCCGTTGACGTGCAGCGCGCCTTCGTCGTCATCACAACAGGCTTCTTCATTTGGGGTGGTTCAATTATTTTCCTTTCATTTTTAGAACCGGCATTACCCACGGTGAAAATCATCTTTGAGGTCTCATCCGCTTTCGGAACGACCGGTTCGTCGCTTGGCATTACAAGTGATTTAAGCACCTCCGCCAAGATATTGCTCATGACGTTAATGTTCATCGGAAGAATTGGAGTCTTCTCCTTGCTCTTTATTGTTCGCGGAAAAGAAATTAAGGACAGCTATAACTTCCCGAAGGAACGTATTCTAATTGGATAATTCTTCACCGAAAAGACGCCGGGTTAAAAACGGCGTCTTTTTACTTTAATAGTGGAAAAAACCATGGCAGGATAGCCGATGTAAGAATAGCTGCAAACCCCATAGCCGCGCCAGATACAGCCCCTTGCAGACTCCCTTCATTTACGATTTGAGCTGTTCCGATTCCATGAGCTGCCGTACCCATTGACAACCCGCGTGAAAAAGGGTCTGTCACTTTCATTGCCGTTAACAGCCAAGGCCCAAACATCGCTCCAAACATTCCCGCTACCATTACAAAGATAGCCGAGAGCGCTGGATCTCCGCCGATTATACGAGCTACTTCAACCGCTACAGGTGTTGTAACGGACTTCACGGCGGCAGAAGCAGCCGTCGTTGTCGTTAAATGAAACGCCTTCGTCAGCCAGACAGCGGAAGCGATAGTGGCCACAGTTCCCGCTATCATCCCCAAAAAAGCAGGCACAGCCTTTTGCCATAATACATCCCGGTTACGATAAAGCGGAACAGCAAGTGCTACTGTGGCAGGTCCAAGCAAATATGTCATAATCTCTTTTGCGGGCGTATATTCTTCATAAGAGATCCCACTGCCGACTAAGACAAAAATAATGGCGGCGGTGCTTAAAAATACAGGCGTTGTAAGCGGTGATGGAAAACGGACGGCAAGGACGCGGGCAAGCATGTAAATTCCGAGAGTTAAGACAATACTAAATAGAGTGACGACGCTCACCGGCATCCTCTCCTTTTTCTTTCTGAATTTGTCTAGCTGATAAAAATTGAGACACTCCTCCTGTGAGCGCCATCCCGATGATAGAGCTGCCAAATAAGATAACAGCAAGAGCTAAGCCGCTTTCTTTTAAAAGAGAGGTATACGTCATGAGCCCGACAGCAATCGGCACGAAGAAAAAAGCGAGATGCTTATTCAAAAATAAAGCCCCTTTTTCCACCCAATTTATTTTTACGATGTTAAAAGATAATAATAGAAATAAAATGATCATCCCTAACACATTGCCAGGTACCGGCAGATGAAAAGATTCTGAGAGGAGCTGGCCCAGCTGGTAAATCAGCCACAAAAAAGCTAATTGCGCAATAAACAGACAACCGTTTCTCATAGATTCATCCTTTCCCCCGCTATATCGTTATCGTGTATTTATATATAATAGTAACATTAAATGAAACGACGGTTCTACGCTGGATGGAAAAGTAAAACAACTTTCTTCTGGCAGGAAATTCAGTTATGTAGAAGCATTCTCAGAAATGCCTGATCAAAATGAATAGATAACAGGAGTAAAAAATCATATGCGTTGGACAAAAACAAAAGCATTACTCGAACATCTACTATGCGAAAAGCTTAAAAAGCGCTTAAACATCTATACAACGAGTTATAATGCTGTTCTTGGAGAACAAAGGCGGATTTGGATCACATTCGATCAAAAAGAAGTATTCCAGGCTTCGTCGGCCCAGTTTTTAATGGAGCACGACAAGCTTTGGAAAGAAATAAGACAAAAAACAAACAAACCGTTTCCCGACTGCTTGTATGAATGTTTTCCGGAATTCACCGGTAACGTGCATGACATGGATTATTCCATATTTATTTTAGAGCAGCGAAATATTTTTAACGTTGAACATGTGTACGATGCATTCGTTCAGTATCCTCATTTTTCAATTGGAGAAGCGATCCGTTCTGATAATGTCGTGATACAAGCTTTAGCGATGATTGACAAAAGACTAGGTAAAAGAAGGTTAATACACTTGAAATTTGATCCGGACACTCATCCATTCGTGACAACGTTCTATCGAATCAGATGTGAAGCAGAAGGCCTACCCCTTTCTCATTCTTTATTAAATTAAATAAAAAGCTAGATGCACGGCGAAAAACGCTTGGACGGACTTTCCAAACGTTTTTCAAAGTATACTAGATGCTTATAGCCGGTTGGATTACGATCATTACACGTTACTGCCTGGTCCTGAATAGCTTAGCAATACGAGCAGAGATGTTTTATCTTATATAACTGGCTGTTCCTCTTGGGCAGACGCAAACTCTACTTCAAAGCCCATTTCTTCAATCATTTTATGATCAGCTGTTGTTTCCTGTCCAGCAGTCGTTAAGTAATCTCCGACAAAAATAGAGTTCGCAGGATAAAGCCCCAGTGGCTGGAGTGATCCTAAATTTACTTCCCGGCCGCCTGATATCCGGATTTCTTTTGTCGGATTAATAAAACGAAACAGACACAACACTTTCAAACAGTAACGAGGATTTAACTCATCTGTCCCTTCAAGCGGCGTACCATCAATCGCATGTAAAAAGTTCACCGGAATCGAGTCCGCATCAAGCGCACGAAGGCTGCGTGCCATGGATACAACATCCTCTTTTTGCTCCTTCATGCCAATAATGACACCCGAACAAGGAGAAATACCGGATTCCTTTACTGTGTTCACCGTTTGTACCCTGTCATCGTATGTATGAGTTGTTGTAATTTGTTCATGATGGCCAGCTGATGTATTAAGGTTGTGATTATAGCGATCCACCCCTGCTTCTTTCAGCTTAGCGGCTTGTTCTGGTTTTAATAGTCCTAGGCAAGCACATACTTTCAACTGATATTTCTCTTTAATTTCCTTTACCGCTTCGGTTACACGCTCTACCTCTTTATTACTTGGACCGCGTCCGCTTGCGACGATGCAATAGGTGCCAGCTTGTAATTCATACGCACGTTTGGCCCCTTCTAAGATAGATTCTTTGTCCATCATTTTGTACTTTTCAATCGGCGCCGTTGAACGAATAGATTGGGAACAATAACCACAGTTTTCCGGACACAATCCCGATTTCGTATTAATGATCATATTTAATTTCACTTTATTGCCATAATAATGGCTTCTCACTTTATAAGCAGCCTGTAATAGATCGAGAAGCTCCTCATCCGGGCTATTCAAGACGGCCAGCGCCTGTTCATCTGTTAACTCTTTCCCCTCCAACACTTGCTCTGCTAATTGATGCCACTTTGTCATTGCTCTCTCCCCCTCTTTTATCTTCATCCTCTTTAAGGATAAAAGATAAGCACTTTTTAAGTCAACTATTTACATTAAAAAGTTGACTTAAAATCAATTCCCTGCGATTAAAAATAATAGCCTTCTCCCTATATACATCATTTGAACTGATAGGCAATTTAAGGTATACTCATTTTAGTTTTTATATAGAAACAGTTTCATTGCCACTGAATGGCTTATAGGGGGAACTATCCATTGAAAAAAACATCCATATTGTTATCTTCGTTGCTTGGCGCCAGCCTTTTTCTAAGCGGATGCCAGGCCGCCCAAGAGGAAGGACACTTCTTTCATGATTATCTCGTCCGGCCTTTTGTTGAATTGATTCACTCGCTGGGTGAGCTTCTCGGAAGCTATGGTTTTGCTATTATTGTTATTACGCTTGCTGTCCGCTTGATCTTAATGCCATTAATGCTGAACACAATGAAGAAACAGCAAGCTATGAAAGAGAAGATGGAGGTTGTCAAACCGGAAATGGATAAAATCCAAAAACGGTTAAAAGCAGCCAAAAATCCAGAAGAGCAGCGGAAAATCCAACAGGAAATGATGGCTCTTTATCAACAGCATAATATTAATCCGTTCGCTATGGGCTGTCTGCCGATTTTCTTGCAAATGCCAATCTGGATGGGCTTATATTATGCGATCCGAACATCAGATGATATTCGTCATGCCGGCTTTCTCTGGTTCAAACTCGGCCACCCAGATATCGGAATGGCGATCATCGCCGGCATTATGTACTTTATCCAATTCCGGGTATCACTCATGAACATGCCGGAACAGCAGCAGCAGCAAATGAAAATTGTCGGCATGCTTTCACCTGTTATGATTCTTGTATTTTCCTTTTCCGCTCCGGCAGCCCTTCCACTGTACTGGGGAGTGAGCGGCCTGTTCCTAATCGGACAAACGTGGTTAAGCAAAAAGCTCTATCCTTCCAAGACACCAAGTGAAGGAAAATAAAAAAAACGAAACAGACCTTTCCTCGGTCTGTTTCGTTTTTTTACTTTTTAATTGACTTTTCAGCTCTTTTTTTTAATAGTAAGGGTACAGCTAAAACCATGATATTTTTGATAAAATTTATAGAATCCTGAAACTTTTTGACAGATCATGCGTATTAAAGGGAAAATCATAACTGGAGTGAATACGATGAAAAATCCATTGCTTTTTATCCTTCGCGCATTGGTCACCATTCCCGCAGTGATCATTTGCTCGCTGCTCCTTATAAATCAGCTCGGGCTTTCCCCCTTGCTAGCAGTTGTTCTAGCTGTTGTGATTGGAGCTGGTATTTATTTCGGGTTAGGAAAGTATGCAGACGCGCGTTTATATAAAAAATACGGACTAACAAGAAAAGAATACAATTTTATTCTTACAAATATGAAAGAAGCGAAGCAAAAGCTAAGCCGGCTAAAAAGTGTGTTTGTCCGTATACGCAGCATTAGTTCTTTAAAGCAAATGATCGAACTAAACCGCCTCGTGCGCAGAATTTTCTCCATCGTCAAAAAAGAGCCGAAACGTTTTTATGAAGCAGAATCCTTTTTTTACTCTCACCTCGACTCTGTCGTAGAGCTTGCAGAGAAGTACGCTTGGTTAAATTCGCAAAAACTAAAAGATGCATCCGTTAAACAGTCCTTGCTAGAAACGAAAGAAACCTTGAGTGATTTAACGAAAACATTAGAAAAAGATTTGCATAAAGTATTGGCAAAAGACATTGAACATTTAACATTTGAACTTGATGTGGCCAAGCAGTCATTGGATAAGCGCAGACTGCCAGAGGTCTTCGAGAAAGGAGATAAAAACCATTATGACAACAGAAAACGATAAACGCCCTTCTTTATTAAAAGAGGATCCAGCCGGACTTGATGACTTGCTTTCCTCCCCGTTTGGCGAAAGCTTAATGGAGCAAAGCCCTGCACCTTCTTTTCAAGAACAGGCGGCGCCAAAAAAACTAATCGATGTCCTTCCTGAAGAACATCGGCTGAAAGCTCAGGAACTAGCCAAACAAATCGATCCGGCCAATCATCAGGCGGTTATCAGCTATGGTACAGCCGCTCAGGCGAAGCTTTCGGGCTTTTCTCACTCTATGCTTGACCACGTACAGCAAAAAGACATCGGAACGATTGGTGATATTTTAAGCGATTTAATGAAAAAGCTGCAGGAAGTCAATCCGGATGAATTAAGCCCCGAGAAAAAGAATATGTTCAGCCGCTTGTTTAATAAAGTATCTGGTTCTATTCAAGAAATCATGTCGAAATACCAAAAAGTCGGTACTCAAATTGACCGGATTAGCGTAAAATTGGATCACTCTAAAAAAATTCTTTTGGAAGATATTCAAATGCTTGAGCAATTATATGAGAAGAACAAAGAATATTTCCAAGCCTTAAATATTTTTATCGCCGCCGGTGAGTTAAAACTTGAGGAGCTGGAGCAGGAAACAATCCCTGCCCTGCGCCGGAAAGCTGAACAGTCCGGTGATCAAATGGACTTTCAAGATGTAAACGATATGATGCAATTTGCCGATCGTCTTGAAAAAAGACTGCATGATTTAAAACTAAGCCGGCAGATTACGATTCAAAGCGCTCCACAAATTCGTCTAATCCAAAACATGAACCAGGCATTAGCCGAAAAAATCCAATCTTCCATCTTAACAGCGATTCCTTTATGGAAGAATCAAGTAGCCATTGCTCTTACACTCGTTCGACAAAGAAAAGCGATGGAGTCGCAAAAGCAAGTCTCTCAAACAACGAATGATCTATTGCTAAAAAATGCGGAAATGCTAAAAACAAACACCATTGAAACGGCAAAAGAAAACGAGCGCGGGCTGGTGGACATTGATACCTTAAAGAAGACACAGGCCAATTTAATTTCTACACTAGAAGAAACATTGCGCATCCAGCAGGAAGGCCGCGCTAAACGCAGACAAGCGGAGCAAGAACTGTCCTCGATGGAGAATGAACTGAAGCAAAAATTGTTAAACTTAAAATAGTTTTTACGCTGCTCTAAATTTAAAAAGCAACCTCCCGTCAAAAAATTAACCCGCATGACACCATGCGGGTTTTTGTTATGCAAAAAAGAAAACTTCCAACTTTCCTATATAGCAGCTTTGCCTGATCCGTTTTCTAATACCCTATACAAACATTATACAAATCATCCAGCCTTTTATTTTTCACTGTTTTTCTAAAATAATATTTTATAATTATCTCTTTAAATATTACGTATGAATTATTCTATAAAAATAAAAAAAGGAGGTAACTTTGAGTTACCTCCTTTTAAACACTTTTGTATAATAGTTTTTTCAATAACGGGAAGACTACGTTTGGCAAATCATGCACATCTGTGACAAAGATGCTGTACTTTCCATATATATTTTGTACAGTTTGCTTTTCCGCCTCCCCTATTTCTCCATCGGCAAGAAAAAGGTTAATCACTTCAATCCCTAGCTTTCGAGCTTCAAGGACCGCTTCATGTGTATCAATAATGCCGTTACGATCATAACTATAGGCTGCAGGTTCTCCATCGGAAAAAATCAAAAGAAATTTTTGCTTTTCACTTCGCTTGATGATTCTTTCCTTTACCACACGAATAGCGAATCCATCACGGTTATCCTCCTCTGGTTTCAGCTGTAAGACTTCAGGACCGCTTACAGGCTGCAAAGATGAATAATAATCAATGACAGTATGAAAATAATTAGGCTGCAGCTGATCCGTTGCTTCATTTGTATCTTCCCAAAAACCAATGACCTCGTGGGGAACCTTCACAGATTTTAAGGATTCATGAAAGAGGATGATTCCTCGTTTTGTTTGTTCCATTTTATCTTCCATGGAAGCAGAGCAGTCAACAAGCAGCGTGAACGTTGCATCAATTTCAGTTGATGGCTCTTGTTTTTTATAAAACAACCGGGGCTGATCTTCTGTGAAAAAACGAAGCAGCTTTTTATTTAGCCTTCCTCTATGAAGATCACTGCGCGGCTGGATTTTTTTATGTTCTAATGTTTTTTCAATCATATTTTTCAGCTTTTTTTGAAGCGGAGCAATTTGTGTCTTTTGCAGTTTATAGTGATCGATATCTTTTCGCGTCGGCACTTCTGCTTTCTTAAAAACTGGTACGGCAAAGCGGTTTTCTTTCCCAAAAGCAGCTTCTCCCTTGCTCTTTGCTTCTTTCTGCGCTTGTTCTGCCGGCAGGTTAGAAAAGTCTTTACGGCTCGTTTGCTGGGCAGATCCCTGCACCATCGCAAGGGCCTGATCCCCTGCTTCTCCTTCTCTTCCCCCCTCCCCTAAAAGGTTGGTTTTCGATCCCTGGTCTAAGTCAAATTGCAAAAAGCTGCTTCCGAGTTCACTCGTTTCACGATGCCATGTCCGAAACTCTTCATCTATAATTTCTTCCTCGCCCGTTTTTTCTTCCTCCAGCTGATCGTCGTTCGCAAGCGGATCTTTCCTCTTTAAATCATGATAAGTGTCACCTGTAAACCCTTGTTCTGCAGAAAACTCCGGCAGATGGAAATAGTGGTTCAATATATCCCGTTCGACTACTTCCTCTAGCACCTCCACGATGCCTTGACTGACTTTTATCACTTCAGCCGTTGAACGAGCATCATAGAAGTTCATAATCGATCTTTGAATAAAAGGCATGGCTGCATCAATACTCTCATTCATCAGCGGCGGCTGTATCGGTGATTCTGCATGCATCAGTAAATAGTGCAAATTGAATAAAGCGTCGGTAAAAAGACTTTTTACAAGGTTGACGTTTAATTGCGCATTAAAATACTGTCGGTACATTCTTCTTCTAGCCGTGAAAGCTTGTTTCGTACCAGGACGTTCTTTCTTACATATTTCCTCCAAACGCATATCTTCTGCCAGCACAACAAGCTGTTTGGCAAATGAAGCGACCGGGGAATGCTGAACGCGCTGAACAAATTCTTTTATAACCTGTTCGTCTGTATGCTGCCAGCTGCCAAGAGCACGCAAAAAGAGATCCGACTTATATCCATGCCACTTATCCTTCTCAGGCCGATGATTCCAAAAGTGGCTGATATAAATTTTTTTCTCCTGTTTGTTCATATAAGAATAGGGACTGTATTCAATCTCTGCTTCCGGTTCTCTCGTTAACGTTTTAGCTAAGTCGGTTAATTGCATGAACAAAAAGGAATCGATTGTTTCATCATTAAATTGAATAAAACGTTTCATGGAATCTCCTCATTCAAAAAATGTTTCAGCAATGTTTTTTACTGCTGCTTGTTCACGTTCATCCTCAAGCTTATCAATGATTCCCCGTTGAATCGCTCTAAGGGGCGGCATATATAAAGCCAAATCACACGTATCAATTAACGCCCGTATTGAAGCGGCTTCTTCGGAAATTTGCCCATTTTTCACTTGAGTAATTAAATCTTGTGATAAGTCGGCAAAACGGCGGATCAGCTTTCCATCCTTTAGCTGGCTTTCTGCTTCCAATACGCGAATTAACGTTTCGCCGCCAATATAGGGGACATCAATGACGATAAAACGATTTTTCAATGCTTCATTTAGAGGAACCGTTCCGACATAACCTTCATTGATCGCCGCAATCACTCCAAAAGACGGTTCAGCGATAATCACTTCTCCAGTGAAAGGATTTGTAATCATGCGCCGGTAATCCAGCACTCCATTGAGAAGCGGCAGAGTTTCCGGCTTAGCCATATTGATTTCATCGATATAAAGCAGATGCCCTTGCTTCATCGCTTTTACAACCGGACCCGGCACAAACTCAATCGTATTCTTCCCTTCTCGTTCAGCAATCGTCTTATAGCCAATCATCGCTTCCGCATCCAAATCTACCGAACAGTTAATGCTATGCATCGGCTGGGAAAAGATAGACGATAATGTCTCTGCTAATTTTGTTTTCCCTGAACCAGTCGGCCCTTTCAGCAGCACATTTTTACCTAAAGAAAGAGCTAATACAGCATCAAACAAGACCGCTTCATCCTCTGGCTCATATCCTGCGTTCCCAATCAACCAAGTTTCTTCTGTGTGTTCAAATCTTTCTTTTCTTTCCTCTATCTTCTGCTTTACAGCAGGCGGCCACTCATGAATAAACAAGTCCATCTCCCTCTCTACTATCCATTACGTTATTCTCTTATCATACATTTTCATCAATTAAACGTAAAATAAGTAACACATAAAAAAACTGACTGCCTCAGCAATCAGTCTTCATACTCGTATATATACAATCCTCTTCCCAATTTACGAACCCGGTGATTCTCGCGCTCAAGGCCAACCATGAATGTTGTCATGTTAGCGATTTTTTTGCCGGTTTCGCCTTCAATCTGGCGCTGAAGCTCAACTCCGCGAATTGGCGTATTTTGCTTTTTTAATATCGTGACGGCTAACTCACGTAACTCCTCAAGATTTTCACTGCGTCGTCCTCTTCGCTTTCTTTCTTTAGGCAAACCGCCAATCTTCGTTAGGGCCACGATTTCCTTAGAGCTCTCCGTCTTTCCCGCTTCGATTGTATCCAGCTCTTTTAATCTTCGAAAAATAGCTTCTCTTTCTTTTTGAAACTCCTGGATAATTCTTACTTCTGAATTAGCCAGCTGTTCCAGCCTGATCTTCAACGCAACTCTCTCATTAAACACCTGTACTCCCCCTATAATGGACCAAACGCTTATATTTATGTATGGAGAAGGCCGTTTTTCCAAAATTACCGGTTTCTTCCCTGCCCATTATCTTAACAAAAAATCCCTGTAAATACTAGCTGTTCTTATGTTTTGTTATAAAAGAGCAGAAAATTCTTTCCACTATATTTGTTTATTATTCTTCAAAATAGTCTTTATAAAAACCAGATACCTTCCCTTTGTCATCAACAAGGAAATAAAATTCTTCTGTTTCATTTTTTACATCATACAGTTTTCCTGGAGTTAGTCTATTTTTAACCATGTATTTCTTTGCATCTGTATGAAGGCATTTTACTGTTTTAATTGTATCTTTTTTTGTCCACTGAAGATGATTCATGTTTTCTCCTTTCGATCGCGTTTTGTATCTACGGATCTCTTTCATACTCTACATTATCATACCATATTTAAAATTGAACTGAAAAGCTGTTTCATAAAACACTATTTGTAAATGAGGGTTTGTTTACATAATATTATTATAGTTTTCACAAGCAAGCAACCCGTCCTAAAGAGCTATTTCACCTTTTCATTACTGACTTTCGAATGATTTTTACAATTAACCTTTAAAAAAAGAAATAGATTCTGTATAATAACAGAAAATAAAGAGAATTCTTTATTTGTTGTTTCGGAAGCCACGGATTATACTGACCTATTTCAAGGAGGTAATTTCATGAAAATCATGAGTAATGAAATGCTTGTAGCAGCCTATCGGGACGCAAAAAACAAAGGTCAAGACGCAGATTGGATTAAAATGCTTCGAAGTGAAGCGCAAAAACGTGGTCTTAACGTGACGAAAAATTAACGCTAAAAATTAGCAAGGTATGCCAACTATCGGCATACCTTTTTTATATGGAGGCCCTGCTATACTTAGTTTCCGATGTTCGCTGCACTCAACTATTGAAAAACTACATTTATCTTTCACTGTGCATATACGCAAAAAAAGAACAAGCCAGCCGATCAACCGGCTGGCTTGTGGTTATTAACCTTCAAGAAGAAGATCTTCAGGATTTTCAAGTAAATCCTTCACCATTTTTAAGAATCCTACTGCTTCTTTTCCATCAATCACTCGGTGATCATAAGAAAGAGCTACATACATCATTGGACGATTTTCCATGCGGTCTTTATCAATAGCAACTGGACGTGTTTGAATTGTATGCATTCCTAGGATACCTACTTGTGTACCATTAAGGATTGGTGTAGAAAGCAAGGAGCCGAACACACCACCGTTTGTAATCGTAAATGTACCGCCTTGAAGATCGCTAAGAGCCAATTTGTTATCACGTGCTTTTAACGCAAGGTTCAAAATATCGCCTTCGATTTCAGCGAAGTTTTTGCGGTCACAGTCACGAACGACTGGCACAACAAGGCCTTCTTCAGTAGAAACCGCTACACCGATATCATAGAATTTTTTCAAAACGATTTCATTTCCATCGATTTCAGCGTTTACGTATGGGAACTTTTTCAATGCAGCTACTACTGCTTTTGTGAAGAAAGACATAAATCCTAAGCGAACATCATGAGCTTCGAAGAATTTGTCCTTTTTACGTTTACGCAATTCCATTACCGCTGTCATATCAATTTCATTGAATGTAGTCAGCATAGCTGTTGATTGCTTCACTTCTAAAAGACGGTTAGCAATTGTTTGGCGACGGCGGCTCATTCTCTCACGAACAACTGGTTTGCTGTCATCTTGTTTTGGTGCAGCTGCTGGGGCAGGCTTAGCCGCTTGCTGAGGAGCTGCTGGTTGTGAGCCGTTTGCAGAGTAAGATTCTACATCTTGCTTGCGTACGCGGCCCATTGGGTCTACTGTTGGTACTTCATTTAAATCAATGCCTTTTTCACGAGCCATTTTACGGGCTGCAGGAGAAGCAATTGGACGTTGTTTCGGGTCTTGAGCTGCAGGAGCTTCTTTTACTACCTCTTGAGCTGGTTTTGCTTCTTCTTGCTGAGGAGCTGCTGGTGCAGGTGTTGCTTCAGCAGGTGCAGAGGCAGCTGCGCCGTTTCCTGCTCCTACAATAGCAATGACTTGACCTACTTCTACTGTATCGCCTTCTTCAGCTTTTAGCTCTTGGATTACACCGGCTTCTTCAGAAATAACTTCTACGTTTACTTTATCTGTTTCAAGCTCAACGATGTATTCGCCTTTTTCAACTGAATCGCCTGGTTTTTTCAACCATTGTGCAATTGTACCTTCTGTAATAGATTCTGCTAACTCTGGAACTTTAATTTCAGCCACTTTCGTGTCCTCCTCTAATGTACATTCATCTTATCAACAAGTATAAATAATTTATTCAAAGCGGAACAGGCCAAATTAGCAGCCTGTTCGCTTCTTTATCTACCTAATTAATCTCTTGTGATTGCTGCTTTTAGGATACGCGCTTGCTCTTTTTTATGCACAATTGCATCCCCCTCTGAAGGGCTGGAGCGGCGGCGGCGTCCAACATAACGAACAGTTGCTTCTTCTGGCGCCACATCGCGAAGACGTGCATCCACGTAAGTCCAAGCACCGAAGTTTTGTGGTTCTTCCTGCAGCCAAATAACTTCTTTCAACTGCGGGAAGCGAGCTAAAAACTCTCTAATTTCTTCTTTAGGGAATGGATATAACTCTTCTACTCTTAACACATGCAACCAGTTAAGTTCTTCTTCTGCTTTACCAATTTGTTCAGCCAGATCGACAGACACTTTACCACTGCAAAGAACGACTCTTTCCACCTGTTCAGGCTGGCTTCCAAGTCTTGGCTCTTCAACAACTGGTTTGAAGGAACCGGAAGCAAATTCTGATGCTTGAGAAGCCGCAAGCGGATGGCGAAGCAAGCTCTTCGGTGTCATGATCACTAATGGACGCACTTCTTCCTTTTGCAGGATAGAAGCTTGACGGCGCAAGATATGGAAATATTGAGCCGTTGAAGACAGGTTGGCCACTGTCCAGTTATTCTCTGCTGCGTTTTGCAAGAAGCGTTCTAGGCGACCGCTTGAATGTTCAGGTCCTTGCCCTTCATATCCATGTGGCAGAAGCATAACAAGACCAGATTTTTGACCCCATTTTGCTCGTCCGGAAGAGACGAATTGGTCAAACATTGGCTGCGCCATGTTAGCGAAGTCACCGAACTGAGCTTCCCAAAGAACGAGTGTCTCTGGAGAGAAAACATTATAACCGTATTCATAGCCGACAACTGCTAATTCTGTTAATGGGCTATTAATAACAACAAAAGAAGCATTTGTTTCCTCTAAATGATTCAGAGGAATGTACTCTTGGCCAGTCTCTACGTCATGAAGAACAAGGTTGCGGTGGGCGAAAGTACCCCGTTGCGCATCTTGACCTGTTAAACGGATTGGTGTGCCGCCTTTTAAGATAGAAGCAAATGCCAATGCTTCTGCGTGACCCCAATCGATCTGTCCATCTTTTTCAAATACATTTTCACGGCGTTTTAAAATACGTTCAAGCTTTTTAAATACGTGTAAGTCTTTTGGCCAGTTTAACAATTCACTGTTAATCCGGCTTAACACGTCTGCTTCTACTCCTGTATCACTAGAAGGAAGATCTTTTTCAACGAATTTCGGCGGATTCATGATGATATCCGGGTTTTCGTCTTTCTTCGGAACTGTTTCATACAGATCTTTTAATTTTTGCTCATTTTCACTGTAAAGTTTTTCCGCTTCTTCTTTAGAGATCACACCACGGTTCGTTAGTTTCTCTGCATAAAGTTCACGAACTGTTGGATGCTGATGAACCATTTGATACATCATTGGATTTGTCGTCATTGGCTCATCCATTTCATTATGACCGAAACGGCGGTAACCAACTAAATCAATAACAAAGTCTTTGCCAAAACGGTTGCGATAATCAACCGCCATAACAGCCGCAGCGATACATGCTTCTGGATCATCCGCATTGACATGAACGATCGGCACTTCAAAGCCTTTCGCTAGATCCGAAGCGTAACGAGTAGAACGAGAATCATAGCTTTCCGTTGTGAATCCGATCATATTATTCGCAATAATATGGACGGAACCACCTGTTTGATAGCCAGGAATCCGGCTCATGTTAAATGTTTCACTGACAACACCTTGACCAGGGAACGCGGCATCCCCATGAATCAAAATAGCTAGCGCAGCCTTTGTATTTTGTTCAGGAAGCCCTGATTTTGCACGATTTTCTTGCGCTGCTCTTGTATAGCCTGCTACAACTGGGCTCACGATTTCAAGGTGGCTCGGGTTATTAGCAAGTGTAACACGAGTTCCATCTGCAACTTCTTTAAAGCTATGATCAGCTCCAAGATGGTACTTAACGTCACCTGTCCAGCCGTATGTTGTCATCTTCATAGACCCTTCAGGCAGCAGGTTTTTGCTTGGTGCGTGTTGGAATTCGGCAAAAATCATTTCATATGGCTTGCCTAAAATGTGGGCTAAGACATTTAAGCGGCCTCTATGCGCCATACCGATATTGACTGTGTTCGCGCCTTTTTCAGCTGAATGCTTCACGAGTTCATCAAGAAGAGGAACCATGGCATCCAACCCTTCGATCGAAAAGCGTTTTTGACCAACGAATGTTTTATGAATAAATTTTTCAAAGCCTTCTACTTGTGTCAGTCTTCTCAACAACTGAACTTTTTGCTCGTTTGAAAATGTTGGATAATAATTGGTTGACTCAATTTGCTGTCTGAACCATTGTCTTTCTTCTAAATTATGGACTTGGGCTAATTCAAAAGCTAGTTTGTCTGTGTAGACTTTCTTCAAATGTTGGATCGCATCATATCCGTCTTTAACGTGCGCTGGCGCATCAGGACATAAATATTGAACAGGAACTTTCCGCAGTTCTTCTTCCGTTAAGTTGAAAGTACTTAACTCAATACGGTATGTGTCCTTATTTTTGTCGCTCAGTGGATTAATATCTGCTGCAAGATGTCCATACGTACGGATACTGTCAGCCAGTTTTACTGCGTTAAACAGAACATTTAAATCATTGCCTGATGCAGGTACAGCTGTCTTACCGCTTTCTTCTTGCGGAGCATTTGCTACAGGTGCTCCCCATTCCTCAAACATTTGCTTCATCTCTGGATCAACTGATTCAGGATCGTTTAAATAGTGTTCGTACAACTCCATTACATATCCAAGGTTTGGTCCGGAGAACTGACTCCACGGATTCCCCTGGGCTGTCTGCATTTTCATTCTGAAAAACCTCCAACTATTTCGCCCATTAATTTTTTGCTAAATCCTATTTTGATGAGCTCACATGGTATATTATCTTATGACTTTATCCACCATGATACACTCAGTGTGAAAATTTATACTGCCTACAAGGACATCTTACCACTGCCAGGTACTAAGGGAAAGCATTAAAGCTTAATTCATCAAATCTGTAACGTATTTTCCGTTAGTATAATTTGACAAATGGAAATTATTCTGGTACACAAAAACTTTTGCAGCATTTCCCCGTTTGATTAAATCCTCTATTTTACCTCTCCAAGGTGCAGCATCATTTTTTCCATGTACAATCTTACTACTCTTGCGCCGAAAAACCAACATTTTTTCATTAAAAAGTCACATTTATTATACAATTTGTCAAATGACAGCAACTTCGCTGTTTTATGAACAAAAATAGCTGCTTCAATCCATTTGCGTGACGGCCATTTTTCATGAGGAGAATAATATTTTTATATGAAAGGCTCTGTTAAAGGTGAATGCTGTTTTTTGAGTAGTTGATTAGCGCGGAAAGCGTCCGGCTGCAATGAACAGCAACAACCAGGTATAACAGAGCTATATGAAAAAATGCTTTTTTACCTTAAAAGGGCTATAAAGGGTTTCAACAGAGAGCAAGAGGTATATATTATAGAAAAAAACGGAGGAAACTATTATGTTTTCATCATTTTCTAAGCAATTTGAAAAACCAGAAGGCCTGCTTGGACAAGTAGCAGGTAAAATCATGTCGATAGAAAACCAAAGCATTAACAAATGGACGCTCGACCTCTTAACGATTCAACCAGAAGATCAAGTACTCGAAGTCGGATTTGGTCCTGGCTTTGCTATCGAAGAAGTAGGAAAACGCTTTCCTTCTATTTATATAGACGGTGTCGATTCGTCAGAAACAATGAAGCATACGTGTGAAAATCGAAACAAAGCCTTAATAAATGATGGAAGACTGCGCCTATTCGTTAAAGATATCGCTGAATTTACATCTGATAAGCAATATAACCGCGTTTTTTCAGTTAATAATTACCCGCTCTGGCCCAATCGCCAAAAAGGACTTGCTGTTTTATATGACTTGATGAAGCGAGACGGAAAAATTGCGATTACCGTCCAACCGCGCGAAGAAGATGCGGACGAAGAAAAAACAAAGGATTTAGCTCAGAGCATTAGCCGCGAGCTTGAGGAGGCCGGTTTTTCCGGTACAGCTATTCATTATAAGGATGTCAGACCAATTTTAACCGTATGTGTAACGGCCATTAAATAACAAAGGCGGCGTCCCATTAGGACGCCGTCTATTCACCTATTAGATAAATAAGTTCACGTTCGACTCTTCTGCCTGACCGAGATAAGTGGCTACCCCGCCAATTTCCACCCCATCAATCAATTCCTCTTTGCGAATTCCCATTACATCCATGCTCATTGCACAAGCCACAATCCGAACTCCCATATTCATCGCATTTTCCATGAGCGTTTCTAGACTGTCTACGTTCTTCTTTTCCATTACTTGACGAATCATTTTTGCTCCCATGCCGCCCATATTCATATTAGAAATAGGCAAATGCTTAGGACCAGCTGGCATCATTTTCGTAAACATTTTTTCCATGAAGTCTTTTCCATCTTGAGAAATTTCTTCGTCACGGCGCAGAATATTCAATCCCCAGAATGTGAAAAACATCGTAACCTTTTTCCCCATAGCAGCTGCGCCTGTTGCGATAATAAAAGAAGCAATCGCTTTATCTAAATCCTGGTTAAATACAACGAGGGTCGCTCCTTTATTAGCACTTTCTCCTCCTGCCTGCACAGAAGCTTCCAGTTTCCCTGCTGCCCCTTTTCGCATATAGGCGATCGTTGTTTTCCCTGATTTTTCACTGCCAATAAATGTGTTTCCTGTATTTGCACACCACGCTTTAGCATCAGCGATAAACCCTGGATCGGTTACTTTTACTTCTAGTATTTCCCCTTCTTTCATTTGATTCATAGCTTGGAATACTTGACTAATCGGCCCCGGGCATTGCAGTCCTGAACAATTCAATTCTCTATCAGGTTTAATTTGCGCCATGTCTGCCTGTTCTTCTTTCGTCTCATCTGCAGATTGACGATATTCAGCATAAGCGCGATAGCCGCCGGTTACATTATAAGCATCAAATCCATTATCCATTAATAATTGAACCGCTGTTTCTCCGCGCTTACCGGATTGGCAAGAGATATAGATAGGCTCATCTTTAGGCAGTTCATCCAAGTATTTTGCTAACTCCCCAAGCGGGATATTTTTACTTCCTTCTATATAGCCCATTAATGTTTCCGCTTCCTCACGCACATCAATAAGCAAAGCTCCTTCCTTTACTAGCTGATCAATTTCTTTTACGTCTACTGTTTTACTCACTTTTATTCCTCCTTTGGATACATACAGGGGTATATTTTTAGATAAAAAAAGATCTCTTTATCATGTAATTGCATTTTAGTATAAAATGATTCTATTGTCAAATACCCCTTTAGGTATATTAGAAAAAGAATTCCTTTGTAGACGTCCGGCTGTAAGTGAGCGGTACAATCAAATATGGGTTTATGGCATAGCGTAATTAAGTGCATTTAATAAAAAGCTCTGTTGATGTTTAATTAAAAAATATTAAAAATGGTCTTTTTTTACACATGCATTCAAACTAAAGAACATGTTAGTATGAGTACAATTCTTTACAGGCTGCCACAAAGTTAATGTATAATAGATTTTATACCTTTCGACGTCATACAACAGGAGTGACTTTTATGAGTGAAAACATTTCGGATATTGATTACAAACAAGTAATTGAGTATGCTTTAGAACCTTTAATTATTCATTCACAGCTAAAAATTATCTATGTTAATCGTGCAGCCGAAATATTCTTTAGGGCTTCGAAAGAAGAAATTGTCGGAGCAAGCCCTTTAGATATTTTTAAAGAGTCATCCAAATCAGCAATAGACAAAAGAATACAAAATGCTTATGAACGGCCAGCTAATGTAATTGAAGAAACCATATATCGCATGGATGGTACAACGGTTGATGTAGAACTATTTTGTCATCCTGTGTTAATGGGGAATACAAAAGCTATTCAGACATATGTAAGAGATATAACAGAAAGAAAAGCAGCTGAGAAAAAACAAAAAGAAATGATAAGTCAAATAAACGAGTTATCATCAACGCTAGTTCCACTATTGGATGAGTTTGCGGTACTTCCTTTGTTGGGTGTTTTTGATGAAGAACGAGCAAGACAACTTTTAGAAAGAGTCCCAGCAAACGTACAGAAACAACGTATAAAGTGCCTAATTATAGATTTCTCTGCTATTTATAACTTAGACTCTCTTGTAGCGGAATATATTTTTAAAATTAGCACCGTGTTATCGTTACTTGGTGTACGTTCTATCATCACCGGTTTAAGACCCGAATTAGCTCTAGTTGCCGTACAACTAGGTATAAATTTCAATTCCACATCCACTGTTTCAACTGTAAAAGCTGCACTTGATTTATTAGGTATAGAATATAATAAGGATTCATCCGTTCAAATGGAAAACAAGTAAAACAAAGAATTTAGGAGGCAATGTGACGAAACATTGCTTTTTTATTTTGAATTTATTTCTCCAACTAACCTGTTCCTTTAGCTCAATATGAGAATAAAAACATTTTACCTTCATTTATCATAATCCCCGTTTTCAAATATCGGATTTTTTCTTCCCCTCTTTATATTTATTTAGCCTGTTTTTGTATACAACCATATACTTGATTGCATCCCATGTAAAAAAGCTCAGAGCTGCCCCTAAGCTTTTTGATACTTATTTTATTAAAGTAATCATTGCAGAGGATTCATTTGTGATCGCTCGGAATGTTTACGCCCAGCATAAAAGATAATTGAACCCATCACACTGAAGACTAAAACCGCTAAAAATATATATGCAGACATTTCATCTCCCCTTAAACCGAGCTTATCCACAATCATCCCATTATAATACAGCAATTGAGCGGATAGGATGACTAAAATGATCGATCCTCTCAGCACAACTAAACGAGCAGCCCTTCTTCTTAATAATGGGATCAGAACAATGAAAAACATGAACAATGCTGCCACGATTAGAGTAACAAAGATCGGCCGCAATAAAGTGAATGATCCTAAAGATGGAAACGAGCCGTATGTGTAGATAGACCCTCCACGGTTCTTTTTAAGTTAGATAAAGGCCGCTATTTTTCTTTTAATTTACATTATACTCTTATGCTGCCCTACTATTGAGATAGTAACTGAATCGCTTTTTTTAACAGAACAATGTCTTTAGTGATTTCTTCTTTAACCCGTACGTCTTTGCAGCGTTCCCACTCGCCATACAAACGAGTAAGCTCTCTCATAAAGATAGATCGCTCTTTATTGTCACTCATACTGTATGTACCTTCTCAATTCTGCAGCCTGGCTATCTTAGCATTGGAAGCCTTAGACCCTTGGCTTTGCGTCCTAACCTTTCGATTAGTTTGCCTTTAATATTTACAACTCCATTTTACTATGAATATGAAAGAAAAAACATGCATAACTGTAAATTTTTCCACACTGTATCGCTGCGAATCGACTGTATTCTTTATGGTCATATGACCTGATTTATACTTCATGCATCGATTCAATAACTATATTTCCTCTGTCACGTCTCTTGCATAGGGCTTTATCATCTGGCGGTTCTATCATACTCGGTTATTTATTTACCTTTAATAGATTCAATTTTCAAATAACTATCCAGCTACTTATGATAAAATGTAAACAATTATTGGAAAAATGATGAACAGGTGTAAATATGCGTACCTAAAAAAAGATCAATTTATAGGACCCTGCTAGCAGAAGATTTCAGGACTTTCATGGCAATTATCACTTATTGTCTGGCTGTTTCGTTCATGATAGAAGATCATTAGGGGGAATACTTGTATGAAGTTACTTAAGACAATTATTTTTATTAGTTTTATAGGTATAGCTTGTTATTGGACTTTTACAAGAGACTTATCAATTAGTCCATTGTTAATGTCAGCTGCAGGCTTATTATTTATAGTGAAAGGATTAAGTACAATCAATGGTTCAGCCAATAAACAAAAAGTCTATTGGCAATGTGGATTAGGGATTAGTTTAATCTTACTAGCTTTTCTTTAGTTTCTTTATATTAATCTGCTGCGTGTCCACGAACGGCTAAAAAGAACAACAATTGTTGATCATAGATCCCTGCCGTTGTTACCTATACTTTAATCATCTTGTTCCACTTATTTGGCCACAACTCTATTATTTTCTACAATGACTGGACAAAGCCCGGCGTATATAAAAAATCGAGTATAAAATGATGAACATTTTATACTCGATTTACTATGCTTACTTCTTCATTAATTTGCTTTCACTGCTGCATGAGGGATCAATTGGTTGATTTCTTCTTTTTTCCCCTCATGAAATAATTCAACGATTTTACTGCCGACAATGACGCCATCGCAATGCTGGCCAAGCGCTTCCGCTTGTTCTTTTGACGATACGCCGAATCCGGCCAGTACCGGAACAGCACTTTTTGATTTAATGCGCTGCAAGTAAGCTGCGACATCATCCTGGTAGCTTGTGCGGACACCTGTCGTTCCTTTTACTGTTACGGCATAAATAAATCCCTCGGCTCCATCTGCGATTTTAGCGATTCTGTCTTCTGGACTCGTCAAGGTAACTAAACGAATTAAAGCAAGGTCCTGCTGCTTCAACGCTTCACTTACTTCTCCTTCTTCTTCAATTGGCATATCAGGAATGATCACACCGGATACCCCTGCTTTGCGGCTGTCTTCAGCAAACGCTTCAATACCATACTGAAAGACTGGATTCAAATATGTCATCAAGATGATAGGGATTGTAAAAGCGTCTTGATGAACAGTTAAATAGTCTAAAACATTCTTCAGCGTGACTCCGTGTGCTAACGCCCGCTTCCCCGCTTCTTGAATCACAGGGCCATCGGCGACCGGATCAGAAAAAGGAATGCCAATTTCCGCTGCGGTGACGCCTGCTTCCTGTAAATAAAGCAGCTGGTCCTTCAACGCATCGAGTCCGCCGTCCCCTGCCATAATATAAGAAACAAATGCTTTATGCTCTTTCTCTTGTGCCGTTTGAAAAGCTTTTTCTAGCTTGAATTTACTCATGTTCTTTGCCTCCTAGTCTTGCTTGAATGGCTTCCACATCTTTGTCGCCTCTGCCAGATAGACAAACCGCGATACATTCGTCTTTCGCCATCTCTTTTGCGAGCTTAGCAGCGTAAGCGATCGCATGTGAGCTTTCCAGTGCCGGAATAATGCCTTCTGTTTGTGTCAACAGCTTAAACCCTTCCAACGCTTCCTCATCGGTTATCGAAGTGTATTCGACCCGGCCGATTTCCTTCAGCAAGCTGTGTTCCGGTCCGACCCCCGGATAATCCAGTCCCGCTGAAATAGAGTGAGCTTCCTGGATTTGTCCGGCTTCATCCTGGAGCAAATACATTTTACTGCCATGCAGGACACCGATTTTCCCTTTTGTCAGCGAAGCAGCATGCTCTTCTGTATCAACACCGCTTCCCGCAGCCTCTACTCCATACATCTTCACGCTTTCATCATTAATAAATGGATAGAACATGCCCATTGCATTGCTGCCACCACCAACACAAGCCACGACTGCATCCGGGAGTTTTCCTTCTTTTTTCAGCATTTGTTCTTTCGTTTCCTTGCCAATGACACTTTGAAAATCGCGGACAATCTGCGGAAATGGATGCGGTCCAAGCACTGATCCCATAACATAGTGGGTATCCTCCACATTGGCTACCCAGTAGCGTAACGCTTCATTGACCGCATCTTTCAACGTGCCGCTTCCCTGGCTCACACTGACCACTTTCGCCCCTAACAGCTCCATCCGGAATACATTCAGCTTTTGACGGCGAATATCTTCTTCTCCCATAAAGATGACACAGTCTAGATTCAAGAGCGCACTTACTGTTGCTGTCGCCACGCCATGCTGACCGGCTCCCGTTTCTGCGACCACTTTCTTTTTCCCCATGCGTACCGCTAACAGTGCCTGCCCGATCGTATTATTAATTTTGTGGGCGCCCGTATGATTTAAATCCTCACGTTTTAAATAGATTTTCGCGCCACCCAGCTTTTCGGTTAAATTCCGGGCAAAATAAAGCGGGTTTTCTCGGCCGATATAATCTGTTAAATAGTCATTTAGCTCTCGTAAAAACGCAGGGTCCTGCATCGCTTCCTTATAGGCTTCCTCTAATTCAAGAACCGCCTGCATTAAGGTTTCCGGTACATAACGGCCGCCAAACGGTCCGAAGTGTCCCCGCTCATCTGGTTGTACATATGTAGTCATTTTTTGTTACTCCCTTCACTGTTTGAATAAACTGGTTCATTTTTTCCTGATCCTTTTTTCCGTCCGTTTCCACTCCGCTTGAGACATCTACGGCAAACGGCCGGACTGTTCGAATCGCTTCTTTCACATTTTCTTTGTTTAATCCTCCTGCTAAAATAAGACGGGAACGATCGAATGATTCTTTCTCTAAAAGTTTCCAGTCAAAAGACGTCCCGTTGCCGCCCCGGTAAGGACCAGCCGGACTATCAAGCAAAATAAAATCTGCCGGATAGCTCAATATGTCTGAAAGCTTCGCCCCTTTTTCAAAGCTAAACGCTTTAATCACTGGCAATCGCAGCTTCTTTGCAAATTCAGGCGGTTCATCTCCATGGAGCTGAATCACATCGAGTGAAGCCTGACTGGCAATGGATTCTATTTTCTCTAATTCCTCATTCACAAAGACCCCAACTTTTAACAGATCTTTCCCTAGGCCGGCAGCCATTTCTTCTGCCTGTTCAGCTGACAGCTGCCGCTTGCTTTTGGCAAACACAAAGCCAATGGCATCGGTTCCGATTTGTTTGGCATACAGGGCGGTCTCTAAATCCTGAATGCCGCATATTTTCACTTTCATGCTCGTCACCTCACAGGCTGATTTTTAATTCACGGAAAGTTTCGCCGATATTTCCGCTCTTCATGAAGGTTTCGCCGACTAAAATGCCTTTAGCTCCCGCCGCTTTGACCCTTTCCACATCAGCAGCTGTGCGAATACCGCTTTCGGCAATAAACACCTTCTCAGGGTGCCAATAAGCTTGCAGTAACTGTTCCGTCACACCTAAATCGACCACGAAGCTTTTCAAATCACGGTTGTTAATACCGATAACATCCGCATCGATCCGGAGAGCTCGCTCCATCTCTTCTTCATCATGAACTTCAAGCAATACATCGAGATCCTGCTCCTTAGCATATGAGTAGAGGCCAGCCAGCTGGTCTTGCTGGAGAGCGGCCGCGATCAGTAAAATAATATCCGCACCTGCCGCTTTTGCCCGGTCAATCTGGATCGCATCAATCATAAAATCTTTACACAAGACTGGGACTGTCACGTTCTGGCGCACTGCTTCCAAATCGCTCATCGTGCCTTTAAAAAAGGGTTCGTCTGTTAAAACAGAAATAGCATCAGCGCCGCTTTGTTCATATTCTTTTGCCTGCTGAACAGGGTCAACGCCGGGATGAATATCCCCTTTAGAAGGGGATGCCCGCTTAATTTCAGAAATGATGTTCATCTTTTCCGATTCGTAAAAACGAGTATATAAAGATCTTTTTGCCTGCTTCTCTCTCGGTGTACCCGCTTGGAAAGTCTGCTTCAAATGCTCGACTTCTTCCTGCTTCTTGGCGAGAATTTTATCTAAAATGGTTGCACTCATACTGGGATCCTCACTTTCTGCCGCTGTTTTGAATAGTCAATTAAATACTGTAATTTTGATAAGGCAGCGCCTGAATCAATGCTTTCTTTCGCTAGCTCGATGCCTTCTTGAATAGTGGTGGCTTTGCCGTTAGCGAAGAGGCCGATACCGGCATTTAAGAGAACGGTATCGCGTCTAGCTCCTTTTTCACCTTCTAGAATGCTTTTTAAAATTTCAGCATTTTCTTTTGCTTCGCCGCCGCGAATCGCCTCTAGGTCATACACAGGAAGTCCGACTTCTTCTGGCGTCACGATCATTTTTTTCGTCTCACCAGATTCAAGCAAAATCAAATGATTCTCTCCCGCTAAAGAAGCTTCATCCATAAAGCCAGCACCATTCAATACGACCGCCCGCTTTCTTCCAAGGCGATTCAGCACATTGGCCATCATCTCCAGCATATCCCGGCGATAAATACCAAGCAGCTGAGTATCAAGATGAACTGGGTTGGTTAATGGGCCAATTAAGTTAAACACAGTCGGAATTTTCAAATCACGACGGACCTTCATAATCTTTTTTAATCTCGGATGAACGTGCGGTGCGAATAAAAAGGCGATGCCGTTCTCTTCTAAAAGCTCATCTGTTTCCCCTTCTAAGTAATCAAGGGAAATGCCGAGATGCTCTAATACATCGGCGCTGCCTGTTTTGCTTGATACGCTGCGGTTGCCGTGCTTTGCTACTTTCACTCCCGCACCCGCCAATACAAAAGCTGCTGTCGTGCTAATATTAAAGCTTTGCGAGCCATCTCCGCCGGTTCCGCAATTGTCCATGACGCCTGACAGCTGCTTCCCTGTGCCGAGTGCGTTTTGCCGCAGTACATTCACAAGTGCAGCAATTTCTTCGACTGTTTCTCCCTTTGCTTTTAAAGCAACGAGAAAAGCCGCAATTTCACTGTCTGTTGCATCTTCCTGCAATATTTCTCCAATGGCCGCTTCCATTTCTCTTTCCTGCAGCGACTGGTGGTCGGACAGTTTCAGTAAGTATTGTTTCATGTTTTTCTCCTTTCGGTACTGACGGAAAAATTGCTGAATAATATCCGTTCCTGCTTTTGTTCCGATGGATTCAGGATGAAATTGCAGACCGTACACGGGATACTCCCGGTGGCGTATCGCCATAATTTCCTCATCATCCGCAGATGTGGCGAGCACTTCTAGCTTTTCTGGAAGCGACTCTTGATCAACAGAAAGCGAATGATATCGCATGACAGGAACTGGACCAGCCAGTGCCTGAAACATCCCTTTGCCGTCATGCTTAATGAGCGAGATTTTTCCGTGCTTAATTGTTTTTGCGGGCTTGATTTTTGCCCCAAACGCAGCCGCAATCGCTTGGTGTCCCAGACAAATACCGAGGATTGGAATCCGATAGAAAAAGCTGCGAACCACGTCGATACAAATGCCAGCCTCCTCTGGTGTTCCAGGTCCGGGTGATAATACGATAGCTTCTGGTTCAAGAGCTTCAATCTCTGCTAGTGTCATTTCATCGTTGCGGATGACCCGCACGTTTTTTCCTAAAGACCCAATTTGCTGATACAAGTTATACGTAAAGGAATCATAGTTATCAATGAGTAAGATCATTATTTTACCTCCAGCAATGCTTTTGCTTTATGCATTGTTTCTTCGTATTCTTTTTCTGGAATGGAATCATACACGATACCGGCTCCTGCCTGAACATAGGCTTGATTGCCTTTCACGATCATCGTCCGGATGGCAAGGGCAAAATCGAGATCGCCATTCGATGAGATATAGCCGACTGCTCCGGCGTATAAGCCGCGCTTCGTTGACTCTAAGTCATTAATAATTTGCATCGCCCGAATTTTTGGGGCGCCGGATACCGTCCCGGCCGGCAAACAAGCAGACAGTGCTTCAAGCGGATGAACTTCTTCCTTAAGCTCTCCTGTTACTTCTGAGACGATATGCATGACATACTTATATTTTTCAATCTTCTGATATTTAGATAAATGAACGGTCCCAATGTTACATACACGGCCAAGATCATTGCGGCTCAAATCGACAAGCATTCGATGTTCGGCTATTTCCTTCTCATCATTCAACAGTTCCCGCTCTAATGCTGCGTCTTCCTTTTCATCCGTCCCCCGTGGCCTTGTGCCGGCAATCGGGTTCGTCGTGACTTCCCGGCCATTGATTTTAATTAAACTTTCAGGTGAAGCACCTAAAACGGTGTATTCTTTAAAATCGATGTAGAACATATAAGGCGAAGGGTTGGATGTTCGCAAGCGCCGGTACAGTGAAAATGGATTGCCATCGAATGCTGCTTTTAATCGCTGAGAAAGAACAACTTGGAAAATATCTCCCCGAATAATATGCCGCTTCGCCGTTTCCACCATCTCGCTAAATTGTGCCTTATCGACGTTGCCAGTAAATAAAAGAGTTTCCAGCGAATCAGCTTGCAACGGTTGATGGATCCCGTTTACGCAATTTTCCAAATTTATAAGCGCTGCTTCCAGTTCTGCTTCTGACCGGTCGCCAAATAGGTCAACAGCGGCAAGCGTTACTTTTTGCAGCAAGTGGTCATAAATGATAAACGTATCGTAAAACATGAAATGAACATCTGGCATTTCCAGTTCATCCTCTAATGATTCGCCGATCTGCTCATCTAAAAACATAACGTCGTATCCGATATATCCAATCCCGCCCCCAAAGAAAGGAAACGGCTGTTCAGTTGTCCCTCTGTTATATAGCATTTCTTTTAATTGGCGGAGACTATGGCCGAAAGACGACTCACTCGTTCCAGTGCGGTGATTGAGTCGTTCTGTCTCCTGACCAATCGCTTTATATTCGGCTGTTGGATTCATTCCGAGAAAAGAATACCGCCCGCTTTGTTCATGCTTATAAGAGCTTTCAAGCAGGAATTTCTTTTCTCCCTGCATTTGGTGATAAAGCATGATTGGCGTTAGCATATCGCCTTCCATTTCCTTCAATTTATAATTCATTTTTTCTGTTGTTTTCATCTCTCTTTCACCTCTTGAGCGTTTAATAAAAATAAAAAAGTCCTCCGCAGCAAGTGAATGTATCACTGCTGCGGAGGACGGATTGACCGCGGTGCCACCTCGCATTGAAGCTCTAAAGCTTCCTCTTCGTCCAGATGGAAATTTTATCCCGTCTGGGTCCTGGTAACGGCGGAAGCCGGGCAGCCATTTCCTGCTGCCTCTCTGAAGTCCATTCAGTCTGATTTGCGGCACCGGCTCTCACCCTCCCGGCTCTCTGTTGCGCGCATCACAAGCTTACTCTTCTTCGTCATAGAGTTTACATATATATTTGAAAAACACAAAAAGCCCCCTATCGCAAAGGACGGGGAGCCGTGGTACCACCTTTATTGATTGCAGTTCGTGCAATCCACTCTAATAGCATCGAAGCTTACTGCTTGAATGCCTGTCTTTTGTAACGATAAGACGTTCGCCGCAGCCTACTGTCCAAAGGAGTTCGGTACGGAAGCTCGGAAGGCCATTCACTAAAATGTCTGCACTGATTCTCACCAACCATCAGCTCTCTGAAGCATTCATTAAAGCTACTCTTCTTCGTCAACGCTTGTTATAAGTCGTTCTTTATTTTGTTGTAATCAATCATAATCCACTATTACGTAAAAAGTCAACCCTTTGTTTGAATATTTTTAAAAGGATTTTTCCATTCCATTAACACTGCCCAGTTAAGAGATTCCTCGTCCTCCAAATAGTCTTTTTCTAAACGAACGGGCACCCGGCCGCAATTGAGTAAAAATGTGGCGACCGGATCCCTCAACTCTCCGGCAGCAACCTTATCGACATACTCCTCCACGCTCATGTGGTCAGCATAACGGCAAAAACCAGGCAGGCGGCCAGCGCCAAGCAGGCGATCAAGCTTCAATTGAATAACAGTCTGATACATCGCCTGCATCATCAATTTGCCGAGCCCAAGCTTACGACACTCCGGCTTCACACTAATGTCTACGACGTAAAGCGTGTTTCCATCAGACTTATGATTTCTTATAAACCCGTTATCGGTGATTTCTTCCCACGTATGAGGAGGATCATCTATTTGAAAATGAACGATCAGACAAGTCATAGACCCAACGAGTTCCCCATCCAACTCTACACAAATTGCCCCTTCAGGAAAGTGCTTAATATGGCTTTTCAATTGTTCTTTTGACCACCATAGTTCTTCAGGAAAAGGAGGTGGAAAACACGCTTTTTGAATTTCAATCAAGCCATCAAAATCAGCTTCGGTATAATTTCTAATAACCGTTTGAACAGGACCGCGATCATCATAAAGTTGAAACTCGCTATAGTACATAAGCCTCCCTCATTTCCAATCAGGATAAAGATCTATACGGCGATCACGCCATGTGGTCACAGAACCCTTCTGACGGACCTTTTCAAGCAACTCTAAATCAAGATCAGCCGTAATAATCATATCATCATTTATGACGCCTTCTGCTAAAATCCCCGCAGGCGGAAACGGCACGTCATTCGGTGTAATAATGGCCGCCTGCCCAAAGTTTGCCCGCATCAAATCCACCGTTGGCAGTGAACCGACTGTACCCGTTAACACTACATAGACTTGATTTTCGATAGCACGGGCATGACTCGTGTAGCGAACGCGATAGAAGCCATGGCGGTCATCCGTACAAGACGGACAGAAGATCACATCTGCGCCTTTAGCTTTTGCCATTCTCACAATCTCAGGAAATTCGATATCATAGCATGTTAAAATAGCAATCTTTCCTTTTTCCGTGTCGAAAATTTGGAATTCATCCCCTTGTGCCATGTTCCAGCCTTCCACTTCCACAGGGGTTACATGCATCTTCGCCTGTTGGCCAACGCGGCCGTCTGGATAAAACAAATGAGCCACATTTTGAATTTGTTCGCCTTTGCTGATCACGTGCGTACCGGCAATTATATGAATATTGTACTCTTGGGCGAGCTTTTTAAATAACTCTCTGTACCGATCCGTAAACTGCGGCAGATCGGTGATTTTGAGGGCCTTCCCTTCTTCATCTCCGATCGACATTAACTGTGTCGTGAAAAATTCCGGAAATAAAACAAATTCGGCATCAAACTCCATCGCTGCCCTTATATAATGTTCGCATTGAGCAGCAAATTCTTCAAACGATGCAATACTATGCAAATGGTATTGAACAGCGGACACTCGCATTTTCACCAAACATTCCTCCTTTATTCTGTTTTTAAAGTAGTGCAATCCTATGAAAATAACAAGCATTTTTTTATTAAATCGAAAATTAGCAGTATTCTACAGCCCATTTAACGCGAGCTGATCTAACTGTACAAGAAAAAGTGGGTCTAGATCAAGCCTTTGCTCTCTTCAGGCCTCTATCAATCAACTCTAAATCATCTTTCATTATATTTGATATAGAACGACCCTTTTTACCATTTTTTATATTTATTTGTAGACAAATCCAAATAAAAATTATATCTTTTTACCTATAAGCGAATCAAAAAAAAGATTAAAGGGGGTGAAATCATGTTTGTACACGTGGCGAGACAGCCAATATTAAATCGCAAAGAGCAAACCGTTGCCTATGAACTGCTATACCGCAATGAAGCAGGCGAACATCCTGGAACATACATGAATGGCGATAAAGCAACGATCGAATTACTGGCAAACAGTTTGCTGCATATTGGCCTCGACAAACTTTCCCGAGGAAAGCAAGTATTCATTAACTTCACAGAAAATCTCCTCCTTCAAAACTTCCCAGAGTTTCTGCCTGCTGAAAACATAATTGTCGAGCTGCTAGAGGATATCGCAGCGAGTGCAGAGATAGAGTCTGCTTGTCAAAGGCTGAAAGCAAAAGGCTACACAATTGCCCTCGATGATTTTCTTCTAAAAGACAGCAATAAAGACCTGATCAAGTATGCTGATATTATCAAAGTCGACTTTCTCTGCACATCAAAAGCTGAAAGAATTAACATGAAACGAGAGTTGAAGAAATTCCCTCTCGTCTGGCTTGCAGAAAAGGTAGAAACGAGAGGGCATTTTGAAGAAGCATTGAATGAAGGGTTTGATTTATTTCAAGGATTCTTTTTCGCTAAACCTACACTCGTTAGTGGCGAATCAATCCCTCAATTTTCTAATCAGCACTTTATTATTTTGCGTGAGACATTGAATCCAGAACCTGACATCCTTAAAATAGCCAAATACATCGAAGCAGATTTATCTCTTTCTTACAAATTGCTGAAGCTATTAAACCGGACAGCATTCATTCAAAGAAAAAAAGTAAAAACCATTCAGCAGGCCGTTATACTAATCGGACTTGAAGAGTTAAAAAAATGGCTGTTCTTTATCATGATAGGCTTCCCTAGTTCGACATGCCCTGAAGAAGTAGTCCGCATTTCATTAACACGAGCCAGAGCACTAGAGCTGCTAGCTTTAGCTTATTTTAAAGAAGAGCCGCCGTCATTATTTTTCTTATTGGGGATGCTTTCGATGATTGACGTTTTGATTAACAAACCAATGGATCTTCTTCTCCAGGAGCTGCCGGTAGACGAAAGAATAAAGCAAGCTCTCCTGTTTAAAGAAGGCACCCTTTTTGAACTGCTTTCTTTAACACAGGAAATAGAAAAAGGAAATTGGAAAGCAGCTGATCGAGTGAACGGCGGAAAGCAGCTCGAACGTCATGTCCTCTGGGGCTGTTACCAGGAGGCACTAGAATGGGCAGATAAGATGATAAAAACAGAAACAGGCCTAGAGTAAATCTAGGCCTGTTTCCAATCTTGCCGTCCGCTTAACAAGGAAACGGCAACGAATGTAATGAGCGATAATAAAATGGGCAGAACAACAGTGTGCATACCAAAAGCATTCGGATAAAAAGAGTTTAATAGAATATAGGAGACCATGCCAATCACCATAGAAGAGGCCGCCCCGGCACCATTTGCCTGCTGCCAGTAAAGACCTAATACAACAGGCCAAATAAATACAGCCTCCAGCCCCCCAAATGAAAATAAGTTCAGCCAAATAATTAAATCAGGCGGCTGAAGAGCTACGATAAAAACAACGATACCGATAATGGTTGTCACGATAAAGCTCAGTTTTTTTACTTTCTGTTCTTCTGCTTTTTTATTGATAAAGTGTAAATATAAGTCCTTTACTACAGCACTAGAAACGAGGAGCAGCAAAGAATCTACCGTAGACATAATCGCCGCCATCGGAGCCGCCAGCACGATACCGGCCAGCCAGTCCGGCATAATGGTCATCGCCAATTCAGGCATCACCTTGTCACCGATCGTAATACCTGGAATAATAGCCCGTGCCATGACCCCAATCAAGTGCATCCCTAGCATAACCACGCCAACAACGATCGTGCCGATCACTAACGCACGGTGCATCGCCTTAGCATTCTTATAGCTCATCGCCCGTACTGCTACTTGCGGCAAACCAACGACACCGACGCCGACTAAAATCCAGAAAGAAGAAACGTAAAGCGATGTCAGGCTGCGATCATTTCCATACGGGCTTAACAGGTTAGGATTTTCCTCCCCAAGCTTCATCATAATATTCTCCATGCCCCCGCCAGCCTTTAAAGCCGCAACGAACAAAATCACTGTACCCGCTACCATAATGAGACCTTGTACCATATCGGTAATAGCTACAGCACGGAAGCCGCCGATGACGACATAAATTAGGACAGAGGACGCAAAGATAATCAACGCCGTCGTGTACGAAAGGCCAGTGAGGGATTCAACTAATCTTGCTCCGCCGATCCACTGGGCTACCATGGCCGAAAATAAAAAAATGATAATGCTAAGAGCGGCCAGGATGACGACGAGCTGATTTTTATAACGGGCAAATAAAAAGTCGACAAGGGTGACTGCCTTATAGTGCCTTGCCATAATGGCAAACTTCTTACCGAGAATCATGAGAACAAAATATCCGGTGGCTACCTGGCTCATGGCCAACAATACCCAGGCAAGCCCATAATGATAAGCAGCACCGGGACCGCTTAAAAAGCTGGAAGCACTTCCGTATGTAGCGGCCATCGTCATCGCCAAAATAAAGCCGCCCAGCTCCCGGCTTCCTAAAAAATACTCTTGGACGAATGAGGACGAACTTTGCACGTGTTTTGAAGCATAGATCCCCACGAAAAAAATAAGAACAAGAAATACAATAAGCGGCCAAATCACGGACATATTCATCTTTCTTCCCCTTCCTCATCGAACGGCACTTCTTTAAAAAAGAATTTGACCGTTAGAAATACGAGAAGAATCATCACAATCAGGCCGACTACACAACTATAAAAAAACCAGGCTGGAAGCCCAAAAATAAACGTATAGTTTTCAGGCGGACCACTGCCAAGCCCGTAGGCAAAGCCATACCACCAGATAAAATTAAACACAACCAATAGGATCCCTATCCATGCCTCTTTCTTTGCTATTTTGAAGCGAGGGTCCTCCTGTACCTTTTTATTCATATGTCCCTTCCTTTCTTTTACAGGAGCTTTGCAGCCTCTTTTAACATTACGATAGGAGAGCATGAGATGCAATCCCGTTTTATAAAAAAAGAAAAGGATGGCGCCCTGTATGCGCCATCCTTCTATTCTAAGTCTGCAATGCTTCAATCTCACAAAAGAGGGGGGTAATGAGAATGAATGTCAATTTCAATTATAACCAATTCACATTTATTGTCAACCTCTTTTTATTCATTATTTGAATAGAGTGGCAAAGCGGCTATTGAGCGCAGCTTTCTTCCTATTCGGTTACTTCCCCAAGTAATAAAATGTTTTTAGGATGCAGGAAGTGTTTTCAGCCACTAGGGTAACCATTATTCTCATAAAACTAACATTAAGCATTATTCAGCCCTGAGAAAAGCACTTCCACCTGTTAGATAGATGCAGAACCTTCCCCTTAGCTTTCCAAATAAATGAATAAGCCGAGCGTTTCCGCTCGGCTTATTGCATGTTGATTCATTGTTTAATTAGACAGCAGTATATCCCTTGAGCTTGCTTTATGTATACTGGATTCGTCCTGTATGAACATCAAGCTGCTTAACATCGCAATCCGTAAACTGATCGCGGAACACCGATATGATATCAGATGCTGTTCCTTTCGGTGCAAACGTTAAAATTGTTGGGCCTGCCCCGCTAATAACCGTGGCATACGCGCCTGCTTCATGAGCGAGCTTTCTCGCTTCCGGCAATTCTCTAATCAGTTGCAGGCGGTAGGGCTCGTGGAATTGATCTTTTTCCATTAGCTTTCCAGCAAGCTCATAATGGCCAGCAGATAGCGCTGCCAGCAGGACATTGGCAACCGCGCTCGCTTCTACTGCTTTTTGTCTCGTGAAGCTTTCCGGCAGAACGCTTCGTGCATCACTCGTCTTGACCTCATAGGACGGGATGAGAACGACCACATCTACATCAGGAACAGGAAGCTGCACAATATCGGCTTCTTCACCGAACGAAACACCTGCGACCATGCCGCCAAACAGAGACGCTCCAATATTATCAGGGTGCCCTTCCATTTGATTGCCGATCTTTAGCTTTTCCTGATCAGACAGCTGCAAATTCGCATACCGATCTGCCAGTTCAATGCCAGCCGCAATGGCTGCTGCACTGCTGCCAAGTCCGCGGGCAAGCGGAATTTCGCTATCCATTACGATGTGTAAAGGCGGTAAAGTGCCACCGTAGGCATTCGCCGTTTTCTCAGCCGCCTGATACACGAGATGCGTTTTATCATTTGGCAAACCAGCAAGCATTGGGGACCGGTGTTCAAAGTGCCATTCGGAAGCTGGTGTGATTTCCAATGTTAAATATAAATTTAAAGCAAGGCCGAGGGAATCAAACCCCGGCCCGAGGTTGGCCGTGCTGGCCGGTACTTTCATTGTTACCGGCTTACTCATGCACGAACCACTCCTTGGATAAAATCAAACACAGCTTTTTCTTCATTTGGCAGAACAACTGGCTTTTTCGCAATTTGGTCAATAGCTGTTTGCGGATCTTTCAAGCCATTTCCTGTTAAGACGGCCGCAACAGTAACACCGGCTGGAATTTCACCAGATTTACGATGTTTAATAATACCAGCAATCGATGCACAGGAAGCCGGCTCTGCAAAAATACCCTCTTCTTTTGTAATCAATTCAAAGGCTGCAAGGATTTCCTCGTCTGTTACGAGGTCGATTTTACCGCCAGACTCTTCTCTTGCGGCAACTGCTTTATCCCAGCTTGCCGGATTACCGATACGGATCGCCGTAGCTACTGTTTCCGGCTGCTCAATCACCATGTTTTTCACGATCGCTGCGGCTCCTTCCGCTTCAAAACCGTGCATTTTTGGAAGGCCTGTGCCGAATTTTTCGTTGTATTCTTTAAACCCTTTCCAGTAAGCCGTAATGTTACCGGCATTTCCTACAGGAATCGCTAAAACGTCCGGTGCTTTGCCGAGCTGATCACAAATTTCAAAAGCAGCTGTCTTTTGGCCTTCAATCCGGTATGGGTTAACTGAGTTAACGAGTGTAATCGGTGAATGCTCGCTAATATTGCGGACCATTTTGAGCGCATCATCGAAGTTTCCTTCGATTGAAACGATTTCAGCACCGTACATCATCGCCTGAGCTAGTTTTCCCATTGCGATTTTGCCTTCAGGAATAACGATGATGGCACGCATTCCCGCACGAGCGGCATAAGCAGCCGCTGCAGCCGATGTGTTGCCGGTAGAAGCACAGATTACCGTGTTGCTGCCTTCTTCTTTCGCTTTCGCTACCGCCATGACCATACCGCGGTCTTTAAAAGAACCAGTCGGGTTTGTGCCTTCTGTCTTGACATGAAGATCAATATCAAGCTTTTTAGATAAATTATGAAGTGGAATCAGCGGAGTGTTACCTTCCATTAAAGATAACTCCGGAGTATTCTCTGTTACCGGTAAAAATTCTCTATATTGTTTGATTAAGCCTTCCCATTTCATCTTGTTGCTCCCTCTCCTTCAACCCGGTAGAAGCTTTCTACTCCTTTTACGACATCCAGGTCTTTTACTTGTGATAATACATTTTGATAGTTTTCCATTGATGCTTTATGAGTAACGATCACAATCTCTGCTAGCCCCTCTTCTTCAAGCGGCAGCTGAAGAATTTTTTCAAAGCTGATCGAATGGTTAGAAAATAATTTTGTCAGTTCAGAAAAAGCACCGACTTCATCACGAACGTGCAAACGGATAAAGTATTTAGCAAAGCGCTCATTTGCTTCTTTCAATTGACGGTCAAATTGCGGCGCCAATACGCTGCGGCCATTTACGCCGAGGCGCATGTTTTTTACAACAGCGAGCACATCACTCACAATAGAAGTGGCTGTCGGCAAGCTGCCTGCTCCCGGACCATAGAACATCGTTTCGCCAACGGCTTCCCCGTAAACATAAACAGCGTTATATTCATCATTTACAGAAGCGAGCGGATGATTGTTTTCTAAAAATGTCGGCTGCACACTTACTTCCGCACGATCATTTTCCTGGTCAGCATAGCCAATTAGCTTCATTGTGTAACCGAGCATATTGCCATATTTTAAATCGTCTTTTGTTACGCTTGAAATGCCGCTTACGGACACATCATCAAGCTCAATATCCATCGAGAATGCAAGACGAGCAAGAATGGCCATTTTACGTGCCGCATCCAAACCTTCTACGTCAGACGTCGGATCGGCTTCTGCAAAGCCTAAGTCTTGGGCATCTTTCAACGCTGTTTCATAAGAAAGGCCGTCTTTCGTCATCTTCGTTAAAATATAGTTTGTTGTGCCGTTCACAATCCCCATCATCTTTTGAATTTTATCAGAAGCCAGGCCATCCGCCAATCCTTTAATGATTGGGATACCGCCAGCTACACTTGCTTCATAGAATAAATCGCAGCCGTTTTCTACAGCGATTTTTTGCAATTCCGAACCATGAAGAGCGATTAAATCTTTGTTAGCCGTTACTACTTGTTTTTTCAGATTCAAGGCATCGATTATGTACTGGCGTGTTTCCTCGATCCCGCCTATTACTTCAACAATTACATCGATTTCTGAATCATTGATAACATCATACGGATCTGTAGTGAGGATGCTGCTATCGAGTTCGACATCACGGACTTTGTCCGGATTCTTCACTAGTACTTTTTTAATTGATACCGGGCACCCTACTTGGTGAACGAGCTGTTCCTGATGATTTTGAATCATCTTCACAACTCCTGTTCCGACTGTGCCTAACCCTAATAAACCTACTTTAATGTTGTCTCTCACAATTCCTCACTCCCGTGTTCTTTTCTAGTGTACATTTGTTCTTATATAGTAGACATTATATATGCTTCCCTTTCTTATTACAACCTATTATGCTAGCAAAATAAAATTCTTTTCGCTTTTCTAAATTTTATAAAAAATCTCTTCATCTTTCAATAACAAAAACAATCCGTTCAATATGAGGGCGGTTCTATTTGTTTTTTAATTTGTTTTATCTTCCTCTCTCACCACTGGATCAACTATTTTAATAATTGATTAAAAAAATCTTTCTACTCTCATAAATTATTTATCGCTAAAATAATGTTATAATGGAATTATATACATAATATGGAGGATACACATGAAAAAGTTAATAGTTATTTTAGCACTGGCAGTAATGATGCTTAGTTTTTATCATCCTGCCGCTTCAACTGCGGCAAGTTCTTCCCAAAAGGCTGTAGTTAACACAGCTTCATTGAGCGTCCGCGAGAAGCCAAGTCCAAAAGCAAAAGCAATCGGCACACTAAAAAGAGGGCAAGCTGTCTCTATTTTCAGTATAAAACCAGGCGGCTGGGCAGAGATCTCCTTTAATAAAAAGTCTGCTTACGTCCCTGCTGCCCTCTTGAAAGTCAATAACGAGCCAGATTCCGATAATTCGTCGCAGCGCCATTTTGCTGAAAAACAAGGAGCTGTCTTTGTAGTAATCGACTCTTCTTCAACAAAAACACCCGGAATTTATAAAACGGACAGCAAATTGAAAAAGACCTCTATCATGCGGGCAGGAAACTATTCAAATATCCGTATACAAAATGATGCAATCTATGTGTTTAACGAAAATCTTTCTAAGCTTCAAAAATATTCATTAAAAGGAAGCTTGCTATATACTTATTCAGCGGTGAACACATCACAGTATACGATCAGCGGCAACACTATTTACTACTTCACTGAAAAAGGTTTTTTCCGTGTTAATGTAAACGGAAAGGAAACAAAATTTTTATACAAACCAGCAGGATGGGTTCAAGAGTTTATTGTCCATAATGGCTGGATTTATTTTGTGTATGTTGTGTATGAAGGAAACAGCGATGAAGAGGATGCAGATTTTGAAGTAAGTGAATTCTTTTCTAAAATAGAAACGAGTGGAGGAAAATCAGAAAGACTATTATTAACAGGAATCAATAACATCGATACTATTACGATAAAATATAATACGATTTACTGTGTTATTCATTGGGATGATAAAATTAATGGAAGAAACTTATATCAAATGAACTTAAGCGGGAAGGAAATCAAGAAAGTTTCTTCCGTGAACTTGTCCAATTTCTATATTGGCTCCCTATATATTTATTATAATGAGAATAGCTTTGCTTCTAAACAAAGTATTTATCAAATGACCTTTGACGGAAAAAATCATAAAAAAATGACTACGCTTCCTGGAAGAATGAATGGTGATTTTGAATATCAAAATGGAGCCTTTTACATGACCTATTGGAATGGTGTTGACATACGTGATCAACAGCAGCTATTTAGGTTATCCATTCAATAACTCCATAACAGCAGAAACCGCGCTTTAAGATCAAATTGAATCTTAAAGCGCGGTTTTTCTTACTATCTTGGATTTTATTCTTCTCTAGAATGTAAGCCTATTATAAAAAGAAAATACCAGATTTACTCTAACGGATTCTCCCCATACTCCCTCCATAATAGCGGGAACTTCCTGCACAGCCCTTCTTCATCATCTTCCTCCCAGTCAAACTCCATTTCTGGCTCGTCGCTATCGTCTTCTGCTAATTGATCGTATACCTTGAAATAGGCCTCATCATCGAGCCCTGTTTTTTCCTCATACGCCTGGCTTGCCACATACAGCAGCTCTTCTAATTGAGGGATTTCTTCTTGCTCTTCTAGGATCTTAAAATAAGGAAGAAGGGTTTCAGGATTATCAATGGCCGCTTCATATCGTTCTTTTCCAAGATAAAGCAGCCAAGCTCTGAAATAATCAAAGCAATCGTCCGAACATCCTCCCATCACAATGTAAGCAGCCGCCCACAAATCGGACGTATAGGACTTGTGGTAATACTGATTGAAAATAGAATCAAACATGACAATATCTTTTACCGATCTTTTCGATAACTGTGCGACCAGCCACTCCATTTGCCCGTCTGCATCTTCTCCCTTTTCCTTGCACTTCTCCAATAGCTCCCAAAACAGTTCTTCTGTCATCGAGCTTTCTTTTATGACATGATAGGATGACTGGGCCCATACATAACCTTTCTTTAATTTTGATTGAATGAGCTTTTGTGCTTCTTTCCGGCATACCTCTTCTGAGTCAAACTCTTTTACTTTCACTGAGCCGACCGTGCCCACTTTCCCATATGTCACCGTAAATGAATGTCCCGCCACATGAATTTTCCAAAATTTATTGGATGATCCCTGGTTATATGTAAGCAATGTTTCCAATGTTCCCCCACTCCCTGTAACTAGCTTTTTGAGTTTTATTGCATTAGATCGTTATCCTGCTGCAGCTATAATGCCATAACATACGCTGTTAAAAATGCCGATCAAGGCTTATGAAGCTCTTCATGTAACCGTCTGTATAAATCCTAATTATTTTTTGGCTTTCCTTTATTCCACAGCAGCACTTTAAAGAGAATACTAATTCCTAACGCAATAATCGTTCCTCCTAAAACGAGAGCCGCCACTATCCCTACACCCATTCCTTCCCATCCTTTTATATAATGCAGGCTATAAAATATAGTTCCAACACTTAACACAATCAGGATTACACCAAGCCCAATATCATAATGTTTTTTAGGAAATAGGAAATTCAGCAGCCAAAAGGCTAATCCAATAAAAAAAGAGATCATCAAACAATTAGTGATCACTAGCCAAATTTCATTCACGCCCTCACTCCCTCCCTGCTCGTGAAGCCAATTCAACGGTTATCTCGGTTTCATCGTAAAAGCTTCTTCTTGATCCTCGTCCCATTTAATCGTTACTGGAATAGGGCCGCTTTCCTGCGCTAAACTGCTGCTTGAACCGTCTTTAGAAATGATGACGGCAGCTCCTTTAAAGAAATCTTCTTGTCTTACCATTTCACCGTTATGAATTGTAATCGTTAAGTTCTTAAAAGAGGTATCTCTTGCGGCGTGTTTGTAAGTAAATCGATATTCTCCGTGTTCATTTGTGTCGCTCTTAACAGCTGAATACTCTCCTTTCCAACTGTTGCTTTCCCCAGAAAAACCAATCATGTCACTACTACAGCCTGCGGTCATCGTTAACATAAACAGTATGATAGCCGAGAGAAGTTTTTGCATATGGTCTCCTTCTTTTTTTATTTCTGCTTAGCTGTCCTGCTGTCGATTTCAACGTTTGCAATCAGATTCCTAGAAGATTTCAACCCTATGTCATTGAATAGGATCTATTCCTTTTTCTATGGTTTCGCTGATCGGTTAAGACAGATGAAACATCACCATCCATCTAAGCTCCATATTTTTACATATACATCATACGTTCATTATAATCTTTTCCATTTAAATAAAAAGCCTTGCTTTTTATAAGGCAAGGCTTCACTTCTTTCATATAGAGAACATTAACAAAGAAGAGGAGCAGCATGCGCTTCTCTTTAGAGATGCTTGATTGTTTTATTGGTTTTTACGGTTAAATGAGGGAGTAGAGAATTTTAAAAAGAGGGAGCTAAGCGGAGGCTGTTTGTAGCCCAAGTCTATTAATAAAGATAATTAACTTTCTTTTCTATAAAAGACCTATTCGCAAACGAAGAAATAAGAGTCTAATTACATATCAATAAGAGCTGGAACTCTTTCTGATTTCTATTCATATCGTTATGCAAACAAAATGATAGGAAGAAGAGGGCTTCAGCTCACTCCCTATAATTATAATGGTCAAATCTGAAATGCACCGCCTACCTCTTCTCTTAGCTAATCCCCTAAGCAAATGATCGGCAGCCTGTAAATCGATCATTCCTCTTCCTCATATTTGATTCTATATATTTTCGCCATTGCCTGCACCCGGTCCGTTACATTTAGTTTCCTATAGATATTAGTAATATGGTTTTTAACTGTGTGTACGCTAATAGTTAAATAATCGGACACTTCGTGGTTGTTAAGACCCTCTAACACTAAATGAAGAATTTCCTTTTCGCGAGCTGTTAAATTTAGGCTCATAATGACTCCCTTGATATCCGTTATTTTTTCGATTGCTTTTGATTCGAACTCTTTCTTCGAACGTATGATGTTGTTTGTACCTTCGCCCTTTTTCCCCTTATATTCTGGATACAGTTGAAAAAAAAGACTAGCAATCGTTGGATTCATATGATCAGATTCTTTTTCTACATCATCGTTTCGTAACGCCGCGAAGACAAGCAGAAGAATTTGTGGCTCAGCTCGTCTCAAAGCTGGCTTTTGTTCTGCAGTTGTATAATTAAGATATTCCTCCACAATCACTAGTTCGTCGGTTCCTTGAAAGTTATCTATGAGAAAAGCATGGCTGTAAGGAATCATTTTGCACGCTCTTAGTAAAACCCCAATATTTTCTTCCTTTATTTTCAAGCTGTGTGCTAATTTCTTCGTCATGTCAACCGCAGCCACTGTTAACTCGTATTTTTGAGTATTAAGCTCCCTCATGCTTTCATGCAAAAGCTCAAGACGGCTAATATAGGCTGGAGTTGCGATACTTTGTTCATCTAAAAACTTTTTGTAAATTAGGCTGGCGGCTTCCGCTGTAATATTGAGCATATCTCTCATGAAATCAGGGATGTTCATACCATCAGTGTCAATCGTCAATAGCCCGTATACCTTTCCATGCAATATAAAAGGCTTGCTGATATGCTCTTCTGATTCTATTAATTCTTCCTTTATGCTTGTATTAAGGGCAGCATCGGCTATTTCTTTATGCTGTTCATATACTTTTTCACTCGGCAATCCCCTTGAAAAGTACTCCTTGCTCTCTAATGTAAAACAAATTGGATGATCTTCGGAAATAGATTGAAAAAAGTCTAGAATTTTATAAATAACATTTTTAAAATCTTTCGTATAAAAGCATATTTCTAGAAAATCAACTAAGGAACTGTAGAGAGAACAGGTTCTTGATGCTTGAACAAGCCCTTCCTTCGTCTGCTTTCTTTCTTGCAGATAGTTTACGAGAAACGAAATAAGCTGCAGCAATTCTTGATCGACCATTTTCTCCTTCACTGTGCCAATAAATAAGAGCGCCTCTATCGTGTCATTTTTCTTAATCGGGTAACAGTGTAGATGGTTCGGGAAAATTCCATGGGCGTTAAGAAACTTTGCCCTGTTCGTGTCTCTTATGTGATTCCAATGGACATCCCGTTCAGAAGCGACCGCATGTCCTAAAGCCCCTTCTCCAATATGAAAAAACTTGCCTTTAAGGCTTTCCGTGTTCTTTCCTTCGATTAAGTGAATTTCATATACATCATTTTCATTTTTCCTAGCGTAGCCGAAAAAGTCCAGTTCATTTGTTTGCATTAATAACCTGGATATTATTTCTATATATTGATCCACATGTTTTTCACCTGTATCATGTACGGTATAAAATATTTCATTAATTTTTTGGCTAATGGTTTTTAGATGTGTTTGTCTTTCTAAAACTGCAATCATTTCTACCAGACGATCCATGTATAACAAGCTCTTTTCCTGAGCTTTCGCATGAATAAATGGCAAATGCCAGGCATCTCTTTCTGCTTCCTCCACAACTTCTTGGTTTTGGAAAGGGCCGGCAAGAAGAAATAATGAATAATCTCCGATTTCAAAAACCGGAGATAGAAAATAACAAAAGGAAGAGTATGGATCGCTGTTAGGAGTAAAAATGGTTGTTTTCTCAATTTTTTCGGCAACTCGTTTAAGGTCTTCAAAAAAAGCGGTGGCCTCTTCTTCTGGAAGTCTCTCCTCATCCAGTTCGGTACTAAATAACTTTTCTCCTTCTAACTCAAACACAGCAATCGGTACGTTAATCATATAAGAATTTAGGTTGACAATATTTTCAAACAATATCTTAAAGTAATTCATAGAGCCTCCACCCGCAAATATTTTTCTACTAGTAGTATCGGCTATGTTCTGTTAATTTCTTTAGTAAAATAATCCTAAAAATATTAATAATGCGTTCGCTACTAGCTTTTATTTGCGTGATTTACTAATTATTTTGGCAAGTTTCATCCATTCTGGTAGTTTCTGTTCAAATACTTCAGGTGGAACAGGCTGGCTAAAGAAGTAGCCTTGGACGGTGTGACACTCAGCTTCTCTCAAACAATTAATTTGATTAATAGTTTCGGCACCCTCGGCGATAATGCCAACGTTTAAAGCACGGCTAAGATCAATAATCGCTTTGATGATCAGTTGATCTCGCTTATCCTGTTCAATGTCTTTTACAAAAGCACGATCAATCTTGATTGTTTGAATAGGAAACCGCTTTAGATAGGAAAGAGATGAATATCCTGTGCCGAAGTCATCAATGGATACCCCCACCCCAATTTCATTTAGCCGGTTTAACATTCCTAAAGCACGACCTTCCTCGTTTAAAAGCATACTTTCCGTAATCTCTAGCTTTAAATGAGCCGCATTCATACCGGATAGATTTAAAGCTTTTTTTACCGAACTTACGAGCGTATCTTCTTCAAATTGTTTTGGAGACAGATTTACAGACATATGAAATGGTGCTGAATATTTAGAGGCCCATGTTGTTTGCTGATGACAAGCTGTGTTTAACACCCATTCCCCTACGGGCTTGATCAGGCCTATGTCTTCTAACAATGGAATAAACTTCACAGGCGGGATGTACCCATGCACTGGATGCTTCCACCTCATGAGTGCTTCCGCTCCAACTATTTCTCCTGTCACCATATTTACTTGCGGCTGATAATAAAGACTAAACTGCTCTTTTTCGAGCGCATGATAAAGATCCTGCTCTAAGCTTAGTCTACTTGAAAAGGAAGATTCCGATTCTTTACGAAAAAAGCAGACATGGCTTCTCCCCTCTGTCTTAGCCGTGTAGAGCGCTTTTTCTACTCTCTTTAATAATGTTTCAGCATCGCGTCCGTCCGCTGGATACTTCGCAATGCCAATCCCTGCAGTAAGATAGATTTCTTTTCCATTAATAATCCATGGCTGATCAAAGATAGCTTGAATGTTTTTAATAAATAGTGTTGGATCTTCACAATTTTTACTTAATACAACGAATTTATCTCCATTCAGACGAGCAACCATATTCTCTTTATGTGGATTTTCATTTAATTTTTCCGCAAGCTGCTGTAAAATTCTATCTCCCGTCTCATATCCGAAAGAATCATTTATCAGTTGAAAGCGATCACAATCAATACATAATAAAACAAGGGGCTGGTTTGTATCTCGCTCAATCTCCCCTTCAATGGCTGTAGTCAAGGAAGAACGGTTGGGAAGACCAGTTAAAGTATCGTACATGCCTGTATGTTTTAGCTCTTTTTCTTTGTTGTAGTAATCAATAACTAAGGAAGCGATCTTAACGAGTTTCATGCTGTTTTGCTGCTCGCCTGCCATTAATCCTTTTACGTTTTCACAAAAAACTAGGATAATCCCCTGTATCTCCCTGAACCTTACAGATACAAGCGGAAAAAGAAGACAGCCGTTGATCTGAAATTCTTGAAGAAACGCCCGATAGTCGTCAGGTATATAGTCTAAAATTCGTGTAATGATTAGCGGTTCATTTTTTTGAATAGCCGTCATTGCTTGAGAATGGTGTGCAGACAACAAGAAACCAGTGACTCGGTTAAAGTTATACGACAAATGGGGGCTGGCTCCAAGCTGAAACTGCTGTTTCACTTCATCATACAAAAAAACGGAACAAACTCCTCCATCGATTTGCCTTTCAATGGCTTTTGCTAGTTGAGAAAGAATAACCGATAAAGGAGCCTGATCAGCCATTGCATTCCAAACTTTCTGTTGATCCTCCAGAAATTCTATATCATTCTTTTCCTTTGAAATATCATGACAAATGAGCTCATAGCCGTTTTGGCCATTTTTTATGACTATTCCTCTAAACCAGCGATAGGTGTCTTCCTTTAAATACAATCTGAACTCAGGCAAAAAGAAAGCTGGCTCCTTCATATCGTTCTTCAACCGACTAAAAAAAGCTCCGCTTTTATCTGCTATCAGCTCATTTGCATGCTTATTCTGTAAGTTAGAGGCTGCGTTGAGTGTCAATCTTTCATCATAAGCCTTTACCTCTTTTACAAACCCGTATCGATCAAGTGACAATGTTAAAGATGGAGACACAAGCACCTTTTCTCTTCTCCTGTCATTCGCTTTTATAGAATTGTCCTGGACCAGTCCCTTGTATTGATTAGCTTTTATTTTGGGTATTCCAAGCTCCTCTTTTTCTTTCATTGCTTTTGCCTCCTTGCCGAGTTTCTCTATGTCCAGATTAAAAAATTTCTACCTTTACGAGGGAAATATCATCAGGCTCTACCGGATTCTTTCTTTGTAAAAGAACCTGTTGGACATATTCTTCACATCCAAGCTGTTTATTCGCTAAAAAACTCTCCTCTATTTCTGTTATAGATTGATTCATTGAGGAGTTATTATTTGAGCAGGCAGAAAGCCCATCCGTAAACAAGATGATCCTTGCAGGATGCTCATAGCTAAGCATTGACGTCTTAAACTCTGTATTACGCAAAAATCCTAAAGGGGGGCTCGAAGAGACAAGCCGTATACATTGGTGTTTCTGTATTAAAATACCAGGAGGATGTCCAGCATTGATATAGTATATTTCTTTATTCTCCACATCCACCACCGTGTAAAGCGCGGAGAAAAAATGGAGGGAGGCACTGCGTTCATTAAATAACGCATATACATGTTCATTAAGTTCTTTCATAATTAAATCTGGGGCTTGAAGCCTCTTAATCAATTGTTCTACAACTGAACGAATGGACATGGATATTAAAGCCGCAGACACACCGTGGCCCATCACATCCAGAATCAATACACCAAAACGACTCTCATCTAACTGATACCAGGCATACATGTCTCCCCCTATATTATGAGCAGGTACATAGTGACCAGAGATTGCCAAAGATTCTGTCATTAACGTTTGACAAAGAACACTTTGCTGAACAAGTGCCGCTACATGGAGCTCCTTTTCTCTTTGCCATTCAAGCTCTTTCTTTTCTGTTATGTCTTTAGCTGCCACACATAATCCAACCAGCTCTTTGTCTACTACAACAGGAATACTTCTATATTCTATATAAACAGGGGCACCTTGTTTGTCCTTGATTGTCTCATACCCTTCTAGCGTATTTCCTGCTAATGCTTCGCGAAAAAGATCCGCCGTCAAACTAGATTGTTCATCATATAAAATAGTATTAAAATGCTGTCCTTTTATTTTAGAACTTGCCAATTCTTCCATTTTTATATTCAAATCAACAATAAATCCATGCTTATCAAGCATACAAGCTATATGTGGAGAACAATCAAAAAGTAGTTTATAGCGCTGTGCCGTTATGCTCATCTCCTCAGAATTAAAAGTATCTCTGCCAACGCCTGCCGCAAGTTCCAAATCCCTCTTCATATTTACCGTTAACTTCTTAAAAGTAACGTCCATCTCCCCATTCCGTCATTTTTTGATTAGCCAGCATTATTAAAACACTTTACTCATTTTCAATAAAATATAGCCTTTTAGTGTTGTTCAAAGTAGTCTATGGCCTCTTCCGCTGTAGAAAAAATTTTCATGAAGGTATCAAATTTCACTACTTCAAAAATTTCATTCATCGGAGACTGAATACCCGTAATAACTAATTCTTTCTCTGCTTCCTTTGCTTTTATTGCTATATCAGCAATAATACCGAGCGCAGAGCTATTTAAGTATGTCACATGTTCTAAATTTAAAATTAAATGGAGGCTTGGGTGATTAAGCAAACGCTGCATAGTTGTTCTAAATAGGTCACTGTTTTTAATGGTTACTTCAGACTTTATGTCTAAAATAGTAACTCGGCTCCTCTGATAGATCTGCATAACTATTCACCTTTCCATTTATTCATATATAATTCAACACAATTTTTTCTTCTTCTAATTTCAACTTTATCCATGAGATGGACCATTAAGGCAATTCCGCGGCCTCGTAAACCAGTATTTACATCTGCTTGTTCAATCAGAGGAAATGATGCTTTGCCTTTTTGTCTCACGGTAATTTCGATCAAAGAAGGCGTGGCACTCCATTTAATCAGAAAATAAGACATTCCTTTCGCTCGGCAATATTCATACGAATTAGTGCAGGCTTCCTCTGTTGCCAGCCTCATCTTGATCACATCATGGATAGAAAACTCTTGCTCGTTTGCTAGTTCTTCTGTTACAGTCATTGCGCTATAAATATCTTCTTTCGTTTTAATCCGTTTACTAATGAATTTCAATATCATCCACCTTTTCTAAGGAGACTATAAATAATCTATCATTCGGTCGTATACGTCATACAGAGGAATTTGCTTGTCTGCTAAACCAGCTTCATACACTACCTTTGGCATTCCATACACGATACACGTTTCTTCTGACTCAGATAACACAGTGCCTCCTGCTTGCTTGACTCTCTTGCACCCTCTTAACCCATCCTCCCCCATACCAGTTAAGATCACAGCGAGCAATTTGTCTTTTACAATAGGTGCAATAGAGAGCAATGCTACATCTACTGACGGTTTATACAACGTTTCAACTGGAGCGGATATTTTCAATTTAATTTGGTAGTGTCCTTCGATTTCCTGTACGGCCGTCTGCAAACCAGCTGGCGCCACATAAGCAGTGCCAGGTTCCATTATTTCATTATGCTCCGCTTCCTTCACACGAATATGGCATAAACTATTGAACCGCTCGGCTAACGGTTTTGTAAACCCTGGTGGCATGTGCTGAATAATGAGTATAGGCAGAGGAAAATCTTCAGGGAAACGGGTAAGTATTTTTTGAAGAGCAGCAGGACCTCCTGTTGAGCTTCCAATGACAATCATGCTCATTTTTTGCTTTTGCCAGGATGCTTCCTTCTTCTTTGCCAACTCCACTTGCCTCTCCTCTTTTTTACTTTCACCCGTAACAGAAGAAACAGGGAGCTTTGCATTGGCAGCTGCTGTGATTCTTTGATGAAAATTGATTAACTTCTCCCCTTCTACCTCTTTCACTAAGTCTTCCTTCACAACGAAGTCTACGGCCCCTATATCAAAAGCTTCCAGTGTCGATTCTGCTCCGTTGCTTATCATCATAACAGGCGTCGGGCACTCTTCCATCATTCTTCTCAACGTATCTAGCCCGTCTAATTTCGGCATCTCGATATCAAGCGTGACAACATCTGGTTTCAGCCGTTTTATTTTTTCAAGCGCGTCCAAGCCATTTCTTGCTTTGCCAGCTACATATAATTCTGAGCTTGCTTCAACCATGTCACTGATCGTTTTTCTCATAAACGCTGAATCATCAACGATCATTACACCAATTCGCTTGTCCATCGGCTGACTCCTTTCTGTAATAAAAAGTTCCATTTTTGCTCATCGTCTGGAACCCTATCCCCATAGTTGAGATATTCTCCGCATGTCCTAAAAACAGGTACCCTCCCCCCTTCAATGCCTGGTAAAAATAGCTGGCGACTTTCTTAATCGTTTCTAAATCAAAATAAATTAGTACATTACGGCAAAAAATAACATCGTATTGCTGCCGAAGATTGCCCATTTTAAATGGGTCAAGTAAATTTAACTGCTCAAAAGCTACCATGCTTTTCACTGGCTCTATTACGCGGAAGGTATCTGATTGTTCGATAAAATAATGTTTCAGCCAGCGATCAGGTATTCGTCTAAAAGACAATGATTGTTTATTATAAATACCGCTTGCAGCTGCCTGTAATACCTTTTTATTAATATCCGTCCCCTTAATAGCAACCTTTTGTGGCGGGCAAAGCCCTGAATCTATAGTAGTGATCGCCAAGGAATAAGGTTCCTCTCCTGATGAACAGGCCGCACTCCAAACCTCTAAAGCACGATCGGGGTTTTGGGCAATCAATTCTGGAAGCACTTCGTTTTGATAGACAGCCAGCTGCTTGTCCTCCCGATAAAAATACGTTTCATTTATAGTGAGCAGCTCCACTAAAACGTCCCACTCTGCTGTCGATTGTTCAAGCAGACGGATATATTCCCAGACAGAGACGTGTAACTGTTGAAGTCTTCCTGCTATTTTTGTTTCTAATGAGGCACTATTCGTTTGATAATTAAGACCGCAATACTCATAAACCATTTGCGTCAGTTGCTTAAGTGCAAAGTTTTCCACATTCTCAGTCCCCTTGTTGCCTATATTTTTCTCACTGTTGTGTATACGTTCAACGCGAAAAAGAAGCCGTTGATCTCTTTGTTCAACGGCTTTCCATGCTATCATCTGCTTGGTTGAAGAAGACGCTGAAACTGATCTTTTTGGCCTTTCAGACTTTCTGTAACGCTTTTAATGCGTTCAAGGTCCAGGCCATTCCTTCCAAAAACCCCAGCCGTTTCTTTAATCGAATTTTGAATAATTTCCAACTCATCTGCTTGGATGGATGTAGCTGTTTTTACTTCCTCCGTCTGTGTTTTTACAGATTTGATAAGATTCACGACTTCCCCAGTTTCAGAAGTTAAGCCTTTTGTTGCGCTCGTTACATTGGCCATCTGATTTCTTATATTTGTAATGCTCATAACCACTTCTTCCACGGCCTCTAATTGCTCTTTCGCTGCTTGAGTAACCATAGCAGCCTGCTCCGTTACCTCGCTAGCAGCCTGAATGATGCTGCTGGATTGATTTGCTTGTTCTTCTATTGCTTGTGTTACTTGTGTTAACTGTTCTCCTGCGTTTCTTACTTCATCTGCTATATTTTTTGCTCCATCTGTTTGCTTGATCGTCGCATTTGTCACTAACTCCGCTTGGCTTGTCACATTTTGAACAGCTTCCACGATTACTTTTGCCTGCTTCGCTTGTTCTGCCACGGCGGTTGCAACCTGCTGGACTTGTTCGCGGGCATCGGCTACTCCACTAATAATTTCCTCTGCACCAACAGCTTGCTCACGTACAGCTTCTGTTACTTGGCTTGATTGATTCGCTACGTTGGCGACCGCCCGGACAACTTCTTGGGCTTGTTTCGCTTGTTCTTCTGCCGCTACTGTAATCTGGCGGACTTGTTCGCGGGCATTGACAACACCTTTAATAATCTCGCGGGCACTTGCCTTTTGCTCTTCCGTAGCCTCATCTACTTGTTCAGCTTGGTTCGTCACATTTTCCATTGCTTTAACGATATAGCTCATTTGCTTTGTTTGTTCCTGAGTGCCACTTGTAATTTGGACTACCTGTTCACGGGCATTCATTACACTCTTTATAATATCTTCCACACCAGCCGCTTGCTCTTTCATGGATTCAGTCACTTGTCTTGTTTGTTCCACCATGCTGACTACTTCATTAATTATGCCTTGTGCTTGTTTCGCTTGCTCTCCTGTAGCCGTTGTAATTTGCTTCACTTGCTCTCGAGCATTTCGAATGCCTAAGATCACTTCTTCTACCGCTACTGTTTGCTCTTTCGTTGCATTCGTTACCATTTCTGCTTGATTAGTGACATTCAATACAGATTGGACAATATCGGCAGCTTGTTTTGCTTGTTCTCCTGTAGCTGTTGTAATTTGTCTCGCTTGTTCACGGGCATTAGTCACACCTTTTATAATTTCCTCTACTCCTGCAGCCTGTTCCTTCACAGCCTGCGCTACTAGCTCAGTCTGTGTTGTCATATTTTCTACGGAGCTTACGATGAGTTGAGACTGCTCTGATTGTTCAGCAGTAGCTTCTGTAATTTGTCGTACCTGTTCTCTCGCGCTGATAACTCCTTTAATAATTTCCTCAATACCAGCCGTCTGCTCAACTGTTGCCTGTGCAACCTGCTCGGCCTGGAGAGTAACATTCTCAACTGCTTTTACTACATCTTTAGCTTGTACAGTCTGTTGCGTTGTGGCAGTCGTTACTTGAGAAATTTCAGAGGTGATGCTTTCTACGCCTGTTACTATTTTATTGATAGCCTCATTTGCCTTATCAGAAAGCTTGTATCCTTGATCTACTTTTTGCTCACCAACTTCAATCGCTTTAATTGCATCAGTGGTTTCTGCTTGGATACCTTTAATGAGACCAGCAATTTCTTTTGTAGCTGAAGCAGTTCTTTCTGCCAGCTTCCGGACTTCATCGGCCACGACACTAAATCCTTTTCCATGTTCACCAGCCCGCGCTGCCTCGATCGCTGCATTTAAGGCCAGCAAATTCGTTTGTTCTGCGATATCATCAATGACCTCAATAATACTGCCAATCTCATTTGAACTTTTGCCAAGGCTTTGCATAACAGTGGAAGCCTGCTGCACGACTTCTCCAATTTCTTTCATCCCATCGACAGATTGAAGTACAGCCTCTTTTCCATCCTCCGCGTCTTTAGCAACTGTCATCGTCAATTGATTTACATTTGCTGCATTGCCTGCCACTTGCTCAATCGATGCCGCCATTTCCTGAATGGCTTTACTTGTCTCTTCCGCAGAAGCGGTTAAGCCCGTTGCATTTGTGGAAACACCTTTAACAGATTTACCTATTTGCTCAATCGATGCAGATACTTGTTCTACCGAGCTTGCTGTACTTTGGGCGTTTCCTGCTACCTGCTGAATGGATGCCGCCATTTCCTGAATCGCGGCCGCTACTTCACCAGTCGAATGGTTCAAACTTTCCGCGTTGTCAGCCACACCCTTAACTTGACTGCCCATTTCTTCAATGGCAGCGGATACTTCTTCTACAGACATCGAAGTGCTGCGGGCATTGCCGGCTACTTGTTCAATAGAAACGGATATCTCCTGGACGGCACCGTTCACTTCCACAGCGGAATGTGTGAGGTTTTCAGCGTTTTGCGCTACATTTTTAATAGAGTTACCGATCTCTTCAACCGCAGAGGACACTTGTTCAACCGATCCAGCTGTGCTCTCGGCATTGCCGGCTACTTGCTGAATCGATGCGGCCATTTCTTGAATAGCTGATCCTGTTGATTCTACCGATACAGCCAATACTTCTCCGTTTTGGGCAACACCTTTAATTTGGCTTCCCATCTCTTCGATAGCAGCAGATACTTCCTCCACTGCCCCCGAAGTGCTTTGAGCATTCTTAGCAACTTGCTCAATCGAAGCGGCCATTTCTTGGACCCCATCGTTTGTCTCTTTTGCTGATAATGTTAGGCTTTCGGCGTTGCCAGCCACTTGCTCAATCGAAGCGGCCATTTCCTCAATGGCCGCGGATACTTCCTCCACTGATCTTGAGGCACTTTGCGTATTGCCAGCCACTTGCTCAATCGAAGCAGCCATTTCTTGAATCGCACTGTTCGTTTCTTGAGCAGAGGCTGTTAAACTTTCAGCGTTCGCGGATACTCCCTTAATGGATACGGCCATTTGCTCGATCGAAGCAGAAATTTGTTCGACCGATGCTGCTGTCCTTTCCGTATTGCCAGCAACCTGTTGAATTGATGCTGCTAACTCTTGAATAGAATCACTTGTTTCTTTTGCAGAAATCGTTAAGCTGCTAGCATTTTCTGCTACTCCAGCAATCGACTTGCTCATTTGTTCCATCGCTGCCGAAATGCTCTCTACTGATTTAGTCGTACTGTGAGCGTTGCCGGAAACTTGTTGGATCGATGCCGCCATTTCCTGAATTGCATCAGTTGCTCCTTTTGCAGATACAGTTAATTGATCGGAGTTTTGAGCTACTCCTCTTATTTGGCTAGCCATCTCTTCCATCGCTGCCGTCACTTCTTCTACAGATAGTGAACTGCTTTGTATATTTTGATCAAGCCCTGTAATAGCCGTTAAAATACCTTCTAAGGTAACAAATGACTTGCTCGTCGATTCTCGCAGGCTGTCAGCATTAATGATCACCCCATTGATGGATTTTAACAGGTTAGCCATCACAGCCTCGGCCTTTTCTAAAGATGCCGACTGCTGCTGGTTGCCGGCCGTTAGCTGGCTAAGCGCAGTAGCAAGGTTCAATAAGTCGTGATCAAAATTTGAAGAATTCATTAAAATTTGTTCCATTTGGTAGTTTGTTTTTCTAAAAAAACTCATGTTGAAACCCTCCTAGTATATTTGTTAATTGGCTTTTAAAATAGGTTCTTCGTTGTTAAATGGCTGTTGAATAGGCTGTATATCCGTTGAATGAATAATCTTATCAAAGTCCAGCAGAATGACTACTCGATTTCCATCCTTGCTAATTCCCTTAATTAAATCAGAATGATTATATTGACTGCCTGCTGGAGGGTGTTCAATCTGATGATGGTTTGTCTTTAATACTTGAGTCACTTCATCTACAAGGAACCCAACATCTTCTCCTTCATTTTCAACTACAATGATTCTCGATTTTTGCGTGATTTCTTTTACTTCTAAATGAAACCTTTTTCGTAAATCTACAACTGGAAGCATCGTTCCACGCAAATTAATAATTCCTAGTAAATCGTCAGATGTATTCACTACCTTTGTAATATTAGGTACTGACACAATATCCTTAGCTCTTTGAATTTCAAGCCCGTATTCCTCCGTATCCAGCTTAAATGTGACAAATTGCTGTTCTTCTTTTAATTCTTTCTTTCTATTGATCTCAATATTTTCTAAAAGCTGTGCTCCTTCTTCTCGAACAACAGAAGATACGTCCAATATTAACGCTACACTCCCATCGCCCATGATTGTAGCTCCCGCTATATATGGAGGAGAACCGACGTACTTGCCAAGTGATTTAATGACAATTTCTTGATTTCCCAATGTTTTATCAGCAATTAAGCCAATTCTTTTGTCTGCTATTCCCACAACTATGACAAACTCTCTATGCTTGTGCTTAGGGATAGATTCATCATCCTCAATTTGAAGTCTCTCCTTCATCCTTACGAGTGGAAGAACTCTTCCCCTAACAAGCCCTACCTCTTTATTGTTGACGATTTGGATATCGTCTGTATTTAATCTAATAATCTCCAATACATTAACTAATGGGATAGCAAATGTCTTAGCTCCAAATTTTACGAGAAGGGAACTAATAATCGCTAAAGTGAGCGGCAGCTTAACTGTGAAAATTGTGCCTTCTCCCACAGTAGATTCAATATCGATAAGGCCATTCAAATTTTCTATATGGGCACGAACAATATCCATCCCGACGCCCCGGCCTGATATGTCAGTAATTTTCTCAGCGGTGGACACACCAGATTTAAAAATAAGAAAAATTAACTCCTTATCTGTCAGCTTGTTAGCTTCTTCCTCTGAAATGCTCCCTCGCTTAATAGCTGATTCTTTAACCTTTTGCGGATCAATTCCTTTACCGTCATCCTTTATGGAAATGACAATATGATTTTCTTCATGGGCTGCTCGTAAAACAATTTTTCCTTTACGGGGTTTGCCTATTTTTTCTCTTTCCTCTGGTGCCTCGATCCCGTGGTCAATAGAATTCCGCAACAAATGAATAATCGGATCACTGATTTCTTCTATTAGACTTCGATCTAATTCGGTTTCTTTTCCTTCCATAATAAACTCAATTTCTTTTTCTGATTTTTGTGCAGTATCCCGGACCATTCGTGGAAAACGATTAAACAACTGTTCAATCGGCAGCATTCTCGTCTTCATCATTCCTTCTTGAAGCTCAGTAATGACTCTGCTCAAATGGTTAGTCACTTCATCTAATGTATCGATATCATCCTCCCGACTCGTTTCATTTTCTGTCAGCCGGCTTCTAACATCGACTAACCTCGTTTGATCAATCACTAGTTCTCCCACTAAGTTCATCAGATGTTCTAATCTATCTACATCAACCCGAACAGTCGGATGGACTTTCTGTTTGATAGAACTGCGTTTCTCCGTTTCGATAATTTCTGGCTCCTTCGTTTCCTTTATGTCCTCATTTGCTGCTTCGGTTATAGGGGCGCCAGTATCTGCTTCTGCCAGTTCTACAACATCCACCGATTCAATATCTGATACTTGGCTTACAATATCGATGATTTCCTGCTTTGTTTGCATGGTTAGAAGAATGTAGGTCATGTCTCCTGTGAAATCTGTTTCTTTTTCCATTTCTTCAACAGGAGGAAAAGCAGCAATAATCTCTCCTGCTTCCCTTAAATTGTTATGAACGAGCAAAGCTCTTACATTTTTCATCAATGTATCTTTCATTAAACTAACCGATACAGCTACGGCATTATGACCAAATGTATAAGCATTTCGAATCACATTCTTTTGATAGTCATCCAATTTAACTGGCACCTTGCCTGTTGACTTAGGGGTTACTTCTTCTTTTTTCGGCGGCTGCTCACCATCTCTCTTTAGTTGATGCAGCTTATCTACATGCGGAATAATGTCCATCTTATCGAGACTGCCGTTAACAATTGCTTCTTTTAACCTCTTTATAAAGTCGATGCTTTCAAAAATAATATCCACTAAAGCAGGTGTAACAGTCAGAAGCTGATTGCGAATCAGATCAAACACATTTTCTAAATGATGAGTGAACTCTTTCATTTTCTCAAACCCCATCGAAGCAGATGATCCCTTCAACGTGTGAGCGGCCCGAAAGATGTTTTGGATCGTTTGCGTATCAGACGGTTTTTCTTCCAAAATTAAAATTTCCGAATCCAGTATTTGCAGTTGTTCATCTACTTCATCAAGGAAGACCCCGAGATAAGCGGACAAATCAAAATCGGCCATTCCGACTCCCCCTTTTCCATAAAATTCTTTATGCTCCCAAGCTATACAGAACTTTTTTCAAATCTAAAACCCCAATCACTTGACCATCAAATTTTGCAAAGCCTTTAAAAATATCTTTTTCCAGCTGTACTCCTGGAGGAGGTTCCACATTATCTTCTTCAAATTTTGTGACCATTTTTACTTCCTCTACAATGAGGCCAATATTCTCATTGTCTCCCTGTACAATTACAATTCGATTCTTTTTATGTTTGATCGCTGGAGGAAGCTGAAAACGCTTATGCAGGCTAATAACAGGAATAATATTTCCTCTAAGATTGATCACTCCTTCTATCGTTTCATGGATTCCTGGAATACTTGTGATCACTGGCACTAGAAGGATCTCTACTACCTCCTCTATAGATAACGAGCACAATTGCCCATTTACTGAAAAAACAACAAACTGAACTGTGTTAATAGGCTGGTCATTCGTCAAGTAAAATGCCCCCTTATTTAAACTTATTTCCTGTCTCTATTTTCAAGCTTTTGTCTCCCTTTTTGCATTACCGCCTATTCCTATTTTCACAAAACCAATAGACTAGGAAATAGGAGTCTTCATGAAATAAAACTAGACTAAGGTTCCTATTTTTTCTTTGAATAGGACTGTGTTCTTATATTTTTTTCACAAAAAGGAGGGCAATAAAAAAAGAACTGTTCACTAAGTTAGAAAAAACTAACTTTAAGAACAGTTCTTTTAAAATAAGTAATGGTTGGACAGCAGTGTTAATACCTGTCAAAGTTAAATTCGCTAAGAGAGTCCGCATGACTAGCAATCATAGCGATAATCGTATTCGCTTCCTCTTTACTGAAAATGAAATTTGTTTCATCTTCTATTAATTCGTCATCCACCGTTTTTATTCGATTCACCCGCCGAAGAACTCCATCGCCTGTTTCCTCAATGACACCGAATTGATATGTCACTTCCACTTCATCTTCATGAGCGTAAGCCGTCACTTCCGGTGTAGACCATTCCACATCTATTTGATCAAACACTTCGTCTACTTCTTCATTTGCTTCGAATTCGAATTCAAATTCGTCATCGTCATCCCAGCCGCTTCCGCCTTCCATAAACTCATGGAAGCTTTCATGAACCTCGTCAATGATATCTTCAATGTCCGGGAGAACGGTTTTAGACATTTGTTCTAAGTCTAATTCTAACGTTTTTACATAGAACTCCTCATTGTAAGGATCGAAATATAACGAGCAGAAGTATTCGCCCTCATCCTCACTCGTTTCTACAAAAAACTCGATCCGGGGATGCTTCGCTGCTCTGTCAATCGTCATATGGCCCACTTCATCATACTTTTCACAAATCGATTCAAGGTGATCTTGAAGCTCTTCACTAACCCGGTCAAACCATTCTAATGACATACTGCATCCCTTCCTTTCAGGTAATCGGTTTTAGTATGTCTTTAAGCTCCGTCTTTATTCATTTTTACCGGTCACAACCTTGCTGAACGATTATATAGATAGATGATGAAAGATAAGACCACTAAACCGGCACAGGCGCCTGCTATAATATCTGACAGATAATGCACGCCCAAATAAACTCGGCTGATGGCAATCAGTGTAACCGTTGCAATGACAGCCAGCAGCCATATGAACGAATATCTCTTGCCTATTTGTAAAATATAAATGAATAAATAAAATAAAAAGCCCAGAAAAATAGTAGAGTTCATCGTATGCCCGCTTGGAAAGCTATAGCTTCCTGCCTCAATGAGAGGCTGAAAAGAAGGGCGCTCTCTTTCAAATATCTCTTTTAAAAATTGATTCGTCCATCTCGCTCCCCAAAATGCCAGCATAACAAAGAAAGATTGGCGATATTGCTTCTGTATTACCATTAATAGAGACACAACAACGGCTACAGGAAGAAGAACCTTAATCGAGCCAATTTGGGTAAACAAATAAAATAAATCATTAAAAAATCCTGTCCGGACCCTCTCGAAAAATAAAATGACCGCCGTATCATATTTTTCAACTAAAGGCTGTTTATACGTTAAAGATAATATTACAAACAGCAGTAAACTAATCCAAGTGGAAATTTTCCCCATCCTCTTTCACCCTCCGACTGTCTATAAACATTTTTATCTTTCTTCTTTCATTGCATTTGCTGCTTATTAGGATACCCTTTATGTTTCTGTTGTTCGGGCAAAATGCTTTTTATTAAAAACTAGGAGGCGTCCTAAAAGTTAGACCTCTCCCTCTATAAACTCATGAACCATTTTATTAAATTTACCGCTTTCAATCCTGACAAAACAGCTCCTTCCATTGTGGCAAAATAAGGCTGTCCTGTGTAATCACCGGCTAGAATCAACCCTTCTACGGATGTTTGTTGAGTTTGGCGAAGACCTTGAAAGCCTGGTTCGAGACTATGGGAATCATATTTATGGTTAACCTGGCGATAGTCCAGTATATTACCTTCCAAGTCTAAGCCGGTCTTCCGGACATCCCCTATTATAAACTTTAGTGTCTATTCCGGCTCTAAATCGGGGAAATTTTCAGGAGGGCTGAGTATAATGGATAGTCTCCCCTTAGAAGCTGGAAATGTCGTTCGAGCATACTCTGCAAAGCTTGATAAGCATGTAAAAGGAGCAAATGTTGTTACATCAATTGGAATAGCCGGTTTAGTCATCTCAATTTGGAAACTGACTGCTGGCATTAACGGAAGCTGAAACATCGGATGATTTTCAACCACCGGTTTCAGCAGCTTCTTAGCGGCATGTAGAGTAACAGCTTGCACAGTATGTTGAGCTCTGTATACTTGTCCGTCCTCTAATCGGATTCCTTTTACTTTTCCCTCTTCGATCACCAGTGTCTCAATTTTAGAATGTGTTCGGCCGCTGCCGTCGTTCTTTATAATTTGATCAGCAATTAGGACACATCACCTCTGTCATGCCACCTAAATAAGTACTTACTCTCATTTTATAAAATTTAGGAATAGCCGGAGCCAATAAGGAAAAAAATACATAAGCAGAGTAGCGTTCAGGAGGTAAAAAGAACACTCTTGAACTTAAAGGAACAATGAGACGATGAAAAGCTCTATTTGTTACATTGTATTTTGCAGCATACTCTTTAATACTATGTTGATCGAGCTTACGAGAGGACATAACGTAATCCTTCAACCCGTTCATACAAGAGGAAGCTATGACAGCTTGACTTTTAATGATAAATACCGTCTGTTCCCTACCAAGCCATTAACTGTTTTAATCATTCCGAATAAAGGAGCCATGCCGAGCACTAGCGGCTTCTCAGCATTTACTCTAACGTGTACTTTCTCTTCCCACATGAAGATTTCGGACAGTTCTCCCCCCGCTTTTCGGAGCACTGTAGGCAAGTGTGTGTAATATCCAATGTATCGGTGAAAGCCAGATTCTACATCTATGCCGTCTAAATTATAAGAAGAAGTTCTTCCGCCCACTGCACCCTCTCGCTCAAGTAAAAGAAGACTTTTCCCCTTACTCGACAGCTCTAAGCCGCAAGACAGCCATGCCAATCCACCACCGACAATAATTACATCAATTTTTTTCATTTGTAATACCACTCTCGTTACATAATATGTTAATATTCTCGCCCATTTCTGTTATCATACAAATAGAGAAGTTTCAGCTAAACAGTCGATTGATGGAGAAGAGTGTTAATTTTCTAGTTTTAAAGCAAATGACCGCTATTTTCCCATCTTTTCTCGACAAAAAGATTGAATTATCGCGAATACGAGTAATAGTTATTGTGCTATTTGCTACTTTCTTTTATTATCAAATTGAGAGATTAGAATTTTAAGACCGTCTTATATTAATAGGACTTAGTCATAAAGGAGCTTTATTAAATTGAACCTACAACTTTTTTTAGCTTTTGCAGTATCGTTCATTACGGCTTTGGTTATTACGCCTTTCGTCATTAAATTAGCGATAAAAATAGGAGCAGTTGATAAACCGAATGAGAGAAAAGTGCACCAAACCCTCATGCCTAGATTAGGAGGGCTCGCCATTTTTATTGGAGTGGCGGCTGGTTTCTTTGCTGCAGGCTTGTACGAAGAGCGCGTTGCTACGATTAGCATCGGAGCGCTGTTGATTGTAGTGTTAGGGATTTTCGACGATTTATATGAGCTTTCCGCTAAAACTAAATTTATTGGCCAAATTCTTATTGCCGTGCTTATTGTGAGTTCTGGCCTAACAATTGATTTTATTACCATTCCATTTATTAATGAAAAGATTCAGCTTGGATTGTTAGCTTATCCATTTACGGTCTTTTGGATTGTAGGGATTACCAATGCAGTCAACTTAATTGACGGATTAGATGGCTTAGCAGCAGGTATTTCATCCATCGGGATTGCTTCTATCGCTATTTTAGCGGCTCTCTCTGGAAAAGTATTAATTTTAACGTTAGCGTTAATTGTTCTAGGAAGTACGCTTGGCTTTTTACGCTACAACTTCCACCCAGCTAAGATTTTCATGGGAGATACCGGAGCCTTATTTCTTGGCTACGTTATTGCCGTATTATCTCTTCTCGGCCTGTATAAAAGTGTTACCCTATTCAGCATCATCATCCCGGTTATTATTTTGGGGGTTCCTGTATTTGATACTCTTTTCGCGATCATCCGCCGAATTATCAATAAGAAACCTATTTCAGCGCCGGATAAATCCCATCTTCACCACAGGATTTTAGCTTTAGGGCTATCTCATAGAAATACGGTACTCGTTATTTACGGCTTTGGCATTCTATTTAGCGTAGCCGCTATTCTCTTGTCATCTGCCACTCTATGGGCTTCGCTCGCTATTATGGTCCTTCTTCTAGCCGTTCTTCATATGATTGCTGAACTAGTCGGAGCGGTTGGCGAAAGGTATAAAACATTTTCGAAAATTTATAGGAAATTATCAGGAAGATCTTAAATTGACACCCTTCCTATGTACGTGCGATAATTAACTTACAATTTATGTTTTACATCTGCTTGATTTCAATTACCTGATTGGAGGCTGGGATAGATGGCTGCAAATTCTGAGACAAAGAAGATCGCTGTTGATTCAACTGTTTCTTTAAAAGGAATCGTCAAAGCAATTTTTAACGATACTATTCACATACAAATTGGCGGAAAAATCATTACGCTGCCCGCTTCACAAATTACACCGTAATTCGCGATACATCTTATAGAAGCTGATAAATTTTTTAACCATCTAAAAAGGACAGTCATTATATCGACTGTCCTTTTTATTCATTCATCATCCGCTCCAGGCAACAAAATCAACGCTGCTGTTCCTTTTCCTACCTCACTCGAAAATGTAAGGCTGCCTTTATGATCCTCGATAATTTTTTTGCTAACCATTAACCCTAATCCCGTCCCTGTTTCCTTACTCGTATAAAAAGGTTCAAATAACTTCTGCAATTTATCCTCAGGGATGCCTATTCCTTCATCACATACTTCGATAGAAGCATAACCTCTTGATTTTGCCGCTGTTTGGATTAATATATTTCCTCCGCTCGGCATCGCCTCTACGGCGTTTTTAATTAGGTTGATCATCACTTGCTTTATTTGCTGAGGTTCGCAACAGACAAGCGGGAGGGAGCTATCACACCGAACATGAATGGTAACGTCATTTAATAAAGCTTCTGGCTTCATAAAATTCACGACCTCTTTTATTAATTTATTCATGTTCCTTGTTTCTAATTTCATGTCTTGCTGCGGCTTAGCAAGGAATAAAAATTCATTCATAATAAACTCAATCCGTTCAAGCTCTGATACGATGATCTCGTTATATTGACTATTTGTTTCCTTTCCTAAGAGCTGGACAAATCCTTTAACGGCCGTTAGTGGATTTCTAATCTCATGAGCAATCCCTGCTGCTAGCTGACCAATCATTCCTAGCTTATCCCACTTTTCAGCAAGCCTGTCCTGCTCCTTCCATTTCGTGATATCACAAGAGACACAAATGTACCGGCTGGCTGTTTTTTCCCCATTAGCAATCGGAATAATTTTTGTTTTAATCCACCGGGAATGCTCTTCCCCTTCTCCTCTTAATTCAAATTCCATTTCTCTTGGGGTATCGGTTGGAGTAGAGAAACAAGCACGGATTTCTTCTGGTGTAGCATTGCGTATTCTCTTACTTACAACCGCTGGATCCATGTAAGATTGTTCTATATCAAACCCCCAAAACTCTTTAAAAGAAGGTGTAGCATATAGATACTGCTTCTTCTCTATATCATAGATACAAATTACTTCATTAATATTTTGAATGCCGTCTAAAAGAAGCTGTTCTCCTTCCCCTCTGTCCGTTTCTTCCTTCCATTTTTTATCCTTTATAGGATGACCGATCATTCTAATCCAGCCTTGTTCATCTCTTTCTATCGTCTCCCATTGAATAACGGAAAAAGCGTCATTTTTACAGTTACAACGATGGATGAACGGATGCATATTTACATTGTTTTGCTGAAAAAATAACTGATCCTCTACCCTTTGTCGATCTTCCGGATGTACTAGCTCCAAAAATGATTGATCAAGAAGCTCAGCTAATGAAGTTTGTACAGCCTGCTCAAACGGAAAATTTAGATACTTGATTTTCCCTTCTTTATCTACTATTAGCAACATTTCTTTTATCCGATCATTAAGCCACTTTATTGATTCATTTATACATTCTGCTTCTTCCTTATTTTGAATCACTATTATTCCTCCGCCTTTTTATATGCAAAATCGCTTAACCAGCGTGATGATGATAAAACTTTTGACTATTTTCTATAGAAATATATATGCCCTTTTATACTAGATATTACTAAAGAATGACATTTATCTCAATAAGATATGCAGTTTTCGAGACAACAGATTTATATTTTCATAGGTAATACTTCTCAGGTTATTTTATAAGATAGAATCTTGTTTTTTCTACATTATATTCCCTTTCATTGAACTCTTCTATTAGCTCTTTAAAAGCGATAGTCCTATCTATTTTTTTAATTTATCAGCTATCTTTCGATAAAAATCTTTCTGGACAGTTTGTTCTAAAGTTGTCAAAGCTCACTGTACTTTTGACGTATGAATTATGGTAAACTAACAAAGGATAGATATTTTCAGATAGAAAAGAGGGGAAAAAATGCGGAGTGATGTAAAAATGGATAGTAGTGTGCAAAAAGCCTCTCTAGCAATGCCGAAACAGAATCTAACCAAGATTTTGGCAGAAACCATTAAGACAGGCATCATTAAATCGAACTTGATTGCCGTATTTGCAGGATTGGCCTTAGCCTTATATATAAATAATATGAGCCCATTTGATAAACTTGCGGAGATTTTATTAACTATCGCCGGCTCAGCACTTGTTATTGGTGCTGCAGGAACATTTAACAATTTATACGATCGAGATATCGATTCGGTTATGGACCGGACCAAAAAGCGGCCAACAGTAACAGGAGCCATCCAACCAAAACTTGCACTTCTCCTCGGGAGTGTCATGTCTTTGTTTGGACTATTGTTCCTTGCTATAGCCTCACCACTCGCAGCTTTCTTTGGCTTTTTGGGATTATTTCTATACGTTGTCCCTTATACGATGTGGTCAAAACGCCGTACCGTTTACAACACGGAAATTGGAAGTCTCTCTGGCGCCATGCCCCCGCTTATAGGCTGGGCTGCTATTACTTCTGATCTCATGCATCTTGAACTGCTCGGGCTTTTTATCATTATGGTCCTTTGGCAAATGCCACACTTTTATGCCATTGCCATCCGTAAGCATAATGACTATAAGGCAGCGAATGTTCCTATGCTTCCTGTTGTGAAAGGATTTAAGCGGACTTATGCACAAACGAATATCTATTTAGCAGCTTTAATGGCCGGCAGCTTTCTTTTTGCCGGTTTGCATATAGGTATAGCTTTATTAGCATTTCTCTTGAGTTCTGCGTGGTTTATTCTCAGTGTCATTGGCTATAAAAAAATGTCGCCTGAGAAGTGGGCAACCACTATGTTTATTTTCTCGCTCAACCACTTAACCATCTTATTTGTTGTGATCATTGTATATTGCTTCATTGGCACACTGTTCGCTTAAATTATAAAGTTGGTCTTTAGGCCTAGAGAGAGTTATATCTTATAACTCTCTCTAGGCTATAAAAATATATCCATTGAACAAATAAAAAAAGAACAGCACAAATGCGCTGTTCTTTTTTATTTGCCTGGCAACGTCCTACTCTCACAGGGGGAATCCCCCAACTACCATCGGCGCTGAAGAGCTTAACTTCCGTGTTCGGGATGGGAACGGGTGTGACCTCTTCGCTATCGCCACCAGACTGTATAAAGCTGAAAGAGTTTGTTCTTTCAAAACTGGATAATATGTTTCAGTAACCGGCAATACCGTGTCATGGTTTATTGCTTTTACGCCGTGCGGCGTTGTCCAGCTCCAGCAGCCAGACTCTCGGTCATAAGTCGTCACGTCTGTGTGGCAAAGAACGCCACTTCGACGGTCCGTCTTATGTCTGCCGAGTCTAAACGGCTGCTTCTGCTTTTCGTTTGTCCAGCTCCAGGCGCTAGCTGTTCGGATCACTTCGAGTCTTCTGTGGAGGTTACAGAACAACCTCCTCAGCTGACTCTCCAGTGTCTGTCACAGCTGAACAGCGCCTTCCGCTTTTCGTGGTTAAGTCCTCGATCGATTAGTATTCGTCAGCTCCACGTGTCGCCACGCTTCCACCTCGAACCTATCTACCTGATCATCTTTCAGGGATCTTACTAGCTTGCGCTATGGGAAATCTCATCTTGAGGGGGGCTTCATGCTTAGATGCTTTCAGCACTTATCCCGTCCGCACATAGCTACCCAGCGATGCCTTTGGCAAGACAACTGGTACACCAGCGGTGCGTCCATCCCGGTCCTCTCGTACTAAGGACAGCTCCTCTCAAATTTCCTGCGCCCGCGACGGATAGGGACCGAACTGTCTCACGACGTTCTGAACCCAGCTCGCGTACCGCTTTAATGGGCGAACAGCCCAACCCTTGGGACCGACTACAGCCCCAGGATGCGATGAGCCGACATCGAGGTGCCAAACCTCCCCGTCGATGTGGACTCTTGGGGGAGATAAGCCTGTTATCCCCGGGGTAGCTTTTATCCGTTGAGCGATGGCCCTTCCATGCGGAACCACCGGATCACTAAGCCCGACTTTCGTCCCTGCTCGACTTGTAGGTCTCGCAGTCAAGCTCCCTTGTGCCTTTACACTCTGCGAATGATTTCCAACCATTCTGAGGGAACCTTTGGGCGCCTCCGTTACTTTTTAGGAGGCGACCGCCCCAGTCAAACTGCCCGCCTGACACTGTCTCCCACCCGGATCACGGGTGCGGGTTAGAAGTTCAACACAGCCAGGGTAGTATCCCACCGACGCCTCCACCGAAGCTGGCGCTCCGGTTTCAAAGGCTCCTACCTATCCTGTACAAGCTGTGCCGAAATTCAATATCAGGCTGCAGTAAAGCTCCACGGGGTCTTTCCGTCCTGTCGCGGGTAACCTGCATCTTCACAGGTACTATAATTTCACCGAGTCTCTCGTTGAGACAGTGCCCAGATCGTTACGCCTTTCGTGCGGGTCGGAACTTACCCGACAAGGAATTTCGCTACCTTAGGACCGTTATAGTTACGGCCGCCGTTTACTGGGGCTTCAATTCAGAGCTTCGCGTGAGCTAACCCCTCCTCTTAACCTTCCAGCACCGGGCAGGCGTCAGCCCCTATACTTCGCCTTACGGCTTCGCAGAGACCTGTGTTTTTGCTAAACAGTCGCCTGGGCCTATTCACTGCGGCTCCTCAGGGCTATGCACCCCAAAGAGCACCCCTTCTCCCGAAGTTACGGGGTCATTTTGCCGAGTTCCTTAACGAGAGTTCACTCGCTCACCTTAGGATTCTCTCCTCGCCTACCTGTGTCGGTTTGCGGTACGGGCACCTTTCACCTCGCTAGAGGCTTTTCTTGGCAGTGTGGAATCAGGAACTTCGGTACTAAATTTCCCTCGCCGTCACAGCTCCGCCTTGATGGTGACGGGATTTGCCTCGTCACCGGCCTAACTGCTTGGACGCACAACCAACTGTGCGCTTGCCCTATCCTCCTGCGTCCCCCCATTGCTCAAATGGTGAAGAGGTGGTACAGGAATATCAACCTGTTGTCCATCGCCTACGCCTATCGGCCTCGGCTTAGGTCCCGACTAACCCTGAGAGGACGAGCCTTCCTCAGGAAACCTTAGGCATTCGGTGGAAGGGATTCTCACCCTTCTTTCGCTACTCATACCGGCATTCTCACTTCTAAGCGCTCCACAGGTCCTTCCGGTCCTGCTTCACAGCCCTTAGAACGCTCTCCTACCACGGACACCACATGGTGTCCATCCACAGCTTCGGTGATACGTTTAGCCCCGGTACATTTTCGGCGCAGAGTCACTCGACCAGTGAGCTATTACGCACTCTTTAAATGGTGGCTGCTTCTAAGCCAACATCCTGGTTGTCTAAGCAACTCCACATCCTTTTCCACTTAACGTATACTTGGGGACCTTAGCTGGTGGTCTGGGCTGTTTCCCTCTTGACTACGGATCTTATCACTCGCAGTCTGACTCCCAAGGATAAGTCTTTGGCATTCGGAGTTTGTCTGAATTCGGTAACCCGAGGGGGGCCCCTAGTCCAAACAGTGCTCTACCTCCAAGACTCTTCCCTTGAGGCTAGCCCTAAAGCTATTTCGGAGAGAACCAGCTATCTCCAGGTTCGATTGGAATTTCACCGCTACCCACACCTCATCCCCGCACTTTTCAACGTGCGTGGGTTCGGGCCTCCAGTAAGTGTTACCTTACCTTCACCCTGGACATGGGTAGATCACCTGGTTTCGGGTCTGCGACCTCATACTCATACGCCCTATTCAGACTCGCTTTCGCTGCGGCTCCGCCTTTACGGCTTAACCTCGCATGAAATCGCAACTCGCCGGTTCATTCTACAAAAGGCACGCCATCACCCATTAACGGGCTCTGACTACTTGTAGGCACACGGTTTCAGGTTCTCTTTCACTCCCCTTCCGGGGTGCTTTTCACCTTTCCCTCACGGTACTGGTTCACTATCGGTCACTAGGGAGTATTTAGCCTTGGGAGATGGTCCTCCCGGATTCCGACGGAATTTCACGTGTTCCGCCGTACTCAGGATCCACTCTGGAGAGAACGATGTTTCGGCTACAGGATTGTTACCTTCTCTGATGGGCCTTTCCAGACCTCTTCGCCTACACCGTTCTTTTGTAACTCCGTATAGAGTGTCCTACAACCCCAGAAGGCAAGCCTTCTGGTTTGGGCTGTTCCCGTTTCGCTCGCCGCTACTCAGGGAATCGCGTTTGCTTTCTCTTCCTCCAGGTACTTAGATGTTTCAGTTCCCCGGGTATGCCTTCTCCTGCCCTATGTATTCAGGCAGGGATACTGTTCCATTACGAACAGTGGGTTTCCCCATTCGGAAATCTCCGGATCCATGCTTACTTACAGCTCCCCGGAGCATATCGGAGTTAGTCCCGTCCTTCTTCGGCTCCTAGTGCCAAGGCATCCACCGTGCGCCCTTTCTAACTTAACCTAAGAAAAAATATAAGCGGCGCATTTCGTCGTCAGCTTCCTTCATTCCTTCCCTCGCGTATGCAAATACGCTCGGTCAGTCACTCAGTTGCTTCCTAGAACTGCTTGCTTCTCTTCTTTCTTTGAAAAATACCTAAAATGGCGATTACTCGGTTATTGCTTGGTTACTTTTATACGATATTATCCAGTTTTCAAAGAACAAGTTTGCTTACCTATATAGAAGGAATTCATCCTTCAAAACTGAACAAAAAACAGTGCCGTTAATTCGTTTGTGAGAACGATGTTCTCTGTTGCTACTCTGTGGAGACGAACCTGTCACATTTCACAATTTCCTTAGAAAGGAGGTGATCCAGCCGCACCTTCCGATACGGCTACCTTGTTACGACTTCACCCCAATCATCTGCCCCACCTTAGGCGGCTGGCTCCCGTAAGGGTTACCCCACCGACTTCGGGTGTTGCAAACTCTCGTGGTGTGACGGGCGGTGTGTACAAGGCCCGGGAACGTATTCACCGCGGCATGCTGATCCGCGATTACTAGCGATTCCGGCTTCATGCAGGCGAGTTGCAGCCTGCAATCCGAACTGAGAATGGTTTTATGGGATTGGCTAAACCTTGCGGTCTTGCAGCCCTTTGTACCATCCATTGTAGCACGTGTGTAGCCCAGGTCATAAGGGGCATGATGATTTGACGTCATCCCCACCTTCCTCCGGTTTGTCACCGGCAGTCACCTTAGAGTGCCCAACTGAATGCTGGCAACTAAGATCAAGGGTTGCGCTCGTTGCGGGACTTAACCCAACATCTCACGACACGAGCTGACGACAACCATGCACCACCTGTCACCGCTGTCCCCGAAGGGAAAGATCTGTCTCCAGACCGGTCAGCGGGATGTCAAGACCTGGTAAGGTTCTTCGCGTTGCTTCGAATTAAACCACATGCTCCACCGCTTGTGCGGGCCCCCGTCAATTCCTTTGAGTTTCAGTCTTGCGACCGTACTCCCCAGGCGGAGTGCTTAATGCGTTAGCTGCAGCACTGAAGGGCGGAAACCCTCCAACACTTAGCACTCATCGTTTACGGCGTGGACTACCAGGGTATCTAATCCTGTTCGCTCCCCACGCTTTCGCGCCTCAGCGTCAGTTACAGACCAGAGAGCCGCCTTCGCCACTGGTGTTCCTCCACATCTCTACGCATTTCACCGCTACACGTGGAATTCCGCTCTCCTCTTCTGCACTCAAGCCTCCCAGTTTCCAATGACCCTCCACGGTTGAGCCGTGGGCTTTCACATCAGACTTAAGAAGCCGCCTGCGCGCGCTTTACGCCCAATAATTCCGGACAACGCTTGCCACCTACGTATTACCGCGGCTGCTGGCACGTAGTTAGCCGTGGCTTTCTGGTTAGGTACCGTCAAGGTACGGACAGTTACTCCCGTACTTGTTCTTCCCTAACAACAGAGCTTTACGATCCGAAAACCTTCTTCACTCACGCGGCGTTGCTCCGTCAGACTTTCGTCCATTGCGGAAGATTCCCTACTGCTGCCTCCCGTAGGAGTCTGGGCCGTGTCTCAGTCCCAGTGTGGCCGATCACCCTCTCAGGTCGGCTACGCATCGTCGCCTTGGTGGGCCATTACCCCACCAACTAGCTAATGCGCCGCGGGTCCATCTGTAAGTGACAGCCGAAGCCGCCTTTCCATCCTTCTCCATGCGGAGAAGAAAGAATATCCGGTATTAGCCCCGGTTTCCCGGAGTTATCCCAGTCTTACAGGCAGGTTACCCACGTGTTACTCACCCGTCCGCCGCTAACTTGAACAGAGCAAGCTCCGTCAAGTCCGCTCGACTTGCATGTATTAGGCACGCCGCCAGCGTTCGTCCTGAGCCAGGATCAAACTCTCCAAAAAGATTGTTTGACTTGCTCATAATTAAAAATAAGAATTAACTTACTGGCATGTATTTTGTTCAGTTTTCAAAGATCAATTCCGTTGCTTCTAACAGCAACTTTATTATAATATCATTTTCCCACTATGAAAGTCAACTGTTTTTTAAACTTTCTTTTTCACTACCGTCTTATCTGACAGTGGATTTAAATTTTAACACAAAGGTAACAATAAAGTCAATACACTTTCAAGTTTTTATTCAATTAATCATTTACAATTAGGAATGGCTCTTTACAATAGTTAGCTTCCTCTAAAGAAATAAAAAAGGTAGTGTGCTCGCACACTACCTTTGGTTATATGTTTTTAATTATTGTTTTTCTACGTTAGCAGCTTGTGGTCCGCGTGGTCCTTCAACAACTTCGAAAGAAACACTTTGGCCTTCTTCTAAAGTTTTGTAGCCGTCGCCTTGAATAGCTGAGAAATGTACGAATACATCGTCTTGTCCTTCAACTTCGATGAATCCGAAACCTTTTTCTGCATTAAACCATTTAACTTTACCTTGTAACATGTAAATATCCTCCTCGAGCTCACTTGCTCATTCATTTCTTGCTGTTTATTACTATTTCAAGACGAAAACAATTTTATTCAAACTTGCTCTCTTTTGAAACGAACTTAAACAACTAGTCATACTATATCATCTCTGCCAGTAAAAATCAAGAAAATGTAGAAGGTGTATTTAAACAACACTCTATTTTTTTAGTTTTTAGGACAATCTAACTAATTTTCAGAATATTTAATTTTACCGTTTACATTAAAAGAGAAAGTGCATATACTGTATTACAACAGAAATGAATAAAAAAACCTGTGTTATAAAAGGAGGAATTAATATGATGATGAGCCCTTTAGAGTTTTTTAGAACTTTACCGCCAAAAATGTGCCCAGAATGCGGGGAGCATATGCAGGAGCAAGCGGAATCTTATATGATGGAATGTGATCGTTGCCTGTCAAAAAAGGATGAATAAAGTGAAAAAAGAAGCAAGAAAAAGCTGACTGCAGTATGTCAACCACTTACTGAGTCAGCTTTTTGTGTCTTTGATTTCAAAATTATTGTCATCTATCCAATTATTCTTGCCATGTTTGATCGCCAAGTTCTCCAAGATTTTTCAATGGTTTCTTTGCCGGTCCTTCCACCACTTCTCCAGAAATGGAATAACGAGAACCATGACATGGACAATCCCAAGTACGTTCCGCATCGTTCCATTCACATTCGCAGCCCATATGGGTACAGGTTGTGTCTACAAGATGGATGATACCACTTTCTTCTTTAAATGCTCCAGCCCGTGTTCCTTCCCAATTAATGACTACTCCTTGATTAACCGGCAGCTTTTCCCCATCTTTGAAGAAATAATCCAGCTTGCCTTTTACAAATGTTGCAGCCACATTACTTTGCTGCTTGACGAAATGCTTAACGCCAGGGTCTGCTTTAAAACGGTTAGGTGAGAACAAATCTTTATAACGGTTTTGTTTATTCACAATTAAATCTGACATAAGTGTTGCTGCCACTACGCTCGTTGTCATTCCCCATTTTTTAAAGCCGGTCGCTGAATAAATATTTTCATTTTCATCAGCCTTTCCGATGTAAGGAATCTTATCCATGGGAACGAGATCTTGAGTGGACCAAAAAAATAATAACTTTTCTATACCAAACTCTTTTTCTGCAAACTCTTTTAAGTTTTCATAATGGTTAACGGTTGGCTGTCCCTTCCCTGTCTTATGGCCATCTCCGCTGATCAAAAGTACTTCTTCGCCATTATAGATTGTGCTTCTTACAGAACGAGTTGGCTGCTCGGCTGTAATATACATACCTCCTGGGAATTCTTTCTTTGGCTTAATAGCAATAATATAAGAACGTGTCGGATACAATTTGGCAAAGTAAAAACCGTTATCATAAAAAGGAAAATGAGTAGCAATCACGATACTGCTTCCTACGGCTTTCACGCCCGATTTTAATACAACAGCTGGCTTTTCTCCCTTCTCTATATCTTCAGCCGGCGAATGCTCATAGATCGCTCCACCATTCATCACAATGAATTCAACAAGTGGCTTTAAAAATTTTAATGGATGAAATCGAGCCTGGCCATTCATTTGAAGTGCTTGTTTGAAAGGAGTTTTCCAAGGCATCGAATCAACAAGCGACCCGTCTATTCCTAGTTTTTGATAGCTCTCTGCTTCTTTCTGAAGATTTTGTTCTTTTGCATCATCATTTGTATAGACATAGGCTGTTTCTTCCTTCCAGTCACACTCAATCCCTTCCTGCTCTATTGTTTTTTTGATCCAGTGGGCTGCTTCAGCATTTGCCTCGTAGTACAGTCTTGCCCCATCTTCTCCTACGGATTGAATTAACTGATCGTAAATTAAATTATGCTGAGCTGTTACTTTCGCCGTAGTGTGGCCAGTCGTTCCGTTTAACAGTTCGTCTGCTTCTAAAATGATAACTTTCTTTCCTTCTTTTGTGAGCATATACGCCGTAACTACACCTGTAATGCCGCCGCCCACGATAACGACGTCTGCAAATACTTGCTCCTTTAGCGGAGAAAAAGAGGGCAATTTCGTATCCGCTCTCCATAACGGTTCATGATTCATTTCATTCAATTCTATTCCTCCTTCAATATGATGCTTTTTTATATCTTTCCTTCATTGAGGAAAAGTATGCCAAAAAAAGAGAAGGTTTTTACTCACCTCCTCCTAGATCCTTTTAAATGAGACTTACTTCCAATTGATAAATATGTTAAGGTAAATATAGACAAAGATAGAGAAGAGGATCGGTTGTGAGCATAGCATTACGAATCGCTGCTCTAGCGTTTGGAGCTTTTGTGCAAGGGATCGCCATGACGTTTTTTTTATTCCCGCATCAAATTTCCTCTGGCGGAGCAGCAGGACTTAGCATTATTTTAAACTTTTTATTCCAAACGCCTTACTCAGCAACGTTATGGATGTTAAATGCGGTTATGATTGTAATAGCTTTTAAGCAGTTAGGAAAAAGCAATGCCGCCGGGACAATGTTTTGTGTAACCGTGACGGCTGTTACGATTCATGTTTTTTCTCCATTTATAACGGAGCCCCTTAGCTATCCAGCTTTTGACTTAGCCATAGGAGCCAGTATATTCGGAATCGGCCTCGGCATTCTATTTCGGCTTGGCGCTTCATCTGGTGGAATGGACATTCTTGCTTTAATTATTTCTAAGTGGAGAGGAGTCAAACCGGGAAGAACGCTTTTCTATATTAATTCAACAATTCTTCTTCTAGCCGGCTTCATCGTAGATGTGAAAACCATTTTTTACGCATTAGCCTGTCAATGGATAAGCGGAAAAATTATTGACCTTCTTCACTCCATCTCAATAGAAAAATACCCGATTTTGCGTATCCTTACTTTTCCTAGTAAATAAAAAGGCGGTTTTACAGCTTCAACTGTAAAACCGCCTTTTTATTTTCATTTTTTAACTGCTTTCTTCAACGTTTGAATGTTTCGCTCCATGAGGGTAAAATAATTTTCTCCTTTTGCCTCATCTTTCTCAGTCAGTACCGAAAGATTATGGATATGAAGAGTTTTCGCTTTTAACTCTTTCTGTACTACCTTCGCCACTTTTGGCGTAACATTTTGTTCGAAAATAACATATTCAATTTGATGTTTCTTTGCTATGTCGATCATATTTTTTAATTGCTTTTGTGAAGGTTCGTTTGTAGGTGACAAGCCAGCAACGCTAATTTGCTTAAGTCCGTATTCTTTTTCCCAATAGCCAAAAGCAGCATGTGATACAAGGAACTCTTTATCAGCTGCTTGGTTAGCCATTTTACGGAAGTCCCCGTCTAATTTCATTAATTTTCCCTTCAACTCTTCATAATTTTTTTCAAATTCTTCCTGATGATCAGGGTCAAGCTTTGATAATTTCTCCTTGACCACTTCCGCCATATCCATAGCTAACACGGGATCAATCCATATATGTGGATCTACGCCCCCATGCGAGTGCCCTTCATGCTCTTCATCGTGGGAGTCATGATCAGCCTCTTCTCCTGTTTCTTTATATCGATGCAAGTCAATATGTTTTCCTACTTCGACAACCTGTGTATGTTCATCCTTCAAGGATTTTTTTACCTTTTCGCCGAACGGTTCAAGCCCTAATCCGTTGTACATAAATAAATCACCGTCAGCAATATCAACGATTGTCTTAGCTGTCGGTTCATATGTATGTTCATCTACTCCGGCAGGCAGAACACTTTTTACATCCACATATTCTTTACCGATTTCTTCTGTAAAAAAGGTTAGCGGATAGATCGTTGTATATACTTTTAATCCATCTTTTTCTGTTTGATGATCCTGTTTATTTGCTTTTTCTTGTCCACAAGCAGAAAGAAGAAAAATAGCTGTAAAGGCAAATAAAACATTTAAAAAGCGGGGCAAAATAATTCCTCCTCAAAAACGCAAAATATATATCCAAAAGCATTATATCGTAATCATTACGCTTTGTAAATAGTAATCATTTCGATTTGTTTTGGTCGAAAAGAGCCAAATGCTCTTCGCATTTGGCTCCTTATGTTATTTTGTTAAGATAATGGGCTCATCTTTCGTAATCACAATGGTATGTTCGATTTGAGCAACAAGGCTGCCATCTGGTGTTTTAAATGTCCAGCCGTCGCCGCCTTCTACGATCATGTCTGCTTTTGCAGAAATAAAAGGCTCGAATGCAATAATCATTCCTTCTTTTAATAGATCATTATCCCATGGATCAAAATAATTTAAGATGTGGTCAGGTGCTTCATGAAGAGCGCGTCCAATGCCGTGACCAGTTAAATTTTTAATAACTGTAAAACCATGGCGCTTTGCTTCGTTCATGACTGCTTTTCCGATTTGGTTTTGTTTTGCTCCCGCTTTTGCTTTCACCAAACCACGCTCAAACGCTTTTTCCGCCGTTTCGCATAGCTTGAAAAGCATAGGATCGCCTTCTCCGACAACAAATGAAATACCTGTATCCGCAAAGTAGCCATCATATGAACCCGAGACATCGATATTGACTAAGTCCCCTTCTTTAATAACACGGCTGCCTGGAATACCATGAGCCACTTCGTCATTTACACTGATGCATGTATAACCTGGAAAATCATATTCACTTTTCGGTCCGGATACAGCGCCTTTCTCCTCGAAAAGTTTGCCACCCAGCTCGTCTAACTCTTTTGTTGTAATGCCTGGCTTTGTTGCACGGCGCATTTCATCGCGAATTTCTGCAACAATTTTTCCAATCTTTTTGAATGACTCCAGTTCTTCTTCCGTTTTGATAATCATCGAACTCTTCCTTTTTCTTTAAAATTTTTCCCGTAACTACTATACAGAAAATACGTCTACTTGAAAAGATGTTCAACTTCCGTCGTTTAAGAACCTCCATGCAGCAGAAGCAAGAATTTTCCCAGCATGAAGCATTGCTCGCTCATCAATATCAAACATCGGGTGATGGTGAGGATACACCGCATTCTTCTCGGGATTGCCAGCACCTGTTAGAAAGAACGTGCCAGGAACGTGCTGTAAATAATAAGAAAAGTCTTCCCCCACCATTAACGGCTCTGTTATATAGCAATGATCAGTACCGAGAATGTCTTCGGCGCATGAACGAACAAAGGCCGTTTCAGCAGCATGGTTTATAACAGGCGGGTACCCCTTTATATATTGATATTGATAAGAAGCCCCTGCTGCTTCACATAATGAGTGCAAAATGGACTCCATTTTCCGCTCGATCATTTCCTGAACCTCCGTACGGAAAGTCCTCACTGTCCCCTTAATCTCCACTTTCTCTGGAATAATGTTAAAAGCATCTCCGCCATGAAAGGCACCAACAGAAATAACAGCTGAATCTAACGGATTGACATTGCGGCTAATAATCTGTTGAATAAGCTGCACCCAGTTCATGCCGAGGACAATGGGGTCAACTGTTTCATGCGGCAACCCGCCATGCCCGCCTCGGCCAATGATCTCCACTTCAAAGTGATCAGCAGCTGCCATAATCGCCTGTGGCTGGAAAGCAGCCCGGCCGACTGGAATAGTAGACCATAAATGCGTACCAAATATCGCATCTACCCCATCCAAACAGCCATCTTTAATCATTTCCTTTGCCCCACCCGGCACAAGCTCCTCTGCAAATTGATGGATGAGCACGACATTTCCTCGCAGTAAATCCCGCTTTTCCTGCAATACTTTAGCGACCGACAGCAAAGTGGCCGTATGAGCGTCATGTCCACATGCATGCATTTTTCCAGGAACCGTTGAACGATATGGCACTTCTTTTAAATCCTGAATAGGCAGCGCATCGAAATCGGCGCGTAATGCCACTGTTTTTCCCGGCTGACCACCACGAATAGTGCCCACTACCCCACGGCCGCCAACTCCCTCTCTTACTTCTATCCCCAATTCTCTTAAATGGCGAGCAATAAGCTTCGGCGTCTCCTCTTCTTCAAACGATAATTCCGGATTTTGATGCAAGTATCTTCTGATGTTGACTGTCTCTTCAAAACTTTCTTCTAACTGCTTGTAAATTTCTTCTAACATACAGTCTCCCCCTATTTCTGCTCTCCATCTAATTCTTCAATCAGTTCAATTAGCTTAAATGGACTAAATGGTTTTGGAAAAACAAAATCTGCTCCCGCTTCTTTTGCTTCTTCTACATCTTTTTCCTGTGTTTTGGCTGTGAGCATGACAATTTTAACCTTGCTCGTCTCTCTTACTTGGCGAATTACTTCTATTCCTGTCATTCTTGGCATCATATAATCCACGAGCAAGAGGTCAAACTTCCCTTCCTGAAACTGCTCAATTGCATCTTTCCCGTCTACAGCTTCTGTAAGAACATGCCCCTCTTCTTCTAGTGTATCAACGATTAACATTCGCAGTACTTCTTCATCATCGGCGATCAGTATATTCATCTAATTTCTCCCCGTCCATTTCAATTCGCTTCTGTCTCGTGCTCTGCCTCTTGCCCCTCTGCAGGAAGTGGAAGGACAATAGAAAAAACGCTCTCTTTTCCGTACTCCGAGGAAACCATAATCTCTCCTCCGTGAGCCTCTATAATTTCTTTACATATAGCAAGCCCCAGACCCGTACCGCCAATCTTGCGGCGGTCAGAGTTATCGATACGATGGAACTTTTTGAACAAATATGGGATTTCAGCAGCCGGTATGCCAAGCCCCTCATCTTTGACGTTTATTATCATATTATGGGCATCATTCTCCAGGTGAACGGCGATCATACCGCCCTTAGGAGAAAACTTAACGGCATTGCTGATTAAATTTGTAAATACCTGAATAAGTCTTTCCTCATCACCATTCAGCCACTTTTGCGAGCGCTCATCGACTAGCTGAAAGTGATGGTGATGAGCCGTATGGCTAACGGCTTCTATCACCCGCTCGATTAAAAGCTTGGGATCTGTCTTCTCAAACGAGCAGATGAAAGCACCTGATTCCATTCGCTGTAAATCTAAAAAATCATTCACTAAATTCGTCAGGCGGATCGCTTCCTGGTGAATAGTAGTTAAGTATTTTTTTTGTTTTTCTTCCCCTAATGAACGCTTCACCATTAACTCGGTGAAGCCGAGAATGCTAGCAAGAGGAGTACGCAGCTCATGACTGACCGTGCTCACAAGCTCAGATTTCAGCCGGTCTAATTCTAATAGCTGGTTTTTCATCCTTTCTGTCTCTGCCAGCATTCTTTCCAGCTCCTCCTGCTGCATAACAAGCTCCTCATTATGGGCTGTTAGTTCATGCTCTCTTTCCTGTATAGTCTTAGCCATGTGGACAAAAGCAGTGGACAGCACACCGAGCTCATCTCTCCTCTTTAACTGACGAATCTGTACTTCATGACCGGCAGCCAGCTTCTCAGCGGCAGTCGTTAATTCTTGAAGCGGGCGTCCTATTCTTCTGAAGAGCACCCAAACTGCTCCGCTCGTTACGACTAATACAAAAACAACGTAAATGGCTGTAAAAATATTAAGTTTCTTTGTTTGTTCTAAAAACTGCTGGTACTGTAAATCGATTGATTCATTTAAACCAGCTCTCTCAGATTCAATTTCTTTAATAAGGAAGTTAACGCTATCCGTTACCCCTGAAGCCCACAATTGATGGATACTCTCATGATCTCCGTCTTTTACAAATGCGGTGGCCTTAGGAACAACACGGTTCATATATAGACGGCGAAAGTCCGCCAACTCAGCAAATAATTTTTTCTCCCTGGAAGAAGAAGCAAGCGGTTCAAACTCACGAATAGCTCGTTGCAGATCCCTTGCACTATCATAAGCTTGCTGTAGCTCTCTCTCATTTTCAAAAGCAATATAGCCTCTCATGGAGAATACAGTGTTTTTAAAGCTGCTCTCAACAAAACGGACTGCTTGCACTTTCTCATTCATTGCTTTTCTTTTTTCTTTGTAATCTTCCGTTAACTGCTCCCCAATCAAATAAGCAGCAGCCGCTCCCATCATTAAAAGAAAAAGCATAGCAAGCATAATAAATAAAAATTGCTTCCGAATACTTTTACGAAATCCTGTAATCATACGCTCCCCCGTTCACCAGTCAAAATAGATTAATGGTCTATCCTCATAGCCAGCCGGCGCACTCGAGCCTCTAATTCCTTAATGCTAAAAGGTTTCGTTAAATAGTCGTCTGCCCCTAACTCAAGTCCCTTTACAACATCTTTCTCGCTTTTTCTTCCTGTTAGCATAATGATAACAAAATCCTCTTCGCGAAATTCATTTCGCAATCGCTGTAACACTTCTATTCCATCCATGCGCGGCATAACACCATCGAGTAAAATAATATACTTGCCGCCCTGCTTGTACCAATCGTCCTTGAAAAAAGCTTCTCCTTCTCTAAACGAACGGACCTCTGTCCGGTAGTTTCCAAACGACATCCGGCGCAGCTGGTCTTCTAAAATTTGGCGCATCACCGCGTCATCATCAATAATGCCGATACGCAGCCATTTTTCTTTCTCCGCAGAAGGATTCATGTCCTGATAATAAGTAACTTTACCGCGGCCATTGATCTTAGAGGAATAAAGAGCCAGATCTGCTTTTTTCAAAAGCTCTCCTGGGCGTTCTTCAGAATAATTTGCTTCCACTACCCCTGCAGAAAAGCTGCAAGAAACAGTTTGATCTTCAAATACAAATTCTTGCTGCTTAAATTCATTGATAATCGATTGAATAATGTTCTTTGCCTGTTCTCCTGAGCATTCCGGCATAAGTAAGACAAATTCCTCTCCGCCAAAGCGAATAAAAAAATCATCTTGATGAATGCGATTTCTAACGATGAAGCTAAATTCTTTTAGTACCTCATCACCTGCAGTATGGCCATACGTATCGTTGATCTTTTTAAAGTGATCCAAATCCATTATGGCCAAAGAGAAAGATACACTTGATTCCTTTAATAATTGCAGCTGTCTCTTCACTTCAACATTAAAGAACTTACGATTAAATGCCCCTGTCAGTTCATCTATTAATACAACTTCCCTCATTAAATCTCGATAATTCATTTTATTTTGGATCCTCATAAGAATTTCATCTAGATCTGTTGGCATTTCAATATAATCAAGTACTCCCGCTTCATACGCTTTCATGCGCATTTCTTTCTCCTTCGCTCTACTTATAGCGATAATCGGAGTAAGACGATTCCCGGCAGTCTCTTTAATTCTTTCGAGCAGCTCCATTCCGCTGTTTTTTGGAAGGTCAAGATCGATGACTAAAAGATCAGGGTGCTTCGCTAAAAAGATGGATAGCCCTTTATCAGCAGTCATCGCAGCCAGCACGCCCCAGCCTTTTTTCTCCATTTCTTTCCTTAAAACTGTCAATCTCTCAATATCACTTTCTATCAAAAGGACGATTTCACTGCCGGGCTTTTTTTCGCTTTCTGTTTCAATAAGCTCCTCTTGTTCTATCACATTGTGATTTCCTATTAATTCCGCCATAAAAAATTTCCATTCATCGGCACTCCATTGCTTTTCTCTATCTTCATCTAGCTGCTTTAGTTTAACAGCTGCTATATCCGCTAATTCCTCAAGACCAATAGAACCAGCTGTCCCTTTTAACGAATGAAGAAATCGGTACAGTTCTTTTTCCGTGACAAACGGCTGGCTTTTCCAAATTTGAAAAGTTGTATCCATTTTTTTGAGGAAGATTTGCTGATACTTTTTCAAGTGTATCCCGCCTTTATGTATGCTTTGCAAAAATGCACCTTATCTAGTTATGCATGATAAACATTTCATTTCGGCTTTTTAACGCACCTGACATTAGGGAAAGGATCTTAAAAAGCCTTATCTAAATATTGTACATATGTTTCTTCGTTGCCACAATTAATTAAGCCAGTATCTCCCATAAAATAAAGCCTTTTATTTACTCAAGCGTAATGATTCTGTCTCACAGTTATTGTATATTGCCTGTGAGACAGCCACTTATTTCTCTTTCTAAGTTTAACAGAAAAAATGAGACGTATTGAACAGATATAACGCTTCTTCGATTTTACAGCTTCCTCTATTCAACTAACAGACTCGTCCGATGCATGGACCCATGTTCTCTCCTCTCTTCAATACGTCATTTCAACTCTAAGAAGGATCTTTTCCAAGCGAAGGGTCATCCTCAATCACAATATCCGTATAAGGGGCCTCTTCCTCAAACACTTTAGAACTCCATTCTGAGGAAAATCCATCATTTGGCGGAGCTGGCTGTTCTTCTGTGCTCGTTTGCGGCTTTTCCATTTCTTCCTTTGCGACTTTCATTTTTTCCATATCCTCTTTTACTTGTTCCGTTATCTCTTTTGGCACGGCCTCTTTTCCATAAGTCGCACCTATATTCAAAGCACCACTCAAGCTCTTGATTCCAAGCTGTTCAAAGTTGTTGTTTTGTTCGTACTTGTCTAAATAAAGCTTGTCTATATACAAAGTTTTAAAAACAGGTTCTTGTTGTATAGGTGAATTTTCTGCTTCTTCCTTCGTTGCCCCACTCCATTTTTCTATTAGCTCGTCCACTCGTTTGAGCAGCCCAGCCTGTACTTCATTCACCAATAAATAATTTTTTTCCAGAGCAAGAATTCTCATTTGAAGAGGTAAGGAAATGGAATCCATCTCTTCTGCTTCTCTCCTCTGCTCACTTCTGCTATCAGGCGATGAATCGCTTACTATTAGCTCTTCTTTATCTGATTGATCCCTTTCCTCATATCTTAAGTGGTCGTTAGATAAATGCTGTTCCTGCTCCATTAATTTGGAGATTTGACTTTCTAATGAGCTTATTTTCTTTTGAAGCATGTCTTCTTTCGCTGTATGAGCAGCTAATTTCTTCTCAAACTTCTCCTCTACATCAAGCCATCTTTCCTCCACAGATGCAGCCTTGTCATAACGGTTATGAATAAATAGGATGACTTCCCGAACGGTTCGTTCGAATTGATTAAGCCGCTCATCCAACTCCTCAAGTTTTTGATCATACGATTCACACTTCTGAATCGTTTCCTGCATTCTTTCTTCCTTATTAATATGAGCAGTCAGCCGCTCCTCTACTAAGCTAAGCAGCCGCTCCTCTCTCACTCTCCCTTCTTCCACGGAGGCAGTTTGATTATGATTTATAAATTGTATAATTTGCCGAATGGTTTGTTCAGACTTATTGGTTCTCTCATTCAGCTCTATCAGTTTTTGATCGTGTTCATTCGCTCCCCGCACTGTTTCTTCTCTATTTATCCCAAACATGGAGGTTCGAGCTTGATTTTCAAACTTTAATAACTGTTTTACATGAACTTCAAGCGCATTTATTCGTAAAATTTGTTTTTCAAGCTCACTCTTATCGTCTTTCTTTTTCTGACCTTTTTGATTAAAAATTCTTTTCATAGCCATAGCAGATCCCCACACTTATTTATTTATTCCTTAGGAAAGGGACTAATGAAAAGCCGTAAACGCTAAACAGGCTGTGTTACTCAATTGGGACTTGTTCCTCGCTTCTAAATTGTCGATTATACGAGATAAAAAGAAGGCCATTATGAAACCTCGCGCGAATCTGATTAGGATAGGCAGGCTCTGGAAGCTGAATGATTCGTTGAAAATCTCCTTGATACATCTCTTGCTGTACCAATTCTCCTTTATTTATCTGACTATCGCTTCCTCTAATTAATAGCTTTATGCCTGATACAGACACTTGGATGTTTTCTTTCGGATACCCGGCCAAATTTGATACTAATAGAATCGCTTCATCTGTCATGTAAATATCTGTTGGCGGAAACTTTTTCCCTTGCTCCGTTTTAAGAGGAGATTCACCGTCCTGTGCAACCCCTGAATGGTTTTTCATAAATTCATTAAAGGAGGAATTCTCAAATATTTCGTCCCAAAAATTTGTAGTTTGATACTTTTTCGCTATATCCATCCATTGCAATATTTTATCCATGTCCATGAGGGATCCCCCTTGTGACGTATCATAATCATTTATATGGAGTTTTTTGTATATCTTGTCTTTAGTTCATCATAACGAACAACCCTATTACCATGTATATGCCATGGAAGCAGGCAGATAACATAATCTTCGTTTGAAGTGCATACCTTTAAATACTTAGAGAACGAAAAGAAAGGAGAAGAAGCTATGTTCTTTTTACCGGCCAAGGTAAATATCAATCATGTTAAAGTGAATAATAGCGATCATCTAAGTTCCATATCTTTTAGTTCTACTGTTAAAAGAAATAGAAATGTCTGCGCTAAGAAAAACCAGGGGTTCGGACAACAGATGGCAGATGGAACCCTGAGAATGTTTTCAAAAACATGGACAATAGATCATGATACAGTAGATTCATGCAGGGAAAAATCAAATCACCAGTCCATTTAAAATGCTTAGGAGGTTTAACATGACTGGCCCGGTTCCTTATATCAATATCAATATCAATATTATTAAAGTGAATTCATTTGAGAACGCCTCAGCTATCAATGTTGGCCAAAATTTATTGGCGGAATGGCATAATTCAGACAAGAAAAACATGGGCTTAGGACAAAACATGGGAGACGGCAGTAATTTTCTTGGTACGAGAAGCGGCGTTGATGACCGGGATCAAGTGGATTCCAATGCTTCTTTTGAAACCGCTAATTTGCCTAACCCGTTAGGAGTGATACCATAAAATGTTTGCGCCTGTTGTCATCAATGTGTTAGGAATAAAAGTTAACGCCATTGATCACGGAACAGTTCTCAATCTTGGCTCAAGTCAACATATAGACCTGTTTGTTTCTTACAAGCGGAACCAAGGAATTGGAGAACAGAACGGGGACCTGTCTCCTACAGTGCTATCTCAATCTGCCGTGTGGGATATGGATGCTATTGACAGCCCATCAGCCAAATCAAGCTTCTTCTAGTGGCATCTTTTGTAAAGACTGATTTTATTTCAACAGAAGGAGGTGTTTATATGGCTTTTATCACTCCGATGGTCATTAATGTTCTTGGATTTAAAATTAATACGATGGATAATGGAGCCGTGGCCAATATGGGTTCTGTTCAGTTTATCGACCAATTTGTGAGCTATAAGCGAAACCAAGCTTTTGGGGAACAAAATGGCGATCTGTCTCCAGTTGGCATTCCAACCGCTGCTATATTTGATCCTGATGGCAATGATAGTTCATCCGTCAAAAATAGCGTCGTTTAAGAAGAAAATATTTACAACGTCCTTTATCCATGTGAAAAAGAGCCCTTTGCGGGGCTCTTTTTCATGACCATTTATAGAAATATAAAGATATCTCCTATAATTTTTTGAGTGTTTTTTATAAATCAACGAGACCTTTAAACACTTCTACTGCCGTTTCGATAATGTCGTCTCGGAAGTCATACTCATATGTATGCACTTGCGGATAATTTTCACCGTTTCCGATGTAGCACATTGCCCCTTTTGACAGCTTCAAATAATGGCCAAAGTCTTCGGAAGGACGCAAAGCCTTCTTCATTTCGATAACATGCAGTCCTTTTGTCTTACCGACCTGACGGATTTTATCTGAGCTTTCTTTGTAATTCGTCGTTTCCGGAAAGGCATCGTTATAAGAGAAGCTTACTTTTAAGCCGTACTTTCCTGCTTGGGCTTGGGCAAACTCTTCAAGATGCTTCTGAAGCTTATTCATTTCCTCTTCATATAGAGCACGGATCGTCAACAATAAGTCCCCTTTGCTTGCCGATATTCCAAAAGCTCTTTCACCGATATCTACCTGAACGACTGTGCACAGCACGATACCTTTATTATTCTCCGGAGAAATAAACTCCGGGATAGCGTCAATGACTTTTGCAATCGCAAAAGCCGGGTTAACCCCGTCTTCCGGTTGACTCGCATGAGCCGGGGAACCCTCCATATGGATCGTCATCCCCTTGGAAGCACACTGAACGGTACCATCCATAATATTGACAGATTTAAGAGGCATGCCACTCATATTGTGATAAGCAAAGATCTCTTCAATGTTATTTTCTTCAATGAAAGAGGCACACTGGGCAGCGCCATCTCCCGTCTCTTCTGCGTGCTGAAAAAGGAAAAAGACATTTTTATCAGCTCCCTTTTGGTCGATTTCCAAGGCAAATCCAGCAAGTGTAGCAGAGTGGCCATCATGCCCGCATTTGTGGGAAACACCAGGGAACTGGGAAGCATGCGGGATATCGATTCTTTCCTCCATAGGAAGAGCATCAAAATCCGCACGAAATGCAATATTCTTTTTGCCTTTGCCTGCGCGATAAATGGCATAGAACCACAAACCATTATCGACAATTTCTAAGTTCGTATGCTCTTTCAGAAAATTGATTAAATGCTGCTTTGTCCAGACCTCTTGATTCGAAAGTTCAGGGTGCTGGTGCAATTCGTGACGCAGTTGTTTTACTAATCCCAGATTTCTCTTTTCCATTGTTATTCTGACTCCTTCTCATTTTCTCTTCCATACAAACCCCTGGCTCTCTAAGTCGATCACCAGGGATTTAGCAGAGGTCCTTTTAAACATTCATGATTCTTTATTTTATTTCCGTTTCATCAATGTGCGCTTCTAAATACGGCTTGTAATCTGGTTCCTGCAGTTTTCCTTTCTTACTCAAGTAAGTGCCAATGATAAAGTATAGCACTAACATAGGCGCTCCGATATAAAATGAAAATCTAGTGTCGGCGCTGTAAGCTGTATAAATAGCAATAGCAATTAAAGCAGCCAAACAAATAATAGTTGGAATTGGATAAGTGCCCATTTTAAATTTCAACTTATCTACAGATCCGCCGTTCGCCACTAGCCATTTTCTAAATCTATAGTGTGCAAGGAAGCTTCCGAACCAGCCAAGCAATGTATTGAAACCTGCAATCGAAATCAGCCAAACGAACACTTTATCCGGCGAAACAAAGCTGGTGATCAAAGAGACTTGGCCGAGAAACAAAGTAAGAATAACCGCATTTACCGGAATACCGCGCTTATTTACTCTGGACAATGCTTTTGGTGCTTTTCCCTCTTTTGACAATGCCACTAGCGTTCTGCTCAGTGCATATACGATTGAATTTGCCGCCGAAGCCAAAGAGGTTAGAATGACAATATTCATAATAGTAGCTGCCCCTGGAATACCAGCCATTTCAAACAGACCTGCGTAGCCGTTACTTAAAACGCTGACATTCTCATAAGGAACGACCAATCCCATTACAGTCACAGAACCCACATAAAAAATTAATATCCGGAGGAAAATAGTGTTAATGGCCCGAGGCACATTATGCTGCGGTTTTTCCGCTTCCCCCGCTGCAACGACCACTGTTTCAACTCCAAGATAAGACCAAATGACCCCGGTCATCATTAATATAACAGCCGCAAATCCATGCGGGAACATCGAATCGCCGTTCCAGTTTGACAACCCGATAAATCCTTGATTTCCAATCAATCCAAAAACCATAAGGACACCGACAATTAAGAAAATAATAATAGCGACAACCTTGATACCAGCAAACCAGAATTCAGCTTCTCCGTATGATTTTACGTCGATCATATTCAACATTAGAATTAATAAGGAAAGCCCAATACAGAATGCAACGGGAGGAATGCCAGGAAAGAATTGGTTTAAAATCATCCCGCCCCCAACGATCTCAGCCCCAAGTCCGAGGAATCCGTTAATACACAAGTTCCAACCTACCATAAAGCCGAGAACTGGATGAACAAACAACCCCGAATAAGTCGTATAACCACCGGGAATTGGCATAAAAGTTGACATTTCGCCAAGACCCTTCATTAAAACATATACTAAAATTCCAATAGCTAAATATGCTATAGGACCGCCGAGAGCACCAGCCTTCGACACTACATTTCCAGAAGCAAGGAACAATCCTGTTCCAATCGTTCCACCGATGGAAATCATTGTGAGATGCCGGCTTTTCAGCCCACGTTGTAAGTTATAGGTTTTATTTTCCATAGTGTTCATCCCTTTTCTTTAAATTTTTTTCATCACAACTTTCTTTTTGTGTTTAATACAAAAGGCCATTCGGCATGGTGATCATAGAAGGAATGACTTTTCCACCTAGTAACTAACCGGCTTAAATAACTCACGCAATGAACAAACGTATCACTATACTTAATGCTTCAACAGAACGGTTCATCGCAGATCGTTTAATTCAAGGATAAGCAGTATATAGAGCCTATTGCATCAACAACTTTCTACCCAGGGTTCATCTAAAAATCTCCCCGTTGCGAAAACGATTTCATTTCTCAAAACCCCCATTCTCCCTTCTCGCATAGATTTCTATCTTTTCTGTTTTGCAATTATTGTGCCAATTGTGAATATTTAATGAATAATTAAAAATACAGCAATAGACATACTAAACAACAAAATAGGGTGAAAATTATTTAACTAGTGTAAAATAATTTTCACCCCTCCGCTGTGCATTAAGTTAAATGAGTTCGTTTTACTACCTTAAACGGCTTGCGCAGCTTTGTAGTAAAATTTTATTGGGAATACCGATATCATTAAAATAAAACAAATAGCCTTTGCATTGGATTGCACAAAATAAATCAAAACTGGATCAAACCGACATAAAAAAATAAAGGAACAGACTAGGCGTCTGTTCCCTTACTTTCGTAAGCTACCTTACACTTATCAATAGAACCCTGCACCGTATCCGGCACCATAGCCTCCACAGCCAAGATAAGAAGCTCCTATGATGATTAATAGGATAAACAGCACAACAAGCAAGGCAAAGCCTGCTCCATATCCACATCCTCTTGCACTCATTGAACGCACCACCTTTTTCATAAGCTACTATAGCTTATGACAGTACCATCAAATGGGAACAAATATTACACGTTATTCCGTTTCTTGAGCAAATTTAAGGATGGGTACTCAAAATGGATATGAGCATAAAAGTAACCTTCTTATTTTATTTTCATACGATACATATGAATAAATAAAGAAGGTGGTTCTCATTAAAAAGTCAATATACTTAGACTTTTTATCTAAATTTGGTATTGGCGGCGCGCATCCCGGCGGTATTAACTTAACAAAAGAAATTATTAAGGCGGAAAAAATAGATAAAACATCTTATGTTTTAGACGTAGGATGCGGTACGGGTCAAACGGCTGCCTATCTGGCCCGTCAATATGGAGCTAAAGTAATGGGGGTGGATATTAACCCGATTATGATCGAAAAAGCTAAAAATAGAATGAAAGAATCTAACTTGCCAGTGGAAATTGTTCAAGGTTCAATCGAAGATTTCCCGTTACCAGACGGTACATTTGATTTTATCATTTCTGAATCTGTTCTTGCTTTTGTCAATAAGCCTAAATCTCTTAAAGAAATTTATCGCTTGCTAAAGAATAACGGCCGATTTCTTGCAAATGAACTCACGCTTAATAAACGATTAGGATCACCTCATGCCGAAGAAATCATGCAATTTTATGGATTTGAGTCCCTTCTGACAGAAGCAGATTGGATCACTTTATTTGAGAGAACCGGCTTTAAAAATAGAAAAATCCACCCAGTCAACCCTTCTATCTTTCAAAACATTTCTCCTCCTGAATTCCAATACTCAGAATATATCGAGCCCCAGCTCTATAGTGTATCTGAGAAGCACGTATATATGACAGCAAAGTACGAAGGGATTTTGGACTTTAGAGTATTCTCCTGTACCAAATAGTTCAGTAAAAGCCTAAAGATCAAAAAAGGATTGCAGTAGTTAATCTACTGCAATCCTTTTTATACTGTAATTCAAATCAAGAACAGAAAGTAAAGTTTTACTGCTTGCCCGCTATTTCTCTTTCTTTCTTAGAAGTTTTAAAGAAAAATAATTCATACACAACAGGAACAATAATTAAGGTTAATAACGTGGATGACGTTAACCCTCCAATGACTGTTATCGCTAACCCTTTTGAAATCAGCGTTCCTGATGAAGTAGTCATCGCAAGCGGGATGAGGGCTGCAATGGTGGCAAATGCTGTCATTAAAATCGGCCGTAATCTTGTCTTTCCTGCTTCTACTAAAGACTTTCTTATGGTTAATCCTCTCGTTCTATTTTGACCAACCCGATCAACGAGCACGATGGCATTTGTTGTCACAATTCCGATCAACATTAAGAAACCAATCATAACACTAACGGATAATGGTTCTTTCACCACATAAAGTGAAACAAGTGAACCGATCGGTACAAAAATGAGTGAAGACAAGATAATAAAGGGAATTCGTGCTTTTCCGAACGTGATTAACATCGTCAAATACACCAGTCCAATAGCTACAATAATAGCCACTCCTAATGATTGGAAGATTTCAATGGTTTCATCATTTCCCCCACCGCTTGTTAGAGATACACCCTTAGGTAAATCAAGCTCTTCTACTCCTGCTTTTACTTCTGATGATACAGCCTGCACATCATTTCCTTTTACCTGTCCAGAAACACGCGCATACACCTTGCCATCCAGCTTCTGAATGGATGTAAAGGCATCAACTTGCTTAATGGCGGCTACTTCTGAAAGTTTAACAGGGCCTTTTTGAGAAAAGAGAATAACGTCCTCCAGCTGCTCCTTTGATTGCAGCTTTTTATCAAAAGATAGCTGAATCTCCTGCTCTTTACCGTCTAATGTTAAAGTTCCAACATTCACCGGCTTCGTTTGCTCACTTACTGTCCCAAGAATCTGGAAACCTGATAATCCATACTCGCTCGCTTTATCAGGATTGATTTCGACTAAGAACTGTTTTTGCTTTTCGCTGAAATTATTCGTAATATACTTTAAATCATTGTTTTTTTGCATATAGTCTTCTACTTGCTTCGCAGCTTTTTGCAGTTTATTTAAATCATTAGAAAACAAGTCAACATCCACATTGTTATTTGAAGGAGGACCTCCTGTTTCTAATTCCCGAACACTTATTTTTACATCTGCCTGCTCCTTATCGGAAATGTCTTCTATTTTCTTCTCCAGCGATTTAATTGTTTTTTCAACGTCAGTGTTATCTTTTAAATTAAGAAAATAGCTTGCTTTGTTTTCGAGTCTGAGTCCTGTTGTAAAATCTCTGGCTCCTACAGAAGCTGTTACGTTTGCTATTTCTGTTTGTTTGCTGAGCATATCTTCCACAAGCAATGAAATGTTATTTGTTTTTTCGAGAGAAGCCGAAGATGGCAGCTCAATAGAAGTCGTTAATGTTTTTGACTGTTCATTCGGGATAAAGGTAAATCCTAATGAAGGGACAACAGCAAAGGAGCCACCAAGTAATAAGACAGATGCGAGTAAAATCATAAACTTGTGATTTAATGATGTTTCAATTAAGCGGCCATAGACCCTTTGAAGAACGCCCTCTTTCTCCTCAGCAGGCACCTTCTTAAATGAGAACTTCGCTAAAATAGGCACAATCGTAATCGAAACAAGCAGTGAAGCTAATAAAGAGAAAATAATCGTTAAAGCAAAGGGTAAAAAGAATTTTCCTGTTATTCCCCCTACGAAGCCGATCGGAAGAAAAACAACAACCGTTGTTAAGGTGGATGAGGTGATCGCCTTTAAAATTTCTTTTGTTGATTCTAAAATAATTTTGTCGGACATGCCTTCATTCGATTTTCGAACCCGTCTGAAGATGTTTTCAATGACGACAATGCTGTCATCTACGACACGCCCGACGGCGACCGCCATTCCTCCAAGTGTCATAATATTTAACGAAATATCAAGCTGGTTCAGAAAGATAGCTGCAATGAGCAGCGACAACGGAATGGACACAATGGCAATAATCGTCGCTCTTGCATTGCGAAGGAACACCAAAACAGCAATCGAGGCAAATAGGGCCCCAAGTAATCCTTCTTTCACTAACGTGCTAACGGATTTTTCAATGTCCTTTGCAGAATCGATGCCGATTTCATAAGCGATTTCGTCATCATATTTCTTTAGAATATCCATGACTTTGTCTGCCACTTCAACCGTATTAGCCTCTTGCTTTTTCGTAATAGCCATGGATAAGGATTCTTTTTCATTGTAACGGGCCATTTCGTTTTGATCGGTTACTTTTTTAATGGATGCCACATCTTTTAAGCGGATCACGTCTGCTTGTGGTGCTGGGGCACCTTGAGTCCCCGGCTGCTGCACTCCAAATGCAGGCTTTAACTGTAAATTTTCCAGCTTGGAAAGGGACTTAAGGTTTTCTTCTACCCGGATTGGAATTTGCTCCTTATTCTCTGTTAGCTCACCTGCCGGGAAGGATAAATACTTCTCGTTGATTTGCTCTTTTATACTGTTAAGAGAAAGACCCGCTCGTTCTGCTTTTTCCTGATCGACTGTTATTTGCACTAGATTATTCGTTAGGCCAGCTACAGACACATTATTGATGCCTTTTATTTTCTTGAGCTCAGGAATGACCTCCTCCTTCATTAACTTTTCAATGCTTTCCCCATTCTTACTAAAAATTGAAATATTATAAATTGGAAAAGATCCAAACGATAGGCGATTTAACTTAATGTCAGCATCATCAGGCAATCCTGCCTCGTCTACTGCAGAATTAACTTGCTGTTCTACCTTATCAAGATCTGTATCAAACGGAAACTCTAATGTGATGATACCGATGCTATCATAAGCAGAGCTAGTCATCTTCGTGACGCCTTCGATAGAATTAAGCTGATTCTCAAGCTTTGACACAACCTGCTGATCAACGTCATCCGGTGAGGCCCCTGGGTAGACGGCTTCTATAGAAATTTGCGGAAACTCGATATCCGGAAATTGATCTACCTTTAGTTTAGAAAAAGAATAAACGCCCCCCAGTATTAATAAAAATGAAACAATGAATACAGCAACCGCATTTTTTAAGCTGAATTTCGTTAGAAATCCCATCTTCTTTCCTCCTCTGTTTCATGTCTTCTTATTTATCTAAAGTAAAATACTTAACCACCCTCCCTATCAACTGATAGGTTTTTTATCAAAAAAAGAAACTTCAACAGAATCATTTGTTAAAGTCTACTATTTTTTTGTTTCTTCATCCGGAGAGGCTAACCCATATAGAAGGACATTCGTATAAAGTCTTGCTTGTGCTTTTGCTACAGGTTCCGGCACAGGATGATCTGTGTTCCTAGATGAAATCAAATTCAAAAGTAAATAAGAAGAAAGAACAGGATCTGAGCCAAACTCAGCAGGATCTCTAAGCTTTCCTTCTCTTATTCCTTTTTCAAAAATAGAAGCTATAGGTGCCTGGTAAGCTTCAATCCACCTTTTTTTGATTTCCTCCTGCTGCTCTTTATCTAACTCTTTTTCAATGTCATGAAACATCTGTCCTATTCCAGCAGGCTTATTAATCAGTATATAGTATGTAACTTGAAATAAGCACTCTTCAAGAGGATTTTCGAACCGTTTAATAATTCGGTCAAGGGCTGTTTGCATATCAAGCAGCTCAGACTTTAATACTTCCATGTAAAGTTCTTTTTTGTTTTTAAAATGATGATAAAGAGTTGGCTGAGTAATGCCGCAGACATCAGCAATTCTCCGGGTAGAAACAGCTCTGTAACCTAATTCCATAAAAAGATCACGGGCTACCTTGACAATTTTCTGACGTGTTTTCCTGTCATGTTCTAACTGATGACTCATATTCAAAATCCCTTTCATTAAAGCAAAAACCTATCGGTTGATAAAATCATAATATGATTTTTATGACGAGTCAACCTTTGAAAGGCGAATATTGATTTCTTTATCGTTATTCTCTATCCTGCTTCTTCTCTTCCTTTTCTAATTTTGTCCCGTAAACGATTGTTTATTTTATTGGTAAAAGAGAGATATAATGAGCAGAAGCTATTAATTTGGTAAAGGAGCTAAATAAGATGAGAAAGTGGCTTTGGCTTGTCATCCTGCTTATTATAATCGCATCTCCCATACTCGTCTGGTACGCAAAGCCAGCGAAAAAAATGAATCTATTAATCTTCGATAAAACGGTGCCTGATCATACCTTCCGAGAACATCAAGGATTGACATGGCTGCTAAACTACAAAAAATATAACCATTCTTCCGGTGAACCTTACAGAAAAGAAATGGATTATGCAGGAATCGTTCCGGTTGACGGAAAAAAATATACAAATCGCTCTATTTCTAAAATATCTAACTCACCACAACTTATTTATACAGCCGACACATATGGAATTGATACTCCCCATTCCAAAGGCTCTTATGGAGGATTAAGCAACCAAGAATGGACAAAGCTGCAAGAGCTGTATTATGACCATCTGCCTGTCTGGGTTTCAGAATATAATAGCTTTGCTTCTCCCACCCCTAAAAATGTGCGTGAAGGTCTTCTTAGCTTTTTGAATATTAACTGGACTGGGTGGATTGGACGCAGCTTTGAGGAGCTAGACCCCGCGAAAAACAAAGAAATACCTGATACAGCTATTCGTGCCTATGAAGCTCAAGAAAAACAGCCATGGAACAAATCAGGTCCCGGCTTTGTATTTATCCATGAGGATGGACAAGTAGTTGTATTAGAAGAACGTCATCTGAAATCCAATCAGCTGACTCTAAAGTTTACCACTTCAGGAAAAAAGGAATTCAACCTGAAAGAAAGCCCGCGCTATAACTATTGGTTTGACGTCATTACTCCACGGAATGAAAAAGAAGTGATCGCTAACTATGAATGGAGCCTAACGAACGAAGGTGAAAAATGGCTCCACAGGCATGGAATTCCTGAAAAGTTTGCGGCCATCACGAAGACAGAAAAAAATGGCTCCCCCGCTTTTTACTTTGCAGGAGACTATAATGATACGAACCATCTGCCTTCTTTCTATAAAACGGCAGGCCTTATTAAAATGAAGAGCTTATTTACAAAAGAAAATTCAGCCGACAGCGAAGCTTTTTACTGGAACACGTATGCCCCTCTGATGGAAACTATTCTTGATGAAGCAGCAAGTCACTCTCCGAAAAAGCAAGAAACCGCCAAGGTTGAACAAGAGAAAGTAGACGGTATATCCATCAACGCAAAGCTGGAAGGCGATCGTTTTCAAATCTTGAAAAACGGCAAATGGGTACCGATGACCATTAAGGGAGTCAACATGGGAATGGGAAAACCGGGTGCATGGCCTGGAGAAGCTGCTATTACGGAAGACGAATATTATCGGTGGATTCAGCAAATCGGCAAAATGAATGCCAATGCGATCCGTGTCTATACTCTCCATCCACCTGGGTTCTACCGGGCATTAAAACGGTACAATGAACAAGCTGAAACACCTATTTATTTATTCCACGGCATCTGGATTGATGAAGAGCCGCTTGAAGAGAAGCTGGATGCATTTGATAGCGGCATTGTGAAACAATTTAAGTCTGACATTAAAACCATCGTAGACGTCGTACATGGCAATGCTGCGGTTCCCGAAAAGCCAGGACATGCCAGCGGTTCGTACAAGGCGGATGTATCCCCTTATTTAATCGGCTGGATTGTGGGAATCGAGTGGTACCCTGATATGGTGGACAGCACAAATAAAAAACATCAAGGAAAAGGCGATTTCTCCGGCACCTATATGAGGACCAAACAGGCTCAGCCGTTCGAATACTGGCTCGCCTCCATGATGGATTACACGATTCAGCAAGAATCTCAAAACTATGGTACGCAGCATCCAATCAGCTTTACAAACTGGGTCACAACCGACTTACTAGATCATCCGTATGAACCGCTTAAAAAAGAAGATCTGGTTGGAATTAACCCGAATGTCATCCATCCGACAGAACAATTGAAAGCAGGCTATTTCGCTGCTTATCATGTGTACCCTTACTATCCGGATTTTCTGAACATTGATAAAAACTACTTGAAATATAAAGATCATCGCGGCAAAGCAAACAGCTATGCAGGCTATTTGCATGACTTAAAGAAAGCTCACACAATGCCTGTTCTAATTGCTGAATTTGGCCTTCCTGCCTCGCGGGGTATTACCCATTCCAACCCATACGGCTGGAATCAAGGTCATAACAGCGAAGAGAAACAAGGCAAAGTCGTCGCCGAACGCTTTGAGGATATTCTGAAAGAGGGCTACACTGGCGGGCTTGTCTTCAACTGGCAAGATGAATGGTTCAAACGGACTTGGAATACGATGGACTTTGATGACCCTAACCGGCGCCCGTATTGGTCAAATGCCCAAACGAACGAGCAGCAATTCGGAATTCTGAGCTTTGATCGCTTAAAAATCCGGGTCGATGGAAAAACAGACGACTGGAAAAAAGAAAAAATTAAACCAGCAAAGCTGAAGACAAACAAAGTCATCAAGAAAATGTTTGTCACTCATGACGAAAGATACCTATATATCCGCCTGGACTATAAACAGGCAAAGGATGCCGGCATGGATACAACCCTTTTAATTGATACGATTCCGGAGCAGGGAAACAAAAGCATTTCCTATAACGGCGGCATTGCCTCCGAACGGGGCATCGATTTTCTTTTGCGCCTGAATGGAAAGAACGATTCCCGAATGCTTGTTGACAGCTACTATGACAGCCACTATTTTATGTACGGAGAAAAATTAAAGCTTATTCCTAAAAAGCCTTATGCTTCTCGAAAAAATAACGGCCAGTTTCATAAAATCGAGATGGCTTTAAATAAAACCCTAACGAACCCTGTCACGAAAGAGGTATATCCTTTTGAATCTTTCGAAACAGGCAAGCTGGAAAAAGGAAATGGCAATCCCGACGCTCAAAACTATGACTCTTTAGCTGATTACGAAATAAATATGAAAACCGGGATAGTAGAAATTCGTATACCATGGATGCTTCTTAATGTAAAAGATCCAAGTACGAAAGAAATTGCTGGTGACTACTGGAAAGGCGGCCCGGAAGCTTCCCAAAAAATTCAAGACATCTCGCTTGCAGCTGTGGCCGGCTCCAAGCAAAGCCGCCTGAATACAGACGACTTCTTCTCTTACAGCTGGAAAACGTGGCAGCAGCCTCAATATGAAGAGCGATTAAAGAGGTCGTACGAGATCATCCAAAAAGAATTTGCTAAATACAAATAATGGAGAGAGGTAAATGAAAAAGAAGTTACTTCTTTCAAGCTTGTTGTTGTTCATAGCGGCTTTTTCATTGGTTCTCCTATTACTAAAGGAGAAAAACTTGTTTTCAGAAAAAGAAACAGTAGATTTTACACCGTCAACCGTCGACACCTTTCATACTCTGGATAATAAAAAATGGGAGGTGCGAGAGCAGTTTAAATTGGGGCGCGGCTACTTGTTAGCTCAACAAGTTCAACCGGGTTCCGGCACGATAAAAATTGAACTAGACAGCCAACCAGCAGCCGGTGGAGAGATCCGAACGAAGGAGCTTTTTCAATATGGGCAATTTGAAGCCAGCATTAAAACGGCCCATTCCCCCGGTTCAATTACAGGATTTTTTCTCTACGCCCCGCCTGATTTATACCATGAGGTGGATATCGAGATTTTTAACGAACGAAAGAGCAAAGTGCTTTTTACGATTTACCAAAATGGAAAAGTGGCGAAACAGCAGGAATACCCTCTTCCATTTGATCCAACGCAGGAATTTCACGATTACCGAATGGACGTCCTGCCTGAAGAAACACGCTTTCTGATTGATGGAGAACTAATCCAGTCCTGGAAAGGCAATTTCAGCTCTCAGCCGATGCAGCTGATGATTAACAGCTGGTATCCTTCATGGCTTGAGATAGAAGGACCGGCATCGTCCACAACGGTTATCGATAAGGTGAGCTATAGAAAGTATTAATTAAAAGCAGCCTATTTCCCCATCAAGACAGTTCAACAGAAAGAAACCGTGCAGGAAGCTACAACTCCCTGCACGGTTTTTCGTTTGGCAAATATGCCTCGTAACAAATAATAGAACCTCTTAACATAGCGAAACAGCTTTTTCACAATTGCTTTACCCTTTTCATTTCTTCATTGTTCCCTGCTCTTTTATTTTCTTTTGCTACAGAAAAGATAGCTGTTATAAGAGCGATTAAAATAAATATCCCGCCAACACTAGCATTCTGTTCAACAGACGCATGTTCAATCACAAGTCCGCCAACAAATGAGCCGAAGGCAATGCCGAAGTGAAGGGCCGAATTGTTCAAGCTTTGCTGAATATCAGCTGTTGCTGGAGAAATCTCTATTAAGTAGCTTTGCATCGCGGGTGTAATCGCCCAGCTCAGCATACTCCATATAATCATGACAATCAAAAAGAGCGGCAAAGCAAATGTTGTGTACGGAATAGAAAAAAGAGTAACAGCAAACAAAACAAGAACAGCGAGAATTGTCTGTTTAGTGCCGAAGCGGTCGGCCAGCACTCCGCCAAGTCCCCCGCCTAATACAGCTGCTACACCAAAAATGAAATAGACAGCACTCACCCACGTTCCACCTAAATGCAACGTGCTCTTTAAAAAAGGAGTCAAGTATCCATACAGTGTCAAATGACCGGCAAGAAACAGGAAAGAAATCAACTGAGCGAGAAGAATCTTCCCTTCTTTTAGCGTCCGCAGCTGATCTTTAAATGGGATAGAGGGTCTTGCCTCCAGCTTTCCCATAAAAAAATACACGCCAGTTATGGAAAGCACAGTTAACAGACAGATAAGAATAAAGGGAGCTCTCCAGCCAAAAGCATTTCCAAGCACCAATCCGATTGGCACCCCCAGCACAAGTGATGCGCTAATTCCCATGAATACAATTCCAATCGCCCGGGCCCGGTACGCCTGCGAAACAACATTTGATGCCATTGTTACACAAAGTACAACAAGCAGTGAGCCGCTCACAGCCGAGAGTATCCGAGCAAACAATAATACATTGTAAGATGGGCTGACAGCAGCCACAATATTGCCGATTAAGAAAGTGACCAAAGCAAGTAAAGTTAACTTTTTTCGTTCAACGTTTGCAGTTAAAGTTAACAAAACAGGCGCCGAAACGGCAAATACGAGCGAAAAGATCGTAATTAAAAAACCGGCGCGTCCGAGACTTACATTTAAGTCTTGAGCCACTAAGTCGAGCAGCCCGCCAATAATTAATTCCACCATTCCAACAACAAAGGATACGATGGTTAATAAATACACTCTTTTATCCATACGAGCACCCTTCCTATAGAAGTTACTACTAAAAGAGTAACTTCTATAGAGGAGAAAGACAAGAAAAATTTTTTTCACCCCTGTGATATTTTGTGGTTATGTTATGATGTGTTTAAAAAAGATGAGTGAGGGGTCAAACCATGCTTCAACAATTTGGATTTACTCAGTACGAGAGCAAAGTATATGAATCTCTTGTCTCGACCGGAGAACCATTAGATGCAACAAGCATCGTTAAACTATCCGGCGTTCCCCGTGCAAAAGTATATGAAGTGCTCTATCGAATGGGAGAAAAGGGAATGATTCTTGAATCAACAATTGAAAAAAAACGGCTGTACACCGCTCTTCCGGTTGAGTCTGCCATCGCGAAGCTAAAAGCAGACTTTGATTCGCATATTGATCAATTGCGTAAAGCCAAAATGAAGCAGACAACTACAGATGACCGTGTCTGGACACTGAAAGAAAATCGCTCTATTCAAGCTTTATTGAAAAGTATCATTCAAAAAGCGGCTCATTCCATTATTATTTCCGGATGGTCAGACGACTTTCCTGATTACCTTCCTCTTCTAGAAGATAAATATCGTAATGGAGTGGAAGTGAAAATTCATGTAATTGGTGAAATTTCTACAACCATCTCTTCAGTCACGACGTTGATTCCGGATAAGAATCACAACCATTTGGAAAAAAGCCGAATCTTAATAGTAGACGGCCGGGAAATGCTGTTTGCGGGCATTGAGGAAAATAAATGGCAGGCGATCCATACGATGTCGAAACCATTAGTAAAGTTCTTCACTGAATTTTTCTATCACGATGTCGCTTTGACAGAAATTACTTATAAGTACAGAGACACCATTATGAAAGACCCTTCTATTCGTGATTTACTGCTTACTTTAAGATATTGACCGGTCACTCCGCTCTAAACAGCTCAAGTATAGCAAAAGGCAGCAAGTGAATAAATCCAAGGCTTCTTCAAAAAAACTGTCGTCCTGCTCATTTTACGGCCAGGCGACAGCTTTCTCTTAATGATTTGAATATTATTGTATCTCCGCTACAGCTGTCAGGATATCAGAAGGCTGCCGAGCAATGAAATCTGGGCTTGCTTTCAAAGCAATCGCCTCATCATCGTATCCCCAATCAACCCAAACAACTTTTATCCCCGCTTTTTTACTGGCCAAAATATCCCTTTCTTCATCCCCCACGTATAACACCTCTGATGGCTGTACCTTATATTTTGCCATCAGCTTCTTCATCAATTTATCTTTACTGAAAATATGTTTAGAGCATAGGATATCATCTACGTAACTAATTTGATGGTCTTGAAGTGAACGGCTAATAATGTCCGTCGCATTAGACGAAATAATGGCAACCTTTAATCCTTGTTGATGAAGTTGATCAAGCATTTCTTTAACTCCTGAGTAAAGCGGAAGCCCCCTCTCTGATTTCCTTAAATATCGGTACAGTTTCGTTGCTGCTAAAGGAATGTTTCTCATCGGAAAATTCAGATGGCGGCACCTCTCTGGAATCGTCATCTTACTTAAAGAATCTATGTCCTCTTTCTTCACCTCACGGTAGCCTTCCTTAGCAGCGAGGTCGTTGTATCCGGCAATAAATAACTCAAGCGAATTTGCCAGCGTGCCGTCAAAGTCAAAAACGATATATTTTACCATAATGAACCCCCTGTAATTTCTTTCCTACTATAATTATACCGATTTCTTTTTACTTTCATGTACAACTATGCATTATTTTATATTTTTCACGTACGTATAAATCAATAAACTGCCTTTTTCATAGGATGGTTATTTAATGGATTCCTATATGGTAAGATATTCAAATAAGGGGGACGAATAGATGGATTGGTTCAGCGGCAGTTACAAACACGTTCATTTCCATATGTTTTCTGCCAGTCATATTACAGCGTTAATCATATTGGTTTTGATCATTTTTTCTATTTTTCTATTTAAAGAAAAGCTGCGTAGCAGAAACATGCGGACCGTTGAATTAGCGGTCGCATTCTTCTTAATTGGAATCGAGGCGACTTACCATATTTGGATGCTTCAAACCGGCACATGGACAGTCGACCGGTCTCTTCCGCTTGAACTGTGCAGCTTTGCCACTTTCTTTACTATTCTTCTCTTGATAACGAGGAAAAATATATTTTATGAGATTTTGTTATTTATCGGCTTACTTGGAGCGTCTCAAGCCTTAATTACTCCTTATTTGTTTTTTGGCTTTCCGCATTTTCGATTTTTTCATTTCTTTTGTACACATATTCTAATCGTTTGCACCCCACTTTACTTTACGTGGGTAAAAGGCTACAGACCTACCTTTACATCGGTTATCAAGACGATGATTTTTCTTAATCTGCTTGTGCCTGTTATTTCATTCATCAATCAACTCACAGAGGGAAATTATCTCTACTTGCACCATAAGCCTTCAACGGCCAGCCTGCTTGACTTTCTCGGGCCTTACCCTTGGTATATTCTTTCACTTGAAGGAGTAGCCTTTACTTTAAGTATATTCGTTTGGCTGTTATTTCGAAGAAAATCAGCGACGGTTATCGCGGAGAAAGAGTTTCATCATTATTTTTAAAATAAGCGAGAAAAGAAGCATTTGACCGAAATCAGTCAAATGCTTCTTCGTTTATTTTCTGCTTTACATAAGGGTTACATTTTTAAATCGACCCATACGCTTTTCACTTCTGTATATGCATCAAGGGCATAAGATCCCATTTCCCGGCCAAGGCCTGATTGTTTATATCCACCAAACGGACTCGCTGCATCTAATACGTTATAACAGTTCACCCATACTGTTCCCGCTTTTAGACGGCTCGCTATATAATGAGCATTCTTTAAGTTTTCCGTCCAGACACCCGCAGCCAATCCGTAGTTTGTCTTGTTGGCCCGTTCAATTAAGTCGTCGATGTCTTCATAAGGCAATGCGGAAACGACAGGCCCAAATATTTCTTCCCGCGCGATGGTCATAGAGTCATTCACATCTGCAAAGATCGTCGGCTGAACGAAATATCCTTGTTTAAAAGGCACCGTTCCGCCCGTTAAAATTTCGGCCCCTTCTTCTTTCCCTTTCCGGATATAAGTCATTACTCTTTTTTGCTGCTCATCAGAGACGAGCGGCCCCATTTCGGTAGCTGGATCAATTCCTTGTCCCTGTTTGATTTTTTTGGCATGGCCGACCATATCGGCTAAGAAATTATCATATTGTTTTTTCGGCACATATAAACGGGAACCTGCACAGCAAACTTGCCCCTGATTAAACATAATGCCAGATAAAGCACCCGACACCGCTTTACTTAAGTCGGCATCTGGCAAGATAATATTGGGCGACTTCCCGCCTAATTCAAGCGTCACTCTTTTCAACGTGTCAGAAGCTTGCCGCATGATTAACTTTCCAACTTCTGTCGATCCGGTAAAAGCAATTTTATCCACTTGCTCATGGTTAACAAGCGGAGAGCCTGCTGTTTCTCCAAACCCTGTTACCACATTAATAACACCCGGCGGAAATCCGACTTCTTGAGCAAGCCCTGCTAAGTATAAAGCGGAGAGCGGTGTTTGCTCTGCCGGTTTCAATACAACTGTACAACCTGTAGCGAGAGCGGCTCCAAGCTTCCATGTCGCCATTAATAACGGGAAGTTCCATGGAATAATTTGGCCCACAACCCCTACGGGCTCGTGGCGCGTGTAATTTAAATAGTTGCCGCTCACCGGGATCGTTTGACCAAGAATCTTCGTACACCAGCCGGCAAAATAGCGAAAATGCTCAATGGCGAGCGGGACATCCGCCGCTGACGATTCACGAATTGGCTTTCCGCTGTCGAGTGTATCAAGCTGCGCAAGCTCCTTCTTATGTTCCTCCATCTTATCTGCCAGCAGATAAATCAGGCGGCTGCGATCAGCTGCACTCATTTTGGACCATGGACCTTCATCAAACGCTTTTCTCGCTGCTTTTACAGCCTTATCAATATCTTCTTTCTGTGCCTCTCCCACAACAGCTAGCACATCTCCTGTAGCCGGATTAAAAGTTTTAAATGTTTTTCCTGACACTGGGCTAACCCATTCCCCATTTATGAACAGCTTTTTCGTTCCTTTTAAAAACTCCTGAACGCGCGGCAGTACGGAAAGTAGTTTTTGCATTGTAACCCCTCCATTTTCTTTGATAACGAGTGGCAGCTCCTTTGGTATAGGAGAACTGCGGCTTTCCATGCAAAGATTAAAAGAATCATAGATGCAGGACATGTTATAATATGCAAGAGTAGTTACATATATTCTCTTATTCTTTGAAACAAGGATACTGCAGTTGATAATATAGAAAATAGCCTGTTCAGACACATGGAACAGGTTATTTTCATGACCATTTCACATATTCATGATTGATGGATTTAATAAGGAGCACGACTAGCTAGAAAACTCCCTTTTCATGTTCCAATGTCTCGCTGCGAAACACTTCTTCAGATTCCAGATCCTCCTTATACAAGTCTTCCGCATGAGGGTCATCTATGAGAGGAGCCCCTCTAAGCAATCCTAATCTATTTATAAAATTCATGATGTTCAAGACGACTTCCTGCTGGATTTGTGCCATTTGGACCTCTGTTATTCTGTTCACGTCCACACTCTTTTTAGGATCATTTGAGAACGAAGCGGTTTTAACTTTGTCTACTAGCTTTAACTTTGACTCTATTAAAAAAGAAAACGTGCCGCTGTCTGCTTCATTATCATAGTTAACAGTTACATCCAGCTTGTCGTTTAAATACTCCTTATCCATATTGATGTCCTGAACTTGTTTGACGCTTCCGCTAATGTTAGAGAGCCTTTCACGAGCCCCTATCCCTTGAGCCGCAATGGCAAAAAAACGGTTAATCCTTTGCTTTTCTCCTGAATTTCTATTAAATGTTGATTTCATTTTGAAATTGATCGTTTTACCGTTCGATTTTAAAGAAAGGTGTACCTGTTCCGTTCGTCCTTTCGCTTTCCCTTTAATATGTTTTGTCCATTGAACAGTGGTTATTTGTCTTCTATGCTCTTTCGGCACGGCCTTTACTGTCCACTCTTTTAAACGCTGTTCTTTTCCAAAAGGAACATCCTTCGTCTGAATAGACCAAGCGACTTGACCAGAAGCCGATGAAGCAACTGTCCATTTCAATGTCCGCTCAACTATCCTCTGTTTTTTATCTATAAGCAAAATAGAAGAAAAGCCTTCTGGGAATGTTGTTTCCTGTAACTTTTTCTTTGCTTGTTTTAAATTATTCGCCATATCGGCTTCTATCTTCTTTTGATTAGCCACTTCTCCATTTGCCTCTATAACAGCTCCTGCTTTTGCCGCCTCTCCTATCCGGGCCGCCAGCATGGAATGAAGTTTTTTATCTTGAATTAACCGATCTATGAAGAGAGTCACGAAGCTTTTTGTCTCTTCTGCTGTCAATGAAAAGGTCACTTTTTTAAGCTTCAGCTTTTTCCCTTTAACCGAATACTCTATCCCTTTTTCAAGAGCAAAATTCTCCTCCTTTAGCTGTTCTATTAGAAAAAGGATATATCGTTCTTGCAAGTAAGTTATTTCTCTTTCGGTTAGCTTAAGGTCTTTCCAATTTATGTTTGAAAATTCTAGTTTTTCAGGTCCGGCATAAGATGGCTCGATTTTCCTCATAAAATCACCGTATTCTCCCAAGTTCAGATAGAGAAACTTAGAATAAAGGGAGGGTACTCTGATCCCCGTTTGTGTACTTGTATGGTTGAAATCTATGTCGAGGATGTCTTCATTTTCAAGATTGAGAGCAACATTATAATGCCCTGCGTTGTTCTGTGGATCTCGTTGTGCTTTTATGGCCATTTTCGCGTTGTTGAATCGTTCTCTTAACATCGCTGCTTGGGAATGAGAGGACAGAGGGTTCATTTTCATTCCGGCTTGCAGTGTGATATGGGAAATTGAGGGCTGCTCTGTCACCTTGTTAGAGAACTCTACTGCTTTTCCGTATTGTTCAGTAAATTCAGCTTTCATTTGTTTGTAATTTTCGTATTCAGATAATAAAAAAAGCTCTTTCGGTGATGTAGGGAACAAAAAAGCCATCGTTATGACTCCACCCAACAATAAAATAAGCAAAAACACCATCCAGTACCTCTGTTTCCGCCTGTTCGCTCTGAGTGTAGCTGTCGTTTGCCCAGCCGCTGTTCTTATGCTGCAGAAAGGACATTTTTCTCTCTCTTGTCTGCTCGTCCTTCCACACTGTAAACAGCTTTTCATTCAACCTCTTCCCCTTTCTCTGTACGCTATGTAAAAAGATGTCTCTCCCTTTCTGAACAGACTATCTCCCTTCTTTTATATCGCTGCGGCTGGAGAAATAGAACAGTAAGCGGCCATTTTGTACAATAAGAAAAAGACTGCCAGCCTCTACTCGCCGACAGTCTTCTCCTTCGTTATTAACCTAGCAATTGCTGATAAAGCTTTTTAGCCCCTTCTGGATCTTTTGAGCCGTGTACAAGCATTCTGCCATCTTGAAAAAGAACAATTCTTTTTTCTAAAATGACAGCGGAAAGCAAAAAGCCATTTGTTTTTACCTTTGCCCCTTGCTTCTCAAGTATGGAAGCTAGCTCTGTTAAATTAAACGTTCTGTTTTTTGGCGGTCTTACCTGCACCGTGTTTCTTCCACACAAAACAGCTATTTTTGTCCGATTGTCTTCGGTTAAATACGGATATCTTGCCTCTTCTCCACAAGATGGACAAGTTGTTTTCTTTAACACTGCTATCTTAATAGAGGAATAAGTGTTTGTCCATACATCAAACGAAACAAGCTCCCGCCGTACATCTTCCCATCTGCCTGCCAGGATTTTTAACGCTTCCGCTCCTTGAAAAGCAGTCGTCATCTGCACAGCGGGCGCGATAATTCCTGCTGTGTCGCAAGTCATTCCCTCAGCTGGGAGAACATCAAGCAAGCAGGTGAAACACGGTGTTTCCCCGGGAATGATGACGCAGCTAATTCCTTGGCTGCCGACGCATGCCCCATAGATCCATGGAACGTTATATTTTTGAGACAAGTCATTGATTAAAAATCGTGTTTCAAAATTATCCGTTCCATCCAGCAGCAGATCTGGACGTTGATTCTCCATTAGAGTTGACAGCTCCTCTGGTCCTCCATCCGCAGTGATAGCAGATATCTCTACGCCTGAATTAATTTCCTGTAGTCTGTTTCTAGCTGCTTCTGCTTTCGGCAGACGCTCTTTGGCATCTTGCTCCTTATAAAGCTGCTGGCGTTGCAAATTCGTCCAATCAACGTAATCACGATCAATTAGTGTAAGCTTTCCGACTCCCGCCCTAACGAGCATTTCTGACAAGGATGAACCAAGCGCCCCAACCCCTATAATCAATACGTGTTTATCCAGATAAGGATGGGCTTCCTTTAAAAATAATTCTTGTCTGGAATAACGACTTTCCATCATCCTTCCTCCTTCTTAACCGCCGCCAACGAATTGAACGATTTCAATGCGATCTCCCTCTTTTACAGCCGTCAAGCCAACCTTCTCTTTTGGAACGATCTGTCCATTTGCTTCAATGATTACCGATTTGCCCTGCAGTGAATAAGCAGCGAGCAAATGCTCAAGCGTTGGCTCTTGTAAAGCAATTTGTTCCTCTTTGCCATTAATAATGATGTTCATATAATCGGCTTTCCTCCTTATCTATTTCATGACGGTAACGAGCAGCTGCTTTTCCTGGCTCTTTGCTTGCAAAAATCCCTGACATCACAGCGATGCCTTTCGCTCCCGCCGTTTTTATTTCCTGGATATGCTTCGGCATGACTCCGCCAATTGCCACAACAGGGACAGATGAAGCGCGGACTGTTTTCTTCAGTCGACCTAGCCCTCTAGGTTTTTTTCCCTGCTTAGAAGCTGTTTCATAGATATGTCCAAACAGCAGCCAATCTACCTGTTCTGCCGCTATCTTTGCAGCAGTTGCCGGCTCGTGAATCGAACAGCCCACCTTCATCTGTTGACTAAACTCCTTCACACTTTGTAGCGGCAAACTGTTCTCTGTTAATTGCACACCGCCGGCTCCAGCTGCAAGCGCCACATCTACACGGTCATTGATGATAATTTTTTCTTTAGGAACCCCGTTAGCGATAAAGATTTCAACCCAATGGAATAACTCCTTGGCACTGCGCTGTTTTTCTCTAATATGAATGAAATCAACAAAAGAATGTATATCAGAGGCAATGTTAGACGCCTGCACCAGTTCGAGCTTTCCGGTTGTGATCGCATGAAGCTGGAAAGACATCTTTCTCCTCCTCACCTGCCAAAATGTCCCAATCTTTAGAAACCGGCTGGTAGCCGAGCTGTTTAAGCCGGTTCTTTACTTCTTCTACCGAGCGGGTATCAGAAATTTCAAATTGGCTGTTATCCTCTATTTTGTTCGCATAGCCGCCAACAACTGTAGAAGAAGCAGCGGACATTTTCGTTACGCCAAGCTTAATAAGATGATCTCTAAGTTCTGCTTCTTCACGAGTGGAAAGCGTAATGCCTGCGCGCGGCATAAATAAGCGGAAAGCAAGCATAGCCTGAACAAGATCTTTATCCTCTACGTTCACTCGCGGTTCAAATCCGCCGAGGTTCGGACGGATACGCGGAAAAGAAACAGCAATGTCTGTTTCGATGTACTTTTTCTGCAAATAGCGGGCATGCAAAGCCGTAAAGAACACTTCTTTTTGCCAATTGTCCATCCCGAGCAGCGCCCCGATATTAATCGACCTCATGCCGGCCTGACAGCCTCGCTCCGGTGCATCAAGGCGATAGCGATAATTTCTTTTCGGCCCTTTTATATGAATGTCTTTATACACTTCTTCATTGTAGACTTCTTGATAAACAGTCAGCCCATCAACACCGGCCTGGAAAAGCTGGTGATATTCCTTCGTATCAAGCGGCTGCACCTCGATCGCGATGGAAGCAGCATGCTTCCTTAAAATACGGGCACTCTCTGCCAAATAAGAAACCGACGAGTGAATACGAGATTCACCTGTCAGCAAAATAACGTGCTGGATGCCCATTTCTTTTAACGCTTTAGCTTCCTGATCAATTTCCAAAGCGGTTAACTTCCGTCTTGGAAAATCATTATCAAAGCTAAAGCTGCAATAAGCACATTTATTTACACAGTAGTCCGTTAAGTACAGCGGTGCATACAAAGAAATTATTTTCCCAAAATTCTGAACAGTGAGCCAGTGAGCCTTCTGCGCCATCTCTTCTAAGCGCTCAGCAGCAGCCGGTGAAAGAAGGGCTAATAAGTCGGGTTCATCTAGGTCTGTTTTATTTAAAGCCCTGTCTACATCCTTTATCGTCATGCTTTCTAACATTGTTTCATATGGTTTATGTTTAATTGAATCGTACACCTCATAGAAACTCATCAAATTCCTCCTTACTATCAGTCACTATTGAAAAAACGCCTTCACCTTGAAACAGACACTAACGTAAAAATCCAGTCAGCGGTGATGAAGCAGCTGCCCTTTGTGATACTGGTCCTAGTCCGGCTAAATATGCTTTTCGTCCAGCCATAACGGCCAAGTTAAAAGCTTCTGCCATGCTTACCGGGTCGTCCGCTGTCGCAATGGCCGTGTTAACAAGAACAGCGTCCGCTCCCATTTCCATTGCTTCAGCCGCTTCAGACGGCCTGCCAATTCCTGCGTCTACAATGATAGGCAGCGTTTTTTCTTCGATTAAAATTCGAATCATCTCTTTCATACGAATGCCCCTATTTGATCCAATAGGTGAACCGAGCGGCATAATAGCGGCTGCGCCGGCATCCGCTAATTTTTTGGCTGCCATTAAATCGGGATTCATATAAGGGAGAACGACAAAGCCCTCGTTAGCAAGGATATTAGTCGCCCGAATTGTTTCTTCATTGTCTGGCAGTAAATACTTTTGATCAGAAATCACTTCGATTTTAATCCAATTGCCCATTCCAGCCGCTCTCGCCAGTCTAGCGATCCTGACCGCCTCCTCGGCATTTCTCGCGCCTGATGTATTAGGCATAATAATCATGTTTGGTGGAATGTCTTCCAAAATATTTTCATGGCCCGCTTCAAGATCCACCCTTCTGACTGCTACCGTGACTACTTCTGAACCGGACTGGGCAAAGGCTTGCCTCATGACCGAGTGATCGGCAAACTTTCCTGTCCCCGTAAAGAGACGGTTCGTTAACTTCGTTTGACCAATGATTAATTCATCCATATTACTTCCTCCTTTTTACAATGAAAAAAAGCCTGCCACAACGGCAGGCTTTTCTTTATGTACAACAAACAAAGATACATACATAAAATACAGCTTCCCTCCGTTGGTACTAACCAAATCAGGTTCAAGGGTTAGATGCTTGCATCCTCTCAGCCATAAAGGCACCCCTAGCTAACTTTTATTTAATTTTCTCTATTATACTCTGAATCTTCTAAATTGTTAAGCACTTTTTTTGATTTTAATAAATCTCTAATCTCTGTAAGCAATTCTTCTTCCTTGGAAAGCACAGGTTCCGCCTCTTCTTCCTTCTTCTCATGATACAACTTGTTGAACAAACGAACAAAGAGAAATAATGAAAAGGAAATAATGAGAAAGTGAACAATGGACTGTATAAAAAGCCCGTACTTTACTTGAGCGCTCCCAAATTGGAACACCAATTTAGAAAAATTAATGCCTCCTATCAGTAAGCCGATGACGGGCATAATTATATCTTGTACAAGAGAAGAAACAATTTTGCCAAACGCCGATCCAATAATAACACCGACAGCTAGATCAATCACATTGCCGCGCATGGCAAATTTTTTAAATTCCTGAAACAAATGAATAGAACTCCTTTCAACTGCTTTTCTTCATGATCGTTACTAAACGTTATTTTGATTCTGTCTTCGCTCCGACGCCAATCCGCTTCATCTCTCCCCAATCCTTCTTACCGGCTAAAAACTGAAAGAATCCTTCTAACCGCCATTTAATCATTAAAGGCCGATACCAGAATGTTTCAGAAAGGGCAAAGAAAAATAGTTTCACAATATCAGACGGTTCCGGGTACTTCCTTAAACTCCATTCTTCTAAGAGTACGCCGCTCATGGATAAAATCGAGCCATATAAAAATGATAAAGTGGCCATCAGCAGGGCCGTTTCGGGATTAATAAAAGAAAACAGCAAACCGAATATAATAAGCAAATAACCCATCAGTTCAACAAACACGCCCATCAGCTCAATTAAAAAGAAATAAGCCATGGATAACATGCCGACGAGGCCGTATTTTGGGTTAAACAGCATATCCTTGTTATTCCAAATGACTTCACACAGCCCTCGATGCCAACGCTGGCGCTGCCTGCGTAAATAGAGAGCCGACTCTGGAGCCTCTGTCCAGCAGACTGGGTCAGGTACGTATAGTATCTTTTTATTCAATCCTTCCTCTTTAATCATCCGGTGCAGCCGAACGACTAAATCCATATCCTCTCCTACTGTATTGGTCCGATAGCCGCCAATGTGAATAACGGACTCTTTCTCAAATACACCAAATGCCCCTGAAATAATAAGCAGCAAATTATGACGGCTTAAGCCGATGCGGCCGATTAAAAAAGCTCGTAAATATTCTATGACCTGCATAATTACAAATGGCTTGTTGGATAGGCCCACTTCCATCACTTCTCCGCCTTCGATATAACAGCCATTGGCGATTCTTACACTTCCCCCAACAGCAATCACATCACCGTTTGAATCTAAAATCGGCTTAATCACTTTTAAAAACGCATTTCTTTCTAAAACGGAATCTCCATCCAGTGAACAAACATATGGATAATGAGATAAGTTTATCCCTGCATTTAAAGCATCTGCTTTCCCGCCATTTTTCTTGTCAATCATGTATAGATTTTTATAAAGTGTTGAACGGTAAATTCCTTTTACTTCAGCTGTTGGAATTCTCGTACGCAATACTTTATTTGTCTTTACCATCTGAAATGATTCGATCATCGTTTCAGCAGTTCTATCCTTTGAGCCATCGTTAATGACGATAACCTCGTATTCCGGATAATAAATGCTAAGAAGAGAGCGCACACTATTATAAATACCCGCTTCTTCGTTATAAGCAGGCACAAGAATAGAAACGGGCTTTGTATCAAAGGAATCAAGCAGATCTTCCTCTGCCTCGCTGGAGTTAAAGCCATATTCACTGCGCAATTGCCTCGCTGAGATAAACAGAATAATAAAGTAAAATAAAAGCACAAAAGCTGTATAGGAAATAAACAACCAGGACAAAACAGTACCAAGCATGCTAATGAATTGGTTCATCACGCTGTCACTCCTTCACTCTCGAGCCACTGGGCAGCCATGTCCTTTGCATAGCGGTCGCGATGAGTTTCTACTATGTGCTGCAAAATGAGCGTACCGTCTGCGTATTTTTGAATCGCTTCCCCGGCAGCATTGCGTACAAACCAGTTCTCATCGGCAATTAATTTTGTCAGCTGAGGCAAAAAACGATCCTTTTTTGCTGCTCCCGCCAACTTGGCAAACAACATCCGTTCCTGCCAATGTACAGAGCTGCTAAATGGATAGATATCCGTTTCCTCTTCAGCATATCCAAATAAATAAAGCACTTTTAGAGCGGCAATTCTAAGCTCTAAATGCGGCTGTTTTAATTGGGCTTTAATAAACGGAATATTGCTGTAATCCTGTTTTTCTGCCATCCACTCAATGATAGCTTGTTTGAATACATTGTTTAACTTTTCATAGTTCTCTATGAAAAACAATTGATATGTATCATTAAATCTTCTCAAGACATCCTTATATAAACCTTTAGAATACGGCGGGGCTAAATCAACAAGATCCCTAGCCAAAGCTTGGGATTGCAAAGAAGCAAGAACCCGAATAGCCTCTTTCCGCTCTGCTTCTGTTTGAAGTGAATTTTCAGCCAGGGCAAGCCACAAGTGAGGTGAAAAAGAGGTCATACGAAAGCCTTCTATCCGGTAAAGGACATTCATTCGTGTACTCCACCGTCTTTTTGTCAGCCGTCGTTTATATTCAGCCGTTAAGCGCTCTTCGGCGAGTGAAGTAATAGTCGCTCCTATTTCTTCCCCTTTTAACATCATCGCGGCTTCTTCCAATAGCTCCTCAAGCGCTTGTATGCTAAACGGCGTGTCGTTGATCCACCTGTTATATAACGCTTCCTCACTACCTAGTAAATAAGCAAATAAATCGGGGCGTAAATAAGCTTTTATTTTTTCTACCTTAGCTGCTTTTCTATTAATGATTATTTTTTGAATGAGTAAAAAAGCAAGCAAGGAGAATAAAATAATGACAAGAACTAAATTAATATATAACAAAACAACGAAGGCATTGCTCAACATCATTCACCTGCTTTATCATTCGCTTAATGGCTAATTTCACCATTTATCCTTATATTCCTCTATTAAAAACCTATAAACGAATATGGTTCTTTAGATTTTATCAAATTTCTTACAATAAAAATAGGTTGTTGCCCCTATAGGAGAAATAGAATATTAACTTTTACACGTGCGAAATAAACATAGCGCAGCCTAAGCTGCGCTATACTTATTCTTCATTTAGCCGTTTTCGTTCCCAGCAATCTACTTGACCGATCCCTTCTATTGAATCCGAGTAAAAAACAGGCTCTTTTCCAGCCCTTCGCTGTTGTTGATAATCTTTCAATGCCGCTGCAGCGATTCTATAGAGCCCAGCGATAGCAACTAAGTTAATGAGCGCCATAATCGCCATAAACAAGTCTGCCATATCCCAGACGAGGCTAATCTTTGCAACAGAACCAAAGTACACCATGCCAATAACCGCTAGTCTATAAATGAATAAAGCACCTCGAGAGTTTTTAATAAACTCAATATTCGTCTCTCCATAATAATAGTTTCCGATCACGGAACTGAACGCAAACAGAAAAATAGCTACAGCCAAAAAGATAGATGCCCAGTCTCCTATATGAACGGAAAGAGCCGATTGCGTTAAGTTAATCGAAGAAGCGTCCTTCCGTAAATATTCTCCCGACAGCAAAATAATGAAAGCGGTAGCCGAACAAACAACGATCGTGTCGACAAATACACCGAGCGTCTGGATGAGTCCTTGCTTCACTGGATGGCTGACAGAAGCGGCTGCTGCCGCGTTTGGAGCTGACCCCATCCCTGCTTCATTGGAGAATAGACCGCGCTTGATGCCATTCATGATCGCGGCTCCGAGCGTCCCTCCTAGCGCTTCTTCTATGCCAAACGCATTTTTAATGATTAGCATAAACATGGCTGGAATTTCTGTTATATTTATGATCAATACAAAAAAAGCTACAAGGATATAAATAATCGCCATAACCGGTACAAGTACTTGGGTAACATGAGCAATTCGTTTAAGTCCCCCAAAAATGATGAAAGCTGTTAAAATACATAAAATAATTCCCACAACCGGCTTTGACACTTGAAAGCTTTCATTCATCGCAATCGAAATGGTGTTAGATTGAACGGCATTAAAGACGAGACCAAAACAAAATGTAATCGTAACAGCAAATATAATTCCCATCCATCTTTTATTTAAGCCTCTTTCCATATAGTAAGCTGGCCCCCCGCGAAAGCCGTTTTCATCTTTCACTTTATAAATTTGCGCAAGTGTACTTTCCACGAAGCTAGAGGCAGCACCGATAAACGCAATGAGCCACATCCAAAAGACAGCACCAGGACCGCCTGTCGCAATCGCTGTCGCTACACCTGCCAGGTTGCCTGTCCCAATTCTTGAAGCAGCACTCACCGTAAAAGCCTGGAATGAAGAAATTCCTTTCTTTCCTGCAGTGGAAATTGTTGATTTTTCAAAGATCACGCGAAACATCTCTTTAAATAAACGAAACTGGACAAACTTTGTTTTAAAGGAGAAAAACAAGCCAAGCCCGATTAATAGAGCGATCATGACATATGAATACAAATAATTGTTGATTGAGAGTATGTACTGATCGAGCCTTTCCATAAAGTCCATAAAATGCATCCCTTCTTGATAGTGATTGACAAAAATCAGCTATTACAATTTACCAAAAGATTGACTTGCAATCAACCGACCTAGGTACCCTTCTTTCTTTCCCTTTCTTTTATAAAAACAAACAAAAAGAAGCTGGGTTTTGTATCCAGCTTCCTTCAGCACTTTTAATCAACTTAATCATATCAGCCTATTTATTCTTTTATGAATCCTCTAATTGTATCTGCTTCCAAATAGAGGTGACCTTTCCACTCTCATTTTCGTCTAAAACGAACGTTCCATTGGAATAACGGTCGCTTCGTTTTAAATCCGAAAAATCAAACTGCTCGGTGCTTCCTTTTGCGGTTTGCAGTACGAACTGTTCATTTTGATCGATTACGGCTAAGCCTGCTACACGATGTGGGTTCCCTTTTAATTCCCGCAGCATGACGACTCCCCGTGCAGCACGTGAAAGCGGTTCAAATTCCGTTGATTTCATTTTCTTCACAGCTCCGCGATGGGTAACGAGCAGTAAGTCTTTTTCTTCGTTGGCTTCCCACACTTCCATACTCACTAAATGGTCGCCGTCTTTTAAATTAATTCCTTTTACTCCTGCTGCCCGCGGACCAACAAGACTGACTTCTTCTTCAGAGAATAATAGTCCATACCCAAAATGAGTCGCTAAGAAGATTTGTTTGTTTCCATCTGTTAAATGAACGCTAATGACCTCATCGTCATCTTTTAATTTAATCGCTGTGAGAGCCCTTGAATAGCGTTGCACTTTATAAGACGCCAATTCAGTCCGTTTGATCATGCCATTTTTTGTAGCAAACAGCAGATAAAGCGGCTCTTGAAAATCTTTAATCGCAAAAGCCGTCACAATGGATTCATCTTTTTCAAGCGTAACAAGGCTCGCCAAATGCTGCCCAAGGTCCTTCCAGCGAATATCAGGAAGTTCATGCACAGGCAAGTATAAATAGCTTCCCTTGCTTGTGAATACTAGTAATACATCCGTTGTATGCACTTCTTCTTTATAGAGGAGCCGGTCGGTCTCTTTCATAGCAAGATCTTTTCCGCCGGATGCAGAATAAGAGCGCAGGCTCGTCCGTTTAATATAGCCGTCTTTTGTAACTGTCACGACTACTTCTTCGTTAGGGATGAGGACTTCGAGATTTACTTTAATTTCCTCAATCTCTTTTTCGATAACCGTCCGTCTCGTGTCATTGTATTTTTTTCGTACTTCTTTTAATTCTTTTTTAATGACACTTGTCAGTTTTTTCTCACTCGCTAAGATGGCCGTTAGCTGTTCTACTTCTTCTGCAAGTTCTTCTGCTTCTTTTTGCAGGGCTGTAATATCTGTATTGGTCAACCGGTATAGCTGGAGGCTCACAATGGCCTCTGCCTGTGCTTCTGTAAAGTCAAATGCAGTCATTAAATTGGCTTTAGCATCACGCTTATCCTTCGATGCCCGGATAGTGGCGATGACCTCATCAAGAATCGATAAGGCCTTAATTAATCCTTCTACGATATGCTGGCGGGCTTTCGCTTTAGCTAGTTCATATTCAGATCGCTTTGTCACCACTTCTTTTTGGTGGCTTATGTAAGCATCAAGCAGTTCTGGCAGCCCCATTAGTACTGGACGTTGATTATGGATCGCTACCATATTGAAGTTATAGCTAATTTGCAGGTCACTTGCTTTGTATAAGTAATTTAAGATTCCTTGGGCATCGCCATCTTTCTTCAATTCAATTACGATGCGAAGACCCGTGCGATCTGTTTCGTCCCGTACTTCAGCGATTCCTTCTATTTTACGATCGAGCCGGAAATCATCCATTTTTTTAACGAGAGTTGCTTTATTGACGTCGTAAGGAATTTCAGTGATAACAATTTGCTTTTTTCCGCCCCGGATCTCTTCAATTTCAGCTTTTCCGCGTACAATAATTTTCCCTTTGCCTGTTCTGTACGCTTTCTCAATGCCATCGACCCCTTGAATAATGCCGCCTGTTGGAAAGTCTGGTCCTTTGATCACTTCCATTAAATCATCTACTGTGCAGTCTGGACGATCCATTCTCATGATTGCTGCATCAATGACTTCGCCTAGCTGATGCGGAGGGATTTCCGTTGCGTACCCTGCTGATATCCCTGTTGAACCATTGACTAATAAATTAGGAAACCGCGCTGGTAAAACAGTCGGTTCCTCTGTCGTATCATCAAAGTTGGGAATAAAGTCCACCGTACGTTTATCGATATCTTTTAACAGTTCTCCCGAAATAGCGGACAGTCTTGCTTCTGTATAACGCATCGCAGCCGGTGGATCACCGTCAACAGAACCGTTGTTACCATGCATTTCGACAAGCAGCTGACGAAGCTTCCACTCCTGGCTCATCCGCACCATTGCATCATAAACAGAAGAGTCACCATGCGGGTGGAAATTCCCGATTACATTACCGACCGTTTTAGCTGATTTTCGGAATCCCTTTTCATGTGTATTCCCCTCTGTATGCATAGCGTATAGAATCCGGCGCTGTACCGGCTTTAACCCATCCCGGGCATCAGGAAGCGCCCGTTCCTGAATAATATATTTACTATAACGCCCAAATCGGTCTCCGAGCACCTCTTCAAGCGGTAAGTCTTGAAATACTTCTTTTTGCATCTATTTATTCCTCCTTGCCGACTGAAAGATTCTCATTCTCTAAAATATTGCTGTCATCTTCCAGCCCGAAAGCAACATTTGATTCAATCCATTTTCGGCGCGGCTCTACTTTGTCACCCATCAACGTTGTCACGCGGCGCTCGGCACGAGCAGCGTCATCAATTAACACACGGATCAGCGTTCTCGTATCCGGATTCATCGTTGTTTCCCACAGCTGATCGGCGTTCATCTCACCAAGACCTTTATAGCGCTGCAGCATGCACCCTTTTCCTACTCGTTTCATCGTTTCTGCGAGTTCTTCATCTGTCCACGCATACTCTACTTTTTCTTTTTTTCCGCTTCCTTTACTTACTTTGTAGAGTGGCGGCAAGGCAATATACACTTTACCCGCTTCGATAAGAGGCTTCATATAACGATAAAAGAAGGTAAGCAGCAAGACTTGAATATGGGCACCATCCGTGTCGGCATCCGTCATAATAATCACTTTGTCGTAATTCGTGTCTTCAACATTAAAATCCGGCCCTACGCCTGCACCGATCGCATGGATGATCGTGTTAATTTCCTCATTCTTAAAAATGTCCGCCAGCTTGGCCTTTTCCGTATTAATGACTTTTCCACGCAAAGGGAGCACTGCTTGAAACCGGCGGTCGCGCCCTTGTTTAGCTGATCCGCCAGCTGAGTCCCCCTCTACTAAATACAGTTCATTTTTTTGAGGGTTTCGTGACTGTGCAGGAGTTAATTTTCCAGAAAGAACGCCTTCATTCCGCTTCCGCTTCTTTCCACTGCGGGCATCTTCGCGTGCCTTTCTCGCTGCTTCTCTTGCCTGGGCTGCTTTAATCGCCTTTTTAATTAAGAGAGAGCTTGTTTCCGGGTTTTCTTCCAAGAAATAAGACAGCTGTGAAGAAACGACGCTGTCTACTGCTGATCGGGCTTCACTTGTACCGAGCTTTCCTTTTGTCTGTCCTTCGAATTGCAGCAATTCTTCTGGTATGCGTACAGACACAACAGCCGCTAATCCTTCACGAATATCGGTACCTTCGAGATTTTTGTCTTTTTCTTTCAATAAGTTCACTTTACGGGCATATTCATTGAATACTCTTGTCATCGCCGTGCGGGCTCCTGCTTCATGCGTGCCGCCGTCCTTCGTCCGGACGTTGTTTACGAATGACAGGATCGTTTCAGAATAACCGTCATTAAACTGGAAAGCGAAATCTACTTCAATGCTGTTCTGCTCTCCTGAAAAAGAAACGACCTGATGCAACGTATCTTTTTCTCCGTTTAAATACTTAACGAATTCCTCGATGCCTTTTTCATAATAAAAAACTTCTTCTAATTTTTGACGCTCATCAGTCAAACTAATTTTCATGCCTTTTAATAAAAAGGCCGATTCTCTTAACCGTTCGCTCAATGTATCGAAGTTGTAGTGAATCGTACTAAAAATAGTGGGGTCCGGCTTAAAATGAATGGTGGTCCCTGTCTTTTTAGTTGTTCCGATCTTCTCAAGAGTCGTTACCGGTACGCCTCCGTTTTCAAACCGCTGCTGATAAATAAAACCATCGCGGTGAATCGTCACAGTCAGCCACTCCGATAAAGCATTCACAACGGAAGCACCAACACCGTGCAAGCCGCCGCTCGTTTTGTATCCTCCCTGGCCAAATTTTCCTCCGGCGTGCAAGATTGTTAAAATGACTTCCGGTGTCGGCTTCCCTAATTTATGCATACCAGTAGGCATTCCGCGGCCAAAATCCTGAACGCTGACTGACTGGTCTTTGTGGATCACAATTTTTATTTCCTTGCCATAGCCGGCAAGCGCTTCATCCACTGAATTATCTACGATTTCGTACACTAAATGATGCAGCCCTCGTGTGTCCGTAGAGCCAATATACATGCCTGGTCTCTTTCTAACTGCTTCTAGTCCTTCGAGAACCTGAATGGCATCATCATTGTAGTCAAAGGTCACTTCTTTTTTTGTCACAAAAATTCCCCTTTCAGACTTCCTAGAGAAACAAACAAACGTTCGTACACTTTATTATATCATAAAAATTCCAATGCTTCATCTCCTCATTCTATGGGAGCTTACAGTTGTACTGGGCCGTTCTGCATTTCCTCTGCCTTATTGTATGGTCAACAGGCCATTTATGCAAATAAGTAACAGCAAAAAACAAGCGGTGCAGTCCCGCTTGTTCGCTAATGGCTCCCTATTTTGTGAGGGCGTGTTCCACTTTTATGCATCTATCCATAATAACAGTTTTGCCTTTTTCCTTCAAAAACTCATAAGCTTCTTCGTTTGCTACTCCAAGCTGTGCCCAAAAAATATCGCAATCGATCTCAGCGAATTCCTTCGCGATTTCCGGCAAAAACTCTGAGCGGCGAAACACGTTCACAATGTCAACGGGCCCATCAATATCTTTAAGGGAGGCAACTGCTTTTTCCCCAAGCACTTCATCAACAGTAGGATTTACTGGAATAATTTTATAGCCTGCCTTCTGCATCGCTTCTGATACCATATAACTCGTCCGTTCTGGATTATCACTTAGCCCTACCACGGCAATCGTTTTTGCTTTTTTTAATAATTGTCCCATTTCTTCTCTTGTTGGATTCGTAATCATTCGTAACTCTCCTCCTTAAATGTATTAATTCGGCCTTAGGCTATCCATTTCCTTCTATCCCCTTTTATTTCCCTTTGTGCAGCTCTCAAACACTTCTCGACATCAAGGATACGGTGTTAATTCTCCTGAATAAAGACTTTTACCTGTTACCTTCTCAAGCACAAATAGTTTAAAGAAACAGAAGGCTTACGGCCATCCTAATTTCTTAACAAAAAACTTTATATTTTGCTTTCCCCCCTCGTACATCATTGGGACAATAGGCATTAAGCTTCGTCCTATGTCAGTCAATGAATACCCTACTCTTGGAGGAACTTCGGGAAATACTCTCCGATTGGTCATCCTATCCTTAAATAATAAACAATTGTAATTTTATAATTGCCGCTAATAAGTGATAAGGTTAACTCTTTTTCACAGTTAAATTGCCCCGCCTCTATCTTCTTTTTTATTTCTAATCGTAAATCATCCACAAACAATTTCCTCTTCCTGTCTTTCTTAAAAGTTTCTTTTTAGTAACTTTCTCACAAAAAGTGTGTTCTTCCATAAGAAAAAAAGCATCTTTTGGAATAAATTTCGGTTAGAAATTTTCATCATGGGCTGTTCTGATAGAAAAACACAAAGAGAGCTGTGAATATACCGCTGAAGCTATCGGAGAACTTCTAATCCGTTTACTGCTGATCTTTGAAGTTTTTCACATAAACTATGTATTTTTCTACAGGATAATCAAAAATAAGGAGGTTCATTCATATGATTAAAATTACACTAGACGCAGCAAAAGAAATTATTGCAGGTGCTGAAGAAGAAGCGAAAAAAATTGGAGTTTCCATGGTCATTCCAGTAGTGAACGAAGGTGGAAACATGGTAGCTGCCCATTGAATGGATGAGGCTTGGTTAGAGAGCATCGACATTGCCCAGAATAAAGCTTGGGAGTCTGTTGCTTTAAAAATGCCTGCCACAAACTTAGCCGCGGCTACTGTTCCGGCTGCTGAACTATACGGTTTACACACGATGAACAATGGACGCCTTGTCGTTTTCGGCGATGGAAAAGTAATAGGAGCTGTAGGCGTCAGCGGCAGTACAGTACCGCATGATGTTCAAGTGGCAGAAGCGGCTATTAAGGTATTTGACACGAAGTTTGCCTAATCATACATTTTAATTATCGTTTACCACTTTAAAGCAGATCACATGAAAAATAACCTAAAAGTCAAAACGCAACAAAAGAGCCAGTGGAATACACCGGCTCTTTTTGGCCTGTTGCCATTACTGATTGTGCGCTTTCTGTTTAGTCATTGCTAGTAAAAATTGCTCTACACAAATAGATATAATGGTTCCAAGAATAAGTCCATTGTTAAGGATCGAAGCGGCAGCGGCTGGAAAATTAGTGAACGCTGCAGCCGGAACAAACATGGCTCCTACTCCTGCTAGCAGTGATATGCCGGCAACGAGACGTACACGTTCTTTATTTTTTTCTTTATCCATTTCGGCAAAAGCAAAGCCAGCCATACGCGCAAAGATCACAAATGTGACCGCATATCCGACCGGAGCCGGCAAAGAAGCCAGTATATTCATGACTGGAGGAAAAATACTCATCCCTACGACAAACAGTGAGCCTACAAAAAAGGGGCGAATGGAGGCATTGCCAGTTTGAGCTACGAACCCGGCTGCTCCAGAAATCGGAACAGAACCGATCGCCGAGAAGCTCCCCCCTAACATTTGATTAAGGCCAGCAGCCAAACCAGCACTGCGATAGCTGCCTTTTTGAATAGAACTGTTTAAGTGGGTCATCACTTCTTCCATGACCCTAACCGAAGCGATCATATTAGCTGTTAAAAGAAGTGTAATAAAAGCGGCTGTCACGATGGTACCTGAATCAAACAGCGGCGGGCCAAAAACAAATAAACCCGGCAAGCTGAACAGTTGCTTACCTGAAGCCGACATAAGCGGAGCCTCGCCAATAAGAAGAAACAGCAGCCAGCCAAATCCTAATGAAATGATCACCGAATACTGCCGGATCCAGTGAATACGATGTGCTGAAAAGTAAAAAGCCGCGATTAATGTCATGGCACTTCCAGCCATAATCAGCGGACGAACGGTTCCCGTTTCATTCGGCAAGCCGAACATGCCATTCAAAAAAGAGCCGCTCAGCTGCAGAATAAGCAGTAACAAATAAATAAATGTCACAGTAGGCGTGAATAATTTAGCCATCTTTTCAAGCAAGCCGAAAGCAGCGAGAAAAATGAAAATGACCCCAGAGACGATCATCCCACCTTCTAAGCTTTGTAATGCCTGCTCGGTTGAAGAATAGATCGTGCCGGCAAAGCCTGCATAGATGGCAAAAACTCCCCACCAAAGCCCCGCTGGCCCTTCATTAATAGGCAGCCGATGGCCAATCAAGGCTTGTATAATCCCTGAAAGTCCCAGTACAAACATCGTTCGCTGTACAAACTCTGCTGTATCTGCTAGCGATAGATGAAATAAACCCGCGATGGCAATTGGGGCTACAAGAGAGCTCGCCAGAATAAAAAACAGCCATTGGACTGCGCTAAAAAATAATCCCATACTTTCACCTATTTCTTTCTAAAGTTAACTTCTTCCATTTATTCAGCGTACGCTAATTTTTTCGTTCAAGCAACGGAAAAATCTCCTTTTCTTATTCTTCACATGTTAAAATAAGAATCAGTATGGTCACATTTTCATACATATGATTGTAAAGGACAAGATTAAAGGAGTACGTCTATGATTACTGCAATTATTATTTTACTAGCTTATTTACTCGGGTCGATTCCTTCCGGCTTAATTGTTGGCAAGTGTTTCTTTGGCATTGATATCCGTCAACACGGCAGCGGCAATCTCGGTGCAACCAATTCTTTTCGCACGCTCGGTGTAAAGGCCGGCGTCGTTGTGACACTTGCTGATATTTTAAAAGGAACAGCAGCGACACTGCTCCCGCTTTGGCTCGGTTCTGACCTTGAACCACTGATCGCTGGCGTTGCAGCCGTTATCGGCCATATGTTCCCTATATTTGCGGGCTTTAGAGGCGGAAAAGCTGTAGCCACTTCAGGCGGCGTCCTGCTCGGCGTTCAACCAGTCATGTTTCTTGTTATTCTGCTTAGCTTCTTTATTTCGCTTTATTTAACGAAGTACGTTTCGCTATCATCGATTATTGTGGCGATTGTCGCTTTTACTTATGCGGTTATCCTACAAAACGTTCCACTTATTATTGTCGTTGGCCTTCTAGCTTTTTTCGTTATCTATCGTCATCGTGCCAACATTGCACGTATTAGGAACAAAACAGAGCCTAAAATTAAGTGGATGTAAAAAGCATCGCTTGCGCGGACAATACTTTATGGTAACCCACCATATGTCCACCGCTGGCGGTGCTTTTTTATTTTATTCTACTTCTTGCAAAAACTGCTCTACATTTTCCTCTGAAATGACTTGGAAGCCATTCCTTTGAAGCAAAGCCGCCGTTACTCCGACACCCGCTACCCTTTCATTCTTAAATTCTCCATTATAGATCATTCTACTTCCACAGGAAGGGCTAAATTCTTTCAAAATAACCGTGTCTGCCTTTATTTTTTGAGCTTTTTCAAGCGTTTTATAGGCACCTTTTACGTAAAGATCAGTTACATCCCGGCCAGACTTTTCTATAACCTTAGCCCGGCCGTTCAGAACATCCTCTCCGTTGCCGCCGATGATTTCTGCCGGTTCTCTCGGTGTTACAAAGCCACCCAGCAGCTCTGGACAAGCGGCAATCGCTTCGTTGTTTTCAATCAGTTCTCTAATCTTGCTATGCAGGCTGTGCGAACCGTTATACCTTACCGGCAAACCAGCTAAACAAGAACTCACTAAAATCATTCTTTCACCTCCGCTATTACTTTCATTTGTTTTCTGCACCAGTGGCCCCTAATTTGCCAATATCCTTACACAGTGGTCACAGAAAGATGAAAACCATATGGTCTGTCAGCAAGCTTTTAAATTTGGCAGGCATCTGCTTTTATTATTTGTTTCCCCCGTGATACACTGAAGAAAAGTAGAGGTGAATGAATCATGAATATTCAAGTAGGAGAAAAAGCCCGCGCTTGGTTTAAAAACGAAATGGACGTCAATCAAGGGGACTATGTACGCTTCTTCGTTCGCTACGGAGGCTCCAGCCCGCTGCATGAAGGGTTTTCACTTGGGGTATCCAAAGATGAACCGATGGAAATCGGAGTAAAATCCGAATTAGATGGAGCGGTTTACTTCATAGAGCAAAAAGATCTTTGGTACTTTGATGGGCACGATTTACGTGTGAATTATAATGAAAAACTGGACGAGCCGGAATATGAATACGTAAAACCTTCTTAAAAAGCGAAAAGGCGCAGCATGTGGCCTTTTCGCTTTTTATAATTTGGCTTTGTTATACTTGGTTATTGACCTTTGTTGCAGGCGGACGCTTTCCACTACAAACAATTATTGAAAACAGCCTTCATCTTTAACAAAGCCTATAATTTAAATCTTTGAATATGATGTTGCAGCCCTTCTTTTTCCAATATCTCTTTTTGCCGCCGCCCGAGCAGATCGAAATGTGAATAACCATTCTCTCTTCGGTCAATCCACTCTTCTTTAAGCCCGTATTTTTCTCCCCAGCGAGCAAGCTCCTCTAAATTCCGGCACCCTACTTTTGTCACGGTATAACAATCTGGAAACCTTTCATCAAGCCAGTAGTGGGTTAAAAAAGCAATATTCCCTTTGTCAATCTGCTGCTTCCACTCCGCCAGCTCTCGCCGATCAATGCCAAATGCCATTTTTTCTGTCCATCCTATGCTTGCTTTTTATTTTCTTCGTACACGCTGTGCCAATCTGAGAAAATTCGTTTCATGGACACCGGGCGGAATGTGTCTTTTTTCACGATTGTGTGAGACGTTGTCCCTGTGACACAAACCTCTCCCTCTTTATTTTTAATTTCATATCCGTAAACAGTCCGGACCCCATTATATTCTTCAATCCAAGAATAGACCCAAGCTGTATCCCCATAACGAAACGGCTTTTTATAGGAAAGCTGAATGTCCAGCACCGGGGCCACATACCCTTCCTTCTCCATTTCCGCATAATTAAAGCCTAAATCCTCAATTAATTGCGTGCGGCCAAGCTCCAGCCATACGACGTACTGGCCGTGATACACCACTTGCATCGCATCAGTTTCTGCATATCTTACTTGTACCTCTTTTTCTGAAACAAACATCTGTCCAATCTCCCTTGTTTCTTTTTTACGTCTTGATCTACTCAGTATAGCCTAGCCAGCTGGCAAAATAAAGCATGTTTACACCCTCAAACAAAGAGGGAATCACTTAAGGACAGAAGATAAGAGCTAAGGAGGGTTTCTTTTGATTAATTATCTTCATGATAAAAAACAAGAAATGATTGATCTATTGGAGGCCATCGTCAACACTGACAGTAATTCCTACGATAAAGAAGGTGTTGATCAGGTAGGTGCTTTACTAAAGGAAAAATTTGAAGACATTGGAATGTATGTAAAGATACATCGTCAAACAGAGCAGGGCAATCATCTAGAAATCAAAGCAAAGCGAGAGAGCCAGCCGAAAATATTGATTATTGCCCACATGGACACCGTATTTCCAAAAGGCGAAGCAAAGAAGCGGCCCTTTTCCGTTATCGGAGATAAAGCCTACGGACCGGGTGTGAACGACGAGAAAGCGAGTCACGTTCAAGTTCTCTATGCGATGAAAGCTTTAAAAAAGAGTGGATCACCAGCTGTAAACAATGTCCATATCATTTTCAATAGCGACGAGGAAATCGGCTCTATTTCATCCAAATCCTTAATTGACGAAGCGGCAGTTGGGAAAGACTATAGCCTTGTCGTGGAATGTGGAAGGCCAAATGACGGCGTCGTAACAGAGCGCAAAGGAGTTGGCCATTTCACTGTAAATGTAACAGGAAAAGGTGCTCATTCCGGAGTAGAACCCGAAATCGGGCTTAGCGCTATTGAAGAGCTAGCCTATAAAGTCATCAAGCTTCAGCAATTAAATGATTACAAACAAGGATTAACAGTGAATGTGGGCCTTATCAAGGGCGGTACCTCTGTGAATACCGTCCCTCCCCATGCAGAAGCGGAAATTGACGTCCGTGTCAAAAATGAAGACCAAGCGATGAATGTAACAAATTCTATTCATCAAATTGCTGGCGAAGAAATAGTGAAAGGCACACGAACAGAATTAACTGGAGCCATCGACCGTCCTCCAATGGAGCGGACAGAAGAATCTGAAAAACTATTCAACACAGTAAAAGAAACCGGAAAAGAGCTTGGCTTTACGATTCATGAGGTCAGCACAGGCGGCGGTTCTGATGCAGCTTTTACAGCTGCTAAAGGAATCCCAACAATTGATGGGATCGGGCCTATCGGAGAATTCTCGCATAGTGAAACAGAAGAATATACCGATTTGAATTCTTTAGTGGACCGAACGATCTTATTAGCCAAAATAATTGAACGTTTATCTATGTAACTTATCGAACTTGAGGTGAAGAAAATGAATGTACAAAATATAGTAAAAAACCAAAAACGAGAAAATGAGGGACAACGAGCTTGGGCTGATGCTGGCATGACTGCAAGCGCTACAGCTGAAGCTTCTAAAATTGGTGCTGAAGTGTTGAAATCTGGCGGGAATGCCATGGATGCACTGGCCGCCATGCAATTTGCCCTCGCTGTCTCAGAGCCTTTCAATACTGGGCTTGGCGCCAGCGGCTTTATCGTTTATTATGATGCTAAAAAACAAGAAACAAAAGTCATTCACGGGCATTCAAAGGCTCCGAAGAATGCTAGAAAAAACATATTTGTGGATGAGAATCAGGATGTAATCCCTTTCTTAGAGCGATCAACTCCCGGTACCGCCGTCGCTATTCCAGGCATCCTCAAAGCGTTTGATCAAGCGATTAAGTTGTACGGACGTAAAACCTGGGGGGAAGTGATTGAGCCCGCTATTCGTTTGTCCGAAGAAGGCATTGAAGTCAACGACTTATGGGTCACAGCGATCGAAAGATTTGGGAATCGCCTTGGAGAAGAAGCTCGCTCTTTTTTCTTTCCGGACGATGTGCCCCTAACAAAAGGTGAGAGGGTCGTTAATGAAGATTTAACAAACGCGCTAAAAGAACTTCAAAAAAATGGCGCCGACTCTTTTTATGGAGGGTCCATCGGAAAAGCAATTGCTGAAGAAGTTCAAAAATTTGAAGGCTGCTTAGTATTAGAGGACCTGATTGATTATGAAGCAAAAATAGCCAAACCACTTCAAGCTACTTATAAAGAATTCGACGTTGTCGTACCAAGCCCCCCAAATGGAGGTGGGTTTGCTCTTCTTTATATGCTAAAGTTATTAGAAAAGCTGAATATCGGGCAGTATAACGTCCGGTCGTGGGAAAAATATTATCTAATCGCGGAAACCTTACGAATCATGACAGCCGATAAGTTAACCTTTATGACAGACCCTTCCTTCTACGATATCCCACTTGAAGGCCTGCTTCACCCTGATTATCTAGATGAACGTCTTCGGCTGTATAACTTTACATTTCGTAATGATAAAATCGCAGCCGGAAACCCGTGGAAATATGACAAGGATAAAAAACCAAGCGGCCTGAAGGCGCAAGCTTTTGAAATTGGCTCCGAAACGACCCATTTCGTAGCTGTGGACGAAGAAGGCAATATTGCCATGTGTACCTCTTCCCTAGAGCATAATTTTGGGTCAGGCATTATGGTTCCAGGCTATGGCTTTTTATTAAATAATGATATGACAGACTTCGACCCGTCCATTGGAGGTATAAATAGTGTAGAAGCAAATAAATATCCTGTCAGCATGAAAACACCGACTCTCGTTTTTAAAGATAGGAAGCCCTTTTTAACACTTGGTTCTCCTGGCGGTCCAACGATCGTTGCTTCTGTCCTGCAAACGCTCATTCATGTAATTAATTATGAAATGGACTTAAAGGACGCGATTGAAGAACCCCGCATCTTTAACGGTACTGGACCGTTGATCTGGTGGGAAGAAGGGTTACCTGAAGAAGCGAGACAGGTGCTTGAAAAAATGAATTATCAATTTGACGAGATTGCTCTTCCAATGGGTAACGTGCAGGCTGTCCTATTTGATCATCAATCTAATCAATTATATGGAGCAAGTGATTCATCCAGACCAGGCATCCCTGTAGGGGTTAATAAATCTGAATTAAACTAAAACACAAAGAGCGGCTCCCCTGTCAAAAGGAGAGACCGCTCTTCTTATGTAGGAGGAGCTGCACGACTTCCCCTTAACAGCTTTATTTAGCAGATCGTTTGATTTCTAAACGTTCTTCTAATCTGTCTTCGATTTCTTTCATAGCAGCTGGATTTCGAAGTAATTCACTTTTATTTTCCTTTACTAACTCAGCAAACGACTTTCTCTGTCTTTTTCTCATAACGCACTTCTTCCCTTCTATCAATAGTCATTACGACTATCTTACCCATAAAAAACTTTTTTATACTAAATTTTCTAATAACTACAATAATTATATAGAAAGTAAAAAGCGACTGGCAGTATGCCAGTCGCTTGAAAGCTTTATATGTTCGATGAGGGTTTTTTGTACGCGCAATCTGTAAAGGATGAGTATTCCTACTGATCCCTTTTTAATACTGTTTTTACTGTGCTTTGATGTCTTGCAGCTTGCCACGAAGCACCATTTGCAGGATGCCTCCATTGCGATAGTAGTCAACCTCTACGTCAGAATCAAAGCGGACAAGAGCTTCAAATTGTGTCTTGCTGCCATCTTCATCGATCGCCGTAACTGTCACAACGTCACGTGGTTTCACGTTATCATTTAAATCTACTTCAAACACTTCTTTGCCAGTTAAGCCTAGAGTCGTTGCATTTTCACCAAGCTTGAATTGTAATGGGAGCACACCCATCATAACAAGGTTTGAACGGTGAATACGCTCGTAGCTCTCGGCAATAACTGTTTTTACACCAAGAAGGTTCGTACCTTTTGCTGCCCAGTCACGAGATGAACCCATACCGTAATCTTTACCAGCAAGAACAACGAGGCCTGTGCCGTCTTCTTGATACTTCATGCACGCATCATAAATTGGCATAATTTCGCCTGTTGGCCAATAAGTTGTGAATCCGCCCTCTGTTCCAGGAGCCACTTGGTTACGAATTCGAATGTTAGCAAATGTTCCACGCATCATTACTTCATGGTTACCGCGACGGGAACCGTAAGAGTTAAAGTCACGTGGCTCTACGCCTTTTGAACGTAAGTATTTGCCAGCAGGTGTATCCTTGCCAATCGCACCAGCAGGAGAAATGTGGTCAGTTGTCACGGAGTCACCGAATTTACCCATTACACGCAAGCCTTTAAGCGCTTCAATCTTTTCAGGAACTGCAGATAGTCCTTCAAAGAATGGCGGGTTTTGGATGTAAGTTGAATCATTGTCCCAGCTGTAAAGAGCTTCATTGCTTGTTTGAATTTGATTCCAACGGGAATTGCTGTCAAACACGCGCTCATATTCTTTACGGAACAATTCTGGTGTTACTGCACGTTGTACAACTTCTTTCACTTCTTCTGTTGCTGGCCAGATATCTTTGAAGAAGACATTGTTGCCGTCTTTATCTTTACCAATTGGATCTTTAGCAAAGTCAATGTTTACTGTTCCAGCAAGAGCGTAAGCCACAACTAATGGCGGTGAAGCTAGGTAGTTTGCTCTTACAAGCGGATGAATACGACCTTCAAAGTTACGGTTACCTGAAAGAACAGATGTCACTAAAAGATCTGCATCCACGATTGCTTTTTCAATTTCTTCTTTTAATGGACCGGAGTTACCGATACAAGTTGTACAGCCATATCCTACAAGGTTAAAGCCGAGTTTCTCCATGTAGCCCATTAATCCAGCATCACGCAAGTAGCCAGTAACGACCTTTGATCCTGGCGCTAAAGATGTTTTTACATACTTCGGCACTTCCAGACCAAGTTCGACTGCTTTTTTCGCCACTAATCCCGCAGCAAGCAATACATATGGGTTAGATGTGTTTGTACAAGATGTAATCGCAGCGATTGCAACAGCTCCTGTTTTCATTTCAGCTGTTTCGCCATCAGCAAATTTAACTGTTGTTGTTTTATCTAGCTCTTCAGGAGTCAATCCAAAGCCTTGGTTGCCTTCTGGAGCACTAATCGCTCCTTGGAAAGATTTCTGCATGCTGGAAAGCGGAATTAAATCTTGCGGACGTTTTGGACCAGATAAGTTTGGTTCGATTTCAGCAAGATCCAATTCAACTACATCTGTATAAACAGGATCTTCTCTATCAGGAGTAAAGAACATATCATTTTCTTTTAAATATTGCTCTACTACTCTGATATGACCTTCTTCACGGCCTGTTAAGCGCATATAATCAAGGGATTCTGTATCAACTGGGAAGAATCCGCAAGTGGCTCCATATTCAGGTGCCATGTTCGCAATTGTTGCACGGTCTGCAAGTGGAAGCTGGGATACGCCGGGACCGAAGAATTCAACGAATTTGCCAACTACGCCTTTTGTACGCAACACTTGTGTCACTTTAAGCGCTAAGTCAGTTGCTGTCGCACCGTTCGGAAGTTCTCCAACTAATTTTACCCCGATTACTTCAGGTACAGGGAAATAAGACGGTTGACCAAGCATACCTGCTTCTGCCTCAATACCGCCGACACCCCATCCAAGAACACCGATACCGTTAATCATCGTTGTATGAGAGTCTGTACCAACGAGTGTATCCGGATAAGCTTCAAATTCACCGTTTGCTGTTTCTACAGCATGAACAACACTTGCTAAGTATTCTAAGTTTACTTGGTGAACGATACCAGTAGCTGGCGGAACAGCACGATAGTTATCAAATGCTTTTTGTGCCCAGCTTAAAAACTCATAACGCTCAGCATTGCGTTCAAATTCAAGCTCCATGTTTCTTTCTAATGCTTCAGGTGTGCCATATGTGTCAACCTGTACAGAGTGGTCAATAACAAGGTCCACTGGAATCTCCGGATTGATTACATCCGGGTTGCCGCCCATATCTGCCATCGCTTTGCGCAATGAAGCAAGGTCAACGACAACTGGAACACCAGTAAAGTCTTGTAAAATAACGCGTGAAGGCTTAAATGGCACCTCGGCATCTTTTAAGTCTGCCGCTCCCCATTTAGCCAGGTTTTCTACATGGTCCTTTTTAATAACATAGCCATCATGCTGGCGCAGTACAGATTCTAATAATACTTTGATCGAATATGGCAGGCGAGATACTTTCGCCACACCCGCTTCTTCTAGAGCTGCTAAACGGTAATAGTTATAGCGCTTACCATCAAGCTCAAAACTTGAACGGGCATTGAATACATCATTATTTGCCATCCCGATTCCCCCTCTTTTCATAAATATGTAAGCATAGCTGAAAGTTTCAAAAAGCTTACTCTCTGCTTTTCATACTATTTCATCATAATACAATCGTTAACATAAGTAAATAACGATAATCGAATCAAGTTCAATAAGAATTACTTATCAGATATCTTCTTTACTTAAAAAAAGAATTTCTCTTTTTCCCTCGTAAAATATCGCCCATCCAGCCTTTTTTCAATAAATATACATATAATGCCAAAGTTGTAACAGCGATCACTCCCCAAGAGAAAACATAGCCAAGCTTCCAATCAAGCTCCGGCATATTCTTAAAGTTCATCCCCCAGATAGCGCCCCACGCAGCAACAGGAGTAAAAAGTGTCGTCAACACCGTCAAGGTTTTCATAATTTCATTTCCCCGATGTGTGGAAACGGTATTTTCTAATTCTACCATTGCTTTTAATTCTTTATCGTATTCATTGATCAGCATGTACGCCCGTTCGACGCGTTTATATGCTCTTTTAAAGTGAAGGCCTTTAACTACGTCGTCACCAAACGTTTCCTCGATTCCATGCTTGATCTCTATAATCGGGATAATTAAGTTTTGCCAGACGAGAAGCTCATGACGGCTTCTCGCTGTTTCGTCGAGGATTTCAATATTGTTTTTTTCTCTAATGAGCCAAAGTAAATCTCTTAAGCGAATTTCGTATTCATCAATTTTTTCGAGAAAATGATGAATAATCTCTCCAATCATAATCATAAACCCTTCTACTGGACAATCGGCTTCATCCATCTTCTTCTTCATAATTTTTTCATCAACACTTTCAAGAACAGATAAATCCAAATTATCCGTAATTAAGTGCTTCTTCGTTAAATAAAAGTGAAAGATTCGTTTTCCTTCCTTTTTTTCAACGTCCTGAAAATAAACGAGTGAACCCCATAATGCCTCCTTTCCTCTTTCACTCGTGTCTACTCGTAAAATACTAGATACATTTTTTTTCGTTTCTTCTGCCCACTTTTTATATGAATGGTATTGTTCGGCATATTGTGCCGCCTCATCCATTTGAAACTTTCTGAGCTCATACCAGGACCATCGCCCTTCATTAAAGGTATGCTCCATCTTAATGCCTCCTATAACCGGTTTGCCTGCACTTTTTAATACCCTAGTATACGAGAGAAAAAACACTCTTTCATTCATTCCAAGAAATTTAGCAAACAACCTTTTAGTTTTAATCTTTCCATGTTTGGGTAAACATAATGCAAGAAGGAACAATAAAAAGCTGAAGAGCTTGAAGTTTTAAGGAGGAATTCTGTTATGTTTGGAAGAAACATGGAAAAAAATCAAGGCGGCGTTAGTTCAGGTCTAGGTTATATGCTTCTCGGAGCAGGAGCTGCAGCTTGGTGGCTCTCTAAAGAAGAAAACCGAAGCAAGCTCGATAACCTCATGAATATGGCGAAAGAAAAAATGAATATGGACGTCCAGCCTTCAAAAGAAGAATTCCCTGTTTTAAAAGCTGGACACCCTCATCCTGATGATATTGCTGATAATAAAATGGTATCTGAAGGATCGCAATTTGGTGTGAAATACTACAACGAGAAAGAACAATAATAAATGAATAAAAGACGGTGCTGATTGATTGCACCGTCTTTTTTATCGTCTTTCTTCTATTAAATAAGCTTCTTATTTTTTCATAAAAAAGGCCCTTCGCTCTTTAGTAATCCACTTCTCTAAATCATCTTGACTGCGGCGAACAAGCCGATTCACTAACACATCATGCCACACATAATCCTCTAATAGGTAAATATGAACCGGATCATCTGTATAAAAAGCAACACTACGCTCCTCAATAGATGGTCCATAAATCATCTCTTTAGAATCTATGGATAAAATAAACCAGCGTTCTGTAGACGGCGTTTCAGTAAAAGGGGTAATACGGTGGGCTTCCAGGTTTCCAATTGGATTGTCAACATGTAGTGTAATGCCTTGTACGGCTACTTTTTCAGCTGCCTGCACTAGCTCCTCCTCCAACTCTCCATACATATCGTCCCACATTGAAAGGACAATACGCCTTTCTGCCTTTTTCAATAATGTCTGGCAGTAGCTTATGATCGTTTCATAGTCCTTTAGAGTCATCACCCGATTGTCCACTTTTTCCTCAGAGGTCTCTAAGCTTTTTAACGTATCACTTATGACCGTATAAGTTGATTGCCACTCTGTTTGAGCCTTCTGTAAAAAGATTTCAACAGGCAAAGGAGAGTATCGGGTGGTGTCATTTATTTCTTCCTTCATCACAATTCCTTTTTCAACAAGATTGCTTAACACATCATAAATTCGTGCTCTTGGGATACCTGACTCCTTGCTAACTTGATAGGCTGTGACAGGGCCCTGTTTGACTAGGGAAACATAAGATTTAGCTTCATATTCATTAAAGCCTAGTTTTTTGAGCTTTTGTACGATGTTGTCCACTTTTCTCCCTCCAATCATTCTTTTTCTATACTATCAACGTTACAATAACTATTTACAGCGCGCAAATAATTAGTTACTATTCTAGTAGTCGCTATAAGAAAGGTTGATTGTATGGATTTCCATCTAGACCCGTCCGTATTTATTATTTTAATTATTTTTGGATTTTTAGCTTCATTTATTGATTCTGTCGTTGGGGGCGGCGGCCTCATCACATTACCTGCCTTGTTATTCACGGGGCTTAATCCAGCCGGGGCAGTAGCTACCAATAAACTGGCATCAACAATAGGTTCTTTAACAAGTACGTACATGTTTTATCGTTCTGGTAAAATCGATATCAAATCAGTGCTTAAATTATTTCCACTCTCTTTCATTGGCTCCATGCTTGGTGCGTGGACGGTCCATTTAATCGATCCTGAAGTGCTAAAGCCCTTGATGCTGCTAATGCTCGCAGCCGTTGCCATTTATACTGTTTTCAAAAAAGATTGGGGCAGCATCTCAGCCCCTAAAAAATTGTCTGTCCGTCACTTTATTATGTTCATGGCTGCCATTTTTGCGATTGGTTTCTATGATGGATTTCTTGGCCCTGGAACAGGTTCATTTTTAATTTTCTCTTTTTTATTGATCGGATTTGATTTTTTAAAAGCTGCAGGAAATGCAAAATTTTTAAACTTTGGCAGTAATATTGCTGGATTGTTGATGTTTATGTTTTTAGGCCAAGTGCATTACACGTATGGATTAATTATGGGAATAGCACAGCTTGCCGGTGCCGTTTGCGGCTCAAGATTTGCGATTAAAAAAGGAAGCAGCTATGTGCGTGCGTTGTTTATTGCCGTCACCTGTCTACTGTTAATGAAAAATATATATGATTATACTCATTAATTTCTAACATATTAGGCTGCCTTAAAAACCAAAAACCCGACTTTGGTTTACATACTGTTCGTTCTCAAAAGAGGACCTAATAGAAGGAGCTAATTGATATTTCATTTCAAAGGAACTGAAATAAATAAAAAAGGAGCAGCCCCATAAAGCTTATTGGGCTGCTCGAGAAATAAAGGTATATGGTAAATTATAAGTTGTTATAAAATATTCCTTTGCTCTCCCTATACATTATTTGACGATGCTAAAGATCACCAAATTACAAACATTCACCACATTAAATTATGACTATTAACTATTTTCAAAGATGGATATAAGCCAGTTAAGCAAAAGTAAAGATAACTATGTAACCGTTGTCATTTTTTGCTTGATTACCAGAGATTCATCTTATAGATTAGGCTAGTTCGATTTGGGACATCCAGTTTCCTATAAAGGTTTTGCAAATGCTTCTTTACAGTGTTAGTACTAATAAATAGACGATTAGCTATATCTGCATTTGTATAACCTTTTTGAACTAACTTTAAAATCTCTCTTTCCCTTTCAGTTAACCGCTGATCTTCTTGTACATCTCTACATACTTCCACATTAAGATAACTCGCCAGTTTCTCCGATAAATGTCTAGCCACGAGCTCCATCCCCATCGTGTCCTGAAGGTTAAATAATTCCTCATCTTTATATCTAAGAAACGCCAGACTTCCAAGAAGTTTATGTTGATGTTTTAAACAAACAACCATTTCATCATAATATCTATATTTCACCATAAGGCCATTATAGAAAACACTTTGTTGATATGCATTTTCAGAAACAATATCAACAATTCGAAAAACGTTTTGTCTAGACATTTGAGGCATGATATTCCGAGGGTTCAAAATATCGACCTTATAACCGTAGTCGTTATATTCTTGCATAGCCAGCTTAGATATATTCAAGGTTACTGGATCGATTAACTTTATATTTTTATCAAATAGCCAAAAGTTAGCTAAATGATAACCGAACAACCGTTCAATAGACAATAAAACGTTTTTCCGGAAATCTTGGTCAAGATCAATCGTTTCGTCCATAAAGGCAAGAACCTTTTCATAGTGACCTGTAGATAGAGCAAACATATCGAACCCTCCAAACCTATTAGATATCCTATTCATCTATTATAATACAAATTGTTTGTTTTTTCTGAAAATAATCCTTTTGGGTAATTGTTTAGACAATTGTTACTTGTTAAAGTAAAAACCACAACCAAGATTTACGAAGCTTGTTTTCCTAAAAATGAAATGGACAGGAAGGTGGCAAACGCTATGCAAGCATCTCAAACAGTAAATAACACTAAAAAAGATGAACTTTGGCGCTGGAGTGCAACAGAACTTGCCCATGCCATTAAAACAGGAGTTATTTCTTCCCGTGAAACGGTGATGAGCTGCCTAAATCGTATTGAGGAAGTCAACCCAACGTTAAACTCTCTTGTGGAGGTGTTTCCTGAAGAAGCACTTGCTGCCGCAGATGAAGCGGATAAAGCAGTGGCAAGAGGAGAGAAACTTGGTGTCTTACATGGTGTACCCGTCTCACTTAAAGTGAATAGCGATCAAGCCGGGCATGCTACGACAGATGGAGTAGTCGCACTCGAAAAGAATATTCCTGAGAAGGATGGTCCAGTAGCGACAAACCTACGTAAATCAGGAGCCATCATCCTTGGCCGCAGTAATACGCCTGCTTTTTCCTATAGATGGGTTACGAGCAATGACCTTCATGGCAGAACATTGAATCCTTGGGACCTTACTCGCACACCTGGCGGATCTAGTGGAGGCGCTGCTTCATCTGTTGCAGCTGGAATGACCCCCATTGCTCATGGAAATGATATTGGCGGCTCCATTCGTTATCCCGCCTACGCTTGCGGGATTATGGGATTGCGCCCTACACCGGGAAGATTGCCGGGATGGTACGGGGATCCAAAGGGAGACCAAGCTCCTTCCGTTCAGTTTATGTCTGTAGACGGACCTTTGGCTCGTTCCGTTTCCGACCTTCGGTTAGGCTTTGAGAGCATGAGTCAATTCGATCCCCGGGATCCCATCTATGCACCTGCTCCCTTGCTGGGAAAAGCTCTTCAACGTCCAATACGTGTGGGGCTGCTTCGTGAGGTAGGTGTGCAAAAACCAACGGCCGCTGTTAACAAAGCGTTGGATGAAGCCGCCCAGTACTTAACAAATGCCGGATATGCTGTCGAGGAAGTCGATGTTCCTTTATTTAAAGAAGCATACGAACTATGGTATCTGCTATGTATGATGGATGTAGCTGGTGCTGTACCAGCCATCGAACAAATGGGCGATGTCGGCATTAATAAAGCTGTATCTTATTTCTTTGATGTAACAAAAGAATTTTGGGGAGAAACCCCTACCCTTTCTGATTACATTAAAGGATACTCTCGCCGTGGCACCCTAATTTATAAACTTCAAGAATTTTTACAATCCTATCCCCTATTGCTAATGCCTGTATCCACAGAACAAGCCTTTGAACAAGACGCAGATATTAAAAGCAGGGAAAGTATGAGGCACATCATATCCGCACAATGGTCGATGATGTCCATCGCATTACTTGGGTTCCCTTCCGTTTCTATACCAACATCCGTTGTAGACGGCCTGCCGGTTGGTGTTCAAATTCTAGGCATGCGTTTCCGGGAAGACACTTTATTTGACGCAGCTGAAGTCATTGAAGCACATTCAACAGTAAAAACACCGATTAATCCTCATTCGTAATTCAAATGAAGTCTTAGACTGTCGACAAAAGGGTTCGGAATGAGACCATTCCGAACCCTTTTCTGTTTTTGGATGGAGTTTAAGCCGTTTGAAAGAATAATAGCTGTCTCCGAGTTGATTATTTAAGTGGTTTCTGGACCCTGCATCTATCAGTTCATATGATTCATTAAAATACTTTGTTTCATCAATATTAGCTGAACTCCATCTTCCAGCTAAAGTATTCATTATCGGGGTTTTTTTCGTAACGTAAATTAGCATCAAATTTATTGCCTTTTTTGCTCGTTAACCCCTTTACTGTCACTACTCCATTTTTCAAAAGTGTTTTTACCATCGTTTTAGTCGGTTTCTTCTTCATAGAAGCTAGGAATTTGTCATTTTTCCAAATCACGAATTTACAGCCGCTTTTCCAATTGCTGCAGCCAAAGCCCTTCTGTCCTTCAATGATCGCGTGCCCACATAGGGGACACTTTCCAAGCACTTCAACTTGCTTCTTCTCTTTAGAGACTTCACTGATCACGATTTCCTGATCACTTTTTATTTTCTCAACCGCCTTCGAGGTAAAATCAGAAATCACATTCAGGAAAGATTCTTTTGTGAACTTTCGTTTTTCAATATCTGCTAACGTTTTTTCTAATCGCCCGGTAAATTCCAAATCAAATAATTCCTTTACCGGAAACGTTTCTACTAGCTTTCTGCCAAGTTCCGTACATACCAAGTTTTTGTTTTGTGTCGTAATGTAACCAATATCTTTTAGTTTCTTAATCGTTTCAGCTCTTGTTGCTGGAGTCCCAATGCTATAGCCGCTTAGAATGGAAGCAAGCATTTCCTCTTCCTCATCGCTCTCTTTGCTCCCGCTGCCTTTCCCGCAGGTTTCCATGACTCGGAGTAATGTTTTCTCTATATGAGGCTTAGGAGGCTTTGTCACATGAGACGATACGTTTTGCTTTGCTATGTTCACAAGCTCATTGATATCGACAGCCGGTAACAGCGTATCTTTAGATTCAATTCTTTCGAGCTTTTTCCAGCCGACAATCGTTTGGACCTTCCCCTTCGAAATGAACACACCTTTTATCTCGCTAACATTCGCTTTTGTCGTGATTTTCGTTTCTTCATATTCCGCTATCGGCATAAACTGAATGATAAAGCGATTTTTAATAGCGGTGTACACAATCTCTTCGTCCTTCGTTAACGATTTAGGTACAACATAAGTAGGGATAATGGCGCTATGGCTCTCAACTTTAGCATTATTAAATATCCGTTTCGTTTTCTGGAATTTAATCTCCTCTTCAAAGGGCAGCCCTTTTTTTAAGACATCCAGCACTTTAGCCGCTTTGCCAACAAGGCTTTCTTCTAAAGCAACACTCGCTGTTCGAGGGTACGTGATTAATTTTTTCTCATAGAGAGACTGGGCTACTTTTAACACTTTGTCGGACGTCCAGCCTTTATATTTACTTGTGATGTATCCTTGTAAATTTGAAAGATTAAACAAATAAGGCGGGAACTCCTTTTTTCGTTCTACCTTCTTATCAATCACTGTTCCGTTTTGGTTGGCTAGAACTTGCTCAATTAATTCAAGAGGCTCTTTACTTTTAAATTTTTCCTGCCCCTCTTCGAAATAAGTCCCCTCATACTCTTCTCCGTCTTTCGTTTTAAACGTCGCAGTTAATTTATAATAATCCTCCGGTACGAAATTCTCGATTTCCTTATCACGATCATAAATAATTTTTAAAGTTGGCAGCAGTACCCTTCCGATATTTAAAGCCTGGCCTCTTCCCTTTTGGTACTTTAATGTAGCGACGGAAGTTAGATTGATGCCTATCATCCAATCTGCCCACTGCCGGCTTAAACCCGCATCTTGAAGAGGCTTCATTTCACTGTTTGGCTTAATAGCCTGAAGACCTTTTAACACTTCCTCGGGCGTCCACTCGTTCAGCAATAATCTGTATACTTTTTTCTGGCTCTTCAAATTATAAATGATCGTGTCACCAATAATTTGGCCCTCCCGATCATAATCACAAGCCGAAACAATGGTCTCCACATCATTTCTCTTAATCAAAGAATAGATAATTTTTAACTGTTTTTTTGCTCCCAAGTCTTCTTTGTCTCTATTACGCGGATCGCTCTTTACTTTGTAGCGAAAATGAGACGGAATAAAAGGAAAATTTTCCATGTTCCACTTTTTCATCTTTTCGTCGTAATCTTTCGCATCGTACAGCTGTAATAAATGTCCAAAAGCCCAAGTGATGATATAGCCATTGCCCTCAAAATAACCATCTTTTTTCGTTCTTATTTTCAAAGCATCCGCAATGTTTTTAGCTACGGATGGCTTTTCTGCAATAATAACCTTCATTCTGTTAAACTCCCTAACCAGTGTAATGTTAACTATTATATCTATTTCCTTGTAGAGTTTAAAGAAAGGATTCTTTAGATTTCTAAAGAGTGATGAAGCTTCAGTTAGAAGGAGCAAGAAGAAAGAGTATTTTTTTGCAGGAATCCGTTCAGTGGAATCTGAAGAACTTAAATTTATTCACCAAAACAAAATGAATATTATTAAAGCAACGGATATCGGCCGAGACGGCATAACAAAAACATTGGAAGAAATTAAGAAAAAGATGGCCCATCCTGAAAATATTTATATAACAGTAGACATAGATTCTCTCGATCCATCTTATGCTCCCGGCACAAGCACACCCCAATTTGGCGGATTAAACAGCCGACAGCTTCTTGATTTATTACGTGGAAGTTTCACCACAGTTAGATGACTCCGCTCTTTTTGTATTTGCTGCCAGAAAGATTTTAACTGAATGCTGGGGTCATCATTTGCGGAAAGGCAAGCAGATTCACGGACATTATAGCGCTGAATAAACATTATATTTATTTGACACTAACCTCCAACAATTGAGCTCAGAATAAATCATTTAAGGACTTAAGGTAACTACCTTAAGTCCTTAAAATTCACTATAATAAATTTAGTACATACATTAGGAGGTAGACAAAATGCCAATCGTTATACCATTTTTAATGTTTCAAGATGGAAAAGCAGAAGAAGCAATGGATTTTTATACATCATTAATAAAGGATTCAGAAATTAAAAGCATCGTTCGGTATGGAGCCAATCAAGCTGGCGATGAAGGAACGGTGATGCAGGCGGTTTTTTCCTTGAAAGGGCAAGAATTTATGTGCATTGACAGTAACGTGAAGCATCAATTCTCCTTTACCCCGTCATTCTCCATCTATGTTACTTGTGATACTGAAGAGGAGATGACCAGCCTTTATCAACAACTGATTGTTGGTGGACAAGCCTTGATGCCAATTGGCGATTATGGTTTCAGTAAGAAGTTTGGTTGGCTAACTGACCGATTCGGAGTTTCGTGGCAATTAAATCTCCCTTTGTAAATGTTTTAGATGAAATTAATAAATAAAAATCACATTAGCTAATGTGTCATTACTTCAACGCAGAATAAATTTTATGTGGCAGTATAAAGTTCATTGTCCAAAAGCCATATAGGCAGAAAAGTCATTACGATGGAAATTGAAGCCTTAGAAAATATTCATTAATCAAGGAGCTTTAAAGAGCAATCCATTTCTCATCTGTACGTAAAAACTCATATGAAAGAAGGGAAATTAGTGAAAAAAATTGAAACCGTTTCATTAATTGGGCTAGGTGCTGTAGGAGCTGCTTATGGAAGTAAGCTGCATGATATCTTGAAAGATTCGTTACAAGTCGTGGCAAGTAAAGAACGAATACAAAGGTATGAAAATACAGGAATCATCGTGAATGGACAAGATTATCACTTTCATTACATCACTCCAGAAACAAAAAGAGAACCAGTAGATCTAGTGATTTTTGCTGTAAAAAATGCTGATCTATCTCAAGCAATCCAAGATGTCCAACATCATATCGGACCCGATACCATCATTTTATCTTTATTGAACGGTATTTCTAGTGAAGGTGAAATAGAATCCGCTTGTGAAAATCAGCCTATTCTTTATAGCGTATGTGTGGAAATTGATGCGGTTAGACGACAGAACGAAACAAATTTTAGTACGCTTGGGTGGATTGAATATGGTGAAAAGGATAACTCTAAATCTGAGAATGTGTTAGCAGTTCAAGAATTATTTGAAAGAGCTGGAATTCCATACAAGATTTCCGAGGATATTTTGCATTCCATGTGGTGGAAATTCATGGTAAATGTCGGTTTTAACCAGACATCTGCCATTCTGAAGGCACCCTATGAAGTCTTTCAATCTGTTCCAAGTGCTTATGAATGGGCAGAATCGACGATGCGCGAAGTCGTTGCCCTTTCACAAAAGGTAGGAGCTAATTTAACAGAGGACGATGTCAAAAGTTTTCGGCCGATCTTACATAATCTGTCACCCAATGGAAAAACGTCTATGCTACAGGATATAGAGGCTGGAAGAAAAACAGAAGTTGACTATTTAGGCGGAACGGTAATCGAGTTGGGCAAAAAATACGGGGTACCAACTCCAATTAATGAACAGTTATATAAGATCATTCACCTTATGGAAGATATGACAACCTATTGTCCATTAAATCAGTGAAACCATACATGCCTACTCAGGTTCCGGTTCAAAGATGAAATAATAATTCAACGGCACGATACAGGCACAGCCATCCCCCTTTGACTTTTCCATCTGTCCCATTGGCCGGTCTAAGTGGTGTGCGAAAGTCCAATTCACTTGCCTTTCCCCATTAGGCTATATAACGTTTACGGAAAAAATAATGGGAAGCTGTCATACTCACCTAAGCAAGTATAGATGCCTTGCTTGTTATAGAAAGAATCCATATATAAATTGTATCAACATCCCTTCTTTCAATACCAGGACGAAACAGATAAGAGACATATTGGGTGTTTCGAAGATGCGAAAGCTCGTGCTCAAGGTTACTTGTTGATTATCGGTTAAGAGGAATGGGCGCCTAGCAATTAGGATTGCACTTTCCTCAATTGTCCATTTTGGGAAAAGAATTTGTGAGTCCTGAAACATTTCATAAAAATACCTGCTTTGCAAGGAAAAAAACTGGTTAATACTATCTAAAAGATACTCAATAGAAGAAGGCTGTTTAAAAACATAATTAGTTGGAGTTGTTTAAATGTGAAGACTACTAATTGCGATTTTTCACCAATGAAGCAGCAATTGTCAAAAGGAATACAGCACATTACTAATGAACTCCAATATAGCTTAGAGGTGCTAGACAATGAAAACTATTGCCTCTTAAGCCAACTGGAGGAAATCAAAAACAAATTTATCCAAATGGAATCAGTTGCTGCTTCCTTTTATTTAAACTGTTATTTATCCGCTTTTACAGATAAATATGCGGATTTATCCATTTGTCTTCAGCGGCTGTCTGATCGACATCATGGTGCGTTAATCGTTATACAACGGCGTGATCCTCTTGAGTCCTTCATCCAAAAAGGAACAGTGGTAGAGGCAGCTTTAACTCCCGCATTATTAGAGGCTATCTTTTATCCTGGAAACCCCCTTCATGACGGTGCAGTAATTATTTATGGGAATCAAATTGTTTCAGCAGCCAATGTGCTGCCCTTAACCACTGCCGTTATAGGGGACAAAAAGCTCGGTACCCGTCATCGAGCCGCATTAGGTTTAAGCGAGCGAAGTGATGCACTTGTGCTAGTTGTGTCAGAAGAGACAGGCAGAGTCTCCTTTGCATTGGATGGAAAACTTCACCCCATTATTACCGTTCAAAGTCTACATTAATTCCCATATAGGGGTCTGCTACTCTCCACCGAAATATTAGAAACACGTAGGATCTTTGAGTCTAAACCGTTGATAACGAACTCGCTTTTTCATCAAACGATGATCTTGTTCTATAACGTGTCTCCTATATCCAAAATGTAGGGTAATTTCGATCACTTCGTAAATTATTGATAAGCAAGGCAAATAAAACGATTAACACGGAGCCGATTAAAACAGGTAAAAATAAAAAGCTCCAATTATAATGTCCCATCATAACAACAAGAGGAGTGGCACCGGCTGGCGGGTGTGTTGTTTTGGTTAACATTAACGCAGCAATAGCCAATCCTACGGCTAAACCAATCGCCCAGGGGCCATTCCCGAATATGTGATAGATTGACAAACCAACGAAGGTTGATATGAGATGGCCGCCAATAATATTTCTTGGCTGTGAATATGGCGCATTCCAAACACCAAATGCAAGAACACAACTAGCACCAAATGGAGCTATTAGCAATTCAGTTGACGTGACGCTAGTCAATATGGATAAAATAGAAATGGTTAAAAAGCCACCGAGTAATCCTGTCATGGCATCTTTTATATCTACTTTTAAAGGAGTTACACTATCTCCTTTCATTTTAGATATAGGCGAAGAAGTAACAGGGTATTTTTCTACCCGACTTGTTGCTCTCGAACTTTCCATTGCTTCTCTCCTTTCTTTTACTAGGCGTAAGGGTTCGGTAATGATGAGCTCCGGTTAATGATTTGGAAAAGTTGCGGCATTGTTGATTAAAATAGGAACTACTAGTACTAAAACAGACAAGATTTTTTTCTTAAATACTATAAAGCATCATACTTGATTGAAAAAAGAGAAGTGAGGTGCCCACTTCTCTTCATCTCCCTTTATAAAACTTATTAGTTTGGAAACCAGCCTACAGGTTCTACTGCAAGGTTAACATTGATCTGCTTGACTTCTTGGAAATCCTCTAAACCGTAAGTTCCAAGGCTACGGCCAATTCCACTTTGTTTATATCCGCCCCATGGAGCTTCTACATAAGTAGGATGGTATGAGTTCACCCAAGTGATTCCAGCCCGAACCTTTTTGATGACCCGCATAGCTTTTGCACCGTCACCTGAGAATACACCGCCGGCAAGTCCATAAACAGTGTCATTTGCTAACTTAATTGCCTCTTCTTCATCTTTGAACTTTTGAATTGTAACAACTGGTCCAAAAATCTCTTCTTGAACGATGCGCATGTCAGATGTAACGTTTGTGAAAACTGTTGGCTCGATAAAGAATCCTTTATCTAATCCGTTTTCTGTTAAACGACGACCGCCGCATGCCAGCGTAGCACCTTCCTCTTTACCAATTTCGATGTAGTTTAAGATGGCATTCATTTGATGTTCACTGTTAATGGCGCCTACTTGGGAAGTCTCATCTAGACCAGGACCGACTTTAATTTGTTTAGCACGTTCAACATAGCGTTCTACGAATTTATCATAAATGCTTTCTTCTACTAAAATACGGCTGCCGGATGAGCATACTTGACCAGCACCAAAGAAAATTCCAAATAACGCATAATCCACGGCTGTTTCAAAGTCTGCATCAGCAAAAATAATATTTGGAGATTTGCCGCCCAATTCTAGAGAAATTTTCTTTAAATTTCCTGCAGCAGCTCTCATGATTTCACGCCCAACGTCTGTGCTTCCTGTAAAGGAAACGAGATCAACGTCATGGCTTTCCGCTATAGTCTGGCCAACGACGGAGCCTTTACCCATTACAAGGTTTACAACACCTTTTGGAACACCAACTTCTTCGATGATTTCTACTAATTTCATTGCAGTAATCGGCGTAGATTCCGCTGGCTTATAAACAATTGTATTTCCTGCAGCTAATGCCGGAGCTATTTTCCACACACTCATTAACAATGGAAAATTCCAAGGAACGATAAGGCCAGTAACCCCCACAGGCTCTTTAACAACCATTGCCTGTACATCTTCAGGAACATGGTATGTTTCGCCATCAGGCGTCATAATCAAACCAGCGTAATAACGGAAGCATGTAGCGGCATCACTAATATCGAATTCTGCTTCAGCTTTCAACTTACCATTGTCCATTACTTCTAACTTAACCAACTCATCAAAATTCTCTTCAATCTTGTCTGCAATTTTATTTAGATATTTAGCTCGCTCGTGAGTAGTTAGTTCAGACCATACACCGCTTTCAAATGCAGCCTTTGCAACAGCAATCGCTTCTTCTGTTTCTTCTTTTGTTGCTCTGGGAGCTGTAGCGATAATTTCTTGGTTTGCAGGATTGATAACTTTATTTAAATCAGAGTTTTGAGAATCTCTCCACTCCCCATTAATATACATTTTCAATTCGATTACTTGTGTTTGGATTGTCATATTTGCACCTCATAAGTTATATTTTTAAAACTAATTTTTCTTCCTTGGCTCTTGAACAGCATGTCAGTATCATATTTTTTTGTTTTCTTTCTTCATCGCTGAAAAAGATATCTCGATGATCAACTTCTCCCGCAACGACATCAACTTCACATTGTCCGCATCCTCCAGCTTTGCAGGAATATGGAGCTTCGATCCCTGCATCAAGCAATGCTTCTAATAGGGTTTGCTCAGGACTTACTTCTATTACTGTGTTGCTATTCACTACTTCCACTAAAAATGGATTGTTTTCTCCAGCTGCAGCTGCAAATAACTCAAAGTGAACAGATTTTTCAGGATATCCATAGGAGAGGGCTGCTTCCTTATATTCAGTAACCATAGAAACAGGGCCACAGAAGTAAACATGACTGCCAATTCTTTGATTCTTCATCGTTTCAGGAGTCATGCGCACTGGCTTATCACTTCTTGAGAAGTAGAAAGTACATTTGCCTGGATACTTTTCATTTAAATAATCATAAAAAGCACACTGTTCCTTTGTTCGGGCTGCATAATGAAGTTCAAATGTCTTCCCTTGAGCTTCTAGTTCCGTCATCATGGTTAAGAATGGAGTAATGCCGATTCCAGCCGCATAAAATACGTGATGTTTAGCATGAAAACCTAACGTAAAGTGGTTTTTTGGAAAACTCGTTTTAACGGTATCACCCACTTTTACATGATCGTGCCAGTAAACGGATCCTCCTCTTGAATTTAGATCCCGATTAATAGAGATAGAGTAGTGAGTACGATCGGTTGGATCGCTGACAAGAGAATAGTCCCTTTCAAGGATTTTATCTCCCTGGTTCACATACGTAGTGATATGCGCACCGCCGGTAAACGCTGGTAGTAATTTTTGATCGGAAGGGTAAAGATAAAAACGTTTAACGCTTTCCGTTATTTGCTCTATCTTCCCCACATTCATTTCTATATTTCCGTAGACTCTCATAACCTTCACCTCAGTCCTTTCTTCATTGTGTATAAAAATGGTGTTAATTAGGGATGAATGGATATCCTATATAACCTTTGCGAACTTTGGAGAAAAACGGGCCAACCTCCATATAAGCATTGCAATGTGTACACTGGACCTCATCATCATAGTTGATTTCACTCTTTTGATAACATTTCATGCAATAAATGTAACGTTTTTTAGGGCCATAGATAATTGTCTGAATTTCATCTTCTGTGAAACCGGCTTCTATCGCTTCGGCAAAAACAGCGGCAGCATGATCCCAGTCCGAAGCAATGTATAGATGAGTCCCCATTTTTTGACTATAAAGCAAAGTGCGCAGGGCTTGAAGGTTGATAGAATCTCCAATTTCAAAGTGTTCATATTCAAGCTCTTCTTGTGCACCTTTAGCTAAAACTTGTTTGACATCGCTTACAGCCTTTTGATCATAAATAATAAGATGCTTTTTCCTTTTATCATTCAAGGCAAGTTTTTCTTTAATTGTTTCTGATTGATCATATAATACCGGGCTACTATACAAAGTACTCCTCCCTTTCTTCTTGGTTTTTATTTCACTTTTAAACTATCAATCAAGTTTTTGAGATATTCAACCGACTGAGGTAAAAATGGTGCCATCCCTTTATACTCCGCCATATAATCTGGAATATCTGCAAGGTTAAAATAGGTGATCTCTAGCCATTCCGGTCTTTTTACCAAGTCTTCTAATGGAAGAAACTGAGTATCAAGGACAAACAAGATGGCATTACTTCTTGGCATACGGATGAACCATTGTTCTTCTACCCGGAGGTGAACAAGCTCTCCTGCATTCTCTGGTGTGACCTTCTCTCGTTCAGGACCCCAAATATCCATCGTTTCATAGTTAACATCCCAACGATCGGCCATAAGGTTCCAGTTTACTCTTGTTCTTGGTGCTCCTGGTTCAATCGTTAACAAGAACTTTCTGATTCTATCCGTCAGCTCTACGCCATCTCGACTAACAAATGGGACTGGCCCGTGTATTTCATTAAATGACATTCCAAGATTCCAGTGTGGTGAAAATAATGCCGCAAAGGACTCTTGTGCCACTTCCAGGTAGAAGTTGTCGTCTCTATTCACCATTAACATATAGTCATGATGAAAATGCCGGCCAATCATGTCATAAGGCTCTATCGAAATGCTTGATTCATCGCCAAAAATGAAGGTTTCTTTTTCTCCAAGGATATGGTTAGAAAAAGTCCATTGATCTCCATTTTTTTCAACACTGAAGTGTTCAGGATATTTATCTACTGCCAGATCAATTATTAACTCAACGAATTCCCATTGCATTTCCATCGTATGTGGGAATGATTGATAGCGAACTTCGGGCTGCTCTTCTAGCAATTCCCGTTTACGTTTTATTTGAGCCTGATACTCAGGAGTGATTTTCATGAAGTTTACCTTATCTTCACCTAACGCCACTAAATCATTGGAATAACGATAGGTCTTGTCTTTATAATTGGTAAATGGGAATGTAAACAAATCAAGATTTGTTGATTTAAACATCTAGATTTCCTCCTTTTTAATTAAAAGAATTTCCTTATTATTAGCTTCCTGTGTTTTGCAGCAACTGATGCGAAAAGGAATGATCCCTATCAAAGTCAAAGTTCAATTCACTCTCTAATTCAAATATTCTGGAAATTAACTTTAGATATTCATCCCTTTTTTCGTAGTTTCCCTCTTGCGAAGCGATCTCTTTCATCATAAGAATCGGCTGACGAATGAATTGATTGGAAATCATTTTTGTATATTTCAAAATAACCTGCTTTTCTTTTTCAGATAGGTTAGGTGATTTATTTTGAATGTGTTTCATTGCCTCCGCTTGGATATTCGAAGCTTTTTCTTGCAGTTCTTCGATAAGAGGTACAACGGATAATGTTTTTTTCCAATCATTAAATTCAAGCAATTCCTTTGATATCAACCGTTTTATCTTATTGGCTTCTTTTAATCTTTGCTGTGTGTTTGATTCAATGACACCGTATAAGTGATCCACATCGTATACATAGATATTTTCTAGTTCGCCAATTCTTGGGTCTATGTTTCTTGGAACTCCAAGATCGATAAAAGTAAGCGGACGTTCTCTTCTTCGTGTAAGATTCATTACGTCTGTTACATCCAGCAAGTAATTGTTCTTATCGATGGAGCAAATAACTATATCGACTTCTTCTAATAATTGTAAATAATCATCTAGAGGGTAAACGTTTCCATTATAAAGTGCAGCTAACTTCTCTGCTTTATCTAATGTTCGATTCACGAAAATCAGTTGGTTGCATCCTGCTTCCTTCAAATGCTGGGCAGCTAACTTGTTCATAGTTCCTGCACCAATCAATAATACTTTTTTCTGTTTTAACTGAGGAATTTTCCTTTTTAACATTTGGATGGCTGCATAACTAATGGAAACCGCTTGTTTTCCAATGTCCGTTTGAGTATGTGCTCTTTTTCCAAGCGTTATGGCTTGTTGGAAAAGACGATTGAAAAGTTCACCGGTGCTTCCAGAGTTCAGGCTATCCAGAAATGCTCGTTTCACTTGCCCAAGGATTTGAGTTTCCCCTATAACTAAGGAATCTAAGCCGCAAACAACTGTAAACAAATGAGTAACAGCTTCATCATTTACTTTGTCATAAACAACACTTTCGGCTATGTGATAATATTTGGTTACTTTTTTCAGCAATTTCTCTTTTAATACTCTTTCTGCCAAATACAGATTATCTGTAGCCGCGTAAATTTCAGTTCTGTTACATGTACTGAGCACTAAACATTCTTTGATGATAGGATTAGATATTAATTTACGTTCGATATCTTTTTTCTCAAGCGCATCAAAGTGAATCTGTTCCCTTATAGTTAGAGGAGCATTCTCATGATTTAGTCCGATTACCAAGATAGTCAATGTATCCCCCCTTTCAATAAATTTCATGTGCTGAGTGAATGAGCAGCAAAATTGTTTACTAAATTTTCTCTACTCTTAATCTAGTATTTGCAATATTTGTGCCAAACGTTTTTTGTGAAGAAAACCGTGATAAATCAGGTTTTATAATTCTTTAATTGCTACAGTCAATTTCAATTTTTAAATTTTATTTCAAAAATAAAATTTCTGAGTTAAATAGCATTGTTGCTTTTGGACGGTAAAGAAATTTTACTAGTGTCCCGATCTACACTATAAGAAAAAAGGTATTTGGCCGAAATGTAATAGCAGATCCCTGCAGCAAAGTATGCTGGGATACCGGCGGAAATATAATAGAACAAGCTGCTTGAAGTATCTAGTACAGGATTGTACAGGCTCCAGTATACAGCTGTACCAACTATAAAGCTTACAATGGCAGATGGGTTTACTCCCTTCCAGTAATAATAACTTCCGTTCGTATCATAGAGGTCTCTAATGGAAACTTTCTGCTTTTTCACAAAGAAGAAATCAGAAATAACGATTCCTCCAAATATCGCCATGATATATGAAATTACTGTAATAAAAGATCCGAAAGCATCGTAAAAAGATGCACTTAGTAACAGTAAGACTGTTGGGATAGCTGTTGCCATGGCAACAGACCAAGATTTCTTTGGAAAAACCGTTTTAAAACTAATAGCTTGTGAATACATAAGAAAAGTTCCGGCCGTAATATTTCCAAGAGTAAGTAATAAAAGGCCAATGATTCCAATCCAGGTGCCTCCGATCGCAAACATCCAATCTGTTGGGTCTAGTGAGGCAACTACTAATGCAGCCAGGGCTCCTAGGATGACAGCGACGTTGACAATGATACCGTAGCTGAAAAAGCCAGCTTTAAATGCAGATTTCTCGTTTTTGGCAAGTCTGCTGTATTGACCTAGATAAGGAAGCCAAGAAAATCCAAGTCCAATGTTTATTTCTAAAGCGGTGATCATTGAACGAGAGTGATCCTCATAGGCCTCAGCTGGAGATAGAGAGAATATTTTATCCAACCCTTGTCCAAACATTAAAAGAGCTATGAGTCCTAAAGTCATCAGCAAAATAGCCGGAACGCCTAATAAGTTAAACTTACGCATGACCAGAGGACCCTGAAAAGTAATGAAAAATACAATCGCAAAGATGATGATGGCAAAGAAAGGTGCTCCAGTTGTCCTCGATGTAAAAAACTCCGGAAGGCCAGCTACAGAAGCGATCTTCACTAATGCCTGTCCTGCCATAAAGAAAGCAATTGACATGTAACCGATCGTAAGGAACATGAAGATAAAATAAAAGATATTTGAACCCAAGTATCCTAGTGCGCTGCGAAAACCAATAAATGTGTCTACCCCATACCTAGCAAAAAGAAGGATGATAGGTGCAATCAACAGAAAAGGCACAGCATTCCCAAATAAAATCGATGCAATAGCTTCTTTAGCGCTAAGCAGCATCCCGGTATAACCGCCTACAAGTATACAGATACAAGAAATACCGATTCCCACTTGAATGAGAACCAAATCCCAAAAACCAAACACACGATCACTTTTTTGTGCGGGCAGAAATCCAAAAGCCACATCTTTTGAAATAGCTGAATTCTCTTTACTCATTTTAACCTCCAGATATTTTCATTTAGCAGGTTGCAGGTACCTAACCTGGCTATCGATCATTGAAAGCGTATACAAAGCTTTGGATAAAATGTCATCTAGAAAATAACGAATAACAAAAATACGGAAATGACTCCTATTATTGCAAGCTCAGGAATGACATCAACGACCCCCATTTTTTTAGCATCAGATTCTTCTTTCTCATAATGTTGAATCCTTTCATAAAGGTCGGTATACAAGTTCCTGACAAATTCATCTGTAGACACCATATTTTTTTCAATCATGCTTTCTCTTTTCAAGATATCCCCTCTCCACTCATTCGAATATTTAATCTATTTAGATTATTGCAATTTATGTGCCAATTGGCAATCCTTTATAAATCTAAGGTTGAGCAAACAGGTAATTTCATTTATGAATTTTTCGCTCAAAATTGAAATGACGGAGAAAGAGAGAGCAAAAAAAGAGGTTTGAACTTTGTATCGCACGCAATTGAACCCCAGTGCAAACACAAAGTTCAGTAAATAATTGATTTGCATTTGTCAGATTTTCATTTAAAATTGAAATAACTTCAGAGAAACATTAAAAAGGAGTGATTAACATTTGTAGCACGATGATGGACGTTTTACAGTCAACTCTTTTGAGCATATATGACGAACTCATTATTACTGATATTCAGGGAAAAATAATCGAAAATTTCGGAAACATCGAAATAGTGCGGAAAGAAAAACCCGATTTGATCGGCATGAATTTATTTAATATTGAAAAAAAGGTCTTTTATGATGAATCATCTCTAGAAGATTTACTTAATGGAGATAAAAGATCTGTTATTCATACGGCCTGGAATAACCAAAGAATCCTTATTACTTGTTACCCAGATCATAATAAAGAGTATTACACATGGGGACTTAAAGCTCTTTCAAGAAGCGATAATATTTTGATGGAAAATACTTTAGAGGATGAAATTGATTTTTCTAAAGCGCTTACAAAAGACATTTCCAGGTTATTTATTGTGAAGAGTCAAAAGATGATGGACGTTTTAAGTACTGTTGAAATGGCTGCAAAGGTTTCATCATCCGTTCTTTTATTGGGAGAGTCCGGTGTAGGTAAAGAGGTAATAGCGCGGGCCATTCATGATCTAGGTACTAGAAAAAGCAAGCCATTTATTGCAGTAAACTGTGGGGCCATTCCTGAAAATCTATTGGAAAGCGAACTATTTGGTTATGAGGAAGGGGCCTTTAGCGGCGCAAAGAAGGATGGTGCACCTGGCAAATTTGAACTTGCAAATAAGGGAATCATTTTTCTCGATGAAATCGGGGAGATGCCGCTTAGCCTTCAGGTTAAATTGCTAAGAGTTCTGCAGGAAAGAGAAGTTACTCGGTTAGGGAGTTCGAATGCTGTTAAACTTGATATCCAAATCATTGCAGCGACGAATAAAGATATTAAAAGCTTAGTGAATAAAGGAACATTCAGGGAAGATCTTTACTATCGTTTAAATGTTATTCCTATAAACATCCCTTCATTAAGGGAAAGGATTGAAGAGCTTCCTTACTTAATTAGTTTCTTTTTGCATAAGTATAATAATATGTATGATCGGACCATTGAAATTAATCAAGATGCAATCGACTTCATGTCGATCTATGAATGGCCAGGTAATATTAGGCAGCTTGAAAATACGATTGAGAGAATTGTTGTTACGAGTAAAAATCCAATAGTAGATGCTTCCTCAGTTCAAGCATTTGTACCATTTGAACAAGAAGTTATTAAATCTCCACCCCTGTTTAATCATCTTATGCCCCTTCAAGAAGCCATCGATCTTGTAGAAGAGCAGTTAATTACTATGGCCATGGAAAAGTATAAATCTATTAAACTAGCATCTAAGGTGCTAGATGTCAGTCAGCCCACGATGAGCAGGAAGTATAGAAAGATTTTAACGAAATTGTCGGAACAGAATATAGTACCATCTGCTAAAAGAGAAATTCTTGAAAATCAGCTAAATAACCGATTGCGTTCTGTCGCCATAGCTACAGCAGCCATCATACAGTCCGAAGAGGTCAGCAAATTAAAAAGAGACCCCGCGGTTTCAAATCCAATTTTTCAAAAGCTTCAAAGTCAGCTTACCATGATCAGAAAACAGGAAGGTGGAATCAAGTGGGCCTTTATCTTTGATATTCTTGAGGATAAAAAGTTTAGGACTCTAGCTGCAGACAAAGAATTTGCTATGAAGCCTGGAGAATTATACGAAGGATCACCGGAATTTGCTAAAGTAGCTGTCAATGCAGTGAAAGGAAGAGTAGAAGTAACCCCGATATATAAAGACATTTACGGAGAATGGAAAACAAGCCTTGCACCAGTAATAGACGACACAGGCAAAGTCATTGCGTTGATCGGCTATGATTACAGCAAGGAATATATTGAATCTGAATTAGGTAAGATGGGGAAGGTTCTGAAGATTAATATTTAATACAAAGTGACCGGTTACTTTCACAAGCCCTTATATCGCTTTACGATGGTTCTGAAAGCACAAAAGGCTGGTGACAAACAAAAGGAGTTCGGAATGATCTCATTCCGAACTCCTTTCTGTTTGTTAGGCGATTTTCAAGCCAGTCGAGAGAAAGATAGACCTTGCCAAGTCCATCTGTCCCTTCCCTTGAGATTCATGGCAGCGAAAGCAGGCATCGCCTGCACCGGCAATTTTTCAAGTCCCCTTAATGTTGTCCAACGCATGCAAACCATTCATCCCCTCCCTCCCTTTCTAAATAACGAGATAAAAGTGATTAGTGCGGAGTATCATACTCCGTATTATTGGTATAGGGATTAGGGGTATCGCTATTTATATCTTTTTAATCGTGAAAAATTTTCTTAGAAGCCAAGGTCCCGGTGTAAATCCGAGTGCTAATTGCCAAGCACCTATCGCTTGTAAACCATACTCACGAATTAATACCATTTTTGCACTCATACTTCTTACATCTTCAAACCATACCTCGTGTGTTTGTCCCTGTTGGTCTTTATATTGAAAGAATGGTGATTCATATTCCTCTGAATATTGGATAGGTGACTGATACCTCATTGCTGTTTCAATCGCTCTCTGATTTGATATAGCAGGCGCAACTGTTCCCGGTCTGTACGGGATTAACCAATTATATCCGTATAAAGGAACTCCCAGTATGACTTTTCTTCGCGGAACACTCCTTATGGCAAATTGTATCGTACTTCTTACCTCAGTAATTGGTGCAACAGGCCCTGGTTCACTACCAGAATGATGCCAATCATATGCCATAATAAACATATAATCAACGACAGCTCCAATCCCCCCATAATCGTATCCTCTTAACCATGGGATATCATCACTTGTTTTTGCTGGAACTGCAATTGTCAAAACGTAGCCTGCTGTCCTCAAACGGTCCCGCAATTGACGTAAAAATCCTGTAAAAAGGTCCCTATCCTCACCCATTACACGCTCAAAATCAATATTTACTCCGCCATACCCCTTTCTGGATACTAAATAAAAGATATTATTTACAAGATTTGTCCTTGCTGTAGGATTATTTAGGACTTGATGAGCAAGCTCAGGACTAAATCCCTCAGAAGTAAGATTAGTGATAGTGACTAGTGGCGTAACTCGGTTCCTCCAAGTGGTTTCAATTGCAACTAAGTCGTTTAGATCGTTCACTATATCTCCATTAGCGGCAAAGTGATATTCAAAAATGGAAATATAAGATTGATAAGGGGCGAACTGATTGATTAACGTTCGATCCAATTCTGCTGTTCGAACAACATAATACCCCAATGTGCCTGCAAGATAGTTCGATATATCAGGAATCCTAATTTTCATTCCAGGTTGTAACACATTGAGATTAAGGGATGGATTGGCCGTTCTTAATTGCTCTAAGGAAACATAAGCTCTCCTGGCAATGCTAGTAAGTGTGTCCCCTTGCTGAACAGTATATACATAGAGAGGGATCAGCAGGGATTGACCTGGAACAATATTTGTTTCCTCCAAACCATTAACACTCCGAAGCTGATCAACAGAGGAATCATATCGGTTACTTATTGAAAACAAAGTATCTCCAGGTTGGACCGTATAAATAAACATATTTGCCCCCTTTCATAAAAAATCATTATAGTTTTTTATCTATAAAAATAATATTAATTTGCCCGCCAATAAATACCTGGATTGAGGGGGTTCTACAACATCCCAAAGCATTACATGAATACTTTATACAAATCTAAAGGTGAAAATTAATGTGTAAGAAACATAAAATAGGACGATCCCTTTTTAGTGAAGAAAATGTTCAACGTGAAGTTGTTGGAAGGTTGTTAACTCTAGCCCATCACTCTCATTCAAGTTCTCAGCCATTACAGCCAATTGTTTGGTATCTAGTTTTGCACCGAATGATATTCCACCGTTAACACAAGGTTTAGTTGCTGCGATGTTTGGTTATATATGGCGTTCTGGGACTCACTTGTTTATTTTAATAAAATGGAAAGTCTATAGCGGAATAACAAGTTATTCTGTCTTTTTCTCTTAGGCGGCATAGGTGGAACCTTTATAGAATTTACTGTTTGATTGGGACCTTTCCCCTTTGTTGATGATCTCAACAATATTAGGCTCGCTGACCTTTTAACTAGTCAAAAAAGGTTATTAGCTGGAGAATTTCAGTTGTACCGCCCCTTTTTATATTTGTTGATCCACGTCACTAAGATGATTTAAAGGGCCAGAAGCCTTGTTAAATCAACAATGCATAAAGCCGTGTATAAAGAAGAATGAGAGACAGAAAGAACCCCCTTTGCCGGATAAGGGGTTATTCGTGCAGGAACTTCCATTTTTGGTTTGAAGTGAACTGGAGTTGTATAGAGTATTCATTACGTTCCTTAGAACCCTTTTTTAACTTGAGAGCCATACTACGGAGTATATTATAAAAATAGTGTTAGATGATATTTTTTGAGAAGAATTAAGGTTGGAGGGATCTTGATGAAGGATTCTATTGAGTTGCGTGTGGTAGATATCGAAAACATGCGAGACTTAAAGTCTGTGAAAAAAGCAGCACAATTATTACAGAAACTTGTTTCAAACGGAGCGGCAATTGGATGGGTTGATCCGCCTTCAACAGAAGAGGTCGCTGACTTACTCTTGGAGTTGGCCATTGCAAGTGAAAATAGCAATGCATGCCTAATTGCAGCTTTGGTCGGTCAAGATCTGGCAGGGATTGGATACTGGAGGCGCTATAATCGCCCGACCCATTACCCTCACGCCGACATAGAAAAATTGGCAATCGACCCAAGATTTCAAGGTCGTGGCTTAGGGCGCCAACTTATGAATCAGTTAATTTCCACTGCAGTTAAGGCCGGGATTGAGGTGCTGACCATTGACTTCCGTGGTGACAATGAAAGAGCCGCCAAGCTGTATAAATCTCTAGGATTCACAGAATATGGTCGACTGCCCCGTTTTGTGGCCGTCGGTACTGATCGATACGACAAAATGTTTTACGCCCTTGATCTGCGATAATCTAGAGACGGGTGCTTTAGTTTATTAAGCAGCTGAAAGGATCTTCCGATTTGAAGATCCTTTTTCATTGCTTATATCGGATTTCATGTGAATTAAAAGGGCTCCTTAATAAACATCAAAAAATGCATCTAGCCAGTCTTTATAAAACTAGCCAGATGCATTTTTACAGTTTACGCGCCCTAGAGGATTCGAATCTCTGACCGTAAGCTTAGAAGGCTGTTGCTCTATCGTCCAAAAAAGTCAATTTATATTATTTATGTTATAAACATGAGAGTAACCAAGGTCTTTCAGCCCTTATCTTTGTTTGAATCGTTATGGCGGGCATTATGATATGTACTGTTTACTAAAATCTCACATCTCTTTAGGTGACATTCCTTTATTCCCCTACGTTAAAAGATTTTTCTCAAGATCGTTAAACAATTTAAATATCATCACTCGTTCACCCGTACGAGAGCTTAAATCAGTATGAAAACTTTTCACTTTTTCTCCAGTTATAGTTAGTATAATATCCTTAAGATCTTCTACACCTGATTCAACTAACTCGGAACGAGTTTTTTTTATGGTTAGCATTCCCTCTTTTGTTTCACAAACTGTATATTCGGCTGGTGTTAAAATACCTTTTAAATTAACAATTATCATATTCCGTACTATATCTGTCTTTACAGATACAGACCCACGCCCAAGGTAGTCCTTTTCCCATTGAGTAATTGACTTGCTTATCGCTGATTCAAAAGAACCTTTCGATACTTTCATGTATTATGCATCTCCTGAATAAAAAGTTGGTCTATTTCACATATTTTTTATTTTTAGTCTCTCACACGATTTTTATCCTTATTGTAAGTGCCCATCCTCAATCCTACATTCGAAAAATCCTTGTATACGTGCTAGATATACAAAGCAGATTCTTTTCGCTTAATAATCAATAATCTTTAAGATCATTAAATGAAGAGATTATTTTTAAATCAAAATTGATTTCAACGCCTCCCTCACGCTCTATAAGCTTCACTCTTCACTCTTCATTAATCCATAAAAGAACCTTATGATCCTCTGCATCCCAAGGAAGATAACAAAGTGAATCAACACGGTCTTCACTAGCTATTCCAAGAGGTAGGGCAAGCTCCTCCATTCCCATTCTTAGTTTTTTCCGAAAGAGTTTCTAAGAACGTAAACTCTCGTTCTCCCTCTCCAAAAAAACTTCTACTACGTCTTATGGGTCTTATCGGGGACTTGGATGTGAACACTTAGTAATTTTCAAAAGGTTGGGCAATCGCCTGCTGTTTCCCATACATGGTAGGCAGAACTGACTTTTCCCCATGTATAAGTGTACAGAAGTTATCCCTCCCTTCCATTTCAAAATGGCAAATGATGATCAGCCAAGGTTTGTTTTATCCATAGGAACCTCCACAATTAAGGATCTTTCATCCCTATTGTCAACTATTAAACCTTGGACTTTAATATATGACGGCACTAACGGATGATGACGAATGATATCAACACTTTTTTCGATATTATCACTACTATTTTCTTTTCCATTTAGCCATTCATCAACCGTACCACCAGAAAATTCAGGCATACAATTTTGAAAAAGATAGTCCAATGTTTGGGTTTTGTCTTTCATTGATTCAAGTTGAGTTGGTATGTTAACTGTGAAAGTCCTCTTCTCTTTTGTTCCGATCACAAAAATCTCTTCAACATTTTCCCGATAAATAGCAAGAATAACAGACCTCATTATATCTCCATAAGGATGCAGAATATCGGTACCGTAGTTTTGTATAGTCAGCACTTTTTCAGCTCGAATATGAGGCACTTCTTGCAGGATAGGCTCTAACTCGTTTTCAATGTCCATTAAAAATAGTGCTTTTTTATTTTTATCTACATTCATAAAGTACATCCTTTCTTTATTGTTATACATTGTTTTGATCACCTAACAAATCATTTGATAACTGTTTATTTTAATAGTTACCAGTTTTTCCAACGTCCTTCTGAATCAATACTAGCTAGTCGAACCCATCCATTTTGAACTTTTTCCCGAAATGCTGAATCATTATTTAATAACCGTTTTACATATTTGCTAGGTGCTTGGATGACAATCAGCAAACGAAGAGGAGAATGATAAGCCTCGTGATCGGATTGCATGACGGATTGCCAAGGTAGTCCGGCTAACAAGTCACTTGCATTTCCCTGCATAACACCGAGACCTGCTGTAACGGTTTGAGTTGCTTTATTTCCGCTGCCATAATAATGAGGTGCTACCGTTGAAGCGTAATATTGAAGATTAATCCATTGGGCCACCGTTCCTGGTCCTGCAATGATGTTAGCTAGGATATCACCACGTTTATCCTGATTCCAATCATAATTATGAAGGAAGACTCTCCCTTCCAAGTCACAATTCTGAGTTAGTTTACGTTGACCAATAATAAAAGCGGCATTACGAGCTAATCCCCATTCCGGACGTACCTCACTCCAATCTTCCGCAAAACGGTGTGCCTCAGCCTTCGGATTTTTGAATTTTGATTGAAAATTCGGCAATTGGGCTAGACGTTCTGCATTTGCATTATGACTAACTTTCGGCATAATAGCTTCGATACAATCAAATGCTTCTTGCGCAGCTTCGGAAAGCTCCGGAACATAAATCCAGTGTAATTCATCCACCGTTGTTTTATGCTCAGCGGCTGCGAAAACAGTATCCTCAGGGATTTTAATTCCCTCAAAAGAAAGCTCCTCTCTGACCTCAGGAAGGTTGCATAAAGCAGCTAGAACTCTAGCATTGAATCCACCTGCCGCTCCCCCGCAGGCGCCACAGTCGAGAGCAGCAGCATAGGGGTTGTTGGTACTTTTACTACCATGTCCACATATTACGACTAATGGCGCAAAGTTCTTTGTTAGCCCCATCATTTTCAGAGCTTGGCATGCATAAGTCACTTTTTCTTCTTCAGAAAAACCAACAGGTATTTCCGCTTCTCTATTATGAACATGATTAAGTGAGAGCGTTGTATTAGGTTTGCGTAACCAAGTCTTATGAAGGTTATGAATAAAACGATCGGCTCCCCTCGGCATAAAACTACGTGCTACCGTTTGGAGACTAAGCCAAGGTCCACTTAGCTCAGGTAAAAGCAAGTTTGAAAGTACATTTTGTTTCATCATTTTAAATGTAGAGCTTAAGGAATTAATTGACTGTTTACGTTGTCGATATGATTTGAGTTCATTTTCCTCTGCAGACTCTTTTATTTTGTGTTGAGGCTTTAGTATAACCGGCAAGGAAGAATGACTGTGATCACTCCCAAGTTCACTAGTTGCAATCGGTAAGCCAAAGAAACCGGCAATTCCAATCGTTTCAAACGGACCTTCTTTTTCAAGTTGACGACGAAAAGGTTCTGATCGTACATCAATGCAAAATGCCAATTGAGCTAATACAGATTTTTTACTGTCACTCTCACATTGTTTAGAGGCAATCTTCTGACTTAATTGATCTGTATATGTTTGTTCCCAAGCTTCTAACCAAAGTTTCCTGCGAAGCTTCTCACCAAAACGGTAGGCAAATGATAAATATTCTTTTTGTTCAACCGCTGACATTTGTGACCATTCATCGATTGTAAGCTCTCCCCAATAGAGCCAGGATGCTAAAAGGGAAGTAATCGAAACTTTTTTCTTAGGTCGATAATTATTCAAAGTTAAGTAAGGCTTTATGAGAGCCCACTCCATAGAAATTCGAACTGCTAAATAGTCTGTTAGGAGTGCATGCTCATGGCTCGATTGTTGAGAACGCCAAAGCATCATTCCTGCCCATCCAGGCAAGGAAAGTAAGTGGCCTTCAAGGTAAGCCTGTATTTCTGATTCAGGAATTTCTAATGCAAATAATGCTTCTTGTAAAGCCAAGTGTGCCTCTTGTGGCCAACCTTTTAAGCTTTCACGCTGCTTTTTACTAAGAGCTGGATCATATTGGATGAGATGCTTCCAAGCACGATAGAAGCCCTCTTCACGATTTGGCATTGCCCAGCCTGCCTGAGAGTCATCAAGAAATAATTTACACCACTTGATGACATGTTGATCAAGAATATCGACTAATCTTTCACCATCTTGATTCTCTACCTGCGAACTTATTGGTTGCATTGAAGAATTCTCAATGCTATCCATATTCAATCTACTAGACTCATCTGCTAACTTCTCCAGTTCAGGTGATGACAAAAGGTTAGAAGGCAGTGGATCTAATTTTAGGGCAGCACGGCAAAATTGCTCCGCCACGCCCCTTGGAATATTAAAGGAATGGGAATCAAGCCAACGCTGCAGCCCCATTTCCACATAACCTTCATCAATCTCTCCCTTGCTCTTTGCCGAAAGGATCATCGAAGCACTAGGGTATATATCAACATTACGAGTATTTTTTAACCAACCTGCAACCTGATCAAAAGATTGCTTTTCAAGTCCCATCCACGGACTGCGTGCTGCAAATGTAGAAATGGGTCCAAGCGGTGCAATCACTCGACTAGCAGATTCAATTAAAACGTTAATATCGCTTTCTTGAAAATCAATATTTATATCTTTATTTCTTATATTTCCTTCCATCAACACGGATGTTACGCCCATCATTGATTACCTCCTTATGATTAATATTGTTTAAGGTAGTTTGGATGACTCTCTACTGACTTTGGCTTCGCTTCACCTAACCGTACTAACCAAAGATAGAGTACTGCGAAGGAAACAGAAGAACGATTACGAGCAACCCACGTACCTATCGCACTACCAATTAGTAAGAGACATACGACAATGATGACAGCTGGCATTGGAGGTTGAGTACTTTCAGAAACGGCTGCATGCAGCCACTCATAGAAGAGATTATGAATGATAAAATAAACGAGAGCAGCTCCTCCTAAGAATGATAAGCCAGTAATTCGACCAATTCTCCCTTCCCCAAAAGCTACGAGCTGTGTCCAAGAAACGGACAATGACCACCCTAAGATTAACGCACTAATCAATCGGTATCCCTCTCCAGGAGCCATGAGCCAAAAAGCCCCCCCTGCAACTAAGCCTAAAATTCGACCAGCAACGCCCCACAAGTAGGATGATCTTTCATTAACGCGAGGTGATACTTCGAAACGGCGTACTGCCGAACCAGCCTGTAAAAACAACGTAGCTTTGAATAGTCCATGCAGGATAAGGTGAAGGATAGCTGCAATATGCGCACCTAATGCACACTGAATAAGCATAAATCCCATTTGTCCGATCGTCGAGCCTACTAACTGGCGTTTATAGTCAACCTGGACTAAACTAATTCCAGATCCAATCAATACAGAAATACTGGCAAAAACAAGTAGAATTATCGATGCTATGTCCCCATTAAAAAGAGGTGAAAATCGAGTTAGCATAATCCCGCCTGCATTTACTAGTCCTGCGTGCATAATCGCAGAAACAGGAGTCGGAGCCACAATAGACTCAATTAACCATCTCTGAAAAGGCCACTGAGCTGCAGGAATGATCACTGCTAATACGATCAATAAATTAATCCCTGTTTTCTCCCATGCTCCAAGTTGAGCTAAACTTTCATTTGTTAACGCTAATGATAACTGCCATTGACCTGTGACTTGAAAAAGCCAAAGCATTGCAAGTAACAAAGAAAACCAACTTAATATAAATAATCGACCAGAAACTTTGGCTGCTTCAACAGCTACTTTCCACCCACTATTTAACCTTATCAGTAAGGTTAACCCGACAAGAGTAGCTCCCCAAAATATAACCATCAAGCGGAAATCACCACTTAACCATGCAATTGAAGCAAAACCCGTAGTGAATGTGAAAAGAGCAAAATACTTGCGATAATAGCGGTCTCCCATTAAGTAACGGACAGAAAAACGCTGAATGATTAAACCAATTGCAAGAACAAAGAAAGCCATTAACCAAGCCAAGGAATCCAAGTACCAAGGACCAATATTTCCATCTACACTACTATTAGCAAGAGCCACTAAGGAAATCAAAGGCGGTAAAGCCGTGATACCAATATGAATGCGAACAAAGCTCAAAGGTACTCGCGGATGCAAAAACAATAGTCCGCTTAGCGCAGAAGCAATAAGCATAACAAAAAATAATGTTAACAATGATGACAAACTCAGCGAAACTAACATTTCAAATTCTCCCTTTTTAAATAACGTTAACGTACAAGAAGTCCTTTTTAATTTAGGTGATGTTTTTCTGTAATTTCATACAGTTTTGTTTACTTTTACTAGTTAAATATTATTTTTCCAATAAAAAAACCGACAGCTTCGATAATTCAATGATTATTTTAAATCATTGAATTATTAAAGTTGTCGGCTTCACTTCAACTAACTTCCGAAAAGTTTTTTGAAGAGCTACCTTTTTATAGGTTATTTTACTTTATGTTTTAACTTCCTTCTAAAGAAAATATCGGTATAACTCAAATTTAATCTGTTGGTTATGAAATAAATCGATTTACGCTACTCTTCCTTTTTTATATTAGGACGCTTTTTCATCCAGTCAATATTACATATTAAAAGAATGCTAAAGCCCAGATTGTTTAAAAAGGAGAAAATAAACATCTTTCGATTATTAAGTAAGTATAAGATAGGACATTTTTTAAAATTTGTCAACAAGAAAGCCCTCATGTACTCTTTTAATAGGATCTAACTTAGGATGTTGGAATATGCAGAATGAAGCATCAACTTCTTTTTTAATAAATAACATATTTTTGTAAGCTATCGTCTATGACTCTCCTATATGTTTTATACTTAGATAATTCTCCTGTTCTTCCTCTTTGCTCTAGCCACTTGATAGATCATCCACCGCCATATCCCTCATCCCCAGTGCCAGCAAACTACACGGACACAATATCCTCTATTGCAAATCTGCCTCTTTACTCTCTTTATTTCTACTTTTTCTTCCGCTTGTTACTCGTTCCAGAAGCCGCTATTCTATCATTCCCCCCTTTCATTTCTCATCTATGTTGTGTCGGCGTCTAATGGCACGATTGTATGAAAGGCAGGTTCAATAGAATACTGGTTTATAATGACGGAAGATGTCGTTCAAAATACCAAAAGACAACAACACCCCCGTGGTACAATACAATGGGATGGATTTTTTTGTAAAAGGAGGAGTTCCCTGTGAAGAAAATATTCCTATTGATGGTGATTTTCTTTTTATCCATCACATTGCTCTCTGCCAAGCTAACAGCAGCCAGCACCGGAAACTATACTGTGAAGGTAAAAACTACGTTGAATGTACGAGAGAAGCCAAGTCCAAGAGCCAAAATCGTGGGCTCTCTGAAAAATGGGACTATCGTGTATGTATATAGTACAGCGCCTGGCGGCTGGTCAAAAATTAAATATAAAAACAAAGCGGGGTATGTCGCTTCAAGGTATTTAAAAGCGATAACACCCACTTCCCCTTCCACAAAAAAGTGGAGCGGGAAATGGCAGACTGAATTTGGAAAATTATTGATTACCCATGAAACAGCCTCTAGCTTCAAGTTTGATATTCATGTTGTCATGGGCGGGCATGTCGGAGATCTTCAAGGAACTGCCAAGAGAAAAGACGGGAAAGCCACCTATTCTGGCTATACAAAATCCTCCTTCTCTAAGGACCCTTACTGCCGCATAACCTTTACCCATCAAGGAAACTCTATCCGGCTAAAGGAATCATCTGCTTGTCTATATTGGCATGGGGCAGCGGCAACGTTTGACGGGACCTACTTCAAATAAAGGAACATGGCAATTTTGATAATGAAAAAATATAGACAAATATTCATTCATTAACCATCTCGAAAGCACGAGAGACCAAGAGTTTCCTTGAAATGCAAGGTGGACTGCCTACGACTGGGTTCTCCCCTTATCGCGCAGGACTCTTATACATTCGCTGGCTGCGTCTTTAATCACAAGCTGGGAAAGTGCAGCCTGCAAAAAGTACGGCGACTTTTAAGGCTTCAATGAATGTAGAACGGATTCAAAGACTGTCTATCTTCAGTACCTTATAAAGCCCTTTAGATAAATAACCCGTAAAAAAAGCCAGACATTTGTCCAGCTCATCAACGGCCATATCTTAGTTAAGTGAAAGCGGCGTACCTATGAATATAAATTAGTTTATTCATAAGAAATAAGAATAGTGCAAAAAGCCGGGTGTTATTTTAAAATAAAGTTTGATCACATTGGTACTAATAACCTTGACAAATGGTCATAGAAAAGAGCATGTTTTGAAAAAAGATGGATCAAAACATGCTCTTAAATATTTTCAATTAGATTATGCTTTTATAAAAAAGTTTGATCATTTCCTATTTATGTTACTCCACAATAGACCTCATTTATTAATATTAATTGAAAATTAGTAACTCAATAGCTAGTTAAAAACACTTTCCCTTTTGTCTTTTTAGAAGATTCAACAACTTTAATAGCCCTTTTTATATTTAATAAATCATACTGAGAATCTACCGTCATCAAACATAATTTTTCATCACTTATTAGATTTATTAAGCGATGGAAGGTTTCTTGCCATTTATCTGCTGAAACATTTTTATTCCAATTTCGTAAATGAAACATATTAGCATTCACTTTAGCCTTTTTTATAATTTCTGCCCAATTCACTTGTATCCCTGATAAAAGGCCGATGGCTAAAAAATTTCCGTTAGGCTTTACACAATAAGCCAATGCATTTCCATCTGAACCCCCAACAGAGTCAATAGCAGCATCAGCGCCCATCCCATTAGTTAATTCCATAACGACTTCATTTAAGTCATGTTGAGATGTATCAATCACATAAGAAGCACCAAGATGAAGCAATTCCTCCATATACTTATTATTTCTAGTAACTGCAATCAACCGAAAATCTAAAACTTTCGATAATTGGGCAAAAACATGCCCAATAGAAGAACCGCATGCGTTAACCAATAAAACATCATCTGGTTTTAATTTTAAAACTTCGGTACATACTACCAATGCTGTAATTGGATTAATATACATCTGTGCTGCTGTAAAATCATCAATCGAATTAGGTATAGGAACCACAAATTCTGATGATGTTTTAACAAACTCTTGCCATGTACCTTCCCCTCGCAAAGGTAGAACACGTTGACCAATAAAATGATGGGAAACTAAAGGACCGACGTCTTCTATTATACCAACTCCCTCATATCCCGGAATATTTGGCAAAGAAACCCGATGAGAATATGACCCTCTAATCGGTATTAAGTCAGATGGATTGATAGGGCGAGCTAACATTCGAACAAGGACTTCATTATCTTTTGGTGGCTGAATACTTTTAGACTCCACTCTTACTACATCTCTAGGACTACCGAATTCATAGAATTTAATACATTTTGCATCCAACATTATGTCTCCTTCATATAAATCAGATTATTTAATTATATCCTCTTCACTTCAACTGCCTCGTCTAGATAGTCTACAACAATCTGGCCCTAAAATGGAAATAAGCGCTAATCCCTGCTACAGGAAAGCGCCCGATTGCTGAACAAATGAGATAGTGATGCCCCTAATGTTAATACTGCTATGAAGATTTCAATTGTAAACGCGCAATTTTCGAAAACCATTGTGATAAAACTTCCCACAAGCGAATGTTATTTCAATTAAAACCTTAAGTAGAATAGCGAAAGAGGCCTAATCGATTAAAACTTGTTAGATATTCGGTATTACACCTAGAAATGACGAAGTTAAAAAAAGTTTTGGGGACTAAAAACGGTCAGCCTCCCAAAAATAATGAACTAAATAATGATCTTATTATAAATTCAATAGGGACAGAAACAGAAAGCCAAGCTTCTGAATTAAAGCTAAGGTTCCAAATTTCCATACTTTCAAAGGCCATGACTGATGCACTAATACTTTACCTTTTTTAACAACTGGAGGACAGGCCCCATTAATTTAAAGTGGTGAAGTTCAGGCTTTCTTTTTTGTCGGGTATCCCATGAGAATAGCGATGATTCCACAGATTCCTATAAGGATTGGATAGAAAGAGTATGGAAGGATGCTCACTGGCGATATTCCGGCTACACTTGCAGCTGCCAATAATTGGGCTCCATATGGCAGAAGGCCTTGGGTCGAGCAGGAGAAAATATCTAATATACTCGCGGACTTTCGCGGCTCAATCCCATACTGATCAGCAATATTTTTTGCAAGCGGACCGGTGATTAAAATAGCAATCGTATTATTGGCCGTCGATAAATCCGTTAAGCCCACGAGACCGGCAATCCCAAATTCAGCACCCTTTTTTGATTTAATCCTTCGTGTCACAAGGTGAAGCAGAAAATCAATCCCGTCGTTAAATTTAATAACCTCCACCATTCCAGCTATTAATATCGCAAGAAAGGCGATTTCATACATGCCTGCCATGCCTTCACCAATCTTTTGCAAAAAGCTCATTACATGATAGCTGCCATCCGCTAAGCCTACAGCTCCGGCCAGAACAACCCCTAATGCCAAAACAAGGAAAACATTCATTCCAGCTAACGCAAAAATAATAACCAAAACATAAGGAACAATTTTCACCCAATTATAGTTTAAATGCTCTACTTGTGCCGTTTCACCCATTGTGATAGCGCCTAAAATAATGCCTGTAACAACAGCTGCCGGCAACACAATCCAAAAATTTACCTTAAATTTATCTTTCATTTGCGCACCTTGTGAACGAGTGGCAGTAATGGTGGTATCTGAAATAAAGGATAAATTATCGCCAAACATCGAACCGCCAATAATCGCCGCCATTATTAAAGCCATGGCAAGATCAGTATGCTCGCTTATCCCAACTCCAATTGGCGCCAGTGCAACAATCGTTCCCATTGATGTACCCATTGACAGGGAAATGAAGCAGGCAATGATGAACAAGCCTACGATAAGCAGGTTTTGCGGAACGACCGATAAAGCAAAGTTAACAGTGGAATCCACTGCCCCCATGCCTTTCGCTACCTCTGAAAAGGCTCCAGCCAAGAGAAAAATAACAACCATCAGCATGACATTTAAATTTCCTGCTCCTTGGCAAAAAATATCAACCTTTCTCGAAAACGATTCTTTTCGATTCATCGCCAGAGCCACAGCACCCGAAATGGCAATGGCTACAATGACAGGAAAGGCATAAAAATCACCTGTCATAACCCCTGAACCAATAAATAAAATCAAAAAAACAACAAATGGGATTAGCGCCCATGGATTTCCTTTCTTCATGGTTCCACCTCCAAAAAATAAAAAAGGGCACGTCTTTTGTCCAGTTTTGCCCCGAAAAAAGGCCTCTTCTTGAAACAACAAGAAGAGGCCTTATATCTATAAAACACCCCTCTTATCTAGCAAGCCTTTGCTTGCTGGATTTGGCACAGCAACTTAATCACTAAGTTCCGCTGCCGAGATCTCATCGGGCCAGCCCCTCCATCTCTCTTGATAAGAAGAAAATATCTTATTCATTTGTCACAGTAAATAAAAGACTACAAGATTTTTATTCCTTTATCAACAAAATTTTTATGGATATTTTTGGATGACGAATGGAAGATTATATTAGGGCTTAAAAGGATAAACGTTACTGAAAATTTTTACTCCAGTCAACCATCAAAAGTATTATAAAATAACAAAGGAGGTTGTTTTATGTCAAACTTTCATAAACAAAAAATTGTAAACAGCGTTCCGTAAAAAAGCTATTCGTAACGTCTATATTTGACCATAAATACCATTCCAAGAATAGGTCCAATCGCTAATACCGAAAAGACCCACTCCCAACCAACGATTCTCTGAATAATAGGGATTAGATTAATAGAAAATATAGTAATCAGGAAACCAATACACATTTGAAAAGTAAGGGCTGTACCTACATAATCAACTTCAGCTATTTCTGAAACTGCTGCAGAAAATTGGGCGGAATCAGATATGACAGACATCCCCCAAACAATGGCGATTATTAGAGTTAGCCAAATAAATTGTCCAAATGTAAAACCTATTACTATTGAACAGGCAGCACTGATCAGCATAGAAATAATCGTTAAATTGGCTCTTCCTATTTTATCTGAGATTAGTCCACCTGCTATACATCCAATCCCTCCTGCAATTCCTATTGAAATAAAAGAGGATAACGCAATGAACCAATGAGGAATTCCTGGTGAATAGGTTGAGAAACTAGCTGCCAAAAAGGAAGGAAGCCATGTCCACATCGCATATAATTCCCACATATGACCAAAATAACCGTAATTCGCGAGCATTACCGGTTTATTCACTACTACTTTTTTTATTAATTTTAACGAAAAAGGCAATCTTTTCGATTTTACTGGAGCATCTTCTAAAATAAACGCGACAACTAGAGCCGATAATAAAGCCAAAATTGAACTACAAATGATCACGAATTTCCAATTTAACGAAGAAAAAAATATCACAACAAAATGAGGTAATGATGACCCTAATGTTAAGGCTGCTATTAAGATTCCAATTGCAAATCCGCGATTTTTTGGAAACCATTGTGATAAAATTTTCACAGCTACTGGGTATACACCAGCGAGTGTTATGCCGGTTAAAACCCTAAGTAGAATACCGAAAAAAGCGGAATCAACTAGAATAAGTGAAGCATTCAATATTGCACCTAGACATGCTGAAATTGCGAAAACTTTTCGGGGATTAAAACGGTCAGCCACCCCAAAATATGAACTGAATAATGATCCTATTACAAATCCGATAGGAACAGAAGCAGAAAGCCAAGCTTCTGAATTGGAACTAAGGTTCCAAACTTCAATTAGTTCGGGGGCAATCACTGATGCACTAAACCACAAGCTTAAAGCACACAATTCTGATAATCCAATCCACGCCAATGCTCTCCAAGAACTTTGAATCATAATATCCCCCCTCTTAAATAAAGCTGAATAATATGTTTTACAAAAAGAAAAAGAACCTCCAGTTTGCTTATATAAAACCGATTTGAAGTCAATCTTCACAGATCTCTGCCTGGTCAGCTACATGAACTTTGCGGGCAATATTACGTCTTCCTTCCCCCTCTCTCTTTGATGTCTTCCAGCAGTCCTTTCCAGACAAACACTGATTCTCTGGGGACCATCGTGTAAGCCAGCACTTCTTTCGATCCGTCTTCACAAATGCCAGCAGCTGTGATAAGGTTGAGACTTTTAAAACCAAGCTTTTTTTAAGAGGCTTATACCAAGTTGGATTTCCTCATCAGAAAGATTACTGAAACCAAGCTTAATAACTGGTTGATCAGAATGATTGTTAACGACGTATAGTGAGATAGGATACACTTTAACACCATAAGCGGAAGCCTGTTTGATGAGCCATTCTTCTGAACGATTCGTGTGTACTTTGACTAATAAGTACAAACCAGACTGTTCGCCAATAATAGATATACTTTGCTTGAACTCTTTTTTTAACAATGATACTAAGTGCTGCATCTTTCGTTTATAAACAAGACGCATACGCTTAATATGACGATTCCATTCTCCCTCTTCCATGAACTTAGCCATTGTGAGTTGGCTAAGAAGTGAAGTGGTGCTCTCGAAATGACGGAAGTGATTTTTATAACGATCTAATAGCGGTTGTGGGAGCACCATATAACTTAAACGGATCCCTGGAAGGAAACACTTCGAAAAGTTCCCCAGATAAATAACCCTTGTGGCATCAAGGGAAGCAAGAGCTGGAAATGGCCGTTGTGTGTAACGAAATTCGCTGTCATAATCGTCTTCGATAATATATCCCTGTATACTGGCAGCCCAATGAATAAGCATTTGCCGCTGTTGAATGGACATACTTACCCCCATTGGGCTCTGATGGGAAGGCGTTACATAGATTAATCGTGATGTCATTTGTTCTAATTGGGTGAAATCGGCTCCTGTTTCATAAACTGGCAAGGTTTCAAGCAAAAAGCGATGGAAATGAAAAGCTTCCCTTGCACCATCATATCCAGGGTCCTCTACTACGACACTTTCGAAATCATCTTTCAGTATATGGCCAAGGTATATGAGCATCTGCTGGGTACTGCTGCCGATAATAACCGCATTTGCCTCTGCTTTTACTCCCCTCGATTGAAACAAATACGCAGCAATCTGTTCTCGCACGCATATCTCCCCAAAAGGCTCTCCATATTGAAAGCTCTCTTGTAATGCTAATACCTGGTTAGCGATTCTTCTCCAGACTTTTAGAGGGAAGTGAGATTGATCTACAGCATCGGCCCGGAAATTGACGAGGACAGGCGGTACCGGCTCGGTTTGCCCTTTATTATGGGAATACAGCTCTTCCTGAACCAAAACAGGCTCCAACTCATTTGCAAAATAACCTTTTCGCCCTTCTCCACGAATATAGCCTTCAGCTACCAGCTGTTCGTAAGCCATTAATGTGGTATTGCGGCTTACGTGAAGGGAGTTTGCAAGTTGACGAATAGGAGGCAGTTGTTCATCAGCCTGTATGTCACCTTGCTCAATAAATAATTTAAATTGCTCGTAGATTTGTTTGTATTTAGGAGAGTTATTTTTAAAAGTAAAAATAGTATTTTTCATTTACTGCCCTTCTGACATGTATAGTTGTTTAATATTGTACCTTTTTTAATGTCAGTTTGTATAATACTATTTTTTTAGCGGGTGTTATGTTGAATACTTCACATTACGGCATTCAACATTCACATTACAATTAAGGAGGAGTTCAACCATGTATATCCCTAAATATTTTAAAGAAACTTCTATGGATGAAATTGAAGAATTTATCCAAAAACATTCATTTGGTACCCTTGTTACCACTAAACAGGGCAGGCCCATTGCTACCCATATTCCTTTATATTTAGAAAAGGATGTAGATGAGGGTAACTATTACATTACAGGACATATGGCTTATGGTAATCCTCAATGGAGAACATTTGAGGAATCCAAAGAAGTTTTAGTTATGTATCAGGGACCGCATGCTTATATATCATCTTCTTGGTACAATCACGAAAATGTCCCTACATGGGATTATCAAGCTGTCCATATATATGGAAAAGCAGAAATATTGCCAAAGGACGAGTTAATAGAAGCGCTTAGCAAAATGCTGTATAAATATGAAGGGCACCGTGAAGATCCAGTTTTATGGAACAAGCTTTCTCCTGAGTTGTTAGAGGCTGAATTAAAGGGCATCACTGGTTTCAAAATAAAAGTACAAGAAGTTCAGGCTGCATATAAGCTAAGTCAAAACCATGATGAAGAGGATCAAAAAAATATTATTAGTAAGCTGTATGAAGAAAATGATCCAAACGCACATCAGTTGGCCGATACGATGATGAAAAGCTGGAAGCATGCTGACTAAGGATTTTTTTACGCTTCTAATTGTAAATATGGTATGTCCGGATAAAAACTACTGATTCAGAGCAGTTCTTTCTTTTCAAAGGTTTTGTAATGAGATTACAGACGAATTGTTATCAAAAAATAGGACTGATAATGCCTGTTATTAACCCGAATGTCATGCTCACTGTCCTGCATTTTTTGCTTAACACGGATGGAATGCTAACAATAGACGTGAAGAAAAGCATGCCAATGACGGTTCCTGCACCAAATATGAGGATATAGATGGCCGCTCCCCCGATAAGTGCTCATTCTCAAGAGGACCATAGCGCCGCTTCCTGCTAGTCCATGGACCAAGCCAATGAACATGGAACCCAAATACGCAGTGTTTCTATGCCTACATTTATAGTCATGTTTCCCATTATTTTGGCAGGAATGACGTTTTTAATGATTCCTTAGAAACCGCTGGCAACCGCACTATCATTTCTATTAAAAAATAGGCCTCTGCACCTTATAACCTGAATTTTCGATAGTTACTTATTACAAATATTTACTTTTTATCGGAAAAAACTTTCTTTTTTTAAGTTATGTAGTCGAATTAACCAGCAAATAACATACATTCTTATATTGATTCCTTTAAAACCATCATATATCATAATTCTTATATGTTAAGGTTATATATATATTTTGTAATAAAAAGGAAATAAACATAGATCAAGCAAAAAAGGATGGGCTCCTATAGAAAGGAACCACCCTTTTCTTTTTGTTTTATCTTCTTATCAATAAGGAATGCTAACAAGGAGATACCCAAGAAAGAATAGACTTGTCACTTTACAGTAAAGCAAAAGCTTCTATATTAGAGGAGCAAATCCTAAGAAATTGGAAAGGAAGAATTATTGTGCAAAATACTAATCACACGCGATGGGCTGAAGGGAAATTGGTTTCCTTTCTGATAGCGACTCTAAAAGGCATATCTCAAGTTATGCTCATTGAAAATGCTGTTACTGGACTTATCATTCTCTTAGCCATCACCACATTTTCTTATTCTTTAGGAATCATTGCTCTGCTGTCGGCTTTTATAGGTACTATCGTTGGAGTAATAGGAGGAGCGAATAAGGAAAGCATCAACCAAGGGTTGTTCGGCTATAACTCCATCTTGACAGGACTTGCGCTCACCTTATTTTTAACTGGACCTTATCATTGGATTATTGCTCTCGCAGGTGCGGCACTAGCAGCACTCTTAACAGCCGCTATGATGCATGTAATGAAAAATACAGGAATCCCTGTACTTACGTTTCCCTTTATCACCGTGACATGGTTTACGATTCTTGCTTCTTACCGTTTAGAAGCATTCCGTTTAACTTCCCGATTTGTTCCGCAAGACTTATCTAATTGGCAATTGGACACAGCTGGAAAAATAAACTGGTTAGAAGGGGCATTTGACGGAATTGGACAGATCTTTTTCATTGAGGGCATCCTATCCGGAATTCTGCTTTTTGTTGCGGTATTTGTGGCTGGCTGGAAACTAGGCCTCTATGCTGTATTAGGAAACGTCTTCGCTTTACTGACTTCCTATCTGCTTGGAGGAGAACACACGTTGATTTATAGGGGGCTATACGGATACAATGCCATCCTGGCGATCCTCGCCGTGTCTGCAGCGTTTAATACGGACCACCGCCGCTTTGGTCTGCTTTCAGGTATTTTTGCGGCTTGTTTAACAGTGCCGTTCGCTGCAAGCATAGCTACTTGGCTTTTGCCATACGGACTTCCAGCGTTGACCATGCCTTTCGTTCTTAGCACATGGCTTTTCCTAGGAGCCAAAAAAGTACTGCCGAATCTATAAATCCAATTACCCTGCATCCTCTAGATGTAAGGTAATTGAACCTCTCTATAAAGCTCTCCTATTGATATGTGAGGAGGCCGCTAATCAATAAAGGAAGAATTTTAATTATGGAAGATGAAGCTAAGATTGCGCTCCTGGTTCAATTGGAAATTGAATAGGAAGGATATGAAACAAAGGCTGCTTATACGCGAACAGAGGGGTTTTCGACATTTTAAAAGGAAATTTAGCATCACCTTCTATTGAACGTGATGCTATTTGGATTAAGCAACCAGCATTGAGGTATTGCGTCACATCCGATCGTCTAATAACCAGATCCCTGTTATTTTATTAATGGCGCTTGAGGTCCTGTCTAATCAAGACAGGGGGATAGATCTTATCAACGCTTTTTCCACTTTCCCTCTCTCCTTCCATGATCAATTTCCACAGAAAAAGCCAAAATGATTGACCTATAAGCGTAGGTTTCTTCCCGCCCTTTAAGAAATATTCATTTTCTCGTTTTCACGCTTACAGCTTTCATCAGCCTACATTGATTTAAATCACCATGTTCTGGTATTTAAGTTTTCTCCTATCCTTTTATATAACAAAAAGCCGATGATCATCCGCCGTCACGCGGAACACAATCGACTTTAAATGGTTACGTATCCTTCAGCATCCAGCTAAAAAAGCAAATAGAGCCCCTTATGCAAGCTCCTTACTCCACAGGCTCTCTGTCTGTCAAAGTGTTTCCCACTTGTTTCCTTTTCCTCATTTGTTCATAACACAGCATTCAGCGAAAGCTTAGACCCTTTCGCTGAATGCTCTACATCTACAAGGAGGCCTGACAACAGCATCGAAGGGTGAAAAAATAGAAATTTATTTTGGACGTACCCCTCTCTTCTCTTTTCAAACCTTGTTTTGTCGCTTTGATAAAGCAACAGGTTATCAAGTATATAGAGAAGTCCAAGCACTACACCGGTTATTAGAAGCGTATATTTGTAAAGAATTAATGAAATGGCAAAAACAATTTCCTGACCAATATTATCGTAAAGTTTACAGGCTGCACAGTTGATTTTATAATCCTGATAGTCCACGACGCCCTCAATATTTAGTATATGTTCACACTGAACATATAGCCAGAAGATATTTAAGACATTTTCCTGTTCCCCGCTTCGCAACACCAAACTTTAGAACTGCTAATTTACATTAAGTTTACTAAATCTTAAGAATAGTACTACCTTAAGCCTCATTTATATATAAGCAGTTCTTTTTATAATTAAAAAGAGTTTAAAAAAACACAACTATTAAGGAGTTGTTTCCGTTGAGAAAACCTTTAATGAAAGCCGGGAAGACATTAGCAGTAACTACGATGGCATTATCTGTCTTAGCTGCTCCACTTTCCTATCATTCAGTAATGGCTGCCAAGCCAGATCAGACTGGCAAACACGAGGTATCCTTGCGAATCCTTGGAACATCAGATATTCATACCAACCTTTATAATTATGATTATTATAAGGATGCTGAAACGTTGGAATTTGGTCTTGCTAAAACAGCTACTCTTATCAACGAAGCGAGAGAGGAAGCCCAAAACACTCTCCTTTTTGACAATGGTGACCTGATTCAAGGAAACCCGCTTGGCGATTATAAAGCAAAAGTGGACAAGCTGGAAGATGGCGAACTTCATCCAGTTTTTCAAGCAATGGCGCAATTGGATTACGATGCAGCAACCGTTGGAAATCATGAGTTTAACTATGGACTCGAGTTCCTTGATGAAGTACTGGACGATGCACCAATTCCTTATGTTAACGCAAATGTATACATAGATGACAAAGACAACAACCCATCCAATGATAAAAACGCCTTCAAGCCTTATACCATTTTAAAGAAAAAAGTAGTAGATGGACGCGGAAAAACGCAGGTGATTAAAGTCGGTGTAGTTGGTGCCGTTGCCCCGCAGATTCTCCAGTGGGATAAAGCCCACCTTGATGGTAAAGTGATCACAAAAGATATTGTCGAATCGGTCAAAGCGCAAATTCCTCAAATGAAAAAAGAAGGCGCGGATCTTATTGTCGCCCTTGCCCACTCCGGAATCGGCGACGAAGAAGTAGTTAAGATGGAGGAAAATGCTGCTTATGACCTGACAAGTGTGGCAGGTATCGACGCCATCATTTCCGGCCATAGTCATTCTACCTTTCCAGGAAACTATGCAAATCTGCCTGGTGTAGACACTGAAAACGGAACGATTAATGGTGTTCCTGTCGTAATGCCAGGAAGCTGGGGAAGTCACCTTGGTGTCATTGATTTAAACATAGCGAAAGAAAAAGGCAAATGGGTTGTCAAAAGTTCTGAAGCAGAAATCAGAACGATTTATGACAAAACAACCAAAACAAGCTTGGCTGAACCTGATGATAAAGTATTAAAAGCAGTTAAAGAAGCACACGAAGAAACTGTTAATTATGTCCGCCAGCCGGTGGGGACAACAACGGCTGATATTCACAGCTATTTTGCTCTTGTTCAGGACGACCCTTCCATCCAGATTGTGACCAATGCCCAAAAATGGTATGTGGAGAAAAAAGTACAGGGTACCCCTGATGAAAACCTGCCAATTCTTTCAGCAGGAGCGCCATTTAAAGCAGGCGGAAGAAGCGGAGCTAATTACTATACATATATTCCAGAAGGAACCATTGCAATTAAAAACGTGGCAGACCTTTATCTTTACCCAAACACTGTAGCCACTGTTAAAATTACAGGTAGTGATGTAAAAGAATGGCTTGAAATGTCTGCAGGCCAATTTAATCAAATTGACCCGTCCGTAAGGGAAGAACAAACATTGATTAATACCAATTTTCCAACCTATAACTACGATGTAATTGACGGGGTAACCTACGAAATTGATGTAACAGAGCCAGCTAAGTATGATAAAGATGGCAATCTTGTGAATGCTAAGGCAAACCGAATTAAAAATTTACAGTACAACGGCCAGCCCATTGATCTTGAACAGGAATTCCTTGTTGTGACAAACAACTATCGTGCAGGTGGCAATTTCCCTGGAGTCAAAAATCAGACAGCTGTAGAAATGTATCCAGATGAAAACCGTCAGGCGATTATTGATTATATTGAGGAACAGAAAACCATTGATCCGTCTGCAGATGGAAACTGGACCTTCTCCCCTGTCAGTGGCGATGTAAATGTTGTTTTTGAATCTTCGCCGGACGCGCAAAAGGCTCTTTTACCTGGAAGCGGGATTGAATTTACAGGTGAAGGTGCAGGCGGATTTGGCAAGTATTCTATGAAACTGCCAGTTGCGGAATCTCAGGAGCCTTTCGAGCTTCAGCTTTTAGGCATTAATGATTTCCATGGACAGCTAGACACGTATAACTCCAGCATTAATGCAGGAGGCGTCGAATATTTAGCCGCCTATTTAAAACAGCGTGAAGCGGAAAATCCCCATACACTACTCGTTCATGCCGGAGATGTTGTCGGTGCCAGTTCACCAGTATCTGCCCTATTACAGGATGAACCGACCATCCATATTCTGAATGAACTTGGCTTTGATGTCGGTACCGTTGGCAATCATGAATTTGACGAAGGCATTGAAGAAATGATGCGTCTTATCAATGGAGGAAGCCATCCGAAGACGGTCGAGAAATATGGTGAATTTGAAGGGGCAAACTTCCCTTATATCGCAGCAAATGTCATTGATGCGAAAACAAAGAAAACTATTCTTGAGCCTTATCATATTGAAGAAGTAAATGGAGTACCAATTGGTTTTATTGGTGTGGCTTTGTCAGATACACCGGACATTGTCATCCCAAGTGCGACTGAGGGGATTGAATTTACAGATGAAACAAAGGCCATTAATAAGTATACGGCAGAGTTAAAAGCAAAAGGCGTTGAAACGATTATTGTTTTAGCCCATAACCCTTCCTATTCAAAAGCAGACGGCTCAAATGCATCGGAAGAACTCATTGATATTGCCCGTAATGTAGATGATGAGGTCGATGTTTTATTTGGCGGCCATAATCATTCGTACACGAACACTACAGTAGATGGAAAGGTTGTTGTCCAGTCATATGCTTCTGGAACAGCTTTTTCTGATGTCGACCTATTGATCGATCCTGACACTAAGGATGTGATTTCAGCAGAATCAGAAATCGTCACAACCTACCGTGATCGCATCACTCCCGATGCAGAAATAAGAGCCATTTTGGATGGATATATGACTGATGTTGCGGGCCAGTTAAATGAAGTGATTGGCACTACTCCAACTGCGATTACAAGAACAACAAATGCAGCTGGTGAATCAGCTATGGGAAATCTCATTGCTGATTCGATGAGAGCTCAAACAGGTACAGATTTTGCTTTTATGAATCCGGGCGGCGTTCGCGCAGACATTGATGCTGGTGAAATTACTTGGAAAGAAGCTTTCACAGTCCAGCCGTTTGGAAATGACCTTGTAAAAATGACGGTAACCGGAGCGGACATTAAAACATTATTAGAACAGCAATGGGGCAGCAAAGTTCGTATCATGCCAGTTTCAGGTCTTAAAGTTTCCTATGATGATTCCCGCGCTGCTGGAGACCGCATTGTTTCCATCGTGAAGGACGACGGGACACCAGTTCAAATGGATCAGAATTACACGATAACAGTGAACAACTATATGGCTGGCGGCGGCGATGGTTACACAGTATTGGCTGGTATCACCAACCGTACAATCGACGTAGTCGATCTTGATGCATTAGTTAATTATATTAAGGCCAGAGACGTGGTGAATTCTCAAATCGAAGGACGCGTGACAAAATTAAATTAAAAACGACTGATTTTAAGAGAGTACCAGGTTTACCTGGTACTCTTCTTTTATCAGCGGAACAGTTCAGTATTGTTTCTTCATTTCTCTTATTTCAATACTCGGGCTTATTAAATGTTGTCCGTTTAGCTTAAGTATATTTCTTTCAGCCACTTTCTGAGGTCTTAGCAATAAGCTCTTAATTATCAACAAGTGGGATTCATATAGCTTCCCCTAGCAACAATTAATGACTAGAACTCCTTTTAGCAGCCCAAGAAGAGTAATCGCTATTTTGTTACCTTTCCTTATCGCCTATTCTTTTATTAGTTTTTCTAAAATTTTTCGAGTTAACTAAATTTGATAACTTAGCTATGCATAGAAGTTCATAATCGCGGAATGTATCTTGGCTGATTAGGAGATCTCTGTTTATTTTTTGCTATATCATATAGGATTTATCCTACATCCTTCCTGATTTGTGTATAGATGAAAGAAGCTCAAAAGAACATTGTTTGTTTTGGATATGGCCATGAACTGATTAGTCCAGACTAGAACGTGTCAAACGCTTTAAGTCCCTTTTTTTAAAAAGCTTTTTCATCAATCTACAACAGAGATTTTATAAGTGTTACGAATAACCTGCCCGCATATTTGAATCAGCAAGATCCAAATATGCGGGCATTCGCTTCTCACCAAGTTAAATAGAATAATGTTTAAGTCCGATTCTCCATATCCTCATTAACTTATTGTCAGGTGTTTAGATTATACTTTCTGTCTTCCACAAGAGAATACATGCTTTCAGCGACATTGGTATAGTGATCGGTCCCTCTTTCTAAAGGCGGCAGATCAAGGCAAGTTGGGTGACTTGCGGAAGCGACTCTGGATTGGTTTGATTCATCAAAGGTTAGCTTCTCATCCATTCTTCATACAAATCATCGTCCATTTCCGCTATCCTTTTTGACTTTTCTATATCCTCTTCTTTAAACGATTTTAAAGATCATACAAAAAAACTCTTTAATAAAGGTATATATCACGTACACTTCTGCAACGACTTGAATATGAAGAGATAAACGGCATAATTTGGAGGGCTCACATTGAAACGGTATATTTGCAAAGGAAAAATTCATAGAGCAACTGTAACAGAAGCGAATTTAGATTATCCAGGCAGCATAACGATAGACAAGGAATTAATGAAGGCCGTCGGAATATTACCATATGAAATGGTACAAATTACAAGCTTTCGAAATGCAACCAGATGGAAGACCTATGCTATTCCCGGTGAAGCAAACTCAGGTGTCATTTGTCTGAACGGCCCTCCTGCGCATCTTTTTACAAAAGGAGATCAGGTAGTCATCCTGTGTATAGGAATCTTTGAGGAAGATGAAATGGACGAATTAAAAACTAAGGTAGCTTATGTAGATGAAAGAAATAATATCGTTGAACTTGCAGAAAACCCACTAACAGATTTATGGGGAGATTAAATCGACATAAATAATTGACCAAAAAATTCCTCATAAACAAGTAAGAAAAACATAAGATCTGAAGCTTTATTCTACTCTTACCCTTGTGACTGCATAGCACAAGGGCACTTTCAAGTGTATCGGCTCAACATTTAAAGTTATTAGTAAGTATCTGGATGAAATGGAATAATGTATTTACATCTATACAATTTTATAGGTGTTCGGGTAAAAAGACATAACTATGATAAAAGCTGTCCATTAATATTAAAAAAGGTGCTGGTTGTGAAATCAGCACCTTTTTTACACTTGAGAAATGTAAAGTAAATCATTGTATGAACAGTGAAGTCCATTCTTCATATGAAAATCAAATTAAGAATCCGCCACACTTGAAAAGCTTTAGCAGATTATACATTCGGCTTATAAAGGATAGAAAGTAAAAGAATAATTAGGGTAATAACATGGAATCAATTCATCATATGTCCTCTACAAAGATTAAAGATAACCCGTCTAGCAGAGTTTATTGGATCAGCAAGGCGTGTCGTGTCTATACTGAGATAACAACTCTTAGGAGAAGATTACCAGCAGTATGCCGCCCCAACAATGATCAGCAGAATAAATAAAACAACGATCAGCACAAAGCTCCTACCATAGCCGCATCCGCTATTATATGCCGGGTAACAACATGGGGTATAGGCTGGATAAGCGAGATGATCCGGGTAAACTTCCGGGCTTACAAAGGGTTGGCTCGGCGAGACATTTGAACCTGCAAATGGTTGATTCGGGGGGATATTTGGCTCTACAAATGGTTGGTTCGGAGAAATATTCGGCCCTACAAATGGCTGGTTTGGAGAAATATTTGGCCCTACAAATGGCATATTGTTCACTTTTAACTCTCCTCATCATTATTTTAACTACATGTTAGTATATGTGTCCCTATTATTGATGGATAGACATCTACCCATTTATTATTTTTTTAATAAATTTACTTTTGAAGAGCTACTCCAATAAAAAGCGAGGTTCCATTTCGTAAAACATACTAGATTGAAGATTATTTTGTAAATGTAATAAACAATTATTTCTGCCGATTGATTTAGTAACGATTTTACTTCCTTGATTACCATGTAAATATTTCTTAACGGCTTCTATTTTTCTTGTGGAGTAATTTTAACCATAAAAAAAAATGCCCCCCAATTGTTAAGAGTGTCTAACAATTGGGGGGCATTTCAAACTGACAAGATGCCTTTTTATATTTGATTTAAAGGCGGGTGCCTGGCAGCGTCCTACTCTCACAAGGGGAAGCCCCTCACTACCATCGGCGCTGAAGAGCTTAACTTCCGTGTTCGGGATGGGAACGGGTGTGACCTCTTCGCTATCGCCACCAGACTGTATAAAGTTGAAAGAGTTTATTCTTTCAAAACTGGATAATATGTTTCAGTAACCGGCAATACCGTGCCATGGTTTATTGCTTTTACGCCGTGCGGCGTTGTCCAGCTCCAGCAGCCAGACTCTCGGTCATAAGCCGTCACGTCTGTGTGGCAAAGAACGCCACTTCGACGGTCCGTCTTATGTCTGCCGAGTCTAAACGGCTGCTTCTGCTTTTCGTT
>NZ_LFZU01000001.1:1473041-1562121 GCF_001183975.1 Bacillus sp. FJAT-27231 | reverse complement strand
TTCGTCCTGAGCCAGGATCAAACTCTCCAAAAAGATTGTTTGCATAGCTCATTTAAAAATAAGAATTAACTTACTGGCATGTATTTTGTTCAGTTTTCAAAGATCAATTCGTTGTCGTTATCAGCGACAGCTATATTATAATAGCATCTATAAATGATAGTGTCAATAACTTTTTAAGAAAATCTTTTTCTCAACAGCATTATTTTTAACAGCAAGAAGAACTATATCATTCTTCTAAATATGAAGTCAATTAATTTTTCCGGTCTAATAATGAGTTTTTGATGCTGAGTAGTGGCAGAATATAAGAAGCATTCCAATAAAGGAAGACACAAATATTCAAAACTCCAACTTCCCAACCCCATTAAAAAAGAACGCTCTGATCTCATCGGAACGCTCAATCTACTTTCTTTTGTAACGAACACTGGACCGCAGTGGCAGGCAAGATACTCATTTAAGTCAAACAGATTTTTATGGATAGAGTTAGCTAGCGTTAATTTATTTTCTACAGCCATCAGTTCCCCCTTCATTACATGTTCTTGTCTCTATGATTGCCAATCTTGTATTCTTTTATACACACAAGTTTTCAAAAAAATTGATTAGCAAACCGTCCTTTTCCTTGATATCACGCTGCCTACACAGTTAACTTTTTTAAATGTCTCACCGTTCATTTTTTAAACTTAATGAACGTGAGAAACAGCCTTTTTGGAAGAGAAATAACTATTCTCAAAAGAATACCCCTTACAGCAGTCAAGTTAAATACTTTCTGTACTCTTTATTCATTAAAGCGCCCGATAATATAAGAAAGCTATTTTTAGGTAATTGGGATTTTAAGTATTATTTCCGCAAAATCCTTTCCATCGCTTTTCCTCTTGCTAACTCATCGATCAGCTTATCCAAATAGCGGATTTCCTGCATAGTTGGTTCTTCAATGTCTTCCACTCGAACACCGCAGACTACCCCTTTGATTAAAGCCCGTGAAGGATTCAGTTCGGGAGCTTCCGCAAAAAAGGTCTCAAAGTCTGTCTGTTTTTTCAGTTGCGCTTCTAACTCTTCCTGGCTATACCCTGTCAACCAACAGATGATTTCATCGACTTCTGTTTTCGTACGTCCTTTTTTCTCCGCCTTTGTCACATAATGGGGATAAACACTTGCGACACTCATTGTATAGACCTTATGTTTGGTCATGGTACATCTCCCTTTCTGTCTGTTTAAGTTATCGTTTTTGAGGTTTCCACACGTTTATCTGACCATCTAATTAACTCCATTAGCCGAAACTAATGTCAATCGCTTGAATAGCTAATTCTAATGCTTTCATTCTTCTTTCTAATAATGTTTTTTGTGGGCTGCCAGCCTTTGACTTAGCATAAATGTTCTTAATTGATGGGAATAAACCAACAAGAACATCGCGAGCTTCTGCCAAATCTTCCTGAGTGTAAGGGTGGGGTCTTTGATTCCAAACATTTTCTAGAATGGCTAAGCCGATATAAAGAGCTTTGAGTCGTTTCTTTAATAAGGTGGTACTTGCGGCTTTCTGAGTCATCTGAGCCAGGGCCTTTTCGGATTTACTGATTGTCGATTGGAAGGACTTTATAGATTCCAATTTATTTATATTTGATACGTTTTCCATGTTAGTACCATCCCCCTTCGTCTCTGAATAATTTTGCTTGGTACTCTATAAAATTGTTACAACTCTGTTGTCGCGGCAGGAGCAGTCGTAACGAAAGATATCCGGAGAATACGGTTGTTGCAGGAGTGCCTGCGACAGTTTTAAAAAAATGAACAATAATATAGAATGGGTTTAGGCACTCTTATATTTAAACGACTATATCGTTGTAAGAGCGGCAAATCATTTTGCATCCATTACCCAATACATAAAACCGCGTTCTGCTTTTAAATCGTGGTTTTATGTATTGGGGGGGGGTTTTGAAAATAAATAACTTTATTGTCACTTTACAAATTTAATCCACCGTACATTTTTTAAATCTCTTTCGTTTATTATTGAAAAGCCTATATGATGATTGTAACCATTGCCCTCAAAATACCTCTCTTTTTTCGTTCTTAAGCATCACAATGTTTTTGCTTTTCTGCAATAGGAGCCTTCATTCTGTTAAACTCCCTATTCAGGGTAACGCTAACTATTATATCTATTTCCTTCTAGAGCTTAAAGTAAGAATTCTTTAAATTTCTAAACGGTGGTAACACTGCAACTAGAAAAAATGAAAGGAGTTTGAATGTCATTGAGAGTTACTCATATACAATAACGTCCTCTATCTACTACAGTAATATTTCTACCGTCATATAGAACTCCCTCATCCCTCCTATTAAAAACCATATTTTTTGAGAGGAGTGAAATGGATCATTAAATTGGCAATTTCGATTTGTTTTATTCCAGGTTTTTTAACAAAATTGGCAAGTGGCAGAATAGAATTCTGCCACTTGCCAATTAATAATACCTTCAATAGTTCGGTGCAAAGCTAATCCCTCCATTAGTTATGGTTATATTTTTGTGAATTTTTCCCATTAACTATAATTTCTCCGCCAACGTCGAACTTCTTAACCCCGCCGCCCTCCAACGCGTAATTCGTAACATTGTCACCGTAAGTAATAATATCACCGTGAATGGTCAAACTTTCAACTTCACCACCTGATTTAATACTTATCGCGTTTGCCGCAAGCTTTGTTATTACACCTTTAACTAATGAATTACCCACAGATCCATATGTTGTTACATCTTCTTCCACAGTCATATTTCCAATGGGTCTGCTGACTTGTATGCCTATTGAGCCGTCACCATGAGTTGTAATGGATTTAAACTTAATATTTTCAACCGTACCGTCATATTGGTTAAATCCCCTAGCACCTAACCCATATGTAATAATATCTCGTGCCGTGAAATCTTTTACCGTCCCAAAGTTTACGAATCCTATACCGCTCGGGCCATAAGATGTGATTGGATAATTGCTAATCCATTTTTCGACTTTGCCCCATGTATCCAAAACCATATCATTCACACCGTAAGTCACCAGCTCACCATGATGTTCAACTGATTTTGCCTCAACACCATAAACAATGAAAACAGCAGCAGTAATGATATCGGCTGTGCCATAGGGTAGCAGACCATTTGAATATACAGCACCCGTAGTGAGTGTTTCCAAATTAACTCTGCCGCCTTCATTGCCAAAACCACTAACAAAAATACCCGAGCCAATAACCGGGGCATTTTTAAAGCCTATGCAGATATTTGTTAACCTGCATTCAATTATACTGTTTTCATTGGGATTAAAATTATATACGGTCAGTGCCCCTTGGTATACATTCACGCCATACTTTTGCGGCTGCTCACTGTAATGTCTTGAATCGCAAGAAGTAATATGTATATGATCTGCAATCAAATTTATCTTGTCTGTCCCTGACCTGGAAATAATTGAAACCTGCCCTGTAATATTCAAGTTTTCAAGGACAATATTCCCCATATCTGGAATGCCATAAACCGTATATATTGCTCGGTTAGTTTGTCTTGTCATAATGGTTAGGTTTGAGATGGTATTGTTGCGTGTCATACCAAAACCATCACTATTGTTAAAGCTCACCATACATGAATTGTTACTTTTTCCTATTAATTTGTAGCCCTCAGGTAAAGAAATGGAGTGAGGGGAAAGAATGGATGTTTCTATCTCCAAGGTTTGGGGGATATTTTCGGAAATGGCTTGCATCAATTCTAAAAGTGTAGTTACCCTTGTTATTTTCATTTTAAAATCACCCTTTAAACTCATTATCATCGAGATCGCTTTCTTCAGTTACGATCCCGTCGTCATCCACTCTAGCTTCACAGTCTTATCTGTTTAAGCACTGTAAATACTGGGCGACTCAATACCTCCCTGTGTATCAGTCCATATTTCATTCAATGAGAAATTCCATTTTCTCTATTGATGACAAAAATGTCTTCATCAGCATTTTCATTTATCATCTTTTCCGGGCGTGTAATAGTAGGGATCATTTTTATGACTTTTAATTTCGTTATCATCTATAAAGAGTGTTCCATTTTCTAAAAATGTAGCTAACATAATATCCTCTACATTTTTACCCATTTTTTCTACCTCGTTCATTAACCACTTTTGTTCAAGCTGCAGGTATTTTAAATTATGATAAATAATTTGACCATCCATGATCAACGGAATAGGAAGGTATTCTTTTTTTATCTTTAAATTTAAATCATTAGGCTGGATGGGCCGGTATTCCGACTTAGGAATCACACTAATAATTCCTGTTTCCTCCATCGTTGCCATAGCAATATACTGCGTATCCGCATACCCTTTTACTCTTAAACGCGACAATAATTCATTCATTGGCATACGTACCTTTTTCAGTCCTTTTCTATCTATATCACCATTTCGAATCAACACTGTTGGGCGTTCATACAGGAGCCACCTTAATTTATTATGTAAGGATAAACGAATGAAAATTTTATATAAAATCGCGATAATTACAGCATAGGTTAAAGCTTTGCCAACACTCTCGACTTCAACGGGGGAACTAATAATATTTGTCAAGACAAAAATATATAATAAATCGAAAGAGCCCATTTGAGAAACAGCTTTTTTTCCAGTCACTCTTATCAACAAATATCCTGTCAGGAAAATAATAATTCCATGATAAAGTGTTTCCAAAGTTGCCCCTCCTAAAACCACTGCATATAAAGAAAACATACTGTTTAACTAAAACAACAATCCCACTTTGAAAAAGATTATAAAGGTGGATCCTTACAAACTTAACATCCCCTAAATTAACCATCGTTATCATACTCTCCGTTTATTTCTCATCTAATCAAACTATGCTGCAATTTTCTCCTACTATGATATTGGTGAAAACAATATCTTTTGCAACTCATTAACATGTCTTCTTCTTAGGAGAAGACTTATCCTAAATGATAAATCTTCAATAAAGGATATTGAAGCTAATTCAAAATCCAATCATCAGCGCAAATGTAAAGTAAATAATGCCCACCTAACAACTAGGCAGGCATCATTTGGGCTTACGTTCACTTCAATCCGAGTTCCACTTGCTTAACAGTGATAGCCTTCATTAGTTCCTTATCATTGACAATGGTAACGTCCGGGTCCCACTGTTCGCCTTGAGGCAGCTTAAATTGGAATTTCTCTGCATACGGAGCCGGACGGTTCATCATATACTCGACGATTTCTTGTTTGATGAACTCCCTTGCTTCTTCCGGTGTCCGTTTGCCTGTCACAATATCATGCATCATGTTGATGGAAAGCGTATTGGCGCCTTCATTATCGCAGTGGACAGACACTTCGCCTTTTGTTCGGTCGATCACCAAGCTGCCTTCCAGTTGGGCAACAAGTCCTGCTTTGTCAGCTGGTACATGATAATCAATGACTTGCTCGAGCACATCGGTATGCGGTTCTGGGAAATCATGCGGCACTCCATCACGGAATGCGATTGTCCGTTTCCAAGGCCCGTTATTAAACCAAATAAGGTAACTCGGTGTTGCTTCATTCGGAGGCCCATAAAATTTGATGGTATTTTTGGCAGCCATCTTGGACGTGGCGGGCCACTCCTCGATGATACTTTTCACAGAATCTAAATCGACAAAATGAGTCGTATCTCTCTCTTCCCTTCCGGTCGCATGCAGTTTCTTGTTTTCAGCCATGGCGGTTGCCGCCAATTTTAGGCGGTCTTCACCAGGTGCCTGTTCTGCTGCAGTCTTTTTCAAATCTTTCGTCATCGAATCTTCCTCCTCAAATCATTGAACTTTGACCTCACACTCTCTCTTCCCTGCCCGGTTTACTCACAAACTTTCAGAGGGGTGTAGTACAAAAACCTTTTACATTCCTTCTCTATTTTCAATATAAAAATGATTTAATCATTCACAATAAAATGACGGTGATGTTCTCTTTAATTATGGTGATCAAACAAATTAAAGTTTGTCCAGATGACAGAACTTTGATAATATACCATAAAACTGTCGGAATACTGATAAAATTGAAGAAAAGAAGTAAACATTATCTCAAATGATGAACTATTTGAACTTGTTGTTTCATACAGTTACAAAAAAAACGAAATGGAAATAACTCTTGAAGGGATATAGCGGTAAAGATTTGATGAATATTTAGGTTGAACAGGCCACGATTCTCGTGATGGTGGAGATATGGAGATTAGAACAGCTTGCATCTTCAACTATTTTAGATGTTAAAGATGCTACCAAGACAATCATCGAAGAATTAAAGAATAATAACCTTCTTCATGAAAAAAATTGCGTATTTAAATCCTGAAGGAACAAAGTTTGATCTAATAGAAAAGAACATTGAGATATCTCAATGTTCTTTTCATTTACATAGTCAGATAGTATGAGAATCTATAATAGGATGTTCCATACACGAATCATTTTAGCTGCTTTGTGAGGATGGATCCATTTTTACAGATGGTAGTGGTCTCTGAATCGCCTGCTGCAAAACCCGAACCCCTTACTGAACATCTATTTATTGAACGCTCTCTAACAGAAAACAGATTCTGGCTCAGTATCATGAAAGAACATGCATTATTCCTCGGTGAAATTAACAGAGAAATTTTAAGGATGAAGTGAAGGGAAAAATGCTGATTTGTATGAAAAAGTTGAAACGCCTCTTCACACCATTGAAGCAGGTGAGGAGACTGAACCACTAGATGAACAGACTCTTAATAATACAGCAGACGAACTAGATAACGTTTTATCTGAAATTGAGCAATTAAAATACTAAAAAATGCGGTGATCCTCTTGGACCACCGCATTTTTTAGTAAAGAAAATTTCTCTATTAAAGGACTTCATTATCTTTTTGCACTCATTAGCAAGATTTATCATTAAAACGTGCAAAAGAGTACACTTTTGTGAAAAGGTTTTTTATCGAAACAGGATGTATCTATTGGGATTAAAAAAATTTGTCTCCCGTGATTTTAGTATGGGATAATATCAAAAAATTATAAATTATAACTTTTAAAATCACTGTCATTCAAGACAAAAGGTGAAGGGTTTTCCTTAAGAAATCTTATTGCGTTTAATCCAATGACTTGTGCTGGAATCGCTGTATTTCCGTCAGGCAGAATAGGTGCAATGGAAAGGTCAGCCACTTTTAAATTTTGCGTTCCAAAAACATTCAAGAATCCATCGACAACGCCTTCTTCAATAGTATGGCCCATTCTACATTGCCCTCCATAATGATTCAGGGCAGTATAAGAGGCACGGACAAAATCCGCAAGCCGGCTGTGTTTTTCCATATCATTCTCTATATGGAAGACATCTTCAGATGGGTACACGACCCGATAAATACCTTCAGGGTCTAGTTTACGCGCTTGTTTTACAATATTGAAAACGCGAATATAATTATTAATCATGAAGTCCAAATCATTCTGGTTTTCCAGTGGATTAAATCCGACAGAAGGATAGGCCTCAGGATCACTGTGTGCCGCCAAGACTGTACCCTTGCTTCTGGGATTGAGATCCACAATGCCAATACTCATGATATTGCTAGGCTTTCGGGGATCAAACTCCCAATTATTAATGATGACATCCTGAATAGGAACAAACCTAGGGAACAAGTTCCCTAATAATTGAAGGCGTCTTCCCTCTCCATCCTCGCTTTTGAAAGCACCAATCGGAATAGGCTGAGACGGGTCAGCATCCCTTACTTGGAGTAATCGAGATGTCTCTACCTCAATGCCAATTCCGGATGCATAATGAGTTTGAAAATTATAGCCTACATTTGGACTTTCTACACGAGTGAGCAAACCAGCTTCAGCTAAATCCTCTGGCCTTCCTATCCCTGATCTCTGGAGGATAACCGAAGATAGATTCCCAGCCGAGACAATAACTCCTTTTCTGGCAAAAGTCCTCTTGGTTACCCCATCTTTGACGAACTCTACTCCCATTGCCACAAGCGAACCTTTTTTGCGTTTAAATAGAATCTTATTTACTGTTGATTTGGCTAAGATGAAAAGCTTTCTCCTGTCTACTCCGAACTCATCAGCCTGAAATTCATCGCCTTGAGTGACGATATTCTCATTTAAATACCCTGTGGCCGTGGAGGAGCGGACAAATCCTCCTTCCACTCTTTCATGGGTGAATTGAGATTTAAAAAATGTACAATCCCTAACACCCGTATTATAATCCTCGACGATAGGCACTCCTAAGACTTGTGATGTGGCGTTTGCCAAGATTGTGGTAAGTCCTCCCTCAGGGATGTTTTGCTGCCTGACAAAGATAGGTCCGCTAGTTCCTCTTTCGTCTGGATCTTGCGTCAAACCAGTATAGGTTTCATTTTTTTTGAATAAGGAGCGGAGACTGTCGTACCCCCATTGAGATCCTGCGATACTTGCCCACTCATCATATAATTGTCTGCTTCCACGCACGGCCAGCATCGCATTATGTTCAGAGCTTCCACCAATTACTCTTCCACCAGACAGGAGCAACTGTCGGCCGATGGCATTCTCAAGCCTGGAAAGGATATTGAATGTATATTTATTATCGGAAGCATTTGCCTGTGCAACGGCTCCTGAAGGATTGCTCAGTTCATCCATCTCATTTGTTCCTGCTTCTAGAACTAATACGGATGTTTTTCTATCATCTGTTAGTTCCTTTGCAATAACCCCGCCAGCGGTACCGGCCCCAATCACAATATAGTCAAAATACTTTCCAACTTTTCTAAAACTCACAAAACCACTCCTTCCCACGTTTCAAGATAGTTTATTATCATTTTGTAAGAAATATTTCGTTTTTTCAGATAAAGAGTTAAGATAACGCTCCCATTATTCAAAATAGGACTGAAACAAAAAAATAGCAGCACAGATAAAATAATCCGTGCTACTGTGGTTAGAAAAAATCAAGGAATTCAACTCCATTTTCCTTCTAAATATAAGGTGGAAAAACAATATATATCATGTCTTATATAAAAAAAGAATTTCGTGAAATATTCAATTTAAAGAGATCATTCTAAATAATAGAGGGGGTGTATTTTTATTTAGAAGCAGAACATAGGTAGATTAGCAGGGAATCATTTCATCTATTTATTACTGCAGCATCCTGCCGGTCGATTTTTAAATCATAGTTCCGTCTCTAATCAATGGTTAATATATTGTATCTAAAAGCCATTATGAATGAGGTGAACGGATGTATTTTTTAAAGTCAATTTCTAATGATGTTCGATTTGCCCAATTAGAATTTCGTAAACATACCAAAACAATGAGGCTTGTTTTTGGAGCTTTTCTCGTCTGTATAGCTGCTGCACTTCAGGCAGCAGGCGGCGTTTTGCCAGGGGTCGGGTATTTCATCAGCCCATTTGCCACTTTACCCATTTTGATTGGTGCCATGTTTTCCCTTCCGATGGGCGTGATGTCTTATGTTCTTACGATCTTGTTGCTATTCATTCTGTTTCCAAGTGAACTAATGGTTTTTCCTTTTACGACAGGGTTGATGGGGATTGGTATAGGTATAGCTTTTTCTTTTTTTAAGAAGAGATTTATCATTATTTCTGTTGGCGCTATTCTCTTAGCGATAGGCATTATGATTCTACTATATGTTTTCTCCTTTCCCGTTCTTGGCCCAACCGTATCCAATTCTTTTTCAGTCCTTACAGCAGGAAGTATTTTTTTATTTTCTTTCCTTTATAATTGGCTGTGGGTTGAAATAGCTTTATTCTTTTTTAAAAAATTAAAGACCGTTATAACTTATTGACTCTTCAAATCAACCCGGCATTTGGAGAGTCACCGCTGCGGAAAGCCTCCTTCTATTCATTGCAAAAATATCATTGTTCGCGTTTCTGTATTTATTCTGGATATTCGGCGGCCGACTCGTGGTGCCGGCTTGCCACCGGTCGTATCGGAAGCCTCACTGTCAAATTTCTCACTACTAACTTCTTGCGATGAGTAGGATTGCTAAAAGAGGAATGGCACTCACCCATATTTGTACATTTACTGTTTCAGGAAAAAGATTTTGGATTTTAAAACTTTCTCACCTAAGAGGAGTATACGAACTGGGATAGAAGAACAATCGAGAATGATTAATCTCTCGTTTGTTATATATAGATTGTATTAAAGTCAATAAAGAGATTTATCTGATATTAATTCGAATTTTAGAGTTATAAATCATGGAACAATTTCAAAAATAGTACCTTGGTTAAAATCAGTCACCTTCATTGAGCCATAAACCCCTAAATATAGACTAGTTTGATTTAGATTCGTTCCCAAACTAACATAATAAGCTGATTGAGTTCCAAAATTATAATCGGTTTCAATCACGCTAAAATCAGCTGGTTTACAATCTGTTCCTACCTTTGTATAGGCTAACACCCCTCTGACAGAAGATTGAGGCTCTTTATGACGGGCAAGATCGGTAAATACAACGCTCCCTGTTAAATCGGGGATTCCTTTCCCCATATATGGCTGGACTCCTGTCAGTGCAGTCCCTCCAAACTTATCAGGCCGGGGATCTTTATGAAAATAACTGGTTAAAGGCTGAAGACGCCTCGCTGAAGTTTTTATTGTTTCATCGTAATAAGCCATTATTTTCTCTTCCAAAGTTGAATTTGCAGAGCAGCTCTTTATCATCGAAGTAGGAAAAGCACCTTCCCACCCTCGCCAGCCAAAGTTTATACATTCTTCTTGGTCAGGTTCAGATGTCATTAAAGAAGCTTGAACAAGCTGAGTAACCGGTATAGGCTTATAAGAACCAAATGAAAAAATCGATTCTGCCAAGTCCTGTCCGACATTTCCTGAGTATTTGATATACTGATTATAAAATCTTTGATATGAAATGCCCGGTATATTGCGAACCCCTTTGGCCATTACCGTAAGCGTTTCCTGAATAGATACGGGAAGTTCATTAAAACGTGTAACTACGGGTGGATTATAGATAAATGGATCCTTACCTACATCAATTTCAATTATTTTGCCGGCTATCTCCATATCATCTTGACTTAAGTTAAATGGATCATAGCCTGATCCACCATCTCCGGTTGTTAAAACCAGTTTCCTTGTTTCAGGCGAGAAGTTTAAGCTATTGACCCCATTATGATTAAGAAATGGCCTTCTGAGGTTAAGTAATGTTCGCCGTTTTTGAGGCTGACCGTTCGATTGTAAAATCCATTCTTCCACTGTATCAATATGATCATATTGAGCTTCTCTATTTACCCACTTTGAGTTGAAAGTTTTAGGATCACACGGATTAGGCTTAAAAGATTCAGAAAGAGCACCGGGTCCTTGTGTTCCAGCTACCGAATAATGAAGATAAAAGAGACCGTTATAATAAAATTCAGGATGAAACGCTAGTCCTAGCAATCCCCGTTCATCATACCCTCCACTAGAAGCACCCAGCTTTATGATTCGTGGGCGAATATCTAAAAAAGTCCTTACCATTCCGTTTCCTATGTAAAAGATTTCTCCTACCTGTGTTGCAATAAACAATCTCTCCATTGAGTCACCAGGCAGTATAGCTGTTTTCAAAACAGTAGGCAAATTTATCTTGCTTACAATGGGTCGTAAACGAACCTTCACTTTTTTCAACCACTCTCACACTCCCTTCTATCATTTTCTTTTATAAAAATATGATTAAATTTATTCCCTTAGTACCAAATTAGAGCCGTGGTACTTGATGCAGCCTTCACTTTTTATGTCCAAATTATTGATTCACAATATTAAAGGATCATTAAAAAGCAACGTGCCTCTCAAGCCAAGAAAATAAAAAACCTGACAACATAGATAGATTGTTGTCAGGTCGATTGAAAGTTCAAAAGAGCGGTTTAATCATGTTTTTTCTCGTAATCAAATTCAAACTCAATTTCTTCAAGTTTAACGTACTTTGTTTTTTTGATAAATTTATAACCGAACCATAAGCAAAGAAAAAGCGGGATACCTAAATAGGCGGCTACTACATTGCCCCAATCCACTTTATCGTTCATAAAAGCTTGAAAGTTTTGGGCAATAATCACAACTAAACCACACCCGATTGCAAAAACCGGTCCAATTGGATACCATTTTGCTCTATACGGTAATTTGTCCAGTGAATAGCCTTGAGCGATAAAGGCTTTACGGAATCGATAATGACTGATCGAAATACCGAGCCAGAATATAAAGCCTGTAATACCAATGGCATTCATTAACCAAATGTAGACAACCCCATCACCAAAGAAAGAAGCCAAAAAGGCAAGTGTACCGACTGCACATGTTAAAAGCATTCCAGCCACAGGTACACTTCGTTTATTAAGTTCACCAAAAATACGAGGGGCTTGTCCTTCTTTAGCCATTGAATACAGCATACGAGTTGACGCATATAAACTAGAGTTACCCGCTGACAGTACAGCTGTTAAAATAACTGCATTCATAAGCGAAGCTGCAAAGGCGATTCCAGCTTTTTCAAAGATGAGAGTGAATGGACTGACCATAACATTATCACTTTGTAAATTTGGATGTGTATAAGGAATAATAAGGCCGATAACAAGAATGGCTAATACGTAAAAGAGAAGAATTCTCCAGAATACACTTTTAATGGCTTTTGGAATATTTTTGGCCGGATCTTCGCTTTCACCAGCTGCTACACCGACAATCTCTGTACCTTGAAAGGAAAAACCTGCTGCAATAAAAACAATAAAAACACCCAAAAGACCACCTGAAAAAGGCGCTTCACCCATGGTAAAGTTTTTAAACCCTACTTCTTCTCCACCCATAATACCAAAAATCATCAGTACGCCAACTACAATGAAAATAATAATGGCACTTACCTTAATCAAGGAAAGCCAATATTCCCCTTCTCCATATCCTTTAACAGATAAATAGTTTAATAGAAAAATAAGAGCTAAGAACGAACCACTCCACAACAATGATGGACTGTCGGGAAACCAGAATTTCATGATCATCGTCGAGGCAGATAATTCAGCTGCAATCGTCATCGCCCAGTTAAACCAGTACGTCCATCCAATTGCGAAGCCAAAAGCTGGATCTACGAATTTTGTGCCATACGTACTGAACGAACCACTTGTTGGCATAAAAGCGGCCATCTCTCCTAAACTCGTCATCACAAAATAGACCATCGCGCCCACTAAAATATAAGCAAGTAAAGCCCCGCCTGGTCCAGCTGTGTGAATGGCTGCACCACTGCTAAGGAACAGTCCTGTACCAATAGATCCTCCAATAGAGATCATCGTTAAATGACGAGCTTTTAGGCCCCTTTTTAATTTCTGTGAAGGCTCTGGCATGTGATTTTTTTCTTGCGCTAGCATACAGTATCAATCCTTTCTTTGCTGTCTTGATTAATAGCTTGGATTTTTTGAATAATATTGGTTTTAGGTAAAAACGCTTTCAAACTATTCCAGTGTTATCGTGAAGGCGGGCAACGTTGATATTTTGGGCTATCAGGATCATTCATTCCTAGTAGTGAAACAGGGAATAGTCAAGATGACATTGCGAAAGTTTCTTGTAACATAGCCAATATTTTATTGATTTTTCCGAGTCTGTAGAGAAAGAAGAGAAACCTCTTCTTAAAAAAGAAGTAGAAAATAAATATAATAACCAATATGAACAAAATTAATAGAATAATGGGACCGGAAAATGGAATATTTTACTCTCGTTGTTTTCCTTTATAAACTCCTTCTCCTTTCGACTAATTCATCTATCCCGTTTAAAATTTCAAACAAGATTTAACATAAAAACTATAATAATACGTAATGGTTCACTTGAAAATGCAAAGTTTTCCTACACTGCAAAACCCTTTTGCATTTTTATATATGTTTTTATGTACTTTAGAAAAAATATTAGACATATTAATTTTACATATTCTTGTAAAAAGGGAGAAAAAGGAGTTTTTTAATTGATGGATGGTTTATAAACGTCTAACTTTACTAAAAGTTCCATTGAAAAAATCATTCATCACGGGAATTCACCTCTGTTCCACCTGTCCATTATTTAAAAAATTAATTCCTATAGCGACTCTTACTTTAAAAATGTTTCTGCTGCTATTAAACATTCATTTAGACTCCCTCTCTTCAACACTTCTAACACAAAACCCTAATGTTTTTCACAATCGTTTCTTTTATTTCTAATTGACTTTATTTCAGCTTGAAGCGTATGCTATCTATCGTTGTTCAAGTGAGATCATGGACATTAGTTAACATTGAAATTAAAATTTAAAAGAGGAAGGGCAATGTACCCTTCCTCTTTTATGCAATAGCTTATACGTAATGCAAAATGAGGCGTTTGTGTACTGGACAGCTAGGTATCCAAGTCCACTAATGCCTTGAATAGCAACAAGATTGTTGGAACGAGCTTTGCTGTTTCCTAGGTGCACTAAACGTTGTTTCACCAGCACACATACCTTCATACTTTTACCGAAGTTATTGTATTGAAAAGCCCAATTTCATAAAGGCTTATTATTTAAATTCATAATTTCAAAAGCTGCCTTTTCAGCTGACTGAAGTGCCCCTTCCAGATGCCCGCCAAATTGTGAATTAGTCTCAGTACCGGCAAAAATAATTTTCTTTCCCCGAATCCCTGCCTTTGGCGGTGGACCATAACTCGGAAAGTCTTTAAGCGGCTCCAAGTCGTCCTCGACCGCCGTTTCAGAATCCTTGGCCCAATCCTTATAAAGGATCGCCCTTACATTTTGAGCCTCAGGTCCAAAGAGCCTTGCCAATTGGTCAATAACCAATTTTAAAATTTCATCCTCACCGAGTTCTTGACGTACCTTTGCTGGTAATCCGAAGAAACCAAATAATGCACCAGAACCCATTTCAGGAGAAGCATCATGGATTTCTTGCAAGGGTCCAACCCAGCTTGATACGAATCCAGAGAGTCCTGATTCCCTCCAAAAGGGCCGATCATAAATGACAACTGCCTTTGCCTGTCCCGCCATCCATGTAGGTTTGCTTACAAGGTCAGTAATCAGATTGGGAGGGAGAGAAGGAGTGAATTCAATATGACGCACGATCATTCGAGGGGGCAATGCCAGGATAACAGCACTTGCCGGAATTTTTCTTCTCTTTCCATCGGCAAGGTCTGCTTCAACCACGATAACATCGGTTTCATCTTGTCGAATGGCCGTCACTCGCGTATCTAACTCGATAATCCCTGAGGGAATCGTACCTGCTATAGCAGCAATAAAATTCTGCACACCTCCTGCAAATCGAATTGACCTTGCGCTGGCATTTTCCGGTAGTATATAACGCTCTGGTGCTTCGTTTTGGGATCGTTCTGAAAGCATTGCCCCTTTAGTGTACTGGACGAAAGTTTCTACATTCAGTTCTTTAACAAGGTTAGTAATCATGCTCTCATACTGTGGCCAAAACCATGTTGGGCCGAGATCAAATGTGCCTAGGTCGGGTCTGTTTGAGTCAGAGGTACTCAAGACTCTACCGCCAATCCTATCTCTAGCTTCTAGAACCCTGCATTCGATGCCCTGGGCAATAAGTAGAGACGCGGCGTGAAGGCCACTTAAACCAGCTCCGACAATGACAATAGGTTTTTCCATATTCCTTCCTCTTTCCGACCGTGTATATGCTGTCTAAATGTATTTGTGAAAGGATGATTCCTTTTTATATTGGTCTCTTCTAATTGAGTTTTCCCTGTGTCACAAAAGTCTTTTTAGTATTCGTCTAAATTTAGACTTTCATTAATCTCCCCTGCATATAGCGATCAACTTAAGGGGAGATATAAAACATATAAATTAAGGAATAAGACTTTGCTTCTTTTGGTGTCTTCCTCCGCAAGACTGTCAACTCTGAATCATAAAAGAGTTGTTTCTTTTTCCAATTCACGATGTAATACTTCTCCCATACGCCTCATGCCTTCTATGATTTTCTCTATAGACATATTTGAGTAGTTTAAGCGTAATGTATTTTTTTGTGTACCATGTGGAAAAAATGGTACACCAGGAACACAAGCAACATTGTTTTTTAAACACTCCGTAAATATATGTGTTGAATCAATGCCCTCTGGAAGCTCAACCCAAATAAATAATCCACCTTCTGGCTTACTGTAAGACACATTTTTCGGGAAAAATTCTTCAATACAAGATAACATAGCTGTGCATCTTTCTTTGTAAACTGCTCTGATTTTATGAATGTGCTCCTCAATATCATAAAGTTCCATATACTTTGCTGTCATTCTTTGAGCAAAGCTATCAGTATGTAAATCAGCAGTTTGCTTAAAAGCAACGTATTTACCAATGAAAGATTCTTCTGCACAAATCCACCCAAGTCGAAGACCGGGAGTAAAAATCTTAGAGAAAGTGCTTAAATAAATGACTCTGCCCTCTGTGTCAAAATGTTTCACAGGCGGCAGTTCCTCCCCGGCAAATCTTATAGCCCCATAAGGATTATCCTCTACGATCAGCACATCATATTGATTAGCAAGCTCAATCATTCTTTTTCGTCTTTCGAGTTTTAATGTACGGCCAGTAGGGTTTTGGAAATCTGGAATAGTATAGATAAATTTTGTCTTAGGATGCTCCTGCAGCTTTTTCTCTAGCTCCTCCATCACCATTCCATCATTATCCATAGCTACTTCAACAAATTTTGCATTGTATGACTTGAATGCATTAATGGCTGCAAGGTAGGTTGGGCTTTCACAAATAATTGTATCTCCCTCATCGATGAATAGTCTTCCGGTAAGGTCGATAGCTTGCTGAGATCCGGATGTAATAAGCACATTTTGAATATTAGAGTGGATTCCGATAGCTTTCATCCTTTGACAAATAGCTTCTCTTAAAGGAATATATCCTTCAGTCGTACTATATTGAAGAGAATCTGCTCCTTCTTCACTCAATAGGGCATGGCATACATCTTTAAGAGCTTCCACAGGAAACAACTCTGGCGCCGGCAGTCCTCCCGCAAAAGAGATCACTTCCGGCCTTTCTGTTACTTTCAATATTTCACGTGTCTCAGAAGATTTTACTAAATGAGTTCTCTTAGCAAATTTATTTTCCATTTACAATCACCCCTTTTTATTATTTTTAATAGTTTACGTTTAACAACTTTTAAAAAAGTTTGATAGCTCCCTCTTCTCCACTAACATCTTGAATATTCAGTCATTTCATTGGACCTTATTCTGTTTATTGATACGTGCCCAAATAATAATGGGAATAAGCAGTAAGGAAAGTACACCCCCTGCAATTGAAAGGGCTGCATAACTAAAATGGGCTACAATCATTCCAGATAAAGCTCCTCCTAATGCTCCTAATAAAGCAATCCAAACATCTACAGAACCCTGCGTCTTAGCCCGAGTAGATGGTGAAGTTGCGTCTACAAGGATCGCTGTGCCACTAATTAAACCAAAATTCCAGCCAAGCCCAAGTAAAGCAAGTGCTGTAATAAGTACTATCATCGAATCAGCAGATCCCATAGCAGCTAAAAAGCCAGAAATAAGCAGCGTAACAGCGGAAGCAATCGCCATCACGGCACGGCCAATTTTATCAACAAGAAAACCAGTCACTAATGAAGGCAAAAACATAGCACCTATGTGAAACCCAATAACAAGCCCTACTTCATTCAAACCATGTCCATGATGCCCCATATGAATAGGTGTCATCGTCATAATGGCCGTCATTACAAATTGAGTTAGAACCATGACTGCAGCTCCTGCAAAAATGCCTCGCTTGTTTATCGATGACGAATTAGAGTTTTCCTCTAAATGAAAATTACTGGTTGTTGTTTGAGCATCTACTATTGCTTTTGCAACGATAAAGGGATCAGGGCGAAGTAAAATGAAGAGAACCAAACCGGCAAGTATATAAGCTGCCGCAGCCAATATAAACGGACCAGCTAAAGCAGGGATTCCTATAGATATTGCAAACTTGCCCATTACATCCACTAGGTTGGGGCCTGCAACAGCGCCGAATGTGGTGGAAACCATGGCCATACTAACAGCCCTTGCTCTTTGTGTTGAGCTTGCTAAGTCCGTTCCTGCGTAGCGTGCTTGTAAGTTTGTAGCTGATCCAGCCCCATAGATAAGCAGTGAAATAAATAAAAGCAGAATGCTATTTGCTAACGCTGAAATGACTACGCCAATGGCACCGATCCCTCCAGCCAAGAAACCTGCCGCAAGTCCAGAACGACGTCCATGCGCTTGAGAAAGCCGTCCCACAAGAAGTGCGGCCCCTGCTGATCCTAAAGTAAATAACGCTGCAGGAATTCCCGTTACACTATCTGTACCTAACATGTCTTGAGCTAGAAGTGCCCCCACTGTTATTCCTGCTGCAAGCCCTGCTCCTCCAAAAATTTGGGATAGAACAACAACCATTAACGTTCTCTTATAGAGTTGTTTTTGTTTTTCGGAAGAACTAATGTAAACTTGTAACCTAGCTGGTTGAACGTCTAACCTTTTTACGCTGTCTCGTAACATCCCTTAACCCACCTTTCTAAAAAGCTCATTCTGTTTCATATAATCTTCCAACTAGATTTCAAACATCTTACCATGCACAAATAAGCCATACAATATTTTAATTGTATGGCAAACAATTTTATGTAAGATCATTTAGCAAGCGTTTAAGAATATTCAATCCTTGCTCAAGCTCTTCAAGCGTTTCGGGTGCACATATAGAAACCCTTACCGCCCGCTCTGGGCAGCTATTCCCAACTACAAAACGTTCAGCCGCATACACTTGGACTCCCTGCTGTGCAGCTAACGCTTCAAATTCAGCACCGGTAATCTTTCCTGGTAATAGCAGCCACCGAAAGATGCCTGTTTCAGCTCCTAAACAGGTGTAGTCTGCCAAATATTGATTTACAACTTGGTTTCTGCGAACGGCTTGTTTCCGATGCCCCTCAATTAAGCATTCAAATTGATTCGATACAATCGTACGTGCCGCCAGTTCTGCTAATAATGGGGAAACGGATATATTTAAATTATAAAGTGCCTTTGAAATTGTCTCCTTCAATCGTCTCGGCACTGCTGCATAGGCTAGTCGCAGCCCCGGTGCTATTGATTTGGATAAGCTCGCAATATAGATGACGTGTTCTGGTGCAAATGATGCGACTGCTGGAAGGGGATTTTCGAAGTGGAGATGATACGTCGCATCTTCAATAATGAACTGATTATACTTTTTGGCAACTGCTGCGATCTTTTTTCGATTCTCGACCGACATACAGCAAGCTGTTGGATTATGATAGTCCGGTATCAAGTAAATGCCTTTGATATTCTCATTTCTACACGCATATTCAAAGGCAGTTGGACTCATCTCATAGTTCTCCGATTTTATCGGTACTATTTGCACACTAAGCATCGCTGCCACAGTTTTTAATCCAGGGTATGTATGTTGGTCAACACCAATGCGATCTCCAGGCTTACAAAGACTCGCCAGTGTGGCAGCAATCGCATTTTGCCCCCCATTTGCAAATAAAATGTGATCAACGGTTGTTTCAAATCCACCTCTTCGTATTAACTTTACAGCGGCATCCTTTTGCCAAAGGCTTTCGCCTGTCCGGCCATAACCAAACCACTTTTCATAATCTGTCTCTTGCAGCATACCTTTCAGTTGAAGCAGCAATGGCTCGTATGAAGCATTATCTGGCAGTGTTGCTCCCATTTCAATTAAATGCTTCGGCTTTGCATCTTCAAGTAAATATGCATTCGATAAAGCGTCATATGATACAAATGTGCCGCTTCCAACAGATGCACTTAACAAGCCCTTTAACTCGCACGCTTTAAATGCTTTTGAAATGGTGCTCAAATTTAAATCTAAATAATCGGCCAGTTCTCGCTGTGAAGGAAGCTTTGTGCCTGGTAATAAAACCCCGTTTAAAATGTCCTGTTTTAATTGCTCTGCGAGTACTTGATAAATGGGCTTTTTAGTTTTGTCTATGGATGGCCTCCAACTCATTGGATAGTTTTCAAAAGAATTAATCGGCATAGTACTCATCCTTTTTTACACAATTATATGTTTGCGCCGTTTATAAAAACAATTCTCTTTTTATTTTATACTGATTACTCAAAGACAAAGATATTGAAGCTTTTATAAAATAGATCTTTTCATTAGTCTTTTTTAAATTACCTAACCATATTTAAGAGTCATTATTAAGGAATTGGAATACCTGCTTGCTCTCCCTGTTCAAATTCCATCTATAATTGGTCTTTATTCAACGGCTGTTTAAGGATGTGTATATATTTTCACCCCAAAAACCACCTATGCCCGAAGATGCTAGACGTTTTTTTGGTTGTAAATGAGCTAGCTCCTCTTTGCAGCTGTGTTCATCATTGTTTAAAAGTAAATTTCTCTTATACATTTCTTTTTCTAGTAGATTTATAAAACCTTCTGGCAACTTTTGTGTTTTATCAAGTTTTACGGCTTTTTTATATGCATCAATTAGCATTTCATCGGTTAAATGTTCCATTATCTGCAAGTCCTCCTTAAATTTGAAAACTGAACAAATTACATACAAACGTGTAGAACATAACTTAAGCCACCCTTTCCAAGGTGGCATTCTCAGCTGGAAAGAGTGGCTTTTTCATTTGGCGAATCAAGATTTATTCTTTAGGAGAATCATGAACCTATACTTAATTTTGTAATATTTCCATCACTTGTCTGACCGAATCGACAGACCTATCAAGCGCTTTCTTCTCTTCCACAGTAAGCGGCAATTCAATAATACTTTCAATTCCCTCTCCTCCAAGGATGGTCGGGACACCTAAGTATAAGCCCTGATAACCGTACTCTCCTTCAAGATAAGCAATAGATGGCAGGATTCTTTTTTTATCCCGAATGATGGCTTCCGCCATTTCAACAAGGGCTGCTGCTGGAGCATAATAGGCGCTTCCATTCCCTAGAAGATTGACGATTTCGCCTCCGCCTTTTCTCGTTCTTTCCACGATTGCTTCAAGCCGGTCACTCGGAATAATCTTTTCTAAGGGAATTCCGCCTGCGTACGAATAACGAACAAGAGGAACCATATCATCTCCATGTCCGCCGAGAACAAATCCGGAAATATCTTCTACAGAAACTCCTAGTTCTTCCGCAACAAACGTGTTGAACCTGGCTGTATCGAGTACTCCCGACTGTCCGATAACCCGGTTTTTGGGGAATTTAGTTGTTTGATAGCAGACGTATGTCATCGCATCGACTGGATTGCTTAATACTAGAATGAAACTGTCAGGGGCATAGTCTTTCACTTTCTCTGAAATGGAACGCATAATTTTGGCGTTCGTTGAAACAAGATCATCGCGGCTCATTCCCGGTTTTCGGGCAATACCGGCCGTAATGATCACCATATCTGCCCCTTGGATATCTCCATAGTCAGCCGTCCCTTTAATCCGCGCATTAAATTTTTGTACCGGCCCTGCTTCAAGCAGATCTAGTGCTTTTCCTTTCGTGGGATTACTTTGCTCTGGTGTATCCACTAGAACAATATCCCCCAAATCTTTTTGGGCAAGCAGTAGAGCCGTCGTTGCGCCGGTAAATCCTGCCCCGATGACAGCAATCTTCGGTCGCTTAAATGCCATTGAGCTTGCTCCTTTCTAACTTACTGTTCTTCTCCCTCTTTGGGCATTTGCTCCGTTTTTTTTCGATTTGAGCGATTAGAAGCCGTTGCCGTCTTGCCAGTTTGTTTCTCCTCTGCTACAGATGTTTGAGTCAGCTGCTTTGGCTTTTGAACAATCGTATAGGTTTCCTCATCAATACGAGGAATCACATGAGCAGAAACTAACTCTCCGACACGCTTAGCTGCCTCTCTTCCTGCTTCAACCGCCGCTTGGACAGCCCCGACATCTCCCTCTACCAAAACAGTAACAAGAGCCCCATCAATTTTTTCCTGGTTCACCAGTTCCACGCTCGCTGCTTTTAACATGGCGTCTGCTGCTTCAATCGAGCCGATTAATCCGCGCGTTTCAATCATTCCAATGGCCCTTGGCATCTTCTTCACCTCTTTCTACTGTTGTGCAATTTCCGTGGAATCGACAATTCCTATAATGACGGCATCAATCGGAAGAGGGTTATCCGGCATAATAAACCTTGCCGACCCGCCTTCTGTAATAATGACCTGATCTCCTATTCCTGCTCCAATTCTGTCAGCTGCAATAATAGGCGTATGGACAGGTGCTCCATCCGGGCGGATAGGCTGCACAAATAACAGCTTTAATCCGGTCAGCCCTTCTTCTTTTCTCGTTGCCCACACATTACCAATAACGGTTCCCATTTGCATTTCCTCACCGCCTTACTCGTCGATCACTTCGATTTTCTTTCCTAATTCACGCGCTGTATCTTTGGCAAGCGGTGTAACAATGGTTGTTTTTCCAACGCGGATAACCGGTCCATCCAGTTGTTTCACTTCATGCTGTGATAAAAGCTTTCCTTCAAATAACGGGATGATCGTTTGCTTTTCTTCTATTAAAACAGGGGGATGATAAGTAGACTGTGTCTGTCCTGCCGAAATGATTTCACCTGTCTGTCCAGTGCGGATAAATCCGGAATTCGCCTCATCCGTATCAATATGCATTTCAAGACGGTAGGAAGGCGACACACGGATCCGAACTCTTTCAAATGTTATTGGACGTTCTGTTTCTGCTCTAACCTGAACATACTGGCCATCCTCTACTCCGAAACGTCTAGCGTCATCGGGAGACATATGAATATGCGCCTGCGCAATAATTAACCCTTCATTTAAGTAAACACTGCCTTTGGGACCGATGATTGTTATTGGAGAAGACCCCTTAATATCACCGGATTGCCGGATAGGTGGGGTAAGTCCTAATTTGAATGCATCCGTCTGACTCACCTCTACCTGTGTCAAATGACGGGAAGGCCCGAGCACGCGGACGCGCTCAATCGTGCCTTTCGGGCCTGATAAAATGACCGTTTCTTCTGCAGCAAATTGATTCGGCTGCGACAGATCGCTTTTCTTCTTTAATGTATAAGACTGTCCAAATAAAATAGCCAAGTGCTGTTCAGATAGATGAACATGACGGGCCGATACAGCAAGAGGAACCTGATTGGGCTTTTGCACCGCCTCTTTCCTGCCTAACTGTCGGACCACTTCCTCCACAATGGATTGAATCCATTCTGGTTCCATAAGCGCTCACCTCTCTTTTTACGATTCTTTGCTTACTCTGTAAACTCAGGTGCTTTTGGCAGGATGGACTCTAATTCGTTATGCGGACGCGGGATAACATGAACAGAATTTAATTCTCCAACACGCTGAGCTGCTGCTGCCCCGGCATCTGTCGCTGCTTTTACTGCTCCAACATCACCACGCACTAATACTGTTACAATTCCGCCGCCCACATGTACTTTGCCAACTAAGTGAACGCTTGCTGCTTTTACCATTGCGTCCGCTGCTTCAATCGATGCCACTAATCCTTTTGTTTCAATCATTCCTAATGCTGTCATTTCTCTTGCCATTTTACATTCCTCCTAATTTTTATTTGCTGTATTGTTCAATTACTTTATTTACAAGATCAGCTACTTCCTTTACATCAACTTGTCCGCTTTTTCCCATCGAAGCAATCACGCTTTTAACAACCTGTTCAGTATCGGTGTTGTTCACTTTTAAATCGGATGATGTCTGGCATGTTCCTTTTCTAGGAATACTGACTTCTTTAATGCCGTAAGCCATCCGTTTAATGTTAAGCAAATGACGGGCTGTGATATTGTCAGAAGTGATATTTCCTCCGAAGGATCCGCAGCCAAGTGTCATGGATGGTGCAAGCCCTGTCGTACCACCAACCGCTCCGACAGAAGATAATGTATTCACTAAGATTCTAGACACCGGCATCTCAACAGCAAATTCCCGTGCCACCTTGTCATCTTCTGTATGGATCGATAAACTATGCCCCCGGCCGCCAAGATCAAGTAAACGGCTGCATAGCTGTTTTGCCTCATCCTTGTTCTCTGCAGTATATAAGGCAAAAATCGGTGAAAGCTTTTCCAAGGAAAACGGAACATCTTTGCCGATTTTCGTTTCCTCTGCAACGAATAAACGAACCGAGTCATCAATATCAATGCCAGCCAGACTAGCGATAAAAGCTGGGCTTTTGCCAACGATTTTAGGATTGACTTTACCAGGTACAGGTGAAATGACCTTTTCCATACGAATCTTTTCTTCCTGACTCAGTAAATAAGCTCCGTTCTTCTTCAGCTCTTGCAAGGTGATGGATAAAATGTTTTTATCTACGATGATGGCCTGCTCTGTTGCGCAAATGGTGCCATAATCAAAGGACTTACTGTCTACAATCATCGAAGCGGCCTTTTGTATATTGGCTGTTTTTTCGATGTATACAGGCACGTTTCCTGGCCCAACACCATAAGCTGGTTTTCCGGAGCTGTACGCGGCCTTTACTAAGCCGCCTCCCCCCGTTGCCAAAATTAAATGGACATCAGGATGCTTCATCAGGGACTGCGTCGCTTCCATAGAAGCATATGACAGCCATCCAATTAACCCTTCTGGGGCTCCTGCTTCCACTGCCGCTTTTTCACAAACTTTCAATGCTTCAATGGTGCATTTCACTGCGTAAGGATGCGGGCTCACCACAATCGCATTGCGTGTTTTTAAGGCAATTAATGTCTTAAAAAAAGCAGTGGATGTTGGATTAGTCGTTGGAATAATAGCGGCTACCACTCCAAAAGGCGCGGCAACTTCTACTATTTTCTTTTCTGTGTCTTCCCTAACGATACCGACAGTCTTTTCATCTTTAATAGATTCATATACGGCTTTGGATCCTACTTCATTCTTTATCTTTTTATGCTCTGCTACGCCCATGCCGGTTTCTTCTACTGCCATAACAGCCAGTTCATAAGATTTTGCATAGGCGGCATCCGCGACCGCTTTGACAATCTGGTCCACTTGCTCCTGCGAATAAGACAGATAGCGCTGTTGAGCTTCTTTTGCTTTTCTAACCGCTTCCCGCATTTCCTGAATAGCAAGCAAATCGCGGTCGATTACTGCAGTCATACTTTCACACTCCTTTAAGACTAATACTGCTCCATCTCTTAATAACGAAGCGGGTCTTTTATCAATTCGATGATCGTTTCACGAAATGCATCCGCAGCTGCCTGGCAAGCTGATTGACTTCCCGTTAACAAGCCCCCGCCATAGTTGGTTTCCGACGGCGGTTCGAACAGCTGGCAAATCTCCACGTCTGCTGCTTTCAAGGCTGCATCCAGCCCGTAAACCGCTTCGAGAGGCGGAGCAATTAAATAGGCGAGCGAATCCCCTTCCTTGATTCCTGCCAAAGAAGAGAGATAGCTTCCGGTCCTTGAAACCACGTGAGCGTATAAAAGATGGCTTCCTTCTTCATTTAACGCTTCAAAAAAAGCCCCGGATTCAACAATGGTCTCTATGGCTTCCAATCCACTTCTCACTTGCTCAGGTGTTGCTCCCGCAATAATCCCTATCATCTCTCCTGAGAGTGGGCCCGAGGAGTAATTAGCTCCTGCATAAAACGATTTGGCATACACAACATCGACATCCGCATATTTTGTCGCTTCATCAAGTGCTGTGTAGCCGACATCATCACTTGTTACGGTAAACATTCCGAGACTGCGATGGCTGCCTTTCAACTTCAACTTTTCTGCCAAGCCTTGGTCAACATTTGGAATCACCCGCATAGCGAGGATGTCAGCTTTTACATGAGGTAAGGGCATCTGTTATTCACCTCTCTAGCTTTCTTTTTGAACGAGCGATACACCGCTAGCCTGGTATTTTAGAATTTTTTGAACGATTGTCCCAAGATAGGCTCCTGCTTCAACCGGCGGAATACCGCCTTTATGGATATTAGAGACGACCATCCGGTCCGCTTCGATGACCCCTTTTCTCGGCTTGTAGCACATATACGCACTTAGTGACTCAGCGCTGACAAGTCCCGGCCGTTCACCGATTAACATGATGACCACATCCGGCGTCAAAATTTCTCCAATCTCATCCATCAATGCCACGCGGCCTTTATCGACATAAAAAGTAGTCCCCATGTCGATCTTTAAGTTATTCAGCGACTGTTGTAAAGATAGATACACGTCTTCTATATTGGCTTCAACAGCTTTCGCGCTCAAGCCATTAGAAATGACCACTTGGACGGTGGGTGAATTTTGGCACCGATCTTTAATAATTTTTCTTGATTCATCTGACAGCTGGCGGCCGCGATCAGGGCGGCGGATGTACTCCTCTTTGTCCTCCACACGTGTATGGACAGTAAAAACCCCGAGATTCTCCAGTACATCGGCAGATACTTCCCCATATACAGCATCAACTGCCGCAGCATGATCGTACCGGAACTGAAGCCACGTATTGGTTTTAGGGCGACTGCCGGCCCGGCCAACCGCAATTCGTGAAGGTGTTTTTTGACGAAGCTCCTCCAGTTGCTGTTCCTTCTTTTCTAGTTTCAAAGAATCACTGCATTTCCTGGATTGATAAGTCTTCTGTTCTTTTCTCTGTATGGCTTCTTGTCGAACTGGTTTAAGCTCAATCCGTTCCAAATTCTGTTCAATTGCCTCAACGTGTGCAGGGTTCTTTGGGGACGCGCTCCATAAAGCCACTTCTGGTTCTTTAGGCGGCTGCTCCTGGTTAAGTTTTTCTATCACAAGCTTCGTAATCGAAGCAATCAGTTCTTTTTCCATGTTTCAGCCTCCTATCTTGAAAATAGTGTTGGATCGCCAGCATATTTGCTGAGCCGTCCATTTTCCCAAATGCCCATTCTTTCAAGCCACTCAGCAAATTCTGGAGAAGGAGATTTCCCCAGCGTTTGCCGCAGGGTAGCGATATCGTGGTAGCTCATAGACTGATAGTTCAGCATACAGTCATCTCCCATTGGAGTAGCAATAATAAAGTTCACTCCAGCAGCCGTTAACAGCACTCCGAGGTCTTCCATATCATTTTGATCCGCCCGAATATGATTCGTGTAGCAAATATCTACTCCCATCGGCAACCCATGCATTTTCCCCATGAAGTGGTCTTCAAGGCCAGCCCGAATGACTTGCTTACTATTGTATAAATACTCAGGGCCAATAAAGCCGACCACGGTGTTCACAATGTAAGGGTTGTAGTGCCTGGCAAATCCATAGTTTCTAGCCTCTAGCGTCATTTGATCAATTCCGTAATGCGCTTCTGCAGACAACTCTGAACCTTGGCCTGTTTCGAAATACAGGCGTTCAGGGCCGCTGCTTGTGCCAAATTTTTTCGCCAGCTCAGCTGCCTCGTGAAGCAACGGAGCAGAAATGCCAAAGGAACGATTCGCTTTCTCTGTACCTGCAATGCTTTGAAAAATCATGTCAGCCGGCGCTCCTCTTTCAACGGCTTTCATCTGAGTGGTTACATGAGCTAATACACAATTTTGAGTCGGTATCGCCCATTCCTGAATAAATTCGTGGCTCGCTTCTAGCAGCCTCTTCACACTCTCTACTGAATCATCGACCGGATTAATGCCGATAACCGCATCCCCAACTCCATAGGACAAACCATCTTTCAATGAAGCGATCATCCCTTCTACATTATCGGTTGGATGATTGGGTTGAAGTCTTGAAGCAAGCGTTCCTTTTTGCCCGATCGTAATGTTGCATGTCGACAAGATTTCGATTTTACTGGCGGCATGAACAAGGTCAAGATTAGACATCAGCTTTGCCACTGCTGCGATCATTTCGCTCGTTAACCCTTGGCTAATACGCTTTAGGTCTCGGTCACCTGTCTCATTGTCTAAAATGTATTCACGCAATTCAGCAACGGACCAATTTTTTAACTGCTCGTAAATAGGTTCGTTTATATCTTTTTCAATAATGAAAGATACTTCATCTTTTTCTGCTTCAATGAGCGGGTGATTGCGAATGTCAGCTAAGGTAATGTCACTTAAAACCGACTTAGCTGCAATTCGCTCTTGCACCGTTTCGGCGGCGATGCCAGCCAGACGGTCTCCGGACTTTTCTTCATTTGCTTTTGCGAAAAGATCTTTCAAATCGTTAAATTGAAAAGTCGTTCCGCCCATCGTTGTTTTAAGATTCAACTCCGCCTTCCTCCTTGCTTTATGAGTGAAAAGTGAGGGTTTTTATGACTACCGGCACTACTCCGGACTGAAGAACCTGGCCGATGTCCATGTAGCCCCCTTGCTCGATATCGATTTGATCAATGCACAGTATGCTCTGCTCTGGCTCCAAAGCCTGCAATGTCTGCCCGAGAACTTTCGCATGATCGCTCTGTAAAACAATAATAAACGGCTGATGAGGATCGGGCTTTAGCTGCCGACAGGCAATCAGCTTTTTAGCAATCGACTGGATATCCCTAAACTTGAGATAGGGGATATCCGTCAAATAAAGTACAAAGTTTTGTCCTTCTCCTCCTGGATCATAAATCGCAATCGCTTCTTCTACGCTGCTTTGCAATTTAGCCAGCCCTACGGCGGTTTCATATTCAAACGAAACCTCTACGACGGGCAGGTTTTTCTGAGGAAGTTGGCTGCTCTCTACTTGAATCGTGGCTCCACTAATATTTGTCGTTTGGGTGCCGGCTCCGAGAACCGTTGCTCGGACTGTTTCATTTGGCTTTTGCCATTCATAGTGCTGCAAACCCGGTTCCCGTCTCAACGAAGAGGCGAGTTCTATCCCAATGTCATCGTAGACAGCCAGAGAAGCATTTTCCTCTTCTAATTGATAGATACATTCTGATACGCCGCCTGAAAAAACAATGATGTCAATGTCTCCATTCCATTGTGGAGGATGGCCCAATAAAAGTACTTCATCCCCCTTGGTCATTGATTTTGATAAAACATTTGCCATCACTGTGGCCATGCGTCGTGTGATTTTCTCGATGTCCGGATGATGTTTACTATCACCTATCTGCATGGTCCAGCCTTCCTGACGGATAAGCTTTTCCACGGGAGGAGAAATGCTTTTGATCTGTTCATCTTCAAATTCAATGAGCCGACCGCCTACATGAAGTGTACATGTGCCAGCCAGCCTGCCGTCTTTGTACACCGCAATATTTGCTGTTCCGCCGCCGATATCGACATTCGCCACCGACTTGCCTGTTTTTTTAGAATAACTGTAAGCTCCAGAACCCTTGGCTGCAATAATCCCTTCTAAATCCGGCCCTGCTGCAGCAACTAAAAATCCACCGGCATGTTCAGATAAATGATGAACCATTTCCTCTGCGTTTTGCTTCGTGGCCGTCTCTCCCGTAATAATAACCGCACCTGTTTGGATTTGGTTCGATGTCACGCCCGCCTTCTCATATTCGCTTTTTACGATATCATCGACCGCATTCATATCAATCGTCGTGGCGGATAATAACGGGGTTCTAAAAATCGGGCTGCGATATAAAACTTCTTTATCGATGATTTCAATTCTTGGTACATGTGTTCCTCCGGCTAAATTCATGAGTGAAAACCGGCTTATGACCAATTTTGTTGTGCTCGTACCAATATCGATTCCGGCACTTAATAACGTTTCCACACGGGATGCCAGGCTTTTCACACTTCTGCACCACCTTAAAAAGCAAAAAGACGCCTCCGGGAATCGATTATCATCAAATTCCTCAGAGGCGCCTTTGCCTGTTTCTATACTTTTGTAAATGTAATAATCTAAATATAACGAAAAAACATCATTTTGTAAAGGTTTTCACCTAAAAATAAAATCATACTGCTTACGTGCTGCTGCATACTCTTTCATTTCCTGTAAGGAACTACAGGCAGCAAGATCCCGCAATAGTTGAATTCCTTTGCCAGTAACGGACGAGGTCACTACAATGGGTCCGTCCGTTACAGCTTGCTTTAACTTTTGAATCGTTCTTTCTATATCGGCATTAGGATGATCAGCCTTTGTTACAATACCGACCGACAATTTCGGAATGCCGGCGCTAAATCCCGGGGGAAACACCATTTTGTCCCCCGTGGCATCCTGAATATAAAAAACGTGTGTGACTTCTAAAGCTGTGGCCATAATATTTTTATAAAACAAGGGATTTTCTGTATATTCCCCCGGTGTATCCACAATCCAGTCATGATAAACAAGAGACTGTGTCTTGACTGCTTCTACCTGTTTGCCTAACAAGGCATTTGTTAAGGTGGATTTGCCCGCTCCAATGGAACCAATTAACATCACTCGATTCATCATGTTCTGCCTCTCCTTATGATTTTGTTATTTTCGAAGAGGTATAGCCCAGTTGCTCAGAAAGAAAACGATTAATTTCAATCATGGCCATCTCCACTTCCGAGACGCTTCCGACAATAACCAAACTTCCGGTAAAACGGTCAAGAAAACCAATCGTCACACTTGCTGCTTTTGTAGCGAGGTCTCCCGCAATAATGACTGTCTCACTTGGAGTCAGTGTCAAGATCCCAAGTGCCCCTGCTTCCTGAATGCCAAGTTTTGTATACATATCCGGATCCGGATTGGCAATTAAATGACTAAGCGTTATTTGTTTGCCAGGAACGAATTCCTGAATAAATCGCTGTTTCTCTTCACTCATCCTTGCGCCCCCTGTTGTACGGTTTTTTCTTGTGCTTGTATATTTTCTTTGGCTGTAGTGTTCTCTTCCTCTAAATACTCCCCAGGACGGATGGTGCCATTTGCACGATCTTCCTCTTCAAGCCGAAGAGCCGTCGGCACGGACAGCCAGTAAGCAAGACCAATGGCAATAACACCTGCAGAAATTTTTCCAATGAGGACAGGTAAGATTAAGTTAGGCTGAAAATTGGCTGTAAAGGATAAATGGTCACCTAACAAAAAGGCTGCACAAACAGCAAAAGAAATGTTAATAACTTTATCTTTTGGTCTCATGTAACGAACAAGCTGGAACATAGCTAGTATATTCGCAATTGTGGCAAGAAGACCGGCACTCCCTGTTGAACTAAGACCAATTTTTCTTCCCCCTGCCTCTAACGGTTTTGCTGCATATTTGCGAAGCAAGTAAACCATCGGAAACGCACCGGCCAGCATAATGCCAATATAACCGGCTGTTTCTAAAGCCCGGAACTGGTCTTTCTTATCTGCCATAATGGGATCGAAGCCCCATGCGCCAAATAAACTGGAGAAGGCTCCTGTAAAGATCTCCACAATCGAAAAGACTAACACTAGCTTAATAGCGGCATCCATCACTTTTCCAAAAATCATAAAGCCTTGAATCATCAATTTCGGGAAGAATTTCAACCCTGCTGCAATCGCAATCACAAAAATAAGCAACGGCAGCAAATTCACCATAATTTTGCCGTAGGATAAAGCAAACTCATATGTTGAGTCACTCGTTGTATTAATGACATTACGCACTTTCGTATTAAATAAAAGGGTTAACACACTTGCAATGAATGCACCAATCGGAATCGTTAATACACCCGACATCACGCCTAGTGCCATGTATTTGTGATCTCTTTTATCCAGCATGGCCAGTCCCATAGGAATCGAAAAAACGATGGTCGCACCGGCCATATAGCCAACAATCATGGCCATAATCCATCCTTCATATGTTTCTTTTAACACATTGGCTAATTGGTAACCGCCCATATCTGTTGCTAAAATAGCGGTAGCTGCAATGGCCGGATCGGCCCCCACGGAGTTAAAAAGCGGTCCAATCACCGAATCAATAAACTGTGACAAAAATGGAATGGACGCCATGATCCCCGCTGCCGGGACAAAGATGTGACCGACCGTATGCAGGCCATTCATAAATTCCCTTCCTAGACCTTCCTCAGGATTGCGGATCGCCGCAAAAGCTCCTAAGACTGCACATGTCATAATGATATACACAACAATATTGCCAATCATGCTCATATAACCCTCTCCTTTTTTCATAAATTTAAGTATAAAATGCAATAAAAAAACAGACTCCTCCCGGTGGCTTTATACCATCGTTAAGCGTCTGTGCTTACTTACTATTCACTTGTTATCTAGGATTCTTTATATTTAGCAATCACTTTTTCAGCTGTCTGATTCATAGATAGCCGATGCTTCATGCTGAATTTTCTCATCCTCTGGTAAGCCTCTTCTTCAGAAACAGCCAGATTCTTTATAAGCAGTCCTTTCGCTCTCTCGACGAGCTTTCGCTTTTCCACCTGCTCATTCGCCGCTGTAACGGCTTCCTGCATGGATTTCATTTTAGCAGCCTGGTTCAGTGCCACTTCGACAGCTGGCAGCAAATTCGCCTCAGATACCGGTTTAACAAGATAGCCCACTACATTGGCCTGCTTTGACTTTTCTACAAACTCTTTCTGACTATAAGCCGTCACTAAAATAATAGGGGCATCAAGCTTGCTGGAAATGATTTTCCCTGCTTTCAACCCATTTAATTTAGGCATTTTAATGTCCATAATGATTAAATCTGGCTTAAGCGCAAAGGCAAGCTCCACTGCTTTCTCCCCGTCGCCTGCTTCTCCTACTACTTCATATCCATTATCCTGTAAAATGGAGGAAATGTCTAAACGGATCAGCGACTCATCTTCCACCAGCAAAATCCGCTTCCTCATATTCCTTCACTCCCTCCTGCTCTAATGTAAATGACACGATGACAGTGGTTCCGGTTGAGGAAGATCCGATATAATATTCACCGGATAAATCATGTTCAATTAAGTTTTTTACAATATCTAATCCAAGCGACCGCTTCACTTCTTTTCCCATCCCTGTCCCATTATCGCTCACTGATAAAGTGACGTTGCTTTCCTGTCTCGTAAACCTCACATCAATTACCCCGGAGGAACGATGTTTAAATGCATGTTTGATTGAATTTTGGACAAGTTCATTGACCACGAGTGCAATTGAGACTGCTTTTTTAGAATCAGCCAATATTTGCTCCCCATGGCACCGCAATTCAAGCGCAGTTTGCTCACATCCGCCGTTTTGGATCAGCATTTGTGCGATCTTATTAGATAGGCCGACGATATCCACCTCATCATTATCCACATTGTCGCTTGCTAAAATAATTTCATAAACAGAGGCGATGCTCAGTACCCGGTTCAAACTGTCCGTTAAATAGCCTCGGCTTTCTTCGGATACACCTTTTCTGATCTGCAGCCGCAGTAAGCTGGCTACTGCTTGCAAATTATTTTTCACCCGGTGGTGAATTTCCCGGATTACCACAGATTTAACAACAAGCTCTCTTTCCTTCATACGCAAATCCGTGACATCACGGATCAGAATCAGCATGCCTGTTACCTGATCCTGCTTATAAATATCCACCTTTTTGACTTCCAGAAAAAATTTGGATACTTGAATTTCTTCAATAACCAGATCTTTGTTAGAATGGATCACCGGCCTAATAAAAGGCAGTGCTTCCTCTGCAGGCTTTCCTTCACAACCGTCTATGTTATACACTTCAGCAATGAAGCTTTTAGCCGATGGGTTTGCATAGACAATATTTGTGGAGGCATCCACCAAAATAAAATGTTCTTTCATAATATCCGATAGAGCGGGCCGCTCATGATCAGTAAAGAAAAATAATTCCCATAACATTTCGGTTGCCGGGGAAAGCGATTTCATCTTTTCTAGCTCTCTTTGTTCATGCTCTTCCTTAATAAGCATACCAATTACCTGGCCATTATCGTTCTTAATGGGGGTGACACTTTGTTTAACGAAAATACCCCGTTGTGTTACTGCTTTATTAAAAAGAACACTTTTTCCTGTTCGAAGAGAGAGAAAGACACTTGGCTCAAATTGCTCATACACGACTGTTCCAACATACGGCTCGTGATAAAGCGTTTTGCCGGTAGAAGGAGAAGCTTCCGCCACAACAATGGCATTGGTAGAATCTTTTATCTGGCAATCTATGAAGACATTGGTCCCCGTTAAATCGGCAATCAATTGAAGTTGTCTAGAGACTTCCTTAATCTTCTCTATCTCTTGTTTATCCAATGAAGTATATTCCCGGCACAAAGAATCAACTTGAGCACAATTTAACACTAGTCTACAACCCTCTATTCTTCATTAATCTTTTTAAAATTGCAAATAATTATCCAAAGTATAATTTAGAAACAGAACCAGTGTCAATCTCTCAAGCAAAAAACTCAGGATTTATTGGTCTATCATCTAAATAGATCTTTCTTCACCTATTTCCAATGAACAAGTGAGATACTTGCCTGATCACAGCCTTTATGAATTGCTTATTTTGACTAGCAAGACCTCAATCCTTGCCGCCCTTCATGACTTTTAACCCCATCCTATTTGCCTCACCTCTATGACGCCTTCTTGATTCAATCGATAACCGAACGATCCTTTTTAAGAGTTCCTCATCGAGTAACTGGTCTTTCTCTTTATCTCTTCTAGTTATAAATTTTGACCATTTAAATTTGAGCTTTCTCCACATCGTTAACTCTCCTTTTATCTATTCATTAATTAGCGGATTTTCAAGACTTTTACTTTTTTAATCTCATTTATAAAAGAGCCTTAGTATTGATAAAACTTTTGTACATTTCTTACAAGCATGGACGAATACCATCCTGTTGGTTTCCTAAAGCCCTGTATCGCTATTCTCCTATTGTAGCGAAAAAAGGCTAGAAAAAACTGTCGAACACCGTCGGTGATTAGACAAATTTTTCGTGTTTTGACTAAAAGTAATCCCTATACAAGTGCCCCTGCCAATTCACTGGGCAGGGGCACTTGTGCTAATTGATAGATCTATCTTCTCGCCTATCTACGCTCTTTCTGTCTCTTGCTCTATTGATCTCCCCAGTTGGATGGGACTAGAATAAAGAACGCTTCTCTTTCTACTTTCAACAAGATAACAGTCCTGTCGGAAGCACTTTATCCTTTTCTCGTCCGGCTATTTCTTTTGAGAGATCCAGCTTCCAAATCATGTGCAACTATACAGGAGGATTCTTTCTAATCAAAGGAACGCTGTCTGTCATGATCATATCGGTCATTTGAGCTTCACTTTTAGAAATTCTTTTCGGGATCATTCAAAAACAGCTAACAACCTGCTGGACAGCTCGTAACAAACTGTTAAAATTAGGGATCTGCAGAGGCCGGGGATTGATTCTATAGTGCCCGACTTTTGTCGATAAATTAATTTACTTTACTTGTGGATCAACATGATACTATTCATTATCGCAATCGAGTCTGTTTAGGGTTGTTATCGCTGTCGGCTTCGATTAATTATCTACGCTAGCCTTCACTTCTTTTAAAGAGTCTTTTGCCTGCTTCTTCCAAAACAATGTAATAACTATTCCTAGAGACAGTATTACAGTCGCAAAGTAGTAAGGATAATTAATATTTATATCAAATAATATCCCCCCTAGAATGGGTCCACTAATGTTTGCTAAGCTTGTAAACATAGAGTTCATTCCACCAACGAAGCCTTGTTCGTTCCCAGCGATATTTGAAAGATAGGAAGTAATGGCTGGTCGAAATAAATCAAATCCAACAAAAACAGTAAATGTAACAAGCAGGATAGAGAAATATGAATGAACAACAGTCATTAAAAAGACAAGCAGGGCCGATAATATTAAGCTATATCGAATCAGTTTAATTTCGCCCCAAATTCGTGTAATCCTATCAAACAGGATGACTTGCGAAACTGCTCCAAAAATCGCCCCGCCTGTAATAACGATCGCTATATCGGATGGTGTAAACTGAAATTTATGGTCTACAAATAGACTAAAAAACGATTCAAAAGCTGCTAAACCAAATGAGGCTATAAAAATTAAAATAAACGCAAGGAAATATTTTGGGTTAATAATACGTTTGAAGCCAGTCCTACTATTTAAGGTTTGTTCATTATTATCTTCTTTACGATTCGGTTCATCTAATAAAATAATGGAGAGTATGGCCGCAATTACACCAAGAGCTCCTGCGGAGAAAAAAGGGATACGTGTGCCAAATTCCGCTAAGAATCCACCAATACCTGGACCAATAATAAATCCGGTGCTAATGGCAGCTGACATATACCCTAGCGCCTTTGGGCGATTATCCAGATTTGTAATATCAGCAATAAAAGCTGTAACAGCTGGCATAATGAATGCTGCACTAATTCCGCCCAAAATACGAGAAATAAATAGAATTTCGATTTCTCTGCCCATCCCAAACAAAAATTCTGAGATGCCAAAAATAAATAGGCCTATCACAATCATAATTTTTCTACCCGATTTATCTACCGCTTTCCCTGCGAATGGTGAAACAATCAATTGAGCAATGGCAAATGTTGCGGTTAAATAACCAACTGTTGTTCCCGTAATGCCTAATTCATTCATCAGCGTAGGCAAGACTGGAATGACAAGACCAATTCCCAAAAAGGCTATAAATAGATTCATTAATAGTAATCCTAAGGTGACTTGATAAGTCTTCATCTTTTACCTTCTCCTTAACAAACTAATTGTCGTGATCGCAAACTAACTTGTTTTGTTTTTTACAATTCCTATCCTAGTGTATATAGTAACTATATAGTCAAGAATGGAGCTGTAAAAAATGAATAAAAAAAATGTAAAATATTTAACTACAGGGGAATTCGCGAAGCTTTGCAAAGTAAACAAACAAACACTCTTTTATTACGATCAAATTGGGCTTTTCTCTCCGGAGCATAAAAACGAAAAAGGTTACCGTTATTATTCAATTCGCCAGATTGAGCTATTTTTTGTTATCGATTTATTAAAGGACCTTGGTATGTCGCTTAACGATATTCAACAATATATGCAAAATAAATCACCTGAAAGGTTTTTATCCATTATGTATCAAAAAAAAGAAGAGATTATGAAAAAACGCCAGGAGATCGAAACGAAGGAAAAAATTGTCGATACAAAAATAGCATTAATGGAAGAAGCATTACATCTTGATTTACATCAAGTTATTCTTGAACAATTACCAGAAGCAACACTTTATTTAAGTAGAAATATTGAAAATATAACTGATGAGGAATTTGTAGAGGTCGTTTCAGATTTTGTTAATGAATTGGACGTATTACAACTTGATACAGGCTATCCGATAGGCGGGATAACGAAACGGGAGCAAGTATTAAAGGGAGAATTCACTAATTATAGCTATTTATATATCGAGCAGCCGAATCCCAAGGAAGGATATCCGTACTTTAAAAGTGTAAAGGGTGAGTTTCTCAGTGGATATCATAGAGGGGATGAGAGCACCATACATAAGACATATAAGCGACTTTTCTCAGAGATGGATCGCTTAAATTTAACCTTAGGTGATTATGTTTTTGAGGAGTATATTTACGATACAGTTGTAATGAATCGCAAGGAGCATTATGTCACAAAAATTATGATACAAGTTAATCAAATAGAGAGTTAATTTACAAAAATACTTGTATAGGGGAAACCGGAAAAATCCCCTTATACTTTTTGACTTTAAACAACTCTTGTTAAACTAACCTCCCTCCTTTTCCTTGATCTGCCCACTATTCCTTTACTATATAAAATTTAAAATGTCTTATTTTAGTATCTCTGCGAGTACTTGATAAATAGGTTTTTGGCTTTGTCTATGGATGGATTTCAACTCATTGGATAGTGATCAAAAGAATTAATCGGCATAATGCCCATCCTTTTTTAATAAAACTGCATCCTTTATTGCATTAAACTGTCCGTTAGTTTAAGCAAGATACTTAACAAAGTTTAAAGGAAAACCAAACAATAAAGGAGAGAATATGACTTCTCTCCTCTCAATTAAATAAAAAGAACTTATTTTCCCTTTTTAACTTCATGAAGCAAATTCGGGAAGTTTGTGAACATTCCTGTAACGCCCCAGTTAATTAACAACTTCATTCTTTCTTTATCATTTACTGTATATGGATGGATTTCAAGCCCATTGTTAACGACCTTTTGTACATATTCTTTGTTTAAATATGTATGGTTAGGACCTACTCCAATCGCATACTCTTTAATGGCTGCCACTTCTTCATCTGTTATTTCTGCATTTGCTTTATAAGATAGTAATTGAATTAGCTTAACAGATGGATCGAGTTTATGCATAATTTCCAAGCTTTGCGGGCTGAAAGATTGAACAAGCAGTGTCTCTTTATCTATATGATATTTATCAATAAGGCGTAAAAGTTCTTTTTCCATGCCTGGGTAAATGTCTGGTGACTTTGTTTCAATATAATATTGATTATTTTTCCCAAATTTACGGAAGATTTCTTCAAGAGTCGGTACTTCTAATCCCACATAATCTGAATTAGCATATTGGGGATATTTTTCGTTAAACCAGCTTCCTGCGTCTAATTGCTTGATTTCCGCTAATGTGTAATCTTTAACAAAGCCTGTCCCATCCGTCGTCCGATCCACTTTCTCATCGTGCATGGCGATTAATTGTCCATCCTTGGTCATTTGTAAGTCAATTTCAATATAGTCCCCATGCATTTTTTCTCCCATGTCATAGGATACTAGAGTGTGCTCTGGAGCATACCCTGAAGCACCACGATGTGATACATTTAAAATATCCTTATGTTTTTCTTTCGCAGAAGCCATCACTCCGCCAGTGATAACACTGAGTCCTAATACGAGAGCACCAAAAGCAGGTAACCATTTTCCTCTCAATCTACACCTCTCCTATTCTTTCATTAATTTGAATAGATTACCTATTAAAAATAGCAATCGAATATTAATTTTTGAAAGGATAGATGTAAAAAGAATATAAAGTTTTGTATGCTTCATTACTCAATACTTCCCGAAATGCTTTTCACCAAAATAACGTTGACTCGAACGTACTACCAAATATTAAAAAAGACAGTCAGCTCCCTATTTTGTATAGGAAACTGACTGTCTTTTTTAATTACTTGAAGCTCCGGTTTAGGAATGTTTTCGTTCTTTCAAACTGCGGGCTCACAAATAGCTTATCCGGATGGGCAGTTTCGACAATTTCTCCATCATCCATAAAGATTACCTTGTTTGCTACCTCCTTAGCAAATCCCATCTCATGTGTGACCACAATCATCGTCATTTGATCTTTTGCAAGGTCCTTCATGACTTGTAATACTTCCCCCGTTAATTCTGGGTCCAAGGCAGATGTCGGTTCATCAAATAACAGAATATCAGGGTTCATCATTAGTGCTCTTGCAATGGCGACTCTTTGTTTTTGTCCACCAGAGAGGTTTGCAGGATAAGCAGCTGCTCGATTAGAAAGTCCGATTTTTTCTAGGAGTTCAGTGCTTCGTTTTTGAATATCTTTGAATGTCTCTTTTTTTACTAATCTTGGAGCGAGCTCTAAATTTTCTTTAACAGATAAATGCGGAAAAAGGTTGAAGTGTTGAAAAACCATCCCCATTTTAGACGTTATTCGCTTAATCTCCTGTGGCTTCGAATAGATCCCATCCTGTACTAGGTTTTCGCCATCAACACGGATACTTCCGCCATCTATTTTTTCTAAATGTACTAAGCTTCGGAGCATCGTACTTTTCCCAGAACCCGATGGGCCGATCACTGCCACTACATCATTTTTATTCACATCAAATGTAATCTGTTTAAGTACCTCTTGTTTCCCAAATGATTTTTTAAGATTCTCTATTTCAATAATAGCCACTTTCACCACTCCTTCTATTCAAATTTGAACCGCTGTTCGAGCCATTTAAAGAACATCGTTAATAAGAGTGTCATGATTAAATAAATAATCCCAGCGACCAAGAAGGGTACAATGGTAAAGTCACGGTTCACTGCAGTTTGGGCAAAGTGTAACAATTCTGGTACAGCGACTGCATAAAGAAGAGCAGTATCTTTTACTAATGTCACCGATTCATTCGCAACAGCAGGAAGTGCAATTCTAAACATTTGCGGCAGAATAACACGTGTCGTTGTTTGCCATTTATTCATAGAAAGCACTTGCGCTGCCTCATACTGGCCTTTATCAATCGCTAAAACACCGCCGCGGAAAATCTCAGCAAAATAAGCGGCATAATTCAAAATAAATCCTATGCAAGCAGCAACAAAGCGATCAAATACTAAGTATTCACCTACTACCGGAAGCATCGGTAACCCAAAGCAGATAAATAAAAGCTGCAGCAGCAAAGGTGTTCCACGCATAACATAAATATAAGTATGAGCCATCCAGGATAGTGGTTTAATGCTGCTTCTTACAGCAAGCATTAATAAGAATCCTAATGGAATCGAAATGACAATGGCGACCAAAAACAAGAGGACTGTCATTTGTGCCCCCTCTAGCATTGGCCCTAAAATTGAGAGAATGTAATCAATAGACATAAATAAGCCTCCAAAAACAAAACAGGGTTCCCAAAGGAAATCCTGTTTTGCTTACTATTCCTTATTGTTTTAAAACTTTGTTCTCGCCAAACCATTTTTTAGAAATTTCAGCAGCTGTTCCATCTTCATTCATCTCATCGAGCGCTTTTTGAAGCTTCTCTAGTAATTCTTCATTTCCTTTTTTAACACCGACTCCATATTCTTCAGGCGCAAGAGACTCCTCAAGTACCTTAAAAGAACCTTTTTCTTTCGACATGTAATAGTCAGCAACAACCTCATCAATTACTACAGCATCTAAGCGTCCGCTTCTTAAATCCGTTAACGCCATCACATTATCGGAAAACTCAGTAACCGACTTAATTTTAGATTTAATTGGGTTGGCATTTAATGCATCAGAAGCAGAGGAAAGCGATTGAAGTCCAACTACTTTTCCTTCTAAATCATTTATTTTCGTTATTTTTGAATCCGCTTTTGTGACAATAACCTGTGCATTTTTTAAATAAGGCTTCGTGAACAAGACCTTCTTTTTACGCTCGTCTGTAATGGTATATCCGTTCCAGATAAGATCAATCCGGCCACTGCTTAGTTCAGATTCCTTTGTTGCCCAGTCAATTGGTTGAAATTTAACCTTTTCTCCCATTTTCTCAGCTGCAGCTCTAGCGTAGTCAATATCAAAACCAACAATCTCATTTTGTTCATCTCGGAATCCCATAGGGGCAAATTTATCGTCCACACCTATTACTAACATTTTTTCGTCTTTGTTTTCTTTTCCAGCCGTCTCTGATCCTGAATTTGAGCAAGCTGAAAGGAGTAAAAATACCGCTGCCACCATCAGTAATCTAGAAAATAATCGTGTCATGCCAAAAACCACCTTTAATAAAGTATATTGTTGTGTTAGGTCACTGCTATCCATTAGTAGTCTATTATCCTACTAAAACTTTAATACGATAATGTATTATAGTAATAATGTAATAAATAGAGTTTATACAAATCCAATGAGCCTGTCAAAGGATATTTTTAGTGTATTAGCAGACTAAAGGATTTAAAAAAATAAAAAACCTTTTAGCCCTAACAGACACAAAACAATCCGATAAAAGTGTTCTTTTACCTTTTTTTTGATAGACTAACTTATGAAGTATTATAGAGACTTTCAGTAGAACTTCATTAATTAAATCCACATTGAACGTTTTCATAAGTCCATAAAAAAATCCTTTACATTGGATAGACGGATAGTTTCTGCCTAATCCCAATATAAAGGAATACATGATAGACATCATCTACTAACATTGCTCGTTAGTTAGGGGATGGTAATTTATTTTTATCAATAATGAATTTCTACTTTTATTGGAGCGTCTCGAAATCCCTGTATAGACCGGGAGATGAAGCATTCTCATAACACAGCTTCATTCCGCACCGCCTGCACTAACACATCCTATGTATCGGATCCTGCCAATGAGGGTTTCATTTTATTACCAGCTGAAAGTTTTTACAGTTTTATAGCCGTTTAATTTTTGTAAGCTCGGGTTTAAATAACCATATGGTTCAATAATGTCAGGAATAACTTTTTTGTATGGTTTTACTGTAAATGTATAAAAGGTTGAATTGGCTCCGTAGTAATAGGATTGCCACACTAATTCAGAACAATAAAGATATGTCCGATCTTTAGGATTAGATGTTACCTTATATGACTGATTCTTATACGTTCCGACTATGTAACTATTATAAGCGTATTTTCCAGCTTTATTAGCTATTGTGCTGCTATTTGATCTAACTACTTTGGTTTTGGGGTACTTTGTTAACCAAGTGGATATACTCATTTTATGTGGCTTGCCCTTATTGTAACTTGGATGAGAATGAACGATATTTTTCCCATCACTTGCTACAATTCCTGCATGCCCAGTAACACCTCTACTACTTGTATTCTTTGTAATGACGATATCTCCAGGTTTAAAATTGAATCCTTTGTAAGTAGCTGCCTCAGCGCTATAAGTAGAAAAAAGGCAAAATACAACGAAACAAGCTACAAATACGGATACTATAGTTCTAATTGTTTTCATTTGTTTACTCCTTTCCCAATTGATGAAATCCATAGTATACTTTATAGCATCGTTTCTTTTTGGTAAATATTTCAATAGTCGTATTCTTCCATTAGTAAAAACGCACTATGCTTTGTTATGTATAGAGTGCCCTCAAATCCGAAAACCAGCATAACATCTGTCTCCCTACTTAACTAGCTACCTTTCAAAGACGAGAGAAAATCCCTCTTTTTAGTGCCTCGCTCCCCAGGTTTTAATTATAAAAATGGCAGATCAAGAAGAAAACACTCTTTAGCCGCCTAAAATAAAATCAGTTAATGGATGTGATAATTTTGATTGAAAGAAGTATATTTTTTTGCTGCATAGGAAGCTAAAACTTCACAAAGGAAAAATAAAAGAACTAAAAAAGATATATTATTCCCTCTAGACAATTGCCTTTTCGGAAGAGAATTTGTTAAGAGCAAATGTGCATTTCTTCTAGGCGAGGAGCGGCTTAATTCCATAAAAGAAACGGAGCTCTCTCTTTATTTCATAAGAAAAAACCCTGTGTCACCTAACACAGGGTTTTCATTGAGCATACTCTTAACTAAACAGACCTTTATCTAATTATGATTCTTTTGCGGCTGCCGAAATTTCTGACTGCCAATCTTCTCCTGGCTCTTCATCCAGCACAATGTTATAAATCTTCCATTTACCGTCTGATCCTTTTTTCAAGTAAGCTGCTCCAGAAGCGTCTACATTCACAGAGAATGACAGGTCTGGTGATGTAAAAGAAACTTTATATTTCAGATTATCGATACGCACTTCTGCTAGACGTTTATGAACCGCCACAGCTTTAAGGGAATGAACGCCGATCGGTTCCATCGAGAGCGTGCCATCTAGTTCCTCCATGTCACCGCCCAGTGTCAGGCTATCCAATGAATAAGACAAGTAATAGCCCGTTGTGGTTTCATGGTACAGTGCCTTCAGTGCCGGCATGTTTTCTTCCTTCATTAGCCGAATCTCTTCCTGAATGTTGCGGTCTACTACTTGTGTGACAGCTTGCTTATCTTCCGGCGCACCTGCTTCCTGATTCATAGCGCGATCAAGAATCGCAATCGCTTGTCCGCGAGTGGCAGGGTTTTGCGGCTTAAACGTATCGCCATATCCTTGAATAATCCCATTGGCTGCCAGTTTCACAACTGCTTCATAGGCAAAGCTTTTAGCCGGTACGTCCTTGAAAGTCTTGATGGATTTCGGAAAAGCTACGCTTCCTTTAAACGCCCGGTAAATCATAACTGCCATTTGATCACGTGTGATATTTTCATCTGGATAAAATTTTCCGTCAGAGCGTCCTGTTACAATGCCTTGGCTGCTGGCAATACGGACGTAGTTATAGTACCACTTAGCTGATTTTACATCAGAGAATTCTTTGACCTTTGCTCCCTCTTTCAGAGACAAGGCATTCACTAAGATTTTCGTGAACTGCGCCCGTGTTACTTTCTCATCCGGACGAACTGATACATATGAATCCTCATATACCTCGCCATCTTCCTCATATGTCTCCGTTTCCACGTATCCATCAATAATATCTGTATAAATAAAGCGTTCAATAGATTCGTAAAACCGATGGTCCGGACCGACATCCCCGATATCATAACGTTCAATCGGCTTGACGGCTGCTAACGCTGGCGTCGCAGCAAATAAGCTGACTGATAAACATAAAGCTAATAAGACCCGAAATCCCTTCAAATTCTTTCCTCTTTTCTCTATAAATTTAATAATATGAAATCTATTATAACTTATGAAGAAACAAGAAAATAGACTAGTTTTACAGGTATTTAATTTATTTTTTTACAATTAAAGTAAAATGTTTGATAAATTATAGAGAAACATATAAGAGGCTGCCTCCAAGATCATTTTGCAACAGATCCACAAGAAACTAAAAGGTGAAAAGGTTTTATCTTAACTCCTTATGACAGTTGGTTTAGCTATCGAGATTAAAAAAGTAGAATCGCTTTAAAGACGTCCTCAAAATCACTTGTAGGCGTATCTAGTAATAAAGGGAGCACTCTTACCACTATCATCCTTAAAAAATGGATATGCGCTGGCTCCTCTTACATTACGTCATCCCTATGCAACAAAATTGATGGAAGAGACAAACGATATCCACCTTCTCATGAGGCAGCTTGGACATACATCTACTACAACAGCAACACTTTATTCTAATTCGGAACAGGAAAAAGCTAAACAAGCCGCTCGCCTGCTTGGAAACAGACGAAAGCACGGCATAGATTAGACAGATTCATGCCGTGCTTATTTTCATTCCAATTTGTATATACGATTATTGTATGAACAGCTCACCTTTACTCATCACCCAGATGACTATCGGAAAATCCTGACTGATAAATATCTTGTCCAAATAACTTTGAGGTTTATCTTTTATTACTTGGTGCGAACCAGCCGACCAAAGCGATATCGATTAGTACTCCATAGAAGATGAGAGTCCAAATGGGACTATGAGGAAAATGAGGATCTAAGATACCAATATCATTATGGGCAAGTGTAATGACAGCAAGCTTCACACCGACCCAGGCAACAATGGCATAGGCTGTTGTTTCCAAGGCTGGACGTTTGCCAAGAAGTTTTACAAACCAGGCTGCTGCATACTTAATTAAGATAAGGCCAGCAATACCTCCAAGAAGAACAACAATAAACTGTCCCCCGTCCATGCCGCCGAAATCCCCAAGCGGTGAATCTGGAAGGCCAAGGGCAAGAGCAACTGCAGCTAGAATTGAATCAATGGCAAAAGCGAGATCGGCCAAAGCAATCTTTCCTACTGTGGGCCAGAAGCCTTTCCCCGAGGCTTCCTTTTGATCATCCTTATGGATGTTCTCATGTTGTTTCCCGAACCGGGCTTGAATGATATGCTTTAAGCCTAAGTACAGAAGATAGGCTGCTCCTATAGCCTGTACCTGCCAGACGTTTGCAATAAAAGAAATCGCAAAAAGAGCAGCAAATCGGAAAGCGAAAGCCATGATGATTCCGTAATTTATAGCCTTTCTCTTCTGATTTTCTGGTAGGTGCTTGGCTATAACAGCGAGTACAAGGGCATTGTCAGCGGATAATAGTCCTTCTAATCCAATTAAAATTAACAATGTCCAAGCATATTCTAGCCAGAGGGACTCCATCTGCTTCCCTCCTTTCTAAAATAAAAAATTTTCTGTAAAGGTTTCGTTAACAATAGAATGGCCAAATCCGCCACAAGTCATCCTAAAGAATAGGCCTTTAATTAAGGAGACAGATGCTCCTTTCGTCTCCTTTGTCAGCATATCAACAACAAATAGGGCCTTAACAGTTAATTAAGAAATATGAGGGTACTGCATTAACTAGACTACATATTAACAATTCATCGCTGCCTTATAAATTATGCGCTACTTTGATGAAGATAATAAACGATATCCTTCTTTCTGTGAGTCCACTTGACTACGGCAGCGGCTAAGTGATGGACAAATTAAAAGCATGGATTTGCTTAATCCATGCCTGTTTTGTATTTTTGCTACTTTAATGTGATATTTACTTTTTAATAAATTCCTCAACCTTATGATGTAGCAAGTTTCTCAAGAAGCTAAACATAAACCTCTAATAGAGTGCACTGCTGATTAAGAAGTTCATTTATCGCCTTTTGATGATTAAAGGTTATCTGAGTTTGAATATTCGCCTATTAGTCATTACCAATGAACGCGAGAAGATCATCTAGTGAATAATCTTATGTTGAGTGAGTTGTTTGTTTCCATCTTTTTGTTTACTCAAGTAGGTACGGGCCAACCAAACCCATCCGTATACAAACAAAAAGATGCCTAATAAATAAAGAGGACTCGTTAATGTTATAATTCCTTTGCTTAGTATAAGAATAAAAAAAGCGGAACCGCCTACGAGATAAGAACTCAACAGCATTAACTTAATCAGGAACTTGCCGGAAAATTTCACAAACCAAACCTCCTGTACTTTAGAATAATGATGCATTGATTACTATATTCATGATGAAAGAACTTAGTTTTTATACGTTCTACAATTGAAAAAGTTTCATCAATAAAAATGGATCACTGCTTCTGCTAAACATATAACTCTCTTCCCATAAGTATTACGGGTCACCAAACTTCTCCACTTTAAAAAGCCGGCTCTTTTGTATTTAGGAACCAGCTAGTCGGTTGATTTTTCAACTTCTCCTTCAATATCGCTAAAAATATTTGATCCTCGACTAACGTGATCTTTTCATTTGTCTTCGTTAAAGTATGATGTTGTTATTTGATACTTCTCCGAATCCTTAGTATAATCATCACAAGAACAAACGTTCGGTAGGGAGAATAGTGAGCAAAGCGTTTAGCAATCTACTAAAATATATTGATAAATTACCTCATACACAAAAAGAACAAGTATATCAATGGGTAAAACGCTATGTTCAGCCTTCTTCCTCTGTTAGTGGCCGCCTAATCAACGAAATGAGAGAAAATCGTTTCAAAAAAGGATTTAGATGCCCTCATTGTACATCTGAACACGTTGTTCGGTTCGGAAAATATAATGGTCGTCAACACTATCGATGCAAAAGTTGTCGAAAAACCTTTACTGATACGACTAATACTGTTTTATATCGCACCCGACAAGGAGACGAATGGATTATATTTGTTGAATGTATGTTTAAGGGCTATTCCTATTCCCTACGAAAATCGGCTAAAATCATTGGGGTTACTTGGGTTACACTTTTCTATTGGAGACACAAGTTACTAAACGCTCTCAAACAAATGGATTTTGAACATTTTGAAGGTATCGTTGAAATTGACGAAACCTATTTCCTGTACTCTGAAAAGGGAAAACGTGGTATTACTGAACGCAAACCTCGAAAGCGTGGTGGAAAATCTAAATATAGAGGTATAAGCCACGAACAAGTTTGTGTTCTTGTTGGAAGGGACCGCACAAAAGCAACTGTTTCCAAAATTGCTTGTATGGGTCGCATCGTGAAAGACAAAGTAGATAAAATGATTGGTTCTAAATTAATCACCGACAACGTACTTGTAACAGATGCTTGGAGAGCTTATAAAACGTATGCTAAAGAAAAAGGATTAGAACATTATCGTATTAAATCAAACGATGGAAAATACGTTATTAAGGGCTTGTATCATATTCAGAGTGTCAATGGTCTTCATTCACGAATGAAACAGTGGATTGACCGATTTAAAGGCGTGGCTACAAAATATCTCGACAATTACCTCACTTGGTTCCAGTTTATAGATAATCGCAGCAATGAAAGTACAAGACACAATATTAAAAAATTTTTTTAACATCATTTGTATTGAAGTGAGAGATACTTATGAGAGCTTACGCTTGTCTAAATTCAATGTATAGTGCTTACTTGACTGACGGCAGGATAGTTGAACAAGAAATGGAAAAAACGGAACTTATATCATTTTCAATCGTATTAAGTAAACGATATATAGAATTGGATGTAGTGAAAGGAGGTATGGAGTTGAACTTGTTAAATAAGTTGATAGAACAAGCTAAGAATCCTAATGGAATTTTAGGTTCATTTATGTTAAGGATAATGAACTCTGCTCATATTGAAATGAACAAATGGGCTTTGGAGAAGATAAAAGTAAGAGAAGAATCTGTAATGTTGGATGTAGGTTGTGGTGGAGGAAAAACACTGCAATTACTGTCAAACATGAATACATATGGGAAACTATATGGCATAGATTATTCCGAACAGGCAGTAAAAGATTCTATAAGAGCTAATAAAGTAGATGTAGAAACAGGTAAAGTACACATTGAACAAGCAAGTGTGACTGACATTCCGTTTCCAGAAAATAGTTTTGATATTATCACTGCTTTTCAAACACATTACTTTTGGTCAGATTTAGAAAACAGTGTAAAAGAAGTTTTTAGAGTATTGAAACAAGAAGGCTGTTTTTTCATTATTGCCGAGGTATACAAAATTAATTATCATATGAAAGCCTATAAAACAAAGGAAGATATGGAGCAACTGTTTAAAAAAACGGGGTTTAACACAGTAGAGTTTTATGTAAATCCGAATAAAAAATGGATATGTATTAAAGGAATTAGATAATGTAAAAAATAAATCAATTAATAAACATACTTAATCAACGGAGTTGAATAAGTATGAGGGACCCCCTATATAAATAGGGGGTCCCTTAATTATTATGCAAATATCAACCTTAAGATTTAACAGAGCCTTTCATTTAAAAGTTTCACCCTAAAGCAGCGGGTTCTTTTTTCTATTCAGTTTCTACTTAAAATGCGCCAATAAGAATGTAGTGCAAAGGTTTATTTGGAGAGACAGTTGTAAAATCAAGAATTATAAAAAGAACACGTCTAGATAAACATAGCTTTCTTAACGCGTTCTTCTTATAATTATTTGAATGAATTCTTATCAATGGATGTAGTTTTGTTCATTAATTTCTTGTTAATCCTGTTCCCAATTTCTTTTTTAAGTTAACTGATTGCACTACTGTCTTCCGGTAAAATTTGACCACCATCCACAACTATGGTTTGCCCGGTAATAAAGCCAGCGGCTTTAGAAGCAAGGAAAAAGGCGGTATGGGCAATATCATCTACTGTTCCCAGTCTTTTTAAAGGTACTGATTTCGCCATCTTTTTTAAATAATCCTCCCCAAGCTCCTTAAGGCCTTCAGTTAAAATATTCCCTGGAAGAATGGCGTTAATTGTAATATTATAAGCAGCTAACTCGAGAGCGGCTGTTCGCATAAACCCTAGCTGTGCAGCTTTACTTGCTGCATAATGCGACCAACCGGGGTAGCCAGTGAAAGGCCCTGTTATAGAAGAAGTAAGGATGACCCGGCCAGCCTCTGCTTTTTTAAGATAAGGCAAGCAACCCTGTACGGAGAAAAAAGTTCCCCTTGCATTGATATTCATTACTCGATCCCAGTCATCGCCAGTCATTTCTTCAAGTGGCACAGAGGGGAAAATACCGGCATTGGAACACAAAACATCTATTCCGCCAAATTCATCATTTACCTTTTTGGCCATGGCGTTCACTGATTCAATATTTGATACATCAGCTTCAAAAGCTTTCGCGATCCCCCCTTCTCTCCTAATTTCAGCGGCACATTCTTCAGCACTTTCTTTACTTCTTCCTACTATTGCGACTTTCATCCCCTGGCAAGCGAAATTCCTTGATATGCCTTTTCCAATCCCCTTGCTACCGCCAGTAACAACAACGGTCTTTTCTTTCTTATTTATCACAGTCCACCTCTCCAATCATTGGAAATTCCAAGCCGAACGAGAGCTGTGGAGGAATTTTATAGTACTTCTTACTGAATCGGCTGATCGATTAAACGCTTCTTTTTCCTCTTTTGTCAAAGCAAGCTCAATAGTCGACTCAATACCATTTCCCCCCAACACACATGGGACACCTAAACAAATGTCGTTATATCCGTATTCTCCCTCTAAATAGGCTACAGTAGGAAGAATTTTTTTCTTATCCTTAATTATCGACCCGGCCATCTGGACAACAGCCGCAGCAGGAGCATAATAAGCGCTCCCTTTTCCTAGCAATTCTACAATTTCACCTCCGCCTTTACGGGTTCGTTCAATGATGACAGATAATCTTTCAGGCGACAGAATCCGGTCTAGTGGTATCCCACCTGCATAAGAAAACCGGATTAGCGGAAGCATTTTATCTCCGTGCCCTCCAAGTACAAAGCTAGAGATATCTTCTATAGAAATGTTCAATTCTTCCGCTATAAAGGCATTAAATCTTGCAGTGTCTAAAACACCGGATTGGCCAATTACTCTGTTTTTAGGAAAGCCTGTTTTCTTCAAGCATAAATATGTCATGGCATCTACTGGATTGCTTAATATTAATACATAACTATCCGGAGCATACTTGCGGATATTTTTCGATATCTGTTCAATTACTTTTGCATTTTTCTCGATTAAGTCATCCCGGTCCATTCCTGGCTTCCTGGGTAGCCCTGCCGTAACGATAACAAGATCGGCGCCGGCCATTTTGGCATAATTACTAGTTCCGGTAATCCTGGAGTCTACTTTTTGAATAGAAGTAGACTGATATATATCGAGAGACTTTCCTTTTACAGGTTTTTCCTCAGAAGGTTGATCGATTAAAATCACATCGCCCAGCTCTTTTTGCACTAACATAAATGCAATCGTTGTTCCTGTAAAACCAGCGCCGACAATTGCTATCTTCTTTCTCTTAAATGCCATTCTTTCGCCTCCTCCTCTCTATTTCTTATTAAGTGCTTCCCATCTTTATTTATCTGTTTTTACTGAATTAATTCGGGTTTCTGTATTCTTCTTTTCTTCCGTTAATGGTTTTTCAGCGCTAGTTTGCTGACGATGGACCACTGATTCCTTTACTGCTTTTTCTTTAATCAATAAAGACGTCCCCGTATCTGGATGGGGTATTACCTTTGAAGAGACAAAAGCGTTGGCGCTTCTTGCCAAAGATTCCCCTAATTCAACTGCAGACTGGACTGAACTGACATCCCCTTTAACAATAATAGTAACAAGAGCTAAGTCGACCGTTTCCTGGTTTACGATACTGACATTCGAAGTCTTTAGCATCCTGTCTGCAACCTCAATAGAAATAGCAAGCCCTCTTGTTTCAATCATTCCAAGAGCTTCACTCATTTTTCATCACTTCTTTCAATTTTGATCAATAATACCAACAATAAGAGCATCAACAGGCAACCTTTTTTGATCGATAAATGATGCGGGTGCCCCTGTTGTGACAAGGACTTTATCACCGATCCCGGCACCGATTCGGTCCACTGCAACTATAGTGTTGACATTAATTGTGTTTCCTTCAACATCCAGAGGCTGAACGGTTAATAGCTTAAAACCAGTCAGACCTTCTTCTTTTCGAGTGGCCCATATATTTCCCACTACCTTGCCAATAATCATTTGTCACTCCTCCAGTGCGAAAATTTTAATTCCTTTTTGTTTTGCTAGATCTTTTGCTAAAGGAGTGACAATGCTACCTGGTAGTACTTTTATTTCTCGGCCGTTCCATGATTCTATCACCTTTTGAGAAATTAGCTTTTCATGGAAGATATTATCTTCACTTTGACCGGATTTTTTTTCATTTCTCCCTCCAGCCTGTACTAGCTCCTCCAAAGAATTAAAAAAAACCCCAAACGAAGAGAGAGTTTCACGATAGGTTAAAAACATCTGTTGATAAGCCCTATTTCTAGCCTTGAGCAGCACCTTATCATGCAAAAGAAAAGATAACTGTTGATCAGGGACTATATAAGTCTTTACTCCATGTAGCAATAAGTTTGATAACCATTCACTTTCAGCCGTATCAGCAATGCCTAATGCGCCTTTGACCATCAGTGTTTGGCTTGCCTCTAGAAAAACCGCCTCGGTAACAGACGGCGGAAGGTTCATATTTTTTTCTGTTGTTAAAGAGACCTCTGTCACTTCCCAGTATTTTCGCAATTCCTTCACTTGTTCTTTTGACATTTCTGTTCCCGGATGAATAACCAAAATAGAAGGTTTTGAATGGACAATCGATTCTTTCTGAACCTGTTTTAACACCTCTTCTACAATCTTTTGGATGAAGAGATCATTCATGATCCTTCATCCTTTCTTTTTACAATTTTACCAAAATGTCCATTTTCAATTGAACAGGCATTCGCTTCATCGGTATCAATATGCATTTCTAGACGGTATTTATCATTTATACGAACCATTACATTAGAAAAGCAGGCTTTCCGAATTCCATGCCCGGCTTCCACGCTCACTAGTTCCCCATCTTTTACACGGAACAGAGCAGCATCACTAGGCGACATATGAACATGCGCTTGCGCAATAATGAGACCTTCTTCTTTAAAAATGCTTCCACTAGGCCCTACCAGAGTAACAGGTGAAGATCCTTTAATATTTCCAGACTGACGGATAGGGGGACGAACCCCCATCCTTATCGCATCTGTCAAACTAATCTCTACCTGAGTTTTAGAACGGAATGGGCCCAAAATGCGAACTTTTTCAATGCTTCCTTTGGGACCGCTGATTAGGATTGTTTCATTGGCAGCAAATTGTCCAGGCTGAAAAAGGTCTTTTTTCTTTGTTAATTCTTCACTATTTCCAAATAAGATTTTAAAGTCCTCTTCCGTTAAGTGACAATGACGAGCAGAGATCCCTATAGGCACCAAGTGATCGTGGGTCTTCATATTCTCCAATTCAACCAAGAGCTCGTTCATAATTTCTGGCGGGAGTTTAATATCCATAAAACCCCTCCTATAATTCAATGTTTAGTTTGCTGGTTTTACGCTTTTGGAAGAATGCTGATCAATTCCGTATGCGGTCTCGGAATCACATGAACAGAAAGAAGCTCCCCGACACGCTGAGCCGCTTCACTGCCCGCCTCCGTAGCTGCTTTTACAGCCCCAACATCTCCTGTGACCAATACCGTGACAATTCCACCCCCAACATGCACCTTTCCAACAATATTGACATTGGCTGCCTTCACCATAGCATCTGCTGCTTCAATGGAAGGGACCAGACCTCGTGTTTCAATCATTCCTAATGCACCGTTAATTTCTTTAGCCATCTTAATTTCCTCCTAATGATTTAGTTTGATAATTTTGTAAAACATCACTTACTAACTTGGCGATAACCGTGGAGTTAACAGCCTGAATCCCTTTTTTCTTGATTATCTGATCTACCACACTATATATATCATCCTGCACGTTATCCTCGATAACTACTTGAGTCTCTTTTGGGACAGGAATTGGTACCTCTTTTATTCCATAAGCGACTCTTTTGATATTTATCAAGTGGTGGACCGTAATATTATCAGATGTTATATTGCCGCCGTAAGACCCGCAGCCAAGGGTAAAGGAAGGGGTTAATCCCGTTGTTCCTCCAGCTGCTCCAATTGAAGCCAATGTATTCACCAACACACGTGAAACCGGCATTTTCTCAGCAAAGCGCTTAACCTGCTGGTCGTCTTTTGAGTGAATTGAAACACTATGGCCTCTCCCCCCTATATTTAAAAGCTTTTCACAAATAGTGATAGCGTCGCTCTCGTCCCCTGCTGTATACAACCCAAAAACCGGTGACAACTTTTCTAGAGAAAAGGGAAACTCTTTTCCAATTTCTACTTCTTCTGCTAAAAGAATAACCGTTTCTTTCGGTACTGAAATGCCTGCCATTTTGGCGATATAAACAGCTGGTTTGCCTACGATCCCCGGGTTGATTTTTCCGAGTGCAGGTGAGATTATTGCAGCAACCTTGCTTTTTTCCTGAGGGTTAAGGAGATAGACTTTATTTTTGCTCAGCTCTTCCATCACTCTAGATTTAATAGCTGAATGGACGACGATCGCCTGCTCTGTGGCGCAGATAGTACTATTATCAAATCTTTTACTATCTACAATCATTTTTACCGCTTTATTAACATCGGCTGATTGATCTATATAAACTGGCACATTCCCTGGACCGACTCCATAAGCCGGCTTACCGGAACTATAAGCCGCCCGGACAAGTCCCCCTCCTCCTGTTGCTAAAATGAGATTGATATCCCGGTGTTTCATTAATTCTGTCGTAGCCGTCATGGATGGACGTGAAACCCATCCAATTATCCCCTCCGGCGCCCCTGCCTGCAACGTCGCTTCTTGGCATATTTTCAGTGCCTCTACTGTACACTCAGCCGCTGTTGGATGAGGGCTGAATACAATACTGTTCTGACTTTTTAAGGCAATCAGCGTTTTGTAGATGGCGGTAGACGTTGGATTGGTAGTAGGAGTGATGGCTGCAATAACTCCATAGGGATAAGCTATTTCAATGACTTTATTCTTAATGTCATCATTAATCACACCTACTGTTTTTACATGCTTAATTGACTCATAGACTCCTTTTGATCCAAGCTCGTTTTTAATTTTTTTATGTTCTTTTATGCCCATTTTCGTTTCTTCAACTGCTAATCCCGCTAAATAAGCCGATTTTGAAAAAGCAGCCTCAGCTACACTCTGAACAATATGATCAATTTGCTGCTGAGAATAGCTCAGAAATTGTTGCTGTGCCTTCTTTGCTTTTTGAACTGCTATTCTCATTTCCTGTATTGACTGCAAGTCTGCATCTAAGATCACCACTATCACTCCTTTCCTCTGTAAATAAGACTCTAATTAGACATACTTATGAAATTGAATTTGTTTTTTCTCAGCTGGTCGCGATGCGTGAGGATGAGGGGAAGTTTGAAAAAATGCATTCAATGTGTCCCAATCCCTTAACTCTTCTTCTGTCAAAGGCCTAGCTTCGTTGCTTGTTTCACAGGTTGGTAAACAGGAGAGACCGTTTAAGTCTAATCTTTTCCAATCTGTCAATTCAGCATCCGAAAGTGGCAAATAGGTTGTATCGTTCTGAATTTTTGACAAGACCATTTCTGTGATTTTTTCAATCAAAATGCGGTCCATTATATTCACTCCTTTATTTAAAGAAGGATTCAATTAAGCGAAAATCAAAACGCTCCATTATAAAATCGGCATCCACTAAATAATCTTTTTTTTCTTCTGTAGCTGGAATAAAACCAATACAAGCTCTCATTCCAGCATTTTTGCCTAAACACATATCAGCATTAGTGTCACCGATTATTAGGCTGTTGGACAAAGCAAAGCCAAATTTTTCACTTACCAAGTAGGCCATATCCGGAAAAGGTTTCCCTCTTTCCACTTGATCACTTCCAATAATGAAATCAAAATAAGAATCCAATCCTACAGCTTTTAAATGTTTTTCAGCCTTCACAGTATCATCCGCTGTCAAAACCCCCATGGGGATTTCTTTTTGGTGTAGCAGGGTAATGAACTCTTTCACACCCTTTATTGGCTGTAGAGCGGATGATTCATTTTGTTTCTCATTGGCGAAGGAGGATGCTTCTGCCGCCAATAAAACAGCTTGGTCCCATGAGAGGCCAGCTTCATATAATTTTGAAGAAAGAATAATTTCCCCTTCCAAGACACTTCCAATGGCTAAAGGTCCTCTAGGATCAAGGTGGGCATTTCCAGGTCTAATACCGAAAGACTGAGACAAGTCTGAATAAGAAAAGAAAGGCTGGGAAATTTTTTCAGTGACATATTGATAAATATCCTCAGCCCAGGGAATCCATATGGAAGCGCATTCAATTAATGTCCCATCCTTGTCAAAAATTACGCACTCAGGAAGATCTTTTTTCATTGCTTAAAACGTCCTCTCGTCAGGCTCTTTACTTTACCTTTTACTCGGCATGTCTTGAGGCAGGCGCACTAGGGACTGAGTCCGATACAGACTGGTGTGCAAATTGTTCTTCTGGTGCATCTTTGTTGATCCGGTGTCTGGCCCATGCATAATAGTAGATACTTGACAACGCAAAGACAGCGATGCAGACAAAGAAGAACGTTAGATTGGCAAAGAAACTGGCGAAAAGAGAAACCACAGCTAGCATAAGCGACACAATTGGTGTAATTGGATATAATGGTGTCTTAAAAGGCCGATGAAGGTTCGGTTCCTTTTTTCTTAATATTAGTGCCGATAGGTTCATCGTGATATAAGAGACGAGCGCACCAAATGTAGAAATCAAAATTAAATCATTCGGATTAAACATAACTACTAACAACAGCCCTACGATTCCCGGCAGGATAATCGCTAAATAAGGGGTTCTTCTTGATTTATGAAGTTTGGATAAAAATCCTGGCAGGTAACCGGCTCTTGATAAGGCGAAGATTTGCCTTGAATAGGCTAAAATAACTCCTGAAAAGCTGGCAATCAAGCCTACAAGACCCACAGACGCTAAAACTTGCGAAAGCCAATAAGAATTACCGAAAGCTGCCCCTACTGCTGCCGGCAGTGGATCTTCCGCTACCGTCATCACGTCAACCCCAGCAAGGCCAATCGCTACTGTGGTTGTTAACATTGATAAAATCAGTAGAGTAATCATTCCGGAAATGATCCCTTTTGGCATATCCTTTTTGACATCATTACACTCTTCTGACAACATAGGCAGCATCTCAATGGCTAAAAATAACCACATAGCGTATGGAATGGCTGACCAAACGCCTTTTATTCCTCCAGGAATTAACGGGGCATTTCCACTTCCGAATAAATTTTTTACTTCGATCTGCGGCAAGCCTACAAAATACATAAGGATTAACAACCCAAGTGCAACAAAGACAAAGATCATCTCGAGTGTGGCATATTCTTTAATCCCAATAATGTGTATAGCCATAAAAAACAAGTACATAAAAGCAGCTGCTGCAATAGTACTGACTGCAGGGAATAGGAAATTAATATAGGCGCCTATCCCGATTGCAATAACTGGGGCAGCAATAAAATACTGTAATACGACGCCTATACCGGTTATAAATCCAATATAGGGGCCCATTGCGCGTCTGGCGAATGAATAAGGACCACCGGCATAAGGCAGCGCTGTGGATAGTTCCGAGATACCAAGACACATACATGTGTACATCACAGCCATTAAGATCGTTGCAATCAGCATGCCTAAATATCCTGATTCACTTAATCCAAAATTCCATCCGAAATAGTTGCCGGAAATAACAATTCCTACCCCAATCGCCCATAAATGCAGAGGTGTCAGTGATTTTTTCAATTCCAAATTCTCACTCGCCATACTTTCCCTCCTCTTGTTTATTTTATTGAATATTCAGTCTACTTTACTCATGCTTTAACAAATATTCATGCGCTAGAGGATCAGTATCAATGGTAAATTGGCTGCTTAGTGTTCGTGTAGTTTCATTATCTCGGCTTCCAACCCAGGAGATAAGCTGCAGCCTTCTCATCATAATAAATGTTGGAATTTCTTTTTCTTCTTCTTCTGACAGCGGCCTGATTTTTTTGTAACCTTCAAGCCAGGAATTAATTAAGGCAGGTACATATGGTTTATGCTCAATGAAGCTTAAGGATGTAGCTAAGTCATAAAGATACCAGCCAAAACCGCAGTCATCAAAATCAATCACTTTGATCTGCTCACCTTCAATGATTAAATTAGCCAGCCTGAGATCGGAATGAATTAACCCAAAGTTCTCTTTGTGTTTTCCAAAACGATCTAGCCGTTTTTTAATGGTCGCACATACCCTTTCAAATAAATGGGTTCGTTCAGGAGTAAGACCTAGGCCATCCTGCCATTTCCCCCATTTAGGGGTATCACCCAGGATAGTATCATAATCCCAAATGATTCGATCAAATTGATCGTATAGTTGATGTTGCTTTACACTCTGGTTATGGAACTGTGCGGTAATGTAACCAATAGTAAAAAAATGTTTTATTAAAGCGCTTTCATCATTGTCATCAGGAGCTTCCCCTTCTAGGAAAGTAAATAGAGTACTATAGTAAACATTTCCGTCTACCCACGTACTCTGGACATATTCCCCCTGGTCATTAGGTATTGGCAGTGAAACTTCAATAGGAGATTGTTCGTGAAGTGATTTTAACCACACCATTTCGCTTTCAATTTGACTTTTCGTGTGATAATTAGGCCGGCATACACGCAATATGTGTTTTTGATTTGTTTTCTCTTCTGTAATTAAGTACGTATAGTTTTCCGAATAATCCAGCAGAGAAACTAGTGCATTATTTAAAAAAGAAAAATTACTAATGGCATCGTGAGCAATAAAGTTAAATTTTTGTACAGAAAATTCTACACTTTCAGGATTTGTCTGAGTCATATCATTGTCTCCTTTACTTTATCAGATAAAAGCAGAAATTTGTTTTCACCTCTCCCACCCGCTTTTATTGCAGTATTCAGAAACGCTTTATTGTTTGCATGGCTTCTTTAATGCCTACTTCACATCTCAAGAGGAGCTCATCGCAATATTCTTTGTTACACAGCAGACCAGGCTTAAATTGCAATACTCTCGTATCAAGCATGGAATAGATCGCCCACACACCATTTTTATATAAAGAACTCATCACATATTTTGCACCTTCCGGATGGTTAAATTCCAATCCCATGACAACACCTAACTGACGGATTCCGACAAAGAAATCCGGGAATTGTTTTTGAATAGATTCCAAGCCGGTACGCAAATAGCGCGCAACATATTCCACGTTTTTAATAACTTCTTTTCGTTGCGAAATTTCCAATACTTTCATTGCAACTACACATCCCAATTCAGCTCCACCAAACGTTGAGATATGAGCTAGACCATCTTCGTGCATCCACCTTCCGGCACGTTCATTTACAATGGTCGCTCCAATAGGATAGATACCTCCACTCAGCCCTTTAGCGGTAACTAAAATATCCGGATTTACTCCGTAATGCTCAATTCCCCACATCTTACCGGTTCTCATTAGTCCAGTTTGAACCTCATCTGCAATATATAAAGAACCATATTTTTCGCATAATTTCTTCACTGATGAAAGGTAATTCGGTTCAGGAAGAGGGAAGCCGTAAGTTGCTGGAATAGTTTCGATAATAACACAGGCAATATCTTCATTTCTCAGCTCTCTTTCCATCGCGTCCAAATCATTAAATGGAACATGAATAAATTCATTCGGGTCTCCCTGGCTTAAGAATGGTTTTGAGTATCTTTCATTGCCGAGAGAAACTGCCAGCCCGGTGTGACCGTGGTAACCATTTTTAATGGAAATGAGCTTTTTTCTTTTAGTTGCATATCGAGCGCATTTTAAAGCTGCATCGATGGCTTCGCTGCCCCCACTTGAAAAAATGGTATACTTCAACCCCTCAGGTGTACAGGCAGCTAAGTCTTCTGCTAATTGTGCGCGAGCCATGGAGGGAAAATGATGGTTTCCAATATCAAAATAGTCGGTTGCCTCTTTTAGGGCAGCAATAATTTCAGGGTTGCGATGCCCTAAATTATATGTGCCTCCGTTAAGGTGAGCATTCATCAATTGTTTTCCGTCCATATCGTAGAAATAATAGCCCTCTCTTTTACCGATTACAATATCTACACCGTCTTCTTGCCATTGCTTAGTTTTTCCGGGATTCCACCAATCAATTGATTGTTGTAAGACGGTATGTTTGTCTTTAAATAGATTCATTTTTCGCCCTCCCTCTGACTATTTGTATTGGTTACATACTCTTTATTATTAGCAATCAATAATTCTATATTATGCTTTAATAGCTTATCGCCCCATTGCTTAGGGCAGTGCTCGTCTGTAATAATCGTGGAAACATCCGAAAGTGAGCAAATTTTTGCAAAAGTGGTGCGGCCAAATTTGGAAGAATCAGCTAATATAATAACCTCTTCTGCCCGTTCTATCATTTTTTTGCAGTTACTTGCACCAGCTAGATCATAATCTGATATTCCATCATTAAGAGAAACTCCTCCAGCTGCAATAAACGCTTTATCTGCCCTTAGCTGTTCCAGGATCATTTGAGCCAGTGGGCCGCTGGTAAACTTTTGATTACCTTCATACTCACCGCCAATAAAAATGATATTTCCATTGAATTGTTCTGTTGCCACCATCAGAACCGGTAAAGAAGAAGTAACAACTGTGACATTTTTTTTGTTATTTAAAAAACGAACGAGCTCATAAGCTGTAGTCCCATGACCAATAAAAATGACATCCCCATCTTCTACTAAACTTGCAGCCATTTGGCAGATCTCTAATTTCTCAGCTGTATTTATTGTAGTTTTTTGATCAAACGACGGCTCGATTGAATTTTTGGCTTTAATTGCTCCGCCGTATACTTTTTTCACCAGCCCTTCCTTTTCCAGTCGGTCCAGATCTCTTCTAATGGTTTCGCCAGAGACGTTAAGGATTTTTTCGACAGAGCGAACTTTTACTTTCTCATCAATTTCCAATATTTCTAAAATGGTTTTCTTTCTTTCTTCAAATGATAGTGACATGGATTCAACCTCGATCATACTAATATTTTTGTTAAATCAGTGTTGTAAAAGAATTTTGTTGATACTTATGTTTATTGTTGTTGATTCTTTTTTATTCTTGTGGAATTATTTTGATTTTAATGGAAAAGATACAAAATTGTCAACACTTTTCTGAAAATTGAATCAACAATTAATGACAGTTACTAATAGAATCACTAAAAATGATTAGTTGCGAAGGGGAAACACAGCACTTATGTTACTTAATCTTTATACTACAACTCAGAATAAAATCTATTTCTATCATCATCTAATGACAGAACTGTCCACTTTAAACATGCGCCAAAATTTGTATTTTCGCGCAAAGTTTATTAGAGAAGAAAACTTTTCTCGTCTTTCCAGCTGTCTTAAAGAACCTATCTTCTCCTTCTGATAAGAGCAATTAGGTGTAAGACAATTACTACTAATAGAAGTTAAAATAGACAATCAATAGCTTGATGGCCAATAAAATAAAGGCATGGATTAAGTAAATCCATGCCTGAGTGATCTAATAGTTATTTAAATATGCATTGTATATTGGTTCATTGACTCATGATTCAATCTTGGAAGTTCTGTGATAGTACGCTGACAAACCATGTTGCTTAATGCATCAAATATGATCTTTCCTGTTACAAAATCGCCGGTCATATCCGCTGCTTTTCCGAAAATATCTTTATATAGGGACTCGCCTGACACGATCGACGAATAGAACTGTCCAATAGTATGGGACTCTTTTACTTCAATTGAAGTTTCAGCAAATGATTAGTAAAGATAACGAGGTGTCATTTTTAATTTACATAATCATATTATTCTAAACTTTAATCAAACGGCGAAAATAATGAGTCATCTGTCTGTACTGAATCACATAACCAGCACACAGTACCTGGCTCATTTATAAAAATTACTAATCATTATTTGATCGCCACCTATTATTTACGCACAGCCATTCTTAGAAAAGCACATTAACCACTTCTATGTTAAATGCCTTCCTAAGATAATGGCTGCCATCCTCTTCTTATCCAACACTACTCTTCATAAATCATTTTCTTTGTCATACCGCCATCGATCACTAAATTGTGACCATTGATAAAATCATTCTGCTCGTCTGCCAAAAACAAGCAGGCGTTAACAATATCTCGCGGAATGCCGACACGGCCGGATGGATGCTGGGCATGATCTGTATCCGTTAATTTTTCATACTCTTCAGTTTGTATCCAGCCGGGGCTTATCGCATTCACAGTGATCGGCCTGTCACTAAGAGACACCGCCAATGTGTTCGTTAAGGAAACGATCCCTCCTTTTGACGAGCCATATGCTTCCCAGTCGGCTTCATTTTGGTTCCATCTTGTGGAAGCAATATTAATAATTCGCCCATAGGCCTGGCCGCTGTTTGCTTGTATAAACTTTTTCGCACAAATAAAGCTGCCTCGTAAATTAACACGGATCACAGCATCAAATTCCTCAATGGAAATGTCAGAGATAGGTTTAGAGAATGAAGAAATGGCCGCATTATTAATAAGTACATGCACCGTTCCGCATTTGGCAGCGATTTGCTCAAACGCGCTCTGAACCTCTTCCGGTATGCTGACATCCGTTTTAATAAACTCGATTTCCTCTGTCAAAGGTTTATGCTGCTCCTTGTCTAACGCAATCACTTGATAGCCCGCCTCATGAAACCCTAATGAAAGATGATACCCGATTCCGCCAGTTCCGCCTGTGATCACGCACACTTTTTTATGGATTGATTGTTTCATCGGCTTTCATTCTCCTTTTTATCTTTTATCAATAAAAGTTTGTAAAAACAACAAGTATCCGTTAGCTAGAAAATTTAACGTCTACTAAAAAAATGCCTTCCTGCAAAGAGTGGCGTCCTAGTTATTTTATTTTCAAATCTACCGCTTAAAAAGCAGCTGTCCAACCGGTATCAGCGATAACGATGGTTCCATTCATAAAGCTCCTCTTTATTTTTTCAAAAAGTCCATTATCCGTTTTATCCACGTAAAAATTTCTTTGAAATCACAATAACTTCCTAAAGGTTAAAACAAACACTAAGTACATGGCTTAAATTTTATCACAAAACCATCGCGTTCATTCTATGGGACCATACTAGAGAAATACCCGAAAGCATGATCTATAAAGCTTGTCTGTTCTACTTGTTCGCCGCTTAATAGACAAGTAGGAGATGTCTAAAGTCGCAGCAATATCAGCAGTTAAACCCCCACTTTAACGCAGTGAAATGCTGATACCTAAAAGAAAAAGCGCGTTAAAGTAAGTATTTGCGCGATAAATTTTTATGTATTAAGATGTGAGACATTAAATGCTCTTATTTTTGAAAATTCTATTTTTTCAAGGAAATTATAGAGGAGTGGAGAAAATGTTTGTGTCAGAAAAGAAAGCAAACAAGGACATGGAAATTCAATTTCCTGTCCTGCAAGTAGTGAACAAAGATGGACAGCTTGTAGATGAAGCTTATAAAAGTGAGATCACAGAAGACTTAGTCCGAACTTTCTATCGTCAGCTTGTTTGCATGAGAACATTAGACCGCAAAGCAAAAAACTTACAGCGTCAAGGCCGATTAGGGACTTATCCCCCATTTGAAGGTCAGGAAGCTGCTCAAGTTGGCAGTGCATTAGCGCTTGATGAAGATGATTGGATGTTTCCAACCTACCGTGATCACGCAGCAAGCATTACCTTTGGAAAGTCCTACTCCATCTTATCCTCATGGAACGGCCGAGTTGAAGGCAATCTTCCGCCTGAAGGAAAAAAAATATTGCCGCCGTCCGTTCCGATCGCTACCCAGCTCCCCCTTGCAACCGGGGCTGCGATGGCCGCAAAATTCAAAGGCTCCAAGCAGGCAGCGATCGCTTATTTTGGCGATGGCGCTACATCTGAAGGCGACTTTCATGAAGGATTAAACTTTGCCAGTGTGTATCAGGCACCCGTCGTTTTCTTTAATCAAAACAACGGCTATGCGATTTCCCTTCCCATTTCAAAACAAATGAACTCAAAAACAATTGCTCAAAAATCGATCGCTTATGAAATTCCAGGTGTTCGCTTGGATGGAAATGATATATTTGCCGTTTACTTTGAGACAAAGAAAGCACTTGAACGAGCACGCAACGGTGAAGGACCAACACTCATTGAAGCCATAACTTGGCGGTACGGCGCTCATACAACTGCTGATGACCCTACTAAGTACCGTGATCAAAAAGAAAGTGAAACACGACGAGAGAATGATCCTATCACCCGCCTGGAATCTTTTATGAAAAGAAACCGTTATTGGGACGATGCTTGGATTCAAAAAGTGCATGATGAAGCAACAGAAGAAATTGAAGCAGCAGTTAGGGCAATGGAAACGATGCCCCCTCCAGATGTGAATGACATCTATGATTATATTTTTGAAACACCTACATGGACCATTCGAGAACAAAAGGAACAATATATGAAACACTTGCGAGGTGAAGAATAAGATGTTGACTGCGACAAAAACAAAAGAACTGACACTCATTCAAGCGATTAATGACGGGATGCGTACGATGCTTAAGGAGAAGAACGAGGTCATTATTCTTGGAGAGGACGTGGGCAAAAACGGAGGAGTCTTCCGCGCAACCGATGGCCTTCAACAGGAATTCGGTGAAAAACGTGTGTTTGATACCCCTTTGAGTGAAGCAGGGATTATAGGTACCTCTATTGGCATGGCTATGAATGGGCTCCTTCCCATTGCAGAAATTCAATTTTTAGGCTTTATCTACCCGGCTTACGAGCAAATTATGACTCATGCGACACGCATGCGCTATCGCTCAAAAGGGGTATTTACAGTGCCTTTAGTCATTCGAGCGCCGTATGGAGCGGGTGTTCACGCACCAGAAATTCATTCCGACAGTGTCGAAGCCTTGTTTACTCATATGCCAGGAATTAAAGTCGTTTGTCCTTCTACTCCCTATGATGCAAAAGGTTTGCTCATTTCAGCAGTCGAAGACCCGGATCCGGTATTGTTTCTAGAATCACTACGATCCTACCGCTCTGTCCGCGGTGAGGTTCCTGAAGAAAAATACACAATTGAAATCGGCAAAGGCAAAAAAGTGCGTGAAGGAGAAGATGTAACCATCATTGCCTGGGGTGCCATGATGCCGGTTGCCGTGAAAGCAGCAGAAGAAGCGGAAAAGGATGGTGTGACATGCGATGTTATTGACCTGCGCACCCTGTATCCGATTGACAAAGACATCATCGCAGAATCCGTTCAAAAAACAGGCAGATGTGTAATTGTTCACGAAGCACATGCTACAGGAGGATTAGGCAACGATATTATCTCCATTATCAATGATACATCCTTTTTATACATGAAAGCCCCAATTGAACGTGTAACAGGAGCAGACGTTCATGTTCCGTTTTGGGCTTTAGAAAAACATTATTTGCCGACTCCGGCTCGAGTGCAAAAAGCCATTCACAATGTCATCAATTTTTAGGAGGAAGAACATGATAGAAGTGAAGTTACATGATATCGGTGAAGGAATGACAGAAGGAGACGTTCTTACTTATTTGGTCAAGAAAGGCGATCCAGTTGATCTTGACCAGCCATTAGTGGAAGTTCAAACAGAAAAAATGGTAGCAGAATTGACATCTCCAGTTACAGGCATTGTGAAAGATATTCTGGTTGATACAGGAAAAACCATTGCTGTTGGTACAACGGTCATGACAGTGGAAGCAAAAGAAAATACGAATCCAATGAGTCATAATGAAAGTGTGAAAGAAAGTGCCCCAGCTGCTGAAACCATCATTCAAAATGATAAAATACACTTAATGGAAAAACCTAAACGCAATAGAATTGCCGATAGAGTAAAAGCCGCTCCATATACTAGAAAAATTGCCAGACAACATCAAGTTGATCTAAAGTTAGTGAAAGGGACAGGCCGTGGAGGAAGGATTACCGTTGAGGATGTCTATCGCTTTATTGAAAATGGAGGCAATACTGGGCTTGGTCCCTCCGCAGCAGCCGACTTAGTTATAGATTCTCAAACAACAATCGAAAAAAGATCAGATTCAGAACAAGCAGATGTGATTCCATTTAAAGGGCGCCGTAAACAAATTGCTATTAAAATGGCGAAATCCCTTTATACCATCCCGCACGTCTCTCATTTTGAAGAAATTGATATGACCAACTTGCTCGACTATCGCAAAGAATTAAAAGCATTAAATGTAAATATATCTGCTGTCGCTTTTTTTATAAAAGCTCTCGCCCTATCATTAAAAGACTACCCTGTTTTCAACGCAAAGCTTGATGAAGAAAAAGAAGTGATTAAGCTCGAAAAAGAAGTCCACATGGGACTGGCAACTGATTCTGATGAAGGATTAATCGTACCCGTTTTGCGAAATGTGGAGAAAAAATCATTGCGAACGCTTCACGATGAGATGAAAGAATTAACAAAAAAAGCGCAGGAAAACAGATTAACTGTAAAAGAAATGACTGGAAGCACCTTCACCATTAGCAATGTAGGTCCGATGGGCAGTATCGGAGCAACGCCTATTATCAACTTCCCAGAAACCGGATTAATGGCCTTTCATAAAACGAAGAAAATGCCGGTTGTGAATGAACAGGATGAGATTGTAATCCGTTCCATGATGAATGTAACGCTGGCATTTGATCACCGGGTGGCAGACGGCGGAACGGCTGTTGCCTTTACAAACCGGTTTAAATCATTAATCGAAAATCCAAAGTTGCTCACATTAGAGCTCGTGTAAAGGTTTCAACCAAGCATTCATCACCTAACATGGTGATGAATTGCTTTTACTATATTTTTACCAAGGAGGCGAAAGGACGGAAAAGATGGAGAAAACAGCAGATTTCCTTCGTGTCATAAATAACAGGGATTTGTAATGAGAACTGCCTTGCTGCTAAATTAGGCTGCTTTGAATAGATATTTGCTCATAATAGATTCTTATCTAGGTGATTTCCATCTCAGTTTCATAAAAGATAGGATCTCCCATAATCGCATCCGTTTGTAGAATAAGGAAGTAAAGAGAACTCCTGGTGTGCATGGTCATTCTGGGATTATTATTAAATACGATTGTTGTGCGGCAAATTCCATTTAAAATGGACTGATAAAATTCTAAAGAAAACGATTGCAATTAATAAGATGAATGTGGCATATGGTCCGTGTACCCAACCTAAACCGATAACAAGACCTGCTAATGCTGCCCATAAGGCATAAATTTCAGAACGAAAGATCATCGGTTTTCGACCTGCAAACACATCTCGGATCATTCCGCCACCTGTTCCTGTCATGGTAGCTGCAACAATTGCGACAATTAATGGCGCTTCAATTGAGACTGCATAATTCGCACCTTGAATGGCGAAAGCGGCCAAACCAACGGCATCAAAAATTATTTCAAATTTCCAATATTTGATTACAATAGACGGCAGTAAAAAAACAATGAGAATTGCAAAAAAAGCAATTTCAAATAAATGACCTTGAGTCCAAATCGTTTCGGCGGGAATTCCAATTAATAAGTTGCGGACTGCACCGCCACCAAATGCTGTGGTGAACCCTAAAACGCAAACACCCAATAGATCATAGTCTTCTTCCATCGCAATAATGGCACCACTTACAGCAAAAGCTATAGTACCTATAATATTAAGTATTTCCCATATCAAGACCATCTCCCCTCTCTTCCAAAACAGTATAACTTTGAGAGCCGCCTTCATTGTATTTTTTAAATGAATACTACAAAAAAGGCGGGACGTTGAGCAGAGGCTTCTTACGCTTTTTGAACTGATTACGCTTAATAGCTAAAAACCTCTCCACTCAACCAAATGGACTGCTGAAAAAGATTTTTTGAAGTTTTCTTCACTCTACTTCAAAGTAGCTGCAAACCACTTGTCCAACAGCCTTTGCAGCTACAAGAAGTGCATCTTCATCAATATCAAATTTAGGATGATGGTTAAAATAAGGTTTTTCTACCCCTTTTGGTGAACAGGCAATATAAAAGAAGCAAGCGGGAAATTTTTCAGCATAATAAGCAAAGTCTTCAGATGGCGGTAATGCCGGGAACTCCTTCACTTCTTTAATATCTTTATCATTCATGCTTCTTAAACTTTCTGCAACCTTTGCGGTAAGCTCAGGGTTGTTATATAAAGGCGGATAATCTGGGGTATACGTAAGCTCACAGGTTACACCAAATTCTTCTTCAATTCCTCTTACAATCCGTTTTATCTCTTTCTCGATCTTTTCTTTTGTTTCCATGGTCATATAACGGATATCCCCTTCAAGCTCTACGCTGTCTTTAATAACGTTAAATGTACCTTTACCATCAAATGATCCGATTGAAATAACGCCCACCTCGAAAGGACTTAATCGGCGGCTAACAATCGTTTGAGCAGCCGTAACAAAGAAAGAACCAGCAACAATGGCATCATTCGCTAGATGAGGGGAGGAACCATGTCCACCTCTTCCTTGAATTTTCAGCTTCATATATGCTCTTCCGTTGAATGAATAGCCAGCATGATAGCCTACTGTTCCTGCAGGTCCCATAGGTAACAAATGAATGCCATAAATGGCATCTAAGTCGTCGATTAAGCCTGACTCCACAATGCTTTTTGCTCCACCTGGCGGCACCTCTTCTGCATGCTGGTGAATGACCTTGATTGTTCCTGCAATCGAGTCTTTTAATTGAATTAGACAATCTGCTAAAACTAACATGTAGGCGGTATGTCCATCATGAGCACATGCATGCATAACCCCTTCATTCTTCGACTTAAATGGCACGTTCGTTTCCTCCGTAATAGGAAGGGCATCAAAATCAGCACGAAGACCGATTGTTTTCCCCGGTTTCCCACCTTTGATGGTTACGATAATGCCATAACCGTTCCCAACATTCGTTTGTATTTCAACATCTTTTCCTTTATAAAAATCGGTTATAAATTGAGCTGTTTTTTCCTCTTCAAATGATAACTCGGGATTTTCATGTAAATAGCGACGAATTTCTATTATTTCATCTTTACGTGATTCTAACATCGTCATTAATTCACTTCTCATTATTTTTCTCTCCTTCTTTTATGAAGCATAGAAAATGATCATCCATTCTATGCCCAAATTAGTTGGTAAAACTTCGACTCTTATCGCTTCTTTTATGCCTTTCAGTTAATGACTTTCGGTTGGAATCGGAAAGCGTCTTCTTATCGATGGATCATCTGATGTTTTGCCGGCATCTTTTGGAACCATAAATATAATAGAAAGAATGGATAGCACACCAAATATAACGTTTACGCCAATTCCTACTGTCGCTGCTGTTTCAAGACTTCCATTTGCTGCAATGGCACCGTAAACAGTGGCAGAAATCGCGACACCAAATGCACTGCCAAGGGAACTAGCCATTTTATAAACTCCAGCTGCTTCACCAACTTTATCAGCAGGAGCATTCGATACAGAAGTATCTGTTGATGGAGTTGCATAAATTCCAAGGCCAAGACCGAACAAAGCAAATCCTATGAATACCACAACAGTGTAAATTAGACCAGGCAAAAAAGTGAATCCCATAACCGCTACACCAATAGTTGTAATAACGGCACCCCAAACCATTGGCAGTTTTGCACCAACCCTTTGTAAAATCTTCTCACCAACTCGAATCATCGCTAGTACTGCCACTAAATATCCAAGGGATAGCATCCCAGATTGGAATGGATTAAATCCACGGCCAACTTGTACATACGTATTTGCTACAACGAGAGTACCAGCTATTGCATTTAGCAAGAAGTTAGAAAGAGTCGCGCCAGTATAAGGCTTATTTTTAAAGACAGCGAAGTCAATCAGCACGATATCTTTACTTTTTTCTACTTTGATGAAACCGATTAACCCAATGACAGCAATAATAATGACGCCAATAGTAAGCGGGCTTGTCCACCCTAAATCTGCCCCGTAAGTAATGAAAATATTCAAAGCTAGCATGGTGATAATAAAAATGACTAATCCGATGTAATCAAATTTAAAAGCACCTGTAGATTCTTGTTTACTTTCTGGCGTATCCTTCAGTAAGAACATACCAAGAAGAGCAAAGATGATAGAAAAAATGAAAATCCATCTCCACCCCATATATGTTGCGATTGCACCACCGGCAAAAGATGCAATACCTGACCCACCCCATGAACCGATAGACCAGAAACTAAGAGCACGCTGGCGATCCTTCCCTTCGAAATAAGCTTTCATTAAAGCAATAGTTGAGGGCATAATGCACGCTGCTGACAGTCCTTGAATAACACGCCCAATAATTAACAAGGCAGACCCTTGAGCTAAAACGAGGAAAAGTGAGCCAACTATACTTAAAATAAAACCAATATTTGCAATCCTTTTACGCCCTATTTTATCTGCTAACCCTCCAGCCGCAACAATAAACATTCCTGAGAATAAAGCCGTTAAACTAATCGCTATATTTAACGTTCCTAGGGAAATGCCTAAATCTGACTGTACAGCCGGAACCACATTGACCATTGCTTGAGCAAAGAGCCAAAACGTAATAACCCCAAAAACAATGCCTATGATCATTTTATTTGTACCTTTATAACCCGTCTCCATGATTTCCCTCCTGATGTTATGCTCTAAAAAGGTACACTACCTAACCTTCCCTAAGCTTTCATTAATGAATTCTCACAATTATTTTTTACAGAGCATAGCTTTTTAACGTGGTAATATAGCCCATCACTTGGCGGTAAGTAGTCATATCCTTTTGAGCCAACTATTGTGAAAGGCAGCCTTTTCTTTCTACATCATCATTATAAAAATAGCCCCCTATAAAATGAGTCATTAATAAGGTAGTTTGATGCTTTAAAAAGTAAAATTTTTAACATTTAGGCGGATGAGGTAAAAAACTGCGGTTGCTTTTTTACGAAAATAAAAATAGGCCTGAATTATGCGACCTCTGTATACAGAGAGCAAATTCAGACCCATTTTACTTTACCTTTACTAAGCCTCTTTGTATAAAAGCTTTTCGAATTTCAAAAAATAAATAACGTTACTCGCCATGTACGAATAAAAGGACCTTTTCCCTTCGATCGTTTTACATCATAAAACATTTTTGCTGTTATCAGGCTTCTATTTACAAGTTTTACCATCCTATTATCGTATCATGAACCAGATGCCTTACTTACCAAAGAATAAAAATCTTGAAAAACTGGATTACTTAGGTTTTTTGTAAGCGCAATGAGTTTAATCGGAACGTTTGATGAGTATGTTTCCAAAATAGTGACAGTCTCTGATGCGATCTCTTTTTTAATTCTGCCTGTCGCAATAATTCCGAGATAGGGCTGGTTAAGAACAGCACTCTTAATCCCTTCATCACTATCACAGTGGATAGCATTTGGAAACTGGGCTCCCTTTTTTAATACTTCAAATTTTATAAAGGGGGCTCTATGATCCAATAGAACTGGAAATTTTGCTAGATATTCTTCTTTTTTAGAAGGATCATTAGCTACTTCACGTGAAGCAAATAGCACTAAGTCATCATAATCAATACAGTGATAAGAAATATCAGAGGGCAAAGGCCTGCCACTAATAATGCCAAAATCCGCTTCGTTATGGATGACCTTTTTCAGTGTATCATCACTGCTATTGACGGAATAAACCTCTAATAAAACATTTTTATTCTTTTTTTGAAAGTGTATGATTTGTGGCAGGAAAAACCGGTCACAATAATCGTCTAATCCACAAACACGAATAATTTGTTTTTCTCCCTTATTTTCCTTAATTTTCTTTTGCAGCGTATACAGTTCATTTAAAATATTTTTTGCATGCTCATAAAGAATTTCGCCCGTTTTGGTTAATTTTTTACGATTGTCTACTTTTTCAAAAAGAGGCAATCCAACCTCTTCCTCTAAATGCTGCAGGTGTTTTGTCACAGTAGGTTGTGAGTAATTAAGACGCATCGCTGCTTGTATTAGATTTTGCTCTTCTACTACGATTTGAAATGTCTGAAGGTGCCTAATTTCCATTAAAAACAGCCTTTCCTTTTTATTTATCGTTGAAGCTATCTATCTAGTGAAATAATCATTTAAAACTTGCTTATAAAAGACTCATCAAATTATTTGAATAGAATTATAACTCAGAGCATTTAAAATTGTAATACTCATTATTCCATTATGGAATATCAGTGACTAAGAATGAAGATAAAATGAAAGCGTTGACAAATTTAAATATTTGCTAAATTACAAACAAAAATATGATTGAATTTAGGATATTTAAGAAGTCAATTTACATTCAAAAGAACTTGCTTTTAATAGAAATTATTAAGGAGGATTAAATTGAATACTGCTAAACAATTAAAGAAAGTAGAAAGCACTGGAATGAAAAACAAGAAAAAAGGAGGAGTAAGTGCTTATGTTCTGATGTTTTTCATCATTGCCGTTCTCACTCTATTAACATATGTCGTACCTGCCGGTAAATACGAACGTTATGAGGAAAATGGCAGAACCATGATTGACCCTGCAAAATTTGAATTTGTTGAAAACACGCCTGTAGGATTGCTGGACATGTTTAATGCTTTTCATCAGGGTATGGTAAACGCCGGACCGATTATCTTATTTGTTTTACTATTTGGCGGTGCTCTTGGGATTATGCAAGCTACAGGAGCTATTGATGCGTTAATCAAATTTACTGTCCAAAAATTTGGCGCGAAGAAAAAACTAATTATTCCGGTTATGGTTCTGATTTTTTCATTGCTTGGAACTCTTATTGGATCAGCTGAAGATTCACTGGTTTATATTGCCATCATTGTGCCGATGACGATTGCATTAGGTTTTGATGCGTTAACAGGCCTTGCGATTGTTTTTTTGGGGATGTTGGGTGCTGGATTTACTGCAGGAATTACGAACCCTTTTACGATTGGTGTTGCTCAAACAGTTGCTGAGCTTCCTATGTACTCTGGAATTGGCTTACGGATTGCAATTTACGTTGTGTTTTATATTTTATCGGTTGTCTATATCATGCGGCACGTTAATAAAATTGAAAAAAACCCCGAACTTGCCGTATATGGAAGGTTTACTCCAAGTGAAAGCCTTCAATTTGATCACAATTACAAGCTGAGTAAAAAACATGCGATTTCACTTTTTGTCTTTTTAGGCTGCTTTGTTGCTCTTATTTATGGGGTTATTAATCTTGGATGGTATATCAGTGAAATTGTAGGCGTTTTCTTATTAGGTGCCATTATTATGGGCCTCATCGGGAAGCTTTCAGGAAATGAAATGACAGATGCCTTTCTAAAAGGATGTTCTGAAATGATACCGGGCGCCATGATTATCGGCGTCGCCAATACCATTCTTGTAGTTCTCACAGCTGGCGGCTTATTAGATACCATTTTATATATTGCTTCCGGTTTGCTAGACGGCCTGCCCCCTAGCATTACAGCCATTGGGATAGCAGTTGTCAATTTCTTCATCCATTTCCTTGTTCCTTCCGGAAGCGGACATGCCTCCTTGGTTATGCCTATTATGGCACCGTTGGCTGATCTAGTCGGTGTAACAAGGCAAACCACTGCGTTTGCTACCGTCATGGGCGGCGGAGTTTCCAATTTAATTATCCCGACGGGTGGCCTATTGCTTGCGGCTTTAGGGATGATGGGCATTCCTTATGCACAATGGGTGAAATGGGTGTTGCCATATGTTCTTATCCAGGTTGCGGTTGTTTTGGTCTTCTTAGTCATTGCTCAAGCGATTCATTATGGTCCATTTTAATAGAAAGCCAGATTTAAGCTGAGGGGGTGTCCCCTCTTTATATTTCTGAAGGGGTGAATAAATTGGATTATCGTGATATTTTATCAAAAATTATTGAGGAAAAAAGACAAACATTGATCTCTGTGAGTGACCAAATTTGGGATTACGCGGAGACAGGATTTGAAGAGTTTCAATCCGCAGAGCTATTATGCAAAACTTTAGAAGAAGAAGGGTTTACTGTTGAAAAAGGTGTAGGAAATATCGAAACGGCCTTTATCGGCAGCTTCGGGACAGGAAAACCAATTATTGCTGTGTTAGGTGAATTTGATGCCTTGTCTGGTTTAAGCCAAGTTGGCGGAGAAACGATCTATAATCCAGTCCAAGCAGGCGGCAACGGCCATGGCTGTGGACATAACTTACTAGGTACAGGTGCCTTAGCAGCCGCTATTGCCATCCGTTCTTATTTAAAAGAAAACAATCTAGAAGGAACGGTTCGTTACTACGGATGTCCTGGAGAAGAAATTGGCAGCGGAAAAACCTTTATGGTCAGAGAAGGATTATTTGATGATGTAGACTACTCCGTATGCTGGCATCCATGGTCCCGAAATGCCGTATGGTCTATGGGGTCTCTTGCCTGCTATGAAGTTTCGTTTAGATTTAGTGGAAAAAGTTCTCATGCTGCTGACAGCCCACACCTTGGAAGAAGTGCGCTCGATGCCGTTGAACTAATGAATGTAGGCGTTAACTATTTACGTGAACATATTATTCCTGAAGCGAGGATTCATTACGCTATAACCAACTCAGGCGGATTCTCGCCAAATGTCGTTCAAGAAAAGGCAGACGTGCTATATTTTATTCGTGCACCTCGTGTATCACAAACAGAAGAAATCTATCAACGTGTTTGCGATATTGCAAGAGGCGCAGCTCTCATGACCAGAACACAAGTAGAAATAGACTTTGCTTCCGCTGCCTCTAATATTTTGCCAAACAATACATTGGAAAAAGTAATGCATAATAACTTTGTTGCTCTAGGTGTTCCTCAATATGACGAAAAGGAACGACAATTTGCGCAAGCGATTAGAGCTACTCTGCCTGAAGCAGACAAACGAGCAGATATACAGATCAATAAAGAACTAGCAGGAAAAGATTTAGCGGATGTCATCGATCCATTTATCCCATCCAATGGGGTCATGGCAGGTACAACCGATGTCGGCGATGTCAGCTGGATAGTTCCTACTGTACAATGTTTAGTAGCGTGTGAACCAGTAGGTACTCCGCTTCATACTTGGCAGGTGGTTTCAACTGGGAAAACCTCTATTGCTCATAAGGGTATGCTTCATGCTGGTAAAGTCATGGCAGCCACAGCAATTGAAGTCCTTCATAACCCTGATATTCTTGAAAAAGCGAAGATGGAATTGATTGAGCAGCGAGATGGTGAAGAGTATATATCACCAATTCCAGCGGAAGTTAAAAAATATAATCTTCAAACAGTGTAAAAAGAGCTTTCATTGTAATATTAAATGCAACGATTCCGGAAAATCCTATATTAACGGCTATTTAAGTAGAAACTTCAAATACTAGATACATTCTGGAGCTATCATGCAATATCTTGCATGATAGCTCCCCAGTTTGTTACATAGCTGAATTCCCATAGAGGTTCCGTATTAAGTTTTTAAATGCCACGCTGTGCTTTTGACTAAACCAAAAGCACAGCGTGGCATTGCCATTGGAGATGCATTCGAACTTGAGAAACGACTTTCTTTTATCGCTAAAAAAGATGTATCAACAGTGGAAAGCTTTGTAAAATCACAAATACTCGGCTAACTGAAAAACCTTTGCCATACTAAAAACGCCTTCCTTTAAAGAAAGGCGTCTTAGTTAGTGGCTTTGTTTTCAACTCTATTGCTTAAAAGGAAGCTGTCCAATCAGCAGCGGTGACAACGACTGTTTTTTACTCAAATAACTCTTATTTGGCTGTTACATTCAGTTATTTATGTTGGGCTTTTAGCCATTCCATCGCCACATTGGCATGTAAGGCTGCACCATACTTGAACATGTCTTCCTGTTGATGCATGCGAGGATTGTGAACAGGCGGTTCTCCCTCTTTGCCAGTGCCTAAAACAACAAAAGCTGAAGGAACTGCTTGAGAAATATGGGAGAAATCTTCTGATCCGCCCAATGCCCCCAGATCGCTAATATTTTCTTTCCCCATCACCGCTTCTAATGCGGGCGTAATTTCGTCAATAAAATCTGCATCGTTATGGGTCGTGGGTGTATGGAAATCCACAATATTATATTCTCCGCGCCATGCTTTCACGATATGATCAATCATTTCCGGAATCCGCTTGCACATATGATCTCTTGCTTCTTGGTCAAAGCTGCGCATATTTCCCTGCAAAACTGCTTTGTCCGGGATAATATTCGTCACCGTGCCACCGCTCATGGCCCCGATAGAAAATGTCACGTTTGCCCGCGGATCTACTTCACGAGTATAAAGCAGGTTTAAGCTTGTATATAACTGATTCATAATCATATTGGCATCAATCGTTTTATGCGGCTGAGAGCTATGACCGCCATTGCCTTGAATCTCAATAATATACGTATCCATCGCTTGAGTCAGTGTTCCTTTGTGGACAGACAGCATGCCCGCTTCTTGGTCAGGCATAATGTGAATGCCAAATGCTGCGTCTACTTTAGGGTTTTGCAGTAATCCATCGTCGATCATTAACTTCGAGCCATAGCCCCATTCTTCACCTGGCTGAAACATTAATTTAACGGTTCCCTGCAGTTGATCTTCATGATCCTTTAACAATTGGGCAGCGCCTAACAGCATAGCAACGTGTGAATCATGGCCGCAGGCATGCATCTTGCCAGGATTTTTTGATTTATATTCGGATTCATATTCTTCTTCAAGCGGCAGCGCATCCATATCGGCACGAAGGAGAATACACGGCTCCCCTTTTCCGATGGTCGCTACTACGCCTGTACAATGTTCCTGAACACCAAAACCGGCTTTCTCATATTTTTTCGTAATTTCTTCCGGCACGATGCCACACGGCTTATTTTCGATTCCCATTTCATCTAATCGCTGGCGAATATGCTTTTGCGTGTTTGGAAGGTCGAATCCCAGCTCCGGATGCTGATGTAAATACCGGCGGTCTTGAATGATTTGTTCCTCGTATTTCTTTGCTTCCTCAAAAAAATCAACCATATTGGTAAAAGTCTTAGTCATGATATTGATTCGTCCTCTCTCTTCTGAAATTCCTGACTGAAAAGCAAGATAGAATGATTTTAAAATATTTTTTCTTCTTTAGAACAATAAAGCTACATAGCATTTTTTTCTGTGATGTCTGAATTCGTATTAAATTGTGGCTTTGATCTGATAGCCATGAAAAATAATACAAATTCCACAACCGCCAGCACAATTAACATCTTGATCAACAGCCCATAGGAATGATTAATATTGTAAATTAACCCCGCTACTATTGGAGCTAAGGCTGCTCCTAATGAAGTAAATAAAGAGACTGTTCCGTATTTCGAACTGTATTCTTTCTCGCCAAAAAGCGCGGCTGTAAGATAGGCCGGTGTGACCGTAACAGCTGTTGAGCCCAGTGCTGAAAATACGGTAAAAAGGATGCCCGGAATTAATAAGTTTCCTTTCATTAAGAACAGAAAGCAGATAATATCTGATGCCACAATAAAAGTTAATGTTTTGATTAGCCCTAGCTTGTCATATAATCTTCCGACTAACAGCTTCGCCACGATAACCATCGCGGAGGCTAGTGATAGCAGCAGGGCAGCCTGCTGGGCTGGAGTGCCGATATCCGTTAAATAAGGGACCAAATTAATAATCATACTGTTGACAACAATTCCCCCTACGAGAATCCCTGCGCAAAGTGTCCAAAATGAAACAGATTTGAATGCTTCCTTTTGGGTGACTCCTGCTAATTCTTTCTGTGTTGTCTTATCTGAAGCTTCTTCTTCACCTAACGGCATTAGACCTTTATCAGCCGGGCTTAATTTTATAACAAACATAATCAATGGAACGATGACCGCCAATATTAAAATCCCGATCACAAGATAAGCCGTTCTCCATCCATGGGCTGTGATAATCCAAGTAACTAAAGGACTGAGGATCATACTCCCGAAGCCGGTTCCGGATAAAGCAATCCCTAAGCTCAATCCGCGTTTGGCATGAAACCAGTTGGTGATCAGAACGGAGACAGGTATCAACCCAGCTCCTGCTAGAGCCATCCCCATTGGCACTGCAAATAACAGAAAGTGAATGAGTTCAGTTGCAAAGGAAAACCCTATGTAAGCCCCTGCTCCTAGGAGGGTAAAGATCGTCATATATACTCTTACATCCAACTTTTTCATTAATCTTCCAGCGATTGGCGCTATAATCATGGCGGTTGTTGCCATTACGGTGTAGTACATCGTAAATTCTGCTCTGCCAAAGCCAAGCTCTTCTGTAACAGGCTTCGTGAAGAGTGAGACTAGGTTTGCAATAGGTGCATATAAGAAAGTCATAATTAGGAAACCCGACAGCAATATCCACCATCCATAAAAAATACCACCCTTTTTCTCCATATCACTTTATCCCCCATTTTCTTTTAAGTTTTTCTTTCATAGAAATCATTAAAGCCTTTAACCCAAACTAATTAATTCATGTAATTTATACTTTTAATAAGTTTTCAGCTCGGCCTGTATTTCATAAATCTCATGAGTCGTCAAACAAACACCCCCTTCATTCCAAATAAACTAAAGAAACTTCAAAAAATGATTTATAGATAATAGTGCTTGCTAAATTTTTGAAAAAGGTTTTCACACAGCTAGATGAAACAAAGAGAAATCAATTGCTTATAGAAATCGCTTTCAAAAAATTCTTCATCCATTATTTCTTCATATTTATGAACCTTTTTTACTTATAAGCAAATTCCGTGCCAACTTCACATTACCTTTACCCTCCCTTTCTTCAAGAAGGGTATACAAAAAAAGAGGGATATTTTTTTACCAAATGGGTAAAAATTTTTACCCCCTTTTTTATTATCTAGCTTTGTTATTAAAGCGATCCCCTATTTTCCGTCAACGAAAAAGAAACCATTTTAAGAAAGTTTCGCCTCATTGTTTAGCTCTTCGGTATAAGTCCCCGCCAATCATACCAATATTAGCTTCTGAAATATGAGTAAAACATCTTTTAAATAGCCAGGTGCTAGCAGATGACCGTCGCTCGCTGTTTCGTTAGCAAGACATAGACAGAGCCGACAAGACACTATTAAAAGTATTTTCTTTCGAAACATACTTGACTGAGTGTCAAAAACTCAAAGTATATACATCCTAGAAGAAAAGGCAGGGTTCTATAGCAGAATTAGTAGAATGGCTAAATGGGTGTGTTTGGCATTCTGGATTGGTTTTTGCTTTTTTAGGATTAGGGTTACTTTACTCCCTTCTTACACGTTTTGTTCCGGCGAGATTTATTAAGGATATGATAAAGCTGACATTTGGTGGAGGAGGATCAAAAGCTGGCGTTTCTTCCTTTCAACCCTTAGCCATGTCCTTAGGAAGCCGGGTGGGCACCGGTAATATAGCAGGTGCAGCTACGGCGATAGCATTTGGAGGACCGGGTGCTGTTTTTTGGATGTGGGTGGCGGCCATTTTAGGAAGTGCTACTTCATTTATTGAAATTACTCTTACTCAAGTTTATAAAAGAAAAATAGACGGGCAATACCGGGGAGGCACACCTTATTACATTGAAAAAGGATTAAAGTTAAAGTGGCTTGCCGTGGTATCGGCAGTCTTAACACTTATTGTTATGAGCTTTTTATGGCCAGGTGTTCAAGCTAATACGGTGGCGTTAACAATGAATAATACTTTTGAAATACCGGCTGTAGTGACTGGGACAACGATCAGTCTATTGCTAGCATTTATCATTTTGGGTGGTGTAAAGCGGCTGAAATAATGGTGCCATTCATGGCTATTGGTTACATTGCACTTTGTATTATCATTCTCAGTTTAAATTTTTCTCAGATTCCCGATGTTATTTCTCTTATTCTCACTAGCGCTTTTAACTTGAATTCGACTTTTGGAGGATTGATGGGTTCGGCCATTGCATGGGGCGTACAGAGAGGAGTGTATTCAAACGGAGCAGGTTTAGGCAGTGAAACTTTTGAAGCTGGCGCAGCAGAAGTACCTCACCCAATCAAACAAGGATTAGTCCAAGCTTTCTCTGTTTATATAGATACTTTAATTATCTGTCCTGCAACAGCCTTCATGATTCTGATTACAGGTATGTATGATGTTAAGCCGGAAGGAATGGTTGGATGACCATAATAATAATAACTTCGTTAACACTTTTTCATTAATGAATTTAGATTTTTCTATGCATTTTTTAATAATACAAAAAATCCAAAATACCGATAGTTCATTAAAAGCGGTTGACAGGATTAAGGATTGAATTACAGACAGAGAAGATTGATCTCCTCCATGTATATTAATAATCTCCATGTTATGATAGTGAGGTAAACTAAAACTTGTCGCGGAAGGAGGAAAACTAGTCTCCAAGCCGCAAATCAGATATATAAAAAGAGGAGGAATCGTAAGGTGATTATACATCCAATCAAAGCCTTTTCTGATAATTACATATGGTGCATTCAAGAAGAAATAGAGGCAGTTGTGGTTGATCCGGGAGAAGCAAAAGGTGTCCTTGATTACCTCGAAGAAAAGCAACTTCGTTTGGTGGCCATTCTTTTAACGCATAAGCATGAAGATCATACCGGCGGGGTACAAGAGATTATAGCGAGACATCCGGAAAGTCAGGTTTACGGACCGAAAGAAACGGAGGCCTTGGCGAATCATGTTGTAGAGGAAGGGAACTCCTTTAACTTGTTGGGCCAAACTCTTCAAGTATTCGAAACGGGAGGTCATACGCATGGCCATATCAGTTTTTTAATGGGAGATGCTCTCTTTTGCGGGGATGCCTTGTTTTCAGCAGGATGCGGCCGGGTTTTTACCGGCGATTACGAAGCTCAATATGAAACCTTGCGGAAATTTAAGCGCTTAGATGATGATATAAATATTTATCCTGGTCATGAGTATACCGAAATTAATTTACGTTTTGCATACGACATGCGGCCGAATAATAAAAAGGTTTCCAAAGCATTGGAAGAAGTCCGGGAATTGCGTACAAAAGGACAGCCAACACTTCCGACAACGATCGGCAGGGAGGAAGAAATTAACCTCTTTCTGCAAGTGGAAACATTGGAGGACTTTATCGAATTGCGCAACGCCCGTGATGACTTCTAAAGAGTTTCAAGTCGGAGTGTAGAAAAGGAGTTCCGAACAATTACTGGATTGCTCTTTGCCGAATGATAAATAGCGAAAATTGAAAAGACAAGAATTATAAAAAAAGCAAGGGATCGAAAAAGTGACAGCACCTTCCCGGAAGAAATCGAATCGAAGTAAAAGCAGACGGCACACCAATAATTCATTATCGGTTTGTGACTCCTAATATTGCATAGAGGCAAGAAGTTTAAGCTTTCTTGCCTCATTTTTTAACTTTTGTACATTTAAAACATACTCTTTCCTTTTCTCCCGCTTTTTGCTCTTTTTGCTTCAAAAACACACGTTTTTTCCCACTTTTTTCACAAATGTTGATAGAACAGCCCTGAAAAGCTGTTCTATCAACATTTTATGCACAATCTTTATTTTAATTGTGGAGCGGAAAGGAAAATGTTTGTTTTAATAGTGAAAAGGATTAAATTTTAGTTACAATCTTAAAACAAGCCGCGCAACACATTCTACATGAATGAACTGCTCCTAACGTCGTATCATTTTCTAACAATGCGATAGATACTTATAATGTATGTCGGAATTAAGATACTGTTTTAAATCAGTAACAACCATTTTAAATAACAATTAACTTTATTCAATCGAATCAAATGTACTTATATAGTATCTATGATAAGATAGAATCAATAAAATTACGGAGGATGATATAATGGACCAAGTGCTCGTTGAAATTTGTTTACGTGTTAGAGACATTGATGCTACTTTAGATTTTTATACTGGGCTTTTTGATTTTGAAGTAGCCAGTCGCAGAGAATTCCCTGAAGATAAATTTGATTTAATCTATCTGAATTCACCAGGTTCCTCAGTACAAATAGAACTTACTTACAATTATGATGCAGATCCATATGTTATAGGAGATGGTTTCAGTCATTTAGGCGTAACAGTAAATGATTTAGAAGAAATGCATAAAATTTGTAAAGCTTCTTCTTATAAAACAGGTGAATTGAGAGGACTTTCAGGTGGAACACCTTCTTACTTCTTTGTTACTGACCCTGACGGCTATAGAATCGAAGTAAAGCGTAAGAAATAAAACGTTCTAAATACAAAAATGATTGTAAAAAGACTTAACCCTCGACCCTCTAATTACAAAATAGAGAAACGAGGGTTAGGCTTTTATTTTAATGTCGTGTCATTTCTCGTTAGGCGAGTGACTGTTTCAATATGTCCAGAGTGTATGTGGCAACATAAGGGTGCTGGTGAGATCACACTCATTAAAAAAATATTTCGTTAGAGGAAGATATCCTTATTCTTTATCAAACATAGCCTTTTTAAATAAATGTGGTGATTTAAATTCATTATTAAAAAAATATGCTTCTGCTGATTTTCCAATCGTCCATGTACCGGTTGATGCAATAGCGCCAGAAATTGCTAATCCTCCAACAGGAATGATTTTAACAATTTGTCGGAAAAACTGCCGTGAACCATATCCTACACCCAAATCTATCCCTGCTGCAATTAAGTATTCAAATGCAGTTTCTTTAGTAGCAGTTCTTCCTGATAAAGCCCCAATTATACTAATCGTTAATAACTGTAGAGGAACCAAAATTGCAATATCAGCAACCTGAATTGGTGTTATACCTACACCACCAGCTATAATTGAAAATCGTTTAACCAAATCAGAAGATAGTCTTTTAAGTGGTTCTTTTCTTTTCTGTGCCTGATAAAATCTAACCTAGCTGAACCATTTCCACCATTAAGGTTACGACGCTTTTTGGCGTATAGAACTCCCCTCCGCCTTTGCCTTCATTTTCCGCAAATTCATCGAGAAAATACTCATACACACGCCCTAATACGTCTTTCTCTCTCGCTACACTGCCACCTACATCAATATTGGAGAATAAGTCAATAATCTCTCCTAAAATACGCTTGTCCAATTCAGGACGTGAATAGTTCTTTGGGAGAACCCCTTTTAATGTATGGTTTTCTTTTTCAATCGTATCTAAAGCGGTATCAACAATTTGTCCGATCTCTGGCAATTTTGCATGCTGGGCAATATGATCTCAACGAGCCTTTTCAGGAACCCAAAATACACCCTCTGCTGTATAGGCATCACGATCTTCCGCAAAGTCAGGATTGAGTTCCATTAACTCTTTCCACCTTTCTTGAAACGTATCGGAAACATATTTTAAAAAGATTAAGCCTAATACGACATGTTTATACTCGGCAGCATCCATGTTATTACGTAATTTATCCGCTGCAGATCATAATTTTTCTTCAAAACCAATTATTTCCACCTATACTTCTCCTTTAGATAATGAATTTTTCATTGATGAATAGTTCTATTTTAGTATTGATGGTTTCACAATGGTTGTATTTCCTATTGTCATTTTTCTGCCGCTAATATTTCCTTATATACCACTTCACACCCACTGTTTTTTTAATTAGTTAATTTCTACTGACAAACTCTCACCGAATAATGAAACTCTAGCAACCACATTTCATTTTTTATCAATTATTTATGACATATATACGGTACATTACGAGATATTGTAATTACTAGGTCAAAAATATGTTTCAGTTGGATACATTTATATGATACATATGTGAATCAGTATGTTTATTTAATATAACTACAAAATAGGTCGCATAAACCAAGAAAACGATCCATTGAAAGAAGTTCCTTTCTAGAACAAGGCTATATTCTTCAACAATCGAGCCAAATTATTGAAGAAGTTTACCCAGTTACCTTTCAGAGAAAAGTTTAGTTTGGGATTAATACCGATGAACCATATTATAAATAGATGATAAGCTAAATATTAGGAATACTTTTATACCGGTAGTATGATGGAGTTAATAATAGATGTTAGGAGTGTTGAGATGACAAAATATGAATTACCAAACGTATGGCAGTGGGAAGAAGAGAATTCGAATAGAGGCGGTAATCGTCCGACAGCCGGTGAACGTTTCGAACAAAAACTACCAGTCGGAGAGGCACCGTTCCAACTCTATTCACTGGGAACGCCGAACGGTATTAAAGTGACGATTATGCTGGAAGAATTAAAAGAGTTGGGTGTCGATGGTGCAGACTATAATTTGTATAAAATCAATATTGGAGCCGGCGATCAATTTGGTTCAGATTTTGTCAAGATCAATCCTAATTCTAAGATCCCAGCCCTAGTCGATCAAAGTCAAAGTCCACGTGTGGAAATTTTTGAATCAGGGTCGATTCTGCTTTACTTGGCTGAGAAATTTAATAAACTGATCCCGACAGATATTCATGGACGGACAAAAACCCTTAATTGGCTATTCTGGCAAATTGGGTCAGGTCCTTATGTTGGTGGAGGGTTTGGTCACTTTTTTGCTTATGCGCCAGAGCCTATGAAATATCCAATTGATCGTTTTACTATGGAAACGAAACGTCAATTAGACTTACTGGATAAAATATTAGCTCAGGGTTCTTATATCGCTGGTGATACCTATACTATTGCAGATATTACGATATGGTCTTGGTACGGGCGTTTAGCTTTAGGAAAATTGTATGAAGGCTCTTATGAATTTTTAAACATGGATGAATATACTCATCTCTTGGAATGGGCTCATCGCATTGCGAAACGACCAGGCGTTCAAAAAGGTCTTGCAGCCGAGTATCAATCGCTTGGGGAGTAGTTTCAAAAAAACAATGTATTGATGTTTTTCTCCTTTCATCATCTTCGCAGTATTATTAAAGAGCCTTTCCAGTTAGAAAGGCTCTTACTCACTGTTACATCCTTTATTTATCTTTCCTAACGAGTAGTGAACAGTACTCCACATGTTCAGAGTGTATATCGCAACATCTGGGATATATACGAAAAATAGTAGAAAGAGTCTTTAACCCTTTACTATTTAACCACAACTCATATCTATTAATAATGCCCCTAAGCCGGCGACCTGATAGATCGTATAGCCGCTGCTTGCCTTTTCTGGATTAAAAACAGTTGCTTCTGTTGGATAAACCGTTGGATGTCCCATACTTTTTCCACTCCTCTGTTCTTCTTTTTTGCAAAATAAAAAGCCCCCTTTAGTTTATTGTTCTTTTATGAACAGTTAACTAACAGGAGCCTTCGGTGGTCCGATCGGCATATTTTCATTTTTTCTACCTGGTATTTCGTGAGCTCTTTTGTAATGGTAAACGGTATTTTTCTAATTTATCAATTTGTGTTACCTGTGAATCATGAATCGTTATTTGAACTGTTCCATAGTCTAAGCTCTCTAATAATGACTTTATTTTTTCAAGTATCTGCTGATCAATTCGTTCTTTTGAATCCAAGCAGATCATCCCCTTTTATAAAAGTTAGTCGATTTTCCAATAAATCTTCGAGAGTCGTTTGATCAAGCACATAGGCAATCGTATCTCTTACAAGGGACCAGAGTGGCTTAAGTTGACAAGTTGGTTCTAATTGGCAAGCTTTATATTTGGTAATGGATGCGCATCCCATAGGGGAAAGCGGTCCCTCTAACACTCGTATTACTTCACCGATATTTATTTCACTTGTATTCCTTTTTAGAATATATCCTCCATTTGTTCCTCTTTTACTTTCTAAATAACCCAGTTTTTTTAATTTCAATAGGATTTGCTCCAAATAATTAACCGTAACCAAAGTTCTTTCTGAGATCTCTTGGATGGATATTACTTTTCCATGATTTTCTCCAAGAACTAGTAATGCTCGCAACGCGTATTCTCCTTTACTCGAAACCTTCAATTTATAGTCCCCCTTTAAATGTTGACTCCTTTAGTCAACATTTAATCAAAAAAAGATTTATCTAATGTTGAGTTTTTTAGTCAACATTTCGTCACAAAACCTTAATCGTTGAGTGGTTTAGTCGACTTTAATATCTGATTGAAGACGGCCATAGAACTTTTAAATAGTATTACTGATCAATCTGTTTGAAAGACTCGGTTGCTTTTGTATTTGTATTTCTTATCTTAGCTACGGTAAAGATAATCGCCCCTAACCATAAAACAGCGATTCCAATATAGATAAATGAGTAAATGGCGGTTTGATCAATCCATGTAGTTACGATAGTTCTGACATTCACTAAAATGATAAATCCGCCTACTAAGACACCCATTAATCGAGCATGAACTTTCCGTACTAACCAGGCTGCAATGGGCGCGGCAATTAATCCTCCTAGCATTAGAGCTCCTACCCATAGCCAACTGACTTCCTCCCAGCCCAGTGAGATTAAAAACCCAACAGTTGCAGAAACAGCAATAGCAAATTCACTTGTATCAACCGTTCCGACAACTTTGCGTGCACTCACTCCTTTTTGTGATAACAATACAGGAGTGGCAATTGGTCCCCAGCCTCCTCCCCCAGTTGCATCAGCAAACCCTGCAAGTAAACCTAAAGGAATAGATTTTCTTCTTGAGAGGTCAATATTGTCTTTTTCTTCCCCAATTTTAAACATAAATAAGAATCTAACTAGAACATATACACCAAGAGCTAATAAAAAGATAGAAATGTAAGGCTTCGCAAGGTCTCCAGGTATATTACTTAAGAAGGCAGCTCCCAAAAAGGCCCCAATAGAACCTGGAATGATAAGTCTTTTGACGGTTTGCTTATCTACGTTCCCAAACCTGATGTGAGAAGCTCCAGATGCAGCTGTTGTTACCACTTCTGCTAAATGGACAGAGGCTGATGCAACTGCCGGAGCAATCCCAAATGCAAGCAGCAATGACGATGACGTCACCCCATATGCCATTCCCAATGCTCCATCTATTAGCTGTGCAAATAACCCAATAAACGCAAAGATAATTAACTTTCTCATTGTACCCCCCTTGTTTTTACAGAAACGTAATGCCACTTCCTCCATTGTGCTTAAGTTTCTTAATATTTTGCCTCACTATATTACATGTTATATTCAAATTTCTTAATATGGTTACTTCACTCTATAAAATGTTATTCGCATTGGTAAACTAAGAATTAAAAAAGAATGGATTAATAAGAATGAAAAAAGACAGATTTGAAAACGCCCCAGACCATTCTCACAAAAATAAAATTCATTATACTGGAATTGAAATAAAAAAAGATGGAAGAGTCAAGAATGTATGCAATCTGGCAATGGCATGTATGAGGAAGATGTAGAGTCTTGCGGAAGTAAGTAAAAAAACTTATAGAGTGAGAGTAATAACTATTAATTAAGCTACGTGAATTCCTATATAGTATTTTATGTAAATCAAGAGCATTCCTTAATATACGCAAAAAAGGCATCTAACCAGATGCCTTTTTATCATTTACGCGCCTTAGCAGGGGCGCCTCTTCAGCCTCTTGAGTGCTTCCCTAGAAAAAATAAAAACTCCGCAGGCAAGATTCGAACTTGCGACCGATCGGTTAACAGCCGATTGCTCTACCACTGAGCTACTGCGGAATAAAGTGGGCCTGAATGGACTCGAACCATCGACCTCACGCTTATCAGGCGTGCGCTCTAACCAGCTGAGCTACAGGCCCATTTATAAACTAAATGGAGCGGGTGATGAGAATCGAACTCACGACATCAGCTTGGAAGGCTGAGGTTTTACCATTAAACTACACCCGCATATATCTATAGAGGGAGCAACCGGATTTGAACTAGTGATAAAGGTTTTACAGACTTCTGCCTTACCACCTGGCCGATTTGCCAGTAAAAAAAGAAATTGGCTGGGCTAGCTGGATTCGAACCAACGAGTGACGGAGTCAAAGTCCGTTGCCTTACCGCTTGGCTATAGCCCATTAGTAATATAATTTATGGGGCGATCGAGGGGAATCGAACCCCCGAGTGTCGGAGCCACAATCCGATGCGTTAACCACTTCGCCACGACCGCCATAATAGTATTTAATTTAAATTGGCAGGGGCAGTAGGAATCGAACCCACACTGGAGGTTTTGGAGACCTCTGTTCTACCGTTAAACTATGCCCCTATAAAACAATAAAAAAATGGTGGCTCAGGACGGAATCGAACCGCCGACACATGGATTTTCAGTCCATTGCTCTACCGACTGAGCTACTGAGCCACACAACGATCTATATGCTAACAGCGGAGATTCCCACTGGAAGAAATATGGCGGTCCGGACGGGACTCGAACCCGCGACCTCCTGCGTGACAGGCAGGCATTCTAACCAACTGAACTACCGGACCATGATTGCGGGGACAGGATTTGAACCTGCGACCTTCGGGTTATGAGCCCGACGAGCTACCAGACTGCTCCACCCCGCGACGATATACATATAAAAAATCAATATGGCGGAGGAAGAGGGATTCGAACCCCCGCGCGGTTTAACCCGCCTGTCGGTTTTCAAGACCGATCCCTTCAGCCAGACTTGGGTATTCCTCCAATATAGCGGCGGAGGGGATCGAACCCCCGACCTTGCGGGTATGAACCGCACGCTCTAGCCAGCTGAGCTACACCGCCATTATTGCTTATAAATGGAGCCTAGCGGGATCGAACCGCTGACCTCCTGCGTGCAAAGCAGGCGCTCTCCCAGCTGAGCTAAGGCCCCATGTAATGATTATAAGAGCAATAAATGGTCGGGAAGACAGGATTCGAACCTGCGACCCCTTGGTCCCAAACCAAGTGCTCTACCAAGCTGAGCTACTTCCCGTTTAAACAGTTAGATGGCGCGCCCGAGAGGAGTCGAACCCCTAACCTTTTGATCCGTAGTCAAACGCTCTATCCAATTGAGCTACGGGCGCCTAATTTTATAAATGTGAAAAATGATGCGGGTGAAGGGAGTCGAACCCCCACGCCTTGCGGCGCCAGATCCTAAGTCTGGTGCGTCTGCCAATTCCGCCACACCCGCATATAAATGGTGAGCCATGAAGGACTCGAACCTTCGACCCTCTGATTAAAAGTCAGATGCTCTACCGACTGAGCTAATGGCTCTTTAGTGGTGCCGGCAAGAGGACTTGAACCCCCAACCTACTGATTACAAGTCAGTTGCTCTACCAATTGAGCTACACCGGCTTACTATATAAAAAATAAAAATGGAGGATGACGGGATCGAACCGCCGACCCCCTGCTTGTAAGGCAGGTGCTCTCCCAGCTGAGCTAATCCTCCAAAATAAAATGGTGACCCCTACGGGATTCGAACCCGTGTTACCGCCGTGAAAGGGCGGTGTCTTAACCGCTTGACCAAGGGGCCGGCTATGTAAAGTAAGCAAAATAAAAACCCCGATAAGGGGACTTGCCTGGCAGCGTTCTCACAAGGGGAAGCCCCTCACTACCATCGGCGCTGAAGAGCTTAACTTCCGTGTTCGGGATGGGAACGGGTGTGACCTCTTCGCTATCGCCACCAGACTGTATAAAACTGAAAGAGTTTGTTCTTTCAAAACTGGATAATATGTTTTCGTAACCGGCAATACCGTGCTAATCGCTTTTCGTTATGATCTAGCTGCAGGGGCTAGCACGTACGCTGATTTCGCTCTCTCTGTCGGAGTCTACAAAACGACTCCTTGTCGAGAGCTACAATCTGCTATCGTGCTGATCAAGCCCCTTCCGCTTTTCGTGGTTAAGTCCTCGATCGATTAGTATTCGTCAGCTCCACGTGTCGCCACGCTTCCACCCCGAACCTATCTACCTGATCATCTTTCAGGGATCTTACTAGCTTGCGCTATGGGAAATCTCATCTTGAGGGGGGCTTCATGCTTAGATGCTTTCAGCACTTATCCCGTCCGCACATAGCTACCCAGCGATGCCTTTGGCAAGACAACTGGTACACCAGCGGTGCGTCCATCCCGGTCCTCTCGTACTAAGGACAGCTCCTCTCAAATTTCCTGCGCCCGCGACGGATAGGGACCGAACTGTCTCACGACGTTCTGAACCCAGCTCGCGTACCGCTTTAATGGGCGAACAGCCCAACCCTTGGGACCGACTACAGCCCCAGGATGCGATGAGCCGACATCGAGGTGCCAAACCTCCCCGTCGATGTGGACTCTTGGGGGAGATAAGCCTGTTATCCCCGGGGTAGCTTTTATCCGTTGAGCGATGGCCCTTCCATGCGGAACCACCGGATCACTAAGCCCGACTTTCGTCCCTGCTCGACTTGTAGGTCTCGCAGTCAAGCTCCCTTGTGCCTTTACACTCTGCGAATGATTTCCAACCATTCTGAGGGAACCTTTGGGCGCCTCCGTTACT
>NZ_LFZU01000001.1:1200491-1469066 GCF_001183975.1 Bacillus sp. FJAT-27231 | reverse complement strand
CGTCCTGAGCCAGGATCAAACTCTCCAAAAAGATGTTTGACTTGCTCATAATTAAAAATAAGAATTAACTTACTGGCATGTATTTTGTTCAGTTTTCAAAGATCAATTCGTTGTCGTTATCAGCGACAGCTATATTATAATAACAATTATCAAAACTAAAGTCAACTACTTTTTTGTTTTTTCAAATTGCTAGAACGACTGTTTTTAACAGCCGACAATCAATATAACATGGAGCTGAAAATAAAGTCAATCACATTTTCACTGTTTTTATTTCCCAATAACGATTATACATGTGATTTTGTATGATGTCTCTATGAAGCCTACCTACCTTTTTATCTCCTTTAATTCTTTGAGTTAAAAGATCTAAACGACCAATTGATTGAATCCTCAACTGTCAGTACATAAGTAGACATTCCTTATAAGTTTTCTGCCATTCTTCTACTTAATGATCACCTTCTAATTTTAATGGATGATCTGTTTCTATCACTTTCTCTTTCGACCCTGTTAGTTGAATAGTACTGGCGATCGCTAATGGAATACAGGCATTACAAAGCCCTCTCACTTCATTCTATGAGAGGGCTTTTTTGCATTATCTATTTTTCATTACTTATTCTGCTTTCTGACCGGATAGGCAACCCCTTAGTGCCTTATAGCAAAACTGTCTGGCCTATTAGTTATATCTTAAATCGGCTAATGGCTTGTTGAAGCTGATAGCTAAGATTTGTCAGATGTTCAGCTGATTCTGCAACCGTTTGAATAGTACGCAGCTGTTCAGTGGTAGAAGCACTGACTTCTTCACATGCCGCTGCAGTTTCTTCAGAAGTAGCGGCCATCGTTTGAGTCGTTTTGGCTACCTCTTCTTTATGACTCTCTACTCTTTGAACTTCTGTATAAACTGAATCAATGGCTTGCTGCATATCGTCCATTAGTAATGACAATTTTTCAAATGTAGTATCGGTGTCATGAACAACGGTTTCTTGATGCTGGAAGGTTTCACTTGTTTCTATCATTTGTTTGGTTACTCTTTGAGAACCTTCCTGCAGTTCTCCAACCGTTTCTTTCACTTCTTCTGTAGCCCGAGCTGATTGTTCTGCCAGTTTCCGTACCTCTTCTGCCACTACAGCAAATCCTTTGCCATGCTCACCTGCTCGTGCCGCCTCAATGCTGGCATTCAACGCCAATAGGTTGGTTTGGGCAGACACCTCTGTAATGGTTTCCATGACTTGCCCAATGGCTTTAATCTTAGTATCCAATTGACCAATAACTTCAGCCATCGACTGTAAATTCGTTTTCCAATCATCAAATGATCCCCTTAACTTCTGCATTTGTTGACGTCCATTCTGGTTCATCCCATTTGCTTGATCGGCAATATTTGTCATAGCAGCTGATTTTTCACTAATCATGTTAATTTGGCTGCCAAGACGCTCTGAATTCACACTTACTTCTTCCGCATCTTCAGCTGACTTCGCGGCTCCTATGGCAATCTCATTAATTGCCGAAGCGGTTTGCTCACTTGCTGCATTCGTTTCTTCAGAAGCAGCGCTCAGGCTTTCAGCAGACTGAAGCACATTTGACACAGAGGAATGAACAACAGAAATCAGATTCCCCATATTGTCTACCATCTTGTTGAAATAGCTGGATAGCTGGCCAATTTCATCTGCCGATACTACTTTTGATCGCACAGTCAAATCGCCCTCTGCCACCTTTTCCATAGCTTTTTTCAAGCTTTGAATAGGATTAATAATCCGATTTAACATAAGATATAAAGTAATAAAAGCTAGTACAATTGTAAAAAGTGCAATCCATATTAATAATCGTTGCAATTCCCCTGCAACGCTGCCTAATGCCTTTTCTGAATAAATCGCCCCTATTTTCCACCCTAAATCAGGCAGAGTATGATAAATATTCACCTGATTTCCTCCATTAAACTCGTAACGAACTACACCCTCTTTTTTCCCCGCTTTATACATCTCTTTAATAAAAGGGTACTTCATTACATTCTTTCCCTGCTCACTAGGATGGACCATTGCGACTCCATCCGAATCAATAATGAAAGGATAGCCATGATAACCTAGTTTACTTTGAGAAATTTTCTCGGAGATAGAGGAAAGCTTAATATCAACCCCAAGGACACCAACGGTCTTTCCGTCTTTCACAACCGCCTTTGAAGCAGAAATCACCTGCTCTCCAGAGATTACGTCCACGAAGGGCTTTGACCAATGTACCTTATCGGTGTCCTCTACCGCCGCTTTGTACCAAACCCTTGTAGTCGGATCAAATCCATCTTCAAACTCAGCAGATGGCACCATTTTCATTTGCTTCGTTGGAAAAGCTAAATAAATAAAAGAAGACTCTTTAAAGTGTTCCGTAAAAGAACCGAATTCCTCGTCTATCGCTTTTAAAGTAAGTTGAGCTCGTTTCGGATCTTTTTCAGAATAATAGTTGGTGTAGTCTCTTACAGCTTTTGAATCTGCCAATTCATATAAACTTCTCTCGTACTGTTGAAGAAAATATTCAATGCTGTTGCCCATTTCATCAGTAAGCGCTTTGCTCTGACCAATCACACTCTCTTCGGTTTTTTTTGTAATTTGCATGCCGACAATGATCAACATAGCAGCAATTGCCACAATAAAAATGATCATAACCGTACTGATGACCTTCGTTTTAACCGACCTAAACAATGCAAGCACCTGCTCTTTCTAATGTATTCACCTCTTTATTTCGACATTATTCTGCTTTTATTTAATATTTTGTATTAAAGAAATTCTTATATTCTTTCTCTTCATCTATTTCGACACCAGAATAGATGTAATTCTGAAACCAACAGACTCTCCTTCTCTCATACAAAATGATTGACTTCCTAAAAAGAAAGAATTAAACTAAATCATACTCAAATTAAAGTACTTTCATTAAACTAATTAACTTAAAGTACAATCTGATATAAGGAAGGAACACACATATGAAATTTACTCAATTCTTAAAATCAAAAGGCTCGATTGGTGCCATTTTCATGGGAGTTTTCTATGCGATTGCCATGCTGGGCATCTTCTTGCCTGGCTATGCAGCCATACCAGGAAACGTTGATAAATTACCGATTGCCATCGTCAATAATGATGCCGGTGCATACGGGGCAAAGATCGCCGACCAATTACGAGAAAATTTACCTTTCAAGAAAATCGAGACTGATTTAACGAATAATCAAGCGTTAAAAGACTTGAAAAAAAATGATTTAGCATTAGTCGTGCATATCCCTAAAACATTCTCTACTGATATGCAAAATGGCAAAACGTCATCGAGCATTGATTTCACCATTAATGAAGCGGGAGCGACTGTCGTTTCATCGACTATGAAGTCAGTCGTTACGGAAATCAACAATCAGTTAAGTCAGCAATTCTCACAACAAACAGCCCAAGGTGTATTAATGAATTTTAATGTACCAGAGAAGCAAGCCGCTAAATTAGCAGAAAAAATCGAAACAGCTTATGTAGGAAATGTGGTGACAATCAATGAAGTACCAGGCGGCATGAATAATAATATGCTGCCAATGTTTTTAACAATGGCTGGTTATGTTGGCGCGATGATCGGGGCTATGCAATTAGTAGGTGCATTTAAGTCAAGCCGTGGAAAAGCAAGTAAGACACGATTATTCTTTTATGTTCAATTAACAGCTCTATTGATTGCCGTTGTATCGTCACTGCTTGCTGCGGGAGTAGCCTATTTAGTTAACAAACCGAGCGGTGACCTTTTCTTTGGCTTATTAGGACAGCAAATCTTAAACTATATGGTATGTTTCAACTTCACGGCTACTTTAATCTTCCTAGTCGGCGAAGGAGGGATGATATTAAACTTGCCAATTTTATTGATGCAAACATTATCCAATGGCGCTACACTTACACGTGATATGATGTATTTACCATATGAATGGATGAGCCACATTTCACCAATGTACTATTCGGTTCAAGCGTACTTTGCTAACCTATATAGCAGCATTAGTCCAAGTCCCTATATTTGGTCAATGGCTGCGGTTGGGGCAATTGCTCTACTACTCAACATTCTCATCGTAGCGATCGTTCACAAACCACTACCAGCAGAAAAAGCTGACAGTATAGACAAAGCGGCTAAAATAACAGTATAGCTTTACTAAAAGCAGGAACCATTACTCTTAAAGGAGGCTAAAGAATGAGTATCCAAATTTTTATATTAAGCAGACTAATGAAGGAAAACACCTATCCTTACAAGTTGAAAAAACAACTTTCAGAACCTATTCCATTAGACCAATTAAGCGGATTAACAGAGAGCAAACTATACTATCACTTTGATTCCCTAGCAAAACAAGGTTTAATTGAGCCAGTAGAAATCATCAAAGAAGAACACCGACCTGATAAACAAGTATTTCAGATTACAGCTAAAGGCCGTGAAGAACTCCCTAAAAAAATCTACAAATTGTTTGAAAGTGCCGAGACGATCAGTGATATGGTAATAGGCTTAGCCAATCTTAAATATGTCGATCGTGAAAAAATAGTAAACATACTAGAAAAAAAATTAAAGGATTTTACGGCTCGCTGGGAACGGATGATGAATTTTGAAAAACCCATTCAGCAAAATAAAAGGAATGAAAACCTTAATAAATTTCTTGGCGGGTATTTTTCCTCTAAAGCGGATCACACTATTTATTGGCTCGAAGAAACCATTAAACAAATCCGAGAAGGTAATATCTAAAAAAGAAGGTTTAGGCCTGCTTAATATGTAGATAACCCCCTTTTTCAAAAAGTTATTTGAAGAAAAAGGGGGAATTTCTTGTTTTATAACACAAGAAAAGGCACTATAGATCGGTAGAGTAACAATCATAAAAAACGGCTGTCAACTTTGTCGACAACCTGAAGCTCGATATATTATTAACAATACATAAAGTGATGATATGAATAAATTATAATTGAGCAAAACAGAGGGAAGGCGTCAGGAAATGGAACGCTAAAAAGAAAAGGCGATGATCACAATAGCCGTCACCAATATGATCACCACACTTCTTCCATTTCCTAAAAGCGCTCCTAAGCTAAAGGAAATGGAGAGCAAAAACAAAAGCCCTTCTCTCTTCTCTATTAATATAATATTTAAAGAAATGATGCAGAGCAACTTATACATACAAATTAAAAGACGAGAACACAGCTCTGTCAGCCTTTATGTCCGCCCACATGGTTAGCCCGCTTTAAAAACGTGCCTCCTTTCATTAAGCTGCAAGCCCAAAAAATCGCATCTTTTCCGTAGCGAAGCCTGATAGTATCCATTATTTCATCCAGCATCTGATTCCGCTCCAGCTGTTCATTAGAAGTGAACAGGTCCAGTTGTTCATATATGGCTGGCTGTAATTTGCCGCACACGACATAAATCTGCCGAACCGACTGGCCACGCCAGTAACATTTAAAAATCTGAATAAAATAAACCGTCAATTCCTTCGTGCTGTTTGTTCCTCTATGTAATAATCTTTGGTGCTTACATCCCTTTTCTTCTATATCCCTTGAATACGCAAGGCCTAATGCCACTTTACCTGCGGCTACATTATTGGCGCGCAGCCGCATCGCCACTTCATCGACCATTTCCCGGATCACGAGGACAATTTCTTCTTCCATATAGTAATCCCGCTGCAGTATCTGGCTCTTGGAAAAAGACTTTTCTCTCATTTTTACCTTTTCAGATAAAATGCTGTAGTCCACACCCCAGGCATGGTAATAGTAGGATAAGCACCTAGCGCCTTGACATATTACTATGTTAGGTTTCCTTGTGCTCTCCTCCAAACCGTACGTACACCTCTCGGCGTATACGGCTTTCCACTTGTCAATTTAACTTTCCATTGTGGAGTTTTCGATGACAATCAACACATAGGACCATCGTTTTTCTCCTTCTTGAGATCATTTTTTGTTCCCAAACTGCTTTTCCTTCGAGCTCTTTCAGTTTGGTCACATGATGTACTTCTAAGGATTCTGTAACGTCTCCACAATATTCGCATTTGTTGGCGTTTAATCTTCCTACCAAGCTTGTACGTCCATTGTATTTTATGGTTTTCGGATGAGTATCCACTTCTCCAAAGCTAACTTCCTTCACTCTTTTGAAGCCCTCATTGTAAAAATACCGTATCTTCACACCGTTTTTTGTTTCATATTTAATTCCTAATTTTCCATTGAACTTCTGCTTGGCAAGTATTTTTGCTACTGACATTTTATACTTTGCGCCAAAGGTTCTTAGGAAGCTGTACCACATATAATAATAGAAACTGCTTAAGGTATGAGCATTATTCGCGATTTTGTAGTAATTGTACAAGCCACGGATTTCTGCGTTGTAAATACTGATGATCTCAAGGTCATCGTTATTTAATAGGTACGGTCTATGAGTTGCCTTCAGCTTTCCATCCGATGTGATTTTTAAGGCTTTATACTCCTTTAGCTTGTTGATCCACTTTTCGGGTGGCACATAGAGTTTACATTTAAGGTTGTGCGTTTTTCTTAGGTTTCCTCTTACATCCGTCATGGTATGAGAACTTCTTTTAACTTGGATATCGTAACCGAGGAAGCGGGCTTTTCGTGAACTGTTTGTAATCAACGTCTTTTCCGCTGAAAGAGCGAGATTCAGTTTTTCTTTTAAGAAAACCGTCAGGTCTTCTTTGATTTTCAAACAGTCTTCTTTGCTCCCGATTACGCCAATGATAAAGTCATCCGCATACCGTACATACTGCATTCTTTTATAGTTGACGTCCATGGGGTCGGCGAAGTTTACTGCTAAAAGATTTTGTTTCAGCGACTTGTATGTTTTAAGCTCTGCTCTTTTTTGTTCTTCAGTTAAGCCGCACCATATCTCTTTTAGCTTTTTCCTATGCCTGTACACAAGGTACTCCCGGCATTTATACTCTTTATTTACGGCTTTTTGCTTTCCTGTGTTGAACCTTTGTGTATATTCCTTAATGAAATGGTCTAGCTCATTAAGGTAAATGTTAGACAACAGGGGACTGATAATGCCGCCTTGTGGTGTACCACTGTACGTATTATGAAATTTCCAGTCGTCGATGTAACCCGCTCTGAAAAATTTCCAGATAAGACGTATAAGCTTAGCGTCACCGATTTTTCTTTCCAGAATGCCGATCAGTGTATGATGGTCAATATTATCGAAAAAGGATTCAATGTCTCCTTCAATAAACCATCTAACCCCCGTGAACGTCTTGCGGACTTTTTCAAGTGCCGTGTGGCAACTTCGTTTCGGACGGAAACCATGTGAGCTGTGTTGGAAAGTGCCTTCATAAATTGCTTCTAATATCATCCGGACGACTTCCTGCAACAACTTGTCATCGAAAGACGGAATCCCTAAAGGTCTCTTTTTGCCATTTGCTTTAGGAATATAAACTCTTTTGGATGGCTGTGGCTGATATGTTTCATTTTTGAGTGAATCAATTAGCCTATTGATACGTTCGTGGCTAAAACCATCGATCGTCTTGTGATCTGAACCTGCCGTCATGTTACCTGGTTTAGCATAAATTTTCGCATATGCTTTCAAGTAAAATTCCGGATTGTAAAGGTTCCTGTAAAGACGGTCATAAACGTAATTAAAATCCTTAGATTTAGAAGCTAAATTGTTTAACACGATGTCTGGATTTCTCATGAGCCTCTCGCTCCTTCCAATCTTTGTATTAAACAGACAAGCTGCTCCCCTTCGCCATGTAACAGGCTTTCCCTGTCTCGGACTACTACGGGAACTCCGTTACCTTGTCGGATATTCAGGTTCTACAACCATAGCCCTCATGGGCTTTCCGATTTAGGTAATCCCTATTTAGACATATATAGACAAAGCAATTTTGCAGTTTCGGATGTGACGTTCGCCCTTTAACCTTTATTAGGATTGTCCAGTCTTTGGATTGCTTGGAAGAAGCCCAACTTTACTTCTTCTTCCCATAGACTGCATGACGTTAATAGGTATCTTCCGTCATGGTCGGCCTTTTAACGACTCAGACTGTCATTCAAGTAGTTTAACCTTCATCCTTGTCTGCGGATTTCATCTCGCCATTCAGTCGTGGCTGGATACCTAGCCAACTTATGACTTTCTCAACATGCTACACTCCCCGTCCGGTTTCCCTTTCGGATAAGTTGAGTGATGACAGGTCGTTGCAATCTAACCTGTTGCCGTGCTATTGGCAAATTCATGTATATGCCCTTATAGGCGCACGAGTTGCAAGCCCATGATGCCAAAACGGTCTTTCAGTTTATGTTTATCAGCGTGTGCAAGATCGTAAACAGAGTGGATCCCCACATTGTTTAATTTCTTTATGTACCCGTGCGAAATCCCCCACATATCTCCCAAACGGGGAATTTTCCAAATCGTTTCTTCTATGTTTTGATAAGACCAATAAGCGATTCCGCCAGGCGCGTTTTTCGCTTCGTTATCAAGGGCCAGCTTAGCTAAAAGAGGGTTATCGCCAATCCCAACCGTGACCACCAGCTTCAGCTCTTTAAAAATCGTACGCTGGATCTTCTTAGCTATTTCAAATTTGTTCCCGAACAGTCTCCGTGATGCGGTAACATCCAGAAAAACCTCATCAATGCTGTAAATATGCAAATCTTCGACCGGCACAAACCGCTTGAAAATCTCGATAATCATACTATTTACTTTAAGGTAAAGCTTCATCGAAGGCTCTACAATCATCAGCCGCTCATCATCGGGGATCTCGAACATTCTTGATCCTGTTTTAATGCCCAATTCTCTCTTTACACGTGGAGAAGACGCCAACACGACAGACCCGGGGCGCTTTTTATCCGAAACTACAATGATATGCGCATCCAAAGGGTGTATTTTGCGCCGAACCGCTTCCACACTGTAGGGTAAGCACCCAGCGCCTTACTAAATTTCGTTAGCAGGTTTCTGTGGACTCCCCTCCAAACCGTACGTACACTTTTCAATGTATACGGCTTTCCAGCTATTTATTTGGGAAACTTTTTTTCAAAGTGCCATTGTGTATTTCCTTATGGCATTCTTCACAAACTACAAGAGTTTTTCTATTGATAACACTCATGAGCAATACCCAATTCAGTACTCTTTTCCCATGTTTTGAATACTTACGCTTTATATCTTTTAACTTCTTAATATGATGCACTTCTAACCTTTCGGTTTTTGTTCCACATAATTCACAACAATCACTTGCAAGCTTCTGTAATAATTGTCCGCTTTTAAAATGGTTCCCAAAGGTATCGGACATATCGGAGATAGGTCGGTCAACTTTTTTTAATCCACCATTGTAATAGGTGATAGTACGTTTACCTTTGTAAGTATTATACGTGTAACCAATGATTTTCCTTGTTCCGGTTCTATCTTTTCGTTCTATCTCGACACCATATTTATCATGTACCTTTTTTACGCTAATATTTTCCTTGCCAGCTATAGTTTTGGCCAAACTATAGTAGTGATAATATTGAAATCTAGCAAGCTCCCTAGATACATTTGTCGCGAGACAGTAGTATTGATATAGACCTCTAATTTCTGCATTATAGGTTTGTATGATATCAAGGACAGGTAAATTTCTTCTAGCTGGAAATCCTACGGCTTTTTCTCCTTTTTTGAAGGGCTTCAATTTATCTGTAATTACTTGCCATGGAACCAGAAGTTGTATTGACCCGTTTATATGTCTCTTTTTCCGACCTGTAACATCACGTGTTTGCAAGGAATTTTCCTGACTTTTAGTTAGCTCGTATCCAAGGAATTTAACTTTTTCGTTTTTAAGGTTCGTAATAAAAGTTTTTTGTTGGTTTAACTCCAGTTTTAGATTATTTTTTAGGTATTCTTTGAGTTTGAGCTTAATCTCTTCTGATAGTTTCTTGCTTCCTATGATACATACCAAAAAATCATCGGCATATCGAACATACTTTACCCGAATATAGTTAGTATCAAAGCTGTCAGCAGGATTAGTCTGGAGTATCTCTCTATGCAATCTTTTCGCTTCTTTCTTCTTACCTCTTTTGAGGTAATTGTGCCTATTACAAACCATCCTATGATATTCGAGACTTTGTTTTCGTCTTACTCCCTTGTTATATTGTGTGCACAGTTTATTCATATATATATCTAGTTCGTTAAGATAAATATTAGCCAATAATGGGCTAAGTATTCCGCCTTGTGGGGTTCCAGATATTGAATTTCTTTTTTTCTGAAACTCAAAATAACCTGCTTTTAAGAAACGTCGTATTAATTCCAAAAACCTGCCATCCTTGATTCTTTTTGAAAGGATTTTCATGAGTATTTCATGGTCGATGTTATCAAAGCAACCTGTGATGTCACCTTCTATAATCCAGTTTGTACCTTTACATGTTTTTTTAATTTGGTAAAGGGCTGTATGGCAACTATGATTTGGTCGAAAGCCATGAGAATTAGCATCAAAAGTCGGCTCATAAATTTTTTCAAGTATCATGCGCAGTACTTCTTGTACTAATTTATCCATGAAGGCAGGAATACCTAACGGTCTTTTTCCACCATTCTTTTTTGGAATATATACTCTTCTAGCAGGCAACGGATAGTATTTTTCTTCTTTGAGGAAATTTATTGTGTCTTCTATCCATTGCATTTTGAACCCATCTATAGTCTTGTTATCTACCCCAGGTGTCATATTTCCCGGTTTAGATTGAATATTACCATAGGCCCTAACAAAAAGGTCTGCATTAAATAAGTTTCGATATAAGCGTTTGTATTCAAAATTCTTGTTATTAATTGTTTGTTTCTCCAATATCGATAAAATTGTATCGGCGTTCTGCATTTCGCATACCTCCATTCTTTTATCAATCAAATAGCCTGTTATCCTTCACCATGTACAAGGCTTTCCCTTGCTCAGATTACTACGATAACTCCGTTACCATACTGGATATTCAGTGCCATCTTTCTTGGGAGTCCTTCCCTTGAAATTTCTCACCTTACGGCATTGCACATAGCTTATTAAGCATTCCAGCTTAGGCAATCCCCATTTAGTTATATTAGTACTATTATTGTGATTTAGGTTTCCGTTCGTTTCTTTAACGTACCGTCTAGTACTCAGGAAAGTTATAAAGAGTAGAAATGTCTTTGCCTCTAACTTTTCTAATAACTTTCGTATACGCGTCAATTAGCATTTGATCACAGATTTTCTGCAATTCCGTATACCTCACCTTATCAAGCTAAGAAACTGGATTTAAAGCAGTTTAGCCTTGACCATGTCACAAATGACCTTGCTGGTCCCACTTCTAGCTAATTTCAAAGTACACCAGCTTTTCCGTCATGCTATGTTCCCTGTTGCTTTTCAGCTAGAGGTTAGACGGCTAGTCAATTAGATTTCTCTTTAATCTAATACCACTTGGTGGCGATACTAATATACCCTTATGGGCGCACGGCAAAAAAGGATTTTACGTCTATACACAGAATGGATCGCTTCGGTAATAAATCATAATCAATCACCATGTCCCTCATCCTCAGCCCTAGCAAACTCCATGGACACAATGTCCTCTATTGCAAAGCTGCCTTTTCCCTTTAAAAATAGATAGCCTGATGGATGGTTCACCGATTCCACAATCCCTGACACCTGAGTATAGGGCTCGCCAAAGGTATTTAAATAAACGAGCAGAGGCTGCTGCGAACTATAAGAAATATGGATCATCCAGTCGAAAAGCTCTCTTGTCTGCTCATCAACGATTACTCTCTTCTTTTGTATTTTTACCTGTTTTAATTGTTCAACGTGCTCAGATAGCCTAAACCCTTGCCACTTCAACATTTTGCGATCGTTATACAACAACGCCAACTCCCCCCACAACATCATTCCATTTTATTTTTATTATAAGAACAAATGTTCTGATCAGCAAATGATTTTTATCATTCTTTTATGACAAATTGGAGCAAGAGAAATAAAGACATAATGAAACTACAAAAAACTCTCATTTACTTTTTAATGAACATACACTCGAATGCCGACGGATGAATATATTTCATTATGGGAAAAGCACAAATGATGATAAGGAGGGAGTTTAAATCAAAACAACTAGTCGTGAACATAACCAGCAAGATTTGGAACGTTATTTTGATCAATTTAGAAAAAACATTGTAGGCGTTGAAGAAACTTTTCATGGCCCGTATGGAGAAAAGAAAATAGTGTATTTCGATTGGACAGCGAGCGGGAGAATGTTCCACCCGATTGAAGACAGGATTATTCATACGTTCGGTCCCTATACAGCGAACACACATACCGAAGCTAATATAACAGGCATAACAATGACAAAAGCCTATAAGCAAGCTCTCCACCTCATTAAACGTCATGTAAATGCAAAACAAACCGATGTCCTTGTAACTGAAGGAAGTGGGGCAACAGGGGTTATTAATAAATTTCAAAGAATCATTGGATTGAAAATTGCAGAGGCCTATCGTCCTTTTATCCAAATAAAAAAAGAAGACAAACCGGTAGTCTTCCTCACCCATATGGAGCATCATTCAAACCATATAAGTTGGCTGGAAACGATCGCCGATGTCGTCGTGGTCACTCCAAATCATAACGGTGAAATTAGTTTAAAGAATCTTGAATCATCATTAATACATTTTCAAAATAGAAAGGTTAAAATCGGTGCCTTTACTGCTTGTTCTAATGTAACAGGTGTCGTGACCCCCTATCATCAAATGGCAAAGCTCATGCATCAATACGGCGGCATTTGTCTCATTGATTTTTCAGCTTCTGCCCCTTATATAAAAATAAATATGCATCCAAAAGATAAAGAAGAAAAATTAGATGCTATCGTTTTCTCCCCTCACAAATTCTTAGGAGGGCCAGGAGCTTCCGGCGTTTTAATTTTTGATTCGTCCTTGTATAAAAACAACATACCAGATAACCCGGGAGGCGGCACAGTTACCTGGACAAATCCATGGGGAGGGCGAAAATACGTAGATAATATTGAACTAAAAGAAGATGGAGGAACTCCTGGTTTCCTGCAAGCCATCAGAACAGCCCTTGCTATTCAGTTAAAGGAAAAGATGGGAATAGACCATATACTAAAGCGAGAAAAATATCTAACCAGTTTATTAATGAAAGGATTGGCGGGTCTAAAAAACGTTGTTGTGCTGGATTCTCATATAAAAAAACGGTTAGGCATTGTTTCATTTTGTATTAAGAATGTTCATTATAATCTTGCCGTTAAGCTGCTCAATGATTTATATGGCATTCAAGTAAGGGGAGGCTGTTCCTGCGCAGGCCCATATGGCCACTTTTTGCTAAACATAGATCAAGCTCACTCAAAATATATGACAGATGAAATCGATAAAGGAAATTTATCTTCCAAACCAGGCTGGGTGCGCGTCTCAATCCACCCAACTGCAAGAGAAGAAGAGATTCAATATTTGTTATATTCTTTAACAGACATGATCCAAAACATAGATCGCCTTAAAGTTGATTATCAGTACAACGGCAAAACAAATGAATTTGTCCATCGCAAGAGTAAAGATATTTGTCTAGACAAATGGTTTGAATTATAAATAAAGCATTTTTTGTAAATCAACAGCAGAAAAACATATGATCAAGGTTGATAGTGAGAGAATAAATGATCCATTTCGGTAAAGAGGGGACAAAAGAAGAGAAAAATGTCCTCTTTTCATAGCCCTATAGGGAAAAGCAGGAAGGAACATTAAACGGTTTGGCATTCAACCATACACTGTTCCTTCCTCACACATTTCCTTGGAATGGAAAAGGCTCCAAACGCACTCCCCTTTCATCCTCCTTCCGTAAATAATCCCATTCTGCTTATAAATTCCAGCCCTTCAGAATAAACTTTTCTCACACCCTCAAGTTTGAGATTTGGTTATGTACGTTTTAACTGAAGGCGGCTGATAGGTAGTAAATTGATTAAGCATCCCTTCTGGATCAGCATCCACGATAGCCATGGCACGATATTTTTCCTGTAGAAACTGTTCTTCCGCCATGTGATTAAATAGTGTAACAAGAGGAGTGTAATAATGATTAATATTCAAGAGGCCGCATGGTTTTTGGTGTAATCCCAGCTGAGCCCACGTAAAGATTTCAAAGAATTCTTCTAACGTCCCCGGCCCACCCGGCAAAGCAATAAATCCGTCCGCTAATTCTGCCATCTTAGCCTTTCTCTCATGCATCGATTCTACAATAATCAGCTGCGATAAATTCTTATGAGAAATTTCTTTTTCATCAAGAAAGCTCGGCATTACCCCAATGACCTGTCCGCCTGCTTCCAAAACCGCATCAGCAACCGCTCCCATCACTCCTACACTAGCGCCTCCGTAGACAAGATCGATTTGACGCTTAGCAAGCTCTTTTCCGAGAGCCTTCGCCCCTTCAATATAAAGGGGCGATGCTCCATTACTTGAACCACAAAATACAGCTAATCGTTTCATATAAGTATTTCCTCCTTCCATCACTCACTGCTATTCATTATACATACTGATGCACCCTTGGTAAAATTAGGGTGCTTCGATAAACATGACGTGGAATCCTTTATTAATATGTACATTACTTTCCAAAAAGCTGTATCTCAAACGCAAATTTCTCAATCATCGTTTACTTATGATTAAATAAACTAACTCCTATGAAGGATTCTCATAACAGAGAAACAGGAAAAAAGTTTTTTTATATCGTATGTAGATATAACAAGTGTTCCGGATAAGTAAATGAGGGGAAAACCTTTTTTCATTAGCAGTGCAGCCGAAAGGGTAAAGTTATATATACTTTATTTGAGGCAAAAGGAGGGAGAAAAGATGAAGGAAAGACAGTCACTTACGGCAGACTTATCCATCATTTTAATAGGAAATATTTTTATAGGATTTGCTTACGCCAAGTGGATGGTACCCCATCATATTATAAATGGCGGAGTCACAAGTTTATCCATGATCGTAGATAAAGCTTTACATATTCCACTACTATATGTAAGCAATGGCATGACAGGGTTATTGTTAATTGTCTCCTTACTATTCTTAGGAAAAGAGAATTTTTTCAAATCTATTGTTAGCAGTTTGTTTTACGCCATTTCGTTTTCCTTATTCTACAGCCTCCCCTTCCAATGCACGATTAATATTGGCGTTGACATCTTGCTCGCCTGCGTTTTTATTGCTTTGGGCTATTATTGTTGTATTTCAACAAATTCCTCTACCGTTGGAATGGACGTCATTGCGCTTATCTTGCATAAAAGAAACAACAAGGTAGACATAGCCAAGTCGATTCGTTTTATTAATATTGGCGTGCTAGTCTTCGGTTTTGCTGTCTTTGGATGGTCCGCTATTATCGTTGGCTTTATTTTCACGTATCTTTATTCTTGGGTGCTGAATGTATTGCTGAAACAAAATCCATTGCTCGCTTTAAGAAAGCATGTTCATTCCTATATAAATTCCATTTCCTAATTAGCGTTGATGACTAGGTGGAAAGAGCCCTTAATCCACTTTTTTATCAGAACATCTCGGAGTTTTGCAAATTCGGTAAAAGCAAGTGTCCGGTGAAATGGATCGTTTGTAAACAACGATCCATTTCACCAGGCTCTCCTTTTATCGATCAATCTACTACTTAGCGTATACCACTGAGAGAGAAACATACAGTCTCTCTTGCCTCACTATTTGCCCCAAAAATTAGGAGGAACAGCCACTTTGATCCCATTCTTCCAATGCAAATTCGGTATTAATTCTTACGCCGGCTTCGTATCCCTGGCTAGCAGCACCGATAAGACTTGTAAATGTGTTCTTCGCGTCCCCAATAACGAATAGCCCGTCAATGGCTGTTTGTCCGTGTTCATCTGTTTCATATTCCCCTTTTTCATTTAGAGGAACACCTAGCAGAGCAGGAATCATAGAAGCCTGCTTTTCCCCAGTCGTCACCATAAATCCGCCTTTTCTGCTGATAGCTTCTCCACCTTTTAAAATGACCTGTTCCATTTTTCCATCACTTGATCTGATAGCTGTTATGGGCGTTTCTTTTATATGAATCTTATGCTGCATAAGCTCCTGCTTTTCTTCATCACTGATCTCGGCCTTTCCATTGGTGAAAACGATTAAGTCCTTGCTCCAGTTATAAATAATCTTTACAAAAGGGATTAACGCTTCTCCGTTGCCAAACACAGCGAGCGGCTCATTTTTTCGCTCCCAGCCGTCACAATAAGGACAATGAAACAAGGTTTTCCCATACACTTCCTTTATGCCGGGGATATCTGGCAGATGATCTCTCATTCCCATAGCAGCGATCACTTTTTTACTTAATATGGTGCTCCCCTTTTTTGTTTTTGTCACAAAAAGTCCGTTCGTTTTTTCAACACGCTGAACGACATCTTTTGAGATTTGGACGTTGGGGTAATACTTCATTTGTTCATGGGCAATGTCTCTAATGGCAGAAGGATGTAATCCGTCTCTCGTCAGAAACCCATGCGATTTAACCGTTACCTGGTTTCTCGGTTTTCCTTCATCAATTAGCGCTACTTTTCTCAAGGACCTTCCTAACACTAAGGCTGCGCTCAATCCGCCAGGTCCACCACCCAAAATCGCTACGTCGACTCTTTCGCTGAACATATGTACCTCCCAGTTCTTCTATTGATAGTTCTTGACATCATCCATTTCCCTTTCGTAACAATAAAAAACATGCTCCCATTAGCATAAAACAGCTTCTCTTAACGTCCATACAAAAATAATGTTTCCTATTCGCTTTGTTTTTAGCACAATATTTTTTGAATTTTTCACATAAGTAAAATTGCACTAATGTGGATAGAAATTGTAATGTTAATGATTCTTACAGAGGAAGCCAATGTTTTTTCCTCTAAGGATATAAAAAAAGCGCGAGAGACCCTGCTTGCGCTAGGAAACTCTTGCACTTTTGTTGTTTAGCTTCTTCCTTTCGTAAAAAAGTATAAAAACCAAACGGCATGATTTTGTTCATCTGCTGCCGCTCTGCGAAAAGTCTCCCTAATATATTGGCTAGGGGCTCTATCGGCGATGTCTAAATAAAAGTCTACTGTTTCCTGCTCATCTTTTAAGGCAAATTCTAACCCTTTCATGTATTTATTAGGACAACGCTCTAAAATCTTAGGCTGCGGCTGACGCCCAGTTAATTGGGTATACATTTGCACAAATTGTTGAAAATGCCTTTTTTCATCCTCGCGTATTTCAAGGATTTGTTGTCTTACCCCCTTGCTGGGAGCCATTTCGGCTAACTTTGCATAACATTGAATAGCAGTATATTCCCCATTAATCGCCTTTTCAATGTTGGCACTCAACTGATTCGTCTGTCTATCTGCAGCATCATAATAATACATCTCAGACATCTCTCTTCCCTCCCCATTTCATTCATACTATCTTACGAATCCCAAGTGGAAGAAGTGCAACATTTTCTGTTAAATTCAATCCTTTCTTATATAGCAGCATAGCTGCGACTTGAATAGACTGTCTTCTTTCATTTTATATACCGCATATGGTATATAAAATGAAAAGTAGACCTAATAAGCCTACAATCGTTAGGAAAACGATGAATGAATTCGTTATATATACTTACGGCTCCTCACGATAAGAAAAATAGGATTCAAAAGAAATAGATGATAAAAAATTAGTCGTTTTCTAGGAGGTGAATCAATTGGGTAATAGTGAAGTGGGAATAAAAGAAAACTTTTTACCGTTTTCTTTATTAATTGTCATTAATTTATTTGTAGGTTCTATGGTGGGGCTTGAAAGAACGATTCTGCCTCTTATAGGGGAAGAACAATTTGGCCTTGCTTCAGCCAGTGCGTCTTTATCATTCATCATTAGCTTTGGCTTTTCCAAAGCGGTTATTAATTTTTTCGTTGGAAATCTGGCCGATCGAATCGGACGGAAGCAAGTCCTGTTGCTAGGATGGGGTGTCGGATTATTCGTGCCGTTACTCGTCATTTTTGCATCGTCTTGGTGGATGATTATCTTGGCTAACATCCTTTTAGGAATCAATCAGGGATGTACATGGTCTATGACCGTCAACATGAAAATCGACCTGGCAAAACCGACACAACGCGGATTAGCCGTTGGATTAAATGAATTTGCTGGTTATATTGGAGTCGCCTTATTTGCCCTTGTTTCAGGATATATAGCCTCTACTTATTCCTTGCGGCCTGAGCCCTTTTATATCGGTATCGGCATTGTTATAATTGGATTCCTCCTTTCACTTACGGTGAAAGATACGGAGCAACAGCTGCAACTTCAAATACAAAAGCAAGCTGAACCGACTACAAATAATTTAAAAAAGGCATTTTGGCAAACATCCTGGAAAGATCCCAATCTAGCCAGCATCAGTTTTGCAGGATTATCCACTAATTTAAAAGATGGCATGGCTTGGGGACTATTCCCCCTCTTTTTCGCTTCAAAAGGATTAACCGTGGGGCAAATCGCTGTTATTACAGCTGTTTATCCCGCAGCGTGGGGATTTTTTCAGCTTTTTACAGGATTTTTAAGTGATCAAGTTGGACGGAAATACTTCATTACCAGCGGCATGTGGCTTCAAGGGCTTTCTCTCTGGTGGATTCTATTCGTTCACACCTATTCGTTATGGATTACTGGAGCTATTCTATTAGGAATGGGAACGGCGATGGTATACCCTACCCTTATTGCCTCTATTAGTGATATTGTTCCTCCCAGCTGGAGAGCTTCATCTACCGGAATTTACCGTTTCTGGCGTGACAGCGGCTATGCTTTTGGGGCGCTAATCAGCGGCGTTATTGCTGATGTTCTCAACGTACATTGGGCCGTTTCTTCCTTTAATGGCAGGAGTGCTGACAGCTGTTCAAATGAAAGAAACAATAAGAAAAACTGAGGAGACTTTTTAGTTTTCTAAACACCAATTCAAGATAATGATAAAATACTATGTAAAGTTTTAGATAACAAAAAGGACGCTATCGCGTCCTTTTTGTTATCCTTCTATTTGCCCGTTTTCACGTGCTCTTGCTTCATCCTTGATTTCTTCGCGCATGCCAGCGATGCTCTCTCTTCTATTTTCATTCTTCTGTTCGATTGCTTCCCGTTGGTCCGGACCAGCATTCATCATTGTTTCTTCTGCTCTTTCCATATTCTCGATTGTATTTTGCACCATTTCCTGTAATCTTTCTACATTGTTTGATCTGTCATCCGGTTTTGGTCTGTTGTTCATGACATGATCCTCCTTTTCAATAGTGATACATGCACTATCTTTTCCGATCTTACGGTTTTTTATGGAGGTAATTTATGGGTTTATATTTGAATTTTACACATAATTATATTTGTTCTTAACTGCTTATTCCTTAAAGATCAGCTGCTCGTATTCATTAAATAATGCCGGATAAACAAGTCTGCTTAAAATAATACTCGTTAAAGCTGCTGCTGCCAGCAATGAAAAGACGATAACGAGCTGAAACCGCACGGCTTCGGCAGGATCTGCTCCGCCAATGATTTGCCCTGTCATCATTCCGGGCAGCTGGACAAGTCCCATTGTTTTTGTACTTTCAATGGTAGGAATCATGCTGGCGCGAATGACATCTTTTAGAATAGCTGCCATCGCTTGTCCGGCTGTTCCTCCTAGTGAAAGAATGACAGCAATTTCTTCCTTTCGATTCCTCACTTCTGCTCGTAATCGGTTCAAAAATAAATTAGCAATCACCATAGAGCTGCCGATGATCATTCCGCTGAATGTAATCACATATCTTGGAGCAGGAGGAATAATGTTTAAGCCTATTAAAAACAGCATGGCGACTGCTTCAATGGTCAATAATGTCACAATCACCCGCCACATTAGGCCTGGAATTTGATGCTTCTTCTTTACGATATTTTGGGCGGCAGCCAGGATCATTAATAAAATCATGAGCACCATAAAAAATGGATTGTCTGCAGAAAATATAAAGGTCAGTACGTAACCAATAATCAGCAGTTGAATGGAAGAACGAACCGTTGCAATAACAATATCCTTTTCTAGTCCAAGTTTAAATCCATTCGATAGCAAGATCGCAAGGCCAACAAAGACAAGGGACAAAGATAAAGTAAATAAACTCATGGCTCTATCTCCTCTACATGCTCTCTCTGTAAAAACAAGCGGGTCTGCTCTTTCTCTGGACAGGAAAAAAATAAAGAAGTAGCGGCTTGTTCAATAATTTGCCCTTCCACAATGAGCCAAGTGAAATCTCCCACTCTTCTCGCCTGCTCTAAATCATGTGTCACCCATAAAATCGTATTTTGCTTCTCTTTATGTATGCTAATAATTAACTCCTCAATTTCTCTTGCAGCTATCGGATCCAAGGCCGACGTTATTTCGTCCAGCAATAGAACCGCCGGCTCATTAACGAGAGTTCTAGCTAAGGCGATCCTTTGCTTTTGTCCTCCAGAAAGGTCTCTCGCATCACGCTTTAATATATTCTCCGGCAGTCCAACATATTGAATTAAACGCTCTGGTTCTTCAAAAGAAAAATGATGCAGACGAGCGGCACTAAGTAAATTATCAAGCACTGTACCTGGAAGCATGGGAGCGGTTTGAAAAGCAAGACCAACATGGCGGCGAAGCTTCTTTATATCCCACGTCCGCACTTCCTTATCCTGTACCCAAATTTCACCTTCATCAGGGGTTGATAAAAGATTACATAAAGATAAAAGCGAGCTTTTCCCTGATCCTGAAGGCCCCACAAGCGTAACGACGGACCCGGCTGGCACGTCTGCTGTAATATCTTGCAAGACTCTGCGTTTTTCTTTGCCATCCATATAAAACTTCCCAGCCCGTTCAAAGCGAATAGCTGTCCTTGATTGTACTTCGTTAATGTCTCTCCCTCCTCATCTCTTTCCTTTCTTCATTATATAATGAATAAGAAAAAAGTGCCCTAAAAACCATTTAGTACGGCTTTTAAGGCATTCTATTTCATCATCAAGAGAGAATTTTTGTCTTCTCAGCATTTTTAGCTAACTTACTCGTGATCCCGCTCAACGGCTTTTTGAATGCAAGAGCAAAGAGGATCGTGATCACAAAGAAAAACAAAAGGGCCAGTAAATCTCTCTGAACGATGTCTGGCACTATGCCTCCCACCGCTTCTCGAAGCAGGCTGACTGCGTAAGTAAACGGCACAAACGGATTCACCTTTTGAAAAAATACTGGTGTCAGGCTAACCGGAAATGTCCCTCCTGAACTAGAAAATTGCAGAACGAGGATAATGATGGCCAATCCTTTTCCGATGTTTCCAAAAACAGAAACAAGTGTATACGTTATCGTTACAAATACGATACTCGTTAAAATGGCAAATAGGACAAACCAGAACTTTTCCACTACATAGGCGTGGAGAAGGAAGATATCCCCTAGACTGACGATAAAGCCTTGAAAAATGCCAATCGTTAAAAATGTCAGCAGCCTTCCAAAATAAATGTGATAACTTCGATACGTATCTTCTCCATCTTCTATATCTGTTCGGAATAGGGAAATAAGCAGCATCGCTCCTACCCAAAGAGACAACGTCGTATAAAAAGGCGACATCGCTGATCCGTAATTTGGGATGGGAAACATTCTTTCCTCTTTTAATTGGATCGGTTTCGTTAAAAAGTCGCTTTCTTTCTTGACATCATTTTTCAACAGCTGAATAATGTCTCCTAAATTCCTTTCACTCTCAAATTTTCTTATTTTATTAGCAGCGTCATGGATGGAGTTTTCTATTTCAGGCAAGTCTGTCCGGATAAGATCAGCCGCCTGGTCGATTGCTTTTTCCATTTGTGGAAGCTTGGTTTGAATAATGCGGGATACTTTTCGTACTTCTTGTTCGGCTTTTGGCAAATCATTCCGCACAAAATCGGCCGCTTTATGCACTTTTTCTTCAACGGACGGCAAATCATTTCTCACAAAAAGAGCTGCTTCGTTTACCGCTGCCGTAAAGTTATCCATTTTCCCCTCTATAGCGGAGGCTGCCTGGTGAACCTCCTTCTGGATACGCGGCAGCTCGTTTTTGATTCTTTTTAGTTCCTCCAAGCCAAATTGTACACCTGATTGGGCGTCACGGAGGATCAGCTGAATATCCGGCAGCTTCGCTTTGGCAAATTTCAGCGCTTCTGACGAGGCAGTAGCGGTTTCCTTCAGCTTAGCCAACGATTGATTGACTCCCGGTACGATTTCAGTATCGTAAGCTTCTAAAGTGTTCCCCAGTATACTGCTGGCTGATACGGCCAGCGTGTGCAACCATTCCACCTGTTCTTTTGTCGGTTCCTGCCCATTTTTAACAGCCGTTTCGACTTTATCCAGCACGCCCGTTTGCTGCTGAAAGTTCTGATTGATCTCGTTCAGTCGGCCAACAACCTTACTTAACCGACTTCCATCAGTGTATTGGTCGAGCCTAGTAAGAAGGCTTGTTGTCCTATCCATCACAGCAGAACCTGTTTGCAGGCGTGTTTTTAAAATCTCTGCTGTTTGAATTATCTTTTGTGGGTCGTAATCTTTCATTTGGATCGCTTCGGTCAGCTGAGCTGTAGAATCTGCTGTTTGCTGCAAAAGAGATAAATTCTGCTTAATGACTGGGGCAACCGCATTAAAAGCTCCATCATTCCTCTGTAAAAACTCATTGAGCTGACTGGCAAAAGCGCTTCCCCCTTCAGCTATTTTTGCTGCCTTAGGAAGCTCTTGCTGAGCAATCATAATGATTTCGTTTGCTTTTTGGGCATCCTCTATTCCTTTATTCAGCGCTTGTTCTATTTTATAAAAATTTGCATCCATCTCGACAACTTTTTTGGCGGCTAATTGGATCACAGGCAGCTTCTTTTGAATAAACAGCACTTCATTTCCTGCTTCCCGCAGCTTAGGGAGGCGCTCTTCCACCTTTATTATACTGTTTCCCAATTGGCTAACTTTCGGAAGCTGCCTCTCCAGCTCCACAATCTTTTCGCTTTTCTCTCTTATTTCCGGCATTTTCTCATCAAGAGCTAGCACCTGGTTCCCCATTTCCCTTAATTCTGGCAGCCTCTTTTCCAAGGCAAAAATCTTGTTTTCTATATTTCGGATGGTGGGCAGTTCTCGTTCGAGCTCAATCCCCACCTTGTTAAACTCCGTTAAAACAGCTTCGTTAACTGCACGCGTAAAATTCTCGCTAATTTGTCCGACTACGCCAGCTGCGCCTTTTTCAGTAATTTTCGGGGCTACAGCATTAAGCTTCTCGTTGACAATATAAATAATCTCTGCTCGGTTAGGATTTTTAGACAGCACACTAGCCATTTTACTTGAGAAATCTGGCGGTATGAGCAAACTTGCATAATATTCTCCGTGTTTAACTCCCCGCTCAGCTTCTTCTCGAGAGACAAATGTCCAGCCTAACTTTTTATTTTCCTTTAAGTGATCGACTAGTTCTTCTCCAATAGCTAATTTTCTCCCTCTGACCTCCCCGCCTTTATCAAGATTCGTTACCGCTACTTTTAGCTGGGATGTATCTTTGTAGGGATCCCACATCGCTTTTATATTCACCCAGGCATAGACAGAAGGCAAGATCATGATTGCGACAGTGAGCAAAATTCCTGTCGGTACACTAAAAATCCTTTGCCAGTCTGTTCTATAAATCTGAAAAATCTTCTTCATGCATTTTTCACCTGACTTTAAAAAACAGTTCTATTCGTAAACGAATTGTCTTTATTTTGGATATAAATAAAAATTCTATCCTCACACCTTTTGTATCCACCTATCTTTTGGCCGCTATTGCCAAACCGTCTCGTTGGTCATTCGCAAGTATAAAGACAACATAGGGTATTGGCCGCCGGTGAAAGAATTCATGTTAAATGAAAAACTTGTTATGCAAACAATTTATCAATCATATTGATGACCGCTTATTTCACATGTTATAAAGTCATACGCTAAAAAATTTTTCTTCTTTTTTACAATTTCTAAGCATAATTGTGGACATAGTCCTATCTATCTTTATACAATCATTTATAAATAATTAAATTATTTTTAAGTCTTTTTGCCCGTTTATTCTTTTGATCAATTAGACCATTGACTATTTTTCTTTAATTTGACAAAATATACATTACTTTTTACTCATTTATATATAAGTTTAAATACTTATAATAGAAATATATTTTATTTAGGGAGTTGAATTGAGTGGAAGCTAAGTCCAATTTAATGAAGAAGCTTTTTCCGCTGTTCGCCTTAATCGCCATCATCGTGGCGGCGATTTCTTGGTCATTAAAAGACGTTGATAAAGCAGTCACGGTTTCTTTTTCCTCTATGGAAAAAATTATACAAGAACAAAAGGGGGCCCCTGTTTCCTTGCAGGAAAAACCAGATGGCGCTCTTTACCTTACGACTAAAGATCACCAATATGTCTCTTATACTTCTCCAGGAAGCTCATCCGTAGACAGATTGGTTGAAACATATAATATTCGTTACTCTTATTCTAATAAAGGACCTTACGACAATTGGATTATCGGCGGTGTGTTAGTTGCCATTATTGCAGGAGCTGCCATTCTCTATAAAAAAGGACGTTCTGGTGCTAATTCCTCGACAAAAGCAATGAAGAATAGTTTGTCTAAAGCCCGTCCCCTTCCTTCTATCACCTTAGATGATGTAGGCGGTCTTTCAATAGAAATGAAAGAGGAAATTAAGCAAACGCTGTCTATATTAAAGAACCCTGAACGCTCAGCTGGAATCGGCGTAAAACCGCCAAGAGGCATTTTGTTATATGGTCCACCGGGAACTGGTAAAACTCTACTTGCTCAAGCAATTGCAAAAGAATTAAACGCCCACTTCTTTTCAGCAAGTGGATCGGCTTTTACTGAATTATTTGTCGGTGTAGGCGCTTCTCGTGTACGCAGCTTGTTTGAACAGGCGAGAAAGCAAAAACCAGCTGTTATCTTCATTGATGAGGTTGATGCGCTTGCCGGCCGTCGTAAAGCTCACGGCGGCGAAGAATCAGAAAAGACATTAACAGAATTGCTCGTTCAACTCGATGGTGGACATTCAAATGATGATATCTTGTTTATCGCGGCAACAAATAGAAAAGATATGCTCGATGAAGCTTTTCTACGCCCGGGACGTATTGATTTCTCTTTCCTCGTACCATTACCCGATACGAAAGGCAGAAGAGAAATTATTGACATCCACATTAAAGGCAAGAACCTCGCTGAAAATGTCCATGCTTCACTTAGTGATTTAGCAGAAAGCACATCTGGATTTTCAGGCGCAGAATTAAGCTCACTGTTCGAAACAGCCAGCCGCAGTGCTATCCGCAACAACCGGGATATGATTGAAAAGAGTGATCTTGATTATGCGTTAGATCGTACCATTCTCGGAAGCACTTCCCGCACGCTGCAGGATCCAGAAACAAAACGCCGCGTAGCCATCCATGAGGCAGGCCATGCTTTAGTCGCTGCTGCTACTAAGCCAGGATCCGTAAGAAAAGCAACGATTATTCCAAGAGGACAGGCACTCGGTTATGTAGCGCCGATCCCGAAAGAGCTTCACTTATCTACTGCAAGCGAGCTGCTCGATCAAGTAGCTATGATTCTTTCAGGCGGTACAGCCGAACGGAAGTTTCTTGGTGAACACAGCATCGGCGTAAGCGGTGATGTTCAACAAGCGAAACAAATCATTGAACAAATGGTCGATATGGGTGTGCTGCAAGATGGCTTTACCTTAACGTTTGTCAAGATGGAACGGGAAACTAAAATGCAGGATTTATTCCAAAAAGCCCTTTCGATCTCTGAACAGCTGATTTCGGAACGTGAAGAACAATTCCATGAATTAGTGGACGCTTTATTGAAGAAGGAAACGCTCGAGGGCTGGGAAGTAGAGCAAATCGTCAATGGCACGGCTGCTGTTGAGGATAAAGAATTAGTACTTGCCTAACTTTCAACCCTATGATAAAACAAGAAACCCTGAATCTAAACGATTCAGGGTTTCTTGTTTTACAGAATATGTGCTTGTCCTATAGATCTTTTACTTTTTCCGGATTTGGCATGTTCGATATCATAGGCATTTCTTCTTCTTTCTGACTTTCTTTCTTTCGCCGCGTTACAAAGAAAGAAGAAATAACTATGATGCTAAACAACGACGTAAAAATGAATTGCGGACGCTGTGACTCAACAAATGCCATTAAGATTAATACAAATACCATGCCAGCAATTGTCGCATACGTTAAATAAGGGAACAGCCACATTTTAACCTTAAGGGCTTCTGGGTTTTCTTTTTCAATTCTTTTCCTTAAACGCAGGTGAGAGATCGCAATAACTAAATAGACAAGGATACCAACCCCACCCGAAGAGTTTACTAGGAAGAAAAATATTTTATCCGGGGACGTATAACTAAAAATGGTGCTAATGAAAGCAAATACTGTACTTCCTATTACCGCAAAAACAGGAACGCCATTTTTACTTATCTTTGAAAATACTTTTGGGGCGTCTCCTCTCTGAGCAAGAGAATATAGCATACGAGAGCTTGTATAAAGTCCTGAATTCAAGCAGGAAAGCAAGGCTGTGAGGACGACTATATTCATAATAAGTGCTGCAGAAGGGATTCCCATCATTTCAAGTACAGACACAAATGGGCTTTTTAATAATCCCGCTGAACTCCATGGCAACAGCGTTACTAGAATAGCAATAGAGCCGATGTAAAAAATCGAAATACGCCACACGACACTATTCAATGCCTTTCTTACTGACTTCACGGGATCAGAAGTTTCGCCTGCTGCGATAGCTGGAATTTCAACCCCTACAAAAGCATGAAATACAATCGCAATACCGACAATGACTGACTCTATCCCGTTAGGTATAAAACCGCCTAAGTTAGTAAGATTAGACATTCCTGGTGATTTGATGCTTGGCACGAGCCCAAAAATAATGGCTGCTCCTAAGCATAAAAATAGAATAATGCTTACTATTTTAATAATAGAAAACCAGTATTCGAATTCACCAAATGATTTAACGGAAAAAATGTTGGTCAGCTTCAGCAATACAATTAAGCTCAGACTGATTAACCACACCGGAACTGAAGGAAGCCAATCATGGATAATGGCTGCCCCTGCTACTGCTTCTAACGCTATAACAATAACCCAGAAAAACCAATATAACCAACCTGTCGTATAACCTGCCCACTCTCCAATCCCTTCTCTTGCGTAGACGGCGAAGGAACCCGTGTTTGGATTGACAGTAGCCATTTCTCCAAGCATTCTCATGACGAAAACAACGATCAGACCAGCAAATGTGTAAGATAAAATAGCACCGGGACCTGTTTTACCAATAATAATACCGCTTCCTACGAATAAACCAGCTCCAATAACTCCACTTAAAGATATCATTGTTAAATGTCTTTGCTTAAGACCAGCTTTTAGTTCTTCTTGTTGATGCTCCAAGTTATCCACCAACTTTCGGTATTTTTCCGTGAATGCTTATTAGTAAGCGTTTACATATAGGTTTACTAAGTATAAATAAAAACGTAACTCTATCCAATTCAAACATTATTTTACCATATAAACTGTTTGTTGAAGAGTAGCAAGCAAGCGGCGGTAATAGTTTTAATAACCCTTTTTTAAAAGAAGGAAACATTTTTTTTAAAAAAGGGGCTTTTTCTAGAAAAAGCCCCTTTTTTGATTACCAGTTTTTGTGATCGAGATGCGCATACTTTTCAAGAAGACGAGTTGGCATTTGCAGTGCGTCTTTTCTGAATGGCGGCGCTAACTGAGTGCCGTCTACTAAAATATCAATAACTGTTGGTTTATCAGATTTCAACGCAGCAGCAAGCGCTTTTTGAAGATCTTCCGGGTTATCTACGCGAACGCCTTCTGCCCCCATGCTCTGTGCTACTTCAGCAAAATTTGGTCCTTCAATATCAGCTCCAACAAAACGGTTGTTGTAGAAGTCTACTTGGTTTTTCTTTTCTGCACACCATGCACCGTTATTAAATACGCAAGCAATAACAGGTAGTTTTTGTTCAACAGCCGTACTTACTTCATGCAAGCTCATACCCCATGCGCCGTCCCCTACGATGGCAAGAGCTGGGCAATCAGGTGCAGCTAATTTTGCTCCAATGGCTGAAGGATAAGCAAAACCAGTGTTTCCAAATGTTAATGCAGCAATATGCTTACGTGGTTGTGTAAATTTCAAATAAGCATTAGCTGTTGAAGACGTATTACCGATATCAGATGTTACAATTGCCGTTTCTGGAATCGCGCGAGAAATTTCTAATAGCGCTCTTCTTGGGTTCATTGGGTTTCCTGGTACCATTGCAAGATCTACAAGCTCTTGCTCCCACTCTTGTTTAAGTGCAGCGATTTCTTGAATACGTTGTTCATTGCGCTCGTTTGTCTCACGCTTTTCTTTTAAGCGTTTTAAAATTTCAAGGCTTGCATCTTGTGCATCGCCTAAAACGCCCACTGCTACAGGATGCGTTCTTGCAATGTTACGGTGGTTGATGTCAATTTGAATAATTTTAGCGTTTTTAGGGAAATAGTCAATATCATAGCATGGCAGTGTTCCGAAAACAGACAATCTCGTACCAATTGCTAAAAGAACATCAACATCTTTCAGTGAATTCATAGCTGCTTTTGATCCCATGTAACCGATTGGTCCAACTGCAAGCTCATGATCGCAAGGGAATGCATCATTGTGCATGTATGAAACAGCTGCTGGTGCGGATAGGTACTCAGCAAGTTCTACTACTGTGTCTATTGCATTCGCATCTACTGCGCCACGGCCTGAAATAATTGCAGGTTTCTTAGCTTGCAGTAACAATTCAACAGCTTCATCAATTGCTTTAGAATCACCAAATCCTTTTTTCTCAACACGGTATTGAGAAGGCTCTAGGATATAATCTTCGATTTCTCCGTAGAAATAATCACGTGGGATATGATAAAGAACTGGTCCTCTTTCTGCATAAGCAAGACGGAAAGCTGTACGCAAGCAGTCTGCCACGCGGCTTGGGTGAGTTACTTTTACAGTTGCTTTTGTGATTTTTTCGAATACAGAAGCTTCGTCACACTCCTGGAAACCATCCCATCCAATTGTCTTCGTACCAGCAGTTGGAGCAATGATAATCATCGGTGTATGAGCCATATTTGCAGAAGCAACGGATGTAACCATATTTGTAATACCAGGTCCGTTTTGGCCGATAATAACTCCAGCTTTTCCAGTTACTCGAGTGAAAGCATCAGCCATATGGCCAGCACTTTGCTCATGGCGGACAGGGATGAATTTGATGCCGGCAGTTGGCAGCAAATCAAGCATATCCATAAACGCTGATCCTAAAATTCCATACATTTGATCGATGCCTTCTGCAAGAAGCGTTTCAACAATTGCCTCACTCGGTGTCATTTTAAGTTTTTTTGTTTGCAATACTTCTAATTCTTTTTCTGCTTTTGCCATTTACAATCCAACCCTTCTCTTCGTTAATTATTTTATATAAATAAAATTATTTAGTATCATTAAAAACTTCAAAAATAGTGTTGACGACGAAATGTAAATCCTCTTCTGTAGAAGAAAGCGGCGGTGCCACAATTAGAACGTTATTAAAGCCTGGCACAGTGTCACCATTTCGGCCAATAATCAAGCCTTTTTCTTTACATTTAGCCACAATGCCGCCAATCACCTCATCAGCAATCGGTTCTTTTGTTGACTTGTCTTTTACTAGCTCCACCCCGTATAAGAATCCCTTAGAACGCACTTCACCGACAAAAGGATGGTCAGCCAGTTCATTCAACTTGCCTAAAATGGTTTCGCCAAGTCGGGCCACTCTTTCAACAATGTTTTCTCTTTCAATGATTTCAATATTTTTCAGTGCCACTGCACAGCTTGCCGGATGTCCCCCATATGTAGAAACATGACGGAAGTGATTGTCGGCACCTGTTGCTTTAAATTTTTCATAAATGCGGGAATGTACCGCAGTTGCGCCAAGCGGCAAGTATCCGCTAGTAAGTCCTTTCGCCATTGTTACGATATCCGGCTGTACACCTTCTGAATGCATAAAGCCGAACATTTTGCCTGTGCGCCCAAAGCCTGAAACGACTTCGTCGACGATGAGAAGCACATCATGCTTTTTACAAATCTCAGCTACTCTTTGCATATATTCGCCTGAAGGAACAATGACTCCGCCCCCCGAAATAAACGGCTCCATAATGACCGCAGCTACAGTTTCAGCGCCTTCCCATGTAATCATTTGATCAATTTGGTCTGCAGCTACTTTGTCGCAATTTGTTACTTCCTCTCCAAATGGGCAGCGATAGCTGTAAGGAGGCGGAACATGGAGGAAACCTGGCGCACCTGGATCGTACTTTACTCGTCTATTCGCCTGAGCTGTAGCGCTCATCGCTCCAAGAGTCGATCCATGGTAAGCCCGATATCTGGAAATGAATTTATATTTCCCCGGGTTTCCGTTTTGCTGATGATATTGCCGGGCTATTTTGAAGGCGGTTTCATTTGCTTCCGATCCGCTATTTGAGAAAAATGTTTTATATGAGTCCCCTAACAATTCACTAATCTTTGCGGATAGCTCAATCGCCGGCTGATGGCTCAGCGTAAGCGGGAAATAAGAAAGCCTTCTCATTTGCTCTGCAGCTGCTTCCACAATCTCTTCACGTCCGTGGCCTAAATTCAAGCACCATAGCCCTGAAACACCATCTAAGTAGCGTTTTCCTTCAAGGTCCGTGAACCAAGCTCCTTCGCCTGATTCAGCAATCATTGGCTTGCCGCCTTCTACGTGTCGGCTCATCGCATGCCATAAGTGATTGTTATCCTGTTCAATCAGCTTTTGATTATCTTTGACTTCCAATTGAGTCATCATGTTTGCCCCCTTTAACCAGTTATTGATCACTAGCTTATCTATTAAACTCAGCTGCTGCTGCAGCGAATTTACCAGAACGACGCTTTTTTATAAGTGCTTCCCCCGTCTCCCCCTTGTTCCTTTTTGTCACATCCTGTCATCAGGTCGTCCGTACCAGTTTGTGTATGTCCTTGTTGTTATTTATATTAAAACACACGTTTTGAAAATATTCAATCAATTCTAAAAATATTATTTATTGAAAATTCTCTTTATACTTATCTGCATTTTTAATAGACAAAGAATAAAGGGATGACCGTCAGAGAGCAGACTTGCACTTTGTACGGCTGCCCTCTAGCTAACTATTCTTTTTGCTTAATTTCATTCGGAATGAATACATATCTGATCGGAAAGAAGCAACATAATATTCAAGTAGCTTCCCAGAGTGATCTATCAGTTTCCGCTCTGTGTTTAACACATTAAATGAGTCTGGAACCTCTAACAGCTCAGCGTCCTCGGCACTTAAAAAGCCACTTGTGATCAATTGCTCAGCCTCAGCAAATTGAATACCGAGATTTTCTTCCATCAAATCAAAAAGAGTTCCCTTATCAATATCAAGCTCAGCTAATTTACTGCCGATTTCGACAGGATAATATTGCACTTCGATCGCCAGCGGAATATCGTTAGCGTATCGGACCCTTTTGATAAAATAGGCTATTTTAAGACCCGTAGCTTCAACAATGTCATCAGGCGGGTTCACCACTCCGTGCGTAACAAGCTTAGCTCCGGGCTCCATGCCCATTTTCCGTATCGTTTCAGTTGTACTCGTTAAGGAGCCAAGCCAATCTTGAATTGCTTTTGATGAAATAAAGGTACCTTTTCCATGAATTTTTTCCACGATGCCTTCCCGAACAAGATGAGCAACCGCCTCTCTTACCGTACTTCTGCTCACTTCATATTCATCCATTAACTGCCGCTCACTCGGAATTTTGTTGCGATAGTGGCCCTCATTAATCAACCCTTCTATTTTGTTTCTTAGTTGAATATGAAGCGGCACCGGATCTTTTGGATTTAGCTTCTCCACATGAATACCCCTTTCCCTTTAGTTTTTACTTTTACAAAAAAATAGTGACCCTAGATTACAAACAAAGTGCCCTTTTCATTTTACATGCTAAACTTTCCTTCTCTCCATCTTATGACGATTTCACAAATTTGTAAAATTATCCTGCACAAAAACAGGTGTCGACAAAATTCCTAGATAGAATTTTGTCGACACCTGTTAATGACATGCACTGCTAGACTGTGAGAAAACAAGCTCAATTAACTTCTCGCTTGTTAGCTGCAATGCCTCTTCAAAATAAACCATATAAAATTGTCTCGTTAATTTCACTCCATCAATCTTTACTTCTTTTAAAGTGCCCAGCTGCAATTCTTTTTTTACAGCTGACTTTGAAATAATAGAGATGCCGATATCTGCCTCTACTGCACTCTTAATAGATTCAGTATGTTCCAACTCCAATACTGTTCTTAAATTATCAGGATTTACTTCATTTTTTCTTAAGCTGCCTTCGATGACTTGTCTCGTTCCAGAACCTTTCTCCCTAATAATGAAGGGCAGCGAAACCAGTTCTTCTTTTGATATGCTGTTTCCTTCGATAATGTTGGAAGAACAAGAAGCGATCAAAATTAATTCATCTTCTTGAAACGGCACTTGTTTCAAATTAGGGTAAGACAGCATCGATTCAATAAACCCCAAATTTAGTTCGTGTTTATAAAGCTTTTCAATAATTTGTTCGGAGTTACACATTTTTAAGTGGACATCAACGAGCGGATAAAGCTTTTTATAATTGGCAATTAAAAATGGGAGAACGTGCTCACCGATGGTAAGGCTGGCTCCAATATTTAAATGGCCGGCTACTTCTCCCTTTAGCTCCTGCAGTTCATTTTGAATCTCATTCATTAAGAACAGCAATTTCTTCGCTTTCTTATATAGTATTTGTCCAGCCGGTGTTAATTCGACTTTTTTCGTTGTGCGTTCAAATAGTTTAGTTTGCAGCATCTCTTCTAAATGTTTAATTTGCAGACTGACAGATGACTGAGAGATATGCAGCTCCTTTGCCGTCTGCGAAAAGTTTTTGTTGTTTGCTACTGCATAAAATAATCGCAAATACTCTAGATTCATTTTTCCGCTCCCCTCTGTTCCCTCTTTCATTATAAATGAACACCAGGGGATTTTTTACTTAAATCATACGAAAGATAAATAAAATCAAAGGAGAGAGCGCTAACAGTCCTGCAAAACCCGCGACTGCTACCCCTACTGGCTTCAATCCTTCCTTTGCAAAATCTTTGTAATTCACATTCAATCCAAGCCCCGCCATTCCCATTGCAAGCAAGTATACGCTTAATAGTAGTAAATAGGTGACGATGCTTTCGGGAACGATTTGAAGCGTATTAATAAAGCCAGCAAATAGAAAACCAAAAATAAACCAAGGAATCGGCAAGCTTTTTAGCCCCTTCTCCGCCAATTCTTTTCTATTCATAATAAAACTAATTAATAGGGCGACAGGTATTAATAAGAGCACTCTTCCAAGCTTTACGATGACAGCAGACTGGCTGCTTTCCGCTCCTCCTGGCACAGCTGCTGCCACAACATGGGCAAGCTCGTGAAGGGTCGCTCCTGTTAATACACCATACTCATACTTACTAATGGGCAAATAGGGAAATAAGAAAATATACATCAGTGCACCGACTGTCCCTAAAATAGCAATACAAGAAACAGCAATCGCTGTATGTTCTTGTTTATTTTTGATGATCGGTGCTACAGCAATAATGGCAGCTGCACCGCAAATTGCTGTACCTGCTGCAATTAACATCGATAAATGTTTGTCTAGCTTGAATACCTTGCCTAGCAAAAGAATAAATAACATTGTAAACGTAATAACAAGCACATCTGTTGCCAATACAGCGTAACCGGCTGCTGCGATATCGAGCAAGTTTAAACGGAAACCGAGTAAAATAATCCCTGCCCGCAGCAGCACTTTGCTGCTAAATTGAATGCCTTCTTGATAATCAGGCTTAACTTGAATTGTGTTTTTCCAAACCATACCGATCAAAATAGATAAAATCATGATCCCCATAATTTGAAAAAATGGCAGCTTGGCAATGAAGCCCGCTGTAATAGCGATAAGTAAAGTTAAGGCAACCCCTTTTATCACTCTTTGGAACTTACTTTTTTGTGCTGGTCTCTCTTGTGGAGCAGGTTGTAATTTTCGTGCTTCCAATCCGATCACCTCCGTATTAGTTAAATTAAACGTATCACAGTTTTCATTCGTTATTATTTTGATTATGTGATAAGTGTTATTGCATTCTCTCATGGAAAGAAATGATCTTCTTGTTTAGCTTTTCACCATTCTCTCATTGCAAAGACTTCCTATCCCCATTCTCGTCTGATGACTGAAGTGGATGCTCAGTTCGTGAAAGAAGGCACTTTCATTAATCAATACAAAAAAAACGACCTATCAAGGCCGTTTTGTAAAGTCATTGCTTTTTTCCTTTTTCCTCTTCTTCTCTGGCTGGCGGTCTTCTCCCCCACCAAAATTCATGAACACGCTGCAACCGCTCCTGACGTTCTTGCTCTGTCATGCCCTCTCTTTGTTCTGGCTTGTTAGGTTTACTCATCATGTACCCCTCCCCTATTTTATTTTGTCATACCATCTTATGCCTCATAGGGAAAAAAGTGCAGGTGATCCTTTCTTATCTTTTAGCTGCTCTAAAACCAGCCGCTTCTGCTTCCTCTTTCGTACAAAACATTTGTTCCGGCTTCGTTATTTCATATGACTGATTTCCAGGCACATGATAAATTTTTTCACCTGAACTCGAAATATTGCCTTTGATTTGACAGTTACCCGCCGGAGAGGCACTCTCTTCTTTTTTAGAAGGCTCTGCATTATACCCGCGATCCGTCACATAATCTTCCACTGACCAAATGCCGAGCCGTTGCTCACGTGCTTTTTGCTGCACTTTCTCAAAGCGGTCAACATATTTCGTATTTGGTGGAAAGATTGCTACCCGTGCTAGTCCTTTTGCAATCAGCTGCTCATTCACAAGCTGCCCATCGAGCCATACATAGGCAAGCACCCGGCCATAACGGTCACGCTCTTGCACGTCCATTTCTAAAGATACATCCTGACCTGTTAACAGTTTTTTCGTAAAAGCCGAAGCTTCTGGACCAAAAGGCTGGACTCCTAGACGTGGATGCTTCGTTTCAGGCGTATCCACGAGCGTCATTCGGACTCGTTCTTTTTTACCATTCGATAGCTTAACATCAAAAGTATCTCCATCAACTACATACACGACAGTGCCTGTTAGACGATTCTTAGATTCCGTTTCGCCTTCATAGGCTTCTGAAGATGAATGCTCCTGTTTTTGAACATTCTCTGTGCTTTCTGGGGATTGTTTTGAAGTATCTGCTGGCTGTTCTCCAGCCGCACAGCCGCTCATAATAAATAAAATAGCCAGGCATAAAATTAATATAAATCTGCTCATAATAAATCTGTTTTCCTCATTTCTCTATTTATTAGCTGTATAGGCATAAAAATAGTGCAGCACTTCTTCTACATACTTTTCACTATGATTATAAGAGTAAATGGCCTTGTTCAACTGGCCATCAGCTGCTCCATGTGCCCTCAAGTAAGCAGCTGCACTAAAAATGGCATCTTCCACATCAAAAGGATCTGCTTTTCCATCACCATTTGCATCAACTCCATACCCTCCATACTTTTTAATGACGGCAGGGTTAACCTTGTCTTTTTCAGGAATATCTCCTTTTCCGAGTCCGCTGCATGATGGGTGGCTCCAGCCTACAAACGTACACGGCATAAATTGCAACGGCCCCTCCGCTCCTACGGGAGAGATCATAGGATCCATTTTCGAAAACTTAGTCTCTACTCGGTGGTGGGCCGCCAACAACTGCCATGGCACACCATATTCCTTCTCTGCCGCTTGATATATGGGGATAAATTCCTTTGGGATGGATGGTTCAATAGCTGTATTTGCAGGACCGCCCTGTTGATGAAGCGCGGCGTATATCATCACAATCATAAATAACAAAAAAAATAATTTTCTTTTTACCGATTTTTTAAGCTTCCTCTTCTTCATGCTGTTCTCCCTACTAGAAAGTCGATTCGTCATTTATATTAGAGAACTATAGAGGAATCTGCAAGCAATAACGATACCGAGCAAAAAAAGGACCGCTCTGCATCCGGCAGAACGGTCCTCTTTAAAACGTTACTTTTTAGAAGGATGAAGGGCCTTTACCATCTCTTTTCTTTCTTTCGCTAATGATCGATATAATGACACCATCATCAATATCATGATCGCTGAGAATGGAAGGGCAGCTATAATAAGAGCATTTTGCAGTGCCTGCAGCCCTCCACTGTATAAGAGAATAACCGCTACAAGCGATTGAGCCACACCCCAGACGAGCTTTATCCGATTTGGAGGGGTAAGTGAACCGTGGCTTGTTTGCATTCCCAGTACAAAGGTGGCTGAATCTGCTGATGTAATAAAGAATGTACTGACTAAAGCAATGGCTACTACCGACAGAACAGCAGACCATGGAAAACTATGAAAAACCGCAAATAGCACTTCTTCAGTCGCATGCTTCGTTAAATCTACAGCTCCAGACATTTGCAGGTCGATCGCTGCGGAGCCAAACACGGCAAACCACAAAAAGCTCACAAGCGCTGGCATAATGAGAGTGCCAATTAAAAACTCCCGAATCGTTCTTCCTTTAGATACACGAGCGATAAAGATGCCAACAAATGGCGACCATGAAATCCACCAGGCCCAATAGAAAATAGTCCAGCCGTTAATCCAGGTTCGATGCTCTTCATTTAAAGGCGCAATCCGAAAACTCATCGTCACTAAATTTTGCAGGTAGGCGCCCAGTGTATCAGTGAATAAATTCATAATAAACAGAGTGGGACCAAGGATGAGCATAAGTGCCAACAAAGCAATGGCTAAGAACATGTTCGCATTGCTCAATATTTTAATTCCTCTTCCTAATCCACTCATAGCAGACGCCATAAATAAAATGGTCACTATGATAATAATAAGCAATTGAACGAAGAAATTAATTGGTATACCGAACAAGTAAGAAAGGCCGCCATTAATCTGGGCTGCACCAAAGCCAAGCGTTGTAGCTACTCCTACTACTGTCGCAAATACAGCCATTACATCAATAGCTGTACCGAGCGGTCCCCTTGCCTTCTTTCCTAGAATAGGCACAAGTGTAGCACTGATTAAGCCAGGCTCCCCTTTACGGAACTGGTAGTAGGCCAACGCCAGTGCCACAACAGCATAAATAGCCCAGGCATGAATGCCCCAATGAAAAAATGTATAACGCATTGATTCTTTTATCGCTGCATCTGATCCTGCTTTTGCTAAAGGAGGATCAATTGCAAAGTGGCTCAAGGGCTCTGCTGCCCCCCAAAATACTAAGCCTATTCCCATACCTGCACTAAACAGCATAGCAAACCATGTAGAAGTGGAATAATCGGGCTTTTCTCCAGGCTTGCCTAACCTGATAGCTCCTACAGGGCTAAAGATTAATAGTAAACAAAATAATACAATAATCGAAACTAAGATTAAATAATACCAGCCAAAAGCTGATGTAATAAACGTTTGAACGTTGCTTGTTACTTGCTCAAATGTACTTGGCGCTGCAACACCAAATACAACAGAAGCGAGCACTAATGCGAGGGTAATCCAAAATACATTTGAAATTTTTTGCACAAAATTCTCCTTTCCTTTCTTAAGCTGAGTAATGCACATGGGAATGGGCAGTATGGATGCAGACTTTCTCTGCGCTTATTCGACAACCTTTATAACCCTAACAAAAATTCAAGAATCAATCAAGTGAAGCGAGCTTTTCTAAGGATGAAAAAGCTCTACCGGCTAATGCTGGCAGAGCTTTCAGGCTGTTGACAAATCCTCTCTTTCTTCGTTACTCGCCCGGGCTGCCCAATACTTGCGGCCTTGATGATCATTCCACTCCTTGCCAGGCTTTTACACTTTAAAAGATACATGTTTTCAATCAACCTGAGATGTTGAAAACATACTTTGCCTATGATTATAGCTCATTAACATAGGAAGTTCTTTCTTTTTCCATTTCACTCTTATACAACTGCGCCAATCCATGCGTTCGCTTTTCCGCCTCAGCAATAGCGCTTCTCATTTGTTTTTCTTGTTTTCTGACCTCTGCTAATTTTTCTGTAAACTTTTCAATTTTACGCTGAATCTCTTGCTTATTAAGATTGAGTTCTGACAGTTCAGCATTAGAACGATGAATTTCCTGTATGAGATTTGGTTCATAATCATGGTATTTATCCAATACTAACGCTGTCATCTCATCAAACAATTTATCAATTTTCTTTTCAACTTGTGCTTTTGTCGTTTGGTGGTAACTGGATTTAATAAAGGTAGTAACAGACCCAATAATCCCTTTTTTTATGTTTTCCTGTTTTGCTAATTTTGATTCAATTTTCTTTAAATCCTCTTGCAAACGGTTGTTTTTCACACTAAGTTCACCGAAATAAGGGCGAGCCGGATCCTGCTTTAAGAGCTGGGTTAATTGTTCATGGAGCTGCAGATTATAGGTTTCTGTTTGACGGAATACAGCTTCCGCTTCCTTTAATTCCTCGCGTAAAATGTCGAGTCCTTTTTTCCAGTCATTTTGTTTTTGTACCATTTCATTTACCGAGCGGAGCATCTTTCTGTATTCGGCAAACCGCTTGTTCCAAGAGTAGGTAACGACAGCAAGCTCCTCGTCTTCCTCTTCTTCTGTTTCTTTGTCTGCTAAATAAGGCAAGATCGTTTCCAGTAAAACCATAGGAAGCAATCCTTTATTAAACAGCAAATTTTGATAGCGATACAGAATGCCATCTCCTTTAAAAATAAGCGATAAGAGTAAGTCTGGATTCATCATCCATGAAAAATAAGCCGCTTCCTGTGGTTCAAGAACAGCTGCAGGCCGTTTTGTTGCGAAGCATTGAAGCAAATATTTATAAAAGCCGAATCCTGTTTTTTCGACAATTGCTGTGAAGACAGAAAAAGGATCTTGTATTAAAAGCAACTGTAGCTCTTCTGCTGTCCACTCTGCTACATGAATACGGTCCTTAACCTGCTCCTGCTGGTAGGAAGGCATATGCTCAACAAATTTTAAAATCTCTTCTACCCAAATAACGGTTGGTGCTTCTTTATCATTTTTCGATTGCTGGGCATTCATATGGACATATAGTTGTGTCATTTCCCAATGAACTAGAAACTCTACTTTATTCTTATTGGCAAACTGCTCAAACACACTCGAAAAATCTTTATATTGTTTTTGAAGCTGTTGGAAAGCCTCTTCTACAATTTCATCGCATTGTTTCACGACTTTATACGGATCATCAAGCAGACGCATGGAAAGCTTAAGCGTTTTGCTTAACTCTAGCAATAAGTCTAATTGCAGCTCTTGGTCTTCCACTACATTTAACTTGTCTGCTTCCCGCTTCAGCCAATCATAAAAATGAGCAGATTGCTCTTTCGTGACAAGATCTTTTGTTTTGGAAGAAACGAGATCCCAAAAGTTTAAATTATGCAGTATGACATATACAAATCGTAAATGAGTTCCTTTAAGAGACACAAGTGAATGTGCCAATTGTCGGCCTTCTATCATTATTAATCCGTCCAATCTATTCAAGATACTTGATTATTATTATATATCAAAATAACAGAAGAAGACATTAACGCCAAGAAAATCGCTTATAAACAAGTGATTGTCGAATCATGTCTAAAACTAATTAGTCTGTTTTTCTTGAAGATATTGCGAAACAAGGAAAAATTTCTTAAAATTGGTTTATAATTCTGAAATTTAAATAATTTCAGGAAATTCACTTTAGGAGGATGTTCATGGGAAATCAAAAATTAACCCCCTTACCACTCACCGAAGAGAAAACTACTTACGAAAAGATTGCCGAAAGCAAAAAATTTAAGCACATGGTCAAAACGAAAAATAAGTTTCTTGTCCCTCTTTCGATCTTCTTTCTGCTATTTTATTTTTCATTGCCGCTTCTTACATCCTATTCAACTATCTTGAACAAACCGGCGATCGGTTCTATCTCATGGGTCTGGGTTTTCGCTTTTGCTCAATTTATCATGACTTGGTCCCTTAGTATGATTTATGTAAAAAAAGCCAATCAATTTGATCAAATGTCTGATGATATTTTAAGTGATTTTCAAGTAGAGAGAAAAGGAGATTAATCATTATGAGTATCATTGGATTAGCTTTCTTCGTTGGAATAGTTGGATTAACACTTGTAGTGACTTACTTTGCTGCCAAACGGACGAATACTGCAAGTGAATTTTATACGGCGGGCGGCGGGCTTACCGGCTGGCAAAATGGATTAGCTATTGCTGGAGATTATTTGTCAGCAGCATCCTTTCTTGGAATAGCTGGAGCTATTGCTCTCAATGGCTTTGATGGTTTCTTTTTTAGTATCGGCTACCTCGTTGCCTATTTGGTTGTGCTTTATCTAGTAGCTGAGCCACTTCGTAATTTAGGTAAATACACACTGGCAGATATGATTAATGCCCGCTTTGACCAGAAGAAAATAAGGGCTACTGCAGCTCTCAGTACGATTACGATCGTAATCTTTTATATGATCGCCCAACTTGTCGGAGCAGGTGCGCTCATCCAGTTGCTATTAGGGATTGATTATTGGATTGCTGTCTTAATTGTTGGTGTCATGATGACTGTTTACGTACTGTTTGGAGGAATGACCGCCACGAGCTGGGTACAAATCATTAAAGCTGTACTGCTAATGATTGGAACCGTTATCATTTCTGTTCTCGTACTAATGAAATTTCATTTTAATATTTTCGAAATGTTCTCTGATATGAAGTCAGCTACTTCACATGGGGAAAACTACTTGAACCCCGGAATCAAATACAAAGACCCCATTGATACGATGTCCATCACCATGGCTTTAGTATTTGGTACAGCTGGACTTCCACATATTCTCATGCGCTTCTTTACTGTAAAAGATGCAAAAACAGCAAGAAGCTCTGTTATTTACGCCACTTGGATTGTCGGTGTCTTCTATATCCTTACCATTTTCCTTGGTTTCGGTGCGGCAGCTTTTGTAGGGGCTGATGAAATCATTGCTGCTAACGCCGCAGGAAATATGGCAGCACCTTTGCTTGCCCAAGCGTTAGGCGGGGATATGCTCATGTCATTCGTATCTGCCGTAGCGTTTGCTACTATCCTGGCTGTAGTAGCCGGACTGGTCTTATCAGGTGCTTCCGCCTTTGCCCATGATATTTATGGTCAAATTATTAAAAAAGGACAGATTACTGAAAAACAGCAAATGCTCGCTGCTCGCTATGCGTCCATTTCAGTCGCTATCTTTTCCATTGTACTCGCTTTGTTTGCACAAAAAATGAACGTGGCCTTCCTCGTTTCCCTTGCCTTTTGTGTCGCAGCTAGTGCCAATCTTCCTGTTATTTTATACACAATTTATTGGAAGCGCTTCAATACAACGGGTGCCGTCTCTGCCATGTTAACAGGACTGCTTTCAGCTCTTATCTTAGTAGCAATTAGCCCCAACGTATTAGGTCCAGAAGGAACAGCTATTCTTGTCGGCAATCCGATCTTCCCGTTAACGAATCCAGCGATCGTTTCAATTCCAGCCGGATTCCTTGCTGGATATATCGGCACTGTACTTTCTGCTAAAGCGGATGCCCGCAAGTTTGCTGAGGTGTCTGTAAAAGCAAATACCGGCTTTAAAGGTTGAGATAAATAAAATAAGGTCTACTTGCAACAGCCCTAGGGCTGTTGTTTTTTATTCCATTTTTGGTACCTCTGCTGTTAGCATCATAGTATAATAGTTAAAAACAGGAGGAACATATGGAGAAATTATTGGTACCGATTTTATCCGTTGTCTGCTTCGTCTTTTTATTTCCTTCTTTGCCTGCCGCTGCTGACAGCCCTACTTTTGAAAAAAAGCTAACAGAACAATTATCTCTTGTCCAAGACAGCCATCAGTTCATTGTAGTGGAAGGAAAAACAAACAGTTACCAGGCTTTGCTGCGGACATACGAAAAGAGAGGAAACAAATGGGTACAAGTTCATAAATCGGCTGCTGTTATCGGAAAGAATGGCTTGTCTAGCTCAAAGAAAGAGGGAGATGGCCGGACGCCTGTTGGCTTATTCTCTATTGGTGAAAGCTTTGGGTTTGCTTCTAAACCGGCTAATCTAAAAATGCGCTACACTCAGACGAATAACTATCATTATTGGATAGATGATCCAACTTCGCCTGACTATAATAAGTGGGTATATTATAGGGGAAATCCTAATAAACGTTGGAAATCTTATGAACGGATGAACCATTATTTATACAAATATGCCGTCATTATTAATTACAACCGCACCCCTGTCATTAAAGGCAAAGGCAGTGCGATCTTTCTCCACAGATGGCGCCAGTCTACGAGTCCAACAGCCGGATGTGTGGCTCTCAGTGAGAAACAACTATTAAATGTTATGCGCTGGATTGATCCGTCTAAGCAGCCAAAAATTATTATTGGAGACCAATCTTCCATTTTAACGCAGCTAAAGGCCCTCAATATCCCAGCTAAGTGATGAAGTAAGCTATGAAGAAAGAGCGATCATCACGAGATCGCTCTTTCTACAGTTGTGTTATACTATTTTTCACAAGAGCTAAACTACTGTTCAGCTCTTGTTTTAATTTTCTTTCTTTTTGAACAAACTTAGCAGATGGTTCTTGGGGATGCAAGGCTAACCGAATATATTGCTTATAAGTGATATGGGCATCAAGCAGCGCTGAATAGGCTTCCATCATTTCTTTAGGCGGATCCGGCAACTCGGATAATAAATCATGACATTTTGCTGATTCCTGCTCTAACGACTGAACTATTTGCTCATCTTGAACATATTCAAAAGAATTGTTTTTTCCAGCTACAATCCCTTCTCCATAACGACTGACTACCCCTTGTCCACTTGAATAGCTGGAAACAATTGTTTCTGCCTTGAATGCATTCCTATCCATTAACTGATAAATGACTTTTAGTTTATCTGCGTAAGCCTGTTCAACCTTGTAATCTGTATAATAATAAAAGAGCGGCCCAAAAAAAAGAAACATAACGAGAATAGTTAGAGGAAAGAGTTTTGTAAAATAAGTTGTTTTAATAAAAGAGCGTTTGCCAAATATTTTTCATCACCTAGCCTTTTACTAATCGCATTTGCCATCTAATAAAAATTATACCATAGCGGCCTTGCTAAAAAGTTAGACTTTACAGTATTTAACAGAATTGATACATTTGTAAGGTTAAAAAAAAACCTGTCAAACAACGACAGGTTTTTTATCATTACGCTAATTCTTCTACTGCTTTGAATTCATAACCAAGATCTTTAGCTACTGCTTCATAGGTTACATGACCTTTATAAGTATTTACACCAAGTTTTAATGCAGGGTTGTCCTGAATAGCTCGGTTAAATCCTTTATTAGCAATTTGTAAAGCGTAAGGAATTGTAACATTCGTTAATGCCACTGTAGACGTACGTGGAACTGCTCCAGGCATGTTAGCAACCGCATAATGTACAACGCCGTGTTTTTCATAAGTTGGGTTGTCATGTGTTGTTACGTGATCAACTGTTTCAAAAATACCACCTTGGTCTACTGCTACGTCTACGATTACAGATCCTGGGGACATTGCTTTGACCATTTCTTCTGTAACAAGCTTAGGTGCTTTTGAACCCGGAATTAATACCGCTCCAATAACAAGATCAGATTCTTTCACTGATTCAGCGATATTCACTGGGCTGGACATTAATGTTTGCACACTTGAGCCAAAGATATCTTCAAGCTGACGAAGACGATCTGCGCTTAAGTCAATGATTGTGACTTCGGCTCCAAGGCCGGATGCAATTTTTGCTGCGTTTGTTCCAACCATACCGCCGCCGATTACAGTCACTCTACTTTTCTTTACTCCCGGTACTCCACCAAGAAGGACACCTTTGCCGCCTTTGTTTTTCTCAAGGAATTGAGCACCAATTTGCGCTGCCATACGGCCTGCCACTTCACTCATTGGTGAAAGTAAAGGAAGAGTGCGATTCACTGACACTGTTTCATAAGCAACACCAGTTACCCCATTTTCTACTAGCGCCTTTGTTAAAGCCGGTTCCGCTGCGAGATGAAGATACGTAAATAACAATAAATCTTTACGGAAATATTGGTATTCCGACTCAATTGGCTCTTTTACTTTTAATACCATTTCTGCTTGAGCCCATAAATCTTTAGCTGAATCGATTAGTTGTGCACCAAATTCTTGGTACTCTTCGTTAGTGAAACCGCTTCCAAGACCCGCATCCTTTTCTACTAATACTGTATGTCCAGCATTCACTAGAGTAGTAACACCAGCTGGCGTGATTGCAACGCGGTTTTCATTGTTTTTTATTTCCTTAGGAACACCAATAATCATCTTAACATCTCCCCTTCTTTTCAATATACGTCTATATTATGATAAATTTGGCATTATTTCATCATTGTAAATAGAAAATTCAGAGAGATGTTTTTGTGTTTTTCTACAAACTTTATTCCTCTAATTGTTGAATGAGTAAATCTAAATATAAAGTAATTTTTTGATTAGCGTCTTTTAAGTTAATCCCCGCTATCTCTGCTATTCTCTTTAATCGATAAGCAAGCGTGTTAGCATGGATATGTAATGCTTTTGCTGCATCATTCACATTTCCGTCGTGCTGTAAGAAAACAAAAATCGTTTCCTGCAAGTTAGCATGATGGTCTCGATCATAGTTACTCAACTTTTCGATTGCTGGATTTTTATAGCCAGATTTCTTTCTAATCACAGCAAGGTCTTCAATAAATTGAAACACACCGAGTTTTTCATAGCTAAAAATGGAGGCAGCGGCTAATGGAAACTGCTGTTTGACTTTCAATACATATAATGCTTCCTGATAGCTTTTCGCTAACTCTAGCGGATTATCAGTTGTACTGCCTGCAGCTGCAACAATTCCTGAGATTTTCTGACGTTCCTTAATTTTAGCTGTCAAATTGTTGACAAAATCAGAAATAGCCTGTTCTTGATCCTTATCAGGCAGTCTTACTAATAAAATCAATTGTCCATTATCAAATGTTCTTGCTACGATAGGAAGCTGCTGCATCGTTTCCACTAGATAATTCGTTTGCTGTTCAACAGGTTGACTAATGGGCTTTAAAAAGTCAAAAATAACGACAGCCAACTGCCCTTTTAACATAAGATTGTACCGCTCATTTACTTGTTCCAAGTCTCTAAGCCGGGTGAAGTGACCTGTTAGCAGCTTCCAAAAAAGTTCTTCATAATTCTTTTCCGTTTCCGTTTTCTGCTTTTGACGTTGAATAAGCTGATTTTTTACTGCCTTGGCTGCTTCCTGCAAGATGAGGATTTTTTCTTCATTAAACGGCTTGCGCGGATGCGCCCAAATAAAGCCTACTACTTCCTTATTCTTCCGCACCGAAATAGCTACACGTTCTCCTATTCCTACCTGGTCAATTTTAGGAACGATCACCGGTTCTTCTGTTTCAAATAGCTTCGGTATAGCGCCAACCTTCCATAAACTATTTATAACATTTTCCGGCACACGCCTGCGCATAATAGTCGCAATCCTAACAGGATCCACTTCATCCTCATGTCGGCTATAGGCGATAATGCGGTGATTATTATCCTCTATAGTAATTGGACACTCGAGTTCTTCACTGATTAAATCAGCGAGTACTTCAAGAGATTCATATTCTTTAGAGAAAAAATTTCCAGTTAATTTTTCCACCTAACCACTTTCTTTCTATAGTTTCATTCTGTACAAACATTATATTATTAGACAGCTCTGCTTGAAAGCTCTTTTTAACTGAATAATCCATTCAATTATAAAACTTTTTATTTTAAAGCTTCACCAAAGGTAATGGAAGGCATTCGCCTGCAGCGAAAATCTACAACGAAGTAAAACAGAGCCTATGTTAAAAGATATATTTCCCTTTAACAGGAAAACGGAGCTGCCGGGAATGGGCATACTCCGTTAAAATGCTGAAATTATAAGATTAGCAGACAATCTGCTAAATTGGCAGGTGAATGGGAAATGAATACTAGAAGGCTAGTGATCGGGAGAATATTAATATTTTCGTGAGTCGCAATTCGGGCAAATATACACGTCTTCTGCGTCGAAAATGGAGCCGCACTTCGTTTGCTCAAGCACAACAAAGGCTTTTTTCAAGTCAGCACGGACTCCTTCCCACCCGCACTCACACTTCACTTGGTTAAACGAACCAAACTTATAAACGCCATAGTTCATAAATTTCACCCCTTTTTAAAATTTTCAGAAAAACTTCTGTGTAACTATCTTACCCAAAATGAAGAAAAAAATCAATTAAACGATTGTGAATTTTTTGTTAATTTTACAAAGTCAAGTCTTGTTTTTATTTTATCAAATGATTTTTTCACTATTTTTTCGCTTTATCTGTCAAAATCCAACAAAATAAAGAAGGCCGTTTCCATAGCTAAACAGCTGAAACAACCTTCTCCCATAACAGAAAACTTAGTCTTGTTCAACCAAAGTCTTCACATCTTGAACAATCTCTTCAAAAGGAACTTCTTCTGCCCCGCTATAATTTTTCACTACTGTGCCTTCTTTATTCACTAAATAAAAGCTTGTACCGTGCATGACTTGGTTCGAGTTCGGGTCAGGAACTGCTAGTGTTTGAAGATTTTTTTCTGCAAACTCACGAATGTATTCCGGATCATACCCTGTAAGTAAATCCCATTTTTTCTCATCAACTTCAAAGTGAGAAATGTAATCCTTTAGCTTTTCAGGTGTATCAACTTCCGGGTCTACACTGAAAGAAACGATATGATAATCCTCTACCCCTTCTTTCTCCAGCATTTTTTGAAGATCCGCCATATTCTTTGTCATTGGTTGGCACACTGTCGTGCAGCTAGTAAAAATTAAATCAGCGAGCCATACTTTCCCTTTTAAATCGTTCAAACCCACTTTTTTATTATTTTGATTTGTATGTTCAAAGTTTTGCATTTTGACATCCATATTACTTTCAAACTCTTTCTTGCCACAGCCAGCGATAAGTAACACAACCGAAAGCGCAGCTACGATAAAAAAAGAACGCAAGTGCTTCAAACTGTTTTCCCTCCTGCAATTTTCTAATTAGTCTAACGTAATGTTATGGCATATGGACAATAAATACAACGGGAAGCCCTTTATTATCTTGAATAATTTATGAACAGCCCTGTCCATTTAGACCATTTGCGGAGAGGAAAGCGATAATTGAAACTGTGTATAGCTGCCGCTTTGTGTAGTCATGACCTCAAGCCGAGCGTCGATTCTTTCTTTAAGCTCCGGCACATGGGAAATAACACCGACGAGCCGGCCAGAATCTTGGATCTCCATCAGTGCTTCAATGGCTTGATCCAGCGACTCAGGATCAAGCGTACCGAATCCTTCATCAATAAACATCGTTTCTAAGGAGACACCGCCGGCATACTGTTGCACGATCTCTGCCAAACCGAGAGCAAGTGCTAATGCCGCTTTAAAGCTTTCACCGCCCGACAGCGTTTTTACGTGTCTTTCTTGGCCAGTGTACTGATCAAAAATAAGCAATTCAAGACCACTTTGGGCATTTCCTTTGGCCCGGTCTGTTTTACGATGCATCGTGTAACGGCCGCTCGTCATTTTAACGAGGCGTTCATTGGCTACAACTAAAATATCATCAAGAAAAGAAGCGAGCACATATCTTTCAAATGTTAGTTTATGCACATTCTTCCCATGCGTTATATCATAAAGATGACCAATTAAGCTATAGTCTTGTTCTAGCCCTCGTAAGTGTTTATTAATTATTTCTACTCTTTCTTCAATCCGCTTGCAGCTGATAATTAAATGGTTAAGAGCTAGGCGTTCCTTGTCTTGATTCGCTAGCAGCTCATCAACTTCAGCTTTTTTGGCCATTAACGCGGAAAGATTCGGCTTCTCAATACCAGTAAGGCTCTCCGTGAACTCTTGCAATAGATCGGATACAGAACGGAAATGCTCATTAAAAGAATGGATATCCTGCTGCAGCTGTTTGAGCTCTTCAGACGTCCGTTTACTAGCTGAGTAATGTTTAAAGTCATGGAATTGGTGTTCCTCCATTAACTGTTTAAACCGGATACGTTCAGTATTTAAACGCTCTTTTTGCTGAGCAATCGTACTTTCTATTTCCTTTAGTCCAGCTTTTGCTGCGGCGAGTGCTGTTTCTGCAGCCTGCCTTCTTTTTAGAGCTTGTTCTAACCGCTTAGCTAAAGATTCATTTTTCTCTTCCGCCTGCTTTACTGCTCGCTCATAAGCGTTTCTTTGTTGAAGCGGCAGAGGAATCGTTTTCAGCAAGTCTTCTACCTGTGACTGTTTGGCCGCATATACTTCACGTGCTTTTAGCTCCTCTTGCTGACAGGTCATCAATTCTGCACGTAGCTCTTTCCACTGTCCATTCAACTGATTGCGTTCTTCGGACCACTCTTTTTTCTGCAAAAGCTGTTCATTCGCCTGGTGAATAGACCGCTCAATAGCTGCTTGATTAGCTGCCAATTGCGCTTTTTGATCAGCTATATGTTCCCAATCTACTTTTAAAGCTGCTTCTACTGTTTCTTGCATAAGCTCTTCTAACACTTCTTTTTCTTTTTGCAGATGAATTTGAGTGCGGGCAAGTTCGCCAGCAGCTTCATGCAGCTCTTTCTCCACTTGTGCCACTATTTGTTTAGCTGCTTCAATTTCTTCTTTTTCCGGAGCATCTCCATGAGCTTTCGCCGGATGTGGATGATTGGCAGAACCACAGACAACACATGGTTCACCGTCGACAAGTGATTGCGCTAATATACCTGCCTGTTGTTTTTGCCAGTCTCCCTCCAGCTGTTCCACACGGAATCTTGCCGCTTGCAGTTTTTGCTCTTTTTCTTCGTTTAATTGTTGGTTCTGTTGTTCCTGCTCTTCTAGATGAGTGATTCGTTCTGTAATCTTCGCTATTTTTTCAATTAATTTCATCTGGGCTTCCACTTGATACTTTTTCTTTTCTTCGTCGTACAAAGCTTTCTGCCAATGATCTAGTGAAGCTAGTGCCTCTTCCAGTTTTCCTATTCTTGTTTCCATTGTCATGGACTGGGCAGCAAGCGATTCTCTTTTCTTTTCATATGTCTTAACTTGGACCTCTAAGCGATTCAGCTCGGCTTTTTTTTCATCAAGAGAATAGATAGACTCTTTCAGCGCTAGCAGCTTGTTCAACTCTTCTGCTGCTGTCTTTCTCTCTGCTTCTCTAGCCTGTTCTTCTTCCCATTGTTGTGCGGCTTTTTTTAGAGTTACTTGATAATCAGCTGTGGCAGCCTGAGCTTCTTCCGCTCTTTTTTCATCGTCATCAAGATGTTTTTTTAACTGTCGGCATAAATCTTCCTGATGGTCTAATTTTTCTGCCTTCTCTGCCCATTCAATTTCTTCTATCTTTTGATTTATTACGGGTTTTTTAGCTTCTAACTCTTTTTTTTCAACTTCTAACTCCTCTTTACGGGCGATCTGCTGAATAATATGCTTTGCTTGATGAATATTCCTCGTTAATTCATCACGGACGTTTTGTTGCTGTTCAATCGTCTCAGTCATCCCAGTTAATTTTTCTGTTAATACGTTAATATCTGTTTTTAATTGTGAAAGGATCGCTGTTTCATTACGGAGCTCTTGATTGAGCAGCTCTGTCATTTCAGCAGTTGAAGGTTCAATACTGTCTAGTAATTGAGCACGCTCTTTTTGTCCGTTTTCCACTTTCTTTCCTAATTCATCTGCTTGCTTCTTTAATTTATCTTCTATTAATTTATAAAACTGAGTGTGAAAAAGACGCTGCAGTACTTTTTCCTTCTCTTTACTGTCTGAGATCAGGAGCTTCCTAAATTCTCCTTGTGGGATCATCAGTATTTGTCTAAATTGATTGGCATCAAGCTGAATGATTTCTTTAATTTTCTCATCTACATCCCGAACGTTAGCAGCAATTAACTTTTTTTCTCCTTGGTCGTTAATTTCGTAAAGTTCAGCTTTTGCCGTAATCGTCCGAACCCCCTCGCCACGCTCTTTTTTCTTCTCTTGCTGGGGGGCACGATAGATTTGGTAATGACGATTCTTCAAAGAAAATTCCAAATGCACTTCCGTTAACATGCTGTCTTTGGCGAATTGGCTGCGGAGATCGGTTCCTGTTCTCTCTTCTCCACTTGCCCGGCCATATATCGCAAAACTAATGCCATCAAAAATAGTCGTTTTGCCGGAGCCAGTTCTGCCTGAAATGACAAACATCGTCCGATTCTCCAGTTTTCTGAAATCAATCTCTTCTCTTCCTGCATAAGGGCCGAATGCCTGCATAATTAATTTAACGGGCCTCATCTTTGATTCGCCTCCAGCTGTGCCTCTTGAATAACTTTCTCCATAATTTTTTTCTTTTCATCTGTAAAACTATCTGTCGTCATCTGACTGTAAAAATCAGCAAAAAGGGCAATATCAGACTTTTTCTCTTCACGATTCATTTCATAGCTTTCTCTTTTGCGCTGATCGATGATGTCGATCTGCCTTTCAAGATGAAGAATATTGGGATAAGCCTGCCGTAGTTTCCCCATCGGATCAATAATAGCTCCTCGGTCAAGCAAGGTTACTTTTAAATAGTCTTCTGCAGCTTCTCTTTGGATACGGGCAGGATCCAGCAGCTCTTCCATTGTTCCCTCTAGCGCACGCATATCTCTCTTTGGCCGAAGCGTTTTTTCTTCGATTGAAACGGTTCCTCTTTCATCAACCGTCACAATAGAAATACTTTTACGCTGCTTTACTTCAGAAAATGAATATTTCAGCAAAGAACCGGAATAACGAACTTTCTCATGTTTAATCGCATCAGGACTATGTAAGTGGCCAAGTGCCGTATAATGGAACGGGGCGAATAAGCTGGCATCAACACAACCCGAGCCTCCTACGGACAGCGTTCTTTCCGAATCTGTCGTCTTTCCTCCAAGGACAAAAGCATGACCAACGAAAATATTTACTTCTCGATAATTCATTTCTTTTTCTAATCTGCCTATTAAACATTTCATAGCGTCTTGATGAGTATGAATCGAATCATCTCCGAGCAGCTGACGGATCGTGCCTGGCTCTGCATAAGGTACACAATAAAAGTTCACCTCATTAATCCGAACAGGTGAAAATTGATCATCGACCTTTCCTTTTAAATAAAACTGACTATGCTGAAACCACGAGGAGCCGAACGAAAGACGTTCAGAGCTATCATGGTTACCTGAAATCGCTACAATCGGTGTCTCCAATTCTACATTAATTTTAAATAACATCTCATTTAATAATTCAACAGCGCTCGTTGGCGGCACGGACCGATCGTATAGATCACCAGCAATCACTACGGCATCTGGTCTCTCTTCTTCTACTACTTTAGTAAACTGAAGCAAAACCTCGCGCTGTTCCTCTGTCATATAAACACCGTGAACAAGTTTTCCTAAGTGCCAGTCCGCTGTATGTATAAACTTCACTTCTGTCACCTCTAATCAAGTCTCTCTCTTCATAGTATCGAAAATTATCAAGAAAGCAAATTGCTTTTCTTTCTGTAAACGGACAGTATATTGAATTTTTCATGCTTAAAAGCTGTTATATTTTAGTAAGAGGCCAGTATTTACGGTTGTATCCATTTTCTCCTTTGTCTATAATTAGTAGCGATAGAAGAGAAACTTGGAGGTTAGCGTCATGCTGCAAGGTTGGTTTTCTTACTTTATACTTTTATGGGTTATCATCCTAGTTGGCAGTTTTGCCATCGGCGGATTTTTTATGTTTCGCAAATTTTTAAAACGGCTGCCTAAATCAGATGGAAAATCAGACATGGATTGGGAAGAATATTATGTGGCTCAGACAAGAAAACTGTGGAATCAGCCGGAGAAAGAGTTGTTAGAAGAATTAGTCAGTCCCGTACCTGAACTTTTTCGGGATGTGGCACGCCAGAAGATTGCTGGAAAAATCGGTGAATTGGCGTTAGAAGAAAAAGCAAGAAAGATTACACAAGATTTAGTCATACGGGGATATATTGTGGCTACTCCGAAAAGAGATCATAAGTTTTTACGTAAAAAACTAAATGAAATGAAAATTGATTTCACTCCTTATAAACACTTATTTTAAAAAAAGAGCTTGCGGCAATAGCGCAAGCTCTTTTCAGGCTGTTGACAAACGCTCTCTTTCTTCGCTGCTCGCCTAGCTACGGTGCTCATGACCCTCATGGTCACTCTGCTCCTCGCCAGGCTTCGCGCCTCGAAAGACAAGCATTTTTAATTAACCTTAGATATTGAAACTAGACTTTGTCTGTACTCTCAAAAGAACTTGTGGCAATAGCACAAGCTTCTTTTTCATGAAAGTGGATTTTCATTAAGTGACTCTTCATCTAATTTTGTCCGCAGGCTGCGATATTGTCGATACATAGCAATCCGCCATGGAACAATCATTGAAAAAGCAAGAATAAAAAACATTCCGCTTAATTGACCAAGGTGAATAGTGGAGCTTAATACGACCTTGCCGACAATTCGGATAATTAATAAACTAATTAAAATAATCGGAAAGGCTTTTGACCGCTTTAAATAAATATCATCATCGCGAATTTCAAAATTTGAAGTTTTAATTAATAAAATGGAAAACAACATGCCTACGGCTACGGCTTCCAATAATTCCGACGGAGTCACCCTAAACTCCGGCAGGACAAACATTAAGGCTCCTGTACTCATAAAAAGTGGCGGCAGCATAATTTTATTAGCCGAAGTGGGTTTCTTCGCAGCTTTCATACGAACAAATATGACTGTGATCCCCATAACTACCGCTAAAACGGATGAAGCAAAGAGCATCATCTTCATCATTCCTTATCTTAAACATTTGCTAAGTTATTATAATCAATTTTTCATGAAAAGACAAAAGCTGTTTTCTGTGAAAACAGCTTAATCAAGCAAACGGCGTAATGCTTCATTTACACGAACCTCATCGAAGGGCTTGGTAACAAAGTCTTTTGCTCCCGCTTCAATTGCTTCCATTACCATTTTCTGCTGCCCCATAGCTGAACAAATAATAATTTTTGCTTCAGGAAATTCTGATAGGATTTTCTCGGAAGCTTGAATACCATTCATGACAGGCATCGTAATATCCATAATTACAATATCTGGCTTCAATTTTTGATATTGCTGCACCGCTTCCTCACCGTTTTCAGCTTCTCCTAAAACTTCATGCTGTAAATTTGTTAGCATATCTATCAATGTCATTCTCATAAATTTTGTATCATCTACGACTAATACCCCTGCCACTGGCCGAATGCCTCCCTCTCCACTGGGAAATAATGTTACGACTCTCTTTATCATAAATAATACATGTTTATAGAGAGGAAGGCAATCTAATACATAAGCAAAATTAAAATCCAGTGAAGTCCCCAAACAACGGACTTAGGAATATAATAATCTTTGTCATCCAATCGAAGAACAGGACAATCCCCATTACAATCATAATGTAACCGCCCACTTTCATAATGACCCCGCTATGTTTCCGAATCCACTTCATCCGTCCGATAAAGAAAGAAAGGATAAAGAAGGGAATGGAAAACCCTAGCGTATAAGCAATCATATATAAAAGTCCTGATCCCGGATTGCTTGCTGCTAGAGCAAATACAGACAGGAGAATTGGGCCTGTACACGGCGTCCAACCAGCAGCAAAAGCGAGGCCTATTAACAGCGAACCTAAGTAGCCTCCCGGACGGTTTTTAAATTCCAGTCTTCGCTCCGTCATCATAAACTTTGGCTGTAAGATACCTGTAACGACTAAACCAAAAAAGACAATAAAGATGGCACCGATTTGCCTAATCAAATCTTGATATTGTGACAAAATATTGCCGACAAAGCTTGAGGCAAAGCCTAAAGATATAAATATTAGAGAAAATCCCAGCAAGAAAAAGAGCGTATGCAGCAAACTCCTCCGTTGCAGCATTTTATTCTCATTTTTTAGTTCACTGACACTCATGCCGGTAATATAAGAAAGAAATGCGGGATAAAGTGGCAAGCAGCATGGCGAAATAAAACTGAGAAACCCTGCACCGAAGGCTAAAAAAAAGTTAAGATCGTTCAATGAAACCTCCTGCCTTTCATTGATATTGTAACAAAGTTTTAAGCAGGAATCGAAAAAAAGAGATATGAATAATTTGTGTCTGCTTACTTTTGAAGAAAAAGAAAATTCTTAAAAGGAATAACTTTGTTTTTGAAAAAAAGTAAAAGATTGGGTATACTAGAGAAACCGATAAACACTTCCCAATTATTATTATAGAAAGGACCTTCTGCCGTGCACAAAGACGACCTATTGGATGCTATCGAGAAAAAGCGGTTGGAGCTATTTCAGATTGTCACCATTAAAGGATTAAACTCTCCGCTTGCCGTAAAATGTAGCCAAGAGCTTGATCTTTTATTAAATGACTATGACCGCAAATACGTTCATTCCTCTCCCCCTTTTTATCCAAAACAAATGCCAAATTAAAAATGAGCAGAGTTTAAATCACATCTGCTCATTTTTTGCGTTCATTTTTACAAAATCTAAAAATAAAAGCACTCATAACTGAGCGCCATTTATTTATTATCAAATTGCTTGTTCATTTGTGCCATCATTTGATTTATTTTTTTCTGCGAAGGCTTTTGGCCCATTTGCATCATCATCATTCGCAGCATTTGTTCATTAATTGGCGGATTCTTCTTTAAATAGTCCATCATGTATTTACGGGCTATAAAAAATCCTAGCGCAACTCCGGCAGCTAAAGCCAGAATCCCGACGAGTACATACCACATAAACTACTTCCTCCTTCATGTCGTCTACTAAAAGTTTACTAAACCAAAAGACATTATACAACATGAAAGAGAAATTTTCTTTACTTAAATAAATTTTCTTTCTTAATCGGCGCAAGCCAGCCATAATTCTTGCGTTCAAAATCGACAGCAAACAAACAAGCATTCAATTTTTTTAGGGAATAAAAGAAAACAGTTTCCGCTTCATAACTCCCTAACGCTTTTAAATGCAAACATTTCTCTTCAGCGGATAACATCGCTTTTCCTTTCTTTTCTGGAAGCTCAATCGTGAAAAGATTATTTTTTTCGACGGCAAAGCTGTCTTTATCCATTAAGGCTTCTTTTAAAACAGAGGCAAGAGACCGCATTGAAAATTCTTTCGTAATGTATTGAATTTGTTTCTCTACTATACTTTTTTCATTTTTCTTTCCCGTAGAGCTTTCAAAAAACAACTGAAAAAAGTTTTGCTCACGCCCGTAAAAGTAATGAGCGAATTCTTCTCCAATCCAATAAATTTGATAGGTTCTCATTAATTTTACCTCCTGCTTGTCCTTTTCCTCATTATAAGAAAGAACCCTTATCAAAGTTGTTGAATTTTGGAAAAAACGTTCACTAGTTTTGTCGATTCGGTTCTAATAGGCGATTCCGGAATCGCAAAGTTTGTTTCCTATACGAAAAAGCCAGTTTGCTCCACGGGCAAACCGGCCTTCTATATCTATTTTCTTACTTATTTAACAAAGCTTTTGCTCGGGATACGACATTTTCAACCGTAAATCCGTATTCTTCTATAACCTTGTTTCCTGGGGCAGAGGCACCGAATTGGTCAATCGCGATCATATCTCCTTCATCCCCTGTATAACGTTCCCAGCCTAGAGAAGCACCCATTTCGATAGCAAGACGCTTTTTCACTTCTTTTGGAAGAACAGAACGCTTATATTCTGTGCTTTGCTTTTCAAAACGGTCCCATGACGGCATGCTGACAACCGCCGCATCAATTCCTTCTTGTTGAAGCACTTTTTGCGCTTCTACTGCTAAGCTGACTTCTGATCCTGTAGCCAATAACAGTAAATCAGCTTGCTCTTTTTGAGCTGCAGACACAACGTATGCTCCTTTAGCTACTCCTTCTTCTGCTGTTTCGGAAGTGCCTTGGATCGTCGGCAGATTTTGGCGAGTCAACACGAGAACAGTCGGTGTTGATTTAGATGAAACGGCTAACTTCCAAGCGGCTGCTGTTTCATTTCCATCTGCTGGACGGATCACAGAAAGATTCGGCATAGAACGGAGGGCAGACAAATGCTCAATCGGCTCATGCGTTGGGCCGTCTTCTCCTACCGCGATACTGTCATGAGTAAATACATATGTGACAGGCAATCCCATTAAAGCAGAAAGACGCATTGCTGGACGGACATAATCAGAGAACACGAAGAATGTGCCGCCGAACACTTGCAGTCCGCCATGGAGGGCCATGCCATTCATAGCAGCTCCCATTGCAAACTCCCGAACGCCGAACCAAATGTTACGGCCCTCATAAGCAACTGATGAAAAGTCTTTCTCATTTTTAATCGTTGTTTTATTAGAACCCGCCAAGTCAGCCGATCCACCAATGAAAGTTGGAAGATTTTTAGCAATCGCATTTAACACTTCTCCTGATGAAGCACGGCTCGCTAAAGCCTTTCCTTCTTCATAAGTTGGGATATCTTGATCCCAGCCTTCCGCTAGCTCGCCATTAATAGCGGCTTCAAGCTGTTGTCCAAGCTCAGGAAATTGCTTTTTATATTCTGCAAACAACTGCTCCCACTCTTGTTCAACTGCTTTTCCTCTTTGAACAATCGACTCCTCAAAACGACTGTATACCTCTTCAGGCACATGGAAATCTTGTTCAAATGTCCATTTATAATTTTCTTTCGTTAATTTTAGTTCATCTTCACCAAGCGGAGCACCATGCACATCGGACTTGCCTGATTTATTAGGGGAACCATAGCCGATCACAGTCTTTACTTCAATCATTGTCGGACGTGTTTCATCCTGCTGTGCTGCTTCAATCGCTTTCGCAATCTCCTCCATGTTGTTTCCATCTTCCACGCGGAGGTATTGCCATCCATATGCTTTAAAGCGGTCTTCTACGCTTTCAGAGAAAGATTTATTCAGTTCGCCGTCAAGAGAAATATCGTTCGAATCGTACAGAACGATTAAACGGCCAAGCTTCAAGTGGCCGGCAAGAGATGCAGCTTCAGAAGCCACTCCTTCCATCAAGTCTCCATCACCGCAAAGTGTGTATGTATAATGGTTTACTACTTTATACTGATCCTTATTGTAAACGGCAGCCAGGTGTCTTTCAGCCATTGCCATACCTACAGCCATCGCAATTCCTTGTCCAAGCGGACCTGTCGTTGCCTCCACACCATCTGTATGTCCGTATTCTGGATGTCCTGGTGTTTTGCTGCCCCATTGACGGAAATTCTTAATTTCATCCATTGATAAGTCATAACCTGATAAATGCAGCAGGCTATATAGAAGCATAGATCCATGGCCCGCTGATAAAACGAAACGGTCACGGTTAAACCACTTTGAATTTTTAGGATTGTGGTTCATATAACGGCTCCAAAGCGTATAAGCCATTGGAGCAGCCCCCATCGGCAAACCAGGGTGTCCGGAATTTGCTTTTTCAATCGCATCTATGGAAAGCGTGCGGATCGTATTCACTGCTAGCTGATCAACTGTATCAAACATGGAAAACTCCCTTTCATTACAAATATTGTTCCTTCTTAATATATAGGTGTTTCTCAAAATATACAAGATGTCTGCGAAGATCTATTGGATCAAGCTGTTGACAAACAGCTTCTTTCTTTATTGTTCGCTTGTTTGTGTTGCTTATTCTCTTCTAATCACAGCGTTTTACCTTACAATTCATCTTGTTTATTTTATTTAAATAGCAAAAAGAGCTGGTTTAGGCCAGCTCTTTTAATGCATTTTTTTTCGATTTTGAATATCTTTAATTTTTTTAGGCGTTACTTCATTGCCTTCAGGATCAAAAATCCGGACTGTTTCCACCGTATTCTTCATTGAGGTACGAAAGGCAGTTAAATATTCCTGACGCAAGTTCGTCTGCTCGACCTTTTCCTCAGGAGTTAATCCTTCCGTTTTTGATTTCTTAGAAAGTTCATTAATACGGGCAAGTTTCTCTTCAGAAAGCATAGTTGGGGTTACTGCTAATCCAGTTTTAAAATTAGCAGACTCTCCTTTCTTCTTCTTCATTTTATTGATGGCTTTATTGTATTAAAAAGAGAAGGAACAAACAAGAAAGATGCCTATTCAAGCTCTTCTTCAGCTTGTTCGGCATATTCTTTAAATCTTCTATGAACGGTTGCCTTAGATACTTGATAGCCAAACCCTTTTAAAGTCGCGGCTATCTCCTCAAACGTTAAATTATTGCGGCGCAGACGGACAATTTCTTCTATTGGTACTTCTTTTCTTTCCCTGCCGGCCGGATTTCCTCTGTTTTTTAAATTCTCTTCCGGACGAAAGCCGTTTTCGACAGCTCTCTTCATCCCCCGTTTTATTTTTAAATTGTGAATTTTCCGCTGGTACTCCTCTACCATACTCACAATTTGAATAACCATAGAATCTGATTCAGAAAGCTGTAATTCACCGTCGTCCGCAATACTGAATACTTTTACTTCCTCTTTAAACAAGCAATGCAATAAAGCGATCTTTGCGTTGCCTCTTCCAATTCTCGTTTCATCTTGGATGAGCACAGCATCAATCGGTTCTTTTTTTACTTGATCCAATAAATCAAGCATTCCCGGCCTGTCCAGCTCATAGCCGCTCACCTGCTCTTTAATTACAGCGGCTACTTCATATCCCTTTCTTGCAGCAAGACTCAGCAGTTCTTCTTCCTGACGCTGAAGTGAGGTTTCTTGAGTTTCCTTTTTAGTACTGACACGGCAATAAATAATCGCTTTCACTTATATTACTCCCCTTTAAATGCAACTTGGCCTCCGGTGTGAGAGGAGTGCGAAACAATCGGGATAACAAGAGTATCTCCCGGCAATATTTTCACAGAGTGCAGCCTGTTTTCTTTTTGTATCCACATGATAAAGTCTTCTTCTTTCATTTCTTGTCCGCTATTATACTCTTTCGCGATGCTCCAGAGAGAATCTCCTTCTTGTACAGTGATTTCTTTGTAAGGAATTTGGTCTTCACTCATACTAAAGATTAGCATTATTCCCGCTATTATTGTAACAGTCATAAATAAAAGAACAAAAAAATTCTCTTTAACAAATACTTTCACCACTAAACATCCCCTTTAAGCGAATACTCGTTCGTATGTTATTCTTATTTTAGTAAGAACATCTGTTTGTGTCAAGATTTTATTCGAACTTATGTTTGTATCCTAAAAACCGACATGGTATAATACAGGAAATAGATAAAATCTAAGAGGTGCTGACAAATGACTAAATTATCAAAGAGGCAGCAGGATATTTTGGACTTTATAAAGCTTGAAGTCAAATCAAAAGGCTATCCGCCTTCTGTGCGGGAAATTGGTGAAGCCGTCGGACTCGCATCCAGTTCTACTGTTCACGGCCATCTTGCTCGCCTAGAGAGCAAAGGGCTAATCCGCCGCGATCCAACCAAACCGCGTGCTATCGAAATATTAGAAATAGAAGAAATGGTACCGAGACAAAAAGTAATCAATGTGCCATTAATCGGGAAAGTAACAGCAGGAATGCCGATTACCGCCATCGAAAATATTGAAGAATACTTCCCTTTGCCAGAGCGGCTTGCACCAGCCGATGAACACGTATTTATGCTGGAAATTATGGGTGATAGTATGATTGAGGCAGGAATTTTGAACGGCGATTATGTTGTTGTACGCCAACAGCAGACAGCCAAGAATGGCGACATCGTTGTAGCCATGACCGAAGACGATGAAGCAACTGTGAAACGCTTCTTTAAAGAAAAAGACTTTATTCGCCTTCAACCTGAAAATTCATCTATGGAACCGATCATTTTGTCTTCCGCTACTATTCTCGGAAAAGTCATTGGTGTCTACCGAGATATTCATTAATAACAAGGTAAGCTCCTTTTTGCTCCCGTTGCTAAAAGGAGTTTTATCTTTTTAGAAGAATACTAGAGTGTTAATCTATCCTATGACCAAACCGAAGACGATATGATTGTTCTAGTTAAGAAATAATAATATTTTTTAAAAAGAGCGTAACCGTGTTACTTCCATATATCTTGAAGTCAAGGGATAGCTAGATTACTAGAATGACATAAAAAAGCCCCTGACCATTCAAAGGCCAGAGACAGAACAATCCCCCCGATTAAGCTTTCTATCTATTACGCAATAATGCCGCGTTCATTTTCAAATTGCTTGTATTGTCCTTCTTCCATAACCTTCTTTAAAATTCGCACGGCTTTCCATACATCTTCATACGAATTATATAAAGGAACAGGAGCAAAACGAATGCCATTCGGCGCCCGAAAATCCGGGATCACCCCATTCACTTTTAGCGCCTTGCAAATCCGCGCTGCTTCTTTATGTTCCAAATAAATGTGCCCCCCGCGTCTTTTATCCTCTAACGGGTTGCCTATGTTAAAGTGCACACCCGCTAATTCCCGGGAAATTAGCTTCATCATATAGCTTGTCATACATAAAGACTTCTTTCGAAGGTTTGCTATACCAGCTTCCGCGAAAATGTCCAGCGAACCAATCAATGGCGCCACACTTAATATATGGGGTGTTCCAATTTGATAGGCGCCTGCCGTTTCTGCCGGTATCATCGTATGCTCCATATCAAATTGTTTGTCTTTATTCGAACCAAACCATCCGGCAAGACCCGGCGATTTGCCAAAGTGTTTTTTATTTACATATAACCCGCCAATACTGCCTGGTCCACCGTTTAAGTATTTATACGTGCACCAAACTGCAAAATCTACTTCCCATTCACTCAACTGGTGTTCCATTGTCCCAATCGAATGGCAAAGATCAAAGCCAATGAGAATACGACGCTCATGGGCTGCTTTTGTGAGACGCTTTATATCCAGAATTTGTCCGCTTCGATAGAGGACACTTGATAAAACGATTAAAGCAACTTCTTCTGTCATCGCTTTAATTACATCCTCCTCTTCGATTAAACGCTTATCCCGGCTTTTTACACGGATTAGATGCGTTTCTGGATTATAGCCTTTCATCCTAAGCTGGCTTTGCAGTGCATATATATCAGAAGGAAAAGTAAGTTCATCCGCCAGTATTTTTGTTCTTTCGCCTCTCGGTTCATAAAAGGTGGCGACCATTTGATGCAGATTGGTCGTGGTAGAACCAGTTAAGACGACTTCTTCAGCATTTGCCCCGACTAATGGCGCTACTTTTTCTCCTAACCGTTCGGAAAGGTTGTACCACGGTTCATCCCCTTCAGTCCAACCATCAATACCAAATCGTTTCCATGAATCCAGCAAATTGAGTAACGATTTTTCTGCCCGTTTCGATAGCACCCCTAACGAATTCCCATCAAGATAGATACTCCCCTCTTGAAGATAAAATTCCTTGCGAAATGGTGCGAGCTTATCTTGTTGATCAAGCTGACGAACATACTCATATGAAGAATCAAAGCGCTTTTCGATCATTTACTTATCCCCTTTATTGTGAAGTATTTTATTCTCCCCATTCCTACTATAACGAGAAAAGCAGAAAACGTCATGTCTTGCCACAGCATTGAAAAATTAAAAGATCCTTCAGGAAAAAATAATGAGCATGTCTAAAAGTATGCCTTATCACACTAGATATAGGCAGTTAGTTGTATTCTCTTTCCTTTTCATGAGATAATTGGTACATAAATTAGGAGGATACTTATATGTCGTTGTTTATTTTTGGATCTTTGTTATTGATATTTCTTATTTTTATCTATCCTTTCCTAGACGTAAAATATACAAAGACGTTAAAGGAGAAAAAGGATGCTGCTTCAAGATTACGCTATTTTAAATTCGTCATCTATTCAGAATGGACAGTAGTCGCTATCATTCTTTTATTTACCTCCCTTTTTGCTACAACTCTTAAAGATATAGGTCTAACCTTTCCAGATCAGCATCGTTCAGAGGTTTTAGGAATGATTTTCGGCTTTCTCACAGGGGTTGCCGTTTTAATCTTTGTTCTAATGAAACTTCCTTTTTACCAAAAGCTATTAAATAAGCAAGTATCAGAAATTGATTATTTGCTTCCCACGAGTACATCGGAGAGAAATGTATCTATTTTTGTAGCAGTGACCGCTGGGATTTGTGAAGAAATTATTTACCGGGGGTTTGTGATTCATTACCTATCAAACTGGTCAATCGAAATGAGCACTCTTCAAATCATGATTATCTCTGCTGTTATTTTCGGTTTTGCTCACATTTATCAAGGGTGGAAAGGCTTCCTTCTCACAGGGTTAATCGGCTTCGTATTGGCTCGTTCCTATTTAGCGACCGGCTCCCTTTTGTTTCCGATCATTCTTCATATTGTAATTGATATGCGTTCTTTCTTATTTAGCAAACCATTGCCTAAAGAGACTAAAACCACTTTTGATAAAAGCCTTTAATTTTACTACAAGAAAAGCCCTTGATGTGATTTTCGCACAAGGGCTTCATGTAAGTGTATGTTTTACGTTCTTGAGGGTGGACTTGCATTCTAAACACAGCCACCTTTTCATATGAAAAATGGTAGACAAAGTAGACTTTCTCTATCCTCTCCACTATATTCTAGATTGAATATTTATTTTGTTTAGATTTAGATTTTTCTTTATACATTTCTATATCTGCAAGCTCAACAGCTTCTTCTACAGAAACATTCGTTCCCGTTTTATAATAATAGCATCCATAGCTAACTGAGATGTTATATGGCTTATTCTGTAATCGCTTCATTTCTTCAAAATCATTCATTATAGTATCCCATATTTTATGGACGTCAGACATTTGCTTATTAAAAAAGACGATGATAAATTCATCTCCGCCATACCGAAAAAAGACGTCTTCTTTTTCTATATGCTTGGTAATTTCCCCACAAACCGTCTTGATTAAATTATCCCCTTCAGAATGGCCGTGTCGATCATTTACCTCTTTTAGATTGTTTATATCAATAAAGCACAAAATAAACTCCATGTATTGGTTTTGCGCATTTAAACATGCATTTTGTAAAATTTCCATTCCGCTTCTTCTATTTATTATACCAGTCAGCATATCCACTGAAGCATGTTTCCTAAGTTCACTTTCTACTTCTTTAAAATTTGTTATATCGGTTATCCCCACTAGAATATGCTTCTCATTCGCATAATCAATCAACTCATAATTAACAGAAAGCCATCTCGTCGAATTAAAAGCTGCTTTTTGCTCTATAATATGATTTTTTATGCTTCCATATTTAATAAGGTTGTTAACGATAGTTAACCTTTCTTCCAAATCTTTATAGATGAGTGTTCCATCCGCTTGCTCTTTCTGCTCAAATACTTGTTGATAAAAATCCTTAGCTCTTTGATTCATCAACACAATTTTGCCGTCATGGATGGTAGTGAGAATGAGCGGATATGGATTTACATCAAATAACTTTCGAAAACTCTCTTCATTCTTTTTTATTTTTACTTCATTCATAAAATCCTTTCTTCTATTTGAATAAAGCGTCACTACAATAAAAAAGGCTATCATTGCGGCAACGGTTGTATTAATTTGTTTGGTGATAACAATGTACTTATCTTCACTTATGATAGAAAGGCCTATAAGAAAAGCAATATGGCTGAACAAGAAAATAAAAAATGTATGTGTCGGTCTTATAGGAAGTATAGCGGCAACACTAATAATGATAATGGCATAGGCATCGACATTTCCTGTCAATCTTTGACTATTAAGAGAAGCAATGGCGCCCATTAAAACATAAAATAAAACATACGTATTAATAATGAAAGCCAGTCCTTTTGATGTTAAAAACGACTCCTTATTTTTAATCATACGATAAAAACAGAGATAAAAAGTGGATAAAAGAAAACCAGCCAAATGGATCGCTATAAGCGTATATCTATAACTAGCATCTTTAAGATCTTTAAATAAAACAGTGTCCACGTATAAGTAATAAGCATATAAAACGAGTAAAATAATAGACGTTATTTTCAATCTATGCATTAAAAGAATGGTATTCGATTTAACAAAATCCTCATTTTCCTTGAAATCATCTCTATGAAATGTTTTTACTATTCTCCTCCGAACATCCTCTAATTTAGAATTAGCCATATGCAAAAAGTCCCGCTTTCTACCCATTTTTTTCATTTTAGCATGAGGCTTTCAAAAAGAATATAGGCAAGAAGAGAATTAATTTACATAGTAAGTGATCATTACAACCTTCTTACATTTTATTTATTAAACCCGGAAAAATAAAACGTTCCAATTAAGTGGTTGGGTAAAACACTGGAGAATTGGATGGTTCGTTACATTAACAATTACCTTATTATATTTTGTGATAGCCCTAATCTATACATCAATGCTTAAAACAAGTAGCTCCAGATAAATTAGTTACTTAACATCATTACTCAAGGAGTTGATCCGATATGACGTGGACTGTTGCTATTTCATTAGCGATTGGGTGCATGATTAAATTATTAATGAGCCCTCCAAGTGCAATCGTAGGATGGATTTTAAATAAATTCGCCCTTCACCCAAAACTGAATCCAGAAGAGGTTAGTATCACATTTAACGAACAGCCCTTAGAAGAAAGAGAAAAAATTAGATTTATTAACTATTTTAACGACGCTGCATTTTTAAAAGAATATGATGTGTTTCCAGGTAATGAAAAATTTTTTCTACACCCAGAGACTACTATTATTCCGTTTGTTATCAACATACAAAGAAGCAACAAAGATGTGCATCTCTTTGTTTATAGGTACGATGATCACGTGGATGTAGTAAAGCAGTACAAGGAAAAAATTGTTTCTTATAGCCTTCGATCTGATTGCCTACAAAAATTTGTTATTTCAACTAAGAATTTTAATATAGATGCAATAAAAGAGAAGTCTTCCTATACAATTTAATACACTATATTATCCATCCGTTCATTTACATATATATATCATCCCTCAACGTAGAACTGTTTTGCCTACCCACCCCCTCCAAACAAGAGAGTGACGATCCTCGTATAGCTCATTTTCTTCCTAAATCGTATGAAAAGCAGCTGCAAATCTTTTGATTCCTTCGGCTATGCCCTCTTCCGTTTCTCTTGCGTAGGTGAAACGGACATATCCTTTGCTTGATCCCATGGTTGATCCAGGAACATAAACAACTCCTCTCTTGATTGACTCCTCCAGTAATAGCAGCTCATTATGTTCCTTCTTTAACCTGCACCACAAATGAATGCCTCCTTCAGGGACCTGAAAGTCAACTTGTCCCTCTAAATAAGACTCTAAACTTGTGACAATTTGATCTCGTCTCTTCTTCAGCTGTTTAACTAAATTTCTAATATGGCTGTTAAAATGATCAGATTCTAGAAATTCGTTTGCAATCCATTGCGTAAAACTCCCATGTCCGAAATCTACTTGCTGCTTGGCATCTGCCAATCTTTCAATTACCGGCTTCGGGCCGATAATCCATCCAATTCTTAAGCCAGAAGCAACAACTTTTGATAAAGAACTAATATATAAAACGTTCCCATGATGATCCATGGATTTCACAGGAGAGGCACCTTCCCCTGTGAAAGACGTTAAACTGTAAGGGTCATCTTCAACCACTGGAATTCCATATTCAGACGATAATTCAAGTATTTGTTTTCGGCGATTTTTATGAAGAAAGGCACCAGTTGGATTTTGAAAGGCAGGATTTAAAAATATCATCTTAATCCGATGTTTCATATGTAAAGAGAGTAAATCATCAGGATTTATCCCGTCCTTGTCTACAGGCAAGAAAAAAGACCTTAATCCTGCAGATTTGAACACTGGGAGGCCATAGTGATAGGATGGCTCCTCTAAGGCAATGGCATCACCTGGTTTCAAGAGACACTGTACCACCAAGTGCAAAGCCTGCTGTGCACCGGAGGTAATCAAAATAGAGGAAGGATTCGTCTCAATTTCTCGATAAGCTTTCATGTGTTTGGCAATCGTCTCTCTTAACGTTTCACTGCCTTGAAGATGATCGTAACCGAGACTTCCGGAAAAAACTTTCGACGACATAATTTCCTGCAAAGAGTTTGTTGGAAAGAGGTCCTCTGACAGTTCTCCACTAGCCAAATTAATTAATTTTTGAGCCGTCATTTCTTTGCGAATTCTTTGTGTCACAGGTAAATTAGGTAAAAACGATCCGGCTTCAACATACCGATTCCAGCTTGGTACACGTTTTTTAGTAATCCCCCAAATATCCTTACTGATTGTTGTCCCTTTTCCTCTTTTTCTTTCAATCAATCCATTTGCCTCTAATTCATCGTACGCTGATACTATTGTACTTCTATTAACACCTAATTCACTAGCCAATTGCCTTTCTGACGGCAAAGGTTTGTCTGGAGGAAAGGTTCCGTCGACTATTCCATTTTCAATATATTCAGCAAGCTGCTTATAAATAGGCTTTTTGGCTTTTCTATCTGGTTTCCAATCCATCTAGTCAGCCCTCCCCTTTACTTAATTGAATAGACAAACTTTAGTTGCTTCTGAAGTTATAAGCAATACAATACACTTTCCTTGAGTAGTATCCCCTCTTGCCAAAAAAGGAACCTATCGTCTGATAAAGACGATAGGCATAGAATATACAACACGTTTAATTTAAGCAAACCATTTGATGTACACCCCAACAGCCATAAAAGAAAGGACCAGGACCACAAGATAAATCAAGCTTAAGTTCATCGTGTTTCGGCTTGTTTTATTTCTATAATCTTCGTCGCCTTTCCCTGTTAATAAAAGAGTAGAAACACCAGCCATTACTACGAGAATAATAATTAATGCAATAGCAAGACTCATATAGGAATCACTCAAAGTATACACACCTCTCATTATATAGGCATATTCATTAATAGTATAATTTGTTCAATACGTTAAAACACTTTCATTGTATATGGACATACAAAAGTGTTAACCATCCAAAATGATAGAAATTTAGCCATCCATTCATCAAAAAGTAACGTGCATAAAAGCATCCATCAAACTTTTTCCACCCAACCGCAAAAACCCCTTGAACCAAAAGGCTCAAGGGTTTTTTCACTCTTAATACATTTGAATATATTGTTCACGTTCCCAAGGATGAACTTGTGTGCGGAACATATCCCATTCGATTTCTTTTGCTTCAATGAAATGTTCAAGAATATGATCACCGAGTGCTGCTTGAATCACTTCGTCTTTCTTCAGCATGCGAAGCGCTTCTGCTAGTGTGCCCGGAAGATCTTCTACACCTTCGCGCTCTCTTTCTTCTTCGTTCATTGTGTAGATGTTGCGGTCAACAGCAGGCGGTGGTGTCATACTATTTTTAATACCGTCTAGTCCTGCTTGCAGAAGAACAGCCATCGCTAAGTATGGATTTGCTGCTGGGTCTACGCTGCGCACTTCTACACGTGTACTCATGCCGCGTGCGGATGGAATACGGATAAGCGGGCTGCGGTTTTGGCCAGACCAAGCAACATAACAAGGTGCTTCATAACCAGGTACGAGACGCTTGTAAGAATTGACAGTCGGGTTCGTAATAGCTGTAAATCCTTTCGCATGTTTGATGGTGCCTGCGATAAATTGGTAAGCTGTTTCACTTAATTGCAGTTCGCCATTTTCATCATAGAATGCGTTTTTGCCATCTTTAAACAGAGACATGTTGCAGTGCATGCCTGATCCACTTACGCCGAACAATGGCTTCGGCATGAAAGTCGCATGCAAACCATGTTTTCTGGCAATGGTTTTAACAACAAGTTTAAATGTTTGAATTTCATCACAAGCTGTTAGGGCATCTGCATATTTAAAGTCAATTTCATGCTGGCCTGGTGCCACTTCATGGTGAGAAGCTTCGATTTCAAAGCCCATTTCTTCTAGCTCAAGCACGATATCGCGACGGCAGTTTTCACCAAGATCTGTCGGCGCTAAATCGAAGTAACCGCCGTTATCATTAAGCTCTAATGTCGGCTCGCCGTTTTGATCTAATTTAAAAAGGAAAAATTCAGGCTCAGGTCCTAAGTTAAAATTAGAGAAGCCAAGCTCTTCCATTTCTTTTAAAATTCTCTTTAAGTTACTGCGCGGATCCCCAGCAAAAGGTGTGCCATCTGGCATATAAATATCACAAATTAAACGAGCCACTTTTCCTTTTTCAGCTGTCCATGGGAACACTACCCACGTATCAAGGTCTGGATAAAGGTTCATATCAGATTCTTCAATCCGCACGAATCCTTCAATAGAAGATCCATCAAACATCATTTTATTATCAAGTGCTTTTGGCAATTGGCTTACCGGAATTTCCACGTTTTTAATCGTTCCTAAAATATCAGTAAACTGCAGGCGGATGAATTTAACGTTTTCCTCTCTCGCTAAATTCATAATGTCTTCTTTTGTGTACTTGCCCATAAAAATAATTCCTCCTCAAAATCATACGGTGTGTTTATTTAATGAAAATAACGAAATCGGTCTCCGGGCGGGAGATCGTTTCGGTAAAAACGCCCAGCGTTAATAAATTCCTTGCGCAATAATTTTCTTACTTCTTCATCGCTAGAAACCTTTTTCTCTTTTTGTAAATCGGCTTTTAATTGATTATGTATGCTCTCATCTTCCCTCAATAAAATTCTTTTCACTCCTGCCATGTTAATCCCTTCATCCAGCAGGTCTTTAATCTCGAGCAAACGATCAATATCATACAAAGAAAAGAGGCGGCGATTGCCTGCGGTCCGTTCTGGATGAATCAGTTGATGTTCTTCGTAATAGCGTATTTGCCTCGCGGATAAATCGGTTAGTTTCATGACCGTGCTTATCGGGAATAAAGGCATCGAACGCCTAATTTTACTGCTCATCAATGATCCCTCCTTTCTTCATGTTGTTTATTTTATACCCTGTGATTTTATCTGTCAAACCCATGTTAGCTTTTCTAACATGAAAATTTTTTTATAAAAAAATCCTTTTTCCTTTGATAGCTACAGTCTGGGAGAAGATTGACTTTCGCTTGATCTGCTCAATCGGCTTATTTTCAACCTAGAGGATAAAATCAAGATTTTACATAAATCAATCCACTATTACCACTCCCTTCATAAATTCGAATTTTATTTTTAGCAAATCATCAACTTTCTTCTCACTTGAAAATAATGGCCACTCCTTTGACACCTCTTCTGTTTCAAACAGTATAATTCCTAAGTTTGTAAGTCGATCGAGTAATTCGAATAAAAAAGAAGGGCTGCAAGATATTCTTCTTTTTACATAGCTTTTTAATCATTTGGAATAAATCGGAATACGAGTTACTATTGGATCAACATCCTAGGAACACTAAAACATCGATTTGCCTAGAATATCAACTAGTCGATATCAAAAAATCCTTATATTCTTCATTGTTTTTCTCAGTGTACTCTTAAAAAGTTAGAAAAGAAAAAAGACTGCTTTACAGCAATCCTTTTTTGTCTCTTCTTCCATACTTTCATAAAAATAATAATCATTCATAAGAGAATCATCAAAATAGCGTTAATTATTGGTATCTAGGGAGGGATCGGTTTGAAACAAACTAAGGTTCTAGTTTTATTATTTATTCTAGATTTACTAGTAGTTAGCTTATATTTTGTACGAGCAGATTATTTTGCTTTTATTGCCGCCGCCACCTCGCTAATTTCTCTTTTTTCCGTTTCTATCATAATGGATCAAAAAAGTTCGAAAGATTATGAGCATAGTTCCCTGATAAAATTTTCATTTGCAGGGAATGTGATCATATTACTAGGGCCGTTGGCATTGATTATATTAGGCGGCATCGCCTTTATTTAATAGGAGCTGGCGGTGATACCGCGGACACCTTATAAGAGGGGCTTTTTGCTGCTTCTTCTATTAAAGTGATCGGTAGTTAAAGAAAGGGCTGTCGAAATAGCCCTTTTGCTTTGAAACGTTTTATTCAAATATTTCTTGTTTGTTCTCCACTATTCTGGCTACTTTCATTTTGACACGAGGAACACCATCGTTTTGATAATAATCATTTAATATTTGATCTACTTCATCTTTGTCTGTCGCAAGTATCCTAGGAGAAAATTGCTCAACATAAATATCGCCATAACCTTTAACACAGTTCGCCATTGTATCCAGTGCAATTAAACTTAAAGGTCTTCCTTGGTTTAGCCAAGATTTCATTCGCTCCCACGTTGGAAAACACACGGCTGCCAACCTTCCCCAATTGTCGTTAAAAATTGTGCAAGCTGACTCAATCCAATCAAGTATAATAATCGAACGAAAACGGTACAGGCAGGTAAAAGCCGCTATCGGCAATTCCTTTTCACTTACTAATTTCAGTTTCCCAAATATATTATTTAATCCCTCTTCGGTCGGTAAGCTGCTGGCTGTTGCCCAAGAAATTGGATAAAGGAACTCTTCGTCATAATTCTCCCAAAGTTTCCTTACCCATCCCGAAGCAGAAGCACCTAGAACATCGGCTGCTGCTTCTAGCATTCGAAATTTCACTTCGTAATTCTCTGTTCCATAAAACCTTGCTTTTACGGAACTTAAGGTCTTGTGGGTATCATGTTTTTTAAGGGCATTTATTACATCACCCTCAAGAAACCATCTAGTTATTGAAAAATCTAATAAGGATTCTAAGTCATTTCGAACGTCTCCTAATGCTGGTGCTTTATCTTTTTTAGTTACAACTATATCTTCCTCCGGTTGGCAAGCTTCTCCGTCTTCTCCGTAAAAGTCATCGTGCAATGAAAATTTATTGGGAGAATGGACAACCGCTAAGTTATACCATTCAATAGGGCGTAATGAATATTTTAATAGCCTATCGTGACATTGATTACATAATTTATATGGCTGATCGGGGTCATCGCACGCTTCTATCACATTGATTTCGTTTCTTTGACACGCCTCACACAAACCAGTTATCATCTTTAACACCTCACCTTTCATTCCTACGATAAACAGCAGACACGTATCATGCACAAAAAGAACTTAGACTGCGTCTAGTCTAAGCTCTATTGCATCCTGTTCGGTAAAATAACTTTCTAGAAAGCTCTAATGTTCATAACCGCTGTTGATGAAGCTGCCAAAAGTCTTTTGCTTTTGGCAGTCGTTTTTTATAATAAGTCTTTTTCTATTAATTCATTTAACGCATAGCAGACGGCAATCTTTACGTGGGCATACGTTAGCCCGCCCTGCACATAAGCAGCAAAAGGCGGGCGCAGCGGCCCATCGGCAGACAGCTCAATGCTTGCTCCTTGGACAAAGGTTCCTGCTGCCATAATGACATCGTCTTCATAGCCCGGCATATAGCTTGGATATGGAGTCACATGAGAGTTGACGGGAGAAGCGCTTTGAATGGCCTGGCAAAAAGCCACCATCTTCTCGCGATCATCGAATTGAACAGCTTGAATGAGGTCGGTTCTTTTTTCATTCCATTTAGGAGACGTATTCATCCCCATTTTCTCTAGCATGGCTGCTGTGAAAATAGCGCCTTTCAAACTCTCTGCTACAACATGCGGAGCCAGAAAGAACCCTTGATACATTTCTTGCAGGCTGTACAAGCTCGCTCCTGCTTCTGCACCGATTCCCGGTGACGTCATTCGGTAAGAACAGCTCTCTACATGCTCTGCCTTTCCTGCTATGTAACCACCTGTTTTGGCAAGACCGCCTCCCGGATTTTTAATTAATGATCCAGCCATAAGGTCTGCCCCGACATGGCAAGGCTCGCGGTCCTCCGTAAATTCTCCGTAACAATTATCAACAAACACAATGACATCGCTTTTAATTTTCTTCACAAACTGAATCATTTCTTGAATATCCGCAATTGTGAAAGACGGACGAACCGCATATCCTTTAGAGCGCTGAATACCAATCATTTTCGTATTTGGTTTAATCGCCGCTTGAATCGCGTCAAAATCCGGGCGGCCGCTCTCAGCAAGCGGAACACTGCGATAAGAAATGCCGAATTCCTTTAATGAGCCATTTCCTTTACCGGAAATCCCAACTATTTCTTCTAATGTGTCATATGGATCGCCTGTGATATAAAGAAGTTCGTCACCAGGACGCAATATGCCGAATAAAGCAATAGAAATAGCGTGTGTCCCCGAGATAATCTGCGGGCGGACAAGGGCCGCTTCTCCTCCAAACACATCGGCATAAATGTTTTCAAGTGTATCTCGGCCGCTATCATCATAGCCGTAGCCTGTAGATGGCGTAAAGTGAAATTCACTTACCCGGTGCTTCCTAAAACTTTGGAGCACCCGGAATTGGTTTAACTCAGCCGTTTTTTCTATATCTCGGTGTACCCCGGCAATCTGCGCTTCAGCCTCCTCAGCTATTGGCTGTATCGTTTTTCCTTGTGTTAATAATTCAAACATGCGTGTTCTCCCTCTACATTATGTGTATTTAATAATTTCTCCAGTGATCGGATGATCCTTAGAAGCAAATCCTTTTACACGATAAAATTGATTTTCTTCATCAAAATCGATTGAATCTACAATCGTTTCCGTTTTAAGCTGAGCAATCAGCTTACCGGCAGAGGATGGAATCCGGCCATTATATGGAGACATTTGCTCTTTCATCATGCCCTCAATTACTTCTTTTAATTTTAGGCGGTCCTCTTCATTGACAGCACTGATCAGGATGTTTTCTGCGTCTGAAGAAGGAACAAATTCCCCATGCTGTACATCTCTTTTATTATAAACTGTCAACTCTGGCAAATGATCCATCTCTAACTGTTGCAGTAAATCCCTTACGGTCCGCTGGTGCTGCATAAAGTCAGGATTAGAGCTGTCTACGACGTGCAATAATAAATCCGCTTCACTCACCTCTTCAAGCGTAGAACGAAAAGCTGCGACTAGTGTTGTCGGCAAATCTTGAATAAACCCAACAGTATCTGTCAAAATCGCTTGATACCCGCTTGGCAGCACTAATTTCCGCGTTAAAGGGTCAAGCGTGGCAAATAACTGGTTTTCCTCGAGTAAATCAGCGGCAGTCAACCGGTTAAACAGCGTTGATTTCCCAGCATTTGTGTAACCGACAAGAGCGATCTGAAATGCTTTATTTTTTTTGCGCCGGCTGCGATACCGCTCACGATGATGAACAATTGTTTGGAGCTGCCGCTTAATCTCGTCAATACGACGGCGGATATGACGACGGTCACTTTCCAGCTTCGTTTCTCCGGGACCTCTCGTACCAATTCCACCACCAAGACGGGAAAGCGCCGTTCCCTGTCCTGCAAGCCGCGGCAGTAAATATTGAAGCTGTGCGAGCTCCACTTGCAGCTGCCCCTCCCTTGAACGGGCGCGACGGGCAAATATATCAAGGATCAACTGCGTGCGGTCGATTACACGGGCAGACATCCCAGCGGATAAGTTTCGAATCTGACTCGGGGATAGCTCATCATTAAAAATAATAATATCAGGCTCCAACTCTTCCTCGAGTCTTTGTAATTCCTCTACTTTTCCTTTACCAATATAGGTGCCAGGATGAACGCGTTCTCTCTTCTGCGTAATCATCGCTAAAGACTCTCCTTGCGCTGTTTCAGTCAATGACTTTAACTCCTCCATAGAGTACAAAAACTGTTCTGTATCATCTGTTAGCTGACACCCTACAAGAATGACTTTTTCTCTTTCGTTTTTCGTCAATTAGTTTCCTTCTTTCCTTATCATTTTCTATTCCTCATCTTACCAAAAAGGCCGTTAAAATACTAATGAGCCTAGACTGTTTTGTAAAACTTAAAAAAATTTCAGCTTATGAAAAGATAGGCTGGTTCTTTGTTCGTTCTGGTACTATAATAGATTGCCGGGAACACTTTAGTAAGGAGTGACATCTGTGGGAATGACTTGGGACATCTTGACAGTCATCGGAACGATTGCTTTCGCTATTTCCGGTGCTGTGGTAGCGATGGAGGAAGATTACGATGTGTTCGGTGTATATATATTGGGAATGATTACGGCTTTTGGAGGCGGGGCTATTCGTAACCTATTAATTGGCGTACCTGTCTCTGCTTTATGGGAGCAAGGAGCTTTCTTTCAAATTGCCCTGCTGTCGATCACAGCAACTATTCTTTTCCCCCATAACTTGTTAAAGCATTGGCCTGTATGGGGAAACTTTTTTGACGCGATCGGTCTATCTGCTTTTGCGGTCCAGGGAGCGCTGTATGCGGTAGGAATGAACCATCCAATGAGCGCAGTGATTGTTGCGGCCGTGCTAACCGGCAGCGGCGGAGGACTTGTACGCGATCTGCTGGCAGGAAGAAAGCCGGCTCTTTTGCATGACGAAATCTATGGCGTATGGGCTGCACTAGCTGGGCTATTGATTGGGTTAAAAGCAGCCGTATCTGCTACAGAACTAATCATACTGTTTATAGCGATTACGGCTCTTCGCATCGTCTCCTATAAACTAAACTGGAAGCTGCCTAAAAGAGCACTTCATTAACAAAGTAAAAGCCTTTCAAAGTTTATTTGAAAGGCTTTTACTCTATTAAAATGCCTCAAGCTTCACTTCTTCTGAAACTGTCATCTCAGCTTCTGTACATTGCAGAATCTCATCCGCCGTATATCCCTTCGCTACTTCCATTAACACGAGACCATTTGGCGTTACGTCCATAACAGCCCGATCCGTAATAATGCGCTGAACTACCCCTTTTCCGGTTAAAGGGAGCTTGCATTCTCTTAAAATTTTGGATTGGCCGTGTTTATTTACGTGATCCATAATGACGATCGTTTTACGGGCACCGTGGACGAGATCCATAGCTCCTCCCATTCCTTTTACCATTTTCCCTGGGATCATCCAGTTGGCTAGGTCACCTTGTTGGGAAACCTCCATTCCACCAAGGATCGCTACATCAATATGTCCCCCGCGTATCATGGCAAAAGACTCAGAGCTGTCAAAATAAGCAGAGCCCGGAATCGCTGTAACCGTTTCTTTTCCAGCATTGATTAAATCAGCGTCCACTTCTTCCTCATTTGGGTAAGGGCCAATACCAAGCAGACCATTTTCAGACTGCAGCACGACTTCTTTATTATCAGAAATAAAGTTGGCAACGAGGGTCGGCATTCCAATGCCTAGGTTGACATAGTTCCCACTCTCAATCTCCTTTTCTGCCCGCCTTGCAATCTTTTCTCTTGTATCCATTCATACCCCTCCTTCATTGACGAATCGTTCTTCTTTCAATTCGCTTTTCTTGCTCACCATGAATCAATGCTTGCACGTAAATTCCTGGCGTATGAATAAAATCGGGATCGAGATCACCTGTTTCTACAATTTCTTCTGCTTCAACGATGGTCACTCGACCGGCAGCGGCAATCATTGGATTAAAATTTCGAGCTGTTTTGTTGTAAATTACATTTCCTTTTTTATCGGCTTTCCAAGCTCTTACAAGACTAAAATCAGCTGTTAGTGACTCTTCAAGTAAGTATTCTTTGCCATTAAATTCTCGGACTTCTTTTCCTTCCGCGATGGGAGTTCCGACACCCGCTGGCGTAAAGAACGCCGGGATGCCAGCACCGCCTGCACGGATTTTTTCGGCAAGCGTCCCCTGAGGTGTTAATTCTACCTCTATCTCCCCTGCAAGCATTTGCCGCTCAAATTCTTTATTTTCACCAACATAGGAACCAATGATTTTTCTAATCTGCTTATTTCTTAGCAGTAATCCAAGACCCCAGTCATCTACCCCACAGTTGTTCGAAATAACGGTTAGATCTTTCACTCCAGAGTCGGCTAAGGCCTTTATTAAATTTTCAGGTATGCCGCATAACCCAAAGCCGCCGACCATGATGGTCATTCCATCTTGAATTCCGGATACTGCTTCATGGAAATCAGCGTAGATTTTCTTCATCCCGTTCCCCTCCTTTTATTAGACAGGATTGACTCCGTGTTTACGATCTGTGAAAACCATATATTTGGACATGTAGACGTCGAGTCTGGCAGACAGCTCATCACGGAGTTTATTTGGCTCGACAACGTCATCAATGATCAGTTCAGAGGCAAGACGATACACATCAATATCCCGACGATACTCTTCTCTTTTCTCATTGATGAATGCCGCTCTTTCTTCCTCCGGCAATGCAGCAATTTTGTTCGCGTAAACAGCATTTACCGCTGCTTCTGGTCCCATAACCGCAATTTGAGCTGTCGGCAGTGCTAAGCAGCAATCCGGTTCAAAAGCTGGCCCTGCCATTGCATATAGTCCCGCCCCGTACGCTTTACGGACGATAACCGTCAGTTTTGGCACGGTTGCTTCGCTCATCGAAAAAATCATTTTTGCTCCATGGCGAATGATGCCGGCTTTTTCTACATTCGTACCAATCATAAATCCAGGAACGTCGGCTAAAAATAAGAGCGGGATATGAAAAGCATCACATAAGCTGATAAATTTAGCTGCTTTATCAGCTGAATCATGGAAGAGCACTCCGCCTTTTACACGCGGCTGGTTGGCGATGATGCCGACTGGCTGTCCGTTAATCCGGCCAAGACCCGTAATCAGCTCAGCAGCAAATAATTTCTTAATTTCGCAGAAGCTGTCTTCATCGATCAAGCGTTCAATCAGCTGGTACATATCAAACGGTGCATTCTGATTTTGAGGAATAAGTTCTTCGATTGATTTTTCGAAGGCAGCGGATGCTTTTGGCTCGTTTGGAATAGGCTTCTCTGTGTAATTGTCTGGAAAGTATGTTAAGTACTTTTTAGCATAGGCAATCGCTTCCTCTTCTGTTTTAGCCAGTACATCACCGCATCCCGAAACGGAACAATGCATTTTTGCGCCGCCCATTTGTTCAAGTGTTACTTTTTCTCCAATGACCATTTCCGCCATACGAGGCGACCCTAAATACATGGAAGCATTTCCTTCTACCATCACGACAATGTCACAAAAAGCTGGAATGTAAGCCCCCCCTGCTGCTGAAGGACCGAATAACAGACAGATCTGCGGTACTTTCCCAGACATCTTAACCTGATTATAGAAAATACGGCCTGCTCCTCTGCGGCCCGGGAACATTTCAAGCTGATCGGTAATTCGAGCCCCCGCCGAGTCAACAAGATAAAGCATCGGACAACGAAGCTTCTCGGCCGTTTCTTGAATACGGATGATCTTTTCTACTGTTCGCTTCCCCCATGATCCGGCTTTAACCGTCGAATCATTCGCCATCACACACACCGTACGCCCGTTAATTTTTCCAACACCGGTCACGACGCCGTCTGCCGGCAGGTCACCAGCCATCATGTTAGCGAATAAACCATCTTCTGCCTGCAAGCCATCATCAAAAAGCAGCTGCAGACGCTCACGGACAAATAGTTTTCCCTGTTCTGCATTTTTTTCATGATACTTTTCTTGTCCGCCCGTCAGGATCGTTTCTTTCTTTTCACGATAGTCTGTCTTTAATTCTGTTTCGTTCACTGCCTTCTCCTCACTTTCCTCTATATGCTGGTGGCCGTTTTTCTGCAAATGCCCGCAATCCTTCTAACCTGTCTTCTGTTGGAATTAATGTATTATACGCCAGCTTTTCAATTTGCAGTCCAGTGGCAATATCGGTTTGCATCCCCTGATTGATTGCTGTTTTCGCTTGAGATAAAGCTAGCGGAGCGTTTACGGCTATTTCCTTTGCTAAATGAATCGCTGTTTCAAGTAGATTTTCAGGATCAGCTATGTGCTCGACAAGACCAATCTGTTCAGCTTGGTGAGCGGTAATTCTTCGCGCGGTAAAAATCAATTCTTTTGCTTTGCCAGTGCCGATGAGGCGAGGCAGTCTTTGCGTTCCGCCTGCTCCCGGAATAATGGCAAGAGAGGTTTCCGTTAGCCCCATCTTCACTTGACTAGAAGCAATCCGGATATCACAAGCTAAGGCAAGTTCTAGCCCTCCTCCAAAAGCAACGCCATTTATCGCGGCAATCACCGGCTGGGGCAATGCTTCTACCTCACTCATTGTTGAGCCAATCAAACTGACTATTTGTCTTACTTCAGCCTCATTCATTCCTCTTCTTTCTTTTAAATCTGCTCCTGCACAAAAAGCTTTTTCTCCTGTCCCTGTCACAATCACAACCCGAACTTCCGGATCATGCTTTAGTTGATGAAGAACATCGTGAAGATCGTACAATAGCTGCCTCGATAGTGCATTCGCTGCTTCAGGGCGATTCAGGGTCACAATAGCGACTCCTTGTTCATGATTTGTGACATTAACGGTTTCCCCCATGCCTTTCACCCTTTCTCTACTTTGCGATATATTTCTAGCTGTTTGCTCTTTAATGGCTTCCCTAAAATAGCTTCCATTAGCTCGCCTGCCTCTATTAGCGCTTCCATGCGAACTCCCGTCTCAATGCCCATTGCATCAAGCATATAAACCAAGTCCTCTGTCGCTACATTTCCTGATGCTCCTTTGGCATACGGGCAGCCGCCTAAACCGCCGAGAGAACTGTCAAATGTAGAGATGCCCATTTCAAGAGCCTTAGAAACATTCGCAAGGGCCGTTCCTCTCGTGTCATGAAAATGCATAGCGAGGCGATCTGGGCCGAATTCAGGAAGAAGGATGTCAAGCAGACGTTCTACATCTGTAGGGGCTGCTACCCCAATCGTTTCACCGAGCGACAATTCATCAATCCCCATATCAAACAATCGGGCACCAATTTCTCTTACCTGCTCAGGCGGGATCATGCCTTCATACGGACAAGCAATAACAGTTGATACATACCCGCGTACTGTTTTTCCAGCCCGCTTCGCTTCTGATACAACTTCTTTTAACACCGGCAATGTCTCTGTGATCGTCTTATTAATATTGTTTTTGTTATGCGATTCGCTTGCCGACATAAACACGCTAACTTCATCCGCATTCCCTTCGAGCGCTCTCCGCAATCCATGCATATTCGGCACAAGAGCAGCATAGGCAATACCCGGTTTTCTTTGAATAGAAGAGAGCACCTCCGCAGCGTCTGCCAGCTGCGGAATCCATTTTGGATGAACAAAAGAGGTGACTTCTATATAAGATAGCCCGCTTTCCGATAGATGATCGATCCAGGCTACTTTGTGTTCAGTGCTGATCTGATGCGGTTCGTTTTGCAAGCCGTCCCGAGGGCCAACTTCTTTAATCGTCACTTTTTCAGGAAGTTTCAACGAGCTTTCCTCCTACTCAACATCAACGAGCGCATCTGCCTCATTGACAAAGTCTCCTTCATTCACATGAATTTTTTGAACCGTTCCATCCTCTTCGGCCGCAATCGGAATCTCCATTTTCATTGATTCCAAAATGACGACATCCTGCCCAGCTTTTACTTCCTCTCCTTCTGATACAAGAACTTTCCACACGTTTCCTGCCATGCTTGCTTGTACTGTTGCCAATGTAATCTCCCCTTTTATTACGTTGTTGTTAATTCTGGCAAATAATATTCATTCACAAAATGAGTCGTTGTCGTTCCTTTTAAAAATTGTTGATGGCTAATAATTTTTCTCAGCATCGGTAAATTTGTTTTAATGCCTTCAATTTTGTATTGTTCAAGTGCCTTCTGCATACGAATACACGCTTCTTCACGGGTTGGCCCCCACGTGATCAGCTTCCCAATCATCGGGTCGTAAAATGGAGTAACGGCCGAACCAGCCTCGACCGCACATTCATTGCGCACTCCTTCTCCCTGCGGCAATTCAAAAGCAGTGATCTGGCCTGGCGATGGAAAAAAGGTTTTTGGGTCTTCTGCGTAAATGCGCACTTCAATCGCATGACCGTTTCTTTTTACGGTTTCCCGTGTTAATTCCAGCTTTTCGCCGGCAGCGACCTTTAACTGCTCTTCTACAAGATCCAGTCCAGTAATTTCTTCTGTTACCGGGTGCTCAACTTGCAGCCGGGTGTTCATTTCCAGAAAATAGAAATCTTCTTTTGCATCTACTAAAAATTCAATTGTGCCGGCATTCGTATAGCCGATATGATGAGCTGCTTTTACAGCGGCATCCAGCATGTTCGTTCTCGTTTTCTCGCTAATAAAGGGAGAAACAGCTTCCTCCACTACTTTCTGATTGCGGCGCTGAATGGAACATTCCCGCTCCCACAAAGGGATAACATGCCCATGTGTATCCGCCAAGATTTGCACTTCAATATGATGTGGTTCTTCGATATATTTTTCTAAAAACATATCTCCGTTACCAAAGAAAGATTCCGCTCTCTTTTTGTTTCCCGCAAATGCCTTAACGAGCTCTTCCTCTGAATGGACAAGCTGCATACCGATACCGCCGCCGCCTGCTGAAGCCTTAAGCATAAGCGGATAACCGATAGACTCCGCTGCCGCCTTTGCCTCTTCCTCGTCTTGAAGAGGAATATTGATTCCTTTAATAATCGGAACACTCGCTTGTTTCATTGCTTTGCGTGCTTCAATCTTGCTTCCCATTGCCGCTAAAATATCGGGAGCAGGCCCAATAAAAGTGACCCCTTCGTCTGAACACTTCTGGGCAAATACAGCGTTTTCCGACAGAAGCCCATATCCCGGATGAATCGCTTCTGCTCCACTTTGCTTTGCTGCGCGGATAATTTCATCAGCATTTAAATAGCTAAGGTTTACTTGAGGTTTGCCAATGCAGTAAGCCTCGTCTGCTTGTTGGACGAACAAGGCGTTCTCATCTGCTTCAGAATACACGGCTACTGTTTTGATCCCCATTTTTTTACACGTACGGATAATACGCGAAGCGATTTCTCCGCGGTTAGCAATTAGTATTTTTGAAAACAACTGGATCGCTCCTTCCGCTTTATTTCAATAAGCTCATCGACTGTTCTCGCAGTTTGAACTTTTGAATTTTTCCTGAAGCTGTCATCGGATATTCTTTCGTAAACATAATGTGTTTTGGAATTTTATGACGGGAAATTTTATCTCTAAAATAGGCTTTAATCTCATCTGAAGATGCTGTCTCTCCCTCTTTTAAAATAATCCAAGCCATTAATGCCTCACCGTATTTTTCATCTGGCACCCCAATTACTTGAGCATCGAGTATTTTCGGATGCGTATATAAAAACTCTTCAATTTCACGCGGGTAAATATTCTCACCGCCGCGGATAATCATGTCTTTTAAACGTCCGGTCACCCTGATATAGCCATTTTCATCCATTACAGCGAGATCGCCTGTATGAAGCCATCCTTCTTTATCAATCGCTTCTTCCGTCGCATCAGGATTGTTGTAGTATCCCTTCATTACGTGATAGCCCCGTGTACAAAGCTCACCTTGCGTATTAGGCGGAAGCTCCTTTGATGTACCTGGTTCAACTATTTTTACTTCTACATCTGGCAGTGCCCGCCCTACGGTTTCTACCCGCAGTTCAACAGGGTCATTTGTTCTTGTTTGCGTAATAACCGGCGAAGATTCTGTTTGACCATAACATATGGTTATTTCCTTCATATGCATGTTATTCATGACGGCTTTCATAACTTCTACTGGACAATTTGAACCGGCCATCACTCCTGTACGAAGAGTGGTTAAATCATAGTTTTGAAAATTCGGATGATTTAATTCAGCAATAAACATCGTCGGCACTCCATGCAGAGCCGTGCACTTTTCCTTTTCTACCGTTGCTAGTACAGTTTCAGGATCAAACTCTTGGACAGGAACCATCGTAGCACCAACCGTTACACAGGCCATCGTTCCAATAACGCATCCAAAACAGTGGAAAAACGGAACAGGGATACAAAGACGATCGTCTTTTGTTAACTCCATACAACCGGCAATATGGAAAGCGTTATTCGTTAAATTGCTATGTGTCAGCATGACTCCCTTAGGAAAACCTGTCGTCCCGGATGTATATTGCATATTGATCACTTCATCCGCTGTTAACTCAGCTGTTCTTGCATCAAGCTGCTCTTCTGTCACCTGGTCTGCTATCTCTAAAATATCTGACCAGCTATACGTGCCGTTGTACCGCTTTTCACTTAAGACAACAACATTTTTCAATAGAGGCAGCCGCTTAGACAATAATTTCCCAGGTTCACAGGAATGTAACTCAGGACAGATTTCATAGATGGTATCAATGTAAGAATTCCCGCGGTAATCTTCTATTAAAACAAGCGTCCGGCTCTCTGATTGCTTCAATAAATATTCAAGTTCCGCAGCGCGGTAATTGGTATTCACCGTTACCAATACGGCTCCCATTTTTCCCGTCGCAAATTGCAAGGTGACCCACTCAGGAACATTTGTTGCCCAAACGGCCAAATTCTCTCCTTTGTCAATATCAAGCGCCATCAAGCCTCGTGCTGCTTTCCGGCATAGCTGGTCAAATTCGCTGTACGTATAACGAATACCCCGATCTGGATAGACAAGTGCTTCGTGTTGTGGAAGTTGTTTGGCTCTTTTTGCTAATAGTTCTCCTATTGTTTCCTGCATCAATTCGCTCATGACACCCTTCCCCCTCTTATCTTTTAGCAGCCAAGATGACGTGCAATGACGAGACGTTGGATTTCCGAAGTGCCCTCTCCAATTTCGAGTAATTTAGCATCACGCAAAAATCTTTCCACATCGTACTCTTGCATGTAACCGTAGCCGCCATGAATTTGAATGGCCTGATTACTCGTACGGAAACTCGTTTCTGAAGCAAATAGCTTGGCCATGGCTGCTTCTTTTCCGAATGGCTTTCCTTGATCTTTTAGCCAGGCGGCTTTATATACAAGATTGCGAGCTAATTCTACTTCTGTCGCCATGTCCGCCAGCTTAAACTGAATCGCCTGGAATTTAGAAATTGGCTGACCGAACTGCACACGCTCTTTCGCATACTGAAGCGCTTTATCTAGAGCAGCCTGCGCAATTCCAACAGCTAAAGCAGCAATAGAAATCCGGCCGCCATCCAGTGTATATAAAAACTGGCTGAATCCTTTTTGACTGTCTCCCAGCAGGTTTTCTTTTGGTACACGAACGTTTTCTAATACGATTTCGCACGTATTAGAAGCGCGAACCCCCATTTTCTCATAGTTACATGAAATGGTAACGCCTGGTGCATCGGCAGGTACGATAATAGCTGAGATAATATTTTTTCCATCTTCTCTTTTTCCTGTGACAGCGGTTACAATAATCTGACGGGCAAAACCGGCGTTTGTAATCCAACACTTCTCACCATTTATGACGTATTCATCCCCATCAAGCACCGCTTTCGTTCTTGTTCCTCCAGCATCTGATCCTGCGTTTGGTTCAGTTAATCCAAAAGAACCCAATGTTTCTCCTTTCGCCATTGGAACGAGCCATTCCTGCTTTTGTTCTTCAGTTCCAAAATAAAAAATTGGGCTCGCGCCAAGACTAATGGCCGCTGCATAACTTAGTCCAGTACCGCCGCATGCTTTGCCGATTTCCTCTACTGCAATCGCATAAGAAACGGTATCCCCGCCAGATCCCCCATACTCTTCCGGAAAGGGGATGCCAAGCAATCCTAGTTCCCCCATCTTCTTAAATGCCTGTTCATTAAATCCTGATGTTTTGTCAAGATCCTGTGCATAAGGCTTGATTTCTTTTTCTGCGAAATTTCTCACCATTTCCTTTAGCATTTGCTGTTCCTTCGTTAATTCAAAATTCATGTGAAGTCCCCCTTGTTTACCGTTTTATTTTAGAGACAGACTAGTCGGTCTTTAAAACCGATTATAATAGCCAGCTTATTAATTAACCGGCTGACTGTTGAGTAAATAGGCTTTAATATCTTCGTTTTCCATCCCTTTTTCTGTTAGCAACGCATGCATGAGCAAATCGTTAAAAATTCCTCCGATATCTTCAATAGATAGTTTTCCCTCTTTGTTAAACCATTTGTAAGTCCAGTTCACCATGCCAATAATCGCCATCGTTGTAATCTCAGCAGATACTTCTGGGCGAAAGTCGCCGCTCTTTTGACCTTCTCGGATAATCTGTAAAATGATTTTCCGATATTCATCCCGTTTTTCGTTAATTCGTATTTGAAAATCTCCTTTTAAATAGGTGCTTTCTTGATAGAAAACCGTAATATGAGGCTTATAGAGATCAAATACTTTCGTAAACGACAGGACAATCGCGCACAGCCTGGAGGCAGGAGTGCTGTAATTAGCATACGCTTCCTTGGCGCGGTCAAGCACATAGGAAATAAAAACATCGTGGATGTGATACAACAACTCATCCTTTGACTTGAAATTGTGGTAAAACCCCCCCTTGGAACTACCGCTTTCTGCAACAATTCGATCGACGGTCACTCCATGATAACCCTGCTCTTCAAACATAACGAGTGCAGTTTCTATAATTCTCTCTTTTAATGTCTTCTTTTTCATTTTTGACCACCTTTTCCTAGATATTATCATAGGAAAAACCTGATTGACAATTATTTTATCTGAAAATAAAAAATAATGTAAACAAAAGGTGGCATTCCTTCAAGAGTTTAATTCGATTTAAAATGAAAAACGATTCTTTTTACCTAAAAAAACCGCCTAGTAAATGGCGGTTCCACTTTTAAATCAATTATGTTTTACTGTACTCATGGTTATTTAAATTGAATATCCTTTGATTCGATCATCAATAATTCTTCATATTTATAGTTACTATCATTCAGCAGGCGAACAGCTTGTGCTCGTGTAGCTTTTTCAATTAAATTACGAACATATCTGCCATTGGAGAATGTTTGATAATTCCCTTCTCTTACCCTTGTAAAATGTTCGCGCAGCTTCATTTTGGCTTCTTTGCTAAATTTGTATTCTTTTTCGGCAGCCATCTTTTCCGCAATCGCCATTAGCTGTTCCGGCCGGTAATCAGGAAATTGAAAGACGAGTGGAAAACGGGATTCCAATCCAGGGTTTAAGGTGAAAAAGTGATTCATCTCTCTTGGGTATCCCGCTAATATTAAGATAAAATCGTTTTGCTTGTCTTCCATATGTTTAACGAGCGTATCAATGGCTTCCTTGCCAAAATCCTTTTCGCCTCCCCTCCCTAATGAGTAAGCCTCGTCAATAAATAAAATGCCTCCCATCGCTTTTTTGATTAATTCTCTTGTTTTCTGTGCAGTATGCCCGATATATTCACCGACGAGATCGGCACGCTCTGCTTCTATCAAATGTCCTTTAGATAACACCTTCATTTCAAAAAACAATTTTCCAATAATACGGGCAGCTGTTGTTTTTCCTGTGCCTGGATTTCCTTTAAACATCATATGCAATACTTGCTTACCTGCTTTCAAACCGCTTTCTTCTCTTTTTTTACTAATAAAGATCCAAGCATAAATTTCCCGGATCATTTTCTTTAAGTCTTCAAGTCCAACTAAAGCATCCAGTTCACTTTCCACCCTTTTTAATACCGCATGCTCAGAAGAACTAGACCATGTATAAGAGCGTTCTTCATGGACTGGCTGCTGGATGCGGTCATTTTTGGTGTGCAGCACAACATTAATTTGGCCGTTGTCTTTCATACGGATTGGCTGCTTCATCTCTATCACCCCACCAAGCTTGACGGAGGCCGTCGCATATTGTCTTTTTTTGCGCTTTCCCAAGAAATAATTTCCCTCTTTACAGTCTATTCATGCTAAAAGTAAACATACGTCTTTCTGCATATAAAAAACGTGTACAAAAGCCTGTACACGTTTAAATGGTCATTATTCTTGTTCTTCTAAAGAAATTTGTACGTTTCGTTGAGGAGCAAATGTAGAGATAGCGTGTTTATAAACAAGCTGCTGCTTTCCGTCTGATTCAAACAAAACAGTAAAGTTATCAAAACCTTTTATGTAGCCACGCAATTGAAATCCATTTAATAAAAATACTGTGACGAGCGTCCCGTCTTTTCGAAGCTGATTTAGAAATTGGTCTTGGATATTGATCCCTTGTTTCATATCTTTTCCTCCTCTTTCTATCTGTACTTATTACTAATTCTATTTTAAATGCAGCTTTCCTGCTACAAAATCCGAAATTTCTTTTATTTTTTCCGGACGCTTCTCTTGATTTGACATGTCAAACCAGTCCACATCCATTTTATTTCGGAACCAGGTGAGCTGGCGCTTAGCGTAATTACGCGAATTTTGTTTTAATTGCTCGACAGCCTGTTCTAACGTTGCTTCACCTTTTAAATAGCCAAACAATTCTTTATAGCCAATCGCCTGCACAGCTTGACCGCTTCGGATACCGTTTTCCCAAAGCCGTTTTACTTCTTCAAGCAAGCCTGCTTCCATCATGATGTCTACTCTCTGATTAATACGGCTATAAAGCATTTCCCGGTCCATCGTAAGTCCGATTAACGCTGTCTCGTACAGTAACTCATCCGGCTGATGGCTTTGCTGCTCAGACATCCTTTTTCCCGTTGTCTGAAAGACCTCCATTGCACGAATAACTCTTCTTACGTTATTTGGATGGATCGCAGCGGCCGCTTCTGGATCTACTCTCTTCAGCTTCTCATGAAGAGCCTCTTTTCCTAGTTGTTCAGCTTCTTTTTCTAACGTCTCACGCAATTGCGGGTCGCCGCCGGTTTCCGAAAACTGATAATCATAGATAACGGATTGAATATACAAACCAGTGCCGCCAACAATAATAGGCAAACATCCTTTATCGCTGATCTCTATTATTTTTTTCCTGACTAGCTGTTGGAATTCAGCGGCCGAAAACGACTCATCAGGCTCTTTAATATCAATTAAATGATGGGGAACCCCATCCATCTCTTCAGGAGTAATTTTAGCGGTGCCGATGTCCATTCCTTTATAAATTTGCATGGAATCCCCACTGATGACCTCTCCCTTGAAGCGCTTAGCTAAATGAAGGCTTAACGCCGTTTTACCGACCGCAGTCGGTCCGATGATCACGATAAGTTTTTCCCGCTGATGCAATCTTTTCACTGCCTTTACCGATTTTTCTCTTATCGTACCATACGTACAATCAGTTATTAAAGCTAATACTCCATTCTCACCGTTTTTTTTATTTTTAAACCTAAAAAAGAAAATCAGTTTTCGCCATGCAACATTTGCTATTACTGACGGCTATCAATCGGTCTGTGTGCGGCGTTTATTTCTTCATTCAGTTCCGCTAAATAAAGCTGAGTGATAGAGGATGGCCAGGAGAACCACCCTGCCATCGCAGCAGCTACTTGTTCTTTATATTTTTTCACCTCATGTATTTGAAAAAATAGCTTTCCTGTTCGACGGATAAAGAAATCTACCGGCTTCCATACCATTTCATGATGGACCGCATACTTTAACTGAGCATACATGACTCTCGGAAGATCCGTTTGAGCCGTTTCTTTTATACAGGCAAATACCTGGTCTACATTAGACCCATACATGCCCGCCAAATATTCTCCCTCTTGCTTTGAGAGTCCGGATGCCACAGCCTCCTCGCTCTTTTCTTCAATAAACGAACGAAGCTTAGCGGCCCCTCCAATGTCGCCGCCTGATACCGGCAAATGCTTTGTCTGGCACTCTCTGTAGGTTTTCCCCGTTTGGCTGCTTAATCGCGTGGACACTCGATCTACAACCGTTTCTGCCATCCTCCGATAACCGGTCAGCTTGCCGCCCGCAATGGTAATTAATCCGCTTTCCGCTTCCCAAATTTCATCTTTCCTCGATATTTCTGAAGGATCTTTACCCTCTTCATAGATCAATGGACGTACACCTGCCCAGCTCGACTCTACATCTTCAGCATGGATTTGTATGTCAGGAAACATATAATGAATGGCTTCTAGCAAATAATCGCGGTCTGCTGCGAGCATTTTTGGCTGAGCGATTTCCTTATCATAAAACGTATCTGTCGTACCGACATACGTCTTTCCATCACGCGGAATCGCAAAAATCATTCTTCCGTCTGGAGAGTCGAAATACACCGCTTGTTTTAACGGAAACTTCGATTGATCGATGACAATATGAACACCTTTTGTGAGCTTAAGATGCTTATTGTTAATAGAGTAGTCCTGTTTACGGACTTCATCCACCCACGGGCCTGCAGCATTTACGATGATTTTTGCTTTTATCTCCAGCTGTTGGTCCGTCAATAGATCCTTTGCCTGAAGGCCCGTCACCTTGCCATTTTCATATGTGAATGTCTCTGCCTTTACATAATTAACCGCTGCCGCTCCTCGTTCAACTGCTTTTTTCATAACTTCTATCGTCAGACGGGCATCATCTGTACGATACTCAACATAATATCCGCCGCCAACTAATCCTTCTCTCTTGATAAGCGGCTCTTTTCTTAACGTTTCTTCCACTGTCAGCATCTTTCTTCGTTCCATTTTTTTAACGCCGGCTAGAAAATCATACACGCGCAAACCAATTCCTGTCGTGAATTTGCCGAATGTTCCCCCTTCATGCATCGGAAGAAGCATCCACTCTGGAGTTGTCACATGCGGTCCATTTTCATAGACGATCGCCCGCTCTTTGCCCACCTCGGCTACGACACCAATCTCCAACTGTTTCAAATACCGCAATCCGCCATGAACAAGCTTGGTTGAACGGCTCGAAGTACCTGCTGCAAAGTCCTGCATGTCTATGACTGCCGTTTTCATTCCTCTTGCTGCAGCATCAAGTGCGATACCAGCACCTGTGATGCCACCCCCGATAATAAGAAGATCATATTCTTCTGCCTGCAGAGAATCCAGCCACTCCCTACGTTTCAAATTTGAAAATATCATCAGCTTCCCTCCAATCCTTAAAATACCCTATCTTCGGCAGAGCAAACGGAAAAGAGACCTGTCAAAACACAACGAATACGTATCGTTACGCAGACAGATCTCCATTCTTTCACTAGTCTATTTCATTACTATTTATATGAGCTGCTTTCCTAAAAGTTCTACATCTTAAACAATAAAGCGGCTTCTATTGCTTTTTGCCAGCCATGATACAAACTTAGCTGTTTATCTTCTGACATTTCCGGTTTAAATTTCTTTTCCATTTGCCAATTGAACGAAATTTCATCACGGCTTTGCCAAAATCCTACCGCCAATCCAGCAAGGTAGGCGGCACCAAGTGCGGTCGTTTCATTAATAGTCGGGCGCTCAACCGGTACGCGGAGCATATCGCTTTGAAATTGCATAAGGAAATTATTTTTAACGACTCCGCCATCTACACGAAGTGCTTTTAAGGAAATACCCGAATCTGCTTTCATCGCGTCGAGGACATCTTTCGTTTGATAGGCAAGCGCCTCTAACGTTGCCCGGATAAAGTGCTCTTTTGATGTTCCCCTTGTTAAACCAAATACGGCTCCGCGCACCTCACTGTCCCAATACGGCGTTCCGAGTCCAACAAAGGCCGGAACGACATACACCCCTTCGGAAGAGTCAACTCGGACGGCATATTTCTCGGTATCCTTCGCATCCTTTATCATTCGGAGACCATCTCTCAGCCATTGAATAGCCGATCCTGCTACAAAAATACTGCCCTCAAGAGCATATTCTACCTTGCCATCTATTCCCCAGGCAATAGTTGTTAATAAGCCATGTTTTGAGGAAACGGCATTTTCTCCGGTGTTCATTAACATAAAGCAGCCGGTGCCATACGTATTTTTCGCCATGCCTTTTTCATAACAAGCCTGCCCAAACAAAGCCGCTTGCTGGTCACCGGCTGCTCCTGCAATTGGCACTTCTTTTCCAAAAAAATGATAAGGAGCGGTATGGCCATAAATGTCGGAAGACGGCCGCACTTCAGGAAGCATGGATGCAGGGACTGTTAATAGTTTTAACAGCTCTTCATCCCATTTCAAATCATGGATATTATACATTAACGTTCTGGAAGCGTTAGAATAATCCGTGACATGAACTCGACCGCCGGATAGTTTCCAAATAAGCCATGTATCAATCGTCCCGAATAATAACTCGCCGTTCTCGGCTTGCATACGGGCGCCTTCCACATGGTCAAGAATCCATTTCACCTTTGTTCCCGAAAAGTAAGCATCAATCAGCAGCCCTGTTTTTTCACGAAACAAAGCATCATGCCCCTGCTCCTTCAATTCATTGCAAATGGCCGCCGTCTGCCGCGATTGCCAAACAATCGCATTGTAAATGGGCTTGCCCGTTGCTTTTTCCCATACGACCGTTGTCTCCCGCTGGTTCGTAATACCGATTCCGGCAATTTGCTGTGGACTAATGTTATTTTCTGATAAAACAGTCGCAATACAGGCCAAAATGGTTCCCCATATCTCATTCGCATTGTGCTCTACCCAGCCCGGATGCGGGAAGTACTGTTTAAATTCTTTTTGTGCGACATGCACCATTTCCCCTTTTTTATTAAAGAGAATGGCTCTCGAACTCGTCGTCCCCTGGTCAAGCGATAAAATAAATTGCTCCATCGTTCTCCCTCCCCTCATGTTTTTCCACTATCTATTCTTTATAACGGTACTGTTTTCTCCTTATTGACAGGCTTTCTGCCGTATAGAAAAAAGATGAGTGTCACGAATAAAAAGACGCTGCCGATGACGGTAAAAAAGCTAATGCTTTTAAACAGCTGCAAAGCCAGTCCGCCTAAGTAAGGGCCAGTTAAACTGCCGATGCTGAAGGCCATGCCGCACAGCAGATTTCCTGTCGGCAAAAATTGTTTCGGCATTAAATCCGTCATAAAACTAATGCCGAGACTGAACGTAGAGCCAACCAACATACCAGCAAGGAAAATACAAGCTAATAGCAAATAATAAAAATGGTCAATAAAAGCAGCACTTGAGAACAACACGGTCCCTGACAAAAGAACAACGGCTAGTATTCGTTTCCTCCCATACTTATCACTCAATACCCCTAACGGAAACTGAAAAACGATGCCGCCGATCGCAAAGGACATTAAAATAACAGAAATCTCTTGAACAGATAACCCTGTCCGTACACCGTAAATGGGGTAAATGCCATTGAACGAGGATTCCAAAAATCCATAAGCAAATGTCGGCAGGAATGCAATCCAGCCATACCGGGAAGCTTCCCTAAACCGCTTTAGCGTCTCCCACATTGAATTGGTTTCCACATGCTGCTCTGGGAAGTCATTTTTAAGGAAAAATAAGAAGACCCAACAAACAAGACAAAGCGCTCCCGAAAGAATAAACGGCAAAGATTCGCTATAATGGATGAGTCCCGTCATCAGCGGACCAACGGCAAAGCCCAGGCCAAAAAATAGCCCATAAAGCGAAATATTTCGGCCGCGCCGCTCCGGCGAAGAAAAGGATGTAATCCATGTTTGCGTGCCAAAGTGAAGAGCATGATCGCCTATCCCGATCAGCAGCCGCAAAATAAACCAGAACCAAAAAGATTTCCATAAAGGAAAGGCAAAGAGTGCGACGATCACGAGCAATCCTCCCCCAACAATCACTGGTTTATAGCCAAATTGCCGTAAAGGTTTTTCCATAAACGGGGAAACAAGCAATATTCCAATATATAAGCCGGTCGCATTTAATCCGTTTAACGAAGCGGATAGCCCTTCCTTCTCAAACAACACAGCGATTAGCGGAAGCAGCATCCCCTGGCTGAATCCGGAGATAGCAATAATACTAACGAGCACACGTAATCGAAAACTTTCACCTGCATTTACTATCACAACTTTTTTCACCTCTTGTACATTCCGTAGAACAGTCCTGCAGCATCCTAATCCATAAAGAGCCCACATTTCTTTCAGGCTGTTAACAAACATTCGCTTCCTTCATTGCTCTCGTGTCGGAGCCCTCGTAAGGTAAGACACACGTGTTCACATAACCTGAAGTACTGTTGTCTACAATCTCTTTTTCTATATTAGGCTATTTCCCTTCGAACGTATAGAGCGTTAACTATACGAAATGATTTATTTTAGGCTATTTTGGAAAAGTTTAACTTACCCTTGCACTTCACGTAACGTCATGTTTTAGAATGAAACTAGCAAATGGATGGAGGAGAGCAAGATGGAGAAAAGGTATACGATTGGCGAGTTTAGAAAATTAAGCGGCCTGACAGCTCGAACCTTGCAATATTACGATGAAATCGGTATTTTAACAGCCAAACGGACAACGGGCAGCTATCGTTATTATGAGGAACAAGATCTCTGGACGCTTCAAAAAATTGTTTCTCTCAAATTTTTAGGATTTTCACTTGAGGACATTGCCAATTTTATTCATAAAGACACATGGAATGAAAAAGACTCACTGATCTTTCAACGCGATCTTATGGAAAAAAAGCGTGAACAGCTAAATGATGTAATCAGGCTGCTAAATCTCGCGATTGATCAAATGGAAAAAGGCGGCCCCCTGCATACAGATATATTCATTTCGATGATTAATCATGTTCAAATGGAAGATCACCACAAAAGCTGGATGAAATCTCTTGTCCCTGCACCATACATAGATAGATTATTCGACCGAGTAAAGAGCAACCAGGAAAAAAGTGAAAAAAGGCGATGTATTTGTTTTCACGCATAAAGGGAATTGCTTTCTCAGACCCGACAAGCGGGACTGTTGAACAATTGGTAACAGAATTGATGGAACTGGCAACAGAAGTAGCTGGTGATGATCTTGAGCTGCTGGAAAAGCTTTTTGCCACTGAACTTGAAGAAGACCCATGGTTGTTTCCTTGTCTATTCAGCCCTGAAGAAGAAAAGTGGCTCGAACAAGTCATGACGTATTATTCGGAAAAGGAGAAGATAGAAAGTAGAGAAGCCTGAACAAACAAACTTTCAGCAGTGGAAACCATTTGTGCGCTTATTTACAAGAACTCGTCTGCCAAAGTGGCTCATTTTCACTGCGATCCTGTTGAATATAGCTGAAACAACAGCCGGTTTAATCGTTCCTTTATTTACAAAGGACCTTGTTGACCAGCTCGCTCACAATAAGCTGCAGCTATCCGTCATTCTTTTTCTTGCCGGCAGCTTTCTCGTTCAAACGATTTCCGGCGGCTTCTCCTATTATTTAATGAGTTACATTGGAGAGGCCGTTGTTTCTTCAGTGCGGAGACGGTTATGGAACCAGGTACTTGAACTGCCTGTTTCTTATTTTGATGAACAGGAATCCGGGGAAACGATGAGCCGGATTACACAAGATACAAATACAGTGAAAACATTGATTGTCCAGCACCTCGTTTCCTTTGTCACTGGCATCATTTCGATTGCCGGCGCCGTCGTTATTTTACTTTTCATTGATTGGAAAATGACGGTGATTATGTTGCTCGCCGTTCCTGTTTCTATTTTGATTATCATGCCGCTCGGACGGAAAATGTACCGTATTTCCAAAGATACACAAACGGAAATGGCCGGCTTTTCAGCTGATCTCGGCCGGGTGCTCACAGATATTCGCCTCGTTAAGGCGTATAGTGCGGAAGAAGCAGAAGGAGCAAAAGGATTTACCCGAATTCAAGAGCTTTTTCGTTATGGCTTAAAAGAAGCTCGTATTCAGGCTGTTATTTCTCCTTTTATGACAGTGGTGATGATGCTTGTGCTTGTCGTATTAATCGGTTACGGAGGCGTGCGGGTTGCCTCTGGGGCTCTAACAGCCGGTTCACTCGTCGCTATTATTATTTATATGTTTCAAATTGTGATTCCCTTTAGCCAAATGGCCTCTTTTTTCACTGCTTTTCAAAAAGCAATGGGAGCCACTGACAGAATTCAATCCATTCTCACACTAGAAAAAGAATCGGAAACAGCAGGCTTACCTGTCACACAGCCGGCACAGAATTTGTCCATTAACAATGTTAGCTTCGGTTATGATGACAATCACGCGGTCCTGAAGGAGATGAACCTTCAAATTCCAGCAGGAAAAACAACCGCCTTTGTTGGTCCGAGCGGCAGTGGGAAAACGACTCTTTTTGCCTTGCTTGAACGTTTTTACGAACCTTCGAGTGGAAAAATTTTATTAGGGAAACATCCTATCGATGAATTTAACCTTCACTCATGGCGCACATCCATCGGGTATGTTTCTCAAGAAAGCCCAATTATGTCCGGCACGATCCATGACAACATTTGCTACGGCATGGAGGGAGACATTAAAGAGGAAGACATAAAGAAAGCAGCAAAGCTAGCGAATGCGGCGGAGTTTATTGAGAGGTTTCCTGATCAATACGAGACAGCGGTCGGTGAACGAGGCATCAAGCTCTCAGGCGGCCAGCGACAGCGGATCGCCATTGCCCGAGCTTTTATGCGCAGCCCGCAAATTCTGCTTCTTGACGAGGCTACTTCTAACTTAGACAGTGATTCAGAACGGCTTGTTCAAAAAGCACTCGACCAATTAATGACCGGCCGGACAACTCTCGTCATTGCCCATCGCCTGTCTACCATCGTGAACGCCGATCAAATCGTCGTCATCGAACATGGAAAGATTACCGGCATTGGCACACACGAAACACTGTCTCACACTCATGCACTTTATCAAAAACTAGCCAGCCAGCAATTTAAAACGTGACCAACATGTTGGGGCCAGTCCTCCAACACACTAATGCGTCGGAGGACTGGCCCTTTTCCTTACATAATTCTCTTAAACATCTTCTCAATTTCGTACGTAGAATAATGAATGATGATCGGCCGGCCGTGCGGACAGGTGAATGGGTCACTGCTATGGCGCAGGTCATCGAGCAGCTGCTGGATTTCATCGTTGCGCAGATGATGATTTGCTTTAATAGACGCTTTGCAGCTCATCATGATAGCTGCTTCTTCCCGCAGCTTTTTTATGTCAACTTTTTTCATAAAGAGCATCTGTTCAATAATACCCTCAATCATTTGCTGTTCTTCCCCTTTAGGAAACCACTGCGGATGGGAATGAACAATAAAGGCCCTCTCGCCAAACGGTTCTAAAAATACACCCACACTTTCTAAATCCTGCAGGTGTTCCGAGATTTTAATACAATCATCAGCTGAGTACTCCAGTGTGATCGGAACGAGCATATCTTGCAATTCTTTTTCGACTTGTCCTACTTTCTCCCGGAAAAATTCATATTTCAACCTTTCCTGGGCGGCATGCTGGTCAATCATATACAGTCCTTTTTCATTCTGGGCAAAAATATACGTGCCATGCATCTGCCCAATCGGATAAAGAGGCGGCAGTCTGCTTTCTTTCGTTTCATTCGCTATTTCCTCTAAAGGTGTCTCCGCAACAGTATCCGCCTCCACCATAACGGCAGAGACAAATTCAGCCTGTTCCATACTCTCCTCTTCTTCTCTCATCTCTGCGGAGGCATAATCTTCCGTTTGATCCGTCTTCACTTCGTAAAGTTCTCTCGTATATAGCTCTTTCATTTTATCCGCTGGCAGCAAGTTTTCACGGCGCAGTGCGGAAACTGGCTGAATAGCTTTCGGAGAGCTCCTTTCTTTTTCGACTTGTTTGCGGCTGCCATCAAAAGAAAGTTCCTGCTGCCGGGAGATCGGTTTTGCTTGTTTCACTGCCGGTGCTGCGGAAGGAATTAACGTTTCTTTTTGAAAAGCGGCCCGTATGGCGGCTGTCACGACTTCCTGGAGCTCTTGTTCTTTACTAAAACGCACTTCCAGCTTGGCAGGGTGAACATTTACATCGACAAGAATCGGATCCATCACGATGTTGACTAGAGCAATCGGGTACCTTCCAATTGGAAGCAGCGTATGATAGCCTTCTTGAATGGCTTTCGCCAGGCTGTAATTCTTAATGAATCTTCCATTAACCATAACAGAAAGATAGTTTCTCGAAGCACGGGTAATTTCCGGTAAAGAAATCCAGCCTTCCACTTGGAAATCGAGAGAAGAAGCGGATAGCGGGATCATCTTTTTCGCCGTATTCAGCCCATAAATCGCTGCAAGCACTTGACGGACATCTCCATTTCCTGTCGTCCGCAAAAGCTCTCTTCCATTATGCCGAAGCCGGATGGCTACCTCAGGATGAGCTAAAGCAAGCCGATTCACTACATCTGTTATATTTCCGAGCTCTGTATGAATGGTTTTCATATACTTCAAGCGGGCCGGCGTATTAAAAAACAATCCGGATACTTTTATATCGGTTCCTTTGCGGCTTGCGGCTGGCCCATGTTCTTGAACAATTCCTCCTGACAGGATAATTTCGGTTCCCGGCCCTTCACCTGTTCCCGTCGTCATCGAAAGTTCGGACACAGAAGCAATACTCGGCAGTGCCTCTCCCCGGAAGCCAAGCGTCCGGATACGGAATAAATCATTTTCATCTTTAATTTTACTTGTCGCATGACGGGAAAAAGCTTTTAATACATCATCCGGCTCCATTCCCGCTCCGTTATCAAGAATACGGATGCTTTCAAGACCAGCCTCTTCTACATCGATCTCAATGACGGTACTGTCGGCATCAATTGAATTCTCGACAAGCTCCTTCACGACAGAGGCAGGACGTTCCACCACTTCACCGGCTGCAATTTTATTCGAAAGCGTATCATCAAGCTGAATAATTTTTCCCATTTGCTTCACCTGCTTTTCTTTGTCTGACTATTTCTTTAGTTTTTTCTGCAGTGTATAAAGTGCATTCATGGCATCAAGCGGTGTCATTTCGAGTAAATCATAGGACTTTAATTCTTCGATTATCTTTTTCTCTTTATGATCTGGCTGTTGAGCAGAAACGGCAACAGGCTCGCTAAAGAAAGACAGCTGCCCACTTGACTCGGCAACCTTATTGGATGATTTCTTTTCCTGCTTTAGTAAATCTGGCTGTTCCTTCTGTTCTAGTTCCGCTAAAATTTCATTCGCCCGATCAATTAATTCACGAGGAAGCTCGGCTAGCTGCGCGACATGGATCCCATAGCTTTTATCGGCTGCCCCTTCTTTAATTTTATGAAGAAAGACAACACGGCCGTTTTTCTCTACAGCACTGACATGTACATTCTTTAATTGTGAAAGTGATTCTTCCAAAACCGTTAATTCATGATAATGAGTAGAAAAAAGTGTCTTCGCTTGAATATGTTCATGAATATATTCAATGATTGCCTGTGCCAGTGCCATGCCATCGTAGGTGGATGTCCCGCGCCCAATTTCATCAAATAGAATTAAAGACTGGTTAGTTGCGTGGGTAATAGCATTTTTAGCCTCCAGCATTTCTACCATAAACGTACTTTGGCCGGAGATCAGGTCATCTGCTGCTCCAATTCTCGTAAACACTTGATCGAAAATAGGCAGCTTTGCCTCTCTTGCCGGAACAAAACAGCCGATTTGAGCCATGATCGCGGTTAAAGCGACTTGTCTCATATAGGTGCTTTTCCCTGACATATTTGGACCTGTGACGAGCAGCATTTCCCGCTCGCTGTTCATAAAGCAGTCATTTGGAACGTATTCCTGGGAGTCCATCACTTTTTCAACCACTGGGTGGCGCCCCTCTTTAATGACAAGCTCCCGGCTGTTCGTTAACTCTGGTCTAACATATTTCCGCTTCTCACTTACTTCAGCAAAGCATTGCAGTACGTCTAGTTCACTGACAAGCCGGGAAAGCTCCTGCAGTTCAGGGATAAAGGCTTTCACTTGTTCCCGAATTTCAATAAACAGCTCATATTCTAACTCAATGATTTTTTCGGTTGCTTGTAAAATAAGTGTTTCTTTCTCTTTTAATTCTGGTGTAATGAAACGCTCGCAATTGGCTAACGTTTGCTTACGTTCATACCGGCTGTCCTGAAGCAGATGAAGATTAGCTTTTGTAATCTCAATATAGTAGCCAAAAATACGGTTATAGCCGATTTTCAATGACTTAATGCCCGTTCTCTCTCTCTCTTGTTGCTGCAAATTGGCAATCCAGTCTTTTCCGTTGCGGCTTGCATCCTTATATTCATCAAGCTCCGCATGGAAGCCATCCCTGATCATGCCGCCCTCTTTTACAGATAAGGGCGGATTATCAACGAGAGCTTGCTCCAACAGATCTGTCAGTTCTTCACACGGATTCATTTTATTAGAAAGTGCTTGAATTTCATCATTTTCAATCCGAAGCAGCAAGTCTTTGAGCGCTGGAATTTGCTGCAAGGATTTCTTTAACTGAATCAAGTCACGGCTATTTACATTGCCAAATGCGACCCGCCCTGCGAGCCTTTCAAGATCGTATACCTCTTTCAGCATTTCCCGAATTTCCTGGCGTTCAAAGAAAGCGTGGAGCAGCTTCTCTACCATTGACAAGCGTTCGTTAATTTGCTGCTGATTAATAAGCGGACGATCAATCCATTGCTTCAACATGCGGCCGCCCATCGCCGTCATCGTTTCATCAAGCAGCCAAAGCAGAGAACCTTTCTTGTTTTTAGAACGAATCGTTTCTGTTAACTCAAGATTGCGCTTAGAGTAAAAATCAATTTTCATAAATTGATGAACTTCATAGACCTCAACAGGCTGTAAATGTGTAAGGCTCCGCTTTTGTGTACGATGCAAATAATGAAAAAGCAGGTTCGTCACTTGTCTCATTGCAGGAGCCGAAACTTCTTCCATTAAAGAAGCAAATCCGTCTTCTTCTGGCAGTGGATCTTGATGAGAAAGGGTGACACTCAGCCGCTCTTTTAATACTTTTTTTACTTCCTCCTCTAAGTCCGGTGCAATCACTACTTCCTTTGCCTGTAAAGTAGACAACTCGTTCAGCACTTCATCTACTGTCGTTAATACGGTCGTCCGGCTTTCACCAGTAGATAAGTCACAAAAAGCGAGGCTGTATGTATCGGCATTCTCGCAGAAGAGAGCGGCAATATAATTATTTTCTTTATCGTGAAGGCCCTTGCCTTCCATAACAGTTCCAGGGGTGATAAGCTGAACGACTTCGCGTTTTACTACTCCCTTTGCCTGCTTTGGATCCTCGGTTTGTTCACAAATCGCTACTTTATGCCCGAGTTCAATTAATTGTTCAATATAAGCAGCAGCCGAATGATAAGGCACCCCGCACATCGGTATGCGTTCAGATGACCCTCCATCTCTGCTCGTTAACGTGATCTCCAGCAGCTGGCTCGCTTTTGTTGCATCCTCGAAAAACATTTCATAAAAATCACCTAAACGAAAAAACAAAAAGGCATCCTCATATTGTGCCTTTATCGCTAAATATTGCCGGATCATCGGCGTATATTGTTCCATATATGTCCAATCCCTTTCAAGAAAGCCTATCTATTTTCAACTTTATATTATATCATATTTTTGCTGTTTTTGCTTTCAGCCAGTCAATAGAAAAGGTGCAGGCTCCATACGGAGTCTGCACCTTCTATTAATCCTCTTTTTTATGATCGATAAAATCTGTATCCAATTCTTCATAGTCTTCGTCTTCAACTTCGTGGCTCCAATCATCTTCTTCACAGCCATCCGGGTGAACCGCTACACAAATTTTCGTTTCTCCGACCACCTCAACGATGAATTCGCGCTCAGCCTGGACGATGATTTTATTGTCATTTGGTGAACAAACTGCTTCACAGCAATTAGGCTGCTGCAACACCCTCGCCAACACTTCATTATCATCAAAACAATCTTCATCACGGTATTTCAACTTAATAACATCCTTGTAGCTTACCTTCTCCGTTACAACCGACGTTTTCGTATTGTGATGATGTGAATACCAGACGTTAATTTCGTATGTTCCGTGAATCTCCACTTTTTTCCCCATCTTTTTTGCTTTATACTCATGGTTAATAATCCAGCAGCCTAAAATGCTCGATGGGTGATGTGGCGGACAAATGGTGTGGTGCGTCTGAGTAAACTTTCGGCCCTTTGCAACGACCGATTTTGTAATAATCTCTCTATATTCTGCCATTCGAGCGTCCCTCCTCGCTTGTTCTCTATCTATACATATGCACTAAGCCCAAGACATGTGCCTAGAACATGCAAAATTAACAAAACGAGATTTAAAATGAAGACCTTTTTATAACAGAATAAGCAGGCAGCTATTAGGAAATAAGCCGACTATCTGATGGGTTTAAATGAATGATCTTAAGCAAAAAAAGCACCCGCCGAAGTGGCCGGTGCCTGTCCATTATTAAATTAACTGCAGCTTCCTGGTGTGCTGTTTTTAACTTGGGCTCCTGTTTCGCCACGAAGCAAATCGCCGCCCGTTGATTCAATAATTTGATCCGTTACTGTGTTGGAGATCGCAGACGTAACGATTTGTAAAATATCGTTCACTTCTACTTGCGATTCCTTAAATTGCTGTACGACAGGGATTTCGTCTAATTCCTGCTCAACTTTCAGCATTTTTTCTTCTACCATTTTCAAGGCTTCTGTTTTACCATAATGCTGAAAATTGACTGCTTGCTTTTGCAGGCTTTTTAAGCTGGCAATTTTTTCACGAACTTTTTGGTTCTCATGAATTTTTGCTTCTGCTTCTTTGAAAAATGCCACTTCATCTGTTTCTGCAATCATCTTAGCAAGCTCTACTGCTTGCGTCAGAATATCGTCTTTTGTATACTTCGCCATTTTACTCCACCTCAGCCAACTGATGCGTTTCTACCATTTCTCCATTTAAGGACCAGGTTTTTGCATCTGTAATTTTCACATTTACAATTTTGCCAATTGCTGTTTTTGGACCTTTGAAATTCACTAGTTTATTTTTATTTGTATATCCAGCTAAAATATCAGGATTGTTCTTACTTTCGCCTTCAACGAGTACAGGCACAATTTGTCCTTTATACTTCTTCAGTGCTTCAGCTGATAACTCATTTACTACCGCATTTAGCCGCTGTAGACGCTCTTTTTTCACTTCCATCGGAACATTATCTTTCATTTTTGCGGCCGGTGTCCCTTCACGTGGAGAGTAAATAAATGTATAAGCCGATTCGAAACCAACTTCACGGTATAGCGAAATCGTTTCCTCGAATTGCTCCTCTGTTTCGTTCGGGTAACCGACAATAATATCCGTTGTTAAAGCTACATCCGGAATGGCTGCCTTAATTTTACGAACAAGTTCAAGGAATTGTTCGCGAGTATACTTACGCGCCATAATTTTTAATACATCTGTAGAACCTGACTGTACTGGCAGGTGAATATGGTCCATTAAGTTGCCTTTTTTCGCTAATACTTCAATGAGGTGATCATCAAAGTCACGCGGATGGCTCGTTGTAAAACGTATGCGTGGAATGTCAATCTTTCTAATCTCATCCATTAAATCGCCAAGACCATATTTTATATCTTCGAAGTCTTTTCCATAGGCATTTACGTTTTGCCCAAGCAATGTAATTTCCTGGTAGCCTTGTGCCGCTAAATGACGCACTTCTTGAATAATGTCTTCCGGACGGCGGCTCCGTTCTTTTCCGCGTGTGTAAGGGACAATACAATACGTACAGAATTTATCGCATCCATACATAATATTAACCCATGCTTTAATATTTCCACGGCGTACTTTTGGAAGATTCTCTACTACGTCGCCTTCCTTTGACCACACTTCAACGACCATCTCTTTAGACATATAAGCGTCATTTAAAATCTGGGGAAGCCGGTGAATATTATGTGTACCAAAGATCATATCAACCTGGTTATATGTTTTTAAAATTTTATTAACAACCGACTCTTCCTGAGACATACATCCACACACACCTAGAAGTAAATCAGGGCGTTGCTGTTTTAAATGTTTTAGGTGGCCAAGCTCACCAAACACCTTGTTTTCAGCATTTTCACGAATCGCACAAGTGTTAAGCAGAATAACGTTCGCATCTTCTACCGTATCCGTTGCTTCATAGCCAAGGGCCATAAAAATACCAGCCATTACCTCGGTATCATGCTCATTCATTTGGCAGCCATACGTACGGATGTAAAACTTTTTCCCCGTACCCATGCCACGAAGCTGCTCATCAATTTTAAAGTCATTATGGTAATTAACTTCCTCTTTCCCCCGCTTTTTCGCTTCCTTTAGAGAGGGTGGAAGAAATACTGTTTCAAAATATTTGCTGTAATCCTTTTCGGATTTTTTGTCCGTTGGATTAGTCTCTTTCACTTGTTGTCCCTGCAGACGCTGCTCTTCATTCATCAGAAAAACTCCTTTCTTCTACTACTAATAAAAACGAGGATAAAATATTTTAAGTAAGAACGATCTTTTGTTAAGCGGTACACATTATTTTAGTATATAGCTTTCCATTTGATTAAACAATAGATGAATATCGACAATTTAACTAGATAGAAAGCGTTATAACGGACTTTCTTCTAAATCATTATAACGAATAAAAAAACCCGCCATTGGCGGATTTTTTTATTATATAAATTCTTTTACTAAATCGTTGAACATCTCATCGCCGAGCTGCAGATCTTGACTGGCTAAAGGTTCATCTGCATAGCCATGTACTAATTCCTGATAAGAAGGTCTTTCCTTATCCTGATAAATGATGCCTGTTACAAGACCATTGTGCTGCATGAGCGTATTCATCGCTAACTCACGATTAGAAGGATCATACTCTTCAATAGTTGAAAGCTTCGTCAAGTTTTCTTTAAACCAGTCATATGTGTTGATTTTATTATATGTTACACATGGACTGAATACGTTAATGATCGAGAAGCCTTTATGGTTAATACCCGCTTCAATGATGGCGGTTAAATCTTTTAAATCCGTTGAAAAGCTTTGAGCCACAAAAGAAGCGCCACTCGTAAGGGCAAGCTCCATTGGAGAAACCGTTCCCTCAATCGCTCCTTTTGGAGTAGACTTTGTTACGAATCCTTGAGCAGAACGCGGAGACGTTTGTCCTTTGGTTAACCCATAAATTTGGTTATCCATAACGATATACGTAAGATCAATATTGCGGCGCATCGCATGGATCGTATGCCCCATACCAATCGCAAATCCGTCGCCATCTCCGCCGGAAGCAATGACAGTTAAGTCTTTGTTCGCCATTTTTACCCCTTGGGCAATAGGCAAGGAACGTCCGTGGATACCGTGAAGACCGTATGATTTAATGTATCCCGAAATACGCCCTGAGCAGCCAATCCCAGAAATGACGGCCAGTTGATCAGGTGTTAAGCCAATGTTAGCTGCTGCCCGCTGAATAGCGGCTTGTACGGAAAAGTCACCGCAGCCTGGGCACCAGTTTGGTTTTACATCATTTCGAAAGTCTTTAAACGTTGCCATTTATAACCGCTCCTTGTAATGGGAAAAGTTCTTTGCTGCCATCATAAATATGATGCGGCTGGAATGGGTTGCCGTCATATTTTAACAGGCTTTTTACTTTGTGAACGTGGCCCACATTCATTTTGATTATATTCGCCAATTGGCCAGTCGCATTGTTCTCTACGACAAGCACGTTTTTCGCCGACTCGATCAGCGGCAGGATTTCTTCTGTCGGAAACGGATGAATTAGTCTGATTTGAGCATGGTTCACTTTTATGCCTTCTTGCTCTAATCGCTCCATCCCTTCTTCAATCGCCCCGCGAGTGGAATTAAATCCAATCAACAATAAATCGGCGTCTTCATGCTGAGCGTTTTTATAGACTGGTGTGTTAAAACGAATTTGGCCCAGTTTTCTCATCCGTTTGTCCATTTGCGCCTGACGGTTGGCAGCGCCTTCAGACGGTCTGCCTGTCTCGTCGTGTTCTACGCCCGTTACGTGGTGAATACCATGTTTCATCCCTGGAATGACTCGAGGAGAAACGCCATCCTCTGTTACTTCATAACGCTTAAAGTAGCTTTTTGCATCAAGTTCCGGAAGTTCCTCCTGAACAAGCTTGCCGCGGCGGATTTCTACTTGGCTGTAGTCAAGCGGCGCTACTGTCTGTTTTCCGAGAGAAAGCTGTAAATCAGATAAAAGAATAACCGGACATTGATATTCTTCCGCCAAATTGAAAGCTTCTACCGTATCGTAAAACGCTTCTTCTGCTGTGCTTGGCGCCATGACAATTTTCGGGATTTCTCCGTGAGTGCCATAAATCATGGCCATTAAATCGGATTGCTCCTGTTTCGTCGGCAAACCAGTAGATGGACCTCCACGTTGAGTATCGACCACAACGAGCGGAGTCTCTGTCATCCCCGCAAGCCCAATGGCTTCCATCATTAAAGAAAGACCAGGCCCGGCAGAAGCTGTAAAGGAGCGAATCCCGCCATAGTTAGCCCCAATGGCCATCGTCGCTGCCGCAATTTCATCTTCTGTCTGAATAACAGTTCCCCCCACTTTCGGGAGCTTCTCAATTAAGTATTCCATGATTTCCGAAGCTGGCGTAATCGGGTAAGCCGCCATTAAACGGACACCGCCGGCTAGCGCGCCGAGTGCAATGGCATCGTTGCCGATCATAAACATCCGCTGCTGGCCGTCAGCTGGTGCAAGCTTCATTATTCCCGCTTTGCCTCCGAGCTGCTCAAGCATATAATTATAGCCTTGCTGGATCGCTTCCATGTTCTTTTGAACAACGGCTTCTCCCTTGCGGCCAAAAATCTCTTCTACTACATTGGTAAACACTTGCACATCCAAGTTGATAACGGCACAGGTTGCCCCTACAGCGACCATGTTTTTCATTAATGACGTACCGAGCTCAGCTGCCAATTCTGTGAATGGAACCACATACATTTCCGCTTTCGTCTGTTCCGGCTTTACCGGATTAAACTTGGCATCAGCAATAATGATCCCTTGCTCATGAAGCTCTCCGTGGTTCACATCAATTGTTTCCTGGTCAAATGCCACTAAAATATCTAAATCATCCGCCACTGCGCGGACAGGGGTTGTGCTGACACGAATTTTATTATTGGTATGGCCGCCTTTAATACGAGATGAAAAGTGGCGGTAACCATAAAGAAAGTACCCAAGACGGTTCAAAGCGGTAGAAAAGATTTCTCCTGTGCTTTCAATCCCTTCTCCCTGTTGTCCTCCGACTTTCCAGGAAAGCTGATTTATCATAAAATATACAACTCCTTTAGTACATTCGGATCTTCAAGACTATTACCTTTTTAGTTTATCACTTTTATAGAGGAATCACTATAGTTAATCGTATCAATTAGCTCGGAAATCTGCTTGCAAAATTCAACCAACAAAACTTTTCTACTTGTCTCTCCGAATAATACTTTTGCAGCAGCTCCCTCCAGCGCTCATAGGCCTCGTAACAGTCCAAGCCTTGAACCGTTTCATCAATGCCATCAAAGTCTGATCCAAAGCCGAGATGATTTTCACCGCCGAGTTCACAAATATATTCTACATGCTTGATTACATCTTGAGCATGCACTTTCCCATGATCCTTCACAAAGAATGGAACAAATGATAAGCCAATGATGCTGTCCTTTTGGATGAGTGCTTTAATTTGATCGTTCTTCAAGTTGCGAGGATGCGGACAAAGACTGTAGCAATTCGAATGGCTAGCAATCGGATAATCCGCTTGTTCCATCACATCCCAAAACGCTTTTTCCGACAAGTGAGATACATCTGTCCAAGTCTTCCATTCATTCAGCATATGGACAACCTCACCACCAAGCTCCGTGATCCCTCCCCCTCTGGCAGCCATCACTCCATCCGCTAAAGCATTTGTATGGTTCCATGTTAAACCAACAGACCTTACACCAAGCCGATATAAAGTTTTTAATTTTAACGGGTCCTCTTCGATCGCTTCACCGCCTTCGAGGGTAAGTACTGCTCCGATTTCTCCTTCTTTTAGTTCGTCCAATTCTTTTTTTGTTGTGATCACTTTCATATCGGGATAAGGACTGATTACCTTTTCGTAGAATAAATCAATTTGTTCTAAAGCCGACCTAAAGCGATCGTGCGGCTTTACTAACGGAGACAAGAAAATCGCAAAGCATTGAACTTTGGCTTTTGCTTGTTTGAGCCCTCTGTATGTCACATGCAGACGAGGATCATTAAAATCTTTTAATGGATCTTTTTGTAATTGGTATAATACATCACAATGAGCATCAAAAATCATCTCTTTCACCCTTTCAGAAGTAACTCTATCTACGTTTCTATTATAACTATAAAAAGAAAAAACCCCCCTTAAGAAAGCGGAAAAGAAGAGCAATCCTTCTTCTCCTCTGCTATCAAAAGGCCGGGTTTTATCCGTATTTATCATGTTATCGAGGTTCGACAATCAATTTGATTGCTGTTCGCTCTTCTCCTTCAATCATAATATCTGTAAAAGCCGGGATGCAAATTAAATCAACCCCGCTTGGAGCAACAAATCCTCGGGCAATGGCGACTGCCTTTACAGCCTGATTAAGCGCACCAGCTCCAATTGCCTGAATTTCAGCTGCCCCTCTTTCCCGAAGAACACCGGCAAGTGCACCAGCTACAGAATTAGGATTAGATTTTGCCGAAACTTTTAATATCTCCATTTCTTGTCCCCCTTTTGTTAAACGATACCGAATGCTCATTTTGTGAACATAGTTGTTCGCTGTCCTTCCATTCCTACTATATTCGAGGACAGGCTCCTGTATTACAGACTTCCGTGAAGAAAGCCTACGAACTTCATTCAGTAGCAAACCCAGCTAGAAGCAAAGCGGCTTGATGCAGCCTTTGCTTTCGATCGCTCGTCCAAAAAAGGGACACATTCGTTACTCAGCAATAAATGGTGTATCTTCATTAATTAGCAGGCGGTCAATCGCTTTTGCTTTTCCTGTCTTTCTATCTACTTCGATTAAACAAGCACTCAACTGCGTTCTTCCGCTTTTCGGAACTTCGAACCGAACAGGAAGTCCAGTGGTGAATTTTTTCAAGACTGCTCCTCTTTCCATGCCAAGAATCCCGTCATAAGGCCCTGTCATACCCACATCAGATAAATAAGCGGTTCCATTTGGTAAAATACGATTATCTGCTGTTTGTACATGCGTATGTGTACCGACTACAGCTGTAACGTCTCCATCTAAAAACCAGCCGATTGCTTGCTTTTCACTTGTAGCTTCAGCATGGAAATCGACGAAGATAATAGGGGTCCGTTCACGGGCTTTAGCAACTAGTTCTTTCGCTTTCTCAAAAGGACAATCAAGTGCAGGCATAAAGGTACGTCCCTGCAGATTAATTACGGCAGCTTCTACGCCGGCACGCTTAACAAATACTAAACCGCTCCCCGGAGTACCCTCAGGAAAATTAGCTGGACGGACGAGTGCGTTTGCGTCATCGATAAACTCAAAAATATCTTTATTATCCCAAGCATGGTTACCGAGAGTGACGACATCGGCTCCATCTACTAAAAATTGACGGTAAATCTTTTCTGTTATCCCCCGCCCCGAAGCCGCATTTTCTCCATTGACAAAGGTCCAGTCTGGTTGATATTTACGTTTCAGTCTCGGTAAATATTGGTTAATCATGTCGCGCCCTAGAGACCCGACAACGTCGCCTACAAATAAAATCTTCATATAAATTCCTTTCTTCGCCTTTATTTCCCCATAGGGAAAGCGGTGTGATTGATCACACCGCTTTATTTCGCATATTCCACAGCACGCGTTTCTCTTATAACTGTTACTTTAATATGGCCTGGATAATCAAGTTCTCCCTCGATTCGTTTCCGAATGTCCCGTGCTAGTCGGTGTGCTTGTAAATCATCTACCTGTTCAGGCTTCACGATAATTCGCACTTCGCGGCCAGCCTGTATCGCAAATGACTTTTCAACACCGTCATAGGATTCAGCAATTTCCTCGAGTTTTTCCAATCGGCGAATATAATTTTCCAGCGTTTCACTGCGGGCACCCGGTCTTGCAGCCGATAGTGCATCAGCAGCAGCCACGAGTACAGCAATAATAGAAGTTGGCTCAGTATCACCATGGTGAGAGGCAATACTATTAATAACAACCGGATGTTCTTTATACTTCGTCGCAAGCTCGACTCCAATTTCTACGTGGCTTCCTTCGACCTCATGATCGACTGCTTTGCCAATGTCATGAAGAAGGCCGGCACGGCGGGCAAGCGTCTCATCTTCTCCAAGTTCCGCTGCCAGCAAGCCAGTAAGAAAGGCGACTTCCATCGAATGCTTCAGTACATTTTGACCATAGCTTGTACGATATTTCAAGCGCCCTAAAATTTTGATTAAGTCTGGATGCAAGCCATGAACCCCTACCTCGAAAGTCGTTTGTTCACCGACTTCACGAATGTGTTCATCTACTTCTCTGCGTGCCTTATCGACCATTTCTTCGATACGAGCTGGATGAATACGTCCATCTTGTACAAGTTTTTCAAGGGCCAGCTTGGCAGTTTCCCGACGAATAGGATCAAACCCTGAAAGGATTACGGCTTCCGGTGTATCATCAATAATTAAATCAATACCTGTCAGCGTTTCCAGCGTACGGATATTTCTACCTTCCCGTCCGATGATACGGCCTTTCATTTCATCATTTGGCAATGTTACAACGGATACAGTTGTTTCTGCCACATGGTCGGCCGCACAGCGCTGAATGGCAAGAGAAAGGATTGACTTCGCTTTCTTATCTGCTTCTTCCTTGGCTCGGTTTTCTTGCTCTTTTGTCATTATAGCAATATCGTGTGCAAGCTCTTGCTCCGTCCGATCCAATATAATGGAGCGGGCTTCTTCCCGAGTGAGACTGGCGATTCTTTCTAGTTCCGCCTGCTGCTTTTTGATCATCTCTTCCACTTTGCTGTCCATCTCTTCAATATGTTGTTGTCTCTCAGCAAGAATCTCCTCTTTTTTCTCAAGCTGCAATTCGCGTTTATCAAGCGATTCATCTTTTCTGTCGAGGTTCTCTTCCTTTTGTAACAAACGATTCTCTTGTCTTTGCAATTCGTTTCTTCGTTCACGAAGTTCTAGTTCCGTGTCTGTACGAAGCTTATGAATTTCATCCTTTGCTTCAAGCAGGGCCTCTTTCTTTAGCGCTTCTGCCTCACGTTTCGCATCGTCAATAATTTGATCTGCAGCACTTTTAGCTCCTGCAATCTTTGATTCTGCAATGGATTTTCGAACAAAATAGCCAACAACTACACCGACGATTAGGCCAAGCAAAATGGAGATGATTGTAATGGGTTCCATCCTTTCACCTCCTCTTGCTATGAACTTTTGTCATGCTTTTAACATGTCGGCTGGTACATTGTGTCAACATTTCAATATACAGCTTCTAATTTCCATTTTTAAGAGAAAAAAATGTAAAATATACATCTCAATTTTATAGTTGTGAAAATTTCTTGTCAAGGGTTTCATCCCCAGCAACTGCTTTCTCCCTACACAGATAAAAACAAAAGAGCGATGTCCCCTTGACACCGCTCCTCATGATTATTCGTCAAGCAAGCTAAACTCCTCTGTTGCTTCTTCTTCATTCGTTTCCACAAAATCTGCATCCAGCCCATAATGCTGGCGGATCTTCATCATAATCTCCTGGCGAATAGCCGGATTTTCCTTTAAGAACTGCTTAGCGTTTTCACGACCTTGCCCTACGCGCTCTTCATTATATGAGTACCATGCACCACTTTTTTGCACAATATCTACTTCCGAACCCATATCGATAATTTCACCTTCTCTGGAGATTCCTTCTCCATACATGATATCGACTTCCGCTACACGAAACGGAGGGGCTACTTTATTTTTCACTACTTTAATTTTTGTTTTATTTCCTACAATTTCGTTCCCTTGTTTTAATGCTTCCGCACGACGAACTTCCAAACGGACGGAGCTATAGAATTTTAGTGCACGTCCTCCAGGTGTTGTTTCAGGGTTTCCAAACATTATTCCGACTTTCTCACGAATCTGGTTAATAAAGATCGCAATCGTTTTGGACTTATTGATGGCACCAGACAATTTACGAAGAGCCTGTGACATTAAACGCGCCTGTAAACCGACGTGGGAATCCCCCATTTCCCCTTCGATCTCCGCCTTCGGTACGAGAGCAGCGACTGAATCGATAACAAGGATATCGATAGCACCGCTGCGTACAAGAGCTTCAGCAATTTCAAGTGCCTGTTCCCCTGTATCTGGCTGCGAAAGGAGCAACTCATCAATATTCACTCCTAGTTTCTGAGCATATACAGGATCAAGCGCATGCTCCGCATCGATAAAAGCAGCTTGACCGCCAGATGCCTGTACTTCAGCAATAGCATGAAGTGCTACAGTTGTTTTACCAGAGCTTTCCGGACCATAGATTTCAATAATACGACCGCGTGGATAACCACCTACACCAAGTGCTGCATCAAGAGCGAGCGATCCGCTTGGGCTTGTGGAAATCTTCCGATCCGTTTGTTCTCCTAATTTCATGATAGACCCTTTACCAAATTGTTTTTCAATTTGCTTTAAGGCCATATCCAATGCTGCTTGACGATCGTTCACTAAAATTCCTCCTTAAAATTGGCAATCTATTAAATAAATGCACGTAGACATGTTGTTTCAGAACCTATACTAACTATACCTCTTTATTGAGATAATTTCAAGCAAAAAGCGAACATTTATTCGGTTTTTTTGTTTCCGAAAGAAAAAAGAATTAGGATAAAAAACTAGAAAAAAAGAAGAAGAGATAGCGGAAAAAAGAGAAGAAAAAAGTAACTCCTGCCTCTTTATTTTATCATAAAGAAGCAGGAGAAGATAATGTTTAGCCTATAAAACTTTCTATTTTACTCTAGTTCCTATTAGCCCTCGACCGCTACGCCCGTTGCTTTTTCAATCGCCTGATTTAAATCAGCAATCAAGTCTTCTGTCGATTCCAATCCAATTGACAAACGAATCATTTCTTCTTTTGTGCCTGACTTTGCTAAATCTTCACTGCTTAGCTGCTGGTGAGTTGTAGAAGCCGGATGAATAATTAATGATTTGCCGTCCCCAACGTTGGCTACGTGTGACCAAAGCTTAATGTTGTCAATCACTTTTTTGCCTGCTTCCCGTCCGCCTTTAATACCGAACACGACGATCGAGCCAAATGTATTATTTAAATACTTTTTCGCTAATTCATGGGATGGATGGTCTGCAAGGCTTGGATGAGATACCCACTCCACCGCCGGATGATTGTTCAAATAATCTACAATCGCAAGTGTATTTTCATGGTGACGTTGAATACGCAAATGCAGCGTCTCTAATCCTTGAAGCAGCAAGAATGCGCTATGAGCACTTAAAGAAGGGCCGAAATCTCTCAACAGCTGAACACGTAGTTTAATAGCGAATGCTGGTCCTTCAAGGTCAGCAAATCTTAGTCCGTTATAGGATTCGTCTGGCTCTGTAAAGCCAGGAAACTTCTCACTATTCCAGTCAAACGTTCCTCCGTCTACTACTACTCCACCAATAACTGTTCCGTGGCCGCTGATCCACTTCGTAGCAGAATGAACGACAATATCTGCTCCTCTTGTAAGCGGGTTAGCACCATATGGTGAAGCAAATGTATTATCTACGATAAGCGGAATACCGTTTTCATGAGCGATATCTGCTACTTTTTCTACATCCAACACATTTAAAGATGGATTACCGATAATTTCACCAAAAAGGGCTTTTGTTTTTGGTGTAATCGCTTTGCGGAAGTTCTCCGGATCAGTCGAATCAACAAATTTTACATTAATTCCGTATTTAGGAAGCGTATTAGCAAAAAGATTGTATGTACCTCCATATAAATTAGCTGCCGCTACAATTTCATCTCCGGCATGGGCCAAGTTTAAGATTGAAAAAGAGATAGCTGCCATTCCAGAAGAAAGCGCTACGGCAGCTGCCCCTTTTTCCAAGAGAGCGACACGCTTTTCAAACACGTCTACTGTTGGGTTCGTAATACGTGTATAGATGTTTCCTGGCTTTTGTAAAGCAAATAAAGCATTGGCATGATCCGTATCTTCAAAAACAAAAGAAGTCGTTTCATAAATTGGAACAGCGCGTGCACCCGTGACCGGATCAGGCACCTGTCCCCCGTGAAGTAAAATCGTTTCTTTATTCCAGTTGTTCGTCATTGTCAAACCCTCCTAATGTATTTAATAAAATATTTGTGATTCGAGGAATATAAAAAACCTCTTCTTATGAAGAAGAGGGTTTGTTATAGGATCCTCCTCTTATCTTTCAGGTTCGTCTACCTGCAGGAATTAGCACCGTCTCAGACAATTGTCTGAAGGTTGCCGGGCTTCATCGGGCCTAATCCCTCCGCCGCTCTCAATAAGAGTACTTATATTTAATTAAGTCATGACTAAACCTTGTTTCTCATTATATAGCTTATTGATCAGATTAGTCAATAATATTCGGAATTTTTTCACTTATCTTCAGCAAGTTCCGCTAGCAAATAATGACATGCGTATTTAACGGAACGTTTTCTGATTCCAGCACGACTCCCTGCCAAGTCAAGCTTAAACGCTCTTGGTTGTTTATACTTGGAAGCAAGCCCAATCCAAACAGTGCCAGGCGGTTGTCCTTCCGCCTCATCAGGTCCAGCCACACCTGTAAAGCTAATACCGAAGTCAGCGTCTAGAAGCTGGCGGACGTTCTCTGCCAGTTCAAGAGCACACTCCTCACTAATAGCTCCATGACTTGCAAGTGTTTCTTTTTTCACATTTACAAGCTTCTCCTTTGCCTGATTAGAATAGCAGACAATGCCTCCATTGAAAAAAGTACTTGCTCCCGGAACAGCTGTCATTTCACTTTGGAACAGCCCTCCTGTTAAACTTTCAGCCGCTGCCAGCGTATGAGACGTTTCCTTTAAGCGCTCTGCTAGTTCCCGGGCAATCGTTGTATCATTATATCCGTAAAAATAGTCACCAACCCGACGAAGAATTTTTTCTTCTGCTTCTTTGATCATTTGCAAGGCCGTCTCTTCTGACTCATGCTTGGCTGTAATTCGGAGTGTTACCTCTCCATCTCCCGCAAGCGGCGCAATCGTTGGGTTTTGCTGGGCAAGCAATAAATCCTCCACTTCTGTTTCCAAAGCAGATTCACCGATACCAAAAAACCTTAGAACCCGTGACTCAATCTTCTCCACTTTCTCGAGTACATCTAACAAGGCTGGCTTGGCATATTGAGTAAACATCGGCTGCATTTCTCGAGGCGGTCCCGGCAAAAGTATGTAACAATGGTTTTCTCCTTTTACCATCATTCCTGGCGCCATGCCATGATCGTTTGGCAGAACAAGACTTCCTTCCATAACGAGCGCCTGCTTTTTATTGTTTGGTGTCATAGGGCGTTTTGTTCTAATAAAATAACTCTCGATGCTCTTTAGTGCCTCTTCATTGTATACGAGCGGACGGCCGATATGAGAAGCAATGACTTCTTTTGTTAAATCATCTTTTGTTGGACCGAGCCCCCCTGTAAAGATCAGCAAATCCGCCCTTTTTTCAGCTTCCTTAATGGCATCAAGGACACGGTTGCCGTTATCGCCAACCACGGTATGGTAATAAACATTAATGCCGATTTCCGCTAACTGCTGGGAAAGAAACTGGGCGTTTGTATTTGTAATTTGTCCAAGCAGCAGCTCAGAGCCAACTGCAATAATTTCTGCATTCATTCTTCTCATCCCTTCTCTTTCCTAAAGTTGATAGTTGATAATAATCAAGGGAAACGCTATGTATGAGGACTTTCTCAAAACTACCCCTCTGCTAATCTAACAAAGAATGAACTTAGCATGAAGTTCAAATCCCATAATGTATCATATACCTCTTTTCTTTTGCAGCCCGTATAATTTTCGAGGCCAGCTCATTAAGACCGGCGGATTCGTTAAAAGACGTTGAGGATGTCACTACATCATAAAACAAGGATAAAGATTCAGGCGGAATAATCGTTATCCCACAATAAGCTAATCCATATTCTGGACGATTAAGCGAATGAAAGTAGGTTTTCATCGTTGCTAATTGTTCATTTAAATCAAAGATAAGATCATCATCAACAGAAATACAATTGTATTTCTGAGGATCATAATCATCGTAGTTTTTCCGGCTATCAACCGCATCCAGTATGCCGAATTCATGTACACAAGGCATGATCGTCCCCCTCTTCATTTAAATGCGAGGAATTTGAGAATGCATCCATTATTAGCACTCCCTGTAACAGGGCTTTCCTAAAAATAAAGCTGCTCCAACAGTGGGAGCCTCTTCTCTATAGCATCGTGTTAGACGTTAAATCCTATAGATGACGAGACTCTTTACTTCGGAACAGCTTTTTCTCTTATTTTGAATGTTTAAACACGCCTCGGTTAAGATAGAAATAATCCCATCCAGACCAAATAGTAAAGAATGCCGCAACCCAAAGAGCAATATCTGCAAATGGAATTCCTAGAGACTCAAATGGAGCATTGTGAAGCAATAAAGCGGCAATCGCAATGATTTGTGCCCACGTCTTAATTTTTCCAAGCATATTGGCTGCTACTACTTCTCCCTCTCCCGCTAGAATTAATCGCAGTCCCGTTACAGCAAACTCGCGGCTGATAATGATAATGACGATCCAAGAAGCAGCCAAATTAAAGTCGACGAGCACAATTAGTGCTGCCGAAACAAGCAATTTATCTGCGAGTGGATCTAAAAACTTGCCCAAGTTTGTGACCAAATTCAGCTTTCTTGCATAATAGCCGTCAATCCAATCGGTTGTCGAAGCTAAAATGAACAACATTGCTCCCCAAAAGTGGGCGGCTGGCATAGTTGTTCCAAACACTGTCACGTTCCCCCAATTAAAATCAACGAGCATGATCACCAAAAACAAGGGAATCATTAAAATTCTTGAAACAGTAATCTTATTCGGTAAATTCACAATGGACCCTCCAACTATTCTATCGACGAACAACTTTGTTCAGAAGCTATCCGAAAAAACTGCCGAATTATTGTTCAGCCGGTTTCGCTTGAATAATAACATCCTGTCTCACCTGCTTGGCAGCTGGGAGCTGATATGTCAGCGTTTCGCCATTCACTTTGATTTCTGTGTCAGGTGCAAAACCAACGACAATTTTCGCGGATGTTTGGCCTGTTAAATCAAATGTTTGTGACTGTCCTTTTGCCAACATATTGTTATAATAGCTTTTCCCACTTCCGTCTGTTACGCCTATCCATGTTTCTCCTTTAGATAGAATAGTTACTTCGAATTTTTCTGCGTTTTGCAGCTCATACGTTGCTTTTCTGCCGCTCACACCTATCGCCGTTAACGTTTGCTTAGGTTTGGCTGGTTCTTGAACTTTCTCTTCTTTCTTTGTTTCTTTTTTTGGTTCTTCTTTTTCTTTCGCTACTTTTTTCTCGTTCTCTTGTTCTTTCGGCTGCTCCACAACTGTTTCTTCTTTCACCGCTTTATCGTTAGAATCGCTTTTTGGAATAAGGAACCAGACTAGAAAGAGAGCTCCCACAACGAAAGCTGTCACTAAAATTCTCGGCAAATATTCGAGAATTTTCGAGGATTCAGCCGGCACTGTTGATCGTACTTTCTCTACCTTTGTCGCTCTTTGTGGAATTTCATCTTCATAAGAAGACGGAATCTCACTCTTATATTCTTCAAACAATTGCTCAGGATCAAGTCCAACGGCCTCTGCGTACTGCTTAATAAATGCCCGAACATAGAACTTGCCAGGCATCATATCGTAATTGCCTTCTTCGATACCATTTAAATAACGCTTCTGAATCTTTGTCATTTCTTGTACATCTGCTAAGGACAGTCCTTTTGCTTCTCGTGCTTCTCTTAAGCGGTTTCCTAATTCTGTCACCCATAACACCTTCCATAATTAAAAGTTAAACCCACCAAAGTCCATATCCTGAAACATGTTGTTTTTTTCTACCGGTTCGTATGTAATTTCTTCATCAGGATGATGACGAAGTTCAATAATATAATCAAAGTCCTCCAAACTATATTCACTGTTTTGGACAAAAATATCTGGATGCTCTATCACTTTAACTGCAGGCAGTCTCATAATTTCCCGAACAAGCTGCCAGTGTTTTTCGCTAGCCCGCTTGGTTGACACAACTCCATCCATAATAAAAAGATGATTCGGATTATATTCATCCCGAATTAGTTGATCACGAACCGTTTGTTTAATCATCGTTGATGAAACGAACAGCCATCTCTTATTAGCACACACACTCGCTGCCACAATCGATTCGGTTTTCCCGACTCTTGGCATGCCGCGGATACCAATTAATTTGTGTCCTTCCATTTTATACAATTCTGCCATAAAATCAACGAGAAGTCCAAGTTCATCACGGACAAAACGGAATGTTTTTTTGTCATCTGCATCTCGCTGAATATAGCGCCCATGCCTTACAGCCATGCGGTCTCTGAGCTTCGGCTCTCTTAACTTGACAATTTCAATCGTATCCATCGTCTCTAGGATGGACTCCAGTCTTCTAATTTGATCTTCGCTTTTCGCTAATATTAAAAGGCCACGGCTTGCTTCATCCACCCCATTAATCGTAACAATGTTAATAGAGAGCATACCAAGCAGCGACGCCACATCCCCTAATAACCCCGGACGGTTTTTTACAATTTTATATTCTAAGTACCATTCTTTTTTGGACATAAATAACGCTCCTAGCGGCTTTCCAAAAAGCCCGTTAATAATAATGTCTAGGTACTATCATATATGATTTATCCCTTTATTGAAAGAAAAAAGAGAGGGAAAACTCCCTCTCTTAACGACTTCCGTTATTTTGTACTAATTTGACCATCATACTTGCGATTGCTCTTTGCTCTTCTTCTGAAGCAACCGACCATAAATCAGATAATACTCTTTCCTGTTCATTTTTAGGGTCTACTTTGTTGGCAAGATAATCACCAACTTGATAAGCCATATTATTAACTAGATCGCTGTTCATTCCTGCGCTTGTCGCCTGATTTAATTTGTCTCCTAAGAAGTTTTTCCATTCGTGCCAATTTTCAAGTACTGACATGTCGTTGTCCCTCCTTTATTGAGTTGCAACATTAGTTTGTTCCCTAAAGAAAAAAATTATGCATGCAAATCATGTGTACCAGCCGCCGTTAACTGCCAGTACATGGCCAGTTATATAAGACGAAGCAGAGGAACAAACAAAGTAAACGGCTTCTGCGACTTCAGCGGCAGCGCCAAGTCGTCCCATTGGAATTTCACCCGCTATTTCGGCTTTTTCCTCTAGTGAAAATTGGTCCATCATAGGCGTATTGACAGCCCCTGGAGCTACCGCATTAACACGGATATTAGAAGGAGCCAATTCTTTTGCTAACGCCTTTACAAAAGCAATTTGAGCACCCTTTACTGTTGAATACGCCACTTCACAAGCTGCCCCCGTCTGTCCCCACACGGAAGAAACGAATACGATCGAGGGTGACATGGCCTTTCGGAGTTTCGGAATCGTTAGTTGGACAAGAATCATAGGACTTTTTACGTGAAGCTGCCATAACTTATCCATTTCAGCCTCTTCAATTTCTTGGAACAAGCTGTAATGGGCCGTTCCACCTGCAAATACGACGGCCTCTAATGTAAATAACTGACTGGCTAGAAATCGGGCACCCTCAGCCGATGCTAAGTCGGCCTGTATCGAAATCACTTCTGCTCCCATTCCTTCTAATTCTCTTTGTAATCGTTCAACTTTTTCTTTTCCTTTGTAATACTGTAAATACAAGTTCCAGCCTTCTCCCGCTAACTTCCTAGAAATTTCTTCTCCAATGCCTCCACTTGCTCCTGTGACAAGTGCATATCTTTTCATTTTATTATTCCCCCATTTTCTTGTACACAACAAAGCAGCCGGGTTCTTTTTTTCCCATTTTCATGCGGAAAAAGAACCCAGCTGCTCTCTAGGCTTTTACGCCTGTTTTGGTAAAATATAAAAGGCAGTCAATCGGTTTTCTGCAATCACCCGTTCGGCTGTGCTCTTCACATCGTCTAGCGTAATCGCTTCTAACAGCGGCACTACTTCAAATAAATCCATGTCGTTAAAAGCATAGCGGGTAAATTGATTCGCAATATATTCCGGTGAATTTACTGACCGGAGAAAAGAACCGATTTTCTTTCTAATCGATCGTTCTACCGCTTCTTTTGTCAAATACTTTCCTGTTTTTGCTTCCAATAAAATCGTCTGAATCCGGTCCCCTAATTCCTCCGGCTTCGTTGTATCACCGCCGACCATCGCAAAGCCAAAACCTTTTTCCTGGGTAAAATCATAATAAAAAGTTTCATCAATTAATCCTTCGCGATAAAGCTGGTAATAAAGTGGAGAGCTTCTGCCAAAAAGTATATCAAGCAGAATATTCATTGTCAGCTCTCGTTTTTGCAACGGCTCTCCCTGTAAATCTGTATCGACGGCTTTAATGCCAACTTGGCACTTAGACAACTGAACGTTCATTTTCAGAACCCTTTTTTTCTCTTGTACTTCTTCTGGCTCTTCTTCTACTAGACGCTTAATTTCTTCTCGATCTTGATACTCTTTTTTCGATTGATTCTCTTTGACAAACTGAATCGTTTTCTCAGGATCAACCGGTCCTACAATGAATAAAAGCATATTACTTGGATGATAAAATGTGCGGTAGCACTCGTATAAATGATCTTTTGTAATGTCCGCAATCGATTCTACTGTACCGGCAATATCAATCTTGACTGGATGATTGTGATACATATTCTGAATGAGGCCAAAATAAGCCTGCCAATCAGGATTATCATCATACATGCGGATTTCCTGGCCAATAATGCCTTTTTCTTTTTCAACTGTTTGCTCAGTGAAGTAAGGGTCCTGGACAAAATTCACAAGCGTCTCCAGATTATCCATTACCTTATCCGTGCTGGAAAACAAGTAAGCTGTTCTTGTAAAAGAAGTAAAAGCATTGGCAGAAGCACCTTGACGGCTAAAATACTGAAATACGTCACCGTCCGCTTTTTCAAACATTTTATGCTCTAAAAAGTGCGCAATTCCATCCGGCACTCGCACATAATTATTCGCGCCCTGCGGAATAAATTGATTATCAATAGAGCCGTACTTCGTTGTAAAGGTGGCATACGTTTTGTTAAATCCTTTTTTCGGAAGAACGTATACATCTAGCCCATTATCCATTTTTTCAAAATATAGTTCTTCTTGCAGCTGGTCAAATAGAATTTTCTCCATTATTCTCCCTCCATTCCCGACAGAAAGTACACTGTATCCATCTCAACTTTATTGGCGGCCGCTGTAATTTTTTCTATCGTCATCCGCTCCGCCGCTTCCAGCCAGTTATCAACCGTTACATCCGTTTTTGCCATCACGTTGTGGTAGAGCATTTCAATTACGCCTCTAGCAGTATCAAGCGTTTCTAACACTTGATTGCGGATAACTGCTTTTGTCTGTTCCAGTTCTTTTTCGGAAACCTCTCCGTTTTTCATCGCTTGAAGCTGCTCATTAATAATTTTGACAGCTTTGTTATAGTTTTTACTATCAATTCCTGAAAGAACCATTAAAAACCCTTTGTGGCTTTCTAACCGGCTTGCCGCATAGTAAGCCAAGCTCTCTTTTTCCCGCACGTTCATAAACAGTTTGGAATGGGAGAAGCCACCGAAAATACCGTTAAACATTTGGAGAGCAAAGTAATCATCATCGCCAAAAGTAATATGGGTACGATAACCGATATGAAGCTTTCCTTGATTAATCTCCTGCTTTTCCACTACTTCTTTCGGTTCTGCAGATGGGGTGGTTTGTCTCACCGTTTGGGGAGAACGAGGAGTTCTGCTGTTGAATTGAAATAAGCGGTCGGCTATTTTTTCTACCTGGCCAGCCTCCACATCTCCAACAATATATAAATCCATTTCATCTTCTGAAAATGCTTGTTCATAATACTTATACAAATCTGTCTCATTAATTTCATCCACAGCGTCAATTTCACCGTTTGCTTGCAGGGCATACGGATCACCTTTATACATCTCTTCAAGAAGACGAGCGCTCGCAAAGCGCATTTTATCATCGTAAATCGATTGGATACGCTGCTTTAAGTTGCGCTTTTCATCTTGCACTGTATCTTTATCGAGCGCACCGTTATTCACATTTGGCTTTTGTAAAATTTCATGCATGAACTGTAAAGCCTTTTCAAGTAATGGCTCTCCAGCTTTTAGAAACTTTTCGTTTGCCACTTCTAACGAAAAGCTCATAATGTGAAAATCTCCTTTTTTTGCTACATCGACATAAAAGCTCGCACCGTACAAGTCATCAAGATAAGAACGCAAATGTGTAGATGTCGGATATTTCTCTGAATTACTCTGAAGGACATAAGGAAGCAACGCTCTTTTCGTTACCGTTTCACTTTCTAGAGGCGCCTTCATTCTCCACACAATGGTATTCGTTTTATATTTATCCGTTTTTACAACATGCAAGTTATACCCTTGCTTTTTTATAATATTTTCATTGACTAATGTCACAAAAATACCCTCCTTTTCCGGCAGCTATGTCTATATTTTTATCCGTTTACCCCTTAATTCATGCCCATATTTATGAAAAACTTACTTTTACTATACAGGAGGCCCGTTTAATTGAAAATCGAAACGCTTTTGCTAAGTAATATTCTTTACAAAAAAACCGCCCGGAACGAGGCGGTTTTTCTTCATTATATATTTTTAAAGCGAGCTAATCAGCCGATTTCGCTTTTCTTTTGTCCAGCTGCAGGCGCTTGCGTGTACGCTGATTTCGCTCTCTCTGTCAGAGTTTGAAAAAGCAACTCCTCGTCGAGAACTCCAATCCGCTATCACGCAGAACGAGCGCCTTTCGCTTTTCTTTGTCTAGCTGCATCAGCCAGCGGCTAGTGGGCTTCCGGCTCCTCTTTGCGATAAGTCAACATCGAATCGCTTGCGCTCTTCGTGTTTCCTTTATCTCATGCGGAGCTGTCCAGCCCATACGCCGCTAAACGGCCAATTTCGCTTTTCTTTTGTCCAGCTGCACTGGCCAGACTCTCGGTCATAAGCCGGCACGCCTGTGTGGCGAAGAACGCCACTTCGGCGGTCCGGCTTATGTCTGCCGAGTCTAAACGGCCAGTTTCGCTTTTCCTTATTACCTGCTGCCTTTGATGTATGGAGTACCAGAGGCTTTTGGTGCATCTGCCCGGCCGATAAATCCGGCGAGGGCCAAAATGGTTAGTACGTAAGGAGCAATTAATAAGTAAACTGCCGGGATGTCTTCCAAAAATGGAATACTGGATCCAACAATACTTAAACTTTGGGCGAATCCAAAGAAAATGGCAGCTCCCATTGCTCCTAGTGGATGCCACTTCCCGAAAATCATGGCTGCGAGAGCCATGAACCCTTGTCCAGTAATCGTCGCATGACTGAAATCGAGTGAAATAGACTGGGCATATACTCCGCCGCCCAAACCACCAAGAAGACCGGAAATGAAAACAGCAATATAGCGCATCTTTGTCACGTTTACACCCATTGTATCTGCTGCCATCGGGTGTTCCCCCACAGCTCTCAAGCGAAGGCCGAATGGAGTTTTAAATAGCACATACCAAGAAACAAAAGCCAAAGCAATGGCTACAATCGCTGGGTAGGAGATATTTGAGAAAATCAATCGGCCGATTACTGGAATATCACTTAACACTGGAATGTCTACTTTTTTAAAGTTCTCTTTAATGATATCTGTCTGGCCTTTATCATAAAGCATTTTCACTAAGAACAGTGATACGCCCAAAGCCAGGAAGTTAATTGCCACGCCGCTAACAACTTGATCGGCACGAAATGTGATGGAAGCTACTGCGTGAAGAAGTGACAATAACCCTCCGACAAGCATAGCCGCAATCAAAGCGACCCAAGGAGTAGCTGCGCCAAAAGTTGAAGCGAATGTTAGGTTAAACACAATAGCTGTAAACGCCCCAATGATCATCAATCCTTCAAGGCCGATATTTACTACACCGGAACGCTCGGAGAACACACCGCCTAGCGCAGTGAAAATAAGCGGAGCTGCTGCGAAAAGAGACGATGAAATAATAATGGATAAAACCGTTAATGTATCCACTTATTTCTCCTCCTTTTTAAATCGGCTGAGAAGCCATTTTATCATATAGCTAGAAGCAACAAAGAAAATAATCAAAGCAATCACAATTTCAACCAGTTCGTTCGGTACGCCTGATTCGATTGGCATATTTAAAGCCCCTACTTTTAAAGCACCGAATAGTAAGGATGCGAGTACAACACCAATGGCTGCATTTCCACCGAGAAGTGCAACGGCAATGCCATCAAAGCCTACGCCGGAAAATCCAGAGTGCAAGAAAGCATTTCCGAATGTCCCCAGCCCTTCCATTGCTCCCCCAAGGCCGGCAAATGCACCGGAAATCACCATTGAGAGAACGATGTTGCGGTTCACATTCATACCGGCATATTGAGAAGCATGCTGGCTGAAGCCAACCGAACGAAGCTCATATCCAAGCGTTGTTTTTTCAAGAATAAACCACATAATAATAGCTACAATTAAGCCAAGATAAATTCCATTATGAAGGGAAGAGTAATCTGTAACCGATTCGAAGAACGGAGATTTTAAACTAGCTGTTTCCTTTACGGATTCCGTTGCATCAGCCTGATCGCTAATTACGTTTCGGATCAAATGATTCGTTACATGCAATGCGATATAATTCATCATAATCGTAACAATAACTTCATGGACGTGCAGGCGAGCTTTTAAAAATCCCGGGATAAATCCCCAAAGTGCGCCCGCGGCTGCAGCTGCCAACAGAGATAGCGGCAAATGAATGACTTTTGGCAAATCAAACGCCACGCCAACCCAAACCGCAGCTAGCCAGCCTACCAATAGTTGACCTTCCACACCAATATTGAACAAACCTGTCCGGAATGCAAAAGCAACGGCTAGACCAGCAAATATATAAGGGGTCATTTGCCGAAGCGTTTCACCGAGATAGAATGTATCCCCAAAGGCTCCGTTCCAGAGTGCGGCATAGCCATTAATTGGGTTGTAACCGCTGATTAACATAATAATAGCCCCGGCAATCAATCCTAAAAGCACCGATACAACCGGTACGGCCATATTAGAAAACCGTTTAGACATTCATCTCACCTTCTTTCTTTCGTTTTGAACCAGCCATCAACAACCCGAGTTCTTGTTCGGTCGTTTCTTTCGGGTTCACGATCGCGACGATTTCTCCTTCATAGATAACGGCAATTCTATCGCTAATATTTAAAATTTCATCTAACTCAAAGGAAATTAAAAGCACCGCTTTCCCCTTATCTCGCTGTTCAATAAGTCTTTTATGAATAAATTCAATCGCTCCAACATCTAATCCACGAGTTGGCTGAGCCGCAATTAGAAGATCCGGATCGCGGTCTACTTCACGGCCGATAATCGCTTTTTGCTGATTTCCTCCAGATAAGGCTCGAGCAGGTGTATATTCTGATGGTGTCCGTACATCATACTCCTTTATTAAGCTGGCAGCCTTCTTATAAATTTCTTTGTAATTTAAAACACCAGCTTTAGAAAATGGCTGCTGATAGTATGTTTGCAGCACTATATTTTCACCTATCGGAAAATCGAGAACGAGTCCGTGTTTATGCCGGTCTTGAGGAATGTGTGCTACCCCTCGTTCTGTTACTTTTCGAGGTTTAAGATTGGTGATATCCTGGCCGCTAACAAGAATCGAACCGCTTTCTACCTTTTGAAGACCGGTGATTGCTTCAATCAGTTCGCTCTGACCATTTCCATCTACGCCACAAATCCCCACAATTTCTCCAGCATGGACCGCCAAGTTCAATCCTCTAACAGCTTGAATGCCTCTTGAATCCTTCACGAATAAATCTTTAATCTCTAATACATTGTCTTTCGGCTGGGCTTCCTTCTTTTCGGTTTTAAACGTTACTTCCCTTCCGACCATTAAGCTTGCCAACTGATTCGGGTCCGTTTCCGCTACATTTACTGTGCCAATGCCTTTTCCTTTACGGATAACCGTAACACGGTCACAAACTTCCATAATTTCCTTTAGCTTATGCGTAATGAGAATAATAGATTTGCCTTCTTTAATGAGCGTTTTCATGATTTGAATTAACTCTTTAATTTCCTGCGGAGTTAATACAGCCGTCGGCTCATCAAAAATTAAGATCTCCGCCCCTCGATAAAGTGTCTTTAAAATTTCAACACGCTGTTGCATGCCAACAGAAATATCAGCTACTTTTGCTGTGGGGTCTACAGACAGCCCGTATTGTTCAGAAATCTCCCTAACCTCTTTTTCTGCCTTCTTAATATCAATTTTACCGCCTGATTTAGGCTCTTTTCCGAGAATAATATTTTCCGTAACAGTGAAGGTATCGACGAGCATAAAGTGCTGATGCACCATACCGATACCAAGTTCATTCGCCACATTTGGGTTTGTAATGTGAACTTTCTTGCCATGAACTTTAATTTCACCTTTCTCGGGCTGATACAAGCCAAACAAAACGTTCATTAGGGTGGATTTGCCTGCGCCATTTTCACCAAGCAACGCGTGGATTTCTCCTTTGCGCAATTGAAGTGTTATATCATCATTGGCAACAAATCCGTTGAACTCTTTACGAATGCCGAGCATTTCAATAACATATTCCACCTGACTCACTCCTCGTATAAGGTCTTTTCTTGCCATACAGGCGATCGTATGAATGAACGACTAATGATTGCAAGTAGGATGTCTGACCTTCTATCCCTAGGACTTTTTGCAAAACACAACGCTTCTAAGCGTCTTTAGAAAAGCAAGAGTGCCAGCTTAAAAATCCTAACAAGCACGCACTCTTTGTTGCGTCCTTGTTACCATTTTTAAGCCGGGGCAAATCGCACTACTGTGGATTTACCCCGGGAGCAGATCTATTTACTAGCTTTATAGCAAATTATTTTTCAGGCTTTACTGGAACGTCCACTTCACCTTTTTTAATCTTTTCTGTCCATTCTTGAACAGCTTTTTTCACTTCATCACTTAGGTTATCTTGTGTTGGAGCAATGCTTACAGCATTATCTTCAAGCCCGTATTCAAGCAGCTCGCCACCTGGGAAGTTGCCTTCTTTTGCTTTAGTTGCTAAATCTTTTACAGCGATGTCTACCCGTTTAACCATAGACGTTAATGTAACATTTTCTTCTTTTCCGTTAACCGTTACTTTTCCTTCGTCCGCTTGGTCGCGGTCAACACCAATTACCCAAATATCTTTTTCAGGATTTTTTTGTTTTTCATTTTTCGCTTCTGTAAATACTCCGTTACCAGTAGCTCCGGCTGCGTGGTAAATAATATCAATTCCTGAACCGTACATAGCAGAAGCCATTTGTTGACCTTTGTCTGCTTTATCAAATGCACCAGCGTATTCAATTTTCACAGTTGCTTTAGGATTAACCGCTTTCACACCTGCCTGGAAACCTGCTGCAAATTTGTTAATCAAGTCACTGTCTGTTCCGCCAACGAAACCAATTTTGTTCGTTTTTGTAGTCAATCCGGCAGCTACCCCAACAAGGAAAGAACCTTCCTGCTCTTTAAATGTAATGCTTGCTACGTTGTCTTGACCTTTAATCACATCATCCACGATAGCAAAGTGGCTGTTTTTGCGTTGTTTAGCTACTTCTTCAATAGCTGGCTTCAGTTTATAGCCAATTCCGTACACTAGATCAAATTTATTACGAACAGCTGTATTTAAGTTCGTTTTATAATCGGCATCGGATTTTGATTGAATGTAGTCAAAGCCGTCTGTTCCTCTTTTTAGATCGTTTTCCTTGCCGAATTCCTGAAGACCTTCCCAAGCAGACTGGTTAAAAGATTTGTCGTCTACCCCACCTACGTCAGTAACCATCGCTACAGTAAACTGATCGTCGTTCTTTTTACCATCACCTTGACTTTTCTCTTCGTCGCCCTTACCGCCGCCACATGCACCAAGAATCGTGCCGGCTGCTAGCACAAGAGACATGGTTAGACCAAACTTGCGTTTTGTCATTAAGATAACCTCCTAAAAATTAAAGTTAGTAGAAATGTTGGATACAAGCCTAGGACCGCTTTCTTAAGACGTGGAAACTAAATTTATCCGCTTTGAAGTAATTAACTGAATAAAGAATCGGTTGATCCATTTCATCATAATGTAACTGTTTTAAGATGAGTAAGGCGGTTTCAGGCTCACATTGAAGAATGGGTGACACTTTCTCATGATAGCCAAATGGCTCAATCTGAGCGACTGCATAGGAAATTTTTCGACTGCTTGTCCGATCGAGCAATGAAAAAAGTGATTCATCACTATAATTATAGCTTTCTGGATAATATTTTAATGGAATTTTATCCAAACAATAAACAACAGGTTCTCCATTAGCTGTGCGTACTCGCTCGATTACAAAGAATTCTTCATCAGGACTGCAATCAAATCGGCGGCTATCTTCTTCAGTCGGACTTTGTATACCCGAATTTAGAAAGATGGTTCCCGGTTCCATATTCGCTTGAATGATCATGTCTGTCACGCTCTTCAGTTGTTCAATGCCTGAAGTAAATAGCGGTCTTGCATTTACAAATGTTCCGACTCCATGCCTGCGGATAATGACATTTTCTTCTTCAAGAATGCGCAGCGCCTCTCTTAAAGTTGCGCGGCTGACACCGAGCTGTTTAGCGAGCTCAAATTCAGACGGAAGCTTTTCTTTCTCTTTGTAAATCCCTGCTTCAATGTCTCTTTTTAATCGGTCAATTACTTGAAGGTACAAATGTCGGCTATCCGACTTTATTGTCATATAACCACCCACTTTCTTACAACGTCAGACCTCTGATGTATAACATTTCTACTAATTTAAGTTTAAGATAGCATTTTTTGTTCTGAATGAAAAGATAAATTCGTCTATTCCTATGATTTGTTTTGTACGTATACCATTCCCTTGCATAATTATGAAAAAACCCCCGATTTATCCTATAAGCATTTTTATAATTATTTAATGATATGTGAGAAAAATTTGAACATGGCCTACGCAAAGAAGCCGCCTAATACAAAAATTAGGCGGCCTTCCGTTATTGCATATGTTCTTCTGCCTGTTTAGCGATTAAAACTGTTCTTGGTTTACTGCCCTCATATGGACCTACGATTCCCCGCATTTCCATTTCATCAATCAAGCGGGCTGCCCGACTGTAACCGATACGAAATCGTCTTTGTAACATAGAGACAGAGGCGGTTTGCATATCTGCTACGAGTTGAACGGCTTCTTCGTATAGTTCATCTTCTACCTCAGTCGTCGCTTCCGGTGTATCTTCGGGGATCATGTCTTCTTGATATTGTGCTTTCTGTTGTGAAATCACATAATCGACAATCTCTTCTACTTCCTCATCTGATAAAAATGCTCCTTGAACACGAACTGGCTTGGATGCACCAGAAGGGAAGAAGAGCATATCGCCTCGACCGAGAAGTTTTTCCGCTCCACCCATGTCTAAAATAGTTCTCGAATCTGTCATGGAGGATACAGCGAAAGCAATTCTTGATGGAATATTTGCTTTAATGACCCCGGTAATAACATCTACAGATGGGCGCTGAGTAGCAATAATTAAATGAATCCCTGCTGCCCGCGCCATTTGGGCAAGCCTAGTAATCGAGTCTTCCACGTCACTTGAAGCAACCATCATTAAATCTGCTAACTCGTCGACGATGACAACGATATAAGGAAGCAGCGGCTGCTTTTCGCCTGTCTCTTCATTGTGGCGCTTAACGTGTGTGTTATACCCTTCAATGTTCCTTGTTCCACTATGAGAGAACAAATCATAGCGGCGCTCCATTTCTCCTACTACTTTCTTTAATGCCTGGGAAGCTTTTTTCGCATCTGTTACAACGGGAGCTAAGAGGTGGGGAATGCCATTATAAACGTTTAGCTCAACCATTTTCGGGTCAATCATCATCAGTTTCACTTCATGAGGTTTAGCCCTCATCAAAATACTCGTAATAATTCCGTTTATACAAACACTCTTTCCACTTCCTGTAGCTCCAGCTACGAGCAAATGGGGCATTTTATTTAATTCGGCCGATACTGCTTCTCCTGTAATGTCGCGTCCAAAGGCAATCAATAACTTCGAATCCGGCTTTTCGTTGGCGTTGGCTTCCAATACCTCCCGCAGCGAGACCATCGCTACTTCTGAGTTCGGCACTTCAATACCAATCGCTGACTTCCCTGGAATTGGCGCTTCCATTCGAATGTCCTTCGCAGCTAAGGCTAGCGCAAGATCATCACTTAAACTAACAATCTTGCTGACTTTTACTCCTATATCAGGATGCACTTCATATTTAGTTACTGCTGGCCCGAGATGGACTTGGGTTACTTTAGCTTTGACACCAAAGCTTTGAAATGTTCTCTCAAGCTTAGCTGCATTTGCATGAATTTGTTTATACTCTCTGCTTTGGTCCGTTTGCTTCGGTCTCGTTAAGAGGTTAATAGAAGGAAGCTGATAATCTTTGTTTTCCACCTCTGTAAAAGTCATCGCAGGCGCTCGATCCTCTCCCGCCTCTTTTTCAGCATCCGGCGCTGGCTTTACTGCCTCTTTCTGCTGCTCTTGTACAAGCTCTGGCTCTTCCTGATAGGCCCGCTCCGTGAAGCTCGAAATAATTGGCTCCGGAGCCGAGTAACTTCTCTCGTCTTTTTCCACGTGAGAAGGCGGCTCATCTAGTACATCAGATGTCCTTGCATCGCGATCGGCCCTTTCTGTCCGTCTCGATTTTCTTTCACTCTTCCAATCTTTCATATCTTGAAGAAAAACAGCCCACTGTTTTTTTAGATTTTTTCCTCCTGATGACAGCAGCTTTCCAAAAATTTCTCCAAACGACCGGCCGGTAATTAAAATCAAGCCAATCATCACAAGAACAAAACTTAAAATTTTTGTACCTAGCGTATCAAAAAGAAAATAAGAGACAGCAAACAGGATGGCGCCGATCATTCCGCCTCCAAGATCATCGTTATCTGTTATCCCTTCCTTTAATTCCTCTCGATATAATTCCCACGTGTTAACCATTACGCTCGGTTCTTTAAACGCTCGGCCGTTCCCGAGCTGTTCAAACAACTCCACGTGATTAAAGAGTAAAAGACTAATTATAATCACGTAGAGACCGACTTGCTTTCTCCGAAATAAAAGAGGTCTTTTGCGCTTTACCATTATGTACATACCGTAAGCAATTGCTGCAATAAAACCAATCATATACCATTGACCAAAGAAAAACCGAAAGAAATAAACGAACGCTGTACCTACCACTCCAAGTCTGATAATACCAATTAGACTTAAAGCAATAATAATAATACCGAGTAACTCCAGCTTAACCGCTTCTTTGATTTGTGCTGATTTTTTTGTCCGCTTGGACGATTTCTTCTTCTTTTTATTTGCCATAGCTCCCACCTAATCATTGGAATAAAACAAAAAGCAAGAAAGCAGCCTATGTGGCTGCTTTCTATATTATAGCATATTTGTTCGCATCTATCTAACGATGTTTATGGAGAAATGAACTGTCCAGGCGCTACTTGCTGATTGAGATAATGAGCTGGATCTGTACTAAGAATGCGGACCACTTTATAGCGATTGTCTTCACGCTCTGCAAAAAGCGGAATGCCATTCCAAGAAATCAGCTCCATATTACTGGCTTGAGCGTCTTCTGGGTAAATGTGCTCATATGGCATGATTGTATATAAAATCATTGGATCATCGTCCCACTCTGCTCCTTGGCAGTAATTAACTCATTTAATTTCTTCATCGCTTCTCCAATTCCGCCTACTTCGTTAATTAACCCATATTCTACGGCGTCTTTTCCAACTACATTTGTTCCTATGTCCCTTGTCAGGTTTCCCTTTGCCAGCATTAACTCCTTAAACTTTTCTTCAGAAATAGAAGAGTGCTGTTTAACAAAATTCACTACACGCTCCTGCATCTTATCTAAATACTCAAAGCTTTGCGGAACTCCAATCACAAGACCCGTCAGCCGAATTGGGTGAATGGTCATTGTGGCAGTCGAGGCAATAAACGAGTAATCACAAGAAACAGCAATCGGCACACCGATAGAGTGGCCGCCTCCCAACACTATAGAAACAGTTGGTTTTGATAAAGAAGCAAGCATTTCAGAAATAGCGAGTCCGGCTTCTACATCCCCTCCTACCGTATTTAAAACAATCAGCAGCCCTTTGATAGATGGGTTTTGTTCAATCGCCACAATTTGTGGAATAACATGCTCATATTTGGTTGTTTTATTTTGTGGAGGCAGCTGCAGATGCCCCTCAATCTGTCCAATGATCGTTAAACAATGGACAGGAGAATCGTTTGAAAGCTGGGGAACGTTCGTCTGTCCAAGCTGCTGAATTTTTTCCATTAAAGCCGATTGATTTTTTTCCGTCTGCTCTTCCTGCTCTGTCTCTTCCATCGTTTTCTTTTCTATATCCATATCCCATTGCTCCTTTCAAAGATAGCACACTCTGACACCTAGCTTGTATATGCATATTCTTTTCATCCGTGCTGATATTATGCAAAAAGAACTTAAGAGTGCAAGACATAAAAAAAATAAGCCCGAGGGCTTATTTGAGAATGGAAACAAATGCTCATTTTCTTTATTGGACATTAGCATGCTTTCTTTTGAGGAGCTTGCCAGACACTAACGGCTCGAGGTCATAAGCCATTCCCTCCAGAGGTCAAAGAACAACCTTCCTGCCGGCTTGTCTTATACTTGTCGCCGCTTAGCTAGCGCCCTCCGCTTTTCTATTGTCTAGCTGCGGGCGCTAGCGCATACGGCGGTTTCAAAATGTTTGTTGGAGTCAAAGAACGACTCCCTCAAAAATTTCTCCAACCACCTATTGCGCTGGATGAGCGCCCTCCGCTTTTCTAAACTTCCATAATGATGGGCAGGATCATTGGACGGCGTTTTGTTTTTTCGAATAGGAAAGAATTAAGCTGGTCTCTTATATCCTGCTTAATGCTTGACCAATCAAAAGATTCGCCAGCCATATTTTTTTCTACGATGTCGGTAATTAATTTTGTTGACTGCTCCATTAACTTTTCTGATTCCCGGACATAGACAAACCCGCGAGAAATAATTTCTGGACCGGATACGATTCGCTTTTGTTTTTTGCTTAAAGTGATGACAACAATGAAAATTCCGTCTTGGGAAAGAAGTTTACGATCTCTTAATACGATATTGCCGACATCGCCTACTCCGATTCCATCAATAAGTACATTGCCGGCAGTCACTTTTGAGCTCACACGCAATTTGCCATTTTTATATTCAATGACATCCCCTTTTTCAGGGATATAAATATTCTCCGCTGGCACTCCCGTTTGCGAAGCCAGCTTGGCATGGGCTTTGAGCATACGGTATTCTCCCTGAACAGGAATGAAATAGCGCGGCTTCATCAAATTAAGCATAAATTTCAAATCTTCTTGAAAACCATGACCTGAAACATGGACTTTGCGATTGCCTGTTACAACATTTGCTCCAGAACGGTAAAGAAGATTCACCGTTTTAGCCATTAACAGCTCTAATCCCGGCGAAGGTGTAGCTGTGATTAAAACGGTATCTCCTTCTTTAATTCTCACGTGCTTATTTGTGCCTTTGGCCATTTTTTGCAGGGCTTCGATCGGTTCTCCTTGGACACCAGTTGTTAAAATGACAATTTCATCTTCAGGATATTCACTAATTTCTTGCAAACTCACGAGAATATCTTCTTGAATATTCAAATAACCCAGCTTGATCGCCACGTCGTTCACACGCTGCATGCTCTTACCACTGACAGCTACTTTTCGGCCATTCTCATAGGCTGCATCGAATACCTGCTGGATACGAATGAGGTTGGAAGCATACGAAGCGACAATGATCCGTCCTTTAGCCATATGAAAAGCATCCGATAATTGGCTGGCAATGACTTCTTCAGAAGTTGTATGGCCAGGACGCTCTGCTTCAGTAGAATCAGACAACAGCATAAAGACGCCACTTTGACCGATTTGCGCCATCTTCCCAATATCCGGTGCATACAGTCCTCTGGCTGCCTGGTCAAATTTAAATTCACCTGTGTGCACGATCGATCCTTCTGAAGTATGGATCACGACACCGACAGAATCCGGAATACTGTGAGTTGTACGGAAGAAAGTGACCTCTACCCCATCAAAACGAAGCTTTGTATCTGAATGAACAGTGTAATACTTTACTTCTTCTTTTACATTCTCTTCACGGAGCCGCATTTTGGCTAAAGCAATCGTCAGCTTTGTTCCGTAAACAGGCGCTTTAATTTTTTGCAATACGTAACCTAACGAACCGATCGCATCTTCATGTCCGTGTGTTAGAAAGATGCCTTTAACACGGTCCTTATTTTCAATTAAATATGAAATATCTGGGATGACAATATCGATGCCGAGCATTTCATTTTCTGGAAACATTAAACCGCTGTCTACCACGAAAATTTCCTCGTCCACCTCGATAACAGTCATGTTTTTCCCAATTTCCCCTACTCCGCCAAGCGGAATCACTTTGATCGTTTCATTTTTCTTCTTACTCACTATAAATTTCCTCCTATACTTAAGAACACCCGCCCCACATCACATTATGTTTATTATAAAGGATGAAGGAAAGTAAAGCCAATACTATCTATCCAGCAACAACTTTTATCTGCCTTTCCTAACAAAAAATTCCCGCAAAGCAGCTCCTTGCTGAAATCAGAACAGAAAGAGCTTTCTGCAGCTGTCTCAGCCGGGAGACCGAACTTTTCGGGAATTTTTTATGCTATATTAATTTTTGTAAAGCAGCACGCTCAGCTTCCGTAAGCGGAACGAGCGGCAAACGAACAGACCCCACGTCCATGCCTTTTAGCTGCAAGGCCGTCTTGACTGGCACTGGGCTCGGAGCAGCAAACAATTGTTTAATCAGCGGTAAAAGCTGTTGGTGCATTTTGGCTGCTTGTTCATGGTCACCACTTAAGAAAGAAGATACCATTTGCTGCATTTCATTGCCGACGACATGTGAAGCAACAGAGACAATACCGTCTCCTCCAATAGAAAGAATCGGAAGCGTTAGACCATCGTCTCCACTATACACTTGGAAGTCGTCATCTGTGCCTGCAATAATTTCTGTTACTGCATCTAGATTGCCGCTTGCTTCTTTCACTGCGACAACATTAGGCAGTTTAGATAGCCTGATGATCGTTTCAGGCTCAATATTGACACTTGAACGCCCTGGAATATTATAAAGCATTACCGGTAAAGAAGTTGCTGCTGCTATGGCTTTAAAATGCTGGTATAGCCCTTCTTGATTCGGTTTGTTGTAGTAAGGAGCAACGAGCATGATAGCGTCTACCCCTGCATCTTCAGCTCTTTTTGTTAATTCAATGGACTGGCGTGTATTATTGCTGCCGGTTCCTGCCACAATAGGTACTCGTCCATCGGCTACCTTAACTGTATGACGAAATAACGCAACTTTTTCTTCTGCAGTTAAAACCGGAGATTCTCCAGTTGTCCCTGCTACAACGAGTGAGTCTGTTCCGTTGTTGATTAAGTAATTGACCAATTGAGTCGTTCTCTCAAAATCAACATTCTCTTTTGAGTCAAACGGCGTCACCATGGCGGTTGACACCCGACCGAAAGAAATCATACTCATTTTCCTCCTTCAAACAGCCGGCTTAGTTATTTTCATATTCAAATTGGTCCTCGTGTAAAAGAAAAGCGTCGTGGAGCGCATTAACAGCCGTAACGAGCTCTTCATCTTTTACGAGCACCCATATCGTTGTGTGACTATCAGCAGATTGCAAGATGCCGACGCCTTTTTCAGCTAGAGCAGTAACAATTTTGGACGTTACACCCGGTACACCTGTCATGCCAGCTCCGACAACTGATACTTTTGCACAGTTTTTCTCTACTTCAGGCTCATAGCCCATTTCTCTTAAAACGACAACGGCCCGGTCCACTCGATCACCAGCAACGGTATACACAACACCCGTCGGAGAAATATTAATAAAGTCGACGCTGATCTTCTCATTCGCCATTGCTTTAAATACTTCTGACTGTAAGTTATATTGATCCTTTTTCGCCTGTACTTTAATTTGAGCAATATTGCTTACATGGGCGATTCCTGTCACAAGACGCTCACGGATATCTGGTCCCTGATCCGGCTTTGTAATAGACGTAACGAGTGTACCAATTCCATCAGAATGAGTAGAACGAATACGCATTGGCACTTTTGCCTGCATAGCGATTTCTACTGCACGAGGATGAATAACCTTCGCTCCTTGATAAGCCATGTTACACACTTCATTATAGGTCACAACAGAAAGCGGCCGCGCCTTAGTCGCAATGCGCGGATCAGCAGTCATAATTCCTTCCACATCGGTAAAGATATCTACCCATTCTGCCTGTAAAGCAGCGCCAAGAGCAGCAGCCGACGTGTCGCTCCCTCCACGTCCGATAGTAGTCACGTCCCCCGTCTTAGCCGCTCCTTGGAAACCAGCAACGACGACAACATCGTGTGAGTGGAGAGTTTTCAATAAGCGGTCACACTTCATTTCAAGGATCTTGGCATTCGTATGGTCTTCATTTGTTACAAACCCTGCTTGAGCACCCGTCATAGCACAGGCTTTAATATTATGTTCTAACAACATGTTTGTAAAAACGAGACTTGATATAACTTCACCACAAGAAAGAAGCATATCTTGCTCTCTCGTTGTCAATTTCATCTCTGTTCCGTTTACTAGAGATAAGAGAGTATCTGTTGCGTAAGGATCACCTTGACGTCCCATCGCAGAAACAACAACCACGACTTTGTACCCTTCTTTAATCGCTGATTCAATATGCCGCTTGGCATGGTGGCGCGATTCTTCATTGCGAACCGATGTGCCTCCGAACTTTTGTACGATAACTTTCACTATAAACACCTCTGCATTTCTGTGGTGAGATCATCCAACGATTACTTTTCCTTTACGATCTCCATCTCAATCAATGTTTCAGCAATTTGAACAGAATTCCAAGCAGCGCCTTTGAGAAGATTATCAGAAACCACCCACATATGGAAGCCTGTATCTTGATCTAAGTCTTTGCGCACACGTCCAACGAATACTTCTTTTTTACCGACACATTGTGCAGGCATTGGATATACTTGTTCATCTGGATTATCTTGCAGTACTACTCCTGGTGCATCCTTTAATTTATCTTTAATATCAGCTGCAGTTAATCCTTGAGTCTCTACTTCAAAATAAACAGACTCTGAGTGACCAGTTTCTACAGGAAGACGTACACACGTAGCCGCTACACTAAGCTCAGGCATATGCATAATTTTCTTTGTTTCATTGATCATTTTCATTTCTTCAAATGTAAATCCGTTTTCTTGGAATTTATCAATTTGAGGAATAGCATTAAAAGCGATCTGATAATGCTTTTTGTCACTTCCTACTGGCAATATTTCTGGTGTTACTTCTTTGCCATCAAGAATAGACTGAGTTTGGCTGTACATTTCATTGATAGCTTGTGCTCCTGCGCCAGATACCGCCTGATAAGTAGAAACAATCACTTTTTTCAAGCCATATGATTGGCGAATTGGCTCAAGTGCCGCTACCATTTGAATCGTTGAACAGTTTGGATTAGCGATAATGCCATTATGCTTTCTTAAATCCTCTTTATTTACTTCTGGCACAACAAGCGGGACATTTTCATCCATGCGGTAAGCGCTTGTGTTATCTACAACAACCGCTCCTCGTTTTACTGCTTCTGGAGCAAGCTGTTTTGAGATGCTGCCTCCTGCACTAAATAAAGCAATGTCGACCCCTTCAAAACTCTCCGGCTTTGCTTCTTGTACAATAACTTCCTCACCTTTATAAAAAAGTGCTTTTCCTGCCGAACGCGCAGATGAAAGCAATGTTAATTGACGGATTGGAAACTCTCTTTCTTCTAATGTTTTTAGCATTTGTTGGCCAACTGCACCAGTTGCACCTACGAGAGCGATGTGAAACCCTTTTGTACTCATTTTTCTTTTTCCCCTTTCAAATTCCCTATGAACAAATAAACTTGTGCATATGTAATAGTTTTTAAACAATATTAAATAGTTAAAAAAATGGAATAGCCTTTTGATAGCTACTATTTTATCACATTAAAGTTCGAAAAGAGCAACAAAATGCTGAGTTCTAAAAAAAAGAGAAAAAAGGGGGAGAAATTAACTCCCGTAACGGAATCGCTCAATAATAACTGGCTGTAATTGTTTTCCTCCTAAGGCTGCTTCAATCGTTTCTGGCAGACTCTCCATTCTTGCCACCATAGAATTTGGTTTTTTCTCTGGATCATCCTGACCAAACGGGATAAAGAAAATATTTTTTACCGGCATCAGCCTCATAATATTCATACCATTTAATCCGAGAGCATCATTCGTTGAAATACCCAGAACCACTGGTCTTAAATTTCGCAGCGTTGCTTTAGCAGCCATTAAAACCGGGGAATCTGTCATCGCATTCGCTAATTTACTAAGCGAATTTCCCGTGATCGGGGCAATCACCATACAATCGAGCGGCGTTTTCGGACCGAGCGGCTCAGCTTCTACAATCGAATCAATGACCTTTTTTGCTGTTACCTCTTCGATTTTCTTCACCCATTCGCCGGCTTCACCAAAACGCGTGCCGGTTCCTTTCATCGTCGCTGTTACAACAGGCACTACATCCGCCCCAAGCTCTACTAGCTTCTTAATCTGTGGAAACACTTCTTCGTACGTACAATGAGAACCCGTAATCCCAAACCCAATTCGTTTCCCTTTTAGTGACATCATTCAATCTCCTTTCATCATGTCGATATCTTTTAACAGGTCTGCTATGACACCTGCTAAAATCTGACCTGCTGTTTTTGGGGCGACGATTCCTGGCAGCCCTAGAGCAAGAATCGATTTTATGCCTCTCTTTTTAGCAAATTGAAAATCGGTTCCACCCGGTTTGGAAGCTAGATCGATGATGAGGGTATGTGGTTTCATTTTGGCAATGGCCTGTGCCGTGATCACTAAAGAAGGAATCGTATTAATAATAATGTCGAGAGACTCTGCTTCTTTAGGAAGCTCATCAATTGAAAATGGTGTCAGCCCCATTTCAATAGCTCTTGCTAAATGTTCACTTCTCCTTGCACCAAGCTTTACATTCGCTCCTAAGCTATCGAATGTTCTCGCTACGCTCATCCCCACTCTCCCCATGCCAAGAACAGCCACAGTCGAACCGTGTATCGTAAAATCTGTATGCTGGATCGCCATCATAACCGCCCCTTCAGCTGTAGGGATAGAGTTGTAAATGGCTACATCATCTCGATCAAGCAGCCGAATCAGTTTTTTTCCTGTCTGCTCGGCTAGTTTTGTCAAAGCGGTCGGACTAATTCCGGTAAATACCACACAGTGATCCGGTGTTCTCGCAAGCATATCTTTTGTTAAGCGGAGATGATGAGGTGAAAAAACCGTTTCGACTTCACCTGTCGACTGCAAGCCAGCTACAGGCAAAACAATGGCATCTAATTCATTAAAGGGCAGCTCTTCTAGCTTTTCTTTCACAGCACCGGCAAAGCTTTGTTCTAGCTGATCAAATCCCACCAGGTAGACTTTTGCATCTAGTTCCGTTAATTTACGAATGATTTCAAGCTGGCGGGCATCTCCGCCTAATACTGCCACTTGGAGTCCTGTAAGCACCGTTTTCACCTTCCCTTTCCTTCTCGCTTCTACATTGTATGAAAAAATAAAATTTCGGTGAAATGAATAAAAAAATCCCTTGCAAAATGCAAGGGATTTAAAGTGTTATATCGTAATGGCAGCCGGAAACTTGCCGTCAGGACTAATAAGGGCAGCTGAATAGTCACTGCTAAAGATTTTACGGCCTAAATCATTTACTTTATCCATCGTGACTTCATCGATTAAACTAACAATCTCATCGAGTGAACGATGTTGTTTCAATAATAACTCATTTTTGCCGTTGCGGCTCATCCGGCTATTCGTGCTTTCCAAACTTAGCATTAAATTACCTTTTAATTGTTCTTTACTGTTATGAAGCTCTTTACTGCTGATTCCTTCTGCTTTTAATGTAGCAAGCGTCATCTGAATCGTTTCAAATAGTTCATCTAACTGATCGGCTCCAGTGCCGCCGTATACCGTTACAAGCCCACTATCTTTGAATGAAGAATGATAGGAAAAAACGGAATAAGCCAACCCTCTCTGCTCCCGAACTTCCTGGAACAGACGAGACGACATGCTTCCTCCTAAAATATTATTTAAAACAATTAGGCTATATACATCCTTATGGCCAATCGGCAGCCCTTCAAATCCGAGGCAAAGATGTGCTTGCTCTGTCTCTTTTTTTCGGACTATTTTCTCTGTAAATGTTTGAAGCGGTACATGATAGCTTGGACGCTCTCCTCCCTCATACGACCCGAAGAGGTTCGCAGCTTGTTTCACTAACTCATCTGAAACGTTGCCCGCAATCGAAATAACAACACGATCAGGTGTATACATATCGTGCATGTACTGTTTTAATTTTTCACTCGTAAAAGAAGTAAGCGTTTCTTCCGTACCGAGAATCGGATATCCGAGCGGATGGTTTTTATAAAAGGCTTTGCTCAATAAATCATGAACAATATCATCCGGTGTGTCTTCATACATTTTAATTTCTTCGAGCACGACACTTTTTTCTTTATTCATCTCTTCTTCAGCAAAAGCTGAGTTAAAAAACATATCAGCCAGTGTATCTAAAGCATAGGCTGCATGATTATCTAACACCTTCGCATAGTAGCACGTATATTCCTTTGAAGTAAAAGCATTCACTTGACCGCCAATGCTATCAAAGCTTTCAGCAATCTCTTTCGCTGACTTCGTATCTGTGCCTTTAAAGAACATGTGCTCTAGAAAATGGGAGATACCGTTGTTTTCTGGCGTTTCATCTCTTGACCCTGTGGCAATCCAGATGCCAATCGCTGCTGATCGCACAGTTGGTATTTCTTCCATTATAATTCTGACCCCATTGTCGCAAGTAAACTTTTTTATCAATGTAATCCTCCTATTTCAGCCGCTGTAACAAGCCGAAGTTCGTTAATGACTAGATGATGATGTATGAGAAACAATTCTAGTTTCGGTTAGCAGGTTGGATACAGTATCTATTTTTAATTGTTTAGCTTTTATCTCTTTGATTAATGTATCTAAAGAAGCAGATGAGGCCTCCGTTGGATGCATTAAAATAATAGCTCCCGGGTGAATACGACTCATGACCCTATTGATGAGAGCGTCAGGGGTCGGCTTCTTCCAGTCAATCGTATCTACTGTCCATAAAATGGTTTGCATTCCAAGCTGATGCGCAACTTCTACAGTCGCATCGGTAAAGCTGCCGCTTGGCGGTGCAAACAGCTGTGGGCGCGTTCCTATTGCTGATTCTATCACACTGTTTGTCTTTTCTATCTCTTCTTTAGCGCGCGCCTCACTTAGACGTGCCATATCTGGGTGAGTATAAGAATGATTTCCTCCTTCATGACCGGCATTTATAATCAATTTTGCTAGGTCTGGGTGCTTTTTTACCCACTGTCCTTCGAAGAAAAAGGTAGCATGAATTGAATGCTTTTTCAACACTTCTAACATTTCCGGCAAGTACTCCTCTCCCCATGCCACATTAACAGCTAAACTTACCATTGGCTTTTCAGGGTGACCGCGGTAAATCGGGGCAGGAGGCAAGTCCTTTAAATGAACTTTAGGTGGTACTTGTTTGTATATTAAACGACTTTCTTGAAATGTTCCCTCTTTTTTCATCCATTGATAGGATTTCTTCTCATCCACCTTGAGACCACTATAACCCGGTATCGCTTTCCATACTCGGTCAATTTTAGCATCTTTAGGTGCAATAAAGCGATCTTTTGCTTCTTGTTTAATTTGCTGGCGTAATGATGGCCCGCTCTGATGGACAAGCTGCGACTCATATTTTAATTGTTCAAGATAACTGCTGACCATTTTACTCTCAACGAAAAATAACATAATTATTCCAATGACTAATACACTAATCATATGTTTTATTGTTCTCATTGTCCATGCCTCCCTCCATAGTTTTAAAATTATGAAAAATGGAGGAATTATAGAACATACGAAAAAACCAGAGGGGATATCCTCTGGTTCTGTCATTAAGATTGCTGTTCTTGTTTTTCTGCTGCTTCTTTTTGTTCTTTTAATACAGTTTTGCGCGAAAGGTTTACCCGTCCTTGATCGTCAATGCCGATTACTTTAACGAGTAACTTATCGCCAAGTGAAACAACGTCCTCCACTTTGCGGACACGCTCTTCCGCAAGCTCTGAAATATGAACGAGTCCGTCTTTTCCAGGGAAGAGTTCCACAAACGCACCAAACTTCTCAATGCGTTTTACTGTACCATCATACATCTGTCCTACTTCCACTTCACGCACAATGTCTTCGATAATTTTCTTCGCAGCATTGTTTTTCTGGGCGTCCACGGAAGAAATGAAGATCGTACCATCTTGTTCGATGTCAATCTTAACGCCTGTTTCTTCAATGATTTTGTTAATCTGCTTTCCGCTCGGTCCAATGACATCACGGATTTTATCTGGATTAATTGTCATCGTCAAAATTTTCGGTGCATAATCAGACAGCTCGCTGCGTGGTTCAGCAATAACAGATACCATATGATCTAAAATATGCATACGGCCTTTTTTTGCTTGCTGCAGCGCTTCTTCTAAAATTTCACGGCTTAAGCCTTCAATTTTAATATCCATTTGTAGGGCTGTAACACCTTTTTCGGTACCGGCTACTTTAAAGTCCATATCTCCAAGGTGATCTTCCATTCCCTGAATATCAGATAGAACAGTGTAATGTTCACCAGATTTTACAAGCCCCATCGCAATACCGGCTACTGGCGCCTTAATCGGAACACCGGCATCCATCATCGCCATCGTGCTGGCACAAATACTCGCCTGAGAAGAAGAACCATTTGATTCTAACACTTCTGATACGAGGCGAATCGTGTACGGGAAGTCTTTTTCACTTGGAACGATCGGCTCTAAAGCGCGTTCTCCTAAAGCTCCATGACCAATCTCACGGCGGCCCGGTGCCCGTAATGGACGAGTTTCACCCACGCTGAAGGAAGGGAAATTGTAATGATGCATAAAACGTTTGGACTCTTCAACGCCAAGCCCATCTAAAATCTGCACATCACCTAATGCACCAAGAGTACAAATACTTAGCACTTGTGTTTGGCCTCGTGTGAACATAGCCGAGCCGTGCGTGCGCGGCAATAAGCCTACCATAGAAGATAACGGACGAATCTCATCGATTTTCCGGCCATCTGGTCTTACTTTTTCCACTGTAATCAAACGACGGACTTCTTCTTTGACAATCTTGTCCAAAATTTGCTTGATTTGCTTCATTGTTTCTTCTTCTGCTTCTTCAGCCGTAAATTTTTCCACGACAGTCGCTTTTACCGCATTGATCGCATCTTCACGTGCATGTTTTTCCTGCACTTGGATCGCTTCGATCATATCCTTTTCACAAAGTGAGCGAACTTGCTGTTCAAGCTCTGCGTCAACCTCATATAAAGAAATTTCAATTTTTTCTTTTCCAACCGCTTTGACGATTTCCTCCTGAAACGCAATGAGGCGCTTAATTTCCTCATGACCGAACATGATCGCTTCAAGCATCACTTCTTCAGGTACTTCGTCTGCTCCTGCTTCTACCATGTTCACCGCGTCCTTCGTTCCGGCTACCACGAGATGCAGATCGCTTTTTTCCAGCTGTTCAACAGTTGGATTAATCACAAATTCTTCATCGACACGGCCAACCGTTACGCCTGCAATTGGGCCTTCAAATGGGATATCGGAAATGCTTAACGATAAGGAAGAACCGAACATAGCTGCCATTTCAGAGGAACAGTTTTGATCAACACTCATGACGATGCTGATTACTTGCACCTCGTTACGGAAGCCATCGGCAAATAGCGGGCGGATTGGACGGTCAATTAAGCGGCTGGCAAGCGTTGCTTTTTCACTTGGACGGCCTTCTCTCTTAATAAAACCACCTGGAATTTTTCCGACAGCATACAAACGTTCCTCATAGTTAACTGTTAGTGGAAAAAAATCAAAAGGCTTTGCTTCTTTTGAAGCAGTGGCTGTACTTAATACGACTGTATCTCCATAGCGGATCAACGCCGCTCCATTAGCTTGTTTAGCGACCTGGCCAACTTCGACAGTCAGCTCACGGCCTGCCCATTCTATGGAAAATGTTTGTTTCCCTTGCTCCATAAATGAACCCCTCTCTATACCAATAAAATATTGTGTTTGCGTATCATCCTAACTATTAGCATAACATTCGGAATGATTCATGCAAAGTTATATCGGTGAATTTATCTATCTTATATATTTTCCACGGAAAAAGAGAAGTTACTCAATTGTCTTCTCATTTTATTTTGGAATTAAATACCAACCGTTTTTCTCCTAATAAAAAAGCGGGAACGAATCCCGCTTTCTGAACGACTTAGCGACGTAAGCCAAGCTTTTGAATTAATTCACGGTAACGTTGAACATCTTTGTTACGAAGGTAAGTCAAAAGGTTACGACGACGTCCAACCATTTTCAACAAACCACGGCGTGAATGATGGTCTTTTTTATGAGTACGTAAATGCTCGTTAAGTGTGTTGATTTGCTCTGTAAGCACAGCGATTTGTACTTCCGGAGAACCTGTATCACTTTCGTGGGTTTTGTATTGATTGATAATTTCATTTTTACGTTCTTGAGTTAAAGCCATTGTAATTCCTCCTTAGTTTTATAAAATCCCCTGTTACCAAGCATGCGTTGGAGCGGCGCGATGCTGAGCAAAGGTTCAAATAATGCATTTTTAATCATAACGTATGTTGCAAAAAAATGCAACTCTTTACTTCTCTTCTGCAAAATAAGCGACAGCAGCCTGCTTATCTTTGTTAATTTGAGAAACGAGAGCCTCAATGCCATTAAATTTCTGCTCACCGCGAAGCCGGGTATACCACTTGACCGCCACTTCTTCTCCGTATATCGAACGCTCAAAATCAAAGATATGGACTTCCACTGATAGACTGCGCTCATCAGGATTCTTAAAGGTCGGCCGATAACCAATGTTACAAACGCCGTTATGCCATTCTTCCTTGACTTTCAATTTCACCGCGTAAACGCCGCTTTCAGGAATTACATAATCTTCCTCCACCTCGACGTTGGCAGTAGGAAACCCGATTTTACGGCCGCGCTTATCACCATGAATCACAGTTCCTTTTACTTCGTAGGGCCTTCCGAGCAGACGAGCCGCCGCGTCGACATCCCCTTCGCTAAGCAGCCGGCGAATTTTCGTGGAACTGACTTTTTCTTCATCACATTCCCATTTATTTACTGTCGTTGACGTAAATACATCACGTGAGTGAAAAGGCATCGTTTCCATTGTTCCTTTCCCTAATCGCCCATATGTATAGTCAAAACCGGCCACCACATGCTGCACGTGAAGACCAATAATATAGTCATCCACGAATTGCTGCGGCTCAAGTGCCGCAAAATCAGAAGTAAACCGAACAATGAATAAGCAGTCCACTTCTAAAGCTTCTATTCTTTTGATTTTCTCATCAATTGGGGTAATGTACTTTATTTGTTTATGTGTATTTCCAAGAACGACGGACGGATGAGGATCAAACGTCATCACCGCACTTTTTATGCCTTGATCCCTTGCTTTTTCTACCGCCGCACGAATCACTTGCTGGTGCCCGGTATGGACTCCATCAAAAAAACCAAGAGCCATCACTAAAGGAGGCAAATCGCTTTTCTCTAAGTTATGGGGATGATGCAACATATACACTTTCACCGTTTTCACCTGTCCTCCTGTCAATCAGCTAATACTTTAACAGGCTTTACTTTTCCCATTTTATCGGGATGCAGCTTGTAAATCGCCAGTAAAGTTCCTTCTTCAAACACTGCTGCTTCTTTTGCATGTTCAGGCCAGCTAGCCGGAATATCCAACACCGAGCCGTTCATCACTTTCTTTGCTAATGTATCATTTATTGTCCATTTCGGCAAATGATCGACTCCCCTTTCAAGTGGCTGAAGGATAGAAGAGACTGCTTCCTTTTCTTGAAGCTGCCGAAGTTCATCTAACGTGACACATTGCTTTTCACTAAACCCCCCGGATGAAGTACGGACAAGCTTTGACATGTGCGCTGGATAGCCAAGCCGTTCACCGATCATCACGGCCAGTGTTCGGATATAGGTCCCTTTGCTGCAAGCCGCCCGGAAGGAAAATTGAATCGTTTCTCCCGCAAACGATTCTCGATCATCTAACAACTCCAGCTCATGGATCGTTACCTTTCTAGAAGGCCTTTCTACTTCAATTCCTTGACGAGCATATTCATACAGGCGTTTGCCATTTACTTTCACAGCGGAATACATGGGAGGCGTTTGCGTAATTTCACCTGTGAGCGATTGCAGTACAGACAAAATGTTTGCTCGCGAAATGCTTGATTGAACTGGCTGTTGTTCTAAGATTTCACCTGAAGCATCTTCAGTAGTCGTAGAAAAGCCAATTGTGACCTCCCCTTCGTATACCTTCCCTGAATTCATAATGTACTCTGCAAGCTTCGTTGCCCGCCCAAGACAAATAGGCAATACGCCTTCCACATCGGGATCAAGCGTCCCGGTATGTCCGACCTTTTTCATTTTTAAAATTTTCCGTACTTTAAATACGCAGTCATGGGAGGTCATCCCCTTTTCTTTCCAAAGTGGAAGTATTCCATCCATACAGATTCGCTCCTTTTTCAGGCATAAAAAGGCTCTGACCTCTTAAGAGAAAATGAATATAGAGCAGGAAACGTCTATATTGCATTCACTGAAGAGGACAGAACCTTATGATCCTTCTTATTTATCAGTGGTCTGTGGAAGGGCTGTTAATTTCTCTTAACAACGTATCGATACGGTTGCCGTATTCGATCGATTCATCCATTTCAAAGAGCAGCTCCGGAGTTTTACGCAGACGAATTCTCTGACCAACTTCCGAACGAATAAAACCTTTTGCTTTCGTTAAAGCTTTCAAAGTACCCTCGCGCTCTTCTTCGTTGCCCAACACCGTAATATATACCGTTGCTTGTTGAAGATCACCTGTCACTTCAACGTCTGTTACGGTAATAAAGCCAATGCGCGGATCTTTTACTCTCCGGTTTAATATATCCGTCAGCTCTTTTTTCATTTGCTCACCGACACGATTTGAACGAAGACTCATTCTTCTCACCTCACTATAGCCATTCATAGGAAACAGCGAGCCGTTCCCACTCAGGGAAAGAGTCAAGAAAATGCAAGGCATTCGCCAGCTCCCTTTCCGCCGCTTTTCTAGACGAAGCGACAGTGACAACAGCTAGTTTCGTACGCTGCCAAACATCTTGATGATCAATTTCTGCCACGGAAACATTTAATTTTTGCTTTAAACGCGTCACAGTACGCTGCAGCACTGCCCGCTTTTCCTTTAAGGAGTGCGAGTCATAAATTAAATATTCTACCTCAGCATAACCAATCATTTACGCTCAATTTCTTCCTCGATAAAGGCTTCGATAATGTCGCCCTCTTTCACATCATTGAAGTTTTTAATCGTAATGCCGCACTCATAACCTTGGCTGACTTCCTTCGCGTCATCTTTAAAGCGTTTAAGCGCATCGACTTCCCCTTCAAAAATAACAATGCCATCACGGATTAAGCGAACACCGCTATCGCGGGTAATTTTTCCTTCTGTTACATAAGAACCAGCAATGGTTCCCACTTTGGACACTTTAAATGTTTGGCGCACTTCTGCCTGGCCAATAATTTTTTCTTGGAACTCAGGATCGAGCATACCTTTCATGGCTGCCTCGATCTCTTCAATTACTTTGTAGATAATGCGATGCAGACGAACATCAACCTCTTCTGTCTCAGCTGCCCGTTTCGCATTCACATCTGGACGAACGTTAAAACCGATCACAATGGCATTCGATGCAGAAGCGAGAATAATATCGGACTCAGTAATCGCACCGACTCCGGTATGAATAATTTTCACATTTACGCCTTCTACTTCTAGTTTTTGAAGAGCTGCCGCAACCGCTTCAAGTGACCCTTGAACGTCAGCTTTTAAAACGATATTTAAGTCTTTCATTTCCCCTTGTTTCATATGTTCAAACAAATTATCAAGGCTAACGCGAGATTTCTCGCTGCGCTGTGCTTGTAATGCTTCCTGAGCACGGGCTTCACCAATTTGTCTTGCTGTTTTTTCATCTTCAAATACAACAAAGCGATCTCCAGCTAATGGAACGTCATTTAAGCCGGTAATTTCAATTGGAGTAGAAGGACCTGCAGTTTTAATACGACGTCCAAGATCATTTACCATTGCCCGGACACGGCCAAATGTATTTCCGACAACAATAGGATCTCCGATGTTTAATGTGCCGTTTTGCACAAGCAGTGTAGCAACAGAGCCTCGGCCTTTATCAAGCTCGGCCTCAATCACTGTACCGATTGCCCGGCGGTTCGGATTAGCTTCAAGTTCCGCTACTTCCGCTACAAGCAGAATCATTTCAAGAAGCTGTTCAATACCTTCTCCTGTTTTCGCGGAAAGAGGAACAAAGATCGTATCGCCGCCCCACGCTTCTGGAACAAGCCCTTGCTCCGTTAATTCCTGCATGACTCGATCCGGATTAGCTGTCGGCTTGTCGATTTTATTCACCGCTACGATAATCGGCACTTCAGCCGCTTTCGCATGATTGATCGCTTCGATTGTTTGCGGCATAACGCCATCATCTGCTGCCACAACAAGGATCGTAATGTCTGTAATTTTCGCTCCGCGGGCACGCATCGTTGTAAACGCCGCATGTCCAGGCGTATCGAGGAAAGTGATCTTCTTGTCATTGACCTCAATTTGGTAAGCACCGATATGCTGAGTAATTCCCCCAGCTTCTCCTTCGGTTACCTTCGTATGGCGAATCGAATCAAGCAGGGTTGTTTTTCCGTGGTCAACATGCCCCATGATCGTTACAACAGCCGGCCGTTCTGTTTTCTCGCTTTCCTCATTTGCTTCTTCAAAGTAAACTTCTAAATCTGCTTTATCAATTAAAATTTCTTCTTCTACTTCTACGCCGTATTCGCTTGCTATGAGCTCAATCGCATCTTTGTCAAGCTCTTGGTTAATCGTTGCCATTACTCCTAGCATAAACAGCTTTTTGATGATTTCAGATGGCTCTCGATGTAGTTTCTTGGCCAATTCTGAAACTGTCAATGAGCCTGAGAACGTAATTTTTTCAGGGAGTTCTTTTACCTTTGGCGGCTGTGGAGCAGCAACTGGCTTTGCTTGTCGCTGTTTGTTTCCTTGTTGCTTGCCTCTCCCTTGATTTTTATTGTTCCCTTTTCCTTGATTAAATCCTTTTTGCTGAGAATTTTTCTGTCCACCTGGCCCTTTGTTTCCTGGCTTAGCCGGCTTATTTGGTTTAGATGGATTAGATTTAGTTTGGTTATTTGTGTTTCCGAAAGATTTTTCCAATTTTTGTATAGCCCCCTCGTCAATAACAGTCATATGGTTAGAGACTTCTACATTCAACTCTTTGAGTTTTTCAATGACTACTTTACTTGACACGTTTTTTTCTTTTGCATATTCATGTACTCTTTGCTTACTCATATGTTCACCCCCGCATAGTATGATCGAGGAGAGTGGAAAGCTTTTTAGCAAACCCTGCGTCTACAACAGCTACGACTACCCTCGCCTCTTTGCCAATGGCCTGGCCAAGGACTTGCCGATTATCAACCCACCTTAGCGGTACTTGATAATAGGCTGCTTTGTCCTGTACTTTTTTCTTTGTGTTGGGTGATGCGTCCGCTGAAAGCAGAACCAGCTTTGCCCGGCCTTTTTGAATTTCCTTTACTGTCAGCTCTTCGCCTGAGATAATTTTGCGTGCTCTGTTGGCTAATCCCAGCAGTTTTGCCCACTGAGGTTCATTCATCAACTAGTTCGTCTCCTTTTCTACATAAGAGAGGAGCTCTTCAAATATACTGTCTGGCACATCGGCATTTAATTGTCTTGATAAAATGCCTTTGTTTTTTGCCAATTCCACAGCTTCTTTTGTTTTTGATACATACGCGCCGCGGCCGGATTTTTTTCCGGTTACATCCACTGACACTTCTCCTTCTTTTGAGCGTACTACACGGACCATTTCTTTTTTTGCCTTCATTTCACCTGTAGCGACACATTTTCTTAATGGAATCTTTTTTGGGCGGGTCATTTTCTTCACCTCTTATTCAATTTCTTCGGAGGAAAAGTCATAAGCACCTTCGTCTTCAACAGGAGATGCCGCGTGGTCACGAGGATAAATTCCAGCTTCCCGGGCGTCTGTTTCACTCTTAATATCAATCTTCCAACCTGTTAATTTTGCGGCCAGACGGGCATTTTGTCCCCGCTTGCCAATAGCAAGAGACAATTGATAGTCTGGAACGATAACAGTTGTCGCTTTTGCCTCTTCATCAACTTGTACATCAACGACTTTTGACGGGCTTAAAGCATTGGCAACGAAGACGACCGGATCTTCCGACCATTTTACGATATCAATCTTTTCACCTTTCAATTCATTGACAATCGCCTGTACACGGCTTCCTTTTGGCCCTACGCAAGCGCCAACCGGATCGACTTCAGGGTTTTCTGCATATACAGAAATTTTAGAACGATCGCCTGCTTCTCGGGAAACCGAACGAATTTCTACTGTACCATCAAAAATTTCTGGCACTTCAATTTCAAATAACCGCTTTAACAAGCCTGGATGAGTTCGTGAGACAAAGATTTGTGGGCCTTTCGTTGTCCGCTCCACTTTTGTGATGTACACTTTTATACGGTCATGGGGTTTATAGCTTTCATTGGGCATTTGCTCAGAAAGCGGTAAAAGCGCCTCGATTTTACCAAGACTAACGTAGATAAAGCGGGAGTCTTGCCGCTGGACAATTCCTGTCATGATATCTTCTTCGCGGTCAATAAACTCCGAGTAAATAATGCCTCTTTCTGCTTCTCTTACACGTTGAGTCACAACCTGCTTAGCTGTTTGCGCAGCAATACGGCCGAAATCCTTTGGTGTTACTTCAAGTTCAACAATGTCCCCCAATTCATAAGACGGGTTGATTTCGCGAGCATCCGCTTCAGCGATCTCAAGGCGGGAATCGAATACCTCATCTACCACTTCTTTACGGGCAAAAACACGCATCGTTCCTGTCTCAAGATTTAAATCCACACGGACATTTTGTGCTTGATTGAAATTTCGTTTATAAGCAGAGACAAGTGCCGCTTCGATCGCCTCAATAATTAAATTGCGTTCGATCCCTTTTTCTTTTTCCAAATATAAAAGAGCATCATACAGTTCAGTGCTCATCGGACTTTCCGCCCCCTTACATAATAATAAACTGTCAGCTTTACTTCGTTACGTCAAACGAGTGTGCCGAAAGCTCGGCTGTACTCACTTTCCCTTAAGAAAAGGAGACAGCCAGACGAGCTTTCGCTATTTTTTCCAGCGGAATGGTCACTTGCTTTTTTCTCGTTTTAACTAAGTACTCAATCACAAGCTCTTCTTGTTCAAACGACAGCAAAGTGCCTTCAAATGTTTTTTCTCCGTCCATCGGTTCGTATGTTTTAACGTGCACACGCTTTCCAACCGCACGTTCATAATCCCGGATTTTTTTAAGCGGACGTTCCGCACCCGGAGAAGAAACTTCCAAAAAGTAGTTATAAGGAATAGGATCTGTCTCATCCAGCTTTTCACTTAGCCGCTCACTGACCATTCCACACTCCTCAATATCTACTCCTGTTTCTTTGTCAATGTAAACGCGAAGGAACCAGTTCTTTCCTTCCTTCACATATTCGATATCGACCAGTTCTAAGTCCAGCTCTTCAGTAATTGGTGTTACTAACTGTTCAACTGTTTCAACTACTTTGCTCATATATACCCCCTGGTTGAATAAAATCCCTGACCAAGAATGAAACTCCTTTACAAACACGAAAGAGTGGGGATGCCCCACTCTTTCAAAGAGAGTTATCAATTAGTATTTCCATTAAAAATATACCATATCCCTTTATTTTATGCAACCGGGCGCCCATTCTCCTTAAAAAAGCGAGAGCTGATTTTGATCAGGCAGGGAGGCGAGACAGCCATGATTGTCTAAATACTCGATAATCGTTTTAGATACTTTCCCGCGTTGCTGCAAGTCTTCTTTTGACAAGAATTCCCCTTCCTCCCGGGCTTTTACGATGTTATAAGCCGCATTCGTACCCAGTCCTGGTATAGAGTTAAAAGGCGGGATCAGTGAGTCGCCGTCAATGACAAATTGATCAGCACTCGAGCGGTATAGATCTACTTTTTGGAAGGTAAAGCCGCGTTCACACATCTCAAGCGCCAACTCTAATACTGTCAGCAAGCTTTTCTCTTTAGGAGAAGCTTCCAAGCCTTTAGCGTTAATTTCCTCGATAAGAGACCGAATAGCTGCTGATCCTTTTACCATCGAATCAATATCAAAGTCTTCTGCCCGTACAGTAAAGTAAGCAGCATAGTAGAGAAGCGGCAAATGGACTTTAAAGTAAGCAATCCGCACAGCCATTAATACGTAAGCGGCCGCGTGCGCCTTCGGGAACATGTACTTAATTTTTTTACATGAATCGATATACCATTCCGGTACTTTTTTGTCCCGCATTTCCTCTTCCATTTCAGCCGTTAATCCTTTACCTTTTCGGACAGATTCCATAATTTTAAAAGCAAAAGCCGGATCGAGCCCCTGGTAGATTAAATATACCATGATATCATCCCGACAGCCGATTACCTCACTTAATTCGCAAATGCCATTATGAATGAGTTCTTGAGCGTTTCCGAGCCACACGTCTGTACCGTGAGAGAGCCCTGAAATCTGCACAAGCTCAGAAAACGTTGTCGGTTTTGTATCTTCAAGCATTTGCCGCACGAAACGTGTTCCAAATTCAGGAATACCCAGTGTTCCGGTCTTGCACATAATTTGTTCTTCTGTCACACCTAATGATTCGGTACCGCTAAATATTTTCATTACTTCCGGATCATCCGTCGGGATGGTTTTCGGATCGATGCCGGATAAATCCTGTAACATCCGAATAACCGTCGGATCATCGTGCCCGAGGATATCGAGCTTTAACAAATTATCGTGGATAGAGTGGAAGTCAAAGTGTGTCGTTTTCCATTCTGATTTGTCACTATCCGCAGGGTATTGAATCGGTGAAAAATCAAAAATGTCCATATAATCAGGGACAACGATAATACCACCGGGATGCTGACCTGTCGTCCGTTTTACGCCAGTACATCCTTTTGCCAGGCGGTCTACCTCCGCTCCCCGCAGCTGCAAATTATTATCTCCTGCATAACCCTTTACATAGCCGAAGGCTGTTTTATCCGCTACTGTGCCGATTGTTCCCGCACGATAGACATACTCTTCCCCAAACAGCACCTTCGTATAGTTGTGGGCAATCGGCTGGTATTCACCAGAAAAGTTCAGGTCAATATCTGGCACCTTATCCCCCTTAAAACCAAGGAACGTTTCAAACGGAATATCATGTCCATCTTTTGTATACCTGATGTCACAATCCGGACAATTTTTATCAGGCAAGTCAAAGCCTGAACCGACCGAACCATCATTGAAAAACTCTGACTTTCGGCATTTCGGACACACATAATGCGGCGGCAGCGGATTTACTTCTGTAATCTCCGTCATAGTCGCGACAAAGGAAGAACCGACTGATCCCCGTGAACCGACAAGGTAACCATCATCCAAAGATTTTTTTACGAGTTTATGAGAAATGAGATAAATAACAGCGAACCCATGGCCGATGATGCTCTTTAACTCTTTCTCTAACCGCGCTTCAACGATTTCCGGCAATTCTTCACCGTAAATGCTTCTTGCTCTGTCGTAGCTCATCTTCCGGATCTCTTCATCGGCCCCTTCAATCTTTGGTGTGTACAGATCATCCTTAATGGGCTTAATTTCGGCCATTTGATCTGCAAGAGCATTCGGATTCTCAATGACGATTTTTTCTGCTGTCTCTTTTCCTAGAAAGCTAAATGCATCCAACATTTCATTTGTCGTCCGGAAGTGGACATCAGGCAATTCGTGGCGGTTAAGCGGATTCGCTCCCCCTTGAGAGCTGATCAAGATTTTACGGTGAATTTTATCGGTTGGATTTAAATAGTGAACATTACCCGTAGCTACTACAGGCAGCTTCATTCTTTCTCCAAGCTCCACAATTTTTTTGATAATGTCTTCGAGTGCCTGGTTATCACGAACAAGCTCTAATTCAAGCAAGTGGCTATATACTTCTTTTGGATGAACCTCAAGATAATCATAAAACTTAGCCGCTTTTTCCGCCTGCTCCATCCCTTTTTGCATCATGCTCTCGAATACTTCACCTTTGTCACAGCCAGAACCGATAATCAGTCCCTCTCGATGCTTTTGCAACACGGACCTTGGAATTCTCGGCACACGGTAAAAATAATCAATATGTGAGATGGAAACGAGCTTAAACAAATTCTTTAAACCTATATCATCTTTTGCGAGGATGGTGCAGTGATAAGGACGAGCTCTTTTGTAGGCACCGCCGTCTCCCATATGGGTGTTTAGCTCATCATGATACGTAATTCCTTTTTCATTCGCATCTTTTAGCATTCTCAAAAACAAATAGCCTGTCGCTTCAGCATCGTAAATCGCCCGGTGATGCTGAGTGAGTTCTACATCGAACTTTTTCGCCAGCGTATTCAGCCTGTGGTTTTTCATCACAGGGTACAAAAAACGGGCCAATTCCAGCGTGTCAATGACTGGATTCGAAGACTTGCCAAGGTTATACCGGACATAGCCAGCATCTAAAAAGCCCATATCAAAAGAAGCATTATGAGCGACGAGAATGGCATCCCCTGTCCAATCTTTAAATTTCTTTAGTACCTCTTCTACTTCAGGCGCATTTTGAACGAGATCGTCCGTAATCCCTGTCAGATTAATAGTCGTTGCAGAAAGAGGATGATGCGGATTAGCAAAGGATTCAAAGCGGTCAATAATTTCCCCATCTTTAATTTTAACCGCAGCCAATTCAATAATCGTGTCATAAACGGCTGACAACCCTGTCGTTTCTACGTCAAACACAACATATGTTTCCTCCGCAAGCAAGCGGTGAACGTCATTGTAGGCGATCGGCACCCCATCGTCTACCAAGTTTGCTTCAAGACCATATAATATTTTTATTCCATGCTTTTTACCTGCACTGAACGCATCTGGAAATGATTGGACAACCGCATGATCCGTAACGGCAATAGCCTTGTGTCCCCATTTAGCTGCCTGGGCGACCAAATTACCAATTGGCGACACAGCATCCATTTGGCTCATCGGTGTATGCAAATGAAGCTCGACGCGCTTTTCCCCTTCAGGAGCCGTATCCTGGCGCATAACAGGGGCGATTTCATTTACGTCATTAGCAATCATAACAAGATCGCGGACAAACGTATCGTTTTGTACAGTCCCTCTCGCTCTGACCCACATGCCTTTTTTCAAGCGGCCGAAAAGAGCGGCATCCTCTTTATCACGAGAAAACATTTTAACTAATATAGAATCGGTATAATCGGTAATTTTGAACGTCAACAGCGTACGGCCGCTTCGAAGCTCTTTCGTTTCGGCATCGAACACATAGCCTTCAATCGCGATCCGGCGTTCTTCATCTTGAATTTCTTCCAGCTTTTTAAATTCGGCATCGTCTTTAATCGTTAACCCGATCATAAGCGGACCACTAGCAGTCTCTGCCTCTTCTCCTGCATTCTCTTCCCGCTTCTGCATTTCAGCAACCGCCTGCATGGCTCTTTCAGCGTCTTCTTTTTGTTTAGCTTCTAAAAACTGTTGAAACTCATCATTCGTTTCTTTCTCTGTAACCGCTATATCAAACATAAGCGGAGGAAAACCATAATTTTGATAGGTACGGCAAACCCAGTCACCGTATTTATTTTTTAACGTCATGCCTTCCGCATCATTGCCGACCGTGACGATTACTTTATTTCCTTTCACAACAGGCGGACGCCCACTTAACAAGGCAAGCATCGGAGGAGAGATACCTTCGAGCTGGCTAATACAAAAAGTCCAATAGTCACTAATCAACTCTTCTGTGAGAGCTGCATTTCTCACTTTTATGGAAAACGAAACGTGTGCAATTTCTTTAAATGCCATATCTAGTGCATTGGCAAAAGTTTTTAACAATGGACACGGAATAATGCTTTCTGTGACAAAAGAAAAATGCCAGCGTTGTGTTTGCCGCTCCACCGTTAATTTTGCAATCTCAGCTCCCTCAAAATGTCGAACGACTGCGTCTTCCGTTAATTTCAATTGCTGTAAGAGCAATTGGAACCGCTGTCGTCTTCCCTGGGATTCTTCACTCATTTACATGCCTCCCAATTTATTGTTCTCTTCTATTTTAACAGAAAATCAGAAAGAAAAAGGCACCTGTTTTAGGTGCCTTCAAACAATTAGAAAAATACTTACTTTCTTCACCGCTCATCTGTATGGAGAACGTCTAATCGACTTGGCCATTTTGCTTGTCAACAGGTTTCCCACCCGAAAGGCAAACATGCTCAACTAGCCTGGCGTTACTGAAAAGACTTCGCCTCCATTGCCAATGTCTTTACAGACTTTGTTCTCTTTTAACCACCGTCAGGGAAGCTATCATTTATATACTATTGCTTTCTCCTAGCAAAATGATGATTAGATGGTTTGGAAAATCTCATGCAGCTTGGCTGCAAGCTCATTTCTCTGAACCTCTAATACTTCACCTGTTTTACGAACCTTTACCTCGACAATTCCCTCTGCTGCCTTTTTACCAACGGTTACCCGAATCGGCAGCCCAATTAAGTCACTGTCAGCAAACTTTACACCTGGACGTTCAGCACGATCATCCATCAATACATCATAACGATTTTCCCGAAGCAGACTATACAGCTCTTCGGCAAGTGTACGCTGACTCTCATCCTTCATATTGATCGGCACGAGATGAACGTCAAAAGGAGACAGTGCCTTAGGCCAAATAAATCCTTGTTCATCGTTAAACTGTTCTGCTACCGCAGCCAATGTCCGGGACACGCCGATTCCATAACAGCCCATGATCATTGGTTGTGTACGGCCATTCTCATCAAGGTATGTGGCATTCATCGCTTCACTGTAACGAGTTCCTAATTTGAAGATATGGCCGACTTCGATCCCTTTAGCAAATTTAATTCTGCCTTTTCCATCTGGAGACAAATCGCCTTCTTGAATAAAGCGCAGGTCGGCATATTGATCGACACGGTAATCTTTTTCCGCATTGACGTTGATAAAATGGAAGCCTTCTTCGTTTGCTCCACACACGCCATTCGTAATGGCTTTTACAGCATGATCCGCGATAATTTTTACGCCTTCTTTTGCATGGACTGGACCAAGTGAACCAATTGTGCAGCCAAGTACTTCATTGACTTCCTCGTGCTCAGCAAGCTCAACGACATCTGCCTGGAATAAATTTTTCAATTTAATTTCATTCACTTCGTGGTCTCCACGAACGAGAACAACAACATACTCACCGTCCACTTTAAAGAGAAGCGTTTTTAAACATTGCTCTGCAGAAACATTTAAAAGTTCTGCTACGCTGCTGATTGTTTTAGCATCTGGGGTAGCCACTTTTTCAATCTCGCGTTCTACTTCTCCACTCTTTTCATACGTTGTCACGACTGGTGCCATTTCAATATTAGCCGCATAATCAGATGAATCTGAGTAAGCAATCGTATCTTCACCAATTTCAGAAAGCACCATGAATTCGTGGGTGTCTTTACCGCCCATTGCCCCTGAATCTGCAATAACTGCCCGGAAGTCTAAGCTACAGCGGCGAAATACATTTGAATAAGCGGTATACATCCGGTCGTACACTTCTCCCAGGCTTTCATGCGATGTATGGAAAGAATAAGCATCCTTCATCACAAACTCTCTTCCACGCAATAAGCCGAAGCGCGGCCGCTTTTCGTCACGGAATTTTGTTTGGATTTGATACAATGTTAATGGCAAACGCTTGTACGATTTCACTTCATCACGAACTAAGCTTGTAATGACCTCTTCATGCGTTGCACCGAGGGCAAATTCCCGTTCATGCCGGTCTTTCAAGCGCATTAACTCTGGTCCATACGTATACCAGCGTCCAGATTCCTGCCATAATTCTGCTTGCTGCAATGCAGGCATTAACAATTCTGCCGCTCCCGCATTATCCATTTCTTCACGAACAATTTCTTCTACCTTGCGTAATACCTTTTTGCCAAGCGGTAAATAGCTGTACACTCCGCTGGCATTTTGACGGATAAATCCTGCTTTTAACAATAGCTGATGGCTTTTTACATCTGCATCAGCCGGTACCTCTCTTAAAGTAGGGATTAACGTTTGGCTTTGTTTCATCACATACACCTCAGACTAGTTTATTGTAAAAAGAATCGTTGAATATCATTCCATGTCACAACGATCATTAAAAGCATCAGCAAGGCAAATCCAACAAAATGGACCATTCCTTCTTTTTGACGGTCAATCGGCTTGCCTCTTAACGCTTCTACAAGGAAAAATAGCAAGCGGCCACCATCCAATGCTGGAAGCGGTAATAAATTCATAATACCTAAGTTTATGCTTAACACACCTGCCCACTTCATCAAGTTCATAATACCTGACTTAGCTACAGTATCAGTCGATACATAAATACCGACAGGGCCGGAAAGCATATCAATGGAAAATTGTCCGGTAACAAGCTTGCCGAGCAATCGAACAATCTCCACCGTCCAGAAATAAGTTTCTTTCGCTCCGTATGCAATGGAGCCGAAGAAGGATTTCTCTACCGGACTATGCACACCGATAACACCAATCTTTTGATTTTCCACTTCACGTACTTGCGGAGTCACCGGAATATCCAGCGTTTTTCCGTCTCTTTCTACTGTAAAGGCAATTTCAGACTGTGGATTCTTTTGAATAATCGTGACGATGTCATTCCAGCTCGCTACGCCTTGTCCATTAATGCTGATAACTTTGTCGCCTTCCATTAATCCAGCTTCCTTAGCCGCTCCATCAGAGGTCAGCTTGCCAAGCTCAGGCTCATTCGTCGGCATTCCCTGCATGATAGCGATTAAAATGAACACGACAAAGGCTAAAATGAAGTTAAAGAGCGGACCGGCAAAGATCGCCATAGAACGCTGACCGAGTGTTTTCGAAGCAAATTGTCGATCCCACGGGGCGATTTGGCTTTCAATTCCGTCTTCTAACATAACAGCTTCGCGGTGGATCGGGAAGGTTTTCAGTTCTTCTTCCCCATCTTCGTAACCTCTGATAACAAGCTGATGTTCCAGGTCTGCTGTCTCTACCTCAATCACCCGTGCTTCGGGATAGCGATCTTTACCAGTGACAATAATTTTAACGATTTCCTCCTGTTCATTGAACAGAACACCGATACGATGACCCGCCTTTAAATCAGCCATCTCCGGATCTTCACCAGCCATGCGGACATATCCTCCTAATGGAAGAAGGCGAAGCGTATAAATAGTTTCTCCTTTTTTATGAGCGAAGACCTTTGGGCCGAAGCCAATAGCGAACTCTCGGCAGAGAATCCCAGCCCTCTTGGCAAAGATAAAATGGCCTAACTCATGAAAAAAAACGAGGGCGCCAAATATAACGATAAACGCTATAACAGTATTCAATATAAATAACCACCTTTTTTATAAAAGTGAGTGGACGAAGTTTCGTGTTTCTTTGTCGGTTTGCTGAATGGTTTCTAAGTCAGGTTGTGAAATAGACTGATGTTTTTCAAGAGCCCGTTCTACCATTTCATCAATTTGCAGAAAGGTAATCTTCCCGTCAAGAAAAGCAGCAACCGCCGCTTCATTAGCAGCATTCAGCACAGTTGGAACTGTGCCTCCAGCCTTGCCCGCTTGATAAGCGAGTGCAAGCATCCGAAATCTCTCTTGGTCCATCGGCTGAAAATGAAGCTGGCCTGCTTCCAGCAAGTTCAAACGCCGGGCAGTAGGCAGCGGCAGCCGATCTGGATAAGAGAGCGCATATTGAATCGGTACACGCATATCAGGAGTGCCAAGCTGGGCAATTACCGAACTGTCGTGAAATTCGACCATCGAATGAATAATACTTTCTCGATGTAAAATAACATCAATTTGTTCATATGGCAAATGAAAAAGCCAATGAGCTTCAATCACTTCCAGCCCCTTATTCATCATTGTAGCCGAATCAATGGTAATTTTTGCTCCCATTGACCAATTTGGGTGGTTTAATGCTTCTTGTACCGTTACATCCTTTAACTCTTCCCGTGTACGGTCGCGAAAACTGCCGCCTGAAGCGGTTAAAATGAGCCGCTCAATATTTTTTTCTTTCTCTCCCTGCAAACATTGAAATATAGCTGAATGCTCGCTGTCTACAGGCAAAAGCTCGACGTTATGTTTCTGTGCGGCTGCCATGACGAGATGCCCCGCCGTCACAAGCGTTTCTTTGTTCGCAATCGCAATTTTTTTGCCTGCCTCGATTGCTTGTAAAGTTGGACGCAGGCCGACGCTGCCAAGAACGGCGTTCACTAGTATATCAGTTTCTTCAAAAACAGCCGTTTCAACAAGGCCTTCTTCTCCATACATCACTTTCAAGGAGGGAAATTCTGCTTTTAGCTTTTCTGCGTCCTCTCGAAGTTCTACTGATACTAACTTAGGCTGAAAATCGCGAATAATCTTTCTCGTTTCTTCTATGTTCCGGCCAGCTGAAAAAGCAGCCAATGAGAAGTCCTCACGATGCTGTTGGATCACATCTAATGTCTGACGACCGATGGAGCCAGTTGCACCTAAAAGACTTAATTTCTTCATCTCTTTCATCTCCTCAAACAAACTCTGCTATCACACTAGATGCAGTAAGTGAACAAGCGGGAAAACAAACAGCCAGCTATCTGTCCGGTCTAAAATACCTCCATGGCCTGGCAGCAGCGTTCCTGAATCCTTTACTCCGTAGTGACGCTTTAAAGCCGACTCTGCCAGATCACCAAGCTGTCCAAAGACAGATAATACAGCAGTAGCAATTAATAGCTTAGGCAAAGGGATATTCATATCAGTGAGTAATGCAATAATCAAAGCCACGGCAATGGCGATCACCACACCGCCAATAGATCCCTCTACTGTCTTTTTCGGACTGATTTCTGGCCAAAGTTTGCGTTTCCCTAAAGACCGGCCTACAAAATAAGCACCAGAGTCGGTTGCCCACGTAATAAGAAGGGCAAAAAAGACAAATATGGCCCCCGCCTCTCTCGTTTCGATAAAATAGTAAAAACCGAAGCCGACATACATGGCAGCTAAAACCGTAAATCCGGCTTCCTCAAAATGGAACCTATTTTTAGAAATAACAGTGTACGCCAAAAGCAGCAATACAAATAAAGTAACAAGCTGCAGCTTATCATAGCCCAGCTGTTCAATCGTATTGGTTAAGCGTTCCGGCATCAATACGATACAAAGCAGCAAAATAGAAAGCAGCCCAGGCATTGAAGCAGGAGCAATTTTTTTCATTTTCAATGCTTCGATTAAGCCAATAATGGCCATTACATAAGCCAATATAATAAAAGGCCACCCGCCATAAAGCACAATCGGCAAAAATGCTGCCGCAGCAATAACAGCGGTTATTATACGTTGTTTCATCTCTCATACTCCTAACTCTAATCCTGATGATGTTACGACAAACCGCCAAACCGGCGTGAGCGCCGCTGAAAAACTTCTATCGCTTCGAGCAAATGATTTTCTTTAAAGTCTGGCCAGTTCACATCCGTAAACCAAAACTCTGTATAGGCCAGCTGCCAAAGCATAAAATTGCTCAAGCGAATTTCCCCACTCGTCCGAATCAGCAAATCCGGATCTTTCAAATGCTTCGTCATAAGATAGCGAGAAAAGAGCTCTTCGTTTAAATTTTCCTCTAATAGTATATCATCTTTTGCATCACGGATAATATTTTTTACAGCCGTTAAAATTTCCGCGCGGCTTCCGTAATTTAAAGCAAAGTTTAATATTAAGCCATCATTATCACGTGTTTTTTCCATCGCCTTTTCTACAGCACTCAACGTATGCTTCGGAATCTGGCTTTGCTCACCCATCATTTGTACTTGAACATTTTCTTCAATGAGCTCCGGCAAAAAGGTGCCGAGAAATTCCTCTGGTAATTTCATAAGAAAATCGACTTCATGTTTCGGCCGTTTCCAATTTTCTGTAGAAAATGCATAGAGCGTTAACACCTTTACACCGAGCTTGTTAGCTAGTTTCGTGATTCTTTTAACCGTCTTCATTCCTTCATGGTGTCCAGCAATCCTAGGCAAAGCTCTTTTCTTCGCCCATCTGCCGTTGCCATCCATAATAATGGCAACATGTTCCGGAACAGGTTCTTTTTTAATTGTTTCTATTCGATCTTCAGCATTATGGTTATCTGTTGTCTTCCATAATTTCTTTTTATTGATCATAAAATATCCTCCACGATGTAGCATCACCAAATTATAAATAAATCATTACCTATTATAATACCAAAATTACTCATTGATTACTTCGTAGAATTGGATGTATTTTTTTATTCAGCTCAAAAAAAGAAACCCTCTTGCAACGAAGAGGGTTCATACATTAAACTTCCATAATTTCTTTTTCTTTATCTTTAGCAATGCTGTCAATTTTACTAATAAAATCATCTGTTTGCTTTTGAACATCATCTGTCAGGCTGCGAAGCTCATCTTCAGTAATGTCACCAGCTTTTTCTGCTTTTTTCAATTCTTCATTCGCATCGCGGCGAACATTACGGATCGCTACTTTTGCATCTTCCGCTTCTTTTTTAACAAGTTTCGCCAATTCTTTTCTTCGTTCTTCTGTTAAAGCTGGAAAAGCAAGACGGATAACAGACCCGTCATTCGACGGAGTCAATCCAAGATCCGACTTTAAGATTGCTTTCTCAATGTCACCCATTGCTGTTTTGTCATAAGGCTGAATGACAAGAAGACGAGCTTCCGGTATAGAAACAGAAGCAAGCTGGTTAATAGGCGTTGGAGCCCCATAATAGTCTACTGTTATACGGTCTAACAAAGAAGCATTCGCACGTCCGGCACGAATAGAAGCTAACTCTCTCGTATACGCTTGAATCGCTTTTGACATTCTTTCCTTCATCTGCTCAATTGTTTGATTTGCCATTATTCTTTCCCCCTCACAATTGTTCCAATATTTTCGCCCATTACAGCTCGTTTAATATTGCCGCTTTCTGTAATAGAGAATACGATCAGCGGTATGTCATTGTCCATGCATAAAGAGGATGCAGTAGAATCCATGACAGCAAGTCCTTGTTTAATCACATCGAGATAGGAAAGCTTGTCATATTTAACTGCCTGTTTATCAACACGCGGATCAGCGGAATAAACACCATCTACGTTGTTTTTCGCCATTAAAATCACTTCTGCTTCAATTTCAGCTGCACGCAGCGCTGCTGTAGTATCCGTAGAGAAGTATGGATTACCCGTTCCGGCAGCAAAAATAACGACTCTCTTCTTTTCAAGATGACGAATCGCACGACGACGAATATAAGGTTCTGCTACCTGTCGCATCTCAATGGACGTTTGGACACGCGTTTCGATGCCAAGCTGTTCTAGGCTATCCTGTAAAGCCATTGAATTCATCACTGTAGCAAGCATGCCCATATAATCTGCTGTTGCACGATCCATGCCCATTTCACTGCCAATTTTCCCTCTCCAAATGTTACCGCCGCCTACTACGACCGCTACCTCTACGTCAAGTTCGGCAATTTCTTTTACCTGTTCAGCAATTGACTTAATAACTGCTGGGTTGATGCCAAATCCAGCTTCGCCTGCCAGTGCTTCCCCGCTTAACTTTAATACTACACGTTTATATTTTGGAACGCTCATGTAAACCTCCGTATGTATGGTTATTGGTTTGCCTCGGCTTTAACCTTGTGGAAAATTGCCAAACTCTAGATGAAATCCCTCACCAATAACCGGCAAGGGATCCCCATCTAACAATAACAATTTCTTTCTATTCATAAGAATGGAAAAGAATTATTTTTTCACTTGATTCATTACTTCTTCAGCAAAGTTATCTTGACGCTTTTCAAGGCCTTCGCCCACTTCATAGCGCACAAGATCCGTGATTTCTGCGCCTTTAGATTGAACAAACTTGCCTACCTTTTCATCTGGGTTTTTAACAAATGATTGGTCTACTAAGCAAATTTCTTCGAAGAATTTGCCAATACGGCCTTCAACCATTTTTGCTACGATGTTTTCAGGCTTGCCTTCATTTAGAGCTTGTTGTGTCAATACTTCACGCTCACGAGCTACTTCTTCTTCGGAAACGGCATCACGAGAGATGTATTTAGGATTTAGAGCAGCTGCATGCATCGCTACGTCTTTTGCTACGCTTGCATCTGTTGTTCCTTCAAGAACAGTTAAAACGCCGATACGGCCGCCCATGTGAAGGTATTCACCGAAAGCGCCATTGTCGCTTTTTGTTTTAATTTCAAAACGGCGAAGAGTTAACTTTTCACCAATTTTCGCAATTGCTTCGTTGATGAAGTCGCCAACTGTTTGGCCGTTGTCCATTTTTTGCTCAAGTGCTTCTTCAACATTTGCAGGCTTTTTAGCTAACAAATGGTCAGCTAATTCTTTTACAAGTGCTTGGAAGCCTTCGTTTTTTGCTACGAAATCTGTTTCTGAGTTTACTTCTAAAATAACAGCGTTGTTGCCTTCGCTTTTAATGAAAGTTGTTCCTTCAGCAGCGATACGATCAGATTTTTTCGCAGCCTTAGCCATTCCTTTTTCACGAAGGAAATCAATTGCTTTTTCCATATCGCCATCAGTTTCTGTTAGCGCTTTTTTACAATCCATCATGCCAGCGCCAGTTTTTTCACGCAGTTCTTTAACCATTTGAGCAGTAATTGCCATAATTCATTTCCTCCTTTGAGTCATATGCTTCTTTATGATACACAATTTTACTTTTTTCTTTCTAAAAAAAGGTGATAAGAGAAGGTCTACTTATCACCTTTTTATCAACTTTTACTCAGCAGCTGCTGTTTCTTCAACTTCTACTGTTTCTTCTGCTTCTGCTGTTTCTTCTCCTTGTTTCGCTTCAAGGATCGCATCAGCCATTTTGCCTGTTAAAAGTTTAACAGCGCGGATCGCATCATCGTTTGCCGGAATCACATAATCGATTTCATCCGGATCACAGTTTGTATCAACGATACCAACGATTGGAATATTTAATTTGCGAGCTTCCGCAACAGCAATACGCTCTTTGCGAGGATCGATAATGAAAAGTGCATCAGGCAGATCTTTCATATCTCTAATTCCACCAAGGAATTTCACTAAGCGTTCGTGCTCTTTTTTCAATTGTACAACTTCTTTTTTAGGAAGTACGTCAAATGTGCCATCTTCTTCCATCTTTTCGATGTTTTTCAAGCGCTGCACACGTTTTTGGATAGTTGAGAAGTTTGTTAATGTACCACCTAACCAGCGTTGGTTTACATAGTACATTCCTGAACGTTCTGCTTCTTCTTTCACAGACTCTTGAGCTTGTTTTTTTGTTCCAACGAAAAGAACTTTTCCGCCGTTTTCAGCTAATTCTCTTACAAACTTATACGCTTCTTCAACTTTTCTTACTGTTTTTTGAAGATCGATAATATAAATTCCATTACGCTCCTGGAAAATATATTTTTTCATTTTTGGGTTCCAACGGCGTGTTTGATGGCCGAAGTGAACACCAGCTTCAAGCAATTGCTTCATTGAAATAACTGACATGTTTTGGTTCCTCCTAATGGTTTTTAATTTTCCCTCCGCTCCCATCATTTTTGATCAGAAACTGCCTGCTAGACAGCACCATCTGAACAAATCCGCGAGCGTGTGTGATAACACCGTTAGTAAATATACCACAGCCTGGCAATGCAATCAACTATTTTTGCCAGCATCGGCAAATTTCAATGCTAATTCTACTTCTGTCTTTCCTTTATTTAATTTTTGAGCAATCTCTTCTACGCTCAGCCCCTGATCTTTTAATGAAAAGATATCGTCAGGCTTTTCTTGTTGATTCGGCAGCATCTCTTTTTCTTCAGCTTGTTTCTTTTCGACTTCCTCCGGCGTTTTACTTGTCATGCTATACACTTTGGCAGCCCGGACCCGCTGCATGGAAGGAACAGCAATCGACAAAGACTCTTCTTGCAGCCGTGTGTCCAAATTAGTCTCTTCGACAGTTTTCGCAACAGAGCGTTTGCTATCTGGAGCAGAGCCCTGCACTGTCTGTGAGACTGAAAGCTCTTTGATTAACTTCTCGTTCTCTTCTTTCATTTCCAGCAAATAAGCATTCATCATTTCTTCCATATCTGCTACCAGCTTCTCTTGCTGCTTTTTTATTTCATATAATCGATTTTGTCTCATAAACAGTAGAATAATTGCAAAAAGAGCAACAGCATTAAGTATAAATGAAATAAAAATAAATAGAGTAGCCATTAGATCTCCTTACGAGTAGAACGTTTTCTTTAATGTACAGGGCCATTAATCTTTATAAGTTGATTCTTTAACTTAAATAACGCTTTTGAGTGAATTTGTGAAATTCTTGAGGTTGAGAGATTCATAACCTCACCGATTTCAGTTAATGTTAATTCCTCATGATAAAATAAGCTGAGTACGAGTTGTTCTTTCTCTGACAGCTTAGCAATTTCTCCTGTCAACTCCTGAACAAGCTCACCCTTAACGAGCACATCCTCGGGCAAATCTGCTTTGTCATCTTTTAAAACAAAACTCTTTCCTTCTGAGTCTTCATTGTCATGCACTTGTTCGTCCATTGACAGAACATTGGAAAACAAATGCTCTGTCATCGTCTGATGTACTTCTTCTTCTGGAATATCAAGCTGTTCTGCTACTTCTGCTGCGGTAATTCTCCGAAGATGCTTTTGTTCTAGCTCTTCAATTTTCGCTTCAATTTTTTTCGCCTTTTCTCTCGTTCCTCTCGGCAGCCAGTCTTCTTTTCGAAGTCCATCTAAGATAGCACCGCGAATACGAAAAGAAGCATACGTATCAAACTTTAAATCACGAGCCGGATCAAATTTTTTCAACGCATCGTATAAACCCATCAAGCCAAGACTTTTAATATCTTCCTTATTCACACTTTTCGGCAAGCTTGCGGCGATTCGTTGAGAATGGAAAGATACGAGCGGCATGTATTTCTCCACAAGCAAATTTCCTGCCTCTGGATCCTCTGATGCTTTCCAAGCAGCCCACAGCTTTTGTTCATCATATCTATTCTGTTTGGCCATATTTGACGTTTCTCCTCCTCGGATTGACCTCTCAGAGAAGTTTTTCTGAAAAAGACGGTCAGACTATTTATTCTTTATCTTCCACATTTTATTAGAAAATACCGCCAGAACGCAAATAAATTTTAAAAATAGAGAAAAAGGGACATTTATATGTCCCCAAAAGATTATAGGAAGAGTCTATTTTCAACATTCAGGTTGATTGAAAGCGAGCGTTTGTCAACAGCCTGAAGGGACATACGAATGTCCTGCTTAAATAATGTGACTTCCTTTATTGACTGTTCTGATTTGAAGCTCACAACTATGTGGATCAAATTCAATCGTACGGCCGCTATTCCCGCCGACATCTTCAGCTACAATCGGTATATTGTGTGTTTGCAGCATTTGTTTCACAGCTTCTACATTCCTCGGCCCAATTTTGAAGGAGCTGTTTTGTGAACTGAATTGAAACATTTGGGCACCACCAGCAATCTTAGCTTTTAACCTATAGACCTGGGCTCCCTCTAATTTCAACAAGGCGATTAATTCATTAATGCCTGTGTCTGCATATTTGGCCTTGTTGATATGACCAGATTTGGCAAGCGCTGAATCTGGCAGCATAACGTGTACCATCCCGGCGACTGATGCCCGTTCATCGTAAATAACGACCCCTACACAAGACCCAAGTCCCGATGTACGGATCACATGAGGCGGACGGACAATATTTAAATCGGCAATTCCTACTTTTACTATTTGACTAGTGCTACTCATGTAAACCGACTCCAAGAGCCTCAAATATTGGTCCAAATGACACGGGATCTGGAAGCAGGAAAAAATGCCCTTTCATTTCATCCGTATGCCCTGCTTCTACTTCCTTTAAAATAGTTTCGATGACAATTGCATAATCTCCATATTGGGAAGACTCAACAAGCCCGTAGCTAATAATAGCACCAAACATATCGATCGCAAGCTCTGGTACGGAAGGATAGATCTGCAGGTGAGTAAAGTCTCCAAGCGCTGATAAATAAGAGCCGGATAGAATGTTTCCTAGTTCCTGCATAGCGGATAATCCAATACTTTGCTCTCCCGCTCCCTTAAAAGAAAAAGCTGGATTGCCCGTCATGTTACTAATAAAGCTTTCTGCTTGCTGTAAAGAGAGCACAAAAAACATGTTACCTGTGACTTCGCCTTCGATTCTCAAACTTACACTAACAACTTCCTGTTCCGCTCCGCCCGCCATTTCCATCATATCGTTGAAGGAGACGATGCGGGCGCTTGGAACTTTCATGTCAATCTGCTTATTTAATAAAGTAGAAAGGGCCGTAGCAGCATGTCCAGCACCGATATTACCGAATTCTTTTAATATATCTAAGTGGGTTGTATTAATCTTTTCTATATAATTCATAATCTCTGCCTCTACTTAAAAACTCTCTCTAAATTTAATAAAATCAGCAGTCTTTTTTCAAGCTTGGCGACACCTGTAATATATTCTGCTTCCACGGCCCCCACAATGTCAGGCTGAGGCTCGATAATGCTTTTAGGAATATCCAGAACATCATTTGCACTATCTACAACGAGGCCAACTTCAATATCATCAGAAGATGCAATAATAATTCTTGTTTGTTCGTCATACTCTTTCTCTGGCAAGCCGAATCGCTTACGCAAATCGATAATTGGCGTTACAACTCCTCGTAGATTGATCACTCCTTTAATAAAAGGAACAGTCCCTGGTACGCGTGTAATGTGTATCAACTTTTCAATGCCTTGGACTTGGTGGACAGGAAACGCATATTCTTTATCCATTAATTGAAAAGCAATCACTTTGATCATGGACGGAGCTGTGATTTCACTCATTTGTTTGACCTCCTTTTCTTAATTTACTCATTATTTTATTAAGGCGTTGCAGTCTACGATCAAAGCGACTTGTCCATCCCCAAGAATAGTTGCGCCTGAAATAGCAAACACATTTGATAAATAATTTCCCAGTGACTTTAGCACGACTTCCTGCTGACCAATAAAGGAATCAACGACTAAACCAGCCATTTTATCCCCTTTGCGTACAATCACAATAGAGTAAAAATCATCTTCCAGATTTTCCTTCGGTACTTCAAAGATGCGTTCTAAAAAGACGAGCGGTACAATCTTTCCTCGGAAATCAATGACCTGCTGTGTATGAGCATTTAAAACGTCTTCTTTTTTAACAATTGCCGTCTCAATAATAGAGGATAGCGGAATCGCATATTTTTCTTTTTCTACTTCTACTAGCATGACTGAGATAATGGACAGAGTCAGCGGCAGTTGAATAAGGAAGACTGAACCAGCTCCTTCGGCCGCTTCGATGCCAATTGAGCCGCCGAGAGACTCAATGGTTGTTTTTACTACATCCAAGCCTACACCGCGTCCAGAAATGTCAGATATCTTGTCAGCAGTTGAAAAGCCAGAAGCTAGAATTAATTCATAAATTTGATTATCTGACATAGAGGCTGCTTGCTCTTCTGTCACTACACCCTTTGCAAGTGCTTTATGAAGGACTTTTTCTTTGTTAATACCTGCTCCATCATCTTCAATTTCAATGAAGACATGATTTCCGCTATGATAGGCTTTGAGCTTAACAGTGCCTTCTTCGGATTTGCCTTTCGCTTTACGTTCTTCAGGTGTTTCAATTCCATGATCGATCGCATTGCGGATTAAGTGAACAAGCGGATCACCAATTTCATCAATAACTGTTCGATCCAACTCTGTTTCAGCACCAATGATTTCTAAATTAATCTTTTTATTCAAATCACGTGCTAGCTGGCGTACCATTCGGGGGAAACGGTTAAATACCGTTTCTACCGGCACCATTCGCATATTAAGAATAATCGTCTGCAGATCACCTGAAATTCTAGACATTCTTTCGACTGTTTCATTTAACTCCGGATTATTAAGCTCACCTGAAATTTGTTCTAAACGCCCTCTGTCAATAACGAGCTCTTCAAATAAATTCATTAGAATATCAAGCCGCTCAATATTTACACGAATGGTTTTGTTTGAAACAGCCTGTTGTTTCCCCTGCTTTGGCTCTTCTTTCTTTTCTGTTTTTTCAGGAATTGCCGTTGGCATTGGTGGTGCCGGTGCAGCAGCGGCCGCTACTTCTCTTTCTGCTTCTTCCGTTTCCAACGGCTGCGCAATAAACTCAGTCACTGTTACCCGTTCAACTTCCGAGACCTTTTTCACCTTGCTCTCAATATCCTCGGCCGGCTCTTGTGTAATCAGTGTTACCACAAAACGTTCATCAAACTGCTCTGCTTCAAGCTCTTCGGTAGAAGGTGTTGACTTAATCACTTCTCCGCATTTTTCTAGTACTTCAAATACCATGAATACACGAGCTGCCTTAAGTACACAATCGGCCCGCAGTTCTACAGCCACTTCTAAACAATTAAAACCTTGCTCCTTCGACTGCTGAATGACTGTGTATTCAAATTCATCATACTTTACAGTAGAGGAAGGACTGACGGAAGGAGAGGCTTCTATTTGTGCAGAAGCTGCGGTGCTATTTGCCGTTTCTCCATTTTCAATCTTCAAAAGCTTGTCAACGATGTCTGATACATCCCGCTTACCTGTACCGCCAGCAGCAATATCCTGCACCATCGCTTCTAAATCATCAATCGAAGCAAAAACTACATCTAAAATATCAGCCGTAACGTGAAGCTTGTGATTACGAATCGCATCAAGAACATTTTCCATTTTATGCGTTAAGTTAGCGAGATCCTCATACCCCATCGTGGCAGACATTCCTTTTAACGTATGGGCAGATCGGAAAATTTCATTAACAATTGCAAGATCCTCTGGATTCTTTTCCAATAATAACAAGTTTTCATTGATCGCCTGCAAGTGCTCCTTGCTTTCATCAATAAAAACTTCTAAATATTGATTCACTTCCATCAGCCACTCACCCTTTCTATCCTATATACTCTAAAATTTTTTCAGCAATATGTTCCACGGGAACTGTACAATCCACCAAGCGGGTAGCAATAGCGGCTCGTGGCATTCCAAATACGACACATGACTCTTCAGACTCTGCAATTGCCTGCACATTTCCTGCTTCTTTTAGCTTAATTAGCCCGTTTGCCCCATCTGCTCCCATCCCAGTCATAATAACAGCAACCTTATGGAGGCCTGTCACTTTGCTGACAGATTCAAACATTACGTCAACTGCTGGACGATGTCCGCTGATGGGAGGTGATTGATCAAGGTGCACGGTGAGCATCGCTTCCATTTTCTTCACTTTTAAATGAAAGTTTCCTGGACAGATATAAGCAACTCCTTTTTGCAGAACCTCTCCGTTTTCAGCTTCCTTAACATGAATAGCGCACAAGGAATCCAGCCTTTCAGCCAAAGATTTTGTAAATCCCGGCGGCATATGCTGAACAACAAGAACCGGCGCGTCTAAATTCTCCGGCAGCTTAGTCAACACTTTTTGAAGAGCTCGAGGTCCTCCTGTTGACGTCCCTATCACTACAAGACTTTGCTCATTTTCTCGTTTTCTGTTACTGACGGGTTTCCTATCTTTTTTATTCTGCACTGCTGGAATTTGAGTAACAGGATGCACAGCCGAAGTCACGGAACGTAAATTCGCTTTGCTCGCAGCTAGTACTTTTTCAATCAATTCATCTTTAATTCTATGAAGGTCAAGTGAAATCGTCCCTGAAGGTTTTTTAATGAAATCAACGGCTCCTTTTTCCATTGCCTGAAAAGTGGTCTCTGCACCTGTCCCGGTTAAACTCGACAGCATCACAATGGGAGTTGGCATGTTCTCCATAATATAACCTAGGGCATCAAGCCCACCCATCTCGGGCATTTCTACATCCATCGTCACTACATCTGGCTTAAATTCTTTAATTTTTTCAATCGCGTCTTTGCCATTTCGGGCGGTCGCTACAACTTCTAGCTCAGGGTGTAAAGACAAAAATTCAGTAATCAATTTTCTCATAAATGCAGAGTCATCAACGACGATGACTTTTTTCTCTCTCATTATTAGCGCCTGCCTTTCACAAAGAAATGACGAAGCTTAGATATAAAGCTAGCTGTTTCTGATTGATTCAATGACTCTCCTTGTCCCTGTCTATATATTCTTACCGCCTCCTGTAATGCCTTGGAAATTTTGGCATTCGGATAAGCAGTAAGAAAGGGAGTCTGTGCGCTGACAGCTTTTTTTACAACTGTACTTTCAGGAAGTACCCCCAATTCAAAGCTTTCTTTTCCTAAAAACTTGTGGACCGCTTGCTGCAGACGTTTTGCGGCTTCTTGTCCTTCCCTCTCTGAATCTGCCCGGTTGCATAAAAGATAGAAAGCATTTTCTCCGCCATGAGTATGGATGTATTTCATCATGGAATAAGCATCCGTAATCGCAGTCGGCTCAGGAGTCGTAACAACTATTATATCGTCTACTGACATCAGAATATTGAGCGCTTCCTTTGTTGCTCCGGCCCCCATATCAAATAATAAAAAATCATATTGCTGCTGGAGTTCCTCCACATCATTTAGCCACCGGCTTAGATGACTTTCGTCCCACTCAATTAATTGACTAAGACCGGACCCTCCTAAAATATAGGAAATGCCTTCACTGTCTTTGTACACTAGCTCTTCAAGCGAAAGACCCTTTTCAAAAAAGTCAGCAATAGAATACACTGCTGACTGTCCCGTCAATACATGGATGTTTCCCATCCCTATATCCATATCAAATATTAGCACTTTTTTACCATTTTGGGTTAACTCAATCGCAAAATTTAACGAAATATTTGATTTTCCTACTCCGCCTTTTCCACTCACTACGGCTATTGTCTTAGCTCTTCTTCCTGCCAGCCGGTTCAATCTTTTCCGTAGTTCTGCTGCTTGATCATGATTTGTCATAGGCGATCACCAAAAATAATATCAGCGATTGTTTCAGGTTCAGGATGGACCAAATCGTCCGGTACATTTTGCCCATTAGCTAGAAAAGCTGCGCCCTTTCCATATTGGCACATGACATTTATAATTGCCCCATGACTCGTTGTCTCGTCCATCTTTGTGAAAATAAACTGATGGATAGGCACAGCTGAAAATTGCCGGATTACCGCATGAATATCCTGCTCTTTTGAAGTGAGCGATAAGACTAAATAATTTTCCATTTTTTCAAAAGGAATCATCACTCTTAACTCTTTAATAAATTGTTCTTCTAAATAATTGCGGCCTGCTGTATCAATATAAACAACATCATAATCTTTAAATTTTTCAATGGCCTGCTGAATGTCAGCTGGTTGATACGCTACTTCTACAGGTACTTTCAATAAATCCGCATATGTTTTCAACTGTTCAATTGCGGCAATTCTATAGGTGTCAGTCGTGATAAAAGCTGCCTTAAGTTTTTTTTCCAATACACTTTCCGCAGCGATCTTTGCGAGTGTTGTTGTCTTTCCTACACCAGTCGGCCCCACAATGTTCACAAACTTTTTCGGAAGAGGCAGCTGTTCATGCTGCAAAGGCTTAATTTTTTCAATAAGCCACTCCCTGCTCCATTCATCAACTATGTCTTCGCTAACCTGTCCTTTTACTTGCTTCCACTTTTCTAAAAGGACTTGCTTTAATTCTGTAATCAGCGGATCCGCTACCTCTTGTTTTTTTAATTTTACAATTGGCAGCTTAAGCTCATCCGGATAAGCATCTAGTGATAAATGATCTACTCTAGAGAATTGTTTTACGATCTCCTTTAGTTCATTTAATTCCTTTTTCAGCATCTCTTCGCTATTTTTTTCTGTCTTAGACTGAAGAGGGGGCCTGCTGTTTGCAACAGCAGGCGTGACTGCTTCCTTTAACCGAATCGCTTCTTGCGGTGGATTAGGATCAATCGCCGCTACCACTTCGATCAATTTCTTTTTAAATAATCCTAAAAAGCCTCTAGTATATACGGTTTTCGATTGTAGAAGTACGGCCTGTTCTCCAAGTTCAGCGCGAATTTTCTTCATTGCTTCTGGCATGGATGATGCCGTGTATTTTTTCACTTTCAATCTAAGTTCACCACCCCTACGCTTTGAACTTCAACATTAGGCTCTAGTTCATTATAAGATAAGATTGGCAATTGCGGGAAATACCGCTCAGCAAGCTGCCTTACGTACATGCGGATGGCAGGCGAGCATAAAATAATCGGTGCCTGCTGCATAAACGAAACTTGTTCTACCTGAGCTGCCATCGCTTCTAATATTCGCTGGGAATCAGTCGGATCAAGTGATAAAAAGTTTCCGTGCTCCGTCTGTTGAACGCTGTCCGCTACCCGCTTTTCTACTTGCCCTGACAGTGTAATAACTCTTAATGGTTCTCCTGTCTCGGCATATTGCCCTGTGATTTGTCTTGCCAGTGCCTGACGCACATATTCTGTTAACAGATCTGTATCAGACGTCATTTTCCCAAAATCGGCTAGCGTTTCAAAGATGATTGGCAAATTTCTAATCGAAATATTTTCTTTTAACAATTTAGCCAATACCTTTTGAACTTCCCCTACTGTTAAAGGATTAGGCGTTACTTCATCTACTAAAATCGGATAAGATTCTTTTAAATGATCAATAAGCTGCTGTGTTTCCTGACGGCCGAGCAGCTCATAAGCGTTAGCTTTAATGACTTCCGTTAAATGAGTAGAGACGACGCTCGGCGGATCGACGACTGTATATCCTAAAATCTCTGCTTGTTCTTTCATTTCTTCCGTAATCCATTTTGCCGGCAAGCCAAAGGACGGCTCAATCGTATCGATGCCTTCAATTGTGTCATCATCTTCTCCAGGACTCATAGCAAGATAATGATCGAGCAGTAATTCACCTGAGGCCATAACGCTGCCTTTGATTTTAATTCGATATTCATTTGGCTGCAGTTGAATATTATCTCGTATGCGGACAACCGGAATGACAAGCCCTAATTCAATCGCAAGCTGGCGGCGGATCATCACGACCCGGTCGAGCAAATCTCCACCTTGGCTAGCATCAGCTAGTGGAATGAGCCCATAGCCAAACTCAAACTCAATTGGATCAATATTTAACAAGTTCACGACGCTCTCCGGACTCTTCAATTCCTCTGTCTCCATTTCTTCTTCCGCTTCGAATATGTCCACTTCTTCTTTTTTTGGTGTACGCTGCAGCATATAGCCGCCAAAAGCGAGGGCACCAGCAATAGGAATCGTTAACACATCATTGATAGGTGTCGCGATACCAAGCAAGAATATCGTACCGCCTGCCACATAAAGCATCACGGGAAAAGCAAGAAGCTGTGACATAATGTCTTCTCCAAGATTTCCTGTTGAAGCGGCACGTGTCACCACAATTCCTGTTGCTGTTGAAATTAAAAGAGCAGGCACTTGAGAGACAATTCCATCACCGACTGTTAACAGTGAATAACGAGCGGCGGCTTCGGCAGCTGGAAGTCCTTGCTGAACGACACCGATAATCATCCCGAAAATTAAGTTGATGATCACGATGATGATACCTGCGATCGCATCCCCTTTAACGAATTTTGTCGCACCGTCCATTGCTCCGTAAAAGTCGGATTCACGGCTGACTTTTTCCCGTCTTTCTCTCGCTTCCTGCTCTGAAATCATACCCGCATTCAAATCAGCATCAATACTCATTTGTTTCCCGGGCATCGCATCAAGCGTAAAGCGGGCTGCTACTTCAGATACCCGTTCTGATCCTTTTGTAATAACGATAAACTGGATAATAATTAAAATAAGAAAGACAACCATTCCAACGACGATATTTCCGCCGACGACGAATGTCCCAAATGTCTCAACAACGCCGCCAGCTTCCCCTTTGCTCAAGATAGAACGCGTCGTTGACACATTTAGCCCCAGTCGAAATAATGTTAATAACAAAAGCAAAGATGGAAATACAGAGAACTCCAATGCTTCTCTCATATTCATTGAAATGAGCAGCACTAAAAGCGCAAGAGAAATATTGATAATAATTAACACACTTAGCAGCCATGACGGCAGCGGAATAATTAGCATCGCTACTATTAAAATGACACTTAGCAATACGGAGATGTCTCTTGCTTTCATTACTCTCTCTCCTAACAACAAAACTTACAATTTATTTTTCAGACGATAAACATAAGCCAAAATCTCAGCCACTGCTTTGAAAAACTCTTCTGGGATTGGCTGGCCGACCTCTGCTTGATCGTAAAGTGCTCTTGCCAACGGTCTGTTTTCAATCAGCTCTACTTCATTTTCGCCAGCCACATACTTAATTTTCTGAGCTAAGTAGTCGACTCCTTTTGCTACGACTACCGGTGCATCAGCCTCTTTTTCATCATATTTTAAAGCGATTGCATAATGAGTTGGGTTTGTAATGACAACGTCGGCCTGCGGCACTTCCTGCATCATGCGGCTCATCGCCATTTCCCTTTGCCGCTGTTTAATTTTTGACTTGATCAGCGGATCGCCTTCTATGTTTTTGTATTCATCTTTAATGTCCTGCTTTGACATACGAATGCTTTTTTCAAAATCATACTTTTGATATAAAAAATCCAGCAGTGCCAGAAAAAGAAGGGCGGCTGAAGCGGCTGCTCCCATTTGCAGCGTTAACACCCCCACAGTCCTTAATCCATCGGCAACGGACTTAAACGAGAGCTTTATGACCTCTTCAATATTGGACCATAAGATAAAAAAGGTAATGGCGCCAACAAAAGTAATTTTTAACAGCGATTTTAATAATTCTACTAATGCTCTAACAGCAAAAATTCGCTTAAATCCTTTAATAGGATCTAACTTCTCGAGCTTTAGCTTCAGCGGCTCTCCTGTTACCAAAAAACCTACTTGTAAAAAGTTCGCCGCCATCCCTGCTAGAAGAGCCACGAGCATAACCGGTCCTAATATATAGACAAGCTGTCCCATAATTTCAAGAACAATTACTTTAAGATTAGACTCTGTCACTGGCATAGTAAGGTAATATTGAAGTGAATGCTTAAATAAATGAAGAATTTCTTTTCCAATAAAGGAAGAGCCAATGAATAAGAAACCGAACAACGATAGAAGACTGATCGCTGTTGTGACATCCTGACTTTTCGCAACTTGTCCTTTTTTACGGGCATCCTGCTTTTTTTTCGGGGTCGCTTTTTCTGTCTTCTCTCCGGCAAAAAATTGGAGGTCTAACCGCAATTTCTCCACTTTATGTGCCCCCTAGTAATGTCATTACGTCACGCATCGTATAAAGCATCAGTTCAAATAGCTTTTGAAACATCGTAAACATCAGTCCAATGACCACTCCCATAACAACAAAAGCAACTCCTATTTTAATCGGGAAGCCAACAACAAATATATTAAGCTGCGGCACCGTTCTTGCTACTACTCCAAGGGCCACATCGACTAAAAATAATGTTGCTACAACGGGCATGGCCATTTGAAAAGCAATCAAAAACATGGAAGTGAAGGCACGGCTTACATATCCAGCGAGACTTCCGTTGCCAAAGTGAAGTGATACCTGATCAACAGGAATGTATTGATAGCTATAAAAAATGCCGTCTAGTATTAAATGGTGGCCATTGAGTGCAAGCAACAATAATAAGGCAAACATGTAAAGGTATTGCCCCATGAGCGGACTTTGCGCTCCTGTTTGCGGATCGATTACATTGGCGATAGCAAACCCCATCTGAAAATCGATCAGCCCTCCTGCGATTTGGATAGCAGCTATCATAATATACGCTGCTAAGCCAATGAGCAGGCCGACAAGCGCTTCCTTTAAAATTAACAAAAAGTACTCGCCATCAATTTCAAGAGGACCTGCATCTATCGTATAGTACATCGTCCAGGAAAGCAGAACAGCAAACCCGATCCGGTGCATGGCTGGTATAGTCCGATGTGAAAATAACGGAACCGTTATAAAGAAAGTTGAAACACGGACGATAATTAATAGTAAGACAGAAAAATCAGGTATTATTTCTTCCATTCAATCAACCTACAAATCTTGTTAAATTCGTAAACATATCAAGCGTATAAGAAAGCATTTTACTGAGCATCCAGGGTCCGAAAAAGATAAGACCTATTAAAACGGCGACAATTTTCGGAATAAAAGCAAGCGTCTGCTCTTGAATTTGAGTCGTCGCCTGAAAGATACTAACCGCAAGACCAACGACGAGGGCAATTATAAGAAGCGGGCCACAAACGATGATCGTTGTGTAAACACCTTTCTCAGCTAAAGAAATGACCATTTCAGAATTCATTATTCCACCTACTTAAAAGCTTTTCAGCAAGGATTGAATGACTAAATACCAACCGTCTACAAGAACAAATAGCAAAATTTTAAAAGGCAGAGAAATCATCACTGGCGGAAGCATCATCATCCCCATCGACATTAGAATACTAGCGACAACCATGTCGATTACGAGAAACGGGATAAAGACCATGAAGCCAATTTGAAAAGCGGTTTTAATTTCACTTAAAGCAAACGCCGGAACAAGAGAGGTTAAAGGAATATCTTCGACGGTTTTCGGCCGTTCTGCTCCTGAATAGTTTAGAAACAGCTCTAAATCTTTTTGCCTCGTCTGTTCACTCATAAACTCTTTTAGCGGTACACTTGCTTTGTCATATGCCTGTTCAAGGTTAATTTCTTCATTAAATAACGGGGTAAGTGCCTCATCATTTATTTGTTGAAATACAGGAGCCATAATAAAGAAAGTTAAAAACAACGCAAGCCCAAGCAATACTTGTGTCGGCGGCATTTGTTGAGTTGCGAGCGCCGACCTTACGAAAGACAATACGATAATGATCCGCGTAAAACATGTCATCATAATCAAAATGCTAGGAGCAATCGATAACACCGTCAGTAAGAGAAAAAGTTTGACCGACGCAGATACATTATCAGGAGAACTATTGTTGAAAAACTCCATAAACTCATTCATCTTGCTTCTTCTCCCTGTCGTTCATTTTTGAAATGGCCTGCTTGCGCGATTGTTTTATCTCACTCAGTTTATTCTCAAATACTTGTTTAAAAGGATCCTGCTTCTCGCTTTTTTGTGTTTCTTGGCCTTTCCATTTACTGATTAGTTTCGTCATAATATCCTGTGGCTGCAGCATTTGCTCCATTTGATTGCTATAGTGATCAACAAAACGGGATCGTTCCTCCTCATCGTCAATCTCTTGAAGCAGTTGAATATTCTCCCCCACTCCGAGAATTAGAACCCTCTCTCCTATTTTTACCAATTGAATCGAGCGGTTCCCTCCAAGTGGTGTACCTCCTAAATGCTGAATTAATTTTGTTTGCTGGTAAGAACGGCTTTTTTGATTGACGAAGCGCAGTATAAAATAAATAAGGGCAAGAACAAAAATGAGCGCTCCTATCATTTTTAAAAAGTCCCAAATCGTCACGCCAACCGCTGTCCCTGTTTCTATTTGTTGATTTTGTTTGCCTTGCTTTTCCACCTTCGGCTGTTCTGTTTCCTGTCCACACTTTTTAGGACTTTCTAAACAGTCTTTCACATTATTGTCAAATGGCTCTGCTTGCGCAACAGAAACATTGCCTGCAAACAGAGCCATACTGAAGAGGATCAAAGCGAAAGGCTTAAAAAGTTGTTTGATCAAATAACGCACCTTCTTAAGCTTTTATGCTAATGTTTTGGAAATTGCTTCAATAACACGATCCGGCTGGAAAGGCTTTACGATAAAGTCTTTTGCCCCCGCCTGAATCGCATCAATAACCATTGACTGCTGACCCATGGCTGAACACATAATAATTCTAGCATTTGGATCATCTGCCTTAATTTCTTTTAAAGCGGAGATGCCATCTTTTTCAGGCATCGTAATATCCATTGTAACTAAATCCGGTTTTAATTCTTTGTATTTCTCAACAGCTTGCGCCCCATCAGAGGCTTCTCCCACTACTTCAAATCCGTTTTTTGTGAGAATGTCTTTAATCATCATGCGCATGAATGCAGCATCATCCACAACTAGAATACGATTTCCCATCGTTACTAACCCCCAGAATAAAATTAATTTAAGTTTCTTAGACGGTCGCTCTGACTTAAAATATCTGTAATGCGAACGCCGAAATTCTCTTCAATGACAACTACCTCTCCCTTAGCTACTAATCGGCTGTTGACAAGGATATCAACCGGTTCACCAGCTAGTTTATCCAGCTCGATAATAGAACCTGCTGTTAAATCCAGAATATCTTTTACCGATCGATTCGTTCTTCCCAACTCTACCGTTACTTGCAGCGGTATATCCAACAGCATGCTTAAATTACGTTTTTCATGCTCCTGTAGTGGTGGTGGTTCAAACGAAGCAAAAGAAGCAGGCTGAACATTGACAGGCGGCTGCTGAACAGAGGCATTCGCTGCTTGTCCATTTGTCTGTGCAGGCGGCTGGCTATTATGCTGAGTCGGAGCAGATGAAGCTGGAGCTGTCGATTGCTGATTCACCGTTTGAGCCGGCTCCGGCTGAGCTTCAGGCTCCTTCGCTGTTTCCGGTGCAGGCGCTTCTTCGACAGAAGGATTCATTAATTCATGAACAAGCCCTTTAGCAAACTCTAAGGGAACAAGCTGCATAATATTAGAATCAATCAGATCACCAATCGTTAAACGGAAAGAGATTTTCACAAGCAGTTCTTGTTCTTTTAGTGCATCTTCGCCTTTCCCTACATTCAAATCCATTAAACCGATCGAAGGCGGAGAAATATCAACACGCTTATTAAAAATCGTTGACATAGAGGTTGCAGCCGAACCCATCATCTGATTCATTGCTTCCTGTACGGCGCTTAATTGGATCTCTCCTAAGTTTTCATCAGGGTTGGTCCCGTCGCCTCCGAGCATTAAGTCAGCAATAATGGCTGCATCTGATTGTTTAATAACGAGCAGATTAGTCGCCCCTGTAAATCCCTCTGTATACTCTACTTCAATTGCTACATATGGATGAGGAAATTCATCCTTTAGATTTTGACGATCGATAACACTAACTGTTGGCGTTGTAATTTCCACTTTCTGATTTAACAAACTAGAAAGTGCCGTAGCTGAGCTCCCAAATGAAATGTTACCGATTTCGCCGAGGGTATCCTGCTCAAAAGAGTCTACATACATTTCTGTAGCCGATGCAGCGGCTGCCTCCATTGTATGATCGCTTTCCTCATTTATATCTGCTGTACCTCTTAACAAGGCGTCTATTTCTTCTTGAGAAAGCATGCCGTCACCCATTGTCCTCATCTCCCCCCTTGAAATCATCAAGAATTTGAATGGCTATTTTTTTATTCATTTTTCCAGGTTGCGCGGTAAATTTTGGAATGTCGCTCACTTTTACGATGAGCGGTTCATTAATACTTTTTTCCAGTTCAATGACATCACCGTTAGCAAGCGCCAAAAAGTCCTCTATCATAATAGTAGTACCGCCAAGTTCAGCTATAATAGGAACCTCTGCTTTTTGAATTCGTCGTTGTAAATTTTCATACTCCCCTGGCTGTCTTTCTTTTTTGTCCGGATTTTGCATCCAATAATGGACAGAAAGCTTGGGAATAACTGGCTCTAAAACGACGTGAGGTATACAAATATTAATCATGCCTGTCGTTTCACCGATTGTTGTATCTAATGATATCACAACTACCGTTTCATTCGGAGATACCATCTGCAAAAATTGTGGATTTACTTCAAAATTTGTCATAAGTGGATCAATATCCATAAGATTCGCCCAGGCCTCACGGTAATTCTCGAACGCCCGTTCAAATATATTAGACATAATCTTTGTTTCTATTTCCGTTAATCCCTCAACGCTATGAACACTTGCTCCGCGGCCGCCAAGTAATCGATCTAAAACAGCGTAGGCAATATTGGGGTTCACTTCCATCAGAACGTGCCCATCAAGCGGCGGCACTTCAAAGACGTTTAACACCGTCATATTGGGAATAGAGCGGATGAATTCTTCATAAGGGACTTGATCCGTTGATGCGACTGAAATCTGTACGAACGTCCGCAGCTGAGCAGAAAAAAAAGTCGTTAAGATTCGAGCAAAATTATCATGCATCCGCGTTAAGCTGCGAATTTGGTCTTTTGAAAAGCGGAGGGCTCTCTTAAAGTCGTAAGTTTTAACTCTTTTCTCCTGCTCTTCTTTCTTCAGTTCATCCGCATTCATTTCTCCTGTAGAAAGAGCGGACAGCAAGGCATCTATTTCATTTTGCGATAAAACCTCTCCCGGCATGCTGTCACCTCCATCAAATAAATTGTCATGTATTACTGGATAATATAAGAGGTGATATAAACGTCAAGCACTTCTCCATCCTGCATAATTTCATTTAACTGATCTTTTAGCCGATTTGTCAATTGTTCTTTTCCTTTTTTCCCTTTTAAATCCTGCGATTTCATTTCAGAAAGCTCTTCAATAATAATATTCTTTGCTTGGAAATCACGCTTTGTTAGTTCCTCTTGCGCTTTTTTACTGTCTGTCTGAATTTTAAATGAGATGCGGATATAGTCATCCGACGCAAGATTCGTCGTCATTTCCGGAATATCTACGGAGGACTCAATGACCTCATCAATATCAGGCTCTTTTGCACTGCCCTCTTTAGAAGACTTTAAGATAATGATAATTGCTACGGTGCCGATCAATAAAATGACTGCTAACATGACGATCATCACGGTAAGCAGCTTGTTATTCCCTTTTCCGGCTTTCGCTTCAGTCTCCACTCTTCATCTCTCCTTGCTCCATTTTCCCTAATACGTGCACCCGGCGATAAAACTCCTCCAGCCGCTTTCTTACCTCTTCCTCCGACTCGCGCACAATATATTTCTTTCCATTCGAAAGTGTAATCGTTGTATCAGGGAAACTCTCAATTGTTTCAATATAAAGAGCATTCAGCGAAAACGACTTGCCATTTAATCTCGTTACACTAATCAATAGATTTTCAGGGTTGAAGCGGCAGCTCCAACCCTGACACCCCCTTCATTTACAAATCAGCTATTACCGTTTCAGATTCACAAGCTCCTGAAGAATTTCATCCGACGTCGTAATAATACGCGTATTCGCCTGGAATCCACGCTGCGCCACGATCATTTCTGTGAACTCTTCAGAAAGGTCCACGTTGGACATTTCTAGTGTGCCGGAGACGATTGTGCCGGCTCCCTTTGTACCAGGAACGTTTCCAATTAATTTATTGTCTGCTGTTTCAATATCACCAGAATTATTAGTTACTTGATAAAGGTTATTACCCAACTTTTCTAAACCATCAGGGTTCGCTACTTTGGCAAGAAGAATTTGACCTGCTAATTTTGGTGTACTGCTACCTTCCTCTACATAAGTTACTTTACCATCCGCACCAATACTAAAACTTTTTGCGGTACTGGGTATTGTGAGTCGCCCTGCGGTTCCTGTCAAAGCACCGCTACTATCAACTGTATCTCCAAGTAAATAATATCCATCAGAGTTAACAATCTGCCCAGTTTTATCTAAATAGAAGTTTCCTGCTCTTGTAAGATATTCATTCGTTGTTGCACCAGTGCCGTCTTGTACAAAAAAGAATCCGTCACCTGAAATAGATAGATCTAGAGGTCTGGCTGTTGTTTGCAAACTCCCTTGCGTATGAATTGTATCTATCGCACTTAGTTGCCCCCCAAGACCTACTTGCTTAGGGTTTGTTCCTCCACGGGCTGTTCCCGGCGCACTAGCTCCAGAAATCTGCTGACTCACCATATCCTTAAAGGTAACACGGCCTTTTTTAAATCCAAATGTATTAACGTTAGCAATATTATTACCAATAACATCTAATTTATTTTGAAAGCCTTTCATTCCGCTGATTCCTGAGTACATTGAACGTAGCATTGATTATTTTTTCCCCTTTCGAATGGGCTTCTTTTACAAACCCAATTCGTTATTTTCAATGGACTGACCATCCTCTTGCTTCTTGATTATTATCGGCTCATAGGCCGGTTTGATTAGGTCTTTTTTGTGAAATTTGTCGTTTTTATTTAAAAAAATGGCAGCGACTATTTTTCAATTTTCGTCAAAGAAGAAGGGCTGACTTTTTCCCCATTATCTAATTGCAGCCAGATGGCACCGTCCTTCATTGAAACGGATTGAACGGTGGCTGTTTGGTCGGCTCCCTCTTTATTCCAGGTGACTTTATGCCCAATCAAATGGCTGGCATCGACAAGTGAATGGCTGCTGCCGGCTCCGCTGCCGCCCTTCACTTCTGAAATATTAGCCGGTTCTAATATCGTTCCGTCTGTCATTAAAAATTGAACGCCATTTCCTTTAAACTGAACGGAAGCGATCGTCCCTGTTCCTGTCTGTACTTCTGGTTCAGCGTTCGGGTCGCTGTTTCCCACAATTTTATGCCAGGTCACTTCTTTGCCAACGAACGAATTATAGCTGATCATCTGGGAAGCCTGCTGCATTTGCAAAAATTTATCAAAAGAAGTAGCCATGTTGGTCATTTGTTCTAAGGATGAAAATGTGGCCATCTGAGCGATAAAATCTTTATCCTCCATCGGGCTGAGCGGATCCTGATTTTGCAGCTGTGTCATTAAAATCTTTAAGAACTCATCTTTCCCCAGTGCACTATTTCCTGTTTTCGGCTGCTGCTTGTTGTTTGCTAAGTATAAGCTGGGATCAATTTTAGCCATAGGTTGTTAAACCTCCATGTTTAATAATAAGTCTTGAAAGTTTTCCGTTGGCTCGTCATCCGTTTCCTGAGATTTTGCTTCCTGTTGTGGCTGACGGGATTGCTCGTGCTGTTGCTGTTGCTGACGATCAAACTTCTGCGGTTCTGCCTGACTGAATGTTAATTCGATTTTATCGACCGCAACATTTTGCTGGCTAAAGGCATGCTTTAGGCTGCTTACATGCTGTTCAAACAGCTCTTTTACCGCAGGAGTGGAAGATAGGATTTTCGCTGTCATGACGCCATTTTGCTGCAGCAGCTCAATGCGCAAGCTTCCGAGCTGCTCGGGATACAGTCTTAACAGCAGCTTTGTCCCATTTGGCATTTTCACTAAATTAGAGTTCCCAAGAATTTGCGAAAACTTTTCCATAAATTGCTCCATGTTCATCGGCCGTGGATTTGTTTGAACACTCATTGAAAAAGTTTCCGTACGGCCCAGCGGATGAAAAAATGGTTGAATGTGCGTCGTTCCTTCTTTCCCAGGCAATAAAGCTATAGTTTTTTGTACTGCTTGTCCGTCTGTTAGCTTATCCATCAATTCTTGTTGAGGAGTACTAGACTGATGAGCAGAGGATAACTTTGTATTGCTTGCTGATGGCTGCAAAAAACTTTGAAAAGCTTTTTGTAAAATGGCTGCCCGGTTATCTGATTGCGGCTGTGCCAGCAGTTTCTCTAACTTGCCAGCCACTTCTTTCATCATTGTTTTCAATACCGCTTGTGAGGCAAGGTCTTTTGTTTGACTATCTGCTTTTTCACCTAGCAGCTGCCACAGCTTCCCTGCCTGTAAAACAGTTTGCACAGCCTTTTCTTCAAGCGTTGGCCATTCCTTCGAAGGAACAGCTGCCAATAGTTGAATTGCCTGCAATAAGGCATTCATTCCTTCTTCTCCGACTAATTCAATCGGCGGATCTTCTTTCTGTACCTCGCTTTGGACTGTCTTTGCAGACTCCACCGGAAGAGCTCCCGCTTTTTCCGTACTAGCCAAAGCTGTAAGCTGGTCCGTTAAATCTTGGATGCTCTTTTGCAGCTGTTCTGTACTCATCCCTAAAAAGGCAGCGAGCTCTTCAAAAGAAGGCTGCTTTCCATCAGCCATCCATTCTTTAGCGATCAATTTAATCGCTTCTGGTATATTTAACAAACCTTCTAAACCGGTTGCTTCAACAATTTGCTTTTCTTCCATAAGCCTAGTCTGTGTCGGGTTGACAGTGGTTTCTTCAACCGGAGTGCTGCTTTGCTGTCCAGTAAGGATTGTTTTAAAATCCCCTGTCGAGGCAGCCTGCTCATTGACTGGTGTTGGCTGTCTATTCGTTTGGGCTGAGAGCGCATTTACTAATTGCATCACGATCTTGCCATCCCCCTGCTCTTATAATCATCGGCCACTAGGAAGCGCCTGAAAGTATTTTCGTGTATTTAGCAGCTTTGTCCGGAGGAAGCTTCTCTAAAACAGCCGCCTGCTTTTCTGTACTCATTTCTGTTAAAATTTTCACTGCTTCATTATCAGACAAATTGACTAAAATGCTGGCAATATTTTTCGGTGCCATTGCTTCATATGTGTCGCTTAACTTCTTATTTTCACCGTTCTGCTGCTCTTTAGCTGTATCAGCCGTATCTCCTTGCTGCCGTAATTTCTCTATTTCGATTTCTAAGCGGTCTTTCTCTGTTAACAGGTCTTCCGTTTTTTTATCGGACGTCTTTAGCTTTTTTTCAAGCTGTTCTATCTTTGCTTCTTTATTTTTTATTTCCGCTTGAAGCGAAACGACCTTTTCCTTGTCTGTTTGGCCGCCCTCATTGTTTCCTCCATCGTCTATGAGCTTGGAAACGACGGGGACATGTTCTCCTATTTCTTTTGCTTTCTCAAATACATTTACACCCGCTACAGTCATTACGATCAAGGCAACCGTAATGGCAAACAGCAATGGAATTACAAGAACAAAAAGAATCCATTGAAATACGCCATATCCTTTCTCTTCTTCTATTTCCACGAATTCTTCTTTTTTCTTTTTCTTTGCCAAGACCCTCACCTATTTTCCACGGTTCATAAATTGAATGGCTGAAATTTCATCCATTTGTTTACTTTCCTCTTCCAACAAGCTTTCTTTGAACTTCTCAAAGTCTTTTTCTTTTATTTTTTCGTATTTTTTTACTTCTATATTTTTCTCTTGCAGCTGCTGCTCATGCCATTGCATTTTACTGCGGGCATTTATGACTACTTGCTGCTGATAGTGAATCGTTTGCTCTAGATTAGAAACAAAAAGCTGGTAGTGCTGAATTTCATGGATCGAAAAGCCGCTAACCATTTTTGTTTCCTGAAAATCAATCAAACTTTCTTTTTTCTTTAATAAAGAATATAACTTCTCAGCTGCTTCTTCGAATTGCTTTAACGATTCGTTATAAAGAGTTTGTGTTTCTTCCTTTTCACGTTCTTTCAGCTGCAGTATTTTTTGGAATTTATAATGATACACCATGTTTAATATTCTCCCCTTTCAGCTAACTGAATAAGAGATACTACGCTTTCTTCTAGGGAAATTTTTTCATCTGTCCGCTGTTTTAAATAAGAAATGATCTTTGGATAATATTCAATAGCGCGGTCTATTTCAGCCGATGAGCCTTTTTTGTAAGCACCAATATTAATGAGATCTTCAGAATTTAAATATGTGCTCATCATGTCTCTAATTTGAATAGCGGCTTGCTTGTGTTCTTCCGTTGCTAAATGACTCATTAGCCGGCTCACACTTTTTAACACGTTAATCGCCGGATACTGTCCTTTATTAGCAAGCGCCCGATCAAGGACAATATGCCCATCTAATATCCCTCTGACTGCGTCAGCAATGGGCTCATTCATGTCATCCCCATCGACGAGCACTGTATAAAAAGCTGTAATTGTGCCTAACTCGTTTGTGCCAGTCCGTTCTAGCAGCTTCGGCATGATGGCAAATACGGAAGGTGTGTAACCTTTCGTTGCCGGTGGTTCTCCGACTGCTAGCCCAACTTCCCGCTGCGCCATCGCCACCCTTGTAACAGAATCCATCATTAACATGACATTTAGGCCTTTATCTCTGAAATATTCAGCAATAGCCGTCGCTGTAAAGGCGCCTTTGATTCTCATTAAGGCTGGCTGATCGGATGTAGCTGCAACAACAATTGAGCGAGAACGTCCTTCCGGGCCAAGGTCGCGTTCGATAAATTCCCTTACTTCTCTCCCGCGCTCTCCAATTAAGGCAATCACATTTAAATCCGCTTTTGTATTGCGGGCAATCATGCCAAGCAGGGTGCTTTTGCCAACACCGCTTCCCGCAAAAATGCCAATCCGCTGTCCCTTTCCAACGGTTAACATACTATCAATCGCCCGTACACCTACTTCTAGCCGGTCATGAATGGGCGGCCGGGTAAGGGGATTAGGCGGACTTTGCTCTGTTCCAACAGAAGTAAGTGTTTTCGGAAGAGAAGTTCCATCCATTGGATTTCCCATTGAATCGACTACTTTTCCAATCAGCGAAGGGCCAACTTTAATAGCTAAAGGGTGCCCTAAAGATTCCACAAGGCTTCCCGGTGAAATATCGCTTATATCGCTGTAGGGCATTAAAATGACCATTTCATCTTTAAAGCCGATCACTTCTGCATGGATGATCTGATCTTTAGCTGCTCCGTTTGGATAGATAAGACAAACATCGCCAATGGACGATTTTGGACCTTGTGATTCAATCATTAAACCAACTACCCGCTTTATACGTCCATACCGCTTATACGTATCAAGACTGCTAATTTTTTGAGCTAACTTGGATAGCTTCAATGTTCTTCACCTTCAAGAAGTTCAAATAGTTGTTTTCTTAACTGCTGCAACTGGCTATCAAGTCCGATTTCGATCCGGCCATGACTCGTTTCAATGTAGCAGCCGTCTTCCTCCAGCTTTTCATTCGGATAAATATAACAAAGTGTATCAATTGGAAACATGGCATCTATTTCTTCTTTTTGACTAACGACAAACGAATAGTGTGCCGGATGAACGTGTATTTGGATTTCTTTCTGGTCTGGCATATCTTTTAGCGCTTGCTTGATCATCGTTAAGAAGGTTTGCTCGTCTTCTTGGAGTTTTTGGCTAGTAATCCTTTCAGCTGACTTTATGGCAATATCGAGTATGAGTTTTTCAGATCGCTGAACATTCATTTCATACTCTTTTTTTGAACATTCCACCGCTTCTTTTGCTGTCTCAATCAACTCTATATAGTCATCGTATCCTGCTTTACGTCCTTGGGCTTGACCAGCCTGAAATCCTTCTTCATAAGCTTGTTCAACTAACGCTTGCTTCTCTGCCTCCCACGATTGCTTTTCGCTTTCTATCGCTTGTTCGATTTCTCGTCGTTGCTGTTCCGCTTGAGCAATCATATCGCGAGCTGCTGCCTCAGCCTCTTCCAATATCCTTTTTTTGTCTTCCTCAAAATAAACTGTTTGATTTGACAGCCCTTCTCCCTGATCTAAATCGGGAGGCGGGGAGTGAAACACCTTTACTTTGATTTCTTTATTCGTTTCGCTCGTACGTTCGGCCCGGTAGGATTTGATAATTCTAGACAATAATGTCATCCCCTCCACCGCGGGCTATAATAATTTCACCAGCTTCTTCAAGTCTCCGGATTGTACTTACAATTCGGGACTGTGCCTCTTCTACATCACGCAGCCGCACAGGACCCATAAATTCCATTTCTTCCTTGAAGGTTTCTACCATCCGCGTCGACATATTTCGGAAGACAACCTCTTTTACATCCTCACTGGATACTTTTAACGACAGCAATAGATCTTCGTTCTCACAATCACGAATGACGCGCTGAATAGAACGATTATCCAATGTGACGATGTCTTCAAAGACAAACATCCGCTTTTTAATCTCTTCAGCGAGTTCAGGATCCTGAATTTCCAGAGAGTCCAGAATCGTTTTTTCTGTTGCCCGGTCGACACCATTCAATACCTCTACGACTGCTTCTACTCCGCCTGTTTGCGTGTAATCTTGTGTAACGGTAGCACTTAGCTTTCGCTCCAGAATGGCCTCTACTTCATTGATAATCTCGGGAGAGGTACTATCCATAATAGCAATTCTCCTAGCAATATCCGCCTGCACATCTTGAGGCAGTTCAGAAAGAATCTGACCTGCCTGCTGTGGATCTAAGTAAGAAAGAATTAAAGCGATCGTTTGTGGGTGTTCATTTTGAATAAAATTTAAAATCTGGCTTGCTTCTGCTCTGCGTGCAAAATCAAAAGGTCTAACCTGTAAGGAAGACGTGAGTCTATTAATAATGTTCTGTGCTTGATCTTTGCCGAGCGCTTTTTCAAGAACTGTCTTGGCATACCCAATGCCGCCTTGTGTGATATAATCTTGGGCCAGCGCGATATTATGAAACTCTTCAAACACTTCCTCTTTCGCCTCAGCATCGACTTTTTTCACTCCTGATATTTCCAAAGTGAGCCGTTCGATCTCTTCTTCCGATAAATGCTTATAAACAGAAGCAGATACGTCCGGGCCGAGGGAAATAAGAAGAATGGCCGCTTTTTGTTTTCCTGTTAATTTTTTTTCTCTCACAGCCATCATAAACTCCTCCTATTCAGCACATGCTTATCTTTACATAATCGATTCTTATTCTTCCGATAACCAGGATCGAAGGAGCTTAGCGAATTCTTCAGGTTTCTCTTTCGCCATCTTCTCCAACTGCTTTCTGCGGGCTGACGCTTCTGTTTCAATTTCATTAATATCTTCAAGTGTTTCAACTGGGTCCATTTCCTCTTCGAATTCCTCTTCCTCTTCTCGGCGACGAGCACGTAAAATAAGGAAGACTAAAATTCCGATAACAATGAGCAGTACCGCTCCAATCACATATACCCACCAAGGGATACTCGATTGCTTTTCCTCATCAAATGTCACTTTGCCTTTAAACGGCTGAACAGAAACGGCAATTTTTTGCTCTAAATCCTGATCCGTTAACTGTTGGTTATACCCTTTATCTATGGATGTGCGGACAATCGTACCAAGCATTTGCTGGATATCATCCACCCGCTCTTGAGGCAATGAATCCGGGTTGTTAGCTTTTGGAGGCTCAACCATCACTTGAATGCCTAAATCACGAATCTTATAAGGACTTTCTTTAATTTTCTTTCGAATACGATTTACTTCGTTATTAATCGTTTCCTCTGAACGTTCATAATCTCCGGAACCACCTGCTCCCTCCATATAAGTGGAGCCTTGTGAATCAGCCGGGTCTTCTCCTTGGGGAACACCGCCCGCCGCCGCCTTATCCCCCGTAAAGGTTTCGGTAATTCGCTGAGCACTAATCTGAATTCCTTGCATCTTTTCTTCATCGACAGGAGTAACGAGGTTCTCTTCTCTATTTTCCTGAGTAAAATCGATATCCGCAGTGACGGATACTACAACCTTGTCCTGTCCCATAAGTGTCCCAAGCATACTCTGAACTTGGCGCTGAATATCCCGCTCAACATTTTTTTTGATTTCCATTTGTTGAACCATCTCATTGCCAGATAAAGAACTGCCGCCACCCTGCTGGTCATAATACTCAAAATTTTGATTCATAATAACAATATTCTCAGGTGGCAAGTTCGGCACAGTTTTCGAGACGAGATGATAAAGTGCTCGAATTTGTTTTTCATCAAACTGATATCCAGGCTCAGTGTTCAATACGACGGACGCTGAAGCTTTTTCTCCATCGTCTCTCACGAATACATCTTTTTCGGGAAGATTAATCATGACCTTCGCATCTTTTACTCCCTCAATCCCTGTTATCAAGTGAGCAAGTTCAGTCTGCATGGCATCGAGCTTTAAAATGTTAAATTCATTGTCGGTCATCCCAAAGCCAGCATTTTCACTAAAAAATCCATAATCAATGCTTCCTGACTTAGGTAGTCCCTCAGCTGCCAAATCTACCTTTAATGAATCTACGGTTTCTTCAGGAACTAATATCCCGGTTCCTCCTTCAGTAATTTCATACTTGATTCCCCGGCCATCTAAATTTTCTTTTATCGCTCCTACTTCTGTAGGTGAAAGGTCGCTGTAAAGGGGTACCATCGTCTCCCTTGTCATAAATAGAACAAGAGCACTAATAGCGATCACGAATAACAAAAAGGAACCAATTCCTATCCACTTTTGCCTTTTCGTCCGGCTACTCCAATATTCTCTTATTCTCGTTAATTGTTGGCGTATCGTTTCATTCATCACAATCCCCCGGTTAAGTTGCTTCTAATTCAAAGGGTGTTTCTATCTTTCTGCTTTTACATTTGCATTCTCATAACTTCCTGATAAGCTTCCACCGCTTTGTTGCGTACTTCCATTGTTAATTGCATAGCTATATTTGCTTTTTGCCCTGCAATTAATACTTGGTGAAGATCAACATCTTCTCCACGAATCAATTTATTAGTTAAGTTATTAGACTGCGCCTCTGCCTGGCTGACTTGATTAAGTGACTCTTTCAAAAAGTGGGCAAAGTTTTGCTGCGCCTTATAAGGTGTTGCCTCCGGCTTCATTTCAGCCCTCTCTGTTTTAAAAAAAGGTGTTACTCCTTGAATAGATTGAATAGCCATTTATTTATCTCCTTTACTTACCAATCTCTAGAGCCTTTGTCATCATGGATTTAGAAGCGTTAAATACCGTTACATTCGCCTCGTAGGAACGGGTAGCGGCCATCAAATCTACCATCTCACGCAATGGATCAACGTTAGGCATTTGCACATACCCTTCTTCATTGGCATCCGGATGGGTTGGATCATACACCATTTTAAAAGGTGTCACGTTATCATCGATAATCTTTGTGACCTTAACTCCGCTTCCTGCCCTACTATTTTCTCTTCCCATTGCCTGATTCAAATACGAAGAAAACCCGCTCTGTTGAGGTTGGAAAACGACAGATTTCCGTCGATACGGCTGCCACTCCCCATTTATCTGACGGGCACGGGTTGAATCCATATTGGCCATGTTGGAAGAAACAACATCCATTCGTAGTCGTTGGGCGGTCAAAGCTGATGAAGTCGTGTTCATACTATGGAACATGGACACTTTTATCTTCCTCCTTTAATAATGTTTGAAAGAGAAGTAAATTTACCGCTTATCCGATCAGCAAGAGCGTTATAATAAATTTGGTTTGTGGCAAGATCTGCCATCTCTTTATCTACATCGACACTGTTTCCATTCTGATTAAAGGAAAGGTTACGATTCGTCATAATAGCGGGATGGCTTGCACTTGAATGGAAGGAAAAATGACGAGAGTCAGTACGGTGAGCAGTTAATTCATTAGCCTTTGTTTCGTCAAAAATCTCCTTAAAGCTGACATCTTTCGATTTATAATTCGGTGTATCAGCATTTGCGATATTATTAGCGATTACTTTTTGCTTTAATGCCGAATAATCTAATCCCTTTTCAAGATTGCTGAATGAACCTGAAAATATCTTCATTTATCACCACTCCGTCTACATATATTAATAATATTTTCTCTTATAAACACGTTTTGAAACATTTTTTCCTCTATTTCCTTTATTTTAAAGAGAAAGCATCTTTTGCCCTAACTCTCTTTATTTTCAATCTCATGTTAGAAACTATAACATAAATCCTGTCTAAATTTCACGAAAGATTACGGTTTTGCGAATAAATTAATAAAATTTTAACTAAAATGACAAATATAGGCTTAAAGACTCATATAATAGAACAATTAGAATTCGTTCCCACACATTTAATCACAATTCCACAACAAGAAGCAAATGACAAACTTCCTATTTTGACAAAAAACAACAAAAAACCACCTGTCGAAAACAGGTGGTTTTTGCTTTATTATTACTTTAATTTGATTTTAGCTTTTCCAATTCCACTAAAAATTTATCGTTTAACACTTTGATATATGTGCCTTTCATCCCTAGTGAACGAGACTCAATTACGCCAGCACTCTCCAATTTCCGCAGCGCATTCACAATAACAGAACGAGTAATCCCTACACGATCAGCAATTTTTGAAGCAACGAGTAAACCTTCTTTTCCGTCTAACTCTTCAAAAATGTGCTCAATTGCTTCTAACTCACTGTACGAAAGAGAGCTAATGGCCATTTGGACAACCGCTTTGCTTCTTGCCTCTTCTTCAATTTCTTCTGTTTTTTCACGAAGAATCTCCATCCCTACGACAGTAGCACCATATTCTGCTAAAATTAAATCCTCATCGTGGAACTTCTCTTCTAAACGGGCAAGAACTAGCGTGCCAAGACGCTCACCTGCTCCTTTAATCGGTACGATAGTAGTATGGCCATTTCTAAACAGTTCTTTATTCTCAACCGGAAAGGCAGTGTATTCACTATCGACACCAAGATTTGAAGAGGTGTCTTCCAAATTAAATAGATTTTTTGTGTACTCTTCAGGAAATTGCCTTTCAGCGAGCATTTTTTTCATTCGCTCATTTTCAATTTGCTGGTTTACTCCAAAGCCAAGCAACTTGCCTCGACGGCTAACAACATACACGTTCGCTTCAATGAGACCTGACAGGGATTCTGCCATTTCTTTAAAGTTGACATGCTTGCCCGCCGCATCTTGAAGCAGCTTGTTAATTTTTCTAGTTTTTTCTAACAAATTCATGATTAAATCCTCCTACAATGACTGGTCTTCCTTTTACCGATCAATGCTTTTATTTTTCTCATTTTAAACTAATTCATTTAATTCCTGTTGTACCCTTCTATCCATCTGATTAAAACTTTATAAGATAAACTGGCTTACATCTTTATCGCGTGAAATAGCTTCTAGCTTTTCATTCACGTATTGCGGGGTAATCGTTATTTTCTCCATTGTAATATCAGGCGCTTCGAATGATAGATCCTCGAGCAGTTTTTCCATAATCGTATGGAGACGGCGCGCACCGATATTATCTGTGCTTTGATTCACTTCAAAGGCAATTTCTGCTATTCTTTTAATAGCATCGTCAGAAAATTCAATTTCTATACCTTCTGTTTCTAATAAAGCAATATATTGTTTTATTAACGCATTATCCGGCTCCACTAAAATACGAACAAAATCTTCTACCGACAGCTTTCCAAGTTCTACACGAATCGGAAAGCGGCCTTGTAATTCCGGAATAAGGTCAGACGGTTTTGACATATGAAAAGCCCCAGCCGCGATAAATAATACATGATCTGTTTTTAACGAACCATATTTGGTCACAACCGTTGAGCCCTCAACAATCGGCAGAATATCGCGCTGCACACCTTCTCTTGAAACACTAGCTGATGAGGAGGCGGCACCTTTAGCGGCTATCTTATCAATTTCATCAATGAAAATAATCCCCGTCTGCTCAGCGCGTCTAACAGCTTCTTGTGTCACATCATCCATATCAATGAGCTTTTGAGCTTCTTCATTTGTCAACGCTTCTCGTGCTTCACGCACCGATAATTTTCTCTTTTTCTTCTTTTTCGGTAACAATCCGCCAAGTGCATCCTGCATGCTCATGCCCATTTGCTCCATCCCTGATCCTTGGAACATGTCAAACATAGAAGGCGGCTGTTCCTCTACCTCAATCGTAACGACTTCTTCTTCCATATCGCCGCGCGCCAGCTTATCCGCTACAAGCTTTCTCTGTTCGCGAATAGAAGTTTCTTCATAAGAATCCTCTTGACTCGGTTGTTCCTGTCCACCGCCGCCAAATAACATTTCAAATGGGTTCTTCATATTATTTGCTTTTTTTCTTGACGGAACAAGCAATTCAACGAGCCGCCGATTAGCCGCTTCTCTTGCCGGCTCTTGTACAGACTGTATTCTCTCTTCTTTCACAATCCTTACAGACGTCTCTGCTAAGTCACGAACCATCGATTCTACATCCCGGCCAACGTAACCGACTTCTGTGAATTTGGTTGCTTCTACTTTAATAAAGGGCGCGCCTGAAAGCTTCGCAACACGGCGGGCAATTTCTGTTTTCCCGACCCCTGTCGGTCCGATCATCAATATATTTTTCGGGATCACTTCATCCCGAATTTGATCACTTAACAAACTGCGTCGATAGCGATTACGCAAAGCAACAGCAACCGCTTTTTTAGCCTCTCTCTGACCAACAATATATTGGTCAAGTCGTTCTACAATTTGTCTTGGTGTCAATTGCAATGATTTATTTTCCAAGCTTCTTCACTCCTTTACTAAAGTTCTTCAACGATAATCTGATCATTCGTATAGACACATATTTCTCCGGCAATCTCTAGAGCAGCCTTGGCAATTTCCCGTGCAGACAAATGATCCCCTGAATAAGTTTTCAAAGCACGGCCTGCAGCGAGCGCAAAGTTTCCGCCGGAGCCGATCGCTAAAATGCCGTCATCCGGTTCAATAACTTCACCTGTTCCAGAGACGAGCAGAATATTGGATTGGTCCATAACGATCAGCATAGCTTCTAAACGGCGCAACACTTTGTCAGAACGCCATTCTTTCGCAAGCTCTACCGCTGCACGCTGCAGGTTGCCGTTGTATTCTTCAAGTCTCGTTTCAAACAGTTCAAACAGCGTGAAGGCATCGGCAACAGATCCTGCAAAGCCCGCCAGTACCTTTCCATTAAATAGCTTGCGTACTTTTCTAGCTGTGTGTTTCATCACGACCGCATTTCCAAATGTCACTTGTCCATCTCCGGCCATCGCACACCCGCCTTTATGCTGCACAGCAAAAATGGTAGTAGCATGAAATTGATCCATAAATCTTGATTCCTCCTTTACTTACGCACGGGGATGATGAGTTAAATACGTCTTTCTTAAATGTTCTTTTGTGACATGAGTATACACTTGCGTAGAAGAAAGATGATCATGCCCAAGCAGTTCTTGCACTGTCCGTAAATCCGCTCCATTATTCAGCAAATGAGTGGCAAATGTATGCCGCAGCATATGAGGGTGAATTTTCCTTGTCAAAGAAGCTTTCTCAATCAACGTTGTTAAGATGTGCCGGATGCCTCTCGAAGTCAGCGGTTTGCCACGATGATTAACGAATAAAAAAGAGTGATGGTCTGTCGACTTCATTAAGAATTTTCTCGCAGTTGCTATGTATCGCTCGATTGCTTCAAGAGCAAAGCTTCCGAAAGGCACGTATCTCTCTTTATTCCCTTTTCCTTTAATAAGTAACACGGAAAAATCAAAATCAATATGTTTCATCTCAATTCCTGTGCATTCACTTACCCGAATGCCTGTTGCATAGAGCAGCTCAAGGATGGCTCTATTACGAATATCTAAAGGATCCTCTCCTTCACACACAGCAAAAAGCTCTTCCATCTCTTCTTCATAAAAAAAGGAGGGGAGCTTCTTTCCACCTTTTGACTGCTGCACGAGCGCAAAGGGATTTTCCGTTATAACCTTTTCTCTAGATAAAAAGCGAAAAAAACTGCGCATGCTAGAAACCCGTCTAGCGATAGTAGCACGGGACAATTGTTGGTCATGCAATGTTGTTAAATACAACCGTGCATCTAAATATTCTATTTCTTTTAAGTCCTCAATGCTTTGCTCACTAGTGAACTTAAAGAATTCTTCAATATCGTATCGATAAAATTGTACCGTATAATCTGAATAGTGTTTTTCAACCCGCAGGAACTCAATGAAACGTTGTAAATACTTATTAAAAGGTTCAGACATTTACACACCCCCTTAGGGCTACTAAATCTTATCATAATCAAGCAGCCCTTGCAAGAAAGTTTACAAACTTTTCACAAAAGTTTGAATTGTTTCTAATGCCCGTTGAGCATGAGCTTCATATCTTTCTTTCTTATTCCTTATTTTAACCGGGAGATCAGGAAACAAACCAAAATTAGCATTCATTGGTTGAAAGTTCTTGGCGTTTGTTGTTGTAATGTAATGAGCCATGCTGCCAATGGCTGTTTCTGGCGGAACCACTACCGGATCTTTTCCTAATGCCAGGCGTGCAGCATTTATCCCCGCAATTAAACCGCTCGCTGCCGACTCCACATAACCTTCCACACCTGTCATTTGACCGGCAAAAAATAACTGATTGCGTTCTTTAAACTGATAAGTTGGATTCAATACTTTTGGTGAATTAATAAAGGTATTGCGATGCATCACACCGTAACGAACAATTTCTGCTTGTTCAAGACCAGGAATCAACTGCAAGACCTCTTTTTGCGGACCCCATTTTAAATGTGTTTGAAAACCGACGATATTATAAAGCGTTCCTGCTGCATCGTCTTGTCGCAATTGTACAACTGCATAAGGTCTTTTGCCCGTTTTAGGATCTTCCAATCCTACAGGCTTCATTGGCCCAAATAGCAATGTCTTTTTCCCACGGCTTGCCAACACTTCTACTGGCATACAGCCTTCAAAGAAAATTTCTTTTTCGAATTCTTTGAGGGGAACAGTTTCTGCTGAAATAAGCGCTTCATAAAACTTATCAAATTCCTCTTCTGTCATCGGACAGTTTAAGTAAGCAGCTTCTCCCTTATCGTAACGGGATTTTAAATAGGCTTTATTCATATCTATGCTGTCTTTTTCAATAATAGGAGCCGCAGCGTCATAAAAATATAAATAATCCTCTCCCGTTAATTCTTTCAGCTTTTCAGATAACGCTGCACTCGTCAGCGGACCTGTCGCAATTACGGTAATCCCTTCAGGAATCTCCGTTACCTCTTCATTAAATACCGTCACATTCGGATGATTTTTCACCCGTTCTGTTACCTGACCAGCAAACTCGTGGCGGTCAACAGCAAGAGCTCCTCCCGCTGGAACAGAACAATGATCAGCAGCAGAAATGATCACTGAATTCAATGTTCTCATTTCTTCTTTTAATACGCCGACAGCATTCGTAAGTGCATTCGCCCGTAATGAATTGCTGCAGACAAGCTCAGCAAATTTATCTGTATGATGAGCCGGTGTTTGTTTAACTGGCCGCATTTCAAATAGACGTACCTTTATACCCCGTTCAGCAATTTGAAATGCTGCTTCACTTCCGGCTAGGCCTGCTCCGATCACATTAACGACTGGTTCCATTGTTTTCAGCCTCCTCATAAATAATGGTACGTACATCTATGTCCCTAAAGCATTGTACAACAGACGTTCGCATAAAAAAAGTATTATGTGCGAAAACAAGTAAAAAAGCGGGGATATCCCGCTTTTACACTTGTGTTTCTTCCTTATAATCGCATCCTGTGCATTGAATTTGCACGCCTTTTTTCAATTTTTTCTCGACGAGCATCTGTTCACATTTTGGACATTTTCGTTCAATTGGTTTATCCCACGATAAAAAGTCACATTCTGGAAAACGATCGCACCCATAAAAAATTCGCCGTTTCTTACTTTTTCTTTCTATTATATTTCCTTCATTACACTTTGGACATTTCACACCGATTTCTTTTACAATCGCCTTTGTATTTCGGCAATCAGGAAAATTACTGCAAGCCATAAACTTTCCGTAACGGCCCATTTTAAAAACCATTGGGCTGCCGCAGTTTTCGCAATCTTCTCCTGCCGGCTCGTCTTTAATTTCTACCTTTTCCATTTCTTCTTCTGCTTTGACTAAGTGCTTCTCAAATCCTTGGTAAAATTCATCGATGACTTCTACCCATTCAACTTGTCCATCTTCTACATTGTCTAAGTCTTTTTCCATTTTTGCCGTGAACTCCACGTCAATAATATCTGAAAAGAACTCCACCATTAGCTCATGGACAATCTCACCTAGTTCTGTTGGGATAAATCTCTTATTATCAAGAGCTACATAACCGCGTTTTTGAATCGTATCGAGCGTAGGGGCGAAGGTAGACGGACGGCCAATACCAAGCTCCTCAAGTGTTTTGACGAGTCGTGCTTCTGTGTAGCGGGGTGGCGGCTGAGTAAAGTGCTGCTTTGGATCAATTGTTTCTGTTTGAACGTTTTCCCCTTTCTCTAGACTAGGCAGCTGCTTTTCTTTCTCTTCCTGACCGTCATCCGATCCTTCTATATATACTTTCATAAACCCTTGGAATTTCACTTTCGAACCGGTAGCTCGAAACGTAATCTCACCGTTTGCAAGATCTGTACTAACCGTATCTATAATGGCTGCTGACATTTGGCTAGCAAGGAAGCGTTCCCATATGAGCTTATAGAGTCTGAGTTGGTCCCGTGACAAAAATTCTTTTAACATACTAGGTTCTTTTAGCACACTGGTCGGTCGAATGGCTTCATGTGCATCCTGGGCATTGGCTGCTTTTTTCTCTTTTTTCGCTTTTGCCTCTGCCTCTTTCGTATATTCTTTCCCATGGACAGATTCGATAAATTCACGAGCCTCTTTTTGGGCAATCTCTGAAACCCTTGTAGAGTCTGTTCTCATATACGTAATCAATCCGACTGTTCCTTCTTTGCCAAGATCAATTCCCTCGTATAATTGCTGGGCGAGCATCATCGTTTTCTTTGCCCGGAAGTTCAGCTTACGAGCTGCTTCCTGTTGAAGCGAAGAAGTCGTAAATGGCAATGCAGGATTTCTTCTTCTCTCTTTCTTTGTGACACTCGCGATTTCAAAGTGATTTCCCTTAATAGCTGACAGAATCTCTTTTACTTCTTCTTCCGATTTTAAGGCTGTTTTCTTTCCGTTTTTTCCATAAAATGATGCCGAGAAGGACTCTGTTCCTTTTAAAAATTGTGCTTCAATCGTCCAGTATTCTTCCGGCGTAAATTGATTAATCTCTTTCTCACGGTCAATAATAAGCCGCAAAGCAACTGACTGCACACGTCCCGCACTTAGTCCTTTCTTTACTTTCTTCCAAAGAAGCGGACTGATATTGTAACCGACTAGCCGGTCTAAAATACGGCGTGCTTGCTGAGCGTCGACAAGATCCATATTAATTGGTCGTGGATGCTTGAAGGATTCCTTAATCGCATCTTTCGTAATTTCATTAAAGACGACACGGCAATCGGATGACGTATCCAGATCTAAACTATGAGCTAAATGCCAGGCGATCGCTTCCCCTTCTCTATCAGGGTCAGCTGCCAGATAGATTTTTTTGGCCTTTTTAGCAGCTGTCTTTAATTCCTTCAATACTGGCCCTTTTCCGCGAATGGTAATATATTTCGGTTCATAGTTATTTTCTATATCAACACCCATCTGGCTTTTAGGCAAGTCGCGTACATGCCCCATGGATGCTTTTACTTTATATTTTTTCCCCAAATAACGTTCGATTGTTTTCGCTTTTGCAGGGGACTCGACTATTACTAAGTATTCTGACATGCATAAACCTCCCCCTAGAGGTGAAAATAAATAGATGTAACACACATTATTAGCCGGTTTGATGACAATTGTCAATCAATTGGTGTTTTAATTATGTTTTTCTATTTGTTTTTCTCTATTCACTAAAAGTATTTTTTATCCTTTTATTTCATTGATTCTTTTGCAAAATTTAATACAGTTTGCGAATAAAAGCAACCTTTTTTTTATAAAAGAAGGAAAATCGTTTGACTTTTCTTTAACATTTCCCTTCATTATTACATAATTTCTGATAAAATATCTTCGCTTGTCTGCACTAACTTTGCTCCCTCGCTGATTAATTCATTCGTTCCTTGAGACAACGGATCGTCGATTCTTCCCGGCACACAAAAAACTTCCCTCCCTTGCTCTAAAGCACAGTAAGCAGTAATTAACGAGCCGCTTTTCTTTCCCGCTTGTACTATAACAGAACCAACTGATAATCCGCTAATAATTCGGTTTCTAGCAGGAAAGTGCCATCTTTCCGGCTTTGTATCCGGTGGATATTCCGATAAAAGCAGACCCGATTTTATAATTTTTTGTGCTAAAGGAATGTTCTCTCTAGGGTACAAGTGTTGAAAGCCTCCCGCTATGACAGCTATTGTTTCTCCTTTGTTAGCCAACGCTTCCTCGTGAGCAAAAGTATCTATTCCTTTGGCAAGCCCACTGACGACGACACAGTCATTCTGAATAAGGCTTGGCACTAATAATCGCACGGACTTATGTCCATACTCATTTGCTTTTCGTGCCCCTACGATGGCCACTTTTCGTTCTCGAGTAAGCAAAGCCGGGTTCCCCGCTGCATAAAGAATCCAAGGAGGCTGAGGCAATGTTTTTAAGAGGGCGGGATAAAAAGGGCTATAAATAGGGATAGCCACGATCCCCTGGCTTTCATATTTACTAATCAACGGCTGGATTATCTGTTCTCTTAACTGTTCCACAACAGCGGCAGATTGTGAGGAAGGAATGGCAAGTGTGTTGGAGAGATACGCAGAGGAATATTGATAAAGGTTTTTAAGATCACTCTCTTGTTTCAAAAGCAGATAAATTGCTTTCCAACCAATACCGCGGCAGTGTTGCAAATGAATAATTTTCTTTGTTAATAGATCCAGCTTTAGTTCCTCCTTTTCATAAAAAACGCTATTAATAATGAATGTTCCTCGGCCCTTCTATCAACTATAAAAAAGACTGTCCCGAATGCCTTTTTTACTGCTTTCGGGACAGTCTCTTCGTTGTATAGTCAGGCAAAATTAATGAGTTTTACACTCGTCATAAATGCCCTTTTCTTTGATGACTTCGATCAATGTTTCGCCCATAACAGATGGAGTTTCAGCTACTTTAATGCCGCATTCGTTCATAACACGGATTTTTTCGTCAGCTGTTCCTTTTCCGCCAGAAATAATCGCACCAGCATGGCCCATGCGTTTTCCTGGAGGTGCTGTACGGCCGCCAATAAAGCCAACAACAGGTTTTGTCATATTTGCCTTTACCCATTGTGCTGCTTCTTCTTCAGCTGTTCCGCCGATTTCACCGATCATAATAACCGCTTTTGTTTCTGGATCTTCATTGAATGCTTTTAATACATCAATAAAATCCGTACCGTTTACTGGGTCTCCACCAATACCAACAGCTGTTGACTGGCCAATTCCAGCTTGTGACAATTGATGTACTGCTTCATAAGTCAATGTACCGGAACGGGACACAACGCCAACGTGTCCTTTTGTGTGAATGTAACCAGGCATGATACCAATTTTACACTCACCAGGTGTAATGACTCCTGGGCAGTTTGGTCCAACTAAACGAGTTTTCTTACCTTGCATGTAACGCTTTACTTTTACCATATCTAATACTGGAATGTGTTCAGTAATACAGATAACAAGTTCAAGTTCTGCATCTACTGCTTCTACAATTGCATCTGCAGCGAATGGAGCCGGAACATAAATTACAGAAGCATTCGCACCTGTAGCTTTTACTGCATCACTAACAGTATTAAACACTGGTACACCTTCTACTTCTGTTCCACCTTTACCAGGTGATGTACCACCAACGATTTTTGTACCGTATTCTAGCATTTGTTTTGTATGGAAAAGAGCTGTTTTACCAGTAATACCTTGAACGATTACTTTTGTGTCTTTATTAACAAATACACTCATGCCTATACCTGCCTTTCTCTGGTCAACTCCGGGATTATTTGCTTACAAGCTCAACGATTTTTTGTGCGCCGTCAGCCATAGACTCAGCTGCAACAATGTCGATATCAGATTCACTTAAGATTTTCTTACCTAACTCAACGTTTGTTCCTTCTAAGCGAACAACAAGTGGTACAGATAAGCCAACTTGCTTCGCTGCTTCTACTACACCAGTAGCAATGATGTCACACTTCATGATTCCACCGAAAATGTTAACGAAGATTCCTTTAACGTTTTCATCGGAAAGAATAATTTTAAATGCTTCTGTTACTTTTTCAGCTGTCGCGCCGCCGCCAACATCAAGGAAGTTAGCCGGATCGCCGCCGTAATGTTTAATAATATCCATTGTTGCCATAGCAAGGCCTGCCCCATTAACCATACAGCCAATGTTGCCGTCAAGAGAGATATAGCTTAAATCATATTTAGAAGCTTCGATCTCTTTTGGATCTTCTTCTTCTAGATCGCGGTATTCCATAATGTCTTTATGGCGATATAATGCGTTAGAATCAAAGTTGATTTTCGCATCAAGAGCCATAACATTGCCATCACCTGTTACAACAAGCGGGTTAATTTCAGCGATAGAAGCATCTTTCTCAATAAATGCTGTGTAAAGCCCCATCATGAATTTAACTGCTTTGTTTACAAGCTCTGCTGGAATGTTAATGTTGAAAGCAATACGACGAGCTTGGTAAGGCATTAAGCCAGTTACTGGATCGATATACTCTTTGAAAATTTTCTCCGGAGTCGCTTCCGCTACTTCTTCAATTTCCGTTCCGCCTTCTTCTGAAGCCATTAATACGACTTGAGAAGTAGCACGGTCTAGAACAAGACCTACATAATATTCTTTTTGAATATCGCAGCCTTCTTCGATCAATAAACGCTTGACTTCTTTACCTTCTGGACCAGTTTGATGAGTGACAAGCGTTTTACCTAAAATTTCTTCAGCATATGTACGCACTTCATCAATATTTTTTGCAACTTTAACTCCGCCCGCTTTTCCGCGGCCGCCTGCATGAATTTGCGCTTTTACGACACAAACGTCCGTGCCAAGTTGTTTTGCTGCTTCAACTGCTTCTTCTACTGAAAAAGCAACTTTACCGTTTGGAACGGCTACCCCGTAACTTCTGAGGATTTCTTTACCTTGATACTCATGGATATTCATACTCCATCCTCCTATCAATCTCAAAAAAAGTAGACTGCGTTTCCATTGTATATAAGATCGGAATTTCTGTCTAGATGTTGAACTTAATTTTGTTATTGTTCGGCTTTTTTATAGAATTTTGCAATTATTTAAGCGTTCGTAAGCGCTTTTTATGGAAAAAATGGTTGTTCTTTCGCAGTCCCTTCTATACAATACCCTGCCCTCATATGATAAACCTCATTCACTTATTTTTTCGATTGGTCCAATCTATAAATGAAGGCAAATACTTCCGCTACCACCTGATATAGCTCTTCTGGAATCGATTCGTTAATTTCCAGCTTTCCTAACAGTTCGACAAGACTCGGGTCCTCTTGAATAGGAATATTATGTTCTTTGGCCTTTTCAAGAATATTATCGGCTACTTTTCCTTTCCCTTTGGCAATCAATACCGGTGATTGGTTCTTTTCCGGGCGGTAAGAGAGCGCTGCCGCCTGTTTTCTCTTCGCCTCTTTATTCATATCCGGATGTCCACTCCCTCATAAGACGGCGCTTCCATTGCTCTTACAAGTGCAGGCTGCTTGTTTTTTTGCGGTTGCTTAAACTGCACACTGGATAGTTGATATCCCTTTTCTTCTATGCCTGTTTTTAAAGCAGGTATCAGAGCAGCAGCAGCCGCTTTTAATCCCGGTGTCCCGTTAAATACTTGTAATTGAATGACTCGGTTTTGCACCTGCATATCAATAACCGTTTCTTTTATATGCTCGAGTTCTAAATAAAATAGCACTCGGCAAAAGTTGGAATCAAGCTTGCCGTCCTCTGTTTTTTTTCCTGACCATTGTAAGGTCATCTCCGTATGAAACCCGAATAAATTCATCGGCACCTGCATAATTAACTGCTGCAGTGGCCCATTTTCTGTAGACAACAGAGGCTGGACATTCATTCGTCCTAGCAATTGTTCAGCAGACTCTCTCACGTGAACAGGTATATTCTCGCTAAGAAGGCGGAGAAGCTGCGGCTTTATCATTTTCTCTAATTCAGCTTCCACAGGCTTACTTGACCCGAGTTTTCCTTCTAAATCTACTCCTAATAATTGAAAGGTATCTTTGATGATAGAATGAGCTTCTTTAGCTGTTAGAGGAAACGGCCGATCATTTTCCAAAGCGAGAACAATTTGTTGAAAAAGGATATCCTTTTTCGAAAGCGATGCTAATGGCGAAGCGTGAAGAGTGGCTGTTTCATTTTTAACGACACGGATCAATTCCTCTGCTTCTTTGTTAAAGAGGGAGGACAATTGACGAATTGCTTCCTGGGGCTGATCGTGTTGAATGCTCACTTTAGCCGCAGTTTTGAAAATAGCAGCTAACTGTTTATTGTTAAGGTCCTTGCCCTTGAGAGCGTCCACTAACGTCTTAATTTCAGCAAGCAAAGGCTCAATATCCGTTTTTCCCGCTGCTCTCGCATGAGTAGACAGTACCTGTTCTAATTTCTGCAAAGACTCTTTGCTCATTGGCTGCTGGATCAATGAGCTAAGCGCTTCTTTTAAAGGCACCTCTTTAGGACTGGAAGGCAGCTGGTTTGCTGCTTCCGCCTGGACCCCTTCTCTTCTCTTCCATTGACGCATGATTTGAACAAGAGACTCCTCTATGGTTTCTGCGGTCTCCGGTATAATTCCCCACGATTTAACTAAATCCAAAGCTGCTTCCTTAGAAACCGACATTTTTTCCGGCAAAAATAGCTGCTTCATCACTTCAGCCATGATTTTCTGAGTCGTATGTTTTTCCAGCGGCGTCTGCCATTCTTGCAATAACTTTGTTAAGGCAGCGGCCGAGGCTGGAGGCCGTTCCATTTGCTGAAGCTTCGCAGCCAGCACCTCGGTTAATTGGCTAAGCGGCGCTGGAGAATGAGCTGTCACCAAAGGCTGAAACACATCTTTAGTCATTGGCAAAGATAGCTTGGCCATCATTTTGATGACTTGTAATCCTTCCGTTAGTGGTGCCTTTGCCAGCCACTCCCCTGCTTTAACAATCAATTCCTTCGTTAAAGGAATTTTTTCTTTCATCATCATTTCCACAAACGCTTTATTCTCTTTTGTTAGCGGCAACGATAACTGTAGCAACAAGTCCTTGGCCATCTTTGCTATACTTTCGGATAACGCCATTGGGGATGTAATTACCTGCAGCTGTACCCCTTCATTCGTTGATGTGACCCGGAACCAATATCGTTCCCCTGATTGAAGAGGGACTTCCAGTTTGGCAATCATCGTTGTCGTTCCAGTTGAAAGTTCAGCCATCCCATTCGGCAGCATCTTGACAACTTTAGCAGGAAATATTTCTCCTTCTCGTAATTGCGCTGTTTTCTCTTTGCCAATCAGACCTTGTGCTAATGCTGCTTGCTGAATAATCACGTTATTCACCTCCGTTACTTTTTCTTTTGCTGTTCCATTTCTTTGATCGGAGAAAAACTTTTTCGGTGAATCTCACACGGGCCGCTCGCATTCAGTCCCTCCAAATGTTCTGCTGTACCGTATCCCATATTTTTTTCAAAAGCATATTGCGGATAACGATGAGCGTACTCCATCATTAACCGGTCCCTCGTTACCTTTGCGACAATAGAGGCTGCTGCGATAGATACACTTTTGGCATCCCCCTTAATAATAGACGTCTGCGGGATTGGTGCAGGCAGTTTCATCGCATCAATCAGTAAATGTTCCGGTGTTTGTGAAAGACCTGCGATAGCAGCTTGCATGGCTCTTTTTGTCGCCTTGTAAATATTGATTTCATCTATTTCTGAAGCAGTAATGATTCCAATACCTACGTCTGCGTTTTCCATTATTTCGTTATAAAAATATTCTCTTTTCGTCTTGCTGAGCTTTTTTGAATCATTAATGCCTAACAATTCGAGGTCTTTTGGCAGTACAACCGCTGCTGCTACAACCGGTCCCGCGAGCGGTCCTCTCCCTACTTCATCGATTCCCGCTATGTAATGTATCCCCTGCTCCATAAGCTTCCGCTCTTCTTCGAGCATTTGTTCATAGTGTAATTGCTCTTGCTTTCGCTTGTTCTGCAGACGGTACCATTGGGAAATAGCCTGCTGAACTCCTTTCCGGGGATCTTTCAGCCATTCTTGAAACTGCGGATGATCTTCTGTATTAATTTTTTTCAACTCATTTTTAATAGCACTTACTGAATCGGACATGATGAACTCCTTTTATTCACTTAATTGGCTAACTATTTAATATATCATTTGAATTTTGCACATATTGTTTCTATATAAAAAATTTCATGCTTCCTCATTTTCAAAATCCAATGGTATGAACTAACTCCTCAGCACTCTAATTCTCTATTGAACTAATTAGACAGTCTTCGCTTTTCTTCTTATATCGGCCTTTTTCAAATAAAATAAAGACCCTAGAATAGGGCCTTCATCGCTGTTAATTAGTTTGTTCATCCGGAAAGTCAAATGTTAGTTTTCCAAGTTTTTCTCCCCGGACATCGCGGATAATAACATCCGTTGTTTTATCATAATCAATTTCACCACGTCCAGCATAGCAGCCACGCAGTTTGCCGATGGCATTAAAAAGATCGATGACGTCCTCTGGGATCTCATCAAGATCGTACCGTTCTTGTAGACGATCCGGGTAGCGAGTTTCTAAAAAACGAAGAGCAAAAACAGCTACATCTTGTAAATTAAGGATCGTATCCTTAATAGCTCCTGTTAAAGCAAGCTTATAACCTGTTTCCTCGTCTTCGAATTTCGGCCAGAGAATACCGGGTGTATCAAGAAGCTCCATCTCTTTTCCTGCTTTAATCCACTGCTGAGCTTTTGTTACGCCAGGCATGTTGCCCGTTTTGGCGATATTTTTTTTAGCCAATCGATTGATTAGCGTAGATTTTCCTACGTTTGGGATTCCGACGATCATGGCCCGAATAGCCCTTGGCTTTATACCTCTTGATTTCATGCGGTCAAATTTTTCTTTTAAAATTTCCTTCGCTGCTTTGTGAATAGCTGCAAGACCACTGCCGGCATGGGAATTAATAGCTAAAGCCGGAATACCTTCTTTTTTAAAATACGCCAGCCAACGGTTTGTGACCGCTGGATCTGCCATATCGGCTTTATTTAAAAGGACAAGCCTAGGCTTTTGTTGAATGATTTCATCAATCATCGGGTTTCGAGAAGAAATCGGCAGGCGAGCATCAACTAATTCAAAAATGATGTCTACTAGCTTTAGTTTTTCTGTTACTTCCCTTCTTGCCTTAGCCATATGGCCGGGAAACCATTGAATTGTCACAGCTTCCACCTCCGTTCTATCCTAGATACACTTTTAATCCACTAGTCGTATTTTATTTAACGGCCAGAAGACAACACTCGTATCGCCTACTACCTCGTCAATCTTGATGGTTCCAATATGGCGGCTGTCTTTGCTGTACAGGCGATTATCTCCGAGTACAAAGATCTCTCCTTTAGGCACCGTTTCCTCTCCTGTAATATCCTGTAAGGTAAAGTCAGGCGTAAGCGGTCCCGGTTCTTGCTCTTTATATTCGTCTAAATAAGGCTCTTTATAATATTTCCCGTTAATATATAGTTTATCATCTTTATACTCCACCTTATCACCCGGAAGACCAATCACACGCTTTATGTAATCTTTATGTTCAGGGGCATGAAATACAACGATATCAAAACGTTGAGGTTCTCCTAATTTATTGACAATCATCCAGTCCCCGTCATTTAAGGTTGGCATCATTGACTCTCCATCGACAACGATGGGTGCAATAATAAAGTATCGAATGATTGCTGCCAGCCCGATGGCTATCAAAAAAGCTTTTGTCCACTCCCAGAATTCATTTTTTTCCTTTGCCAAATTCGTCACCACCTAATTTAGTATGTCACTATCATATCATTTTGGGCATCATTGAGAAAAGCAAGGAACTCTTTCATTTGAAAAAGGAGCTTGTCTCCAAGCTCCTCTCACAACATAACTATTATTAACGAATTTCTTTAATACGAGCTGCTTTACCGCGAAGGTTACGCAAGTAGTACAATTTAGCACGACGAACTTTACCACGGCGAGTTACTTCGATCTTTTCGATCTTCGGTGTGTGAAGCGGGAAAGTACGTTCAACGCCTACGCCGTAAGAGATTTTGCGAACTGTAAATGTTTCGCTTACTCCACCGCCGCGACGCTTAATGACAACCCCTTCAAATACCTGGATACGCTCACGTGTACCCTCAACAACTTTTACGTGTACGCGTACTGTGTCTCCAGGACGGAAAGCTGGAAGATCTGTGCGAAGTTGTTCCTTAGTAAGTTCTTGAATCAATTTGTGCATATTATTCCTCTCCTTCTAACCGATGCTCAATACAACTTTTTATAAAGTCGCAGCGGAACACCGTTGTAATGGGCTTGGACCTTGTCACAAACCACGAAAAAATTTTATCACATTTAAAACAACAAATCAAGAATCTCTTTCTTTTTCCCACTCTGTTAACCATTTTTTCTGCTGATTTGATAAAGGATAATCCTCTAGCAAATCCGGGCGTCGTTCCCACGTCCGGCGTAAGGACTCTTGCTCTCTCCACTCCTCGATTAATCGATGGTTTCCAGAAAGCAGAACGTCCGGCACTTTCAAACCGCGAAATTCAGCCGGTCTCGTATAATGTGGATGCTCAAGCAGCCCTGATGAAAAGGAGTCAAGTACAGGAGACTCCTCGTTGCCTAATACGTCGGGCAAGAGACGGACGACACTGTCTGTAATGACCATGGCGGCTAGTTCACCACCTGTTAAAACAAAATCGCCAATGGAAATTTCGTCTGTGACGAGCTGCTCGCGGATCCGCTCATCATATCCTTCATAATGACCACAAATAAAAATAAGGTGCTTCTCTGCTGCTAGTTCCTCCGCCTTCTTTTGTGAATAGCGTTCTCCCTGCGGACACATTAAAATAACACGTGGAGCTGGCGAAGGGGAAGATGCCTTTGCCTGTTCTACAGCGTCGAATACAGGCTGCGGTTTTAGTACCATTCCTGCCCCGCCCCCATATGGATAGTCATCAACCGTCTTATGCTTCCCCTCCGCATACTCCCGAAAATTGATCACATTGTATTCCACTTTTCCTTTTTCAGCTGCTTTTTTTAATATGGAAGAGTGAAGAACACCTTCAAACATCTCAGGAAAAAGAGAAAGAATATCAATCTTCATCATGATAATAATCCTTCCATTGGTTCAATAAAGATGAGTTTTTCTTTGATATCTACTTTCTTTACAATCTGTTCAATGTACGGGATATAATAGTCCTTTCCATTCTTCCCTTTAACGACCCAGACATCATTGGCTCCTGGTGTCAGAATTTCAGTTACTTTTCCGATTTCTTCTTCCTCTATAGTTTTGACTACACAACCAATGATTTCATGAAAGTAATATTCGCCTTCATTCAGTTCTCCAAGCTGTGACTCTTTTATTTTAAGCAGTCCGCCCTTAAATGGCTCGACCCTATTTAAACCGTCAAACCCTTCAAAGGTAAGTAAATCAAATGACTTGTGCTTACGGTGGGATGCTACAATAAGTGGCTTGCCTTCCATTTCGCCAGGCATAAACAAGTACAGTGTATTGCCTACTGTGTATCGTTCATCAGGAAAGTCTGTTCGCGAAATCACTCTCACTTCACCGCGGATTCCATGTGTGTTAACAATTTTTCCTACGTTAAACCATTTTTCCATTCTTGATTCACCTCTAACGAATCTCCACAACAATGCCATCTTTGATGACGATTGTTTTTTCTGTTTCTTCCCAGCGGTCACCGATGCTTACATCGATCAGCGCTTGTACTTCTTTTTCTTTTAACTCACTGCCAAGAGGAAGAATATCTAATTGGCTTTGTTGAAATTCCAAGTTCTCCATCTTTTGCCGCCGCTGCTCCATCTCTTTTTGAAAAAAGCTGGCTTTCTCCTGATGGCTGCTTTTTTGCTGTCTTTCTGTTTTTTTCAATTCAAAGCGTAATTGCTCATATTCTTTTTCAAGCTGGCTTTTTTTATCCTGATAAGATGAAAGCAACGATTGTTTCAGTGTCTCTGTTAATACTTGTTTCACGACTACTGTCTGCAAAATCTGCATGCCTTCGCCTTCCTTTCTATGCCAGATACTTCCGCTTCGATACACACGACGTGCTAGTGAGGGCGCTGCGACACGATGTCGCGCCTTTAGCCTTTGTTTCTCTTTATCTTTATCTAGCTGCAGCGGCCAGCCCATACGGTGGTTTCGGTCTCTCTGTCGGAGTCTGAAGAACGACTCCTTGTCGAGCCCTCCAACCTCCTATCGGGCTAATCGGACCGCTTCCGCTTTTCTTCTATCTAGCTGCAGCGGCCAGCCCATACGGTGGTTTCGGTCTCTCTGTCGGAGTCTGAAGAACGACTCCTTGTCGAGCCCTCCAACCTCCTATCGGGCTAATCGGACCGCTTCCGCTTTTCTTCTATCTAGCTGCAGCGGCCAGCCCATACGGTGGTTTCGGTCTCTCTGTCGGAGTCTGGGGCACGACTCCTTGTCGAGAGCTCCAATCCGCTATCGTGCTGAGCGAGCGCCTTCCGCTTTTCTTGTTGTCCAGCTTCGCCTCCCTGGGGCTCGAGGTCATAAGCCGATCTGGCTGTGTGGCTGAAGAACGCCACTTCGCCATTCGTCTTATGCTTGTCGCCCCAAAGCAGTCGGCTCCGCTTTTCTTGTTAAAAATTTATATGAAAAAAGGGAGGTTATCCCTCCCTATTCGGCTATTTCTACATACACTTTTTTCTGATGGGCGGCGTTGGCCGCCGCTGTTATAATAGTTCGAACGGCCTTAGCAATCCGGCCATGCTTCCCGATGACTTTTCCAATGTCTTCCGAATGAAGAGATAGACGATACACAATCTTGCTTTCTTCCGCTTTCTCCTCCACGGCGACTTGTTCAGGGTAGTCGACAAGTGGTTTAACAATTGCTAAGATTAACTGTTCCATTTCTCTTATTTACTAACTTTAGCATTGTGGAATTTTTCCATAATGCCTTGTTTAGAGAAAAGGTTGCGCACTGTGTCAGAAGGTTTTGCACCGTTTTGAAGCCATTTTAATGCTAGCTCTTCATCGATTTTCACTTCTGCTGGTTGAGAAATTGGATTGTATGTTCCAACTGTTTCGATTTGACGTCCATCACGTGGAGAACGAGAATCTGCTACTACAATACGATAGAATGGAGCTCTTTTAGAACCCATGCGTTTTAAACGAATTTTTACTGCCATTTTTAAAGCACCTCCGAATAGTTTTACACAAGATAAAATAATAACAAATAATCAGGTTGTTTGTAAAGGTTTTTTTCTTTACATTTTATTTTGTTGCGATGAAAAAGCGGAATTTGCTTTTCTTTGTCCAGCTGCAGCGGCCAGCCCGTACGGCAGTTTCGGTCTCTCTGCCGGAGTCTGAGGAACGACTCCTTGTCGAGCCCTCCAACCTCCTATCGGGCTGATCAGGCCGCTTCCGCTTTTCTTACATAAATGGGAATTTGAACGGCATTCCTTTTTTCTTGCCTTTTTGCTGAATGCCGGACATTTGCTTCATCATCTTCTTCATTTCTTCAAATTGCTTCAAAAGACGGTTCACTTCCTGGATGGACGTTCCGCTTCCCCTAGCAATCCGTTTTTTACGGCCGGAACTAATAATTTCCGGATGTTGTTTTTCCTCGCTTGTCATCGATTGAATAATCGCTTCAATATGAGAAATTTGCTTTTCATCTACTTGGACATTACTTAACCCTTTAATTTTATTAGCCCCGGGAAGCATTTTAATAATTTCATCTAATGGGCCCATGGAGCGAACTTGACCAAGCTGTTCAAGGAAATCATCAAACGTGAAGGACATCGTCCGCATTTTTTGCTCTAACTCTTTTGCCTTTTCTTCGTCGACGTTTGTTTGTGCTTTTTCAATGAGCGTCAGTACGTCACCCATGCCCAGGATCCGAGAAGCCATTCTCTCCGGATGGAAAGGCTCAAGAGCGTCTAACTTTTCGCCCATCCCAGCAAACTTAATGGGCTTTTCAGTTACCGCACGAATAGATAAAGCAGCTCCTCCGCGCGTATCACCATCAAGCTTCGTTAAAATAACACCCGTTACTCCAAGCTGTTCATTAAAGCTTTGAGCAACATTGACAGCATCCTGCCCCGTCATAGCATCCACTACGAGGAAGATTTCATCTGGATTGGTCAATTCCTTGATATCTTTTAACTCACCCATTAAGTTTTCATCTACATGAAGACGACCAGCTGTATCAATTAGCACGTAATCGTGATGATCCTCTTTTGCTTTTTCAATCGCTTGTTTAGCAATCTCTACCGGACTCACTTGGTCTCCTAAAGAAAAAACAGGCATATTTAGTTGCTTGCCGAGCGTTTCCAACTGCTTAATAGCTGCCGGACGGTAAATATCCGCCGCTACGAGCAGCGGCTTGCGATTATATCGCTTCCGCAGCAAATTAGCCAGCTTGCCGGTAGTCGTTGTCTTACCAGCCCCCTGCAAACCGACCATCATAATCACTGTTGGCGGGCGCTTTGCTACGGCGATTTGGCTCTGCTCACCGCCCATCAAATCTGTTAATTCTTCTTTCACGACTTTGATAACCTGCTGGCCAGGTGTTAAGCTTTTCATCACTTCCTGACCGACAGAGCGCTCGCTGACTTTTTTAACGAAGCTTTTAACGACCTTGAAGTTAACATCGGCTTCAAGAAGTGCAAGACGCACTTCTCTCATCATGTCTTTAACGTCCGCCTCTGTGACTTTTCCTTTGCCGCGGATCTTTTGCATCGTATTCTGCAGTCGGTCGGCTAATCCTTCAAATGCCATTGTGCCGCCTCCTAATCTAATTTCTCAAGCGATTCAATAATGGACAGACCCTCATCCGAAACAAATGACTTTAACTGCTTCAGTAAGCGGCTGCGCTCTTGAAATTTTTTGAATAGCAATAACTTGCTTTCATACTCTTCAAGCATTGCTTCTGTGCGTTTAATATTATCGTAAACCGCCTGACGGCTTACTTCATACTCCTCCGCGATTTCACCAAGAGAGAAATCATCCAGGTAATAAAGGGACATATAACTGCGCTGCTTATCTGTTAACAAAGAATGATAAAAATCATACAAAAAATTCATTCTTGTTGTTTTCTCAAGCATAGACAGCCCCCCTTGTTAAGTTAAAAACCTTTACATAAAAACAGTCTACTCATTTTAAACAGTAATGTCAAGAAAATATCTTTACGGCCAAGAAAAGCGGAAGGCGCTTGCTCAGCGACGCATGGATTGGACGGCTCCGTATGAGATAAAGGAAACACGAAGAGCGAGAGCGATTCGATGTTGACTTATCGCAAGAAGGAGCCGGAAGTCCACCAGTCGCTAAGCGCCTGCAGCTAGACAACAAGAAAAGCGGAAGGCGCTTGCTCAGCAATTTCACATATGGCCAGTAAACCCGCTTTTTAGATCAGTAAAATGACAAGTTTGGCGAGTAAGAAAAGCGAGCAGCATTTACTGACATTCAGGCAAGCCCATTCTTCCTAATTATTCCTCGTCTTCTTCTCCATCTTCCTCTTTTTCTTCAAAGGCTGATGAAAATAAGCCATATACATATTTCTCAGCATCAAATTGTTGGAGATCATCCATCTTCTCACCTAAACCAACGAATTTCACCGGAATTTCAAGCTCTTTACGAATTGCGAGGACGATTCCTCCTTTGGCTGTTCCGTCAAGCTTTGTTAACACAATCCCACTTACATCTGTTGCTTCTTTAAACGTTTTTGCTTGCACCATGGCATTTTGCCCAGTCGTCGCATCGAGAACGATCAATACTTCATGTGGCGCCCCTGGAACTTCCCGTTCAATGACTCGTTTCACTTTTTCTAGTTCCTTCATTAAATTCACTTTGTTTTGAAGCCGTCCAGCTGTGTCACATAGCAAGATATCTGCATTCCGTGATTTAGCCGCCCGAACAGCATCGTACATAACAGCCGCCGGGTCCGATCCTTCTCCTTGCTTAATGACCTCGACGCCTGTGCGTTCTCCCCAAACCTCAAGCTGCTCAATCGCCCCGGCACGAAATGTATCTCCAGCAGCCAACAAGACATTCTTGCCTTCTGACTTAAACTTATGAGCCAGCTTACCGATTGTTGTTGTTTTCCCTACACCGTTGACGCCCACAAAGAGGATGACTGTCAGTCCATCTTCCTGTATATTTAATTCATTTGGCGTTTCTTCGCCATTTTGGTAAACCTCCACTAGCTTTTCAGTAATTATATCACGCACTTCTGCTGGATCTTTCGTGTTGCGCCGTTTTACTTCATATTTCAACTGATCAATCAATTCCATAACGGTATCGAATCCAACGTCAGCACCGATGAGAATTTCTTCTAACTCCTCAAAGAAGTCTTCATCAATTTTACGGTAACGCGCTACGAGGTCATTTACCTTATTGGAAAAATTGTCACGTGTTTTTGTCAGGCCTGTTTTAAACTTCTCTGTCGCCTGGTCTGTCGAAGTCGTTAATTTCTCTTTTAATTTTTTAAAAAAGCTCATCTGTTTTCCTCCTATACTAACTATGGTTAAGTAAATAGATGACAAGCCAAATAGTGTAAAGGTTCGCCTATTCGCTATTTGGCTTATAAATGCCGCGATTAAACAGGAGTTTCCTCTTTTTTGTCCATTGTAACGGAGACCAGCCTTGATACTCCTGATTCTTGCATTGTAATTCCATAAAGAGCATCTGCTTCTTCCATTGTGCCTTTTCGATGCGTGATGACAATAAATTGAGTATCTTGACTAAATTGTTTTAAATAGCGGCTGAACCTAAAGACATTCGCCTCATCTAAGGCCGCTTCCACTTCATCAAGCACACAGAAAGGAACAGGTCGTACTTTTAGAATGGCAAATAAGAGGGCTATAGCCGTCAATGCGCGCTCCCCGCCCGACAACAAACTGAGGCTTTGCAGCTTTTTCCCAGGCGGCTGTGCTACGATTTCTACTCCAGTGTTCAGTAGATTGTCAGGATCGGTCAATCGTAATTCAGCTTTACCGCCCCCAAATAATGATTGAAAAACAGGAAGAAAATGCGTGCTGACTGATTGGAAGGTTTCCTTGAATCTCTTCGTCATTTCTTCATCCATTTCCTCTATTACCTGCGATAGCGTATCTTTTGCTTCTTGTAAGTCAGCCCGCTGCTCTTCAAGAAATGTATACCGCTCAGACACACGATCATACTCTTCAATCGCACCGAGGTTAACGTTGCCTAGTTCTTTAATTGACAGCTTAATTAAATGAAGTTTTTTACGTACCTCTTCAATCGGGAAAGGCAATGGATATTTTTCTTTTGCTGCTTCATACGTCATCGCGTACTCTTTACTTAATTGGCCTAAGCGGTTGTCGAGTTCTACATCTAGGCGGTTGATTTTTACTTCTTCATCTTGGATCGCTTCACTCATGGCTTTGTGAAGTCTTCTCGCTTCTTTAAGCTCTTTCTCCTCATTTTCTAGCTGGCCTAGCTTATCCATTCGTTCATTTCTGCGCATTGTAATCAGCTTCGTAATTTCTTCTTTATCCTGCCGCTTTTTCCGTGTTGCCTCATCAAGCTCTTCTTCTCCTTGTCCGCTTTCTGACATTTCTGTTTGCAGCCAGTTTAAATCTTCATTCCACTGCTTATATTTTTGCTCAGAGGCCGTGAGCTCAGCAACGACTTGTTCAAGACGTTCTGTTCTGGAGGCCAGCTGTTCATTTTTCACTGCCAGTTTAGAATTCAACTCACTTATAGACTGAACAATGGTTTCTTTCAAGGTGCTTTCATGTGTCTTTTGCTCTGTTAATTTCTTAATCTTGGCATCCAGCGTTTCAATTTCTTTCTGACTGGCAGTTAATTGATTTTCAGCCTTTTCTAAGAGCTGTTTCAGCCTCTCGCTCTCCGCTTCAAATTCTTGTTTCTCCGCATCATAAATAGATAGACGGCTGTTAATCGTTTGATAAGCGAATTGCCATTCAAGCTGTTCATTCTTTCGCTCCTGCTCTCTTTCTCTGATCGATTCTGTTTCATTTCTCATCTGCTTAAGAAGGACTTCTTTGGAGAGGATATCTTCTTTTAATTTTTTTACTTCACGTTCGGCCGCTGCTGTTTTGGATTCCATAGAAGAGAGCTTCGCTTTTAATGTTTCAAGCTCATTTTTGCGGCTAATTAATGAATTCCCTTGTTGCTTTAAAGCGCCCCCCGTCATCGAACCGCCTGGATTCACAATATCACCCTCAAGCGTGACAATGCGATACCGATAGTTCATAAGCTTAGCCAGTTCATTGGCCCCTTCCAGGTGAGCCGCGATGACGGTGTGACCAAGCAGACTGGTCACCGCTGGACGGTATTGATCCGGAAAGCGAATAAGATCGGCCGCTACGCCGATGAAGCGATCATCATTTTCAAGCTGTGTGAAAAGGGAAGCCGGAAACGTTTTTTCTTTTATCGAAGTTAACGGCAGGAATGTTGCCCGTCCAAATCGATGCTTTTTTAAGTAACCAATAGCTTCTCGAGCTGCCCGTTCATCAGTCGTAATAATATGCTGCATACTGCTTCCAAGTGCTATTTCGATAGCCGTCTCATATTCTCTCGGTACGTCGATGATTTCGGCGATGGCCCCTTCAATTCCCGAGAGGTGTCGGTCTCGCACTTTCAATATTTCCTTAACCCCCTGGAAAAATCCTGAATAATCTTCTTCCAAGGATTCCAGCATATCTTTGCGGGATTTAGCTTCTTGAAGAATTTGATAAGCTCGATAAAGGTTAGATTCTTGCTTTTCATATTTCGCCTTCATCGTTTCGAGCAGACGCTGTTCCCCGTGTAAAGCATCCAAATGGGCTGCTATACGCTCCTGCTCCGAAACTAACGCTTCTTCTATCGCTGATTTCTTCGCTGCTATTTCTTCTCTTTCAGCAAGATATCTTTTATTTTCAGCATCCAGCCGCTCTTTTCTCCGCACTAATTGTTCTAACTGCTGCTTTACGTGTTGCCGTTCATTTTTGGCTGAAGCTTGTGCATTTAAGTTTTCAATGTACTCTGATTTTAAGGACTCGATTTCCTCTTCCAGATTTTGCGAGAGCTGTTTCTTTTCCTCCTGTTTTTCCGACAGCTGTTGTTTTAATTCAGCCGCTTCCTTCTTGTCTTCTTCGGACATTTTCTTTAATTCATCTGCCTGTTTGGTAAGCTGCTTGATTTTCTCTTTTACTTCTGCCAAGTTGTCCGCAAGCTGTCCTTCATTTTGGATGGCATTCTTTCTCCGTTCCTGCAGTACTTGCTTACGGCCTTCAAGCTTTTCTAATTCTTCACTGGCCGCTAACAGCACAGCCTGTAAATCGTTAACAGACTCATCAAGAGCCGTAATTTGCGCTCGCAGCTCTTCTGCTTTCGCTTCTCTCTTTTGCAGATTTGAAAAAAGAGCGGATTCCTCTTTCATATGTTCTGTATGACTTGACTTTAACGTTTCCCACTGGGCATGCAGTTCATCAATTTCATACACAATCGCTGCGATATCATAGCCTGTCATTTCTTCTTTCTTATCCAGATAATCTCTTGCGATAGAAGCCTGGATACGTAAAGGTTCGATTTGGCCTTCTAGTTCGTGAAGGATATCCTGGACGCGTAAAAGATTTTCTTGGGTTTCATCTAATTTCTTTTCTGCTTTCTTTTTTCGAGTTTTATATTTTAATACGCCGGCTGCCTCTTCAAAGATCGCTCGACGCTCTTCTGGCTTACTATTTAATATTTCTTCTACTTTCCCTTGTCCAATAATGGAAAAGGCTTCTTTACCGAGACCCGAGTCCATAAACAAATCAACAATGTCTTTTAAACGGCAGGCTCTTTTGTTAATAAAATACTCACTGTCCCCTGACCGGTAGACCCTTCTCGTTACGTTGACTTCATTGTATTCAATCGGAAGCGTTTGTGCTTCATTGTTTAATGTTAGCGTGACTTCAGCAAAATTAAGCGGCTTACGGCTGTCGCTGCCAGCAAAAATAACATCTTCCATCTTGCCGCCACGCAAGCTCTTAGCTGACTGCTCCCCAAGCACCCAGCGTATGCCGTCAGTAATGTTACTCTTACCTGAACCATTTGGTCCGACTACAGCGGTTACCCCATCGACAAATTCAATAGAAACGCGCTCAGCAAATGATTTAAAGCCGGCGATTTCCAATTTCTTCAGGAACATGTTTCTTTCCCCTGCCTTCTACTCTGTCTGTTGTTTCAAAGCTGTCAACGCCATTTGAGCGGCTAATTGCTCGGCTTCTTTTTTTGATTTCCCTTGTCCACTTCCAAGTACTTCTCCATTTAATGAAACTTGCGAGACAAACTCTTTGCTATGGGCCGGACCCTTTTCTTGCAAAATTTTATATTCAATCAAGCCTTTTGTCTCTCGCTGTACAAGTTCTTGCAGCTGGCTCTTGTAATCCATCATATGAGAAAAAGCACCGGAATCAATTCTTGGAAAAACCATTTTTTCTAGGAAAAGGAGAACGGCATCCATTCCTTGATCTAAAAACAAAGCACCCATAAATGCTTCAAACACATCTGCCAGGAGAGCAGGTCTCATGCGTCCTCCGGTCATTTCTTCTCCTTTTCCAAGAAGAACGTATTTCCCAAAATTCAACTCATTCGCAAACGTAACGAGCGATGGTTCACAAACAACGGCAGCTCGTAGTTTCGTTAAGTCTCCTTCTGACATTAGTGGGTATTTTTTGAATAAATAGTGGGAAACGGTCAATTCAAGGACAGCGTCCCCTAAAAATTCAAGTCGTTCGTTATCTTCATATGGTTTTTTCCGATGCTCATTCACATAGGATGAATGAGTAAAAGCATGTTTTAATAAATTCTCATCATGAAAATGAATTCCTAAGTTTTCCTGTAACTGCTGAAATTGCTGTTCTCTTTTCGTTAAAGGCCTTTTAGAGTCTCTATGTGGTTTCTTCATTGGATTTCCTCCGGTAATTAAACTAATTTACATCCACCCACAGTGTAGTCGAAATTGAAAAAAATCGCAAAAGAATACAAGCTCCGTTTCAAGAACGGAGCTTGTATTCTTCGAACGATTAATTTTTGCTGTTTATGTAATTCACAGCGTCGCCCACTGTTGCAATTTTTTCTGCATCATCGTCAGAGATTTCCATGTCGAACTCATCTTCTAATTCCATTACTAGTTCAACTACGTCTAAAGAATCTGCTCCAAGGTCTTCCTTGAAAGAAGCTTCAAGATTTACTTGGGATTCTTCTACTCCAAGACGATCTACGATAATTTTCGTTACACGCTCTAATACATCTGCCACACTCATTCACCTCCCCTCAAGTCATTATAGACGATTTTCGGTAAAGATAAAATAAATTTTCTATTCTGTAAAAGTAAGAGTGTAGATGGTGCCTCCTAGTGATACGTCAACATTGAATCGCTTGCGCTGATTTCGCTCTCTCTGTCAGAGTTTGAAAAAGCAACTCCTTGTCGAGAGCTCCAATCCGCTATCACGCAGGACGAGCGCCTTCCGCTTTTCTTGTTACATCACCATGCCGCCGTCGATGTGGATGGTCTGGCCAGTAATGTATTTAGAGTCTTCGGAGGCAAGGAAAAGAGCTGCTTTGGCGATATCTGCCGGTTCACCAAATTGTCCGAGCGGTATTTGGCTGAGCATGGCTTCTTTTGCTTCTTCTGGCAAGGCATCTGTCATATCGGTTGTAATAAACCCTGGGGCTAAAGCATTGACTGTAATGCCACGTGAAGCGAGCTCTTTCGCTGTGCTCTTTGTTAAACCAATCACACCCGCTTTAGCTGCCACATAGTTAGCTTGGCCTGGATTGCCGCTTACTCCAACGATCGAAGCGATGTTGATGATTCGGCCGCTCCGCTGTTTCATCATCGGCCGTGTAACGGCCTTCGTACAAAGGAATACGCCTTTTAAATTTGTGTCAATGACGTCTTCCCATTCCTGTTCCTTCATACGCATTAACAAATTATCGCGTGTAATACCAGCATTGTTGACAAGGATATCAATTTTGCCGAATGCTTCTGTCGTTTGTTTTACCATTTCTGCTACGGATTCACTGTTAGAAACATCACATTGTATCGCTAACGCTTTACGGCCCAGTGCTTTGATTTCTTCCACGACTTCGTTTGCTTTTGCTTCACTTCCAGAATAGTTCACTGCCACGTCCGCTCCGGCACGGGCAAGTTCTAGAGCAATTTCACGGCCAATGCCGCGGGATGCCCCTGTTACTAAAGCGGCTTTTCCTTCAAGTTTCATTGTGCTGCCTCCTTTAACGCTTTCACTGTTTCTTGGATAGACTCTCCATCTTGAACGGAGTAAGTCGTTACTTTCCGATTTACTTTTTTAACTAAGCCTGATAAGACCTTCCCTGGGCCAATTTCAATAAACGTATCGACTCCGGCTTCGATTAGCGCTTCTACACTGTCTTCCCAAAGAACTGGAGAATATAGTTGTTGAAGTAATTTTTCTCGAATTTCCTCAGCCTCTACAACAGCTTTTGCGTCAACGTTCGCAATAAGCGGTGTGTCACAATTTTTTATTTCCACTTCCGCGAGCACTTTTTCAAGCTGTTTTGTCGCCGGTTTCATGAGCGAGGAGTGAAAAGGACCACTTACATTCAACGGAAGCACCCGTTTTGCCCCTTTTTCTTTAGCAAGTTCCCCAGCTCGCGCTACTCCATTCTTTGTTCCTGAAATAACGATTTGCCCTGGGCAGTTTAAGTTGGCAAGACCTACTGTATCGCCGGATGCTGTTATTTCATCGGTTACTTCTTGTAAAAGGCTTCGCTCCATGCCGAGTACAGCAGCCATCGTTCCCTCACCCGCAGGTACAGCCTGTTCCATGAATTGTCCACGTTTATGAACAACATAGACAGCATCTTCAAATGCCAATGCCTTAGCAGCAGTGAGTGCTGTATATTCACCTAAACTATGACCAGCTACAAAATCAGGTTGGATGCCCTCTTTCTCAAAGATTCTTAATGCTGCAATGCTTGCTGCTAAAATAGCCGGTTGAGCATTCATCGTTAAAGTTAATTTTTCTTCCGGCCCATTAAACATAAGCTCGCTTAATGAAAAACCTAATTTACGATCCGCTGTTTGGAATAATTCCTGAATTTCCTCATGCTCATCTGCAAGAGCTTTTCCCATTCCGACTGCTTGAGATCCTTGTCCAGGAAAGACAAACGCTATTTTCCCCATCTTCTTTTCCTCCTTACTGATCTGTTGATGACATTAGACTCGCTGCCTCCGCAATTTTAGACGGGACATTCGCTTCTGCCATCGTATACGCCTGCTTTAATGCATTGTAAAAAGCATTGGCGTTTGATGAACCGTGCGCTTTAATAACAGGGGCTTTCAGGCCAAATAACCCAGCGCCTCCGTATTCCGTATAATCCATTTTATCTTTCAAACTATAAAGCTCATTTTTAAGCAGACCAGCGCCTAACTTTGCTTTTAAAGACGATGTAAGAGCCGACTTTAACATGGAAAACACAGATAAAGCCGTCCCTTCAATGGTTTTTAATACCATATTCCCTGTAAAACCGTCCGTTACGACTACGTCAGCCACTCCATTTAATAAGTCACGGGATTCCACGTTGCCAACAAAGTGGATTCCTTCTTGCTTGCTAAGCAGCTGGAAGGCTTCCTTCGTTAAATCGTTTCCTTTTTTCTCTTCTGTGCCAATATTCAATAGGCCAACACGGGGATTCGTTATGCCTCTCACCTTTTCCGCGTAGATCGAACCCATCATGGCATATTGAAGCAAATGTTCCGGCTTAGCATCCACGTTGGCTCCGAGATCTAACATGACAAACCCCTTACCATCAATAGTCGGCAGTGTAGGAGCAAGAGCCGGACGCTGAATTCCCTCAATGCGGCCAACAACAAACAAACCAGCCGCCATCAAAGCACCGGTGTTTCCAGCCGATACACAAGCAGCTGCCTCTCCATCAGCGACAGCTTGTGCCATCATGACCATAGAGGCACTTTTTTTGCGACGCACAGCTCTTACTGGTTCGTCCGTTCCAAGAATGACTTCATCTGTATGTATAACTTGCGCCCGACTGTTTGGCGTCAATAACGGTGTAATTTTCTCTTTATCCCCATAAATAAGCACTTCTAGACTAGGCAGTTCCGCCAACGCCTTATTTGTGCCTAAAATAATTTCTTTAGGTGCATGATCGCCGCCCATTGCATCTATTGCTATTTTCATTGTCCTTCATCCTCTGTTTGTGTATTAGAGCGATACATCGTAAATTCTCCGCGGAAAACAAGCTCCTGTCCGACATAACTGTTTACTTCAACAATCGTCCGTTCATTCGCTGCTTTAACATCAAGTACTTTTGCCTTTGCTACAACCCGCTCCCCTTCACGGACTGATCTTTTAAAACGGATATTGGCCTTGGCAGTTAAAGCTAGCTCGTCATTGATAACAGCAACAGCCAGAGAGTTAGCCTGCGCAAATAAATGATGGCCGCGGGCAATCCCATTTCTAACAAATACATGCTCTCTTTTTACATCAAATATAGAGATCGCACTTTTGTCCAGTTCAATATCAATTACATCGCCGATCACTTCCTCAATTGGCAGCGAGCGAACTTCATTCGTCAGTTTTTTTTCGGCTACATGCTTAATTCTCTCACGCAGTTCCGGAATGGACAGCTCCATCCTATCTAATCGGATCGTCTGCACGCTTACTTGGAAATGTTCGGCTAATTCTTCATCCGTGATAAACGGGTTATGTGCAATCGTTTCTTGAAGTTGAAGTTGTCTCTCTTTCTTTGTTCGTTTCATTGTCTCACACCATCCGATATTAGGACTAGGTACTAATAGTAGTATAAAAGCAAAAAAAAAAGAATGCAAGGAAAAACTTGCATTCTTCGGACTCCTGACGAGAAAGGAATAACCATGAAGCTCATGAGCACCACAGGCAGGCGAGCAACGAAAAACGAACAATTATCAACAGCTTGACTTTAATCTAACTTTTCACCTGAAAGGGCGCCAGACTCCTCTAAATGCCGGCGCAGTGCTGCATACTGCTCATCGTTCCAAAACGCCTCTGATTCAATGAGCTGTTTCGCGTCTTCCCTTGCGACTTCAAGTGCCCGGTAATCATGTACCATATCAGCTACTTTAAATTCTGGCAGACCGCTTTGCTTTTTGCCGAAAAAGTCTCCCGGCCCTCTTAATTCCAGGTCTTTCTCGCTCAAGACGAAGCCGTCATTGGTCTCCGTCATGATTTTCATACGCTCCTGGCCAATCTCTGTTTTGGGATTAGCGAGTAAAATACAGTAGGACTGCTCGCTTCCCCGTCCGACACGGCCACGCAGCTGATGAAGCTGAGAAAGGCCGAAACGTTCTGCGTCATAAATAACCATCATCGTGGCATTTGGGACGTTCACACCGACCTCCACAACGGTGGTCGACACTAAAACCTCTACTTCCTGCTCTGTAAAAGCTTTCATGACCGTTTCTTTTTCTTCTGCTGGAAGCCGGCCATGCATTAACCCTACACGATAGCGGCCATGGAAGTATTGAACGAGTTGAGCATGAACGTCTAGGGCATTCTGCAAGTCAAGCTTTTCCGATTCCTCAATTAATGGACAAATAACGTAAGCTTGCCGGCCCTTTACTAATTCCTTTTCCATAAAACCGAGAACACGGTCCAGCATTTCTTCTTTTGCCCAGTACGTCTCGATTTCTTTTCTTCCAGCTGGCATTTCATCGATGATGGAAACATCCATTTCTCCGAATACGGTAATGGCTAATGTACGCGGAATAGGCGTTGCCGTCATGAAGAGAACATCTGGACTCTCTCCTTTTTCGCGGAGAATCCGCCGCTGGTTCACACCGAATCGATGCTGTTCATCGGTAATAACGAGACCAAGCCGATGAAAGCCTACATCTTCCTGAATGAGCGCATGCGTACCCACTAAAATGTTGATCTCACCAGACTCCAAGCGTGCGAGCAGTTCTTTTCGCCGTTTGCCTTTAACCGAACTCGTGAGAAGAGCGACCTTTACATCCATTGGCTCAAATAACTGAAGCAGTGATTCAGCATGCTGCTCAGCAAGAATTTCAGTCGGCACCATTAATGCCCCTTGAAAGCCTGCCGTCACGCTCGCATAAAGACAGACAGCAGCTACTGCTGTCTTCCCGCTTCCCACATCGCCCTGAAGAAGCCTGTTCATCCGATAAGGCGATCTCATATCAGCGCAAATATCATTCACTACCCTCTTTTGAGCATTTGTCATCGTAAAGGGCAATGAGCTGATAAATTGTTTAAGCTTCCGAACATCATAGGCTTGGGAAATCCCTGCCGAGTGCTCCCTCTCAAACTTACGCAATGCCTGCATCTTTAATTGAAAATAAAGAAATTCTTCGAAAACAAAACGTCGCCTTGCCTGTTTCATTTCCTTTTCGGATGCCGGAAAGTGAAGGGAGCGAAGTGCATCTCGGCGGCTCATCAACTTATACTCATGGATCGTTTTCTGTGGAAGCGTTTCTTCTATATGTTCACTGTACTCCGCCAAAGCAAGCCCGACATATTTGCGGAACATTTTTTGCGAAAGTGCGCCCCTTAACGAATAAACAGCTTCGAAGTCACCCTGTCGGCTGTGCGGGCCAGCTGCAAATTGCTGGGCCGTAATCGTCTGTCTATGCTTATCCCATTTTCCCGTGATCGTGACCGTATCATTAATAGCGATCTTACTTTTTAAATAAGGCTGGTTAAAAAAAATAACATTCACTAAATAGCGTCCGACGAGCAGTTTAAATGTTAAACGAGATTTTTTCTTTGAATAAAACATAATTGAGGGCTGGCTATGAACTTTCCCTTCCACAGTTACCCGCTCTTCATGCTCAACATCAGCCAGGTCTCTAAGCCGGTAGTCTTCATAGCGAGAAGGAAAAAACTCCATTAAGTCCTTAATTGTTTCAACGCTAAGTTCATTTAATGTTAAGGCCGTTTCCTTACCGATCCCTTTTAATACCTCTACTGGCTGCAAGAGCAGAGATGGATTAATCGCGGGATTGGAGTGGTGTGCCATAAATTTTCGCCTCCAATTTTCGCCCGGTAGGTGTGGCAGCCAAGCCGCCGCCGGCTGTCTCCCGTAAGGCAGAAGGCATCGTTTGACCGATCTTATACATCGCATCAATTACTTCATCACAAGGAATCCGGCTTGTCACACCGGCAAGCGCCATGTCTGCAGCTACCATTGCATTAGCAGCCCCCATGGCATTTCTCTTTACACAAGGAACTTCTACGAGACCGGCTACAGGGTCACAAACTAACCCAAGCATATTTTTTAACGTAATGGCCATCGCTTCCGCACACTGCGCTGGTGTACCGCCAGCCATTTCCGTAATAGCTGCCGCTGCCATTCCGGAAGCAGAGCCTACCTCAGCTTGACATCCGCCAGCTGCTCCGGAAATAGAAGCGTTGTTCGCCACGATGTACCCAAATGCCCCGGCTGTAAACAAAAAGTGAATTTTTTCTTCACGGGAAGGCTTTAGCTTCTCCTGTACCGCAAACAATGTCCCGGGAACAACCCCTGCACTGCCAGCAGTCGGCGTTGCACAGATCGTGCCCATCGCGGCATTCACTTCGTTTGTCGCTACCGCTTTACTAACCGCGTCAAGCAGCAGCGGGCCTGATAGTGTATTTCCCTTTTGGATGTATTGCTGCAGCAACACGGCGTCTCCTCCCGTTAATCCAGAGAGAGAATGAACTCCCTTTAAGCCGCGTTCTACTGCCTGCTCCATCACATCTAAGTTTTTCCCCATTAATTCTATAATTTCTTCATAAGATTTTCCTGTTACCTCTTGCTCTTGTTCAATCATAATATCAGAAATCTTCTTTTGTTGGTCTTCAGCTAATTTTACAAGTTCAGCTGCATTTTTAAACAAACTAACCACTCCTCTTCTTAGCTGGATTTATAGGCTGATTAGTCAGCTACTCTCACTACTTGAGTAATATGAGGCAAACGCCGGATCTCATCTAGAACTTCATCATCAATCATTTGATCCACTTCAATGGTCATCAAAGCCATTTCTCCGATTCCTTTTCGAGAAACCTGCATGTGGCCAATGTTGATATTGTGCTTTGCCAATTCATTGGAAACCGTTGCAATGGCCCCTGACCGATCTTCATGAACAACAAGAATAGCAGGATGATGACCTGTAAGTTTTAATTCGAATCCGTTTAACTCTGTAATTTCGATTTTTCCGCCCCCAATCGAAATTCCCACGAGTTCCATTTCTGACTGGTCATCGCCAATCCGAACTTTTGCGGTATTCGGATGAACCGGGACACTTTTCTCTTTCACAAACTGTATATCGATTCCGTGCTCTTTCGCTATATTGAGCGCATCTTTAATGCGTTCATCAAATGTATCAAAATCAAGAAGCCCTCCAACAATCGCTACATCTGTTGCATGCCCTTTAAATGTTTCCGCAAATGAGCCATAAAAAGAAATAACCGCCCATTGCGGTTCTCTGCCAAATAAACTTCTAGCCACTCTGCCAATTCTGGCCGCTCCTGCTGTATGAGAGCTTGAAGGTCCGATCATAATCGGTCCAATAATATCAAATACACTTTTATATTTCACTACGCCGCCCCCTTTGATTTTATTTATACTTAAGACAGCTTCCATCCTTGATTGATGCCTATTTAAAAACAAGCTGATAAGCCGCAATAGAAAAAACTTACCCTCTCTATTTTACTATGATTACACTAAAAATGCACATAAAGAAGAAGGAAGGGAAGCCCTTCCTTCACGTTATTCTACTGCAAAGATGAAAGAATAAAGAGGCTGTTTGCCGTTGTGGACTTCTACTTCCACTTCCTCAAACTGTTCCTCAATAAAACTAGTTACCTCTTCTACTTCTTGTTCAGAAGCATCTTCTCCATAAATGATCGTAACGATTTCAGATTCATCATCTATCATCGTACGGATGAGCTCCTTTGCTGCGGTCACTTTATTTTTGTCCGTTAACAAGATTTTCCCATCGGCAATTCCCATAAAATCATCTTTGGCAATTTCAATGCCGTCAATATTCGTATCACGAACGGCAAAAGTGATTTGCCCCGTCTTGACGTGGGCAAGAGCAGCTGTCATAGCTGCTTTGTTTTCTTCAAGGCTCGCTTCAGGATTATAGGCAAGCAGAGCCGACATTCCCTGAGGAACCGTTTTCGAAGGAACAACCACTGCCTCCATATTGACTACTTCAGCCGCCTGTTCTGCTGCCATAATAATGTTTTTGTTATTCGGTAAAAGAATAACCTTGTTTGCGTGGACCTGTTCAATGGCCTTTACGATATCTTCTGTGCTTGGATTCATCGTTTGACCGCCTTCTATTACGGCAGAAGCGCCGATGCTTTCGAACAATTGGGCGATTCCCTCTCCCATACAGACGGTAACAACTCCCATTTCCTGCTTTTCTTTTTGCACGGCGGCAACGGGCTCTTTAGCCGGAGTGCCAACAATGTCACTATGCTGCTGACGCATGTTTTCAATCTTCATGTTGATCAAACTTCCGTAGCGCTGGCCGTATGTCAATACGTTCCCCGGTTGTTCAGAATGGATGTGCACCTTGGCGATTTCGTCATCGGCGATAACAAGCAGGGAATCTCCATACTCGCTCAAATCCGCCCGGAATTTCTCTTCAGAAAATGGATTCCTTTTAATTTTGTCTTCTTCAAAACGAACCATAAATTCTGTACAATAACCAAATTCAATAGCGGATGTATCCATAAAGCTTTGAATGCTTTTGTGGTGTGCAGCGCTGACAAGCTCATCCATATTTGGTGTGATACCTGCCGTTTCAGGAAGCTTTTCTCCTTTTAACTCGGCCAGAAAACCTTCATATACGAGCAACAATCCTTGTCCGCCGCTGTCTACGACCCCGACCTCTTTCAGTACAGGTAAATAATCCGGTGTCCGTTCTAATGAAGCTCTTGCTTCCTTTACAAGTTCTTCTACAATCACAACGATATCTGCCTGTTTTTTAGCAACGGAAACAGCTTTCTTGGCAGCATCTTTCGCAACGGTTAAAATCGTTCCTTCTACCGGTTTCATAACCGCCTTGTAAGCCGTTTCAACACCGGCCTCAAAAGCTTGCGCTAACTCCTTACCTGTTACTTCCTGCTTTTGTTCTACTGCTTTAGAGAAGCCGCGGAACAATTGGGACAAAATAACACCTGAGTTTCCGCGCGCTCCCATAAGCAGCCCTTTAGACAAGGCTGCTGCTGTTTTGCCAAAATGAGCGCTTATATTTTGTTGAACTTCCTTTGCACCAGAAGTCATCGATAAGTTCATATTTGTTCCCGTATCCCCATCAGGAACAGGAAACACGTTCAGCGCATCGACCATATCGGCATGAGCTGATAAATGAGCGGCTCCTGCTTGAACCATGTCAGCAAACCGCTTTCCTTCTAATGAAGTAATTGACACGAATCTTTCCTCCTCACACTCTATGGATTCGTTACTCGAACCCCTTGCACAAAAATGTTCACTGCATCAACAGACAGACCAACCGTTTGATCAAGCGTGTATTTTACTTTTGACTGCACGTTATTGGCTACCTCTGATATTTTTGTTCCATAACTAACGATGATGTACATATCAATAAATACTTGGTCCTCTTCCTGGCGTACAACGACACCGCGGGCAAAGTTTTCCCGTCGCAGGATTTCAGTGATTCCGTCTTTTATTTGTTTCTTAGATGCCATTCCTACAATTCCATAGCAATCAATAGCTGCTCCACCGGCAATCATAGCAATTACGTCGTTTGAAATATCAATTTGTCCGTATTTTGTTCTAAGCTCAATGGCCACTTGGACCCCCCCTTAAAATTGGTTGTAAGCTATAGACATTTTACTATAGTTGCCCCTGTTTTAAAAGAAACACTTACCCGCACTATATCATTTCAAAAGAAGCAGAAGGATGTCAAGGTTTTTTTCTTGAAAGACTTTGCAAGAACAGTTGCAATTAAAAAAGTTGTATGGTAAATTATTAAAGTATCTTTCAGAATATCATGAAGTATTGAAACCATCTTTTCAGCTTCAATGGTGAGGAGTGAATAATATGCCAAAAAAATGTGTTGTAACAGGCCGTAAAGCTCGTTCCGGCAACACTCGTTCCCACGCTATGAACGCAAATAAGCGTACTTGGGGGGCCAACTTGCAAAAAGTTCGCATCTTAGTAGATGGCAAACCTAAACGTGTTTGGGTTTCTGCAAGAGCGTTAAAATCCGGAAAAGTAGAGCGCGTATAATAATTTTCCAATAGAAAAAACCGACTGATAAACAGTCGGTTTTTTCTATTGGAAAGCTATAAAGTAACCGCATGATGGATAGGTCGGTGCTAGCATGGATTTGCATCCTGATCTAGCGTTTAGCCCCTTGAAGCCCATTACCTGTCCCCAATAGAGCCAAAAAGCGGATTCCTTCCAGAAAAACAGCAGGCATTTGCCCTTTTGTTTCTTTCATCTATCTTCTGGTATGGCCTGCCTTCACTTTTTTAGTGTTCCAAGCATTGCCCGGACAAGCCCGCCAAGAAACTTAGGCAGTTTAATAGTATAAAATTTCATGATTGCCACCCCTCCAATTTAAAGCTGCTCAATCATCGGAACTTCTTACCATTATTAATATGCCATCTGTGAAAGAAAAAGTACCACTTTCGCCTATCAATTCATTACTTACATATAAAGTCGAGCCTAATTGGACGGTATGATTAGTAAGCGGATATTTAAAGCCCTCCAACGTAAATTCTTTTACTTCTTTCGTTACAGGAAAAAAAGAAAAGTACTTATAGTCCGTGTCGTTCCCTACTCGTTTTTTAAGCGGCCCTTGGTAAATGGCTAGGCGATTTTGACGATCGACGATTTCCACTTCGGTATCATGAAAGGCTAGTTGATTGTTCGTCAGCAAGCTGACCGTACCAAAAAAATGATCCAGCCTCCCGCCTGTTGCCCCTAAAATAGTAAGGTGTTCTGGATTAAACGAAAGCGCCCATTGCAAGGCGAGCTCCAAGTCGGTTTCATCTTTTTCAGCCGGAAATGTATGAATAGATTCCACTTCTTTTTGAATAAGGTCCCACTCTTCTGCTGAAATAGAGTCAAAATCACCAAATGCGGTTTGTGGCTTAATCCCTCGATGGAGCAGGTATAATGTTCCCCGGTCAACCCCTACCCAATGGACATCTGTTTCCTCAATGCTCTTTAAATCAGGCAGCTCTCTTTCCGGTCCTCCAGCTACTAAAATCATTTTCAACCTCTTTCACCTCCCCTTATTAACATGATATAGAAATAAATGGAGCCGTACGAAACGACTCCATTCCCGTTATCTTTACATTGTGGTGGACAGCCGAATATCAGCGATTGCCTGTTTTCGATCTGCTTTGTTATAGACAGCTGATCCGGCTACTAATACATCTGCTCCCGCATCTGTACATAATTTGGCCGTTTCAGTGTTTACACCGCCGTCGATTTCAATTAAAACATCAAGCCCTTTCGCTGTGATCATCTGTTTTACCTCACGAATTTTTGGCACAACAGAATGGATGAAGGACTGGCCTCCAAATCCCGGATTAACCGTCATTAAAAGAACGAGATCAATATCTTCTATAATATATTCAAGCACAGATGCAGGGGTTGCTGGATTTAATACCACTCCTGGTTTTACCCCGAAGGAACGAATTAATTGAATGGTTCTATGCAAATGTGGGCAAGCCTCAGCATGTACTGTAATATAATCGGCTCCCGCTTTGGCAAATGCCTCAATGTAAAGATCAGGATTTTCAATCATTAAATGAACATCTAACGGAAGCTTTGTAATCGGACGGGCAGCTTCAACAATTAATGGACCAATCGTAATGTTAGGAACAAAATGTCCATCCATTACATCTACATGAATCCAATCAGCGCCTCCCATTTCTACTTCTTTAATTTCTTCCCCCAGCTTAGCAAAATTAGCTGATAAGATTGATGGGGCAATTTTCACCATATTAATACCTCGGCTTTCTTTCTTTAATTTCATCCATAAACTGCAAATAATGCTCATACCGGTAGGAAGGAATTTCTCCGTTATCCACAGCTTCTTTCACTGCACATTTTGGTTCGTTAACATGCAGGCAGCCCCTAAATTTACAGGAGTGACTTCTTTCCACCATTTCAGGAAAATACTGAGGAAGGTCTTCCCCTTCAATTTCTGTTAATTCCAGCGAACTGAAGCCAGGTGTATCAGCGACCAGCCCATCTTCCACGTTAATTAATTCCACATGCCGCGTTGTATGTTTCCCTCGCCCAAGAGAATTTGAAATATCGTTCGTCTTCAACTCTAGTTCAGGTTTAAGAGCATTTAATAAGGAGGATTTTCCAACACCGGATTGTCCAGCAAATACCGATGTTTTCCCCTGCAGCTGCTCTCTTAGTTCATCAAGATTAGCAAGATTTTCTGAAGAAGTAAGAAGCACCTCATAGCCAAATGAGCGATAATCATCAGCATAATTTTTAATAAGGGCTTCTTCTTCTTCATTTAACAGGTCGATTTTTGTAATGCAAATAAGCGGTTCTATATGTTTTGATTCAATTAGGACGAGAAAACGATCGAGCAAAGCTGTACTAAAATCCGGCCTAGCAGCAGAAAAAACAAGAATTGCCTGATCTACATTGGCAATTGGCGGCCTGACGAGTTCATTTTTCCTTTCTTCAATGGCTAAAATATACCCTTCTAGATCGTTTTCTACTTGAAATTCAACAAAGTCACCGACGAGCGGAGACACTTTCCGCTTCCGAAAAACGCCTCTGCCCCGGCATTGAAAAATCTGATCATTAGCTGCTACATAGTAAAACCCGCTCAGCGCTTTCACTATCTTTCCTTCAGGCATCCCATTCCTCCTATTAAAAGAATTATTTACGAACAACCCTTTTCAATTGTTTCTTATTCTTCACTATCAGCATCATCCGCCGCTTCTGCCTGTACATCCTCTGTTTCATCCGGATAAGGAATCGTTTCATCAATAATCACTCGTTGATCCCTAATCACTTTATAGCCCGCTTTACTATCCTTCGTTAAAACAAACTCTAACGTTTTCTTTAAATCTTCTTGAATGGTAAGCACTTCGAATGGCTCTGTCATACTGTGATTCATGTCTTCTATATAAATTTGGACTTCCTGAGGTTTTCCCTCTTCCTCTGGTTCATAAGGAATGGTAATTTCTTTCGTGACCGTCTTCGGAGGAATTTCTTTCTTCCCTTTAGAAATTGCCACCTGCACTGTATCCCCTTTATTCAGAGCCGTGCCACTGCTCGGCTTTTGAGACATGACCAAGCCTTTTGCTACGGAATCCGAATAATCTTCCCGTACAATGACAATGTTTAAGCCTGTAGATTCAGCGTAATCTTTTAAACTCTTTTCATTGTAATCCTTTAAATCAATCAAGGGGATCTTCTCGGGTCCTCCGCTCACTGTAAACGTAACCGTTGTTTCCTCAGGCACTACTTTATTCTCTGGTTCGGGATCCTGATCCAGGATAGTGCCAGCTTCACTCTCATCATGAGTGGTCTTTTGCTCTATACTTTTAAATCCGGCTTTTTCAAGTTCTTCTTTTGCTTCAGCAAATGACTTGCCTCGATAATCAGCAAAGGAAATAGTCTCTTTCCCAGAGCTCATATAGATGTTCACCGTATCGCCCTCTTGTATCGTTCGTCCGGCTGCCGGGGCGGTTTTAATGACTACTCCTTCAGGTACTTCATCGCTGAATCGTTTTTTTGTTTTTCCAACTTTAAACCCATCCGTAACAAGCTTCGATACCGCTTCATCCAACTGCTTGCCGCTCACATCAGGCACCTGTATTTCTTTCGGTCCCAATAAGGCAGGGACGAGAATAGCCGCTGCAACGGCCAGGGCAATAAGCAAGACAGAAACGAGTACAACAATCGGCCAACGTTTTCGCTTCTTCTTTTCTTTTACTTTCGCTTGCGGTTCATCCTTCGAGTCAGCCGGCCGAACAATCTTTGTATCGAGCCCTTCAGAAAGTTGACCGTCTGTAATCACCGGAATAGCTTTTGTTTTTTCGTCATCTTCTTGGATAGAAAACTTCTCCTCATCCGCTCTTTCTGGATCGAGGGCGGTTGATAAATCTTGTTCCATTTCTTCAAGACTTGCATATCGGTGAAAAGGATCTTTCGCTGTCGCCTTCAAGACGATGTTTTCCACACTTTGCGGAATAGCCGGATTCCATCTTTTCACGGATGGTGTTTCAGCCTGCAAATGTTTTAGCGCAACAGATACGGCAGATTCACCTGAAAATGGCAGCTGTCCCGTTAGTAACTCAAACATGACAATCCCTAAAGCGTAAATATCTGACTTCTTTGTCGCCATTCCTCCACGTGCTTGTTCTGGAGAAATATAATGAACAGATCCAAGAACAGCATTTGTTTGCGTAATAGAGGTAGCACTTAATGCCATAGCAATACCAAAGTCTGTGATTTTAACGTTTCCATCTCGATCCATTAATATATTGTGCGGTTTAATGTCCCGATGAATAATGGAGTTGTGATGGGCAAAAGCAATAGCTGAAGCAAGCTGTTTCATAATATCAATTGTTTTTTCTACTGGAATAGGGGAATACTGTTGAATATACTGTTTTAACGTCATTCCATCCACGTATTCCATGACAATATAATTGATGCCTTCTTCTTCCCCCACATCATAAATATTCACGATATGGGGGTGAACGAGACTCGTAGCAGACTGTGCTTCTCTCTGAAAGCGTCTTAAAAATTCTTCTTCATTTACAAAGTCGAGACGCAACACCTTAAGAGCGACTTCTCTTTCTAAAATCATATCTTGCGCCAAATATACATTGGCCATTCCGCCGCCGCCAATCATTTTAATGATTTTATAACGGCCGCCCAGTCGCTTTCCAATTAACATCCTGCTCTCACCCGCTTTCAAGGCCAGCAGAATGCTTGAGAATAACAAGGGTAATATTATCTTCCCCGCCATTTTCATTTGCCAATTGAATAAAGGAATCAGCTTTTTTCTCAATAGACAGTCCGGCTTCTAAAATTTGCTGCATTTCTCGCTGTGCTAATTTATTGGATAAGCCATCTGAACAAAGAAGGAGTAAATCCCCCTGCTCAAACATTACTGTGTAAAAATCTGCTATAATATCGCGTTCTGTTCCTAATGCCCGAGTTAATACATTTTTTCTCGGATGGTTTTCTGCATCTTCCTTCGTAATTTCCCCTGATTTCACAAGCTCATTTACGAGTGAATGATCTTCCGTTACTTGCGTAAGACCATTTTCATTAAATAAATAACCACGGCTATCACCAATGTTAGCAATGGTACAAAAGCTAGCCGTACATATAGCGGCTACAAGCGTCGTCCCCATGCCACTACATTCAGGAACGTCTTTCGAGTGTTCTAATACTTTTTCGTTGCTTTTTAAAATAGCTGTTTTCAACCAGCTTTCTGCTTGGCTGGCGCTTTGAATCCCTTCCATTTTCGTCCATAGGTCTTTCATGGTCTCAATAGCCATGTGGCTGGCGATATCTCCTGCATTATGACCGCCCATGCCATCAGCCACGATGGCTAGGCGGTCACCTGCCGCATTAAGAAATACTCCGCCGTTGTCTTCGTTGTGAGGACGAATTCGGCCTTTATCTGTCCGAAAAACAGAGTCCATAGGGCTCACCTCGTTTCTTCTGACCGTTCTTTCGCTCGTAACTGTCCACAGGCCGCATCAATATCATGCCCCTGCTCACGGCGAATCGTTACATTGACACCTCGATCTTTCAACGCCTTTTCAAATTCAAATATTTTATTTTTTGGTGTACGTACATAGTTACGCTCTGGCACATAGTTCACCGGGATTAAATTCACATGGCACTTTAACCCTTTAATTAATTCAGCTAATTCGATGGCATGTTCAACGGAATCATTTTCTCCACCGAACAAGCCGTATTCAAAACTAATACGCCGTCCAGTTTTATTAATGTAATAACGAACAGCCTCCATCAAATCCGGCAGCTTGTATGCTCTATTAATTGGCATGAGCTTTGTACGCAGCTCATTGTTAGGAGCATGAAGGGAAATAGCAAAATTAATTTGCATTTCTTCGTCTGCAAACTTGTAAATTTTCGGAATAATGCCGCTCGTTGAAACCGTAATATGCCGGGCCCCAATGTTTAAGCTCTGTTCATGGTTAACAATTTTCAGGAAAGCAAGCATCTGGTCATAGTTATCAAACGGCTCGCCAATTCCCATGATGACGATCGAGCTGACCCGCTCATCTTTTTCATCCAGTGCCTGTTGTACTTTTACGACTTGAGCCACAATTTCTCCTGCTTCTAAATGGCGCTTTAAACCGCCAAGTGTAGAAGCACAAAACGTACAGCCGATGCGGCAGCCGACTTGCGTCGTGACACAGACTGAATTTCCATAGTCATGGCGCATTAAAACTGTTTCAATCGAATAGCCATCATGAAGCTCAAATAAAAATTTAATCGTCCCATCGGAAGACTCTTGCTGAATAAGTGTCTTTAATGTCGTAATCGCAAAATGAGCGGCGAGCTTTTCACGCAGCTGCTTTGACAAATTAGACATTTCCTCATAAGACGTCACCCGCTTTTTATAAAGCCAATCAAAAATCTGTTCTGCCCGAAACGGCTTTTCTTCCTGCTCTTTCAGCCAGTCTTTCAACTCCTGCAATTGCAGTGAATAAATGGATGGCAGCTGCTGTTTGTCTCCTGCTTTTTCTTTCGCTGTTGTTGCTTGCTCCATTACTGCACCTTCTTTCGTAGTTTACTGATGAAGAATCCATCTCCGCCAAAGTCCTGCGGCAGAACTTGAAGCAAGTGATCATTGGCCAGCGTCTGAATGACGGGCGGCAAATCGGTAAGTTCCGCTGGTTCAAAATCAGTGTGGGTCTCTAAAAACTTTTTCACAGTGCCTTCATTTTCTTCTCTATCGGCTGTGCACGTGCTGTAAACAAGAACACCGCCTTTTTTTAGAAGAGGCGCTGCAGCATCTAAGATGTCGAGCTGAATTTTCTGAAGGGAAGAAAGATCTTTCTCTTCCTTCACATATTTAATATCCGGTTTTCTTCGCAAAACACCAAGACCTGAACAAGGAGCATCTACTAACACACGGTCGAAGCTCTCTTTTTCAAAAATTTCTCCTGCTTTGCGGCTGTCCCATGCCTTGGCCTCAATGTTTGTCAACCCGAGCCGAGCAGCATTTTGCTTAATCAATTTGATTTTATGCTCATGCAAATCAAGCGCTGAAACAGAACCCGTGTTGTTTAACTTTTCCGCTATATGGGTCGTTTTGCCGCCTGGGGCTGCACAAGCATCTAGAATGGCTTCATTCGGCTCAATGCCAAGAGCATAAGCAACAATCATCGAGCTTTCATCTTGAATCGTTGCCATACCAGTTTCAAATACTGAGGAGCGGGCAGCATTGCCTTTTAAAATGCGGATTGCTTCCGGCAGCACATCACTTGGTTCTGCTTCAAACCCTTCTGCTTCAAGTAGTTGCAAAACTTCTTCCTGGTTCGCTTTTGTTTTATTCACACGGATGGTTTGCATTGGCGCTGTTAAATTAATCGCACACATTTCTTTTGTTTTCTCTTCTCCAAATTGGGCAAGCCATCGTTTCACAAGCCAAAGGGGGTGGCTCGTTTCAATCGAAATTCGTTCGGCTTCATCTTTTATTTCCGAAAAACTGCGCAGGCCATTTCTCTGCACAGAACGTAAAATCCCGTTCACAAGACCAGAGATTCCTTTATGTCCTCTTTTTTTCGCAATCTCTACTGCTTCATGGATGACAGCCCGTTCTGGTACTTTATCGAGATAGATCATTTGATAAAGAGAAAGCCGTAGCAGCTGTTGTACCCATGGCTCTAACTTTTTCTTAATAAATGGTGCTAGAAAAAAATCTAGCGTCAACTTTCTCTGAATGGTTCCGTACGTGATTTCCGTCAATAACCCGGCATCTCTGCCTGTTAAATGGTTCTTTTCAATTGCTGAATGGAGCAGTAGATTACTGTAGGATTGATTTTTCTCTACAGATTCAAGCAAGTCAAGGGCGATTTCGCGCACTCGTTTCTGATTTTGCTTCATTGATTATTCCCCTAACTTTTTGCCGGCGGTTAAGTCTGAGCCGGCTCCTCGTAAATATTGTTCAGCGGACATGCGTTTTTTACCGGAAGGCTGCACATCAGTAATCTTGATGGCTGTGCTGTTTCCAGTCGCTGCAACAAAGCCGTTTGTTGTTAACTCTATAATCGTTCCAGGAGCTGCTTCCTTCGCTGCCTTCACTTTTTCTCCCCACCAAACTTTCATCACTTGGCCGTCAAGAGTCGTATAGGCAACAGGCCACGGATGCAGCCCGCGAATATGGTTATAAATTTCTTCTCCTGTTTTTGACCAATCAATCTTTTCCTGCTCCCTTTTAATGTTAGAAGCGAAAGTAGCTTTTGATTCTTCTTGCGGCACAGGAGATACTTCACCAGCAATCAACTTAGGCAACGTATCTGACAACAGTTTTGAGCCGGCTTCGCTCAGCTTATCATGCAAACTGCCAACATGGTCCATCTCTTCTATTATTACCTCTGTCTGGCTGATGATATCCCCTGCATCTAGCCTTTCTGCCATGTACATAATGGTGATGCCCGTTTTTTCCTTGCCTTGCAAAATCGCATAATGAATAGGAGCACCGCCACGCAATTCCGGCAGCAAAGAAGCATGCACGTTAATACAGCCGAATTTTGGTGCAGCAAGCAGCTCGTTTGGCAAAATTTGTCCATAAGCCGCTGTGACAATCACATGTGGCTGCAAGTCAATAATTTGCTGTAATTCCTCTGATGACCGTAATTTTTCCGGCTGCAAAACAGGGATATTGTGCTTCATCGCCTCCACTTTTACTGGAGGAGGTGTCAGGATCCGTTTTCTTCCAACTGGCCGGTCCGGCTGTGTCACCACAGCCTGGATCGTATATCCCTCTTCAATTAATGTTCTCAGTACTGGAACAGAGAAGTCGGGTGTGCCCATAAATACAATCTTTGTCATGACATTTCCTCCGCTTCTAGTTCTTCCTTCGGTATATACCGCTCTACTTTGGACGTAAATAAAACGCCGTGCAGATGGTCAATTTCATGCTGAATCGCCCGGGCTAAAAATCCTTCTGCTTTTAAAGTAAAAAAACGGCCTTTCACGTCTTGAGCTTTTACTTTTACAAAAGAGGGACGTGTAACATGTCCATATAGGCCTGGAAAGCTTAAACACCCTTCGATGTCGGTATCGCTTCCTTTTGCTTCTTCGATCACAGGATTGATTAGTGTAATCAAGCCATGATCATCTTCAATATCCACGATGGCCAGCTGCATGTCTTTTCCAATTTGAGGAGCAGCCAATCCAACTCCATCTGCCGCAATCATCGTTTCATACATATCTTTTACAAGTTTTTTCAACTTTTTATCAAACTGTGTAACCGGTTCGCATTTCTTTTCAAGAATGGCATCCGGATAATATACGATGGGTAATTGTGCCAAAATAATCCTCCCTGGTTGTCAATAAATCAAGCAACACTTTATTTTACATCATAATAAACGGGTTCACATCTACCGCAACCTGTAAGCTTTTATCGCCTTGCTGCTTTGTATAATGTTCCATTACTGTCTTTAAAATTTCATTCAGCTTTGGTTCCCGTTTGTATTTTATCAAACATTGGTAACGATATCTATCATTGATCCGGGCAATTGGTGAAGCAACAGGCCCAAGAATAATGGCTTCATTTGATAAACGGGCTTGAATATATTGCGTAATTTTTTCTGTTACACCCGACGCTATCATGACGTCTTCATGACTGACCGTGACGAGAGCTAAGTAATAAAACGGCGGATAGTTCCCTAGCTTCCTCATCATCATTTCTTCTTTATAAAATTGGTCGTAGTCTTGCTTGCCAGCGAGCTGGATGCTGTAATGCTCTGGTGTGTACGTCTGAATGACCACTTCACCTTGCAGCTGGTGCCTTCCTGCCCGGCCGCTTACCTGCGTAAGCAATTGAAATGTCTTTTCTGCAGAGCGAAAGTCAGGAATATGAAGCATCGTATCGGCACTCAGTACTCCGACAAGTGTAATATTAGGGAAATCAAGCCCTTTGGCAATCATCTGGGTTCCAAGCAGAATATCCGCCTTCCCTTCTGCAAATTGCTGAAGCAGCTTTTCATGGGCACCTTTGCGGCTCGTCGTATCCACATCCATACGTACTACCCGGGCGTGTGGCAGCAGCTTGCCCAATTCGTCTTCTACCTTTTGTGTACCCGTGCCAAAATAACGAATATGCTCGCTGTTACATTCTGGACACTGGGAAGGAACAGGTTCTTCAAAACCGCAATAGTGACACTTCATCCGGTGACTGTGACGATGATACGTTAAAGAAATATCACAGTGCGGGCACCCTGCTACGTAGCCGCAATCACGGCACATAATAAAGGAAGAATGGCCACGCCTATTTAAGAAAAGGACCGTTTGCTCTCCTTTTTCCAACCGATCTGTCAGCTTCTCAAATAACGCACGTGAAAACATAGAGCGGTTGCCATGGCGCAGCTCTTCACGCATATCTACAATTTCTACTTCCGGGAGCTGCTGATTATTCATTCTGTTTGGAAGCGTTAAAAGGTGATAGACCCCTTTTTGTGCTCTCGCAAAACTCTCCAAAGACGGCGTAGCGCTGCCTAAAATAACAGGGCACTGGTAAAATTCCGCCCTTTTAATCGCCGTTTCCCGTGCATGATAACGGGGGTTCTCCTCCTGTTTATAGCTCGTTTCATGCTCTTCATCAATAATAACAATGCCAAGATTTTCAAAAGGGGCAAATACCGCAGAACGCGCACCTACGACTACCTTTACTTCTTTGCGTTGAATTTTGCGCCATTCATCGTATTTTTCTCCTGTTGATAGGCCGCTGTGTAAGACGGCTACATCGTCACCAAAACGGCCTTTGAAACGGTGAACCATTTGCGGTGTTAACGAAATTTCCGGAACGAGCACAATCGCTTCTTTTCCTTTTTCCAACACACGTTGAATTGATTGTAAATAAATCTCGGTCTTTCCGCTTCCAGTCACCCCATAAAGAAGAAAGGTTTCATGGCGTACATCCTCTATAGAGCCGAGAATGGGGGCAATCACCTCTTGCTGCTGATCTGTTAGAGGGAGCGGTTCTGTCTTTTCAAACTGTCTGTTTTCGTAAGGATCACGGTAGACCTCCTGGTAGCGTTCTACTATAAAACCTTTTTCCAATAAGCTTTTTAATGTGCTGTTTGATGTGTCCGTCTGTTCCATGACTTCTTTTGCAGAAAGCAGAGATGACCCGGAAGCCGCTAAATAGTGTAAAACGTCTTTTTGTTTGCGGGCATTAGCAGGCAGAGCGTCCAAATGACCGGCTAGCTCTTCATCCGATAAAGCGAGGCCAATCATCCGAATACTCTTTTTCTTGTCTCTGCTCTTCACTTTATAAACAAGCTCTGCCCGGTTCTCTTTTACTTCCTCGCGCAAAGAATTAAGCAGTCCAGCTTTGGCTGCTGCCTCCCACGCCAGTTCTCCGTTTCGGTTAAATAAGCTAGCCAGCCCTTCATCCATCGGCTCTGCTGCTTCCCTTATCTGAAATACTTTTTCATATTTCGCTTTCATTGCCGCTGGGAGCATTGCTTGATAAGCCGATATTTTAAAACAAAGTGTTGTTTCCGTCAGCCAATCGGCCAGCTCGAGCAATTCTTGGTTTAATACTGGAAGTAAATCCATCGGTTCAATGATAGACTTAAGTCTTTTTACGTTTGACCTATTTTTAAGCGCAGTGACGAACCCTTGGATTTTTCGCGGACCAAAGGGAACAACCACTCTCATGCCAGGCTGGATTAACCCCTCCCATTTTTCTGGCACAATATAATCAAACTCTTTATCTGTCTGCATTGCCGCTACATCTACGATGACGCTGGCTACTTGCATGCACCTTCACCCTTTTTTAAATCGGCAGCTGCTTCTAATAAGATTTCTCTTGCTGCTGCTTTCTTTGTCATTAAATCGAAATCTTTTTGCGTGCCGTCTTTTTTAAAGATCGAGATAATATTCGTTTCACTTCCGAATCCTGCCCCGTCTAATTTCACATTGTTCGCTACAATCATATCAGCTTGCTTTTTCTGTAATTTCTTTCGTGCGTATTCTGCTACATTGACGGTTTCGGCCGCAAAGCCAATCAGCATTTGATGTGTTTTCTCTTGCCCGAGCGTTTTTAGAATATCTCTTGTCCGCTCCATTTCAATGATTAGATCTCCTTCTTGTTTTTTCATTTTTTCTGTATGGACTAGTTTTGGCCGATAATCAGCGACAGCAGCCGTTTTAATAACGATGTCACTCTCAGAAAACTTCTCCATAACGGCCTGATACATATCCTCTGCACTTTGCACATACTGTACTTTTACTCCTGAAGGAGGACTTAGCGAAACTGGGCCCGATATTAAATAGACATCCGCGCCTAAATCACGGGCAGCTTCGGCTAAGGCATAGCCCATTTTTCCGGTAGAGCGATTAGTTAAAAAACGAACCGGATCAATAATTTCCCGTGTTGGGCCAGCTGTGATCATAACCCGTTTGTTCTTTAACGGTTGTTCTTCTCTCTGCTTAAAAAATTGCTCCATGAGAGCTACAATTTTTTCCGGCTCTTCCAGGCGGCCTTTCCCAACGTACCCACAGGCAAGAAACCCTTCACCCGGCTCAACAAATTGCCAGCCAAAACCGGCAAGCGTGGCAAGATTTTTTTTCACTGCTGGGTGGTCATACATGTGGACATTCATGGCTGGAGCAATCCAGACAGGTGCGGTAGAAGCGAGTAACGTTGTAGAAATCATATCATCTGCAATGCCGTTCGCCAGCTTTCCTATCATATTAGCCGTAGCTGGAGCCACTATAATTAAATCAGCCCAATCCGCCAAATCGATATGAGCAATCACCTCTGGATGCTTTTCATCAAAGGTATTCGTATATACGTCATTTCGTGACAGCGCCTGGAAAGTGAGCGGAGTGACAAACTCACAAGCTGATTTAGTCATGATCACTTTTACTTCAGCACCTGCTTGGACCATTTTACTCGTCAATGCGGCTGCTTTATAAACCGCGATTCCCCCAGTTACACAAAGTAGAATTTTCTTTTTACTTAACATAACGAATCCTCCCATTCTTTTCAAACAACATAAGCAGCCATTGCAGACCTTTATAAAACGATTGCTTCTTCTTTATTCGCTCCGTTCTTTAGCGAGCCGTACAGCTTGAAGCTAAGGGTTTTAATTAGATTGCCAATATTGCAACTAATCTTTATCTATATTCTAAACAATTGTACCGCTATTTTAGCTGAATCGTGATAAACTTTGCCTTCCTGCTCGCCTTTTCATGTAAAAAAATAACAACCTTCCAAAGGTTGTTATTCCTAAAGTTTCTTATACTTCGTCATCGTAAACTTGATCTTGGTCTTTTTCCTTCATCGTTAACTTATCTGCATAAATCTCCTCAAGGGCACGGCCAACATATTTATGAGAAACATAAGAATCAAGCATTTGAGTTGAACTGTTTTCTTGAAGGCTGCGGGCGCGTTTAGCGGCAATGCTGACTAACGAATATTTAGAATCAATTTTTGTTAATAAGTTATCAATAGATGGGTATAACATCTTAATCACTCTCCAACATTTTTTTATAGCGGTGCTGTACGCGTTCACGGCGGCAGTGCTCAGCCACGATGATGGATTGGATCCGGCTGCACGCTTTCTCCACTTCATCGTTCTCTACAACATAATCATACAAGCTCATCATTTCAATTTCTTTTCGAGCTTTTTCCATTCGCCCCTTAATAACGTCATCGCTCTCCGTTCCACGGGTAAGGATACGGCTATGAAGCTCGGATAAGCTAGGCGGTGCGAGAAAGATAAACAGCCCTTCCGGAAATTTCTCCCGTACTTGCTGAGCTCCCTGCACTTCAATCTCCAAGAAAATATCGCGGCCTGCGTCAAGCGTTTCCCGTACATAGTCAACAGGAGTTCCATAATAATTGCCGACGAATTCCGCGTATTCAAGCAGCTTGCCTTCAGCAATTAGCTGCTCAAACTCCTCTCTTGATTTGAAAAAATAATCAACACCATCCACTTCCCCGGCACGCGGAGCGCGTGTTGTCATTGAAATAGAATACTCAAACTTAACATCCGGCTGTGAGAAAATTTCTTTTCTTACCGTTCCTTTTCCCACTCCGGAAGGTCCTGATAATACAATCAGTAAACCTTTTTCTTTCATGCCTTTCCCTGCCCTTCTTCAGTTACTTCTTCTGTGGAGAGAATTCGATGGGCAACCGTTTCCGGCTGGACAGCGGATAAAACGACGTGATCGCTGTCCATTACTAGCACCGCTCTCGTTCTTCTTCCATAAGTGGCATCAATCAACGTACCGGCTTCTCTTGCTTCTTGTACAAAGCGCTTGATTGGTGCTGACTCTGGACTGACAATCGATACAATTCTATTTGCGGATACGATGTTGCCAAATCCGATATTAATCAATCGAATGGACATAAAGTTCCTCCAATACAACAGCTTTTTACAAACGCGCTTGACTTTATTCGATATTCTGCACTTGCTCTCTCATTTTTTCAAGGCTCGTCTTCAATTCCACAACGCCCGAGCTAATAATAGAATCGTTTGCTTTCGAACCGATCGTATTTACTTCACGGTTCATTTCTTGAATCATAAAGTCTAATTTACGGCCGATGGGTCCGTCATGTTCAAGTGCCTGACGAAATTGCTGGATATGGCTTTCAAGACGGATGCACTCCTCATGGATATCCGATTTATCGGCAAACACAGCTACCTCTGTTGCCAGACGATCTTCATTAAAGACACCGGCCGCCATTTCCTTCATTCGGCGTTCAAGACGCTGGCTATAAGCTTCTACTACGATGGGAGCTCTCGCCTTAATTTTGGAAAGCCTTTGCTCCAAGTCGGATAGCAGGAGAAGGAGATCCTTTTTTAATTCCTGGCCTTCCGCCTGGCGCATGTCATATAATCGGGCTGCGGCTGATGCCACCGTCTCTAGAACAAGCCTTTCTAATGAGGAGTTTTCTTCTTCGCTTTCCTCGATTGTAATAAAATCCGGCCGCTGCAGCAAATCCTTCAAGTCCGGCTTTGTCGGAAACCCGTACTTTTCTGCTATTTGCCCCATCATCCCAACGAAATCATCCATCAACTGCCAATCCACTTGCAATGTCCGGTGTGTAAGGCCCTCTCCCTCAACTGTGATAAACAGCTCTACTCGACCTCTTTGTATGTATTTTGACAGCTCTTTCTTTATTTTATCTTCAATTTTTATTAATTGCCTTGGCATTCTTATTTGAAATTCACTAAACCGATGATTGACTGATTTCATTTCCACAACCACCGCACAATCGGCTGATTTTATCGTGCTTCTGCCAAACCCTGTCATGCTCATTACCATCAGCCACTCACATCCTGTCGACATAATAAAAAGGCAATAGAGTACACTCTACTACCTTTTATATTGTACCATATTCTATTTTCTTTTTCTTGCAAAAAATGATCCGGCAAGTAAAAATGTCGGAATGGCGCCAATTCCAAAGACGAGCAGCCATTCTCTTGGAGCCAGAGCGGTCGTATGGAAAATGGTTTGAAGCTGCGGGATATAAATAACAGCCACCATCAATAAGAAAGAGGAGATAACGGCTGCAATCAAGTACATATTGCCAAATGGATTACGGGCTAAAACCGATTTTTCACTTCGGCAGTCAAATACGTGGATAAGCTGTGCCGTTACGAGCGTAGCAAAAGCGACCGTCTGAGCATAAACGAGATTATCTGCGTGCTGCTGATAAGCAATAATGAACGCAATGAGTGTCGCAGCACCAATTAAAAAGCCGCGGGAAATAATTTTCCAGGCAAGCCCTCTCGCAAATACCCCTTCTTTCGGATGTCTTGGCGGTCTTTTCATCACGTCTTCCTCCGGCTTATCAAGCCCAAGAGCAAGCGCCGGCAAACCGTCTGTTACAAGGTTCACCCAGAGGATCTGGATCGGAACGAGCGGCAACGGCATTCCCAATACCATCGCAAACAGCATCACTAAAATCTCACCCACGTTTGATGCCAGCAAATAGCGGATAAATTTACGAATATTTTCGTAAATATTTCGGCCTTCTTCTACAGCTGCTTTAATCGTAGCAAAATGATCATTCGCTAACACTAGAGAAGACGCTTCTTTCGCGACGTCTGTTCCCGTTATTCCCATGGCAATGCCAATATCCGCCGCTTTAATAGCTGGGGCATCATTGACTCCATCCCCCGTCATAGCGACGATATGCCCCTTCTTTTGAAGAGCTTTCACAATTTTCAGCTTATCCTCTGGGGAAACCCGGGCATAAACCGCTGTGTGCTCTGCCGCTGATTCCATTTCTTTTTCTGTCATTCCGCTGAGGGCCTGCCCGTCTAAAATATCTGATTGCCGATGAGCAAGTCCTAAATCACCAGCGATCGCGGCCGCCGTTTCTTTATGATCTCCCGTAATCATAATCGTCCGGATTCCTGCCTGTTTGCACTCTGCAATCGCTTGCTTTACTTCTGGACGCGGCGGGTCGATCATTCCTTGCATTCCGATAAATGTCATGCCGGATTCTGCTTGTTCCGCATCCTGAAGTGTATCTGTTGCACGCAGCGGCTTATAAGCAACAGCAATGACTCGCAAGGCTCTTCCTGCAAGAGTTTGCAGCATTTCTTCTGTTTCCTTTCTGTAAAGCTTGGAGAAGACCTGCCTTTTTTCCTCCCATAAAATATAATCGCTTTTTCCCATCAGTACATCCGGTGCACCTTTCGTCACAGTGAAACGCTGACCCTGTGCATCTTTCACGACCATCGTCATCATTTTTCTTTTTGAATCAAACGGAAACTCCTGCTCAACTGTAAATGTCTTGGACAGCTGCTCACGGCCTAATCCGGCTTTTAAAGCCGCCGTGAGAAGAGCCCCTTCTGTTGGATCTCCTTGAATCACAAACTCTTTTTCTTTCTTTCTCAATTCAGCATGGTTACATAACAAGCCGAACGTAAGCAGCTGATACAAACTTTTTTCTTCCGACGGAGACACTTCTTTCGTCCCTTCAAAAAATTTCCCTTTCGGTTCATAACCTTTCCCGCTAATTTGCCAGTGTTTTCCGCTGCTCCAGGCATCCGTCACAGTCATTTGGTTTTGAGTCATCGTTCCGGTTTTATCCGAACAAATAACAGTGGTACAGCCTAGCGTTTCTACCGCTGCCAGCTGGCGAACGATCGCTTTTTGTCTGATCATCCGCTGGACACCGAGCGACAAAGCAACCGTCACAATGGCTGGCAGCCCCTCTGGGATAGCCGCCACAGCAAGCGATACACCGGTTAATAACATCGTGTACAGCTCGTGCCCTTGAATAATCCCAATTACTACAACGAGAACGGTCAAAAACAGGGCTGCCCCAATTAATATTTTTCCGAGCTGTTCGAGCCGGCGCTGCAACGGTGTTTCTGACCTTTGGGCCGTTTGCAGCATAGAAGCAATGTTCCCCATAGCTGTTTTCATTCCTGTTGCGGTCACGACACCAATGCCGCTGCCTCTCGTGGCGAGTGTGCCCATAAACGCCATGTTCTTCATATCGGCAAGTGCCGGATTTTCTCCTTTTAAAGGAGAGGCGTGCTTTTCAACGGGAACGGATTCCCCCGTCATAGCCGATTCTTCAATCTCAAGATTAATCGCTTCTAACAGCCTAATATCCGCTCCAATTCGATCCCCTGCAGAAAACTTTAAGACGTCTCCTGCCACGATATCGGCCGACTGTATTTTTTTCCATTCCCCATCACGCAAGGCGAGCGATTGTGGAGCGGACAATTCCTTCAATGCCTGCAGCGACTTTTCTGCTCTCCTCTCCTGCAAGAATCCGAGCACACCATTGATAATGATAATGGCAAAGATCGCAGCGGAGTCAATGTACTCTCCCATTAAAGCGGAGATGACAGTCGCTGCAATGAGCACAAGAACCATAAAATCTTTAAACTGGCGGATAAATACAACCCAGGCAGAAGGAAGCTTTTCTTCCGTCAGCTCATTTTTCCCATACTGACGTTTCCGTCTCTCTGCTTCCTCCGTTGTTAATCCGCGCTGAATGCTAGTCTGAAGTTTCGTTTCTACTTCTTCTCGTTTCAGCTCGTGAAAATTCATCTCCTCACTCCTTTAATGGACAAACTTGTCCTTCTCATAGCAAGATTATTCAGTCACCGGGCAAAACATGTTATGATTTAGTTAAGTTTTAACTAAAGTTAAGGAAAAGGAAGACAGCCTATGTCATTTGACGGTTTATTCACAAGAGCGATGACGAAAGAATTGTCCACAGCTCTTCAAGGAGGCCGGGTGAACAAAATTCATCAGCCTTATAAAAATGAAGTCATTTTAATTATTCGTGCCAAAGGAAAAAATCATAAACTTCTACTTTCTGCCCATCCTTCCTATGCAAGGGTACAGCTGACCGAAGAAAGTTATGAAAATCCAAAAGAGCCCCCTCTTTTTTGTATGATGATGCGCAAACATTTAGAAGGAGCGGTATTGGACTCAATTGAACAAGCCGGACTTGATCGGCTAGTTATTTTTCACTTCAGGGGAAAAAATGAGATCGGCGATATTGCCTATAAACAGCTTTACGTTGAAATAATGGGCCGCCACAGCAACATCATCCTTGTTGATCAGCAAAAAGGAACCATCATTGACAGCGTCAAACATATATCCGCAGCAGTTAACAGCTATCGTACCGTGCTGCCGGGCTATGATTATGTCTATCCTCCTGCACAAGACAAAGTAAATCCGCTCACGGCTACTGAGGAAGATATTATCCGTCAATTAGACTTTAATAGCGGGCGTTTAGACCGCCAGCTCGTTGCCCATTTTTCTGGTTTCTCTCCGCTGATCGCTAAAGAAATCATTCATCAAAGCGGATTAGCTAATCGTGAAACTCTGCCTCGGACGTTTATTCAGGAGATGGAACCGATACGGGAACATCACTATACACCGACTCTGATTGAACATGAACAAAAATCCGCCTTTTATTTAAAAGATCTGCAGCATTTGCCAGGTGAACGAAAAACTTTTGAGTCGCTAAGCGAATTGTTGGATCGTTTTTATGTCGGAAAAGCGGACCGCGACAGGGTAAAACAGCAGGCGAATGATATTGAACGACTCTTAAAAAATGAAAAAGAAAAAAATGAAACAAAATTGGTTAAGCTTGAACAAACGTTAAAGGAAGCTGAAAACGCAGACCGCTTTCAGTTATACGGAGAACTGCTTACAGCTCATTTATACGCTGTTGAAAAAGGCATGAAAGAAATAGAGGTCGTGAACTACTACGATGAAGCTGGCGGCAAAATAACGATTCCTTTAGATCCACAAAAGACGCCATCAGAAAACGCGCAAAAACTATTTTCAAAATATCAGAAAGCAAAAAATGCGATTTTAGCTGTAAATGAACAGATTGAAAATACAAATGCAGAGCTTTCTTATATCGATCATCTTTTGCAGCAGATTGAATCGGCTTCACCGAAGGATATTGAAGAAATCCGCGAAGAGTTAATAGATGAAGGCTATATGAAAGCAAAATCATCGAAGAAAAAGAAGTTAGCTAACAGCAAGCCAGAATTAGAAACATACGAAGCAAGCGATGGCACTCTTATTTTTGTTGGTAAAAATAATAAGCAAAATGATTATTTGACGAACAAATTTGCCCGCCGGGATGAAATCTGGCTGCATACGAAGGATATTCCTGGTTCGCATGTGGTAATTCGCAGTGAGGAACCAGCAGAGGATACAATTTTAGAAGCTGCTAACCTTGCTGCCTACTTTAGTAAAGCAAAGTCATCAAGCTCTGTTCCAGTTGACTTTACAACAGTGCGGCATGTGAAAAAACCGAGCGGCGCCAAGCCGGGATTTGTGATTTACGACCATCAGCAAACCGTTTATGTAACACCTAATGAGGATTTAGTGTTAAAAATGAAGAAATAATAAAAAGGGGCGACTTGAAAAGTTAACCGTTAACTAACTTTTCAAGTCGCCCCTTCCCTCTCTTATTTCCAATTAACCGGGTCTTTTTGCCATTCGCGAAGCGTTTCGAGCTCGCTCTCTTTTACATATTCCTTCTCTACTGCTACCTCGATTAAAGCAGAGTAACTGCTTAAGCTACGGGCAGTAATATCAGCTGCTTCAAGCTTGTCTTTACCGGATTGCAGCTCATAAGTGAAGATCGCTACGATGCCAAGCACTTCACAGCCCGCTTCCCGTAAAGCTTCTACGGCTGTAATGGCGCTTCCACCCGTAGAAATCAAGTCTTCTACCACCACTACTTTCGTTCCCGGTTCTGCTTTTCCTTCAATTTGATTGCCTTTGCCATGTCCTTTAGCTTTTGAACGGACATAACACATAGGTAAGTCCATTAAATCGCTAACCCAGGCAGCATGAGGGATACCTGCTGTTGCTGTGCCGGCAATCAGCTCTGCTTCATGATAATGCTCCTCAATTAAAGATACAAGCCCCTTGGCGATCGCTTTTCGTGTAGTTGGATAAGATAGCGTTAACCGGTTGTCACAATAAATCGGTGATTTAATTCCTGAAGACCATGTAAATGGTTCATTCGGCTGTAAAAAAACCGCTTGAATATCTAATAATTTTTCGGCAATTTCCTTATTTAACATGTGTGATCTCTCCCCATTGCTGCTTTACTTTTTGATACGCTTCAACTGGCTTATCTGCCTTTGTAATCGAACGGCCGACCACGATCATGGACGAGCTGAGTGCTCTTGCTCCGGCGGGGTCAGCTATTCTTTGTTGATCGTTAGCTTCATCTTCCTTCAGCCGGATTCCAGGTGTCACTCGTAAGAACTCAGCACCACAAGCTTCACGAATGGCTGCCGCTTCATGAACGGAACAGACGACGCCATCGCATCCTGCTGCTTTCGTTAACTTGGCATAATGAAGCACCGATTCTTCCAAAGAAACGGGTATGAGCTGCTCCTTATGCATTTGCTTTTCAGAAGTCGATGTCAATTGCGTAACAGCCAAAAGCAGTGGTCTATTCCCCGATGCGCCCTGCTCTAATCCTTCTCTAGCTGCAGCCATCATTTTTTCACCGCCGGCTGCATGTACGTTGAGCATATCAACACCAAGGTTGGCAAGTCCCTTCATTGCTTGTTGTACGGTATTAGGGATATCGTGAAGTTTTAAATCTAAGAAAATTCGATGATTCATCTTTTTTAGCTTCTCAATGACAGCCGGGCCATTTTGCAAGTAAAGCTCCATTCCGACTTTTACATACAATGATTCATTAGAGAAGAGCTGTAAAAAATGTTCTGTATCTTCCCATGTCGGAAAATCAAGAGCAATAATAGGTTCTTTTTCCACCTTCAGCCCAGCTCCTTCCTGTTAATTCACTGATGTGATCAATCTGATTCACACTCAAATACTCATCCAATTCTTTAATGAGCTCCGGACAAATGTATGGATTAGAAAAATTCGCTGTACCAATAGCAACGGCATCGGCACCAGCCAAATAAAATTCAATAATATCTTCCACTGTAGAGATACCGCCCATGCCAATGATCGGCAGGTTCGTCTGCTGGCTTACTTCGTAAATCATCCGGATCGCTACTGGCTTGATGGCTGGTCCTGATAAACCGCCTGTCCGATTGGCAAGGATCGGCTTGCCTGTTTTTAAATCAATGCGCATGCCGAGCAGCGTGTTAATCATCGTTAGGCCATCGGCTCCGCCATCTTCTACAGCTTTCGCCATTTCTACGATGTTTGATACGTTCGGAGAGAGTTTTACATAGACCGGGACTTCAGACACCTCTTTGACTTTCTTCGTCAAATGTTTCGCCGTTTCCGGTACGGTTCCAAAAGCAATCCCACCTGTTTTTACATTCGGGCAAGAGATGTTTAGCTCTAACGCCTGCACATGGGGAGAGCCTGAAATAGTACGGGCTACTTCCACATAATCCTCTACTTGGGAACCAGCTACATTAGCAATGATTGGTACGTTGTATTGGGATAGCCAAGGAAGTTCTCTTTCCATTACTTTCTCGAGCCCTGGGTTTTGCAAGCCAATGGCATTCAGCATGCCTGCCGGTGTTTCCGCTACACGCGGAGTCGGATTGCCATAGCGCGGCTCTTCTGTCGTTGCCTTAATCATGATAGCCCCTAGAACATCTAAGTCATAGAGTTGGCTAAATTCACGTCCAAAACCGAAGCAGCCGGATGCAGGCATGATTGGATTTTTTAACGTTAAGCCAGGCAGTTTCGTTTCTAATCTACTCATAAAGCCACCTCTCCCATTGGAAATACAGGTCCATCACTGCAAACTTTGCGGTATTCCGTGCCAGTCGGGTCATTTTGTGTATGGCAAACGCATGCAAAGCAAGCGCCGATGCCGCAGCCCATCCGTTCCTCTAATGAAATAAACCCTTTTTTCGTTAATTGCAGCTCCTCGAGCGCTCTCAACATGACGACTGGACCGCAAGAGTACAAGATATTTCCTTGTAAATTAAACTCGCGGATCGCATCTGTTACAAATCCTTTCGTGCCGAGTGAGCCATCAACAGTCGCGACATATGTTTCTCCTAGTTCAGCAAATTTCTCTTCATAAAAAGCAACATCTGCTGATTGGAAACCGAGCACATGAATTGTTTTTACACCTTTTTCGTTCAACTGTTGAGATAATTCGTACAGCGGTGGTACACCGATACCGCCTCCGACTAAAATAGCCGTTTCTCCTGCTTGAGCCTCATTCACCGGGAAACCATGGCCAAGCGGACCAAGTACATCAACTTGATCCCCCGCCTTTTTTTCAGAAAGCAGTTTTGTTCCTTCGCCTTCTGCCCGGTAAATCATCGTAAAACGTGAGTTTGCCTGGTCAATGTTCGCGATACTGATAGGCCGGCGAAGCAGCGGCATCGTTTGTCCGCTTACTTTAAGATGAACGAACCGGCCAGGTTCGTTCATCTCTTGTACAAGCTCACCTTGAAGAGTGAGCTCATATATATTTTTAGCAATGTTTTGTTGCGAAACAACCGTCATCCATTCTTTTTTAATCATATAAACACCGCCTCAGACTTTTTTGAAGTCTCGGCCTTCGGCATAGATTCCGCAGAGAAAATCATCGATTCTAACACACGCAGAATGGCTTCTGCTGTATCTAAGGAAGTTAGACACGGAATGCCGTTTTCTACTGTTTCGCGGCGAATGCGGAACCCATCACGCGCAGGCTGTTTGCCTCTCGTTAATGTGTTGATGACGAATTGAGCTTCACCAGAACGGATCGTATCAAGAATGTCCGGTCCTTTGGCGCCAATTTTAGCCACTGTTTCTGCAGATACCCCAGATTCTTTAAGGTATTGGGCAGTACCATGCGTAGCCAGCAGTTTGTAGCCGATGTTATTGAAGCGTTTCGCTAATTCTAATGCTTCCTCTTTGTCTTTATCTGCTACTGTCATTAAGACCGTTCCTTTTGTAGGAATCTTAATGCCGGCTGCTACTAGTCCCTTGTACAAAGCTTTTTCAACCGTTGTATCTTTCCCCATAACCTCACCTGTTGATTTCATCTCAGGTCCAAGCGTCGTATCTACGCGGCGCAATTTAGCGAAGGAGAACACCGGGACTTTCACGAATACGCCTTTCTCTTCTTTTACGAGGCCAGTTTCATAGCCCTGACTTTGCAATGAGTGTCCAAGAATCGCTTTTGTCGCAATGTTCGCCATTGGAATGTTCGTAATTTTGCTCAGGAAAGGAACCGTACGGCTTGAACGCGGATTAACTTCCAGCACGAATACTTCTCCTCTAGAAACCACATATTGAATGTTTAACAAACCGATAATATTCAGGCCTTTTGCCAATCGAATCGTGTAATCCACAATCGTTTCTTTTTGTTCTTTTGTCAATTGCTGCGGCGGGTATACTGCGATCGAATCACCAGAGTGAACACCAGCCCGCTCGATATGTTCCATAATGCCCGGGATTACAACGTCTGTACCATCAGAAATTGCGTCAACTTCAATTTCCTGACCAGTTAAGTAGCGGTCGATGAGCACCGGATGTTCTGGATTGATTTTTACTGCATTTTTCATGTAATGAAGCAATTCTGCTTCTTTGTAAACAATCTCCATAGCCCGGCCGCCGAGTACATAAGACGGGCGCACAAGAACCGGATAACCGATCTCTTCAGCAATTTTCACAGCGGCTTCAACAGAGAAAGCTGTTTTTCCGAGCGGCTGTGGAATGTCTAAGGATTGAAGTGTTTGCTCGAATTTATCACGATTTTCTGCCCGATCCAGGTCCTCAACCGTTGTACCTAGAACTGTTACTCCGTGTTCTATCAATTTTTCTGCTAGATTAATCGCTGTTTGGCCGCCAAATTGGACAACAACACCCTCTGGCTGTTCTAAATCAATGATGTGCATAACATCTTCAATCGTAAGCGGTTCAAAGTACAGCTTGTCAGATATACTAAAGTCTGTTGATACTGTTTCTGGATTGTTATTGATAATGATCGCTTCATATCCAGCTTCTTTAATCGCCCAGACGGAGTGAACCGTTGCATAATCAAACTCAACCCCCTGGCCGATACGGATCGGTCCAGAACCAAGCACAACTACCTTTTTGCGGTCCGTCACGATGGACTCGTTTTCTTCTTCATACGTTCCATAATAATATGGCGTTGCAGATTCGAACTCAGCCGCGCATGTGTCTACCATCTTATATACCGGAATAATTTGATTTTCTTTACGCCAGTCATATACTTCTTTTTCACTGACGCCCCAAAGCGCAGCAATAGTAGAGTCGGCAAAGCCCATTTCTTTAGCTGTTTTTGCTGTTTCTTCATCAAATCGGTTGGCTGCTACTTCTTTTTCAAACTCAATAATATTAGAGAACTTTTTCAAGAAGAACAGATCGATTTGGCACCATTCATGGATGGTTTCAATCGTTACACCGCGACGCAGCGCTTCACCGATATAGAAAAGTCGTTCATCTCCTGCTTTTCTAATCCGTTTTTCAATCAAAGCATCACTTGCTTCCTTCGCATCTTCAAGCTCCAGGTGATACACACCGCTTTCAAGAGAACGAACAGCTTTTAAAATAGATTCCTCAAGCGTGCGTCCAATCGCCATAACTTCCCCTGTTGCTTTCATCTGTGTACCAAGTGTACGGTTTGCTGATTCAAACTTATCAAACGGCCATCTTGGAATTTTTGAAACGATATAATCAAGTGCCGGCTCAAAGCAAGCATATGTTTTTCCTGTGACCGGATTTTTCATTTCATCTAATGTTAAGCCGACAGCAATTTTAGCTGCAAGCTTAGCGATTGGGTAGCCCGTCGCTTTTGAAGCAAGAGCCGATGAGCGGCTGACGCGCGGATTTACTTCAATAATGTAATATTGGAAGCTGTACGGATCAAGTGCAAGCTGGACATTACATCCGCCTTCAATACCGAGCGCACGGATGATTTTTAAAGAAGCATTCCGCAGCATTTGGTATTCGCGGTCGCTTAGCGTTTGGCTCGGCGCCACTACGATAGAATCACCTGTATGAACTCCTACCGGATCAATGTTTTCCATGTTACAAACGACAATCGCATTGTCGTTAGAGTCGCGCATTACTTCATATTCAATTTCTTTAAAGCCGGCAATGCTTTTCTCTAGTAAACATTGTGTTACAGGGCTGTACTTAAGACCGCTCGTTACCGTCTCAATGAGCTCCTCTTCGTTTGTACAAATCCCGCCGCCTGTACCGCCAAGTGTATAGGCCGGGCGTACGATGACCGGATAGCCGATTTCTTCAACGAATGCATAAGCTTCTTCAAGTGTATGGATGATTTCACTTTCTGGTACCGGCTCATTTAATTCGTTCATGAGCTGGCGGAACAAGTCGCGGTCTTCTGCCTGCTCGATCGCTGACAATTCTGTTCCAAGCACTTTCACTCCATATTCTTCAAGCACACCTGCTTTTGCCAATTCTACAGCCATATTCAAACCTGTTTGGCCGCCAAGCGTTGGTAAAACAGCATCTGGACGCTCTTTTTGAATAATCCGGCTAACAAACTCTAGTGTGATCGGTTCGATATAAACCGCATCAGCAATTTCAGTATCTGTCATGATCGTTGCCGGGTTTGAGTTCACAAGGATGACACGGTAACCCTCTTCTTTTAAAGCTAAGCAAGCTTGTGTTCCAGCATAATCAAACTCTGCAGCTTGGCCGATCACAATCGGACCTGATCCTATTACTAGTATGCTTTCAATATCTGTACGTTTAGGCATGTTGAAGCTCCTTCCCAGCATGTTCTTTCATCATGTTGATAAAGCGGTCAAATAAATGGTTGTCATCTTCTGGTCCTGGTGATGCTTCTGGATGGTATTGAACCGTGAAGGCCGGGTATGTTTTATGAGCAAGACCTTCAATCGTTCCATCGTTCAACGCAATGTGAGTGACCTTTAGTTCTGTATTAGCAATCGTCTCTTCATCTACTGCATAGCTGTGGTTTTGAGATGTAAGAGCTGTTTTTCCTGTAGCCAAGTCTTTCACCGGGTGATTCGAACCGCGGTGACCAAACTTCAATTTAAACGTGTCGGCGCCAGATGCAAGGGCGAACAACTGATGTCCAAGACAGATTCCGAAAATCGGTACTTGACCAATCAGTTCTCTTACCGTTTCAATAGCGTGCGGGACATCTTTCGGGTCCCCAGGTCCATTTGACAGCATGATGCCATCTGGATTTAATTGCAGGATTTCTTCAGCTGTTGTATCGTGTGGAACTACGATCACATCGCAGTCACGGTTGTTTAACTCGCGCAAGATGCCGTGCTTCATTCCGAAGTCCACTAGCACTACACGGTAGCCGCGGCCTGGATTCGGGTATGCCGATTTAGTAGACACCTGATCAACCTGATCTGTAGGCAAAACAGCTGCCTGAAGACGGTGGACGACTTCTTCTGCTTTTTCTTCCACAGACACGATTGCGCCTTTTAACGTTCCGTATTGACGGATAATTCTCGTTAATTTTCTCGTATCAATACCGCAAATAGCGGGGATTTGTTTCATTTTTAAATACTCATCAAGTGACATTTCGCTGCGGAAGTTGGATGGGAAATCAGCTGCTTCCTTAACGACTAATGCTTTTACAGCAGGACGAATCGTTTCAAAATCGTCGCGATTGATGCCGTAGTTTCCAACTAACGGATACGTAAATGTGACAATTTGTCCACAGTAAGAGGGGTCTGATAATATTTCCTGATAGCCTGTCATTCCTGTCGTAAAGACAACTTCTCCAATAACGTCTTTTTCACTGCCAAAGCCCTTGCCAGTAAAGACTGTTCCATCTTCTAAAATCAGCTGTTTTTTCATGCTTGCACCTTTCCTTCCTGCCATACGAGTTTACCTTCTGAGATGGTGGCTGTAGGCCAGCCGTTGCATTTCCAGCCCGCGAATGGGGTATTTTTTCCTTTTGAATAGAACTTTTCTGGATCAATTTCTTTTTCAGCTTGCAGGTCAATTAAAGCGATATCTGCAACTGCTCCCTCTTCAAGCCTTCCATAAGGCAGCCCGAAAGCCTGTGCTGGTTTGATCGTCATCCAATCTACGAGCTGCTTTAGTGTCATCAGCCCTTTTTGCACAAGGTGTGTGTATAAAAGCGGGAACGCTGTTTCTAATCCAACAATGCCAAATGGGGCGGTCTTCATGCCAGCTGCTTTTTCTTCAGCTGTATGCGGGGCATGGTCAGTCGCAATAAAATCAATCGTTCCATCTAGCAATCCTTCGATTAAAGCTTGCTGATCTTTCTTGCCGCGTAACGGCGGGTTCATTTTAAAATTCGTATCGATTCCCGGAATGTCTTCATCACAAAGCAGCAAATGATGCGGTGTTACTTCAGCTGTCACCCGAATACCGGCTTTTTTTGCATCTCTTACCGTTCTGACAGACCCCTCGGTACTAATATGACAAACATGATAATGACATCCTGCTGCTTCAGCAATTAGTACATCCCGAGCAATATGTACAGATTCACAGATTGAGGGAATACCAGGGATATCGTGTTTCGCTGCAAATTCGCCGTCATGAACAGCTCCTCCATAAATCAACGAATTGTCTTCACAGTGAGCAACAACTGCTGCATCAATCGCCGCTGCCTTTTTCATGGCTTCATACATCATTCCAGCCTGCTGAACACCGACCCCATCATCCGTGAAAGCGAATGCCCCTGTTTCTTTTAAACTAGCAAAATCTGTTAATTCTTTTCCTGCTTCTCTAATGGTGATCGAAGCATATGGAAGCACGCGAACATGTGCGGTTTCTTCAATGCGGTTATTTAAGTTAGTCAAGTTCTCGACTGTATCTGGAACAGGACGAGTATTCGGCATAGCCGCAATCGTCGTAAAACCGCCGGCTGCTGCTGCCAGCGTGCCTGTTTCAATTGTTTCTTTATGTTCACCGCCCGGTTCACGCAAATGAACATGCAGATCAATCAGGCCCGGTACGATCAGCTGTCCTTCTGCGTCTAGAACGTGTTCGCCATTTTCAGCAAGGTTCTCCCCTATTTCTGAGATCTTTGTTCCTTCTACCCGTATATCCTGTTTTTTCAATTCACCGTTCTCAGCAAGAATATTGCCATTTTTGATTAGCAAGTTCATTTGATAATCTCCCTTCCAGCACTTGTTTTAAAACAGCCATTCTAACAAATACGCCGTTCTCCATCTGTTTAAAAATACGTGATCTTTCACACTCTACAAGGCAGTCTGCAATCTCCACATCGCGATTGACTGGAGCCGGGTGCATAATAATGCTGCCTGTCTTCATACGTCTTTCTCTTTCCACTGTTAACCCATATTTTGCATGGTATTCTTCTTTTGTCATAGCGGACTTGCCATCATGGCGTTCATGTTGAATTCTAAGCAGCATTAAAACGTCTACTTCTTCAACAAGATGATCTAAATCCATATAATCACCGGCTGCTACATAATCATCAGCAAACCACTCAGGCGGTCCAGAGAAATGAATTTCTGCGCCAAGCTTGCGAAGGGCTTCCGCATTTGAACGAGCTACCCGGCTATGGCGAATGTCGCCGACGATTCCTATTTTCAATCCTTCGAATCGGCCAAATTCCTGCTGAATCGTGAACAGATCGAGTAAGCACTGTGTAGGATGCTGTCCGCAGCCGTCTCCTGCGTTAATCACAGGAATATTTACTTTATTGATAAGCTGCTTGTAATATTGGTCTTCTTCGTGCCGAATGACAACTGCATTGACTCCAATTGACTCAAGTGTACGGACAGTGTCATATAGTGTTTCTCCCTTTAACACACTGGAGCTGCCCGCTTCAAACGGGATGATGTCGAGGCCCAATTTTCTCTCCGCCACTTCAAAGCTCGTCTTCGTGCGTGTGCTAGCTTCAAAAAACAAATTAGCGACAAATGTTTGTTTGCCAGCATGCCAAATTTCACCTTGAGAGAATTTCTTTGCCTGCATTAATATTAACAGAATTTCATCTTTATTCATATCCTTAATTGAAACTAAATTTTGCATCATTGTTTTCCCGCCTCCATTTTTCATAAAAAAAACACCCATTTTCAAGGGTGTTTAGCCATTAGACAATGTTTTGACGGAAATGCCATGCAGAAGATTGTCCCACACCCTTAAATGCCTCTCTGGACATTTTTAAAAGGTTCCTATGAAGTTGTGCATGTTTATAAGTTTTTCTTGTATGATTTATACATTTAAAGGTTAGTTTTTTCTCTTTGTCTGTCTCTCTGGACAGCGATTAAAGAGTTCGCCTATTATTCGTGAATCGTCACCCGATCAGTATCGTCTACTTCCTCTAACTCCACAACAATTCGCTCACTACTGGCTGATGGAATGTTTTTTCCAATATAATCCGCTCGGATTGGCAGCTCACGGTGACCGCGGTCGATCAGTACTGCCATTTGAATATGAGAAGGGCGGCCAATATCCATTACTGCATCAAGAGCAGCTCGGACTGTTCTGCCTGTATAAAGAACATCATCAACAAGAATGACCACTTTGTTTGTGATATTGACTGGAATATCAGAGCCTTTTACTTCAGGATCGTTACTCTCCGTTTTAACAGAAAGGTCATCTCTGTACAAAGTAATGTCAAGTTCGCCAACTGGTATCTCCTGACCTTCAATTTGCTTAATACGCTCCGCTAATCTTTGTGCTAAGTAAATTCCTCTTGTTTTAATTCCAATTAATACACAATTTTCAATGCCTTTATTTCTTTCTAATATTTCATGGGCAATTCGTGTCAGTGCCCGGCGTATCGCCTGCTCATCCATAACTGTCGCTTTTTCCATGCGATCACCTCATGATCTTAGTGATAAAAAAATCCTCCCGCCGTGTAGACGAGAGGACAGATATACTTGAGCACACGGAGGGTATAAGAACAATCTCCCAGTGCATCATCCGCTACCTTCCCAGCCTCACGGGACTGTGTTTAAAGGTCTTATTCAACTGTTATAAGCTTACTGCTTCTTTCGATGATTGTCAATTGTTTTTCGACAATAATTCTAAAAGTCGTTCAAATTCTTCAGGCAGCGGAGCTTCAAATTCCATGTACTCACCAGTACGCGGGTGAATGAAACCGAGCACACCGGCATGCAGTGCCTGACCATCAATATCGAGCGTCTTCTTTGGACCATATTTTGGATCACCAGCAAGCGGATAGCCGATATATTTCATATGCACCCTAATTTGATGCGTACGCCCTGTTTCAAGAACGCATTCGACGAAAGTAAAATCTTTAAAGCGCTCGATAATGTGAAAATGAGTCACAGCATGTTTACCGCCATTGACCACTGCCATGCTTTGTCTGTCCTTCGTGTCACGGCCAATTGGGGCATCAATCGTGCCATCATCATGCGGGATCACACCATGAACAATGGCTTTATATTTTCGTGTAACCGTTTTGTCTACAAGCTGTTGAACGAGCTTTTCATGAGCCATATCATTTTTTGCAACCATTAATAGCCCAGATGTATCTTTATCAATTCGGTGAACGATGCCCGGACGCATCACCCCGTTGATCCCTGATAAATCCTTACAATGGGCCATAAGGCCATTAACAAGCGTACCAGAAAGATGCCCTGGGGCAGGGTGGACAACCATTCCACGCGGCTTATTCACAACGAGAACATCTTGATCCTCATAATAAATATCGAGGTCTAAATCTTCAGCTTCAATATCAAGAGGCTCAGGGTTAGGGATATCAATTATGAGTTCATCACCCGGCAAGCACTTGTAATTAGACTTGACCGGTTTGCCATTTACCTTTACTAACCCTGCCTTGATCCAATCCTGTACTTGTGTACGGGACCATTCTTCATTTATCCCTGCCGCTACTTTATCTATTCTAACGTTCTCTTCTTCTTCGCGGACGATATACTCTATCCTATCCATTCAATTTCCTCTTTTCTTTCCTGTCTTCAATAAGTATTGCCAGTATTAATAAAATAACCCCAAACGTCAGAGAAGCATCTGCAATATTAAATATTGGGAAATCGTAACCAAAAATATACGTGTCAAAAAAATCAACGACCTCTTTGCGGAAAATACGGTCAATAAAGTTTCCGACCGCTCCGCCAAGCAGAAATGCAAGAGCACTCTTCATGAGCGGCTTGTTTTTCGCCTCTGTCTGCATATAATAAACAATTCCAACCACTACAGCAACTGTAATAATATAAAACAACCAAAATTGCCCTTCCAGCATACCCCAAGCAGCTCCCCGGTTGCGATGAGAAGTAATATAAAAGAAATCCTTAATGACTTCTACGCTTTCTCCCAGATCCATGCTTTTCACGACCAGCCACTTTGTCCACTGGTCAAGTAAAACGACTAACAATGCCAGCAAATAGTACAAAAAAACTCCTCCATTCTTGCCTGTCTTTCTGCCATTAAAAAAGCTGTCCTGCAAGCAGCAGACGTTTCCGATAATTATCCACACGGCATAATTTATCAGAACGGACACTTGCAGGACAACCTCCACTTAAACTGGCATGAGCACCAGTTTTTCTTTATCTATCTTACTGTACATCAGCGTAGTGCTCTGAAACAACTTCGGCACAACGCGGGCAAAGTGTCGGATGATTTGGATCTGTTCCCACTTCAGTAGAAACAACCCAACACCGTTCACATGTTTCTCCTTCTGCCTTTTCGACTACAACAGCTACATGATCAAATTGTAAAGCATCAGCAGGAGCTTCTGTTTTTGCTCCACCACGCTCGAATCCTGATACGATTAATAACTGTTTCATATCTTCTTGGATAGAGTCTAATAGCGCGCTTGCTTCTTCATCAGTGTACACTGTTACTTTCGCTGTTAATGACTTTCCGATTACCTTCTCATTCCGGGCTTCTTCGAGAGCCTTTAAAATATCGTCACGAAGTTTCATAAACTTCGTCCACTTATCGACCAGCTCAGTTGCGCCAGATAGTTCCTTCCACTCTGGCATATCTGTTAATTGGACACTCTCTTCCGAAACACCAGGTACATAAGCCCAAACTTCATCGGCCGTATGCGATAAAATTGGTGATAAAAGCTTTGTTAAAGAAAGCAGTGTTTCATACAAGACAGTTTGAATCGCACGGCGATCTTGATGATTTTCTGGTTCGATATATAAAATATCCTTTGCAAAATCAAGATAAAACGCGCTTAAGTCAACTGTACAGAAGTTATTGACCGCATGATAGATAGCGGCAAATTCATAGTTCTCATAATGATAATGAACTTCTTTAATAAGATTATTCAACTTAACGAGCATAAATTGGTCAACTTCTCGCAAATTTTCGTAAGCAACCGTATCACGGCTCGGTTCAAAATCAGCTAAATTACCGAGCAAGAAACGGAACGTATTACGGATTTTACGATAAACTTCAGCTACTTGTTTTAAGATCGCATCCGATACACGAACATCCGCCTGGAAGTCTACAGAAGCTACCCATAGACGTAAAATGTCAGCACCGAGCTGCTTCATAACCTTAGAAGGGACTACAACGTTTCCGAGTGATTTACTCATTTTCCGTCCGTCGCCATCGAGGGCAAAGCCGTGGCTTAATACTCCCTTATAAGGAGCCTTGCCAGTAATCGCCACTCCCGTCGTTAAAGACGAGTTAAACCAGCCGCGATACTGGTCAGACCCTTCTAAATAGAGATCAGCCGGCCGCTGTAAGTCCTCGCGTTCCTCCAAAACAGCTTGATGAGAAGAACCAGAATCAAACCATACATCCATAATATCGGTCTCTTTTGTGAAATGGCCATTTGGACTGCCTGGATGCGTAAAGCCTTCCGGAAGCAGATCCTTCGCTTCTCTTTCAAACCAGATATTTGAGCCGTGTTCACGGAACAATTCTGATACGTGGGCGATCGTTTCATCCGTAATGATTGGTTCGTTGTTTTCCGCATAGAAAACAGGAATCGGTACACCCCAAACGCGCTGACGAGAGATACACCAGTCTCCACGGTCACGTACCATATTGAATAAGCGTGTTTCTCCCCATGCCGGTACCCACTTTGTTTCTTTTACCGCTTCAAGCAGCTCGTTACGGAATTTATCAATAGAGGCAAACCATTGCGCCGTTGCCCGGAAAATAACTGGTTTCTTTGTCCGCCAGTCATGCGGATAAGAGTGCGTGAAGAATTCTAGCTTTAATAGTGCGCCTGCTTCTTCTAATTTCTCTGTAATTGGCTTGTTTGCTTCATCATAAAACAAACCTTCAAAGCCAGGTGCTTCCTCTGTCATGACGCCGCGATCATTCACTGGACAAAGAACATCCAATCCATATTTTTTCCCAATGATAAAGTCATCTTCCCCATGTCCAGGTGCTGTATGGACACAGCCTGTTCCGGCATCTGTCGTCACATGCTCGCCAAGCATAACGAGTGAATCTCTTCCGTATAGAGGATGCTTCGCAAGAATATGCTCCAACTCTGCCCCTTTAACTGTTTTCACGACTTGAGGAGACTCCCATCCCACTTTAGCAGCTACTTCTTCCACTAACTCTTCTACCATTACATATTTTTCTCCGTTTGCTTCCACAACGGCGTACGTTAAGTCAGGGTGAACAGAAATTCCAAGGTTAGCTGGAATCGTCCAAGGAGTCGTTGTCCAGATGACAATTTTTGTTCCTTCATCTAATACACCTTTTCCATCCTTTACATCGAAAGCAACATAAATAGAAGGAGACCGCTTGTCTTTATATTCGATTTCAGCTTCAGCAAGAGCCGACTCACTGGATGGAGACCAATAGACAGGTCGCAATCCTTTATAAATATAGCCTTTTTTCGCCATCTCGCCAAACACTTTAATTTGCTGAGCTTCATATTCCGGCTTTAATGTAATATACGGATTATCCCAATCACCGCGTACGCCTAAATGTTTAAATTGTTCTTTTTGGTTTGCAATTTGTTCATAGGCATACTCTTCACACAGCTTGCGGAATTCAGCAATCGTCATTTCCTTCCGTTTGACGCCTTTGTTTGTCAACGCCTGCTCAATTGGCAGCCCATGTGTGTCCCACCCAGGTACATATGGCGCATGGAATCCGCTCATTGATTTATAACGGACGATAAAATCCTTTAAAATTTTATTGAGCGCATGCCCCATATGAATGTCACCATTCGCATAAGGAGGGCCATCATGAAGGACGAACATTGGCCGTCCTTTTGTCCGCTCCTGAACTCGCTCATAAATCTTCATTTCTTCCCATTTTTCCTGCATAGCCGGTTCACGCTTCGGCAAATTGCCGCGCATTGGAAACTCTGTTTTTGGCATTAATAATGTGTCTTTATATTCCATTAGTAGATCCTCCTTTTTTACAATTACAGCTTCAACAAAAAAACCTTCTCATCCCTAAAAAAGGGACGAGAAGGTTTCCCGCGGTGCCACCCTGCTTAACACAAAAATGTGTTCACTCAAGCATTCGTATCGTGAATGACCCGCTCTTCCCTACTTGAATGTCGTTCGGAAAGAGCGCTCCAGGGTGATATTCCATTTTTCGCCTTTACCGGGCTCGCACCGTTCCCCGACTCGCTTAAAAAACTAAAAAATGTACTGTCCCTATCATCGCGTGTGTATTATTCGCTTTTCTAATGTTTCAATTATAAAAATTGTCCAGCAGTTCGTCAAGCTTACAATTCTTCTTCGCTTAGTTTCTCTAATTCTTCATTATCTACTTCAAATTCCATTAGAGCATCCCAGTCATCATTATTCAGCAGATCTAACTGAGCTTCCATTAACATTTTAAAGCGCATACGGAATACTTTTGATTGTTTTTTCAGCTCTTCAATTTCGATCGCGATCTTTCTTGCTTTTGCTAGCGATTCATTCACAATACGATCCGCATTCTTCTCTGCTTCCCGAACAAGGAGCTTCGCTTCTTTATGAGCATTTCTTTTTACTTCCTCCGCTGTCTCCTGAGCAATGACAATCGATTTATTTAACGTTTCCTCAATGTTCGAAAAGTATCCAAGTCTTTCACTTTGGCTGTTCAGCTGTTCTTCCAGCTCTTTTTTTTCTCGAATAATTAATTCATAGTCTTTAATAATTTGATTTAAAAAGCTATTTACTTCATCTTCATCATATCCGCGAAATCCGCGGCTGAATTCTTTATTATGTATATCTAACGGCGTTAAAGGCATAAGCCCACCTCCATTACAAATCTCTCATTAGCATTTTTCATGTACTGTTTAACATTATATAGGTTTTTCAACAGTTTGTGGTGAAATTCCTGTAATTTTGAGAATTTATTTTACGATTCCTAAGATGATTCGCCATTTTTCTTTCTTTGTCTGTCCCTCGACCATTAACAACTTCGCCCTTCCTGCTCCTCTTACAGAAAAAATATCGCCCTCCGTACATTCAAAAGCCGGATTCTCTTGCTGCTTCCAATTAACCTTTACAAGCCCGCCCTTAATAGCCATCTGTACTTTTTGTCTCGACTGCTTCATAAAAGCAGATAAAACAGCATCGAGGCGCAGAGAGCTAACAGTCGTGCTTATTTCTTTCCATTCCTCTTCTTGGGCAATAGCTTCATCAGGACTCTTTTGATCTAGCGTGACTGCCGTCTTGCCAATTTGATTCAAATTCAACTCAATATACTGGCTCACTTCTTTTACAGCCAGAAACTGAACTCTTTTTCCATCGGTTAAAATATCCCCAAACTTCCCCCGCCGCAGACCGAGACCCATTAGACTGCCAAGTACTTGGGGATGGGCAATGGACACAAATTTATCAGGGTAATGAAGTTCATATAATACAATATCAAAGTCTTTTTCAACAGGGGTAAAATAACTAGGACAAATATAAGCTCTTTTTCTCTCTGTATGAGCAGTTCCGCCAAAGAAGAAAACAGACGTGTCACCGTGGGCCCCGACAACTGATCGAACAATCTCCTGCTCTCGAGGGTCCAGAAAATCTGTCAGCTTTGGTGCATACATTTCAGCTGCTTCTCTTTTCCATTCGAGCACCTGATCAATAAACTCCTTTTCTTCTGGACGAAAATGCTGATAAATGGATGACATATCCTGTTCTCCTTTTTTATTGGCTCTTGTTACGACAGAGCCCTTAAATAAAAGCAAAAAAGGAAGCAGCTGCTTCCCCTTGCGATCTAGTCTTGTTATCAAATTACCCAAATGGCAAGTTGACTTAATCCTCTTGTTGCCAGATTCAACACTAGAAAAGCAACAAGCGGTGAAATATCGATCATGCCGAGCGGGGGAACAATTTTTCTGAATGGTTCCAAATAAGGCTCGCAAATTCTAGCAAGAAAGCGCCCAATAGAAGTTTCACGGGCATTTGGAAACCAGGACATTAAAATATAGATAATAAGAGCCCAGGAATAGAGCTCGATCAATCTCATCAACAAACCAACCACGATTTCCATATCGCTTAGGACCACCTCGTATTATCAGTATCATCTTCTGTTAAAAACTGTGTAATGCTGCCATCCACCTCCACATTATCTGGAGTGCAAAGGAAGATTTTTGGGCCAAGCTGCTGAATATCTCCACCAATGGCATAAACGGTGCCGCTTAAAAAGTCAATGATTCGCTTTGCTTGATCATGCTGAATACGCTGCAGATTGACAATGACCGCTTTTCTACCCTTTAAATGGTCCGCAATCTCCTGCGCTTCTGCAAAAACTCGCGGTTCACTAAGAATAACCTTAGAAGATTTTTGCACACTTTGTAGACTCACTACATTTTTCTTAGCAGGTTTTGCGCTTTTTACTGGTCTTTCCTCTTCATCCACCTCAGTCTCTTCCACCAGTTGATAGTCATCTTCATCTAATAAAAAGAAGGCTTTAAACTTAGACTTGATTCCCACCATTCCACCTCCCGGGCTTATTCACCAACAAGGGCAGTGCCAATTCTGACCATCGTTGCACCTTCCTCGATGGCAATTTGATAATCATTGCTCATCCCCATTGACAACTCCGTACATGGTGCATGCGGCAATCGTTTGCTCTGAACTTCCTTCTGAAGCTGTTTTAATTGTTTAAAGCAGCTTCTTAACAGGTCCTCATTATCTGTCAACGGTGCCATTGTCATCAGGCCGCATATAACAATCTTTTCATATTTAGCTAACTGCTCTACAAACGAAACAACCTCTTCTGGAGACAAACCATGCTTGGACTCTTCTCCGGATACATTCACTTGAACAAAGCAATTAATCGGCTTTTCAGCCCGTTTATCAATTTCCTTCGCTAATGAAAGACGGTCAAGAGAATGTATGTATGAAACTTTATCGATTATATTTTTAACTTTTCTCGATTGCAGACTGCCAATAAAATGCCAAACTGGCTCTCCTGTTAGCTTGTCCCACTTTTCTAATAACCCTTCATCTCGGTTTTCCCCGAGATGAACAAGTCCGGCTTCAAGCGCCTCCTGAGCCCGTTCTACTGATACATATTTCGTTACAGCAATGATTTTCACTTCATCTGCCTGTCTGCCTGCTTTTTGGCAAGCTGCTTGAATCTGTGACTGTATGTCCTGTAATTTCTCTGCTACTTTCACGTTGAAACTCCTTCCTTCCATCCAATGAACCCTAACATTCTTCCCGTTTTGCCTTGATCACGCCGATGAGAAAAAAACTCCGTACTGCAGCTTGTACACCACTTTGTCACACGGACATTTTCAAGGGGAAGTCCTGCTTTCAATAAGATGAGCTTGTTAAGCTCTTGCAAAGAAAGATGAAACTGTCCTGCCTCCCCATCCACTAGTGAAAATGGTGGATTATCAAGATCACTGATCCAACGCTGTGCTGCTTCAATCACTCGGCTATCAACCTTATAACAATCTTTACAAATGGACGGACCAATGACCGTTTCTATTTCTTGCGGCTCAATTCCGTCTTTCTTCCATTGTTCTACAAGGTTAGCTCCGATACCGAGCACCGCTCCCTTCCAGCCTGCATGAGCAGTCCCTATTCTCCCATGTTTCCTTGATAAAAAATAGAGAGGAACACAATCAGCATAGCAAAGTGTTAACAGGATGCCCTTTTCATCTGTATACAAACCATCCGTATCAGGGAGACTTGAGTCATACGATAAGGCTCCTCTCCCACTGTCCGATTTTGTTACACAAGCTATACGGTTTCCATGTGTCTGGCAGGCACCAATCCATGCCTCTGCAGGAAAACGTAGAAGCTCACCAAGCTTCTGACGATTAGCGATTACATCTTCCAATCGGTCATTCACATGAAAACCGGTATTTAAGCTATCAAACTCCCCGGTGCTCTTGCCGCCCATTTTAGTGGAAAAACCCGCGACAAGGCCAGGAATAGTTTCATGCCAATCTTTTATTATATAAAAACTGTTATGTGCAGAAACAAAAGGTTCTGTCATTTTTCTACTCCCGAGCATTTTCTTTTAGTGTAACATAATCAAACAGGAAACGTCACTGAAAAACAAATTATTCGTTTTTCTGTCCGGCGTCTGCGGGCAGTGATTGTTCAGAGTAGCGAACTAGAATCACATCTTCTCCAATTTTAACAATCTGTGACCAAGGGATGACAATTTCTTCTTCTTTTCCAAAGAGACCAAGAATTTTTCCTGAACTGCTAATCACAATCGAATCAATGGTTCCCGCTGTTAAATTCAGGTGAATATCAGAAATATTGCCGAGTTTTTTGCCATTGGCTACATTGATAATATCTTTTAACTGAAAATCAGATATTCTTCCCAATGTCTTGCCTCCTTTGGTTCTTAGTTACCGATATACTACTATATGCAGAAATAAAAAAATAAGACTCTTTAGGCGCCCGCCTCACAAGAGTCTTATCTATTTTCTAATTAATATTTTTATTCATTTGTTTAATAGCTGCTTTTTCAAGCCTTGAAACCTGTGCCTGTGAAATTCCAATTTCTTCAGCTACTTCCATCTGTGTCTTACCTTGAAAAAAGCGTTTGCGGATGATCATTTTTTCCCGATCATTCAGTCTTTTCAGGCCTTCTTTTAAAGCGATCTCTTCAATCCATTGCGTGTCTTTATGGCTGTCATCGCTTAATTGGTCCATCACAAAAATAGGATCGCCGCCGTCATTATAAATTGGCTCAAATAAAGAGACCGGATCTTGAATGGCATCAAGTGCGAATACAATTTCTTCTTTCGGTACATCCAGTTCCCTGCTGATCTCTTCAGCTGTCGGTTCCTTCGATGTTTCAGCAATCAGCCTCTCTCTCACCTGCAACGCTTTATAAGCAATATCCCGCAGCGAACGAGAAACTCTAATTGGGTTATTATCACGCAAATACCGCCGAATCTCACCGATAATCATAGGCACAGCATATGTAGAAAAACGGACATTATGGCTTAAGTCAAAGTTATCAATCGATTTCATTAGTCCAATACAGCCAACTTGAAACAAGTCATCCACATATTCACCGCGGTTATTAAACCGTTGAATTACACTTAGAACGAGCCGCAAATTCCCATTTACCAGCTTTTCTCGGGCACTTAGCTCTCCTCCCTGAAGACGACGAAATAAATCACGCATCTCTTCATTTTTTAACACAGGAAGCTTCGAAGTATCCACACCGCATATCTCCACTTTGTTTCGCGCCATTATGAAATTTCCCTCCTCGCAGGAACTGCTGTACAACCAACAGTATCTCCCCACAAAAAGAAAACTATGCATAAAAGAAAAGCGGAAGGTGCTCGTCCAGTGCGGTAGGAGGTTGGAGGATTTTCTGTGGGAGTCGCTCTTTGACTCCTGCAGAAAATTCGAAACCACCATACGCACTAGCGCCTACAGCTAGACAAGAAAAGCGGAAGCGGCTGCCCAGACTCGGCAGGCATAAGACGGACCGACGAAGTGGCGCTCTTTGCCACACAGGCGTGACGGCTTATGACCGAGAGTCTAGCCGCTATAGCTGGACAATGAAGAAAAGCGGAAGGTGCTCGTCCAGTGCGATAGGAGGTTGGAGGATTTTCTGTGGGAGTCGCTCTTTGACTCCTGCAGAAAATTCGAAACCACCATACGCACTAGCGCCTACAGCTAGACAGAGAAAAGCGGAGACGACTGCCCTGCCCCGACAAGCATAAGACAAAATGGCAGAGTGGCGTTCTTCAGCCACACAGCCAGATTGGCTTATGACCTCGAGGGGCAAGGAGGCGCAGCTAGACAAGAAGAGCGGAGATGACTGCCCTGCCCCGACAAGCATAAGACAAAAGAGTGGCGT
>NZ_LFZU01000001.1:1015776-1200481 GCF_001183975.1 Bacillus sp. FJAT-27231 | reverse complement strand
AGAAGAGCGGAGATGACTGCCCTGCCCCGACAAGCATAAGACAAAATGGCAGAGTGGCGTTCTTCAGCCACACAGCCAGATTGGCTTATGACCTCGAGGGGCAAGGAGGCGCAGCTAGACAAGAAATGCGGAAGCGGCCGTTCAGGACTGATCTGCATGAGATAAAGGAAACACGAAGAGCAATAGCGATTCGATGTTGACTTATCGCAAGGCGGAGACGGAAACAGCTCAGCCAGGATTAGCAGGAGCACTACGCTAAGTGAATACCTATGTCGATTCGGGAACAAACTTTAACTTTAGAGAGCATCTGTTTCAGTTTACAAGCCTATTTTGAATTATGCATATAGTTATTTTAGTTCATAAATAACAAAAATCCCCCATTTGTCTGCATTCGGTTAGGCGCTCAGCCGTTCGTTTGCAAATGGGGAATCTGGGTCAGTCAAACCATTTTATTAAATTCTTTTTGCAGGCGCTGAATAATTCTTTTTTCCAGCCTTGAAATGTAAGATTGTGAAATACCCAATAAATCGGCAACATCTTTTTGTGTTTTTTCTTCTTCTCCTTTCAAACCAAAACGCAGTTCCATAATTTGTTTTTCCCTATCCGTTAGATGTTCCATTGCTTTGAATAAGAGACTTCTATCCACTCCTGCTTCAATATCTCTCGTGATGATATCATCGTCAGTTCCGAGCACATCGGAGAGCAACAGCTCATTTCCATCCCAATCCACATTTAGCGGTTCATCAAACGATACTTCCGAGCGGATCTTATTGTTGCGGCGCAAATACATGAGAATCTCATTTTCAATACATCGCGAGGCATAGGTCGCTAATTTTATTTTCTTTTCCGGGTTAAATGTGTTGACGGCTTTGATTAAACCAATGGTACCGATGCTAATTAAGTCTTCAATATTGATCCCGGTATTTTCAAATTTCCTTGCAATGTAAACGACGAGTCGAAGGTTCCTCTCAATGAGCAAAGCTCTTGCTGCCTGATCACCCTTCGGCAGCTTAACCAGCAGTTTTTCTTCTTCATCCCTTGATAAAGGGGGTGGAAGTGCTTCACTCCCGCCGATATAATATATCTCGTCAGTCTTCAACTTTAGCTTAATCAGCAGCTTGTACCAATAGTAAGTGATTTTTAATCGCAAATTCCTCATAAAGCAACCTCCTCAATAATAAGAATAAATATCGCAAGCTATGATACTTCTTCGTAAGATAGAGATAGGACCATCTTCGGATGCAATATACACGAAAACTGGCCATCAGATGATAAACTCATTGGCGTAAAAACAACAAGCACTTTCGAAATGACGGTTTTCTTTTTGTCGTTGCTTACCTCCACATAATCAGGCTTAAAAGCAGGCAGCAATTGATGAGCCTTCCCAACAGACTTGGCGGGAATTAACCTCATTTTTTCCAACCATTCTTTCGGCAAATATTCCTCTTCAAATAGTAAAATTTCCGGTTGGCCAGCTGCTTTCACAACTTCGCTAGGGAGCTGCTCCTCTAAACCAGCAATAGAAATAAACATAACAGGAGACTTAGTAATCGGATCCTGAAGTTGATTTCCTGTATCGACCAATCCTCTTAAAGAAAAATCAGCTTCGTTAATTTTGACCTTCACATTAAGCAGTTGATCATGTTGAAGTTTAGCTGTTTCAAAATCATCCGCTCGACTCTTAGCAAAGTAAAAAGCGATCGGCAAACCAAACATGACAAAAATCCAGCTGACTGGATCACCAAACCCCTTTAACCCAGCTAAGAAGAAGTCCGACTCCAATTGCATATCAAATTCGATAAAATAATGGGCTCCCAGCAGCATGCCTCCCGTTAAAAACGTCGAAAAATAAAAAGTCATGAGATTAACAAAAAAATATTTCCACCGTCTATAACCAAATACAGCAAACACCATAACGGTCGATAATAAAATTTTCGCCAGTGGATGTCCTGCTATGGGGGCAAGAGGGGTAACCATCAGCAAAATGCTAATAGACCCTATTCCTCCTCCTATTAGGAGGCGATACCCTTTTACGTTTCTCTTAAGAAAGATAGCTGTCATCCATAATAGCAAGCTATCGGCAAGCAAGTTCAACAGCCATAATGCATCTAAGTATACAACCACACGTATCCTATCCTCCTTTTACGCTTCATTGCATGTAAATAAGAATATTTACTCAAGTATATCGGGCAAGCAAAAAGAAGTGTGTCACAATATAGAAGGGAAACTAAACAATTTTTAAAGGAAAATTTCGGTTTTTGTCAGATTAGATAAGCGGGAAAATGGGGATAATTAGTTGCATTTACAGAACACGTGTTCTAAAATGAAATAAAGATCAAGGCTTTCCAAAGGAATAGCCTTGATCTTTATAATGTAGACACCCTTTAGCGGCGTCTGTTTCTGTTTCTAAGGAATGTTGGAATATCGAGCGTTTCCTCCGCTGGCTGCGAAGGTTGTCTCGTTGGCATTTCTTGCTGCTGTTGCGGCTCTTCATGACGTACTTCGCGCTTTGGCGGAGACATCGGTGCTTGTTGAACAGTTGGTTGTTTCATTTGACCAAAACCTGCTCTCGGCTGCTTTGGCTGCTGCAGGTCTGACTCTTTAAAGCCAGTTGCAATAACCGTTACAACAATCTCATCTTTTAAGTTCTCGTTAATGACTGAACCAAAGATCATATTTACTTCCTGATCAGATGCGGAAGCAACAATATCAGCTGCTTCTTGAACCTCGTAAAGGCTTAAATTCGTACCGCCGGTAATATTCATGATCACGCCTTGTGCTCCATCGATAGACGTTTCGAGCAATGGGCTGGAAATGGCTTTCTTCGCTGCTTCCGCTGCGCGATTTTCTCCGGAAGCGATACCGATCCCCATGAGGGCAGAACCCTTGTTAGACATAATCGTTTTCACATCAGCAAAGTCTAAGTTAATCAAACCTGGAGTAGCAATCAAATCTGATATACCTTGAACCCCTTGACGCAATACATTATCTGCTTCTCGGAATGCTTCAAGCATCGGTGTACTCTTATCTACAATCTCCAGTAAGCGATCGTTCGGAATGACGATTAATGTGTCAACGGCTGCTTTCATCGATTCAATGCCGCTAGCCGCCTGTGTAGCCCGTTTGCGCCCTTCAAATGTAAATGGACGAGTCACAACCCCTACTGTTAAGGCTCCAAGATCTTTCGAAATTTGAGCAATAACAGGTGCTGCTCCGGTACCTGTACCACCACCCATTCCGGCAGTTACGAATACCATATCTGCGCCACGTAATGCTTCTTCAATTTGCTCCTTACTTTCTTCAGCGGCTTTCTTTCCCACTTCTGGATTAGCTCCTGCTCCTAATCCGCGAGTGAGCTTAGAACCAATTTGCATTTTCACTTCAGCTTTTGAAAGATTAAGTGCTTGGGCGTCTGTATTTACCGCGATAAATTCAACCCCCTGCACCCCATGCTCGATCATGCGATTAACAGCATTGTTTCCGCCGCCGCCTACGCCAATAACTTTTATCGTCGCTAATGAATCTAAATTAGTATCAAACTCCAACATGACAAATCCTCCTAATTCGTCGTTATTTCTCTAAGATGACTTATTCCTCGAAAAAATAACCGAAAAATTTCTTTACTTTTGAAGTCAGCTTTTGTTCCGGCTGCTTTTCAACCTTCGCTTTTTTAGGCGGTAAAGGCTCTTCCTGCCGCGAGTCAGGCACCGTAATTGGTTCTTGGACAGCACTTACTTTTCTGCCTTGTAATTTAGCATTCTTGTAAGCATACTTAATTAACCCAACTGAAGCTGTATACTGAGGCTCTCTTACTCCAATATAATCAGGAATCGCCATGCGAACACGATTTTGGAAAACATCTTGAGCTAAATCAAGTATACCAGGTATAGACGATGTTCCGCCCGTTAAAACAAAGCCACCAGGCACATCGTGAATTCCGTGTTGTCTCAACTCATCAAGAATCATTTCAAATATTTCTTCTAATCTCGCTTCAATAATATCGGAAATTTCCAATTGACTAAACTGCTGATGCTGATCACTGCCGATAATAGGAACACTAAATACCTCTTCTTCAGAGGCCATGTCATAAAAAGCATGTCCATGCTTCAGCTTGATTTGTTCTGCGTCTTCTGTAGTCGTACGCAACCCGATCGATAAATCTTTTGTAATATGGTCGCCGCCGATCGGAAAGACGGCAGTGGCTTTTATATTCCCTTGACTGAACGCGGCTACTGTTGTAGATCCTCCTCCAATATCAATGAGAACTGTACCTAAATTTTGCTCATCTTTCGACAAAGCTACTTCTCCCGCTGCCAGCGGTTGAAAAACGATATCCATAATTTCAAGACCGGCCCGCTCTACACAACGTAATGTATTATGTAAGAATGTCTTAGAACCCGTTACGATGATTCCTTCCATCTCTAAGCGGACGCCAATCATGCCGCGCGGATCTGTAATTTCATCTAGACCATCTACAATAAATTGCTTAGGAATGACATTAATAATCTCACGGTCAGGGGGAATGGACATAACCTGAGAAGCATCAATCACCCTTGCCACATCTACATCAGTGATTTCTCGATTTTCACTAGAGACAGCCACCACTCCACTGCATGGCTGTAAAAGAGCGTGATTGCCGGCAATGCCAACGACCACTTGTTTAATTTCTATACCAACCATTCTTTCTGCTTGCTCGATTGCTTTCTTTATTGAATGAACGGTTTCATCGATGTCTACGACAGCGCCTTTGCGAATTCCTTTCGATTTTACATTCCCAACACCGATAATATTCAATGATTCATTTACCATTTCACCAATTATTACTTTTATAGCGGACGTACCGATGTCAAGACTTACTAACACTTCATTGCTGTTCATTCTTTGGCACCTCCCTCAGCTCTGAAAACTCATTGTCCGAACAACAATTTTTCTTTTTGGTCGAATTATTTATATAATAGAAAACATTCGTCATTTTCAACATAATTCCCTTTTAAATTTTAATATTTTTTACTATTTTACCTTTTTCCTAGATTACATAGGAGAAAGCAAAAGGCAGAAGATCTTCAAAGCGTTCAAGAACCGCTATTTACAAGTCTACACCAAGTTGCCACCCTAGAAAAGTCAATTTTATCGAAAGAGCAGCAACACGAACTTCCAATTATAGGAATACAAGAAAAATTTTACTATATTCCAAATAATGGACTCCTTACCAAAAGCAATCCCTACTATTGAGGAGACGGTTCTTCAATTGCCTTTACTTTCTCTGAATCGTATGGTTTAAAATAGGATCCTACTTCCAAGTCAATAATCCCTTTAATGTTCGGATCGAGTTGACTGACAATCATAGGGTAATAAATCATCTTTTCAGAAAAAGTTTTCAGCGTAGCCGAAACTTCATACCCGTCATTCATAAATAATTGAACGTGAAGAGAATCGGTCTTTTTCGGAGCATAGTAAATTTCTGAAATAGAATTTACGATCTCCGCCGGCAGCTGTTCAAGAGAGCTCATAAGCTGATCCAACTCTTTACCTGCCTTGAAATCATATAAAACAGGTAATTGTTCCGGAGTCCCATCAACTGCTTCTCTAAGTATCGCTCCGTTATTTAATACGGGAAACAGTTTTTTTCCCTTTGCTAGGTAAGCAAGCTTTTGCTGTTCTTTTACTGAAATTTTTACTCTGTTAGGAAAAACAATTGACACATCGGCTTGATGAATTTTCGGATCACTCTCAAGTTTTTTCTCTGTTTGTTTAGCTTCAACTTTCCATATGCTGTCCCCTTCTTGGACACCACTTTTTGCTATAATTTCAGCTTTTGGAGTTAATGCATTTCCTTCAACCTGAATGAAGGCAATTTTACTTAGCGGCGACTGAAAATAAGCAACAGCTAGTACAATCAGGAAAAACAAGGAAATAATGAAGATGAGCCGCCGATTTGTTTTTCTTTTCCTCAGCTTTTTCAGCTTTGGAATTCTCTCTTCAATTGAGATAATTTTTCCTTCGTCCATATCCTTTCCTCCAGGTTCACCGATCTGTCGAATAAATAACGGAAGAGCGGATAAAAATATCCATGCCGCATACTCTTCCCCATTACACCTATTGTAATGCAGAGAGAAAGAGGATAAAAGAAAAAACCACTCTTTTATTTACTTACTGTTGTTTCTGCATTAATCATTCCTTATTTCACTTTATTTATTAGCTAATTCCGCCATCACTGCATATAAACGCTCTGATGCATCTTTAATCCCTAAATGAGCAGCGGCCTCTTTCATCCGTTGCCATTCCTTTTCATTTAGTAACACGTCATCCAGATTTTTCAGTAGTGAAGCAGAGTTTAGTTCTTTTTCCGGAAGCATGATGGCCGCCCCGTGATCTGTTAGCGAACGAGCATTCTTTTCCTGATGATTATTCGTTACATACGGACTTGGTATGAGCACACTCGGAACACCAAGAGCTGTTAATTCCGCTAATGTTGTGGCTCCCGCTCTTGAAACAACAAGATCACACTCCACAAGAACCTCTGGCATGTTATGAATAAAAGGAAGAATCGCTACATTCGCGGGCTTGCCAGCAGCTTCTACTTCTCTTTGCACTTGTTCAAAGTGGACATCACCCGTTATATAGAGAACTTGATATGGCCGGCTGGCAAACTGGGAAAGTGACTGCACGACTGCTTCATTAATGGGACGGGCTCCCCTGCTGCCTCCAAAAATCAGTACTGTTTTCTTATTTTCAGATAGTCCAAAGCTCTCCAAAGCACGCGAAGGCTTCGCACTCACTACTTCAGAAGCACGAGGGTTCCCAGTTAGCACCACTTTGCTTTCAGGAAAAAAGCTGCCTGCTTCTTCAAAACAAATCGCTACTTTTTCCACATATTTGCTCAGAAATTTGTTCGTTAATCCCGGTACGCTGTTTTGTTCGTGGATCACTGTTGGGATACCGAGCTTAGCAGCCGCATAGACAACAGGGCCACACACATATCCGCCTGTACCAATCACTACATCAGGCTTAAACTTCTTTAACATTTTTTTGCACTCTTTTACGCCCTTTAAAAAGCGCATCACGGTTTTTACATTTTCCATAGAAATACTTCGTTTAAAGCCCGTTATTTCGATAGAACGAAAAGGAATGTCTTCTCTCGTCACTAACTTGGACTCTAATCCCTTTTCAGTTCCAATATACAAAAATGAAGTTTCAGGATGTTTTTCTTTTATTGTTCGAATAAGGGCTAGAGCTGGATAAATGTGTCCGCCAGTTCCTCCGCCGCTAACAACTATTTTCATTACGTTTCACCTCAAATTAATCACTGCACGTCTTCTTGCTATAAGTGTATGTATCATTTAATAAAAAGGTTTCTTGGCCTTTCCCTTCTCAAAATAGAGACAGGTAGCTGCTCTTTATCATACTACAATCACCCATTATATAAATATAACTTTGCTTATTTGAAAAGGAAACAAAAAAAATGTAGCAATTCTCACCTAATTGTTACATTCTTGACTCAAGTAACGGTTTTCTTTCCATAAAATCACTTAGCATAATTTCATCTTATAGCAAGTTGATAAAGAGAATCAATTAGTATGAGAACAAAACAAAGAATTTTTCAACAAATAAAAAAAAAGAAACCTGAATGATCAGGTTCCAGACGATAGATAAACACTATGTTTAAGGCTGTCAAACTGAATAAATCGTTTGTTCTTAAATCGAAAGCATGGATTACCGTTTGGCATAACGACTAATATTTAATAGAATACCAAACGCCGCCAGCATGAGAGTTAAGGAAGAGCCCCCGTAGCTTAAAAACGGTAAGGTAATACCAGTAACAGGCATTAAACCTGTAACAACACCAATATTAATAATAACTTGTATAGCTAACATAGAAATAATCCCGGCTGCCAGGAAGCTGCCAAACAGATCTGGCGCGTTCAAGGCAATCCGGATGCCCCGCCAAAACAATAAAGAAAAAAGCAAGAGAATAAAAATTCCTCCGATAAACCCAAGCTCCTCTGCTAGTATAGCAAAAATAAAGTCCGTTTGCGGTTCAGGCAAATAATAATACTTTTGCCGGCTGCCGCCAATTCCAAGCCCAAACAGTCCGCCTGGCCCAATCGCATAAAGCGATTGAATAATTTGAAATCCACTTCCTAACGGGTCAGACCATGGATCTAAAAAGGAAGTAATCCGTTTAATCCGATAAGGCGCCGATAAAACCAATGCTACAAAGCCAGCAATACCAGCAAGCCCCATTAGAGAAAAATGAAAAATTCGAGCACCGGACAAAAAAATCATAACGAGACAAGTACCGATCATGACAGTTCCCGTACCAAGATCCGGCTGCAGCATAATTAAACCAAATGCTGTGAATGCGAGACCTAATGCCGGCAGCAGCCCTTTTCTAAAATAAATCATGTGCTTCTGATTTTCCGATAAATAACCAGCCAAAAAAATAATCATCGCGAGCTTCATAAATTCCGATGGCTGAATCGAAAAAGCTCCTGCTCCAATCCAGCTTTGTGAACCGTTCCTCACCATTCCTACACCTGGGATTAATACAAGGATTAACAAAACAAAACAGACGATTAACGCTGTTTTCGAAAAGCGGCGCCACGTCCAATATTCCACGTTCATAATCATGAGCATCGCCACAAATCCAACGATGGCAAATAGCAGCTGCCTTTTGGCAAAAAAGAAAGCATCATGAAATTTGTATTCAGCCCATATTTCACTGGCACTGTATACCATCGTAATCCCAATAGTGAGCAGAACTGAAATCAAAATCAACAGGAAATAATCAGGAGCGAATTTTTTTACCGGCAATGGCATACACCTCTAATTCAAAGAATCCAGAGCATGCCCCGACATGTACTTTTAAGAAGACAAGCTCTTTATTTCAATGTATGCACAGCTTCGATAAATATATCTCCGCGCTGTTCAAAAGTTTTATACTGATCCCAGCTTGCACAAGCCGGTGACAGTAAAATAATATCCCCTTCTACCGAAGCTTCATAAGCTGCCTGAACTGCCTGCTGCATATTTTCTGTTTTGATCGTTGTTTTCACGCCAGCCCTGCTTGCCGTTCCCATCAGTTTTTCCGCTGTTTCACCAAAGGCAATTAACGCCTTTACGTTATTCATATAAGGAATTAAATCGTCGAATCCATTTCCTCTATCTAATCCGCCAGCCAGTAAGACGATTGGCTTGTCAAATGCAGTCAACGCACTTTTCGTAGCAAGTGTGTTCGTCGCTTTTGAATCGTTATAAAACCTTCTGCCATTCCACTCACGAACAAACTGCGTACGGTGTTTTACGCCTGAGAATGTGGTTAACACTTCTTTAATCGCTTCATTCCCAATACCAGTCAATTTTACTGCCGACACAGCAGCCAATATGTTTTCCAAATTATGAGCGCCCGGAAGTGCTACTTCTGCAAGAGCAATGATATTTTCGCCGCGGAACGTAATATATCCATCCTGCACACATGCACCGGCTTCTTTTATTTCTTTTGTAGAAAAAGGAATGATCGTTGCCTTTGTTTCTTCTGTTAATTTCATCAAATGTTCTTGATCAGCATTCACGATAAGAAAATCTTCCGCTGTCTGGTTTTTAGTGATATTTAATTTTGCTTTCGCATACTCTTCTCTCGTTCCATGGTAATCAAGATGAGCATCATATAGATTCGTAATAATCGCGATATGCGGTCGGAACTTGTCTATGCCAAGCAATTGAAAAGAAGACAGCTCAATCACTACATGATCGGCTGGCTTCGCTTCCTGAACCACCTCCGAGGCTACTTGTCCGATATTTCCAGCTAATACGGCACTTTTCTTGTCAGCTTTAAATATCTCATAGATTAGCGTCGTCGTTGTTGTTTTTCCGTTTGTACCGGTAATTCCAATGAATGGAGCTTCCGAGATTAAATAAGCCAGCTCTATTTCTGTTAATACGGGAATCCCTCTAGCAGCCGCTCCAGCAACGAGCGGATTATGATAAGGGATTCCAGGATTCTTCACGATCATTTCAAAACCTTCATCTAATAATTCGATTGGATGACTTCCACAAATCACTTTAATTCCTTGTTCAAGCAAATGCTGTGCTTCCGGATTTTCTCCCAAGGGCTTTCGATCATTTACTGTAACGAAAGCACCTAGTTTATGTAAAAGCAAGGCTGCACTTACTCCACTTTTAGCAAGGCCTAGTACAAGAATCTTTTTATGCTGAAAATCTGTTATTGTTTTCACTAAATCCACGCTCCGATGTAAATTCCGATCATCGCACAAAGCACGCCGACCGTCCAAAATGTAACGACTACCCGCCATTCTGACCATCCGCCTAATTCAAAGTGATGGTGAAGCGGGCTCATGCGAAATACTCGCTTACCTGTTGTTTTGAAAGAAATAACCTGAATAATAACCGACAAGGTTTCGGCTACGAAAACAGCTCCAATGATGAGTAAAAGAAATTCAGATTTCGTCAAAATAGAAATAGCTGCAATGGCCCCTCCAAGAGCGAGTGACCCAGTATCTCCCATAAACACTTTTGCTGGGTTAGCGTTAAAAACTAAGAAACCTAGCACTGCTCCCACTACCGCAAAAGAAAAGATAGCTGTTTCATCAAGTCCTTGATTCCACGCCAGTACAGCAAAAGCGCCAAAAGCGATCGCCGCCGTACCCGATACAAGCCCATCAAGGCCATCGGTTAAGTTGACGGCATTTGAGAAGCCGACAAGCCAGAAAATAACGAATAACGCATATAAAATGCCGGCATCAAAGGAAATGTCTGTTAAAGGAATCGTTAACTCCGTCGATAAGTTATTCTTCGTATAAATAATGTAAAAAAGTACAGAAATGACAATTTGTCCTGCCAGCTTTTGCTTTGAAGTCAATCCGAGGTTACGCTTCATCACAACCTTAATAAAATCATCAAGGAAACCTAATAAGCCAAAACCAACTGTGACAAGCAATAGCAGCACGGTTTCCGCTCCAACTTTCGCGTAAATTTGTGTCATAAACAACACAGTGATAATAATAGCGAGCAGGAAAACGAGGCCACCCATCGTCGGTGTGCCTGATTTTTTTTGATGGGACTCTGGCCCTTCCTCACGTATGCTTTGGCCAAATTTCAATCTCCGTAAGAAGGGAATGAACATCGGCGCTATAATAACCGTGATAAAAAAAGCCATGAACATGGTTAAAAATACATCTCTCTCCAGCATATTAATTCGCCTCTTTCTTCCGGCTGTTGAGCGCCTCTTTGGCAACGGCCCGGTCATCAAAGTCCAGCACTTGTTTGCCAATGATTTGGTAGGTTTCATGGCCTTTTCCAGCTATAACGACAGCATCACCAGATTGCGCCTGCTCGATAGCATAAAAAATGGCCTCTCTCCGGTCAGGTATCACTTTATACTCTTCTCCCACTACTCCGGCTTCCATATCTTTTAAAATAGCAGCTGGGTCTTCACTCCGTGGATTATCAGATGTAAAAATAGCATCTGTCGCATACTCACACGCTGCTTTAGCCATGAGTGGCCGTTTTGTCCGGTCCCGGTCGCCCCCGCAGCCGACAACGGTGAACACGCGGCCCGCAGTCAGCGGCTGAACGGTTTTTAATACATTCACAAGACTGTCCGGCGTATGGGCATAATCAACGATTACTGCAATTCCTTCATCATTTGACACAAGCTCAAAGCGTCCCGCTACTCCTTCCATCCGCTCAATGGCACGAATCGCTGTGTTAAGATCTATACCTGCTGTACACGCAGCAGCTAAAGCAGCCAAAACATTATAAACATTGAATTTCCCGGCAAGTTTTGTTTTGACCTTTCTATGACCGTCCGGATAATGTAATAGGAACTCTGTACCTGCAGATGTTAATACTATATCTGTAGCCTGAAACATAGCACGATTGTCAATTCCGTAAGTGACAATATGGGCAGCCGTTTCTCTCTTGTAAATAGCAGATGCTTCTTCATCTTCATTCAGCACAGCAAATTTTGGTTTGTCCGCTGAATAGGTATTGCCTAATTGCGCAAATAACAGTCCCTTCGCCCGTCGATACTCTTCCATTGTATGATGGTAGTCGAGGTGATCTTGCGTTAAATTTGTAAAAACAGCAATATCATAATCACACCCCCATACCCGGCCTTCCACTAACGAGTGAGAAGACACTTCCATTACAGCCGCCGAAACACCTTTATCTCTCATTTTTTTAAATGTCTTTTGCAGTGTCAGGCTTTCCGGTGTCGTGTTCTTCGTGTCAATCACTTCTTCCCCAATCTTCATATACATGGTTCCGATTAGGCCGGTCTTTTCGCCCGCTTCCTTATAAATCTCAGTTAAGAGATGGCTCGTTGTTGTTTTTCCATTGGTGCCCGTGATGCCGACAAGCTGCATTCCAGTGGTCGGAGACCCATAATAAAAATCAGCGAGAATGGCCATTGCTTTTTTCGTATCGGCTACCGTAATAACCGGTGCTCCTTCTACTTCAACAGCCTGCTCTGCCAGTATCGCTCTTGCCCCTTTATTCACCGCTTCCTGAGCAACCGTATGGCCGTCAAACGTATAACCTTTAATACAAATAAATAAAGCCCCTTCTCTCACTTGACGATGGTCGTTCTCTAAAGATAAAATTTCGGGGTTTGATGAATAAGATAATGTATAAAAAGGGAGAGACTTTAATAAGTCTGATAGATTCACTTTTTTCAATCCTTTCCGTACAGCTTCTAATATGTATTCTTGTTTAAGCAAGCCTTTTTCTATTTTAACTAAAAAAAGAGCAGGATGCGACTTCTTTTCAGAAAAAATCACAACGACCATGTTACCACAAATTCTGTTTTTTGCATGATTTTTTAGTCATGAATTTATGATTTTATCTTAATAAATGAAATACCCGCCGATAAAAACGGCGGGAAATCAAGAATTTATCTAGTGAGCCCTTCCAATAGCTTAGTTCTAAATGTTAATTCATAAATAGCCTGATAGTAGATCCAGCTTCCACCTTTGTACCTGCCTCTGGAGATTGCTGGATAACTTCTTGGCCGCTTCCTTCCACTTCAAGCTTAAAGTTATAGAGCTGTAACGAAAGATCTTTTTTATCCATCCCTTTAAAATTCGGCACTTCTACAATTTGTGGATCATTCCAAAATGTTTCTTTCTCAATTTGTTTTTTGCGCGGCTTTACATCAAGCACCTGCAAACTATCTTCCATAATCTTCCCAACAATCGGAGCAGCTACGGTTCCGCCAAATTGGATAGTTCCCTTTGGATTATCAATCGCTGTATATACGACAATTTGCGGGTTATCTGCTGGGGCTACTCCAATAAAAGACACGATATGATTATTTTCAAGGTAACGGCCATCTTTTGCTTTTTGAGCCGTTCCTGTTTTTCCGCCTACCCGATAACCCTCAATAAAGGCATTTCTACCAGTTCCTCTCGCTACTACACTTTCAAGAGCAAAACGAATTTTTTCTGAGGTTTCTGCTGAAATGACGCGTCTTTTAGCAACAGGCGCCTTTCTTTTCACGACTTCGCCTGTCGTTGGATCAATGAGCTCCTTTGCCACGTATGGTTGATAGAGAATCCCGCCATTGACAGCCGCAGAAACAGCGGCAGCCTGCTGAATAGGTGTCACAGCTACACCTTGTCCAAAAGCAGTCGTAGCCTGCTCTACCGGGCCGACCCTATCCATGTTGAAGAGAATTCCTTTCCCCTCTCCTTGCAAGTCAATGCCTGTCTTTTGTCCGAAGCCGAAATCACGGATATACTCGAACAATTTTTTCTTTCCAAGACGCTCTCCAAGCTCTACGAAGCCCGGGTTGCAAGAATTTTCAACAACTTCTAAGAAGGATTGATGACCGTGGCCGCCTTTTTTCCAGCACCGCAATCTTGCTCCTCCAACTTCTACGGCGCCCGAATCATGAAAATGATCTTTATATAAATCTACTTTCTTTTCTTCCAGAGCAGCGGCTAACGTAATAATTTTGAAAGTAGAACCAGGTTCATACGTGCTCCAAATCGGTAAATTACGGTTATAAATTTCAGGAGAGACCTTTTGGAATTGTTCCGGATTAAAGGAAGGCCGGCTCGCCATCGCCAAAATTTCTCCATTGTTTGGATTCATCGCAATGGTAATTGCTCCGTCCGGTTCATACTTTGCTTCCGCAATATCAAGCTCTCTCTCAACGATCGTTTGAATATTGGAATCAATCGTCAGCTTTAAATCTAGTCCATCTACCGGAGCAGCATATCCATCCGGCATTTGTGGCATCCGCTTCCCTTTTGCATCGGAAAAAAATCTCATTGATCCTTTTGCTCCGCTTAATTCTTTATCATAAAAGGCTTCAAGCCCCATAAGCCCCTGATTATCAATTCCCGCAAAACCGAGAACGTGAGCTAAACTTTTGCCGAAAGGATAATGCCTTTTTGAATCTTCCGCAATATACACTCCCTTAATGCCAAGCCGGCGTACTTCCTCAGCTTTTTCAAAAGAAATTTTTCTTCCCTCAGGATGAATTCTTTCAATCGATGACTTTTTCGTTAAATGAAGATAGGCTTTTTTCTCTGTAATATTTAAGACGGATGCCAGCTTTTTTGCCGCTTCCTCCGGATCTTCTATTTGGCGTGGAACAACATAAACAGTAGGCGCACTTTTATTCTCTGCTAAGGCGACTCCGTTTCGATCAACGATCTTGCCCCTTTCCGGTTCAAACGGAATGTTTCGACTCCATAAATCCTGTGCCTTGTCCGTTAAATCGTCTCCCAAAGCAAACTGGACGTAGCCAAGCCTCAGCCCGATCACCATAAAAATGGTTATGCCAGCGAGCAATGCAAAAACAAGCCGCTTCCTAATCGTAACAGCGGAAACCCTTCTCAAGCATGTCCCCTCCTCTCACTCTCCTTCAATATATGTAAAAAGCCAAGGATTATGATTACAAGAAAAGCGGAAGCGGCCGGATTAGCCCGATAGGAGGTTGGAGGGCTCGACAAGGAGTCGCTCTTCAGACTTCGACAGAGAGACCGAAACCGCCGTACGGGCTGGCCGCTGCAGCTGGACAAGAAAAGCGGAGCCGACTGTACTGCACCGACAAGCATAAGCCAAAATGGCGAAGTGGCGTTTTTCAGCCACACAGCCATTTTGGCTTATGACCTCGAGGGGCAGGGAGGCGGAGCTAGACATTAGAAAAGCGGAAACGGCTGTTTAGCGGCGTATAAGCTGGACAAAAGAAAAGCGAAGCCGACTACCCTGCTCCGACAAGCGGCAGGCACTCGCTTTGCACAATAATAAACCGGAGCGCTCAACAAGGATTGGAGTTTCCAAACTCCAATAAAGAGTAAAATGCGCGTACGTTCCAGGCTTTGTTTCCTTTAGACAAAGAAAGAGCTGCCCGCCGGCAACTCTTTACTCTACTCTGTTGGAGCTTCTTGCTTCTCCTCTGTTTCCTGTTTTTGGATCTCTTCTTCCTCTTGCTTTCGTTCTTTTTCTTGTTGATCAAACAGTAATTTCTCTTCCTGCTTCATTAACTTTAAGATTAATTTTTGTCCTTTTTTAATAGGGGCACCCGGCTTAATATTCTGGCTTGCGACGTATCCTTCTCCTGTGTAGCTCACTTTTAAGCCAACAAGGCTGGCAGCTTTCATGACGTCACGCAATGACCAGTTTTCCATATTCGGCATCGTCACGGTACCATCTGTTTGTAAGATCACCTTTTCACCTTGTAAAATCGTCGAGTCTGCTTCTGGAGATTGGCTAACCACTGTTTTTCCTGTTCCCATCACAATTGGCTCAATCTTATCAGCCTTTAGTCCTCCAACCACTTCACCTAGATTCTCATCTGTAAAGTCCTTCAATTGGATCGCTTTGGCCGCCGGTGTTTGCTTAGGCTCAATATTTAAATATTGTAAGCTGTTGCGCATAACCGGATTAAATATTTTAGATACAGGAACAGAGCCTGCTTCTCCGTTCAGCTTGGGCTGGGCAACCGCTGCATAAACAACTAGCTGAGGATTTTTAGCAGGTGCCATGCCTAAAAAGGAGAAAATATAATTATTTACCCCATGCAAATAGCCGCCTTTAGGATTGGGCATTTGCGCAGTTCCAGTCTTCCCAGCTACTTCATAGCCCTGAATTTGATAGATTTGCCCTGTACCATGCTCAGCTGTTGTTACGCTCTTTAATACTTCTCTCGTCTTTTCAGCTGTCTCCTTAGAAATCGGTTCGCCTACTTTCTCAGGTCCGTGCTTTACAATGGCTTTATTTGTTTTATCATCTACTATTTTATCAATCACGTAAGGGCGCATCATTTTTCCATCATTCGCAACGGCCGTCGCCGCCTGGATTAATTGCATAGCTGTCACTGTTGTTCCCTGTCCGAACGCCGTAGTGACTTGTTCAAGAGGGTAATTATAGAGGATCTGTCCTTTTGCTTCATTCGGCAGCCTAATACCTGTTTTCTGCCCAAAATGAAAGTCATCTAAATACTGTCTAAACACCTCTGGCCCCATTTTTTCTAGCAAATTAGCCATCGCCACGTTAGAAGACCGCTGTACGCCTTCGAGGTAAGTAATCGTTCCCCAGCCTTGCCCTCCATTATGATCACGAACGGCTTCACGCCCTACTTTGTATCTTCCTGATTTATAAAGTTCATTCGGATGAAAAACGCCTTCTTCAATCGCAGCGGCCAGCGTGAAAATTTTCATGGTAGAACCTGGTTCAAATGAATATTCTACAAGATCATTGCTCCAGTTCCGACCAAGACCTTCTCGCGTATCCGGGTGAAAGGTCGGTCGCTGTCCCATCGCAAGAATCTTTCCTGTTTTAGCATCCGCCACGATAGCAAAAGCTTTTCCTGGGCGGTACTCTTTTTCTACTTCATTTAACGCATCTTCTAAAAACGTCTGTATCTTTGTATCAATGGTAAGATAAATATCGTCGCCGTCATCTGGTTCTTGAATCATCTGCTTCTTATCTTGAAGCAGATATCCCCACAAGTCGCTTGTATATTGGATTTTTCCGTCTTTTCCCCTTAAATAATCTTCATACGTTTTTTCGATACCCATTTGCCCAACCGTATGATGAAGGATTTGACTGCCTTTTTTCTGTTCTAACTTTTGTGTAAAACCAATCAAGTGTGAAGCAAATTTACCGTTCGGATAAAAACGCTTTGAATCTCTTAAAAAGATAATCCCTGGCAACTTTTCCGCCTCGATCTTCTTTTTTACACTATTTGACAAGTCTCGCCCCTGTTTTCCGAACTCTACTTGAAAGGCGCCTTTTTTCTTTAGGCGCTTTTCAATTTCGCTTCTATCCATATCAATAAACTTAGCCAGCACCTTTGCTGTCTTTTCTGGATCTGTTACATGCTTCGGCTTTTTGGGATTCGTTGTCATAGAGGGGTCTAGGATCGCCGCTAATGTAAAAGAAGTAGTATCCTCAGCAATAACAGAGCCATGCTGATCATAGATCGTTCCCCTTTTGGATTCTAATACATCGGTTCGTAAGTATTTTTGTAACGCTTCATTTTTCAGAGAGTGACCGTCCGCTTTACCCGATACTTGGATAAAGAGAAAACGGGTAAATAAGACAAAAAAGAGCAGGGCGAATATTACAAATAATATCGCTGCTCCTCTTTTCATGTTCATTCGGTTTTCATTCATTGCGGCTGCACAACCTTAATATTTTGTTCGCTTAGATTCAGACCTAGTTCCTTGGCACGCTTCCAGATTCTTTCGTATGTACTTTCTTCGCTGACTTGCGCTTTAAGGTCGTGATTAACTTTCTTCTGGTCTTTAATCTGCTGTTCAACATCCTGGATATCCTTATTCACTTCATAAAGAGCAGCCTGAGTGGATACTACCTTTGCTCCTAAAAAACAAATCATAACGGCAAATAATAAGAACAGCACTTTCTCTCCTGGTGTAAACAGACGCTTCGTTACCTGCTGTTTTTTTCGTTTAAATAACTTTCTTTCCTCATGATTAACTTGCTGTTTCCTTGCTAGGTTACTCATCTTTTCACCCCTGTTTATTTTATTTTTTCCGCGATACGCAGCTTAGCAGAGCGAGCTCGATTATTGTATTCAAGTTCTTCTTCCGACGGCAAGATGGGCTTGCGTGTAATTAGTTTTAACTCGGGTTCATATTCTTTTGGAATCATCGGCAATCCAGGCGGTAACTCCGGTCCCTGACTTGCTTCTTTAAAAATAGTTTTGCAAATCCGATCCTCAAGAGAATGAAAGGTAATGACACTTATTCTTCCTTTTGGGTTCAATAACTCAATGGAGGTCTTTAAAGACTCCTCAAATACGCGTAATTCATCATTTACAGCAATGCGGATCGCCTGAAAAATACGCTTGGCTGGATGGCCTCCCTTTCTGCGGGCGGGAGCTGGGATTCCTTCCTTAATTAATTCGACAAGTTCTCCCGTTGTTTCAATAGACTTTACTTCTCTAGCTGCTTCGATTTTACGGGCAATCTGCTTAGAGAACTTTTCTTCTCCGTATTGAAAGAAAATTCTCACCAAATCTGCATAATCCCAATGGTTAACTATATCGTAAGCGCTTAGACCGCCAGTTAAATCCATTCTCATATCGAGCGGTGCATCGTGATGATAACTGAATCCTCTTTCCGGGGTATCAAGCTGAGGGGAAGAAACTCCAAGATCATATAGGATGCCATCCACTTTATCAACTTGTAATCGTGCAAGTTCCTCTTTTATATACTTAAAATTACTTTTGACAAATGTAACCCTGTCTCCAAACCGCTCTAGTCTTTCTGCTGCGTGACGAATTGCTGTCTCATCTTGGTCAAAGGCATAGAGCTTTCCTTTCTCTCCCAGCAGCGACAACAAGTACTCGCTATGTCCTGCTCCACCTAGCGTGCAATCGACATAGATTCCATCCGGCTGTACATTGAGCCCGTCCACTGTCTCTTTCAACAGTACTGTTGTATGTTCGAAATTCATCTGTCACCATTCCATTCAAAGTCTAAATATCAAAGTCAATCATGTTTTCTGCTATTTCAGAGAATGACTCTTCCGATTTTATAAAGTAGTCTTCCCATATTGGCTTACTCCAAATCTCAATGCGGTTGGATACTCCCAGAATCACGCATTCTTTTTCAAGACGGGCATAGTTAGAAAGTGTCGATGGAATATTGACCCTGCCTTGTTTGTCGAGTTCACAATCATTTGCCCCTGAGAAGAAAAATCGCATAAAGGCACGTGCATCCTTCTTTGTTAACGGCAGAGCTTTCAACTTCTCTTCAAGCACTTGCCATTCCTCTAATGGATAACCAAACAAACATTGGTCAAGCCCTCGCGTAAGCACAAAGTGTTCTCCTAAACGCTCACGCCATTTCACAGGTATGATCAACCGGCCTTTCGCATCAATATTATGATGGTATTCACCCATGAACATACCTTTCCCTCCACTTCCATTCCTAACTGTACCACATCCCCCCACTTATCTCCACTATTTTTCATTTCTCCAGAAGTGAATAAATCCCTTCTTCCCTCCTAGTTTTTCGTTCGATGCTTTCTGCTTTGAAAAGCTTTATTTCTACACAGTTGTTTAAGACTAGGGATGACGAAGGATAAATTTCCGCATCTCTAAACATTTGCTTCTAAAAACGACACCTTTTTTATGAAAAATGAAGGATTTTCCCGGGCAATAAAAAAAACAGCTGCCTTAAGAGACAGCTGTTGACTGTTGATCGCTTTCTTTATCGCTCACCTGAAAGCATTAAAAATAAGTGTTATGGATACTTTCTAATAACCGTTTATCATAACGGCTATTCGCTTATATTTTTACTAAATAATGATCGCCAGTAAAAGTAAACTCAAGCTCCATTAATTCATGAATAAAGTCTGGGCCATATTTATTTAAATACTCATATACATTTCTAATACGCTCCTGGGGAGACTGAATAGGCCTAAGCGCATTTTGCAGCTTATCATACTTATGCAATACGATAGCGTGCCGTCTTTGAATCATCTCATCTGTTTTACGGGTTAAAAAAGCAAGCTGATTTAAATGGAAGTCGCGATTTTTCAAGATAATCGGAACGGTTTCTTTATGCAAATCTTGGGCACGCTTTTCTAGTTCATCGTATTGCTCCATTAAAGATTGTTGAACACCAGCAATCATTTCATGAAAATGATCATCTCTAACAGAATGCCAAAACTCCTCTTTCTGCTCCGCTACCCCCTGTTGAACGGCTGAAGAAAGCGAAATATGAAGCTCCTCCAAATCCCTGGCAATAGCTCTTTCCACAATCGTCATATTTAAACGAGCTTCAATCGGCGGCATTTTCATATCGAGCCATTCAAACGCGCCTTTAAGCTCTGCCCAGTAAGCAATTTCCCCTGGACCAGCAATAAAAGCAAGCGTCGGAAACAACCATTCCTGCATAAGCGGACGGGTAACGACATTATTGCTAAACTTTTCCGGTTCTTTTTCAAGAAGGGCTAGAAGCTCGGCTTTTTCATGCTGGATATCTCTATTTTTACTTGAGAAGACTTCGGTCTGCGGGTTATATTCTAACAAGACTCGCTCTTCATTTTCATAGAGAAACAAATTAGCAGCAGAAGAAGATAACTCGATCATCTGATTGAATTCCAAATCGGACATAATCTTTTGGCTCTGCTCGACTGCCTCTGTAATCTCCTCAGCCTGTTCAATCAATTGTTTGAAAAAAGGTTTTTCTAATTCGCGCAACGGCTTATAAGCAGAATCAATTAACAATAATCCATAGCGATTAAATAAAGCATGAATTAACCGGCTAAAGAAGTCAGTGATCGTATTTGCTTTTTCCGCCTCTTCACAAATATGATTCAATAGCTCATTCGTATAGTTTGTTTCTCCAAATTTAGAAAAGATCTTCTTAATCCAGCTTATCATTTGCTGCTTATCGTATTGAATGTCGGATACTATTTTCTTTCCAATTATCCGCTCCGGATAAGTCATCTTTTCCATCATCGATTCACTTTCTACATACACATGGTTAACCTCAGGAAAATCATGGTCTTCCCCTGCAATCCAAAACACGGGTACAACTGGAATACTTAATTCTTGTTCTTTTTCCCGCGCTAATTTAATAATAGAAATCACTTTATGAATCGTATAAAGCGGGCCTGTTAAAAGACCAGCTTGCTGTCCACCGATCACAACAGCAGAACGTTCATCTTTTAATTTTTCTAGAGAAGCCATTACCTCTGCAGAAGAAGTAAAGGGCTTCATATACGCCTCAATGCATGCAGCAAGGGACGCCCGCATATAAGTACGTGCCTGCAAATCTGCGACTCTTTTTTCATAAACGCCTTGATCTGACAAGTTGTAATGAAAAAAGTCCGTTACAGGTGCTTCCTGCTTTAGATAGAGAGAAGCAAACCGGTTAATTGCAGGAACGGAAAGTGCTGCCAATTCCATGTATGTACTTCCTTTCTTCGCGCATTTTTACTTTTTTGAGTATATCATTTCTCCTAAAAAAGAAACAATGTTGCGCTTTACTCTGCCCATCCATCTTCAAGCCCCTTAACCATGTTGTACAAAGTCTCCAACACAGGTAGATGAAGTCCTTTTTCAGCACCCGCTGAGAGAACATAGCCAAGAATCGCGTCAACTTCAGTAGGGCGTTTGGCCTCAACATCTTTCAACATAGACGAACGATTCATGGCAGTTGTCTGGCATATATTTACAATTTCACCCCAGGACTCTGCCTTCATCTTATTTTCAAATACAGAAAGAAACTCTCTATAAATTGTCTCAGCCATTTTTAAATAGTATGGATTGTTTACAAGTTCACCATTTGGCACCCGTAGAATCGCTGTTAATGGGTTAATGACTACGTTTGCCGCGATTTTTCCGAGCAGCATCGTTTCGTAGTCTAAGCGCCACTCAAATCGAAAATTCTCTTTTGTTCGTTCTGTAACTGTCTCGACCGCTTGCTGACTGCCACGATATACGGCTATATTTGTTTTTCCCCGGCCACGAACGCCAATATGATTAGACCCATACTTGAGAACCCCGTGTTCAACGGCAGCTACATATATATCGGGATGTGGAAGTTTTCCTAAAGCAGCAATATGGCTCATTCCATTTTGCAAGAATACGAGTGCAGGGTGCGAAGTGATTTTTTCTAATAGAGAAAGAATAGCTGGCAGCTTATATTGCTTTACAGCGATAAATAAACATTCCGGTGTATAGGCGGGCAGTTCAACTATCGGCATTGCTTTAACAAAGTGAACCGTTGTTACTCCTTTTTCCTCTATTGTGATGCCACTCTCATTAATGACATCCGCCTGTTCTTTCGTTCTTGTGAAAAGTGTAACAGGAAACCATGCTGCTAAGCTTGCGGCAAAAAAGAGGCCAATAGCCCCGCCGCCAATTATCCCAACCTTCACATCTTTTTGCCCCTTTCACAAGAAATGAATCATTTTTTGAGTAAATCCGCCAAATTGAAAGCGTTCCCACAAGGGGTATTCATTTCTATCTGTTTCTATTATATAATGAATATATATATAAGCTTAATAAATTTGTTTATTTTTTATACAAGATTGAGGAGGAGTCACACAATGGCAGTAACAGTCGAGAATCTTAAACTAAACTTTAAAACAATGGACGAATTCAAACGCTTCAAAGAATATGGTTTAGAGGAACTTTCCATGCTTGAAGAGTTCCAAATCTATATGGTTGAAGATCACGCAACTTCTCCGTTTTATGGTATTTATTACGGTGATAAGCTCGCTGCCCGGATGTGCCTTTACGTAAAGAAAGACGGTGCCGCATTGCTAGAAAATGGGCCAGATCAGTACTTGGAAATTTGGAAACTTGAAGTGTTACCGCAATACCAGCATAAAGGACTCGGACTAAAGCTTGTAGAGTTTGCGAAGTCGTTCAATCTGCCTATTTTAACAAAGCCAAAGGTAAAATCACATTCCTTCTGGGAAAAGATGGGCTTTTCTCCCCTTTCAGAAAGCAGCTCCCGTCTCATCTGGAATCCATCCGCTGCAACAACTCAAAAAATTAGTTAATCGCTTACCATATACTTCTGCCGCATTTTCAGCTTTATTGGGAATGCGGCAGTTTTTTAATGATTGTTTTTTCCATTTAGAAAGATATCCACTGCCTGATGATGCTCATCCTTTGCCCAAAGTACCGCACATTCCCTCACTTCCTGCATCATCCGCTCGTGCAAGCGGCTCACTTCCCACTTTCGAATTTGAATTTGCTTATACGCCGAGAGCACTTCGCTTTGGATAGACAGCTCTTTTTCTAAGAACTGCTCGGCTTCGGCCTCATTCGCTTCATCTACTACCTGGTTAATAAATTCAATCTGATCAAGCTGTTCAGCACGGTAAATAGAGGCCTCAGATAACAATTTTAAGGCATGAGGTGCTCGTATGCGCTCAAAAAGAAGAGTGCCTCCTCCCCATCCCGTCGTAATGGCCAGGCTGCCTTGGATAAATCCTAATTTTGCCCCTATTTTGGCTATTCGGAAATCACATGCTGTAGCGATTTCACACCCTCCGCCTACGGCTGTCCCATTGATAAGGGCAATAGTCGGCTTCGGCAGCACCGCAAGATTATATAAAATTTCTCCCATTTTAGACAGCATACTATAGGCTTCTTCCTCTGTACGCAAAGCATGAAATACAGACAAATCACCGCCCGAGCAAAAAGCCTGTTCTCCTTCTCCTGTCACAACGAGAGCTCGAACATCCGCTGATTGAGCTCGATCAATTGCCTTTTGCAGGCCTTCCATCACTTCAAAGTTCACCGCATTTCTTTTCTCAGCACGTGTAATTTTAAATAATAACAATCCGCTGGGCAGTCGCTCAATATGGTAATCCATAATACCCCTCCTTTTCTTTATTGTAGCTTTTCCCTTATCTTGCCTTCAATACAAAAAACGCGAAGAGCCATGGTCTCTTCGCGTTTTTCACAAATAAAATTGCCACACAGGCAAATGAATTATTTGCTTACTACTTCTTTTCCTTTATATGTGCCGCAATTTTTACATACACGGTGAGCAAGTTTCATTTCACCGCAATTCGGGCATGCTGTCATACCAGGTACTTGCAATTTAAAGTGTGTACGGCGTTTATTTTTTTTCGTTGTAGATGTTCTTCTAAAAGGTACTGCCATTATTTCCACCTCCTTAAAAGAGAATGTAAGTATGTGAAGCCAGAATTAGCTGGTACTTCTCAATTGTTATCCGTCTTAAAAAAGTCTGCCAGTCCTGCTAAGCGCGGGTCCACTTTTGATTCTTTCTCCGAAATCTGCTCTTCGTCTTGGAATTCCCATCCTTTTCCGCCAGAAATCGTATGTTCATCTGCTTCCTCGCTAATAACCTGCATCGGCACCTCAAGAAGAATTTCTTCTTCAAGAACCGGGTTCAAGTCAACAACATCGCCCTCAACTAAATGAACATCTTCATTTTCTTCGTATTCACTAAACGAAGAAGCTTTGAAAATAAATGTTTCCAGTAAAGAGAATTCAAATGGATACTCCACATCAACAAGTGTACGTGAGCACGGTAAAATCATCTTACCTTTCACATCTAAGTGAAAAGTCACTTTATCTGATCCGACATCGGCTCTTCCCGTCACGTGAACCGGGGGTAATTGTCTAATCTCTGTGTTACGGCCTTCTAAATGGCTCATATCCACCATTTCATCAATCAACAAGCCTTTATCACGAGATTTTTGTAATTGAATAATTGACCATTTCATCATCGTTATCACCTCAAGGCAACAAAAGTAATTATAGCTTTCACAAAAACGTTTGTCAATATATTTTCTTGACATAAAAGAAAAGCGGAAGGCGCTCGTTTTGCGTGATGGCGGATTGGAGCTTTCGACAAGGAGTTGCTTTTTCAAACTCCGACAGAGAGAGCGAAATCAGCGTACACGCTAGCGCCTGCAGCTAGACAAAAGAAAAGCGGAAGCGGCCGTTCAGCGGCGTATGGGCTGGACAGATCCGCGTGAGATAAAGGAAACACGAAGAGCGTCAGCGATTCGATGGTGACTTATCGCAAGGCGGAGACGGAAGCCCACTAGCCGTTGGCCGCTGGAGCTGGACAAAAAGAAAAGCGGAAGCGGGTGTTCAGAATCGGCAGATATAAGACGGACCGCTGAAGTGGCGCTTTCTGCCACACAGGCGTGACGGCTTATGTCCGAGAGCCTAGCCGCTGCAGCTAGACAATAAGAAAAGCGGAAGGCGCTTGTTCAGCGGCGTATGGGCTGGACAAAAGAAAAGAAAGGAACGACGGCTAAAGGCGCAACATCGCATGCGTCGAAGCAGAAGGCGCTCTGATCAAAAGGTTAAAAAATTCTCAAGAAATCGTTCTCCAGCTTTTATGGATAGCTCTATACGGTCCCGCCCGCTCCAGCGCAAGAACCACTTACTTACAATATTTGTTGACATTCGCCTTACAACTAACTAAAAATAATACTAACAATAACTATAACAAAGGAACTTTCTAATGAAAACAGTTGGCATCGTTGTTGAATATAACCCTTTTCATAACGGACATTTATATCATGCTCAAAAAGCACGTGAATCAGCCCAAGCAGAGGTAGTGATCGCTGTCATGAGCGGCCATTTCTTACAGCGCGGTGAACCGGCTCTCGTTAATAAGTGGGCCCGCACACGAATGGCTCTGCAAAATGGCGTCGACATCGTGGTCGAGCTGCCGTATGTTTTTTCGGTTCAAAAAGCTGGGTATTTTGCTAAAGGAGCTATCTCCATCTTACATGAATTATTTTGCGATTCCTTTTGCTTCGGCAGTGAGAATGGACAGCTTGCACCATTTTTGGAGACACTTCATCAAATGGAAGGGTCTTCTGCCTTACTAGACCCACTCATTCGTAAATATATGGGTGAGGGCGTTAGCTTCCCTAGAGCACAGACACTAGCCAGGGAATCGCTTTTCGGACAGCAGCTTTCGTTGGATCTTTCCAAGCCGAACAACATTTTGGGATTCCATTATATCCAAGCCAATCAACAGATTGCGCATCCGATGGAACCCCTCACAATCAAACGCCAGCAAGCCGACTTCCATGAGGCCACGTTAGGCAGTCATCCAATTGCCAGTGCAACCGGCATTCGTAAAGCGATTGCTGAGCAAAAGGGACAGCTGCAAATGATTAAACCGTATGTTCCTGCAGCTACATTTGCTGAATTACAGCATTACTTACAGACCTATGGCCACTTTCACGATTGGGACATGTATTGGCCACTTCTTCAATATCGCCTATTGTCCAGCTCTGCGGAAGAACTTGCAGCAATCTATGATGTTTCAGAAGGAATGGAATATCGTTTGAAAGAAGCCGCCCGGCAGTCAACAGGGTTTACTGAGTTTATGCAAATGGTAAAAACCAAACGATACACTTGGACGCGAATCCAGCGGGCACTCGTCCATATTCTGCTGCATGTTTCCAAGGAAGAGATGACAGCCGCGACAGAGTCGGTGCGCTATGCCCGTCTGCTCGGTATGAACAAACAAGGACGCGACTATCTCAATCGAATTAAAAAAAATATGGAGGTTCCGCTCATTACAAAAACCGCCGCTTTCAAAGAATTGCTCGCCTTTGATATAAAAGCAGCCGAAATTTACGCATTAGGATTGCCCTCCTACTCTTCCCATTCCCTTCTTCAAAGCGAATTTAACGAGCATCCTGTGATTTTAACTTAAATATATAAAAAATTCCTTAAAGAAAACTCTTTAAGGAATTTTTTATATCAAAGCATTGATGAACACTTATTTTTCAAATGCTTTTCCAGCTTATCCATCATCTATTTTCCTGTCAGTAAGTAATTCAGCGCTTCATCAAATGTATGAACCGGTACGATTTTCATCTTTGTCCCAATATCCTTTGCTGTGCGGACGGCCTCTTCATAATTAGATACAATTCCCGGCACTTGTTTTTTTAACTCGGGGGAAATTTTATCGTCTGGCGCTAAAAAGATTTCAGCACCTGCTCTATCCGCCGCGACTACTTTTTGAGCAATTCCTCCGATTCTCCCTACCGTTCCATCGGGCGCAATCGTTCCGGTTCCGGCAATTTTACGCCCCTTTGCCACATCCTCTTTAACGAGCTGATTGTATATTTCCAAACTGAACATTAAGCCGGCGGAAGGTCCGCCAATATCTTCTGCTTTTAATGTTACTTTGGGTTTACTAATAAGTTTTTTCTGATCGGCTAGCCCAATGCCGATTCCCGTTTTCTCCTGGTTGCCTTTAAATTGTTTAAGTGCTATCCTCTTCTCCATTTTTTCTTGGTTTCTCATAAAGGTAATAGTCACTTTTTCACCAGGTTTTTTTGTCTGGATATAGTCAGTAAACATTTGAGAGGATTTGAATTCCTTGCCGTCTATAGCAACGATACGATCTCCGGCTTTTAAGGCGCCTTCTGCCGGCATTCCTGGAAACACATTTAATACATACACTCCCTCATAACGAAAAGAATATGGCTTCTTCGCTGCATCAAATGCAACAATGATGGCATTTTGCTGCGAGTTTTGCATGAGGTATTGCTGTCGAATGTTATATTCCTCATTGTTTTCATGGGGACTGCGAACTTCTTCTACCGGTATAATTTCTTCATAATCACGTACTTTTGCAAGAGCATAAGAAAGGTAATTGGCTTCCCCCATTTTAATAGTGGTCAGCATCAATGTACCAGCATCTTTATCGCCTCCCGCCACCTCTACAATAGGTTTCAGCTCATGGGCGTCGCCCGGCTTCATCACATAATAGGGGAGATCAATAAAAGCGGCTCCAATTAATAGAATTACAAAAATATAAATGAACGGCATCCATTTATTTCTCATGAGACTGCTCCTTCCAATGTTCCATCTCAGCTAGTATTTCCGGTATTCGCCGCTGTGTTTCTTCTTCACCCGCAGTAATGATTTCGTCAATATGAGTAAAAGCTTTAGAATTATACATATCCACAGGCGGACGGATCATTACGTGGGAAGCAGTCTGGCGATTCGCGATAATTTCTAATTGCAAAATATCAATACTTTGCATAATAACGTCAAAAATCGTTTGGATTTCCGCACTTTTTTTAACGGATGATACGTCCACTCCAATAATAATATCTGCTCCCATCTCTTTTACAACCGATACAGGGACCCTGTCAATGACGCCCCCGTCTACAAGCAGACGGCCGTTCACTTTCTCCGGAACAAAAATACCGGGAATAGCAATACTCGCCCGGACAGCATCGGCAACCGGCCCTTTTTTAAACACCACTTTTTCAGCATTTTTAATATCTGTTGCCACGATAGCGATAGGGACTTTTAAATCTTCAATATTTTTACTATGAGTAAACAATCGAATAAAACTTTTGATCTTCTTGCCAGCAATGAACCCCATCTTAGGAATCGTAAAATCTAAAAAATATTTCCTATGAAATGCCGGTGAAAGCTTATGAATTTGCTCCATATCGTGCCCAGCCCCATACAAACTCGCAACAAAAGACCCCATGCTGCTGCCAGCGATCATATCAATCGGAATATCCGCTTTTTTCAATGCTTTTATGACCCCGATATGAGCAAAGCCTCTCGCCCCTCCTGCTCCTAAAGCAACACCTATTTTCGGACGAGTCAATGTGTTCCCCCCCGTATGCAGATTTCTCTTTTAAGCTATGGTCTATTTCCGATTTGTATGAGTATATTGATTAAAAACAGGACAAGTTTCTTGATCAGTTCCAGACTCGCCTTTATCTGTCTATTAATGCTATTTTACCTGAAATAAAAAATGAATCCTAGAACAGAGCCTGGCTTTCGAAGAACAGGAGGTATGAATAGTTGACTTCTACTCAGGTAAAAACCATCCTTTTAGCCATGAGTGTGACCGCTTTTGCTATTTCATTAATTATCTTTCCCGAGATTTCATTTGAAGCATCCATTCGGGGAGTAAATATGTGGTGGGAAATTGTCTTTCCTTCGTTACTTCCTTTTTTTATTGTTTCTGAAATTATGATTGGACTTGGAGTCGTCAATTTCATCGGTGTCCTGCTCGAACCACTCATGCGTCCACTATTTCGAGTACCCGGAGCCGGCGGCTTCGTCTGGGCGATGGCTATGGCCTCTGGCTTTCCTTCCGGCGCCAAACTGGCCGCTCGGCTTCGTCAAAACGGGGAGTTGTCGCAGCTAGAAGCTGAACGTCTTATTTGCTTTACGAACTCATCTAATCCTCTCTTTATTTTTGGAGCCGTTTCAGTTGGATTTTTCTACAATTCTCATCTTGGTCTGCTGCTGGCGGCGGCCCACTATGGCGGGAATTTCTTTGTTGGTTTAACGATGAGGTTTTATGGATCAAAAAACGAAAAGAAAACGGAATCCGCGGCCTCCTTTTCGCTTCGTTCAGCTTTTTCTGCTATGCACAAAGCACGCAGCCAAGATCTGCGGCCCATCGGCAAACTAATGGGCGATGCCGTTCTTTCTTCTATTCATACTTTGCTCATGATCGGCGGGTTCATTATACTTTTTTCCGTGCTTAATAAAATTCTCTTTCACCTGAATATCACCTCTCTGCTTGCAGCTGGAGCAGCTAAAGTATTTTCACTGTTGCACTTGCCATCTGAACTTAGTATTCCATTTATTGCAGGCTTGTTTGAAATTACACTCGGCAGTCAAATGATCAGCCAGGTTCAGCCTTCTGACCTTATGGAGCAAGTGATTGTCGTGAGCTTTATTCTCGCATTTAGCGGTCTCAGCATACATGCGCAAGTAGCTAGTATTCTCGCTGATACAGATATTCGCTTTCGTCAATTTTTGTTCGCCCGCTTTCTACATGGCTTATATGCAGCTATTCTGGCGTTTCTATTATGGAAGCCAGTCTACGAACAATCCTTCATCCCTAGCAATGCCCAACCCGCTGTCCCAGTATTTCTTTACGAGAAAACGGTTTGGGAAAACTGGTTGTTTTATTTACAGCAAATTGGACCGATCTTCACCATTTCCATGTTAATCGCCTATCTATTCTTCTATGTAACTGCTAAAAAATAACCAAAAGGGAGTATCCTAAAAGCCGGTTTCCTTGGCTTTTAGGATACTCCCCTCTTATTTCTCTTTTATTTCGCCGTTCTATTGATAATTGTATCACCATTAGGAGAAAACCACCTATCACGACCTTTATCCTTTTTGCGAAACGAATACGCTATTCATTAAAGAACTGGTTCACTCCATTTTTATCTTTCAGATGCTCTTGTATGAATGCACTTAACTCTTCCTCATTAGTAAATTCTCTTACGTCTTTTCCATACCAGTTTTGCAATTCTGCTCTTGTTATTTTATATTCTTGTTCAATGAAATTAAATTTTACCCAATCTGCATTTTTAACTAATGCTAAGATAAATGTCGCATTATATAACGCTGTTTCTTCATCGTTTTTTTCTATTTCCTCGTTTGTTTCTTTATTTTGATAATTCACGATGATTCCGTAAGGCTCTTCTGTCGTTTTAAGCTCCAATCCACTTATATGTTCGCCTTGTGGGCTTGGCAGCTGTCTAGTAATATGGCCAACTGCGCCGTTATCTCCTACGTAGGAGTTTTTGAATTGAAACATGTCTTCTTTTTCGACACTTGAATGGCATCCATTTAAAAAAAGGAATATCGCAATCAAAAAGAAGATACCCTTTATCACTTTCCCCATTTTTATCTCCTTACATAAAAGAGTGCAGACAAACCCGATTGTGTCCCGTTTGTCTGCACTCTAAACTGCTGTCTATATCTATAGATGGCCAACCTATTATAAGATAAAACCTTTTCTTTATTTCATTCTTTTCTCTTTTAACGCTTTTTCAACAGCCGGCGGCACGAGATCGGAAATATCGGCGTTGTACTTTGCTACTTCCTTTACGATGCTGGAGCTAAGAAAGGAATACTGACTATTTGTCATCATGAAAAACGTTTCTAACTGATCATTCAGCACTCTGTTCATAGAAGTAATCTGCATCTCATATTCAAAGTCAGAAACAGCCCGCAAGCCCCGCAAAATCGCTTTCGCCTCTTTTTCTTTTGCATAATCCACAAGCAGTCCATGATAGCTGTCTACTTCGACATTTGGCAGATGTTTTGTTACTTCCCTAATTAGTTCTTTTCGTTCCTCAACCGAGAACAACGGCTTTTTAGATGAATTGCTTAATACAACCACGTAGACTTTATCAAAAATTTTAGCGCCTCTTTGAATAATGTCTAAATGTCCATTTGTAATCGGATCAAAGCTCCCCGGACAAACGGCAATGCTTGCCATCGGTACTCCCCCTTTATTCTTTCCCCCATTTAAAAATTGACACGCGGATAATGCCGTATGTTTCCATCCTTACTTGCTGGAGCCCGTCTATCTCTTCCGATAGAGTATCAGTGGAGCCATGTTCACATACGATAAATCCACTTTGTGCAAGCAGCTTCTGTTCAACAATCCGCTTTAATAATCGTTCCAACTGCTGTTTTTTATACGGAGGGTCCAAAAAGATGGCATCAAAAACAAGACCGCGCTTTGCAACTGCCTTTAACGCCCGCTCCGCATCATTCCTGTATACTTCACTTTGCTCTGAAAAACGGCAAGCCGCTAAATTAGACTTTATCGTCTGAATCGCTTTCATATCTTTGTCCACGAAAATCATTTTTGAGAAGCCTCTGCTCAATGCTTCTATCCCAAGCCCGCCGCTTCCGGCATAAAGATCAAGACCAAGTCCATCTGAAAAGTAAGGACCGATCATATTAAAGATTGCTTCTTTCACTTTATCAGTTGTAGGCCGGGTGCTGTTTCCTGGAACAGCCTTTAATGGAATGCCTTTTTGCGTTCCTGATATTACTCTCATGTATATTCACCATTTACTAAGATTTTCTTTCTCATGTTACCACAACTTATTAGAGGAATCCAACGGGTTTCTTTTATATTATGCTGGATAATTTCTTACTAAATAACGTTTAAAACTTCTTGAAATGGTTCATACTACTAATAACAACATCACTCGGGATGTTGTCGATCACGGAGAAGACTTATATTCCCCATGAGTTCTTTCTCCAGTTTCTCCTCTCCCTTTGCCTTCTGTCTGATATAGACATAGAAGGGCCCTGCTGAACTATTCAGCAGGGCATTTTTTTATAGGTCAAGATCTAATACATTTATCGTCTTTTCACTTTGTACTGCTACTAAAAAGATTTTTTGCAGCCATTTTTGATTCATATAAAGTTGGCCGTTATAGGTTTGCAAAGCTTTTTCATACAGGCCATATCTTTCGTCATTTAGAATAAAACGATTTTGTAGAGGGTAAAAGTAATACGTATTATATTCCCGGCGAACGAGCAATGAGTTTCCGTCTGTGACTTTCTTTACTTCGTAGCCAAGTGCCTGTAATGTCTCATTAAAAGGAAAGAACAATTGACCGTTTTGGCTAACCGGCCGTATCTCTGTTTTTTTTCCGTTTATTATGACTTGGCGCGATTCATAAAAAACCAATGGCTGAAATGGATCATTTTCGTTTTTATTGCTTACAAAAAAATTCGTATCCAGCCCCTTCACTGCAGAAAGCTTGCGGTCTAACTGTTCTGCTGTAATCGATTCTTTTATTAATCCCACAAGAAGCTGCTTCCATTCAGTTCTTTCTCTCTCGTTCAATTGCTCATTTAACCGATTGTACATCATCTTTATCTTTTCAGAACCCGTTGGACGTCCGAGCTTATAAGAAACAATTAGCTGCCCGAGCCACTCTTCTCCTTCTTGAAAGCGATAGCCATCTAGCACTACTTCTGTAACAAAACGCTCCGTCAACCGGGAAAGCTGTTCGTTGTTTTTTACTACTACTAACCGATCTGACACGAAAGCAGGATATTCAGCTGTAAAAATAATCGCAGTCCGATCAGTCAACGCTTCCCGAAGAAGTTCCAGTTGCTGATCGTTTATAACATTTTTCGATTCTCCATACACATCCAGTTTTTCTTTTGATTCCAGCTGTGTTAAAGGTTTTAATTGCCAGTATAACGAACCCGGCTGCCCTTTTCCTTGAAATAGATAATAATCAATTAAATCTAATTTTTTTACCTTTGGCGGACCTAAACTTGAGAACCACATGCCTTTTCTAATTTTTTTCTCTGTAAAATGAATGATCGTATGTTCTACCGTTGCTTCTTTTATTTTAATCGCCCAATCGGATAAAACAAAAGCTGTTTGAAAAGAAGGCATTTTTATGGAGTACATAATAGACATGGTTTCGCCCGATGGAACGATAGAAACACTTTGCCCTCTAAAAGAACATGTGCCTTCATTCTTGTCGCAGGACGCCTGTAAAGCTGCCGCTGGCATAATGACAGATAAAGGCTCTTCAGCTTCCAAGCCTGTAAAGGTATGCTTGACAAAAAGACCTGCTTCACTATGTTCTATATGGACTTCCTGGTCCACCTTTATCTCTCGAGAAGCTTTAGACGCTTTTTCATAACCTATCCATTGAATAAGCAATATAGCACCGCACACCACTATTAAAAAGAAAATAAAAAAAACTGATTTTTTAAGCATAGAATTCTCGCCTTCTCTAGTCAATTCAACCCAATTATAAGATAGAGCATTTGACCTGTAAATAGACGAAAATTTACACTTTTATGTATATTGCTCGTATAATCGTTCTTTGCTTGAGCTTCTTCCGTAGTAACGATACAATAAAAATGCTTTTATAAGACTCTTTTACAGAAAAGGAGGGTTTACTATGATTCAGCGGTTCATCGAACTTGGAGAGGGATACTCAGACATATACGAACTTGTGGAAATTGCCCGTAACAATCCGCATCGCCTTACTCACATGATTGCTTTTCACTCATCAGCAGGTGATCGCTCTATGACTTCACTGGCGATTGTACTTTCACCAACAGACCCAGGAGAGTTTCAACCTATTTACATATGCCGTGAAGGAATTCCCTATCCTCACCGCACACCAAATAAGCGTTTTGACTTATTCAAAGAAACAGCTGAAGTTTTAAACCGTCCCATTATTGAAATGGACGTCAAGCCATCTTCTGCCTTTACAGAAACCGAGCTATATTTTCAATATTTAATCGGCATTCTCCGGCTCAATCACCTTCTAGCACCTTTAGGCAGGTAAAACAAACGGCTGTTTTCGTAAACTTTGTGGCTCGTTAATCTAAAAAAGCATTGCTGTAACGGCTTGGCTTGCCTTCTCAGCAAGTGAAAGAACCAAACAAAAAAGCAGGGGAGAATTCCCTGCTTTTTATACACCAATTTTATAATCGTATTCTTTCGCTTTATCAGGTTTAGAGTTTTCATACTCTGTTTTAAGAAACGGCTTAAAAGACGGCTCTACTTTCTTAACAAACGATAGTGACTGCAGTTTCCCCATGACTTCTTCAAGCTCGTTCTGATTACAATACACAACCGCATATTTCATGCGTTTTGATACATAGTGAACATTCCCATATTTTCGCAACGATTTCGCTGGCTTTGTGTTATGGAGCCAGACAATAACAGCTTGTCGATCAATAAACATAATATCTCCCTCTGAATCAATGTTATAAAAGCGCAAAAAGGTTTGATCGGCATGATCTTAAATAGAAGGACGCCAGCTCTCGTTTTGAAACAGCTCACGTCCCTTTATCAGTAGAGTCTTCAGCCACGCTGATATTTTAAGCTGAGCAACCGCAGCTCGAACCCGATCCACAGCCCCCGCCACAGCTTGACCCCGTTGAAAAAAATGGATTGCCCGTCGGCACTTTAATTCCTTCTGAAACTGCCCGGCCAATAATAACGCTGATCTCATCAAGCAACCTCTGCAGCTCGTTTTCAGCTACTCGAAAAGCGGCGACATTTTCATCTAAATCCATTTCCCTTTTCGCTTCCCTTACTTCCTTCATTACCCTGCTGTAGTCTGGATGATAACGTCCGAACCGCTGCACTTCTTCATATTGCTCCTTCAGTCGGCTAAAACGACGAATCTTTTCTTTCGTGACAGGGTTTGTATATAAAAGAAAGTAGCACGACTGATAGTTTTGGGCAACATCTGATTCGAGAATCTTCCGTGCAAGCCCTTCAGCCTGTTCTACTGTTTTAATTTTTTCAATTGTAGCTGTAAGCAAATAGCCCACCTCCATTCCCCTATTTTAACATATTATTTCACAAATAAAACTATTTACGGGATGGATACAAAAAACGTTTTTTCATATCCGAGCGAGCGGTTATGCCGATCAACTAATTTAATATCTATTTGATGACGTCCTGGATCCAGCCCTTTTACAATAAAAGCAGCTGTGTGGTAGGTGTTGTAATGCTTGCCATTCACATAAACAGCTACCTGGCCCTTTTTATGTGAATTTGTCCCATTATTTGAAAAAGAAACACCTGGCACGATTAATTCTACAAATACATTTTCTCCTCTCAATAAATGCTTGACAGTCCAACCTTTTTCAGCCGCCTGCACCTCTGCTTCACTCGAGGAAGCAGAGGGTGAAAATGTCTCTGGCTCCGGGACATTCGTTCTACATCCTGCTACAGCGAATACTGCCAATATCGCAATTAACCACTTCATTGCCCACACTCCTTTTCGGATAGTGTGTGCAAAATCAAGATATTTTATTGCTCATTTTCAGTCGTTTCTCCTGTCTGTTCCTCTGTCTCAGGTGCTGCTTCAGAAGACGCCTCTGTTGTTGATTCAGAAGCTGTCTCTGTTGTTGATTCAGATTGCTGTGCCGCTTCAGTTGCCGGTTGGGAAAATTGGGATTGCATCATATACATTAAGGCAGAAGCCATTTGCAAACTATCATTAAAGCGGCCCAAACGATCAGGAAAGGTCTTCTTATAAAACTGTAGACTAGCCTTTTGAAATGTTTCTATTTGATAAGGATCACGGCTTAATAAGCGATACCAGGATGGTTCTTTCCGCAAATAATTAAGCCATTCTTTATTCTTCCTTATCATCTCCATGATTTCCTGTCTCATCATATCCCTCCACTTAAAAAGTAATTCCATTCTCTATGTGTTCTTTTTTTGATTTTGCTCCGCTAAATCGGCTAAATAAATTTGGGCCATTTCTAACATTCCTTGCACATCTGCTAAAATGCTATCCCATTTCATCCCTTCAAATAGAGACAAGACCTTTGTTAATTTCATTGACCAATCCTCTGTCTGAAAATCAGTCTTCCGCTCTTTGCTGCTCTCATTCTCTTTCGCTAGCTCTACATCCCCAGATTCATGCCATTTTTCAAAAAGAGCCTGTAATGTCGTTCGCCGCTCTCGCACTGCTCGTTTCAAGTCTGGCCTTCCATCCATAAATACTTTAAATTCTTTTACCTTTGGATGTAACAACTTATTTTCACCCCGTATCTCCGCCCAACTAATTACTACTAATACATTATGGAACAACAGACGAAAAGTGAAAAAATGTTTCCGCTCTTAAAAAATGGTATGATAAGAAAAATGAAAACTACTTGTTCAGCATGAGGAAAAGTTTTTAAAGATTGGCCCGATCAGCTGGCCTTCATACCTGAACAAAAAAGCAAGACAACCTAGATGAAAGACTTAGCGAGGAGAGGAAGGGAAGGATCTTTACATGAAGGATAGAATCTATTCATTAATAGAAAAAAGTATTCAACAGGCAGATGAGACAGAACTAAAAGTGTTAGAGCAAATGTTAGAAGGCTATTTGGAGAAAGTCGAGGGAAAAGGGACTTACATTGGGCGGTTATTACAACTAAATAGAATTACTGGGGAAAACGAATGTGAAGTTCACATGCCTATTACCGATTTAACGAACAATTCTCTCCACATTGTACACGGAGGCGTAACAGCTACAGCACTAGACTCAGCCATGGGCTCAGCGGCATACACGGCTACCCCTGAAGGCTATGCAACCGTTACGTCCAATCTAAATATTCATTATATTGCACCTGGAAAAGGTGACCAACTAACGGTAAAAGCCCGAGTAATACATAAAGGCTCAAAAACGATCGTCGTTGAAGGAGAAGCGTTAAGAGAGGATGGAAAGAAAGTAGCCCACGCTACCGGCACTTTTTTCCTCATAAAAAGAAAATAATTAAAAAGCAGCTGTTTGTCAAAACGGCTGCTTTCAGTTTACTTGGCGATGAAATTTTGTGTGTAATATTTTTGATAAACGCCTACACCTAAGAAAGTGAACTCTTTTTCCAATAAGGCTTCACGGTGACTTTCAGAATTTAGCCAGCCTTCGACAGCAGCCGGTCCATCTGTATAATTAGCGGCTATATTTTCCCCGGCAAGCTGATACGTAATCCCAGCCTTTGTCAGCCGGTCTCCCAAGTCGCCGGCGGAAGGGGATTCGTGAGCAAAATATTGCTTCTCATACATCTCTTTACTATGCTGCTTTGCTACTTGTGCCGTTTCTGAATCCCATGCTAGCGTTCCTACGTTATGCTTTTCTCTTATAATGTTTGTGAGATCAACTATTTGCTTCTCGCTTCCCTCTTCAATTTGCTGCCATACAGAATCAGATAGCTCTGGATCAGCTGGCAGTTCGCCACGGTACACCATCTCATATGGCCGTTGTTTAATTAAATAGTCTTTCGTTAAATAGCGAACGCTGGACAATGTACCAGAGAATTTATCAATATATAATTGCGCATATACGTCTCCGACCCTGACAACCGGTCTCATATTAAAATCTTCTTCCGATAATTCAAACCGATACGTACCGGAGTCATTCTTAACGAGTATATCCATGCCAAGATCGTACGTTTGAAAAAGCTCTTTAGCTGGCTGTTCAATTTTAAATGGAGAAACGTCCGTTTCACCTGCTGCATACGCCGTGACGACTCGGTTATTTTCCACGCCAAATTGGACATACTGCTGATCACCTTTGTAAATCCACCACTCGTATCCATAAGCAGATGGATCCTTTCGAATCGGCTCACCCATCGCCTTTCTAAGCAACCCTGCTTCCTTGCCAATATAAAGCCCAGCACCGGTTTTTGGCTTTTCGGCAGTCGGAACTGGTTTATTCATATCCTCTAGGTCTTTTTCTACATTCATATCATCTTTTGCAGGATTGGATGTAGCAGAATTGTGTAAAATATCATTTTCTTCTCTTGCCTGGTTGAAATATATTCCCCCTATTAAAATGATGGACATAACCACCAGGATTCTGATAACTGATCGCAGAAAACTCCCCCCTTTACCCCCATATACAGACACTGTTGCCTTATATTAATCACATTATAACACTATGCCTGCCTCGTATCACATCACGTAAAAAGATTCTCTCATTTTTATAGTTATTCAAGAAGTTACTATAATGGAAAAGATTTGTTTGTTTCTCTTCAACTCATTGCAAGAAATGCTTTTTTCGACTATTATTATTATGGAGTGATAGACAAAAGGCGCGGAATGATATTAGAGTTACGCTAAGATATTCAGGAGGGATTTTTCATGAAATTTGAAAATACGGGTCTAGAAAATTTACGAATTGACTTTGGCCGTCTGAACTATATTTGTAAGACACACAAGTTGGTTCTTGCTGGACAATGGGATTATGAGCGGGTAACATTTGACCGCAAATTTGATCTAAAAGAAGGTACATACTATTTACGCGTTTTCGGATATGCTGTTGAAGGCGATGTAGGCTCTTCAGACGCTACTATCCAATTGATGACTCCTATATTAGGCAAATATTATTACCCACATGGTGTAGAATATGGAGAAGATGAGAACTTCCCATCCTCGTTAGTGGAGACATGCGAAAAGCTTTTAGCGGACCTTAAAAACGAAGTAGAACAATTTACATTTTAATTATTGAAAAAAGCGCATGAGCAGCTCATGCGCTTTTTCGTTCTTATCATTAAAAGCCAAGAATCGCTTTAATAACAGAGGTAGTTTCTCCGCCTTTATAAAATACGTAAAGAAGTAAATAAACAGCTACTCCAGTAATAGCGGTGAAGAACCAAATAATACTCGTAACTGGCCCTAATTTTCTATGTTTTTCTAAATTATTCTTTAGTCCTAAAATAATCGTCATAATGCCTAAAACTGCTCCAACCGTGGCTAGCGTAATATGAAAAATTAAGAAGATGGTATAATAAATTTTAATATCTTCTGGCCCGCCAAAGGCAGTATTGCCAATAAAGACCGTTCGACTAGCATAAATAACAAAGAAAATAACAGCGAACACAGCGGCGAGGAGCATCGTTTTTTTGTGCTGCTCGATTTTTCTTTGTTTTATCTGCGCCCAACCAATCGCAACAGTAATGGCGCTTAATACAATAAATGATGTACTAATTGTGGGTAAAATAGGTAGTGACATCTTTGTTCCTCTCTCCCATTTATAATCCGTCTAGATATTGTGCAGGAAAAGGAAATGAATAGCCAGGTTGTTGACAAACATCTTCATTCAACCCAATAGTGTACAAAGCAGACTTTGCCTACAAAAAGTAATACGTTCATTTCCAGTTCCGTCTTACTTCGTATAATCTGCTTGTTGCTGCATCATTGCAGAGGCACTCATTTCCTCAGTCTCTTGTTGGTCTTTACGAACCCATTCAAAAAATACAAAAGCAAGCATACAACCGTAGACGATCTCTTGGATGATTTTCATGATGACCCCTCCAAGCTGCTGATCTTCCATAACCGGCATACTTGAAAACAGTTCGGGACCGCTTAGATTTAATCCTTGTAACGTAGACGTTGGCACGCACAATTCCATCGCCTGGAGCCAAGTACTTGCATCGCTGAAGGTAGCATATACTGGTGTAGAAGCGAATATAATCAAACCGCAGGCAGGTGTTAATAAAACCCCATCGGCAAAAATATACCCTACTTTTTTGAGTCCGCTCAGTTTTCTTCCTTCTGGCATATCATTCACTAATGGCCACCACATAAAAAGGGCAAAAACGAACAATCCAACCGTATAAAGACTGTGAAGAAGCATGCTCATTTTAATATAGTCAAAAACGATCGGCAAATGATAAATCGAAAACAGCCCATTAAACAAAACCAAAGCGATTAATGGCTTCGTAAAGAAATTAAACACTGGTTTAACGGTGCGATGATCGATGATTTTTTTCCACACCCACCAAGGAAGCCCTCTTAAGAATAAGGGTGCTACAATTAAGTACAGAACAGCCATTTGAATCATGTGGTAGGTAAACATAATGTGGCCAAGCAAATCAATTGGCGAGCCTTTCACTGCATATAAAACCACCATGGCTGTCACAAATAAAGCTGCCTGATGTTTTTTTAATGGTTCACTGCCTTCAAATTTACTTCTCCATTTCGTCGTTCCTAAAAAGTAAAAAACAGTCAACACTATTAACAGAGACAGAAAATAAGGACTCCATAGTGCCTGAAATCCAAAAATGCTAATTGGCATTTTCTTTCACCTCGATATTATTTTCAATGCCCTGCCTTCATTATAACGTTCCCCTTTTCCTCTAGCAATGATATGAATTGACAAGTTCATGACAACATACAGTGTATCATTCTCATTACACAAAAAAGCCGGTTCTTAGAAGAGAACCGGCTTTTTTGCGTAATGATAAAATGTGTACATTTAAAATGAACAGGCTATTACCACCAAATAATTGTCATGAAAGCTAATACAGTTACGAAAGCTACTGTAATTCCCGACCATAAAAACAAGGAAGGTGCTTCATGACCTTTATCACTCATATGCATGAAGTAATAAAGCTGGAATCCCACTTGTACTACTGCAAGCAATAAAATAAATGGTACAACAAACCATTTTGAGAAGTCTGCGGCTACTGCTACAAAAGAAACGACCGTAAAGAAGATCATTAAAGTAAATGTCGCTACTTGAATTCTCATGCCTTCTGCGTTTTTCTTGCGGCGGTAATCATAATTGAGTCTTGGGTTGTTTGAATTCGATTGATTATTTACCATCAATTATCCCACCATTCCCATTAAGTATACTACCGTAAAGATAAATACCCATACGACGTCGATAAAGTGCCAGTAAAGGCTCGCTAAATAGAATTTAGGCGCGTTGTAAAGGTTTAATCCGCGGCCTGCATTTCGAATCATTAACAAAGTGATCCAGACTAGCCCAAAAGCGACGTGAGCACCGTGGAAACCCGTTAATGTGTAAAAAGCGGAACCAAATGCACTGCTAGTAAACGTATGGTTGTATTCAGTGTAGTAATGATGAAACTCATAAAGTTCACAGCCTAAGAAACCAAGACCAAGAATTACAGTAATTAACAGCCAAAGCTGCATCTTCTTAAAGCTGTAGTTTTTCATATGGTACATGGCGAATACGCTTGTTAACGAACTTGTTAATAAGAGCATTGTCATTACGAATACTAGCGGAAGTTCAAATAAGTCTTTTGCCAGCATATGATCCGGGCTTGGCACCTTATCTTTTAATGCAATGTAAGTAGCGAAGAGAGAGGCGAACAATACCGTCTCTCCGCCTAAGAATAACCAAAAACCTAAAAATTTATTTTTACCTTCAAGTGTTGCTTTTTCAGGTGATTCAGGCCATGTTTGGGGTGTGAATTTTTCTTCAGCTTGCATTATGCCTTAACCCCCTTATCTTCATTATCATCATCCATTAAATCTTCTTTATGAATATGGAACCCATGGTCATCTTTAAGTGAACGATAGATCATGGAGCCAAACGTGATAGCTAAGCCGCCAATTAAGACTGGAATCGCCCATGCCTTATCATCTACATGATACATAGCTCCAAAAGCAGCAATGAATAGACCAAGAGAAATAACAAATGGCGTGAATGAACCATTTGGCATGTGGATGTCACCGATTGGTTCAGCTGGAGTCAACGTTGTCTTTCCTTCCATCTTCTCTAACCAGTATGCATCGAGTCCACGTACAAGCGGCAGCTGCTTAAAGTTGTAGAATGGAGGTGGTGAAGGAATCGCCCACTCTAGTGTACGGCCATCTCCCCATGGATCGTTGCCGACTCTTTCATTCTTAACAGATGTAATAACTACGTTCAATAGCAACAGAATAACTCCTACCGCCATGAAAGCCGCCCCAATTGAACTAATTAAGTTACCTGCATCAAGTCCTTGACCTGGAAGGAAAGTCCAAACACGGCGAGGCATCCCCATTAAACCAAGGAAATGCTGTATAAAGAATGTTAAATGGAAACCAATAAAGAAAAAGATGAAAGTAAATTTCCCAATTTTTTCACTTAACATTGTTCCAAACATTTTTGGCCAGTAGAAATGTACACCGGCTAACAAAGCAAATACTACTCCGCCAACGATAACGTAGTGGAAATGGGCAACAATGAAATAAGTATCATGATATTGATAGTCTGCTGGCGCTACAGCCTGCATAATACCAGTTACCCCACCGGCTACGAAAGACGGAATAAAGGCAACCGCATAAATCATTGGTACGGTAAATTTAATGCTTCCTCCCCAGATTGTAAGGAGCCAGTTAAAGATTTTAATCCCTGTAGGTACAGCAATTGCCATTGTAGCAACTGCGAAAATAGCATTCGCTACTGGGCCAAGTCCCACAGTAAACATATGGTGAGCCCAAACCATGAATCCTAGAAAACCAATTAATACTGTTGCAAACACCATGGACGAATACCCGAATAAACGTTTTCTCGAGAATGTTGAGAAAATTTCCGAGAAAATACCGAAAGCCGGTAAAATCAAAATATATACCTCTGGGTGTCCAAAGATCCAGAAGAAGTGCTCCCAGATAATTGTATTACCACCTGCTGCTACATTAAAGAAGTTAGCGCCGAACATACGGTCAAACGATAACATAAAAATTGAAGCAGTAAGTGGAGGGAATGCGAATAAAATTAATGCTGAAGCTACAAAAGTTGTCCATGTGAACAAAGGCATTCTCATATACGTCATACCAGGCGCACGCATGTTAATGATTGTAACGAGGAAGTTAATCCCTCCCATTAACGTACCAAAACCTGAAATCTGTAGACCTAAAGCATAAAAGTCAATTCCATGGCCTTCCGAAGCGAGCGATAACGAGGCATAAGAAGTCCAGCCTGCATCAGGCGCACCACCTAGGAACCACGATAAGTTTAAAAATAATCCTCCGAAGAAAAACAACCAAAAACCAAGTGCGTTAACAAATGGGAACGCTACGTCACGCGCTCCAATTTGCAACGGCATAACGGCATTCATAAAACCAAGCAGCAAAGGCATTGCTGCCAAGAAAATCATTGTTGTACCGTGCATAGTAAGCAATTCATTATATAAACCCGCGCTGACAAAGTCATTGTTTGGCACAGCCAACTGAGCCCGGATCATCATTGCTTCTATACCGCCCATTAGGAAAAAGATTCCACCCGCGATTAAATAGAGAATCGCAATTTTCTTATGGTCGACTGTTGTTAAATAGTCCCAGATCGTACTTGCGAAACCTCGTTTTTGTGCAATGGTACTCAACGGTTTTACCTCCTTCTTTTTCTAATCCTTATTGTTCTTCTACTTTCAAGCTCATTAAGTATGCTGCTAATTGATCAAGTTCTTGTTCATTCAATTGCTTATAAGTACCTGACATCTTATTGCCTGGTTTATACTTTTCAGGATCACGAATCCAGTTTTTCAACTCTTCTTCGTTATGGTCTAATATACCAGCAACGCGTGAACGCTCACCAAATGTTGCTAAGTTTGGAGCAAGTCTTGCTTGTTCTGGACGTGCATCATCTGGACTTACTGCGTGACAGCTTAAGCAGTTTTGCTCAAATAGTTTTTGTCCTTGTGCAGCAGCTGTATCGGTTGGAGTTGCTGCTTTAGCAGACTGCATAGCGCTTAACCACTTTTTAAAGTCATCTTGTGATTTTGTTTCTACTTTAAAGTCCATTAAAGCATGAGATGGTCCGCAAAGCTCAGCACATTTCCCATAAAACAAATTGTTAGCTTCTTGTGCTTTGGCGCCGTCAAATTCCAGCCAGAATTTGTTTACGTTATCTGTGTTCGTATCCATCTTCCCACCTGCAGCAGGAATCCAGAATGAATGCTTTACGTCGGATGAAATTAAATTAAAATATACCTTTTGATCTGTTGGAACGACTAATTCCTGAGACGTGATGACCTTATAGTCAGGATATTCAAACTCCCACCAGTAAAGGTTGGCACGTACATTTACGACAAGTGCATCACGCACCCCATCCTTATTTGGTTTTTTATCCATTTCCTTTACATTAGCTTGTTCAAACGTAGCCGCAACAGTCGGCACAGCAAGGATCAGCAAAAGGATAATAGGAATAACTGTCCAAATAATTTCGAGCAAATGGCTTCCTTCCACTTGCTTAGGAATTTTGTTTTCCTCGCCTTTTTTACGACGGAAGCGAGTAATGGCAAGAACGAAAATAACAGTAACTACAGCAATAACTAATACCATGATGATTGTGCTTAGAATCATCAGATCATATTGCTGTTTAGCCACTGCGCCGGCAGGTTTGAGTGTGGAAAGGAATGGTTCACCACAGCCCGACAACACGAGTGCCAACACAGCAAAGACTGATAAAAGACGCCATTTAGTTAGCCTATCTTTCATAGCTTAATTAAACCCCTCTTTCTTGTGAATTTCTGCAGCGTTATGAGCTTATATATGGATTTCTTTAGCAAGAAAGAATTCCTGTGAATTAAATAACAGTAAAAATAACCATCGCTACGAACAGGACAGTTAAATACTGTAATGAATAAATAAACATTAGCTTTGCCCATTTAAGGTCATCTTTCAATTTATACCCAGATAATCCAAGAGCAAGCCAGCCTATATTTAAAACTGTCGCTAACACGACAAAGGCAGTGCCCAGTGATGTCATAAAAAATGGCAGCGGCAAGAGAGCCAATACCCAAATAATCATATGACGTTTTGTAGAAGCAAACCCTTTCACAACCGGCAGCATTGGAATACCAGCCGTTCTATATTCTTCACAGCGTCTCATAGCCAGCGCATAAAAATGTGGAGGCTGCCAAATAAACATAATTAAAAATAACATCCAAGCAACAATGTCTAGACTAGGGTCGATAGCAGCCCAGCCGATTAACGGAGGCACAGCACCTGAAATACTTCCTACCACCGTATTGCTTACATGCCGGCGTTTAGACCACATGGAATAAACTACTACGTAGCTAAATACTCCAATTAAACCAATGACACCAGCTGTAAATGTTGTTAGAAACAAAAATGCTGTTCCAATAATGATGAAAGCGAGACCAATTGTCATTACTTTTGGATAGCTTATCTTCCCTGTGACTGTAGGACGCCCTTTCGTTCTCTCCATAAGCGGGTCAATATCCCGGTCAATAAAGTTATTTAAACTGGCAGACCCCGCAATGATTAGAGACGATCCAATCAGCGTGTAAAAGATGGTATCCAACTGAGTTAGAAAGTGCAAGCCGTTAAAAACGATCGCCAGCCATAATCCTGTGAAAATAGTAATCAAGTTGGAATTAACGATTCCGATTTTGATTAATGCCAGAAAATCCTTCATAGCTGTTGTTTCTGGAAGTTCAGTTTTCCCCATCGTTGTTGTGGCACGTGACACCTTTTTCCCCCCTCTCATAAAAACAAGCGGTCTGTCTTTTTGAATAAATAGTGGAGTTCTATTCTCCTTTGCCAAGCCGTACTCACGCTCAAAAACCACTGTTCATCCATATTAAATCATATCGGCTTGTTTTTTTGTGAATACATAATGAACTAATTATGTCGAATTTGTGTCCACTGAACAAGTGCTATTCCTATAGATTTAGTTTTATAGGATAATGAAAATATGAGAACCTTAAAAGCTTGTTCAGACAGGCTTTGGAAGAAATCAACTTAACCATATCTTCTATGTATAAGCATAACATTTCCAAATAATTTTACAAGTTGTCTTTTTTTCTCATTTTCTGTATTATCGAGAAGATGAACTCTTTCTGTAATCCCCTTTTGCATTATAAATAAGTAGGTGAAAAACATGCAACGCTCTTTAAAATGGCTAGCGGTTTTGACAACGTTCGTCATGCTTCTTGTCTTGCTAGGCGGTGCTTTAGTGACAAAAACCGACTCCGGACTTGGATGTGGAAATGAATGGCCGCTATGCCACGGGCAGTTAATTCCTGATGATATTACGATAGAAACGATTATCGAGTTATCACATCGGGTTGTCTCCGGCGTTGCCGGCTTGCTTGTAGCTGCCTTATCTATTCTATCCTGGCGGCTGATCGGGCATAAGCGGGAAACGAAATTCTTAGCTGTCATGTCTATATTTTTTTTAATAGCACAGGCTTTGATTGGAGCAGCTGCCGTTAAATGGGGACAAAGTGACTTTGTTCTCGCTCTTCATTTTGGCATCTCGCTCATCTCGTTTGCGGCAGTATTGCTTTTGACTCTTTTAATTTTCGAAGTTGATCAAAAGTTCGATGCTTCCTCGTTAATTATTGACAAGCGAATGAAATGGCATACTATCGGTATCACACTTTACAGCTATTTAGTCGTCTATACAGGGGCTCTTGTACGGCATACGAATGCCAGTTTAACTTGTGTGGATTGGCCTTTTTGCTCGAACAGCAATCCATTTCTTCCATTGAACCCCTATCAGTGGATTCAAATGGGCCATCGTCTCGCCGCTGGTCTTATCTTCTTGTGGATTTTATATACTACTATCCTTGCGGTCAAACATTATAAACAGCAGCGAGTCATTTATTGGGGATGGATTTTAGCTTGTTCGCTTGTTTCTTTACAAGTTATATCAGGCGCTACGATTATTTTTACTAAACTTAATCTTTACATAGCGTTAGCCCACGCTCTATTTATTTCTTGTCTCTTCGGCTTACTGTGTTATTTTATTCTTCTTATTTCTAGAAGCAAAACAAATGCTAACTCGATCTCAAAAGTCTCATAAAAAAGAAGCAGGCAAAAGCCTGCTTCTTTTTTATCTTTCCAACTCAACAAGCAGATCTCCTGTAGAGATGGCTTCTCCATTTTGAACGTGGATATTTGTCACCGTGCCGGAAAAAGGCGCCTGAACCGTCGTTTCCATTTTCATCGCTTCGGTGATCATTAAATGATCTCCCTGGACGACTTTTTCCCCTTTTTCAACGAGCACTTTAATGACCGTCCCTGGCATCGTCGCCGCCAGATGGCTTTCATTTTTCGGATCGGCTTTGATTTTCGAGGCCACGGAAGACTTGATGCTTTCGTCTTTAATGACCACTTCACGAGGCTGGCCGTTTAATTCAAAATAGACCACCCGTGTGCCGTCTGTCTGGGCCTGTCCGATCGATACCAGCTTCACAATCAACGTTTTTCCGGTTTCAATCTCGATTTCAATTTCTTCCCCGAGTCTCATCCCGTATAGGAACGTCGGTGTGTCCAGCACGGAAACGTCTCCAAATTGATCAATCGTTTTCACATAGTCCATAAATACTTTTGGATACAACGCATACGCGATGACATCATGATCCGTTACTTTTCCTTCCATCTCTTGCTGAAGCTCTTCCCGCAGCGCGTTGAAATCAACCTCTTTCAATAGCTCGCCTGGACGAACCGTGAGCGGTTCTTTTCCTTTTAGGATGACCTTTTGCAGCTGTTTCGGAAACCCGCCGTACGGCTGGCCCAAATAGCCTTCAAACAGCTCGATAACGGAATCCGGGAAGTCGATTTTAGCGCCTCTTTCCAGCACTTCTTCTTCCGTCAGGTCATTTTGCACCATAAAGAGTGCCATGTCGCCTACGACTTTGGAAGACGGCGTTACTTTGACGATATCCCCGAACATCATGTTCACCCGGCTGTACATGTCTTTCACTTCTTCCCAGCGTTCGCCAAGCCCGACGGCTTTTGCCTGCTGCTGGAGGTTGCTGTACTGGCCGCCCGGCATTTCATGCTCATAAATTTCTGTATGCGGCGCCTTCATACCGCTTTCAAAGTCTTGATAATAATGACGGACGCCTTCCCAATAGCGGGACAGCTGTTCAAGCGCTTCTACCCGGACAGATGGCTCGCGCTCCGTGCCTTTTAATGCATAACAAAGGGTGCTGGCACTCGGCTGAGACGTCAAGCCCGCCATGGAGCTGACCGCTACATCGACGATATCCACCCCGGCTTCAATCGCTTTCGCATACATGTAAACGCCATTTCCGCTCGTATCGTGAGTATGCAAGTGGATCGGCAGATCGACCGTCGCTTTTAATTCCGAAATTAACCGGTACGCTGCCTGCGGCTTTAACAAGCCGGCCATATCTTTAATGCCAAGAATGTGGGCCCCCTGCTGTTCGAGTTCTTTCGCCATGTCTTTATAATACTGAATGTTGTATTTTGGACGGGCTGGATCATCAATATCCCCGGTGTAACAAATCGTTGCCTCGGCAATCTTGCCCGTTTGGCGAACGGCATCAATCGCGGTTTCCATCCCTTTAATCCAGTTTAAGCTGTCAAAAATCCGGAACACATCAATGCCCGAAGCGGCTGATTGATCTACGAACTCCCGGATCACGTTATCCGGATAGTTGGTATAGCCAACAGCATTTGATGCTCGAAGGAGCATTTGGAACAAAACGTTCGGCACTTTTTCCCGTAAGGCTGCTAACCGCTCCCACGGATCTTCTTTTAAGAAACGGTACGAGACATCAAACGTGGCACCGCCCCACATTTCTAAAGAGAAAGCTTCTGGCAGCAGCTTCGCCGTCGGCTCGGCGATCTGAAGAAGATCGTGAGTCCGCACACGGGTAGCGAGCAGCGACTGATGGGCATCCCGGAAGGTTGTATCCGTTAAGAGGACCTCTGACCGGGATTTCACCCACTCCACCAAACCATCCGCGCCTCTTTCGTCTAAAATTTGTTTCGTGCCGGAGGCAGCTGCCTCTAAACGGTTCACATTCGGAACGGGAGGCGGATCAAAAAGCGGCTTTTTCTTTTTCTCAATGCCCGGGAAGCCATTGATCGTGACATTGCCAATATAATTCAGCATTTTCGTTCCGCGGTCTTTGCTTTTCGGAAAGTCGAATAATTCCGGCGTCGTATCAATAAATGAAGTATCATAATTTCCGGTAATAAAGTTTTCATGCCGCATGACATTTTCAAGGAACGGAATATTCGTCTTAATGCCCCGAATCCGAAATTCCTTTAAATTCCGCAGCATCTTCGAAGCGGCCTGTTCAAAGGTGAGCGCTTGTGTGGAGACTTTCACAAGCAGCGAGTCATAGTAAGGTGTAATGATGGATCCTTGGAAGCCGTTTCCTGCATCCAAGCGGACCCCAAAACCGCCGCCGGAGCGATATGCCATGATTTTGCCCGTATCCGGCATGAAGTCATTCAGCGGGTCCTCCGTTGTCACACGGGACTGGATCGCATAGCCATGAATCGTAATGTCTTTTTGTGCGGGAATGCCGACTGTTTCGCTATGTAACGAGTGGCCTTCTGCAATTAAAATTTGGGATTGGACAATATCAATGCCCGTGATCATTTCCGTAATGGTATGCTCTACCTGGACACGCGGGTTCACTTCAATAAAATAGAATTGATCGCCCGCTACAAGGAATTCGACGGTCCCTGCATTTAAGTAGTCCACGTTTTTCATGAGCTTGACAGCTGCTTCACAAATGTCATTGCGCAAATCTTCAGGCAACGACACGCATGGTGCGACTTCTACGACTTTTTGATGGCGGCGCTGTACAGAACAGTCCCGTTCGTATAAGTGAACAATATCCCCTTGGTGGTCACCAAGAATCTGCACTTCAATATGTTTCGGATTCTGGACAAACTTTTCTACATATACTTCGCTATTGCCAAACGCTGCTTTCGCTTCTGACTTGGCCCGCTCGTATGCTTCTTTTACTTCTTCGACATTATGGACAATCCGCATGCCGCGGCCGCCGCCGCCGAGCGCTGCTTTGATCATGAGCGGAAAGCCGTGCTCCCGGCCAAATGCTACCACTTCTTCTAAGCTGTCAACAGGGCCGTCTGTCCCTGGAATAACCGGAATGTCCGCCCGCTGCGCCTGGATTCTCGCTTTGACTTTATCTCCAAACATATCTAAATGCTGGGAAGTAGGACCGATAAAAATAATGCCTTCTTCCTCACAGCGTTTAGCAAATTCGATATTTTCTGATAAAAAACCATACCCTGGGTGAATCGCATCAACTTCTGCCTGTTTAGCAATCTCGATAATGTTTTCAATATCAAGATAAGCGTCAATCGGCTTCTTGCCTTTCCCCACAAGATAGGCTTCGTCCGCTTTGTAACGGTGATAGGACCCTGAATCTTCCTTAGAGTAAATCGCTACTGTCCGGATATGGAGCTCCGTACAGGCACGAAATACGCGAATGGCAATTTCTCCCCTGTTAGCAACCAGCACTTTACTGATTTTTCGCATTTTCATCTCTCCCCTGTTGTACGAGTAAATATATATAAAAAGGTTCAGTTAACTGAACCTTTTTATGACTAAAGTAAGCATTACTTTTTGTACAGCTGTTCATATTTGGCAAACATAGAGATGTTAACAAGAATGCCAAGCGAAATAGCTAACAAAATGAGTGACGATCCTCCATAGCTAATGAACGGCAATGGAACCCCCGTGATTGGAATTACCCCTGTTACCCCGCCAAGGTTAATAGCTGATTGAATAGCAATCATGCTTGCAATCCCGACAGCCATCATCGTTCCAAACGGATCTCGACACTTGATCGCAATGTAAATGCCTCTTAAAACAATAAAGCATAGGCCTCCTACTACAATCGTGACTCCAAAGACACCTAGTTCTTCTGAAATAACCGAGATGATAAAATCTGTGTGCGGCTCTGGTAAATACCCCAACTTTTGCACGCTTTGTCCTAATCCTCTTCCTAAAACACCGCCTGAACCAATGGCTAGGTAGGAATTTACGAGTTGATATCCATCGCCTTCTTGATGTTCAAAAGGATCCAGATAGCCATTGATGCGGCTCATCTTTCCTTCCGTGAAAATGTCGTCTTTTTTATAAAGAATAAGCGGCGATAAAATTAAAGCAGCCATCATGCCAAGAACGACAAGTTTCCACATACTTTTAAATTTCATACCGGAAGAAATAATAATCGTACAGCCAATAAGAAAGATAATAAATGCTGTACCAAAGTCCGGCTCACTAGCGATGATCATACATAAAAAAACTAGTAAGATAACCGGCGGCGTAACCCCTTTATTGAATGAGTTAATATATTTTTGCTTTTTAGCATAGATAGCTGACATATAAATAATAATCACAAGCTTAGCAAATTCTGACGGTTGAAGTGAAAAACCTCCAATACGAATCCAGCTTCTTGCGTTATTTGAAATCGTTCCATAAAAAGATAGAATACCTAAAAGAGCAACAATACCTGCTACCATAAAAAATAAAAATTTACTATTTTTATAAGCCTTATACGGAAAGATAGCCGCTGCGATGAAGAAAAAAGAGGCTATCATAATATGAATCTTTTGCTTGTTGTAAAAGTAATCGCTTGCTACTTCATAGCGTTGTACTGCTGTTACAGAGCTGGCACTGTAAACCATCATCAACCCAAACAAGCAAAGCAGAAAGAAAGCTGCTATGAGTGAGTAGTCGTATGATCTAATTATTTTTTTCCACATATTAATCTTCCTATCTCTTACATCTCAGTGCAAGCTAAATTTGGATCATTTTATGTAAAAAAAACTCAAACATCGATATAAGGTGTTTGAGTTTTTTGCCGTTTATTTTCGAGTAGACGCTTCATGGAGAGCTGATAATTCCCGTTCAAGCGAATCAATCAGTTCCTTTCCATCTTTTTCATCGACCAATCCTAAACGAATCGCAAAATCTATTTCACGGGATAAGCCAAACATCTGGGTGTCCAGCACCTCTTCATACAGAGGACACTGGGGCATCGTTAAGTTGTCCATTTGAACTTTTATGAGCCGCAAGATCTTTCCCGCATCTGCTTCTAATAGAGAGTAGGCTTTTTCCCTGTGATTGACTTTTAATTCAGATGCCATATCTAACTCCCCCTGTTCAGCGCAATAAATTGACTGTATCTTATAAAATTTTATCGTTAATTTGACTAATTTGCAAGGGATTTCGAATTTATCCCCTGACAAGAGAAGGTTCTAGCGTTATAATCTATTTGGAACATCAAATTAACTAAGGGGGAACCCCTATGAATACAACAATGTCTATTAAAGGAAACGTTAAGTTTCCCATCACTTTAGATTCAGGAGTTTGGATCTTTGATGACCGTCGCATTGACTTGGATACATACTTTGATATCGAGGAAGACAACAGCTTACATGCAGACGAGGAATATACAAAGAATGTATCTAAGTTTTGGGATAAAGAAATCCGTGAGGGAGCTGTATTCCCACCGACTATTAAATCTGAGAAAAAATATGAAAAGGAAAAAGTACTAACCGGTACATTTGGCATCCCTTTTGAGCCATTTTTAAAAAATGCCGAGCCCGCCGCAGATGCTCAATCTCTCGTGATTGAAACAATGGCTGAAGAGATCACACTGCCCCTAGAGAAAGCTAGCGAAATCATCCTCGCTTTCTCCAAAAAAGGTAAGCCTCTTCGTGAAGATGGGCCCGTCCACGTTCTTTTCAAAGATGGATCAAATCGGGAAAACCCGATTAAACACGTTGCCTCATTCCGAGTTGAATAGGCTCATCCCTTTCATAAGCCGAACAGCCAGACACCTTTAACGCAAACAAGGTGTCTGGCTTTTTTCTTGAATTAGGTCTTATTACAATATATCAGCCGCTAACTGAGCAAGCCCTGACCGCTCGCCTTTCAGCAATTTAATATGCCCCGCAACAGTCTGGTCTTTAAATTTTTCAATAGCGTATGTTAATCCGTTATTGTATTCATCTAAATACGGGTGATCAATTTGGGCTGTATCTCCCATTAACACAATCTTGCTCCGTTCCCCCACTCTCGTGAGAATCGTTTTTACTTCATGCTTCGTTAAATTTTGTGCTTCATCAATGATAATATATTGTTCAGGAATGCTTCTTCCTCGTATATAAGTAAGAGCTTCAACTTCCACCGAGTGAAGTCCCGCTAGAATTTGGTCAATCTCCCCCGGCTTTTTCGTATTAAATAAGTACTCTAAATTATCATAAATTGGCTGGACCCACGGACGCAATTTTTCTTGCTTTTCGCCGGGCAAATAACCAAGATCTTTTCCGACCGGAACAATCGGGCGGGCGACAAGCAATTTTTTAAAGAGCTGCAAATCTTCTGTTTGCAAAAGCCCCGCCGCAAGTGCAATGAGTGTCTTCCCTGTCCCTGCTTTTCCTGCCATGGTTACAAGCGGAATATCGGGTCTCATTAAAAGTTCAATAGCCATCATTTGTTGGACATTTCTTGGCTTAATTCCCCAAATGATCTCTTCATTATATAAAAGCTTTTTCAAGCATTTCCCACGCGTATCTACTATACCAACCGCAGATGCGGAACTGCCAAGCGCGTCTTTTAATACGAGGAATTGATTCGGATAAAAAGGATGATGGGCAATTTCTGAAAGTGGAAGCTCCCCTTTTTGATAAAACAAGTCAAGCGCTTGTTTGGATACATATATTTTCAAAAAGCCTTTATAGATATCACTCATTTCAATAACACGGTCGCTTAAGAAGTCCTCTGCCTGTAATCCGAGTGCATCAGCCTTTACTCGTACAAGTGTATCCTTGCTTACCAAAATGACCGCATGGCCGTCCGCTTTCGCTTCTTCCTCAAGAGATAAATTCTTGGCTACCGCTAAGATACGGTTATCATTCGTATTCTCAACAAATATATCTTGAAGCTTTTGAAAAGAACGGTGATTCAGTTCAATTCTTAAACTTCCTCCGTTCTCTAATTTAACCCCCTCATGCAGCTTTCCGGTTTCCCGCATCTTATCGATTAACTTTGACACAAGCCTGGCGTTTCTTCCGATTTCATCCATATATCGTTTCTTTGAATCCAATTCTTCGAGTACTACTGCTGGGATGACAACTTCATTTTCTTCGAAAGAAAAAATAGCGTATGGATCCTGCAACAAGACATTGGTATCCAGCACATAAATTTTACTCAACGATACGCCTCCTGCTTTGTTCATCTTTTTTTATTATATGAGAATAAATGGTGCTGCGTTCAACGATTGAGCAAAGGCTGTTAAAAATATATGCCTGCATGAATAAGATTAGAAGAGAATCGCAAAATATAGAGAGCCGTCTTATCCATCAATTAAAGAGGTGACAAGCATGAAACGGATTCTCCCCTTCCTAGCGATCTTTCTTCTTTTTGGCTGCGCTCAAAAAGAAGGCGCAGGGGTAAATACAACAAGAAACACGAACGATGAAACGCCTTATAAGGCACAAGTAAATAATAGTGAACCAAGTAACAGAGAACGTATTTCCATGAGAGAAGCTTCCCGCCGACTTGCAGCTACGGCACGTACGATGCCGGGAGTGAACGACGCAACAGCTGTAGCTTGGGGACGATACGCGATCGTCGGGATTGACGTAGATGCCGATTTAGATCGTTCAGAGGTTGGTTCAATCAAGTATACAGTCGCTGAAGGTCTCAAACACCAGCCATACGGAGCAGAGTCTATTGTCGTAGCAGACCCTGACTTATATGCTCGTCTAAAAGAAGTTGGCCAAGATATCGAAAATGGCCGGCCACTGCAAGGTCTTGCTAACGAATTGGCCGATATTACTGGCCGGGCCATGCCTGAATTCCCTGGCCATTTAATAGAACCAGATCGCACCAAACCAACAGAACAGCCAAAGAAAAACTTATCCCCATCTGAATCCCATAATTTAGAAAAACAGCAGGAAGAACAATCAAATCATCAAAAATAAAATGGAGCATCTAAATAAAAACAGATGATCAAGTCCATATACCTATTTTTAAAAAGGAGGCTACCTATACATCAGCCTCCTTTTCTCAATGCTTCTAACACTTGACGATCCAGATTTTTAGCTGCTTGTTCATCATATGTTTTTTCATGCTTTGGTTCCGAAGTAATTTTTGACCCGTAAAACATCACATCCCGAATCTCCGTTACATGAATTTCGATGATCGCTGTTTGTACAGATACATCAGCCGCTCTTTCAGTGAGGATTCTTCCGATACCAGATATCGAGTAAGCAGATTCATTTGCCAATAAGTGAATCGCTACTGCAGGGTTATGCTTCAAGTTTTCTACCATGCGCGACCGGCTGTGGACGGCAATGCGCAGCAGTTTCTCATCCAATGCCCGTATCCAAGAAATGGCGTGAATAGCAGGGTTCCCGGATTCCCCATCAATCGTCGCAATCGTAACAAGACGATCCTCCTGCAAAGCTTCAAACAAAGCCGGTATTAAGTAAGTCTCTACTCTGTTAGCCAAATTCATCCCCTCCTTCTGTCTTTATTATACATAATCGAACGAGACCTGCCGAATTTGTAACTCTCCTTTTTCTCTATGAGGAGACGCTATCCGATGATCCATGATATAATTGACAAAAAAGCTGGAGGTAGCTGAAGTGAGAGCTAAATGTATTTTATGCGAAAAAATCGAAAAAATTGATGATCAGCTCCCCATTGCCAAACGGTTAAGAAACAGACCAATTCATACGTATATGTGCGCTGATTGCAATGAAAGAATCGCTGAAAAAACAAAAGAGCGAATTGCTACCGGCAAGTTTCATATTTATCGTTCAGGCAAGGAGCAGGAAATTTTATAGCTGCAGATTTTAACACAAACAACTAAAAAGAACCGCTTAAGTAAACGGCACCTCTATTATGAAATAGAGGTGCCATTCATCTAGGCGGTTCTTTTAATTTTGATTCTCTTCCTTATGCATCTTGAGCCTGAATTTATATACACCGAGTACAAGCGCGGCTACAATCAAACTCTCTACAACAGGCAGCTGATAAGACAGGATAAGCAAAAGCAGCGACCCGACAATGAGTGATACATAGACAACAATGTTTTTTCCTAAAGATAATTTCTTAGCAAAGCCGAGGTTGTAGACAAGAACACAAAGCAGTATAATGGCCAGCCAATAAATTCTTACCGCCCAATAGGCTCCTCCAACTCCCTTAATTAAGGCTCCTAGCAGCGGGCTGACGTGTTCTAATCCTTCCACTCCCTATCTCTCCCTTACAAGTTAAATTTCTTCATATTTCTTCTTTTTGGCTGCCCGCTCCCGTTCATTTTTATCAAGAATTTTTTTGCGTAAACGAATAGACTGTGGTGTTAACTCGCAGTATTCATCATCATTTAAATACTCAAGTGCTTCTTCAAGCGACATAATGCGCGGTTTTTTCATCGTTGTCGTTTGATCTTTTGTGGCAGATCGCACGTTCGTTGCTTGTTTCACTTTTGTAATATTCACTGTCAAATCATTTTCACGCGTATGCTCCCCAACAATCATGCCGCCATAAATTTCTGTTCCAGGCTCGACGAAAATCGTTCCACGGTCTTCTACTTGCATAATTCCGTACTGAGAAGCTTTTCCGGTTTCTATAGACACAAGCACACCTTGACGGCGGCCGCCTACACGTCCTGGCTGCATTGGTTGGTAGCTGTCAAATGTATGATTAATAATTCCGTAACCACGGGTCATCGTCAAGAATTCCGTAGTGTAGCCAATTAATCCACGGGCAGGAACCATGAAGATCAAACGTACTTGGCCGTTTCCATTATTAATCATATCAAGCATTTCACCTTTACGCGAGCCTAATGATTCAATAATAGCTCCTGTGTACTCTTCAGGCACGTCAATTTGTACACGTTCCACTGGTTCACAACGTACTCCATCGATTTCTTTCACAATAACCTGTGGTTTAGAAACTTGAATTTCAAAACCTTCACGCCGCATATTTTCTAACAAAATCGATAAATGCAATTCACCGCGTCCGGAAACAATCCAGGCATCCGGCGAATCGGTATCCTCTACCCGAAGACTTACATCTGTTTCTAACTGAGCTTCAAGACGCTCTTGGATTTTTCTCGCTGTTACAAACTTTCCTTCACGACCGGCAAACGGACTATTATTCACGAGGAAAGTCATTTGTAAAGTCGGCTCGTCAATATGGAGAATCGGAAGGGCCTCTTGATAATCAACTGGACATACCGTTTCACCAACGTTAATGTCCTCCATTCCAGAAACGGCAATTAAGTCCCCCGCGCTCGCTTCTTGAATCTCAATTCTCTTTAGTCCCATGAAACCAAATAGCTTCGTTACACGAAATTGTTTAACTGTTCCATCTACTTTCATTAACGCTACTTGTTCGCCGACTTTGATCGTGCCGCGGAATACACGTCCGATCCCGATACGGCCAACGTAGTCATTATAATCAAGCAGGGCGACTTGGAATTGAAGCGGTTCGCTGCTATTATCAATTGGTGCAGGAATATGCTCAACGATAGCATCAAACAAAGATTCCATATTCTCATCCTGCTTGTCAGGAGTTGCACTGGCTGTTCCGTTAATACCAGAAGCGTAAATAACCGGAAATTCAAGCTGTTCATCATTCGCATCAAGCTCGATAAAAAGCTCAAGCACCTCATCTACTACTTCTTCTGGACGCGCGAAATCACGGTCAATCTTGTTCACCACAACGATTGGACGCAGATTTTGTTCAAGGGCTTTTTTCAACACGAACCTTGTTTGCGGCATACATCCTTCGTAAGCATCTACAACAAGTAAAACCCCGTCAACCATTTTCATAATACGCTCTACTTCACCGCCAAAATCCGCATGTCCTGGCGTGTCAAGAATGTTGATTTTTGTATCTTTATATTGAATGGCTGTATTTTTGGCTAAGATGGTAATACCACGTTCTCTTTCGATATCACCTGAATCCATCGCCCGTTCCTCTACATGCTCATTGCTTCTGAAGCTCCCTGATTGTTTGAGCAGCTGATCAACGAGAGTCGTTTTCCCGTGGTCAACGTGAGCGATGATCGCAATGTTTCTTAAATCATTTCTTGTATTCAAATTAGTTCCTCCTGACTAATAAAAAACCTCAAATCCATAAAAGTCGCTTTTGTAACTGGATTATTATATCATAAGTTGGATTGAAATTCTAATTGATATTAAAGGTTTCTCTGTCTTTAAAAATCTTGTACAATAGAAAAAAAGGAGGCTCTTGTTGTGAAAGAAATTAAGTGGATTTTTGTACTCTTTGCTGTTGCTGCTGCAGCCTGCATGATTGGCATGGGAATTGCTATAGGAGAGCAAAGTATATTAGGCCTTATTTTATGTATTGTAGCTCTTATTGCTGTTATGGGATTCGGTTTCTCTACAAAAGCAAAAATGAGAAGAGCCGGAAAGCTATAGATCAAACTCACAATATGACGATTGTTTTTCCATATATGTTTACAATGCCCTTAGGCTGATTGAAATCTAGGCTCCAAACCCAACGAAGAGCAGAAGAACCAACAGCCCTAAGCAACATGGTCAGGCGAGCAAGCCAGAAAGTGAGTGCTTGTCAACAGCCTGAATCAAAAAAGGATGCGAATGTGTTCGCATCCTTTTTCATTTTCACTTTCTTACTAAAAAATCGTTTAATATTTGGCCATGAAGGACAGGAGCCCCAGCAAAAATGCTGTTCGTTTTCAGCAGATCCAATTCTTCTCCTGCTAAATTCGTCATAATGCCTCCCACTTCTTCTACTAAAATCTTTCCAGCAGCGAAATCCCACGGAGACAGCCTCATGGATAAATAACAATCTAACCGGCCTGATGCCACATAAGCAAGCTCGATTGCAGCCGAGCCGTATGAACGGGTACCTCTTGCTCTTATCGCTAAGTCGACTAGCTTCTTTTCATCAAAATATTTGTTTTTTACCAGCCATGTAGCATTAACCGCAACGAGTGCTTTTTCTAGCCTAACCTCGGTTAAGGAAGGTAGCCTCACCCCGTTCATGTACGCCCCTTTCCCCCGTTCAGCATAGTATAATTCATCATGAGTCACGTCATAAACATAGCCTAGGCGCCCGACTCCATTTTCATAAATGCCAATCGAAATAGCAAAATGGCGCTGCTGATGAACAAAATTCATCGTTCCATCGATAGGATCAATCATCCATACAATTCCTTTAAGTGAAGTAAGGTCATCTCCCTGCCCTTCTTCTCCTAATATACTATGGCCAGGATATGCCGCTCGAATATTAGAAATAAAAAACCGCTCTGTTTCTTCATCAATATTCGTTACTAAATCATTGGGATTTGATTTTGTGTGAATGCTTAGGGAGTGTTTAAAAGATTCACGAATAGAAGCTCCTGCTTCCATAATCCACGTCTTTACTTGCTGATCTATTTCCGTCCAATTTGCCATAACTATTCCTCCACCGTGGAAAATTATGTAACGTCCATCCATCTACATCAAATTATAGTATATCTATCTCTTTTTGCAAAATAAAAACGGCCCCGCTCAATATCGACAGCGAGCCCGTTCTTTATTCATCGTTCGTGTCTATCCCTTTCTTATCATTCTTCATTACGCTTCCATTTTCAGCATTTGTTCACGCAGAATATTGAGCCTTTCTTTCGATCTCTTCATCTGGTCATCATTCTTTTCCTTCATTGCTTCATAAAGTACCGCTAATTCATAATCCAATTCTAAACGGATAACAGCCAATTTCTCCTTTGATGGCGTTTGTGTATACATTCCATTCATTACTTGTTTCATTCGTGAGCACTCCTTTTATTTTTCTGATTTTGGAATTATGGGAAACCTTAATCTCTCATTGAATGGGGCTAGTTTGCTTTATTTGTTTCTACTGCATAGTATTTCTATTTACATATTTTTTTATGATAAACTATCCTCAAGTAAGAATTGGGAGGATACTTTATGAACTTTAATGGCTTTACTCAAGCTGATTTCGATGTTTTCCGAATCGACGGTTTAGATGAAAGGATGACCGCTTTGAAAGCATTGATTCGGCCGAAATTAGAATTTTTAGGGGATCATTTCGCCGGGGAGCTAAGCGTTTTAGCAGGAAATGAAATGTTTCCACATGTAGCTAAGCATGCCCGCCGGACAGTGAATCCGCCAAATGATACATGGGTTGCCTTTGCTGATAACAAACGCGGGTACAAAAAACACTCTCACTTTCAAATCGGATTATGGGAATCGCATTTGTTTATTTGGTATGCCGTAATAGATGAAGCTCCGAATAAAGCGGCTATTGGTTCTCTCTTCGAGGAAAAGATACCTTATTTACGAAAAAACATTCCCAGCGAGTTCCTTTGGTCCGATGATCATAGAAAACCGGAAGCGACCAAGATGAAAGATTTGTCTGATGAGCAATTACTTCATTTGTTCCAGCGCCTCCAATCCGTAAAAAAGTCGGAAATTCTTTGTGGTATCCACTTACCGAGAGAAAAAGCCATCCAGCTAAATGGTCCCGATTTAGTGGCGTTTATTTATGATGCGTTTGTAAAATTAATACCCCTATATAAATTGTCTTAAACAAAATAGCCCTTCCAAAATATACTTTTGGAAGGGCTATTTTGTTTGGCTCTTTTCTGTTGTCCTGCTGTTTTATTTCATTTTTATTTTTTCACCAACAGCGGCAGACTTCATCTGCTGTATCGCACGATAAGAAGAGTATCCACTTACTTCTTCAAATTCATTGCATAGCCGCTTTTCCTCTGATTTGCTCGGCACAATTTCTTTGAATCGCCGGTAAATGGCCATTAATTCCTCCTTATTGACTCCAGCTTCATATGCTCGCTCAATCGCTTCAAAAAATTTAATGACATCAATAACTTCTTCTGTTGACCAGTCTGGCGAAAAAGGGTATGAGTATTCCATCCGTTGTCCTCCTCTTTTCATTCTGATTGCATATTACTTCGTATGCTAGGCAAAGCTTTATGAACATGCTATAATTTCTTGTGTTTCTAAAGCTCTTGCACAAATAGATACGTTATAATAAATGAGGTGAAATGTAAATTGTCACAATTTGATACACCATTGTTCACCGGCTTAAAGGCCCATGCAGCAAAAAATCCGGTACAATTTCATATTCCAGGCCACAAAAAAGGCAGCGGAATGGACCCTGAGTTTCGCCAATTCATTGGAGAAAATGCTCTTTCTATCGATTTAATTAATATATTGCCGCTCGATGACCTCCATCATCCTCAAGGTATGATCCAGCAGGCTCAAGATTTGGCGGCAGAGGCATTTGGAGCAGATCATACATTTTTCTCTGTTCAAGGCACAAGTGGAGCCATCATGGCGATGGTTATGACGGTCTGCGGACCTGGAGATAAAATTATTGTGCCCCGAAACGTCCACAAGTCTGTCATGACAGCCATTGTCTTTTCTGGTGCAGTACCAATTTTTATCCACCCTGAAATCGACCCAGAACTTGGGATTTCCCATGGCATTACGACGGATGCCGTTAGCCGGGCATTAAACGAACATCCAGATGCTAAAGGATTGCTCGTTATTAATCCAACCTATTTTGGTATTTCCGGCGATTTAAAACAAATTGTTGAAATCGCTCATTCATTTAATGTACCTGTTCTTGTTGATGAAGCACATGGTGTTCATATTCACTTTCACGATGAACTGCCAATGTCTGCAATGCAAGCAGGAGCAGACATGGCAGCAACGAGTGTGCATAAGCTTGGCGGCTCTTTAACTCAAAGTTCCGTTTTAAATATGAAAGAGGGACTAATTTCACCAAAGCGCGTGCAAACTATTTTAAGTATGTTAACAACAACTTCTACCTCTTACCTATTACTTGCTTCTCTTGACGCAGCAAGAAGACGTCTTGCCATCGAGGGAGAGAAATTAATCGGGGAAGCTATTTCACTTGCCCGTTCTATGCGTGAACAAATTAATGAAATTCCGAACCTCTGCTGTGTAGGCTCAGAAATACTCGGTTCGAAAGCGACGTATGACTACGATCCGACTAAACTAATTATTTCTGTAAAACAATTAGGCATGACAGGGCATGAAGCAGAAAATTGGCTAAGAGAAAATTATAATATTGAAGTAGAGCTTTCAGACTTATATAACATTCTCTGTATTGTGACACCAGGAGATACCGAAAGAGAGGCTGACCTTTTAATCCGCGCTCTTGCCCACATGGCAGATGTGTTCGAAGGAACGGAAGCAAAACTTCATAACGAAGTGCTCCTCCCGGATATTCCACTATTGGCGTTATCACCGCGAGATGCTTTTTACGCTGATACAGAAATTGTGCCATTCGAAGAATCAACAGGCCGAATTATTGCTGAATTCGTCATGGTATATCCGCCAGGCATTCCAATTTTTATTCCTGGAGAAATTGTTACCGAAGAGAACCTCCTATACATTCAGAAAAATCAAGAAGCCGGATTGCCGGTCCAAGGCCCAGAAGACTTTGAATTGAAGACATTAAGAGTGATCAAAGAACGAAAAGCGATTATATAATCTAACAAGAAACCCGGAAGCAGCCGCTTCCGGGTTTCTTGTATCTGTCATATGTTTATTTAATCAGTCGTCCAACTCAGTTTCTTCTTCACAGCCGCAATATGAATAAGCAACAGAAACTTTTTCGTCCTCAAAATACTCGATTGTGTTCATACATGATTTACAAATAATTGTGCCCACATTACACATCCCTTTCCAATGATTTGTAAACGTTTTTATTATTTAATAATATAATAATATAACATAATTAGATTTTCAAGCTCTTATTGTATGACACATTTACCCTTTTTATAAAAATTTGAGTTATCTTTCTTAAAGAAGAAAACAACCATTGTAAAATTTCGAGGAATATCACTAGGATAAAATGTAAGGCTTACTATCATTTCTTAACTCCGAATAAATGAGAATACACTTTAGTTGTTTTGTCCAAATACATATTCAAACAGAATGAAAATACATTAGTTAAGAGTATATAAAATTACTTATATCCGAAATGAGGGAGAGTATGATACAGCTAGCAGGAGTCCCTTTTCAACAAAGCAGTATGTGGCCAATCGGCAGAGTCGAAGACATCATTGTTCAACGTATGAATAAAACTCCCGTTGTGTATTCCTACGACTCTATTGAGGAGTTAATCTTTGAGGTTACGTTACGAAAAAATATTATAGCCAGTGCACGAATGATGAACGAAGGAAATGCGCGATTTGAAACGTTTGAAAAGTCCCGTTGCAACCCGCAATACTGGCAATTAACGAGAATCGGCGGCTTCCGGCTGAAACCTAATGTCCCCCCGTCCGAGGCGATCGAAGATATTTTTGAGAATAGCTCTATGTACGCATTTGAATGTGCAACTGCAAAAATGATTATCTACTATCATGCCGTTCTAAATAGTCTCGGTAAATATGTGTTTAATCGCTTATTCCAAAACCTCTATTTATACAGCTGGCATTTTGATCCTGATCTCGGCATTCACACGGTTGAGACAAATTATTTCTTGCCCGGAGATGTTGTTTATTTTGATAATCCTGACTTTGATCCTGCCACCTCCTGGTGGAGAGGAGAAAATGCGGTTGTTCTTGAAGACGGGACCTATTTCGGACACGGAATAGGAATAGAGACCGCCCAACAAATCATTGTACATTTAAATAGAAGAAGAAAGCCCGGAGGTTATCAATCAGCCTATCTAAAAAATTCAGCTGCACGACTAGATTTTAAACATTTGGCAAAACTCTCGGTCTTAACAAGAAGTTACTTGACTTATAAGCCGCGCCACTTTGTCATACGCCATAATAAGAGTTCCATTTCATTTAAGCAGTATGTTTTTTATTTATATAAGGTTTACACTCAAATGCACAGTTAAACCCATTCTCCGTATGGAGAATGGGTTTAGTTATTTGGAGATAGAGTGTCACCGTCAAGGCCGACTGCGCTTCCCTTCATTTTGTTTGAATCGTCTTCGGGTCAATAATTTCATACCCTTTCCCACGAATTCCGCTCACGATATCACTTAAAGCTTCTTTTGTCCATTGTCTGTCGTGCATTAATAAATTGGCGCCGTTGATGAGGAAGGGTGTATTCACCATTACATCGGATAAGCTTTCCTTCTTCTGATATTCCTTCTCCCAATCGTACCCGTATGTCCAATTCATAGGGATCATTTTTTCTTCTAAAATAACCTGTTTAGAAAAATCTGTGTAATGTCCAAACGGAGCGCGGAAAAAGACAGGACGCTTCCCTGTGATTTTTTCCACTATTTTATTTACCTTTAAAATTTCTTCCTTCTGCTCCGCCTCTGGCAAGCTCTTTAAATCTTTGTGAGAATAAGTGTGATTGCCGATCTCAAACCCCATTTGAGCTATTTCCTCTAACATTCTTTTGTTGTTATCTTCCTCTAAAAACTTTCCATTGACGAAGAAAATAGCGGAAGCTTTTTCTTTTTTAAGTATTTTGGCCATTTCTAACGCATACCTTTCAGGCGCATCATCAATCGTGAGCAACACTGCTGCAGGGTTGGCTTTTCCAATGGGTTCCATCGACCAATTCTTCTGGTTCACTCGATAAAGAGGAGCCTTTCTTTCTTTATCAGCCAGCCTGTCGCCTTCCCCCTTATCCGTCTGTTGATTTAATGCTTTCTTTTCCTCTGGAGGAGCTGTCTCTTCTTTTTGTTCCTGAACGCCTTGATTACTGCATCCGATCAAAAGCAAGAGCGTACATAAAATGGTTAGTTTTCTCATCCTTTCCCTTCTTTCCACTTGTTTCTTCCAGTGTAACAAAGCTCAAAAGGAAGTAGAAAAGATATGAAACAGCTGATCAACAGCCAGCTTGCCTGTCCAATAAAAGATCAAAGTAGAAACTGTCATAAAAAAACCTTTTCGCTGTGAATGCAGTATTTTTTCAGCCGCTGTCATGCAAAGGTAGAAAAAAACAATAAATAAAAGTCCTCGAAACGTTTTTGAATCCCCATTTGACAGCCAGGCTGCCAGTGTATAAAAGCTCCAAATCATTAAGTGAAAGATAAACACAATATAATAACTCATAGCTCCTCCGCCCATTCTTTTTGTTTGCTACTTTAGTTTATGGCTGCGGAGGATGATTCTTAACCAAATCCAGCTAAAAAATAGACTTTATCTACACTCTCAAAAAAATAGAACTGCCCTCTTTGGGCAGTTCTATTTTAGTTATTATTTTACAATATGGATAGGTGTGCCAAGAGCTACTTCAGCAGCTTCCATAGCAATTTCACCTAATGTTGGATGGGCATGGATGGTCATCGCAATATCCTCTGCTGTCATGCCTGCTTCAATAGCAAGTCCAAGTTCAGCAATCATGTCAGATGCGCCAGATCCAGCAATTTGCGCACCAACAAGCAATCCGTCTTCCTTGCGTGTAACAAGCTTAACAAAGCCGTCTGTGCTGTTAAGTGCTAATGCACGGCCGTTAGCTGCAAACGGGAATTTCGCTGCGATTACTTCGATTCCCTCTTCTTTCGCTTCTGCCTCTGTGTAGCCGACAACTGCTAATTCAGGCTCAGTGAAGCACACAGCTGGGATGGCCATGTAATCAATTTCAGAACGCTCGCCTGCTATAGCTTCTGCTGCTACTTTTCCTTCATAAGAAGCTTTATGAGCCAATGGAGGACCTTGTACAATATCTCCAATAGCATAAATGTTAGATACGCTTGTACGGCACTGTTTATCAATTTCAATTAAGCCGCGGTCTGTGATTTTCACGCCAGCCTGCTCAAGGCCTAATTCTTGTGTATTTGGCTTACGGCCAACCGTAACAAGTACATAATCCGCTTCGACTTTTTCTTCTTTGCCGTCTACTTCATAAGTAACCGTTACGCCGTTTTCTGTTTCCTCAGCAGCTTTTGCCATTGCCTTCGTAACAATTTTCACGCCTTTTTTCTTCAAGTTACGTTTAACAAGAGCAGACATTTGCTTTTCAAAACCATTTAAGATTTCGCTGGCACCTTCAAGAATCGTTACTTCTGTTCCGAAGTTTGCATAAGCTGTAGATAACTCAGCGCCAATATATCCGCCGCCAACTACTACCATTTTAGCTGGAACTTCTTTCAGTGCTAAAGCGCCTGTTGAGTTGATAACCCGCTCAGAAAATTTAAAGTTAGGAATTTCGATTGGATGAGACCCTGTTGCGACAATTGCATTTTTAAATTTATATGTTTGTGCAGAATTTTCATCCATTACACGAAGTGTATTCGCATCAACAAAGTAAGCTTCACCACGAACAATTTCCACTTTGTTTCCTTTTAAAAGTCCTTCTACTCCGCCAGTAAGCTTGTTCACAACACTAGCTTTCCATTCTTGAACTTTGTCAAAGTTAACTGTAACGTTTTCAGCTACAATTCCGATATCATCTGAATGTTTAGCTTGCTCATAACGATGAGCAGCTGTAATTAATGCCTTAGAAGGAATACAACCAACGTTTAAGCAGACACCGCCTAGTTCTCCTTTTTCAACGATGGTTACTTTTTGTCCAAGCTGCGCAGCACGGATTGCTGCTACATATCCACCTGGTCCTGCTCCAACGACAATCGTATCTGTTTCGATTGCGAAATCTCCTACTACCATTGCATTACGCCTCCATTAATAAAAGTTCTGGATCATTTAATAAACGCTTAATGTGGTTAAGCGCATTTTGAGCTGTAGCACCGTCGATCATTCGATGGTCAAAGCTCAATGATAATGCTAACACAGGTGCGGCTATAATTTCACCATTTTTTACGATTGGTTTTTCTGCAATTCGACCAATGCCCAAAATAGCTACTTCCGGATGGTTAATAACCGGTGTGAACCATTGACCGCCAGCAGAGCCGATGTTTGTAATCGTGCAAGATGCGCCCTTCATTTCCGCTGGAGAAAGCTTGCCATCGCGTGCTTTATTTGCCAATTCATTAATTTCATTTGAGATGGCAAACATTGATTTGCGGTCCGCATTTTTTACAACTGGAACGAGAAGACCCTTGTCTGTATCTGCAGCGATCCCAATATTGTAGTAATGCTTATGAATAATTTCGTCCGTATTATCGTCAAGTGATGTGTTTAAAGCTGGATATTCGCGAAGGGCACTTGTTAATGCTTTTACCACATAAGGAAGGAAAGTTAACTTAATACCTTTTTCTTCAGCGACAGCTTTGAATTTTTTACGATGTGCCCAAAGTTTAGTTACCTCTACTTCATCCATCAACGTAACGTGCGGTGCTGTATGCTTAGAATTTACCATAGCCTTAGCGATGGCTTTGCGGATACCGCTCATTTTTTCGCGAGTTTCTGGGAATTCCCCTTCTGGAATAACAGGTGCGGCTGCACTTTCTGCTTTCTGTGCTGCTGGCTCCACAGCTGTTTCTTCCTGTTTAGCCGCTGGCTCTTCTGCTTTCTGACCTCCTGCCATAAAGCTGTCAACGTCTTCTTTTAGTACGCGGCCATTCTTCCCTGAACCAGCTACTTGACGAATATCCACTCCATTATCACGCGCATATTTACGAACAGACGGCATAGCTATAATACGGCGGTTTGGATCAACGTTCGTTTCTTGAACCGCCGGCTGTTCACCTGCTCCTGTTGCTCCTTCCGCCTTCTGCATAGGCGCCTCTTCTTTTTTGACGTCCTGGCCTGCTTCGGCTGTTGATTGTACTTGCGCCTCAGTTTTCTCTTCGCCGTCTCCATGCCCTTTAAACTGTAGATCTTCATAGCCTGGAGCATCAATTCTAACAAGCACATCTCCTACGACAGCCACTGTTCCTTCGCTCACTAAAACCTCTTCTACCGTTCCTGTAACAGGAGAAGGAATTTCGACAACTGCTTTATCATTTTGCACTTCACAGAGGATATCATCCTCTTCAATTTTGTCGCCTGGCTTTACGAACCATTTTACGATTTCGCCTTCATGAATACCTTCACCGATATCCGGTAATCTAAATTCAAATGCCAAAGTCTTCACCCTCCTAATGTAAAAGTTCATCTTCTTAAACAAGCCGTATATTAGGAGAGATCTCAGACCTATTCAACATAAGCCTGAGACCGCCTGCCTTATACTCTGCTTATTATTAAAACTCGAGTACTTTTTTCGCTGTTTCAATAACGTCCTTAAAGTTTGGAAGCCAAACAGGCTCTGCTTGCGAGAATGGGTACACTGTATCTGGAGCCGCTACACGCAATACCGGGGCATCCAGGCTCAAAATAGCGCGCTCATTAATTTCTGCTACCACGTTAGCCGCGATTCCCGCTTGCTTTTGAGCTTCCTGAACAACAATCGCACGTCCTGTTTTTTCTACGGAAGCAATAATCGTGTCTATATCTAATGGTTGAATTGTACGAAGGTCAATCACTTCTACGGAGTGGCCTTCTTTCTCCAACTCTTCTGCCGCCTTAATGGACTCATGAACCATTGCACCATAAGTAATGATAGAAAGGTCTGTTCCTTCACGTTTTACTTCTGCTTTTCCAAGAGGGATCGTATATTCTTCTTCCGGCACTTCTTGACGGAAAGAACGATATAATTTCATATGCTCAAGGAAAATAACTGGGTCATTGTCACGAATTGCAGAGATTAACAATCCTTTTGCATCATATGGTGAAGATGGGATAACGACTTTCAAGCCTGGCTGCTGAGCAACAAGTCCTTCTAAGCTGTCCGCATGCAGTTCTGGTGTATACACACCACCGCCAAACGGAGAGCGGATCGTTACCGGTGCAGAATAGCTGCCGCCCGAACGATAACGGAGACGGGCTAATTGACCACTGATAGAATCCATTACTTCATACACGAAACCAAAAAATTGAATTTCAGGAACCGGACGGAATCCTTCGAGAGCAAGTCCCACAGCAAGCCCGCCGATTCCGGATTCAGCAAGCGGTGTATCAAATACACGGTCTTCACCAAATTCTTTTTGGAGACCTTCCGTCGCCCGGAAAACCCCCCCATTCACTCCAACGTCTTCCCCAAAGACCAATACATTTTCATCGTTCTTTAGTTCTGTGCGCAGAGCGTCCGTAATAGCTTGGATCATTGTCATTTGCGCCATGGCTTACTTCGACTCCTTCTCTTTGTAAATTTCATATTGCTCTTTTAAATTCGCAGGCATTTCTTCGTACATATGAGCCATTAAATCCGTCACCTTTTGCTTCGGTGTTTCGTCTGCTTTTTTAATTGCCTGTTTAATCTCTTCTTTTGCCCGTTCAATGACAGCTGTTTCCTTCTCTTCATTCCATAACCCTTTACCCTCAAGGTACTTACGGAAACGAACAAGCGGATCTTTCTTTTCCCATTCATTGTCCATGTCGCTTGTACGATAACGCGTTGGATCGTCTCCTGCCATCGTATGCGGACCATAACGGTAACACATTGTTTCAATTAGAGTTGGACCTTCTCCATTTAGAGCACGCTCACGAGCTTGATGAGTAACCGCATATACAGCTAACGGATCCATTCCGTCTACTAATACACTCGGCAGGCCAGCTGCTACTCCTTTTTGAGCAATTGTTTTGGCCGCTGTTTGTTTTTCACGCGGTGTTGAAATGGCGAACTGGTTATTTTGCACAATGAAAATGGCAGGAGCATTAAATGCACCGGCAAAGTTAATTCCTTCATAGAAATCCCCCTGTGAAGAACCACCGTCTCCTGTGTATGTAACCGCTACCGCTTTTTTGCCGCGTTTTTTCAAACCAAGTGCTACACCGGCATTTTGAATGTATTGTGCTCCGATAATAATCTGTGGCGCTAATACATTTAAGCCCTCAGGTACTTGGTTTCCATGATAATGGCCACGCGAGAATAAAAAGGCTTGATATAAAGGAAGGCCATGCCAAACGATTTGTGGAACATCACGATAACCTGGCAAAATCCAATCTTCTTTTTCCAAAGCAAAGTGAGAAGCAATTTGAGAAGCTTCCTGTCCTGCTGTTGGTGCGTAGAAACCTAAGCGTCCTTGACGGTTTAAAGAGATAGAACGCTGGTCAAGAATACGCGTATACACCATACGAGTCATTAACTCTTCCAACTGTTCATCTGTTAATTCAGGCATTGCCTCTTCATTAACGATCTCGCCCTCTTCGTTTAAAATCTGAACCATTGTAAATTGGTCTTCAATCAATTCAAGTGTCTTTTTTGCATCGAATTGTGCCTTCTTTTTAGCACTCATGAAAGCCACCTATCCTTTCTTTTTTGTTGTGCGTAATCTTCCTACCTTAATAAGCCATCCTTCGGTCTTCTGCCTTGCACATGTTCTCCAGATGGAGTGATTTATCTTCAGCTCTGTACTACTATACACATCATATACACTAGTACAATCACTTGTTTACAGACATAAGTCTATAATAATGATTGGCCGAAAGTCAAATAAAATTAGCCTATCTAAAAGGGAGTTGTTGATTTCCCTCAATTCCCTTCATTAAAACTGTATTACTCCACGAAACGCATCTGTACTATAAAAAAACTAATTTCTCTCAACTGTTATAGAGTAGTTTTGCACCGGGTAAATTTCCCTTTCTTGAATACATGTATATCCTTTCCCTTTGAAAAAGAAAAAAACCGGGTATTTTAGGTATCCCAGTTGCTTCTCTGCGATGAGGTAAAGTACGAACAAGTAACGCTAAAGTGTTTTTCCTGGCGATACGGCCTTTTATTTATTTCCCATTTATCAATTTCTCTAATAAGTTTTTTTGTTTGTTCACCGTTTGCGTTAATTCGTTAAAGCGTTTATTAGCTGCTTTTAGCTTCTCACTATCTTGATTAATTTTAGTAACCCGCTCTTCAACTTTCCCTAAATTTGTTTTTTCTTTCCCAAGTATCGTATAAAGCTTTTTATTCTCCGCTAAAATCTTGTAATAAAGCTTTCCTATTTTCTGATGCTCTTCGTACCTCGCCTTCATGATCCGAGTTAATTCATTAAGCTGGCTCCTTACGCGTTTATCGTCCACTTGTTTTTTCAGCTCACGCACTTGGGAAAATTCATCTGCGGCGTTCTTCATGGCTTCCTGTTCTGCTGAAACTTTTTCTTTTCGCTCTTCCAAATTCTTTTCAGCTTTTCTTGTTAAAGTTCCCCATTGCTTTTTATCTTTCTTGCTAGTGCTCATCATTTCTTCATACAGCTTTAACTCTTTGTTCTCAAGTTTTTTCAGGGACTCCTGCTGTTTCACTGATTCCTCTTCTTTTTTTGCCGTTTTCTCAAAGATTGCGACCGCCTTTTCTTCAGGTGAGCCTCCACAGCCTGTTAACAAAATCACCACTATCATAAAAGAGACAATCGACTTTTTCTTCATTTCTCCCTCCCTCTGCATTCACACTCTGCCTTTATGTATTACTCATCTGTTTTTCTTACATAGCCTAATTTGTCTCTGTTAAAACATTAGCCTGTTTCATTAACAACGACCTGTTTTTTTGATAAACTATTCCGTAGAGATTGTCTTAAAGAAAGAAGGTACGTATGATGATTACGATGAAAGATATTGTTCGGGAAGGTCATCCGGCTTTAAGGGAAAAAGCAGTGGATGTGGCTTTGCCGCCAAGTGAAGAAGATAAAAAGACCGCTCAACAATTACTCGAATATGTACAAAACAGCCAAGATCCAGAAACAGCCAAAAAATTCGGTTTACGGCCTGGTGTTGGACTAGCAGCTCCACAGATTGGCCTGACAAAACGCATCATCGCCATTCAAGTTCACGATGAACAGGGGAAACTGATCAGCCACGCTTTAATTAACCCCAAAATTGTAAGTCACTCTGTAGAAAAAGCTTACTTACTCTCTGGTGAAGGTTGTCTATCAGTAGATCGCGATGTTCCTGGATATGTGCACAGATATGCGAGAGTAACGATAAAAGCCATTGACCTTGAAGGAAAAGAAATAAAGCTTCGCTTAAAGGGAATGCCCGCTATTGTAGCTCAACATGAAATTGACCATTTAAATGGCGTTATGTTTTACGATCATATCGATTCGAAAAATCCTTTTTCAGTCGTTGAAGGCTCCGTGCCGATTGAACGTTAAAAGCCGAGCCTTCTCTGTGCCTGAATGTCAATAAACTGCTAAAACGACTAGCCGCAGGCCGTTGAACAACTAACGGCCTGCGGCTATGTTGTGATAAAGGGTTATGTTAGAGCTGGATCAGCGCTCTATAGAAGCTCTAGCTTTTTAAGAGCGAGGTAAATGCCGTCTTCTGCTACATCCGTTGTCACCATATCTGCTGCTTCCTTTACAGGCGGAAGCGCATTGCCCATAGCTACCCCAGTACCTACAAGCTTTAGCATTTCAATGTCGTTTAATCCGTCACCGAATGCATACACATCCTCCATTTTAAAATCAAGACGTTCCATCATTTTTTTTATTCCTTCTGCTTTCGATCCTCCTGCTGGAAGAATATCGAGAGAGTAAGGATGCCAACGAATAAACGTGAATTCAGGGAAACCCTTCCGATACCTTTCTTCCTCTGCTTCTTCACAGAAAATGAGCGTTTGGTATAAGTCATTTTCTTTATGAAAATCTGGGCTGATCCCCGGATAAGGAAATTTCAACGTGGAGAGACTTTCCTGTACATATGTATCATCAGGACGATTTGCTTTCATCATTTCTTCCGTCATATAAACAAGAGAATGCCCCTGCTCGCTTGCATATTGATTTAACCGGTCAAGTGAGTCAGCGGCCAGGGGATTCAAATAAATCACTTGATCTTCAAACACCACATATTGGCCATTAAAACTAACGAACGAATGAATATCAAGCTCCTTCCGCAACTCCTCAAACATAAACGGTGCTCGTCCAGTAGCGATCGCTGTGTAAACCCCTTTATCTCTTAACTGTTGAACCGCTTCCTTTGTCTTCGCCGGTAACTGTTTATCATGATCCAGCAAGGTTCCGTCTATATCAAAAAATACTATTTTTGTCACGCAAACAGCTCCTTGTCACATATTTTCCCCTCTCACGCTACCTTAACTCCTTATTAAAGTCAACGAACCGGTATCTTTGGAGTTTATTACCACTCCTAATCAATGACCATTCTACCCATACTAACGAATAGGTGACGGACGGCTTCCCATTTCTCTTTTTATTTAAACAAATGTATGTTAAAATAACCGTAAGGAGTGATCCACTATGTTAAAAAAGCTAAAAAAGAAGCTTGCCAAACAGTGGAGAGACATGCTCAGAAGAAAATCAATCGCATAATAAAGAATGGTGTAGCCCTTCCTTTATGAAGGGCTGTCTTTGTGTATAAATATGAAAATTATCGTCTATTCCTATCTAAAGCAGAAGCAGGAATATGAAAAACATGAAAAAAAACCAAACATTCTTTATAATAAAGAAAAGCGGAAGCGGCCTGATTAGCCCGATAGGAGGTTGGAGGGCTCAACAAGGAGTCGTCCTTTGACTCCGACAGAGAGACCGAAACCGCCGTACGGGCTGGCCGCTGCAGCTAGACAAGAAAAGCAGAGCCGACTGCCCTGCCCCGACAAGCATAAGACGAAATGGCGAAGTGGCGTTTTTCGGCCACACAGCCAGATCGGTTTATGACCTTGAGGGGCAAGGAGGCGGAGCTAGACACGAAAAGCGGAAGCGATTCGATGTCGACTTATCGCATAGAGGAGCCGGAACTAGCCGCTGGTCGTTGCAACGAAACACCAAAAGCAAAACAAACTGCCCAAATGTGGCACTAAAAACGAGAGGAGCTGCCCTAGAATCTTTCTAGGTGTGCAGTTTTGATATATTAATCGGACAAGGAGAGAACCAAATGATTTTTAAAGTGTATTATCAAGAAAACAGAAGTGAAGTAACGATACGTGAAAACACGAGAACCCTTTACACAGAAGCTGCTTCAGAACGGGAAGTGCGTCAGTCACTGAAAAACCGCCCTTATAATATCGAATACGTCCAAGCGATTGAAGGACCGTACCTAGCTTATGAACAACAGTCGCCAAATTACCGATTGGAGAAGCTTTAATTTATGAAAGCCGTTAAAAATGATCAAACAGCTGTTTTTGCCCTTGGCGGTTTGGGTGAAATCGGAAAAAACACCTATGCAGTACAATTTCAGGATGAGATCATTTTAATCGATGCCGGCATTAAATTCCCCGAAGACGAATTGCTTGGTATCGACTACGTCATTCCCGATTACACGTATTTAGAGAAAAACGTTGATAAAATCAAAGGATTATTTATTACCCATGGGCATGAAGACCATATCGGCGGTATTCCCTATCTACTTCGTCAAGTGAACGTTCCAATCTACGGTGGAAAATTGGCACTGGGCTTAATTAAGAACAAATTGGAAGAGCATGGTTTATTGCGTCAAACGAGGATGCATGAAATTCATGAAGATGATGTCATCAAATTTAGAAAAACATCGGTCACTTTCTTCCGTACAACGCACAGCATTCCAGATTCCTATGGCATTGTCGTGAAGACGCCTCCGGGAAACATTGTACACACGGGTGACTTTAAATTTGATTTTACACCGGTTGGAGAACCAGCTAACTTAACTAAAATGGCTGAAATCGGCAAGGAAGGCGTGCTTTGCCTCCTATCCGACAGTACAAATAGTGAAGTACCGAACTTTACAATGTCTGAACGCCGGGTCGGTGACAGCATTCAAGACATTTTCCGAAAAGTAGAAGGACGGATTATTTTCGCTACGTTTGCTTCTAACATTCATCGATTGCAGCAAGTGGTAGAAGCAGCTGTTGAAAATGGCCGAAAGGTAGCTGTATTTGGACGAAGCATGGAAGCCGCCATTAATATCGGACAAGACTTAGGCTACATTCGCTGTCCAAAAGATACCTTTGTTGATAACCAGCAGCTCAATCGACTGCCCGCTGATCAAGTAACCATTCTTTGTACAGGAAGTCAAGGAGAACCAATGGCTGCCCTATCTAGGATCGCTAACGGTACTCACCGGCAAATTCAAATTCAGCCAGGTGATACAGTTGTATTTTCATCTTCGCCTATTCCCGGCAACACAATCAGTGTAAACCGGACCATTAACGCGCTTTTCCGTGCAGGAGCTGATGTTATTCACGGTTCATTAAGCAATATTCATACATCCGGCCATGGAAGCCAAGAAGAACAAAAACTCATGCTGCGCTTAATCAAACCTAAGTTTTTCATGCCGATTCACGGAGAATACAGAATGCAGAAAATGCACGCTCAACTCGCTGTTGACTGCGACGTTCCTGAAGATCACTGCTTTATTATGGATAATGGAGAAGTGTTGGCTCTTAGCAAAGATTCCGCTCAGCTCGCTGGCAAAGTCCCTTCTGGTTCCGTCTATATTGATGGAAGCGGTATTGGCGATATCGGTAACATTGTTTTACGTGACCGTCGTATTCTATCCGAAGAAGGGCTCGTTATCGTTGTAGTGAGCATTAACATGGAAACCTATAAAGTAGAAGCAGGACCTGATATCATTTCACGAGGTTTCGTCTATATGCGTGAATCAGGCGATTTAATTTACGAGGCGCAAAGCATGTTAAACAAACATATCCATCGTATTCTCAGCCAAAAAACAACTCAATGGTCGGAGATTAAAAATGAAATCATCGACACTCTCGCTCCTTTCCTTTATGAGAAAACAAAGCGTCGCCCGATGATCCTTCCAATCATTATGGAAGTTTAATTCAATCATCTACTATTTAAGGCTGCCTCTTGCCATACACGAGAGGCAGCCTTTTTATTTCCCTATAAAAAAGATGCAGCACGCAGCTGCATCTTTAGGTTTCATCCGAGCTGAATAGCCGGAAGTTCTTTATAGGTAATATATTTATACAAATGGAACGATTATATCGATACTTCCATTAAGCATTCATTACTTTTTGTTCGAAACGGTTAATATCTGAGTCAGCACCGATGACGATCAAGATGTCTCCCTCGGCTATCTTTTCATCTGCTTGCGGAGACACAAAGATCTCTCTTCCTCTTTTAATCGCAACAATGTTAATACCATATCGTGCACGGATATCTAAATCGATTAATGAGTTTCCTGCCAACACTTTATTCGCTACAATTTCCATAATAGAATGCTCATCAGACAGCTCTAAGTAATCAAGTACATTATTAGAAATCATATTATGGGCAATTCTCCGTCCCATATCCCGCTCTGGATGGACAACGTGATCGGCTCCAATTTTTCTAAGTACTTTTTCGTGATAATCATTTTGCGCTTTTGCGGTAACCTTTTTCACACCAATTTCTTTTAACATTAACGTTGTTAAAATACTGGACTGAATATCATCACCAATTGCTACGATGACGTGATCAAAATTACGGATACCAAGACTTTTTAACACCGATTCATCCGTTGTATCAGCTACAACGGCATGTGAGGCAATAGCAGCAAATTCATTGACTCGGTCCTCATCCACATCGATCGCCATTACTTCCATTCCTTGCTCTGAAAGCGCCCGGCATATACTGCCGCCAAAACGACCGAGACCTATTACGACAAATTCTTTTTTCACGTACATTCCCCCACTAGTTCATCGAAGTTTCATTACCTGACCATTCTAACACAGAAGATAACGCTATACGATACCTATACTTATTGTTTTTTCCCTTTTACATAGTCCGCATCAAACAGGAATAGCTTCATCAGCAAGTAAAGGGATGGAATTAGCAGCAAGAGCCCTAGTATGAACACGATCACAAGCGCCATCGCCATTGTTTCGTTTGTGACACTCTCATGCAAGATAACATGCGGATATAAAATATAAGGCAAATGGGACGCACCATAACCAAAAAAAGCAAAGAAAAATTGCAGCATCACCATAATAAAAGCCGTCCCAAAATGTTTTCTTACATAAATTAAATACGATGCCATCATAAAGCAAACAAGAGACATAGCAAACATCCACCAATACCCACTAACAGCCTTTTGAAAATGCTCAGGGTTATGTTCCCGGAGGGACACAAACACGAGCAGACTCGCCAGGATGGTTGGAGGACTCCACAATAAAGCAAATTTACGAAGAATAGCTCTCGCTCCCCTATCATTTGCCCGATCTGCGTAGTAAGTTAAGAAAGTAGCGCTAATAAACAGAACAGACACGATAGACAGCGCGACTACACTCCAAGAATAAGGGCTTGTAAGCAGCTCTTTTGCCAAAAATGTCACCTTGTTGCCTTCCACGTTAAGAAATCCACCTTCAGAAATCGTCAAAGCAGTCGAAAGTGAGGCGGGAATCAATAAACCCGTCGCTCCGTATAAAAATAAGTAAACAATATTATTTTTCGAACCGTAATTGTTAAAGGCGTAGAAAGACCCGCGTATAGCCAGCAAAATGATCGCTATACTGCCAGGAATAAGCAGGGCCGTTCCGAAATAATAGGCCGTACTAGGAAAAAAGCCAACTATTCCGACAAAGAAAAAGACAAAAAAGACGTTTGTTACTTCCCAGACCGGCGATAAATATCTGGAGATTAAGTCATTAATTAAATGGTCTTTTTTCGTTATTTTCCCATAATAAGCGAAAAAGCCGGCACCGAAATCAATGGACGCAACGATTAGATAACCATATAAAAACGTCCAGAGAACTGTAATACCGAGAAGTTCTAAATTCATGCCTCTTATCCTCCTCTATTTATTCAAAGGTTTGGGAAACGTTTTTCCAGTTCGGCTTCTGCCGGCGTATTCTTAAACATACGAATTAATACGATGACACAAAGTACGCCAAGCACTAGATAAAGAAGAGCAAACAAAATAAACGTAAGCCCGACTCCGTCACCAGTAGTGGCCGCTTCCGATACTTTCATATACCCTCTCAATATCCATGGCTGACGTCCTACTTCCGCATAGATCCAACCGAATTCAATCGCAAGCATCGCAAGCGGGCCAGAAGCGGTAATCATCCATAGCAACGGTTTGTTTAACTCGTTAAACCGTTTAATTTTATCCATTAAAATATAAACACCTGAAACGGCGAGAACGAAGAAACCGATTGAAACCATCAGATCAAACATGTAATGAATCCATAATGGCGGACGCTCATCTTCTGGAAATTCATTTAATCCAATGACTTTCGTATCGAACGAGCTGCCAGCTAAAAAGCTTAAAAATCCCGGGAGACGAATTTCATTTTTTATTTCATTGTTTTCGTCAAGCGTACCGAACAAAATTAAATCGGCATTTTTTTCTGTCTCGAAATGCCATTCTGCAGCTGCCAGCTTCTCAGGCTGTTTTTCGGCCAAAAACTTAGCTGATATATCTCCAGCAACAGCAGTCAAGATAGAAAAAATAAAGGTACAAATCATCGTCAGCCGCAAAGCTTTTCTTTCATACTGACTGCGTTTTCCTTTCATAATAGCAAAAGCAGCGATGGCTGCCAGTACAGCAGCAGCAGTCATGTAAGACGTAGTTAATACGTGAAAGACTTTAGATGGAGTAGCAGGATTAAACATCGCAGCAATCGGATCAATATTAACCGCTTTTCCATTTTTCAATTCAAATCCTTGCGGCGTATTCATGAATGAGTTTACTGTCGTAATAAACAAAGCTGACGCAGAAGAGCCGATCATCACGGGAATTGTTAAAATCCAATGTGTCATACGGTTTTTAAACCGATCCCATGTGTACAAATAAATGCCAAGAAAGATCGCTTCAAAGAAAAAAGCGAATGTTTCCATAAATAAAGGCAAAGCAATGACCTGTCCAGCCACTTCCATGAAACTCGGCCAAAGGAGCGATAATTGAAGGCCAATAGCCGTTCCCGTTACAACGCCTACAGCGACTGTTATCGTGAAGCCCCGGGCCCAGCGCCGTGCTAACAATAAGTAATACGGATCATTTCTTTTAATCCCAATAAATTCAGCGATCGAAATCATGATCGGAACCCCTACACCAATCGTAGCGAAAATGATGTGAAATGCTAATGTCATTGAAGTCAACATCCGGCTGAGCATGACACTATCCAGTTCCATACAGAGCCCTCCTTATTTTTACATCTTCAGTTTATTTTTCCTATTCACTCTATTCTAAACGCTTGGCCCAAGGAAAAGTCCCTTTCTTGATGAAGATTTTGTGACTTTTTTCACAAACTCACTTAATAAAAAAACCAGCTCATTAGCTGGCTTCTTTTATTATTGGGCATTTTTCTCCATTTCATCTAACACGCGATTTACACGTTTTTCGAGCATTTTCATGCCGCTGCCTCCAGCTTGGAAATGACGAAGATTGCCATCTTTATCAAATACGTAATAAGCAGGAACATATTGATTTTCAAATGCTTCTGTTAATTTATGCTCGCTGTCTACGAAAATCGGCTGTGTAATTCCATGTTCTGCTGCCACTGACTTAATTTCTTCTAAATTAAGGTCATCTTCAGAACGAGGCATATGTACAGCTACGACATTAAGCTTGTCACTGTATTCATCACGGAATTCATTTACTTTTGGCATTGCTTCTTTACATAGATGACAGCTGACAGACCAAAAATGGATAAGTGTTGGCTTTTCTCCGACTAGCTCATCTTTCGTTACTTCACCGTTCAACCATTCAGTTGCACCTTGTAATTCTGGCATCGGTTCTCTAAGTTTCATTTGAATAGCCTCCTTGTTTCTAAAAAAGGCCTAACAAGTAAGTTAGGCCTCTAAATTTATTATGCTTAATGATGTCTCCGCAAAGAAAGATTACAGAGTTTTTTGGCCTGGCTTCCAGTTTGCAGGGCAAAGTCCGCCTGTTTGAAGCGCTTGAAGAACACGAAGAGTTTCATCTACATCACGGCCGATATTGTTGTGGTTTACTACTTGGTATTGAAGCTCGCCTTCTGGATTGATGATGAATAATCCGCGAAGTGCAACTCCTTCTTCTTCAATTAGTACGCCATATTCACGAGCTACAACATGGTTTGTGTCAGCAGCTAATGGATATTTAAGATCGCCAAGACCGTTGTCTTTGCGGTCAGTGTTGATCCATGCTAAGTGAGTGTGGATAGTATCTGTAGAAACGCCGATTACTTCTGCATCAAGATCTTCGAACTCATCATAACGATCAGATAAAGCAGTGATTTCTGTTGGACATACGAAAGTAAAGTCCATTGGGTAGAAGAATAATACTGTCCACTTGTCGTTTTTCATGTTTTCTTCAAGACTTACTTTTCCAAACTCCTTGTTAGCTAATACTGCTTCCATTTCAAAACGTGGAGCTTGTTTTCCTACCATGCGTTCTGCCATCGCTAAAATCCCTCCAAAATTAAAATTCATTATAAATGAGAAAGTAAAAGATTATTCTCAATTACTTCCCTGATCACATTATTATTATAATAGATACAAGCATTACCGTCAACAGTTGTTTATAATAATTTTAAAAAAGAAATTAATATAAACGTTTAGTTACCCTAACTTAAAAATGCCCTTTACTGTTATTCCCTGCTGTTCTTTTTTTAAACGCTATCATTTATATCCAGTGTAACATGATCTTTCCTGACAACCAAATAATAACTTCTACAGCTGCTCTGAAAGGAAAGAACTGTTCTAATTTTCCCAAAAGCGAGCAGCAGGTGAAATAAAAACGCTTACTTCCAGCCAGTTAAGAAAGTGTATGAAAATATCTCGTCAGCGCTTCAATGCCGACTGTAATCGCTTCTTCATTTGGATTTAGCTTAGCATGATGAAGACCATAATCAGAACCTACCCCAAGCCAAAACATTAACCCAGGGATTTCTTTTAGCATATAGCCAAAGTCTTCCCCCGTCATCGCTTCTTTGCAAATAACGAGCTGAATGTCTTCTTGCTGCTCCATAAAAGATATAAAACGCTCTGAAACAGCAGGATCATTATTTACTTGATAGTAATTGCAGCCATAATCAATGGCAGCCGTGCATTCAAAGCCGACTTCAATCCCTTTTACAAGCGCTTCAATACGCTTTTTCACTTTTAACATAGATTCTGCAGATAACGTCCGAATCGTTCCTTCAAGGCGAGCGGTTTCAGCGATAATGTTTTGAACCGTTCCCCCTGTTAGCTTGCCAATCGTGACAACTGCACTATCCAGCGGATTGGTGTTTCGAGATACAACCGTTTGCAGCTGAGTAATTAAATGAGCCGCCACAACAACCATATCCTTTGTCTCGTGAGGAAAAGCCGCATGGCCTCCTTTTCCTGTTAAGTCAATAAATAATTCGGAGGTGTTAGCAAACAACATGCCTTCTTTTGTGGCAATCGTTCCGGCTGGATACTCAGGAGCAATATGCAGTGCGTATATTTCATCCGGCAGCCACTCACTCATCTCTTTACTCTCTATCATCGGTTGTGCTCCGCCAGGCCCTTCTTCAGCCGGCTGAAAAATAAAAAGCAGATCGGGATCAATTTCATGATGAACAAAATGAGTTAGCACCCCTAAAGCGATGCTCATATGGACATCGTGTCCACAGGCATGCATGAAGCCTGGATGGGAGGATTGAAAATCAAGGCCTGTCTGTTCCTCAATCGGCAGTCCGTCCATATCAGCGCGATAGCCGATCGTACGCTGCCCTGTTTTGCCTTTTATTTTGACTAGAATGCCTGTTCTCCATGTTTTGACTTCTAAACGTTCCTGAGGAAGAGAACGCAAATATTCCAAAATATAGCTTTGTGTCTTATACTCGTTAAATCCAAGCTCAGGAATCTGATGAAGGTCTCTTCGGATACTTATAAACGGACTGTATTCCATTTTTTCCACTCGCTTTCTTTAAGAAAGAAGCACGGGCTGCAGCCCGTGCTTCTTTCGGTTTCTCTTCCATGCTGCTTACAGCTTGCGTAACTCCTGCATGATTTCTGTTTTTGACTTTGTCTTATCGTCAATTTGCTTAATCACTCTTGCTGGTGCCCCTACTGCTACTGAAAACGGCGGAATATCCTCTGTAACGATCGCACCTGCTGCTACGACAGATCCTTGTCCGATTCTTACCCCTTCTAATACGACAGCATTTGCACCAATTAATACATCATCTTCAAGAACAACCGGCTGTGCAGAAGGCGGCTCAATTACTCCTGCTAATACTGCGCCAGCGCCAACGTGGCAGTTTTTCCCTACTGTTGCACGTCCTCCGAGCACAGCGTTCATATCAATCATCGTTCCTTCGCCAATAACAGAACCAATGTTGATCGAAGCGCCCATCATGATGACAGCATTATCACCAATTTCTACTTGGTCACGAATAATTGCACCTGGCTCAATACGTGCCTTAATTCCTTTTAAATCAAGCAAAGGAATCGCTGAATTGCGGCGATCATTCTCTACAACATACTCTTCAATTTTGCCTTCGTTTTGTTTGATCGCTTCAGAAATTTCTGACCACTCGCCAAAGACAACACCTGAACGGCCTTCAATAAATGTTTTAGCAGAAGCGCCAAAATCAATTCCTTCAAGTTCACCTTTTACGTATACTTTAACTGGTGTTGATTTCGTGCTATTGCTAATAAAAGAAATAATTTCATGTGCATCCATCATTTTCATGCTATGTATTCCTCCCACTCTTCATCTATACTGCGAAACAGCTAAAAAACTTTACTTCGCATTTCTTCTTAATTTATCAGAGTAAAGAACATTTCTCAAGAATATTTTATCTTTACTTGCACTCTTCCACTACTTCAAGAAATGCCTGAACCTGCCTTAGTTCAAAGGCAGCATCGTATCCAAGGAGCCATGTATCCCGGCGAAGAGGACGCTGTTCCTCATCAAGCAAAGGCAGCTTATATACATCTCCCTCTACTTCATCCAGCGTGATAGCTGGCAAAATAGCATACCCAATCCCATTAAAAGCCATTTGTTTACACGTTTCTATTTGGTCAACAATAATAGACTGTTTAGGTGCCATTTGAAATTGCCGATGCCACCACTCCTGTATTTCTTGGAAATAAGTGGAATCACTCTTAAATTGAATAAATGGCTTATCAGTTGTCAGGATTTCTTCAACATTCCGGATTTCTCTGTCTACTAAATAGAGACTATCTTCAAAAAGGTGAATTTTCCGGCCTTTCCACTCTGGCATTCCACGGATAATGCCAATATGCACTTCCCCCTCATAAAGTGCTTTAGAAATTTCACTGCTCCACCCCGTCATTAATGATATTTTGGCGTGGGGATACTTTTTCACAAAGCGCTTTAATACTTTCGGCAGCCATTTTTGCCCGACAATGGAGGCACAGGCGATCTTTAATGTACCGTATACCTCTGATTCAAGAGCTTGAATGTTTTCCTGTACCTTTTCTCTTTTTTCAACAACCTCTGCAGCAAACTGTACGATCATTTCTCCTGGCGGCGTCAAAGATAACCCTTTTGTCGACCGGTTGAAAATCTTTGTGCCCCATTCTTTTTCAATTGTTTGTAGCCGCTGTGACAGCGCCGGCTGTGAAACGAACAGACGCTGAGCTGCTTTTCTCATATTCATTTCTTCCGCTAAAACTTTTAATAGTTGAAATTCCGAAAATATCATACTGCTTCCCTCCAAACTACGAGTGAATCACTCACCCTTTTTTAACAGTAATAGGAAGAGAAAAGAAAACACAGCGAAAATAAGCACCACTACATAAACGGAATGTAGTGAACTCGATAAGCCTTCCTGTAAAACATGAAACATCTCATCCGAAAGCTTGCTGCCTTCCCCGCCAAGCAGCTTATTAATCGAATCGATGGACAAAGACTGGATTTCTTCATTAGGCTGCCTGTCCAAGAAAGCTTGCAGCCGGCCATTTAAAACCCCGCCAAGCAAAGCAGCCCCTACTGTGTTTCCTAAGTTTCTCATAAACATATTAGCCGCAGTCGCCGCTCCCCGCTGATCCCATTCTACCGAGTTTTGAATCGAAACGATGAAAGCAGTTGAAGTAAGACCCATACCGACACCGACGAAAAAGGAAGAAATAGCCGCCCACCAGGGTCCACTTTCCGCATTCATCAACACGAACAACGCACTGCCAATAATCAGAGATATGCCGCCGATTATTGTCGTTTTGCGATAACCGATAGACAAAAGCATTCTTCCTGAAAGCGTTGAAGCAATAGGCCATCCGATTGACATAGCGGTTAATGTAAACCCAGCAATCGTCGCATTCTCTTCCATTACACCTTGTACATAAGTCGGTAAAAAACTCGAAATCCCGATCAGCATAACACCCGTTGTAAAAGACACGATATTAGCGATCAAGATAGAACGAACTTGCCAAAGCTCAAAAGGCATCATAGGAGATGAAGTTCGCTTCTCTATCCAAATAAAGGAAATAAAGGTAATAACTGCTGCAGCAAACAAAAGGGCGCTCTCCCCAGATAACCAAGGAAATTTCACTCCACCCTCCACTAATAAAAACATGAGGCAAGAAATAGAAATTAAAAATACGAAAGTGCCAGCATAGTCGATTTCTGGTTTTTTCTTTTCAATATTTTCATGTAAAAATAATAGTAAGCCAGCAATAGCTAATAGACCTAACGGTAAATTAATCCAAAATACAAAACGCCAGCTGACGAATTCTACAAGCAATCCGCCAAGAGCAGGACCCGTCACTGCTGAGATTCCCCAAACACTTGAAAGATATCCCTGTACTTTCGCCCGCTCTTCTGTCGTATAAATATCGCCTACAATCGTGCTGGCAATCGGCATTACCGCTCCTGCACCAAGACCTTGAATCAGACGGAAGAAAATAAGCTGTTCCATAGAAGTGGCCAGCCCGCACAAAAAGGAACCGATAAGAAAAATTAAAATACCGATAATCAGTACAGGCTTGCGCCCAAAAATATCAGATAGCTTTCCGTAGATTAATACAGTGGCCGCATTCATTAATAAATATGAAGAAAATACCCAGCTATAAAGAGAAAAGCCGCCCAAGTCCGCTACAATAGCAGGCATCGCCGTAGAAACGATCGTTGCTTCAATGGCCCCTATGAACATAGCCAGGATAACAGCTGCTAACACAAATGGACGCTTCGTCACTTTTCTTTCCTTGTGAAGTGCATCGTTCAACTTCTATTTCCTCCCTGCAGACTACAAAAAAACCGGTCCATCATTAAAAGAAGCTCACATCTTTCCCATGCTTCTCTTAATGAAGGGAATCCGGCCAAAAGTAAAAATTGTAGTTTATTTAAGCTGATCTACATGATAGTTCAAATGTTTAAGAATGACTCTTCTCGTCAATATACCTTGGAATACACCTTCCTCATCTGTTACACACAAAAAAGGATGATTGATTAATAATCCGAGCGCTTTTCGAAAATGGTCATGGATCGTAAGCCATGGCTTATCAGTAGCCATCACTTCTTCTACTTTCATATGCTCTAGCTTTTCAAACTCAATTCTCTCTAATCCAAGAATCGCTTCCGTAATCATCGGTGAGCTAATTAATCCTTGAAGCCTGTATTTAGCATCTAATACTGGAATAGCTGTATATCCGCTCTTCGTTAAAATTAACAAAGCATGCTCTAAATTATTCCCAGGCTGCACGTGGGCAACTTTCTCGGCAGGAATAATATAATCCATAATATTCGTATGAAGGACATCTTTACTCTCGAAAGAAATCATCTGATTACTACCCCTTTACACTTTTCTGAGCGCTTTCTTCTTGTGGTTAGGCATCTCGCACTCCCCATTGTCCAAGGTACTTTCTTTGATTATAGCAAATCTTCCCCATACATTTCCATGACTCCCCAAAAGCCCCGCTTACACTTCGTTGTAAGCAGGGCTAGAATATCATTATTACTGCTGTTTTTCTTCTTGAAGAAGTTCGAAGATTTCAATGGCAGTCATATCGATGTCATCGAAAGGATACTTATTGCCCTTTCCATCTTTATCGTATACTTCCAATTCAAATGTATCTTTTCCTGGAAAGAACTTAACCTGGCACAGCGTTTTGCCGTTTACTTCAAACAACCGTTGCTGAACCTCTCCGTTTTCTCCGCCTTCTTGTAATGATTTCAATCGCTGAATAATGCCTGATAATTGTGACATAAAATGATTGGCTCCTTTCACCTTGCTAATTCGATATTTATTTTGGTTTTGACTGTCCCGTATCTGTTTGTTATAAAATAAATAGGCAAAAGAAATATACCATACATCTATTTTATATCCAACTATTTTATTTTTTATATTGTATTCAAGAAGAACAAAGGAGAAACCAAATGATGCCTGTTATTTTATATACCCAGCCTGAATGCCCCCCATGCCAAATCGTTAAACTATTTTTAAATGACCGCGGTGTTCGCTATGAAGAGAAAAATATTGCAGAGGACGAATCCGCAAAGCAAGAATGGAGAAATAAATGGAATGCTTCTTCTACTCCGACAACAGTCGTTCAAAATGAAGCGGTGAGAGGCTTCGATCTTGATGCTTTAACGAAATTATTAGAAAAACATGGAATGTAGAATCAAAAGGATGGGCCATAAGATTTTTCTTTCCATCCTTTTTTGCCGTTACATAGCCGGCAGATAAGGCAAGGACAAAAGGTAAAATCAGGAAAACACACTTTAAAGCAGGAACGATTAACCTGATGATCCAATACAAAACAATTTATAAATATCTCTGTTTCCATTACTATTGATAATGTCCAACCCTATTTGAAAGAGTGAAAAATATGAAAGAAAAACTTTCTCGCCGGTCGTTTTTAAAACAATCCCTCACGTTCTTGCTTTCTCTTCTCGGACTGGCAGGAGGAGGGTATTCCTATGCCAGGTTCATTGAGCCAAAGCGCCTGCAAATCAATGAAGTGGCCGTTACGCATGAATTAATTCCACGCGCTTTTCATAATAAACGAATCGTTCAATTTAGTGATACTCATTTAGGTTTTCAATATACAGTAAAACAATTAAATGAACATGTGGAAAAGATCCATTCGCTTCGTCCAGATTTCATTTTCTTCACCGGTGACTTACTGGATAGACCAGACACATACAGTCCAGCAGAAACAAAGACGGTTACCTCTATTCTCCAAAAATTGCAAGCTCCTTTAGGGAAATTCGCTGTTTATGGCAATCATGACCACGGTGGTTATGGAACAGACCTTTATAAATTTATTATGCAGGAATCTGGATTTCAACTTTTAAAAAACAAATCAGTTGAATTAAGTCATTTGAACGAATCTATTTATTTGCTCGGTATTGATGATGCCTCACTCGGACAGCCTAGTTTCAGCCAGGCTAAAAAGAAAGTAAAAGAAGGGCGTTATCTTATCCTGCTTTCCCATGCACCTGATCTAGCGAAAGAGGCCGCAAATGCTGGTATTCATTTACAATTGAGCGGGCATTCCCATGGCGGCCAAATCCAACTCCCCTGGTATGGAGCCCTGTACACGCCACCCTATGCCGAAATCTATAAAGAGGGTCAATATATAGTAGATGGAGAAACAAGATTAACTCTTTATGTGAATCGCGGACTTGGCACAACAAGGATGCCTTTTCGCTTTTTATCCATTCCTGAAATCACGGTGTTTACCTTAAAATCTCCAAGCTAAAGAGAAAAGGGGCTTGAAATAGATTCACCTGCCTTTTTAGCAAGGCTATCTCAGCAGCCTTCTTTTTAGTTAGGTTTGTGACATTTGATTGTTAATTTTTGTTGCAGTCAGATACTTTTCACTATAATTCCTTATTAAACACCCATTCATCATTTAACAAAGCATTTAGTTAAAAAATTAAAATAATTCAGATACTTTTCAATCAACTAAAAAAAGGGTATAATGGGTTAAAATTAGTCCGAAAGGAGTCCTTTAATTGAGTACGCATAAAGAATCTCCTGCCCATTCTCCATCTACTTCAAACCTCGCTAAAGCAATCTTTACTGTCAATCGGCATGCTAAGACGGCTACGAATCCTAAATACCTTTATTTATTAAAAAAGAAAGCACTTTTGAAGATGATCCAGGAAGGACGGGCAGAAAAAGCCGGCCTTCACTTTTCAAATAATCCAAAGAACAGTCAGCAACAATCAGATGTTCTCGTCGTGTGCGGTGAATACACTTTTCATATTCCGCCCTGTAAAGAAGACTTTGCCACTCTCCCTCATTTTGGCAGCTTAGACCAAAAAAAGCGGAATCCAAAGACATACATGAATTTAACCGAAGCAAAACGAATTTTACAATTATATACCGGATTTATTGAAAAGAGTGAACGTACTTTCCCTCAGAAAAAGCAATATCAAAAGCCGGTATTTAAACCGCTCGGCCAATCCTATTAAAATAGATCGTTCCTCTTCTTAAGTCAGTTTTTTAAAAAATTCTTTTTAAAAAACTGACTTGATTAGAATAACAATCTTTTATAAAACTCTATAATTTGATCGTACAAACAAAAAAAACACCGGAAGCACCGGTGTTTTTTCATTATGACCTTAGAGGACAAATTGATCAATATGCTTAATAAGCTCGGCAATCTCCGGCTTGCTAACTTGAGCATTGGCTCCTACTTCGTCCCCTTTGTGGCGTAGATCCTCCGTAATTAACGAGGAAAAGATTACAACTGGAAGATTCTTCAGTAAAGCATGTTCCTTTACTCGCTTTGTCAAATGATGTCCGTCCATCTGCGGCATTTCAATATCCGTAATTAAAAGCTGCGCCCCCTTTCCAGCCGCGACTTCATCGGCCTGGTTTTCTAAGAACTCGAGCGCTTGTTTGCCATTTTCAAAGAATTCTACTGCATCGTAGCCCGCTTCCGCGAGTGTATCGCTAATTAATTTTCTTAACAGCGGAGAATCTTCAGCAACGATAAGACGCTTTTCTGACCGCTCTCTTTTGCCAAGCTGTTTAATTTGTCCTATGTGGATACCTGATTCGGGATTAATATCAACAATTACCTTTTCAAAGTCGAGCAGCAAAATCATTTCTCCGTTTATTTTAATCACTCCGATGACTTGACTGCTGCCTCCCTGGTACATATCAGATGGCTTTTCAATATCTTCCCAGGAAATTCGATGAATTCGTGTAACATTCTGAACGTGGAAAACGACCTTTTGTTTGTTAAACTCCGTAACGATGTATTTATCCGTCTCTCCTGTTTTGCCTCCTGGCAAGCCCAGTACCTTCGCCATATCCACTAACGGCAACACTTCCCCGCGCAACTGGATAATCCCTTCAATATGCTCATGAGCGTGCGGGATAAATGTGACAGCGACCGGCTGAATAATTTCTTTTACTTTAATAACATTAATTCCATACTTGTTGCCACATACCTCGAATTCCACAATTTCTAATTCATTTGTTCCACTTTCCAGTAAGATCCCGTTATCATTATTCATTCGTTTGTCCCCTTATCGATTCTATTTACCCTATCATTAATAATGTCGGTCTTTTTTAGAGAATATTTAGGCTCACCAGCGTAACATGTTCATTTGGAATAAAGTTTCCTCCAATTATTGGCGTTCCTCTTAATTTGTTGATAAATAGAAAGACTATATCGTGAAAAATGCTTGATCAATTTACTAAGTCTTCTTATTAAACATCCCCGTCAGACTAATGAGAATATTTTTAAAAAATATCATCTTTATGTTCAATCAATAAGACGATTCCTATATAATACACTGTAAGAATTATTGATACAGAACTTATGTTAATGAGAAGGTGATCATAAAGTGGAAAACTTTTATCTGTTTGTCCTTATGTGTGTTTTTTTTATTATTTTACCCGGCCCCGATACTGCCATTACTACAAAAAATACGATCACTGCTGGAAAGTCCGGGGGGCTTAAAACCGTCCTCGGCATTTGCTGTGCTCTTTCTATCCATACTTCTGCTGCCGTATTTGGACTCTCAGCTATCATTGTGAAATCAGCGTTATTATTTTCTGTCTTTAAATATGCAGGCGCTGTTTACTTACTTTACTTGGGGGTTAAGACATTATGGTCTTTAAAGAAAAAAGAAGCAGCAGCAAGCATTCAGGCAAACACAAAAAGCCAGTTTGGAAGCACCTCTTGCTTTAAACAAGGATTCCTTACAAACCTTCTGAACCCTAAAGTTGCGATTTTGTTCTTAACCTTTTTCCCTCAGTTCGTTAACCCTGGCAGTCATACTTTTTTGCCGTTTCTCATGATGGGGATGACTTATACCGCGCTGACTATCATATGGTCTTTGCTTTATGTTTATTTGATTCATCATATTAGTGCTTTTATGAAAAAACCTAAAACACAAAATATGATTGAAGGAATCACCGGAACCATCTTGATAGGATTTGGTGTAAAGCTAGTTCTTGAAAAGGCTCCTAATTAGATTATTCTTATGTATTAGGCAAGCCCCTTCGATTTCCCTAAATCGAAGGGGCTTATTTTTATACTTATGTTCAACGAACTCCCTCACTAAAAGAAGCTAAAGCTCCTTATTTCACTTCTGCTTTTTCTTATTGCGAAGCTGGAGCCAGCCTGCTTTTACAAACATAAAGAACATCCCGGCGGCAATCACCGCCATCACAGCAAGAACAAGAAAATAGCCATAAGAAGCGTGCAATTCCGGCATGTTATCGAAATTCATGCCATAGATTCCAGCAATAAACGTTAACGGCATAAAAATAGTGGTAATAATCGTTAACGTCATCATAATATTGTTCATTTTATCTGAGCTGACCGATAAGTAGCTATCACGAACATCTGAAGAAAATTCGCGATAGGATTCCAGCATTTCTACTAATTTCAATAGATGGTCATGAATATCACCAAAATAAATATGACGGTCTTCTATATATTCTAACCGGGTCGAGTTCAACAGCCGGTAGAGCAGGTCTCTCATTGGGATAATGGTTCGCCTTAATTTAGACATATGGTGGCGGATATCAAATAGGCGGTCGATTAAGTTGTTTCGCGGATTTGTATCCAGTTCCTCGTCTATGCTGTTTAATGCATCCTCCACATGATAAACTAACGGAAAATACTCATCCACGAACCTGTCAATCAATCTATGTAAAATAGAAGCCGGACCTTGGCGCAGTCTTTCATTTTCTGCTATACTTCTCCATACTTCATCTAATTCATTTACAGGCCGCTGATGAACTGTGACAATCATTTCTTTATTCATAAACACACCTATTTCTTTTCCTTCAAACTCCTTTTTATCAAGCGCATGAACAAGAAAAAAAGCATAATTCTCATAAAAATCCAGCTTAGGCCGGCCACTTTGGTTATCAAGACAATCCTCTACCGCCAAAGGATGAAAATAAAAAAAACGCTTTAACAGCTTTGCCTCTTCTTCTTTCGGATTGAAGAAATCAACCCAGTACCATAGCGTATCTTTTGCTTTTGTCTCTTCTAAAGGAGCATCAAAAACTAATTGGCCATTTGTTTTTAACATGCAAATTTTAATCATTTTTTTCTCCATTGTTTCTTCATTTTCGCTACTGTCTGTCTATTTCAATGCTACAATATATCATATCCATATAGAAAGGCGGCAAACTTATTGGAACACTTGATCAATGAACAGGTAAAAAATATTCAGATTTCTGGTATTCGTAAATTTTTTAATCTAGTCGGCGGGATTGACGATATGGTCTCTCTTACAATCGGACAGCCCGACTTCCTCACACCCGAGCATGTCAAAGAAGCAGGCAAAGAAGCGATTGAAAATAATTATACAACCTATACCCATAACGCTGGCTTCCTTGAACTGCGGAAAGCGGCGGCTGATTATGTACATACAAAATACCATTTAACGTACTCTCCAGAATCAGAAGTGATCGTAACAGTCGGAGCCAGCCAGGCAATTGACATTACCCTGCGCACACTTTTGTCACCGGGGGATGAAGTTATTTTACCAGGACCCGTGTATCCTGGCTATGAGCCCATTATTCAAATGTGCCAGGCTAACGTACGTACCGTCGATACACGGGCAAATGGATTTAAGCTGACAGCAGAATTAATCAGCGATGCGTTAACAGACAAAACGAAAGCTGTTATTTTGCCTTACCCGTCCAATCCAACAGGCGTCAGTCTGACAGAAGCTGAACTAAAAGCGATTGCAGACCTGTTACAGGGAAAAGACGTCTTTGTGATCGCTGATGAAATCTATAGTGAACTGACGTTTGATGCGCCTCATGTATCGATTGCTTCCTTTCTCAGAGAGCAGACGATTGTCTTAAATGGCCTGTCCAAATCACATGCGATGACAGGATGGAGAATTGGCTTCTTATTTGCTCCTGAAATGATCGCCCAGCACATTTTAAAAGTACATCAATATAACGTGTCGTGTGCTTCTTCTATTTCACAAATGGCGGCGTTAGAAGCTGTGTCAGCCGGTATAGATGACGCCCTTCCAATGCAAAGAGAATATAAGAAGCGACGGGATTATGTATTTGAGCGACTGTCTGTTATGGAAGTAGATGTAGTAAAACCAGACGGCGCCTTTTACTTCTTTGTAGCGATTCCCAACTGGATTCACGAATCCTCTTTTGACTTCTGCTACAAACTTGCGATGGAACAGCGGGTAGCCGTCGTTCCTGGCAGCGCTTTTTCTGAATTTGGCGAAGGATATTTTCGACTTTCTTTTGCCTACTCCATGGAAGAGTTGCGCAAAGGGCTTGATCGCATTGAAAAGTTTTTAACTACTATGAAAAAGTAAAAGCACTTGGAGCCGGTTCAATCCAGCCGACTCCGAGCGCTTTTTTGTTTACTTCTCTTTTTGATTTTTGTCTGTATTGCGTTGTAAGATAGCACCTGCTATTGATATTCCGATTAAATAAGGAACAATAAGCATGCCATAACCTGTACCATACTCTGTAATGTCAGAAGTAAAATGGAGATACACTCCCCAGAGGATATAGACGATATACCCTATGATGACCGTGATTAACCATTTCCACTTTTTAGTGAGAAGCGGAAAAAGCAGCGGACCACCGATAAAAATAAGTAAAATGATGATTTCTGAAAAACTAATAGCCACCATGTAGCCTCTTTCTATACCCTTCACTTTGGATGCTGCTTTGTGAGCCCATGACCTTTCCTACCCCCATCTTAATCTACCCTTCATCATCAAGCCATTAGTGTAATAATAAAATCACCACTCCTCTTTAGCAGAGCCTTCTTTGAAGCTAGTTCCAATAGTTAAACAAAGCTTGTGTGCCGCTCTTTTCCTCTCCTCGTGCAGCGAGCTCTTCATACATCCTTTTCGCAAGAGATAGCCCCGGTAATTCCAACCCCATTTTTTCCGCTTCTTCAATGGCAATTTTCATATCCTTTATAAAATGTTTAACATAGAAGCCCGGAGCAAAGTCTCCTTGAATCATTCTTGGCGCCAAATTAGATAGAGACCAGCTTCCTGCTGCCCCTGTAGAGATGCTTTTTAGCACGTTATCTAAATCTAGTCCCGCTTTTTGCGCATATAGCAAGGCTTCACAAACCCCAATCATATTCGTTGCGATGGCAATTTGATTGCTCATTTTTGTATGCTGTCCTGCTCCGGCTTCTCCTTGATAGACGATATTGCTGCCAATCGTTTCGAAAAGCGGCAAGGCTTTTTCAAATGCCGCTTTGCTGCCGCCCACCATAATAGCCAGCGTTCCGTTTTTCGCCCCTGTGTCTCCGCCGGATACAGGAGCATCTAGCGCTTCTACTCCTTTTTCGCGTGCTTTTTCATAAATATTTCGAGCAAGGCTTGGCTGGGATGTCGTCATGTCAATCACCATTTGCCCCTCACTGCTGCCTGCCAAAATCCCTTCCGCTCCTAAGTAGACTTCCTCTACATCATGCGGCTCGCCAACAATGGTAAACACAACCTCTGTTTGACGGGCCACTTCAGCAGGTGTTTTGCACCATACAGCGCCTTTATTTAATAGCTCTTCTGCCTTCTCCTTCGTACGTGTATAAAGGAATAATTGATGTCCGGCTTTCTGCAGATGGCCCGCCATGCTTTTTCCCATTACTCCCGTACCGATAAATCCAATTTTCATTTCCTTCACTACCTTCCCCACTTATATATAAAATAAGTTACTTTCCTCTGAACATTTATACAAACACCCAATGAAAAAAATTAAAAATAGACTTTGATTCTCATCTTTATGCTCTATTATGCTTCGTGCACACACAAAAAAAGACCTGCTTATCGGCAGGCCTCAAGAAAAGGGGGTTGTGAGTGAGAATCTCCAATTGATCATGCTTGGTTATATACTTCCCACTCTCTTGCCGAATTAAACCATAAAAAGAAATCTTTTTGTTTTTTCTCTATCATACTTGATTGTTGGTATTCACCATAGGTGGACGCCTTCCGTTAGAATCAACGATTAAAAACATCCTTCCTTCTCAACAGAGCCTTGTTTTTAAATAGAACGAATCATTCCACCATCTACTAGAAAGCTGCTGCCTGTCATATATGTATTAGCGTCAGAAGCTAAAAAAGCAACGACATTAGCGAATTCTTCCGGCTGCCCATAACGGCCAAGCGGGATTCTTTTTTTAATTTGCTCATCCAATTGTTCCACGGAAATCCCCTGCTTTTCAGCGTTTATTTTGTCAAGATACTTCAAACGGTCTGTCGCAATGCGGCCCGGAGCTACTGTATTAACTAGAATTCCATACGGGGCAAACTCTTCCGCCAACGTTTTAGAAAGACCGACAATTCCAGTACGGAACGTATTTGACAAAATCAATCCTGAAATGGGCTCTTTAATAGAAGAAGAAGCGATATTGATAATCTTGCCGCCTTGTTTTTTTAGATGTGGCAAAGCTTCTCTTATCGACCGAATATAAGATAATAAATTTAGTTCAAAGGCTTGCTGCCATTGTTCATCACTCATATCTTCAAATGAACCGGCAGGTGGTCCTCCTGCATTATTGATTAAAATATGAATGGCCCCGAACTTTTCCACAGTGTTATGGACGACTGCCTTAATATCTTCCAAATTTGTAATATCACAAGCTGTATAATCGACTCTTCCTTGATTCTCTCTCTCTAGCTCCTGTTTTACTTCTTCCAGCTTGCTGCTATTTCTGCTGGCAAGCATTACATTTGCCCCTCCTGCTGCCAGTTTAGCTGCAATCGCTTTTCCGAGCCCTTGACTTGAAGCAAGAACGACGGCTGTTTTTCCTTGAAAAGTTTGATCCACTTTAACAACCTCCTTTTCCTTTATCTGCATATTATTATAGTATATTTAGAATTTTCCTTCACTTTTTATTTCTCTGCTTACTTAAGAAATGGTTGAAGCCGCTCCATAAATAAAAGGGCTGTTATACTTAGTTGTTAATTTTCGCTCTAATCAATTATTGAAAAAACCACTTCATCTTTCACAGAACCTAAATAAAAAAATCCGGACGATCACCGTCCGGATTCAAGTGGGGGAAAAATGAGAATGAAAAGGCTTAAGTAAATCTCATCATGTACTGTTATTTATTATTTACCCAAGTTCCCTTATTTAAACATTTTTTCATATTTTTATTTAAACAACCTATAAAAACCAGCCTTCTTTAACCGAGCTATTTAATAAAGAAACGTTCATTAGCTTCTCGGTTCTGCCATATAGTGATAGATAACAGAGCCGCCCCGTTGGGCAATTCCTCTAAAATGTTTAAAATCTTCTCTTTTCACCAATTCACGTTGAAAAATGAGGAAATGCTCTTTACTAACGTGACACTCATCAATTTCACCATTTTTCAGTTGGTTCATAAGATTTTCTGCATCCGCTGCCGTCATATCTATCCTTCTTTCTGAATTTTTTATCTTATCGGGCAAATCACTTTACTCTTTTTCAAAAATAAGGCAAACTGTAAAGTAATTCATTTTACCATTTATTATAACGCAAAAATGTTTAAAATCGATTCCTGTTAGGCCTTACTTTCAAAAGCTTAATATAAAAGCAATAAAGAAACAACAAGTAAAGCTGTGTGAATTTAAACTATGGAGGAGAGAGAAAAATGACAAAAGCAGAAGTGGGGAATGTGATTAGATTTAAAGATGGACTTCAAGGAATTGTTGAAAAAGTGAATGAAAACTCGGTCATCGTCGACCTAACCATTATGGAGAATTTTAGAGATTTACAAATCGAAGAAAAAACGGTTGTTAACCACAAAAACTATACTATTATCCAACCTTCTATCAATGCATAGTTTCATTACGCTAAAAACTGCCGTGTGTAAACCTCCTTTATACGCGGCAGTTTTTAATAGTTTGAGCATGTTACCTTCTCTCTTTATTTCATTAAGCTGATCGTGTTACAGCTTTGCTCTCATTCCTATTCGCCTAATATTCCCTCTTTTCCTCATTTTAAGGGATTTCCATTCTATTTTTAATAGGCTTTTGTTAAAATAAGTGCTGTAGTGAAAGAAAGGAGTTCAGAAAGATGGCACTTATTAAGGATTGGCGGCTGATTTTAAGTATCATTCTGGCGCATGTATTGCTCTACATGACGTTTTCAGATCGCGATATTTTTTGGTATTTATACACAGCTGCAAACCTTTTCTTCATCAGCTTTGCTATTATTAGCGAAAAAATAGATGATAAGCAGAAGACACGAAGTTATTTAAAATATGGTGTTCTATCAGGATTACTCTTATACGCACTCTTTTTCGCGGGTCACCTTCTCCTCCCCATCCTGCCTTTTTCCCTGGAAAAAGAAGTAGCAAGTATTTATCGGTGGTACTCTCCGCAGTTCTCTTGGCACTATATCGTTTTAATACTTGTTTTTATCCCCGGAGAAGAATTATTCTGGCGTGGATTTATTCAAAAACGTCTTTCTACCTATTTCAATGACTTAACAGCGATTATTGCCGCTTCCGTGTTATACGCCTCTATCTTCCTTTACTCAGACAAATTCATCTGGGTACTTGCCGCTTTTATCGCTGGCTTATTCTGGGGATCATTGTACGTATGGAAACGCAGCGTGCCAATGCTCATTATTTCTCATCTCGTATTTGACGTACTCTTAATCGTCCTGCTTCCGTTTTTCTAGGAAAATAAAACGAACCGTCGCGGTTCGTTTTATTTTTTCCAAAGCAGTAGAAGAAACAATAAACTAATCATTCCAAACAACGGATATAAGAAACCAAGCAGCGTGCCATAGGAAATTTGGCTTAATAAAAATCCAGCAGAGAAAATAAGAAGAAACAAAAGAGAAGCTGGCCAGCGGATATGATTCTCAAGCTGCTGCTTCAAGCCATAGGCATTCCCAATCACCGATGTAAAGATCTCTCCATAAATAAGAAAAGCATAAATAAAATGAAAGGCAGGAATCAGTTTTTCCACAATCTGAGCCATCGGGATATCATATTTCGTAACATCTGCTAATTGAATTAAGCTGATATGACTCGCGATCATCAAGCATGTTAACACGACTCCCCCTAAAAAAGCCCCTTTTTTAATCGTCTGCCGATCCTTTATTTCAAATGCAAGCGGGACTAACACGGCTTGTGCCAAAGCTAAATTAAAAGCCGCATAGCTAAATGGCGAAGTCCAGACCTTCCATGTATGATGAGATGTTTCTTTCATAAAAAGTTTTTGTAAAAAGTCAGGCTGTGCCATTGCTTCACTCGCAGTATACAAATGAAACACAATCATAAGCGGGACAACGAAAACATTGACAGCCAGCAACCCTGTTACCCCTTTTTTCATCACTAAAAAACCGATCACAATTGTTAGCAGAATGCCGGCATTTGCGGGGATATGAAATCTTTCTGCAAATAAGGCTCCCGTCCCCGAAAGCATAACACCAGTAACTCCAATTAACATAAAAAATTGAATAAAAGTAGCCGCTAGCCCAAACCTTTCACCAAAGAGGTACACGTTAAATTCCTCAAAAGACTTTGCTTGTACATCCATTGCGACCAGCATAATTTTCGCTCCAAGAAAAATAAACAAACAACCGCTTATAACAATTCCGATCAGTCCATAAAAACCGAATTGTGAAAAGAACTGAACGATTTCTTTTCCGGTCGCAAAACCTGCACCAATGATAGTTCCAACATAAACAGCCGCTATTTGGCAGGCTCCAACCCATGTCTTCAAAGCCATCCCCCGCTTTATACGTGTTAGTTCACCTTATGCTTGTCTTCCGCTTTCAAGAAGAAAAAATTTTTTTGACAAAACACTTGAAAGTCAAAGAAGGTCAGAGTATAATGAGATCAAAGGTCAAAGTTAGTCAAAGTCAAAACAAAACTTAACCTACTAAACTATTGAATCTCTAAAAATGAACGGAAAGGAATGAAGTGTATGTTGTGTCAACATTGTCATCAACATCAAGCTAATGTTCAATTCCGTATGAATATTAACGGAAAAACAAAACAGCTTTACCTATGTTCAAATTGTTATCAAAAAAATAAACAATCAATGGGAGATGGTGCGATGAACTTTCAACAATTTGGAGGATTTCCTTTTGATGACTTAATGAAAGGCTTCGGCTTTTCTAATATGAACGGCCAAGCAGCTCCTTCCCCTAAAATGCAACCGCAGCAAAACGGCGGCAATGGTGGAAACGGCTTTCTTGATCAATTCGGCCGCAGCTTAACCAATATGGCTAAAGCCGGTTTAATTGACCCAGTTATCGGCCGAGATAAAGAGATAAATCGCATTATTGAAGTATTGAATCGCCGCAACAAAAACAATCCTGTCTTGATTGGTGAACCTGGTACAGGTAAAACAGCGATTGCAGAAGGCCTCGCTCTCAAAATTGCGGAAGGCGATGTACCTGCCAAACTGAAAGAAAAAGAAGTATACTTGCTAGATGTGGCGTCCCTTGTAGCAAACACCGGCATTCGCGGCCAATTTGAAGAAAGAATGAAGCAATTAATTACCGAACTGCAGCAACGTAAAAACGTCTTATTGTTTATTGACGAAATTCACTTAATTGTTGGCGCTGGCTCTGCCGAAGGCTCAATGGATGCCGGCAACATTTTGAAACCAGCACTTGCTCGCGGTGAATTGCAATTGATTGGTGCGACAACTTTAAAAGAATACCGCCAAATTGAAAAAGACGCCGCGTTAGAACGACGCTTCCAGCCCGTTCAAGTAAGCGAACCAACAGTAGCAGCAACGATCCAAATTTTAGCTGGCTTGCAAAAACGCTACGAGGACTTCCATGAAGTAGCCTTTACAACAGAAGCACTTGAAGCTTGTGCGAAATTGTCTCACCGTTACATTCAAGATCGCTTCCTGCCTGACAAAGCGATCGACTTGCTCGATGAAGCCGGATCAAAACTGAATTTAACAATCGATACACAAGATAAAGAATCCATTAACGAGCGTCTTGCTCAAGTTGCAAAAGAAAAAGAAACAGCCTTGCAAGAAGAAAACTATGAAAGAGCAGCCAAACTGCGTGATGAGGAACTAAAATTAGAAGAAAAACTGCAAGGAACAGAGGAAACTGTTGAGCGTCCAGTCGTAACAGTAGAACACATTCAACAATTAATTGAGGAAAAAACAGGCATCCCTGTCGGCAAACTTCAAGAAGACGAACAACAAGCGATGAAACACCTAGAAGAGAACTTAGCGAAAAAAGTCATTGGACAAGCAGAAGCTGTTCAAAAAGTGGCTAAAGCGATCCGTCGCAGCCGCGCCGGCTTGAAATCAAAAAATCGTCCAATCGGCTCCTTCTTATTTGTCGGCCCAACGGGTGTAGGGAAAACCGAACTAACAAAATCACTCGCTGAAGAATTATTCGGCTCTAAAGATGCGATGGTGCGTCTTGACATGAGCGAATTTATGGAAAAACACAGCGTTTCTAAATTAATCGGTTCACCTCCTGGATATGTAGGCCACGAAGAAGCTGGACAGCTAACAGAAAAAGTGCGCCGCAATCCGTACAGCATTATTCTGCTTGATGAAATTGAAAAAGCTCATCCAGATGTGCAGCATATGTTTTTGCAAATTCTTGAAGATGGCCGTCTTACTGACAGTCAAGGACGGACAGTCAGCTTCAAAGACACCGTCATCATTATGACAAGCAATGCCGGAACAGCTACTAAAACGATTACTGTCGGTTTTGAGAAAAATAATGCTCTCAAAGAAAGCTCTATCTTAGATTCTCTCGGCAGCTTCTTTAAGCCAGAATTCTTGAACCGCTTCGACAACATTATTGAATTTAAATCGCTCGAAAAAGCGGACTTACAGCAAATCGTTGAATTAATGCTTGCTGAATTGAATAGCACTCTTACGGAGCAATCGATTACACTTCACGTAACAGATGGAGTCAAAGAACGATTGGGTGAACTCGGCTACCATCCAGAATTCGGTGCTCGTCCGCTCCGCCGTGTCATTCAAGAACAGCTCGAGGATGGCATCGCTGACTTTATCCTCGATCATCCAGAAACAAAACAACTAAAAGCGGTATTACAAGACAACGATATTCAGATTGTAGCTGCCTAACCATCATCCAGCGTCTGAACGCTTAGATTATAGAAAAAGTCTACCATATATATCATCAGGCTGATTGAAAACGTTTGTCTTTCGAGGCGCGACACCTGGCGAGAAGCGGAGTGACCATCAGGGTCATGAGCACCGCAGGCAGGCGAGCAACGAAGAAAGTGAACGTTTGCCAACAGCCTGAAGCGTCTGAGAATAGCTCAGACGCTTCTTTTTTTATATTAATTTGCTTCCCGCTTGCTCCAGCCACTGTTCAATCGGTTCAATGACCTTTCCAATGCAGTCTTCTGCAAATGGGGAAGCTAATCCAGCCAGCTTAACAATATCTGTGAAAGACAAACTGCCGCCAACCTGGCAGATTTTCACATAATCCTCCCAGGCTTTCTCCCGACTTTCCTGCATCCGTTTCCAGAACTGCAGGGCGCACACTTGGGCGAGGGTATAATCAATATAATAAAATGGCACTTCATAAATGTGCCCCTGACGCTGCCAGAAGCCCCCTGCTTCTAAATATGGGATGCCGTCGTAGTCACGGTGAGGCAAGTATGCCTTTTCGATCTCTTTCCACACGGCTTTTCTTTCTGCCGGGGTTAACTCCGGTTCTTCATACACCCGATGCTGAAACTCGTCTACTGCGGCTCCGTATGGAAGAAACAAAATAGCCTCGCTTAAGTGAGCATACTTGTACTTATCTGTGTCTTCTTTAAAGAATAGCTCCATCCACGGCCATGTAAAAAACTCCATGCTCATCGAATGAATTTCGCACGCTTCATACGTCGGCCATAGATATTCAGGGACCGTGAAATCCCGGCTTGAATATACTTGAAAGGCATGCCCCGCTTCATGTGTGAGCACATCGATGTCTCCTGATGTCCCGTTAAAATTAGAAAAGATAAATGGGGAACGGTATCCAGAAAGGTACGTGCAATATCCCCCGCCTGCTTTTCCTTTTTTTGCTGTAAGGTCCATCAATTCGTGGTCAAGCATAAATTGAAAAAACTCGTTCGTTTCCTGGGAAAGCTCTTTATACATCTTCTGTCCATTTTCTACGATCCACTCCGCCGGCCCTTTCGGCTTCGCATTGCCTGTCGTAAATTGATAGCCCTCGTCGTAAAACTTTAATTCCTGTAATCCAATCCGCTCTGCCTGGGTCTTTCTGAGCTTAGTCGCAAGCGGAACAATGTATTTCTTTATTTGTTCTCTATATCCTTTGACCATCTCCGCATTGTAATCCACCCGATTTAAACGGCCATACCCAAGCTCAACAAAGTTTTGAAATCCGAGCTTACGGGCGATATCTGTACGAACTTTTACTAATTCATCATAAATAGCATCAAATTGTTCTTCGTGACGGGCAAAAAAAGCAAAGCGCGCTTCGGTTGCTTCCTTCCGTACAGAGCGGTCTGCGGACTCCGTGAAAGGCTCAATTTGAGCAAGCGTCAGCGTTTCCCCCTGAAACTCAATTTGAGCAGAGGCCACGAGCTGTGTATATTGTGAGGCGAGCTTATTTTCTTTCTCAAGCAGCGGCAGCACTTCTGGTGAAAAAGTTTTCACTTGAGCTTCCGCTAAAAGGAACAGCTGTGTGCCGAAATTCTTTTCAAGCTCCTCCCGAAAAGAAGAAGCTAACAGCGCTTCGTTGATCTGTGCAGCAATCCCTTCCATCCTTGGGGAAACTTCGTCCATGTAATCCTGCTCCCGCTTGTAAAACGAGTCATTCGTGTCGATTGTATGCCGGATATGACAAAGGTCCATCATTGTGCTTATCTGGCTGCGAATATCATTCATCTTATTTAATGCATCCACTTGCTTTTCTACACAATCCGCTTCCTTAAACTGCTTCAGGCTTTGACTAATCTCTCTTTCAGCCTTTTCTACATCCGGGCGCTCATACTTATATTCACTAAATTTCATCTAGATTCTCCTTTCTATCCGTTCACTCTTTTAATGTGGTTCTGTTCACCATAAGGATTGATTTTTCCTTGGGCCGCTTCTCCTTTCTTAAGTATTCGGCTTCCACTCCACTCCACCGCCCAAAATTTAATATAGCACCTTCCAATTGTGATTGACCTCTGCTTTAACCGTTCCCTGTTTCTTTATGTAATCAGCGAGCAGCTCTGACATATCTGTCTGTATTTCTTTTATTACTTTCTTCCCTTTAAACATTAAGTAATCCCCGCCGCCTCCTGCACGGTAGTTATTTAACACAACCTGATAGAGACCATTAGCTTCAACCGGTTCCCCATGATAGGTTAATTGCTCAATCCGGCTGCCTGGTGCCTTTTGAAGATTAATTGTATACCCAATCCCTTCCCACATATCATAGTTATAATGCTGAGGTTTAGGATAAGAAAACTTAGGGCTGACGCCGGGTCTTCCGTTCGGAAGCAGCGTAAAATAAGAGGCTGAACGCTCCAATGCCTTTTTCATTTCCTCGCCCGTAATTTCAATAACAGCCAATGAATTAGGGTAGATATAGTTAGATACGATATCCCGCATCGTCACTTCAGTCGGGAGGCCGCGCGAGCCGTTATGAAAAAGCGCTGTACAAGAAATGTCTGTCTGGGATGCCTCCATCTGTACTCGATTAATGAGTTCGATAAGCGGATGTTCTGTTAACCTGACTTGAAAAGGATCATTGATTTCCATATTCCCCTCTATCGTCCCAATGACTTCATCCAGCCATTTTTGCGTTTGCTGCTCTTCTTCTTTGACTAATTCAAGAATTTCTTTATCCGCTATAAAGTGTTTAGCCTCTATTATGCCAACAGAAAGATCACTTAGCTTCACCGACTCTTCCGACAGAGTAAACTCTGCCGTCACTTGTCCCATAGCTGCTCCGCTGAATCCAGGCTGAACAACGGCTACACCGTTTATAAACTCTGCTGTTATTCGGTGCTGGTGTCCAGTAAGCAGCACATCAATCCCTTCTACTTCCCTACATATCCGATAAGCTTGATTTTCCCCTTTTTCTTTTGTTTCGATTCTTTCTCCATTGGAGAGGTCAATTTCAAATCCACCATGATAAGAAACAATCATAATATCTGGTTTTTCTACTTCTCTAATGTAATGAACCCACCTTTGAGCCGCAGCGACCACATCGGTAAAAGACAATCCGCAAATATATTCCGGTTTTTCCCAGTTAGGAATGTAACTCGTCGTGATGCCAAGCACAGCGGCTTTAATTCCAGAAGCAAAATTCTTTATAAAGTAAGGACGTCCGAAATAAGGGGATTTTGATTCCTTATGTAGAATGTTGGCGCTTAAAAAGGGGAAATGAGCATCTTGTTCGGCTTTACTTAATATCTCCATTCCGTAATTAAATTCATGATTGCCAAGCACAGCCGCATCATATTGCAAATAGTTCATCGCTTTGATCATCGGATGGACGCCGTGACGGAGGGAGCGGTAATAAAAGCTCGCTAACGGTGTGCCTTGGAGAAAGTCTCCATTGTCTACTAACAAGACATGATCATTTTCTTTCCGTACTTGTTTAATAGCCGTTGAAAGCCGAGCCAGACCATGATCAGCTGTCTTGTTCGTTCCATAATGAATAGGAAATATCGCTCCGTGCACATCACTCGTTTCAAGGATGTTCAGCTTAATTTTTTTCATTCTTATCCCCCTATGCCAGTTATTAATTCTTTTTATTCAACTTACCACGTTTTTCCTCTGTTTTAAAAGGGCTTATCTAATGAAATTTTTCCTAAGTATACATACAGGGGAGAGAAAATAATAATAGTTTGCTATAATGAAACAGCAATGAATTTTTTAAAAGGACGAAACTAGATGAATAAACGTGAACGAGCGATCTATTTTTTCATTGTCGTGCTCCCTGCCATTCTAGCTATTTTTGGCTGTTATCATTTTCTAGCTGATCGTGCTGATGAACAGCAGCGCGAAAAATTGGAATGGGCAGCGACTCTTCATCGCAACCAATTAGATCAATTTATTAATGAAACAAAAGTCAGTATGGATATTCTAGCTGTAAGCACGGAAGAAGAGGTGCAAAGTTTGGGTAAAGGCGGACATATCCCCAATGAAGTTCAGGCCATATTAAAAAAAATGGCCGGAAAAGATCCACGCTACGGGGGAATTTATATACTCGACTTTGAAGGCAACTTACTTACCGGCACGAATGACTTATTAAAACAATACAACCTTAGAAACAAACCCTATATTAAGGAAGCTCTCTTAACGAAAGACACAGCTGTTTCCGATGAAGCTGAAACATTATCTAATAATCAGCCTGTTATAGCGATCGCTACACCTGTAATGAAAGATGAACATGTGGAAGCTATTATCGTTTCACATATTCGATTAGATTACATGAAAAATATTATGAGGATGCTGACACCCGAATATTCTATCTCAGTCGAAAATGCCAAGCAGATACCGATTTTTTCTGTTAATGAAAAAGTAGACGCCGAAGAGAACCGGCATACTGTTGAATATCCTCTAGCTCAGCTTCCATGGAATTTAATCGTTACGGCTAGGCAATCCAGCCAAAATCATCTGCTTGCCCTTACCTTACTGTTTGGTGTAGCTATTATTGTCCTTCTTCACATCGTTTTTCTACTCGTTAAATATATGATGCTAAAGAGGCAAACAAAGCTGGAGAGAATGCAGCAGGAGGCTCAAAAGCTTGAACTCATCGGAACGTTAGCCGCAAGTACAGCCCACGAAATACGCAACCCGCTAACCGGAATAAAAGGACTCGTCCAGCTATTAAATGAAAAATACAATCACCCGGAAGATGAATTTTATTTTAGTGTCATCAATAAAGAAATTGGACGTATCAATCAAATTGTTAGTGAATTTTTGATTTTAGGAAAGCCGACTGCCCAAAAAATCCAAACGGTTGACATACGTGAAATTGTCTTTGATTTAAATCCGCTCATTCGTTCCGAAGCCAATTTATATTCTATTGAATATGAATTAACCCTTCCTGAACAAGAGATATGGGTTCGTGTCAACACCGATCAAATGAAACAAGTTTTATTAAACCTGACAAAAAATGCTTTCGAAGCGATGTGTGATGGCGGACAATTAAGCTTAAATGTTTTAAAAGGCGAAGAAAATTGTTATATTACCATTGCTGATACCGGTCCCGGCATTAAGAAAGAAGATCTGGACTTGATTTTCAAGCCATTCTTTACTTCCAAGGAACATGGAACGGGTCTTGGTCTAGTAGTATGTAAAAGAATTATCGAATCATTCGATGGCTCTATTGAAATAGATAGTGAACATGGTTTTGGCACTGTCGTCAGCATTACCCTTCCTCTTCAATTTCATGAGCCCGTTGAATAAATAGCAAAGACTGCTGTGAGCGCCCCTATATATGCGTCTACAGCAGTCTTTTATGATTGGATTCAGTTTTTAGGTTTAGTTTCTCCTTAAATAGGTTATATAACATGAGGATGTCGTCTTTAGAAAAACAACTAGAGAGAACTAAAGGAGAAAGAAACATGGCTGATACAGTATGGAATGAAGCGGCACTAGAATGGCATACAGACTTTTTAAAAATTTATGATCCGTCCACTCGCACATACAGAAAAATTGCCTCCCTTACTGAGGCAAAAAGATTAATCAAACAATCATCAGAACCTTTTATTCGTACAGCCGCAGCTATTTATGCATTTTCATTGACTGCTGTACGCTCTCCCTATACAGAAATACAGATTTTTATCGCAAAACTCGAAAAAGAATCACGTCAGTTAAAACAATTGCTGGCCTATTCTACATTTTCCAAGGAATTGCTTGATCATCTATTGGAAGCCGGAAAAAAATCACAGTCGATCAACGGGATCAAAACAGATATTTATCATGAAGCAATTCGCCTATCAATCAAAATTGAAGATTATTTCAATATAGGAGAAAGCTTAAAACGCCGGGCTTGACAGCCGGCGTTTTTTTAAAAAAACCTATAAGCGACGTACTTTACGCATCCTACTTTTACATAGAATCATGTTTTCCAGACGACGCTTCCTATTTTTGTATAATGGCGAGGTTGGCGGTTTTCCTGTATAATGTCATGTTGTGTTTAAAATAATACTGCAGCCAGTTGCTACATCATACTTTTAAGGTGAGGTTTTATGTCTAAAAGAGATTATTATTTTGATAACGCAAAGTTTATTTTAATTGTTTTTGTTGTATTCGGTCATTTTATTCGCTCGTATATCGGTGATAACTCTGTTATCTTTGCCTTGTATACAACCATTTACTTGTTTCATATGCCAGGGTTTATTTTAGTATCAGGTTTTTTTGCCAAAAGCTTTTATAAAAAAGGATACGTTAAAAAAACGGCTCAAAAAATTTTGCTGCCATTCTTTATTTTCCAAATTATTTATTCCTTTTTTTATTTTTATTTGTATGAAGATCAAGCACTGCATCTTGATTTGCTCGTACCTCAATGGTCATTATGGTTTTTGCTCAGCTTGTTCTTCTGGAACTTATTGCTGGTCATTTCGGTTAAATGGCTAAAACTCAAACCAGTTGTCTTACTGACCGTTTCTTTCGCTATCGGAATTGCGATTGGCTGTATCGATCGTCAGTTAGATGTGTTAAGCTTTGCTCGTACGTTTATTTTCTTCCCATTTTTCTTAATTGGATACTATTTGAAAAAAGAGCATTTCAATTTGCTTGCTCATAAATCCGTTCGTATCGTCTTGTTCTTTAGCGCACTTGCTGTCTTTTACACGGCACTTAGCTTCCCAGATTTTGACCAGAGATGGCTGCTTGGCTCTTTCTCTTTTGCAGACTTAGAGGCTTCAAACTTCTCGGGAATAATCCACCGCACGGTCATTTATATGGTAAGCTTTATGATGATTGCTGCTTTTTTTGCTTTTGTACCGAAGAAAAAGTTCTTTTTTACCGATTGGGGCAGAAATACATTGTACGTTTATTTACTGCACGGCTTTGTCATTAAAACCTTCCGTGAAAGTGAAGTGAAAGACTCAGCTGAGTCAATCCTTCTCTTGTTGATTGCATCTTTATTTTTAACAATGATTCTTTCTTCGACGGTAGTGACAACGGTGGCTCAACCGTTCATCGAGACGAAATGGTCCAAGCTTAAAAAGCTCTTTTCCAATCGATATGAACAAGGCAATATATCAGAAAAGCTATAAGGAGAAGTTGATTCATGAACGTCGTTCTAAGCACATTAAACGCTAAATATATTCATACCAATTTGGCTATCCGTTACTTAAGAGCTTTTGCGGAGCCGGATTATCAAGTAGACCTGGCCGAATATACGATTAAAGATCCTGCTATTAATATTGTAACGGACCTCTATAAACGCCAGCCAAATATACTAGGATTCAGCTGCTACATTTGGAATATCGAAGAAACACTTGCTGTCGTTAAAATGATGAAAAAGGTTCTTCCCGAAACAATTATTGTTCTCGGTGGTCCGGAAGTGACTTATGACGTTCCTTATTGGCTTGAACGAATTCCAGAGGCGGACTTTATCGTAATCGGCGAAGGAGAAGAAACGTTCAAGCAGCTGCTTGATGAAATAAGTGGTGAGCAGGATTGGAATAAAGTAAGCGGCATTGGTTATTTAGAAAATGGAAAGCCAAAAATCAACCCGCAGCGGAACAAGTTGGACTTGCGCGAGCTGCCTTCGCCATTTCGATTTGAGGAAGACAAAGCCCATTTGTCTAAAAGAATCACCTATCTCGAAACGAGCCGCGGCTGTCCGTTCCGTTGTCAATTTTGCCTTTCTTCCATCGAGGTCGGTGTCCGCTACTTTAACCGGGAAGCCATTAAAGAAGATATCCGCTATCTAATGGCAAACGGTGCCAAGACGATCAAGTTTGTCGATCGGACGTTTAATATTAGCCGCAGCTATGCAATGGAAATGTTTCAATTTCTCATTGATGAGCACGTTCCTGGAACGGTTTTTCAATTTGAAATTACCGCTGACATCATGCGGCCGGAAGTTATTGATTTTCTCAACAAAAATGCACCGAAAGGATTGTTCCGCTTCGAAATTGGCGTACAATCAACAAATGACACGACAAATGAACTCGTTATGCGGAAACAAAATTGGTCGAAGCTCGTACGTACCGTTACGATGGTCAAGGAAGGCGGAAAAATCGATCAGCACCTCGATTTAATTGCCGGCCTACCGGAAGAGGATTATCATTCCTTCCGCAAAACGTTCAATGATGTTTTTGCGCTCCGACCGGAAGAGCTTCAGCTTGGCTTTTTAAAAATGCTTCGCGGCACCGGCTTGCGTATACGTGCAGCTGAACATGACTATGTGTACATGGACCATGCACCGTACGAGATTTTAGGGAATAACCTTTTATCTTTTGCCGATATCGTAAAAATTAAACAAGTTGAAGATGTCCTTGAAAAGTATTGGAACGACCATCGGATGAATGAAACGATTGAATACATTGTCACTCATTGCTTTGAAACACCATTTGACTTTTTCCAATCTTTCGGAGCTTATTGGGAAGAACAAGGCTGGGGCAGAATTGGTCATCAATTAGAGGATTTATTCAAACGTCTTCGAGAATTTTTGCTTGCAGTCCGTCCTCATCAGTACCCAGAGCTCGAAAGCATTATGAAGTACGATTATTTGCTGAATCAGCGGTACAAGCCTCGGAAGCCTTGGTGGGAACCTGCACTTACTAGACAAGAACGCTCTTCTTTATACCAAAATATTTTACAAAACCCTCTCCTTCTTGGTCAGGAGTTTGTCAATCTTGGATTAACAGAGAGAGACGTCTATAAACACACGATGATCGAGCCATTAACGATGTCGTTTGCAGAAGGCAGCTGGTTGAAACGCCCTAATTATCTTGTTGCCTACTTTGAGCCAACAAGCGGGCGTCCTACTTTCTTTTTCATGGAAAGTGAAGCAGCCGCAAACGCCATGTAACCTGAACACAAATAGGCTGATTTGTCCCTTAGCGGACGAATCAGCCTATTTTGATCTCTTCAAGAAGAACCAACAATCTTTTCCCCTCTTGGCGTGGTGCTATACGGATCAGGCTCCACTGTAATGCCAATTTGATCGAATTGCGTATCGTGTGCAAGCTCGTACGTTAATACTCCCTCTCCGCTTTTATTCGGTTTAAATATCCCGGCATTTTCTCTCTTTCCATTTCTTAACAGCCACACTTGATAGACCTCTGAACCGTTCAGCTTCGGCAGATCATCTACTTGGACAACTAACCTTTTTTTTTCTCCTTGCTGCAACACAATCGCAGAGCCATCTGTATTTAACGGATTCCCTAGCTCTGCAGCCTGCAAGGAAAAAGTGGAGACCACTTCGACAGGAAGGTTCCCTTGGATAGTTTCATGTCTCAGCTGATTATTAGAGATAATTAAAGCGACCGAAACAACAATCAATAACAAAACCGTTATGCTCGCTACAGGGGAAAACTGCCCGGAAAGCCATCTCCTCCATTGGCTGATACGCGCCAGCCAGGATGTCTTTTCGTTTTTTTCCTGATTGTCAAAAACAAATGCCATCACTTCCGATTTTAACGTTTTCGGTACCTCTTTTTCTTCTATATCTAAGTATAAGGAATGCCAGATATCTGTCATGATTTTATACTCCTTTGAACAGTCAGGACAATGGTGTAAATGCTGTTCGAATTTCTCTTTAGCTCCTTGATCTAAGTCCTCCGCCATAAATGAAAGCAGGTGATCACATTCCCTGTCCATTTACAAATCCTCCACTTCTAAATGCTTTTTTAATTGTTTTAAAGATTGATGCAGCCTGCTTTTCACTGTGCCCACGGGTTCATTTTCTATTTCGGCAATTTCTGTTAGAGAAAACCCTTTCCAGTAAAATAAATCAATCAATCTCTTTTGTGCAGTGCTTAATTTGCTTTTAGCAGCCAATACGGCATTAAGTGTTAACCTCTGTTCAATTTCGTCCACCGGATTGGTCAATTCAGCAGAAGCATGCGCCTGGATTTGTTTAGTATGTTTTACACGGAGACTATTTTTTCGAATATAATCCAAGCACACGTTTCGCGTAATGGTCAAAAGCCAATTAACAAATTTTCCTTTTGAAGAGTCATATGGGCTTTTCGTTGTCCATAGTTTCAAAAACACTAACTGAACCATTTCCCTCGTTGAGTCTGCATCACCGTTTGAAAATTTAAAGGCAAAGCTATAGATCAATTTTATATAACGGTCATATAACTCTTCCAGGGCAGACCGATGTTCTTTCATCACTAGCATGATTAACTCTTCATCACTTTTTTCCTTCAAACAGCCCCGCCCTCCTTGCCATCATAATTCTTACATCTTAAGCTCTGTTATAGTTGATTGTGAAAACAACCTTCACCTTTAATGAAGCTAAATTTTATTCGTTACATAATAAAGAACCGCCGCTATGGCGGCCGTTCCCTAAAAGAGTGATTTACTGAAAGTTTGTATCTTTATTTATAATATACCAAACACTTTTCACTCCTTGTCCCTTTAGATCCCCTTCTTGTTTATCACCGGCAAAGTAATACAGCGGATAGCCTTTATACGTAACTTGTTGCTGGCCATTATCTTCCCTTGTAATAGTCCCAAAATTTTCTTTCTCGAATCCTGCTGGCACCTCAAAATTACTTTCTGTAAATGGAGGCCATTTCTCCAGGCATTCACCGTTGCAATGACTCTTTTCCTCTTCATCCTTCTTAAAATAATAAAGGGTCATTCCTTTAGAATCAGCAAGATATTCACCTGCTGATTGATCTTTGAGCAACTGCAAGTTCTGGGTTTCTTCAGCAGCGGTCTCGACCGCCGCATGCTTGCCTTTATCACTTGCCGGTTCAGCGGCATTGTCGCTTTTTCCACAGGCAGTTAAAAGAATAAGAGCTGAAAATAGAAATACCATCCATAGTTTTTTATTCATCTTTGCTCACTCCCTTTTAAATCTATTGCCAACCCCATTTTTGAAACACTTGATGAGAGGTTTTCTTCTTCAAATATTTGATAAACATTTTTGCTTCTTTCTTGTTATCAGAATTGTTCGTTATACTAATCGGTGTTCCTCTGTACAGCTTGTCCTGAACGGGCAGCTGTACTAAATCTGTTACATCAGGCAGCCGATAGTGCCACGACTCGTAAGTAATCCAAGCATCATATTTAGCGTTCTTTTTCCAAAGATCAATAGCTTCGGCACTCGTTTTAACAGATAAAGAGATATTTCTTTCAATGCCGGGAATCAGCCCTTTTCTTCCCGCTAAATCCTCCCACATCCCAAGCTGCCCTGCTCCATTTACATCGATAATCTTCACACCTTTTTTTGTTAAGTCCTCGAGTGATTGAATGTTTTTAGGATTTCCTTTTCTAACTAGAATCCCCACTGGCCGCACGTAAAGTTCAGTTCGTGTTTTTTCGTTAATGATTCCCGGATGATGGATCGTAAAATTGGTCAGCATATACTCGGAGCCGCCAAAAATAAGATCAGCATCTTCTTTTGCTTGGGCAATCCATTTTTCTTCCGGGCCGCCTGTTACTTCCACTTTTATCCCTGTTTCTCTCGTAAACTGTTCCGCCAGCTCGTTCATTGGGGCAAGAGGGCCGCCGGGACCGTAAACCTTTATAATGTCGTCAGGATTCATCGCCTCCCCCTTTTGTAAAAAAGCAGACGATAGCCCTCCAAATAACGCGACGATCATCACGAAGACTGCGGTTAACATTGTTTTCTTCTTCAATCCACTTCACTCTCCTTGCCTTTTCTCTCCGTCTATATTAAATAACGAACTCAACAAAAGAACGGTTTGAATCTTTTTATTTTTCTTTATCTTTTGTACAAATGCCCTTCTAGACCGATAGTCCGGCAAGAGCAGTCATTCGCTTATATGATTCGCTTCTCATTCATCCAGTACGATAAAAACTTCTTATTCAAGCTCGTCAAAATTCATTGATCTTTGGCAAAAAATAGCTATTATTAAATCTATGAGACTATTTTTGTGGAGGAGTTCATGAACGAACAACTTATTTTAATTGTAGAAGATGAAGTATCCATCCGGAAATTTATCGCTTTAAATTTACAGCGGGCCAACTTTTCTACAACGGAAGCTCCGAACGGAAAAGAGGCTTTATCGATCATTGATAAGGAAAGAATCGGCTTAGTCATTTTGGATTTAAATTTACCTGACATAGACGGTCTTGAAGTATGTGAAAAGCTGCGGGCTGCCCATCCCCATCTTCCTGTCATCATTTTGTCTGCTCGCGGGCAGGATATGGATCGGATTACAGGTCTTGAACTTGGGGCTGATGACTATATTGTTAAGCCCTTTAATCCGCTTGAACTTGTGGCACGGATTCGTTCTGTTCTCAGACGTACAGAGAGTATACGAGAGCCTGAACCACTCTTAACATCGGGTCCCCTTCAGCTCAATTTAAAAGAGCAAACGCTCACCAAACATCAACAGCCTATTAAACTGACGATGCGGGAATTTCATTTACTGAAAGTATTCTTTTCAAAAATAAATGAACCGATCAGCAGAGATGAATTGTTAAATGAGGTGTGGGGCGAAAACTATTTTGGTGACACCAAAACAGTAGATGTTCATATTAGACGGCTCAGAGAAAAAATTGAAGATGATCCCTCCCATCCTGTTTTCATTGAAACCGTGTGGGGCTGCGGCTATCGCTTTAAAAGGATCTATACATGAAACAAGGGATTAAAAGGAGGCTTACTTTAAGCTATTTCTTCATGATTCTCTTGACGGTCTTTATTTTTGAGGCCATCATTATTTTCTCCCTGCATTTCTACTATACGGACAGCGTGGAGCAAACATTAAGTGATCAAGGCATCGTGTTTTCCAACTTTTATGACCATTATTTAGAAAGCCATAAGCTAGAGGATCATGCTCAAGAAATGCTTGACACGTATAACTTTCTTGTGAGTACAAGAACCCAAATCATTGGACTGAACGGGCAAATCCTGGCCGATAACTATGAACCCTCAGCCCAATGGATTCAGGATCCAGATGTCACAGCAGCGAAGAATGGACAAATTGGAGTATGGAAGACAAAACAAAATAAAGAAGCGGTCATGTCTATTTCACAGCCCCTTAAGAAAAATGGACAAGCCGTCGGCATCATCAGATTCACTACATCTTTAGAGCCTATGAAACACATCTTTTACAAAAATGTAGGTTTTCTTTCTCTTATCGGTGCCGTCGTTGTAGCGGTCTCTGCTGGGATTAGCTATTTTTTAGCAGGCTCTATTAAACGGCCGATCACGGAAATCACGTTAGCGGCTGAACAAATGGCGAGCGGTCGATTTTCCACAAGGGTTCATAAAAGACAGGATGATGAAATCGGCAAGTTAGCCGATACACTAAATTATATGGCGAGCGAAGTAGAAAGACACGAACAGTTGAAAAATGAATTTATTGCTTCGATTTCACATGAGCTGCGTACTCCCCTGACTTCGATTAAAGGATGGGCGGTGACACTCAAGGAGATTACGGATGATGTAACAACAAAAGAAGGTCTTGAAATCATTTCAGCTGAGAGCGACCGTCTCACTCATCTCGTCGGCGATTTATTAGATTTATCCAGCCTGACATCAGGAAAAATCAAACTAACGATCGAACAAGCTTCTCTCGTTGACATTTGCCGGCAAGTGGTCCAACAAATGCAGCCTCGCGGAGAACGACAGATGATCCAGCTGCAGCTTACTTGTGAATCTTCTATTCCAATTAGTTCTCTAGATAAAAACCGAATGAAGCAAGTGCTGATCAACCTGTTAGACAATTCATTTAAATTCACACCGCAAGGAGGAACGATCTCTGTTCATGTCGGAATAGAGGATCAAAACATTAAAATCAGTGTTTCCGATACAGGATCGGGAATCCCTGCAGAAGAGTTGGAATGGGTAAAAGATAAATTTTATAAAGGACATTCAAAATCAGCTGGCAGCGGTCTCGGTTTAGCCATTTGCCAGGAAATTCTTCACTTACACGGCGGAGAAATAGAAATTAAAAGCAGACCAGTTCAAGGAACAACAGTCCATTTATTTCTTCCCTTGTAACGATTACGTAACTATTTTTAACCTTTTTATAACTATTTTTTCCTTTTTATGCGCTATAGTAAGAACATAAAGGAGCACCAAAAAAGGAGGTGAGTGCCATTGGTTATAAAAAGATAACAAGCCTGTTCGCTCTCTCGGCTCTTCTTCTAAGTGGATGCAATCTCTTGCCTGATCCTGCCGGCTTGATTCAGGCACCGCAAGTTGCCAAAGCAGCAGAAGCCAATGAAAAAAATTTCTTTTCAATTGTAAAGCCCTTTTTACCTTCTGGAGCCGTTATTGTTACACCAACGGAGCCTGTAGGAAGCAAAGCGATCCAAACAATTGATATTAACAGAGACGGGACAGATGAGCTGTTTGTTTTTTATAAATCAAAGTCCTCTCTTCCTTATTTGCTAGTGCTGCAGAAAAAGAATCATCGTTGGGAAAAGTTATGGGAAAAGAAAGGAAACGGCTATACGGTCAGCTGGGCCGCCGCCGCTGATATAAATGGAGACGGGCAAGCTGAGCTGCTGGCAGGCTGGAAGATCGGTGAGTCAGCAGGAAACATTTTAGAAGTGTACTCCTATAAAAAGAATGCTTTTTATAAAATGGGTTCCCTTAATTTTCATGAGCTCGATCTCATTACAACCAACGAACAGCATAAAAATAAAATTTACCTCGCTCTTTGGCAAAGACAAATGGCAGACATCTATCAAGTCACCATCCAAAGATGGCATCAGTCACACTTTGCACCTGACAGCTCCATTGATCAGGAATACTTTCCAAGAGTGGCAGCTTACTATCAAGAGCGGGCGACGGAAGTCCCCAATGCTGCTTATTATTGGTTTTATTTAGCTGACTCTTTATTAAAATCAGGCAAAAGCCCTGAAGCCTTAAAAGCTATTAATAAAGGAATTGAAGCTCAGCCTGTTGAGCCAAGAATTGAGCAATTTGAAAAGCTCAAAAAAGAGATCGAGGAAAGCATTAAGAACAAACAGGAGCCTGCTTTCGAGTACTACAACAAAGCATTAGATTTTTCATTAAGCATCCCGCAAAAGCTTGAAGGAAAGATCGTTGCCGACGAGGATGAAGGGCTGACAGCGGAAAAACAAGTCAACATTTATGCTACTGCCGATCATCTCCAGAAAGGTTTGCTATTTGCGATCGAAGTGTATCCGAAGGAAACATGGCTAGGCTTAGGAAAAGATGCTCCTTTAATGAAACTGGCAGAAAGAGATGGCTTAGTCTATACAGCAAGATTAACGAATGAACATCCTTTTTCCTCACAGCCGGATAGCACCTCTTATCAAGTCTACAATGAGTGTCTGGCTTATATAGATGAAATGATCCAAAGCTTTGCTTTCGGTAAACAGGAAAAAGAGTTATCAAGCTTAAAAGAAGAAATGGTTAGAAAAAGTATGCAAGAGGCCAAGCGAAAATATTGGTACGTCATGGCGGGTGGAGAACCAGAAGCATCTGAGGAACCAATCTATTCCTTCCCCTACCATAACACCGATTACCGTTATGTAGGAAAAGATCTTGATACACAGAAAAAGCTTTTCTCCTATCTCGAAACTGATTTCACTTCAGAGGCGATCAGCCAAATGATTGAGCGAGCCAGAATCGTCGAATATCACGGACGACTTGCTCAGCCAAATGCAGATGGCGGATCTTTAGCTAACTATAGTAAAGCGAGAATACAGTTAACAAAAGAATCAGAGACCGAGAAAGAATATGATGCATATGTGCCTATAGGAGAAGGCCCAAATGTTGAAGTTGTTCATATTGTCTATAAAAAAACGAATAGTGGCTGGAAAATTCATACGGAGCCACAATTATTTTAAAAATGGAGGAATTACAATGAAAAAGAAATTAATGGGATTAGGGTTAGCAACAATGATGGTATGCTCTGCAGGAACTTCTGTATTTGCTGAAGCTCCAGCTGCTCCGGTAAAACAAACAACTCCACAACTTACACCAGAGCAACAAATTAAAAACATTACAGATTACGCTCTCAAGCTGAAAGGTGTGCCTTTTAAAGTGGGCGGAACAACTATTAAAGGCTTTGATGCTTCTGGCTACGTTCAACACGTATTTGGAAAACATGGCGTGAAGCTGCCACGCAACTCAGCCGAAATCTATAAAAATGGTGTACCGGTTGCGAAAGATAAACTTAAAAAAGGCGACTTGGTTTTCTATAATACAACAGGCAAAAAAGGCAACACAGTTAGCTTTGTAGCGATCTATTTAGATAAAACTCAAATGATCGGCGTCTCTACAAAGAGCGGTGTGACGATTATTGATATGAACAATAACTATTGGAAAACAAAATTTGTAGGTGCGAAAAGAATCGTCAAGTAATTTAAAAAGCGCAGCAATCTGCTGCGCTTTTTTATTATTCTACCGCTGTACTAACCGGTCCTTTTTTTCTAGCAAGCAGGTATCCACCAAGAGCCAGAGCTACAAGCACGATCCAGAAAGTTAATTTCCACGGTGTAGATTCAGGAAAATGCTCATCCAAAATATGAACTTTCGGATGAGATAAAGTAAATACCGCTAATTTAACACCAACCCAACCGACAATCATAAAGGCGGCTGTTTCTAAAGTTGGATAGCTTTGCAGCAATTTAACAAACCAAGTAGCGGCAAAACGCATAATCACAACCCCTATTAATCCGCCAAGGAACATAACGAGAAACTGGCCAGCGTCAATACCGCCGATATGGAACCAGCCGCTCGGCTGCAATGTAACCGCTAAAGCGACAGCTGCAAGCATGGAATCAATGGCAAAAGCAATATCAGCTACTTCTACCTTTAACACAGTCACCCAGAAAGAAGAGCCTTTCGATTCTTTGACTTCATGCTCCTCTATTCCATCATTCCCTTTATTCTTCCATGTTTTATAGAGATGGTTAAATGAGATAAAGAATAAGTAAAGGGCACCAATCGCTTGAACTTGCCACACTTTCACTAAAAATGTAATAAGGAACAAAGCGATAAAACGGAAAATAAAGGCCCCAAGCAATCCATAAAATAAAGCTTTCTTTTGTTGTTCTTTTGGCAAGTGCTTCACCATCACCGCCATAACGACGGCATTGTCAGCGGCCAGAATGCCCTCAAGTGCAATTAGCACGAGCAGCACCCAGCCATACTCTAGTAACATTGCTGCATCCATAAGTAAATCTCCTCCTGTAATCTTTTAGTATTTTTCTCCAAGCTTACCAAATTTAAACAACAAAAAAGACCTTTGCCTATAATAGGCAAAGGTCTTGCTGGACATGCTTACACTCATGTCAACAAAGCCGATGGATACGATCCATGAATTGACGACTTTGTTTTAGGTAAAATACCTAACGCTACTCCCCTTTGACTTTCGTCATTGAAGATTCTGTTGTTTGTATCTTTAGTATAAATCTTCCTGCCCAGCTTGTAAACAATTTTCATCTACTTATTTGCCTTTTTATTTATCTTTCTTGTCTCTTTATCAAAAAAGCTGTAGACGACAGGAATGACAAACAGCGTTAGAAACGTACTTGACAGCAGTCCGCCAATCACGGTGATTCCCATCGGCTGATTAATTTCTGTTCCGCCGCCAATGCCGGCTGCGAGCGGCACGAGGCCAAGAATAGTCGTTAAAGCAGTCATTAAAATAGGGCGAGCCCGGTCTTTAGCTGATTCGATAATCGCCTCGTAACTGCTCAGGCCGCTTCGTTTTCTTTGAATAATGTAATCCACAATCACAATCGCGTTATTCACAACAATACCAGCAAGGATAAGGACACCGATTACAGCTGGTATGCTAATAGGCGTTCTCGTAATCGTCAGTGCAAGCGCAACGCCAACGACCATCAATGGAACGGTGAACATAATGACAAATGGATATTTAAACGACTCATATTGAGCAGCCATTACAATATAAATCAAGACGATAGCCAAAACAAGCGCCAACATCATATCATCAATAGAGCTTTCCAGCAATTCTCGGTCACCGCCAAACGTAATGGTCGTTTCCTCAGGCAAGTCGAGTGCAGCAATCTTTTCATCTACCTTGTCCGAAACGGCTCCTAAATTCGTGTCGGATAGATATTTCGTCGAAAACTGGACAGCCTCCTGTTGATTAATACGCTGGATGACGACCGGTCCTTGTTTCACTTCAATATCTGCCAATTGCTCAAGCGGATAAAAATTGCCGGCCGGCGTTTTTATAAGTAATTTCTTTAATGCTTCTATCTTTTTTGTTATTCGTTCATCATAACGGACAACAACGGTTTGGACGGCTGAATTTTCACTAATAATTTGGGTAGCGGGCACCCCTCTTGTCGCGTCATTCACAATAGAAGCTACCTGCGCTGGAGCAAGACCGGCCGCGAGTGCTTGATCTCGTTTTACCTTTATTTGTACTTCTTTTACCGTTTCTTCTCTATTCGTTGACACCTCTGTTATGTCATCTATATCCTTAACTGCTTTCTCGACCTCTTTAACGGTCCTATTAAAGCGTTCTGGATCGACGTCCCGTACGTTAAACGTTAACGTTTGTGGACTAGACCCAGAAGCTGACTGCATGTTAAAAGTGACTTCTGCCGTAGGATTTACCTCATGGGCTGCTTTTTCAACATCCGGCTTTACATCGTCAACAAACGCAAAGACAGAACGGTCTCTTTTTCCAAGCGGCTTTAGCTTTACATATAGCTCTGCTTTATTAGATGAGCCGGTTCCTCTAAACGAATCTTCTTGAGTCGAACCGACAAGACTGACATATACGTCTACGTCTTTTTCCTTGCCAAGCTCTTTCTCCACTGCTTTTACGACTTTATTCGTTTCCTTTAAAGAAGTACCATGCTCAACGTCCAATCTAATGTTAAAAAAACCTTCATCTGTTGCTGGGAGAAATTGAGATCCAACCGTTGTCAATCCCCATCCCCCAGCAATCAGCATGACAAGGGATACGACAATAACGAGCGGCCGGTGATGCAATGACCAGCGAATCGCTGATTCATAACGCTGGGCAATCTTCGGTTCTCTCTTTACATTATGTTGGGATTCAGGCAGTTTCAGCCAGCGGCTTGCCATCATCGGAATAACGGTTAAAGCGACAATTAAAGAGGCCGCGAGACTGAAAGAAATCGTTAAAGCGAATTCTTTAAATATTTGTCCAAGAATCCCGGAAATGAAAACAACCGGTAAAAAGACGGCTACTGTCGTTAAGGTGGAAGCCGTAATGGCTGCCCCTACTTCCTTGGCACCGTCTCGGGCTGCCTGCCGGGAGTCTTTTCCCATCGATAAGTGGCGGTAAATATTTTCAATGACGACGATCGCATTATCCACAAGCATTCCGATCCCTAATGCCAGCGCTCCGAGCGTCATAATATTTAAGTTAAAGTCAGCGAAATACATTAGTACAAACGTGACAATGACCGAATAAGGAATGGCGACACCAATAATGAGAGGGCTTTTTACATTCCTTAAAAAGGCAAATAACACGAGCATCGCTAACAATCCACCAAGAAGAAGCGAGCTGCCGATATTTCCAATCGCAAGACGAACGTAATCCCCTTGGTCAAATAGAATATCTGACTGGATACTTTCATAGCGCTTTTCTTTCATCAATTCATCCAACTTCTTTTGAAACTGCTTGGACACTTCTGCGGTATTAGCATCCGCCTGCTGCAAGACACTCAAAAGAACAGCTGGATGCTCATTAGCCCTTGTTAAACTGCCAGTGTCTTTTCTTTTCGACTCCACTGCAGCTACATCGCCAACAGTAATTTCTTCTCCAGTAAGCGGGTTAACCGTCACTACTAATTTTCTCACATCATCCATGCTTGTCAGCTGGCTGACAATCCTCGTCGTTAAGGACATGCCGTTCGATTCAACAGGACTTCCCGGAAGCGAAACATTGTTAGCCTGGATCAGTTGTACAATATCCGACTGAGCTACGTTATATTGTTTCATCTTTTGCTCATCAAGCTGAATCACAATTTCTTCCTCTAGCGTACCGGAAACATTTACACTGGCGACTCCTTCTACTGTCAGAAGATCTTTCTCTAATTGATCGGCTAGTTTCTGCAATTCATCTTCATTTTTAACAGACTGCAAAGACAATTGAATAATGGGGAATTGAGAAGGGTCAAACTTCAGAAATTGCGGCTTGCGTACATCCTTTGGAAGAGGTGTTTGGTCAATTCGCTGGAGAACATCTGATTGAACATCGTCAATTTTAGTACTCCAGGAAAATTCCATTAAAATTAAATTAGAGCCTTCCCTCGTTGTCGATGTAATATTTTTAATTCCTGGGAGTGTAGATAAACTTTCTTCCAGAGGTTTTGTCACTTTTTCAACGATCTCGACCGGACTAGCCCCTTCATAAGAAGTGACGACAACAGCAACAGGGGGATTAATATCCGGAATCAATTTAAGTGGTATTTTTAATAAAGAGACCACACCGAGAATAATAACTAGAAACATCACAACTGTTGTAAAAACAGGCCTCTTAATAGAAAAGTTACTGATTCTCAAAATAAATCTCCTTTCACGGTTTTCTTCGCTTTTTTATAGTCACCCTTTTAACTATAATGCACCGCTATTCACTGTTCAACTTTAAACGGAAGAAAAAGGATTTACTTCAAAGATCATAAAAAAACTGCCCCTCCAACTGTTGTGTCGGGTGCAGTTCATTCAAATACATTCTCTTTTCACTAAAACTATTCCTTTTTCGTTAATGTCCACCCTGTCATTCCATATAAAATAGTGAGCAGCGGGCTTAGCAAACAGAAAAAGGCAAATGGCACATAATCGACCGTAGCCACGCCAAGCATTTTTGTGATAAATACACCACATACTCCCCAAGGAACAAGCGGGTTAATCACTGTCCCAGCATCTTCTAGTGTTCTAGATAAATTTTTCCGAGCCAATCCGACTTTTTCAAACTGCCGCTGAAAAGCCTCTCCTGTCAGTAAGATCGATAGGTACTGTTCACCAATAACAAAATTAATACCAATGGCAGCAAAGGCGGCGGCAGCTACCGTGCTGGCGACTTTTCTTAAATAATGTTCAATCGCTTCAAAAAGACGGGGCACGATACCAAGGGAGAATAGCAATCCACCGAGACCCAAAGATAACAAAACGAGTGAAACAGTAAACATCATGCTGTCCATTCCGCCCCTTGTGAGCAAAGCATCAACCTCTGCATTGCCTGTCTTAGAAACAAAACCGGAAAACAAGATATTCCATATTTCAGCAAGCGTCCTGTCAGAATGAAAAAAGGATAAAAGGACACCAAATGCTGAACTTAAGGCAAGTGTCACAATCGGCGATACCTTCTTTATAGATAAGAAGAAAAGCAGCACGAGCGGCAGCCATGCATCCCAGTGAATTAAATTCATTTCACTTAATGCGGCTTTAATCGCTTCTACTTTTGGAAACTGTGTCTGTTCAACTTCTGGAGAAACAATCCCAAATAAGACGAGCGTAATCAGAAAAGCCGGAACGGTTGTCCAACACATGTTTCGAATATGTGTAAATAAATCAACGCCGACGATCGAAGCCGCCAAGTTGGTTGTGTCTGACAATGGGGACATTTTATCACCGAAGAAAGCTCCAGACACAATCGCTCCGGCTGTAATAGCAACTGAAGCGTCCACTGCCTGGCTTACCCCGATAAAAGCCACCCCTATCGTTGCGACCGTTGTTAAAGAGCTTCCAATCCCAAGTCCAACAATAGCCGTCACGATAAAAACGATGCTATAAAAAAAATTCGGTGTGACGAGACCGAAAGCGGTATAAATCATCGTAGGAATGGTTCCCGATATGATCCAGCTGCTAATCAATACGCCAATAAGAAAAAAGATGAAAACAGCTCCTATTCCGCTTTTTGCCCCTTCCATCATGCCCTCTTCCATCGTTTTTAACGGAACTTTTTTCAGAGCACCGAATGATAACAGAACAAATATAGACAGCAAAATAGGAATATGGGGCACCGATTCGAGCTTTATAATGGAGAAGCTAATCAAGGCCACAATAACAGCTGTTAAAAAAAGTGCCGCTGGCAAAGAAGGCCTCATTCTTGGTTGAATCTTAAACATTATGTCCACCTCAATGTTGTCACTAACTTTTTCACTTGAACGCTTTTATGCGTTGAAGTAACACTATTCATTATTAACGACGATGATTTCACTGTCAATCATTTTTTCAACATAATAACTTTTAGAAAAACCAGTCTGCCCTAAAGACAAACTGGTTTTTAATAAAACGTTATAATTAATATGATTTCTCATCTAGTGGATGATAAAGTTTAATGTGTTCATTCTTATCCTGGAACCAGCGAAGCGCAAAGTCATTTTCAAATAAAAAGACGAGCTTTCCGTGCCGGTCTCTTACGAGCAAGCTGCGTGAGCTTGATAGGCTTTCCTTAACATCCTCTTCATTCTCAATCCAGCGGGCAATTTTAGAGCCCATCGGCTCCATAACGACTTCAGAATTATATTCACCTTTCATCCGATGTTCAAATACTTCAAACTGCAACTGGCCAACTGCGCCAAGAATATAATTTTCCGTATGCAGCGTCTTGTATAGCTGGATGGCTCCCTCTTGCACTAATTGTTCAATTCCTTTATGAAAGCTTTTTTGCTTCATCACATTTTTAGCGCTTACTTTAACGAACAGCTCAGGAGCGAATTGCGGAAGCTTTTCATATTGAAAAAGTGGTTTTCCGCCTACAAGTGTATCGCCAATCTGATAATTTCCTGTATCGTATAAACCAATGATGTCCCCACTAACTGCTTCATTTACCGTGCTGCGGTCGTCTGCTAAAAACTGTGTTGATTGAGATACCTTTGATGTTTTACCCGTTCTTGTCAGCGTGACGCTCATGCCCCGTTCAAATTTTCCAGAGCAAATCCTGAAGAATGCAATCCGGTCACGGTGAGCAGGATTCATGTTCGCTTGGATCTTAAAGATAAATCCAGAAAATTGTTCATTAACAGGATCAATTTCTCCTTGATCCGACTGGCGCGGCTGAGGAGGAGGAGCAAATTGCAAATACGTCTCTAAAAACGTCTGAACACCGAAGTTTGTCAAAGCACTTCCAAAGAAGACAGGGGTCAGCTCCCCTTCCGCAATTCTCCCTTCAGAAAATTCATTGCCAGCTTCCTCTAGCAGCATGATTTCTTCAAGCATCTGATCATACAAAGCAGATTTTTTAATCTCATGATCAATCGCTAATTCTCCCTCTTCATTAAGCGGAAGAAAGCGGTCTTCTTCTTTTTCCGTACGGAACTGCTCGATCCGTTCATTAAAACGGTCATAAATACCGAAAAACTCTTTCCCCATCCCAATCGGCCAGTTCATCGGATAAGATTCAATACCAAGCACTTCTTCAAGCTCCGCCAATAACTCAAGCGGCGGCTTTGCTTGACGATCTAATTTATTAATAAACGTAAAAATCGGGATACCCCGCATTTTACATACTTTAAATAATTTCTTGGTCTGTGCCTCAATCCCCTTTGCTGCATCAATGATCATCACGGCACTGTCTACTGCCATTAACGTCCGGTACGTATCTTCACTGAAATCCTCATGTCCTGGTGTGTCAAGGATGTTAACGTGACAGTCATGATAATGAAATTGCATAACAGAAGAGGTAACTGAAATCCCCCGTTGTTTTTCAATTTCCATCCAGTCAGATGTAGCGAACTTGCCAGTTTTTTTCCCCTTAACTGTACCCGCATCACGAATTGCTCCTCCAAATAGGAGCAGCTTCTCTGTTAATGTTGTTTTCCCTGCATCCGGGTGGGAGATAATTGCAAATGTTCTCCTGGAGAGAACTTCTTCTTTTAATGAAGCCATATGGCAGCCAATCCTTTCAAAAATAAAATCCGTTCGCCTGTCGTTTCACTTTCTCTAAAAAATTAATATAACGGAAAAAGTGCTATACGTCCATTACATTTCACAAGTCCACTGATAGATACGATGAGCCATTTCAGAGGCAGCTTGTTCGTCCAAAGCTGTTTTATTCAAAGAAGCAGCCAGACGATCGATCAGCTTCTCTCCTGCCTCCTCATAAGTAAAAGAATTAGACCATTCAATAGAAGGAACTGCGACTACAAATGTTTCCTCCTTTTTATTTTCATAAATAAATACTTTGGTTTCCTGACCATCTGAATAGCTTTTTCTGATTTTCATGTTTAACCACCCTCAATTAAGACTCTGCCCTGTCTATTATATAGGAAACTTGATGTTTTGCCGGGCTATTTACTCATTATTTCATTATAAACTATACACTTGCAGGGCTGGCAAGAAAAGATAACGGAAAAATAAATGATCTTCGTGGTATTTTCTGGACAGTTATATTTCCTTCCAAAACAATCTTGCCTGTATGCTATACTCGGATATACGAAAGAAATAAAAGAATACAGGTGGTTTTATGCATATTTTCCGACTTCCCGGCAGCCGGATCATTAAAACAGGGGCAGCTGTTTTCATTACTGCTCTTGTATGTGAAGCACTCGGCTGGCCGCCCGTTTTTGCTGTTATTACGGCAATCGTCACAATTGAACCAACAGCAGCTGCTTCAATTCAAAAAAGCTTCATTCGCTTTCCCGCTTCTATTATTGGAGCCGGCTACGCTATGCTGTTTACATACTTATTTGGGCACAGCGCTCTTACCTTTACACTAGCAGCCGTACTGACTATTTTTACGTGTTCAAAACTAAAGCTGGATGCTGGCCTGCTTGTCGCTACCTTGTCAGCTATTGCGATGATTGAAGTAACAGAGGCCCACTTTGCTTATGCTTTCTTCACAAGATTAGGCACGACCAGTATCGGTCTGATCGTTTCTACGCTTGTTAACTTATTGATCATGCCGCCTAATTATTCAACAGAAATTGCAAAAAAGGTGGATATGCTCCATGCGAGAACAGCACAGCTTTTAATAGATGTAACTAGTGCTCTTTTAGAGGAAAAAAGTGCCGATCATTTTAAGTTCAACTATCAGTCGGATCAGCATTTATTCGAAAAAGCAGAAGCACTGTGCCATTTTCAAAGAGAAGAGTGGCGCTATCATCGCTTTACACAAGAAGACAGGCGTAACGTTCATTTTAACTTCAAAAAACTAGAAACGTTACAGCAAATTCATTTTCATCTTGGGAACATGATTTCTTTGGAACCTGATCCCCTCTTCTGGAGTCCAGAGCAAAAAGATCGTATTCGACAATCCATACGGATGTTAGCTTCTTTTATTGAGCATCCTAATAAACAGGCAGACGTCTCTCTACATGAAAGCATGAAGCCTATTATGGAAGAATTTTGGTATGCGAAGGCAGAGGCAGGAATTGAATCTGGGGAAATGAACCGGCTTTTTTCTATTGAGATTTCTCTTCTTTATGAATGGCTCTCTATTTTTGAATTGGCAGAAGAATTACAATCTCATTCTACTTTCTTGCAAAAGCAGTCATCTCCTCCATTATACGATTACAGGAAATAAATCCGTTGTTTCTTCCCACTTTGTGAAATAATAAACCAGTTTTGGAAAAGTTTTTTATTCTTTTAGTTGACTTTTCATGTTTCATATGCATCTATTCGGGAATAAATAAACCAAGCACGGAATAATAAAAAAAGTAAGGAGGAAACAAAATGGGCTTTATAATGTTTTTAATCGTTGGAGGAATTATCGGCTGGTTAGCCGGTCTAATCTTAGGTAAGGATATTCCTGGAGGTATTATTGGTAATATTATTGCTGGTATTATCGGCGCTTGGATCGGTGGTGCGCTTCTTGGCGATTGGGGTCCAGATATCGGCGGTATGGCAATTATCCCAGCGTTAATCGGTGCGATCATCCTTGTGTTTATTGTTAGCTTTATTATGAGAAGTATGAGCCGTGACCGTGCTTAACTATTTTAATAAAGTAAAGTAAGGAGGAAACAAAATGGGCTTTATAATGTTTTTAATCGTTGGAGGAATTATCGGCTGGTTAGCCGGTCTAATCTTAGGTAAGGATATTCCTGGAGGTATTATTGGTAATATTATTGCTGGTATTATCGGTGCTTGGATCGGTGGTGCACTTCTTGGCGACTGGGGTCCAGATATCGGCGGTATGGCGATTATCCCAGCGTTAATCGGTGCGATTATCCTTGTGTTTGTTGTTAGCTTTATTATGAGAAGTATGAGCCGTGACCGTGCTTAATAATGATAATAGAAAAAACCGGAAAGCATCGGCTTTCCGGTTTTTTCTATTATAAAGAAACAGGTGATTCTACTGCTTTAAAGGCTTCTTCAAAATCAGCGATTAAATCTTCCACCGATTCCAAGCCGACTGACAGCCTTAACAAGCCATCCGTAATCCCTCTTTTATATCGCTCTTCTCTCGGCATAGCAGCATGGGACATTTTTGCCGGATAAGATAAGATTGACTCTACCGCCCCAAGGCTCACCGCAAACACCGGGATTTTCACATGATTAACAAACTTCCGTACGGCCCCTTCATCCTTTAATTCAAAGGAAAGGACAGCTCCGGGTCCAGTGGATTGATAAGAATGAACAACATGCCCTTCATGATCGGACAATCCAGGGTAATACACTTTTTCTACTAGCTCATGTTGTTGTAAAAATTCGGCCAAGGCTTGCGCTGATTTAGAAGATTGCTCAAGACGCACGTGAAGAGTTTTTAACCCTCGAAGCACGAGCCAAGCATCTTGAACACCAAGTACAGCGCCGAATGAATTTTGCAGAGCGTACAAGCGGTCGCCAAGCTCTTTATCCTTTGTGACAGCAAGTCCAGCTAGTACATCACTGTGACCGGATAAAAACTTCGTAGCACTGTGCAGAACAAGATCAACACCAAGATCAAGCGGACGCTGTAAAGCTGGTGTCAAAAATGTATTATCGACAAATGTCAGACAGTTGTTTGCTTTTGCCAATTTAACAATTCCTTTGATGTCCGTCACTTTTAACAAAGGGTTAGACGGTGTTTCCATGTAAATTAATTTTGTGTTTTCTTTTATATTGGAGGCGACTTCATGTAAATTGGTCATATCCACAAATGTATGGTCAATCCCAAAACGATTGAGTACAGTTGTGACCATGCGATACGTACCGCCATACACATCCTCCGTAATCAATATATGATCTCCTTTAGAAAGCAGAAGGAAAGCAGTAGAAATCGCTGCCATGCCTGATGAAAAAGCAAATCCGCGCGTGCCGCCCTCTAGCTCAGCGATCGCTGTTTCTAGTGCTTCTCTTGTCGGGTTCCCAGAACGGCTGTAATCATAGCTGCCGAACCGATCGAAATCCTTTTGGTGAAAGGTAGAAGCATGCTGAATGGGTACACTAACTGCTCCCGTTCCTTCATCAAATTTATGGCTGTTGTGTAATAGTTTCGTTTGAAAAGAATACTGCTCACTCATTATCTTCACCCCTTCATTTTGTTAAACGCTTGTGTTAAATCAGCAATTAAATCCTCTGCATGTTCAATTCCTACTGAAAAACGAAGCAGCCGGTTACAGACACCGTTTTGAATCCGCATCTCTTCCGGGACATCCATGTGTGTCTGTGTCGCTGGATACGTAATAAAGCTCTCTACTCCACCGAGGCTTTCAGCAAACGTAATTAGATTCAAGCTTCTTAAAAAGTCATCCACCCACACTTCCGACTCTAAGCGGAATGATAGCATTCCTCCTCGTCCCGGATAGAGAACATCTGTCACCTCCGGACAACATCGCAGAAATTCTGAGACTTGTTTTGCGTTCTGCTCGTGCTGCTTCATACGCAGGCTCAGTGTTTTCATACCGCGGATTAACAGCCAGGAATCAAGCGGTGCTAAAACGGCTCCAATAGCATTCTGCATTTCTCCTACCGACAAGGCCAGCTTTTCTCCTTTCACTGCAATCAAGCCGGCCAGCACATCATTGTGCCCGCCTAAATATTTCGTCGCACTGTGGATGACAATGTCAGCTCCTTGCGTTAACGGACGCTGCAAATATGGCGTGTAAAACGTATTATCCACAATGAGCAGCAGCCCATGCTCTTTCGCTAATCCTGCCACCAACTCGATCTCTACCTCCTGCATGAGCGGATTAGTAGGTGTTTCAAGAAAGATGACTTTTGTCTTTTCTGTTATTTTCTTCTTCACTTCGTTGATATCTTGAAAGCTGTCATAGACAAATGACAGTCCAAACTTTTTCCACCCTTTCTCAAATAAGCGATACGTCCCGCCATATAAATCGGCGGAAACAAGCCACTCATCCCCTGGTTCAGCCAATGCCAGCAGAGTTTGGATCGCCGCCATCCCCGATGAAAAAGCAAACCCAGCATCGCCGCCTTCCAAATCTGCAATGGCTTGCTCTACAATTTGCCGTGTTGGATTTCCTGTGCGGATATAATCATAACCCGTTGAACGTCCAATTCCCTCATGACGGTAAGCTGTTGAAAAGTAAACGGGTGCATTGACTGTTCCTGTTGCTGTTTCACTGCGATTTCCAATTTGTGCTAGCACTGTATCGATGTGTGTATGTGACATGTTCTTCTCTCCTTTATGTATGCCTAAAAATAAAAAGCCTTCTTAAGAAGAAGGCTTTTTAATATCTTCCTCTCATCTTTCGGGATGGATCCCGCTGGAATTAGCACCTTGACTTTACGCAGCCGGTTGCTGAAGCATCATCGGGCCAGTCCCTCCGCTTCTCTTGATAAGAACTTATAAAATTTTGACTTTTTTTAAATGTACAGTAAAAAGATCGAAATGACAAGAGTTTTTCTAATATTTTATTTTTTCGCAAATTGTTTATCGATCAATGCATCGAAATCAGGCTGCTCTTTCAAGAATTTCAAGTCATAAGAAGAGTTAGCAAACTCTTGCACAACTTTTTCATTCACATCTGCTGTGTACGTAATTCTTTCCCATGCACTATCGACAACGTCTTTTGCCAGTTCTTGCTTCGTATCCTTTTTAATCGCTGCAATCGTTAGCTTCTTCGCCTCTTCAGGATTGCTGTTAATAAAATCGATTGCTTTTTTATGAGCATCTACAATGTGCTGCACAAGCTCTGGATCCTCTTTAATTAATTTGCCGCTTGTCACAAGTACAGAGTTAGGCAGTGTTGTACCAAAAGAAATTTCGTCGCTATCTACAATAATTTTTGCTCCTTCTTCTTTCACGAGCAAAGAGCCCCAAGGTTCAGGAACAGCCGCAAGATCGACTTTACCAGATTCAAATAAACCGGCATATTGAGCTGGCTTTCCAGTCGTGTGCTTTAAGCTGCCGCCAATACGATTTGATTCAAGCCCAAAATCTTTTATAAATGTTTCCATTTGCACGTCATGTGTACAACCCACACCAGGAGTGATAAATGTTTTACCGGCAAAGTCTTTAACTGAATTAATGCCGCTGCCTTTACGAGCAACGATAACCGTACCGCCTGAAGAGCTGCCGGCCACAATTTTCACGTCGGCTCCATTCGTAAAGTTATTCATAACCGGACCAGGCCCAACAAGCCCCGCCTGAACGTCTCCTGTTTTCAATGCCACCATAAAGGCTCCGCCATCTGGAAAAGATTTATATTCAACATCCACGTCTTTGCCAAGCGCTTCTTCGTAGTACCCTTTTTCTCTGGCGATCATAGCCGGTACATGGTCAAGGTTTGGAAAATAACCGATGACCACTTTCTTTTTGCCTTCTGATTTTCCCTCTTCTGCCGAGTTGCAGCCGGCTAATACACCAACTAGCAAAAGCATAATGAAGCCAACATAGCCAAGCTTCTTCTTCATGTTGTTTCCCCCATTAACTAAAAATATTAATTTGTTTCAAGTCCCCAGCGCCGCATAACATTTTTCTCCACTCTTTGGAAGAATGCATAATCGACGATGCTTCCAATGACGCCAATTAAAATCATGACAGCAATCACGAGGCTCATGTCCCCGAAGTCAGAGGCATACTTTAACGTATAGCCTAGTCCTGGCCCTGTACTTAAAATTTCAGCAGCCATCAACGCCCGCCACGCAAATGCCCAGGCAAGCCTTATTCCAGTGACAGCATAAGGAATAGACGCTGGGAAGATCACTCTCATGAACAAGTCAATTCCCCGTGATCCCATTGTCTGCGCCGCCCGAATATAAAGCGGAGCTACACTCTTAATGCCCATTCGCATATTGATCGTCATCACAAGTGTACCGCCAAGAACGACAATGAAAATAACTGATTTTTCATTTAAGCCAAACCACATAATAGCAAGCGGCAGCCATACGATGCTCGGTACGCTTTGGAGAGCCAAAATAAGTGAACCAAGTGTTTCATCGGCGGTTTTTGATTTAGCTAATAAAATGCCGATGCCAATTCCCAATACGAGAGAAATAAGCAACCCGACAAATAGACGCTCAAAGCTTGCTATTAAGTCATAAATTAATGTTTTGTCTTCAAATCCGCGAACGAGTGCCTGCCAAACATCTGTCGGCTTTGGCATGACATCCGGCGTCCAGCCGCCTGCCCGCACGATTCCTTCCCAAGCAATTAATAAAACGATAAAGAAAACAAGTTGTTTAATGATTCGCTGCATAGGCTAGTTCCTCTTTTACTACTTTGTCAATTTCATTTTTTAATAGCAAGCTAATTTTCTTTTCAAGCTGGATCACTTCTTTTTGATCAAACCTTCTTGGTCTTGGGATATCTACTGGAATATCCGCAATGATTGTTCCTGGCTGTGTACCCATGACGATGATTCGGTCTGATAACTTAATAGACTCCGAGATGCTGTGAGTAACAAACAAAATCGTTTTTCGTGTCTCAATCCAAATTTTTTCAAGCTCTGCATGCATGCGCGCCCGTGTCTGCTCATCTAATGCACCAAATGGTTCATCCATTAACAGTACTTTTGGGTTCATAGCCAGCGCTCTGGCAATAGCTACACGCTGCTGCATTCCTCCTGACAGCTCATGAGGATAATGGCCGGCGTAATGAGAAAGCTGCACCATTTGTAAAAATTTACGCGCCGTTTCTTTCGCCTCTTTTTTGCTCATTTCCTTTTTTAGAGGAAACATGACATTTTCTTCTACGTTCAGCCACGGGAATAAGGCGGCTTGCTGAAACACCATCCCCCGGTCTTTCCCCGGCTTTTTAATTGGTTTCCCTTCGAGCTTAATTTCACCGGAAGTCGCTTCACTTAAGCCCGCTACCATCGATAACAACGTTGACTTCCCACAGCCTGAAGGACCAAGTATGGAGACGAACTCCCCTTCATTTATCGTAGTGTTTACATCAACCAGTACATCATTAACTACTTTATTATTAACAAACTGCTTATTAATACCATCTATGTGTAAGAACATAAGATCACCGTCTTTTTAAATTAATCATATTTATCTAATCGGATTTATTTGTATTATATACTGTATGCATAGAAAGTCAATTGTTTACTAAAAATTTTTTACATTTAATTAAATTTTCTGATTTTTCCGTTGATTATCCTTTCGGGATGTTATAGAATAAAACACATTACTTCTTGAAACGAACTGAAAAACATCACGGCTTATTAATTAAGGAGAAGAGGAGATTATGAGAAATTTAAAAGAAGAAGCACTAGAAATTCATCGAAGCCATCAGGGAAAGCTGGAAACGAAGGCTAAATTAAACGTTAAAAATTTAAAGGATTTGAGCCTCGTTTATTCCCCTGGAGTCGCTGAGCCCTGTCTTGCCATTCAAACTAACAGCGAAACAATTTACGATTACACAATGAAAGCGAACACTGTAGCTGTAATTTCTGACGGTACTTCTGTATTGGGGCTTGGAGATATCGGAGCAGATGCTTCTTTGCCAGTTATGGAAGGAAAAGCCATACTTCTAAAAAACTTTGCTGGTGTGGATGCCTTTCCTCTGTGCCTTGACACGCGCGACCCTGAAGAGTTCATTAAGACAGTGAAGCTGCTCACCTCATCTTTTGGCGGAATTAACCTTGAAGATATAAAAGCACCTAACTGCTTTTTCATTGAACAGCGCTTGAAAGAAGAGTTGAACATTCCTGTGTTTCATGACGATCAGCACGGTACGGCCATTGTAACACTCGCTGGCTTGATTAATTCACTTAAACTCATTAACAAGTCTTTTAATGAGATTAAAGTGGTTATTAATGGAGCAGGCGCAGCTGGGATTGCTATTACCAAGCTGTTAAACAATTTCGGGGTAAAAGAAATCATCATGTGTGATACGAAAGGAGCTATTTATAAAGGACGCCCGTACGGAATGAATCCAATCAAAGAAGACGTAGCCGCCTTTACGAATCCTGACCGGAAAGAGGGTACTTTAGAGGAAGTAGTGAAAAACAGTGATGTCTTTATCGGTGTTTCCGCCCCAGGAGTATTAACTCCTGACATGATTCGTACGATGAAAAGAGATCCAATTGTCTTTGCGATGGCGAATCCGAATCCAGAGATTACACCTGATGAAGCGAAGGCAGCGGGTGTAAAAGTGATTGGTACAGGCCGGTCAGACTTTCCGAATCAAGTAAACAATGTCCTTGCCTTCCCAGGCATTTTCAGAGGAGCACTTGATACGCGTGCCTCCGACATTAATGAAGAGATGAAAGTAGCGGCAGCCTATGCTATTGCCTCACTTATTTCTGACAATGAGCTGGCAGCAGATTATATTATTCCATCTGCTTTTGATGCCCGGGTTGCTCCTGAAGTAGCAGCGGCTGTGGCACGTGCCGCGATCGAATCAGGCGTTGCCCGCAAAAATATTGATATTGATTCCTTACGCACGAAAACCTATCAGCTTTCTGCTATTCAAGTTCAGCCAGCTGAAGTTGTTTTTTAATGGAACAAAGAAGCAGCCACAGTTCTGTTATATACAGAGCGCGGGCTGCTTCTTTTTATCAATTTGCTGGCGGGCCAAACTTCCCTTCTTGATAATCCTGAAAAGCCTGACGAATTTCTTCGCGGGAATTCATCACAAATGGCCCATGTGCTACGATAGGATCACCATGTGCCTGACCAGAATAAAGAAGGACCCTCGTTCGCTCTAAAGCTTCTATCCGAAAAGCTGTTCCTTTTGTTAAATTAGCTGCCTGTCCTTGTTTGAGAATCACTTTTGTTTCGCCAAATGATGCCTGTCCACCCAGCACGTATAGGAAAGCCGTGTCTTCATTCGGCAGCTCATGGGTATACGTTTCATTGGCAGGCAGGTTGATTTCCACCATAGAAAAAGGAACGAGCGGCTTCATTGGGCCTCCTTCTCCAGCAAAAAGACGAACAGCGGCAGATCCTATCTTTTTTACTGGCACGTCTTCTGCATAAATATCCTGATAGAATGGTTTCGATTCTTTCAGTTCAGCCGGCAAGTTCAGCCACAGTTGCAGGGAATGAACAATATCGTCACCGACCGCTTCTTCAGCGTGCCGTGCTCCGGCCCCTGCATTCATATATTGAACATCACCCGGTCCAAGAATGCCTCTTCCACCTTTGTTATCAATATGTTCTAGCCGGCCATCGATCACATATGTCACCGTTTGAAATCCTTTATGCGGATGATCAGAGAATGTTCCTCTCTTAAACCAATCTTCAGCCAGCATAATAAAAGGATCCATTTCATACATTTTATCCGGCGGCAGAACGAAGGCCTGTTGAATATGCGGAAACCCTCTTTCGTTAAACTTTACCTTCCATGATTCAAATACATTGCGCATTGTATGCTCCTCCCTTCCTTTCTTTTAATATAAGGAGTTTGCTGGACTACCTTAAATAGTCGGTAATCAATCCTGCCAGCGTCTCCCCGCCATCCATTGCTTGAACAACCGCCTCTATGATCGCCATGCGAGGCTCTAGACTGCCTATTTCATTTTGTACAAAAGTCAGCAGTTCACTTTGTTTCGGGGCAGCTTCCTTTTGCATCGAGCTGATTTGCTTCATAATGGCTCTCTTCTTTTTTTCCTTAGAAAGCGTGGATTCAGGAAACCATTTCTCAATGAAATGGACGCCAATCAAAATATCTTCATTCCTTTGCACGTCTTCTATTACTGTATCCATCCGACGCAGTCCATAAGCGATAATCTCCTTGAGATCAATTAACTCATTCTTCGTGACCATCGATAAATGAATAATCTGCTGGATCATTCCTAAAAAAACAAGTGTAAGATCTAGAGAATACGGCTTCACTGCCTCACCGTAAAGCTCAATTACACGGCCTTGCATCCACTTCAATTCTTCTAAATAATGGCGCTTCACAAATTGTTTTAGCTCTTCCTCTTGAGAAGCGAACACCCCTTGATATAGGGCAAATAAATTATTCCGCTTATTTACTTCCATCGTAACAGCAAGTTGATCGCTGAACCCTTTACAGTCTGACACTGGCCGCCCCGCAAGTATGGCCATCCGACGCTTTCTTATTTCGACCTTAATACTTTCGAAAATATCAATTAACAACTCACTTTTAGAAGTGAAATAATTGTAAAAAGTACCCTTAGATATATGGCTTTCATCTAAAATGTCTTGAATAGAAGTAGCATTAAACCCTTTTTCTACAAAAAGTGCGTGAGCCGCTATCATAACTTGACGCTTACGATCATTCATTTCATCACCTGAATTTCTTTAGTTGTACTACCTGTATAATTCCATCGTATCTTATATGAATAAAAGAATCAAACCCTCTAATAAAGTAATATTTTTTATTGATTTTTTTGGACTATCGGTATATGATTGAAATCTGTTAGAACTATAGTTCAAAAATTATACACCTTGTATGGGAGGAAAATGTATGAATACACAAGGAGCCTTGGAAAAGCCTCCGTATGGAATGATTGCCATTTTATTTGTTGGTGCGTTCGTCTCTATTTTAAACGAGACTCTTTTGAACGTCGCACTTCCATCTATTATGAAGGAGTTTGATGCATCGGCATCAGCTGTTCAATGGCTGTCAACCGGTTACATGCTAGTGAACGGTGTCCTCATTCCAGCCAGTGCTTTTTTTATTCAAAAATTTACAAATAGAAAGCTCTTCATTTTAGCGATGAGCTTGTTTACAGTTGGAACCGTGCTTGCCTCTTTTGCTCCTTCGCTCGGCGTATTACTTGCCGCTAGAATGATTCAAGCATCGGGATCTGCCATCATGATGCCATTGTTAATGAATGTTATGCTGTTTAGTTTCCCTGTTGAACGCCGCGGAGCCGCTATGGGACTATTCGGACTTGTGATGATTACAGCACCAGCTATCGGCCCTACCTTGTCAGGCTGGCTGATTGAACACTATTCATGGCGCACCTTGTTTGATGTTGTCATCCCAATCGCAGCCATCACCCTATTGTTTGCCATCTTTAAATTGAAAAATGTTACTCCTCAGCGAAACATTAAGCTTGATATTCTTTCATTAATTTTATCAAGTATTGGCTTTGGCGGACTATTGTATGGCTTTAGCTCCGCCGGGGAAAAAGGATGGGACTCTGTCTATGTTGACATTCCTATTGCTGTCGGTCTTATCGGTTTATTGCTGTTCATTTTCCGTCAGCTTCGTCTAGATGAACCGCTTTTGGAGTTTCGAATTTATCGCTATCCTATGTTTGCCCTTTCTTCAGCGATATCTGTCGTGCTATCCATGGCGATGTTTTCGGCCATGCTGTTAATGCCTATTTATGTACAGACATTGCGTGGAATCTCTCCGCTTCACTCTGGCATGCTTATGCTGCCGGGGGCGCTTGTGATGGGACTCATGTCTCCTATTACCGGTAAGCTGTTTGATAAGTTTGGTGCGCGTATCTTAGCGGTAACCGGACTCATTGTAACAATTTACACCACTCACTTGTTCAGTAACCTAACTCTTGATACGTCCTATAGCTATTTAATGATACTTTACACTTTGCGGATGTTCGGTATGTCGATGGTAATGATGCCTGTCATGACGAATGGCTTAAATCAGCTTCCACAAAGCATGAATCCGCACGGCACAGCGATGAATAACACGCTTCAACAAGTTTCCGGTGCGGTAGGCTCCGCTTTTCTCGTCACACTGATGCAAAATCGAACGGAGTCAGAAGCTGAAAAGTTAGCTGAAGCAGCGATGAAAGAAATGCCTGCTGGGACCCAGCCAGATCCTGCTCAAATGGCTGAGATGAAAGCACACATTATGAATGAAGCGATGCTTCACGGCATTAACTTTTCTTTCACGATTTCCGTGTATATCGCTCTCGTGGCGCTCATTCTTGCCTTCTTTATGAAGCGTGTCAAACCAGCAAAAGAGCCTCACAAAGAGCATTCTCTTGAAATGTAATAGAAACATAAAAAAGCATCCAGAAACCTAACTTCTGGATGCTTTTTTATCGATTAATGCTGATAGCCAAGCCGGTTGGAAATCGCTTCTCCAGCCTGGATCATCCGCTTACTTAAAACTCCCAGTCTTTCATCTGTCATTCGCAGTGTCGGACCGGAAATACTGACAGCTGCTGCTACACTTCCTGTATGATCAAAAACAGGGGCTGCTATACAGCGAATGCCGATTTCATTCTCTTCCAGATCAAGCGCATATCCTCTTTCTTTCACCTTTGCCAGCTCATTTAAAAAAACTTCCTTTTCGACAATAGTGTGAGAAGTATGTGCCGGCAACCCTTTTCTCTCAATCGTAGACAGCACATCAGCCATTGGCAAATGAGAAAGGATAGCCTTGCCAACTGAAGTACAATGAACAGGTGCCCTCTTACCGACTTTAGAATGCATGCGTAACGTTTCGTTACCATCCAGCTTCTCGATGTATACCACTTCTCCCTGATCATATACAACTAGATGCACCACTTCATTTGTCTCCAGTTCAAGCTCCCTTAGTATAGGTTGTGCCTCAGCTCGGACATCAAGTGAGTCAAGCAATCTTGAACTGATATCAAGAAATTTGTAACCAAGCCGGTATCTTCCGGTTTCGTCATTTTGTTCTATATAACCATACTGGCTTAAAGTCGCTAACGTACGAAAAACAGAGCTCTTATTAATATCGATTTGTTTGGAGATTTCTGTCACGCCAAGCCCCTGTTTTGATCGACCTACAAGTTCGATAATATCAAGGGCCCGTGCAACCGACTTTACTACATTTTCTCTTTCCAATTGACAGGCTCCTTTCAATAAAAATAAAAAATGCTAATAAACCTCTTTTATTCGCCAAAGAGGCTGGCCTCCGACAGGCCAGCCCTTTCTTATTATCTCTTATTCTTCCTAAATAATAAACCCTGTATACAGGAGATTTTATTGAGTAACACTATATTTCTCTTTTGCCTCAAGGCGACGCTGATGCAGGATAGGCTCTGTGTATCCATTCGGTTGCTCACAGCCTTTAAATACAAGATCGCATGCCGCCTGGAATGCTACGGAATCCTCGTAATTTGGCGCCATTGGACGGTAACCGGCATCTCCCTCGTTTTGCTTATCAACAACAAGGGCCATTCTCTTCATCGTTTCCATCACCTGCTCTTCTGTACAGATGCCATGACGCAGCCAGTTAGCAATATGCTGGCTGGAAATGCGGAGCGTGGCCCGGTCTTCCATTAAGCCAATGTTGTTAATATCCGGCACCTTCGAACAACCAACCCCTTGTTCAACCCAGCGGACTACGTAACCAAGAATGCCTTGTGCATTATTATCAATCTCTCGTTGAATCTCTTCTTTGCTCCAGCTTGGATTTTTCTCAAGCGGGATTTGCAGAATATCATCGGTGTAATCTTGCTTCGTTTGTTTTACTTCATCTTGTACTTGTTTTACGTTTACTTGATGATAATGAAGGGCATGGAGTACAGCGGCTGTTGGCGAAGGAACCCATGCTGTATTGGCTCCTGCTTTTACGTGGCCGATTTTTTGCTCCAACATAGCAGCCATCAGATCCGGCATAGCCCACATGCCTTTGCCAATCTGAGCATGGTTTTGCAAGCCTGCTGCAAGCCCTTCAGCAACGTTGGACTTCTCATAAGCCGAAAGCCAGACAGAAGATTTAATATCTCCTTTGCAAATGACTGGTCCCGCTTCCATTGAAGTATGAATCTCATCTCCTGTTCGATCAAGGAAGCCTGTATTTATGAAAGCAATTCGGTCTTTAGATGCCCGAATACAGTTTCTCAAGTTCAGAGACGTCCGTCTCTCCTCGTCCATTACGCCGATTTTTATTGTGTTTCTTTCTAAGTCTAATAAATCTTCAATTCGATCGAATAATTCACAGGCAAACGCTACTTCCTCGGATCCATGCATTTTTGGTTTAACGATATAAATAGAGCCTTTGCGAGAATTGATTAGCTTAGCGTTACTACAAATAGAATGCTTAGCGATTGCACTTGTCACGATTCCGTCAAGAATGCCTTCAAATACTTCGTTGCCATTTTCATCAAGTACCGCATTAATCGTCATTAAGTGGCCGACATTGCGGACAAACATTAATGAACGGCCCGGAAGCTTGAAGGTACTTCCGTCTACTGCTGTATAACAACGGTCTTCATTCATTTGACGTGTCATGCTCTTGCCATTTTTCTCAAATGAAGTACTTAAATCACCTTTGGCTAACCCAAGCCAGTTACGATACACAAGCACTTTATCTTCTGCATCAACCGCCGTCACCGAATCTTCACAGTCCATAATAGTTGAAAGGGCCGCCTCCATGAGAATATCTTTTACGCCTGCTGCATCGGTTTTCCCAATCGGGTGATTTTGATCAATTTGAATTTCAAAATGAAGACCGTTATTTTTTAAGAGTACAGCAGAAGGAGCATCCGTTTGTCCACGGAAGCCTTGCAGCTGCTCCTTATTTTTTAATTTCGTTTCACTGCCGTCTTTTAACGTGATAACTAGCTCTCCATCTGTAATTGCATACTTAGCAGCTTCTTTATGGGAATTGCTCTCAAGCGGTGCGGCCTTGTCAAGAAAATCACGTGCAAATGCAATGACTCTTTCTCCTCTTATCGGATTGTAATTTCCTTTTTTCTCAGCGCCATCTTCCTCGGAAATCGCATCTGTTCCGTATAACGCATCGTATAAGCTTCCCCAACGAGCGTTGGCTGCATTAATCGCATAGCGGGCATTGTTTACGGGTACAACAAGCTGCGGTCCAGCCTGGAGAGCGATTTCTTCATCAACATTTTCTGTTGTTACTTGAAAATCCTCCCCCTCTGGCTCAATGTAGCCAACTTCTTTTAAGAAAGCCTTATATTGATCTGACTGAAATGAATGGTCTTTATGCCACTGGTCAATTTTTCTCTGTAATTCATTCCGTTTCTTTAATAATGCCTGATTTTTCGGTGTTAGTTCAGCTACAATTTTACTGAAACCTTCCCAAAACTCTTCTGTTTCTCCCCCTGTTCCTGGCAGTACCTCATTATTAATAAAGTGAAGCAACTGTTGATCAACTTGCAAGGACCCAACTTTTACGTAACTCATTTTCACACCGCTCCTTTGTTTCTTATTACGCAACAGCGTTTCTATAAATTTCTTTAAAAAAAGATTAGCATAGAAGTCTGAAAATTACAACTAGTTTTCTATGAATAGTCACTAAATAACCTGGAAAAGCCTGCCTTTGCCTTTCCATACCTCTTAACCAACAAAAATAGAAATTAAGCAAGAGATGAACAATAAAAACATAAAAAAAGAAGCCGCCCTTTTACAGGATAGCTTCCAACCAAGAACCTTATCGTACTCTTATCTTACACATTGCTAAGCTAATTGAAACACCCCCAAACCGACCAGTTGGTTTCTATACAAAAACGATTTCTTTCGTCAGCCTAAAGTCTCTTGGCGTTGCTCCAACAAACTTTTTAAATGTTGAACTAAAATAATTAGGTGTATTAAATCCCGTCATGTCGGCAATTTCCTCTATTGTATAACCTGTTTGTCTGAGCATTCGTACTCCGTTTCTTAATCTAACAAACGTAACATATCCTGAAAAATTATTTCCTGTTTCTTTTTTAAACAATCGGATAAAGTGGGAGTAGCTTAAATTTACGTGCCTTGCTACATCCTTTGCTGTCATTTCTTCACCAAAATGAGTATGAATAAAAGCTGTGCTTTTTTTGATGTCCGGTTCCTTAGAAATTTCTTCGTAATAACGAAGGGAGACCTCATGGAATGGCGGCAAGCTCCTGGCGATTTCCGCTTCTCTAAAAGAGTGGTGAAGAAGATGGGGATCATTGTAAAGGGAACCGACACCTATATAAATTTGGATCCGATGCTTTGTTAATAGAATTTCTATAATTCTTTCGAATAACTTTCTTCCTTCCTGCCAGCCTTTTAAGGAACAAATGCTTTCGGGCTGCCGAAACAATACAAGCATAGATTTACGGAGGGGAATAAAATATAAACGCGATACTTTTCCAGCAAAAACCTGATTGAAATAGGAGCAAATTAATTGACTAGAATGATTTTCATCAGCGGGGTCACAGTCTAAATGAGCAAAGCCCTCCACATAGCAGACAGCATTAGGAAATGTATTCTTCTTAAAAATAGAGAGGGCATCCATCATGACATTCTCAGATTGAATATTTTGATGTAAAAGCTGTCTCAGAACATAGTTCTCCAGCGGTTCATTTTCCACTGTATGACCTGCGGAGATGATTTTTTCTCCCTCTAATTGAAAATGTACAGCCGGCTTTTTCTTCAGCAGCTTTAATACATCATCCATGCTCCGAATAAAAGCTGATTTTTTTACGGGATTGAATACGAGAGAATGTGCTTGCAGCCGGATAGCTAATGGTGAAGTATGCTGCCATCTTTGATCTAGTAATAGTATGTAAAAACAATTTTGCCGCTTCATTAGGCGATATACCTTCAGCCAATCGTTTAACTCGCTTATTTGGAAGATTTTAATATGTGTTGCTTTGCCGCTATAAGAGTCCGTCTGAATAAAAAATTGCTGTTCGTATTTTTCCTTAAGCCATTTTTTTAACAAAGGATAAGATGTTGAATCGATATTTTCAAGACAAATCGTGTATTTCATTCGCTATCTCCCTTCTCCCCCACATTCTAGCATCCAATATTATCAAAAACAAGCAATTTTTTATAATATTCAGACAACAAATTGTAAGGGATTACATCCTTCTCCTTAGTATACTAATGGCAAGGAGGGATGCGATTTGAATAAAGAGTATGAAATGACAGATCAGCCGCTGGGCACAATGGATGCAGATAGTCTGCCGCCGCTTGATAAGGAAACGCGTCATATTATGAAGTCTGAACTTCGAACGGGAATCGGCCTTTCAACGATTTACTATGTGTTTATTTTTTTCATCCCCATCATTAACTGGTATTTAAAAGATTTTGCTTTTGGCCAGTTTTGGGGCGGCATGTCGGTTACGTGGTTTTTAACTACGATCGTCGGAATGGTGATGGCCTTTTTAATTGCTTATATTCATACAAAACGCTATGAAAAGAGACTCGCTCTTTATGATGCAGCTTCTCATCTAGAGGAGCCGGCAAACAATAGAGGAGGTACTAGCGCATGATATCGACTTTTCTGGAGCCAAAGTATTTTTTTACCTTCATCTTAATGGGGACCATTGTGTACATTACCTACCTATCGAAGAAAAATTCAAGTGCCAGCGACTTTTTCGTCGGCGGACGTTCCTTTGGCTGGTTCACAAATGGTTCGGCTATCGCCGGAGATTATTTAAGTGCCGCGACTTTCTTGGGGCTTGCCGGCTTAACCTTTTCCATCGGATATGATGGGGCTTTTTATACGTTCAGTTTTTCAATCGGTTTAACTCTTCTCGCTATTTTTGTTGCCGGACCGCTTAGACGATTTGGCGCTTACACAGTAGCCGATTTTGTTGCTTACCGTTTCCACAGTAAGCGCGCTCGGTTAGTAGCTGTTCTTGTTGTCCTGTCTATTTCTGGCTTTTATGCTGCTCCTCAGCTGCTTGGCGCTGCTCAAATTTTAAGCATGTTTTTTGGGACTTCCTATGAATTTGGCATTATTTTCACCTGCTCTGTAATGATCTTATATGTCGGAGTCGGTGGAATGAAAGGAACAACTTTAAACCAGGCTCTCGAGCTGTGGATTCGTCTTGGCGCCTTTATTTTAATGGTCGGTGCAGCCATTTATGGAGGATTGCACTATGATAAAATCTTGTCTGCCATTACTAATTTCACCGGTTCAGTCTCTAACACAGCGGCTTTTACCGAAGATGGTAAAGACATAGCTGCAAATGGTCAGGCTTGGGCTACTTCCGGTGTATTAACACCTAACTTTCTGCATACGGTCTCTCTCATTATTGGTCTGTCGCTTGGAACGATTGGGCTCCCGCATATTTTATTGCGCTTCTACACAAACCCTAGTGCGAAAGCAGCGCGTAAATCCGCTCTCATGGCGATCGGGATTGCCAGTGTATTCTTTTTATTTGCTGTTTATCTAGGTGTTGTCGGACGCGCGCTTTTCTTGGATGGAAACTTAAATCCAGAAGTGATGAAAAACCTCGTAACAGGCGGCGACAATATGGTTGTACCGTCCATTGCCGAGGTGCTCGGCGGCAAGTGGCTGCTCGGTCTCGTTATTGCTGGCGCATTTGCAGCTATTTTCTCAAACCTTTCTGGATTATTTATCGCTAGTTCAGGTGCTCTGGCCCATGACTTATATGCTTCCTTTTCTAAAAAGGAATTAACACAAAAGCAACGTGTCGCTGCCGGAAAAATGGCTATTTTAGTGTTAGGGGTTTTATACGGATTACTCGGCTTGCTAGTAAAAGAAGCTTCTATCGGACATCTTGTTGCTCTCGCCTTCACGGTAGCAGCCAGTACATTTACACCGATCTTTTTATTTGGCATTTGGTGGAGAGGAATGACAGAAAAAGGAGCGATTGCGGGACTTCTTGTCGGGCTTATCGTTTCCATGTTCATGATTTTCTTTGCCTCTTTCCTTCCGCCGGCCCTGCAATTTAAAGTACCTGGTATTATCACAGTGCCAGTTGGCTTTCTAACCGTATACATTGTCTCGAAGCTTGATCGGAAAGTGCCAGCAGATGTAAATGCTTTTATGAAAAAAGTGCATTCTAAGGAAAGTGAAGTGGCTTAAGTTAAATCATAAAAAAGGACTGTCCAACAGCATCTATTTCGATGCTGTTGGCCTAGCCCTTTCTTATTATCTTTTGAGCTCTCTGCCTGTAGCCCCTGGTGATCTATCCGTATTGCCCTGGCCATTCGCCTGTTCATCGTTGATAGCCGGGCTTTCTTTTGTACTTCCCACATATACGGATTTATGTTTTGCCTGCTGTTTTCTAAATGAGTCAAAATTCCAATTAACCACTATTCTCGCCTCTCTCTTTCTTCTACGTAAGGGTCATGCTCAAATGCTGGCAAATCGCCAAAGGTCGTCATAATGTCTTCTTCATCTAGCTCTTCTTCATATTTTTCATGTTGTTCGTTTGGATAGACGGTAATATTTTTTCCCTCAATATCGACTCCAACAAAGTTTTCATAGTCTTCCACGTAGCCAATGTTTTCGTCTGATTCAATATACATGTCATTATAATGATCAGGCGGATCGATAAAATCGGATGGAGATTCAGATGTTCCCCATCTGGCTACTTCCTGCCACGAATCCTCTGCATCGAAAGCGACCGATTCATCGGCACTGTCGTCAAAATCAAACTTGCCAAACGGCGGCATAAGCACTCCTTCTTCTACCGGACGATCATGAGAGATGATTTTGTTCTGTGAATGATCAATACAGTAAGCGGTCGTAGGGATTGCTTCAAGACGCTCTAACGGGATTTCTTTTCCACAAACTTCACACTTTCCATATTCCCCTCGATCCATCGCTTCAAGTGCCCGCACAATGTTCTTTAATTGATTTTCCTCATGCTCATTTAGTGCTAGGTCTTTTCCTCTTTCATATAGCTCCGTTCCTTCATCAGCCGGATGATTATCATAGGATGACAACTCTCCCATTGATTCGTGAGAGTGGGCTCTTTCAAAACCAAAATGTTCATTGGTTGCAAAGCGTTCCTCCAGCTCTTGTTTTTCTCTTTCGAGCTGAAGACGCAGCTTTGATAACTGTTCTGCTGTCAGCATGTCGCACCCCCTTCTATAAAATGCTGATTCATTATGTAGTATGAGTAAAAATGATTTACTTCATCCTAAACGTTGAAGGAGAACAAAAAGGAAATAGCGTTTCAAAAAATCGTCACTGGGGCAATACTAAAGATAAAACATTCGTTCACTGAAAGGAGCATTCCGGATGCATGAAGCCTTCCTCCATTTGAAACACCGGCCGTTTCCGCTTCCTTCTTCTCCTTGGGTCATGACGCAAACGTGGGCTGATTTGCTGTTTATGCACTGGCCGATTCATCCTGAGGCTCTAAAACCCTTTCTTCCTGCCTCTCTGCAAATTGATGTATATGATAGAAAGGCTTGGCTGGGGATTGTTCCGTTTACGGTATTCGATATGCGTTTTCGCGGATTGCCATCCCTTCCATTCTTACGCTCATTTCTTCAATTAAATGTTCGAACATATGTGATCTATAAGGGTGTTCCAGGTGTTTATTTTTTTAATCTAGATGTGAACCATTTGCCATCTGTTTTGGGTGCCCGGCTTTTTTATTCTTTACCTTTTCGCCAAGCAAATATGACAGCTGTCATGGATAACAGCTGCCACTTTCAGAGTTCTTATTCTTTTGGACAAAATCAAGAAGAATTAGATGTAGCTTACAAACCATCGCCCCCTCCGTATTTAGCAGATAGGGGAACGTTTGAGTATTGGGCAGCAGAGCGCTACTGCCTCTTTGCTGAGAGGAGAAAAAAATTATACCGGGGAGATATTCACCATACGAAATGGACATTACAAAAAGCAGAAGCCGTTATTTTTCATCATACAACAGCCGCTTTTCTGTCACGCGCTTATTTTCAACAAGAGCCGCTTCTTCATTTTTCAAAAGAAAAACAGGCATTCTTTTGGCCGCTGCAAGAAATGTGAAAAAATAAAAAGGCAGAAGCCTTTATTCAGGCCCCTATTTATTGATCACTATGAGAAAACGGCAGAAGAACGGTAGCAGTTGTGCCTTCTCCTTCCGTACTTGCAAATTGAATTGTGCCTTGGTGATTTTCAATGATTTTATAACACATCATTAAGCCCAGCCCTGTCCCCTTTTCTTTGTTTGAGTAAAACGGCTCACCTAGACGCTCTAATCGCTCAGTTGACATACCAGCTCCCTCATCTCTCACTTCAATAGCCGCTTGTTCATTATCAGTCATGCCTGTCTTTAAGTAAATATTCCCTCCTGCAGACATCGCGTCAATCGCATTCTTTATTAAATTAATAATCACCTGCTTAATCTGCTTAGATTCACAATACACTAAAGGCAGAGACTCATCGAAATGCATATGAATATCGACACCGTATAAAAGTGCTTCCGGCCTCATAAACTCTACAACTTCCCTTAGCACTTCATTCATATTACTTAGCTTCATCTGTATATCCTGATGTGGTTTGGCCAGCACTAGAAATTCATTCATAATAAACTCGATTCTTTCCAATTCTGATAAAATAATATCCGTGTATTTATTATTCGTTTCCTGGGCTAGCAGCTGCATAAATCCTTTCACTGACGTAAGAGGATTTCTAACTTCATGGGCAATCCCTGCTGCTAATTGGCCAACAGCACTTAACTTATCCCACTTTCTGATCATGAGTTCTCTTTTCTTTAAGTCTGTGACATCTCGGCTGATGTTAATCCAGCGACTGATCGTTCCATCTTCATCCCAAATCGGGGTGATTTTAGTATGTAACCATCCTGGCTCTCCCTCTTTATTCCGTAATACTCGATATTCAAGCTCTTTTACTTCATTGGTCGGATGACAGAGGAACTTCACCACCCCCTCATAGTCCTCCGGATGACAATTTTCCAGAATAATTCCAGGATTCTCATATAACTTTTCGAGAGGCGTATTAAAAAACCGTTCATAGGACGGGCTGATGTAAAGAAATTTATTCAATTTCAAATCAAACAGACTGATCATTTCCGTAATGTTTTCTGTAATATCTAATAACAGTTTTTCCCGCTCAGCAATTACTTTATTTTGTTGTTCGACTAAAAGTTTTGTTTCGAAATATTCAGTCAAGTCTTTCGTTAAAGCTAGACATAAGAAAACGCGGCCAGTTCGCTCGTAAATAGGAGATAGTGTGACAGATACTGGAAAGGTAGTTCCATCTCTTTTTTTCCTTATCGTTTGAAATGTAATAGGCTTTTTGCTTTGGCATACGCTTTCAATCTTATCAAACCATTCTTGTCTGCACTCATCCGGTACAATCGGAGAAATTTTGCCCATTACATCATGCTTCTTCCACCCATATAACTGTTCAAATGATTCATTTATGAGGATAACTCGTCCGCGTAAATCAACTATATATCCCGGATCTTCGGTATGATTCGCGATAAAATGCAGCCAGCTTCCTTCCTTCTGGCAGCCTCTGTTGTTTTCCTGAATTGACTCACCCATCACTTGTATCCATCCTTCTTTTGTTTTTTCAGCTTGTTGCCAAAATAAATGTCCGTATCTTCCACTATCATGGCGAAGTCGGCTCGTAAATGGTGCAAACGGCAAATCTTCACCAAAAAGCAAAAGGCGCTTTCTCACTTCTTCTTTATCTTCCTCGTGGATAAAATGAAAAAGAGACTGGTCGGTGTGAGTGGCATAAGGAATTGTCATAAGCTGTCTAAAAGCTCGATTGGCGTACTTTATCTTCCCCTGTTCATCTAATAGCAGCAATATCGTTCTTGCCTTATCCGCAAACCACTTCGCGGCAGCCTGTTCCGCACACATTTCAACCATCACCGTTCCCTTTTTTCTTTATTATGTAGGAGTTGGTATCTGATATCAGCAAAAATTATTCGACAAAATTATACATAGGCGTCGAGCCTCTCTTAAAAAAACTGCTTTGAATAAGGAAAACTCTTTACTCAAAGCAGTGATATGATTTATTTTCTTTTTTCTAAAACAACTTTTTTTAGTTGTGCTGCTGCCTCTTTTGGAGATGCCGCCTGGCTGATCGCTGTAATAACGGAAACGCCGTCCGCCCCATTTACTATTACCTCTACGGCGTTCCCTGCATGAATGCCTCCAATCCCAACAATCGGAATGGATAGAGAGGATGACCTGATTTCCTCGATTAGTTTTGTTCCTTGCACCGGCTTCGTATCTGTTTTAGTTAAAGTCGGAAAAATAGGACCAATTCCTACATAATCTGCTCCTTCTCGGATTGCCGCTTTTACCTCTTCCATCGTATGAGCTGATAGGCCAATAATCTTTCCAGGCATTTTTTCACGAACGACATGAAGTGCTTCATCACCTTGACCGATATGTACACCGTCTGCTTCTAATTTGACGGCTAATTCTACGTCGTCATTTACAATAAATGGGATTGAATGATCACGGCAAATCTCTTGAAGTTCAGAAGCGAGCTTTATTTTTTCCTCACCCGTCAAAGCACCGGTTCCTTTTTCACGAAACTGAAAAAACGTAATACCGCCTGCAATCGCTTCTTTAAGAGTGAGGACTGGGTCTTTCAAACAATTAGGACTGCCCATAATGAAATAAACTTGCAGCTGATCTTTTAAATTTTTTTTATCTGTATATTGCATCAGCAGCTGCCTCTTTTCTTTTAAATGCCCAATGATTTGTAGGACCATGTCCCTTTCCGATCTGTAGATCCATTTCAATCGCCGCATGTACATAGTTTACTGCCAATTCGACCGCCTCCTTTACATCCTGTCCTTTAGCCAGCTCAGCTGTGACAGCTGCAGCGAATGTACAGCCTGTTCCGTGGGTATTTTTAGTCTGAATTCTTCTGCTCGTGAAATAAAGAAAGTCTCTTCCATCATAAAGCAAGTCGATCAACGTCTCCCCATCATCAGAGTGTCCGCCTTTAATGACGACATTCTTCACACCTAGTTCATATAATTTCTTGGCTGCACGTTTACGATCTTCAATTGATTGAATAAGCATGTTTGTCAGCACTTCCGCCTCTGGAATATTAGGCGTGATAACCGCAGCTAGCGGTATTAAGGATTCTTTCATCGCTCTAATCGCTTCTTCCTGAAGCAATGAAGCGCCGCCTTTAGCAATCATGACAGGATCAATGACAACCTTTTTCCAGCTAAACTCTTCAATTTTTTTCGCTACAGACTGTATAATCTCCCCACTAAACAACATACCTGTTTTTAAAGCATCCGTTCCCATATCTTGTCCAATTGCTTCGATTTGCGCCTCCACGGCTGCGGCAGTCATTGGATAGACTCCATGTACACCAAGTGTATTCTGAGCTGTTACAGCTGTTAGGGCGGACATTCCAAATACACCAAGCTCCTGAAAAGTTTTTAAATCTGCTTGAATTCCGGCCCCTCCGCCGCTGTCAGAACCGGCAATCGTCAACGCCTTGCTTACTTTCATTTTCTCCACCTCCATTAATTAAATGTTTCTATCCTAGCAAAGGCTTCAATCTTCTCGGCGTCTACCTTGGCCAACTGATTTAGAAACTGTACCTGAAAACTGCCCGGTCCCTCCTCGCCGTTCATTTTCATTGCGGCCTCGGCTGCTATGCCATAAACCGCCGCCGCACTTGCCGCTGCTACAGCAGTGTTTTGTTCTACTGCACAAAACGCACCGATGACAGAGCTTAACAAGCAACCAGTTCCTGTCACTTTGGTCAGCATCGGATGACCATTGCGAACAAGGAGCAATGAATCCTGACTAGCAATGACGTCCTCTTCTCCCGTAATAACGGTCGTCATTTGCCATCTGCTAGCTGCTTCTTTTGCGAGTTCTCTCGTATTCCCAGCGCTGCTTCCAGCGTCTACTCCTTTAATCTCCCATTGCTTTCCAGTTACATTGGCTACCTCCGCAGCGTTTCCTCTCAATACGTCAACCTTCACTTCGTTCATAATTCTAGCAGCCGTCGCTGTCCGGTAAGCTGTTGCCCCCGCGCCGACCGGATCAAAGATCACTGGCACTCCCGCCTCATTAGCCGCTTTTCCTGCTAGAATCATAGAGGTTACTTTTTCCTCGTCTAACGTGCCAATATTTAATACGAGCGCTCCTGCAATCCTGGCCATGTCTGCCACCTCTTCTTTTGCGTAAGCCATAACGGGGGAAGCACCAAGAGCAAGCAATCCATTTGCTGTAAAATTAGTAACAACGACATTGGTAATATTGTGTACAAGCGGACGTTGTCTTCTTACTTGTATAAGTGTTTGAGTAATCGTTTCGGTATTCATTTCCTCCACTCCTTTCAAAATAGCCTCCTTAAAAATACATAAAAGAGCACGGGACCGGCGCACGTGCTCTTTTCATCGTCACATTCCCTGCGCTGGCATTATCCAACAGGTTCGCACGGTCTGCAGCGGCATTGCTGCACTCTCAGCCGACATCCGCCAGCTCCCGATTTATCATCTATTTTTAGTTACTTTTCACTTTGATAATACTTGGATAACTCCATAATCATCGCACCCATTCTCTCAAGCTCTGGTACGATCATTCGGGTAACCCCTTCTTCTGTCAGCGCCTCGGCTGTTACTTTCCCTACTGCACCAGCTACCGTACTGGAGGCAAAGGCAGCGAGAAGTTCTGCCTGACGATTTTCTTTTCTCGCATACTCAAATAGTGAACGCACTTGGACAGCTGTTGTAAAGCACACAGCGTCTACTTCTTTGTGTACCATTTCATCCAGTAATGTTTCTACTACTGCTTCATCCGGTGCATGGTGGCGATAAGGCAGCAAGTAATGGATAGTAGCTCCTTTTTCGTTTAGAAACGCTGTTAACGACGGAGCCTTTTCGCCATGAAGCTGTACCGCTGCTCGTTTATTCATAAAACTTTCCTTTGAGAGCGCCCGAATCAGACCAGCCGTCGTGCCATCATCATCCACGGCGTCGGGAGTGATGCCCAGGTTCTTTAAAGCAGCGATTGTTTTATACCCTCTAACAGCTATCTTGGCCTGCTCGATAACTTGTAAAAATTCGCTCTTTATTTCAAGCTTCTCGGCAGCATTTACTAACGCTTCCGTCCCAATCCCAGTCGTAAAAATCATCCAATCAGCCGGCTGGCTGATCAGCTCTTTTATCTCGGCTCCCACTTCTTCTTCCGCTAAAAACACCGTTCCCTGCAGCGGACGAACAAGCGGCAGTCCTCCTTGCTTTTCAATAATCAAGCTCATTTCTTCTGTTTTTCTAGAGCCTGCAATCACAATACGTTTGCCTTCTAACCCTTTTCCCACTCCATATTCCCCTTTCAAACTTGCCATTTTCTTTATCCTAACATAAAAAACCCACTAAATCGCTAGACTTTTATGTTTTTAGGGGAAGCCTTTGATTAGTCAGCAATATTGACAAACAGCTCTTCTAGTTTAGGCTCTTTCTTAATAAGTCCTGAAGCCTTCATCCACTCGGCTGTTTCTACCCACGATTCTTTCGTTTGGCTGCCGAACCCTTTCTCTGACTTCATTTTCGGAAGAAGAATATCCAGACTTTGTTTCTCTACCTCCTCTATCAGCGGAAAATTCGCTTCATCTTGCTTGCTTAATAAGATGTTTAACGCTTCATCAGGGTGTTGTTCCGTAAAATCAAAGCCTTTCTCTGCAGCTCGCCAAAATGCTTTGATCGCATCCTGCTGCTTTTCCCACGTTTCATCACTTGTCACCGCTACCAGTTCATAGAAATTAGGTACACCATATTTTGTTGGATCAAAATTACGCGTTTCATGGCCTTCATGTTTTAACAGCGGGACTTCATGATTAATATACGCTCCGACGACGGCATCTGCCTTTTTCGTTACGACAGCTGAATTTAGTTCAAATCCTACGTCAATCATATTTACTTTTTTGGGATTTCCCTTATCTTTGGCGATCATCGTTTCAACAATGGCTTCATTTAACGGAATGCCCGTAAAACCAACTGTTCTTCCTTCTAAATCTTTAGGTCTTTGAATAGGACTGTCCTTTAAAAACATGACTCGATTTAACGGAGAACGGACAATGGCCCCTACCGACTTCACTTTTACTCCCTGGTCTGTTCGTGCCATAATGACATCGGGCTGATAAGAAATTCCTAATGTCACTTTTCCGGCAGCAGCGAGTTGAATTGGATCAGTCGGATTTGCTGGAAATTGAATGTCTACATCGATTCCTTCCGCATCAAAATAGCCCTTTTCCTCCGCTACATATAGAAAGCTATGGACAGCATTGGGATACCAATCGAGCATAATCGAAACTTTTTCTTTCTTCTTTTCTTTCCCTTCCGCCGTTTGTGCCTTTTCGCTTGCACTGTTTGCATTACAGCCGGCCAGCAGAAGGGCCAGCAATAGGAATAACCATTTCTTCATGATGATTTCCTCCATTTTAAGGATTTATTTTCGATCCATTTTACAATCACAAATAAGATGATTCCGATCAGCGACAACAACACAATCGGGGCAAAAACGGCCGCTCCATCAAATTGAGTCATCATGCGCCTGCTAAAATAGCCGAGACCGGCCTGTGCGCCAAGCCATTCACCAATGGCCGCTCCGATGACACTTAACGTCACCGCTACTTTCAATCCTGAATAGAAATGGGGCAAGGCAGAGGGAACGAGCAGCTTAAAAAAGATTTCCTTTTTCCCCGCCCCCATCGTGAGCAGCAGCTCTTTCAATTCCTGGCTGCCAGATCGCAGCCCATCATATGTATTCACCGTAATAGGAAAGAACGTAATTAAAACCGTCACAACAACCTTGCTCCAAATCGAATAACCGAACCAAAGAACAAAAATAGGCGCCAAAGCAATAATCGGAATCATTTGCGAAGAAATAATGATCGGATAAATGGCTTTTTCAGCAGCAGGACTTACATTCATCCAAACAGCGATTCCGACTCCTAATAAAATAGAAATGACTAAACCGATGATAATGATGGACAAGGTTACAGGCAAATGTTTGATCAATAAAGGCCCTTTTAGTTCCCATAGCTTTCCGATAATACCGGTCGGCGGCGGCAGAATAAAGACCATATTAACGGCGCGCGCTGCCACTTCCCAAATAATCAAGAAGGCTAAAATGAATAAGACTGCCGAAAGCGATCCCCTGCGATTGTTCATCTCATCACCTTCCCTCTCAACTGTTCAAGTAACTGATCCTTTAATTCAATAAGAGAAGGTTGATTCAAGTCTTTTAAGCTCCTTGGCCTTTCGAGCGGCACATCCACTTCTTGCAGAGTATGGATAGGCTTTTCCCCGAAAACAAAAATACGGTCAGACAAAAAAAGCGCCTCGTTCACATCATGGGTAATGAACACCACAGTCGTTTTTTGTTTTTCCCACTGCTCCATTAGCCATTCCTGCATGGAAAGCCTTGTAATCGCATCAAGGGCACTAAAAGGTTCATCGAGCAGCAGGATATTTGATCCGCTTAACGTGGCACGTAAGAAAGAAACCCGCTGCCTCATTCCGCCTGATAACTCATGGGGAAAACGGTTCTCCATTCCCTCAAGCCCAAACTCTTTGAGGAGAGGGAGAACCCGTTTATAGGCTTCTTCTTTTGGGACCCTTTTTAGTTCGAGAGGAAGAGCAGCATTCTCTTGAATAGTTCGCCAAGGCATCAGTAAATCTTGCTGAGGCATGTAGCCTACCTTTCCGAGCCGATGTTCCTCTGCTTCTCCATTCAATAAAATATGACCCTCATCCGGATTTTCCAATCCTGTAATTAACCGAAAAAGCGTGCTTTTGCCGGATCCGCTTGCCCCGATAATCGTAATAAACTCTCGATCATAAATAGCCGTATTTACCCTTTGCAGAATAGGGATAGATTCTGTTTGTTGTTTATCTTTATAAGAAAACGTCATATTTTGAAACTCTAGAACTTTTTTACGCTTCTCCTGGCCACATTTGCTCATTATATGCCATCTCCCAGAACATGTACTCGTAGCGGGTTGTATTTAAAAAAATCTCTTCTAATCTTGCAAGCTCTCTTTCATTTTTTCCGGCTGTGTGCTCATCTAAAAGGTCGATACACCAAGCGGCAAGCTCACCAAACTCTTTAGAAGAGTACATTTTAATCCAGTCTCCATACAGTTCGTGTTCACTGGCTCCTGGAATCTCATTTAATTCTTTGCCGATCTCCCAATAGCTCCACGCACATGGGAGAAGGGCGGCAATCAGCTCCGCGAGCGTGCCGTTCTGGCTGGCGTGAAGCATGTAATGCGTATAAGCCAGTGTAATTGGGGAAGGTTTTGCTTGTTCCAGCTCTTCCTCTGAAATGCCGAAACGCGCTGCATACTGGCGGTGAAGGGCCATTTCAAAATTAAGCGTTTCATTCAGCAGCGAAGCAAATTTCCCCATCGTCTCTACATCATTTGCTTTTACAGCCCCAAGAGCAAATACTTTAGAATAATCGATTAAATACAAATAATCTTGAATCATGTAAAAACGAAATTTCTGTTGATCTAGCGTGCCATCCCCAATTCCTCTAACAAAAGGATGGTTATGATTCTTCCGCCAGATCGGCTGTAATTTTTCATGTAACCTTTCGCTGAATTTCACTTTTGTTCCACTCGTTTTCATCGATATATCACTCCTCAACAGATAGTAGACGCCTATTTCAATGGGCTGGCAGTTGTCGGGATTTCTAGAACATCTTTCACTGCTTGCCCTTCATTGCTTGCATATTCTGACTTTGGTGTATGACACCAGCGATAAATAAAGGATAAAAGCACTTTTGTGTAACTTACGAGTTGTTCGATGGACAACTGCTCATTGACAGAATGGGCATTGTTTAAATCTCCAGGACCGTAAATAACAGTCGGAATGCCAGCATCAGCAAGCCAGCCTCCGTCTGTCACGGTTGGCGATACGTCGACAACGGGCGGCTGGTGTAAAATAGTTGTGTGAGAATGAATAAGGGTCTGCACAGCTGCATGGTTTTCTTCCACCTCGAAGGAAGGAAAAATTTCTCCCCTTTCCTCAATCATCGATGAGCCTCCCCAGTTAAACAGTGGCGGGTTGTTCCTTAGCCATATGTCTCCGGACGCAATGCGGCGAATATGCTCTTCTACCTCTTTCGCTGCCTGTTCATATGTTTCATTCGGATAATAATGTACCGTAATCCAAAGCCGGCATTCATCTGCAATAAAAGCCGCATGTCTGCCGCCTTCAATCACAGCCGGGTTAATCGTATTCGTCCCCGGTAAAACTCCAGGATAGCTTTTTGTAACGGCCCAGTAGCGCTCTAATTCCTGCAGCCCTTCTATCACTTTCATCATCTTCTCAATAGCACTAGCCCCAAACAACTTTCCGCCTGCATGAATCATGTTTCTTCGCGTAGCATCGTGGTATGTCTGGCTGCTCTTGAGCGTGATCCATCCGGTAATCACCCCGCCTTGCCCTTGTATATGTAAATCGCTCGTATCTACTACTATCGCAAAATCTGCTTTATATCCCTGTCTGCAGCATTCAAGCGTTCCCGCTTCCCCTACTTCTTCACCAATCACCGATTGAAAAATCACATCTCCTGGAAGTGAAATGCCTGCTTCGCGGAGAAGCTGCAGCGCAAACAAAGCGCCAGCCAGTCCCCCCTTCATATCAGCTGCTCCACGGCCAATAATAGAATCGTTCTTTATAACAGCCTGAAACGGATCGATCTCCCACTCCTCATCCTCCTGCACTTCTGCCACATCGATGTGCCCGTTAATGATTAAGCTTTGGAATGTCTCAGAATCCGTTCCCCTCCATTTTCCGACCACATTCGGATCATTTGGATATACGTCCCACATATCAATAGAAAAACCTAGCTCCTTTAAAAAATCTGCTACAAATGACTGCGCCTCTTTTGTATTCCGTGCAGGTGGAGCAGGTGTTTGAAAAGCAATAAGCGTTTTTACTAAATAAATGAGCTCCTCCTGCCGATGCTCTACTTCTTGCAAAATCGTATTCAGTTCTTTGACCATCATCTTCTCCCTCCCTTAGAAGATACATGCAAAAAAGCCGCTTCTCCAAAGAGAAGCGGCTGTATAAGCTTTCATTTAGCTGCAACAATAAAAAAGATTGCAGCTTGGCATCATTTATACGACCTCTTCCCTACGCTGGCATTATCCAGTTCAGGTGATAAGGGTTAAGGCAATCTACCTCTCTCAGCTTTTGCAAGCACCCCCAAGGACACATTATTCAATTAGTCTTTCATTCTAGTTGTAACATACTTAGCAGAATTCAGCAATACAATTCAGAATTTTTAAACAAATACAATCCGGTATTTATTTAAAAAAAAACCGTATATTGATAAAAAGCTTCTATTTGGAAGGAGGAACGCTGTCTTGTATCATCCTGACCCATTTAAACGGCTTTATGCTATTCCTCTTATGGGCTACCCGTTCGTTCAGCCACAGGCTTTAACCCAGCCGCCATCCTACAGGCCTTATCCTAAAGTAGACGTTACTTTATTTAAACAATCTGCTCAATCCATTAAACAGCTCGTCCATGAGAGTAATTTGCTGCTCAATAAACTAACAGATAACAGCGACTTTGCCTTTCGATTAATGACGGCCGCCCAAGCGGCAAACCACCGAGAGGTAGAACGGCTTGTCCGATCAACGGGAATACCTAGAAAAGCGATTATTTCCTTTACCCCTGATGTTTTTCGGATTGAACTGAGAACCACTACAGCAAATGCAGAATGCTGCAAACTCGCGATTTCACTTCGCTGGCGTTAATGATTTAGACGGTATTTCCACGTTTTTAATTTAATAAGCCGTCTTACGAGCAGGAGACCGATGAGAGATCCAGACAAGCTGCTAATGAGAAAAGCAGGCAAAAAGAAGAAAGCACCCGCAGTCGTCCCCATTAAAATTTTCGCATAAGGTACAGCAAATAAAGGAGCCACGATGCCCGAACCTGCGGCTTCTCCAATAGAAGCGCTCCATGACCGGCTCGTTTTTTGATACATATAACCAGCAAGAAAAGCTCCAATCATTCCTCCTGGAAACGCTAATAACGACCCCGTCCCCATCAAATTCCTAAGAAGTCCGGTCACAAACGCAATGATAACAGCTGGACCCGGGCCAAGCAGAACCCCAGCCATGACGTTTACGTCATGCTGGACAGGATATGCTTTTGCTGCCCCGGCAGGAAACCAAATAAGCGACGAACCAAATGTTGCAACGGCTGTAAATAAAGCCATATACGCCAGCTTCTGTACTTGATTCATTTCCTCTTCCTCCAATGCAAAAAAGCCGAATCCTCATCTGGATACGGCTAATGTAAGTAAAATAGTCAATAAACGCTCTACTTTCCTACGCTGGTATCAACCAGATCAGGTTCAAAGAGTTGAAAAGCCCTGTGCTTTTCTCTCAGCCTGTAACAGGCACCTCTAGTAGCTTTTTATTAAATTTACTTTCCATTATAGAGGGAATCCGGTTAAATGGGAAGCACCTTTCTATGCAGCTTTTTACTCATTTGTTCCCCGCCAGACGACATCTTTCTCCTTTTGCTTCTTGGAAACGTCTATTCACCTCATCCCAACAAACAATATTCCACCAATTATTAATATAATCTGCCCGCTTATTTTGATATTTTAAATAATAAGCATGTTCCCATACATCAAGTACAAGCAGCGGTACAACATCCCACTGGCTTAAATTTTGATGCTTTTCCGCTTGTAATATTTCCAGCCGCTGGGCTTGAGGTGCCCATACAAGAATCGTCCACCCTCCGCCCTCCACGTTCTCAGCCGCCTTTGAAAAATGGTTTTTAAACTGGTCGAAGCTGCCAAACGAACGTGCAATCTCACGGTTTAATTCTCCTGATGGTTTTCCCCCTCCGTGCGGACACATAACTTTCCAAAAGATAGAATGCAAATAATGGCCGGCACCGTTAAAGGCAAGCTCTCTTTCCCAATGCTTTACGAGCCGAAAGTCATTGTTATTTCTTGCTTTTTGCAGTTCCAGCTCTGCCCTGTTCAATCCATCTACATACCCTTTATGATGCCGATCATGATGAAGCCTCATAGTGGCTTCGTCAATGTAAGGTTCCAATGCATTATACGCATAAGGAAGTGGCGGAAGTTTGTGCCCTCCGATTGGAACCTGCTCCGCTCTTTCCTGTTCATCCTCTTTCTCTTCTATGTCTTTTTCAGCAAACAAGCGCTCGTGAAGCTGCCGCCACTCCTGATCCAATGCTTGAATCTCTTCCTGAATCGAGTGAGCTTCCTCTTCATCTTCCACCTTTAATAGGCGGTCATTGATCTTTTCGACTCGTTCTTTCCACTTTTCTACTTGGTTAAGATCCAGGTTTTCATGCTGCAGCGCGCACAACGCGTCACACCATTTTTTTGCTTCTTTCAAATAGCTGAAATATTTCTCCATTCCCGCTCCCCCTTCCAGCTGCTCATTTCAACATATGCATGCTTTGGGTTTACGTTCTTATTCCAAACGCTCGTCTTATCACGTAAAAGAAAGAATGAAGAAGACAAGGATTAGATGAGAATAAAACGTTTTCGCTAGTTTGCTTACACAAAAAGGCTGTCCAACAGCTAAAGTCTCCTTAACTGCTGAACAGCTCTCCTATCAACTAGATATTTCTACTCTGCTTTGGAGCGGCTTCTTAAACTTAAACCACGCCACAATCACGCCAATAATTAAAATTAAACCGAGATAGCCTACAATTGGATAGAGAGTACCGACTAATTTGACAAACCCTACGAAGCTCGCGAGAAAAGCGACCAATGTAGAGGCGATAACGGTTAGGGTAAAAGATTTGCCCCTTGCTGGAACGATTCTAGCCGCAAAAGCATAAATCATGCCAACAGATGTATTGTAAATCATCGCCAACAAAACAAACGACATGAAGTATCCGGTAATCGGCGAAATTTCATTGGCAATGTGCACAATAGGCATCGCGGCTTGCTGGCTAGCCTCGAAATCTAAAAGCATCGTAAGATTAATAAATAAAATTAATAAGCCGAGACCGATTCCTCCTAAAATCCCTCCAAGTCCAGCTGTTTTTTCACTTTTCTCTGCCCCGCCCATCAAAGCCAAAATAGCTCCGCCGGCCGCAATATTGTAAGAAACATATAATATAGCTCCTATCAGCCAATGGGAGGCTGCCGTGTTTTCTGTTTTTCTTAGTTGTAAAATATCAGATAGATTTCCTTCATAATGAATGACCGAATACATAAAGACGATAAAAATCATGATAAATAAGAACGGTGTCATGAAACTAATCGCTGAAATCACCTTTTGAAAATTGAAACATAAAGTGACAGCCGTAAGGACAGTCATTACCATGCTGCCATATAAAGGCGCTATGCCAAATTGCTGCTCAAAAATGGACCCGCTGCCTGCAATCATAACGGCTGCTACTCCAAACAAGAAAAAAGTAATCAGTCCATCTACAAAAACCCCGACCCATTTTCCACAGATCAGATAAATAACATTTTTGTGGGAATCTGTCTGAATGCGGGAGCCAATTTGCAGCAGCTGCATCCCTAAAAAAGCAAATAAAACAGTGGCTAGGCATGTTCCTACAATACTAAGCCAGCCAAAACTCGTAAAAAACTGAAGAATTTCCTGCCCAGAAGCAAATCCTGCCCCTACGATCACGCCAATATAAGCACCTGCAATTTGAAAAGCTTTTCTCATTGTTTCTTCCTCTTTCGTTTGAATATTCTGAACTCATGATGTATAGGAGAGAAAATCTCTCCCTTCCAGATTTTCTCTCCGGCTAATATCCACTGAATTTACAATGAATACACTTTTTCTTTTAAAGTAAATTTCTCAACAGCTTCGAGATCGATATCGTAGCCGATTCCCGGTTTATCTGGAACTTGGATCACTCCATCCTGCACCGTTACCTCTGGTGTAATGATATCTTGCTCCCAATAACGCGAGGACGCAGCCGTGTCACCCGGAAGCGTAAAGTTACTTAACGTTGTTAAAGCAACATTATGGGCTCGTCCGACACCTGCCTCAATCATTCCGCCGCACCAAACAGGAATATTGTGTTCCTTACATAGATCGTGAATTCGCTTAGATTCCGTTAATCCGCCGACGCGGCCAATTTTAATGTTAATGATTTTACAGCTGCCGAGCTGCAAAGCTTTTCGCGCGTCTTCATAAGAATGGATACTTTCATCTAAACAAACAGGTGTTTTTAATTCTTTTTGGATAACAGCATGGTCAACAATATCATCAGAGGCAAGCGGCTGTTCAATCATCGTTAAGTTGAATTCATCCAGCTTCTTTAATTGTGGAAGATCTTCTAAACGATAAGCTGAATTGGCATCCGCCATCAGCTGGATGTCTGGGAAAGAACGACGAATTTCTCTCATAACCTCGACATCCCAGCCCGGCTTGATTTTCACTTTGATTCGTTTATATCCTTCTTCGACATGCTTTTTGATAATGGCTAAAAGATCTTCCACTGTGTCTTGAATCCCAATGCTGATCCCGACATCAATGGTTGTATTTTCCCCACCCAACGCCTGATAGAGTGGAACTCCCTCCCGTTTCGCATATAAATCCCAAACCGCTCCTTCAATCGCTGATTTTGCCATATTGTTTTTGCGAATCGGTTCAAATATAGCCGAAACGTCATCCGGGTGAGTGATCTCTTTGCCTTTCAATAAAGGAATTAAGAAATCCTCTATCATATGCCAGTTTGTTTTTAATGTTTCTTCATTATAAGTGGGAGAGGTAAAAGCAACCGACTCTCCCCAGCCGGATCCTCCTTCTTCATCCTTTACCTCTACTAAAATGAACTCTTTATTTTGGATCGTTCCGAAGCTAGTAGTGAATGGAAACTTCATTTCCATCTGCAAGTGCCGTAAAATAATTTCTTTCAATTTCATTCTTTCTCTTCCTTTCCTATATCGCTAATTGAGAGCTTTTAACAAACAAATAATGATTCACTGGTTCATCGGGACGTTGAATCAGCTTAACAGCCGTATAACCATTCGTAAATAGCTGTAAAAAGATCGTGCGTATATTCATCCGCCAGTCTAAAGCTAAATCGAAGGAATGCTTTTTAATCTCCTGAAATTTTTTAGGAATCGGAACAATTAGCGCTTCTTCCCCCTCTAAATACTCTGGATGATGAAGAGATATCTTCGGAAACCCTTCTCTTGTCTTTTCATAGTCTGCGAACACTTTTGCCTTCTCTTCTGAAAAGGCGAAAGAATGGTTCACATAGTCACTTTGTATCCACCAGTCTACTTTTAAACGGTCCGTTGGAAGGCCGGCATTTAATCCATCCTCCATTTTACCGTAACAATTTACTTCATATGTGGAACAAACAGCTTTTAATTTTGTTAAATTCAAATAAGCATTGACACTTTCAAGCGGATCAAATGTCCATGTGACCTGCTTATAGCCAAGGCAGGCCGCTTCTTGCTTTTGAGCCTGTTTCAGCGCTTCACCAATTCCTTGCTTTTGATAGTCAGGATGAATGCCGAGCATATGAGAGCATAAATACGCAGACCCATTCGCAAAGCCGGCAAATCCATAGCTAAATCCAATTAAGCGGTTTTCCTGGAAAGCTCCCAGCAATAACCCGCCATTTTTATGCGCAGTCAGTGTTTGGTGAATAGGGAGTGGCTCCATGCCCCACGTATCCTTTTCCAGCTGCTGCATTTTTTCAAAGTCTGTACGGTCGTTAAATAGCCGAATTTGATAATTGAGCACGCTGACTCACCCTTTCCTCTGTTCAAATGTTTGGATAATGGTTTCTGTTAAAATTTCAATTCCTGAATAAAGCGCCTCTAATTGAAACGTCATGTCAGGGTGGTGCAAGCCTGGCTTTAAATCACAGCCAAGCCCGAGCATCGCCGCTCTCACTTCCGGTCTTTTTACTGTGTAAAAGTGAAAATCCTCTCCACCAGTCGTGACTATAGGTGAAACAGCATGTTCTTCTCCCAATACTTTACCGATTGCCGCTTTCATGATCGCAGAGGCTTCATCTGAAATAATGGCGGCGGCTGTTTCAGCTTTTGTTTCGAGGTGGATCGTTGCTCCGTGGATCATTTCAACTCCTTTGCAAGCCTGCACAACTTTCTCCGTTAATGACGACATGACTTCATTTGTTTGCGCCCGAACGTCAATTGAAAACGTTGCTTTTGCCGGAATAATATTGCTGGACTCCCCCCCGCTTTGAAACTTCGTCATTTTCACTGAATAAGGAATTGATGGGTCCATGTGGATTTGCTGCAAAGCTTGGATAAGAGACGACCCAATTTCAATCGCATTTTTACCAAGATGCGGCCTTGCTCCATGAGCTTCTTCTCCGATAATTTCTCCAGCGATAAACTTGGCTGCTCCATGCTGGATTCCTGCTGATGCTTGACCGAAGGAGAGTTCCTGAATGGGCCGTAAATGAACACCATACAAGAAATCCAAGTCGTCAATAAGGCCTTTTTCGATCATTTTCAATGCGCCCGTTCCTTTTTCCTCAGCTGGCTGAAAAATAACCATTAACCGGCCCGGAAGCTGATAGCCTAAACTTTTTAACAGCAGCAAAGTCCCAACAGACATCGCCATATGAGCGTCATGCCCACAAGAATGATTGGCTTGAAACTCACCGTTTACTTCTTGCCAAAGAGCGTCAATATCACACCGTAGTCCAACCGCTGGCTTTCCCTCGCCCACTTCTACAATGAGTCCTGTACAATCGTTAAAGGTCTTAACCGCAAAACCTTCTTCTGCTAAATAATCCGCTAAAAAGGCGGTCGTATTGACTTCCTGCCAACTAACTTCAGGATGTGCGTGTAGATATTGATAGAGTTGCTGGATAGTTGGTTTCAATTGTTCAAGCTGCTTTTTCATGGAAAGACTTCCTTTCTGCCAAGATGTAAAACAATGAAGATTCTGTCTTTTTCATATGTGTCCGATCATTAAAAATAAAATAAATGATCCGCATTCACCTGCTCATATTGCTGCTGCCGCTCGTTCACTTTCTCCGGATATTGAATATACAAGCTAGCCATCATCGCATTAAGCAAGGAAAAAAGCGGCGGAAAAACATCCAGTGTAGATTTCTCTTGACTGCCAATCGCAAAAGTAATATCACTATATTCCGTAATGGGGGCTAAAGGTGAATCGGTTAAACTAATAACAAAGGCACCTCGTTCCTTTGCCATTTTGGCAAGCTGTACGGTTTCTTTTACATATCGGTGGAATGTAATGGCAATAAATACGGAGCTTTCATTTATATTTTGCAAAATAGCTACTAGGTCATCTATTCCTGGCTGTACTAATCTTACTTCGTGACGCACAAGCCCTAGTGCAAAAGCCAGCCATTGAGCGGGAGCAAACGAAGTTCTCATCCCTGCTAAAAAAACATTGCTTGCTTTCATCATTTTGTCTACAGTCTGCTGAAGATCCCCCTCATCGATCGTGTCAATGACCCGCCGAATATTCTCTGCATCTTTCTCCATTACTTGAGCAAAAAAATGGGGTTTCTGTGCCATTTCCATTTTAGAAGAGTAGTAACGGTTCAAACTGCTTTTATGTTGAATTAAATATTCACGGATAATGGACTGCAAGTGAGCATAGCCGTTTAATTCGAGTGAATAGCAAAAACGAATCACAGTCGTTTCGCTGACTGAAATTTGTCTTCCTACTTCTCCTGCCGATAGCAGAGCGACTTTTTCAGGAAAGTCGAGAACATATTTTCCTACCTTTTGCTGCCCTTTTGATAATGAAGCATATTTTTCTTTCACTTTATCTAATATTTCCATGTTTGCTTCTCCTTGATATGAAGTAAAGACAACATATTTTAATAAAACGAAGTTTCAACTTCATAATAGAATATAAACTATCATAATTTTTAATTATTAACAAGTTTTTTTCTGACTATTTCGTAAAAAGTCATTTAATAAACATAAAGGCTAGAAGCTTAATTTTTTGCAATCAGGGAAAAGGAAGCGTAATGAGCTTAGTTGGAAAGGAGAGAGACTATGCAATCAAAATGGGCTAAACTTGCAGTCGGTCCCTTTTTCGCTGCGATGATTCTTGGAGCATGTGCTAGTAATGAATCAGAGAAAGAGGAAAAACCCGTTATGGAGGAACCGACAGATAAAGTAGAGGAAGATGAAGATAATCAAGGTGGCTCCACAGAAAAAAATGCTGAAAATGATGGCAATCCTTCAGAAGAAAATAAAGAAGAAGACCCAGGCATCGATAAAGAAGATACCAAAATGGATGGCCAGTAATGGATAAAGCGCTGCACGATGTTTTCATAAAAAACATCGTGCAGCGCTTTTTTAGTATAAAAAGCAGAAGGCAAGAAAAACTAGCTAAAAGCTTCACTACTAAATGACGCTAAAGGTGGTTCTATGCAAAAAGCCGATTCCATTACTCCTTTTCAACTTATTTTGCTGGCCATGACGGCGATCGGTTTAAAGAATCATGTATTTGCGATTTCCCCTTTAATTCAAACAGCAGGACGAGATGCCTGGATAGCTGTTCTGATTACGATGATTCTGGCTTTTTTATGGATTCCGCTCTTTTTATACGTACAGAAACAAACGAACAGGCAGCCATTACTTCACTGGTTAAGAGTCACAATTGGCGACAAAGCGACGATTGTTTTGGCATTTGTGTTCATCGGTTACTTAATTGTCATGGCAGCCGTAACTCTGCGAGAAACGATCACATGGGCAAATATCATGTTTTTGCCGGAAACGCCTGCTTTTTTTCTCGTCATTCTTTTTATCTTTGTTTGCTGGGTAATGGGAGCGACTAATTTGAGAACATTAAGTATCCTTAATATCTTTTTATTGTTCTTTATTACTATTTTCGGGTTCTTTGTTGCTATTGCTAACATCCAATATAAAAATTATTTTTTGTTGCTGCCAGTTTTAGAGCACGGCTATGCTCCTATTATGAAAAGCCTCACCTTCCAAGCATCAGGAATTGCTGAGATTTTTATTTTTTTATTGCTGCAGCACAAACTAACCGTCTCTCTCCGTGTTCGCCATTATGTGGCCATGATGATCATCTTAACGGTGCTTACGACCGGGCCGCTTATCGGAGCGATTGTTGAATTCGGTCCTATAGAGGCTGCGAAACAGCGATTTCCCGCCTATGAAGAATGGGGGCTTGTATCTCTAGGCTCCTTTATCGAACATCTGGATTTTTTATCGATCTACCAATGGCTAGCTGGTGCGTTTATTCGGATATCGCTCATTTTAATTTTAATAAAAGAACTCCTGCTGATCGAAACGGCAAGAAAGAAAAATATAATGCTTATCTTTCTTTCTCTTGGAATTGCCGGTCTTGTTCTTATTCCTATCACTGATTTTACTTTTTCAAAGTGGCTGAAGGCCCTCTTTTTACCGGCCAGCTTCTGGTTTTTCTCCACAGCTATTATTTTGTCCGTCATACTTGCCATTTTTTATGGAAGAAAAAAACGGGGGTCTACGAATGAAAATAAAAAAGATCCAATTAAAGAAAGCTGAAAAATTAGGAAAACAAAAAAAACGAACATCCTTACTTAAACGTTCTTCCTTGTCTATTGATGCTTTAAAAGATTTATTTCAAAAGAATGGAGACGTCCAATTCACGGAATTAGCATTTAACGATCATTTGATTACACTCGTTTATTGCAGCGGATTAGTAAATGTTGACCTGCTGAAATCGACGATCCCCAAACGATTAGAAAAGTTCTTTCAAACTCATCATGAGGCGACAAAGGAAAATATTCTTTCTTTGCAAGTCCCTTCTCTCCAATTGGTGACGAAAAAAGAAAAAGTGATAGAAGATATTTTTTCAGGAATGCTTCTTATCGTTTTTCCAATTGAGAATATCGTTGTCTCTGTGGATATCGCTGACCGGCCACAGCGCAAACCGGAAGAAACGAATACAGAAGTAAGCATTAAAGGACCAAGAGATAATTTTATTGAAGACATTACCATCAATTATGCTTTAATTAGGAAAAGGCTAAGAACTGTTTCACTCGTAAGTGAGTCATTTGAAATTGGGCGAAGGTCTAAAACAAAAGTTGCTCTTTTGTATATGGAGGATATCTCTAATAAAGATACTTTAAAGCAAATTAAGCAACAGCTATCCACGATCGATATTGATGCCTTACTAAGCGGTACACAGCTTGGAGAGTTAATGAGTGGAAGCCCTTATGCTATATTCCCGCGCCACTCTTATACCGGAAGACCTGACTTTGCTGTTCAGTCCTTAATGCAAGGAAGGTTTATTATTTTAATTGACGGAGTCGCTTACGCCTACATTACACCAGTCAATTTGTTCTTTTTATTAAAAAGCGCAGAGGACAAAGAATATCCTTATGCTTTCAATTCATTTGAGCGGCTTATCAGGGTCGCTGGCATATCCATCGCTACCTTCCTGCCCGGTTTTTGGGTAGCTCTTACAGCCTTTCATCAAAACCAGCTTCCTTTAACACTATTGGCAACCGTCGTAGAGTCACGAAAAGGGGTGCCCTTTCCGACATCCTTGGAAGCCATTTTAATGATGCTCTTATTTGAATTATTTCGAGAAGCGGGCTTACGAATGCCGCTGGCAATCGGACAGACACTGAGCGTTGTCGGCGGCTTGATTATTGGAGATGCAGCCATTCGGGCAGGATTAACAAGTCCCTCCATGCTCGTGATTATCGCTGGCTCTTTTGTCGCCATGACGACACTTGTGAACCAATCATTTATGGGAGCTATCTCACTTATTCGTTTCTTTGTTATTATCCTCGTTGCCCTATTCGGTTTTTTTGGTTTTTTTGCTTCTATCTTCCTTGTTGGGATTTCCGTCGCAAGAATTCGTATCTTTGGTGTTCCTTATTTAGAATTAGCGACTCGTTTGAACTGGAAGAACATTCTCAAGGCCATGATCCGTTTGCCCGCTCGGGAAGAAACGAAACGGGCAAGTATGCTAAACCCAATCGATGGGACGAAAGAGGGCGGGTCAAAATGAAAAGAGGAATAAAATCTTTTATATGTATCATAGTGATGGTCTTTCCTCTTCTTTTGCTTACAGGCTGCTGGGATTCCTACGAGCCTGACCGCATGGTGTATGTACATGGAATAGGGATTGATTACAAGAATGGCTATTATACCGTTTATCTTCAGCTAATTAATTTAGGGATGCTCGCTAAAAAAGAGTCTGGAGGAGGAACAGAGGAAACAAAGGTAGAGGTTGGAAAAGCCACTGGCAAAACAGTGGATGAAGCGATCTTTAATTTATACCGCTCTTCTCAGCGTCGGATTTTCTGGGGGCATTTAGCCGTTATTGTTTTCACGGAAGAAGCCTTGCGCGCCCAAGGCTTAAGCCATGCTGTTGATTTATTTGACAGATACCGTGAGACTCGCTATCGCATGTGGATGTATGCCACAAAAGAACCGCTCGACAAATTATTGACAGCCGTACCGGTAATGGAGCTTTCTACCGCTCTTTCTAGATTAAGTGACCCTTATGCGACTTATGACCAGCGTTCCTTATTAAAACCAGTAGATTTGAGAGAGCTCCTCATATTTTTAAATGAACCGCCGCATGAAGCTGTTATTCCATTGGTCGGCGTCGATGAAAAGGACTGGAAAACAAACAGTGGAAAACGAAATACGATCCAATGGCAAGGAGCAGCGATCGTTACTGCAAATTCATTTAAACGCAGCTTATCCCCAAAGGAGGCAGCAGGTTTAAAGTGGATAAACAAGGATTTAAATAGAGAAGATCTGCGGATAAAAAAAGGGAAACATCAGAATACGAGTATATTAATTCATCACCTCGCTGTACATATTGAACCAATTATTAGAAAAGAGGATATTCGTTTTGAAATACAGATAAAGGCACAAGCTAATTTAAGAGAGATAAGCCACTCTGTCAATTTGAGAGAAATTACCCATGAAGCAGAGAAAACAATAGCAAAAGAAGTAAAGGACACCTTTAAAACGGGTGTGAAGGCGGACGCAGATGTGCTGCGTTTATCGGAAACGCTTTATCGAAAGGATGTACAAGCATGGAAAAGAGTTCAACAGCAAGGTTCCATTCCATTAACAGAACAATCACTCGCGAAAGTAAACGTCCATGTTAAAGTTGTCAAAGGAGAAAAACAGCGAAAAGAGCCTACCTTGAATTAAAAGTATGGACTAAAATAAAAAAGCTGCTATAAAGCCAAAAATGAGCAAGCGTTATAGCAGCCTCTTTTGTTATTGTACGGTTGACTCTTGTTGTCCTGCTTCCTTAATCATAACACCCCTTTTGGCCATTTCTTGAATATAGAGATCACCAGGAACAATTTGCTCCGGTGGATAAACACCTGTTTGCTTAATCGTCCCATTTGCAATCATCTGTGCCACAACTGAAATTGTGTTCGCTGTCGCTCTCGCCATGGCCGTTACATGATGAATCGTATCTTTATAGGTGATCATTTCATATGCATAGCTTGCTTTACTTCCCGCTTTTTCCCCTTCTGTTTCTACTCTTAGCAGAACGACATCCTCTTTCTCTCTTAAGTCAACGATAGGATCAAGCGCTTTTAATAACACATCTCTCGGCCTGACCTGGACACCATTCACCTCAATAAAGTAATCCGAGCGGGTTAAGTTAAGATCGACAAGCAGCTTGAATTTTTCTGCATGGCCTGGATAACGAATGGTTTTATACTCCAGGCAATCCAGATCAGGATAAGAATACGAAAGCGTCGATGTTCCTCCTGCAGTATGGAAGGCTTCAAGCGGTCCGAATTTCTCAAAATGAATCGTTTCGATTTCTGATAAAGATGGGATTTCTTGTTTTTTCCCATTTCTAATAATAAAGGAAGGATCAGTATAATGATCAAATACGCCTTCCATTGAAAATACATGGTTATATTCAAGCGGCGGCTCCGGACGAAGCGGGATCCCCCCGACGTATAGCTTAATCGAATTTACTGTATCGAGTTTGCTTGCACCATGTCCCGCTAAAATATTAATCATGCCCGGCGCCACACCAAGGTCAGGAATCAGTGTAACTCTTGCTTTCTTCGCTTCTTCCATCATTTCCAGCACTCGGTCCGTCGCCTGGCCAATATGGCCACCGAGATCTACCGAGTGCACCCCCGCTGTAATAGCTGCTTTTGCTACAGCTACGTTAAATGAATAAAATAAGGCATTGATGACTACATCATGTTCTTTCATTAACTGAATAAGCTGCTCTTTATTGGAGGCGTCCACAAAAGCTGCGGTTAATTTTAGAGATTGTAAAACGTTACACGTCTGTTTTGCTTTTTTAAGATCATAATCAGCCAGTGTCACTTTCACGACCTCTTTACATTGTACCAAGTCCCTTGCCGCTTCTTTTCCCATTAGCCCAGACCCTAGTACTAAGACGCGCATGTTGCTTCCCTCCTCATTGTTTACTTTTACATAAAAGTATATGAGGCAAAACCGGATTTCTTGATTTAAAACAACAGAATTATTCAACCATATCTGAGTTTATGACTCGATTATCTGCTGTGGTGATCTAGAGCTTTCACTTTCTTAAAACAAGGACGAGCAGCTCAACAGCAATCGTTAAGATTCCGAGAAAAACACTGTCTGTCAATCCAAGAACAATGTAACCAATTCCTGTAAAAATGGCAACCAGAAGAGCATATGGCAGCTGTGTCATAACGTAATCAATGTGATTGCAGCCTGCTCCTGTTGAGGAAAGAATGGTCATATCAAATATTGTAAAATATCATCATTCATGCAAATTAATTGGATGTCAAACTCACAAAAGTTTCAGCTGTATTTTCCGTTTCATAAGTAATCTGAAATAAAAAGAGAGCATGCTGTCATGCTCTCAATATGCAAACTTTATTTTTCAGGGGAAAGATCACAGCTTTCATCCGTACAAACGGCTCCATTATTGGCCCCTTCTGATAATGTCTTTAATGTCGGATCATCCTTTTCCTCTTCCCATACTTTTTGCAAAGCAGCTGTGAAAGCTTCCACTGGCTGGGCTCCGGACACAGCATATTTGTTATTGAACACAAAGAATGGAACTCCTTGGACACCGATTTGGCGCGCCTCTGCCTCATCCACTCTCACTTCTTCAGTTAATCGATTTTCTTTTAGAAACGACCGTACCTCTTCCTTGTTCAATCCGACTGTCTCAGCAATTTCTGTTAATGTCTCAACATCACTTATCGGCAATGAATCAGTAAAGTACGCTTTGAATAATCTTTCCGCCATCTCTGCTCCCTTTCCCTTTTCCACGGCAAATTTGGCGAGACGATGAGCAGCCAGCGTATTTGCCGGCTTCATACGTTCAAAATTAAATGTTAATCCGACAGCTTTTGCCTGTTCAGCGACATTTGCGTTTGCCGCCTTTGCTTGTTGAATGCTCATTCCGTATTTTTCAGCAAGCACTTCATGAATAGTTTTAGAGGTTTCTTTCGGTGCATCTGGTGCAAGCTCAAAGCTTTTAAAACGAATCGTTACTTTCTCTTTATGCGGAAACTTGTCCAATGCTTCTTCCAAGCGGCGTTTTCCAATATAACAAAACGGACAAACAAAATCTGACCATATGCTAATTTCCATTTTCCTCACTCCTTCTAGATCAGCTTTTCAGTCCCTATCATACCTAACAAACGTGACAATAAAAAGCATAACCCTTTATTTTCATCTACTTTTAATTTCTTCTTGGCAAACTGTAAAAAATCAATTATTATTTTATTTTGGAATTCTTCTACTAATCTCTTACTAAAAATGACAGTTAGAGTAAATCTTTTTATTCGTGTTGAACGAACTATTGATGTAACGTCCAACTTCAAAACTGTGAATAAGAAATAGATTGATTGGAAAAGAGGAGCATAAATACTTCAGGCAGGCTAACAATGACGACACTGATTTTTTCATCAACAACCTGAAAGAAGGAATTTTTTTAATGACATTATCTTTAAAAAGGTTAATCCTATTCGTTGCCCTTATCGCTGTACTGTTTACTCTTTCTATCAGCCTGTATGCCGGCTATCAAATGGAAAGAGAAACCCTGATGGAGAACACACTCGAAACGAACCGATCGTATGCTGAAAAGTTGGCAAGCACGACCGAAGACTATTTAAATTCTACTTTGCAGACTCTGCGTACTAGCGCTCAAACTGTCGCTCCTGCAATGAATACAAATGAAGAAATGCTCCTAAACGAAGTGAATCGTTTAAAAAACCACTCAAATATATTTAATTCCGTCGCTGTAGTCGATCATACTGGTAAAATTCTGGCTGTTTCACCTGAACATCTTAATTTAAAAGATAAAATATTTTCATCTTCCGGCTCGATTCAAGCATTGCAGGAGAAGAAACCGCTTATTTCTAAACCGTTTATCTCTATTACTGGACGACTCATCATTATGATTTCCTATCCCATTGTTAGTGAGCAAGATGAGTACCTTGGCTTTGTAGCTGGAACGATTTATTTAAGAGAAAGAAGCATCTTAAATCAGCTGCTAGGGGAACACTTTTACCATGACGGCTCCTATGTTTATGTTGTAGACGAAGATGGCCGGATCATTTATCATCAGTCCTCCAACCGGATTAACGACGTTGTTTCTGAAAATCCCGTCGTTCAAAAATTGATGAAAGGACAAAGTGGCGCTCAACGAGTCATCAATACAAAAGGAAAGGATATGCTGGCGGGATATGCTACAATCCCTGTCGCTCATTGGGGAGTCGTTTCACAGCGTCCTACTTTTAACGCCCTTGCTCCTTCGAATGCGATGATCGAACGAATGCTTTGGACTTCTTTGCCTCTCATTCTTATTTCATTTGTCATCATCTGGCTGATCTTAACAAAAATTACCCAGCCTTTACAGCAGCTTGCTCATTTAGCTGAGAATAGTTCAGAGAACAATCGGCAGCAAGATATTCAAAACATCCACGCTTGGTATTATGAAGCTATTCAGCTCAAAAAGTCCCTAATGACGAGCTTTCATATTCTTCATGAGCGAGTAAGCGACTTTCAGCAGCAATCCTCCACCGATCCGCTGACCGGGCTGCATAACCGCCGATCTATGAACGACTGTCTTGCACAGCTTGTTGCAAATGAGTTGCCATTCTCTATCATTCTCTTTGATATCGATCATTTCAAAAAAGTGAATGACACGCATGGCCATGCAGCCGGAGATGAAGTCCTTATTTTTCTTGCCAATTTGATGGAAGAAACAACTCGAGAAGAAGATATTTGCTGCCGTTACGGCGGAGAAGAATTTTTAATTGTTCTCCCGCAGGCTGAACTTCCATTAGCCCAACACATAGCTGAGAAATTAAGAAAGCGTTTAGAGGAAACAACGAGTCCTCTCGGTAAAGCTATTACCATTTCCGCTGGGGCAGCCTCCTTTCCTGACGATGCCATTATTTCAGATCAACTCCTTCATCTAGCTGACCAATGTCTTTACAAAGCTAAACAAACGGGGAGAAATAAAGTAATCACCTCTCATACGCTGAGTTAAACAAAAGGAAATAGTTTGAAGGTGAGGGTCCTTGTTTCTTTTTAAGCGATTCGGGTATAAACAAAGCAACGATTATTTAGGAGGTGCTTTTTATGCCACATACAGGAGAAACACCAGGAAAAGGCGACTATAAATGTGAAGAATGCGGACAAGTTCTTACTCTTGATGAGGATAAAGATCGTCTTCCTCCTTGTCCGGAATGTCATAAAACTGAATACGAAGCCGTGTAAATGATAAAGCCTCACTCTGGGAGAAGAGTGAGGCTTTATCATGCTTGTTATGAAAGGGAAACGCCCTCCTGACTTATGCTTGCTTAGATCGAATCGGCATTTTCACTTCCATTAGTTGATCAAGCGCTTGCTGTAAGTCTGCCCAAATGTCTTGTTTCGCCTCAAGCCCGACAGACAAGCGGATCAGCTGGTCTGAAATCCCCATTTGCTCTCTTTTCTGTTCAGGAACGCCCGAATGTGTCATCGTGGCCGGATGCTGGATGAGTGTTTCCGCGTCACCAAGACTGACAGCAATTTTAATAAGCGATAGATAATTAAGAAGCTGCTGGGCATGTTGCTTGCTGCCATTAATTTCAAAGGAAATGAGCCCTCCGCCTTTTTTCATTTGCTTCTGCATGATTTCATAGTCCCCGCCTGCTGCGTCGCCAGGATAAAACACTTGATGCACAGCCGGATGTTCTTTTAATTGCTCCACAATGTATTCTGCATTCTCGCAATGACGATCCATGCGAACTGCAAGCGTTTTCATTCCTCGCAGCAATAACCACGCATCAAAAGGAGACATTACACCTCCGACATCCTTTAATGTCGTCATGGCAATCGTATGAATCAATTCTTTTTTTCCAGCTGCAAGTCCAGCAATGACATCTCCATGCCCGCCGATATATTTGGTTGCACTATGGAGTACAATATCGCATCCGGCCTTTAAAGGCTGCTGCAAATAAGGAGATGAAAAGGTATTATCGACAACAACTGGAATGCCATGTTTTTTAGCTACTTTGGCAACTAGCTCTAAATCAATTAATTTCATCGTTGGATTAATGGGCGTTTCCACATAAATACAGGCAGTCTCTGAACGAATCAATGCCTCTAACTGCTCTTCTGTTTCCATGCTGCAAAAATCATGCGTGATCTGATATTTTTCCTCCATTAACTGCAGAAGACCGAACGTACATCCATACACACCTTGTGAACATAAGATATGATCACCGCTCTTTGTTAAAGCCATTAGTATAGCTGATACAGCAGCCATACCTGAACCAAATGCAAGCCCAGCTTCTGCTCCTTCTAGTTCAGCAATCCTTTCTTCCAAAGCCTTTACCGTGGGATTGCCAAGCCTCGAATAAATATAACCATCCTCTTCTCCCGCAAAACGCCTCTCCCCTTGCTCAGCGCTTTCGAAGGTAAAAGTAGAAGTTTGAAAAATAGGGGTAGCTAAGCTGCCTAGATGCTCTTTTGCATCATAGCCTGAATGGATAACCGCTGTCTCCATGTTTGTAAACTTTTCCTTCACTTTTTCCACTCCTTTCATTCAGTCGTATACTTTTGTAAACGTCAGTCTCTATTATTTTATAATAAATCAAGATTTTTGACAGCGATTTCCACTTGATAAGAAAAGAGAGAATGGCGACTCTAAGTCTTAAGAATCATTTAAATAAAAAAGCAGCACATTAACTGTGCTGCTTACTGACTGGTCGTTTTTACTTTTTCCTGAACTTCTGCGATGTTTCTCATTTTATTGTCCCAGCAAGCCTGACTTAAATCCACGGGATATTCTTCTGGGTTGAGAGAACGTTTATGTTCTTTCCATAGAAGTTGAAGGTTTTCTTTAGCAAATGCCCGTATTTCCTGAACATCCGGCTGTGCGTAAACGAGCTTGCCTTCCTGGAAAATAGGCTCGTGCAGCTCGCGCGCTTCAAAATTAGTCACAAATTTACTAATGAACGTATGCACAGGATGAAACATTTTCAGCCGTTCTTCCTCTGCCGGGTTTTCATATTCCATTGCTAAATAATCGCCTTCTGACTTGCCGTTTTGTTTGTTAATAATGCGATATAGACGTTTCAATCCGGGAGTTGTTACCTTTTCTGGGTTTCCTGAAATTTTAATGGTATCTTCCATGACGCCTTCTTCATTTTCGATGGAAACTAGCTTATAGACAGCTCCTAAAGCAGCCTGGTCAAACGCAGTGATTAATTTTGTGCCAATGCCCCAGCTATCAATTTTAGCGCCTTGTGCTTTTAGATTCATGATCGTATATTCATCTAAATCATTTGACGCGATAATTTTTGTATTGTGGAATCCGGCCTCATCCAGCATCTTTCTTGCTTTTTTTGATAAATAAGCTAAGTCGCCGCTATCAAGTCGAATACCAATAAAATTGATACGATCGCCTAATTCTTTTGCTACCTTAATAGCTGTCGGCACCCCTGACTTGAGCGTATCATAGGTATCGACTAAAAACACACAGTCTTTATGTCGTTCAGCATATTTATGGAAAGCTGTATATTCATCTTTGTACGTTTGGACAAGTGAATGAGCATGCGTGCCGGAAACGGGAATACCGAATAATTTACCGGCTCGTACATTGCTTGTACCATCAAATCCCCCAATGTAAGCTGCTCTCGTTCCCCAAATCGCAGCGTCTAGCTCATGAGCGCGCCGACTGCCAAATTCCATTGCTGGCTCTTCGCCGACAACTTGTTTAATCCGAGAAGCTTTTGTCGCAATAAGGGTCTGATAGTTAACAATGTTCAACAAAGCCGTTTCGACAATTTGAGCCTCTGCGAGCGGAGCCTCTAATCTTAAGATCGGTTCATTGCCAAAAACCGTCTCTCCTTCACGCATCGCTTTCAACGTGCCGGTGAACGTCATTCCTTTTAAATAAGCAAGAAAGTCTTCTTTATATCCTAGCTCATGACGCAAATAATCAATATCACTTTCTGTGAATCGAAAGTTTTTTAGATAATCAATAATTCTTTCTAAGCCTGCGAAGATCGCATACCCATTGCCAAACGGAATTTTTCTAAAGTAAAGTTCAAAGACGGCTTTTTTGTTATGGATGCCATCATACCAGTAGGTTTCAGCCATATTAATTTGATAGAGATCTGTATGCAAGGCCATTCCATCATCTTCAAAACGCTTGTTCATGTCTGTTTGTTCCCTCCACAATTAAATCACTTTTGCAGCTAAGCAATCTTGAAAATGATGCAAGGCCCATTCATGACCCGCCTGATTAAAGCTTGCAACCGCATTTTGGTGAATGACAATTGAATACCCCTTGTTATATGCATCAACAGCCGTATGCAATACACAAATATCTGTGCAAACACCAACTAAGTGAATTTCAGTAATTCCTCGTTCCCGAAGTTTAATGTCCAGATTCGTTCCCGCAAAAGCGGAATAACGAGTTTTATCCATATAGTAAAGCTGCTCATTTTCCTTGTTTTGCTGATAGACCGTTTCAAGCCGCCCATACAGCCGCCTTCCTTCCGTTTCAGCAATATTATGAGGCGGAAATAATTTTGCTTCCGGATGATAAGGATCCTCTTTCATATGTACATCAATAGCTAGTATAACGTAATCTCCGTTTTCCAGAAACTCCTCCGTTAACGAAGTGATAGCCTCTTCAATTTCGATTGCCGGCTCGCCAACAGGCAGTGCCCCATTCACAAAATCGATTGTGTAATCAACATTAATTAACGCTTTTTTGACCATGTTTCCCCATTCCTCCTCATGTGATGTTTTTCACTTATAAATGCTCTTAATTGGATTGTAATCATTAAACCGATAAAGCGTTGTTTTGAACTTTGAATTTCTTTGTGTTGTTTTTGGACTACCATCTTCGTTAAGCGCTTTTTCAAGGAAAGGAAACTTTGGTGCTTTACGCCAAAAAAATGGTTCAGACTTCACAACCTCTTCGACTAAATCTCCTGATACACATAGAATGATATGCCTAAGCTCGGATAATGTAAATTCCTTTGGCAAAAATTCCTTCGCAAGTGTTGTTTGTAACATCTCAAGCTGAATTTTTCTCAACGCATCTTTAATTATTATTTTATGATCAAAAGCTAGCGGCAATTCAAGGGCTTCTGTGACGTTGAATAATTGCACATCTATCGCATCATCACCGGCTTTTCTTTTTTCTAATAGATATTCAGGTACCGCAGCATAATAGGCATTCGAGATCATCCATCCTCTCGGGTCCCGGCCTTCTTTATCGTATACAGCGTAGTGCTTTAAATAAATGCCGCTTAAACCTGTTTCTTCTTCCAACTCTCTCCTAGCTGCTTCATCTGCCGTTTCATGCGGTGCTACAAACCCACCGGGCAATGCCCACTTACCGCCTTCTGCATTTGGCTGGCCTTCGCTGTTTTTCATTGATCTTTTAATAAGAAGAAGATGAAGAGAGCCGGAAAATTCCGCTTTTTCATCTTGTTTAATTGTAAAAATGACAATATCACTCGTATAACCATCTGGAGTACGATACTTCTTACTATCATACTCCTCTAACGCCTCTTTGTGGGAAACAAATTTAACCACTCTCGCTTTTCACCCCGATAATAGTTTGTAAATTATTAATGATTAATCAATCGTTAATCAAAATATACACGAAATAAACAGCCGGAACAACTCTTATTTTCCTAAAAAGAACAAAAAAAAACGAGGCTCTCCTGCCCCTGATATTGTCGTTTGCTTTATGCACCTTTTTTTACTTTCGGACGTTGACTGATAGCTTTTAATATAGACATCTTATCTTGAGCGGTTAACATTCTCCAACTTTTCACTTTTATTTTCATGTTGAATCCCACCTTTATATGATGTTAAATTATTTTTAACGTTCCATTAAGTACTCTCTGGCTACTCGACTATTATTTCATTCTCTTATTCTATAATTACCGTTTTTCAGTAAAAATAAAACAAAATTCGTTCCCCAAAAAATGACCAAAATCCGCAAAAAATTTATTTTTAAAATAGGTTTATAATAAAAAACACCGGGTAAATAAAAAACACAAGGCGGAACTACCAAAAGAAGGGACTGGTAAACATGCGTTTACAAGCGACTTCAAAGGATGAATTGCACGGCCTTGGCGGAAAATTTGCTTTACTGACGAAAGGCACACTCGTCGGGAACCGATATATTTAGGTTCCATTAGCAAGTGTTGAATCAGTAAGTGTAGTTTTTTGCGAAAGTGCAAGTGGAGTGCAGGTTAATGGGAATCCACCGAAGCGGATAGTAAACAACGGTTTACAAACACCTTCACCGGATGAACAAACTGCATCGGTAATGTAAGTTGATCTGACGATGAGTCTTCTCGTCGGGATGAACAAATTTTAAAGACTGTTCAATGGATAAAATTTTCCGCGTGCAACTCCCTGTCATGGGGACGAGAAAAGCATGTTCCGAATGGAGCGTGCTTTTCTCGTTTGTCGATATTTGTAACTAATTAGAAGAATTTTTTGTAAATATTCCCCCTATATTCTCGTCTTCTCTCCCGCTCACTTGCCAATTATCATACTTTTTCTTTCTAACGCATAAGATAAGTCAAATTTTAAAATAGGAGGAGTGATTATGCCCTCTATTATTAATATTTACAGCTTAAAAATTAACAATGTTTCTAATAATGGCTCCATTAATATTGGCGATGCCCTCCATAACGCCCACACAGCTAACACAAAAGCGCAAGGATCAAATTCATCCTATGGCGACATTTCTCCTACAGAAGCTAACATGGAAAATGTCTTTATTGATCCTGATGTAAATGACATGGGAGATATTGCGAACCCAGCTAATGTTAATTCCGCTCAAATGTAAAAAATGGCCTTTAAATAGGAAAGCTTTCTGAAGCGACTAAAAAATCAAGCGTGTGCCTATAATCTGTACCTCTTTCCGTTTTATCTCATATAGTATTTAGTAGAGCGCCAAAGGAGGAAAATCGATGCCTTTCGTTATTAACATCTTTAACCTCAAAACAAACGGGGTAACTCAAAATGGCAATATTGATGTCGGCGGCGTTGTCCATAATAGCCATACGGCCAATACTAAATTTGTTGGCGGCAATATATCATTAGGAGATTTTTCACCTTCTTCTTCTTGCATGGGTAACGGGATGCTCGACAGTGATATAAGCGATCAAGATCAAATCGCCAACCCTTCCATGCCTGTGACGAATCAATTTTAATTAAAAGAAAGGGGTACGGCTATGTTTCCTTTTCAATCCTCCTTCCCTTCTGCGAATGATTGGCAGAAATGGCTCAAGCACCTACACGAGCGGGACGTAGAGAAATATGTTCAAAACGTTTTATCATCTTCTTTGCCTCCATCATGGCAGATGAATGAAAACGAAGGTGATCGAGCAAAAAATGAACCTAGGCAGCAAACTATCTCACCTACAGTGGAAGAACCTGTTTCATTGCAGTCCTCAGTTTTTGAAACACATGAAGCCGTATATGTTAGGATTCCGATTTCCGATCCTTCTCTCTTTAAGAATTTAAAGGTTTTTCATACGTCCAACCAAGCTATATTGGAAGGCTTACCTGGGACTGCGTCCGAAAAAGTCATTATTCTGCCAGCCATTGTTAAGAAAAAAGGAGCAACGGCTCATTATAAAGATGGGGTTTTACAAATTATGATTCCTAAAGAAGTTGACTTCCAATATACCGAGATCGACATTCGTCATTTAGATTAGCGTTCTCATTTGATCCTTTATTTTAAACAAGGGGGAGGCCGCTTTGGATATTGACAAATTTAAACAATGGATGGAATTTGCCCAAAATTATCAAACAGGAGAATTCTGGAATTCCGTTTTTGACCCGTCCAAGGCAGAATTGATGAACAGGGATCTTCCTGCGAAACAACCGAAACAGCCATTTCCGCCTGTTGACATGTTCATCGATGAATCTAGGGTGATATTGGTGATTGAACTGCCTGGATTTACAAAAGAAGAAGTACATTTGCTCGTTTCCGGAAATACACTTACAATTCAAGGGACGTCTTCTGCTCCTTTTGAGATGCAGCATACAATGAAAGAACGCTATTACGGTGAATTTAAAAGAACGATCCAGCTTCCTGAGCCAGTTGAAAGCAGAAATGTCTCTGCCAGATTTCATAATGGCCTGCTTTTTCTAAGCTACTTTCGTGTCAAGATACAAGAAGAAAGAGTGTTTATTGAATAGTTACTTTTAATTAAGGAGCTTTCACGATCGATTTTACTATAAGAAAAGTGTGGGGATTGCATGTGACAAATATACCTCATGAACTTTCAACAATCATTCATTGGTTTGATCAACGAATACAGCATGTCACAAATCAAGTGAATAAGATCAAACAACAAACAGCTGATCCAATTATTATTTCCCACTCCCTTCCTGATGGCTGGGAAAAGCTGATTGCCGCTAGAATAGAAAAAAGGTTATTGGAAAAAAATCAGCTACTGATCCAACAGTTAGAACAATCCCAACAAAAATTGGCGGAACTGGAAACTGTGCAAATCCCCCACCTTCAAAATCAAATAAAGCAGCTGGAAGACAAAATCACCTTCCTTCAAAAACACGGCATGCCAAATACTCCCGCCTCTCATCCCATCGTTTTCCAAGAATTCTCTATTGAGCAGGTGTTTTTAGATAAATATGAACAGACCACTAATTTAGGCCAATTAGGAATTAAAGAGGTAACCGGCAAGCTACATATTGGCAATGCTTACACTACGGCTTCCGACCTTACACAATCTGAAGAAGAATCGCAAAATAGTGGACAATCTGAAGACACACAAGAACACGAAGACACTGAAAAATGACTCGCCAGCCTTACCCCTTAGCTTAATTAAACAGATATCACTCTTCGAAGGCGGCAAAATAAGCTCTTCTTTCAATTCTTAAGCAGGACGATAAAGATATACTGTTTTATTTAAATGAAAAAGGGTAATTTAATGATGACGAGAACTAAACACATTTGCTAGTTCAGCAAATCACATATTAACTATTAATAGGTAAGGAGCTTAAAGTTATGTCCCTCACACCCGAGCAGCGTGTTGAATTGCACGGTTTTAACAACTTAACGAAAACATTGAGCTTTAATATGTATGACATTTGTTACACCACTACAGAAGAAGAACGCAATGCTTACATTGAATATATTGATGAGCAATATAATGCAGAGCGTTTAACGAATATTTTAAAAACGGTCGCCAATATGATCGGTGCCCACGTATTAAATATTGCTAAGCAAGATTATGTTCCTCAAGGAGCGAGCGTCACTCTGCTCGTCTCGGAAGGGCCAGTCGTTGAAGTGCCGGCAGAATCACTCGATGAATCTCCGGGTCCGCTGCCTAATTCTGTTGCTATGCATCTTGATAAAAGTCACATTACGGTTCATACTTACCCTGAATTTCACCCTTATGAAGGCATTAGCACATTTCGAGCGGATATTGATGTTTCTACATGCGGTGAGATTTCACCACTTAAAGCATTAAATTATTTAATTCATTCTTTTGATACAGACATCATGACGATTGATTACCGGGTGCGTGGTTTTACCCGTGATAAAAGCGGTCATAAACTATTCATTGACCATGATATTAACTCGATCCAAAATTATATTCCTGACGAAGTCAAACAGCAATATGATATGATCGATGTGAATGTTTATCAGCAGAATATCTTTCATACAAAATGTAAACTGAGAGAGTTTGATTTAGACAATTATTTATTTGGACACTCTCCGGACGAACTTTCCGAACAGGAGATAAAAGAAATTACCGATAAGTTAAAGATTGAGATGGATGAAATCTTTTATGGGCAAAATATCCCCCAGCCATAATGAAAACAAGCCGCTGCTTCTTAGAATGAAGCAGCGGCTTGTTTAATATGGAAGCACCTATTTACGTATACAACGTAAAAACAACCCGGCCCTTCACTACGATTTTCTCCTCCTGGTTAACGGCTATTACTTCAAAATACAGTTTATTCTGCACCTTCTTCAGGAATGTTGCTTTTAGTGTGAGAACATCGTCTAAACGGACAATGTCTCTGAAGCGAATAGAATATTCCTCAATGAATCCTTCCTCATAATAAGGGGTGAATAGCTTTGATAGGTTGCCCATCGTCCACATGCCGTGAGCAATAACGCCGGGCAGCCCAGCTTTTTCTGCTTCTTCATCAATCGTATGAATCGGGTTAAAATCTCCTGAAGCACCAGCATATTGAATAAGGTCTAGCCTCGTAACAGGGGCGAGCTGTATATCTGTAAGATTCCCGTTAAGTGAATAATCAGCTATCGGTTTCAAGCGAGCATCTCCCTTCTGACAGCTTCATTAAGGATAATAATTTGTTTAGCCGAAAAAAGAAGCTTTCCAGAGGCATTTTCGCCATGCTTCGTTAAAAATAAAAACCCTAGCTTTTCGTTATCCCCTCTTTTTTCCACATAGTTATTTACTTCCATCCAGCAATAGACCTCCTCATTCATAAGAAGCGGGCGTTCATAGCGAAAAGTTTGTTCTCCATGAATCAGCCCCTTATCGGGTAACCGTAAGTCGGCAATAGTTCCATAATCAAATGTGATAGGAAAAGTAGGAGGTGCTATATTTTCACGATACCTCGATTGCTTCCCGTATGCCTCATCCAGGTAAAGGGGATGCAAATCTTTGATCGCTTCAGCAAACTTTTTAACTGCTCCTCTTTCCACATAATTTTTTATCTTTATTGACTGCTTGCCAATATATTCACGCAACATTCTGTTATCCCCTTTTTAATTTTTTGGTCCGCCCGCTACATAAAGCACTTGTCCGTTAATAAAGGAAGAACGCTCATCCGCAAAAAAAGTAACAGCGTGGGCAATGTCTTCGGGCTTTCCAATTCTGCCAGCTGGAATTTGTTTGCTGGCGGCTTCCGCTAATTCTTCAAACGGAATTCCCATTCGATCGGCTGTTGCTTTTGTCATCGCGGTTTCCGTAAATCCTGGTGCTACTGCATTAGCTGTAATACCGAACTTTCCAAGCTCAATAGCCAATGTTTTGGTCAGCCCCTGAATTCCAGCTTTCGCCGCTGCATAGTTAGCCTGCCCCCTATTGCCGAGAGCAGAAGTAGAAGATATATTGACAATTCTTCCATAGTGCTGCTCAACCATATACTTCTGGACAGCACGACAAGCGTAAAAGGCCCCTTTCAAATGAACATCCATTACTGTCAGCCAATCGTCATCTGTCATTTTAAATAATAAATTGTCTCTAAGCACCCCCGCATTATTAACGAGAATATCAAGAGAGCCAAACGCTTCATAAGCCTCCTGCATAGCCTGCTCTAGTTGATCGCGTTCCGTCACGCTCCCTGCCTTTGCAAAAATGGGAAACCCTTTCTCTGTCAGCTCGTTTTTTATTTCACTGACTGCTTGTTCATTCACGTCAATTATTGCAACATTGGCCCCTTCTTTGGCAAACTGCTGAACTATTTCTTTGCCGATTCCACGGCTTCCGCCGGTGATAAAAGCCGTTCTCCCTATAAATCTCCCTGTCATCTCTTCTCCCCCTTATCCGTATTAGCAGGATAAATCAACTTAAATGTCCCTGTTCCCTTTGCGACTAACTTTCCTTCTTGATCTGTAATTGTCCCTTCAACGAATGCTGTTTTGTACCCCTTTGATATAATCTCTGCTTCAGCAAACAGGACGCCTCCCGTTACCGGAGCTATATAGTGAATCGTCGAAGTAGTGGTTACACAACGAGTCTTCGTCACGGAACGTAATTGCATGCTCTGAATAAAATCTAAAACAGATGCATATACACCGCCATGTAAAGTCTTATTTGTATTTAACAAGCAATCTTTCATACTGAGTTTAATGCGAACGTTCCCTTCTTCGAATCGTATCACTTCTAACCCAAGATGGTGAAGAAACGGGCATTCCTCAAACTCGTTTACAATTTCCTCAAGCAGCAACCTGCTCCCCCCTTCACGAAATCTAGCAAATAAAAAATGGGCTCTATTCTGTTGAAAGTACTCTGCTTTTCCTCCTCATAGTACCTAATTTTTTTGGAAATTAAAAACATTTAGCGGAACCTTAAACAAATAAAAAACGTACCCTATCGCGAAACAGGATACGTTTTCGTTTAAAGTACTTTACTTAAAAATGCTTTCGTCCGCTCATGTTGCGGATTAGAAAACAACTCAACTGGTTCATTTTCTTCCACAATATAACCGTTATCCATAAAAATCACCCGGTCGCCAACTTCACGGGCAAATCCCATTTCATGAGTCACCACGATCATCGTCATACCGTCTTTTGCCAGCTGCTTCATCACTTCAAGAACTTCGCCGACCATTTCCGGATCGAGAGCGGATGTTGGCTCATCAAATAGCATGACTTTCGGTTCCATCGCTAAAGCACGGGCAATCGCCACCCGCTGCTTTTGACCGCCGGATAAAGAATCTGGATAAGCCTTAGCTTTATCAGAGAGACCAACCTTTTTCAAGAGCACCATTGCTTTTTCTTCAGCCTCTTGTTTCTTTATCCCTCTTACGTTCATCGGAGCAAGAGTTATGTTTTCAAGAATGGTCTTATGAGGAAATAAATTAAAATGCTGAAATACCATACCGACTTCTTTACGGATTTCATTAATGTTTGTTTTTTTGTCTGTTAAATCTTTTCCTGTTACGTACACGTGACCGCCTGTAACAGATTCCAGCAAGTTCAAACAACGGATAAAAGTTGATTTCCCTGAACCGGATGGGCCAATGACGACTACCACTTCTTGGGGCTTTACTTCGAGAGAAATATCTTTCAATACTTCATTGTCACCAAATGACTTTTTAAGATTTTTGACGGAGATCATTCTGTTTTCATTCTCCTTTCAACGTAGTTCATTAAATAGGTTAGCGACAACGTTAAGACAAGATAAATGGCTGCGACCGTAATGTACGGCTCCCATACTCTAATATACTGCCCTTGAGCGGCACGGCCCCAATACATTAATTCCGGCGCGGCAATAATAGCGGCAAGAGATGAATCTTTTAATAAAACGATAAATTCATTGCCGAGCGGCGGGATCATCCGTTTTACAGCCTGCGGCAAAATAACGAGCTTCATAGCCTGAACGTGGCTCATACCGAGTGAACGTGCTGCCTCCATTTGTCCTTTATCAATGGATTGGATACCTGCTCGAAAAATTTCTGCAATGTAAGCAGATGCGTTTAGTGAAAGGGCGATAATCGCCGATACAATTGGGTTAGATGGTGACATGAATAGTGGCACTATCCCAAAGTGAATGAGCAAAATCTGCACGAGTAACGGCGTTCCTCTGAAAAAGTTCACATACCAGACAAAGGGAAACCGCACTAACTTGTTTGTTGACATTTTCCCTAATCCAATCAGTAACCCTAAAATAAGTCCGATAAAAATTCCGGCTAGGGACAACCCTAGTGTTAAAAGGGTTCCTTTAATAAAAAATGGCATATAATCTACGATGATATCTGTACGAAAATCCAATTTATTTCCCCCTTTCTGGGACAAAAACGACTGTCCAAAGGCTCAGGCCTATGTGGACAGCCGCATTTTTCCTTATTGTTTAGCTGCTTCTTTTAATGTATCTACGTTTGGCTCTTTACCAAACCACTTTTTATAAATTTCTGTATACTTGCCATTGTCATACAGCTCATTCAATGCTTTATCAAAGTCTTCTTTATATTCGCTGCCTTTAGGGAATACAATGCCGTAATACTCTGGCTTGAATTGCTTGTCATCCCCAACCGTTTTAATACCGCTATCCGGGTTATTCTTCACATATTCAAGAGCTACTGCAATATCGGTAACCGCTGTCTCTACATCACCGCTCTGTAAAGCCTGGAACATGAGTGCCGCTGTTTCATATTTAGAAATAGAAGATGCGTTCTTTCCAACAACCGCTTCCGCAGCGAATTGTCCAGTTGTGCCGTTTTGAACGCCGACTTTCTTGCCTTTTAAGTCTTCGGCACTTTTAATTTTTGTCCCTTCTTTAAAAGCAATCATGCTTGTAGATTCGAAATAAGGGACAGAGAAATCATAGGATTTCTTTCGCTCATCATTAATCGTTACCCCAGCCATACCAATATCGAGCTGTTTGCTTTGAAGTCCGGCAAACATAGCATCCCAGCCGGTATTTTCAATATTCACTTCATAACCGGCTTCTTCAGCCGTTGCATTTAAAAGATCCACATCAAAACCGCTTACCTTCCCTTTATCCATAAATTCAAACGGAGCAAAGGTTGCTTCTGTTCCTACTTGTAAAACCTTTTTGTCTTCTGATTTTTCTTTGCCAGCTGAATCTTCCTGTCCTCCGCATGCGGATAATAAAAGTGCACAACCCGCCACATAGAAGAGA
>NZ_LFZU01000001.1:685286-1015766 GCF_001183975.1 Bacillus sp. FJAT-27231 | reverse complement strand
CCACGGCCGATAGAAGAGATTTTTTGAATGAAATTTCCATGTTGCCAACCCCCTGAGTCATTTTTCCTTTTTTTCTTTCAACAATAAACAAAAACTAGTATTTTACTCCGTCAACTTTCTCTTTATCTAGTAAAATAATAGCGTTTACAATGACAATTTTCAATCTATTTTTACATTTTGATTCTTTCTAATAATTATATTAACACAACTTATCGTATTTTTATACATTTTATTTAAATAATAATACTTTTGTATATTCAATTTCCTTTAGTAGATTGTCGGATGAGCAATCTCAAATAATCTTATATATGAATAATAATACAAATGTTTTTTCAATTTTTAATATTTTTTATTTTTTGCCTCTTGCAGATTTTGTTGGAATTTAAACAAGACACCTTTCTTGTAAAGTTTCATGAATAAACTCACTCGTTATGTTTTACATTAGATAAAGTCGAATGCTCCGTTTCAGTTGACTTTTTAATAACGGAGATTTGTCCATTCGTCTCTAACACAACAGCTTCTACTTTATCCATCGATCCTACACCATTTGACCTAGCAGCCTGAAGAATTTCAACTTCAAGAACCCGTTCCGTTCTCATAGTATCTCTAAGAAAATGCCCATTATAGTAAAGAAGTTGAGGATTAGACTTTATCATTTTGCTTACGAGCGTTGATCTAACCGACAGCCACGCTACTGCATATTGCATGCCGATTAACACAAAAAAAGCAGTCACCCCTTCTGCTAGAGCTACCTTTTTACTTAATAGAATAGTTGCCAAAGTAGAACCAAGTGCCACCGTTACAACAAAATCAAAGGCATTCATTTTTGAAAGAGTCCGTTTTCCGGACATCCTTAAAATAAAAATTAATGCAATATAGCTTAAAACTCCAACGACAAAAGTTCTTCCAATTGCTTCCCAACTGTTAAAAAACATTTTTACACCTCAGTATTCTTACTTTATTCTCCTTACTCCTTCTCTTGACAAAATTCCTACAAACGCACAAAAGCGTTTTATCTTAAAGTAACAAGCGAGAAAGCGGCATGTTGCTTTAAAATTGCCCAAATTTTATCAGACATGAAACCTTCCATAACCTTGACCATTCATTACAGGAAGCAACTCAAAGGACAAAACATATTTTGTCCTTTGAGTTGCCCTTCTAAATAGGGATGGCTATAACTCTTTTTTATCTAAAGGAATTATTTCATTTACTATACACGATCCATATACGGCTGCTTCTTCTAAAAACTTTTCCTCTCTCATAATCGTCCAGAAAGGAAGTGTAGACAAAAAAGAGTCATTAGGTGAATAAATATGCTAGTTGTTTTTTATTCAATTTAATCTCAAAACCTGCATTAAGCTGCGCTATGACTATCAAACATTAAACAAAGGCCTGATATTCACAAGCTTTAATAACTTTTCACAGCTGCTATTGGATGAATAATTGTGCTTTACACTCTGTTATTTATAAAATCAGTGAACAGTCACTAAAGGTTTTTCAAGTCATTATTTATCAGTTTTTAGTGTGCTTTATTTTATCATTCTTCTCTGATCGGGCATTATTATAGCCTTGGCGTTCAGCGTCTTTTCTGAATGCTTCCATCGCCTTGATACAAAGAAAATTCATTCGTTTCCCCTCCCTTATTTTTGTTAATTTTGTTTTTGTTATAGGCAGAGGCAAGCTTCCAAATCAACAGAACAAGACTTAGCCTTGTCAAAAAGGGTTGTTCCCTCTCCCTAGAGCGCTAAGAATAATAGTACCGAATAGATTATAAGTCCGAACAGAAAAGCCCAAAAGCTGCTTTTCCTGTGTTCAGGTAATTCTTCTTTCATTACATTTAAAATAGTGCCACCTGCTAAGAAAGCGAATAAGAATGTAACGATAGCTTCATGGATGGTCATGGATACACCTACAAACCAGCCTATTAGACTTGCCAGCGATAGAAGCCATCTTGCTTTTTGGTCATAAGTTGACTCATGAGTCTCACGCAGTCCATGATCATTAGAAATAAAATGAACAGCCATGGCGACAAAATAAAACAACAAACCTTTTAACCCTTTATACTCCCCCTCTACAAGCAGATAACCGATCAGCGCATTATACAGCGCAAACGAAATGATGTGTATCCAAAACACACCTTTGCCCTTCGATGTTTGGTGCTGTTTCTTTTCTCTAGACAGCGCAGCCATTCTTTCTAATCCGTAAAAGATAGCCAGCCCAGACATCGCCCAAAGATATACTTCTGTCTCAAATAAAGCGGATTCCCCTCTAGCCATTTGGTATTCGCTTAACTCCGGGAGCAAATGAAGAAACACATAGGCAACAGAAATGCCTCCTGCAGCTGACAACAGCCGGCTGCGGGGGATACCATCCAAAAACTTCATATATTTTGATAAAAAGTGAACAACTGCAAAACCAACAGCCAATACAAAAGTAATCCCTTCTCCCATTAAATCCCCCGCTCTTTTTGGTTCACCTTTTCCCTATCCATAATCAACAAAACATAAAATATGGAGAGTTGTTTATATAAAAAGAGCTAGAGCATAGACAAAACAGCTTCTACAAAGCTATTTAGTAACTAATAGAAAGGATCCTCAAGCGGAGAGCTAAACCTTAATGATGTCATTTAGCTTTTGGAAGTTTCGTGATAGGTTTGAGAGTCATAGTTATACATTAAGCATCTCTACGTTGTGTTTTTTATATGAAGGAGGCTAACTCTAACAGCTTTTAGTTTATATTAAAAATTGACTTTGCGTCCTCACAAAGAATTCTACTGCAGCCCTTTTATTGCGAGCCTTTTTGTTTTCTATTCATGAGAGACGCTTTTTAGATTTTAGAACAGGTTTATATACCCGAGCATAGCCTAATAGATAATAAGGAGGGAATAGTATGGAAAGTTAAACGTTCAGAATTTGAACAAGCTGCGCCTCACAGTTGACCAGTTAGAAATGAGACTGCGCAATCAAGGAATTTCTAAAATTGAAGACCTCAAAACTGCGACGCTCGAACCTAACGGACAATTAGGCTACGAGTTAAAAGAGGATGCCAAACCTTTAACTGTAAGAGAATTTAAACAGTTAATGAATGAATATTTTTTGCCGTCCCAAGCTCAAAATACTCCTTCGTCTAATGTAACCTCTCAACAGGCAACCAATAATAATTCAAATATATTTCAGGAGATAAATAACCGTCAGCAGCCAAGCCCCAAGCAGCTTCAATAACTAAGTACTGGCGTGCGGGGAGTCAAGAAAGAGGCAGAGGAGCAAAAAAAAAACAGATTTAATGGGGATATATTTTTATAGTCGTTAAAGTGCAGTGCCAAAATAAAGTCCGACCCAAAATACCTATTAACCTTGATTTCATATTAGAAGGTAAACTCGCATGTAAGAAAAGATTAACCAAAATTGATTCTTCCTTCATCCATCTAGACTTAGTTTGTATAAAAAACTTAACCGGGCGAGTGATCTATGCGTCGGCATACTAGAAACAGGGCGGCTTTTTTATAAACTATGCAACTTTATTTCAAATCTGCATCCACCAAAAGAGACTACCCAACAAAATTGCGTAGTCTCTTCTTCATTACCTGTTTATACTTATAAAAAATGGGTTTTTACAAAATTCTCTACTTCCTCGGCTGTGTCCATGTGTAATATTTGTTCGATGCTCTCGCTAAGTTCTTTTTTAGATAAACGAGAGATAATACTTCTGGCTGGCAGAATAGAGGAAGCACTCATGCTAAATTCATCAAGTCCTAAACCGAGCAAAATCGGAATAGCCCCTTCCGTTCCTGCCATTTCTCCACACATTCCTGCCCATTTGCCTTCTTTGTGAGCCGCGTCAATCACCGTTTTAATCAAACGGAGGATCGCTGGGTTATAAGGTTGGTACAGGTAAGACACTCGTTCATTCATTCTATCAGCTGCCAATGTGTACTGGATTAAGTCATTTGTTCCAATCGAAAAGAAATCAACTTCCTTGGCAAATGTATCTGCCATCACAGCAGATGACGGAATTTCAACCATCATTCCTACTTCAACGTTAGAAGAAACGGCCGCCCCCTCTTGTTGCAGCTTTTCTTTTTCTTCTAGTAAAATAGCTTTCGCCTGGCGAAATTCCTCCAGCGTCGCAATCATTGGAAACATGATTTTCAGATTGCCATAAGCACTTGCACGAAGAAGTGCGCGCAGCTGAGTGCGGAACATGTCCTGCATTTCGAGACATAAGCGAATGGCCCGGAAGCCTAAAAATGGATTCATTTCTTCTGGAAGAGTTAAATAAGGCAGCTTTTTATCCCCGCCGATATCAAGCGTCCGAACAACGACCGGTTTCCCTTCCATCCGTTCCAGCACTTTTTTGTAGGCCGTAAACTGTTCTTCTTCAGTGGGCAGCTGATCGCGGCCCATATAAAGAAACTCTGTGCGGTACAGCCCAACGCCTTCTCCGCCATTTTGAAGAACCCCATCTACATCCTCAGGCGTACCAATATTAGCCGCCAGCTCTACACGACAGCCATCTGCTGAAACGGTTGGCTTGTCTACAAGCTTAGTAAGCTCTGCTCTGTGTGTTTCAAAGGCGGCCTTTTTCTCCTCATATTCTTTTACAACAGCAGGCTCGGGATTCACAATGACTTTTCCCTCCTGGCCGTCAATGATAAGAGGCACACCATTTTCAATGTTCTTTAACGCTGTTTTCGTCCCAACCACTGCCGGGATTTCTAATGAACGTGCCATAATGGCCGAATGGGAAGTTCGCCCGCCAATGTTTGTTGTAAATCCCTTAACAAACCGCCGATTTAATTGAGCAGTATCTGATGGCGTTAAGTCTTCGGACACAATGATCACTTCTTCGGAGATGAGACTCGGATTTGGTATGTCCACTCCAAGCAAGTGTCCGATCACCCGCTTCGTTACATCGCGGATATCTGCCGCACGCTCCCTCATATATTCATTATCCATTGCTTCAAACATAGAAATAAACATATCTGCTGTTTCTTTCATCGCAAATTCGGCGTTTGAGCCCTCTTGGATGATTTTATCTTTTACTGGATTAATGAGCTCGGGATCACTTAAAACGAGGGAATGTGCTTCAAAAATAGCGGCTTTATCTTCGCCAAGCGCTTCTGCAGCATGTTCTTTAATTTTCTTAAGCTCCTCTATTGATTGTTCAATTGCGCGATCAAAGCGCTGATTTTCCGCCTCTCGATCAGCGACCTCTTTCTTTTCAACTGTAAGATTAGGTTCTTCCAATCGAAAGGCCTTTGCAATAGCAATTCCTGCAGAGGCCCCGATTCCTGTTAATAGCTGACTCATTTAGCGAGTCCTTCTTTTTCCAATACTTCTGTTACTTTTTGGATTGCTTCATTTTCATCTTCACCAGATGCCGTTACTTTAATTTCAGCACCTGAAGGAATACCAAGGGACATAATCCCTAAGATTGATTTTAAGTTAACTGTTTTACCTTTATATTCAAGATTGACATCTGCAGAGAATTTGCTGACCGCCTGGACTAAAATGCTGGCTGGACGCGCGTGGATCCCTGCTTCATCTATAATTGTGAATGTTTTTTCCATTATGTCATCAATCTCCTTTATACATATAATGTAACTTAAATCATATCACTTTTTTTAGTTTGTCCAAACTATAAGCACTTGCGCAAAACCTTTTTCTCCGTTGTGAAAAACTGCTTCTATATGTATTCCCTATCATCTAAAAATCATGCCGGATGGTCTGTTACCATCCGGCATGAGCCTGCCATTATTTTTGTTGTTCCGCTGTTACGATCGTAGACATTGTTCTCCGCCTGCGTTCGGGAGCCGGTTCATTTTGAATTAACTTCATCATTTCCTGTCCCAACACGGTCAGGAAATGTTTAAATTCTTCATCACTCGCATAAAACATTGCTTGCCGGTAACCCGCTCCGTCTTTTAAGAAATCGAATGAATCTTGGTTTACATAGCTCTCAAAGTCTGCCAGTACTGTTGCCATAAACTTAATAAAATAGCTTACGTGCTCTTCCTTGCTTAAGTTCAAGAACTCTTCTGGTGCCATCGCCTGCGAGGTTTCTGGAAGGGCATATACTTTCTCGACCGTGCCGCGCACTTGGTTTTCCTCTGCTATTATGACTAAATCTGCTTCAACTAGCTTTTTTAAATGCCTGTAAAGAGAAGCCTGAGGGACATCCGGCAGCTTCTCCCCCATTTGCTGTACCGTTAATTTTCGGCCGTTAACAAGCGTTTGCACAATTTTCATACGAACAGGATGAAGCAGTACCTCCCCTTTCGATTCCTTCACGCTCATTCATTCCTTTCTCATTTAAATCGCAATTTTAATTGTCGAATAATATAAATAGATAACAAGGCGAATGCAGCTACAAACACTTCAATCACCCATAGGCTTTTAATCGTGCCAATTTGATAAAGCGCTGCGATAAAATCCATCAAAAAGTGAAGACAGATCGCATATAACACGTATTTGAACTTTCTGCTCCGCACTCCAAACAGCACCATGACAGAGAACATCACCTGCATAATCATAGCTCCAGTGCGTTCGATTCCAGCAAGCAGATAAGAGCCGAAGCCGGATTCCATGATCCTCATTTTTAACTGGCTTACCTGTTCTGGAGGCAGTGCACTAAGATTCGTTTCGAAGGTACCGTTACGAATCATGATGGCATATACCAAGATGTTGACTGCTCCAATCGCCCCGATCAATACGGCCTCGATTCCTCCATGGCCGATGCCGAGCGACACACCGTCGCCAAATTCCCGTCTGCGCTTCAATAATAACAAAAAAACAACATAACGGCCTAATTCTTCAAACAATGCAGCCGCCAGCGCGCCATACAACGCATAAGCTAAGAGATTATCAGTCATTTTTAATGAGGGACCTGCCGGATTAATCATAACAGCATGCAGCCCGCTCTCAAGTACTTGTGAAAATAAGATAAATACCCCTACTCCAGCCCAACATACTTTCCAAGAAAAATTCCCTTTCTTCCGCCAATAGATAATAGCAGCTGCCGGCAGCAAGATTGAAATGAAAAACTGAAACCCCATTCCCACAAACGCTGACGATTCAACCATTTATTTCACCCCTGTTTTTTATTATCATTATTAATAATGATAATAAAGTAGCTTTCTTGAAAAGTCAATCATCTTTTTAATATTTATAAAACAGGCGCCATCTTTAGCAGCGCCTGTTTCTTAATTACAATGATCTCCTTCACAAGGATAATCAGAGAAATCAATTTGAATCGTCGTATGTTCAATGTGAAATTCATCGTGCAGCTTTTTTTGAATGACTCTAAGCAGCTGTTGCCCATCTGTCTCTGAACTAATGACAACATGGCAGCTTAATGCGGGAAAATCAGAAGTAATCGCCCACACGTGTAAGTCATGAACATCATTCACACCAGGCAAACTAAGCAAGGCCTCCCGTACTTGTAAAACATTAATGTTCGCTGGCACTCCTTCCATTAGAATATGAAAAGAGTCTCTTGTCACCCGAATACCGCTGATAATAATCAAGATGGCCACGATCACACTGGCAATTGGATCCGCTAAATTCCAACCGAAAAACATGATCAGTAAGGCGGCCGCAACGGCTCCGACTGAACCGAGTAAATCACCGAGAACGTGCAAAAAAGCGCTGCGGACATTTAAATTTTCATCTTTATCTCCCCGCATTAAGATGTAAGCGGCTGCGATATTAACGAGTAAACCAATAATCGAAACAGTCAGCATTCCGATACTCATTACTTCGGGGGGAGCCATGATCCTTCTGTACGCTTCTACAAAAATGTAAACGGAGATGGCAAGTAAAGTAAGTCCGTTAATAAAAGCAGCCAGGATTTCAAACCGTTTATAACCAAACGTTTTCGATAAAGTAGCTTCTTTTTCCCCAAAGCTTAAAGCAAAATAACTCAGACCAAGCGCTGCCGCATCGCTTAGCATATGGCCCGCGTCCGACAGCAATGCCAAGCTGTTCGTTAGAATTCCGCCCACTACTTCTACGACCATGTAAGCCGCAATTAAAATAAATGATAATTTTAGCGCTTTCTTGTTGCTTGAATGGTGATGATGGCTATGCCCATGATCATGGCTGTGTGAATGTCCCATTATCTTTTCTCCTTTATATGAATATATGCTCATATATTTATATTATTTCAGATGCTCTCCTTTTGTTCAAGCGTTTTGTAAAAATATTCAAATATTTTTACACCATTTTTCCTCCTATCCTTTTAGCAAAGTATTTCCCCTCCGCTCCGCCTCTATAAACAGGATTGAAGACGCTTTTTAAGGGAAGAATATACACTAAAAAGGAGGCTGGTTTCGTTGAAGGATGAAGACAAACAAACGTCAGAAGGGCTAAATCAAATTTTAGAAATTATTAATGCCAAAGGCGATGAAGGAGAATTAAAAAGAATTGTAAATCAAGGGCATGAAGACAGCTTAGTATGCAGCGATGAGCTGTTTCATAAAGATTTAAGAGCGATCGTTGATGATACGATGCGTGAAGAAGAATAAAGAAAAACCGGACACTGCATCAGCTGTCCGGACAAGAACATAAACAAAGTATATTCCTAATCCCCAGGTTCATTGAAAACGTGGGCCAATAGCCTGGGACTCTTCCTTAACTGATTTGAAAACTGGACCCATCAATGATATGGATCCCCTCTTTTTCTTTTAATGTTTCCATTAAAGAGAATAACGCATCGTCCTTTCGTTTCGCTTCAATCATGATATCGATTTGCGGAACACTTCCGCTCACTTCCTTCAAAAACTTTAACAATTCCTTTTCATCAATGAAATCGGCATGAGCTTTAAAGTCTTTCTCAGATCTTGGACTAGATATATGCATTTTTAAAGGCAGCTTTGCATTTGTCCAAGTATGGACCACTCTTTGCCACTCCTCTTCCCACATCTCCCCTTCCTCGTGGTTAGCAAGATAGTGATGATAATCAAATACGAGCGGAATACCCATTTTTTCACAAAGATACAGCGTATCTTTTACAGTAAAGGTCGTATCGTCATTTTCTAGCATAATCATCCTCTGAAGTGCTTCAGGAATCAGTCCCCAATTCTGAATAAATTGCTCGAGCGCTTTTTCTTTATCTTTGTAGCCGCCGCCTACGTGAAGAACGCAGCGATGCTCAGGATCAATCCCCATCCCTTTCAATAATTTCTTATGCATCACAAGTGTCTTTAAAGCCATTTGGAAAGCTTCTTTATTGTGTGTATTTAATACCACAAAGTGTTCGGGGTGGAAGTCAATCCGCATAGCCGGATGCTCTTCTAAATAAGCACGGATGGCAGACAGTTCTTCTTTTAAAGGATCAATAAAATTCCAGTCCGGTAAATCAGGATGATTAGCGAGCGGTATTAATTTCGAACTAAGCCGAAAAAAATGGATCTCATGAGCAGCGTTATGCCGTAAAAGCCGTAAGCAATTTTTCAAGTTAGAAGCAGCAATTCTTTCGAGCTTTCTAATGGCTGCTTCTTTGTCTTTGATTTTCTCAAATTGCGTGTAGGTCATCGGTTGTGAAGGAGAGCCATTCTTCACATTCATGCTCATTGCTGCATAACCAAGACGAATCAATGTCATTTGCTGCACCTCAACGTTTTTATATTTTTGATGTACTTTTCGTAAACTGAGCTGGAATGGTTGTTTTTATACTTCAATTTCTCGACTTTGGGTAACATACTTAATATAGTGAGGTGAAAGCAATGTACAAATTATTATCACACAATGATCTAGACGGTGTTGGCTGCGGCATTCTCGCTAAGCTTGCGCTTGGAAAGCAAGTGCAAGTGCGCTATAACTCCGTTTCCGGCCTTGATTATGAGGTAGCATGGTTTTTAGAAAATCAGGATAAAAAAACTTCTTTATGGATCACTGATTTATCGGTTAATGACGAAAATAAAGAAAAACTCAACGAATTTCATCTTGCCGGCGGAAACGTACAGCTGATTGACCACCACAAGACAGCTTTGCATTTTAACGACTATGAATGGGGACATGTCATTGTTGAAGACGAAGAAGGAAAGCTGACATCTGCCACTTCTTTGCTTTATGACTATTTGCTAACACAGGAATTAATTGAACCGTCTAATGCCATCGCTGAATTTGTAGAGCTTGTCAGGCAATATGACACGTGGGAATGGGAAAGAAATGATAACCAGGAAGCCCGCAGGCTAAATGCCCTCTTCTTCTTAGTCTCAATAGAAGAGTTTGAAGATCGGATGATGAGTCGCCTTCGTTATCATGATCATTTCTTTTTCGATGAGTTAGAAGAGAAAATATTAGATATGGAAGATGATAAAATCGCCCGCTATATCCGCCGGAAAAGACGAGAGCTTGTACAGGCCAAAGTTGGCGAGCGATTAGCCGGAGTTGTTTATGCCGAATCTTACCATTCTGAGCTTGGCAACGAACTAGGGAAAGAAAATCCTCATCTTGACTATATCGCGATCTTGAATATTGGCGGAAAGCGGCTGGGGTTCCGTACGATACATGATCATATAGATGTATCTGAGGTGGCCGCCTATTACGGCGGTGGCGGGCATGCCAAAGCGGCTGGTGCCTCTATGACAGAAGATGCCTATCGACACTTTGTCACGGAAACGTTTCACTTAATGCCGCTGCGGGAAGATGCGAAAAGAAATCGCTATAACGTGAAAGAATCCTCATTCGGCACGCTCTATCAAAATCGGTCAGGCGAAACCTTTCTTCTCCATTCGTCGACCGAAGAACAATGGGCCGTTAACCGTGATGGCACCCTGCTGCCCGAGACGTTCTCAAGCTTTCAAGAAGGAGAAAACTTTCTGAAGAGAACCTTCGAGGCGGCGCTTGCTAAAGATGATGTATTTGTTCGTTATCTGCAGGAATTAGTAGGGAAAATTAAATAAAATTGACGTAATGAACAAAGGAATAGTGGCTTTTCCTGTCATTTATGGTACGCTTTAAAGAAGAATAGGAGCGATTGCAAATGATAAAAATTGAAGTACCACAACCAGACCTTACGATTGTAAAAAAGAATGCAGAAGGAGATACAAGTGAAGCGGCCATCGCCAGACAATACGGCTTCATTGACTACCACAAAATTGCCCGCGATAAAGGCGGCATTTATATGTATTATGATGCTCATGATGAATTAATGTTCGTCGGGAAAGCGAGAAAATTAAGAATGCGCATCCGTAAAAGCTTTGAGGACGCTGCTTCCCCAATTAAGCTGCATCGGGATGATGTCTATAAGATTGAAGTCTGCTACGTCGAGGACCCGATGGAACGAGAAATTTATGAAACCTACATCATTAATAAATTCCAATCAAAGTATAATATCGACAAAGCATTTTTTAGATAAACACACTATTTCTGGAAGCAAGCCGCTATTTAGAGCGTGCTTGCTTTTTTGCGTTCGAACAAAGGGTAAAGGCAGCGAATATACTATATAAAGTTTTTAAATAAGGGTGGTGTATTCTAGTGGAGCTTCCTGCAATTCTAGCCGGCCCTATTTTACGAAGGGTCGATACTCACAATGTCTATATTTGGATTGCGACGAGCAGTCCTTTCGAAATAAAAGCCCGGTTATTTCTGATTCATCCTAACCGAGAAACTGCTTCTTACGACTATTCACTCCTGAGCAGCCGCAGCCATGCAGAAAACATCAAACTGGGGGAACACCTTTTTATCCATTTAATCCATCTAACTCCGATCAACGATAGCTTTCCTGTTAACACTCTATTAGGATACAATCTTTTCTTTTCAGATGAATCTGATTTGGGCAGTCTTGGCATGCTTTCTCCTGATGATTCCCGTTCGATTGTATATGGACCGTTACGTTACCCTTCCTTTTTTATCAATGAAACAGAAACGTCCAGGGTGCTATATGGCTCCTGCCGCAAGCTGCACGGCAAGGGTCAGGACGCACTAGCAAGTGCCGACCTGCTTTTTGAGGAGGTGTATGATCAGCTTGACCAGCGCCCCCATTCTCTTTTTCTTCTTGGAGATCAAATTTATGCAGATGATGTAGCGGATCCTATATTTCCATCTATCTTTTCTATTGGAAAGCAGTTGATGGGAAAAGGAGAAGACTTATCATCCATTGATGCCCGGCTTTTAGAAAAACCATTTTGTCACTCACTGAGCCAGATACGCGGCCGCTCTTTCATTATGAAAAACTTTTGCCAATTCACTTCAAATCAAGCTCATAATCATCTTATTGAATTTGGGGAATATGCAGCCATGTATTTACTATCGTTCAGCCCACAACTATGGAATCTTATTCAGCTGCCTACTTTTGCAGACGAACAGTTAGGCGGCAATATTTATTTTGCTTTTTCTGATAAAAATTACTTAAAGGAAAAGCTGCAAAATGAAGAACGCTTCAATGAACAACGCAAGAACTTACGCTCATTTATTCAATCCCTTCCTCGCATCAGCCGTCTGCTTGCCAATATTCCTTCCTACATGATATTTGATGATCATGATATTACCGATGACTGGAACCTTTCTGCTGATTGGAAAGAAAATGTGCGTCACTCTCTATTAGGCAGACATGTGGTCGCCAACGGCCTAACAGCTTATTGGGCTTTTCAAGGCTGGGGAAACGACCCTGCATCCTTCGCTCCTTCGTTTATCCAAATGATAGAGAATCATTTTAAAGAAATGAAACCAGGCTCTTCCAGTTACCTGAACTGGATCAACAGCATGTGGGATGATCCTTCATGGCATTTTGTCACTCCAACTGCACCTAAAACCTTATTTCTTGATACCCGCACAAAAAGAACGTATGATTTTTCTCCGCGGCCCGTCGAAATCGGAAATATCATTAGCGAGACACTTCCAAGCCCACAACTCATCAGCAAGACCGGTTTTGAGCAAGCCTCCGCTTCGTTGTTGGAAAGCGGATGGAGGAGTGGTGAACAGCTAATCATTGCTTCTCCCTCACCTCTATACGGAGTGGAATTAATTCAGTTTGCGCTTGATTCCTTCGTTTACCCTCTACGCACATTCGGAATTCCTGTTCACGAAGCAATCGATCACGAAGCGTGGAAGTACAATGCAAAAGGAGTTAGTGAATTTCTTCATTGGATTTTCAAGTGGAATCCAAGTGACTGTTTTATTATTTCAGGTGATGCTCATTATGCTTCGGCCGCCGTTTCATCCTTTTACATGAAAAAAGAGAAGCAAAAACGCATTGTTCAGTTCACTAGCAGCCCGCTCAATAACGAGAGCTTCACCGATATAACAGCTATGATGATAAAAATGGCTGCCTTATTGAATGTCGTTCCATGGAAAAAACAGAGCATGATCCAATATTGCAATGATAACTACGACCTCCTGCCTGAAACTTCTTTAGATTCTTGTCCGTCTCATTGCCGTTGGCAGGAAAAGCTAACTTTTCTGACCGCTGAAAAAGGAATGATGATTGAAACAAGCAATAATATGGGGCTGCTCACTCTATCCTCTCAATTAGCGAAAAATAGCCTGCTCTCTTTTAATGGTACGGATAAAAAGGAAGTGTCCTTTAAAACGATTAATTTAACGGAACACAAAAACCAGCCATAGGTTTTAGCTCCTATGGCTGGTTTCGTGCGGCGGTTGTCCACACCACTCGTATTTATAATGTTGTGGTCAGTATTTTCAAATTTGCGGTGAGTAAATACTGCTAACTGGCGGGTGTCATGGAATATCGGGTATTTTATTAATAGCCGATAGGGGTAAGTCCTGTATCTGTCTGATAGCCGGCAAGCGGATAAGCCGGGATTTCTTCCCAACGGTTAGGATCTACGCTGTTCACTTTTCCAGAGGCAATGCCTTCAACAATAGCCTTTAACCCCAGATAATTTTGCTTTGTCAAATGGCCATTCGACTTTTGCCCAAGATTGCCTTCGCGTGTATTTCCTTTTGTTTCAAAGAAAATCGCCGGATTGCTGTGGTGTGTCGGATTAAGATTATTATAATTCAAACCGAGCATCATGGCCGAAACAACTCCGCCTTTAATGTCGATTTCATACCTCTTCTCACCGCTTCCGACCTGGTAGCGGTCAATGTGCATATAGCCATAGTCTTTTAACGCATCATAGACGTATACTTGCATTTGGCGGGTAACGTCATTGTAGTTTTTCACAGAAGGCAACGTCGGGCCGTTTGGAGCAAGCGAGACTCCGAGTGACATTGTAGTAGATTCATTCGTGCCATATACCGTTTTAAAGCCTTGGTGGTGAAGATCTACGGCATAATCAGGCTTTACATCAGCCCAATACTTATAAAATACAAGGGATTCTTTTGCTTTGAAGCCATTCACCGCCCAGTCGCGATTTAAATCAATTGTTAACGACTTGCCGTCAGATCCAAGCTTTGGCTCTCCATTTTCATACAGTGTCGTTGATCTTGTATTCATAATGCTGCCATCCGGATTGTACATCGGAATCGCATAGATGGTTACATTCTTTAAAATAGCTTCTACATCTTTTGAGCCGCTGCTGCCATATGTTTTCAGCAAGTCTAAAACAGCACGTGTTGTCAATTTTTCGTCTCCGTGAATTTGAGCTTGTATCCATACTTTAATTGGGCCTGTCCCAACCTTCGCTGCATAGAAGCTGCGATTCTGCTCGCTTTTCCCGTATTGGTCTAACTTAAAGACCTCAACCTTGCCTTTGCTCGTCTTCTCGATGTCCTTTAACATTTTGATCATATCCTCATATGTAACAACGCTGTCATAGCTGAGCTCTCCATTTGTCGAAGGTCCTCCTGGTACCGTTTCAGCTGCCATTGCAGAAGTTGAAAACCCAGCAGAACATAACAATGTGAAGCCCAAAACAAACATCATGACTTTTTTCACGCTCATCCCCCCAATTTTTATTTACATACGCTACCATTATAAAATGTTAGAATATTTTAATAAATCAGACGAATAGCTGATTTATTCTTGCTTGTTTGCTAAAAAAGATAGGAAAAAAGTTGGGAATACTGTGAAACCGAAAGCTTTTTCGACAATTTCTTCTTTAAATATAATGACTTGGCGAATACTGTCGGCAAGTTATTCTCTCCTTTTGTTGCCTTCTTTTACAGCATCTGTTATCGTTAAGAAGAATTATTTTTGTTCGAAGAAAAAGATTAAGCGAAAATACCTTTCGTCTAATGGATTTGAGCAAGGATAGTACTATAAGTGTGCTGTGCACATAAGAGGAGGAAGTAAGATGGAACAAGGTAAAGTAAAATGGTTTAATGCAGAAAAAGGGTTCGGATTCATCGAGCGTGAAGGTGGAGATGACGTATTCGTTCACTTCTCAGCTATCCAAGGTGACGGCTATAAAACTTTAGACGAAGGTCAAAACGTTACATTTGAAACAGAACAAGGTCAACGCGGCTTGCAAGCAACGAACGTTCAAAAAGCATAATCATATAAAGAATGTAGATAAAGGTTAGTATCAGGGCTCTCGAGCCGATCTCAAAGGATGATCCTTTGAGATACGAAGCCTGGTGAAGATCTAAATGACCGCGATCGTCATAAGCACTGCAAACAGGCGAGCAACGAAGAAATCCCGTGCTTGTCAACAGCCTATTATATAACACCACTAACTTAATGAAATTGGGATAGCGAAGACTATTCTAGACAAGCGGCAACTCACCTTCAACTTTCTATTGAACGTGCAGTTGCTTTTTTTTTGCGTGCTTCCGATAGCTCCTCATTACTTTTTAAGAGGTGATTCATTTGTTTAATTTGATACTAATTATCCATATTGTCACGGGCTTTATTTGTTTGATCACGGGGCTGATTGCTGGCTTTTCCAAGAAGAAAAAAGGAAAACACACACTCACAGGTCAAATATATTTCTGGTCTTATTCACTCGTTTTTCTCTCCGCTGTCATCATGGCTATTACACATTGGCAGGAAAGCGCCTATCTTTTTTATATCGCTCTTTTCTCTTTCGCCTTTGCTTTGCTCGGCTACGTGTCTGTAAAGAAAAAGAGAAAAAATTGGCTAAGCCAGCATATTGCAGGAATGCTCGGTTCTTATATTGGCATCGTCACAGCTACCCTCGTTGTGAATAGTCCGAAGATCCCACTTTTAAATGAGGTGCCTATACTCGCTATTTGGCTATTGCCGACCATTATCGGCACCCCAATTATCATTAAAATTGGAAATAAATATGTTCCAAAACAAAAAAAGATAGCAAGTTAACGAATAACAGCCTTTCCCAAGTGGGAAAGGCTGTTATTCTGTTATTGAGCACTTATCGCTCCGCACGCAATACGTGATCCAGCATCTCCCGCTGGTTGAGATTTACCGTCATCCGCCTTTTCATGAATGACAAGAGCAGATCCATCTTGATCCAGTAAAGAATGATCTTCTCCACTGTTAAGTGAGACATCTTTTGCGATCATTTCCGTTTTAACTGTTCCATCTTTCCCTACATTCAAGTTTGGCAAATCACCAGCATGAGGCCCTTTTTCATGATTCATTCCATGGCTGGCATTCGTTGGATTAAAGTGACCGCCTGCTGATTCAAAATCCGGCCCATCACATTTTCCCGTTTCATGAATATGGAATCCATGCTCACCAGGCGGCAGTTCTGAAGCATCTACTTTAATGGCTACTCCTTCTTCTGTTTGTTTCAGTTCAGCTGTTCCCACTTTTTTACCTTCACCATTCTTTAAATCAATGACCGCAGCATCATTATCTTCTCCCACGCCGGCAACCGGTGTATCTGGAGATGCAGGAGCCTGTTCCTCTGTTGAAGTTTCCTTACTTGGCTGTTTTTCTGTTGCTGTTGTATCATCCTCAGCAGTCGTTTCTTTACTTTTTTGTTCATCCGCTGCTTTGTCATCTCCGCCGCCACAAGCACTGATGACTAGCATTACAGCTAAGATAAAAGCGAAAAACAATAGTTTTCTCACAATCATCCTCCCCTTCCATAAATTATGTACACATACACTCACTTTACACCGTTCAAAACTTATTTAAACACCCTTAGTGGATTTCACTTCATTCGACCTAGTGAAGCCGTAAAAAAGAGAGACTGCTTGCCCTCTATCCTAAAGCCTTTCAAACGTATTCCACTCCTATTTGCTTAGCGAACTGTCACTGTCTTGTTTGTAAAAGAAGAAATAAAAAATTACCACTTACAAATCATTCATTCTCTTCTTTTATCAGAGGGAATTCCTCCTTTGTGAACGGCAACTATTCTATTTTTATTTTTTCATCAGAGAATATTTTTGCAAAAACAAGGTAAAGGTAACGTGAGGTGATCAAGTATGCAGCAAATACAAAATTTAAGTGAATTAACGGAACTAGCAAAATCCGAACAAGGAAACAAACAGTTATTTATTTCTCAACAGGAAAAAAGTTCTTCTGGCATATCACTTGGAGATGAAGATACAAAAGGAGCGAATAATGAGATAGAAGTAAAAATCTTAATGGAAGCGCCTGAAAAAGTGATTGTCTTTAAGAAAGTGTACAATCAATCAATCGAGTATGAAGAAGCTATCAAACAAATAAAAGCCTTGGAACAAACAGTTCCATTACAAAAAGTGAGCCCTGAAGAAATCGAGAAGAGAATCTAAACGATCGGCCAAGGATAACTATACTAAACGGATGAAGTGTTTTACATGATAAGAAAGAGGTTAAAGTAGAGAAAGAGAGAATTTTATATTATAAGAGATAAGGAGGACCTCACATGCATCCTGTTGTTTTATTTGATGGTGAATGTAATTTTTGTGATTCAAGTGTTCAGTTTATTATAAAAAACGATCCTAAAGGGATGTTTCATTTTGCTTCTTTGCAAAGTGACACGGGACAGGAATTATTAAAGAAACATCACGTTCCTTCGGATATCGACAGCATGATCTTGATTGAAGGCGATAAGGTGTATTATAAATCGGCGGCGGCCCTTCGAATTTGCAGGCATTTAAAAGGAGCTTGGAAATTGCTATATGCTTTTATCATCGTTCCTCGCCCAATCCGAAACATCGCCTATGATTTCATTGCTAAAAATCGTTATAAGTGGTTTGGAAAAAAGGAAAGCTGTATGCTCCCATCGCTAAGCGTGCGAGCACGATTTATATAAAAAAGGAAAAGCCTTCTGCTTTTCCTTTTTTATTTGAAATTAGACACACGCCAAAATTGATCAGCCATAGTAGTAGACAGCCATTCGAGACCCTTGCTTTCAGCCTGATGAATAGGCTGCCAAGAAGTATAGTTATTCTTCAAATACACCTCTTGATGCGGAGATTGATCATGTACTCCACTAATATCATAAAACCCATTCTTGTAAAGGCGGACATGCATTTTATAGTCGATGGCCGGTGAAGCAACGAGGGGATTTCCTACAGAATGGATAAGCTGAATGGAGGCTTCTTTATTTGTTACATTTGACTTCTTTAACTGAATTCCTTCCGCTGAGGCAGTCTCTTCTTCTTTAAATCTTCTTATCCACCCGTAAGCTTTTGTTTTACCAACATCTTTCACTAAACGAACATTAGGGCCTCGTCCATCATAATTGATTAAGATATCTGCTCTCGTACGATAATTAGGGGCTTCTGGATCAAATCCCCGCCCATCTCCTTCGAAATAACGAAGAGTAGAAAAGAAGTTTGGATTTTTTAGCCACTTATTTGTTAAAAATGTAGTGTACCGAATCGCCCACTCTGTCCGGTCAGAAGCCTGCTCCCTTGGCCTTAACACACTTTCAACCATTCCAATTTGTTTAGTTAAGCTAAACCGCTCCAATACCGCTTCTTTCTCTGAGGTGTCCTTTTTAAAAAAGCCGATGATTCCCGCAATGGCAAACTTTTCTTCGCTCATTGTTTTTTCAGAGAGCGCGAGTGGACGAGCCGCCTTAATGGAATAGTGATAGTCTTTGTCGCTCTCGATCGTATCATCGATAAATCGGCAATCCTTGACCTTCGCTATTTTTTCTCCATTACGGTAAACTGTATACTCTTTAACACCTTCAATAGGCTCCCATTCCATGCTAATCACTGAATGGGTTACAATGGTCGTAACAATTAAGTTTTGCAATACGTTCGCAGGGTTTTGATCCTTCGTTACAGTAGAGGTTTGTATTTTTATCGTATTAGCGAGCTGGTTGGCAGGACCCATCTTTTTCACTGTATATAGATAGGTTTTTCCCGGAACTAGTCCTGTATCCGTTATCTCTTGATCGGTTCCTGAATAAATCAGCTCATCCTCTCTGTATACTTTATAAGCTCCCTTCCCTTCCATCCAATGAAAGGTAATCTCATTTTCTCTCTGTTTAATGGATTTGATCATCAGGCTATTAATGCGGGCTAATCTCTGTTGTCGCCTTTTTCTCCAAGACAAGAAAATGCTTCCCGCTAAACCCAATGCAGCTATAGAATAACGATACATCGCTTTTGCCACCCCGCTTTTTTACATTTAAAGAACCATTAGTACTAGGAAAACACCTTTTGTTATACCCTAATCGGATATTTTCCACACCTTCTGCCAATCGTTCACAAATTGTCTTCGTTCTTCATTAAAGTAGCGTATGACTTGGGTTTTCATGCATTAGACAAGTTAGCCTGAGCCATAATTACATAAAAAAGCCGTGCTAAAAGCAGCACGACCTACTGTTGTTCTACATCATATCCTTGTTCTTCAATTTCACCCGTAATATCCTTTATAGAGACAACGTTTTGATCAAAAGACACGTCCACTGTGTTTTCCTCTAAATATACTTTCACAGATTCGACTCCATTTAATTTTCCAACGTTGCTTTCAACTGCATGAACACAATGATCGCAAGACATTCCTTGTACATACAACGTGACTTGTTCCATTGTTCTTCCCCCTCCATTTTATTGCTTTATGACGATCTGCCTTGTTACAGGGATGGGACCTGCTTCTTTTTATTTATTCACTCTTCTCTATTTAAATAAACACATGCTTTATACACATGCACGAAGAAGAGCTTTTGCAAGGAATCAATGGGCGGAAAGAAAAAACATGGTTCAATCACGAAAGTCCCATAAAAAAGACTGCCTCCTCTGGCAGCTGCGATTAGGTTTTTTGATGAGTCTTTCCATGTTTATTTAAAAGTTCAGCTGTATCTGAAATTCTCTCTACCATTGAGTGGAACTCTTGGGTACTAGCCGATTGTTCTTCTGTTTGAGCGGCAATTTCCTGAATGGAGGCATTTATTTTTGTAATTTCTTTTTGCGTTAATTCCAGTTGCTGTTGAATATCCTCAGCGGCTGAATTACTATTTGCAGCCATTTTTCGGATTTCATTCGCTACAACTGAAAAGCCTCTTCCAAATTCTCCAGAGCGAGCGGCTTCGATCGAGGCGTTTAATCCCAAAATATTCGATCTCGAGGAGATTTCCTTCACTTGTTGAATGATTCTTTCTACACTCTTCATATTATTCTTCATGGCCTCGGATTGCTGAGACAACTCTTGAAGCTTATCTGCTGAAGAATTGGTAATGGCAGCTATTTCTTCCGAGAAAGCCGTCATTTGACTAATAACGGAACTAAGCTTTTCTGCTCCTTTACGCAGGTCTTCCATCTTTTGATTGGAAACTACAGCGGCAAAGGCTCCAATAACTTGTCCGTTTTGCTTAATCGGTGTGCAAGTGGATATATAAGGAACACCAAGCATATCAGCTGGTATTTCTTCACGAATTTTTTCTCCTGTCTGCAGGACTCTATAAGTAGCAGACTTTTTGTATTTTGACATGCTTTCTCCGACTTTTAATTTTAAGTCGATTGCTTCTCCTGGAAGATAGCCAATGATTTTTTCTTTGTCACTTAAAATTAAACATGTATCTTCCGGATAGGACTGTTGAATAATTGGCAAGTTCTCAGCTATCTCTCGTAATTGATGAGTCATTGCTCTCCCCCCCCTTGCTTATTATGTAAATATTATCACTATTCAACCAACAAATCTATGAAATTTGTTATGAGTAAATAGACCTGTTTTTTAACAATAAAGAAGGTGTATCCTTGAGATCTAAGCAGGGCAGCAAACAAATGAGGAAAGGAACTAAATAAGGTTAACTCTTACGTACAGTGTATAACATGATACCGGCAATATTACAGTTACAGGTCTGGCGTAAAAAGAAGGTTTTACTTACATAAAATGAAGCAAAGATAGGTATGCCTATCTGATAGCTCCCCCGCCGTAATGGCAGGGGAATTTATTTTAGCGCTTCGTGTTACTATGTTTTGCTCTCTCTTCAAGCTGTGATTTAGGGCTTGTATCTCCTTTGCCGCCCCCTGCATATCCTTGAGGATTGACCCCGCTAAACGCCTTATTGCCTCGATTTCGATTCTTGCTCATTTAAACACCTCCTTCCTTTACTATTTGCGTAAAGCGCAAGCTGTAGTATGGAAAAATGTCACATGGCCACTTAATGCCTTTTCAAACTTTGGCTCTGATAATCGGAAATAAAAAAGGCAACACTACAACCGACGACAAGTTTTTAATTATTGTCGCAAGGAGAGGATCGATATGGCAACAAGGCAATCCGTTGATGAATGCTTGGAAAGATGCCAAAGTGCTATTAACCATGCGGAAGAACAATACAAGGAAGCAGCGAGACAAGAACATGATAACGATGGAAACTTTTCTGGGTCCCAATTCATGTTGGAAGATGCGTATAACGAGTTGGATAAGCTGCTGCTTAGCGCAAATGCCCAGCAAAGAGAGCAGCTCCATCGCATGAGATTGCAGCTGCAGCAAGTACAAAACAGCATGATTTTATTAGACCATTAACACATAGCTGGCCCATCACAACTGGGCCAGCCTTTGAGGTGATGACGATGATTATAAACGAGATGATGGATCAGGCCAAACAGACAGTCGGACGGGCTACCGCCTATATCAAAGAAAAAACATTTGACTTATTAGGTACTCCTGCTGCTTCTATTACAGAATTAGCCGCCTTCATTCCGACTCATCATGATACAAAAAAAGCAACGAAAACTTTTTTAGGAAAAACTTTCACCTTTTATGACCTTGAAACGATGGGCATCCGTTACTATTTAGAAATGAAGGGCCCGCATATTTTGCAATTAGATGCCCAGACAAAAGACCGGAGTATCGTCGCTTATCGTTCCTATAGGGATCAGCATAAATTAGACATTCCCATTCGATTTCCTTAACCACCTCCTTTTTACAAGAAAAGACCATCGCTTCCCTTTAGAGGAACGATGGTCTCTTCTTAACCTATTGTATACTGCTTACTTCCTTTTCTACTCTTCTTTTTTCTTCCGGGATAACCAAGTTGAGAAGAACCGTTGCCAATGCCCCGACCGTAATACCGGAAGACAAAATGTAGTTAGCCCAGTCAGGAACACTGCTTAATACTTCCTTCGGTAAAATAGTAACAGCAATGGTTAATAAAATTGGGATACCAATCACGATCATATTCCGATCATCAATAATAATGGGCTGAATCACCTTCATGCCATTTGTAACAATGGCGACACAAACGATACCAAAAATTCCGTTAATAACAGGCTCAGGAATACACGTAATGGCTGTAGATAATTTAGGAATCAGACCAAGGAAGACAAGAATCAATCCACTTGCCATAATAACCATTCGGCTTGCTACACCAGTAATGGCTAAGAGGCCTGCATTCGATGAATAACCTGTCATCGGCGTGCTGCCGAACAAAGCTCCAATAAAACAGCCAAGTCCTTCTCCAACAGAAGCACGGTTCAAACGCTTTTCGTCGAGTTCTTTCCCTGTCACTGTGGATACAACAAACCAAGTACCTGTTGTTTCCATTAAAATAATGAAATAGACAAACACCATTGTGATAATGGCACCGGCATCAAATACCGGCTTTCCAAATGGGAATAAGGTTGGCAGTGCAAACCAGCTCGCTTCTTTCACTGGAGAAAAGTCAACTGTACCAAAAAAGCTGGCTGTGACTGTGCCGACGACAATCGCGATAATAACAGATACTAAGCGTAAAAACGTACTAAAACCATTCTTTTTGCGGCCAAGCAGCATGCAAATAACGAGTACTAAAGCCGAGACAGCCGCGATCAGAATATTGTTTCCAATGTTTCCTTCTGAAATAAATACGTTGTTCAGTCCAACAGGCATTAAAGCAATGCCGACAATAATGATCACAGTGCCGCCGACGAGTGGCGGAACAATCCTTCTAACCACTTTAGCAAACCATTTTAACGGATATCCAAGAAGAGCAATAATAATGGCACCCGGGATGAGGCTACCAGCGATCGCTCCAAGACCGAGCTTTCCGCCAATCGCCGCGATCGCACCAATTGGCACATAAGACGGACCTTGTACAACCGGAAGTTTAATCCCGGCACCTGTTTGAATCAATGTCGCAAGTCCTGTTGCTAAGAAGCACATTTGAATAAAGAAAGACGTATTTTCTGTACTAAGCGCAAGCAGGCCTGCAATAACGATAGGGGCAATATATAAGTCCATAGCCAGCACGTGCTGTAAACCAAGGACGAACGCTTTACCAGGGCTGACCTTATCATCTACTCCAATAATAATGTTATTTCCTGACTTATTTTCCACTGCAACCCTTCCTTTTATTCGTATTTTCTGCGTTTTCAAGTGGATTATATATAAAAAAATCTTTTTTGTATATAAAAAACGAACATTTTTTTAAAATAATATATTTTAATTCGGATTCGTATTGACCAACTGCCCTTCTCTTATTAAAATAAAGGCATGAAATTGATTCGGAGGGATACAAACTATGATACGAGACGAAGTATTACAGCAAGATTGGATTGTGGCTTGCCGTTCAGAAGATGTAAAAGAAAAGCCCGTTCAAGTTATTCTTATGGGAGAACGGCTAGCTATTTTTAGAAATAGTGAAGGTGTTCATGCTTTTAAAGATTTATGTATTCATAGAGGAGCCGCCCTATCACTTGGAGAAGTGAAAAATGATTGTCTTGTCTGCCCTTACCATGCTTGGGAATATAATGATAAAGGGGACTGTGTAAAGATTCCCCAGCTTCCAGAAGGAAGAGCTATTCCGAAGAAAGCAAAAGCCGTTTCCTATGGCTGTGTAGAAAAGTATGGTTTTATCTGGGTAAATTTAGCGAACAATCAACCGGAATTTTTCCGTTATGAAGAAATGGAAGACACGGAATTTCACAGTGTGATCTGGGGACCACAAGAAGTACAAGCAAAACCGCCGCGTATCGTTGAAAACTTCCTGGACGTTGGACACCTGGCTGTTGTACATCAAGGCTATCTTGGATCAGAAGAACACCGCGAAATTGGGGATTATGCTGTTCATTGGGAAGATAACCGCATCTATTCTGATGAGATTGCGATTTACCAGCCGGATCCCGATGGTTCTGGCGTACCAAAATATGTCTACTATACGTATGAAATCATTCGTCCATTAACGGTAAAATTCACGAAGAAAGATCGTGAAAATGATACATTGATGACCATTCTCTTAACAGTCCGTCCTGTTACTGAAACGACATCCATTGCTTATGGCATTCTTTCCTTTAACTACGACACTGGACTAACAGATCAACAGCTGATTGAGTTCCAAGACGAGATTTTCTCTCAAGACAAACCGGTTGTTGAAAACCAAAAACCAGAAGAGCTGCCGCTTGATCTGCAGGTCGAGCTTTCCCTTATCTCTGACCGGGTAAGTATTGCCTATCGCCAATACTTGAAAAAACTTGGTGTGACGTTAGGAACATCTTAATAACTAGACAAAAAATCGGGCGATTTGCCCGATTTTTTGTTTAGTTTGTTATATTACATATAGAAGGTGCAGTCTTACTGCACTCCTCTTCTAAAATCAACCCATTGGGTGCCTTCACGGTTTTCCATGCGGAATCCTTTCCACTCTTGCTTAAACAGCTCTTGCTGCCCAGCCGTATCGTCCATTCGGCGTGTTGTGAATTCCCACTCTTTTTTGGTAGGATCTTCTCTTAGTTCCTTTACAAAAACATAACGAAGCCGACTGCCGTATTTTTCTTTTAACGCTGCCATTTCCATTCCTTGTGCAAATTTATCTTTTAAACTTGGGATATTAAATGGTGCCACCGTACAGCAAACATACTTATACTTTTGGTCAAGTGTCTCTAATTCTTTCATAATGCATTGGGCTAAAAGCTTTTGCAGGCCATTTCCGCGATAGTCAGGGTGGACATTCGAGATTTCCTGGTAAATGACACTTGGGAGTTCTTCTTCTGTTAAACCAATATCCTTCCCTAGATGCTCTTCATCAAGAGGCGGCACCAGTAAGGCCCGGAAAGCGATGAGCTTTTTGTCTGCAAATGCCCCAATCATCAAACCTTTCCCCTCAAGGATATATTGAAATTCCTCATAGGAAAGAGGCTGTAGTATGTCTTTGTTTTCTAACGTTTCAATGACTACTTTCTGTAATTCTAGAATAAGGTCTATATGCTCCATCGATAATCGTACAATAGTAAATGCTTGATTGGATGTGCTTAATCTTCCTTCATGAATGACTCTCACAAAAATTCTCCCTTCTGTTAACGGATGGCTGCTTCGAAAACCGTCAGCTCCGCCAATGTTTTTTCATCCACGTCTACACCAAGCCCCGGCTGTTCCGTTAGTCTAATAAATGGAACGTCATAATGAAGGTTTCCGACATCTTTTGAAAATTTTAAAGGCCCTGTTAATTCAACACTTGTGATGACTTTCTTTGAAAAAGCCACGTGGAATCCAGCGGCAGAACCAATAGACGATTCAACCATCGAACCAACTTGACATTCAAGTCCTGCCATTTCCGCCTGATGAGCTAATTTTACCGCAGGATAAATCCCTCCGCACTTCATTAATTTAATGTTCACTTTATCAGCTGCTTGTTTTTCGATGACTTCACGCATTTCCCGCGGACCTTTTAATCCTTCATCCACCATTAAAGGAATATCCGTCTTTGATCGAATAAATGCCATACCATTTATATCATCCGCTAATACCGGCTGCTCCAGCCAGTCGAGATTTACTTCACGAAGGGCACGCAGCGCTGTTAATGTTGTGGCGCTATTTGTCCATCCTTGATTAACATCCACTCGAATTGCGATCTCCTCTCCTACTCTTGAACGCACTGCTTTTATCCGTTCGACGTCTTTTCTCACATCGTTGCCGACCTTCATTTTAAAGGAACGATACCCTTGATCAACCATGGTGGCAGCCTCTTCTGCCATATAGTCAGGTTCAGCAATGCTTAATACGTGTGTAATCGGAAACTCATCATGATAACGGCCGCCGATCAGCTGGTAAACAGGCTGTTTCAGCTTTTTGCCGAGAATATCAAAACAGGCGATGTCGATAGCTGCTTTTGCAGCGGGTGCTCCGTAAACGGCCTTATTCATAATATCGTGTATTTTTTCAATTTCTAATGGATTTTTTCCCAATAGAGCAGGGGCTAGTGTATTCTTTAAAGTATAAAAAGCGCCTTCCCATGTTTCACCTGTTACGTGCTCATCAGCTACAGTTTCTCCATACCCGATGATGCCTTCATCTGTTTCTACCTTTACAATAATAGATGGCATATAATCATACGTATGATAGCTTACAATAAACGGAGTGTGCAAAGGGAAATGTGCAGCGTATAAATGAATGGCTGTAATGTTCATAAAGTTTTCTTCCTTTCAGTTTACAATTGTTTTTTATATTTGTTATAGTTATCGTTAAATAGTCGCTAAATAGCTGAACTTTTATCTTTGTATAGGAGCTGGAACCATGACCATTAAGATTGCTGTAATCGGTTCAGCGGATTTTATCCGTACGATTCTCTCTGTTGCACCTCAAGTCGGAGAAATTGACATTGAGCCGTATGTATATGATCGGCCGGAAGAAGCCGCCGAGCTGGTCAAACATCTAAAACCTTGCGATATTTTGTTTTTCTCAGGAGCTTTACCTTACTATTTTTCTAAAGAAGTACATGAGTCAATGCCGATTCCTTCTCTTTATCTAGAACAGGATGAAACAGCGATTGCCATTTCTCTTCTTTCTCTTATTTCTCATCAACATATTTCATTAGAGCGAATTTCGATCGATTTGACTGAATCTTCATTTATTCAAAACATTCTTGCCGATATCGGCTTTCGCGACGTCCCTCTTTATATAATGGATTACGCGGATAAATTGCCAAATAAATTTGATATTAATGATATCGTTGATTTTCACTACTCTCTCTTTCAAGCAGGAAAAAGTGATAGAGCGTTAACAAGTATCCATGCTGTGTATGACAAACTTCAACAGCTCGGTGTTCCCGCCCAGAGGATGATCGATCCGGTCAAATCATTGATACACGGCTTACAAAATGCAAAAGCGCAAGCAGAACTAACGAAAAGCCACTCGGCTACAATCGCAGCCGGCTATATTTCCTTAAAGCAGACAGAGGCTACTCAGAAAGAACATTTGGCTGCATTTGCCCGCAAAATGAACGCTACCATTCAGCCATCATCGGAAACTGCTTTTTTACTGTACAGCACCCGTGGTGATATTGAAATCGTCATGAACAGCGAGGCCTTCCACGAGTTTCTTCTCAATTGGCAAGAGCCTGTAGCTGTCGGCTTTGGCTATGGATTTACAGCCGCAGAAGCCAATCAAAATGCGAAAATTGCCCGCAGTTTTGCGGCCCATCACGAACCTGAAAGTTGCGGCTACATACTGACAGAAGACAAAGAACTGCTCGGTCCTTTTCCAAAAGAAAAGAAAACCCAACGGTTAAAAAATGATCATCCCGAATGGTTGCAAATCGCCAAAGAAACAAAGCTTAGCCCTGCAAATATATCAAAAATCATTCAATTTAGTAAGTCTCGGCAATCCCTTCAATTTACAGCTGCTGACCTCTCGGACTACTTGCAGGTCACACGCCGGTCAACTGAACGGATCTTAAAAAAGCTCGTCGATCATGGCTTTGTGAAAATTGTTGGTGAAGAAATGACGTATCAACAAGGACGTCCTCGTTCAATTTACGAATTAAATATGCCTATTTACTAATAAGGAAAGAAAAAGTTCTATGAAACGAGCTTTTTCTTTCCTTTTTTAGAGTGTAGAGAGGAGCTTATCTGCAATGCACCAGGCTAACTGAAAACACCTGTCTTGCTTGTCTTCACTTCTTATTGATTTAATGTAGTTTCCTCTTGCTGTGCTAATGCTAATTTCTCTTCATCTGTCAGCTTTACAATAGAGAATCCGGTTAATGCATAAATGATAGAAAGAATTGGCACGACAAAATTCAATATTGCATATGGTGCATACTCAAATGTATGAACACCGAGCGTTCCGAGTATAAACACTCCGCACGTATTCCACGGAATGAATACAGACGTTAATGTTCCTCCATCTTCAAGAGCACGAGACAGGTTTTTCGAATGAAGTCCCTTTTCCTGATAGGCTTTTGCATACATTCTCGACGGAATAACGATCGAAATATATTGTTCCGAACAAGAAGCGTTTGTCGCAAAGCAAGAAACAACTGTTGAGGCAACGAGCGTTTTTCCTGTTTTCGCCAACTTCAAGATTTGTTTAACAATCACTTCAAGCATTCCCGTGTACTCTAGAACGCCGCCAAAGGTCATGGCCACAATCGTCATGGAAACGGTATACATCATGGAATCTAAACCGCCGCGGTTAAATAAGTTATCCACCATTTCGTTTCCTGTATCAATGACGAAACCGCTTTGCAGGGCAGCAATTGCTCCTGTAAAAGAGCCGCCCTGAATAAAGACTTGAGAGGCGAAACCGAGAACAATTCCGATAATTAAGGCCGGAATGGCAGGCACCTTTTTAGCCACTAATACAATAACAAGCAATGGAATAAGCAGTAAAAATGGTGAGATGACAAAGTTCTCTTGAAGTACATTCATGGTTTGTTGAATGTCAGCTGTATCAATTCCGCTTTCACCAAAACTTCTTCCTAAAAACGCGTATACAGCTAACGTAATAATTAACCCCGGTATGGTCGTATAGAACATATGACGAATATGGACAAATAAATCCGTGTTTGTCAAACCTGCAGCTAAGTTCGTTGTATCTGAAAGCGGTGACATTTTATCCCCAAAATAAGAACCTGAAATAACAGCCCCGGCAATCATTGGTGCAGGAATTCCCATACTGAGGCCAATTCCCATTCCTGCTACACCAATCGTTCCCATTGTAGACCAAGAGCTTCCGATCGCTAAAGATACGATAGAACAAATGATGGTAATCGATACTAAAAATAATGACGGTGTAATAATTTTCAATCCATAATAGATCATCGTGGCGACAATGCCTCCGCCGATCCAAGCACCAATCGTTAAACCGACAAGCATAATAATAACAACAGCCGGAAGTGCGAGTCGTATCCCTTTATACATGGCCTCTTCAATTTCTTCCCACTTAAATCCTGAACGCCAGGCGACAAGTGCGGCTGTCGTTGTACCAACAATCAATGGAATGTGCGGTCCTTGCTCTAAAACTACTACAGTTACAGCCATGACAGCAATCATGACAGCCAGCGGAATAATGGCTACCCAAAAAGACATCTCTTTTTTCATTCTCTTACCCCAATCTTTCTTTTTTTCGAAAACTTTCAATTGTCGCATAATGGACGTTAATAGGGTAATAATAACTGGTCAATGGCTGTACGTCAATTCGATTTTTTATTTTTATAAAAACTTTTTCTCTACTAAGCTCTTTTAAGTGCTTCTGCTAAAATTTTTGCACCGGTATCCAATACGGATCTGTTAAATGTCATATGGGGATGATGAAGTCCTGGCACTAAATCTGCTCCTACGCCAATCATCGTCGCTTTTACTTCCGGATGTTTAATCGTATAGAAATGAAAATCGTCACTTCCAGAGGTAACAACTGGCGGTGCAAGAGCCTCGTCTCCTGCTACATAACGAATAGCTTCTTCAGCAACAGCTGCCGCTTCCTCTGATACTTCCGCTCCCGGGGTATAGTCAATCCAATTCGCTTCTATCTCTACGCCATAGAGCTTCTTCAATCCTTCCAAGCCTTCTGTTAAGCGTTCTTGCAGAACTCGCAATGTGTCATTTTTCTGGGCACGTACATCGACAGAGAACTCAACTGTTCCTGGGATAATATTGACACTCTCTCCCCCCGCTAAAATTTTTGTCAGCTTAGCCGAGTAGGTTTCGAATGGTGATAGATAAATTGACTTGATCCATTGGTGAAAGGCCACAATCACATCAATAGCGTTTTTTCCTTGATGAGGACGTGCTCCATGGGCATCTACCCCAATAATTTTTCCTTCCAAGAAAATACCAGCTCCGTGATGAATGGCTGGTGCAAATTGTCCAAATGAAAGCTCCTCTTTCGGGCGTACGTGCACACCAAAAAGATGGGTCACTCCTTCCATTGCCCCTCGGTCAATCATAGCGACCGAACCATTTCCTTTTTCCTCAGCCGGCTGAAAAATAAAGCGGACTTTCTTATTAAGCGGTTCATTCCGCAAATAAAGCAAAGCGCCTAACACCATCGACATATGAGCATCATGGCCGCACGAATGATTGGCTTGAAACACTCCATCTACCTCTTGCCACAATGCATCAATATCGGCACGGACAGCCACTGTTTGATCTCCCTCGCCAATCTCCGCCATGACTCCCGTTACGTCTGGAAACCGGCGGTAAGAGACTCCTAACCCATCTAAGATTTCCGTAATTCTTTGCGTGGTCCCTTCTTCTTGCCAGCTCACTTCAGGGTGCTGGTGAAAATAATCAAACCATTGCAGCACTTGATCTTCCACTTTTACTGTCATACAGAACTCTCCTTTTCTATGTCACTTTTACACAACTACCAATCCGCTCTTCTAAAATATATACTCGCTTCCCACCGCCTTTCAAAGTTATTTAGATAGTATCACTTTTTCACGTATGTATCCCGGAATTGTTGATAAATTTTTATAAAAATCCTTCCTTATACAAGCAGAGCACGGCTTATTCTTATGCTCAACAGTCCATTTCTTTCATTTATTTTATCGTTCGTCTCTTCAAAATAAATGAATTATATGACCATTTTGCCAGGAATCGTTATAATGTTTGTATTGAAAGTAAAACCGGAGGACAAAAATGCTAAAACAACTGACAGGAGCTTTATCCCAAAAAGAAAAAAGCTTAAAGGAATTGTATAGTTTGATCATAGAGCACGGCCCCGTTTCCAAAAGTGATTTAATTAAGTACACAGGGATGAGACAGACAACGTGTTCTCGACTGATTGATGAACTGATAGATATGGGGCTTATCGTTGAAAGCGGGTATGGAGAATCAAGCGGGGGACGTAAGCCGCTCATGTACGACATAAAAGAAGATGCCAGTTACGTGATCGGCATTGATATATCTAGAACGTATACGAAAGTATTATTGATGAACCTTCGACTTACGGTTCTAGATGAAGCAAACCTCAGAATGAACGAAACATCTACTCCTGCTTTTACAACTGACTTCATCTCTTCTCAGGTTCTACACATGCTGAATAAATTTCAGCTGACGTCTGATCAAATACTAGGAGCTGGCATCGGGACAATCGGACCATTAGATCGTGAAAAGGGAATGATTTTAAACCCAATCCAATTCCCATCTAGCGGTTGGCAAAATGTGCCGATCACTGAATTGTTAAGTGAAAAACTGCAATGGCACACGCTGCTCGACTATGGGGCAAACACAGCGCTTCTAGCAGAATATCATCAAGAACCGTTTAAAAAATATAAAAATGTTGTACATGTTATTAAAGGAACCGGCACGCGGACAGCTATGATTATGGACGGCCGGCTCATCCGTGGAACAGATAAGGTAGGCATGCTGGGACAAGGACATATGATTGTGGATCTGCACGGCAGGAAGTGTATTTGCGGCAGCAATGGCTGTGTTAATGCCTATTCCTCTATTGCTGCGATGAAAGAAGATATCCTTGCTAGTCTCGAACAAGGGGCTCCTTCTATCATCACCGAATGGACTAAAGACTCTAAAGACATAGATTTCGAGGATATCTGCCGGGCAGTAAATGAAAATGATCCTCTCGTTACACGCATTGTCAAAAACGCTGCCTACTATGCTGGTGTTGGGCTAGCAAACCTAGCTCGCGTCCTCTTTCCTGACGTTATTATCCTAAGTGGACCTACGTACACAAGGATGAACTTATTTTATGAAGCAGTGACCGAAACGGCCGCAAATCGCTGTAAAAACCTTTATTCTGATCAAGAAATCATTTTCACTCGTGGGCAGCTTGGGGAAAATGCCGGCGCTATCGGAGCTGGCCGTATGGTCATTGACCACTATTTAACCGATCATACGATGGCGTAATGAATGACTTTACACGAAAATAGCTCCCTCATTGTGAAGGGAGCTATTTTCTATTCTTTATTGCTCTATATTCATCGTGCTTACTTCTTTTCGGAATCCTTGTGTTTTAATAGCCAGAACCACTCCGCCGACTAACAGCCAACAAACACCGACCACTTGTCCGATTGTCTCCATTCCGAGCAGAATATACAGACAGACGATAATTCCTAAAATGGGTGAGATGAGATTAGCAAAAAAGTCTTTGCCTGTTCTCTCTTTTCTCTTCACAAAGAATTCAATGATAACGGAAACGTTTACAAAAATGAACCCGATAATCGCCCCGAATACGATAATCACGAAAAAGACTTGAATAGGAATAAGTAAAGCGCCGATATAACCTAACACAGCCAAGATTAAAACACTATACACCGGTGTTTTATATTTCGGATGCAAGTAAGCTAAGGAAGCCGGCAAAACACCATCCCTTCCCATACTGAAGAGAATTCTTGAGCCTGATGCCTGCCCCGCTAAAGCAGTGGCTGTTCCAGTTAGAACGAGGGCGATCGTAGTGGCTGCCGCTAAGCCGCTGCCGCCAACAGCAATGGCAATATCATAAAAAGCGGTATCCACATTTTTCAAGGCGCCTAATTTATTTTGGATGAGCGTAGCAAAATAAATTTGAATCCCAATTAAAAATGAACTAATGACACACGTAATAATCGCAGCTCGCCCAACAGTTTTTCCTGATACTTTGGCATCTTCGGCAAGCGCTGTAATTCCATCAAAGCCAATATAAGAGAGAACCGCGATAGATGTTCCTGCTATTAAAGCATTCATGGAAAAGGATTCTTTATGATAGATTCCTTTTATATCAAATAAACTTCCGATTCCCCCCTCGTTTGTAAGCGCATACAAAGCAAACCCTACAAACAAGCAAACGCTGATTAGTTTAATCACTAACATGACTGTATTCAAATGGGCAGACAGCTTAGCTCCCCGATAGTTAAAGTAGGTCATCGGGATAATTAAAACGAGCAGCATGACCCACAATGGAATAAAGCTAAATAACTGGATCGCAAAGGAGGAGCTTAACTTATAGACAAGCATCGGGAAAATCAAGTAATCTAATAGGATGGCCCACCCTGCAATAAACCCTAGCGTTGGATTTAAACTGTGGGTTGCATAACTATAGGTTGAACCTGCTTTTGGAACGATGGAAGCCATTTTCCCATAGCTTATGGCGGTGAAAATCATGGCAATCAGCCCTACATAAATAGCTAAAACTCCATGACCTCCCGAAGTAAACGTTAACCCCCCAAACAGAGATTGAGCAGAATTCGGCGAAATAAAAATCAATCCAAAAATGACTAGATCCCTCGTTCGCAGCACTCTTTTGAGACTTTGGTCTCCTTGATTCATTACACTCATTGTTTTCCCCCTCATAAAAAGCAATCCCAAAGAATAAAGTGGTTCATTTATCGTTTCCTTTGGAATTGCCTGATTTTTCAAAGCTCACAAGGCTTCGTTACCTATGAATTGTTTATATTCTTTTCAACATCTGAGGTGAACAATCAAGATGAGTCTCATTACATATTTTCCTAAATCATCCTTAATGATGGACCGATACAGTATTGGTTACTGGAATAACTTGAAGATCTCTGCCGACAATGATCTCTCCATCAAATACGGCAGCTGTCTCCTGCTTTGTCTCTTCCTCATTAATGTTGGGAAGAAAATGAGTTAGAACGAGCGTTTTCACTCCGGCTTCCCTGCCAATTCTGCCTGCCTGTTCTGGTGTACAGTGTTCTCTTTGCAAGTTATCCCAAATCTCCTTCAGTTCTGCGCTGTCTGTGTTGCGATACACCCCGGTCGGTGCCAGGCAAGCATCAATAACGAGAAGGTCAGCATCTTTTGAAAGTTTTACGATGTCTGGTGTAGGGGCCGTGTCTCCTGATAGGACGACTGTTTTTTCTCCTATTTCAAAACGGTAGCCATACGTCAGTACGTTGTGAACCATCTCAGCAGCCGTAATCTTCCATGGCAGCCCACAATGAATTTCCCCCGGCTCATCAATTTCAATAATATTAACATCTAACACGCCGTTCCCTGGCCTGCCGAGTGATGTACGGTAAGAAATGTCTTCTGCAAACAAATGAAGAATCGTTTCGTGAAACTGTTTCATTCCCTTCGGACCGACAATGGTAAGCTTGCGTCGCCCAAGCCCCCATCCCCCTAGCAAAAACTGTCCATATCCGAATAGATGATCAGAATGAAGATGGGTCATAAATAAATAATGAATCTGTTCTGGCGCAATGCCTGCTTTCATCAGCTGGGCAGTCGTTCCTTCGCCGCAATCCACTAAAATGTGTGTATCACCAACGCTTAAAACTTGTGCTGGACCTGAACGTTCGAGATCAGGTCTTGGACTCCCCGTCCCCAGCATCGTTACTTTTACCTCTATCATTCCTGTGTACCTCCCTCTTCACATTCTCATGTATAAGGTTCTTATTTTACTTATGGTAATAATAGTTTTCTGAATTATTTTTATTTTAAATCTTTAATCCATTTCAGTCAAAAGTTTTTTAGTTGAATTCAAAAAAAATATTTTTAGCCTATTTTTCAGAATACTTTTAACCATTACGGAATAAAAACAAAAGAACACTCACTCCTCCCCTTTATTGATCGATATTCAGAGCGCTCACTTCTTTTCGGAAGCCTTGTGTCTTAATCATTAAGACAAGTCCCCCTATCAACAGCCAGCAAATACCGACAACTTGTCCCACCAATTCCATTCCAAGCAAAATGTATACACATACACTAATTCCAAGTAAAGGAGAAATGAAGTGTGTGAAAAAGTCTTTTCCTCTTCTTTCTTTCCTCTTGATAAAACATTCTGCGATGACAGAAATATTAACGAAGATAAAACCGACAATCGCTCCGAACACAACAATTAGAAAAAAGACACTAATAGGAATCATAAGTGCTCCAACGTAGCCCAATACAGCTAATAGAAAAACACTGTAAACAGGTGTTTTATACTTTGGGTGCAGCTGAGCAAAAAAAGCCGGAAGAACCCCGTCACGCCCCATACTGAACAGCACCCTGGATCCTGAAGCCTGTCCAGCTAAAGCTGTTGCTGTTCCGGTCACAACAAGAATCACTGTTGTGATGACCGCCAGACTGCTCCCTCCCACCACGGCAGCTATATCGTAAAAGGCGGTATCTATATGTTTTATTTTGCCTACTTGCGATTGGATCACTGAAGCAAAATAAACCTGAATCCCAATGAGCAAAGAGCTGATTACACACGTAATGATGGCAGCTCTCCCCACCGTTTTACCTGACACTTGGGCATCTTCAGCTAATGCCGTAATGCCATCAAACCCAATATAAGCAAGTACAGCAATAGAAGCTCCTGCGATTAAAGCGTTTACAGAAAACGTTTCTGCTTTATAGAGCCCATTCACTTGAACGAGATTCGCTATTCCTCCATCCATGATGAGGGCATACGCCGCACATCCTATGAAAAGAAAGACGCTAATCAACTTCACTATTAACATTATGGTGTTTAGATGAGCGGACAACTTAGCTCCCCGGTAATTGAAGAAAGTCATTGGAATGATCAAGATGAGCAGCATAAGCCATAAAGGAACAAATGGAAATAACTCCATGGCAAAGGTAGAACTCAATTTGTAAATCATCATAGGAAAAATCAAATAATCTAGCAGAATGGCCCAGCCGGCGATAAAGCCTAAGCCTGGATTTAAGCTGTGTGTTACGTAACTGTATGTCGAACCAGCTTTCGGTACGATAGAAGCCATTTTCCCATAGCTTGCAGCTGTAAAAATCATTGCAATCAATCCGACAAAGATCGCTAACACCCCGTGTCCTCCAGAAGTAAATGTTAACTCCCCGAATAAAGACTGTGCAGAGTTAGGCGAAATAAAAATGAGGCCAAATATGACTAAATCCCTTGTTTTCAGCACTCTTTGCAAGCTCTGCTGCCCTTGTTGATTAGCTGTACTCACTATTTCCCTCCTTATGAAGAGCAATCCCAAACACATCCGTTTTTGATTTTGTTGAAATTGCTCTTGTTTCTTTCAACCCTCATAAGAATTACACGCTACACTTTAGCTTAACTGCTCTTCGACTCTGCTCAATGCCTCATCAAAAATTCCAATCATCTCTTCTACTTGTTCTTTTGTGATCGTTAAAGGCGGAGCAATAACAATAGTATTGGCCCCTTCAAACGTGACCGGCCGCACGATCAATCCTCTTTTTAGGCATTCTTGAACAAGCTTTGGAGCCGCCTCTTCAGAAGGAGCAAAAGGAATTTCTTTCTCCCGATCTTTATATAATTCAAAAGCTGCCAGCAGCCCGATCGCTCTTGTTTTTGTTACGATCGGATGCTTCTCTTCTAAACGGGCAAACCCTTTCTTAAGTTCAGCTTCCATTTGTTTAGCATTCGTAACTAAATTTTCTCTTTCAATGATTTCAATATTTTTCAACGCAACAGCACAAGCAACAGGATGGCCGCTATAAGTAAATCCATGGAAAAACGGGCCTTCTGACAGCACAGCCATTTCATCGCGCAATGACTCTCTCATAATGACAGCCCCTAATTGACTGTATGCACTCGTAATTCCTTTAGCGACTGTCATGATATCTGGCACGACGTTCCAATTATCCACTCCAAACATTTTTCCTGTACGGCCAAAGCCACAAATCACTTCATCCGTTATCATTAAAATGCCATACTCATCACAAAGCTCCCGGATAGCCTGCAAGTATCCCTCCGGTGGAATGAACATTCCTCCAGCTCCTTGCACCGGCTCTAAGATGACAGCCGCAACTGTGTCAGCTCCCTCTTTCTCAATGATTCCTCTCATGCTGCCAGCGAAATCCGGCGCTGTGCGGTCTCCTCGTTCACAGTCCGTCTGAAATCTTGTCGTAGCATGAATAAAACCCGGAGCTTGCGAAGTCGCCATATTTTGAAATTGCTCGATCCCTGTGGCACTCGTGGCACCGACTGTTATACCATGGTATCCCCGTTTCAGTCCGATGATCTTTGTGCGTTTCTCCTCTCCTTTTAATTTCCAATAATGGCGCACTAGCTTAAAAGCTGTGTCATTTGATTCAGAACCGCCCGATGTAAAAAAGCTGACATTCAAGTCCCCAGGCGTCAATTCAGCAATCTTTTCCGCCAGGCGGATGACGGGTTCATGAGACATCCCTTGAAAACAAGAACTAAAAGCCAATTTCTGCATTTGTTCACCAGCTATTTGCGCAATTTCTTCACGCCCATGACCGATGTTCACATTCCAAAGTGAAGACATCCCGTCAATATATTTTTTTCCATTTACATCTGTTAGGTAGATTCCTTCTCCTTTTTCCACAATGAGAGAGGGGCCATTTTGCTGGTGATGTTTAATAGCAGTAGTTGGATGCAAAAAGTGCTTTCTATCTAATTCCCTTAATTGTTCAATGCTGATTTTTCCCGTTGTGTTACTCACTCGAATCTCCTCCTGTCTTATTCAATCGTTCATAGGCTATTAACTGTTAAATAATCGTTGAAATAAATTTCTTTTCTAGAAAATCGTCGAGTCCATCCGTACCGCCTTCGCGCCCCATACCACTCTCTTTAATGCCGCCAAACGGACCTTCTACTTGGGAGAGAACCGTATCATTGATTCCAACCATGCCATATTCCAGAGCTTCCGATACACGCACAGAACGCGATAAATCATTTGTAAAACAGTAGGCAGCTAATCCGTAATCCGTATCATTTGCTTTCGTAATCACTTCTTCTTCGGTTTTAAACGTGAAAATCGGCGCCACTGGACCGAATGTCTCGTTTGTCGCAATTAACATCTCATCTGTCACACCCGCTAAAATAGTCGGCTTATAAAAATAACCATTTTCATAGCCGTCCACTTTCTGCTTTTCGCCTCCGGTTACAAGTGTTGCTCCCTGTTTTACGGCGTCATTTACTTGCTCTTCAACCTTACTCAACCCTTCCTTGCTAACTAAAGGTCCTACGTCTACTTCTTTCTCGAGACCACTGCCGACGCGAAGCGACTCTGTTTTTTCTTTTAAAAGCGATAGAAACCGCTCTTGAATAGATTCTTGTACGTAAATACGATTGGCAGAAATGCACGTTTGTCCGCAATTCTGAAACTTACAGCGGATTAACTGCTCAATCGTATGATCCAAGTCGGCGTCTTCAAAGACGATGAACGGTGCATGTCCTCCAAGTTCCATGGATACCCGCTTCACTTGATCGGCTGCTTTTCTCAATAAAAGCTTTCCGACATTTGTCGACCCTGTAAATGTAATTTTTCGAATTCTTTTATCAGATAATAAAACGTCTCCGATTTTTTCAGGAGAACCTGTTACTAAATTGATAACCCCTTTTGGGATTCCTGCTTTTTCTGCCAGCTCAAAAAATAAAATAGCACTTCCTGGTGTTTGTTCAGCTGGCTTTAAAACGACTGTGCAGCCAGCTGCGAGTGCAGGAGCCAACTTTCTCGTTATCATGCCAAGCGGGAAGTTCCACGGTGTAATGGCGGCAACTGGTCCAATTGGCTGCCTAATCACTTGTAATCTCCTATTTTTAACAGAGGAAGGAACAATCTCTCCCGTAATGCGTTTTCCCTCTTCCAAATTCCATAGGACGTATTCAGCGGCATTCATTACCTCACCACGCGCTTGTTGAATCGGCTTCCCCATTTCAATTGAAACAGATTCTGCTAAAGCTTCTGAATGCTCAAGCATCAATTGATATAAACGGGTAAGGATTGTTGCCCGCTCCTTCCCTGTCTTAGCTGACCATTCAGGAAAAGCAGCAACAGCAGCGTCAATTGCTTTTTTTGTATCCTCCTCACTCCCCAGTGCTGCTTTTAGTACAACTTCTCCTGTCGCTGGACTCACGACATCAAAATAACTTTTAGAAACAGGCTTTACCCACTCTCCATCGATATATAAATTAGCTGTTTTTACCTCTCTTGCTACAGTTGTCATGTAGATCCTCCCTTTGCTCATTGTATTTTCTGTCGAATATCGTGCTAGATTAGCTGTTTTCACGCTCTCGATCTCAGCACTTTTTTTCTTCCCCTCTTTTCTGAATTTTTTATTTATTGCTACTATTTTAAGTGTTTTATCCATTTCAGTCAAAAGATTTATTTAAAAATTCAAAAGTCATATTGTAAAGGTCAATTTTTATACTTTTTTCATATATTTTTAATTATTTAAGCACAAAAATCATTTATACTTATTAAAGGATCACCTTTGTTTTTCTATTTATTTTGTCTAAAGCAGCTATATTATCCTATTGAATTCTCTATTCTTTTGACTTCATGGGAGGAATAAAAAACTTATTACCAAAACGGAATAAAGAATGTTATACTATAGAGACTGCTACAGAAGAAACGTAAAGAGGTGTTCAAATGAGCAAAAATTGGAATCTGTTAGCGGACATATTTTTCACTTTTTTTAAGATTGGCCCTGTTACGTTTGGGGGTGGCTACGCGATGATCCCTCTCATTGAAAAGGAAGTAGTGATTAAAAAGAAATGGATGAAAACAAGTGATATAACAGATGTTGTAGCGCTGGCGGGCTCTGCTCCCGGTGCGATGGCAATTAACTCAGCTACTTTTGTAGGTTACCGAATTGCTGGTGTCAGCGGGGCCATCGCAGCTATGATCGGCATCCTGCTCCCTACCTTCCTCATTGTGGTGGGGCTCAGTATTTTCTATCTTTATTTCAACGATAACCCGAAGATTGAAGCAGCCTTTCATGGCATCGGCCCAGCTGTTGTGGCTCTAATCTGCTTAGCCGCTTATAAACTTGCCCCAACAGCGATTATTGACAAAACAACACTTGTGATCGCTAGTATTGCTGTTCTTCTGTTATTTTTCCTTCATGTTCATCCTGTTGTGATGATTCTTGGAGGAATTGCTGCCGGGATTTGTCTCGTTAAAATTAGAACATGGCTCGGCTACAAAACAAAGCTTGATGGACTCAAGCAAAAACTGGGGTGAGCACAGCTCATGATGTTACTCGAACTATTTAAGACCTTTTTTATCATTGGGTTTATTTCGTTTGGAGGAGGATATGCAACAATCCCTATTATTGAGATGGAAGTGACCGCTCATCAATGGATGACGACCGAGGAGTTTACTGACATTATCGGCATTGCCGGCATGTCACCGGGACCAATCGCTACAAATTGCGCTGTTTTCGTCGGCTATCACACAGCCGGCTTTGCCGGTGCTGTTGCTTCGACGTTAGGTGTCATTTTGCCTTCACTTATTATCATTCTAATTTTAGCTGTTTTCTTTTACCGGGCAAACAAAAACCCTATTGTCCAGTCCGCTTTTTATGGATTGCGTCCGATTATCGTTAGCTTGATTGTATATGCAGCCATTAAATTCGCCTTTTCCAGCGGCATGGTTACTACCTTATCCAACGAATCATTCAGCCTTTTGCTAATATTTGTTTTTTCTTTGCTGGCATTAACAAAATTCCGTTTACACCCAGCAGTTGTCATTATTCTTTCCGGTCTAGCTGGAGTGGCCCTGTATACCTAGCAGCAGTAAGGGCTCTCTCCCTAGCCGTTCTGCATGAGACTTAGCGGATGAGTGACAACACACCTATCATACCGTCGTATTAATAACTCGTACACTAAATAAAAGGGATCTATCTGCACACCTTTTTATTTATAAAGGAAACAGAGTTACTTCGCTATCCTTTGTTCTTTCACTACGAACGCTTCAGGATATCCATAGCTGCCATGCTCACTTAAGTCCAACCCCACCAACTCTTCTTCTTCCGTTACCCGTAGTCCGTTCATTAATTTTTTCATAATAACTAAAGCAACGAATGACACAATAAATACATAGTGAACGACTGTAGACCCCTCAAAGTCCTGCTTGCCATGAGCAGCCAGCCCCCTCCCCATATCCAATGGGCTACGACAGGATAAATAATCGCTGAAAAAATAAGAGCAAAAACAAGATAAACTGAAAACTCGGCCCGCTCGGCGAATCCTCCGAAAGCGATAGTTAGGGAGATTCCTGCAAGTGCCAGTTGAAACATGAAAAACACAGCAGCTGAGTAACTTATCTCTTACACTTTATCACTAGAATAGAAAAACTCAGATAACCCAACAAAAAAGTTAGCGTTGTCTCCAAAGATAAAACCGTAACCAGCCGCCCAAAATACGATCGAAGCAACCCCAAATGTAAAAACCGTTTTTCCAGCAATATGCCCGGCATTTTTCATTCGTGTTGACCCAGCCTCCAGCAAGATAAAGCCACCTTGCATTAAAACTACTAAAATCGTCCCCGCCATAATCCATATACTGTTTAATAGGTACAAGTCATCCATTCGCATTCCTCCACTTTTATTTTAGGCCAGTTCACCACTGCGACCTTATAGTAACGCAGCGGGAACTCACCCCTGATGTTTAGTTATCTAGAATATTAATGTTGTACTGTTCGAGCCATTCATTGATCTGGACGAGATGAGCAATAAGCTGTACACCCGTCATAAGCTGGCCAAACCAAGGCACTTTAAAGGAGGAGCCGTTTGAGCGAATAATATCTGTCACTTTTGTTTTTGAGAGTAATTCAAGGATAGGAGATGAGGGATTGCTCATAATGTTCGTTAACTGTTTCTTTACTCTTGCAGTGTATTCTGGATGATAAGTTTTGGGATAAGGGCTTTTTTTCCGGTAAAGTATAGCATGAGGCAAAACCCCTTCCAGAGCCTGGCGCAAAATTCCTTTTTCCCTTCCATTCAGCATTTTCATCTCCCAGGGGATATTCCAGGCGTACTCTACAAGCCGATGATCAGCAAATGGAACTCTCACCTCCAAGCTCGCTCCCATGCTCATTCGATCTTTGCGCTCAAGCAATGTCGTCATAAACCAAATCATATTCAAATAAAACATTTCCCGGCGACGTGCTTCCAACGGGCTTTCTCCATCTAATTGAGGGGTTTCCCGGACAGTCTCTTCGTACCGGTCTCGTACATATGCTGCGAGATCCAGCCGTTGCTGCCAGTGCGGAAGAAGCAATTGCTGTCTTTCCTCTTGAGATTTCATCCAAGGAAAACCTTCATCCTTTAACAGTTCTTCTCGATAAAACCACGGATAGCCCCCAAAAATTTCATCTGCACACTCACCAGATAAAGCAACAGTAAAGTGAGGTTTAATCTGTTCACAAAACCATAACAAGGAAGAGTCAACATCCGCCATTCCCGGCGAATCTCTCACTTTTACAGCTTTCGTTAAGTAATCGGACAGCTCATCGTTTTGAATAACAGCCGCATGATGGACCGTCCCTAAATGCTGCTGCATCTTTTCAATCCACGGTCTATCTTCCTCAGGCTGGAAAGTGCTTGCTTGGAAGTATTGATCATTATGGACATAATCAATAGAGTACGTATGAAGCGATCCATGGCCTTTTTCTCTAAAAAAATCAGATGCAAACTGGCTGATCGCGCTCGAATCGACTCCTCCTGATAAAAACGTGCAGACCGGCACATCAGCTGTCAATTGCCGTTCGACTGCATCCTTCACAAGAAATCTGACTTGTTCCACCGTTTCCTCTAGTGAGTGACTATGTTTCTTACTCTTTACATTCCAATACCTCCAAATTTTCAACCCGTTCCGAGAGTAGGTAAGTGCGTGAGCCGGCCTAAGCTCGTTGATTCCACGGAAAACCCCATGGCCCGGAGTATGAGACGGTCCTAATCCAAATACTTCTTGGAGTCCTTCTCTTCCTACCTCACTCTTCACCTTAGGATGAGATAGAATAGCTTTTAATTCAGAGCCGAATAAAATGGATCTATTTCCCTCCTTGTAGAAAAGCGGTTTAACTCCAAGACGGTCTCTTGCGATAAAAAGCTGTTCTTTCCTCTCATCCCAAACAGCAAAGGCAAAAATTCCATTTAGATAGTCTACACATTTCTCTCCCCATTCTATATAAGCCGTCAACAAGACTTCCGTGTCAGAATGAGAGCGAAAAACGTGCCCTGTCTTTACTAACTCTTTGCGAAGATCTTCCGTGTTATAAAGCTCTCCGTTGTATACAATCGTATAAGTCTGCTTATTTACTTCTTTTTCCATTGGCTGAGTTCCGCCAGCCGGATCTACAACAATGAGCCGAGTGTGACCAAGAGACACGTGACGGCTGCTCCATACATTCGAAGCATCTGGACCGCGTCTCGCTAACGTATGCGCCATTTTTTCCACGATGAATGCCTGAGTTGTCAAATCTTGCTGCCAATCAACCCACCCTGTTATCCCACACACTCGCCATCACTCTTTTCTATTAAATTTTTAAAACAACCCCGTTTTAATATTGCATAATATACCGCTCACGCTCCCACGGGTGAACTTGCGTACGGAACAAATCCCATTCAATTATTTTCGCTTCAATAAAACGTTCACACAAGTGAGGGCCTAAAGCCCGTGTCATGACTTCATCTCCTTGAAAATTTTTGATCGCCTGAGCAAGAGTAGCTGGCAAATCAACAATGCTGTTATCCTCTCGCTCTTGTTTAGACATGACGTAAATATTTTGATCGACCGCTTTCGGCGGTGTTAATTGATTTTTAATGCCATCTAATCCGGCAGCGAGCTGGACAGCCATCGCCATATATGGATTAGCCGAAGGATCCACACTACGCACCTCCACTCGTGTACTCATCCCTCGAGAAGCCGGAATGCGGATCAGAGGACTTCTGTTTCTCGCTGACCAGGCTACATAACAAGGAGCTTCGTATCCCGGAACTAATCTTTTATATGAATTCACTGTCGGATTGGTAATCGCAGTGAAGTTCGGAGCATGCTTCAAAATACCAGCTACAAACTGTCTGGCCGTATTACTCAGCGCCAAACCTCCATCTTTATCATAAAAAACGTTCTCCCCATCCCTGAATAAGGACAAGTTACAATGCATACCGGAGCCATTCACGCCGAACAGCGGTTTTGGCATAAAGGTCGCATGCAGGCCGTGCTTACGGGCAATTGTTTTCACGACTAGTTTAAATGTTTGGATGTCATCGCATGCTTTCACTGCATCCGTATATTTAAAATCAATTTCATGCTGACCGGGTGCCACCTCATGATGAGAAGCTTCAATTTCAAATCCCATTTCTTCTAATTCCAATACGATGTCACGCCGGCAGTTTTCACCTAGATCTGTAGGAGCAAGATCAAAGTAACCGCCACTATCGTTTAATTCAAGTGTCGGCTCTCCTTTTTCATTCAGCTTAAATAGAAAGAATTCCGGTTCAGGCCCAACATTGAAATTCGTGAATCCTAATTCCTTCATTTCATTCAACACTCTCTTCAAATTACTGCGAGGGTCTCCTTCAAAAGGCGTGCCATCTGGATGATAAATATCACAAATAAATCTGGCAACTTTTCCTTTTTCGGCCGTCCAAGGGAAAATCACGAATGTATTTAGGTCTGGATACAAGTACATATCTGACTCTTCAATCCGGACAAACCCCTCAATAGAGGAACCATCAAACATCATCTTATTGCTCAGCGCTTTCTCCAGCTGTGATGACGGGATCTCCACATTTTTAATTGTTCCTAAAATATCCGTAAATTGCAGCCGGATAAATCTCACATTCTCTTCCCGAACTAATCTAAAAATCTCTTCTTTGCTAAACCGTGTCATACTCTCCTCTCCCTCCCATTGTTTTTTATTTATAACAGTCATTCCTTCTTCATAAGATAGCGATCACATTCCCCGGCGGCACTACACCCTTTCTGGATGGCCCAAACGACCAAACTTTAGCTTCTGCGCCCATCACCAGCTGCAATGGGCACGAACTGCGCCGGCCAATCAAATCCTTCCCTCATCAGCAATCATGTCATTCAACATGCTTTTGTGTAATCTCTGCTTCTGAGTCTCTTGCAGCAAAAAGAGTATTCCAACACCATACTCCTCTTTACTTGATATGCTCAGTTGTGAACAAGCCGTTTGAAAAAATTGATGAGGAAGCTGAACCATAATTCCGAATCCATCCTCTGTGAGCGGATCACCTCCCTAGCCGCCACGAGGCTTCAGATAAACCTTATTTAACAACACTGCAGGAAGCTGTTCCTTCACCATGGGCAACAAATCCGCTGCCGCGCCACGTTCAAAGGCTGGGTCATAAAGTCCTTGTTTTTGCGGGAGCATGATCCCCCTCATCCTTTCTGCTGTTTAGTATTGTATTTCCTTTTTAGCAAGATTATTTCAAGCGGTCGTTAAAAATATTGTGTATCCCCTTGCTAGTTATTGTATGTTCCAAGAATCAATCCAACCAATATATTGTTTGGATTTAATTAATCTATTAATGAGAACAATTAACCGAAAGCGTTTTATAGAAAACGCTTTGAATGATTAAAAAAGACCTCTCACTTCAGATAGAGATTATAATTTTGACATGTTATCGTTGAATTTCAGCAAATACTTCGATTCGATAAATAAACAGAAAAATTTTTCTGATAATCTATTAGGAAAACGGGAATAAGGATAAAAAGTGAGGAGGATGTTGCATATGAAAAAAAATAAATTAGTTGAAAAAGTGAAGGATACGTTTAGCCAGGCGGCAGATTATGTAAAAGAAAAAGCAATAGAGTTGGCTACTCCGCCTTCTACCTCTATCGCTAAACTAGATGAGTATATTTCAACCCATCCCGACACGAAAATGACGGCTAAAACGTGGCTAGGAACAACGTTCAACTTCTATACATTAGAGGACAAGGAGGTCTCCTACTATATGGAGAAAAGGGGTTCCTACCTCTTGCAACTGGATGTCACTAATCAGAACGGCGAACTCATTTCCTATCGCTCGTATAAAAATCGGCCATCTTTAAACACCCCTATCCCTTCTATTTCTCAAACCATTCGTTTAAAAAATAATAATAAAGCAGGCTCATTAGCACAATGAGCCTGCTTTACCTTTTTCTGTTTAAATTTATCGATTATGCATCCCGGCAGTCAAAGAACCCTTTTCATATAAGTTATTTTATACTGATAGCGGTGAGTAAATGGTATTCTTTTTGCAACAGTACCCTTTTACGTCAAAGCCATATTTTTTTAATTGGCGGACGCTTAAATTAAGCAGTACTTTGTCGGATACGATCACAATGACTTCTTTCTTAGAAATTTCGTTATGCTGTCTTGCCAAGTAAGGCAAAGGAATATGAACAGCAGACGAAACTGGATTTCGGCTGGCTTCATGAAAATCGCGAACATCAACCAATGAGACATTCTCGTTATTATGGCATTCCTGAATCTCTTCTGTTCCGCCAACCGGTACGTAACGCTTATATAACATAGGCAATATCAACAATACGATCACGCCTAAAAGAATAAACATAGTTCCCTCCAACTAAATCAAATAGATTTCCAAAGCATATTGGCTATAAATTTAGTATACCCCCTTGTGTATATTAAATCAAATTCATTGTCCAGTCAATATTTTTTCGGAAGGTTTTCTTCTAACAATCTCTTATAACACTAGGATAAAATAAACTCCAAGCAGTAAGACCAACACACTGACAGCGATCGTGGCTACAGCAATCATGATAGCCGATGAACGAAAAGACGTTTCATTGATTTCTCTCCGCTTCACAAAATAGCTAATCGCCCCTGTAACTAAAATGGAAAGACCGACAACCAGAGCAAAGATCATCATCAGCAAGGTGATTTTGTCCGTTACTTCACTAACCTTTGATCCGTAATTAAAATGCAGCGTTACAGCTAAAAAACCGATCCCCACCACAGCAATGCCTGTGCGCAGCCATGCAAGAAAAGTTCGTTCATTCGCTAAGTGCTGTTGAATATATTTAGATTCATCTACTTTTTCTTTTTTCATTATCGTCACTCTCGTTCTTAGGCCTCCTTAGTATCTTTCCCCCTTTTTTTCTACCCTCATTTTACACATAAGAACATAACGTGCAAATTCTCTGCTTACTCTTTCCTATTCCTCCTAAATAAAAAGACGCCATTCCACCAAAAAATGCAAAGGACAAATAATCATTTTGGACATAAAAAAAGCTCTTCTAAAATGAGCTGATTCACTCACTTTTCGAAAAGCTTTCTTACTGCTGTTTATTCAATGCCAACTGCTGTTTTAACATAGGCAGAAATAGCATCAACGGACAACTGCAGGTTATTCGTTAATAAACTATTCTTTATATAAGATAGCTTATTCCCTTCAACCGCGTAGGACTGGATATTTAAAATATTGTCAATATAAAGTATGCCCTTGTTCGTAATCATCGGCTGCGTGATTTTGTCTCCGCCGTTTTCTATTGGAACCGAAGGAATAACCTCTGTACCATTAAGCAGCCCTTCTTTTGTTAACTGCTCCATTCGTTCTGGGTAAGAAGGCATTCCCTCCATCATTAGTTTATGAAGTTCAGCTATATGGTTGGGATCGTTCCCAAGATAATATTGAACATAATAAGCAAGGATGACTTGTTCTCTTTCTGTTAATGTTTCCATTTTTGCTTCCTCCTTTGTTCTTCATATATTTCGACAAAAAGAGAAACATTCCTGCTAGAACTCTACATACCTTTTGCTCTATATTGAATTAGGCCAAAAGACAGAAAAGAGACTGCTACGCGGGTTTCTCTATCCACCTCTAGTTATGTTTCACATTTTTTCTTATTTAACCATCTGTCGTATGATGTTCCTTTTGCAATACTAACTGCTCTGCTGCCGCTTGCTTGTGCAGCTGTGTTGATAGGCCGAAAGCTAAAAGCAACAAAAGACTACAAAGCATAAAAGAGGAAGGGATTCCACCAACGTGGTCAATCATCCATCCTCCAAGACCCGGTCCAAGCAATTGTCCAGAAGCAAAGTATACCGTCACATACCCTAAGGCGATAGGGGCATAGGCTGGATGAATTTGCTCTGTCGATAAAGCTTGAATGAGTGACAGCATGCCAACGACCGTGATTCCCCAAAGAAGCTGGCTAGCGATAAACCCTGCATTCACCGGGAATGCAATAGGTATAGCCATTGAAATGGCTCCAATAAAAAGGGTGATCAGCAAGGACTTCTTTCGGCCAATCCGGTCTGAAATGGTCCCCCACAGCGGTCCGCTGAAAATAGACAACAAGCCTCCAAACGCCATAATTTGTCCAGCTGCATAACGGGTGATGTGGGACTCTAGCATAAAGCTAAATAAGAAGCTTTGAGGGATTAAGTAAGCGAAGCCGATCAGTCCATAAATAAGGGCGACAAGCAAAACTCGTTTATGCAAATAAACTTCTTGAAATAATGATTCTCGCTCCTCCGTATTTTTACGGGCAGGAACGGGCGGATCATGCAGGACTAAATGGGCAGTAAGAGCAGACAACAAGGAGAGTGCTCCATATAAAACCCAGAGATAGCGCCAGCCGTTTAAAGAAAACCAATCAGTAAAAAATGGAATCAATGTGCTTGAAATCAATGTACCTAATCCAAGTCCGCTGACGAGAAAGCCAATCATCATCCCACGCTGCTTCGGAAACCAGCCGACGACGATATTAACAAGCGGAGTATATGTAAAAGCGGTGCCGATACCAAGAAGAATCATCCCCAGCATGCAAGAAAGAAAACTTTGTACAAAAGATAAGTAAAATAGTCCCGCGGCAACAAGTAATGTACCAATGACGACTAATCGTTTTGAACCCCATCTCGCTGCCATAATACCAGCAAACAGGACGAGTCCTAAATATCCCACCGAGGTGGCTGTACCAAGTACGCCTGCTTGTTCGTATGTAAGTGCCAAGTCCTCTTTCATAAACGGCATTAAAATGCCATAAGACATGCGGCCAAATCCAAGCGTACTAATCGTTACCATCACACATGTAAAAGCATATTTCCATATTGGCTGCTCTTGCCCCATACACTCCCTCCTCCGCCGTTGCTCCCCTTTATTTTCAAGCTAGCTTGGCTATTTAAACATCAATTGTATAAATCCTCTAACGCTTGCTGCAACGTTGCTTTTGTTTGAATAGATTTAAAATCAATTCCAATTGATACGAGTGTATGAGAAATTTCTGGCTGTATACCGGTTATGATCGTTTCTACCCCGAGAAGCTTTAAAGCGTTGACCACTTTAAAAATTTGATCGGCTACCATCGTATCAACGGTTAGAACGCCCGATAAGTCTAATATGAGGTGAGATAGCTGTAATTTTTTTGCTGAAGTTAATGTGGTCTCCATTAAGTACTGCGCACGCTCTGCATCAACATTCCCAATCAACGGAAGAATGGCAATCTCTTTCGTTACAGGCACAACAGGTGCTGATACTTCGATAAAGGCCTTTTTGGCTTCATTTAGCATGCGCTCATGAAATTCCACAAACGTTAAACTGAAGTAGTAAACCGCTTCGTCCAAGAGAGCGTCAATGATGGAACTAGCGTCGAAAACCGTATCTATCGTCATCTGATTTTTTTTCACTTCTTCTCTGATTGCCTTCCAGATAAACATCCGATAAAACCGGGTATCCTTTAGCGCCTCATCAAGCGGAACACCAAGCTGAAAAATCGCTTCTCCTGTTTCTTTTCCCCATTTGGCGATACTTTCATGTACAAACTCTTCCTTAGCATAATTAAGAAGAGCTTCACCAAACAAATGAATGAATTCAGCTCTCATTTCCAAAATGCCCGCTTCTACAGGTGCTAATTGTTCTTTCTCTCTTGCACTTATTCCCTTCAGCCTTTCATTATGTATCTCTTCAGCAAGTTGAACTTTCTTTTCGATAATTTTCTTTCCTAGAAGTTGAAGCTCATTTTTCATTTTTCTGCCTCCAAAAGCTGCAAACTTTCATTAAACGCTGTTTTTGCGCTTCTCATTAAGTTCTTAGCGATATCATTTTCGAGGAATTCTATCATTAGTGTACCATAACAATTGTCTAAATTGTTAAAAAAGACCTCCAATCTTCTTTCATCAAAAAAGCTGTGCTGGCATCCCCAACACAGTCTTCTTACGTGCTTACAGCGAACGCAGGCACCCTTTTAATGTTTGTACGATAAAGGTAAAGTCTTCTTCTGTAAGGCTCAATGGAGGTGCAAGGTGCAGTATATTATAACCGCCTATGGGTGTCACCATTCTTGCCGATAATCAGTTTTCTCTCTTATAATTCGTGTGTCTTACACGAGCAAAAAGGATCCTCTATTTATTATGGTCCAGTCGAATAACAAGTTCTACGAAATATGGAATAAAAACTTTTCCTAAGACCTCTTCTATGTTTCGGAACAAATTGTAACAGCAAATAAATCACAATACAGACTAACTAATCACCGTAAGTGAATGAAGATAAGCTCTAAAGAGTAATCCTTAGAACCTTTTTCAAGACAGCCATAGATATAGCTTATTAACAGCTTCTTTTAGCTCTTTGCTTAGTTTAAAAGCAGGAGCTTTAGAAGCAGCAACCCGTATCTCTTCTCCAGTTTGTGGGTTGCTGCACATTCACGCACCTCAGATGTTCCAACTCCAACAACTAGACTTTTTCTTCCTTAGCAAGCGTATTAGAAATCGTTTTAAATAACGCATTCAACGCTTTAGCAGCATCTTGTTTGCTTAACTCAGCTTTTTCTGCAACAACATTCACTAATTATTCCTCACTCTGTTAAAAAACATCTGCTCAATGGCAGATGTTTTGACGGGTTTTTCCTATATGCTTGTATCTCCTAAAATAATTTCTATTTCACTTTCCACTAAGCCCTTTCTTATGGCTCTGCTGATCGTCCCCATTGTATTCCATGCGACAACTGCCATATAGCCCTCCTGTGGGTGACAAATTATTTATTTTCCTTAGAAGCAAGTGAATTCATCGTTAGTTTCCATTAATCCAGCCGCTTGGCTTCACATCAAGATTGATATTGACCTGTTTCACTTCCAAATATTCGGAGAATCCATAAGTCCCTAATTCTCTTCCTATTCCGCTTTGTTTATATCCTCCCCAAGGTGCTTCATTATAAGTTGCATGATAAGTATTAATCCAAGTGATCCCAGCACGGAGCTTGCGTATAACTCGCATAGCCCTGGCAGCATCGGATGTAAATACAGCTCCCGCTAAACCATATGGTGTATCATTCGCCAATTTAACTGCTTCTTCTTCCGTTTTAAACGTCTGGATCACGAGGACTGGTCCGAAAATTTCTTCCTTGACAATACGCATGTCTGGAGTAGTGTCGGTAAAAATGGTAGGTTCAAGGAAGTACCCTCTCCTATTAATACGGTTTCCTCCACATAATAGGGTCGCTCCCTCTTGTTTTCCAATTTCAATGTACTCCAATACTCGCTGTAGATGCTCTTCTGTAATTAATGGCCCCATAACTGTTTCTGGTTCTTTTCCAGATCCAACCCTTATCTCTTGCGCCTTTTTCACCAGAGCGGGAACAAACCGATCGTAAAGTGCTTCATCTAGTAATAATCGAGATCCTGCAGAACAAACCTGCCCCTGGTTGGCAAATATAGCATAAAGGGCATAATCAAGCGCTGTCTCAAAGTCTGAATCAGCAAAGACGATATTAGGTGACTTCCCTCCTAATTCAAGACCAACCTTTTTTATAGAATCAGCCGCGGCTTTCATAATAAGTTTTCCGGTTTTTGATCCGCCAGTAAAAGAGACTTTATCTACGGATGGATTACTGGCCAGTTCTGCTCCAACTGTTTGCCCTGCGCCAAGTACGAGATTTACTACTCCAGAGGGAAACCCTGCTTCACCGATGATTTCAAACAATTTGATAATAGAAAGCGGCGTCTGTTCAGCTGGCTTAATGACTACCGTACAGCCAGCCGCCAGCGCAGGAGCCATTTTTTGTGTTGCCATCACCAATGGATAATTCCATGGAACAATCTGACCAACTACCCCTACAGGTTCAGCTATGACCATAGCCTGCGTGTGATCCGGAACATCGTATATCTGCCCGTGTGGTTTTGTCGCCAGTCCAGCGTAATAACGGAATTGATCGGCGGCATCTAATACATCATGGCGCGCTTCTCGCAGTGTCTTTCCGTTGTTTAAAGTCTCCACCACCGCTATCTCTTCCAAACGCTCCTCTAGCTTATCAGCAATGCGCGTAAGGAGGACAGCCCGCTCTCTTGCTGAGCTGTCTTGCCATCCGTCTTCATAAAATGCTCTCCTGGCTGCTTCAATCGCTCGCTTTGCATCTTCTGCATCGCCTTCTGAAACTACAGCAATGACTTCTTCTGTAGCCGGATTAATAATCTGACGGGTTTTGCCACTGCCGCTGTCTTTCCATTGACCATCGATATACATTGGTTCAGAATAAATTGTATATGCTGAGTTAGCCCCCATACTCTGCTCCTCCTTGAATTCTCATAAGCTAGTTTATTACTAATCGTTTCATTCAATTTAAAAGACATGTCTCGCACATAGAAAATGTTGAGATCAGCTATTGTTCTTCCATTTCAAATAAAACATGTAGACCATTCCTATAACAATCCAAGCTATACCGAGCAGCTTAGCTAACGCTGCTAAACTGTACCATACATACCCGATAATAATTAAGCCGATTATCGGAAAAAAAAGATGATTCAGATAATCACGACTTTTTCTATGCCGGATGTAATAGTTGATCACTGAAATGTGTAATAAGATAAATCCTGTTAAAGCCCCAAAGTTTACTATAGAGGTTAAGCTGCCCATTTGGGATGAGAAAAGAGTGGCAACAGCCAACGAAATTACTGCTACAAGAATGGTACTTATATAAGGCGTCTTATATTTCGGGTGTACCTTAGCCAAGACTGAAGGCAATTTTTTATCTCTGGCCATACTGAACAACAGTCTAGATATTGCCGCTTGAAACACTAAGGCGTCTGCCACTCCGAAAGCAATCGCTATTGCCAAGGCAGTAATCCACTTTAACCATGGACCTCCGGCTATTTCAGCAATTTCATAAAAAGCAGTGTCTATGTTGCTAAAGCCCTGATAATCAGGATAAATAAGCGCTGCGATCCACGTTTGAACAACAAAGAGAACTCCTACTGCCAATAAAGAGAAAATAATCGCTTTTCCAATGACTTTATTTTCTCCTTTTGCTTCCTCTGCCATTGTTGAAACTGCGTCAAACCCTAAAAAGCTTAATACTGCAATTGAAACTGCACTCATTACCATTTCTATACTGAAGTTACTAGGATCAAATAATGGTTTGAACGAAAACTCAGCCCCATTCACTCCATTTATAATGGCGAAAATACCGGATACTACAAATACAGCTAAAACGATAAGAATGAGATAGGTAATAACCTTTATGGCTTTGGCAGTGACTTTTACCCCCACTATGTTAAGAACAGTGTTACTCCCAATGAAAAGAACCAGCCAAGCAATAGTGGGAATTCCCGGCAGAATCCCTTCAAGAGCGGCTGCCGCAACTAAATATATGAGTGTAGGCACAAAAATATAGTCAAGCAGGATAATCCATCCAGCCAGAAAACCAACAAAGTCGTTAATTCCTCGCTGTGCATAAGAATATACAGATCCGGCAATTGGAAAAGCCTCTGACATCCGTGCGTAACTTAGAGCAGTAAAAATCATCCCGATCATTCCAATTAAGTAGGCAAGAGAAACCATTCCATTTGAAGCTTGAGCTACATATCCATAGATCGCAAACGGAGCAATCGGCACCATCAAAGACAGACCGTAGATTAACAAATCCCAAAATGTCAATGAACGCTGGAGCTCCTGCTTATATCCAAATTTCTCGATTTCATCCGCTCCTTGATTGACTTCTTGCTCAACTTTCAACCTATCCTCCATTCCCCTAACCTCCTCCTATTGCCATGCTTTTTATTTGGATTGTTTTAATCGAGTTGCCTCCACATCAATACAACCGTCTTTAATCACTACTCCATAAACCCTCTCTGCAGCTTCAAGACTTATTTTTCCTTCTTGAACATCTTTAATCGTTCTTTGCACATCGCGCAGTACTGGATCTCCATATCCTCCTCCGCCAGATGTTTCTATGATAATACGATCTCCTGGTTGAGCCTGAAAATATCCCTTTCTCATTTCAACCTCTTGGCCATCTTTTCTAACGTGCCTGATCTTAGCAGACGAACCTGCTTTTCCACCTTTTAATCCCCAAGGAGCGAAGTCCGGATTAGACTGTTCTGTATACACTAATCCTTTATGCTCCTGCTCGAGTATCTCGTACTCTCTTTTAATTCCAAGTCCCCCGCGCCATGTACCCGGCCCCCCTGAATCCGGAATCAACTCTGTTGACCGAACGCGAACTTGATAAGATAACTCGCAGACCTCTGCCGGTAAAATCGCCACATTTCCGCAGTGAGTATCGACTGCATCAATGCCATCTCCATTTGGATGGGCTCCCATTCCTCCCCCGAGATCGTCCTGTATGACTCTTGGGTTCCCATGAATAGGATGCCAGCTATCAATGGCCAAGCTGGAGAATCCAACAAATGTTCCGGCCGCTGTACGCTCTGGATACAACTCAGAAAGGGCGCGTAAAATAGTATCAGCTATTCGTTGAACAGCAAGATGACGCAGACTAACAGCAGCAGGAAAGTGCGGATTAACAATACTGCCTTCAGGAAGCCGTACTTTTATAGGACGGAAGCACCCTTGATTTTGTGGTGTTGATGGATCGACTACACACTTTATGGCATATAATACAGCTGAAGCAGCAGCAGCTGGCGGAACGTTCATTCCTCCCTCCATTTGCAGACCAGTACCTGTAAAGTCAACCTCAATATCCTGTCCTCTCTTCATAACTTTGATGCGTATTTCGACAGGAGGACCGCCAACGCCATCGTCATCAAGCCATCCACTAGCCGTTGCCTCCGTATCCTTCATCGCGGCTAACTCTGTCCGCATACGCAATTCAGAGTAGTCCATCGACTTTTTCATTACTTCTAGTAAAGTGTCCACTCCATAACGGTTCGCTAACTCCTTCAGACGTCCTTCTCCATAACGGCATGCAGCAATTTGAGCACGCAAGTCCCCCATCGTTGCTTTAGGCTCGCGAACATTGCCAGCAATAATGGTTGTAACAGCTTCATTAATTTGTTCTGCTGTTGCCAGTTTTACAGGAGGAATACGTAAGCCCTCTTCAAATATAGATTTGTTATCAAAGCCTTCAGTACCTGGGTTTTTCCCTCCCATATCTGCATGGTGAGCAATCGTGCCGCATATTCCAATCAATTGTCCTTCATGGAATGCTGGAGTAAACACATGCAAGTCCGGCGTGTGTTGACCACCGCGATATGGATCATTGACTAAAAACGCATCTCCTGGCTGAAATGTATCTAGAGGAAAATCATTGAAAAGATCTCGCAAGGCCGTGCCCATTGAACCTAGGTGGGCTGGAATGTTTTCTGCCTGGGCAATCAAATTGCCCTTATTATCAAAGATCCCACAAGAGTAATCGATCATCTCTCGAATAATGGGCGAATAGGCACTTCTCCCAAGCACACCACTCATCTCATCGGCAGCGGCGAGCAGACCGCTATAGACTACCTCTAATGTAATAGCATCGATTTTTGATTCTGTTTCTGGTTTATCCATTGACAGCTGCGATTGTTTTCTCATGCTCTCCCCTCCAATGACACAATCAAGTTTCCTTGCTCGTCTACTCTAACAATTTGTTTTGGCTCTACAATCATTGTCGTATCCATTTGAACAATAATGGCTGGTCCTTCAATTTCAGTATCTATACTAAAACCATCACGGTGATAAATGGGTGTATCCATCCATCCATACTCATTAAAGTATACTGAGCGATGATTGATAGGTGTGTTCGCATTTAGACCAACTTCTTGCTTTACCGCTTGTTCATCGTCTAAACGTTCAATTTCTCCAATGGCAGATAACCTTAAATTCACAACTTCTACAGGCTCATTTTCTGCAGCATGACCATAGGTGTTTTTGTGAACTTCATGAAAGCTGCCGGCTGCTTCTTGAAGTAATTCACTTGTAATCTCTCCCTCAACCGGGACGTTCAAATAATATTCCTGCCCTTTGTAACGAAGATCTAATGACCGCTTCAAACGTATGCGCTCAGATGGTACTCCTTCTCCCTTTAGACGTGTAGCCCCTCGCCCACCTAACTCCACAAAGCTTCTCTCCAAGCTCGCTGAATCAGCAGTGTCAAGAGCTACGACTTCTGTATGAGTAAAATCATGCCGCATATCGCTTAAAAGCAATCCCTGTGCACATAGCACACCTGCTGAAGAAGGAATAATGACGGTTTTAATGCCTAGTTCCCTCGCTAATGCAGTGGCATGCAATGGACCCGCTCCGCCAAAGGCAATCAGTGCGAAGTCCCGCGGGTCATATCCCCGGCGGCTAGATACAACACGAAGCGCTCCAGCCATGCTAGCGTTGGCAACTTCCAATATTCCGGAAGCAACACGTTCCACATCAAGGTCCAGTTCCTTCGCAAGCTTTTCTAATGAAGCATATGATTTTTCAGGATAAACTGTAAATTCGCCACCTAGATAGTTTTCTGGATCAAGGCGCCCAAGAAAGAGGTTTGCATCTGTTACTGTCGGCTCTGTCCCCCCTTTTCCATAACAAGCAGGTCCTGGCACAGCGCCTGCACTTTTAGGTCCCACTTTCAATGCTCCGCCTTTATCTTTCCATCCAATGCTGCCTCCACCCGCTCCAATCGTGTGTATGTCAACAGTTGGTACTTGCAATGGATAAACGTCATTTACCGAAGTGCCTTGAACAACTTGCGGTTTCCCATCAATAATAATGCCAATATCCGAACTCGTACCTCCCATGTCAAAAGTTAAGGCATTAGGGAAATTAGCCTTGCGAGCAATCTCGGCCGCGGCCACTGCTCCACCGGCAGGTCCGCTAAGGATGAGATTATGCGAGGAAACCTCCGCTTCTTTTCCTGAGACGATTCCTCCGTTTGACTGCATGATATTCAATTTTTCTCCAATGCCTCTTGATTGCAGCTCCTCACGTAAATACCGGATATAACGGCGTACAACAGGAGCCAGCGCCCCGTTGATTACGGTTGTGGATGTCCGCGGGTATTCACGAAACTCAGGACTGACTTCTGAAGAAATACACACATACAATTCCGGATCAAGCTCCGCTGCTGCCTCTCGAACCATCGCTTCATGCTCTGAATTGGCATAAGAGAACAGAAAAGAAACCGCAAGACTTTCAACATCCTCAGAGAGGAGTTCCTTTAATACTTCATAGACCTCTTCCTTATTCAGCTCGTCCACTACTTTTCCCTGAGGATCAATCCTCTCTGTTACTTCCATTCGTAAATGACGCGGTACGATTGGCGCCGTTTTTTTCTGTTGAAGCTGATAAAGTTCAGGCCGCATCTGTGTACCAATTTCTAATGTATCCCGAAAACCTTTAGTCGTAATGAGGCCGACTTTAGCCCATTGCTCCTGCAGCATGGCGTTTGTAGCCACTGTGGTCCCATGGGCAAGAAGGTCGACTTCCTCGACTGGAATTCCTGCCAGATCACAAAGACGTTGCAAACCGTTTATAATGGCTTCCGCCGGGTTTTGTGGTGTGGAAGGCACCTTAACAACTATTGGCTGCTTTTCATTCTGCCATAAAACACAGTCCGTAAAGGTTCCGCCCGTATCGATTCCCACCCGAACTTTATTTAATACATTTCCAGTTACACTCATAGTTTTTACCTCTCATCACGTAGTTTTTTACTTAGACTATTAGTTTCATTTTCATGAAAGATAAATAAAATTTTAATATTCTGTATTTTATTGACAAATACTCGCTTTAGGATTTATACAAAAATAGCTTGATCTTTTTTAGTTTCACTATGTGTAATGTTTACTTCAACACTTTTCTCACGCAGATAAGCTAAAAACTTTTTCGGATCGATGCATTTCTCTGGCGGTTTGACCCCTTTATCTGTCACTTCACCATTAAGAAGCATTTGAGCAACGATAGAAGCTGGAATAGCTGTCGCGTACTGAGTGGCGCTGACGTTCCATTTCGGTTGATAATCTGTTACTAACTCTAACTTGATGGATGTTTTATTGCCATTCTTCATTCCTTTTACTTCTACTAACAAGGCATCTTTTCCCCAGACAGGTTCTTCCTTTTTAGCTAACACTGTTTGCAGCAATGAGACCGTTTGGCGTCTAGGTGAAACGCTATTGCCTGCAATTTCTACAGGATCTGTTTCTAAAAGCCCTAAAGAGGTTAAGGTTTTTATTTTTTCAATCGTTTCCGGATCCCAAGTATCTTTGTATGTTATCTGTTTAACGCTAGGAAAGCTGGTTGGCAATGTTGCTAATTCAGAATGAATGATGGAATATGTTTTTTGAATACCAATGTCTTCATGAAAAACTGTGTATTCTTCATCTGCCAACGGTGGAATCTCAAGCAGTTTTCCATCTTTTACAACTAAGGCATTCTTTATAGCTTCATCAATAATCGTATCAACGGCAAAAGCAAAGGTAACACCTGAAGTGGTTGATCCGTAACGAATATGAATTTCTTCCGCTTCATCCAGCATTTCCACACCATAACGGCTGAAAATGTTAGAAGTACCAGGATCAGACCCCATTCCAACAATCGATAAAATACCCGCAGCCTTCATTTCTGCATCTAGTTTTAGCTGCTCATTGGTGCGTTTGAAAAGACCTCCTAAATCAAGTACACTCACTCCTGCAGCCGCAGCAGCTTTCATAACATCCAAATTAAAAATGTAGTTAGACGCGTTCACACACACTGCGCCTTGGCTGAGTACCTCTTTTGCTCGCTGTTCATCTTTAATGTTTAAGGAAACAACTGAAATCTTATTATTTACCCAGCTTTTTAATTCCTCTAATTTATTCAGATCCAAATCCGCCGCAACTACCTCCACGCCGCTCTCAACTAAGTCCCTTACAATCACTCGGCCAATTGTGCCTGCCGCACCTAAAACAACAACTTTTTTCACATTGACGCCTCCCTAAATATTAATTTGCTATGTATAGCTTGTTTAATATATAGCAAGAATGATGCCAAACATTTTATTGGCAAAAGTACTGTTATATCAACAATTTTCAGAAATGTTTGTTTATCTTGATGGCATCCTGCATCAAAAGAGATGTTCACGTGCATCTAGACAATCATTGTTAAGGTATTTAACGTGTTAACCTTCTTCTATCCCGTTAGGATTCTTTTATTAATTTATACTTTTGTAGTTTTCGTACAATAGTAGACTGATTGACTCCAAGGGACTTCGCCATCTCTCTTGTCGTGCTGCATTTCCTCATCGTTTTCAGCAAAAGCTGCTTTTCAACGTTTTCTAAAAACTCAAATAGATTAGCCACTTCCTCTTCTCCTTTTTCAATACTGGCAAGGGATACGGGGGCTGCTTCCTTCTCTCTAAAGAAAATGGGTTTTTCCATTACTACAAATCTTTCTACTACATTTTCCAGCTCTCTGACATTCCCTGGCCAAGAATAACTTAATAGTTGCTCTAGTTGCAGGGAGCCAAAGTTGACATTTTTTTTGTATTTCTGATTAAATTTTTGAAGAAAATGAAAAGCAAGAGCTTGTATGTCCTCTCTTCTCTCTCTAAGGCTGGGAATATGAATAGGTACTACGTTAATACGGTAATAGAGGTCTTCACGAAAAGTGCCTGCTTTGACCATTTGGCTGAGGTCCTTATTTGTAGCTGTGATAATCCTTACATCTATCTTTTTTTCTTTTGTTCCTCCTACTTTCATAATCACTTTCTCCTGTAAAACTCGCAACAACTTTACTTGTAGAGCCAGAGACATTTCTCCAATTTCATCTAAAAAAAGAGTGCCGTTATTAGCAATCTCAAAAATCCCCAGCTTTCCTCCTTTTCTTGTACCTGAGAAAGCACCTTCTTCATATCCAAAGAGTTCAGATTCTAATAAATTCTCCGGTATAGCTCCGCAATTGATCGTAATAAAGGGCTTGTCATTTCTATCACTTAATAAATGAATTTGATTAGCCACCATTTGTTTTCCTACACCTGTTTCACCTAAAACAAGGACTGAGGCATCGACCGCTGCCACTGACTTGATCAGTTCAAATAAATCCTCCATTTTTTTACTTGTATAAATAAAAGGTTTATCTTCATATTTCTCTTGCTGAATTCGTGCTACCTCTCTTTGGTAGTTATCCAACAAACGCCTTGACTCTTCTAGTCTGTTTTTGAGTTGATTTACCTCCGAAGAATTTTTTGTTATAGAGACAACTCGGACAATTTTGCCTTGCTCATTTTTAACGGGGATAGATTCTATATCAAAAATCTCACCAGTGTTTGTATATTGTAATCCATTCTCTCTCTTTCCTGATTTAAAGACCTTAGCCGTAATGGATGGATAAAAGATTTTTCTTTTCTCCAGATCAAACACATTTTTCCCCAGATATTGCTGATCATCCTCCGATGTTACGCGAATAACTTTTCCTTTTTCATCTGTGACGAGAACACTCCTATAGTATTCATCAAAGACAGTCTGAAACTCTTTCATAAGCCATTCATCGCCCGTCATGACATTACGTAAGTTATCATCAAGCTCCCAATCAAGCACACCTTGAATCTCATTGTTTTTGTCCTTAATGACTATTATTTTATTCTCTTCATACATGAGTTGATTTTGATCTCCGCTATATGAAACTAAAGCTTCTATCACTACATCATCGATTGACACCGCTTTCATTCCCATTAAGCCAAAGTTTTCAATTTTTTCAGCTATTGCCTCTCTCCTTACGCATCCTATAATATTTTCAGAAGTATATAATATAAACCATTTGCAGCTTGATCTAATTGCAGCCATAACAAGTTCTTCAAAGGTTGTCGGCCAAGGAATACATGCAGATTCTTTAATAAGATACTCTTCAATCTTCATTCTAGATCCTCCTTGAATTATTAGTACTATCACTCTGTTTTACCTAAGTTAAATAGTTCTCTTTATTTTAAGAAACCCCTTTTAACGAAACGAGAAAAAAGACTGCTCTAGGATTTCTAAAGCAGTCTCCCAATTTCAAATTATATAGAGCTTAGGCACTCTTTTACTGTTTGTACGATAAAGGTAAAGTCTTCTTCTGTAATGCTCAATGGAGGTGCGAGCTGCAGTATATTATTGTAACCAGCTACGGTGTCACCATTCTTGCCGATAATCAGTTTTTTCTCCTTACAAAGGCCGATCACTTTATTGATTAATTCAGCCTTTGCCGGCTTCTTCGTCTGTTTGTCTTCTACTAATTCAATGCCAATCAACAGACCTTTTCCACGGATGTCCCCAACAAACGGCAGGCTTTTTAGCTCTTCCAATTCTTTGAGCATGCGCTCTCCAAGCTGCTGTGACCGCTCAATCAACTTTTCATTTTCATAAATTTCTAAATTTTTCAACGCCAAGGCGCAAGCCGCTGGATTTCCCCCGAATGTATTGACATGACGAAGCCGGTCGTATTGATCATTGCCGCAATAAGCTTCGTAAATCTCCCTTTTGACAGCTGTCGCTGACAATGGAAGGTAGGCGCTCGTAATCCCTTTCGCCATTGTGATAATATCAGGCTTCACATCATAATGCATAAATCCAAATGGTTTGCCTGTCCGGCCGAAGCCACAGATGACCTCATCACAAATTAGGAGGGCTCCATGTTTTTCACAAATTTCTTTTACTTTCTTCATGTAGTTTTGCGGAGGAATCAGGCAGCCTCCTCCTGTAATAATAGGCTCCATAATCATCGCTGCTACTGTTTGGCTTAACTCCCAGGTCATCACTCGATCCACTTCTTCGGCACTCTCAAGCGTCTGCTCATCATCAGGACGGCGATACATATCCGGCGGATTCACGTGAATGAATCCCGGAGCGAGCGGCTCATACTTATATTTTCGTTCAGCTTGGCCCGTGGCCGAGAGAGCTCCCATTGAGTTACCGTGATAAGCACGATAGCGGGAAATAAACTTGTATCGGCTGTGATCTCCCTTTTGTTGATGATATTGGCGAACGATTTTGAAAGCTGTTTCGTTTGCCTCTGAACCGCTATTTGAGAAAAAGATAACGTAATCGCCGCCAAGCCACTCATTTAGCTTTTCGGCTAGCTTAATCGCAGGAATATGACTTTGAGCTAAAGGAAAGTAAGGCATTTCCAGCAGTTGCTCATAAGCAGCTTCTGCCAGTTCTTTTCTTCCGTAGCCAGTATTCACGCACCAAAGACCTGACAGCCCATCCAAATACTTGTTGCCGTCTATATCTGTTATCCAAGCCCCTTCTGCTTTCTGTGCAATAATGTTTCCGACAGCTGGCGCTGATCCCCTCATCGCATGCCAAACATAACGCTCATCCCTTTTTTGCAGATCCTGCTCTTTTTTCGTTACCTGCATCATCGTTCCCCTCCATTTTTGATTCTCTTAATAACGGCCAGTCAACATCTTTTTGCGCGTATAAAACTCTACGCCGTCTTTACCGTTCGCATGAAGATCGCCATAGAAGGAATTTTTATAACCTGAGAACGGAAAAAATGCCATTGGAGCTGGTACACCTAGATTAATGCCGAGCATCCCTGCATCAATTTCTTCACGGAATTCTCGGATCGCTTTTGCACTGTCTGTATAGAGGCAAGCCCCGTTGGCAAACTCGGATTCATTTGTTATCTCAATCGCCTCTTGCAAGCTTTCAGCCCGTACAATAGAAAGTACTGGAGCAAAAATTTCATCTTGCCAAATCTTCATATTTGTTTTCACATGATCAAAGATCGTCGGGCCGACAAAATAACCTTTTTCATTTTTCCCTTCTCTTCTGCCGTCACGGACAAGCACAGCCCCTTCTTTTTCACCGCTGTCAATATAGCCAATGGTCCGTTCCTTATGAGCTTCGCGGATAACTGGTCCAAGAAACACTTCCTTTTCCATGCCATTGCCCATTTTAATATCATCCGCTTTTTGTTTAAGAAGGCTCACTAATTGATCTGCAATATCTCCAACAGCCACTACGACAGAGGCTGCCATACAGCGTTCACCAGCTGATCCGAAAGCAGCGCTCGTAATGTTAGCGGCTGCGTTTTCTAAATCGGCATCCGGCAATACGATAGAATGGTTTTTAGCTCCTGCCAACGCTTGTACTCTCTTCCCATTCGCAGCAGCCGTTTTGTAAATATACTCCGCAACAGGTTGAGAACCTACGAAGGATATCGCTTTTACATCTTTGTGCTCCAACATTCCATTGACGACGTCGTGTGCTCCGTGAACAATGTTCAACACGCCATCAGGAAGTCCGGCTTCTTTAAATAGCTCTGCCAAACGATTCGCTAAAAGAGGAGTCCGTTCAGACGGCTTCAAGATAAAAGTGTTTCCACAAGCAATAGCAAGCGGGAACATCCAGCACGGAACCATCATCGGAAAATTAAATGGCGTGATGCCGCCAACGACTCCGAGTGGATAACGGTACATGCCCGATTCAATGCCTGGAGAAATATCTGGAAGCTGACTCCCCATCATTAAAGTCGGCGCACCCGCAGCAAACTCGACACATTCAATGCCGCGCTGCACTTCGCCGTAGGCTTCGTTATAGCTTTTTCCATTCTCAAGCGTCACAATTTCGGCGAGCTCTTTCCAGTTTTCCACTAACAACTGCTGATAACGAAATAAAATGCGAGCACGTTGAGGTACTGCTACCTTCTTCCATGATTGAAACGCTTCCTTCGCTGCTGTTACTGCCTGATCCACATCTTCCTTTGTAGAAACAGTTAGTCTAGCAATCACTTCACCTGTTGCCGGGTTCGGGATCTCTTCTATCTTTTCACTAGATGACTCTGTCCATTGTCCATTAATAAAGTTCTTCACTGTTTTCACATCTTTTGTCACTACCATCGTAAACCCTCCTGCACTAATTTAAACTGTTTGATAGCTTCATTATAGTTTCATTGGAGAACCCTTTCATTAGACAAATCGTAAAATATTCAGAAAATTTTTTCTACATTTTGGCCAATTACAATTTATTTCCTTACCTTTTGTCGTTTATGAAAAGTCTTGGCCAATCGCCTTGAAATACTCATATGCCGAAACAGCAAACTCAATCGCCTGCCGTTTTGGCGGTTCCATAAAGTCCTCTCCTAGTAATTCATATAGTTTTTCGAGCCGATGATAGAGCGTTTGTCTTACAATATAAAGCCGTTCTGCCGTTTCCTTTTTTGAACCATTACATGCTAAATAAGTTTTTAACGTGCTCATCAACTTAGCATGATGATACTCATCATATGCGAGGACAGTGCTTAAATAGTCCGAAACAAATTCCTGAAGCACCCCTTGTTCATGGACAGCATAAATCAATCTATAAATATGCAAGTCTTCGTAAAAATAACTTTTCATTTCGCAGGAAACCTTTTCCCTAATAGTCGCTACGATCGTTGCTTTTTCATAACTTGATTTTATGTGAGTCAATTTATCAACAATCGTTCCTGCACTAATTTTCCCAGGCAAAGAAGAGTAATTTTTAATGTAGTCTGACTTTTTAATCTGGTTTATGGCTGTTTTGATTCGTTGCTTACAAGTATCTTCTTTTCTTTTATCTAGCAAAATGAAAATGATTTCGTTTTTAGAGATCGTTGATAAAAGAAAAAAACCTTGTTCTTGGAAAATAGACCGAAGCAGCATCTTTAAATAGGTTAAATCAGAGTTTTCTATATCAGCTTGATCCACTTGTAACAGAAAGACGACTGCCCGTTTCGGTTTCAATTTTGGCTCTATTTCTTTTAGGAACTGATTGATCTGCTCTTCCGTATGCTCTCCCTGCAGCCACTTTTGAACCCAATCGGCCTCTTTTGCCTTTCTTCTTTCTTCAATCCATAACTCTCGTAAAATAACCTGCGCAAGCGCTGTAGTCGTACGGTCTAAGATCAATGTTTCAAATTCTGTTATTTCTCCTCTCTCTGAGATAATGATTAACTCCGCAAAGCTTTGGCTCCATATATGAATAGGCTGGCGGGCAATATGGCAATTTTTTTCTAGCTTATTTTGATTTAAATCAGCAAGAAGCTGTTGCTCTTCTCTAGTTGATTTATTTGAAACAATCTCTGCACGCCCCTCCCTCGGAAGATAAATGACCGGCAGCTGAATTTGTTGATGCATCATTTTCAGTACTTTCTCTCTTGGAGCTGTTTCTAACAATATTTCATTGATTCGACGAGAGTAGTCTTCTAAATCAGCAATCATTTGATATTGTTTTTTTATAATTAAGGTATGAACGCTCTCTGTAATATCAACAAAGCGAACCTCCTCGTAAAAGACGATAATGGGAAAGTCATGATGATCGGCAAGCTGAAGGATTTCACTTGGAATTTCATTCATATATTTTCCTAGCTCGATACAAAGCCCTGCTGCCTGACAATCAATTAATTGCTGTACAAGCAATAAGAGCGTTTCTTTTCCTGCTTTCCATCCTACCCCTGTGGAAAGAATCAGCTCATCGCCGTTGAGAAGGTTGCTTACGTCAGAGACCTCCATTACATGCACCCATTTTACTGCCCGATGCCGGCCATTTTTTCCCGCTACGACCTCTGCCTGTTGAAAATAGTCAAGGTCTAACACTTCCTGAACTGATAATTTCATCTCTTTCTTCACGTATCCACCCCCGCACCCTCTAACCTCATTCTATTTATATCAAGTTTAATATTAAATCTAGTATCATTCAATTATATGGAAAAAGCAAAAAACTTAGAAAAAAGAACACTCCCAAAAGCTTAGCTTTGGGAGCGTCCTCGTCTTTTACAGGAAGAAATTTTTACAGAATGATCTCCTACAGATTGAATTGTTCTAATAAATCATTTAGTTCTTCAGAAAGATCCGCTAACTTCTCTGCATAATTTTTAACTTGTTCCATAGAGCTATTTGCTTCTTGGGCTGCAGCAGCGGTTTCTTCAACACCAGCAGCAGATTGTTCAGAGATTAAAGCGATGCTCTCAACCGTTGATCCAATGCTTTCTGTTTCTCCATTCAGTTGGGTTAAGTGTGTGGTAATCACACGAATCTTTTGAGCAAGAGTTGAAATGGTCCCTGTTATTTCGTCGAAGGTCATACCTGTCATTTGAATTTGTTCTGCGCCTGCCTCTACTTTCTCAAAGCTCGATTGCAAGGATACCGTTACCTCCCTCGAACCTTGTTGAATCCCATTCACCATCTCCGTAATACCGCTAATCGAGTCAGCCACCTGCTCTGATAACTTACGAACCTCTCCTGCGACTACAGCAAAGCCTGTTCCATGTTCTCCCGCTCTAGCTGCTTCAATCGCGGCATTGAGTGCTAATAAGTTTGTCTGCTCTGCAATATCCCGAATCACCTTTATCATTCCTGAAATGTGCTTCGCTTGCTCGTCTAAATCCTTCACTTGGTTCATCGATGCTTTCACAATTTCATGCATCGTGCTCATATCTTGAATTGAGGCATCCATTAAGGCCTTTCCTTTATTCGTTAAATCTAATACATGATCCGTTGTAGCCGACATATCTTTTCCATGGTCATAAGCAGCCTGAATGTTTTTAGAAAAAGCTCCTACTTTTTCTACTAATTTTAACGATGAGCCCGCTTGTGTCTCTACACCTGCCGAGAGCTCATTCATAGTAGAGGCAATCTGTTGGCTCCCTTCGTTAATTTCGTTAGAGGATTGTTTTAGAACACTGCTTTGTTTGGCAACAATCTTTGAAGTATCAGCAATTCGCTCTACCATCTCTTTAACATTATTCTGCATCATGAAAATCGACTCTGTTAACAGTCCGATTTCATCGTTCCTCTTTTTGCCTTCAAATATTGTATTTAATTTGCCTCTCGCAAATTCGTCCATAAAATAGGCTGCTTTTTTAATAGGTTCCGAAATGGAACGGCTAAATAAAAGCGAAGCAATAATCAAACACAACAGTGTGACCCCGCCAACGATGAAAGTTAACAGCGTCATCTTATGATCCGCTTTTACGATAACTGAAATATCTTGTGAAATCTCCACTATGCCAATGACTTCCGTTTTCGTGGGATCAAACATTGGTATGTATGTTTGTAAAAACTCTCCCTTTTTAATAGAAGCTTCCTTGCCCGTTAGCACTTTATTGATAACAGCTTTATCATCCAGTTGTTTTCCAACATTTTCTGGAGTAGAAGAAATCATGACTTCACCAGACGGATTGTATAGGTTAAGCTGCACGCCTTGAACGGTCTCCGCCAAACCCTTTAAAAAATCTTGATCAATCCCCATCTGCAGTGTTCCGATCACTTTATTATTCGATTCTAAAGGCATGAATGCTCTCACTGCTAATCCACTGTTTCCGAATTCAAATCCTGCTGCCTCTTTTCCTTCTAAGGCGTCTTGGATAGCAGGAAGTTCACTTTTGTCATCTCCGTATTTTTGAGGGTTATGCCCTCTTAGAAAGACAGTCCCATCATTCCCGCCAAATTCAAATACGCTAATATGGTGTTCTTCTTGCAAGCGCTCAAAGATCGGCCGTATTTTTGCCAAGAGCAGCTCCCGATTATTTGTTTGAAAAGCACGGATGAGTTCTTTATCGTGACTATACTTTTTTGCTAAATCTAACAATTCAGTTGAAGATCGTTCTAGACTCCGGACGACTGATTGTTTGGTAGATTGCTGGCTTTGCTGGGTAAGCGCTGAAAAAGCCTGATCGGTGTTATACAGTAGAATGATGCTTAAAATCAATAACGGGATAATCGAAGTTGCTAACAGAATAATGAACAATTTGTTGCTTAATGTTTTAAGCCTAAACAAAACTTTTCCCTCACCCTCAACTAGTAACATTTTACTACTTATATAAATCAAACACATTATAGCTTACGGGTTAGGAGTTTTATATATTCAGGCCTTTTTATTTACAAAATCTTAATAAAAAAGCGCTAAGAATAGACATAATCCTACATAAATAAGGAGCTGTAAGAACAGCTCCCTGGTACATAATAGAAAATTTTTAATGCTAATATTTTTTAGTAAATATTATAAACATTTTCACACTCTTCACCTGTTGGCTGGTAAAAACAATGAAGTTTGTAACGTGCTACAAGCGGCTGGTCGTACCATGTCGACGGACAGTTTCCTTCTGGTCTAAAGTACCATAACGCATATTTTGAAGGCCAGATCCTTTCTCCATTCACCGACCGACGAGCCAGCCTTCGCTCACGTTCCCGTGGTCTTTGATAAAAGTATCCTTTCTGTACAGCCTCAAAAGCATGAGGCTGATACACCATTTGGGGAATCGTGCGCAGTCCTTTAAAATCAGAACAGTTTGCCCTAATTCTATTAATTCCAACGTTGCCCACCATTAACATACCCTGTGTTCCTTCACCTTCTGCTTCTGCCCTCAGCAGCCTTGCCAGCAAATCAATATCCGATGTCCTATGTTTTACGACTGCCATTTTTTCACCTCCGTGAAATCTCTCTTTTAGTATATTCTTTACCATCTAAATGATGAGACACAGTTATGAGATCATCTGTTTATACAAACAATTAGAAATCAACTTCCCTCTTAGATCTCTTGCTTTCTATTTCTATGATTACTAAAGTGACAGGACATTTTGAACGCTTTTATACTTAAAGAAAGAGCAAAAGAATGCGCCAATCAAAACTGAAAAAAGAAAAAACTTTAATACCCCCCTGTGAGGCAGCAGTGACTGTTCAATTTGGCAACGAACTTTCATCAGTTGCCAAAGCAGAGGGAACCTAATTAAAGCATGTAAAACCACACGGCGTGCTTTACAACCAAACTGTGGCTAGCAAAGAAATTTCCCAGGCAATCGTTGCCGCTGTCGATTCCTCTCTTATTTTGTATGGACTTGCAGGGAATGAATGAAGGCAGGAAAAGCAGCTGGATTAGTAACAGCAAGTGAAGTATCCGCTGACCGAACCTATACGCCAGACGGCACATTAACGCCTTCTCTTATCCAAAAAAGTCAGACTGCCTTCTGAAGCAGTCTGACTTTTTTATTTACTTATACGATCTGTTTTCAATTCGCGGACAATCTCTTTTCCAAAGTGGCCAAGCTCCCCCTCACTATAGGAACGCATCACTTCTGGAGCGAGTGATCTAAGCGCTCTCTCGATGTAGTCAGCAGCCAATCCCTGTTCTGTAAAATGGTCCTCCAATTCTAATGCCGTTTTCACCGCATAATAAGTGGCTAGTTTATTTACTTGCAATAGTTTCTCTTCACCATCTATCTTGATTCTTCCAAGGTCACGAAAGGCTTCAGCCATTTCGGCTGGCAAAGGAGATTCTGTAATAAACAAACCATCTCCCCGTTCTAATAAATCTCTCGCATGCCCCATAAATTTCACTCCCCAAATAGAAAGGTGAGGAAATTGATTTTTCACTTCTTTTGTATAAAGTGTTGTCGCCATATTGATAATCCGCGTCTCGGTTAATGGAATCCCTTTGTCCATGCATTCATTTAGAAATGGGACAATCTCTTGTGCCGGAAGAGCTAATATGATCATATCCAATGTTGAAAGTTCTTTCTCGTTCAATATGTACCCGCTTGGATAATGTTGAATAAACGTTTCCGCTTTTGTTCTTTCCGGATGATAAATACCAATGGCCCGGCCTTTGCAAGACCAATGCTTCATCATGGCTCTTCCTAATTTTCCAATCCCCACTAAACCAACTTTCATCTTCTTCACCCCTATTCTATTCTTTTACTCTGTATAGACAGACAAATGATATCTGTTATTGTTTTTGCAAGATTGATAACCGTATAAAGCCGTGTATTATTCAAGGTTTGAGCAGGTGACAACGGATCTAAATAATTTACGATCGCTCGTAAATGAACATCCCCCACCTCAGAAAACCCTTTATTAAGGGCTTTTCCAGGAATAAAAGGTTCCTCCTCAAAAAGAATAAGGCCTATCCTCTGTTTCTCCCCTAAACAAGCATCAATACCAAATATCAGCGGATTCTCGTACTTCTTATAAATGTTCCGTATCATCTCTTCTAAATTTAATGCATGAACAGGCTGCTCTAACGTACCATAAACATCGTATGGAATCGTCTTTTCTTTTAGCATCGTTCCAACGAGAGGACCAAGCGAATCTCCTGTCGAGCGGTCTGTGCCAACACATAGAAAAACAATCTCTTTTTTCACTGATTTTTCTAATGCATCTTTTATTTTTTCGACAATAACCTCTGTCTCCATCTCCTTTATTTTAGCTTTTTCTGTTACGTAACAATTGATCGTTCCCTTTGTTCGCCGCTTTTTTCTCCTCAGAAACCAGATGCTCATCCTACCCCTCCCCTGTTCAGCTAATCATATAGAAGCCCCTATCTCCTATTTCAATAACTAGACGGGGCTCTTTACATTATTTCTACTTCACTATGCTTAATCCACTAACTTCATTGTAATGGAATAAAAGAAAGCAGGCTTGTTATTTTGCGAATATTTATTACTAACTTTTCAGCTTTTGTAATGCTTGCTCCTCCGCAGGAATTCGCACATACAGTAAAAGTAGAGCATTGGCAACCGAAAAGACTAAAGCTGTTCTCCAAGCTCCAAAAATAAGGGGAAGGGTGGCAATCTCAGTCGCCACTACGACATAGTTAGGATGAGAAATCCAGCGGTAAGGACCGCGGTTTACTCGTGATGCGCCGGGAAGGACGAGAATTTTCGTATTCCAGAACGGCCCCAAGGAAGCAAGAGACCAAACACGAAGCACTTGAGCAAGCAGGAAAATGATAGAGAACCATTGCCAGCCCGGGGCTAGACCCAGTTTCAAATAAAGGACTTCTCCTAAAAAAGAAATAAAAAATAAAATATGTAATAAAACAATCCATTTATAATGATCAGAACCTACTTCGATCGCCCCCTGCTCCCGCATTCGTTTCTCATTAGAGCGAGCATAGAAGACCTCTAATAGCCGCTGTGCCACGACAAAGACAAATAAAATAAAGAAAAAAGTCATTGGTTCATCTCTCCCCATTCAAGCCACACCATCTCCGAGCTAAAGCCAGGACCAAGTGCTGTCAGCAGCCCTTGCTCACCAGAAGAAGGCTGGCGATTGATCACTTCCTTTAATACATATAATACTGTTGGAGAAGACATGTTTCCCTGAGAAGCTAATACTTTTCGAGAAGGAGTCGTTTTTTCACTGCTAAATCCTAATGATTCTTCATAGGCATCAATTACTTTTTTTCCACCTGGATGAGCAACAAAGTAATCGATCTCATCTAATTTTTTACCAATCCTCTCTAAAAAAAGTTCCACATTAGGCTTTAACCAACTTTCAATAATACTCGGGATGTCTCGAGAGAAAATGACATGCAGCCCCCCATCCTTCACATCCCACCCCATTACGTCTTCGGAATCGGGCATCAATGTAGACTGTGTATCTTTTGTAAAAAATCCGGCACCCGTAATTTGAGCTTCTTCGCCCGTTACTAAAGCGCACGCTGCCCCATCGGCAAATAAAGATGTACCAATCAAATTACTTTTTGACATGTCAGCGTGCTGAAAGGTTAAGCTGCATAATTCGATGCAGAGCACAAGCACTTTTGCTTTTGGATAAGCGAGACAATAATCATGCGCCCTACTCATGCCGGCTGCTCCGCCTGCACAGCCAAGCCCCCAAAGCGGAATCCGTTTTACGTGAGCGGGAAATTTTAATTCATTCATCACTCGGACATCGATAGTCGGAGTTGCCATTCCTGAACTGGAAACGAAAATAAAAGCGTCAATCTCTTCCTTATTAACCCCTGCTTCTTGCAAGCACTTTGTCACCGCTTCTCTTCCAAGCCGCACGGATTCCTCCATATATTTGTCATTTTTCTCTTCTAATCCCCGCTCCTTTTCAAACCATGACAGTGGAGCCGCAAAATAACGGCTTTCAATTTGTCCATTGCCAAATACCCGCAATAGGCGCTCAATATCGTTATAATGACCCCCAAATAAACTCCGGACTACCTCAACCACCTCTTTCTGATCAAATCGATAGGATGGATTCTCAGTCACTACACTTCTAATAAACGGCATCTCTTTCTTCATCCCTTCTGCCAACTAAATAATTTACTGATATCTTTCCCTCTTTAAATAGCTCATACACCCAATTGATACTTTATTTTCCAGTTCATTGGATTTTTTCTCGCTCTAATAAGGAACTTTAAACATAACACTTTATTTACGACCGTTTATTCAACTATAATGCAGGAAATGTCCCATGAGCTGGCGAATAGTGTATGTATCAGTTTGAAAGCGCTTATATACATAGGGGGATCGAGACAAATGATTAAAACCATCAACTTGAATGAAGTCATTCGCGGGGAGAGTTTGCCACCAGCATGCGATACGACGCTCGGTGTAAAAGTGTTAGAAGCAGGCGAGGGCTATGCAAAAGGAATTTGGACGATCGAAGAACACTTATTAAATGGAAACGGGGTCATTATGGGCGGCTTTGTGGCAGCTGCTGCTGATATTATGATGGCCTACGCCATTACTCCGCTAATAAACGAAAACCAAACGTTCGCTTCTATTAATCTGCAGACCACTTTTCACCGCCCAACCTTTACTGGCGAAGTTGACATTGACGTAAAGGTTGAAAGGCTCGGGCGCACGGTTTCTTACTTGACAGCGGACTTAAAACAAAATGGCAAATTGACGGCAAGCGTAACCTCTTCTATTATGATTATGGATAAAAAATAACCATATCCTTCTCATCCTTTGTGGAGAAGCTATGAGACAGCTTCGAGCAAGACAAAACACCCCTAGTCAAAAGGGGTGTTTTTAGTTTATAAAGAAAGATTACATCCGATCCATGTAAACCGTCTTCACTTGTGTGTAAAATTCAATGGCTGTTTTCCCTTGTTCGCGTGATCCCGTACTGGATGCTTTGCAGCCGCCAAATGGAACTTGCGGCTCAGCGCCCGCTGTTTCTGAGTTCACATGAACAATACCCGCTTCAATGTCGTCAACGAAACGATTGGCTAACGTAAGGTTATTTGTACAAATAGCTGCACTTAATCCGTATTCTGTATCATTGGCCATTTCAATGGCTTCCTCGTAGCTGCTTACTTTGAATAAGGCAATGACAGGACCAAAAATTTCTTCTCTGGCAATTCTGGCATCACAAGATACGTTTTCAAACACGGTCGGCTTTATGTAAAAACCATTTGCCAAGTCGTCATCTGCCGGCACTTCTCCTCCGCAAAGAAGAGTCGCTTCTGCCTTGCCAGCTTCAATCATAGCCAACACTCCATCCTGCTGGCTTTTCGATACTGCTGGCCCCATGAACGAATCTGCTTCAAGCGGATTTCCTACTTTTAGTTCCTTTGTACGCTCCACTAACCGATCACGGAAGGCTTCGTAAATTCCTTCTTCTACGATCACACGGCTTGTTGCTGTACACTTTTGGCCAGTGGATTTAAAAGCACCGTTGATGGCGATATTTACTGCCTTTTCTACTTCGGCATCAGCTAGCACGATCAATGGGTTTTTCCCGCCCATTTCTAACTGTACCTTTTTGCCATTCGCTGTAGCCTGGTTTTGAATTTGAAGACCAACCTGATTGGAACCGGTAAAAGAAATCGCTTTAATAGCTGGATTTTCTACAAGTTCATTGCCGACTACCGAACCTCTTCCGAACACACAGTTCACGACACCGGCCGGCATGCCTGCTTCATCAAAAGCTTTCATAACGTGATATACCGACTTCGGTGTGAGGTCTGCTGGTTTAATGACAATAGTGTTTCCGTAGATCAGAGCCGGTGCAAGCTTCCAAACTGGAATAGCAATCGGGAAATTCCAAGGAGTGATTAATCCAATTGGACCAAGCGGCACGCGGTTCGTATATAATAATGTTTCTGCATTAGCAGACGGGATCACATCACCAATTGGCTGCAATCCTTCTGCTGCATAATATTCTAGAATGCTGATCGCACGCTGCGTTTCCCCAACTGCTTCTGCCAGCGTTTTGCCTTCTTCAAGTGCCAAGTCCCGACCTACTTCTTCCACGTTGGCTTTTAAGATCGCTGCAGCTTTACGAAGATAAGAGGCCCGCTCTTGGAAAGAGCATTTTTTCCATGACAAAAACGCCTTCTTCGCAACAGCTGCTGCTTCTTGAACATCTTCTTTTGCACTAGAAGGAAATTCCCCTAGATTCTCTCCATTGTGGGGACTGTGATTTTCTTTGTACTCCCCTGTCGTTGGTTCTTTCCACTGTCCATTGATGTAATTTAAATAACGCATTGTTTCTCCTCCTCTTACAACAATAATCACTTATACTGCTTATAAAAAAGCAGTTGGGCATAAGTTCCTATTAGCTTGTCTATCTGTACTTCACTCGCAAATGAGTGGCAGTTTTTCCCCTGACTATGCCGAAAAGTGAGCGGAAATGCGAATTCTACATTTGGTAAAAGTGTCGTGAATAGTGGAACTTTTTTTATTTTAGCATATTTTCAGTTAATTAAAATAGCGAAATCGCGCTTTTACTAGCAGGGATTTCTGTCTGTTTTGGGACTCTGGCTTGATAACTTTACTTAGAACAGCTGTATCATCCCGCTAATTAGTATAAAACTTCTGTCGCCTGGAAAAATATTGATATTATAAGAACTTGTAATGAGAACTTCTCATTCTCTATCTCTGTTTGATTCGCACTAAACAGGTGGCGGTTGTTGTAATAATTAGAGCTGCCTTTGTATCTTGATCATGATCTATTTCATGATCAAGTATTTTTATAGACTCATCGTAATGAACGAAGTCTTCCTATTTCTCCAGCCCTCTAGAACGGCAAATTAGAATAAAGGATGGCCACCATCCCATTCAATGAGAATCATGTTCTCTCTTAAATAGACAGCATAAAAAAACCAGAGTTTTACATTCCACTGGCTTTTTTATTTTGCTTCATCTTCTTGTGCTGATTCTAATCTGCTGCACCACATATTAACAAAAGAGAATGTCTATCCCCTTAATTAACAGCAGCTAAGCTCATCGCTTTCTTTCTCAGGGTCACCTTATCGATTTTCCCCTGCGTTAGCGGTATGTCCTTCAGAACAAAAAACTGATCTGGGACCTTGAAGCTAGCTAATCTTTCTCTGCAGTAAGTATGAATCTCTCTTAACTGTATTTCTTCTTTGTTCACGATAAAAGCGACCACTTGCTCACCTAATACAGAATGGGGTACACCTAAAACTACAGCTTTTTCCACCACTTCAAGTTCTGTTAAGAGTTGTTCAATTTCACTTGGGATCACTTGTTTCCCTGCTTTTTTGATCATATCTTTTTTTCGGCCCACAATTTGTATAGTCTGTTCACTTGTCACTTTTGCTAGGTCTCCTGTACTGAACCAACTGTCACCATAAATCTCTTTCATCAATTGAGGATGTTTATAATAACCGAGAAAGCCACAAGGTGTTTTAAAGCATAACTCTCCTACTCCTTCAGGCGACCGGTTTGCCAATTTGAATTCTACTTCAGGTGATAATGTCCATTCTATTCCTTCACGGATATCCGTCTTGGTGTACATCATAACTCCTAACTCTGAAAGCCCGTATAGGCTGGTAATCTTGCAGCCTTTTAAAGGGGGAATTCCTTCAAGAAATTCATCTGAGATCATTTCTCCGGCAAGATACACGGCTGATAATGGTTTAAGTACGGATACATCATTAATATTATCGAACATGCATAGAGCTTTGAATAGCCAAGGACTTGCTACCAATTTACTAGTGGGATTCCATTTCATCAGTTTTATAATATGAGGAAAGCTAAATGATTCAGTAGCCACCACTGGAACTTGCGAATAAATCCCTGATAGCAGCCAACAAAGTCCGTATAACCCTGATGCCGGTACCATTAAAAAGATTTTGTCTTTTTTTGATAGATCAGCAGCCGCAGTTAACGACCTTTGGGCAAACTTAAAAAATTCCCAATCAACCATTATTCCCTTAGGCATCCCTGTACCGCCGGATGTACAGCCTATTACATAAGGGGTTGGATCTTTTTCAGATATTTTCTCCTCTCCATCAATCATCTTAGTTTCCCAGTAGAAACCGTCCTCTGACTGAATAATGATGGCTTCTTCATTTGAAGATTCGGCCCACATTTGCACAGCATTCCCTAAGCTAAAACTATTGTGTTGTTTAATGGTAAAAATAACATGCGGATTAATATAGGACAGAATTTGATTTAACTCTTCTCTCTTCAAAAGTGGGTTAATTGGGATAACGGTCCCTCCTAATTTATTTACCGCCAGTACGATGTTTAGGAAACTCACTGCTCCCGGCATAATGATAGCGACTCTTTTCCCCTTTAAATCTTCTAGTTCCTCCAAAAGGTAACAATACTTTTTTACATTTTGCTTTAGATCCCCTAGAGTATAAGTGCCTGCTTGTGTTGTTAAAACTCTCTTCGATAAATCTGCCTCTTCATTAAAAATCCAATCATATAAATAAGACATTTCTGTATTCCTTTCTTAGAAATTTCTGACGTACACAAAACATCTTCAGAAACCCCTGTATATATGCTGATGACACAAAAGGTTAGATCATTTATTTAAAAGGACGAAAAGAATCTATTCTAAGATCACCCATTCTCCTGTACAGATACTTTGTTATCTTTAATAAAAGGAAGGTAAGAGGAAAATGATACTTCAAGAAGAATATTCGGAGGGTGTCGCAAAAAAGCTTATCTAATCGCCTCCTTGCTGAATCCCCTTATAGAATCCTAAAGACGGCACAATGGTAAGTCTGTCAACATAAGCTCTCGATGACTAATGGATAAAGTATAGTAATGTTGAACTGCAGAATAAAAGGAAATCATCTCTAGGAGATCTGCTTTTTTCCCTTAATAATTTCCCGAAAATAAAAATTCACACAAAAAAGCCCACCAAAAGATTGGTGAGCATAAGTAGATAGGGATTACCTCTATCGCAAGGTACTCCTCACTATATCCAACCTCTTTCGGTAACCCGGCGATCATAGTTACTATATAACCTTAGATCCGTGGCTTTGCGTCCTTATCTTTCAATAAGTTTGCCATTATCGTGTATGGTAGATTTATAAATAGATCATCAAATAATTATTACTTTAGTCATAGGTACTTTTGATTTATATCATAACCCATTGACTAAATTTTGTAAATAACAATGTATATTTTTGTCTTTTTATCGCTTTTTCTGTCGAAAATTAAGGTGTTTTAATACCAAACCTACATTTTTATCATTTTTTATTCACACTTTACCTTTTGAAAAAGAAAGAGGGATAGTTCTACTTAAAAAGGAGCATCGAAGTTATTCATCTAGCTATTGAATCAAAAAACAAAGAAAAATAAAAAAGAAAACGGGCACTTAAGCACCTGTTTTCCCTAAAACAGCCCACTAGTTGGTTACAATTGAACAACATCCTGGGGCTTCTCTTCGCTTTTTCCCTTTACTTTATCAATCTTATCAATAAACATTTGAAACACTTTTTTCTTTTCTTCCAAGTCTGTAATTTCTTCCTTCAACTGATTAAATCGCTTTTCAAAAGGAGTATGATAAAGCTCGCGAATGTTGCGGATAATGTCTTCATTAATTGTTGACTGAATGACTTGTTTCGTAATGCTAAATTTATAAGAATATACCTGCAGCTCGCGCTTAATTTCTTCATATTCCTTATCAATGTCATTTAACAATTCACCAATTTCCTGTTTCCATTCTTCTAAAGATTTTTTTACATGTTCCTCCATGTCGAAACTCCTTTTATTCGTTGTAATATGTATCTCATTTAATTGCTTACCTTTCATTGTATCAATTGAACTTTTCGTCTAGATGTCTATGAAATTACATGAAAATAAAAAATAAGTAACAGCCTGCTCGTTATGTTTAGTATTTGGTGCACCGGTGATATAATCACTACTAAAAGGAGAGTTTTGGAAATGGGACTAGGCTTTAGAAAAAGCTTTAAAATAGCGCCAGGCGTCCGGATAAATGTATCAAAAAGAGGTATTGGTGTCAGTGCAGGCGTGAGAGGATTACGCTACTCTATTAACTCGAGCGGACAACGAAGAACGACAGCCAGTCTACCAGGCACTGGCATTTCTTATACGCACACCTCCGGCTCAGGAAGGAAGTATAAAAGCTCTGCACAGCAGCAAAGACAAAGACTTGCACAGCAACAAAAAGAAATAGCTAAACAACAAGAACTCGAGCGCGCTAGGTATGAAGTGGAAGTATACGAAAATACGCTTGATCTCATTCGCTCGATTCACAAGGAATGTGATGATACATTTGATTGGGAGGAAATTAGCCGCTCTACTCATCCTCATCAAAAAAATGACAAGGGGCAATTTGAAATAGAAGCTCAACAGGAATTGGATTCCTTTCAACCAACTCTTTTTCAAAAGCTTTTAAAAACCGCTGATAAGAAAGAAGAAGAATTAAAGGCAGCTGTTATTCAAGCTAGACAGAAGGATGCCGAAGAATGCAGCGAACTAGAGAGAACGATCAGCATCGCTAATCGAATTCTGAATAAAGACGTTGATGCTTATTTTGAAGTAATAGAGGAATTAGCGCCCCTTGATGACTTATTGGAATTCGGAAGCGGCTTTGAATTTTTTATAGAAGATCCCGGTGCATTAGAAGTTGAATTTCTCGTTCATTCTAAAAATGTAGTGCCAACGCAAATCAAAACATTAACGAAAACTGGCAAACTCTCTGTAAAAAACATGTCTAAAACGAAGTATTTCGATATTCAGCAGGATTACGTCTGCAGCTGTGCCATCCGAATTGCCCGAGACATGTTTGCAATTTTACCGTTCAATACGGTTACGGTGCATGCGATGGATGAAGTGCTTGATACCTCAACAGGGCGACCGAATCTCGTTCCGATTTTATCGGTAAAGTTTGATAAAGAAACGCTCAACAAGCTAAACTTTGATGCGATCGATTGCTCGGATGCTATGATTAATTTCGAGCATCGAATGGACTTCAAGAAAACACAGGGCTTTAAACCTGTAGAAAAACTATAATTCTATCTTATTTAATAAAAACCGGCAGTCTGATGAGACTGCCGGTTTGGTACTATTTATTTGCGAGCATTAAACTCACTTACTGACACGGAAGCTCGTTTCACGTCTTTTTTATCAAATAAGAACGGCTTAAACTTCCAGTTAGCATATAGGCTGAGCTGGTCTTCATAATGCTCGCTGAGTGTCCCATCCTTATGAATAAAGCCAATTTGTCCTGGCGGTGTGACGTTAAAACCTTCCGGCTGTTTTGGTGTCATTTCAATATAGTGATTTTCACTTCCACGATTCATTTCGATTATTTCTGTCTTTGATCCGTATCCATGTGGAATAGCAATTAACGATTTTGCACCAAATGTCATTGTTTTAATTGGCGCACGCCACTTATCTGCTTCTTCTCCCTTTTCTTTATGAAGCTTAGCAAGTGCTTCATCGGTACTTTCCAAAATAATTTTTTCTGCCTCTTCTTTTGACTTCCATTGATAATTTGTTGGCTCCCCGCTTAATACTTTATAAGCGAGTGTCGCTCCCATACGGTGATCTGTGATTTCTCTCGTTAAATCGGAGACGATGCCTAATGAATCATTGAACAACTTATCATGGGTGTTGTTCCACCACTCATCAAAGAAAGCGGCGACTCCGGCATCATAGTAGCCATCATGATTTTTATCTTCTTTTAAATTGTTCCATTTTCTCAGCTGCTCAACTAAATAAGCATACTCTTTATTTTCAGATTGGTATTTCTCAAGCGTTTTTATTAATAATGGCTTGAAATAATGAGTGCGCAGCTGCGCGAAACTTGCTGTGTAATTGATTTCGTTTAAGTCTTTTAAATCTACCTTGCCTCTTGCTTCTATTCCATTGATAAATTGTTGAACGCGGTTATCTTTTCCCCAAACAATGCTGTATTCACCGTTTCTCCAATACTTAGACGGTTTATTGTTCCAATTGACGACATATCCTTTTTTCGGATTGATAGCTTGCGGATTTTTAGCGAATGACTGGAATCCCTTCCACTCGTATTCCCCTGTACCTGGTGTTGGGAATCTATCATCGATTTGATTGCTCCGGATCGGGTATTTACCAACGTGATAATAGGCAATGTTTCCTTTCTTATCAGCATAGTACCAGTTTAATGACATTGTGAACTCGCTAGCTGCCTGCTGAAACTCTTTTACGTTTTTCGCCCAGTTAGCCTTCATATAAGCCTGGATGCTCTTGGCTTCTGTGCCGCGGAATGACCATGATTTACTGTAAGCTACGTTCTTTTCTTTATCGAGGCTGATGACAGGACCGTGAACAGTGTGGAAGAATGTCTCTTCTATCTTCTTTGACTTTCCATCTTCTCCACGGACGATGAATGTTTCTGTCCGCTTCTCCATGTTTCTCCATTTTCCTTTATAGAAGTATTGTGTTGAATTAGCTGGGTTTAGTTTTTCTTCAAAAATATCCGTAACATTTCCATAACCAGCAGTAGCCGTTAAAGCTAAATGTTGATTAGCGCCAAACATGATAAAAGGATAGCCGATAAATCCTGATCCCTCCATATCAAAGCCAGGAGAATGCAATCCTACTTCATACAGGAAGCCAGGTGCCACGAAGCCAACTTGCGGACCGCTGAACAATAAAGCGTTGCCTGATTTAGACTTTTTTGCCCCAATAATCATCGCATTGCTGCCGATTTTCAAAGGCAATCCTAATTCTTCTGATGACTGAACAAACTTGTCTCTTTCTTTTACAATTTTCTTTGAGGCATCGATCACGGCCGATGAAAACGGCTGGATGGAAGTTTTTCCTTCCTTTTTAATGTCTGTTTGGTCATCTGGCTGAATACTTGTAGGCGCTTCCAAATCATTTTTCCAAACAAGGTCATCAAACATTTTTACCGCTTTCTCTTTTCCATATGTACGTTCAAGCCGTGCTAGAATTTCTGCATTTTTCAATTCCTGATGGTTGTCCATAAAATAAGTCATCGACACCATGTAGAGACGGACAACATCTGTTGCTTTCCACTTTCTCGGTAAAAAGCCATAGTCATGAAATTCCTTTGAAAGCTTTTGATCAGGAGCTTTCACTGCTTCATTCACATAGGCTGTGATACCTTCAGCAAATTGTTCAATTAACTGCTTCGTTTCACGATCAAGACCGTTCAGCATTGTTTGAATTTCTTGGTCGCTATAACCGTCTCGTCTTGACTGCTCATCTTTCGTTACATATTCTTCACCAAAGATTTCTGAAACGGTTCCTTCATTTCCCCGTCTGAACATTTCTAGTTGAAACAGACGATCTTGTGCCATTACGTAGCCATATGCCTTATACAAATCTTTTTTATTTTTGGCATATAGATGCGGAACTCCATATGAATCACGAATAATCGTCACATTCTCCACTTTCTTTTGGTCTTTAGCCAATGCAAAATTTTGTGGAAGAACGAGCACGAACACCATCATTATGACCATGAGCCACTTTTTCTTCATCCCTTATTCCTCCTGTTCTTCATTACATTTACAAAACGAATTATAATTTCACCGTTATGCAATAGCAATAAAATTTTTAAACATTTAGAATATTTAGTCAAATAGTCAGGTGCTCACTTACAATTTTTTCTTTATATCTCCAACTAATGAGGTGGAAAGCTCATAAATGATGACATATCTTTTGTTCTAGAGATAAATAAAATAGCACTGCTCACATTCCGAGCAGTGCATTCCATGTAAACTACAGCTTCTTCTCATTACGTTTAAAATACCGGTATATCTCATCGTCAGACCAGGCGAGCCGTTTTTGCAAAACGGCTGTGTATAACATTAAAAGAATCGGCCCATCCGAATTACTTTGAAATTCGATTCCTCGTGTCTGAAAAGCTTCCATCAATCGATAAGCAAAGTCCATTCGACCGTTTCGGTAATAAAAGTCTGCTTCTGCATGTACTTCTTTGACAAACTCCAAAAGCCCGGCCTTTTCTAAAAGTGGAATTTTCTCCTCTATTATTTGGTAAGGTACATCAAATAACAAATCAATGGTTTCGTTTGTTAACTTTTCTCTGCCGATGAATAGCCGGTTCACTTCACTTTCCAAATCACGAATAAGCTTAAACTCTCCTCTGCGCGCTTTGAGCTGCTTTAGAATATTCGAGTAATACCAATGCTGATTACTTTTTCCCTGGTTAAAATGCTCCCAGGCTTTCGCTCCCTCTGTCTCTACTGACTCATAAATGCTGCGAATATTATGCAGCTTATCACAGACAATCACTTGAAGTGCTTCCTTCGTAACGAACGGCAGCGCTTCGATCGTCGCCCGTTTTCTTTCTTCCCAAGATAAAGACTTATCGTGTTCAGACGCCGCTTGCACAATATCTGCTGTCTGTCTGCCAAACTCCGTGACAAGCTGATCATAAGTGGCTTCTGTATCTTCTAACGTATCGTGAAGAATACCTGCTGCGATTACTTCATCAGCGCATCCCGCTTTTTGCAGCATCATTCCAACGGCAAATGGATGAGCAATGTATGGAATATCAGCCACTTTCCGGACTTGTCCCTTATGTGCTGTTGCAGCGAAGTTAATTGCTTTTTCAATTAAGTTCATAGTTTTTCATCCTTTTTTCAAAGATTTTGTTTCAATCCCTCTCACTTTTTTCCTCTATACCCAATTGTGCGCGTATTTTTCAATAATCTTTGTGTAATTAATATTTCTATCCGTTAAAAGAATTGAAAACCATACGATCAACTTCATTCTTCACCACAGTGCATTAATCCTTGTTTTCCATTATGATATGGGAAATTAAAAAAGAGGAAAGCTATTGAATCAGCAGGATAAAAACAGAAACGGCCACGACTGGATGAAAAAAGTTTTCACCTTGCCGTGACCGTTTGATCGATAGCTAATTTTGAACTGTCATTCAAAAATTTTCACTTTTATTTTATTGAAGTAGAAACAGCGACCAATAATTCCACCTTAGAGAGTCGAAGGTTTCAAATCTTTTGGACCTTTATAGCGAGTAATCTGATCTGGCGTCTTTGCATGAGGAAAAGAAAGGTTCTTATATACTTCTGCATTCTCAATACCATCTTCATAACACTCATCTACGTTGCATCCAGCTTCTTTAAATTCCTTCAGCATTTTTAAAAAGCCGAACATTCCGCAGGAGCCATTTTCTCTTACACGTCGAACTTCTTCTAAGTTTAAATGTACGAAAGTAAAAGACTCCGCAATGCCTAACTCTTCAATAATTCTTCCTTCTGGGTCAACCGCTACTGAATTTCCCATGCCAACTGGTGACGGATGGTTAATGCTGACGACAAAGCATTGGTTTTCAATCGCCCGGGTAATCGCCACAGGAGTATGATTTCTCAGTCCGCCAATCCATTCTCCTTGAAGAGTTGGTTTAATAATAACTTCTGCCCCTTTCAATGCAAGATTACGGGCGGCTTCCGGATAATGGCCATCCGCACAAATTAAAAAGCCAACCTTTCCGATATTCGGGATTTCAAAAACAGGAAATTCATTTCCTGGAGTAGATGGCTCTAATGGATAAGGGATAAATACTTTTCGATATTTAAGAACAATTTCCCCTTGAGGAGAAATTAAGATAGCGGTATTGTATACGCTTCCATTTTCGCCTAATTCAAAAAAAGAACCTGGTGCCAGCCATTTGTTAATCTGTTTTGCTTTCTCTATCAACTCTTGTACCATCGGCCCGTTTGGTATAGGTTCCGCCATTTCCTTCCAATAGACCGCTTCGAGTCCGTTCAGGTATAGTTCTGGAAAAGCAATCAGGTCAATGGTCGGGTTCACAAAACAAACTTGGTCGATGTACTCCATCATTTTTTTTAGGTTTTCTTTCTTCCTCTGCTCTAGATCATGGCTCATACTAGGTGATGCCACTTGAACAATTGCCATATTTAAGTAACTCATTCTATCCTCTCCCTTCCTTTTTATTATAAAATAGAGGGAATAGTATGAAAATTATCCGAAAGTGTAATATTCTTATCACTGTATCAACAAATTAGTTTTATTATGTTAAATACATACGATTTAACGAGGTGAGAGCATGAAAGAGATACCGTTCAATACTTATAAAGAGATGCTGCTTCATTTAGATGACTTACGTACCCTTTCAGAATTTCGGGAACAGGTATTATACTTATTCGAAAAACACTTTGGGCTTGAACACTCGATTTTCTGGCTATGTAGAGACAAAGGAGAAATTTATAGTCCCGTTACTAGAAATACACCAGAGAAATCCCTTCATCAATACATTCATCATTACCATGACGAGGATTTTTTGCTGCCGATACGTGTATCTTCTCTGTTATCTAACACCAGAGTATTACGGATAGAAGATATTGTATCTAAACAAGAGTATGAAGACAGTCTGTTTTATAATGGTTTTATGAAGCCTCATCATCATTATCATGAAATGGGCGTTTATTTAATAAGCCAAAACAAATTAATTGGTGGAATTTCCTTCATAGGAGAACAGGGGAATGCCGGCTTTAATGATAAAGCAGCTAACAGCATCGACCTTCTTTCTCATTTTATCTCGCTCAAGCTTCAGTACATTCTCAAGCATTCACCCAATAATAGCCCAATAGAAGATGTAAAGTTAACACCTAGTGAAGAAAAAATTTGTGATTTGTTACAATTAGGACTCACTAATCAGGAGATGGCTGATCATTTATTTGTCAGCTTACACACTATAAAAAAGCATTTGCAGAATATCTATAAAAAGTTAGGTGTGACGAATAGAACTAGCTTGTTATCACGAATGATACAAAAAAATGGATAAGCCGCTTCTTCTGCAATGAGAAAGCATCAGCCATTACGATAAACGCCAGCTCTTAAATCGTTCTCCACGCTAGTACATTGACCAACTACACATTTCGAGAGTATTATAATAGGCTGGGCCATCTAAATCTTCGCATTTAGATGGCCCAGCCTTTGTCTTCTCTTATGTGATAGTTATTTTTGCGTTAGCCGTTCAATCACTTAATGCTTTCAAGAGCCTGATAAACACAACTTAGAATCACACTTTAAATCTCGTAATCAACTGCTGCAGCTCTTCTGATATCTTCGCTAGAGTAGCGGAAGCTGTGGAAATCTCGTCCATCGACACTAGCTGTTCTTTTGTCGCAATGGATACACTTTCATTGCTTGCGGCTGATTCTTCTGCTACATCTTTTACGATATTCATAGAAGTGGCTACTTGTACGGTGCCTGAAGATAATTCGTTAATGGCACTAGCCACATCTTTGATTTGGGTTACAACTTCATGAATAGAGCGTTCAATTTTCTCAAAGGAGTCTCCGGCTTCTTGTACGACAGTCAGACCGGCCTCCACTTCTGTTGCCGCTGACTTCATGGATTGCAGCGTCTGGCCTGTATTGTTCTGAATGACTTCAATTAAATTTGTGATTTGTTCGGCTGAGGCTGCCGATTGTTCGGCAAGTTTTCTCACCTCATCAGCTACTACAGCAAAGCCTTTCCCCGCTTCTCCTGCTCTTGCTGCCTCAATGGCGGCATTTAATGCCAGCAGATTGGTTTGCGCCGCAATCGCTGTAATAACCTCGTTAATTCTTCCAATTTCACTTGAACTTTCACTAAGTCCCCTTATAGAGATTCCTAAGCCTGTCACATTTTCGTTTATGGAATTCATCTGCTTTACGACTTTTTCAATAGACTGCTTTCCTTCAGATGACATATCAGACGTTTGGGCTACCTTTTGGGATGCCTGCTCCGCGTTTAAAGTGATTTTTTCAGCATAGCCTGCCATCTCATTGATAATTTTGGTGCTTTCCCCGACGCTCTGTAATTGCCGGCTTGAGCCTTTAGCTAATTCTTGGATGTTAATGGAAACACTTTCCCCCGCTCGGCTGCTTTGCTCGGCACTAGCACTTAACTCCTCAGAAGAAGCGGCAACGAGCTCAGAGGTTTCGCTAACTGTTTTGATAATTTGTTTTAAACCATTAATCATGTTATTAAAAGAGGAAACAAGCTGCCCAATTTCGTCCTTAGAACGATAGCTTCCTGCAATTGTAAAGTCGCCATCTTCAGCTCGGGACATTAAAGATTGGATTTGTCTGATTGGGTTCACAATGCTTCGTGTTATCACGAGTCCAATTAAAATGGAAATAGCGATTCCTGCTAAACTAACTGTTATTAAAATGGATGTAGCTGTCTTTAATTTCTCATTGTTTCTCTCTTTAATTTTGTTCGCTAACTGTTCATTATACTCTTGCAAATCATTGATCGCCTTGTTAATTTGCGTGCGTTTTTCAGCTGCCGATTGAACATAAAGGGCGTATGCCTCATCCTTTTTATTTTGTTTAGCCAAATCGAGCACTTGTTGTCTCACTTCCGAGAACTGAAGTAACGTTGTTTGAAAAACTTCTAATGTCTTCTCTTCTTCGGAAGATAAGTTTGTTTTTTTATACTTCTTCATGTTCTCATTATTTTCTTTTATCGCATCACTAATATTCGTCATTAACTCATTGTATCTAGCCGAATCTTTAGTAATTAATGCCTCTAACGTAAAAGAATCAATCGCACGGTTATTAGTATTAATCCGTCCAAGCCAATCGATTGGTTGTACATTTTCCTTATACATGGTTTCTGATCCAGAAGCCATGTCTCTCATATTCTTGTACCCCACCATACCAACAGCGCTTCCCATCACTGCAAAAAGAATAATTAGCATTAACAGCTTTTGAGCTATTTTCAAATTATTTAAAATCATCATTTTATTCCCTCTTTTGCGAAGTTTTTATTAAGTTATATCGGACGTTTAACCCAGATTATGTAGTACTTATTTCACTTAACAAAAAATTTTTTCTCACACCACAAACTTAGTAAAGAAAGAAAAAGCAAACAAAAAACGCGACTAAAAAAGTCGCGTTTCATATTTTATGGTTTCAATGCCATCCAGCCGTGTAAGGAATGGATGGAAAAGCCATTAAAGCTAGAAAGTTGCTCATAATAAGAGCTAGTGCTATTTAATTGCTCCCACATATAGCTTTCTCCTTCTTCATAGAAAGAGACAAAATTTGCTTCCGCGGAAGGAGTTGTTTCCACTCCGATCGATACCTTTTTATGTTTCAATGCAGCGTCGTTCATTTCGTTGCGTACGAGCTCAATAATACCGTTCGCTCCAATGGCAGTGTCGCGATAAGCCATGATCGTAATGGCATCTGTATTGGAAATGACCCATTCTGATAGCTTTCCTTTTCCTAAAGTATTGCTATAAGACTGTCCATCAAACCAGAACGGAATGTCTACTGCAAGAGGCAAACCTAAGCGCTGAGAAGACTGCCGAGCTTCTAATAAAAGTGTTTGATACGCTAAAACTGTTTTCTTATACTGACTGTTCCAGTCTGCATATAAATAAGGTTCCACGTCTAAATGGATGCCTGTAAACTGTTCTTCCGGTAATGCCTTTGATTGATAATTTGTTACCCATGAGAAAAAGCTGCGCTGCTGGGAAAGTCCCTGGCTCGATACCCAAGATGGAGCGCCATCTAATGCATGTACTTGTATGCCCTTCAGCCGTGCTTGTTTAATAAACTCTTTGTAACGATCCATTGAAATACTGCCATTAATTTGCAAATACACTTGGCTAACTTGATGTTCTTGCATGAAAGTAAGCAATTGATCTTTATTTGTGACAATTTGTTGCGTATCCCATAACCATGTGGAACGAGGCCCGCTTCCTTCACTTGCCGCCGCTCTCTCATTCACCATTAGGAATGCCATTAATAACACAACCATTAGCAAAAACAACTTTCTTACTTTGCCCATCCTCTTTTCCTCCTCATGATTGAATGGCCATTGCTCTTCAATTACGAGGAGAATGGCAGCCCGGCGGCCATACAGTCTTCACTGCTTAGGTCCGTAGCTTTGCGCCCCTGGCTTTCACCAAGTTTGCCTTTTACTCTTTTTTTATCGGAGGAAACGCAGCAATTGTTTAAACATTTTATAAAAAAAATAGCTAGAATGAATTGTGTCTTTTTAAATAAGACCTGTCTCAATAGAAGGCTGTTGTTGATAAGGAGCCTCATCCTTCTTTTTCACACTTTGATCCGTTCCTATTTGGCGTTCTACCTCATGGAAAATATCTTCTAGTGAAGTGACGACTCCTTTGTCGTCCTTATGCATCACATGTTTCGGTTCAAAATGAATAGGCGATTCGATACCCGCAGCAGCAGAAAGGCGGAACAGCCCTCGTCGAAGCGTGATTAAATAATTCGCTGTCCGGTACTTCTTTTCATCAATAACGAGTGCTTTTTGCAAATCAGGGTCAGTCGTCGCCACTCCTACCGGGCAAATATTGGATTGGCATTTCAATGTCTGAATACATCCGACCGTAATCATAAACCCACGTGCAATATTAACAAGGTCTGCTCCCATCGCCAGAGCAATCGCGATCCTATCGGGGGTAAACAGCTTGCCGGAAGCGATAATTTTTACCCGTTCACGCACTCCGTATTTCTGAAGAGTCGCTACAAGAATAGGCAAAGCCGATTTAATCGGCAATCCAACACTGTCAATTAGCTCTTGGTAAGAAGCTCCTGTTCCGCCTTCTCCCCCGTCCACCGTAATAAAGTCAGGGCCTTTTCCAGTTTCCTTCATATACTTAGCCAACTCTTCTACACTATCATTGCTGCCGACTACGATTTTCATCCCGACTGGCTTTCCAGTCTGATTGCGAATTTTCTCCATAAACTCACATATGGCCGGTACATCACTAAAATCTCGAAAGCGATTAGGGCTGTCAATAGATTTATATGGCTCCACTTTTCGTATCGCCGCGATTTCTGGAGTTACCTTTTCCGCATCAATGTGCCCGCCGCGTGCCTTAGCACCTTGAGCCAGCTTAATTTCAAATGCTTTTATTTGGGGGATTTCGCTTTTTCGTTTTAATTCTTCCCAATCGACGTTGCCTTGCTTATCACGAATCCCAAATAAGCCCGGACCGATCTGCATAATAATATCGACGCCGCCTTTTAAATGATAAGGAGACAATCCACCCTCTCCTGTATTCATCCACGATCCCTTTGCCAAGGCCAATCCTTCTGATAAGGCTGTAATAGCCCGATCGCCTAGCGAACCGTAGCTCATTGCTGACATGCCAATCAATCCTTTAACAATGAAAGGCTGCTCTGCAGTAGGTCCGATCACTACTGCGTCTTCATCATGCAATAAATAAGCGAGCGCTTCATTGTCTTCCCGTTTTTCCTCTCTTTGCATGAAAAGAGGATCTTTTAATAAAATATATCTTTGCGTTAATACCTTTGCCTCCTTATCCATTTTCAGTTCCTCTGTTAACTTCGGAAACATGTCATTCCGTATAAAAAAACCTTCCTCTTCAAAATCGCGCTTTGATCCAAACCCAACAACATCACGGCTATATTTAGCACTTTTAACGATATGTTCGTAATCCTCTCTAGAAAAAGGCCGTCCTTCAGTGTCACTGTTGAACCAATATTGCCGCATCTCCGGTCCGATCTTTTCAAGGAAATAACGGACTCGCCCAAGCAGCGGGTAATTTCTTAGAATCGAATGGCTTTTCTGATTGCGGTCAAATAAAACCATATAAACTAGAAAAGCAACAAGGATAATGAAAACAATGGCCAACACAACAGCGCCCATAATAATCAAAAAATCTGCAACGTTCATGATTACCCCTCCAAGTCATACAATTCAACTTCTCTTAATTTGTACGTAGATAAAAGAATGTATGCAATGAAGAGAGTTGAGACGGAAGCACATCAGTTTAATAAATAAAAAGAGCTTCCGAAAAGTGTATCATCCTACACTTTTTTCGAAAGCTCTTTTAGTTACTCGTGACTATTTCGCACTAACAGTGTGCTTATTTAAAAACGCAGAACCCGCAATACCCGGCTCAGTCATTTCAAAAGGATTTAAAATAAGATCTATTTCTTCCTCTGTTAAAACTCCTTGCTGCAAGCACAGTTCACGAACTGACTTACCGCTTGCGATCGCCTCTTTCGCGATTTGAGCAGCCGCCTCATATCCAATATGAGGATTAACCGCTGTAATGATTCCTACGCTTTTTTCTACATACTCTTCCATGCGGTCTACGTTCGCTTCAATGCCAGAAAGACAACGCTCTGTAAAAGTGCGGAATCCATTATTCATGATATTGATAGATTGAAGTAAATTAAACACTAATACAGGCTCCATCACGTTCAACTCAAACTGCCCTGCTTCAGAAGCTAAACAAATCGTATGGTCATTTCCGATTACTTGAAAAGCAATTTGGTTGATCACTTCTGCCATGACCGGATTGACTTTTCCGGGCATGATGGATGAGCCAGGCTGGCGTGCCGGCAAGCTAATTTCAGCAAGCCCTGCGCGCGGACCGGAAGCCATTAACCGGAGATCATTAGCGATCTTAGACATATTAATCATACAAATTTTTAAAGCCGCAGACACTTCAGTGTACGCATCTGTGTTCTGAGTCGCGTCAACGAGGTGGCTCGCACTCACTAGAGGAAACCCGCTTAATGCAGCTAAATGGTTAGTTGCACTCTTAATATAGGCCGGATCAGCATTCAATCCTGTTCCGACAGCTGTTGCTCCGATATTAACTTCGTACAAATGAGTACGTGATCGCTGAATTCGCTCCATGTCGCGCTCTACGACATTGCTATACGCAGCAAATTCCTGGCCTAGACGGATCGGAACAGCATCCTGAAGGTGAGTACGGCCCATCTTAATTACATGGTCAAACTCCGCCGCTTTTTCCTTAAAGACTTTGTGCATCTCGTTCATCGTCGTAAGCAAGCTTTCTAGCGATGCGAGTACAGCAATGTGAATAGCAGTAGGAAAAGCATCATTCGTAGACTGTGACATATTCACATGATTATTAGGGCTTAAATAACGATAATTACCTTTTTCGTGCTCTAATAATTCGAGTGCGCGATTCGCAATTACTTCATTCGCATTCATATTTATTGAAGTACCAGCCCCGCCTTGAATTGGATCGACAATAAACTGGTTATTCCATTTTCCCTCTATTACTTCTTCTGACGCCTGGACAATGGCCTCAGCAAGCTCTTTATGTAAACGGCCAGTCTCCATATTTGCCAATGCCGCTGCTTTTTTCACTATCCCCAACGCTTTGATTAATGACTCATGAATGCGGTAACCAGTAATAGGAAAGTTTTCAGAAGCACGCATTGTTTGGATGCCATAGTATGCATTTGAAGCAATCTCTTTTTCACCTAAAAAATCTTTTTCAATTCTCACTTTATCTTTGACCATTGTAAATCCATTCCTTTCAGAAACATTTCTCTCTGACATGCTGTACCTAGAACAATTCTTATTATCGACTCTAAAAAATGTCTGAAAATCAACTATACATTCTTTACATCATAAACAACCTTCTTTTTTACAGCACTTGATCCAAATCCATTTTTAGGAATTATTCCTAAAATATACTCAATTAAGAATACAACTGGACTGTGTGTAAGTCAATGTTACTAGAAGAATATTTTTTCTGTCACAAAAATTCCTCTCCATATCCAACTATAGCACATTCTCATCTATCTATAGCATTTTTTGAAAATATAAAAAGAAGGAGCTGGCCACTTACAGTTACCTGCTCCCTTTAAAAATAATGTTATCTATTAGCTGCTTCTCTGAATACTTGGGTACCATTCTTCTCCGTCATATTTTTTGATAACTCCCGGTCGATATTCATAAGGCTTTTTAACATCAAGTTTCCCGCTTTTTCAATGTCTTCAGGGAGGCTGATCTCTTCTGGACAATGACTTTTCCCATTGATGCTTTTTACAAAGATCATCGCTGATTTTGTGACAGCCGCCATGTGGGCAGCGTCGTGAACTGCCATGCTGGCAAAGGTTCTGTATGGCTCCTTCATTTCCTCAGCCGTACGCTGCAAGATACTAACGATTTCTTGATCGAGGTCAATAGGGTCTTGCCGTAAAAAGATTTCTTCCTCGACTTCTACTTGTCTTTTTTGAGCGATGGTTTTCCAGCTCTCTCGGATAAGATCCACGACTTTGTAAATTCGGTCTCCATCTTCCCCTCTCACCTCAAGATTAAATTCAACCTGACCTGGGATAATATTAGTAGCATTAGGAAAAACATTTAATTTGCCGACAGAACCGACTAAATCTGTCTCGTCTTCACGACAATGGCGTTCTACTTCGAGAATGATTTCAGCAGCAGCGGCTAACGCATCCTGACGATGTTCCATCATCGTTGTCCCTGAATGATTCGCCTGCCCACTTACTCGGACGGTACTACGGTACATACCGACAAATTTATTAATAACCGCTACTGAAAGATTGCGGCTCTCTAACCGCTTCCCTTGTTCAATATGAAGCTCAATAAACGCCTTTTTCTCTTCTGCCATTTGGCCCATCGCCGGAAATTTCTCTAAACCGCCGCCGACTTTTTCTAATTCTGTTTTAATAAGATTTCCTTTGGAATCATGAACGGTCTCCAACATTTCTGCTGGTAATTTGCCGGCGAATGACCGGCTCCCGAATGTAGATAAATTGAAGTCATTCGATTCTTCAGCTGTAAAGGAAACAATTTCAAGATCATGGTCTAGCATAATATCATGTTCTATTAATGTTTTGATAATTTCTTTTGCTGTCAAAACCCCTAACGGCCCATCATACTTGCCGCCGTTTGGAACAGAATCCAAATGGGAACCAATGACGATTGTTCCTTCTTGTTTTCCTGTTCCTTTTTTTCTTCCCCAAATGTTAGCGGCTCCGTCAATTGTAACGTTTAGCCCCAACTCCTCTAGTTCTTGGATAAACAACGCTCTTACTTCATGGTCAGCCTTAGAAAAACTAGGCCTTGTAATGCCTCCATTGTTGTTTTTTCCATACTCGGCATATTTTTCGATATCTCGTACTAACCGATCTAGATTTATTTGCACGGCTCGTTCCGCTCCTCTCTTTTTTCTAAAAATGAATATGTAAAAACTTCACATCATAAGAGGCCTTCAATCACTCACGATACAGCTCTTCTTCCTTAACTTTGCTACAACTGGAGCAGCCTGCTCGTAATAACGGACGATCATTTCAACCATTTTTTCTTTACTTTCTGTTAAAGAAGCTAAATTGAGTTCAACCGCTGTACTGTTGAACATATGCTCTCCATTTGGCTTTGAGTATTGATAAGCTGGCTCGCAGCCAATCAATTTTTCCCAGTTTAAAGAATGAAGCTCCTCAGCCACCTGCTTATACTCATCTTCAAGCAAGTGAAACCCTATCGTATAAGTGAGCGGCCATTTTTCGTAATTAAGCAAGGTCCCAATGTGTACGCGCTGAGGCTCTTGATCTGCAAAAGACATCGCTACCCAGCCAACGATAGGTGCCTCTCCATATTCTTCTTCGAACCTCGCAATCACATCGGGTAATCTCGCCAACTGATATTTATACTCTACTCCGTCGAAATAGGAAGAAAGACGACGCTTTGCTTCTTCCCCAACAGATAAGAATAGTTGTTTAGCAAAGGCCTGGAATTCCTTAATAGATTCTACATGAGATTGAATTTTCTCTACATTTACCGTTTGGATTAAGTTCATGTGATAGCTCCTTAATTATTTGCTCATTATTTTCGTTAGCGAGAAAATAAACGACTGCCTGCTGCCTCATCTTTTATAGAAAAAAGAAACCGCAAATCCCTATATTTTAGAGTATTGCGGTTTCTTCCGTACTAGCCATTCACGACAAGCCTACTGCCTTAATCCTCTTCATTTCCTTCACTAATAACAGCCTCAATATCAATTTCCATTAACATTTCCGGCATAGCAAAACCACTTACGATCAACCCAGTGCTACAAGGATACACATCTTTAAAATGCTCTGCTAAAACTGGGTAAACCTTGCTGCGATCTTCTCTGTTCAGTAAATATACAGTCATTTTACAGATATCCTTGACTGTGCCGCCCGCTTCTTCAATCAGCTGCTTCACACATTTACATGCCTGATCTGCTTGCTTTGCTACATCCCCGATTCCGTGAAAATTGCCATCTAAATCAAAACCAGTTTGTCCTCGTAAAAAGATGTGATTTCCTGCCCGTACCGCCATACTCAGCTCATTCTTAATATGGTGTTCTGGTTTTCCTAAGCTTGAAGGATAGTACTCATCCGTTTTGAACTTTCTAATTCTTTTAATAGCTGGACTTTTCACTTCGCCTTGTACCGTCATCGTCTTCCATTCCTCCTAAATAAACATTTTTACAACACTTAATTAAGGAACTTATCCTTAATTATTCCTTAATAGAAATATACAATCTTTTTTTCTGTAAGTCAACGATATTATTGAATATTTTAAAAATTCTGCCTATCATCCACTCTCTCTTCTGCCTGTCAGCTTCCCAGCAAACGGTTTTATTTATATACTCATGTCTTCTTTTAACTCGTGAGTTGAATCTCTCGGTGTGGTACTTGTCGTCTCAATTAACTCTTCTAAAGGGGTCGTTTGGAAGATTCCCTTTTTCATAACAAATTTGACCCAAAGAGCAGCATAAATTACAGTTAATCCCAAAAACAATAGCGAGTACTTATAAATCTCCGTTCTTAAAGCTGCATCAGGAGACATATTAAACATGACATAAAGGATTCCGATCATCCCTATAATCTGGAAAGTAAATCCTAAAGGGGACTTAAACGTTCTCTCTACCTTTGGATATTTATATCGCAAAATAACAACATTCAAATGGGCAATAAAATACGTCACCAGCCAACAGAAACAGCCTGCTAAAATGAACGTGACGATGGATGCGCTATTTGTAAGGCCTACAAGCAAAAATACAACAAACAAAGCACACATAAGCGCTACAGCGACCCAAGGAGAGCCATATCGGTTGGTTTTTCCGAAGACTTTAGGCATCTGCCCTTCTATTCCCATCGAATAAATCATCCGGGCGATCGCACATATCAACGTATTTAATGTACTAACGGTTGCAAGGATGGTGACAATTCCCATCCACGTTTGCCCTGTTTTCCCTAAAATTGCGCCAGCTGCCTCAACATGTGGAGAAGCGGATTCACCTAAAAGCTGCAGGGGAGCATATTTAATAGCTGCAAATCCGAAAAGTGCATCGGCTAGCAAAATGATGACTAAGCTTAGGATCATAGCTAATGGTACGTAAATCTTTGGTTTTTTTATTTCCTCTGCCATTGGTGTCACAAATTCCACACCAACGAATAGCCAAATAGCCAGCGCTGTAAAGCTAAATATTCCCCAGCCGGAAGGATTGAACTCTAAAGTAGTTGGCACGGGGGTTCCGGTAGCTCCTATTCCCGTTAAACCGATAATGCCCAAAATAACGGTAGAAGCAATTAAAAGAGTGGTTAGGATAATTTGTATCGTGCTATACACTTCTACTCCTAATACGTTCACGATTCCGAGCAATATAACAAAAGCAAGGGAAATGACCATCGGATTGATTCCTGGAGCAAATACATCACGAAATACAATCCCAGCAATTCCTGCCTCAGCGCTTCCTGCAAAGATCGTAACGAGTACATAGCCGCTAATGACAGCAACCATTCCCATAAAAGGCCCGAGCGCCGGAAGTGTAAAATGATTGATTCCTCCAGCACGAGGCACAATGCTTGAAAGCTCAGCAAAGGAAAAAGCTACACAAAGATTTAGAAATAAAGCAACGCCCATTGCTAGTATGAATCCCGGTCCTGCCGCACCAAACCCTTGCCCCAGCGACACTAGCGCACTAGAGCTTACAACAATCCCCACTCCTGTAGCAACAGCTGCCCATAGCCCTAACCTTCTCTTTAATTGTTTAGTCACTTATTTTTAATCCTCCTGTTTCTGAATAAAATTTTATGAAGCAAAACTGTTCACACTAGGTAATACCATATAATTAAGAATAAAAAGGCTGTCCAAAAGTCAGATATTCACTGATTTAAGGACAGCCTGTTAACGTCTGCCGATACAAGTTTAGCTTTCTTTTAAAAAGATCAAGAAACAAAACTGGCTTCTAGTCTAAATTCACCCAAACACTCTTTACTTCCGTATAATTTTCTAAAGCATAAGACCCCATCTCTCTACCAAAGCCAGATTCTTTGTAGCCGCCAAATGGAGAAGCCGGATCGATAGCATCGTAGCAATTAATCCACACACTTCCGGACTTTAACTGGTTCGCTACATTATGGGCGGTTTTCAAGTTTTCTGTCCATACACCCGCTCCTAATCCGTACGCTGAGCTATTTGCCCGTTCAATCACTTCTTCTAGCGTGTCATAAGGCATCACCACGACAACCGGCCCAAAAATTTCTTCTTTCGCGATCGTCATATGCTCTTCGACGTCAATAAAGATCGTGGGTTCTATAAAAAACCCTTTATCTGATTTTCCTCCGCCTGTCGCCAGCTTTGCTCCTTCCTTTATACCGATATTGATATACTCAAATACACGGTCCTGTTGTTTTTTCGATACTAAAGGGCCCATCGTTGTTTCGGCATCCAGTCCGTTTCCGAGCTTCACTTCTTTAGCCAGCTCGACCATGCCGGCCACTACTTCCTCATATTGGCTTTTATGAACGTATACTCGCGAACCTGCGCTGCAAATTTCTCCCTGATTAAACATAATGCCTGTGAACACGCCTGGAATAGCTTTTGAAAGGTCAGCATCTTGAAGAATAATATTAGGAGACTTTCCACCTAACTCTAGCGTTATTCGCTTCATCGTATCAGCAGCCTGTTTCATCAATTTTTTCCCTACAACAGTGGAGCCCGTAAAAGCAATTTTATTCACATCCGGGTGTTCTACAAGCGCTTGCCCAGCTACTGGTCCGAATCCTGGGACAATGTTCACTACACCAGGAGGGAATCCTGCTTTTTCAACAAGCTCCGCAAAATAAAGAGCGGAGAGCGGTGTTTGCTCAGCAGGCTTCAATACAACTGTACAGCCAGCAGCTAATGCCGGAGCCACTTTCCATGAGAGCATGCTAATAGGGAAGTTCCATGGAATAATTTGTCCTACTACTCCAACTGGTTCGTGACGTGTATAGTTCAAGAAATTGCCGGAAACAGGAATGGTTTGTCCCATATTCTTCGTGGCCCATCCAGCAAAATAACGGAATTCCTCAATGGCATTCGGCACATCAAGAGCACGTGATTCACTAATTGGCTTGCCATTATCTAAAGTATCCAGCTGTGCTAATTCTTCTTGATGTTCCTCAATAAAATCGGTTAGTTTAAAAATCAGTTTAGCTTTTTCAGCTCCACTCATTTTCGACCATGGTCCTTGTTCGAACGCCCTTTTTGCCGCTCTTACAGCAAGGTCAATGTCTTTTTCTTCTGCTTCATAGACTGTCGCTAATACTTCTCCCGTAGCCGGATTAATCGTTTCAAACGTTTTAGAAGAAGCAGATTCAACAAATTCCCCATTAATATACAGCTTTTTTGTTCCTTTTAAAAACTCACTTACTTTACTGCTTAATTCAAGTGTTTGGTTAGCCATTTCTCATTTTTCCTCCTTTATTTTAAATAAAATAAGCATGCCAGAGAGCTAGCTGCTAAGCCTGTATAGTCCCTGACATGCTGTCATAACGTATTACTTCACTGTTCTTTCGAATTCAGTCATTGCCGCATCAATGATATTAATCATTTCAGAAATTTCTTCTTTATTAATGATAAGCGGCGGAGCAATCGCCACGATATCTTTTCCTTTTTCAAAATCAGCCGCTCTTAAGATCAAATTGCGTTTAAAGCATTGCTCTACAACGAAGGTGGCTGGTCGGACCGTTTCTGCAAATGGCAAGTCTGCCTCTCGATCTTGCTGAAGTTCAAATCCAGCGAGCAAGCCTACTGCTCTTGATTTCGTGAAATAACGATATTTATCTGTTAAATAGGCAAATCCCTTTTTCAACTCTTTCTCCATGTTGTTAACGTTTTCAATAATGTTGTCACGCTCAAGAATCTCAATCGTTTTTAAGCCTACTGCACAAGCTGTTGGATGGCCGCTATACGTAAAGCCATGACCCAAAATTTTGTCATATTGTACGATCGTATCTCTAATTTCCTTACTTACTAAAACGCCGCCAAGCTGCGCATAACCACCTGTAATGCCCTTCGCAACACTCATAATATCAGGCACAACATTCCAATTATCCACACCGAACATTTTACCTGTGCGGCCGAACCCGCAAATGACTTCATCGGCAATCAAGAGAATATTATTTTCTTCACAAAGTGCTTTAACTGCTTGTAAATAGCCATCTGGTGAAACATGAACCCCGCCTGCTCCTTGTATTGGTTCAAGGATTACAGCAGCAATCGTGTCTGCTCCTTCTTTCTCAATCACATCACGAATGCATCCTTCATAGTTCGGATCATTTTTGTCTCCCAGCTCACAATTCGTTAAATGAGATTTGGCTCTTACCATATCGGGATCTTTTGATCCGGAAAAGCTATGGAAGCCCTCAATGCGTGTAGCTGTTCCGGCTGAAACAGTAGCTCCATGATAACTGCGGCTGATAGAAATTACTTTTTTCTTTGTCGGCTGTCCTTTTAAATCCCAATAAAAACGTGCTAATTTAAAGGCTGTATCGTTTGATTCTGATCCACCAGATGTAAAGAAAATTGCGCTTAAGTCCCCCGGTGCGATAGATACTACTTTTTCTGCAAGACGCACAGCTTTTTCATTAGAGTAGCCATAGAAGGAAGAACTGTAGGCAAGCGTTGTCATTTGGTCATAAGCTGCCTGTGCAAGCTCCTTGTTCCCATGCCCTAAATTCACATTCCAAAGCATAGAAGCGCCATCAATATAAGACTTTCCTTGCACATCCGTTACACGAACCCCTTCGCCTTTGGCAAAAATAATTTTAGGACCATTTTCAACAAATAATTTAGGTACTGTTGTTGGGTGAAGGTAGTGCTTTTTATCGGCTTCAATTAACTCTGCAATGTTTAGTGCTGTTTGAGATACAACCATTTTCTTTACCTCCAGATTTTAATAGTGGATAAACATTCAGGAACGTCATTCTATCCCGCTCTCAAATTTGTATTAAATAGGAATAATTAGAGATATTTTCCTTAATGAAAAATATACTTAATTTTTAGAATATTGTCAACAATATTTATATAACTTTATTATTTTCTTACACTACTTCTTTAATAGGCTTGGATTCAGTTTTGTTCTTCAATTTTTCAAAGTTATAATACAAGCAAAAAGCAACAACGATCCCTACCAACCAGGCGATATCTAATCCATTCAACATTTTAGATACCGGTCCTTGATAGATTCCATTGTTAATAAAAGGGATTTGGCAGCAGACCGTTAAAAGATAAATAGCCAATGAACTAACACGCAGTTTTCCAAAGGCCCCATTCTTATTCATAAAATCCTCTGGATCATGTTTTTGTCGGCCCAACACATAAAAGTCTGTTAAGTTGATGACACTCCAAGGAACGATGAAGAACAAGATAAATCCTAAATAGATTTGAAAATTACTCATGAAGTTGCCTGCGCCTATAGTAGCCGCCAGAGCAAGAAGAATTCCCACCATCGCAGAGGTGAGCACGCGTATTTTTATCGTTGTAGCAAACTTGAAGAAATTGCTTGCTATAGATAAAACGATAATTCCAGCCCCATAAATATTTAATGAGTTAATGACAATCAACCCAAGGGAGAGCAAAATAACAATTGCTGTTCCGGCACCGTGGCCCATTTCTTTTATTTGTGCCATTACATTGCCGTCTGTAACCATACTGGCTAAAGCTGCTCCTAAAAGCATTAACCAGACAGAACTCAAAAAGCTTCCTAAATAAGTATAGATAAACGTTTTTTTCGATTCAGTTGGATGCATATATCTTGAGTGATCAGATACATACGGACCATAAGTAATCTGCCAGGTAACCGAGATAGAGGTAGCCAAAATGAACTGGCTGAACGAGAAGCCTCCTTGATTAAGCATTTCCATAGATACTTGGCTAACTACGAGGAGAGTGAGTACTAGAAAGATCACTGTGTAAGAAATCGTATATAGCTTCATCGACTTCTGTATCAGTCCTTGGCCGTATATCGCTAGCAATACCATTGGAATTAAGCTAATGATAACTGTTACATTAAGATTGATTCCCAGTGTTTCATATATTCCCTGACCAACCAATACAGTATTGCTCGCCCCATATCCTAAATACATCGTGAAAATAATGAGCATGGGCAAGATAACCCCGAAATATCCAAACTGCGCCCTGCTCTGCATAACTTGAGGAATGCCTAGCTTCGGTCCCTGAGCAGAATGGAGCCCCATAACCGCTGCTCCAATTCCATGTCCTAAAATAATGGACAAGCCCGCCCACCAAAAATTTAAACCAATGATAACTGCTAGTGCTCCAGTTATAAGAGTAGTAGAAACTGTATTCGCAGCAAACCAAACAAAAAACAGCTCTTTTGGGTTCCCTCTTCTTTCTTCCAAGGAGATGTACTCATAACTTTTTTGCTCAATGGAACTGGAATGATGATTGTCACTCATTTAATCTTGCCCCTCTCTATTTTTGAATAGCTGAACATACATGCCGCTTTCGTAAATACATTCAATCCCAGCTGACATTAAAGTAATTTTTTATTCAACCAAAATATAAAAGTCTCCAAACAAACTCGTCAGATAAATGTCTAGAAGCAAGGGGCTTGAGGAGAGACTGATGTTGTTCATTAGTTAATATTGAACTTAACTAATTTAACGTCCCAGCAAACTCTCCTTCTTAGGGGTGGATGAAAAGACGGAACTATCTATCACTTCCTAGTAAATTAAACTTGAACTCGTAAGGTGCTCCAAAACTCAGATTGAATGTTGATCACCTCATCAATGACTTCTTTTTGATGATCATACACTTTATCAGGATATCCATTTGATCCTAAAGCGAACGGATCCTCTACATCCGTTTGAATTTCACTTAATGTCTCGATAATCCGGAGTGTACAAAATGGAACGTAGGCATTGCTGTAACCACCTTCGTGACACATAACCAACTTCTTACCGCAATGTTTCTCGGCAATTTCTTTCATTATGTTAGTCATTTCTCCAAATCCTTCTGACGTGACCCGCATTCTTCCTAACGGATCAAATATCCCTGGATCCTGACCGGCCGATACAATAACTAATTCCGGCTTAAATTCATCTGCCAGAGGGCGAATGATAGACTCAAAAACATGCAAGTAGCCAGCATTTCCCGTGCCTGGCGGCAATGGGATATTGACATTATAACCGCGCCCTTCTCCCTCCCCTATGTCACTAGCAAAGCCCGTATTATTAGGGAAATTTAAGTCTTCATGAATAGAGATAAATAAAACATTAGGATCATTGTAAAATGCTTTTTCCGTTCCATTCCCATGGTGTACATCCCAATCTACAATCATAATTCTTTCTAGTCCGTACTTTTCCTTGGCATATTTAGCGGCGATTGCGACATTATTAAAGATACAAAAACCGATCCCCATGTCTGCCTCCGCATGATGTCCAGGCGGACGGGTAAGGGCATATACGTTTTCAGCTTCTCCTGCCATAACGGCATCAACAGCCGATATGGCCCCTCCCGTAGAAAGCAAAGCGATCTCGTAAGATCCTCTTCCAACGATGGCGTGATCGCCGGCATCTCCACCTGTTGTATCACTTAACTGTTTTACCTTATCGATATACTTTGGCGTATGGAATAACTCAATTTCCTCTCTCGTTGCCGGCCTAGGGTCTATTTTTTTTAGTTTTTTCATTAATCCGCATCTTTCTAATAAATTGTTGACCCTTCTTTTCGTTGCAGGATCCTCAGAAAAGACATCTTTCTCCAAATATCCTCCAGAAGGAAGATAAAGTGTACCACTCCCAGTATCATGCCAAAAATAGCTTTCGTCATAAATATAACCTGTCTTCATTTAGATTCCCCCTTAGGTTAACTTTAAATTGTAATACCATCTCATCCCTTTGACACATCAACACAGTTCTCTGTCGATTCTATAAATTCCTCCTCTCTATAAGTGATTATTTGACAGGGCTCCACCTCTTTATCATTTAGTTATTTATCTTTTGGCTTTTGCTTACTTAAAAGACGTTCGAGCGCCTATAAGTCGATTCCCTTTTTTGTTCTAAGAATTAACGAATGCGCTTACATTAATGTTGTGTAAATACTCATCTCCAGCTTTTTTACTTACACTTTCTATTACATAAAGAAATTAAAGGAATTTATCTTTAAATATTCCTTAATTAACTCTTTATTGAAAGAATACAACCTATTTTTTAAGATGTCAATTAGATTTCTAAATATTTAGAAATTTTTAACCTTTGGGATCTTTTCTGCGAATCAACCATATGATCGGAAACTCTCATTTCTCTATTAGCCACATAGAAGATGCTTTATCGTCAAATAAAAGAAGGAGTCCGTTTGCTTAAAAACCATCGGCCTCCTCTTGATAGCAGCAATAAACGATAAAAAATTATTCCGAACTAATAAAGTTCCAGTACCTTGCTTATTATTCGTCTCCTTTTACCCCATAAGAAGGGGCAAGTTCAGGTTCAATGGCCCGAATTTTATAATCTTTCGCTTGCGGACCGTAAATTCCCCATACTTTTTTCAAATCAGCAAGTGGATCATCGCTATAATCCACACGTAAATCTACATAAGCAAATGGAGCATCTGGATGATAGACTAGCAGGGCGATAGAATGCTCTTGATCAAGCTCTCCTCCCATATGAAACCCGAGCTCGATCGCTGAAATTAACCGCTCCGGCAGAGAAAGGTCTGTTCTTTCTAAGAAACGCTGTCCCATCGCTTCTGGAATAGCTGGATCACTTAATAGATTACCGATACTGGCTACATTCTCTGCATAAAATTCTCCGTGTACACCAAGTGCTCTTTCACCAGTAAACACACCGGATTTTCCCTTTGCATCTACGACGGCCAGCTGTCTAAATTCAGGAAAATCAGAAGCAGCCATCATTGTCCGAATAGCGGATTGCGCGTCATACCCTCTTTCTAGAGTAGACAACCCTATATCTGCAAGCCTTGGATCTGTCACGTTCTGCGTTAGAATTACCCCTACGTTCGATCTAACCCAAGGACAGCGTGCGCCAACGGACGGGCTGCTGGAAGTCACAACAGCTCCCAAAGCACCCGTTGCTGAACATCGCCCTGCTACCGAAAATGTATTTGTTATTTTCATATAAAACTCCTCCTTGAAAATAAGGAACCGCAAATAGAAGCAATTTCTTCATTGCAGCTCCGTTTGCTCAACGAATCATAGCTCATTCCTTTAACCGCTCATCGATACATTTGCTGTATAAGATTGAAGTACGTTAACAGAATCTAGGCATTCCTCTCCCAGCAGCTCTTTCGCTCGGGAGTAGTGACCCTGCTGTAACAACTTTCGAATGCGAGTAGAAGAAATCTTTTCGCCTTTCTTACACGTTAAAGGATTTACAATACCCACGTAGAAATAACGGCGCAGCACTTCGATTGTCCCTTTTCTGTTTTTACCAAATAAAAAGTCAGGACCTTCCCAAATTTCTACCGGATTCATTTTTTGAAGCTCTGCAATAAAGTCCGGAACTTCCTTTTTCGTAAAGGCTTCATCAAAAGACCCTACAATCACATGATCAGCTCCGATTCTTTCAAGTGCCTGCAGCTTCTCTTCTACCGACATTAACTGCTGACACCCTTTGAAAAAGACCTTGGGAGGAGGATCAAAGGTATAGACAACAAAAGGAACTTTAAGCTGATTAGCCCGCTCTTTTGCTTTTAATAGTAATGCCTGATGCCCTTTGTGAATGCCGTCAAGCGCACCAATCGTCAGAACAGATGCAGAAAGCTGTAAAGCACCTGGTGTATGAATATCCAATGAAACCTTCCCCTTTCTATTTTTAAAATTAAAGATTGGTAACCGCTACAGTTGGTTTTAAATCTGCTGCTTTTCGAACTAATTCTCGTTGGGCTTCTGCATTAAAATTGTTAAAAACAGCCATTTGCTGAGCGAATGGTGGACTTTGAGCGAACAATTCAAATGTTGTACGATGGCCTGCATAAGAGGAATTCAAAAGATCTCTTGCGAAATAAAGCAGCTTTCCCCTTTCTTCGGCGCTCCACTCGCTAACAGAATAATATTTATCCATGTATTCTTGAATAGCTGGATCAGCCATCGTAGCGGAATCTGGCGTTACCGCTAATTGCCCTCCAACAAGTTCTCTCGTTAAATGAGCCATAGCTGGAAAATTGGATAAAGCAAAGACCCGTCCCGTGTAAAGCAACGATTGATTTGGCATCATCAAGCCGCCCGGACTTACTTCCGCATTCGCAACAGCTGCGGTCAAATGAGCATTGATGCCTTCACGGTAATTGATAAGCTCAGATATTTTTTCTTTTACTGCTTGCAGCTGTGTGAGGCCTGTTTGTTCAACGTTTAATAATGCCACTCCAATTAAATAATCCGCTCGACGCAGCATTCTAAGTGTATAGTTGAAGCCAGAATAACGATGAAGAGTAGAACGAATATAAGCAGCAGATTCTAATGAGCGGTGAAATAAAACATTTTCCCATGGAATCAAAACGTTATCAAAGATAAGAAGGGTATCAATTTCTTCAAATTTAGTAGCAATTGGATAATCGGTTTCACTTTTATTCGTTCCGAGAGAAGTACGGCAAATATGCTTTAATCCAGGTGAGCCCATATCGCAGATAAAACCACAAGCGAACGGAGCCATTTTTTCTGAGCCGGCGTTCCAATCTAAAATTGTCGGCTTTACAAATGCTTGGTGGGCGTAGGCAGCAGCTGTTTCAAATTTTGCCCCCGTAACCACAATTCCCTTATCATTTTCTTCGACAACATGAAGCAATGTTCCGCCGTCTTTCCCGCTGAACAATTTGCTGCGGTCACCTTTAGGATCCGTGTTAGCCGATACGTGGAATAAATCTTCTCGTGCGACACGATCGATATGATAGTCAATATTTTTGGCATAAGTAGGATCGATTTCCTTTAATCGATCTTTAGCATCGTATAGGGACCACATTTCACCAATCGTTTCATCCCCAACGCGGTACACCACTCCGCCTAAATCATCAAGAACAGTTTCTACGTGCGTGCGAATAGCCGTTAAGTCTTCTTTTGTTGTCGGTGCCTTATACGCACGGGAAACTCTTTCTCCATCTTCTAGTGTTGTCGTTAAGATATCCTTATACTGGGCTTCAAAAGCCATATCGTACATTCTGGCTTTTACATCTATAATCGGTTTAAAAGACGGATGCTCTGCCAAATTTGTTACTCTCTCGCCATCAATGTAAACTTCCCGGCTATCATTCAATGATTCACGGTATTGCTTGCCTGTCATTAAAGCCATATTACTTCCTCCTTTTCATCGCCTGTTTTATTTTTTTGAAAGAGCTTACATATGATTAATCGGTTTTTACACTCCCATTAAGATTGCTTAAACTGTCCAAACTTTCCTTTGAAGTACACGAGAGGATCTCCGCTTGCTGCTTCAGCTTTTTGTACTTCTGCAAGAAAAACGGAATGAGTACCGCCTGTTACCTCTTCGACCACCCGGCATTCAATCTGCGCAAGCGTATCATGTAACACAGGGTTTCCAAGCTCTCCATAAGACATATTGACATCTTTAAACTTTTCCGTGTTGGCTCTGGCAAATTGCATGGCTAGCCCGTCTTGATGTTCAGCAAGAATATTGACCGTAAAGGAACCTGCTTTTGAAATAGCGTGGCATGTGCCTGTACTCTTGTTAGCGCAGACAAGAAGCATAGCCGGTTCTAGAGAAACAGAGCTTACGGCGCTGGCTGTAATACCGTAGTCAACGTCATCTTCTCTCACAGTAATAATGGACACGCCGCTTGCAAAGTGACTTATCACGTTCCTGAATTCTTCCGAACTCACTAATTTTGAAGAGTTATTTTCTTTAGATGAAATCGTACTCATTTAACTCTCCTCCTTCTTCGTTTCTATTTAAGGATTTTTTCTTTAATTATTCCTTAAATAAACTATACAAACTTCTTTTCTGAAAGTCAACAAAATTTTCTAAAAATTCTTTTAATATCCCCTATCCTTTTAAGCACCTAAATAAAAAGCTGCATAATCAAAAATAGCCCTCTTATTTAAATAACAGAACACTGTCATTTAGATAAGAAGGCTATGTATAGAAAGAGGTTAAAAACACTCTTTGCCATTTTTTATATTATTATGAGTGATTTTCTGCTACATCTAGTCCTACCCGATATATTTTTCTTGGGCGTCCTCTTGAGGTCGGGGCTTCTTCGCCTATCTCTTCGGCAATCCCTACTTTTGTTAAATCCGTTAATATACGCCGGGCGTTTCGCTGAGTCATTTTTAGCCACTCTGCAATTTCAGACGCCGTAATAGCCTTTCTTCCGAGACTTTTTTGGACAGCCATAATTTTATTGAAGGTTGTGATCGAGACTCCGCTCTGTTTCAATTTATCTCCTATTTCTTTATTTTCATTTCTAAATCCAAAAGAGATACTTTGCTTGTCTTCAAGAGGACCTTTCACTACCCCGTTGTTTTCCACCACGAATACCGAGAACTTCCCATAGTTTTGGGCATGATGCAAAGCGAGACGGGCGTTTTCTTCAGCCGCTAAAGCGGTATCCCCATATCCAATGCCGATATTTGAAGGCAAATCAGTAATAAGAGAGATTTTTTCTAGCAATTGAACACTTTGTTCTCCCGCTTCTTGCAGAGAGCCCCTCGTGGAAAAAATAATATACGTTCCAATGCCAATCGCTACGAAGGATCCGGCTATCGTTTCACTAAAATCTAAAATGGCTGATTGCAATTCGAGATTCAATCGATGGAGCTCATAGGATAAAACATGAGGACTTTCAATCTTTTCCATGTTCTCCATTTTGATGAGCATAACGGTAATTTGGGATTGCTTAAAATGAACAGTCTGCCAGTACTGAAGGGCTAAGCTGATCGTGGATCTTATATTGGCGCGTGTGGGGGTACTACGATACACAGGAATTCCTTTTACGCGAAGGTTCTCAAAAACATCACTTAAACATGTCACACACACAGAGACTTTTCCTTCATTAAATAAGTTAATGTGAAAGTCACTAATCTCCTGAATAGGCGTGTACCCTTTATATTCATACCAATAAATATTTTCATGTGTAATTTGCAAGTCTCCGTACGTTTCATAAATATCTTTTTCATCTAACATATCTATACTAATGTTATTTAAACACTTTTGGTCTTTATAGCCTGCTTCTAGAAGGGCCTTCATAAAGCTTGAACCATTTAGCTTCAGGTAAAAGAAAGGTTGATTGGATGTGCTTTTTTTGGCCAAAGTATACGGGGTAAGACCTGAAAAAAGCCAGATATCGACTAAATGCTGATTTTCTTCCACAATGCTGGTTGTTTCTTCTGCACGACTGTACACAAATGGAACAAGATCTAATTGGTTTTCATACTCTTTTGCTACTTCTTTCATTAATTGGATAGAATCTCTTGGTCCCACCACTCCGACTCTTGTTTTCATTCTCACTCCTCCTTTTTATCAATTCAACTAACATGGAGAACGGAGCTGATTTCCATATTCACAATGCAGCTGGCTAATGTTTTTACTGCAATCGGCATAACTGCTTCATCAAAATCAAATTTTTCGTTATGATGGCCTGCAGTAAGCCTCGTGCCGAATACAACGTAAGCTGCCTGCCCACCCAGTTCTTGAACACGCGCCATCATGTAAGTTGCATCCTCAGAACCACCTGATTTAAATGTATCCCTTACGGTGTGTATTTCTTCAATATTATTTGCCTCATCACGAAGAAAACCGAGCAGTTCGTCACTTGATTGGCTTGTTTTTGCTTCTCCGACGATTTCCACATTTGAGGTGACTCCGTACATATCTCCTGCTGATTGAACAATCTTTATTGCTTTTTCATACATAAATTCATTAATCTCTGTTGTCTCGCCGCGGGTTTCTACTTTAAGAAATGCTTTGTTCGGAATAATATTTCTTCCACTGCCAGCCTGCAATACCCCCACATTGATCCGTGAATGACCACCGCTATGAGGAGAGATCGCATGCATATTTAACGAAGCCGTTGCCGCAGCCAAAAGTGCATTGTTTCCCTGCTCGGGATTGGCACCGGCATGAGCTGCTTTTCCCGAGAAAGTTACATCGAACTTTGTAGTAGCCAAAAAGCCTAAATCACTGCAAACAAACTCCCCTAACTCAGCGCCAAGGCCGATATGCAGGGCGATAAAAATATCCACATCGTCTACAACTCCGGCATGAACCATTGACTTTGCTCCACGCACTCCTTCTTCTGAAGGCTGGAAGATCAGCTTGAAACGGCCTTTTAATTGGTCTTTCATATTAGCTAGCACGTAAGCGATTCCCAAACCAATCGCCATATGAGCATCATGCCCGCATGCATGCATCATGTTCTCATTCACTGAAGCAAACCCTTCTCTTGCAGGCCGATGGCTTCCATCGTAGGATTCTTGTATATCCAAAGCATCAATATCAAAGCGCAGCCCGATTGTCGGTCCAGGGTGTCCAGTATCCAAAACTCCAACAATTCCTGTAAAACCTCCGGAAAACTGTTCAACCCAATTTAAGTCCGCCCCTTGGATAGACGCTCTTCTCTTTTGCCGTTCTAACGTTTCTGCATCAGGTACCCCCATTCGTGATTTCTCATCTACGACATCCTGACCTGCTTCGACCTCATACCCCCAGCCAGATAGCTTGGACGCTATGATAGAAGCAGTCCGAAATTCTACCCATCCAGACTCTGGGTGTCTATGAAAGTCCCGGCGCCATTCGACTAACGATTGACTAATTTCTTTCGTCAAACTTGAAACCCGACTCATCAAGTTTCTCATCCCCCAATATGTATGATTTGATTAAACGGCTAGTAAGAGAAGTTTATATAAAAACTTTCACAGATCTACTAAATAAGACAAAAAAGGAGAACGTTTTCGCACGCACTCCTTTTCTCTCTCTTTCATTATAATCAGACTAGTTTGTCAAAACAAGCATGTAAAAAAATGGACGATGAAGTTATATTACTAAACTAGGAGTTTATTTGTTTTATTAACTATTCTCTCCGTGTAGATCGATCCGTTCTGGACATGTATAAACATTGAGAGACTGATCACGGATGAAGCCAACCGTTGTAATGTTTAATTCCTCCGCTAACTGTAGAGCCAGCTCTGTAGGAGCCGACTTCGTTAGCACAATTTCACAGCCAATTTTGGCAACCTTCGATAAAATTTCTGAAGACAGGCGTCCGCTGAATACGAGTACTTTATTGCTAATAGAAATGTTGTTCCTAATACAGTATCCGTAAATTTTATCAAGGGCATTATGACGGCCAATATCCATCCGACTCAGCATCATTCCATTTTTATCACATAAAGCAGCGTTGTGAACGCCGCCCGTCTCATGAAAAAGAGCAGCAGACTGCTGCATGTCATTCATTAGTCGAAAACAATCTTCCGGGGAAAGCTTAACATGAATTCCATCCATTTTTTTAGCTGTTAAGGCATCATTCACAAAAACAAACCCCTGCCTGCTCATCCCGCAGCAAGAGGTGATGTATCGTTTACTTTGAAAGCGCTGGGAGTAAGGGTTCAGCTTACTCGTTTCCACATAGACATAGCCTTCTTTTTCTTGTAAACGAATATCTTTAATATCTTCATAGCGGCGGACGATTCCTTCCGAAGCTAGGTAACCAATGACCATGTCTTCGATATATTCCGGCGTACAGACCATCGTGACAAACTCTTCGCCATTTATTTTAATCGTCACGGGGTATTCTGTTACGACGAGGTCTTCCGTATATTGAACCCTCCCGTTTGTGACACGAAGAATACTTCGCTTTACCTCTGTCTTATTCACTATGTTCACCTTCTAAACAATATTTTTATCGAAGACAAATACAGAAACAGCGATATCTTCTTCTACCTTAATATCTGAAAATAAATGAACCAGTTTCGCGCCAACAAGCTCTTCCAATCCTTCTGGAGGACTAGAAGCATACACCTCTTGAATGAGCCTTGTTCTAGCCGCATGCACCATTTCTTTTCCTTCCGGGGTTTTAGCGATAAACTTTTCGGTTGGAGTTAAATTGCCGTACAAAGTGGAAATAGCCATATTTTCTACGAATACGCTATGAATTCGCTCCGGACCTTTCCCGAGCAAATCCTTGCGAAGCTTGCGGATAATATCATTAAATGCATGAACTTTTTTGGACATACGTTTACTCTCCCTGCTGTTCACTTTTTTAAAGGAATAATAACCAGCGTTTTTTCAATTATCCTAATATTCCTAATTAAACATTGTGTACCTTGTCTATTTTTTATACAAACCTTATAATAAGGAAGAAGGACTCAAAATAATAGTCATTGTTTTGGCTCTTTCCTATTTTAACATTTAATTGGATTGGCTGTTTAGTAGGAATTGCTAAATAACTACTCCACCATGAGCATATTATGTCTAGTACCGAGGCATAGTTTCATGGTGGAGTTTTTTATTTTTTGGCGCTGTTATATTGGTTGTTGATTTTCGCTGCAGGCGGACATTTTCCTCCGCTGGGATTAATTATCGCAAAAACAATATTCATTTAATTTTAGAAAGGGAGGCAACGATAATGGTGACCATTACAATTAATGAAAAAGAATACATAACTACGCCCGGCTCAACCATTCTAGAGGTTGTAAATGAGCAAAAGATCCCCCATCCACAAATTTGTTATGTCCCTGAAGTAGATCCTATTCAAACGTGCGATACGTGTATTGTGGAGGTAAATGGAGAACTCGTCCGCTCTTGCTCCACTATTGTACAAGACGGTATGAACGTTCAACTCTCCTCTTCTCTCGCAAAGAAGGCACAAACGGAAGCGATGGATCGCCTTCTCGAAAACCATTTACTTTATTGTACCGTATGTGACAACAATAATGGCAACTGTAAGCTTCATAACACGGTTCAGCAAATGGAAATTGAGCATCAAAAATATCCGTACAAGCCAAAAGCAGCTGCCTGTGAAGTCGATATGTCTCATCCATTCTACCGCTATGATCCTAATCAATGTATTGCTTGCGGACAATGCGTAGAAGTGTGCCAAAATTTACAGGTGAATGAAACGTTATCAATTGACTGGGAAGCGGAACGCCCTCGTGTTCTCTGGGATAAAGGAAGTCCGATTAATGATTCTTCCTGTGTCAGCTGCGGACAATGTGTCACCATTTGTCCATGCAACGCGTTAATGGAGAAGTCTATGCTTGGCGAAGCTGGTTTTATGACAGGAATGAAAGAGGAAATTCTTACACCAATGATTGACTTGGTGAAAGCTGTTGAACCAGGATATAGCGGTATTTTTGCCGTATCTGAAGTGGAAGCTGCTATGCGAGAAACCCGGACAAAGAAAACAAAAACGGTTTGTACTTTCTGCGGAGTCGGCTGCTCCTTTGAGGTTTGGACAAAAGGCCGCAAAATCCTGAAAGTTCAACCAACCTCAGAAGCACCCGTGAATGCTATTTCTACATGTGTAAAAGGAAAATTCGGCTGGGATTTCGTCAATTCAGAAGAACGTCTCACTACTCCTTTAATCCGAAAAAATGGGGAGTTTGTCCAAGCAACCTGGGAAGAAGCACTAAGCCTTGTGACGAGTAAGCTTGGCTCTATTCAGCAAGAACACGGTCCGGGCTCTGTCGGCTTTATTTCTTCTTCAAAAATTACAAATGAAGAAAACTATTTAATTCAGAAACTGGCACGGCAAGTATTTGAAACGAATGATGTCGATAACTGCTCCCGTTACTGTCAATCTCCGGCGACAGATGGGTTATTCCGAACAGTTGGCATGGGCGGTGACGCTGGAACTATTCGAGACATTGCGAAGGCGGGGCTCGTCATCATCGTTGGCGCCAACCCTGCCGAGGGGCATCCTGTTTTGGCTACCCGTGTCAAACGTGCACACAAGCTGCATGGACAAAAGCTGATCGTAGCCGACGTACGCAAGCATGAAATGGCCGAGCGTTCTGATATTTTTATCAGCCCAAAACAAGGAACAGACCAAGTATGGTTAATGGCTGTTACGAAATATATGATCGATCAAGGATGGCATGATCAAGCATTCATTGAGGAGAACGTTCACTTCTTTGAAGAATTTAAAAATGTACTGGAAAAATACACACTAGAATACGCTGAAACCGTCACCGGCATTGCTCAAGATACATTGATCCGAGTGGCGGAAATGGTTCGCGATGCAGATGGTACTTGTGTTCTTTGGGGAATGGGTGTCACACAAAACACCGGCGGCTCTGATACCTCTGCTGCAATTTCAAATTTACTGCTTGCCACAGGCAATTACCGTCGCCCAGGTGCTGGTGCTTATCCACTCCGAGGTCACAATAACGTTCAAGGCGCCTGTGATATGGGAACCCTGCCAGGCTGGCTTCCAGGCTATCAGCACGTGACCGACGATGCTGCCCGCCAAAAGTTTGAAAAAGCTTATGGCGTAAATATTTCTGCTGTGCCAGGTTTGGATAATATTCAAATGTTAAAATCGATTGAAGCGGGCAACATGAAAGCCATGTATGTCGTAGGTGAAGATATGGCTCTCGTTGACTCTAATGCCAATCATGTTCATGAAGTGTTATCATCGCTTGATTTCTTTGTTGTTCAGGATATGTTCTTTTCAAGAACGGCCCAGTATGCAGATGTTATTTTGCCTGCCTCGCCGTCTCTTGAAAAAGAAGGAACCTTTACGAATACTGAACGCCGCGTACAACGATTGTATCCAGTTCTTCCTTCACTCGGCGATTCCAAGCCCGACTGGTGGATCGTACAGGAAATCGCTAACCGCTTAGGCGCTGGATGGAATTACAGCGGTCCGAGTGATATTTTTGACGAAATGGCAAGCCTTGCCCCTCTCTTTAGTCAGGCAAGCTATGAAAAATTAGAAGACTGGAATAGTTTCCTTTGGGGAAGCCATGATGGAGCAAGTACTCCTCTTCTTTATACAGACGGGTTTAACTTCCCAGACAAAAAAGCGCGCTTTGCCTTGTCTGACTGGGTTCCGCCTGTTGAGTTTCCGGAAGAATTTGATCTGCATATTAATAATGGCCGGATGCTCGAGCATTTCCATGAAGGCAATATGACGAATAAATCGAGAGGCATCCAGGCAAAAGTTCCGGACATCTTCGTTGAAGTATCTCCTGAACTAGCGGAAGAAAGAGGGATTCAAGATGGAGCACTCGTACGCCTAGTTTCTCCATATGGCGCCTTAAAGCTCCCTGCCTTAGTGACTAGCCGTGTTAAAGCGAATGAATTATTTTTGCCCATGAACTCTGTCGATAAAGAATCAGCCATCAACTTTTTAACGGGTCCTGCTGTTGACCAGCGGACTAATACGCCTGCTTATAAGCAGACAAAAGTACGGATGGAAATACTCACGACTCAAGGGGAAAGACCGCTGCCAAAAGCGAACCCGCGCAATAAAAAGAGACATCCGCAAAACGGTGTAGAAGTACAGCGCAAGTGGAAACGTTCAGGATATGTGCATTTAACCACCAAATAAATGGAAAGGAGATGGATGGAATGGCTGCACCAATTACTTCTATTCGAAAACATGAATATACCGGAGAAGAACAGGCACAGCAAAAGCTGACCGATCTGCAAAAGCGATTAGCAGACCATGAAGAAGCCTTAAACAGCATTTTAACGATTGTCGGTGAATTGAACGACATGGGAGCACTTGAAGCCGCCAATTCTATGCTGCAGGCGAAGGAAAAGGTAGCTAGTATTGCTATTCACCAGGCATCCCGTGAACCGATGACTAACCTAATCAATCACTTTTTAAGTGCAACAGATGCACTAGCTGATATGGACCCCGGCATGATGAAAAAACTGACAGGAAGCATTACAGCCGGGCTAGAAGAAGCAAATGAACACCTTCACAGCAGCAAACCGCTTGGAATGATAGATCTCTTAAAAGTATTAAAAGATCCTGACATCAATCGTGCTGTCCGCTTTGGGGTTCACTTTCTAAAAGGAATGGGAAAAGAGTTAAAGGAAGAATAGAAAGCTTTAAAAGGATTGAGCAGATTTATCATTATGGGTGTTCCAAAGGTAAGGATTTGGAACGCCCTTTTTTATTGTGAAGCAGGCATTTTGTCCTTTCTTAAGAATAGAGATAATTAAAAGAGGGAATTCTCCTGCAAACTATAAATATATAAATCAGAGTATAATAAAGGCACTCGCCTATTAAGATGAGAAACCGTTTTAAAAGCAGCTCGTTATAGGAGGATTTATACATGTTGAGGGAGAATAAAGTGATTGAGTTGGAAAAAATTACTTGGAAGAGAGAAGAAAGAGAGATTCTAAATCATATCTCATGGAGTGTAGCGAAAGGAGAACACTGGGCGGTTCTTGGTTTAAATGGTTCAGGAAAAACCTCTCTTCTAAAAATCATTACGGGCTACCAATGGCCCACTAAAGGAAAGGTGTCAGTATTAGGCCAGCTTTTTGGCAAGACGAATATTCCTGAACTTCGTAAGAGCATTGGCTGGGTAGGCTCTTCGCTTGAAGAAAAGTTTCACACTCGTCCAAGTGACTCTGTTCTTGAAGTGGTGTTAAGCGGAAAAAATGCCTCGATTGGTCTATATGATGAAATCAACCAAGAGGATGTTAAAAAAGCGGAGGAACTGCTTACACAGTTTGGAATTGACCATTTAGCTGACCAGACTTATTTTTCGCTTTCACAAGGAGAAAAAAGAAAAACGATGATTGCTAGAGCACTCATGCCATCCCCGAAGCTGCTCATCTTAGACGAGCCTTGCAATGGGCTGGACCTGTATTCAAAAGAAGAGCTGCTTTCTACCATTGAAAAGATGAGTTATTTACCAGAAGGGCCAACTTTATTGTACGTCACCCACCATATCGAAGAGCTCGTTCCATCTATTACCCATGCTCTCTTAATAGATAATGGGCGTATGGTGGCGGCTGGCCCAAAAAAAGCCGTTTTAACGGAAGACGTACTTAGCCAAACTTTTCACTTGCCGATTTCATTAAACTGGGAAGATGATCGTCCCTGGATTCGTGTCAAATCAAGAAACTAAATTTTTTCTGCGTAGCTAATTCATGATAGCTGCCTCTTCTTCTCTGGATCATTTCCTACTAGATCCGGAGCAGATAGTGTCCATGTAAGCGCTTAACAAAAATATATTTCTTATCCCGTTTATTACTGGTCGCATAGCTTCTATTTGATCTTTGTTCCAAATAAAAATTCCTAGATCGCAATCAATTGGTTTGTTTGTCGAAAAGAACATTTATAAAAGGAGGGTTTTTCTTGGAAAGAACAGCTTACCGCGGTGTCAGTTATGGAGAGGCGCAAAGGGTCGTTCTGAATCAAAAATATGAACGTAATGAATTAAGGGAGTTTAATAACAGGGTAGCTGCCCGCTCTCTATTCGGACAAGGTATTTATCTCATTAATGATCCAGCACTGGCAGCACAGTACGCATTTTGCCATGCCGAAGTTGAAGGCGATGAATCAGCGGTTGTGTTAAGTCAAAAGATCTGTTTTCAAAACCCTTTTATTCTCAATTATCAATTTAGCGAAGCCCGCTTAAGGAAGGAAGCCCTTCGTTGGAAATATACCGGTAAGCACTTTCCAGATCCTACAGATGACCAGAGCCCACTAGAACTTTTTAAACAAATAGGAAATACGATTAAAGAATTTCTTTTATCTCGCTCTAATGATGGCATCATTTACCACATAGATGATGAAATTATTTATTATGTTTTATACGACCAGGAAAAACAAATTAAAGACATTGAAGTCGAGTTGGTCTTTAAGATTGAAGACTCGCATCTAGGAAAAAGAATAAACGAACTCCATCTTTAGTCAGGCAGCTCTAATTAGCTCTGCACGTGACAGGTGAACAAATAGGTACCCCGCCAAAGCAACGCATAAGATAGCAGACAAAATCCCTTTTCAATGCTTTCATCATTATTCTAGCGGGGTAACCGTTCAATTTAGTTTAAAAGTTATACAAGTTTTTTCTGATTAGCTATCAGCAAATTGGAAAAGTACTTCCGGGCATCCGCTGTTAAGATTTGAAGCTCTTTCCTTTGTTCTTTATTCTTTAAGTCTAATTTTGAACGCTCGAAAGTTAAAAAAGCTCCGCTTAAATTTTCTCGAACATGAGTGATCGTGTAGCCATTTCTATATAGCTCATCAATTTTTTCTTTCTCTTTTAAAAACTCTTTATAAGATGACATCTTTTCTCCCCCCTGCTAGCCAATAGGCTCTTTTATATAGTGGCTTGTTCTGTATCCGTTAGACTTTTCTCTTTCTCCACACTATCAATGACCCAATCACGTCCCGCGGTAATCCCCAAATAGCTCTCGTCATGGAGATCTTGCAATTCCGCCTGTTTATATTTCGCAAACCACCAATACTTGGCTAACACATAGTAGCTGGCAGCAGAAAGGAGAAACCCGACGATGAAGGAGTACTCTGAAAAGATCACGGAAGCTCCTCCTCCAATTGACCAAGCGATCATTCCAGCCCAGTTTACTCCCATATGATAACTGTATTGGCCAGCTTGCTCATACAGCTCTGGCACATTGACCCTGCGTTTGCGTATAACATAATAGTCGGCGAACAAGATTCCGACGATCGCTGACAATAGGCCGCCGCTAATAAGCAGAAACGGCATTAACGCATCAAAGAGATTCCATGGCTGCGTGACCATCCCAATAATTCCAGCGGCTATGACCCCCACATAAAAAGGCACTTTCGGTCCGCCGATATTGGAAAAAACGGTAGCTGCCGGAACTAAATTGGCTGCCGTGTTTGTTGACCATTGGGCAAATACAATCATAAGAAGCAATATTCCCAAGACAATTCCGCCCGCCGCTTCCTGCAAAGCGACAATGGGATCGTAATTCCCCACGGCAATGTAGGCAACGCCTCCAATAGCTACAACAAAAGTTTGCGTCAACGGCATCGCTATGACGCTTCCCACTAAAGCTCCTTTATTTCTCTTGAACCAGTTTTTCTCGTATTTTGGTGCTTTAATATACCGGGAAATCGAAGAAATATCTGCACATAATGTCGACCAATACCCCATATTGCCTAATACAACCGTTAAAAAGGCAGCAGACAAAGCAGCACCTGAGACAGGCTGTTCAATCCATGTCCATACGTTCTTATCGGCGGCGCTTGCCCGATCGGCCAACGTGTAATACATCCAGATAGAAATCAAAATAATAGTTGGAGCTGCTAGATTGGCAAACTTCTCTATCGCTTTAATTCCAATCGATGTATTGATCACCTGTGCCGTTACAAATACGAGCAAGCAAACAAACCAGTTATCAAACCCCGTCAGGATGTTTAGAATTCCATTAATAGCAGCGGCGCCGAAATAAGAATTGATCCCAAACCAAATAGAAGCCGCAATTCCACGGAGAAGAGAGGGAAAATGAGTCCCTAATGTACCAAAAGGAGCTCTTAAATAAATCGGAAATGAAATTCCATGTTCTATGCCAATGTCTGCGATAAGGGTAATAAGAAACCCAATCACGATACACCCGACGAAAGAAGCCAATAGAACCCATGTCAATGGCATAGACTGTACTCCCGCTCCGCCAATAGCAAATGCCGCCAGAACAACTGCCATCCCTATCCACATTACCGAAAATCCAAGCGTACCGATTTTTCTGTCACGATGAGCAATTGGAAGAAGGTCCGGCGACTTCAAATAGTCACTATTCTTTTTCATCACATATCTCCTCTATTCATTCTCTTAGTTTCACGAATAGCAGGGATGACAAATGAAAGGAAGGACTCCCTCCCTTTCATGAACAAAGCAGCGTTCCACGGATAGCATGCGTTTGATCGTTTTATTTACTCATTACAGTACTTGCTCAGCCGGCTTCTTTGCACTCCCAAAACGTTCTCGTTTCAAATATTGCCCCTTTCCAGGTTTCCCGACGAACTCTTTTTCCCGGATAACGAATTCGCCGCGAGATAAAACGGAAATCGGCTCTCCGGTTACCTTCATGCCTTCAAAAGCACTATAGTCGACATTCATATGATGCGTCTCAGCTGATATCGTTCTTTCTTTGTTTGGATCAAAGATGACAATATCAGCGTCGCTTCCTACGGCAATCGTTCCTTTTCTTGGGAACAATCCAAATAGCTTAGCAATTCTCGTTGATACAATGTCAACAAATTGATTAAGGGAGATCCGCCCTTTTTTTACTCCTTCTGAGAATAGAATGCTGAACCGATCTTCGATGATGGGCCCGCCGTTCGGAATTTTAGTGAAATCCCCTAATCCTAATTCTTTTTGGCCTTTAAAATTAAAGGAACACTGATCAGAGCCAAGCGTCTGTAATTGTCCGTTTTTCAAGGCGTTCCATAATACATCTTGATTCCACTTTTCACGAAGAGGAGGAGACCACACGTACTTGGCGCCTTCAAAATTTGGCTTTTCTAAATAAGACTGGTCTAGTACAAGATATTGGGGGCAAGTTTCTCCCCATACTTGATAGCCTTTCTTTCTGGCTTCTTCAATTTTTTCTACTGCCTCTGCACACGATACGTGAACGACATATAGCTGAGAATCTGCAAGGCCGGTTAATTGAGCAGCTCTTCCAGTCGCTTCTCCCTCTACCTCTGGCGGCCTCGTTAAAGCGTGATAAATAGGATCCGTGTTGCCTTCTTTTAGCGCCTTGTTAACTAAAAAGTCAATCACATCCCCATTCTCCGCATGCACCATCACGAGCGCCCCATGTTCTTTTGCTGTTAGCAAGGTACGAAATAGCGTTTCATCATCTGCTTGGAATACGTTTTTATACGCCATAAATACTTTAAATGACGTGATCCCTTCTTCCTCAATGATTTTAGGGATTTCTGCTAATACACTGTCGTTAACCTCGCTGATCATAAGGTGAAAACCATAGTCGATTACAGCTTTCTCTTTCGACTTTTCGTGCCATGTTTGGATCGAATTTTTTAACGGTTCCCCTTTGCTCGTCAAGCAAAAGTCTATCACCGTTGTTGTTCCCCCGTAAGCTGCTGCAATCGTTCCTGTTTCAAAATCATCGCTCGTAACGGTCCCGCCGAAAGGCATATCCAAGTGAGTATGAGGATCAACTCCCCCTGGGAATACGTAGGCCCCCTTAGCATCAATCACTTGAGCAGCGCTTTCATTTAAGTTCCTGCCGATGGCAGCTATTTTTTCCCCTTCAATTAAAATATCTGCTTCATAAAGATCGGTTGCGGTGACGATTGTTCCATTCTTTATTAATTTTTTCATCCATTCATTCCCCCTCTTAATCTAAGAATTGCAGATTGGAAGCTTAATAGCTGCTTGGCGCTCATTCCACGTCATCGGCTCTCCGTTCGGAATTTCAACCATATCGATCGCTCCCTCTACTGGGCAGACAATGGAACACAGGTTACAGCCTACGCAATCTTCCTCACGAACTTCAAGATAGGCATTCCCATTTTCCGATGTGAGCATATCAATACATTGATGAGACGTGTCCTCGCAGGCGATATGGCACTTGTTACAATTAATACAAACATCGTTATTAATGCGGGCAACAATCTTGTAGTTAAGATCCAAATTCCCCCAATCAGAATACTTTTCTACTGATTGACCAATAAGACCATCAAGTGCAGTGATGCCTTTGCTGTCGAGGTAGTTATTTAATCCATCTATCATGTCTTCGACGATACTAAAACCATGATGCATAGCTGCCGTACAAACCTGGACGCTTCCTGCTCCCATTAACATAAACTCGACGGCATCTTTCCAAGTGGAGATGCCTCCTATTCCTGAAATCGGAACGTTAATTTCAGGGTGTCGTGCACACTCAGCCACCATATTCAAGGCAATCGGTTTCACAGCTGGTCCGCAGTAACCGCCATGGGCCCCTTTTCCTGCAACGTGCGGAATCGTGTTCCATGAATCAAGGTCAACGCCAGCCAAACTATTGATCGTATTAATCATGCTGATCGCGTCTGCTCCCCCTTGTACAGCTGCGTAAGCAGTCGCAGTGATATCCGTAATATTTGGTGTCAGTTTCACAATAACCGGCACTTTTGCTGCTTCTTTTGCCCAATATGTTTGCTTTTCGACTAGTTCTGGCACCTGTCCAGAGGCGGATCCCATTCCCCGTTCTGCCATGCCGTGCGGACAGCCAAAGTTCAATTCAAAACCATCCACCCCAACGTCCTGGACTCGTTTCACAATCTCGTGCCATTTCTCTTGTTTTGGCTCTACCATTAGGGAGGCGATAACAGCATGGTTAGGAAATCTCTTTTTTGTTTCATAGATTTCTTTTAAATTCTCTTCAAGCGGCCTGTCAGTAATCAATTCAATGTTATTAAAGCCTGCCACACGCTGACCGTTAAAATGAGTACCTGCAAAACGGGAGGAGACATTCAAAATTGGTTCCCCCAACGTTTTCCATACCGCACCGCCCCATCCTGCTTCAAATGCCCTTTGCACTTGATAGCCCGAGTTTGTCGGCGGAGCTGAAGCCAGCCAAAAAGGATTAGGCGATTCAATGCCCGCAAAGTTAACACGTAAGTCTGCCATTTGTATTCCCCCAGTCTCCATTATGAATTTCTCAGGCCATTGGCAAACGCTCGCTTTCTTCGTTACTCTCCAGCCTGCGGTACTCATGACCCTGATGGCCACTCCACCCCTCGCCAGTTTGCTCCTCGAAAGACAATCGTGTTCAATCAGCCTGATGGTATATAAAGCAGCCTTTGTCTACAGTCTCTTTCCTTACACACTTTCCAATGTGGCTTCATTCGTAATGAATTGCTTATGAATAGCATGGGCAGTCAATTTTCCTTGCTGGGCAGCCGTAACAACCATCGCCTCTCCTTGGCCGTCTCCAAAAATAACGTCCCCGGCTGCATATACTTTTGGATTGGATGTTTGATGGGTAGCAGCATCAATTTTGACAATTCCTTTATTGTGTTCCAACCCAAATTCTTCAATTAAACGAACATAGCGAGTCTGTCCAATAGCTTTAATGACGGCATCCACTTCCATTGTAAATTCCGATCCAGGGATTGGGGTTGGGCGGCGGCGTCCAGACTCATCGGGCTCTCCTAATTCCATTCGAATGCATTCCAAGGCTTTTACTTTACCAGCTTCATCTTGAATGATTCTCTTTGGCTGTGTCAGCCACCTAAATTCCACCCCATCTTGCTTAGCAAATTCGTATTCAAATTCATAAGCTGTCATTTCTTTTTCTGTTCGGCGATAGATCATTTTTACATCTCCTGCCCCTAAACGAACCGAGCATGTAGCCGCGTCAATAGCTGTATTCCCTGCTCCGATCACGACTACTTTTTTCCCGATAAATTCCTGATCAAGAGGCGGTGTTTTTGTTCCTTCCACGAACTCAATCGCATCTAATACCCCTTCTGCCTCTTCACCTTCAATGCCAAGCATCGGCACCTTTGACATTCCTATGGCTAAAACAACAGCGTCATAATTATTGATGATCTCTTCTGCTCTAATATCCTTTCCTACCTTTGTGTTCGTTTGAATCTTCACTCCCAGTTTTTCTACCTGCTCTACTTCCCATAACGAAATTTCCTGAGGAAGTCGGAATGAAACGATTCCATACGTATCAAGACCTCCTGCTTTATCTTTTGCTTCAAAAATGGTGACTTCATATCCGAGACGAGCCAGTTCACGAGCGGCTGATAATCCGGCAGGTCCTCCTCCGATGACCGCTACGCTTTTCCCAGTTGCTTCACCAGCTTGGAAAAGCTGCTCGTTATTTTTGATCGCCCAGTTTGTGGCATGACGCTGTAAATTTCCGATCATGATAGGCAAAGAAGCGTTATTCAACACACAGGCTCCTTCACACAATTCTTCTGTTGGACAAACACGGGCACAACTCGCCCCTACTGGATTAGACTCCATGATAACGCGAGCAGAGCCTTTTAAATTTCCAGAGGCAATTTTTTTAATAAATGATGGAATGTTGATGCTTGTCGGACAAGCTTTAATGCAAGGAGCGTCATAGCAGTAAAGACAGCGATTAGATTCTTCGAGCGCTTCTTTTGGCGTCAAATCTGGTTCAATTTCCTGAAAGTTCATCCTTAAGTTGTCCAATGAAATAGTTTTGTTCTTTACTCTGTTTAAATTCATGCTTAATCCCCCCTCACTTATTTCCAAGCGGCTTCATGAATACTGTTTTTCATTTCACTTAAACGGTATTCACTTCATTCTCTACAGCTAAAATGATCAGAAGCATTGCTTTCTTGTTCACCTTAAGCACCCTTTCAACATTCGGTTTATCCATTACATACTCCAGTCAAATAAACTATTTGACTATTCTAAATATTGTTAAAGTAAATAGTATGATACCAAAAAATATTTGTCAACACATTGATTGCATTTTTGCTTTTAATATAATGCATTCACTTTTAAATATATAACCTTTAAAACTCATTTATTTCGTTTAATTTTTCATGCAACTTAATTTATTTATAGTATTAAAATAGTGTAAAATAAAAATATCTTTTGATTTATCTGACAGCATGGGATAGGAAGGCGGGAACATTTTTGAAAAGAGAAGAGTTAGAAGCGATGCTAAAGAAAACAGAAGAAAAAATAAAAGAACAGCAGCTGCTTCTCAAAGACCTATCTGAGCGCCTAGAGGCGTTAAATAAGCAAGAAAAAGAACGAGAAAAATATATTTCTTCAAAAGAAATCGTCGAGCTGATTTTCAATAAAATCGGTAAAACCATTAATATGTCTACCATTAAGCGCTGGGCAGATGAAGGATATTTAGGAGAAGTCATTGATGAAAAAGAAAAATTTTGGGCGCTGCAATCCAAACAAGGGAAGAAACGTTTTTTGTATCCTAAAACCAACACTTATGACTTTTTATATGAAAAGGGCTATTTGCTTCCTGAGTTTGAAGTATTGGACCGCGTGCTCGTAACGAATCAATCTAGTGAGCCCATTGTTGGCATCGTCATTGACTCATGTTTAACGAAAGGGCAATTCTTATACACTATTCAAATTGAAGGCTCTTTCGAAACGATTAAAAACGTCAAAGAGGATATTTTAAAAGAAGCCTCAGAGGAGCTGATCAATGAATGAAAGTAAAAATGAAGCTGCCCAATACTGTTGCTAATCAAGAAATAGCTCGAAAAATTAAACAGGCTAATCAAAAAGCGAACAACACTCTCGATATTTCATTTGAAAAAGATTTAACTACCATCTATTTTGAGGGAGATTGGATATTGATTCCTGACAAGTCCTGGTTTTCCGATCATATAATCGTAGAAGGACAGGCAAAAGAACTTGAAAATAGCTATGAAATTAGACCGAAGAACAGAGGAAAGACGATTAATCTTCATCTTGATGCTGAGTTAGTTGCTGAATTAAATGAAATTAAAAACCACGTAATGAGCAAAACACAGCATGACATCATCCTCGACTTGTTCAAAAAAGGGCTCGATCAATATAATAAAGAAAATCAGTAAAGAACCTATTTCATTTTATCCTTCTCCATATTGGCTACAGCTGATAGCACGCTATGCTTTAGCCTGCTATCAGCTGCAGCCTCTTCTTTCTCACCCTATCCCCTCATTTCGAAGCTCATCTAAATGTCTACAAAGTTATATATTCACTTTCCAGCAAAAAAATTATTTTATAAAAGAGGAGAAATTAATATTTTATAGAATTATTCAATCAATCAACGCATTATCTAGTTATTGATAACATTTTTACTTTAACTACATAAGGAGGTATAGACAATTTGTATAAACAAAAGCTGGCAATTAACGGAGAGAGATTAAAAGACACACTTGAACGTTTTGCTGATTTTGGCCGCACAGACCATAACGGTGTTACTCGGCTAGCTTTATCTGAAGAAGACCGCTTAGCAAGAGATTACTTTCGTTCCTGCTGCGAAGAATTGGGGATGACCGTTCAAATTGATGATATGGGGAATATGTATGCCACTTTGGCTGGTATTGAGAACAAACCGCCAATCGTAGTCGGTTCTCACATGGACACAGTAAAAAAAGGCGGACGGTTCGATGGAATTTTAGGCGTTGCGGCTGGCCTGGAGGTGGTTCGAACATTAGTAGACAACCAAATCAAACCACACATTCCGCTTACGATCGTTAACTTCACGAACGAAGAAGGAGCCCGCTTTGAACCGTCTATGATGTCCTCCGGTGTTCTGTCCGGAAAATTTGAGAAGGCGGCCATGCTGAAAAAAACAGATGTGAACGGAGTTACGTTTGAAGACGCCTTACATTCAATTGGGTATGCAGGCGATGCTGCCTCCCGTTTAAAAGAAGCGACAGCTTTTTTGGAGTTGCATATTGAACAAGGACCTATTCTTGAAAAAGAAGCTTTAACCATTGGAGTAGTGGAATGCGTAGTTGGGATGGTATGCTATGAAATTGAAGTAACAGGAGAATCAGATCATGCAGGAACGACTCCTATGGATATGAGAAGAGATGCTCTCTTTGCTGCCAATGATCTCATAACGAAAGTACGCCAACAGCTGGGCGCGCTTCATTCTGATCTTGTCTTCACGATGGGAAGGATGAATGTATTCCCTAACATCCATACAGTGATCCCTAATAAAGTGGTCTTTTCATTAGAAGCAAGACATAAAGATCCTGCTGTTATAAAACAAGTAGAAGAAATCATTCAATCGCTGGTGAAGCTCCCATCGGAACAGGGCTGCACGATTAAATCCGAAAAACTGTGGGGACGGGATACCGTTTGGTTTAATGAAAACATTTGTAATGCACTTGAGCAATCTGTACAGTCACTGGGTTATCCATTTAAACGAATGGTAAGCGGCGCTGGTCATGATGCACAATTCATTGCTAGTTATATCCCTACCGCCATGATTTTCGTGCCAAGCATTAAGGGAAAAAGCCACTCCGAAGACGAATTAACTACATGGGAAGATTGTGAAAAAGGAGTTAATGTACTGCTCGAAACTGTGCTCTCCCTTCAATCTTAATGATTATGGTGAAATTTCGATGCATCACTTTATCGAAATTTCACCTTTTTTGTTTGGATCTGTCCCTCAATATTTCCCGGGAAGGAACCGTCTATATTGATTTTATTAATGAGGAGGCTTCATTAAGTTACATAAGCTGCGCAAAGCCAATAATATGGACAAGCCAAATAGACATCTTTATAATTACCTGAGTAATTATCGAAAAAATAAAAACTCTTTAGAAAGGCGGCATACATGTTGAACAAAAAATGGATTGTATACGTCGTTGCCTTTGCTGCTTTTTTCGGTCCCTTTACTCAGACTATTTATGCACCGCTCATCCCGGAGGTACAGCGGCAGTTTCAAACTTCTGAGTTCGTTATCAACTTGACCATTTCCATCTTTACGCTCGTGCTTGCCCTTATGCAAATTGTCTACGGCCCCCTTGCAGATCGATTAGGCAGACGAAAAATTATGCTTCCTGGAATTTTAATTTACATAGGAGCTTCCATTGGAGCAGCTCTTTCCCCTTCTATCCCGGTTCTTATTTTCTTTCGCGCTCTTCAAGCGGCCGGAATTGCTGTTGGTTCAGTTGTAGCCACTACTGTTATTGGTGATTTATTTACCGGAAAACAGCTCGGCAGATCGATGGGAACCTTTCAAATGATGGTTTCTCTCGGACCAGTTGTTGGCCCTGTAATTGGGGGAATTGTTGGAGAAATTTCAGGATTTCATGGTGTCTTTTGGGTGCTTGCAGCAACAGGAGTGATCATGTGGCTATTAACTTATAAGTTTTTGCCCGAAACAAAAACAGCAGACAGCGGAAGTTCCCGGATTTCCATTGGCGATTTTTATTTGATTCTTAAACATCCAGTTGGTTCATCCGTCATTTTGCTAGGGTTTGTTCAATACTTTACCTTTTATAACTTTTTAGTCTTCATGCCTCACCTGCTATCTGAATTCTATCACTTATCAGCTAGCGAGAAAGGAATTATTTTTCTCCCTATGTCATTTGGAGTTGTAATAGGGAGTTTTGCGGGCAGCCGGCTGCAAGAACATTTCAATTCAAAAAGGTTTCTTATTTTTAGCTCTTCCTTAAATGTGATCGCTACCCTTTTGTTTGTTATCATGTCACCCGTTTCATTAACGATGCTCATTGTCAGCATTTCATTATTCGGTCTTTGCCTCGGGCTTTCGCTTCCTGTCCAAACGACACTGCTTAGTCTGGCTTTTCTGCACAATCGGGCAACCGCAATCGGAACATATAACTTCTTCCGCTACCTCGGTATGGCAGCTGGCCCCATGATCGGCGCTATATTTTATAGTCTAGGAAATCGGATTGAATTTATCTTTGCTGCATTTGTCTTCACACTGGTTGTTTTATTTGCTGCCCGTCAATTTGTTCGAACACGGCAAAATCTAACGACTTAATTCGTTCGTTCATTTATAGGCCCTCTAGGAAAGAATTTTTCTTTATAGAGAGCCTATTATAATTTTAAAGAGTAAATTTGCGGACTAAGCCGCTAAGATCCTCGGCCAATGTAGAAAGCTGAAGGGCATTTTCTGCAATCTCCTCCATCGAACTGCTCGTTTGCTGAATGGAAGCAGACGTTTCTTCAATTCCCGCAGCTGATTCTTCCGAAACCGAAGCAATATTTTCAATAGACCGATTCATTTGTTCGCTTCCGATGACTATTTCATTTAAATTCTCCGAAACCATTTGAATTCTCTCAGCCATTTCAGACACAGAACCATTAATCCTGTCAAACATGTCTCCAGTTGTCCTTATTTGTCCCATGCCTTTATCTACTTCCGTGTATCCTGTTTCTAAAGAAATAACGACTTCAGCTGATTCTTCTTGAATGCGTGTAACAATCTCCGTTATGTCTTTTACAGAAATAGACACTTGCTCGGCCAATTTGCGTACTTCATTCGCCACAACCCCAAATCCTTTTCCATGCTCTCCTGCCCTTGCTGCTTCAATCGCTGCATTTAATGCTAATAAGTTAGTCTTTTCGGCAATCTCATGAATCACGGCTACTAACGTGGAAATAGCTTTGGATTGGTGGTCAAGACCTCTTACTCTTTCAACTGCTGTTTGTACAATCTGATCAATTGTATTCATTTGATTAATAGAAGAGCCCATTAACTGGCTTCCTTCGTTTGTTAAGCTTAAAATAGCATTTGATGCTGTATGAATATGTTCTCCATTACTATTAGCCTCTTGAATCTTCCCAATATAATTGGCCATCGCTTCTGAAAGCTCGTTCGTATCGTGCGCTTGGGATTCCGCCCCAGCGGATAGCTGCTGCATAGTAGCTGCTGCCTGCTGACTCCCTTCTCTCACTTCACTAGCTGACTGTGTCAGCTCTTCACTTTGACTCGTTACGGTTTCAGATGTAGCGGTAATTTGCTCAATCATTCCCCTTAAACTGTCCAGCATTTTGTTCATTGCCGTACTGAGCAAAGCAATCTCATCTTCCCCTTTATAATTGCTTTTTTCCACATTCAGATTTCCCGATGAAATATCTCCTGCCATTGCGATTACTTTATTTAAATGATGCCGTACAATGCGATTAATCATAAACACAATAGCAGAACCAATGAGGGCAGATAAGACGATAGAGAAAATTAACACCGTAACGGATTCATTTAAACTGCGTTCCGCCTCTTTAGCCGCTGACTGCCGCTGCTTATTAATCGAACCCTCGAGCTCAGCCAATTTTTCGACTGCCTCGCTTCTTAAAGCCTGAGTCCTCTGTCTAGCAAGCAATGCTCCTAAGCTATCTTTACTTTGAACAGCGGGAATGATTTTTTCATGAAAAAGTTTGTTTACCTCTTCATCATTCGCACTAATACGTGCAAAAAGCTCTGCTGCTTCTTCCGTTTTAATGGCAGCTTCTAGTTCTTCCTTAAGAATATTGAAACTTTCCTTTCTTTCCTCAAATTCTTTAATAAACCGGTCATCCTCACTATTCATGTAATCCGCAATCCGAATGTCTTTCCCTCTAAATAAGGAGGCCATTTCCGTCGTTTTAATCGCCAGATCTCCTTTTCGTTCTAGATTGGCAATATCCTCTTTCACATCCGCCAGCTTTACGTAAACAATTGTGGCAGACAAGCAGAAAAGAAGCATCACCACTCCTAACGCCAGGGCATATTTTTTACCGATGTTTAAGTTTCTAAGCAGCTTTGACAGCAAGATTTCTCCCTCCCCTTAACCTTCTGCAGAAAAAAGTAAAAGAGCCCTTCCCATCAACGTAAAGACAAATCGTTTTACGCGGACGGCCAAAAGAGCTCTTCTAAAAAAAGTTCGGCAGCCCAGCCGTCATAGCACTGTTCATGCTTTAGACCCGTGGCTTTGCGTCCCCGGCTTTCACCGGGTTTGCCAATATTGATTTTTAGATAAATAGACTTACTTCCATCATACATATTTTTGCCAATTTAAGCAATTGTAACTATTTTATATATTCTGCTTTTTTAGGAGGAATGTTATAATTTAGGCTATATATACTTTAGTCAGGAGGGGTATTAATGGAAAACAGAGTAAATAAATCTATATTGACTATGGATCATACATTAGAGCAACTGCAAAGAGATATCATTCTAACAACTAAGAAGGGTTTTCCGATTTTACTGGCAGGGGCTATCGTCTTTTTGCTGTTTGCTTTTCTGCCGTTTTTTCTTCCTATGGATACCATTTACTTAGTATGGGTGTGGGGGCTGAGTGTGATCTTTCCACTCGGAATTCTTATAGGCAAGCTAGTAAAAGTCAATTTATTAACACGTGATCATCCTTTAGGCATACTAGGCGGCATTATAGCAGCCCCCCAGGCTTTTTACATTCCTGTCTTCATTATCGTCTATATGCATATCCCCGAGTATCTTCCTTTTACGATCGGTTTATTAGGAGGCTCTCACTTTTTACCTTATATGTGGATTTACAAAAGTAAAGCTTACTTAGTTGTCACGTTGGGCACTTGTCTTTCCTCGCTCATTTTAGGGGCCTTTTGGATAAACCAGGCTTTTATTCTAGTCCCTCTCGCCATCTCTATTGTATACAGCACCGGTGTTCTATTAATTTTTAAAGAATTAAAACCTTTTAAATAAGCTTCAAAAAGAAAAGATTCAGCCTATGACAACGTGGCTGAACCTTTTTTTTAGCAATTCCCTCTTCTATTTTGTTAAATAGAAAAATAATAAATGATTTCATACTATCCTCCAGATTTCTCTTTCATTCGTTCTGTTACTTCCATAAACCAGTCTTTTTGATTTAAATCAACTGTTAATCTCGCTAGATCAAAAAGCTCCTCTGCTGTTAAATCATCATTCATCAGCACTAACTGATGATAACTGTATCTGTGTTCTCCAACCGGCTTGCCGTTTCGAATAACAAAAACAACAGCGCCATGGTAGCTTGCTTCCAATACAAACCCGACTGCATTTCTATTTTTAATTTCTACCCAAACGCCTGCTTTATACAAGTGAATGCCCCCATATCCCGCCTTCCGCGAGTTTGTTTTCCCGTCTAATTCCCGCGACATGATGAGCAGCACAAACGAAAACATTGTTTACACTTATTATATTCAGCTAGCTCTCCCGATGACAACCTAGCTCATATATTTCCTATTCCCGTTGGGCAGTAAAGTTATGATAGGTTCTTTCTATTTTTAGGAAAGTCTATACGTTCAAAAAATAATGGAGATGCATGCTAAAGCTGCATCTCCATTAAAATATTAGCTGGTGGCACCGAGAGGATTTTCATTAGGATCGGTTGCCTTCTCATTTCTCTTTGCTCTATTCTCTAAATTCTCAATCCGCTCAAGCTCCAATGCTTTTGGGATCGAAATCCAATAGCAAAGAAGGATGGCTAGAACAGCACCAAGGAATTTACCAGCCATTACGGGGATAATGATCGTCGGCTGGAAGTTTGCCGGGAAAGCCAATTGGTCACCGATCATCCATCCGCCAGAAATAGCATAGGCAATGGTTAATACTTTGTCCTTCGCAGGCATGTCTTTAATGATTTTAAAAAGGGCCAGCGGGTTAGCTGTTGCTGCAATGACTCCAGCGCTGCCGATACTGCTTAAACCGAGCAGCTTACCAAAAAATTGTAACGGCTTCGCCAAATACTTTTGAATCGCATAGACCATTGGGAAAGCACCTGCTAGCATAATTCCAATATATCCAGCAATTTCAAGCCCTCTAAATTGGTCCTTCGCATCGGCGATAATCGGATCGAATCCCCAATGACCGAATATGGCCGTAAATACACCCGTGAAATACTCGACGATTGTGCAAGCTAGAACGAGCTTCATCGCTGTGCTCATAAACCAGCCGATTGCCATGAACCCTTTGATCATGAGATTAGGAAACATTCGTAAGCCGACAGCAATAAAAACCCCAACTGCTGTTAAAGGAATCAAGTTAATTAAAATAGTGCCAATCGACATAGACAACTGATAAGTTGGCTCAGCTGTCGTACTAATCGTGTCCCGTATTTTTGTCTCTGTCAATGCTAGAATACTTGTCGTGATGAACACACTAATCGGCACAGTGAGAACACCCGACATCATACCAAGCGCCAAATATTTATGATCGCGTTTTTGCAGCATAGCCAGCGCTACCGGAATAGTAAAGATAATATGAGGCCCCATAATAATGCCATTCACTGTAGCGATAATCCAATTTTCACGATCACCGGCTAACACATCAGCAAGCTGATAGCTCCCCATGTCACTTGAAATAAGCGTCGTGGCTGCCATCGCCGGATCAGCCCCAATCGCTGAAAAAAGCGGGCCAAAGGCAAATTCAATGAATTTAGATAAGTACGGAATTGACGCTAATGTGGCGGCAATCGGAATAAAGATCGGACCAATCGTATGAATCCCTTGGATAAACTCCTTCCCCATACCTTCTTCCTCATTACGGACAGCAGCAATGGCGCCTATCATAACAAAAGCCATAATAACATAAATAACATAAGTGCCTAAATGCTCCATAGACATCCTCCCTTTCACTCTAAGTTGGTTACATATAAACTCATATTTCTACATATATAAAATAGAAATATTGACACCGATTTTAAAATATTTGCAATTTTTGTGCCATTTTCACAAAAAAGACACTAATTTGTTAATTATTGTTTTATATAGGATTTGCAGGGTCTTTTACTTGCTATAAACGGCCCTGTGAATTTAATAAATAAGGATCGGTTATTCAAGAATGAAATTTCTTATGAAAAATTGCATAAAAAATGCGCGATAACATAATTTTCTTTTACTCGCATTGTGCAGTTTACAAGATAATGTCCCGAAAGAGTTCGCCCGTTCAAAAACATAAAAAGACATGCTAGCATTTAGCATGTCTTCATTTATTCAGCCGCTCGACAAAGTCCTGCAGCTTATCCAGTGACGTTAAATTTTGATTGCATTTTTCACTGTCCTGGCAAATGTAGTTCCCTCTCTTTGTGAAAGTTCCTTTCTCTGTTCTTTTTCCTTTTACTTCTGCAATGAACATCCCGATTTCCTCATAGCCATTGCATAGGGCGCAAATCCCTTTTTGGTTGGCACTAGTAAAGGTTCCTTGTACTCCTATAAGGTTCTCATCGAAATACGTTACTAAATATTTTTTATTGGAGCCTTTATCGTGCCATCCAAGGTAGGAAGTCTCCTTTAAATCGATGCTTTCTAAGTCAGGTACTTTTAGTTTTTTGGCTTTTGGGAACAATTTTTTAAGGCTCTGTTCTGTTATTTTCTTAAAAGGAATCACATAGGGCTTTAGGCTGGATAAGAATTTTTCTGCCTGTTCTTTGTTCTCAACTGTCGTGATCGGGCTGAGTAATTGCCGCTGTTCTTCATTTAATTCAATAAATACTTCAGTTACATTTTCTTCTGCCATTGCCTTTAATGCCCTCAATACCCCTTCGTGTTGAGCCGCCGCATGCCCATTAACCAGGTTTTTAGCCTGTCTTTTAATTAAATTGTATTGGTCATTCCTTATAAAAGCTTCCATGTTTCTCACTCCTGTTCGTTCTTCCTCTTACGTTACCCGATTAAGCTGTTTCTTGAAAGGCAAAGAATGATTAGGAAACAAATACGCCATAAAAAAGCGCTGATCCTCTTGAAAAGGTCATCAGCGCTGTCAGTTAATAGGCTATTTGGAATAGACGATTTTTTTAACCGTTTCGGTTGAGAGATAATACATATCGGCCAACTGTTGAATCGGCTCACCGTTTCGAAAAGCTTCTCGAATCGCAGCGTTGCGATCATCGATACTTTTTCTTCCTCCAGAACATGAACCCCACTTTTGATGCGTCTCTTTCGGTTTCGGAATGTAAATCGTCTCTCCTTGCACATATTTTTGAATCTCAATAATTAATGTTTCTGGTAAAACAGCGGTTGCTTTTACATATTTCACTTTTGCCAGCTCCTTATTTTTTTGAATATCAAATAAGGTGCAAAGCCAAAGGATAGGGCAACTCACTTAGGCGATGATTTTAACGAATCACCCCATGCAAAGTATCGCCTTTCTAACCCCAGGCTTTGCATGAGACGCTGCAAACTTTGGCAATCTGCTCTCAATCGCCATACCATCACCTCCCCACTAATTTATTGTACTTTCTTTCGATAGTTAGATGCCAGTGTTTCTTTTAATGATCTGTTATACTTGGTTATTGATTTTCGCTGCAAGCGGACTCTTTCTGCGGGCGGTCCGTAATCCTCCTCGTCGCATACGCTTCTGCGGAATCTTCCCAGGACTCGCTTTTCTCGCTGGAGTCTCCGCCTTTCGCTTTAATCAATTATTGAAAAAACACCCTTCACCTTTAACAAAGCATCCTTTTAATAAGCACTCCAGCCAGCATCTGCTGCAATGGCTACTCCATTAATATAGGCTGATTCATCAGAAGCCAAGAATAAAGCAATATTAGCAATATCTTGTGTTGTTCCGGCTTTCGGCATTAAATTCACACCACGTGTGGCGATTTTCATGCCAAACTCATCAACATTCGTCATGCTTGCGGCAAAGTTCGTTTGAACATGCGCCGGGGCAATGGCATTACAGCGGATATTTTGCGGGCCATATTGAGAAGCAATATTTTTGGTCATCCCTACTACTGCATGCTTAGCAGCTGTATAAGCTAATCCACCGCGGCCGCCAGTTAAGCCGGCGATAGAGGCCATATTGACGATCGTTCCGCCTCCGTTTTCGATAAACACCGGAATCACTTTTCGAAGGGCACGCATTACACCGGTTACGTTAATGTTCATGACGCGCTCCCATGTTTCGTCTTTTACGTTAGCTGCTGCCTGCATATTGTCACCGACACCAGCATTATTCACTAAAATATCGATCTTACCGAATGCCTTTACAGTGTCCTCTACCATTGTAGAAATATCTTCTTCATTCGCTACGTTCACCTTTACACCGATCGCTTCTTTTCCTAATTCCTTTAATTCTTTTACCGTTTGCTGCAGTGCTTCCTCGTTAAAATCAGCAATCACCACTTTCGCTCCCTCTTTCGCATAAGCAAAAGCAATTTCCTTTCCGATACCGGCTGCACTGCCAGTTACGATCGCTACTTTGTTTTCAAGACGTCCCAATATACTCACCTCATCCGCTTTTTTGATTTATTCTCCACAAAATTCCAGTCTACTCACTACAGATAAAGTATAGGTTATCATTTATGTTGAATCAAAGATTGCGATTCGTTAAGCGTTCACTAGATTAAAAAAGCAAACCGGCAGCTTCGACAAGCGAAGCACCGGTTTGCCTTCCTTTAATCCAGCCATCCTTTTTTCTTCATAAACATAAATCCCGCTATAGACAGACCAGCAGTCGCAATCCAGCCTGTTTTGCCTTTTTTTTGCTGCTTTTTCTCTGTTCCCGCAACTCCTTTTAAAAAAGAGAGCAAGAATAGCAGCGTTTCTTTCCAATTTGTCTTTCCAAGAATCTGAGCGAGAGAGCGTTCCCCCTCACTCCATTGCGCTACCTGATCAAGGCCGCTATTCATTCTTTCGATGACAGGTCCAAGTTTTTCAACGTCCAACTGGCCGAGTGTCCCTACTAAAAGCAGGCCATTTTTCAATGTTTTCGCGGCTCCAGGGTTGTCTACTGCTTTGACAAGCACATCGAGCACTCGATCGCCTTGATCGAATAGGCCAACCGCTAAATCCAAGCCGCCGCTTTTATACACTTTGTCCAACACATTCATAAGGGCTTGAAGGGATTCTTTATGTTCGATCAACATCGCTTCGATTTCTTGTAAATCCCGCTGCCGCCGCTCTTCTTCACTTAGTTCCATTCGCCGAACTTGAGTAATTGCCTTAGCCACGCTTTAACGCCCCTTTCTTTACAAGATCACCAGGGAATATATAATCGGGACGTGCCCACTTCTTCTCTACTTGTACACCAATCTGCGGGTTCGGATTGCCTCGTCTGTGATTAATACGCGGAAGTGGATCTTCACCTGTTTGTTGTATGATCTCCATTTTCGCTTTCACTTCTTTATATGCTGGCGTGTCTGTATTCTTATCGGCACGGCTGCTCGTTAAGTAGTTAATGGCTCCTTCTCCTGAGTCATTCATTGGAAGGTATACCTCTTTTCCTTTCACCCGGTCGGTGATATGACAAGGGACCTTCACGCTTCCATATGGTGATGTGAGGCGGACGACTGTTCCATCCTCAAGTCCTCGTTCTTTAGCCAGCTCTGGTGATACTTCCAAAAAGACGCTTGGTGTTTTGGACGTAATCCCTTTTGATTTATACGTTAGGTTTCCTTCATGGAAATGCTCAAGGAGACGGCCATTATTCACTTGAATATCATATTCTTCTTCATATTCCATTGGCTTCGTCCATTGCACAGGGAACAATCTCGCCTTTCCATCCGGGAATGGGAACTCTTCTTCAAAAAGAAGCGGCGTATCTGTTCCATCAGGAGCTACTGGCCATTGCAGTGTATTGTATCCTTCCAACCGTTCATATGTTACTCCCGCATAAAGCGGCATCAAGCTTGCGGCTTCTGCCATAATTTCGCTTGGGTGCTCGTACTCCCAACCGGCGCCGAGGTGATTCGCGATTTCCATAATAATCTGCCAATCTGGCTTTGATTCACCAAGCGGCTCGAAGATTTGGTACAACCGCTGAATGCGGCGTTCTGTATTCGTAAAGGTGCCTTCTTTTTCAAAAGAAGGGGCCGCTGGGAGTACTACATCTGCAAATTGCGCTGTCTTAGAGAGGAAAATATCTTGAACAACGAAGAAATCTAACTTCTCAAACGCTTCATGAACGTGGTTAATATTAGAATCCACCATCGCCATTTCCTCACCTTTTATATACATGACCTTTACGTTTCCGTTATGAATTCCTTCTACCATTTCATGATTGTTCAAGCCTGGCTTTGCCGACAGCTTTACGCCCCAGCCTTTTTCATATTTGGCACGAACGTCATCGTCCTCTACCTTTTCATAGCCTGGGAATCTATCCGGCATGCTGCCGAAGTCACTCGCTCCTTGCACGTTATTATGGCCGCGCAAAGGATAGCTCCCTGCTCCTGGCTTTCCGTAGTTGCCCGTTATAAGCAATAAATTTGAGATGGCTGTACTCGTATCACTTCCGCCAAGATGCTGAGTGACCCCCATTGCCCACAAGATACAGGTAGAAGAAGCTTCATGAACGGCTTTCGCAATTTCAATAATCTGTCTTTTCGGCACACCGGTGATCTTTTCGGCATATTCCATCGTGTACGGTTTGAGACTTTCCACATACTCTTTAAAGCCATTAACACGTTTTCTAATAAACTCTTTGTCTGTCCAGCCCTTATCAATGATATATTTCGTAACAGCTGAAAGCCAAACGAGGTCCGTCCCGGCTTTTGGCTGAATGAATAAATCCGAACGCTCAGCCATTTCGTGCTCACGCAAGTCGGCTACGATTAATTTTTGGCCTTTTAACTTATGAGACCGTTTGACTCTCGTTGCGAGCACTGGATGCGATTCAGACGTGTTTGATCCAACGATGAGAACAAGACCGGCTCTCTCGATATCCTTAATGGACCCTGAGTCCCCGCCGTAGCCAACTGTGCGGAAAAGTCCCATCGTTGCTGGCGTTTGGCAGTAACGTGAGCAGTTATCAATGTTATTTGTGCCAATAACCCCGCGCCCGAGCTTCTGCATTAAATAAGACTCTTCATTTGTACATTTTGATGAGGTGATAAAAGCAAGAGAATCCGGTCCGTATGTTTCTTTCGCTTCAGTAAACTTTTTCTTAATTAAATTAAGCGCTTCCTCCCAATCGGCTTCACGGAACGTATCCCCTTCCCGAATAAGCGGCTTCGTAAGGCGTTCTTTACTGTTCACAAAATCCCAGCCGAATTTGCCTTTTACACATGTGGAAATGCCATTAGCCGGCGCTTCTACTTGTGGTTCTACTTTTAATATTTTACGGCCTTTCGTCCAGACATCAAAACTGCAGCCGACTCCGCAATACGTACAAACGGTTTTTGTTTTCTTTACACGCGCTTCTCTCATGGCAGATTCCATGTCCGAGACAGGCATAATCCAGCTATAGCTTGTTTCTACATTTTTTGTCAGCTCAATCATTGGCCGCAGCGTATCCTTTGAGAGACCTGTTAAATAGCCCGCCTCTCCCACCATTCCTTTTTCCATCATGGCGTTACAAGGACACACAGTGGAACAGTGTCCACATGATACACAGGATGACTCATTGATGCTGACACCGTGATCCCAAATGACACGTGGACGTTTGAGACTCCAGTCAATAGATAATGTTTCTGTTACCTGGACATCTTGGCATGCTTCTACACATCGCCCACATAAGATACACTGATCTGGATCATACCGGTAAAAAGGATGTGAATTATCTTCTTCATACGGCTTTGGTGTAAATGGCTCGCTCTGATGCTCAATTTTCATTTGCTTTACGGTGTTATGTACTTCGCAGCGGCCATTATTATAATCACATACTGTGCAATATAATTCATGGTTATATAAGATACGGTCCATCGCAATGTCTTGTGCCTTTTTTACATCTTCGGAAGCGGTATTAATGACATCCCCGTTATGGATAAAAGTCGAGCACGACCGCACAAATTCTCCATTTACTTGTACGATGCACGTATCACACGTTTCAATCGGCCCCAGTGAAGGATGATAACAAACAGCCGGTATATCAATCGATTGTTCCTTGAGCGCCTGCATAACAGTGATTTCTCCTGGTATGCTCATGTTCTGGCCATTAAGCGTAATATTTACCTGCTTTGACACAGCAAAAACCCCCCTCTTTTTTACTGACATGGCTAAAGAACAGGTCTATTATGAGAAAACAAATGTCCGAACGAATATTCTGTCTTTTGCCTATGCTTTTTTAAAACTACCCCTTTTTGTCAGGCATAAACAAAAGAACAGCAACCGATGGGCTTCTTGAAAAAGCCTGTCAGTTGCTGTCTCATTTAGATGAGTCTATGAAGCGGAAGCTTTTAAATCTGCTCTGCCTTCAAATCTGCTCATTTTTCCCTCTAGTTTGGCAAAGATAATTTCACATGCTAAACAAATAGCCCAATAGATAATAGAAGCCACAAGATACATTTCTAAGAAACGATAGCCGTCGTTCGCAATAATTCTCGAAATGGCTAGAATCTCCATTACTTTCACTGCAAAAGCCAAAGACGTCGCCTTAATTAAATTGATAAATAAATTTCCTAAATTCGGCAAAGCAATGAGAAAAGCCTGCGGCAGAATGATTCTGTATAATCCTTGTGCTGTCGTCATTCCTACTGAATAAGCCGCTTCCATTTGTCCGGCGCTTGTCGCGTTAATCGCTCCCCGGAAAATTTCTGCTTGATAAGCTGCCGTATTGATTGAGTAAGCAATCAACGCATAAATAAGCGGGGAAATATTATCTGCATTTAACTCCCAGCCAAAGCGGGGATTTAAGTAATCAAACAATACTGGAACACCATAGAAAAAAACATACAACTGGACAATTAACGGGGTTCCCCGGATAAAGGAGATGTAGAGGATCGACAGCTGATTCAGCAAAGGGACTTTATAGATCCTGACCAAAGCAATCAGCAAACCGAACAGCAGACCAACTATCATGGCAATAATGGCTATTGTTAATGTCCATGGCACCCCTTTTAAGACTGCGGGCACTTGTTCTAACGCAAATTTTAAGTCGATAATAGCCACAAATCATCACTTTCCTTAGCAAAATTATCACTTGGATAAACCAACGTGTCCTTTTTTAAACACTTTTTCGGCGTAGCTGACCACCGCTTCAATCACCATACAAGCTCCCCAATAAACGAGGGAAATTACAATATACACCTCAAACATGCCCATTCCGTGATTATTCCCCAAAATGATCCGTACCTGCCCCATAATATCGATAACGCCAATCGTAAAAGCGAGGGATGTATCTTTTAACAATTCAATAATGTTGTTGCCTAGATTTGGCAAGGCGATGACAAATGCTTGAGGCAAGATGATTCTTCTTAATGCCTGTGGATAACTCATGCCAACACTGTAGGCTGCCTCTAATTGCGCCTCGCCAACAGCTAGATAAGCAGAGCGAATGACTTCTGATAAATAGGCGGCAGTGTGAAGGGAAAAGGCGATAATTACGAAGATGAGGCGATCCCAGCTATTGATATCAATGTTAAAGACTAATAATAATTGCGGAAGCCCAAAATAAACAAGAAATAACTGAACTAAAAGCGGTGTACACCGGGTAAATGACAAATAAAAAGTAGCCGCTTGATAGAGAATCGGCTGCTTTTGTACCCGAATAATAGCGATTAAAACACCTAAAATTAAAGCAAAAAACAAGGAAGCCCCCATCATAAATAAAGTTAAAGGAAGCTTATCCAATACTTTAGTAAACAAATCGATCCACTCTTGCAAGCTTGTACTCATCCTTCTCTCCACCTAAACAGATCAATTAAAATAAAACCTAAAGTCAAAATTTGCTAGGTTAAGTGCAGATCACCCAACCCAGCCATCATTATTTCTTATAATCGAATCCTTTTTCGTTAATGTACTCAAGATCTTGGAAAATATCGATACCAAACCATTTTTCAGCCAGCTTCGGAAGGGTACCCTCTTCGATCAATTCTGTTGTCACTTTATCCATTTTCTCAGCCAGCTCTTTATGTTCTGAATCAAACACGACATAAATTGGCTCTTTTGAGATGACGCCTGCGACTTTTAAGTCTAAATTAAGATCTTTCTGCACAGCATCGAACGTTGTTTTGTTCAAAAACACAGCATCAGCTTTTCCAGCTGCCACACGCTTTAAGTTATCCGCGTTTGAAGGATGGTCGATACTTTCGATTGTAATTTGGCGATCTGGATGGCTTTTATTGTAACCATTTAAGATGGAACGCAAGCCCCCGCTTGGAGACATCGGAGCCAGTTTTTTGCCAACCATGTCATCTAATGTCTTAATGTCATTTCTATCTTTCTTTGTAATGAGTGTTGTAAGAGAGTAGCCATACTCATTCTGTGGATACAAAAATTTCTGCTCTCTTTCTGGGTTTTTGAAAAACCAGTTAATGGCGAAATCAAATTTTCCTGTGTCAACACCGACTAAATTAGATTCTTCCTCGCCGAATGTGTATTCAAATTTATATTCCGGAAGCTTTTTCTCAACCTCTGCTAAATAGTCCATATCATAGCCGATTGGATTATTTTGATCATCCGTATATAAAAACGGCGGATTCACTTCATCACTTAATGCTACTTTAATAATTTGTTTTCCATCTTTTGTTTTTGCGTCTTCGCTGTTAGAGCAGCCCGCAATCAAGAAAATAGAAACCATTGTTAGAAAAACAGTAAGCCAAATGCGTTTCATTGCTATGTATCCCCCTATTAAATTTCATATTCAGGCTCTCTAACAAGCCTTTTTAAAAATTGTTTTGTCCGCTCATGCTTTGGATGAGCTAATACCTCATCAGGTGTGCCTTGTTCTACAATGACCCCGTCAGCCATAAAGACAACACGATCAGCTACTTCTCTGGCAAAATCAATTTCATGAGTGACAACCACCATCGTCATTCCCTCTCTGGCAATCTTTTTCATAATAGCCAGCACTTCACCGACCATCTCCGGGTCAAGGGCAGATGTTGGTTCATCAAACAAGATAACGGAAGGATTTAGGGCAAGCGCCCGGGCAATGCCAACACGCTGCTGTTGACCTCCAGAAAGCTGGGCAGGATAATCGTTAATTTTCTCGCTCAAGCCTACTTTTTGAAGCAGGTCTACACTAAGAGCACGAGCTTCTGCTGCTTTCATTTTTTGAGCAACAATTAGGCCCTCCATTACATTTTCCAGAACAGTTTTATTTTTGAATAAATTATAGTGCTGAAAAACCATGGCCGTCTTGCGTCTTAGCGCCAAAATGTCTTTTCGTGAAGCATTTTTTCCTTCAATTGAAAACCCTTCAACAGAAATCGTTCCTTCATCGGGTCTTTCCAAATAATTAATACAGCGGAGCAGTGTCGTTTTTCCTGATCCGCTGGGACCAACGATCACGAGTACTTCCCCTTTTTTCACTTGCAGATCAATCCCTTTTAAAACCTCATTCTTTTTAAAACTCTTTGTAATGTTCGTTAATTCAATCAATCTAGCTCCCTCTCTATCGGCCAATAAATATACCCAAACATTAACATAATAATTCCTAGTTGTAAAGTGGGTTTTTTAACTCTATAATAGAAAATATAGAAGCATTTGGTATTTAAGTACTTGACTAATAGAACAACTATGGATTGAATGGAAAGTAACTGAAGCTAACTGATTTTATTAAGGAAGTGTAGAAGGTGTCCAAAGATTTATTTATTAAAACAAGTATGCAAAAAGAATGGCTAGAAAAGCTAGCCAAACATGAAGAAGATTTCAAGAAAGACTCAGAGAAAAATGACAAAGACTCATCTTTTCCAAAAGAGAATATTAAGAAGCTGATTGAGATGGGTTACACGAGGCTGACTTTACCGACCGAATATGGCGGTAGCGGCATTACGGTATCCGACATGGTTCTTTTCCAAGAAACGATCGCTAGCATGGACAGTGTAACAGGATTAGCAATCGGCTGGCATCAGGGGGTCGTCGGTGAGCTGTATGAGAAAAAGCTCTGGAAGGAAGAGAAGCTGCAGTCTTTTGCAAAAGAAGTCCTAAATGGCGCTTTAGTGAACAGAGCTGTCAGTGAAGCTCAAACGGGCAGTCCAACCCGCGGCGGCCGTCCTGGAACCTGCGCTGTGAAAAAAGGAGATAAATGGGTGATTTCTGGACAAAAGAACTTTACGACGATGTCACCTGTCTTAACTCACTTTCTCGTTTCTGCATGGGTGGAAGAAAAACAAGGGATTGGCTTTTTCTTAATTGATAGAAATTCTAAAGGGTTATCCATCGAGGAGACTTGGGACGTAATCGCTATGAGAGGAACAGAAAGTCATGATCTCGTACTTGATCATGTGGAAGTAGCCGAAGAAGATTTTGTAGAATTAAACCACGGGCCAAGAGGTGATAAAGTGAATGGGTGGATTTTACATATTCCATCCTGCTATTTAGGTATTGCCCAATCAGCTCGTGACTATGCCGTAAAGTTTGCTGTGGAACATTCCCCCAATAGCATTAGCGGCTCTATTAGCCAACTGCCAAACGTACAAAGTTTAATTGGCCGTATTGACTTGGAATTAATGAAAGCCCGTCATTTCCTTTACAGTGTAGCCGAAGCTTATGATAATGTTGAACGCCGGCCATACATCACAAATGAATTAGCGGCCGCAAAACATATTGTCACCAATTCAGCTATTAAAATCGTTGATTTGGCTATGAGGCTAGTCGGAGCTAAAAGTTTACAAATGGCTAATCCTCTTCAACGTTATTATCGTGATGTCAGAGCTGGGCTTCATAACCCGCCGATGGACGATATGACGATCTCTAAACTGGCACAAACAGCTATTAAGGAAGCAGAGAAAAAATAAGCAAAGCTTTTTCAGGCAGCTTGCATCTCATCAGACAAGCTGCCTTGCTTTTTTAAATGACCTATAGATCATAATTTTTATGCCTTTTCCCTGGATAATGGTTGATCCTTCTTTAATGTGACCCCATGGATTATCTTGAGAATCGGCCGAATGAGTAATTGTGCACTGCCGATGATAAATAAGATGGTACCTGCTAATTTCGTTGTTTCCCAAAGAAAGAGAATACTGCCTGCTAGGAACCAAATACCGAGCATGATCTCATTCATTATGGAAATAAAATGATAATGCTTATTAAAAAACAGTCCGTATTTTCCAATCTTCAATTCCACAAAGTTTTTTTGCTTCTTTACTTTCGGCATATGTTTCCCCTGCCTTTCCCCCATTTTCTCTTCCCTTCGCTCCTCTCTTTAAACGTTCCATTTCCTTTCATTCCACCGTATTTATATATCTTCAACGTAAAAAGCTTTGACATCTGATCAAAAATAATGTAAATTACCCATTGGACGAACATTTTTTATGTCCAAAAACACTAATATTCGTTTTTAGGAGTGTTAACTATGGAAAATGTATTTGATTACGAAGATATACAATTGATTCCCGCAAAATGTGTAGTAAACAGCCGTTCAGAATGCGATACAACTGTCACTCTAGGAGGACGTACATTTAGACTGCCTGTTGTGCCGGCTAATATGCAGACAATTATAGATGAAAAGATTGCTATTTACTTAGCCGAAAACGGTTACTTTTATATTATGCATCGCTTCAAGCCTGAAGAGCGTACAGATTTTATTAAAGACATGCATGCACGCGGCTTATTCGCCTCCATTAGTGTGGGTGTTAAAGAAGAAGAGTACAGCTTTGTTCAACAATTGGCAGAAGAGCAGCTTTCTCCAGAATATATTACAATTGATATTGCTCACGGCCATTCAAATGCTGTGATAAACATGATCCAGCACATTAAAAAGCACTTGCCTAATAGTTTTGTCATTGCAGGAAATGTTGGCACTCCGGAAGCTGTAAGAGAGCTGGAGAATGCTGGAGCAGATGCAACAAAAGTAGGTATTGGGCCAGGAAAAGTATGTATCACAAAAATTAAAACTGGATTTGGAACAGGTGGTTGGCAATTGGCAGCATTGCGCTGGTGTGCAAAGGCTGCAAGCAAGCCGATTATTGCTGATGGCGGAATTCGCACCCACGGCGATATCGCTAAATCAATTCGATTTGGTGCATCTATGGTGATGATTGGTTCATTGTTTGCCGGCCACGAGGAATCTCCGGGAGAGCTTTTTGAGAAAGACGGCAAGATTTATAAAGAGTACTTTGGTTCAGCGTCAGAATTCCAAAAAGGTGAAAAGAAAAATGTAGAAGGCAAAAAAATGTTCGTAGAATATAAAGGGCCTTTACAAGATACGTTGACTGAGATGGAGCAAGACCTTCAATCTTCTATCTCCTACGCAGGAGGAACGAAATTAGATGCCATCCGTAACGTCGATTATGTAGTCGTGAAAAATTCTATCTTTAATGGTGACAAAGTTTATTAATCATAAAGAGGATCCCTTTTCAAGAAAGGGATCCTTTTTAGTTAGGACTGATGAATATTTTTAATGACAAATCGACTGTTGGGGAGAGCTGGAATTCTCCCCATCTCATACGTTAAATCCTGAGTGGGCACATCATAAGTAATCTCCTTCGACAAAAACTTTAGACTCTCCTTCATAACTAAAACCGTCACCCACTCGCCTGCACAGCGATGTCCCATATAATGGTCTCCCCCACCTTGGGGAATAAAGGAAAATGGGCTCTCTTTCCAATCTTTAAATCGTTCCGGTCTAAACTCTTCAGGATGTTCCCAAAGGTCAGGATGGTGATTTGTGCCATAAATATCAAGCAGCACTAAGGTTCCTTTTTTAAATTCGTAATCTCTCCATGTAAAGTCCTCTCTCACTCTCGCTCCTGTAAAAGGTCCGAACGGATAAAAACGACGAACTTCCTGAACAAACAGCTGGCTGTAGCCACCTTGATCATCTTTTACTTTCTCCCGTTCTTCCGGATAATCATGCAAAGCGAGCGCCCCGAAAGTGACAAAACGACCGATCGCGACAATGGGTCTTAATATATTAATCAATTCAATCGCCGCCATTCGATCATCGAGCAGCTTCCCCTTTAAATCTCGATGCCGGGCAATAATATAAGCAGCTGTATTTTCCAAAGGGTGCAGCTTTTTCGCACGGATCTGCTTAATGATTTTTTCAATCCATTCTTCCGATCGGGACCGCGCCTTCTTTCCTTCACGGTATCTTTCTCCAACAGAAGCGAATGTATCGATCATCGTTCCAAAATCAATTGCTCGTTGTTTTACTTCCACTTCTGTAATCGGTACGCCCGCCCATTGGCAAGCAATCCGGCACATGATTTCCTCTGCTTCATGAAATAAGACTATTTCGTCTCTCTGTTCCCACTCAGGGATCTTCGCCCGCCACTGCTCCCGGGTAATTTTCGCAAGTTCATCTAGACGGCCTGGCGTCATCATGGATAGAAACATCCGCTTACGCTGCTTATGCTCTTCTCCATCTAACGTTTGGATGGCGTTTTCTCCAAACAATGTTTTTTGCACCCTCTTCGGCGCTGCTCCTTTACGGGTAAATAGGTTCTCATCATAAAAAACAGACGCTGCTTCTTCACCAGCTATACAAATAGCCTTCTGTCCGAGAATGCGTGTTTGAAAAATATCTGACTGCAACTCGCTGCGTCTTTCCGGTATAAAGTTATATCCTTCTTTTAATAAGGCAAGTGTATGGTCGAGCCCTTTCTCCTTAGGGATTGAACGGCCAGATGCCACAAAGATCAGCTCCTCGAAAATGATGTATGTATCTTTTGACAAAAAAATCTTGATTCACGACAACAATCCTGCTGAAAAACTGCTTAAGCCTTATGTTACCCTGATAGCCTTCTACTAAAACGGTTCTCCCTTAGAATCAAAAAAGCACTGAGAGTTTAACTCTCAGTACCCTTTGTAAGCATATAAAGCCTTCTTAATGAGCTTTTTTGATCTCATACATCCCGCCAAATAGTTCAAATGAGCTGCTGTTTACCGGACTAGAAAGACTCACTTGAAATGGCCTTTCTCCTCTTTGCCGAAGAACGCTTGCAACGATTCCATCCCCCACCGGGCTGCTAAAAACAAACCGGCCGCCTTTCAGCTCTAGAGCTTGGCATTGTGCCTGAAGCGTTTCATCGAAAAACTTCTCTCCAGCCTCCAGATCAAACCACTCAGACCATTGGCGAACAGTTTTCTCTAAATCACGCACCGCAAATGTGACATGGGAAAAGACAGCTTTCGAAGGATGAGGCTGAATAACCTTGCTCCCGGTTAATTCCTGCCTTCTCTCCTCATCCTTCTCTTTCCATTGAATAATAAAAGGGAGTTCCAGCTCGCCATTCAGCTGCCCTATATAAAGAAGCTGCCACTCAACCAAACTGCCGTCCGGTCGCTTGCGGCTAAAAGATTCAGGACCGTTGACCATTAACCCCTTCTCACGAAAGTGACGCGCCGCTCCTTCTATATCAGTCGTTCTAATCGCGACACGTGAAAACCCTTCAGTAAATTGCTCTTCGGCGACGGTTTCTAGAAAGCTATGTCTAGGATGCTGTGTCTGCTTTACTAACTCTTTGTCATATGTACTTAATAGTTCAATGTAACTTAAATCAAAATAACTGACTGCATTATAGGTTCCCCGATTTTCATGGACACCACCTTCAACCGCAGCAATCCCTTTTTCTTTTAAAAAAGCTATGGCTTTTTCCGGGTCTTCCACAAAATGAACGACATGATCAAACATAAATTCCAATCGAATTCCTCCCTTTCTCATCCATATAGGAGCTTTCTTTTATTATAACGAGCAAACAGACTTATTCCTACAAAAGAGATCTATTCGTTTATCTTGTACTTATACACAAAAAAATCGCTCCATCTAACTTGGGCGATCGGTCGTTTCGTTCTATCTTAAAACATTTTATTTATAAATTTGAGAACCTACCAGAAGCAAACAAGAAGAGCATTGGTCTTCAATGCCTGTGCATGTTGCGACAACATCCTTTTTCTCTGAGACCTGACCAGTGTACGATAATTCTTGATTAACAAACCGCCCGACGCACGGACAATACGATGTCCAACGTTTTATTTTATAGTTCCTCGTCATCCATGATCTCCCACTTTCCCTGTTATCCCTTTAACCCCTAGCAGCATTGTTTTCTGCCCATCCCCTACTTCTACCCTTTATTTGACTCATTTAAACAATGGAATGTTTTTCCATTACTTTAACCTCTTTATACTCTATATTAGACAATAAGAACTAGCTTATGTCTAGTCAAAATCATCTAGCTTTTTTACAAAGAATTGATGGATATACGGGTAAAACAATAAAAACCGCAAAGCCCGATAAAAGGGATTTGCGGTTTTCATTACTGCTTATTCTCTCTGTTTCTAATCCACATAGCAGTTAATAAAATAATGGCTAAGAGCAGGGCTTGGGGAATCATTGTTTCCCAAGTCGGATAAAAGCCGATCCAGCTAATAATTGGCAAGCTGTGAATTTGTGTCGTACTAATGTGGTCAGTCAATTGCAGTGCATGAATACTTACACCGAGTATTTTAAACGCTAAGAAATAAATTAACATAGTCGCAATTTTAAAGAAAGGCCCAACCGAGATTTTTGCACTATATCGGATAAATAAAAATGCAAACACCGTTAAAATAACGAGGGCCAGGATAATACCAGCAATCAATTTACCTGTACTAATCGACGGAGCCATTCCCATATAGAAAATGATCGTTTCTGCTCCTTCTCTAAAAATCGATAAAAAGCTGACAAACGCCATAGAGACGATACTGCCGGTTGAAAGAGCCGTTCCCATTTGTTTTTGAATGTAACGGTTCCATGATTTCATGTTCGATTTCTGATGCAGCCAGACACCTACGCCAATCATCATAACAACAGCTATGATTCCCGTTACACCCTCAATCGCTTCACGGTTCGCTCCTGCCGTTGCAGCTGAAAAGGCCATGTTAATAAAGATCGCTGCCACGATACTCATCAGAATTCCTGCTAGAGCACCGAACCAAATCCATTTTTGATGCTGGGAGGCGTTTGCTTTTCGCAAGAAGGCAATTAAGGCCGCTACGATCAACAGCGCTTCTAAGCCTTCACGAAGCATAATTAGGGCTGCATCCCACATCGTATAACTCTTTTTTGCTTGCAGCAACTCAAGGGATTGCCTATATTCATTTATCTTCTTTTGCTGCTCTTTTACGTCAGTGCCTGAAGAAAGTTTTCCTGCAATAACAGGAATGCCACTCTCTAGTTTCGTATACAAACCGCCATTTCGTGTCCGTACGTCTCCCTCAACAGACGGCCAAACAGTTAAAAATTCTTGCAAGAAAGGAACTGCTTTTTTAGGCTCATTGTTATCAATCGATTCGTTCGCTTTTCCTAACAAATCAATTAATGTTTGCAAAGAGTAATGGTCGTTGCTTGCTTTTATTTCCTTACCGGAAACAAAACCGTTCACAGCGCCAGCTAGCTCGTTATAGATGCCCTGGATTTGATCAAAATCTTTCTCTTCTTGTAATAGTGCAATGCGAAGAAAGCCCATTTGCGTCTCGATTTTCCCATAGTACCCAATGCTTTGTTCCCGCACGATGCTTTCATTCCGGTTCCACGTCGTTAAAAATTTTTGATATTGAGTATAAGCTGATTTCGCGTCTTTGTTTTCAATGGCTGTTTTTAAATCAGCTAAAACGGGTGTAAAGGCCGACTTGACTTGAAGTCGCTGCTCTTCTTCATCAACTGGATTCTGCTCTTTCTCAAAACTAACAAGTGCATGTGACAGATTAGAGAGAGCCGTAAGCATCGGCTCTTTCTCCTGCTTGTCTAATGCTTTATTTACTTCTAAAAGTGTTTTATCTACTTTCTTTGCTTCTTTACTCTTCGCTTGATCCACTTGCTTCCAATCTTCATTTAGTTGAGCAACTAGTGTTTCTACCGCTTTCCAGTCGTCCGCTTTTGTCTTCATCATCGCGTCGCCAACTGAAATGAATAAATTACCATAGTCTTCCTCAGCCTGTACGGGTTGCATAGGAGATAACACATACAACAGTAAGCCAAAGAGAATGATAAGCTTTTTCATCTAATCCTCTCCTTACCCAAACAACTCCGCTCCAAGGTAGCTGCCTTTTTTCACACCTGGAAAGCAGGCGAATAACGCACTGCCACGATGCGTGATATATTCGTTTAATTTATCCACTCTCCCGAAGCTATTTTGAATATTAATGAATTGTTTCGGGTGCTTTTGGAACGAGATAAATAGCAATCCTGCGTCGAACGCTCCAGTAGTCGGATTAATGCCGTCTGAGTAAGAAAATGAACGCCGCAATATACGATCCTTCACTTGTCTTGCTAAATGGAGATGGGAATTAACAGGTATCACTGGTTGGTCATTTTCTTTTCGGTCGAGCCCAACGTCGTCGAATTCGCCCGTTTTTCCAAGAGGGGCACCAGTGTCACGGTGCCGGCCAAACGTTGCCTCTTGTGCCGATAACGCTGTACGGTCCCATGTTTCCAAATGCATTTGAATTCGTCTTGCTACCAAATACGTACCGTCTGTTAACCAGCTTTTAGATTCGCCAGGTTGTACCCAAACAACCTCATTCATTTCTTTCTCGTTATCTACATTTGGATTTCCTGTGCCATCTTTAAAAGCAAATAAGTTGCGCGGTGTTAGCTTTTTCTTATTTTTTACCTCATAAGAATTAAAACCCGTCTGCGACCAGCTCATCGTTACCTTTCCTCTTGCTGCACGCACTAAATTACGCACTGCATGGAAAGCAACTTGTGGATCATCCGCACAGGCTTGAATACAAATATCGCCACCGACATAATTAGGATCTAATTGATCTTTTGGAAAATGAGGAAGATCAGTCAGCTCTTTCGGCTTCATATGCTGTAATCCAAGCTCTTTTTTCTCAAATAAACTTGGTCCCACTCCAAATGTTAGTGTCAAATGGGAAGCATCTAGCCCTTCAGCCTCGCCTGTATCCGCTGTAGGAAGCAGCTTATTTGCTGTGTAAGGCTCGACTAATTGACCATTCATTAATTGAGCACTGTAATTTGTCCACAGTTGAAACAGTTCTTTTAACTCTTTTTTAGATTTCGCTATACAATTTAACGCAACAAAATACACGTGCTCGGGGTTCTTCGTTAAAATCCCTGATTGATGCTTACCGTAAAACTTAACTTTATTCACTGCTGTTTGATCATCATCGATAAACGGGTTCGCTCCGAAAGCTGTTAACGCACCGGTTAAGCCGGAAGCACCTAGAATGACCCCGGCTCCTCCGATTCCTGCGAACTTTAATACATCACGCCGAGAAACTTCTTTTTGTAAGATGGATTTTTCCTCTTGATTGCTCATTTATTCTCACTCCACAACGATTGCCATTTGGCTTAAAGGTTCCCCTAAATGATCAACAGCTTCTGATAATGCTTTCGTATCTTCTTTCGTTAATGTTTCGTAAGACACATAACCGCCTTTTCCATCTTCGTACTTAGCTAGCAATCCATTTAATGTTCCAAAGTTTTCTTCTAATGTTTTAGCAAGCTCAGCATCTTTCTCTTGTAATGCCGGCTTGAAAATCTCGAAAATTTTCTCTGCGCCTTCAACGTTCGCTTTAAAGTCGTACAAGTCTGTGTGGGAATAAATTTCCTCTTCCCCTGTAATCTTTGATGTAGAGACTTCGTTTAATAAATCAACTGCCCCTGTAATCATTAAATCTGGTGTTACTTCGACCGTTTCAACTTTGGCCCGCAACTCCTTTACATCTTTCAAGAGTTGGTCAGCAACTGCCTCATAACCTTTTGTCGTACCATCAACCCATAGGCCTTTTTCAAGTTTATGATAGCCAGACCACTCTTCCTCTCCTTGTCCTTCTTCTTTGACGTCTGCTAAACGAGCGTCAATACGCGGATCAAGGTCTCCAAAGCTCTCTGCAATTGGTTCAGAACGTTCGAAGTACATCCGGGCAGGTGCATAAAGCTCTTTTGCTTTTTCGACATCTCCTGCTTTCACTGCCCCTACAAATGCTTCTGTCTTAATGACAAACTGATCGAGCTGTTCTGAAGCGAAATCTTTGTACGCTTTAACCTCTTTATCTAATTTGTTTGCCTGCTCTGTCTCTGAGCTTTGCGCCGTTTCTTTGCTTTCTGTATCCTTTGATGCAGTATTTCCGCATCCAACTAAAAGACTGCTTGATAATAACAAAAACCCTACGTTTCGGATCACTTGATTCATTGTTGAAACCCCTAACCTCTTAATTTTATATTCTACTAATGATTATTAATGATAATCATTGTCAATTACGTTGTCAATGTCGTTTTTATCCTTTGTTATATGGAATATTTCCCTTTTCTGCTTGGTCTATATATTTTTCTTCTAATGATAAGCGCTAATAAATTAGAAGTGATTAAAAAATTGACAATATAAAAACCCCAAAGTCTCAACCTTGGGGTCTCTTCTACTTTTTTATTTTTCTGTTAAAAAGTATTTCTCAATATCATTTAAGAATAGGTTAGCTGCTAATACGCCGCCAGCCGTGTTCCAAATGGCATCATCTACTTTATGAATATTGTTGTTTTTCACGACATTCAGATTCTTAAATAGCGGATCATTAATCCACTCGTCCTCTAACTTCGGTCCTTCTCCTTTAGTTTCTGCTGGATCGTAAGTGAAGTAGAAAAGAACATCACCATCCATCGCTGGAATACGCTCTTTTGTTACATTTTTCTCAGCAAAGTCTGGTTGATCTTGTCCCTCTGGACGTGCAAAGCCTAATTGATCGAGGATCACGCCAGAGAACGTGTCCTTATGATAAATCCGTACCTCTCCAGGCATGAAACGAACGATGGATACTTTTTCATTTAATTTATCGCCTAGCTTGCCTTTTAACTCTTCCACGCGCTTATCAAAATCAGCGATTACTTTGTTCCCTTCTTTTTCTTTGTTTACAGCTTTGGCATAAAGCTCAAAGTTTTCTTTCCAATCACCGCGCAATGTTTCCGCAAATACAGTTGGAGCGATAGCACTTAACTGTTCATAGATTTTTTCGTGTCGCATTTTATTTCCGATAATTAAGTCCGGCTTTAAGGAAGCAATCGTTTCTACACTTGGCTCGCCTTCATTTCCGACGCTTTTAACGCCCTTCATTTTATCTTTAATATGGTTATACCAAGGATCTCCCGTCCAAGACTGTACAGCGCCTACCGGTGTCACACCTAATGCTAGAAGGGCTTCTGTTCCTTCATTTGTTAGAATAACGACGCGCTCCGGGTCTCCTTTAATTTCCGTTTTCCCCATTGCATGTTCTACCATGTAAGGCTTGCTTTCGGTTGTATCCGTCTCATTAGAAGCCTTATTTTTCTGAGACGTTTGCTTTTCTTCCTGGCCGCATCCAGCTAGTGCAAAGACAATAACTAACAGGAAAGCTGCCAATAGCGTTGAAAAGCTCTTTCGCTTAAAGTATGTCCCCATATGTATTCTTCTCCTCTACTTGAAAATGATTTTCATTTACAGTTAGATATTATTGGATAAAAAGACACTTGTCAATACGCAAATGAAAATGATTATCATAATCATTGACAGTGCTTTTTTCATCTTTTACACTTAGAAGAAAATAGGAATATTGGGAGAGAGACATAGATGTTGCTTAAACATACGAAAGGAAAAGCCTTCGGACTAATGATTAGCGGAGTTATTTTACTCATTTGTACCGTGCTGAGTATTACTCTTGGTTATACCGATACAACTATAAAAATGGCTATTCAAGCCTTTCAGCATTTCGACGGTTCTAACGAACATATTATTATTCAAGACGTGCGTCTTCCCCGCGCCTTAATTGCTGCGGCAACCGGAAGCAGCTTAGCTATAGCAGGTGCACTCATGCAAGCCTTGATGAAAAACCCGCTTGCTTCTCCTGATATTATCGGCATTAATGCAGGCGCAGGCTTTTTTATTGTCGTCGCGATGATGGTGTTTTCTGTTAACTCCTTGCACGCTTTCACGTGGATCGCCTTTGCAGGAGCTGCAACAGCTGCTTTTATCGTTTATTTTTTTAGCGGAACAGGCGGCGGAGGCCTCACTCCGCTACGGTTAACACTTGCCGGTGCAGCCATTGCTGCTCTCTTTTCATCTTTAACCCAAGGGTTATTAGTCATGGATGAATCGGCGCTTGAGCAAGCTTTATTTTGGCTTGCCGGATCCGTTCAAGGAAGGAAGCTGGAGATTCTTCTTTCTGTTCTTCCTTATCTTGTAATAGCCACTATTATCGCTTTCTTATTAGCACAAAAAATCAACATCTTAACAATGGGTGAAGATATCGCAAAAGGGCTTGGTCAGCAGACAGGCGTCGTTAAATTAATGATTGCCGTCTCCTTTGTCCTGCTTGCCGGCGGCTCTGTCGCTGTCGCTGGTCCAATCGGATTCATCGGTATTATCGTTCCTCATATCGTTCGATCTTTAGTGGGGAATGACTATCGCTGGGTATTGCCTTACTGCAGTGTACTAGGGGGCATTTTACTACTATTGGCCGACATTGGCGCCCGCTATATCATCATGCCGGAGGAAGTGCCAGTCGGGGTCATGACTGCTTTTATTGGCACTCCCTTTTTTATTTACATTGCACGTAAAGGAGGCTATGCCTCATGAAGAAATATCTATCACTGCGTCTCGGCAAAGGAACGGTCTCGTTTTTACTTGACCGAAAAGCTATTTGGATCAATGCTGCTTTTATTTTCTTGCTTCTGTCTGTATTTCTTATAGGGACGGGAATGGGAGAGCAGTTTCTCTACCCGTGGCGCGTTTTAACGATCCTGTTAGGGCAGGGAGACGCATTTGAACAACTGATTGTCAACTCGTTTCGCATGCCAAGGATTCTCATCGCCCTTCTGGTAGGCATGAGCCTTGCTGCAGCAGGAACCATTTTACAAGCGGTCGTGCGCAATCCCTTAGCCTCCCCCGATATTATTGGAGTCACTGGCGGCGCGTCTGTAGCGGTTGTGTTGTTTTTAGTCGTTTTCACTGATCGGAGCAATGCCCTCACCGTCAGTATTCATTGGCTGCCGTTAAGTGCTTTTATCGGAGCCTCTATTGTCACCCTACTGCTCTATTTACTGGCTTGGAAAGATGGATTATCCCCTATCCGGCTTGTATTAATAGGAGTCGGCATGTGGGCGCTGATGAAATCGTTGACAACATTATTCATGATTTTAGGTCCTATTCATCAAGCCAGTCAGGCAAATGTTTGGATTACTGGTTCTGTTTATGGATCGAGCTGGAAAAACGTTTGGACTCTAGCACCTATTACAGTTACCCTTCTCATCGTTGTGCTTGTGATGATCCGACATATTAATATTCAAGAGCTTGGAGAAGGAATTGCCACAGGAGTCGGATCCCCTGTGCAGAAGCAGCGTTTTCTTTTATTGCTGATCAGTTCAGCTTTAACAGGGAGCGCGGTCGCATTTGGAGGCGGTATTGGATTTGTTGGATTAATGGCCCCGCATATTGCCAGACGGCTTGTCGGCTCCTCATTTGGGGCGCTGCTTCCGCTATCTGCTATTATTGGCGCCATTTTAGTGGTAACAGCCGATTCCATCGGGCGAACCTTTTTCCTTCCGGTTGAAGTTCCGGCAGGCGTTTTTACAGCCGCCCTTGGAGCCCCCTATTTTATTTATCTTTTATACAGACAGCGGAATGCTTAACAAAGGAGTGGAGAGTAAATGCCAGCATTAGAAACTAAGTCGCTAACACTATCCTATGGAGACACGATTATTATCGATGAATTGGATTTACACATTCCTAAAGGAGAAATTACAGTTTTTATTGGCAGCAACGGTTGCGGAAAGTCTACGCTCCTTCGTTCATTAGCTCGCTTGTTAAAACCAAAATCCGGCTCTATTTTAATTGATGGCGAAACGGTTTCAAGTCTCCCTACGAAAGAAGTGGCCAAGCGGCTGGCCATCCTGCCTCAAGGTCCTATTGCACCTGAAGGCTTGACGGTTTTACAGCTCGTTAAACAAGGACGCTATCCTTATCAAAAGTGGTACCGGCAATGGTCCGAAGAAGATAAGAGAGTCATCCATCATGCACTCCGGGCGACTGGCATGGAAGACTTAGTCGATCGGTTAGTAGATTCATTATCGGGCGGCCAGAGACAACGGGCTTGGATTGCGATGACATTAGCACAGGATACCGATATTATTTTACTGGATGAACCGACTACTTATTTAGATATGACGCATCAAATTGAAATTTTAGATCTTTTATTTGAGCTCAATGAACAAGAAGGCCGAACGATTGTGATGGTCCTCCATGACTTAAATTTGGCTTGCCGTTACGCTCATCATCTTATTGCTGTAAAGGACAAGAAAGTCTATGCCCATGGAAAGCCTGAACACGTGATGAGTCCTGAGTTAGTCAAAGCCGTCTTCAACATGAATTGTGACGTAACAGTTGATCCGCTTTTTGGAACCCCCATGTGCATTCCTCACGGAAAAGGGAGATACGTTACAAATGAGGTGAAAAAAGAACATGAATTCATTTACGAATGAAGAAATGGCTGCTTTAGAAGAAAGATATCGATTCACGAAGCAGGCCGCTTCTTCCTCTTTATCGATCCAAACAGCCGATTTGCTTGAAGATCAACGGCTATATGCTTATTTAATCCAGGTAAAAGAAAAAATTGAAGCAGCTAACACGACAGTAGCTGCCTCTCTTTTTATTAAGCGCTACAGTTTTGCCGTACTCATCGCTCTTTATTCCATGAGTTCACTCAATAAGAAGCTCGACTTTTCCTTTAAAAATGTATGTATTGAAACATTGAATGAAGCGGATACATTGTGGCTGCCTTCCTTTCGATTTAATGATTTATCTGTTGAAAAAGCGAGTAGTCTAAACCGTTCTAAATGGAGAGAAGAAATCGTTCAACAAGTGTTTAGCGGTCATGTCGACGTATTGTTTACCCACTTAAAAAAGCATAGCAAACTTTCGAAATTAATCATGTGGGAGAATCTCTATACGTACATTCGCTGGATGTATCAAAATTTATTGGATGACCCTGAACGAAGCACTCATCATGATCTGATTACGGAGGATTTTCACTATATTGTTAAAGAAGGAACAAGCTCTTTGTTTGGCTCCTATCATCAAAACCCATTTTTTAGATACGAGGATCAAAAAGAGCTAATTGAAAAAGATGGAAAGCTCATTCAAAAACGTAAAACTTGCTGCCTCTCTTATTTGGCTGGTTCTAAAGGAAAACATTGCAGCATCTGTCCTATTGTTTGCAAAAGATCGCCAACGTAAAAAAGCTAGTTCATTTAAGCTGCTTTAATGAACTAGCTTTCTATCATGTCGCGTGACCGTATAAAAGACACATTTGCTATTTTTCACCGAATTTAATAAACATCATTTCATCTTCAATTAAGTTGCAAGCCGCGCATTGCACTCTCCGCTCTGGACCATTGTAAGCTGCATGGAAAGGACCAGGATCACTTGAGCCTTCGAACCGTTCAAGGACTTCTCCTGTTTGTGGATCTAGTTTCACTGCATGAGCCACCTGTTCAACAATATTAAATCGGGATCGGTTTGTCTTGCAATTTGGACAGCGATATCGTGTACTCATAAGAGCCCTCCTATGCCTAATCTGTTCATTATCCTGCCCAAAATCGCCCTCCTTATTCACTAAATGCCTTTCCTTAAACCAAACAAGGGAGCACTTGATTAAGTGCTCCCTTTCAAACTGGTTGAAATAGAATTCATTTTATTCGGCTACAGCTCTTCATTAATTTGTTTTAATCGATTCTTTACGTCTTCTTCCGTGAGCCCATGTTCTTTTACATAGAGATTGTCTGGATGTATTCTGCATTCATGTGTACAGCCACGCAAATACTTGTGTTCATTTTCTTCCGAACAGAAAATCCGCTTATCACATTCAGGATTTGCACAGTTTACGTAACGTTCACAAGGTTCATCAGTAAAGTAATCTCGTCCTACAACCACATGCTCTACGCGGTTAATCGGAACACCAATCCGGTCATCAAACACGTAACACTGGCCATCCCAGAGTCTGCCTTGGACTTCTGGATCTTTTCCATAGGTCACAATGCCGCCGTGAAGCTGATTGACATCTTCAAATCCTTCTCTCTTCAACCAGCCGGAAAATTTTTCACAGCGGATGCCTCCGGTACAGTAAGTTAAAATCTTTTTGCCTTCCAGCTCTTCTTTATGTTCACGAATCCAGTCAGGAAGCTCACGAAATGCCTCGATGTCCGGTCGCAGCGCTCCACGAAAGTGTCCTAAATCATATTCATAATCATTTCTTGCATCAATAACCACTGTATCTTCTTCTTGCATCGCTTCAAAAAACTCTTTCGGGCTTAAATAATTACCCGTCACTTCCCGTGGATTAATGTCCTCATCAAGCTGAAGCGTCACTACTTCTTTTCTTGGACGGACATGCATTTTTTTAAAAGCATGGCCTTCTGCTTCATCGATTTTAAACACCATCTCGGCAAAACGAGGGTCTTCCTTCATTACCTTCATATACTGGTCTGTTTGCTCAACTGTACCGGAAACCGTCCCATTAATTCCTTCGGCTGCCACCAGAATTCGTCCTTTAAGACCGAGCTGCTGGCAAAATTTCAAATGCTGCTTAGCAAACTCCTCGGGATTCTCAATAGGAACATACATGTAATACAGCAATACTCTATATGGTTTAACAATAGTCATCTTATTTTTGCCACCTATCTATTTATATTTGCAAGATATAAATACATTAAGCAATATACTCCTTCCTTATTCTGATTGCAAGCAAAAGAAGGGTTAGTCCCCTAGTGCTTTAAAGCACTGGGGGGACCGCCCCTCTAATTCTAAAAGTTCATTTTGGATTGTCCGCCGTCTACATTGATACTGGCGCCTACGATCCAGGAGGCTTTGTCGGAAGCAAGAAACGCCACAACATTTGCGACTTCTTCTGGAGTGCCAAAGCGCCCTGCCGGGATATCATTTTTCACAAATTCTTGAATGCGCTCAGGATCCTCTTCAAGCCGCCGCTTCCAGTTTCCTGTTTCATGTAAAATGCTCCCGGGTGCCACACTATTTACACGAATCCCATCAGCGATCACTTCATCAGCAAAAGCCTTTGTAAAACTAATCAAAGCCGATTTAGCATTATTATAAGTGACTTTGCCGCCGCTCTCTCTACCGTATACGGACGTAATATTAATAATGGCACCGCTTTTTTCTTCTCTCATATGACCGGCAGCAAGCTTACTTAAATGAACAGCCGAAAAGTAGTTCAGCTCCAGCGCCTCATAAAATAAATTCATCTCTGTTTCCATAGCCTTGCCGCCATGGCTGCCGCCAGCGTTATTGATAAGAATATCTATTCTTCCTTTTTGTTCAATAAAAGATCGAATAAGCTTTTCACGTTCATCGCCCTGCAATACATCCGCCTGAAAAATAGTGACACGGCCGCCGAGCTCCTCTTTTGTTTTCTCTAACGACTCTAAGCCGCGGGCAGCGATTGAAACATCTGCTCCTTCTGAAAGGAAAACCTCAGCAATGGCCTTGCCAATCCCTTTAGACCCTCCCGTAATCAGAACATTTTTTTCTTGCAGCTGTAAATTCATTAGACCATCTCCTACTCGTTTTATGTATGGCAAGTGTGAAAAATCACTTTGTGCAACATCTCTTTTCTTTACTGTTATGTAAATAGTAAAATCCTCTCTTTTTCCCAAACAAACAAAGCCGAAAAAATTTATATTTATTATTGGCAAAGCGAGACGGCTTTCTTTTTTACTTATCTGACCATTCACTTATTCCATTATAACAAGAAGTTTCCGTCCCTTCTTTATAAAGACCACGAAACTGGATTTTCATCCTACAAACAAATAAAACAAACTCAATAGGGAGATACTAACGGATATGAAAACTATCACTTGAGGTGCAAACATGCGAAGAAGAGCAATCATTGGCGTTTCCATCTTCCTTTTGGGAATCGGCGCAGTCATGATGGCAAATTTAGATAGACCATCAAGAGAGCCGGAAATTTATTCTCGCACGGGAATGGATGAAAGAAGAGTACAAGTACAAAACCTGCAGCATAAGAGTCCACACATTCAAAAGGTGGACACGATTCAGGCAAATGAGGTTTTAAAGAAGAGATTAAACAATGATCCGTCTATTCAGATGATTCATCACAACGCTCAAGACAAGAGCCACTATTATGCTAACGAGGTCGTTGTAGACTTTAGTACAATCCCAAGCAGAACTAGTCTAGATAAAATAGCTAAGGACATTGACGGAGTTCTTAAGGAAAAGCACAACTCTTCCTATATTTTCAAATCTTATAGTAAAACAACAACTGAGTTAATTCAGTATTTCAAGCAAAACCACCGTATTACATTCGCGGAGCCTCATTACATTTACTTGCAAAATGAAGTAAACGATACTTACTATCAGAACTATCAATGGAATTTACCCGCCATCCGTACTGAGGTAGGCTGGAACGTGACCCGCGGCTCAAAAAAAATAAAAATTGCTGTGGTAGACACCGGGGTCGACCTTAATCATCCTGACCTTTCTCGCCGGTTGACGAGGGGCTACAATGCGCTCTCTCCTAAAGAACCGCCACAAGACGATAACGGACACGGTACACATGTAGCTGGCATCATTGCTTCCGTACCGAATAATGGTGTAGGGGTGGCCGGTATTACTTGGTACAACCCGATCATTCCCGTCAAAGTGCTTAATTCCGAAGGAACGGGCGGTTCCTTTGATGTAGCAAAAGGAATCCATTGGGCAGCCGATCATGGGGCAGATGTGATTAACTTAAGCCTTGGAAATTATCAACCGTCTGCTGTGATGGAAGAAGCGATTCGCTATGCAATGAAAAAAGATGTAGTCGTTGTTTCTGCTGCTGGCAATGATAATTCCAGCCAGCCGAGCTTTCCAGCTGCCTACCCCGGCGTACTCGGTGTCGCCGCTGTAGATTGGGAAGGCCAGAGAGCACCGTTTTCGAATTATGGCGATTATATCGATATAGCAGCACCTGGTGTGCACATTGCAAGCACCTTCTTTCAAGGACAATATGCCAGCTTGTCAGGCACTTCAATGGCAGCCCCTCATGTAAGTGCCTTGGCTGGACTCATCCGCTCGATTGATCCTAATCTAAGAAATACAGAAGTCATGAACATTATGACACGAACGACACAACAAACAGAACGATCGCGCCCTGCCGTCTACTACGGCAGCGGAGTCATTGACAATACAAGCGCTCTGGAAGCGGCTTACAGAAGAAAATATCCACTCGGCAGAACAAGTGAATGGTTTAATCAATTTTTTGGAAGATAGAATCATTTGATTCCAATTGAAATGAAAAGGCGTGATCTGTCCACTATTGGACTAGATCACGTCTTAAAATGTATACAAAGACTATTTTGCATGTTACCAGGCTGATTCATTTAAAGCTCCATTCATTTATTACATAGGCTTAGTATAATTTTTAGCTCGTTCACTATCTGCATAGCCTTTAGTTGTAGGATCTTGCACTATTCCTAACATTGAAAGAATAACGAGCACAGCATTGACTACTGCTAGAAGCCAAATATTGAATTGATCCGTCCACGAGAAATGAATGAAACCTATTTGATTTAATCCTCCTGTAATTAATTGAGCAAGAATTAAAATTTGAGAAAAAAAACTGACGACCCAAGCAGGATTCTTAAATCTTAATTTCCAGTTAATCACTTTATATCCCTCCTACTATAAGATATGTCCCGCAACAAAAGTTGCATAATGAACAGGCCCTTATAAAGGGGGGACTTTCTTGAACAGGCTAATCCTTAACTAGTTACTCACACAAGGGTATGATAGTTATGGCCGTATAATAGCCTGTTTCATGTACGCGCAATTTTAAAAAAGGACAAACACAGAAAAATAATGTCCATCCAGTTCTTGCAGCTGCTTTTCTGTATTCTATTTACTGGCTTGCTATCAGTCACTAAACAACCGGTTAATCTGTCCGCTTTTACAAATAAGGAACTCCCAGAAATCTATTCTTTCTTTATCATCACTTACAAGCAACCAGCTAACTATCTGTTATTACCTCTTCGTAAACATAGAAATCAGCGGGCTGACATGACCATATATACTGCTTAACTGCTTGGCTGTTGCGGTCACTTTTGCCAAATCCATCTTCCCTTCCTGGTCTTGAAGCAGCGATAACAAACCTGCTTTTGGCGGTTGTTGCGGCCCCCGTCCCGGCCGGCGTCTTGGACCAGGTGAATAAGGAGCCATAGGTCGTCTCGGTCCTAAAAACATTAGCATAGCACCTCCTTTTTATTCCTTATTCCATCGTATTCATCTAGTCCGTTTCTGAAAGGGTGTGTACCCCGAGGTTTCAAAAATTGCAGATTGCCGGATAGGAACCTTTAGCAAAAAAAAAGCATACTCTATTAGATGAATTCACGATTGAAGGAGTGTAGATGTGAGCGTTATTCGAACCGACGAGTGGCTGCTAAATTCCTATAATAGACCTCTGGAAATATGTGAAAAAATAAAGGATTACTTTGATGGGATTTCAGCATTTGAAATTTTTGATTATTTTTCGCTTCACGGGATGTATCGCCAGCCGGTTCAAAACGATTCAGCGTTCGTAAAAAACTTGCAGCGAAACAACGCATGGAAGATCGTTGAACAGGAAGAAAAGCAGCTTCGAGCGAAATGGAAAGGACCTGAAGTCCCTATCTTTATTTTGCCGTCAAACGGCCATGAGAAGAGAATACAAGTTGAATCTAATGGAAAATCAGGATTGTCTTTCAAAGATAAATTATTTTTATTTATTTCAGAACATAACACTGAAGAAGAAATCAAAGCCTTGCTAACCCATGAATACCATCATATTTGCCGGTTAGAAAAATATAAAAAGGATGAAAAAGATTTTACCTTGTTAGACACCATTATTATGGAGGGGTTAGCGGAACATGCAGTTCGGGAAAGATTTGGGGAAAAGATGGTATCCTCTTGGACCGCCTATTATTCAAATAAGGAATTAGAAAGAATATGGCGCCGCATTATCTTTCCTAATATCAACATGCCTAAGTCCCACCATAAGCATAATGCTCTGCTGTATGGCTTACATGTCTATCCGAAAATGGGCGGGTATTGCACCGGATATTATCTCGTTGGAAACTGTCTTGATGGCAATGGACTGACAACGGATGAATTGATCGATCAGCCCTCTGAAGTGATCGCTAATATTCCTCCCTCCTTATAGCAGAAACGAGCAAACAAAATAAGCAGAAAGAGGTCTGTAAAGCCCATCTTCCCCGACACCTTTCTGCTTTCTTCTCATACACCATATACATCCAGAGAAATATCCTTTATTTACTCTCTTAATGGAGAAAAAGTCTCCCTACTCGGTGGGTGCAACAGTAAATACATTTATATCTTTTTACAACTAAAATCGGATTACCAGAGGAAAAAGGGAAGTAAAACAAGACCAGTAATGGCGCCTAATGCGATTCCGTAGCCGAACCCCGCTCCAAATCCATAGCCTCCATAACCATAACCATAACCATAACCTCCATAACCATAGCCCCCTAAGTTGCGCGTACCACGAATAGGCCGGATAAATACTTTTTGATTATTCGCATATTGAATAATCCCTCTATGCACTCTTCCGTCGCGCGTTCTAATCTCAACAGCTTTGCCTCTATAACGTTGACAAAGTCCATGGTAACGTTGTATTGACATTTTCTCACCCCCATATTCTAGTGCGCTATATGGTAGTATATGTCTTGCGCCAGCCATTGTAATGGACAAACATAATAGGATATATGTGGAAAAATGGTTTAACCAAAAAATCCTTGTCTATTCTTGATAAACGACTTAATAAAAAGGCAGAAAATCAGTAGAACGATTTTCTGCTTTCTACGTTTTAATTTAAGGAATGAATAAACCAAAACCTCTTATTAAAAATAATGGAGGCTATTTCATTGCTGGGCTTAGCATAATTCCATGCTTCCCCGTCATTGCTAAAGAAAAGGATCGTTAACTCTTTATCTGGATAATGGATTAACCCGCTCCGCAAGCCTGGCATTGAGCCGCCGTGTGCAATTTGTCTTTCATTGAAAGAATAAAAGTTATTTGTGCTGTACCAGCCACAGCCATAATAGACTCCCATCAAACTAACCTTAATCGTCTGTGAAGTCATTTTATGTTTTTGTTTTTCTCCAAGCAATTGATTGCGGTCGAGTGCCTGAACAAATTTGGCGATGTCTTCTTTTGTTGATGCAATATTCCCGTTTGCAAAGCCTAGCGAGGGATGAAGATTCTCCACATACTTTCCACCTTCATATCCTTTCACTTTTAATGTAGTTTGATTTTCTTCATTCATGACAAACGTGTTTTTCATGTTAGCCTTATTAAAGATATTCTTTTGTACGTAGGATTGATACGTTTCTCCAGATACTTTTTCAATGATTTTCCCGAGCAAATAGTAGTCTGAGCTGATGTAGGCATATTTTTCTCCCGGCTTAGACAGCAGCTCCTCATCTTTAAAACTAGCTATAACCTGTTCATCCGAATGCGCTTTTGTGTAATTTTTTCTTATTTCCTTACTTTCATAAATATCAGCCAATCCCGAACTATGATTCAGTAACTGGTGAATTGTAATGTTTTCACCATTAGGGAAATCAGGAAAATAACTAGATAATGTGTCCGTTGCAGAGAGCTTTTCCTGTTCCTCAAGCTGCATAATGGCCGTTGCAGTGATGGGCTTTGTAATAGAGCCGATCGGAAATAACGTATCGTTTGAAAATGGCGTTTTATTTTCTCGATCTGCCAATCCATATGATTTATCTATTAACACTTTTCCCTTATAAAGAACTAGAACAGAGCCATTAAACCCTTCCTCTTTCGCAAAATCATTCATATATTGATGGACCCTTTCCTCGTTGCTCCCTGTTAATTTGGAATGAGACGTGCTTCCAAATGCATAAGCCGCCGGAACAGATAACAATCCAATAGTCAAAATACCTATTCCCATGCTTTTTAATAGCTTTTTCATTTTGATTCCTCCCATGCTTTTCATAACTCCATTATTCAAAACAAAAGTCATATAAATAAGTGAATAAAGGCTAAAATTAGCGTTAGAAAAGTCATGTTTCTCTCTTTAAATCCCGGTTACGGCTGCTTTCATTTAACGAATTTAGACAAATGAAAAACGGGCACCGTATTACAGTACCCGTTCATTTAGTAAAAAGGTTCGCTGCCGCTTTTTCCTTCTGCAGCGGAATGACACATGTAATTCTAGTGCCTTGCCCTTTTTTCGATTCTATCTGTAAGGTTCCCCCGACCGTGATCATTCTGTCTTTCATAGAACGCAGCCCAAATCCGGGAGCAAGCTCATCGAATCCTATTCCATTGTCCTTTACCTCCAAGATCGTCTGTTCGTTCGCATGCTCCAGCCGAACCGTGACGTCCGTTGCCTGGCCGTGTCTCTTTGCGTTCGTTAACGATTCTTGAAGACAGCGGATAAACGTTGATTTCGCTAACTCTCCTGCGTCTCTTTCTATCCCCTCTATCCCAAAATTCACTTTTGTCCCTGTATGTTTTATAAATTCTTCAATGAGTTGGCGGCATCGTGTGTTCAAAGGTGCATTTTCTTCCGCGAGTGATAACTCATAAATAGAATTTCTCACGTCCTCAAGTCCCGACCTTGCGAGAGCAGTGATGTCCTCAATGTACATTTTTGCTTCCTGTCGATTGGCTTTAATGAGAAAAGGCAAGGCATCAAGGCTAGTAATTACTGAGGTGAAAATGTGCCCAACTGTATCGTGCAAATCTTGAGATACACGGTGGCGCTCCTCTATGATCGTTAGTTCTTCTATTTTCTTTGCGTATTGCTTTATTATCATATTTTTTTCTTCCATTGATTCAATCAATTCTTTTCTATGTAAACTAGTGATGGCGATTCTCCCTAACACGAAGCCAAATACATAAAATATAAACGTATCCGCCAATTCAATGATCACATCTAGATTCTGATAGAATTGCCCCATTACCGTTCCTGTTAGCAAAATGGCGAAAGCGATGAAAGGAGAAAGCCAGATAAAAGGAGCTGACTGACTAACAAATGCGATCGTTACTAGCGGGAAAATCATAATCTCAAAAACGTCTAGTCCTACTTCTTTAAATTCCAGCACCATAAAGAAAAACATACTTCCCGATAATAAAAACTCTAAAGCAATATATTTTTCAAACTTCATGTAACCAGGCCGGTAAAAGAAATAAGGCACTGTAAACATACATACAAACGCTAGCATCAGCACAGCTTTGTGGAGCATATCTGAATAGAGCAACATGACGTTATATCCGATAAAAGCCATCCAAACAGCTCGAATGATAAATAAGAATGTATCCAACCAATGCCATGTTCTTTTCTTTAGGACGATCATCATATCCCCCCTCTTCCTTCATCACATCCTCATTTATTATCCTCTTAGAAAAATCCGGTGATCTATATCTAATGTATACCGCCACTGCCTGTCACAAGGATTTTTAGCTGAAAGTCACTTATCTATATGACTTCTTCTCGATATATTGATAGCAACACGATAGAGGAGTTGAGAGAAATGTGGATGAAAAAAAGTTTTGTGATCATTAGTATTGCTTTGAGTGTGCTGCTGTCAGGTTGCTCAGCCGAAACAAATCTTTCTCCAGCTGCCGATCAGTTGGATGCAGCTTTAGAGCAGTTAATAGACCAAATGGAACAGCTTGAAGAAAAGGAATCCCTAACTGAAAATGATCAGAAGATCATTTTTGCCGAATTAAATCACTTCCAAGAAGCCATTACAGACTTCGAGAAAACGAAGGCTCCTTTTTTCCTTCGTAAAATTCAAAAGTTAACGATCGAAGAACTTCAAAAAAGAGAGCAAGTTCTTTTGATCATTAAACAAAAAGCCAAAAAAGGAACAGCCACACAAGAGGATGTACGAATTATTCAAAACACTCTTTCGGACGATTTCAAAATTAGCCTATTCGATAAATAGGCTTTATCAAAAAAGAGACTAGGAGAATGACCAATGAAAAAAGGATTACTTGTTTTCTCAAAAGCCTTATTCGTACTTTTGGCAGCTATTGCGGCTGGAGAACTTCTCTCTATGCTTTTTCTCCCTTTTAAAGCGATCAAAGAAGTACAAATAATGGTAAAATTTTTATTTGACGCCTGTATGGCGCTTATCCCTATAGGGCTATATATAAGATTCTTCAAAAAAGATGGCTGGGAATTAGGTTTTCATCACTCTCATAAACTTATGCAACTGGGAGCAGGCTCTCTGTTGGGTATGGCCTTTATGGTTAGTTCAGTTAGTCTGGTCCTCTTATTAGGCGGAGTAGAGTTTAGGGGCTTAACATCGGATTTTACTCTAACTGGTTTTATGTTACTGCTAGCCGCTTCTTTATCAGTCTCAATGGGAGAAGAGACACTTTTTCGCGGAGCGATTCAAGGGTTATTTAAACAGGCATATGGCCCCTGGATCGGAATTTTATGCTCTTCCACCATATTTTTTATCCTTCACAGCGGCAATCCAGGAATGTTTAACTCTTTTCTGCCACCGCTTAATCTCTTCTTCGGAGGCCTGATTCTTGGAATGCTCCGTGAAAAGACCAGTTCACTTTGGCTGCCGATCGGCTTTCATTGGACGTGGAATTTGTGTCAGGAATTAAGCGGTTTTTCCGTATCGGGGTTTGCCGCTAAACACGCATTGCTTTCCATGCAGCTTGTTCCTGGCAAAGAGCTGCTAAATGGCGGCAGCTTTGGGTTGGAAGGCAGTATCGTCAATTTATTATTGATCTTCCTCATTTGTTTGTTTACAGCCATTCATTTACGAAAGAAAAAAACATATAGCTTTTAACAAGCTGAAAAGGCCGGTCCATGATCCTATGTGTGAGGTGGAGCCGGCTTTTTGTCTGTTACTTTTCACGTATTAAACTTTCCTCCATAGCTTTCATAATGGCAGAGGGGCGATTTTTAACGTTTAGCTTTGAATAGATAGTAGAAATATAATTCTTAACCGTTCCTAAGGATAAAAACATTAACTCAGAGATCGCTTTGTTTGACAGCCCTTGGGACAAGTACTTCAACACTTTTAATTCTTGGTTATTTAAATCATATGGGTTAGCTTGCTGTTCGTTAGACTCGGCTGTTGGAGTGCCAATATTCTGGAACATTTCTTTTGCAAGATGCTGTGGCACTAATGAACCACCGTGAAACACTAATTCAATGCCTTTCACTAGAAATTCCGGATCCACCGCTTTTAGAATATATCCTTCTGCTCCGGCATTTAAAGCATTTCTAACGTGAGTGATATCTTCAAAAGTAGTCAGGATAATTACTTTCACTTCTGGCCAGCGCTCTTTCATTTCCTTTGTTGCCTGTACACCGTCCATGACCGGCATTTGAATATCCATTAAGACAATATCCGGGGGATTTTCTTCACAAAGCCGAATCGCTTTCGCCCCATTTTCCGCGAGACCTGTCACTTTGATATCTGAAATGCTTTCTAATACAATTCGTAAGCTCTTTCGAATAAGCTCCTGATCTTCTACAATAACCGCGCTGATCATAGGCTAATCTCTTCCTCCCTTCCAATAGGGATTAGACAAACGACACTAGTCCCCTCTCCCTCATTTGATTCAATGTGTAACGTACCTCGTAATAGATCGACTCTCTCTTTCATCGTATGAGGGCCGAAGTCTGGTGCTATCATGCTTCGTCCTATCCCATTATCTTTTATCTGCATAGTCAAATGCGTTGGAGTAAAAGAGAGGTCAATATTCACCCGAACTGCATGGCTATTCCTTTTTGCATGAGTTAAGGATTCTTGCAAACACCGGATAAGTGTCAGCTTGATTCGCTCCCCCACTTCTCTCTCTATGCCTTTTATCTCAAGATGAACATCCGTATCGGTATGCTTTTTAAATTCCTCTATTATTTCTTCGAAGGCAGCAGATAAAGTTTTAATTTCTTCTTTTGGCGATAGCTGATGGATGGTTTTCCTCACATCATGTAATCCTTGCCGAGTTAAAGTAGAAATTTCTTTCATCTTCTCCTCTGCCTCTGAATCTTTATGAGCATCAAGCAAGAAAGGGAGAGATTCCAGATCTGTTACCATCGAAGTAAAAATACGGTTAACCGTGTTGTGCAGATTCTCTGAGACGCGGTTTCTTTCTGCAATAATTGTCAGTTCTTCAATTCGTTTTGAATATTGCTCCAAGGAGGCACTTTTCTCCTGAATGGCTTCCATTAATTCCTTCCTCGTATGATTGATAAAGGTGACCCTTCCTAAAGAAAAACCCAGTCCATAAAAAATCGCTAAAGTTAAAACAAACGTTAAAGAGCCCTCTGCAAAACCTTTACCAGTAAATAGGATTCCGACAGTAAAAATACTCGCTGTGATAAGCGGGCCAATCCACAGCAATGGCCTGGCCTGGCACATATATGCTATGGTAATCAACGGAAAGCACATGAATCCATTGATAGCAGGTAAATGAAATTGGCTCATCATAAATAAATACAAGCCGCCGGTTAATAGTGTTTCTGCTAATAAATAGTAGTAAGAATTTATGTATCCGGGCCTGTAAAAAATATAAGGTATGATATAAACCCCAATAAACCAAATAAAAATAAATAGTTGTTTTGAATCATCCGTAAATAACTCTAAAAACGCGTTGCAGTTAAAAATAACCCATAACGTTCGTACACAAAATAGAAAGGTATCCAGCCAACTCCAGCTTCTTTTAATCAATTATCCACCTTCCTTCCATTCTGCTGTAGATAAGTATTATTATCCTACTACCAAAATCTTACGGTCAATATAATTTTTTCTAGAGACTCTTCTTTAAAAAATTAAAAAGCCATAAATTAGAGAGGAAATGAAGAAACGTAAAATCTGTGAGTAAAAAATAGCAGGATAGGGGCATCCTGCTATTTCTAAATATGATGTTGTTTACAATAATGATTCACCAATTCCTCAACCTGATCATGCTCAGCAAATTCTCCCGAAAACTCAAACTTGATCTCCTCTATAAATTCACCTTCCCGATAAACGTGGATAGCTCCGTTCTGTTTAATTACACTGTATTCCGGCACAAACCGATAGCTGTTGCGTTCAATGGCTCCCATGCTCGCACCTCCTTTTCGTTTTTCATTAGTATGACCCTGAAGCCCCACACTAGCCCATACAAAATGAGTTTCTTGGGCATATTAATCGTGAAACACACGCAAAGGAGAAGAAAATATGACGAGAAGAAATAAAATTTTAGTCCCGGAAGCACGCCAAGAACTGGACAAGCTGAAGGCGGAAGTGGCCCACACTAACGATCCGTCTGCAGCCAAATTTGAAGCCGCAAAGGAAATCGGCATTCCACTGAAAAAAGGATACAATGGCAATTTAACATCAGAGGAAGCTGGCAAGATTGGCGGCCGCCTAGGAGGCTCTATGGTCCGGGAACTAATTAACATGGCAAAGAAAAACCTGGATTAACCGATATGAGGTGAAGAAATGAAGATGGAACGTGTGCTTGAAATCCTGCAATCAGAAAAGGACATCCCTGTTCATTACAAAGGTGTCCCTATCTGGATTGAGGGCATTGACAAAAATTCATGCTTGGCCACTATCCAAGCGAGAGGAACCCATGACGAAAGCCGGGTTGTCTCCATTGATGGGCTGGAGGAAAGATAACAGTTCATCGATAAAAAACGGGCTGCTATCTTTGCAGCCCGCTATAGTTTATTTGTGAATCCAGATAGCGCCAGCCGAGTTGTCGTTCGCTTCACCAATGACCTCGAATTTCAAGCCATGGTTTGGTACACTGCGGCCCGCATCAGGAATCAACAAATTCATATACGTTTTAGAATCGTCAAATGCGGTAACCCCGCTTAATCCTTCGTATTCATATAGTCCGCGTGTTGGAGAATCAATGGACCAGCTCGGCGCTGTATCTAAGCTGAAGGCAGCATCTGCCACTTGGTAGCGCGTACTTTGATTAATGCTAGGTTTTCCATTTAACGTACCCACGATGGCTTCAGGATGAGAATCTACTATTCCTAAGAAGCCTTCCCCTGGATGAATGCCCGTCCAGTTATCCATATGGCTTTCATCGCCATACCACACAACTAGCCCTGTATTATAAGTTACTCCCCGGGAATGCATCAGCGCTTTATCAGATCCGGCGTAGTTTCTCCACTCTAAATAATAATAGTTGTCCTTTTTAAATGTTCCGTTCGACACTTCAAAGCCATCCGTTGTGAATTTAGGCGCACCTTCAGCATCATCTTCAAAAATCACCTTTCCATCCACCGTCAGCTTGGCATTATCAAGAGCAAATCCGTCAAGAGACAGCCCGCCATCAGTCACGTACTCAAACACAAGCTTTACTTTTTTGCCGGTGAAGGCGCTTAGATCATAAGACTTGTCCACCCATTGCCCTTTGGAAGACTCCGCACGCGTATCGCCGTCGGTATCTTCATCACCGATTGTATCAATGGTTACTTCTTGCCCGTCACTCGTAACGGCCTTCACATATAAAAAGTCATAATCATATTCAATGTCATAATAAGCTTTATAATCAAACATCGCCGTTTTGGCAGCTGTTAAATCAAATTCTGGTGATAGTAAAGTTGTATAGAGGTCGTCCCCTTTCGTGCTATAGTAATATTTTTCACCGAATTGCGGAGCAATGCCCTTAACCGTTTTTTGCGGTACATTCACTTTTACCGTACCTGGATTTTTCGACTTTGTTACGCTTTGATCCAACACAAAGGCCATCCCGTTCTTGTCTAAATCCTTGTAATCCACTTCAACCATATTGGTCCAGTTTCCACCCATTACTTTTTGGAAAAACTCTTTGTTTTGAGGAGAGAAACTCGTTGGCTCTGTGCCAGCAATCTTGCCATTCCAGCTGCCGCCGCTCATAATCGACCACGAAGCAATTGGTTCGCCATGACCTGTATATTGTGTATCATATTCATCTGGCAATCCTAAATCATGGCCAAATTCATGTGCGAATACGCCAACCGCTCCATCTTCAGGCTGGATTGTGTAGTCAAACGCTGCCATGTTGCCGCCCCAATAATCCACTTTTGCTTGTGAGCCCTGAACACGATAAACGCCATCCAACGTCCAGCGATGGGACCAAATCGCATCATCCCCAAGCTTGCCGCCGCCAGCTTCCTGGCCAGTTCCGGCGTGAATAATCATTAAATGATCAACAAGTCCATCCGGTTCATTTTGGTTGCCGTCCCCATCGAGATCATATTGATCAAATTGATCGTATTCGGATAAGTCAATCCCTGAAGCCACTGCTGCATTTAAGGCCTCTTTCACGAGGTCCCGAGGCCCCTTTGGATTCATATTATCGTGACCGCCGTTTGGATTGTCGTCTCCATATTCCTTTGCTGTACCAGGGAGCGTTAACCAATCAGACACCGTGCCATCTACCGTATAGCTGCCACCAGACTGTTCTTCGTAAAATTGTTTAAACGTCTTTACCTTATCTCCATTAAATAAAGTAAATTCCTGATCGCCAAACATTAATTTCTCATAATGCTCCTTGTTGAAATCGTTCGCATACATATAGTCCTCTTCCTGAATGACATTATTATGTTTGAAATCACTGAACTCCGTTAACAGAACCAATACTTTATCCTGACGAACATTCCCGCTATAGTTTGCCTGTTTAGCAAAATCAACTTTTACCGCACCGTTTGGTTTCCCTTTTTTAAAATTTTCATGACCTTTATTCAACTGCTTCGCCAATTTATCTTTTTGCTTTGTTAAAAAGTCCTTCGTTTTTTTATCAAACTCTCCCTGTTGCTCATCGGTATATTTTGGATGAACCCCAGGCTGTTTTTCACCTTTCTTTTTCTTAATATAGTTCTTTACTGCTTCTTGAATTTCTGCTGAAGAGGCATGTTTCGATAACAGCCCCCGGTCTTGCAAGCTCTTGGCGATTCTCTCTTCGTTAATGATCGTTAAATCAATAGCGGGAGACTCCATTGCCGCTGCCTTCGCAGTCACAGGATGAATGTTAACGCTTACAAAACTACTTGTAAAGATAGCTGACACTGCAATCGTACTGGCGGCCAAACCTGAAATAAACCTTGAATTCCGCTTCTTCCCCATGTTAACCCCCTATTAACCTATTATTTTGATACTCGAAACACTTTGATTATATATCTGTTAATATATGGTGTAAATGTATAAATAATGTTTTGGTGAAAAATGGTTAAATGTACATATACTAATAGACTGCCAGTTTAGTTTTATGGTTATTTATACTAGCTGCAGCATAAGCAAATAGGCTCTATGGCGGTTGTTTATAAATTAAGCAGAACAGGCAAACAGGGGGTGTGTGACATGATTTCAAATTGAAGAAAATTTATTCATATAGATAGTTTGAATAATTAATCCTATAATACATATCCTATTCCTGCTTAGGAGGTGAAACTTAATGACTAATCAAAGAAATAATCAAAGCCAGCAAAATGACAAAAGTGTCGCAGAGAGCATTAAGAACACAGCAGGCTCTGCATTTGAAACAATGCATAATGCTTTAGAAACAACTGAAAATGTTGCAATGAATGCTGTTGATGCAACTAAAAATGCCGCAAACAATTTAACAGGCAACACAAAAAACAATCAAAACAAACAATAATGAATGAAGATTAAACGCCATTTATTTGGCGTTTTTTCATTTTTGTATACACTCATTTCAAACACCAACAAATCAAATAACTCCTATTCAGGATAAATGAATACACTATATCTTCTTAACAGCGTTCTTCGACTAACCTGCTCCGTTAGCTCACTAAGAAATATACTTGTGTTTGTATGTAATTATATGTATAAATTCGGAACATCTTTATTTTAATAACCATGTTTTAGTTTCATTGTTTCAACAGCATTATTATTTTTTATATAAAAAGAGCATCTATACCTTTTATTTGGTATAGACGCTCTTTTTACTGTTATATAGGTCTCAACTTACTTTTACTCTTATTGCCAGCTTGATCTTGAACGTAAATTGTCAACGTTGATCCCTTCTTTTGTGCCTTAATTTTTACGTTGTAGTTTCCTTTTTTATCTATCGTTCCTTGTCCGAGCTTGTTCTTTCCATTGTAAATATAAACTGTTATTTAATAATATCCCTATAGGAATAAACACCTCCTTCGCTTTTTATCTAGACTCCTGCTTTTTTATCCCTTATAATCACTAGTATATTTCTAAAAAAACGAACATTAAGGTGAAAATCATGAAAAAATATATGGAAGTTTTCCAAGGCACTGCTTTTTCCAGTAAGTCTCCTAAAGAAGTTCAAATTTTAAAAGACCATCTTTTCTGTATTAACGATGAAGGGATCATCGAAAAAGTCGCAGCACCAACAAGCGCGGACTATTCGCTGTTGTTAGCAGCTTACGAAGGAGAGGAGAACTTTCATCGTTTAGCGGAAGGCCAGTATCTCTTACCCGGCTTTGTTGACTTACACGTTCATGCGCCGCAATGGGCTCAATCGGGAACAGCCTTAGACATTCCGCTCTATGATTGGTTAAACACGTATACCTTCCCCATTGAAGCTAAATTTTCAGATCTTGACTTTGCCAGAACGGTTTACAACGATGTAGTCAGCACCTTGCTTGCTCACGGAACGACGACAGCACTTTACTTTGCGACTGTGCACAAAGAGGCAAGTTTGCTGCTGGCTGAAATATGTGCCAAGAAAGGACAGCGCGGATTAGTTGGAAAGGTTGTAATGGATAACCCGGAACAAACTCCTTCCTATTACCGTGACGCCGATACGCAAACGGCGCTGGCCGATACAGAGGAATTTATTGTAGCAGTGAAAGAATTAGCGAAATCAACGAAACAAGGGGTCTACCCAGTCGTAACACCGCGCTTTATTCCAAGCTGTACCGATGACACGTTAAAGGGCTTAGGGGAATTGGCGGCCAAGTATGATACCCATGTGCAATCACACTGCAGTGAAAGCGACTGGGCACACAATTATGTAAAAGAACGATTCGGCAAACACGATGCTTTTGCATTGCATGACTTTGGCTTATTGCATGATAAATCGGTCATGGCCCACTGCAACTTTTTAGATGACAACGATGCCGAGCTATTTGCTGAAACCGGAACGGCGGTTGCTCACTGTCCAATATCCAATGCTTACTTTGCCAATAGCGTGATACCTATCGCTCACTTTCATTCTAAAGACGTTGAAATTGGGTTAGGGTCCGATATTTCCGGTGGTTTTTCACCTAGTCTCTTCGATAATGCCAGACAAGCTGTGATCTCATCTAGAATGTTAGAAGATGGGGTCAATCCCGCTCTTCCTGCCGAAGATCGCGGTGTCCCGCAATCACGCATCACTATCAATGAAGCCTTCTATTTGGCAACAGCTGGCGGCGGCGAAAGCTTAAGCTTGCCAATTGGCCGCCTGCAGGAAAATTTCGCATGGGACGTACAAATCATTGATACGAAAACGGCAGCTGCCAAACTGCCGATCTTTGAGGCAAATGAAGACTTGCATGACGTCTTTCAAAAAATAATGTATTTGGTCCGTCCGGAAAATATCCAGGAAGTTTGGGTTCAGGGGGAGAAAGTGCATTCACATCAGAAATAAGTTAATTTTCTTGCTATATGAGGAGGCCAACATCTTATGGTTGGCCTCCTGTTCAATTCTTATCATTCTTTCAATCATCTGCCGAAAAAAGGCTCTAATAAACGTCTGTCTTGTATTTTTATTGATGAATAAGTAAGGTCAAAGATTAAGCTTTTTGCTGCTTGGCCCTTCTGACCAATTTGCCGCCATCATAGAACCTGCCGTTTTCTACTACATACTCTTTAGCTTCAGCCGAAGAAGGGATTTTACCCACCGCTTTCCACGTATGAAAGTATGACTTTACATTTCCACTATAAAAAACCCAGCTAAAAAACCGTCTCGAAAAATTATGGAAGCCCTTTGTTCGAAAGCGGTTCATTAACTTAGGATCTTTCCATACAGTCATCGTTTGACCTACGCCGCCTTGCATCTGTCCTGTTAGTTCCGCGTAGAGGAGATTTTCATTTTTAACTAGAGCCTTCATAATAAACTGATTCAATATCCCATTGATCATTAACCGCGGAATATTAAAGTTTTCGCCCCTCGTAACAGATATAATGGCCCCCTTTGGCACCTCTATGTCTTTATTCCCTAATGTAAAGGTAGCGCCGTATTTATTGTTTGGATCTTCATGCTTTACCCATTCTCGTTTCATTTTTTCACCCCTAATAGTTCCTTGTAGTACAATACTACCAAAAAAATGAAAAATTCGTATAATTTTCTTAAAACTTTTAATGACCATTGAGCAACGAAAAAGAGGAAGTGAATCATCACTTCCCCTTGTACTGCTCCCTATTCATTTGCTTGTGACAGCTTTTGGCTTATCCTTTAATGGCAATGGATCAACACTTTGATCATTTGCTGTTAAATCAATGCCGTAATCTTTTGCAAAAACCATGTATGTATCGACAAGCACATCTTCTTTCTTTTCGTCTAAAGTGAACACTCTAGCGCCACGCAGTCTATTTCTTTCTGCTCCCGAAAGTCCGTAAGCACCGAACCCGCAATTGCCTCCATAGCCAAGCATTACCCCATAATAATTTCCCGCATATGTGTTGATATGGTCGTGTCCACAAAAGACGCCCTTCACATCACCACGGTGCAAAATGGCGGAAAACATGCCGCTATTGATTGGTCCTGGACATTCATCTTCATTTCTTTCCCCGGTGATGCTATGCTTTTTCACCGCAAGCGCATGCTTCGCTTCAGACATCTCCTCTTTACTGGCAAACCACATATACCGATGCTCCCATAAAGGAATATGCATGAACATCAAGGACGGCACTTTGCGATTAAATCGTTTTTCTAATTTCTTAGACGTTTCATAATACCAATTCACTTGATCAAAGCGCAGCCAATCCCAATCCGGATAGCCCTCGAAATTTTGTCCGGCAATTTCATCTGGAGCATATCTTCCGCTATCTAGTAACCATAAGTTAAAAGCAGGTGTCGTTCCCTTAGAATTATTAATCAATAAATGGGAATTTCCTGTTCCTGTTAACCCTTTTTCACTAGGCTCGTTCATATTGTGAGGGTATGACATATAAATCTTAAGCATCGCGGCCTCATCAAGCCCGTTTTTTGGAGTGGAATCTTCATCATGATTTCCAAATGTCACCGCCCAATGAATCTTTCTCTGTTCCATCGGCTGAGCAAGATTGTTAATTGCTTGTTTTACTTCCAAAGGCGTATCAGGCCCGCTTGCCAACATATCTCCATTGATCACTACAAAGTCAGGTTTTTCAGCGTCTAAGACTTTCTCCATTAACTGAAGGGTCCTGCGGTCAATCCGTTCATCGTCCTGCGGGTCATTAAACTGCACGATTTTAAATTTTCCGTCAGAATTAAATTTTAATTTAGCCGTTTGATGATCGTTAGCAAGGACTGTCGTGCTGCCAAATAAATCTCCAGGCAGTCCACTAGACGCAAGCGTTAAAGCAAGTGTACTCATTCCTCCAATTTTGATAAAACGTCTTCTGTCTAACCCTTTACTCATATCTTGATTACTCATTTAGAATACCTCCACCCATTTTTCCTAGCCATCCAATAAAGATGTGTTCTCCATCTTCCCGCTTTTGATCATAAACTGCCAATATTAGCAGAATATGAATTCGAGTCAAAAGATAAGTAAAGAAAACAAAAAGATCGAAGAAAACAAAGTTTCCCTAAATTCAGAACCGCAGCCTCCCTAAGAAGGAGGAATCATCGTTTTCATAGTCAAAAAGACAGACGAATCAGTGAATATCTCTTTTGTTTTACTAAATATTTTTGAAAAATTAACGTTATTGAAACCCTTTCTTTATAATCCATTTTTATAATGAAGGAACAACAAGAAAATGGTAGAAATGCGGGAGAGGAATATGAATAAGTCGGTAATGTCAGAAAGATATAAAGTCATTTTACGAGAATTGGATATGAAAACGAGAGTTAACGTCATCGACCTAGCTTTAAAATTAAATGTAACACCTGAAACGATTCGAAAAGATTTAAGCGCACTTGAAAAAGAAAAGAAATTGCGCAGAATTCACGGCGGTGCTGTTAAATATATAGGAGTAAGCAACGAGCCTGATTTCAATCACAAGGTTAGTCTCGCCCATCATCAAAAACAACTAATCGGAGAAGCGGCGGCCTCTTTTATCAAGGACGGTGAAACGATTGCGCTTGACGTCGGGTCTACTACCTTACAGATCGCCAATTCCATTAAGAACGTCCGACATGTTACCATTGTCACCAACTCTTTAGCGGCAGCCGTGACGTTAAATAATCGACTAGAAGCGAATCTGTTTAGCGGAAAAGTTATTGTCATTGGAGGAACATCGAACCCGCGGCAGCGTTCCATTAGCGGTTCCATCACCAATCAGCTGCTAGAACAATTCTATTTTGATAAAGCGTTCATTTCCTGCGGTGGAATAAGCCGGAACGGAATCTGTGATTTCGATGTGGACAAAGCAGCGGCCTCTTCGATTATGATTAAGAAGGCAAAGCAAGTAGTCGTTGTCGCCGATTCCTCTAAATTTAATCAGAGCGCCTTTTTTCATATGGATCGCTTATCATCCATTGATGTCGTGATTTCAGATCAGGACATGCCGATACAGTGGGCAAAGTATGCGAATATTGGAAAACTGGATTGGGTGAAGGCGGATGAAAGGATGTATGTTGATTGATGAGTTGCTGCCTCTTTTTTTAGTTATAAGATAGAAGGCTAAAATAAAAAAACAGTCCTTGAGGTCAAGGGCTGTTAGGTATGATTCTGACTGAGTTTAGGCTAGTGACCTTTGCCATTTCAATCTTGTAAAGTCAAATCAAATAAATTCAACTCGGAAAGTAAAGAGCGATCAAAACCAGTAGATGACCATTCTATCATATTCAAAAATCAGAGAAATTAACTATATAAGTATAATGTAAGCTTTCAACATAGCTAACGATCCGATTAGCTGGAGCATCTAGACACTTGCCTAGATGCTTCATAAATGAACGGATGGGTGCACAGATCTCTTCTTATGTGGCGTGAAAAGATTGACGACCACGCTGCCTTTCAGCCAACCCTCCATATGCTCCACTGCATTGAGCTGGGGAGAGTACGGCGGCAGGAAAAGCAGCGTAAGCCCGGTGGCCCTTCTTTTTCCAAAAAGGCTTCAACAGCTTAGTGTGATGAATTCAGCCATTGTCCAAAATCATAACCAGCTCTTTTTGGAGGGCTTCCTGTTTCTTACGGTCTGCGCGCTTTACTATATACGCTGGGCGAGTGCAGCTGAAGCCCGAGCGTTTCAGCATTTTGCCAATTCCCGCCTGAGTCATCGAAATCGAACAGTTCTCTTCCAGGGCATGTTTCAACATGCAGGTATCCCAGCTTGATTCATAGCCATAGCCTTCTTCAGCCGGTGTGCTGTGCTCAATCACCCGTTTCACTTCGACTTCCTGATCTGGTGACAACAGAGAGGGTCTTGTCCGGAGAGGATTAGCGGTGAAGCAGCGCTTCCATACCGCCTCGGTTAAATTTTTTGATGTAGGCGGAAACTGTATCGCGGTGAACATTCAGAAGCCTGGCGGCGAACGAAGAATCACTGGAACGGTTTCTCGTCTCCCAGTTTGACCAATACAACCAGCGTTTCGTCAATCGCTGCTACTGGGGATTCGATCAGGCGCGCTTAGAACTAGCGCGAAAACAAGAAACTAGAGAGAATTTAATAAGAAAAAGCATTCTTTATTTGCATAAAATTATTAACGGCCCTCGGCAAGTGACAAGTGCCAGACGCCTGTTACTTTGAAATTAAATTATTTGTTCATAAAAGCTTTGATTTCTTCTTCTGGCATAGATGAATCGCATTTTACGTTTACTGTGTCACCATTAGTAAAGATAAAACCTGGAACCGTTGGAATGTCGTATTCCTTACGGAAGGCCATAATCCCTTCTATATCAGATTCTTCCACACTATTGACATAATAGATGTGAGCATCAGTTTCCTCAGCAACTTTTTTAAGTTTTTTAACGAATGTTTGACAATAAGGACATACAGCCTTGCCAATATAGATAACGGCTTCGCCTTCCCCTTTTACTAATTCCTGTGCTTTTGCAGAATTAATTTTATCAAAACTAGCTACATTTTCTTCATAAGTGGTAACCATCATTCAATCTCCCTTCTCTAATGTCATTATTATACAACGATGTGTAAATAATCAAATAAATTATGCTTACACGCTTGAATGTCGAACCTTACCGAATACTAGTGTAAAACACAAAAATTAATTTCAGTCAAAATACCAAGAGACTGAAACGGAAAGATAAAAGTTCTTTCTAAAAAAATCGATTGTTGCAGAGCAGTTTAGAAGTATCAGAAAAAATGCTATACATTATTTTAAACACTATTATGTTATTCCTGTCTCTGCTGGTGCAAACCTACGCCCTGTTAGTCGTAACCCTGATTTGACTAACTTCAATTCTAATTTTGTAATAGTTCCGGGAATAAATAATGTATTATATGCATAGTCAAACGTCGAGATTTTCCTTTGTATGGGAAAATATGCATATACATGGATGGATTAAAGTTCGCTTCAATGATTCCATAAGCATCTTTATTAGCTGCAGGAGCTTCTTTATTTGCGATAATCAAATCGATGCCGCTAATTTTAGCTCCAAGTGCCGCTACCGCATCCACCGCTATTTTTTTATAGTCATCAGGAATTTCATCTGTCACATCAATCGAGTCTCCACCCGTGCTAATGTTAGAGTTTTCACGCAGATAGATGATTTCATTAGCTTTTGGAACCGAATCCATTCGATACCCTTGACCTTTAAGCATAAGGTTCTCTAATTCACCTAATTGTATGCTTTCTAAAGGTGTCCTATGGTCTCTTCCTCTTAACGAATCACGGTTCTTTTGAATGACTAACTCTTCGATGGTATGTTTCCCGTCACCTTTCACATTCGCAGGAATTCGCAATAAAACAGCATAGACTTTATCATTTAACACAAAAAATCGATATTCTGTTCCGCTAAGAAACTCTTCTATTAATACGGAAGAATCTTCTTTAAATGCGAGTGCGAGTGCTTTTTGATAATCTTCGTAACTTGCCCCTTCTTTGAAGATCGATATTCCTAATCCATAGTTTGTTGTTTTCGGCTTGACAACAAATGGCTTGGCAGAAAACAGATCATAGGAACGCAAAGCTTGTTCTATTGTCTGAAATTCCTCACCCACCGGCACACGGAATCCATGCTGCTGAAGAATTTTCTTTGTTACTGTTTTGTTTTCCATAATTAAAGTGGATACATAAGTATCTTTACTTGTCATATTGCCATTTTTCACATATTCAATATGGTCTTTTAATTGAAGCTTCAAAAATTGATCTTGCCGATCCAAAACTTCTACTTTAATTCCTTGCTGGATAGCGTCAAACATTAAAATCTGAGTGGACAGCTCCATGTCGGTGAAGCCTGATAATTGATATGGCTTTTCCCATGATTTCTTATAGTTTTCTTTAGCAATGCACGTAGCCACGTGAGCTTGACTGCTCTCTTCACTTTCTTTGCAAAGCCTTCCAGCCAAAGTCTTGCTTGGGTCCCTCAGCATTTCCCTCAGATTAACAAATAACGAATCCGAGATAGTTAAATCTAAAGTTTTTACTAACTGTTCCATCTCATCCACCATATGGTGAGCCTCTACTGCAAATTGTGTAGGCTCTAATGGATGCTCAAGAGCCACTGCATCATTGTAAAAATCGCCCATTTCTACCCACTCATCACAATGATTATCTTCATCTTTCCATAGTAAATAAATTAAGAAAAGATGGAGAAACTCTGCTTGTTCATAGCTAATACCATACGTTTCAAAAGGATTTAAATCGATATTACGCAATTCAACATAACTAACACCGTGTTCTTCTAAATCGGAAACTTGATGTCCGCCTCTTAAACGGATAGCTGAATAAAATTCTTTTTCTTCTACTAGAAGCCCTCTTTTAACCATTAAAGAGAGATCTGATATATAGTTTCGTATACTACTATATGACACTCGAACATCATCAGAGTTAGTATACCCATATTTACTGCTTCTAATACTTCTTACTGGCTCATTCAAAGAACCTTCTTCAAAAAAATTCTTTTCACTACTAGGAGAAGCTCCATAAAAATAAGTGACTAACCAGCGATAACGTAAATAGTTTCTTGTGACTTTTAAATAAATCTCTGTTTTAAAATGCTGATAATCTTTTATCTCCGATTGTAAGTTAAATAACGATTGGATTAACTCATCACTAAACTCAAAGTTGAAATGAACACCACTGATCATCTGTTTACGGCGGCCATAAGAATTGGATAACGATTCACGGTATAGAACATTTTCAAAACTTTTGAATTTCGCAATCACAATATCTTCTTCCTTTTCTGGTAACTGCGGTGGCATGCTCAATGGCCAGAGCATTTCATTATCACCCATAGAACGATAAGCAACATCATGAATAGCTGCTAAGTAATTAAACAGTTCCTCTAGCGTTTCAGTAACAGGTGTAATTAATTCCATCTGTGTTTCTGAAAAATCCCGCTGAATATAAGGATGTTCATCTCTTATCGAAATACTTTTAGGATGATCTGTCTTAGCTAAATTTCCTGATAAGTCAACTCGTTGGCCTTCTTTTTCAATCCCATAACGGGCTTTTAATAAGTATGGTTTAACACGGTCATTGACTAACATTTTTTTTATATCCATATTATCTGTGCCTCCTAATTAACTTATCTTTAAATAGTAAACTTAAAACACGACAAAATACAGTAATAGAAAATATCCACATTTAGTCACAATGTGGATATTTTCCATTCCATATTTTATCGTAAAAAGAGTATCATCTTAAGTACTTCATATGGAAAGAGAAATGGTCATCTAAGAAAGTAGCAATAAAGAAATAGCTATGATCATAACCTTCCTCTTTTTTGTAACTTACTTCTTGATTATTTTCCCGAGCGTTTTCTAAGAAGATAGTTTCTTCTAATTGTTCTGGATAAAACGCATCTTGAGCCCCTTGCGTAATGAGAATAGGTGGCATGCCAGTTTCTTTGATCAGTTCTGAGGCATCCCATTCTTTCCAAGAAGCTTTGTCTTCGCCTAAATAAGCTGAAAAAGCTTTTATTCCCCATGGGACGTGACTAGGACTTAAAATAGGAGCAAAAGCAGAAATCGCTTTGAATCTTGCAGCATTTTTCATGCCAATTACTAAAGCCCCATGCCCTCCCATTGAGTGGCCCATAATGCTTTCTTCCCCTGAAAAATTAGGTACCAAAGTTGGCGCAATAGCTGTTAATTCATCTACTATATACGTATACATGTTATAATGCTTGGCCCATGGATCTTGTGTCGCGTTTAAATAAAAACCTGCCCCTTGTCCAAGGTCCCACGCTTCATCATCAGCAACATCATCTCCACGTGGTGAAGTATCTGGAATCATGACGGCCACTTGATATTTTTCAGCCAATCTTTGAAATCCGCTCTTTTGACTAAAATTATCATCTGTACAAGTTAAACCGGATAACCACCAAATAAGAGGGATCTTTTTCATTTCTTTATTGGACGGCAAGTAGATACTAAATGTCATATCACATTGTAAGGCTTCTGAATAATGGCTGTACTTACATTGTTCTCCGCCAAAAGAGCGATGTTTTTCAATAAGCTTAAGACTCATTTTCTCACTCTCCATATGTTAAAATTGTACGGATCGACTCACCCTTATGAAGCAAATCAAACGCCTCATTGATATCTTTAAAATTTAAGTGGTGTGTGATAAATGAATCTAAATCAATTTCACCATTCATATAATCTTCAACCATTCCTGGCAATTGGGTTCTCCCCTTAACTCCTCCAAAGGCTGATCCGCGCCATACCCGGCCTGTTACTAATTGGAATGGACGAGTATGAATCTCTTTGCCCGCGCCTGCTACACCGATAATCGTGCTTTCACCCCAGCCTTTGTGGCAACATTCAAGAGCAGATTTCATTACTTCAACATTTCCGATACACTCGAAGCTGTAATCTACTCCTCCATCCGTCATTTCAATGATGACCTCTTGAATTGGTCTATCAAATTTAGAAGGATTTATAAAATCAGTTGCCCCCATCTTTTTAGCCAATTCAAATTTATCCTCATTTAAGTCTATCGCAATAATTCGGCTTGCTTTTGCTTGAACCAATCCTTGAATAACAGCTAACCCAATCGCTCCAAGACCAAATACGGCTGTCACAGCTCCTTCTTCCACTTTTGCTGTGTTATGTACAGCGCCAATACCTGTAGTAACCCCACATCCAAATAGACAAACTTTATCTAGCGGCGCTTCTGAATCAATTTTTGCTAAGGAGATTTCAGGAACGACTGTATATTCACTAAATGTACTTGTTCCCATGTAATGATAAATAGGCTCCCCATTATAAGAGAAACGTGTGGTTCCATCAGGCATTAAACCTTTGCCTTGCGTTTCTCGTACGGCACTGCATAAGTTTGTTTTACCGGAACGACAGAATTTACATTCTCCACATTCAGCTGTATATAGTGGAATAACATGGTCCCCTGGTTTTACGGAAGTCACTTCATCCCCTACAGCGACGACAACACCAGCACCTTCATGACCTAATACAGCAGGAAATACGCCTTCGGGATCATCACCTGATAAGGTAAAGGCATCTGTATGACAGACTGAGGTATAAAGAATTTTTACTAATACCTCTTTTGCTTTTGGTTCTTCTACATCGATTTCTACAATTTCAAGTGGTTCTCCTGGTTTGAATGCAACGGCAGCTTTACTTTTCAAATGAACCCCTTCTTTCTTTATTTTCTGATATTTACATTCTCATAATTACATATTATAATTCAGCATACAATACTGACATTTTTGTCACTATAGACACAATATTATATAGAAAAGAGTGAATATATATATATGGTGATTCATTATAAAGAAAAAGCTTATTTTAATAGCAAAGATTTGGCCTTATCCGTTATAGGCGGACGTTGGAAAATAGCTATTATATGGTGTTTATTCCAGCAGTCTCCACTAAGATTAAGCGAAATACAACAAAAACTCCCCCATGCCAATCAACGCATGTTAATTAGACAATTAAGGGAATTAGAAGAAGATCAAATCATTACTAGATTTGTACACCCTGTTGTTCCTCCTAAAGTGGAGTATCAATTAAGTGAAATGGGTCTTCGTCTAGAATCCGTTGTCACTTCCATTTGTGACTGGGGTGATAATTTTAGGGACTTTTTACAAAATGATGCCAATGAAACGTCAGTTGATTAGCAATTTGCACAAACAGTTCTGAAAATGAAAGCCACGAAACGCTGGTATGAAGACGTTTCGTGGCTTATTAAGGATTCCAAAACGATCATTTAAGAATCTTTTTTCCTTTAGGATGCGTATTCTGTCCTTAACAGATTACCAAATTATTTGTTTTTATTATGGGTAAATTTCCGAAAAAATAAGCCCATATGGCCTTTCATTTTATTTAATAAAATATTGCTGACAAATGTATATTCGGAAACATAAAATTTCAGATCTAAATTTCCACACTTGGTTAGCTTTGTTTTCAATCGCTTTTGGCTTACCATTAGGATACGTTTCTTCAAATAATTCAAGTAAACTTTCCTTATCCTTGATTGTTGAAAGATCCCCCAAGTTCATCCCAGTCAAACAGGTCTTTTATTCTAACATCTAACGTTTCATTTCCCTTTCTCATTGCTGATTTTTCTTTATTTCACCATAGAGGTCTCAATTAGCAGCTTATTAGCTTCAATAAAAAATATGGCAGAAAGATAAAGCCTATCTTATAGGAGAACTCTCTTTGCAATTATACGAGCACTTTGACTCTACAACTTTTCTTATACCCCACTTGTTTACTAGTTCTATTTCCATGGTATTATAAACCTATTATTACCCACAAACTAGATTAGATTTCAAGTTAAGGAGTTAAGATTTTTATATGTAAAGTAATCACTTATCTTATTAACTAATTATAAAAATGAAAAGGAGCAAATTAAATGAAGAGATTATTTAGTCTATTGTTAGTTTGTTGTTTAACTTTTACAAGCACTACCTTTGCTTCGGCTGCATTTAAGGATGTTAGCCGTGATTATTGGGCAAAAGATGAAATTACATACTTAACGGACAAAAAAGTCATTAACGGTTTTTACGATAATTCATTTCGTCCACAAGCACCGGTTACCCGATTACAAGCTATAACGTTGATGGCTAGGGCTCTAAATCTAGATTTATCTAATCGTCCCAATCCAGGCTTTAAAGACTTATCAACCATGAATAGCAGCTATAAATATGCTGCAGCTATTGTGGATGAAGGAATATTTCCCAAAAGTGCATATTTAAAACCAAATGAACCTATGACTCGTGAATTAATGGCTAGAATGCTTACGTCCGGATTTAAATTAAAATCGACAAAAAAAATTAGTTTCAAAGATGTTCCTTCAAGCCATTGGGCTTATCCATACATCTCTGCTTTAGCCGAGAACAATATTACTCTAGGGTATCCAGATGGAACATTTAAACCAAGCACACCACTTACACGTGCTCAATTTTCTGTATTTCTAGCAAAAGCTTTAAATGACAATTTTAAAACCTTTACTTTTCCTAATGATAATTATCACTTTAAATTAGAATTACCAAACTACATGAAATCCCAAGTAGTGTTTGATGATGGATTAAGTATAAGTGAGAATAAAGTTTTTTCGGTTAACTTTTATTATAACAATGCTACTTATCTTGGTTACACACCGTTCGCTGGATCAATTCATATCATTCCTGCTTCATTATGGAAAAACTTCTTCGAAGATGCACCTTACTATCTGATTAAAAAAGCAAACAACTACTATTACTGTTATCAAGGTCAAAGTGAGGATCCTTATTATGAGGTAGGCAAACAAGGATCTAGAGAAGCTAAAACATACATGAGTATCCATGATAGACTTGAATATGCCATTAAACATATGAAAATCAATTAATGAACAAGCCCGCTGGTTAGTTTCCAGACGGGCTTGTTCGTTTATAAGGAAGAATAGGGATATTCTTCAATTATCAAAGCTGCACCTAGTTTTCAGTCATCTTATAAGCTGGTTAAGAGAAGCACATTATACTTAAATAAGATCCTTCACCGTAAATAAAAAAGCGCCAGAAATGTTAATTTTTTAACATTCTGACGCTTGCGTATGATTCCGACTGGGTTCGAACCAGCGACCTCTACCCTGTCAAGGTAGCGCTCTCCCAGCTGAGCTACGGAATCGTTCAACTGACAAGTTCTATTCTATGAAAATTCTGGTCAGTTGTCAACGGATATTTTACTTTTCCCTATAGAAGTTTTCTATCGCCTATTAATTTACTTTTTCTCTCTTCAAAAATAGGATTCTCAATAATATGAATCCAGCAAGTATGTAGATGAACACCCAAACATTCTCTGTCAGATGAGCTTGGACTCCTTCCTTTATCGTATTGGCCACAGCCGATACGGGCGGCAGGATAAAGATGATCCACTTCCACGCTCCTGGAAATACGTCCACAATTTTCGAGCTGGCCACAGCGGCACAGACGATAAAGGCGCTGCCGCTCCAGGAGTACTTTTTCCCTCCCATATTCGTGGCACTAAAAAGACTGCCTGTAAAAATACCCAACAGAATAAACACAATGTGACCGTATAGAAAGAGACTAATCCGTTCAAACGTTAGCGGCTCCCCGAAAATCCCCATCAGGAGCGGCAGTACAAAGGAGACAACTGCCAACGTAAGACCGACAAGAAAAATAACGATCATTTTCCCGTAAAGAAAGTAGGCTCTTTTCGGCATATACGAAAGCAAGATGAGTTTTTCACTGCCTTTTTCTAAGTTACAGACGATCATAGCGAGCCAGACGATGATCGGATAAAGAACGAACGCGGAGATCGAGTGGCTGTCAGCGATCGGCAAGTTTTCATAATAGTATTGGCTGAAGATCCAGGACACATACAAAATCGATGGTGGCATCCATTTCAGTGAGGACAGCAGAGAGCGCAGCTGATACGCAACAAATGATTTCACCGCTCTCCCCTCCCTTTTATTTCTATAATGTGCCCGTTGTGTCGCAGAATATCGCCAATCATTTTATCTGAATCTGTCTCTTCGACCATCAGCCGGTAAGTATGTTCGGCTAATGGAACGGCCTTCCATCTGTTTTCGTTCATTCGATAAGTAATTTCCATCACCCGGCTCGTTTGCTTCACAGGCAAAAACGAAACAAGGCGGCCTTCCTCCATAACAGCGATGTGTGTAGCAAGCTGATAAGCAAGCTCAGTTTCATGTAGGGTGAAGATGGTTGTCTTTCTCTCTTTCCGCTCCATCAGCAAATCTACCGCTATCTGAACTGTCCCTTCATCCATGCCGGTGAACGGCTCATCGAGAAACAGCACCTCTCCTTTTTTCATTAAAGCCTGGATAAAACCAGCTTTTTGCTTTGTGCCTTTGGAGCATTTTTTCAGTGGCGTATCTAAAAAAGATTCAAGTCCAAACAGGCTTGTGTAATAATCTATCTCCTCTTCTTTCTGTCCGCCGCTCATCCCGGCGAGCAGCTGCAAATAGTTCCTCACTGTGAAGGAAAGATGCTCCGGAAAGTGTTCTGGCACGTAGGCATACGAGGTAAAATACCGCTGAATGTTTCCAGTCTGCGGTTCGCTGATTCCGGCCAACAGCTTGATGAGCGAGCTTTTTCCTGAACCATTGATCCCCGTTACCGCGACAATCGTGCCCTGTTCGATTTCTATCGTAATTCCCTGTAAAACCTCTTTCCCATTTACCGATAATCCGGATTCGGTCGCTTCGATTAGTTTCCCCATGTTTTCCCCCTAAATACTGTGATGTCACTTGCACAAAGAACGTTTGTTCGTATATAATAAGAACAAGGAGCTGATCTTACATGAATGCTTTATTGCTGCGAAGTCAGCCAGAAAATTTACCTCTTGTCATTATGTATCAGGCACAGGACGGAACAATCACAAGACGTAATATTGTAGTAAAGTCACTTTCGTCATCTGCTGTGTATGCCTACTGCTTCTATCGCAAACAAAATCGCCGCTTTTTGCTTTCTAATATACTTGCTGCTTATCCTGCTTCTATTTTACGCAGGAACAGCCAGCCGGCCTGATTTTTCAGGACGGCTTTTTATTTTATTATAGTAAAAAAATCCTAGCTGAGGACATTTTTCAAAAACCTGTCTAAATTCTAAAGGAAAGGCCATACATATTAATGAACCCATACACGGGAACTGTTTGAATGGGGCTTCACCGCTTACTGTCCGCCTCATTTATGCTAAAATCAAGACGAATAACTATTAATTGGTTTGGAGGGTCACTATGACGTTACAGCGTGGAACCATTGAAGATGAAAAGATTTATTCTAAAGAGCTTGATGAAGAAATTGAGCTTCTCGTATACCTTCCAGCGAATTTTTCTCCCTTATATAAATATTCGCTGTTAATTGCCCAAGATGGGAAAGACTATTTTCAGATGGGACGTATTCCGCGCATCGCTGATGAACTTCTGGCGGAAGAACAGATTGAGAACCTCATCATTGTCGGGGTTCCTTACCGAAATGCAGAAGATCGCTGGCAAAAGTATCATCCGGATGGCCAGAAGCAGGAAGCATACATTCGCTTTTTAGCACACGAGCTTGTTCCTTTTCTGGACGAGAAATATCCTGGCTACCATGTTGGCTATGGACGTGCGCTAGCCGGTGATTCACTTGCGGCCACCGTTTCTTTAATGGCGGCTCTTCGCTACCCCCATACTTTTGGCAAAGTGATCATGCATTCGCCGCATGTAGACGAAAAAGTCATGAATGCGGTGAGTGAAGCGCAGGATTATAAACAGTTGAGCCTTTATCATGTCATCGGGCTGGAGGAAACAAAAGTAACACGGATGAATGGGGAAATTGATGATTTTCTCACACCGAACCGATCTCTGCACAACCTTTTTTATGAGAAGGGCTTTGATTGCTTCTATGATGAATTCGAGGGCGGGCACACGTGGAAATTTTGGCAGGCCGACTTAAAACGTGCCCTGCTGACAATGTTTGAGTAAAAACATTTTCCTAGAAAAGTGTCTTTACTATGGAATTGTAAGAAAATTTGTTATAATAGAAAGATGATTCATAATTATTTTTTAATTCATAAGGAGTGAGCATGAATATGAAACTAGGTATTGTTATTTTCCCATCAAAAAAACTTCAGGATTTCGCTAATTCCTACAGAAAGCGTTATGATCCTCACTATGCGCTCGTTCCGCCACACATTACATTAAAAAGCCCGTTTGATGCTGAGGAAAGCGATCTAAAAAGCTTAACAAGCCAGCTAGAAGAAATCGCTATAAAGCATCAGCCATTTTCTTTTCATTTGAGCAAGGTGAAAACATTCCACCCGCTCAATAATGTTATTTACTTAAAAGTTGATCCAAATGAAACCTTGACTGCTTTAAATGAAGACTTACATGAAGATTCTATTATCGGCGGCAAGCCGGAATATGGGTTTGTTCCTCATTTGACAATTGGGCAAAAATTATCCAATTTAGAGCATGATGATGTGTACAACTCCCTGCAAATGACGGACGTAGACCACGAAGAAACAGTAGACCGCTTCCATTTGCTTTACCAGCTGGAAAACGGTTCGTGGACAGTTTATGAAACATTCTTACTCGGAAAGGGTTAATAACTAGTGAAAGTAATAACTGTAAAGAACAACCAAGAACGCGAAGCCGCTTATGATATTCGCAAAAAAGTATTTGTGGAGGAACAGCGTGTTCCTCTTGAAATTGAAATCGATGAACATGAAGATGCAGCGGTACATTTCGTTTTGTACGATGAAGAAAAGCCCTGCGGAGCTGGCCGCTTCCGCATCAAAGATGGCTTCGGCAAAGCGGAGCGAATTTGCATCCTGTCTGACTACCGCGGCAAAGGAGCCGGCCGCCTTATGATGGAAGCAGTTGAAGCAGAGGCTAGAAAGCAAAATGTTCCTGCTCTAAAGCTCGATGCACAAGTACATGCGATTCCATTTTACGAGCGTCTTGGCTATGAAGTGATCTCAGATGAGTTCATGGACGCGGGCATTCCTCATAAATCCATGAAAAAAGTATTTTAACACTTAGCTAAACAAGAAAAAGCTGTTTCGTTTTTCTAAACGAAACAGCTTTTTCTTTCTGTTGCATCAGATACTATTTTTTATCATGCAAACTCATTAATATTGACACCTTTTCCGCTGATCTTTGCCAAATGTACTTGAAAAGCCTCGTATTCTTTCTTCTTTGATAGCCGGGCCTCTGTACGGTCATCCGAAGCCATCGATGCATCAGAACTGTTATCAAGTATTTTGCTGAAGGACACTCTTTCTACAGGATCAATGGATGAATAGCTGTCGCCGACATGGTTCACTACTCTCTCTTGGTACTGATTATATTGATATGGTGTAATCGGCAGGATGTAGCCCATCTCCCTTCCCCCCTTCTTCACAAAAGTATTTTCTGTTCTCTACCCTCTTTTGAAACAAGTTAAACACTTTTTTGAATTTTTTATTTTTTCTTATTCAACATGTCTGTAATCGTCTGCATATCCAGCTTTTGGCCATCTTTTACAATGGATTGCACAATCTGATCTTCTAGCTGCCGCGGTACTGGTTTATTGGCAAGTGCCGATACGCGCTTAATAATATTCCTGACCGTTTTCTCATCTTTAAAATTGGCATTTTGCAGAGAATTTGCCAGCTCCATAATATCTTTCATTCGTACACCTGTTTTTTGTTCAATGTTTTTGAAAAATCCATTTTCCACCTTGATTCATCCTCCTTTTTCTCTTTTTATCTTATGCCTCCCTTTAAAAAAAGTTCATGGGGCTTATAGCAGAAAGCCCCTCAACTCTCTTACAGGCGGGCCATTCTTTTGAGAAAAAAGAAAAGGCTAACGTAAAGGAGTGGTACACAGTCCGTTTACGTTAGCCTGAGCGCTCATTAGCAGTAAAAGCTTGCTCCGACGATAATTAATAAAATGAAAAGCACAACGATCAACACAAATGTTGATGTGCCACGGCAGCCGTATCCATAACCGCCATATCCATAGCCGCCGCAGCAGCCGCCGCCGCCATAGCCGTAACCAAAGCCCATTCTTATCACCTCACTTTTCATCCTTACACTGCTACTATATGAGAAAAATGAGGATACGTTTGGGCAAATAACATGCCAATTATCCTTTTGGTTTAAACACAGCCGCCCCAATGAATCCAAAAATGATTGCGGCGGAAATGCCTGAACTCGTCACTTCAAACATTCCCGTTAAAACACCGACAAGACCATGCTTTTCTGATTCCTGCATAGCGCCTGCCACTAGCGAGTTCCCGAAGCTTGTAATCGGAATAGTCGCTCCCGCTCCGGCGAAGTCAATTAATGGCTCATATAAACCAAAACCAGCGAGGATGGCACCGACGACGACCATCGTACTAAGTGTATGGCCTGGCGTTAATTTGCCGACATCCATCATCAATTGACCAATCACACAGATAAGCCCGCCAATTACAAAGGCCCAAAAAAACATTGCTGGCATATTTTTCTCTCCTTTCCTCTCTAAAAAGTTAGAGACCGCCCCACTGTATCAAAATGGTTTTAATTAAGGCCACCACAAAAGCAGCAAACACACCGAACAAGATAACAGACCCTGCCAACTTAAACATATTGCCGCCTACCCCTAATACAAATCCTTCCGTCCGGTGTTCAATAGCAGCAGAGATTACTGCGTTGCCGAATCCTGAAACCGGCACAGCACTTCCAGCGCCAGCATATTGTCCGAGATGATCATACACACCAAATCCGGTTAATAACATAGCAAGAAATACCATCGTGGCGACTGTCGGATTGCCAGCTGTTTGTTCGGTAAAGTCAAAGAAATAAATAAAGAAATACGTAATGGCCTGTCCGATCGTACAAATTAGGCCGCCAACAAAAAAAGCGCGCAAGCAATTTTTAAGCACTGGCCGTTTTAACTCATGCTTTTGATTCAGCTTGTCATATTGCTGCTGAGTAGGTGTCTTTTTTTCGTTTTTGTTCGCCATCTGCTCTCTCCTTATGTTAATTCTTGTTTTAATGTAATGATTCGATGAAGCCGTTTATCCGCTTCTTTATCGTTTACTTTGCCGGCATCAATGTCTTCACGCAGCCTGACAGCCTCAAGAAAAATTTTATAGTCGCTCGATACGATGAAGGTTTCCTTACTGTATTCCTTTTCAAGACGCTCTTGCAGGTTTTTCTCGATTTTCTTCATCCGAAAACGATCTAGGTGACGCACTTTATAAGCGACCAGAATGTTATGATCTCCTTTTACAACGGCAGCATCATAAATTTCTTTTACTTCTTCCACTTCTCTACGGATTTTTTCTACAGGTACTCCGTCTTTTTCGATCTGTATGGGTTCTGGATTAGTCGTTTTCATTAAGGCCAGCCGACTGTCTTTTCTTTCTTCCTGAAGATTGCATCCTGCGAGGATCACAGCCGCCAGTAAACAAATGACCGCTTTCATGTTCTTCCTCCATTCTTCTGCCATTTACCATTTAGTTTTTTCTGTTTTTGCGTTTTTATTTATCCAAAAGAAAAAACCGCCTTTATTTAGACGGTTTTTTGGACTTTTTCTTCTTTTTCGAACAACCACATGACTTTCTTTTCGGCTTTTGACTGCTGGTTTTTGAGTTTAGGGAATCATTCATCCGGTTATCACATCCTTTTATCCCTATCACATTATTATATGATGAGGCATATTAATGAGTTAATCCGTTTCCCTAATTAACCGCTGTACGATCGACTCAATTAATGCTGCACCCCCGGCTACGGCAAGAAGAAGCAAGAAGAATCCGCCGATACGCGGTGAACATACATATAACAGGCAACAAAATGCGGAAGCCCATACACCCGTACACCAATAACAGCTGAGCAGGCGTCCAACCCATCCTCTTAAACCCTGCTCTCTCGGCACAATGAATAGCTCCACTTCGCCTGTCTCCGTTTTTTCTTCCACCTCCATAAAAAAGGGGGCCCTCACCTTTTCCATAATATCATCAAAAACGAGCAGTCTTGTCAGCCTGAAAGATGAAAGGAAAAGAACAATCAAATCAATCATCGTAATAATCGCCGTTCATCCTTTCTTTTAACGCACAAATTTTCTTGATAAATACGGCAATTGTCCGTACCCAATTACGAGAAACACCATATGTTAGTAATGTAAGAAAATAATTTAAAGAAAGGAGCTTAATCATGAGCTGTAAATGCAATGATAACCATTCCAGTTGCGTTTGCGAAGTACTGCGCGCTATTAATGATCTTCAAAATGCCGCAGAACGGAATGAGTGCAGAGGCTGTAAAGATTGTTTAGCAGAACCTCTTGGGGATTTAGCTGGCGTACGCGACACGGCTGATACCCGCGTTTTTACTCTGACTCTAAAAGACGGTTCCCCGTTTTTCGCATTCTTCAAGCCGGAAGACTCAGATTATGGCTACTGTGATGCTTGTGTTTCTATTTTCTTCCGTGTAGAAGAGGTGTTTGATAACTGTTGTGCACGTCTTCGTGTATTAAGACCGATGAAAGGTGACAAAGTAGTCAATCTCGCCGATGGATGCTGCGTTGACCTTTGTAAAGTATGCGAAGTAGATGATTTCGAGAGAACATTTAGCTGTATTACTGTCGACTTGAATTGCTTCTGTGCTGTTCAATGTATTAAAGATGTCGATTTAGATATTTGTGAATAATTAGGAAGAGGAAAAAGCAGCGGTTTAAGCCGTTGCTTTTCCATTTGTAGAAGTTCATACATAGTTTAGTGACTACTCTTATGATTTACTAACCACTATTCTAGTTTTACTGACCTAACTTTTACATTTACTGACCAGAAACTTTTATTTACTGGCCACTCTTTAAAATGGACCGAGCAATTTTATCTGTTTAAGCTCCTTCCGTTCAATCGTGACGACTTCATTTTTAACAGTTTCTACTTTGATGACATCAGGCGTTACTTCTTGAAGTATCCCTCTATGAGCAACGGTTCCACAGTCAAATAAGCATGGAAGCTTTGTGAATTGCGATGATAAATGCTGAAGCTTCTCATCCATTTCCATATCATAAAAACGTTTCACTGGACGCATGCCCATCCATATCGGCCGCTCCTTCATTTCTGGCACTTCCTCTTTAGGTGGCTCATGCTTTTCGGGCTCTTTTTTACTCTCTCTCTTTCTCTTTTGAGTTTCCTCCAACATCGGCTTTTCTTTTTTCACTGCCTCATGAATCGGGTTCGTTTGCTCTTCACCTGTCTGTTTATCTTCTACTGGTTCTTTTGTGATTCTTTCCGGCTTAGCTTTCGTGTGATAGGTGCTTTGCATCACAGGTTCCGGGAAAACAAATTTAGGCTGATGAATATACAGAAGCGGCTCGCGCTTTTCCTTATTATTCTTCATACTTACACCTCCTGACAGGCTTTCTTTTCATTTATATGCTTGTTTTCGCCAATTCATGAAAAAAACAAAAAACCCGCCATAGGCAGGTTTTATCTTACTTAGCAATAATATGGAAACCAGAATCAACGTGGATATTTTCACCCGTAATGCCGCGAGCCATATCACTTAAAAGGAATACAGCTGTATCGCCTACTTCTTCTTGTGTTGTAGTGCGGCGCAACGGGGCACTTTCTTCAATATCTTTTAAGATAGAGTTGAAATCGCTGATTCCTTTAGCAGCCAATGTGCGGATTGGACCAGCAGAAATCGAGTTAACGCGAATGCCGTATTGACCAAGATCGGCAGCCAAATAGCGAACACTTGCATCAAGAGATGCTTTTGCTACGCCCATAACGTTATAGTTTTTCACGACGCGCTCGCCGCCTAAATACGTCATAGTCATGATGCTGCCGCCTTCTGTCATTAGCGGCTTCGCATACTTCGCTACAGCTGTTAAAGAATACGCGCTAATATTGTGAGCAAGGAGGAAGCCTTCACGAGATGTGTCAACAAAATCTCCCTCTAAGTCTTCTTTGTTAGCAAAAGCGATACAGTGAGCAAGTCCATGAATCGTGCCGACTTGTTCTTTAATTTGTGCAAAGCACTTTTCGATATCTTCATCAACTGTTACGTCACAAGGCAAAATTAAAGATTCATTTCCTTCAAGTGTTTCAGCCAGCTCGCGAACATTTTTTTCTAGACGTTCGCCTGCGTATGTAAAAATTAAACGGGCGCCGGCCTCGTGTAGTGAGCGGGCAATTCCCCAGGCAATACTTCTTTTATTGGCAACTCCCATAACAACAAATGTTTTCCCTGTTAAAGAAAATGTCATTTCCGTTCCTCCCGTTAATACAAGTTATTAGTACCTAGTAATAATATTAACAGGAAAGTCTTTGATTGAAAAGCACGTTTTAAAAAAAGCGTCCTAAAGTCTGCACTTTTAGGACGCTCTTTCCTTATCCGCCGTATTCTAACTCTAACTTTAATTCATCTACATATTCTTTCGATCCGGTTAAAATTAGCCGGTCATGCAAGCGGAGCTCGGTATCTCCATGCGGAACAATGGATTCATTTCCGCGGAATATCCGGACAAAGATCACATCGCCGGTAAACGGAAACTTCCGAAGAGTGAGGCCTTCATAGTTATCATTTAATAGCTCAACCTCATATAAGGATGTTTCTTTATTCGTCAAAATGTCAATGATGCTCGGCGATTCAATTAAAGCACGGAGAAGCGCCTTGGCTGAAAGAAAATAAGAAAAAGTTTCAATCCCTGCCTCGATGAGCTGTTGTTCCATTTCTTCCTGTTCGACATGAGCGATCACCCGCTCTACGCCTCTTTCTTTAGCCGCTATTGCCAGTTCAGCATTTCCCTCTACATTCCCTGTCGCAAATACAAGGATATCCGCTGCAAACACGCCGTGTTGATCGAGCGTATCAACTGTAAGATCTTCTAGTTCTTCTACATCAAAAACAGAATTGTTTAAATTGTTTTCCTCTACTTCCGGTTTTTTTCGGTAAACGACCGTATCATATAATGCCGATTTCAACTCTTTTGAAATCGGCATTGTATATTGATTAGCGCCGACAAAAACAATCTTAATCCGCTTTTCTGCTTTCATATGAGGCGGAAACAGCTTTTTAAAGACAACTGGTGTAATTAAACAAGTAACAACTGCGACTAACACAAGCAAACCACTCATTTGGGAGGTAATAACGCCAATCCGTTCAGCGATTTTAGCTGCCGCAATGACGAGTGATAAGGTCGATGTCAGCAAAAAGGCAGAAGCCATCACTGTTTTCGTGTCATACCATTTCTTTAAATAAAGGAGCGGGAATACTTTAGAGATAAAAAAGGCAATCATTAATAATGGGATCAGCATGAGCATCTTTTTATCACTTAATAACGACCAAAGATCAAGCTCGACTCCGACCATGACAAAGAAAATCGGGATTAAAAATCCATAGCCAAAGGAGTCCAGCTGGCGGACAAGCTCATGATTCGGAGCCAGCAGCGAAACAAGTACTCCAGCAAGGAAAGCACCAAGAATATTTTCTGCTCCTAGATACTCTGACAGAGCGACGAGAACGATCATGAGTGTAAATACCGCTCTTGTGCCAATCTGCACAGTACTCGTCGACAAGGCTTCGAACAGCGGTTTATTTTTAAAGCGTTTGGCAATGAAATAAAGGAGAACGCCGGCTGCGAATAAAACGAGCAGAAGCCACATATTTCCCCCGCCACTGCCATTTAGCGATACGAAAACTGTCAGCAAAATCATCGTCACGAGATCGGCAATAACAGCCACAAGCAAGATAATTTGCCCAATGACGGTTTTCATTAAATGGGCTTCTTTTAAAGTTGGCACGACAACACCTAGCGAGATCGTTGAGATAATAAGCGTCATCAAAAAGGCGTCATCAATTAAGTGAAGCAGGACAAATAAATAAGATAGCCCGAATGAGAGGACGAGAATGCCTGTAAAGATAATCAAAGCCGTCATAAAGGAATGAGGCTCTTCCTTCCCAGGCTTCATTTTAGGTGCTTCTTTTTTCTTGTTGGAAAACGCCGAGAAATCAATTTCCAATCCGCTCAAAAACATTAAGAAGAGAAAGCCGAGCGTCGATAACGTTTCTAGCCACATATCTTGAGAAACTATATCTAAACCACTTTTTCCAATAATCAATCCGACAATGATTTCTGCGATGACAACCGGCACAAAATTCAACTTTAACCGATGCAGAATAATAGGAGTTAAAAAAGCGGCAACAATAACAATAACTAATGAAAGCAATGAAGCATGTTCTGCCATAAAAGACCCTCCTTTTTGTGGAAATTTTGTACCTTTCATTACTATAGCAAAAGAGGCTAAAATGTTCTTTTATTATAACTTGCAGTATGATAAAGATGATAACTAAAAGGGGTGTCTATTACATGAATATCGATATTATTGGAGACATTCACGGCTGTTTTGCAGAACTTGAAGAACTAACAAAAAGGCTGGGCTATTCTTGGGAAAGCGGTCTCCCTCTGCATCCTCAAGGCCGCTTGCTCGGCTTTGTCGGTGATTTAACCGACCGGGGTCCGGAATCAATTCGTGTTATCGAAACCGTCTTTGGCTTATGGGAGAAAAAACTTGCTTATTATTCCCCTGGCAATCATTGCAACAAGCTGTATCGTATGCTGATCGGCAATAAAGTGAAAATCAACAACGGAATGGAAACAACCGTCGCCGAACTAAATCAGTTAAATAACCGTGATTACAAGCGGGTAAAAAAACAATTTATCACCTTATACGAACAGTCTCCGCTTTATCAAATTCTTGATAACGGAAACCTAATCATTGCCCATGCAGGAATCCGTGAAGACTATATCGGCAAGTTTAATTCTAAAGTAAAAACGTTTGTTTTATATGGAGACATTACTGGAGCTGCCGATGTTGACGGCTTCCCAATCCGGCGTGACTGGGCTAAGCATTATCATGGGAAACCGTGGATCGTCTACGGCCACACGCCAACAAAAGAAGTGCGGATTGTCAATCATACAGCTAATATTGACACAGGTGCCGTTTTTGGCGGCGCTTTAACAGCATTCCGCTATCCCGAAAAAGAAACAGTGTCCGTTCCATCCTCCATGCCATTCATTGCCGAGAAATTCCGGCCGATTGAATAAAACAAGATGGTCCGCCAGCAGCGAAAGGCGGACCATTAACAGCCAAATGCTGAGCTCTTGCCGATCATTTAGCTGGATCGTTTATGACTTCTATTCTTCCCTCATCACTCGCTTATGTTATTCATGATAATCTGGCTCGATCAATGATACCCTGCATATCCTCCGGCAAGGACCGTTCAAAATGCAACGGCTCTTTTGTGATTGGGTGCAGAAGCGACAGCTTTCCACAATGAAGAGCTTGCCGACTTATGACACGAGAAGATCCTCCATACAGTTCGTCACCAAGCAAAGGATGGCCGATATGCGCCATATGCACTCGAATTTGATGGGTACGGCCGGTTTTTAGCTGGAGTGCTACCCGGGTAAAATCGGAAAACGTCTCGATTACTTCATAGTGAGTACAGGCATATTGCCCATCGCTTCTTACTTCTCGTTCAATAATACTTGTCTCTTTGCGGCCAATCGGCTCTTCAATCACGCCGCTTCGGGAGGTTAAAACCCCTTCTGCCAACGCCTCATATGCCCGGGAGATGCTGTTGGTCTTCTGCATTTCCGAGCATAAATGATGAATGTGCCGATGCTTAGCAACCAGTACCAAACCCGATGTATCACGGTCGAGTCTAGTGACGATATGTACAGTAGCTTCAATTTTATTTTCCTCATAATAGCCGAGCAGCCCATTCGCAAGACTGCCTGTCAGATGCTCCCGAGATGGAATTGTACTCATGCCTGCTGGTTTTTCCACAACGAGTAAATAATCATCCTCGAACACGACAGAAAGCGGAAAGCGTTCTTTGACGATCCCTTCACTCGGCACTTCCCTAGGAAAGAGAACAGCCACTTCATCCCCCGTCTTTAATGGAAAGCGGACATTTTCCTCCCGTCCATTTACCGAGATATGCCCGCCATCAAATTTAATGTCTGTCAGTGCCCGCCGCGATATTTGCCGCTCAGCTAAAAACTCTCTCAACAGCTTTCCGTTGTCTTTTGCTGCCGCTATCCACTTTAATTGAAATCTCATGGATCAGCTGCTCACGAATGAATCATGGACTCTTTTCCAGAACGGGAACGGCCGGAAACGGGCAAAACGAATTTTTTCATTTGCTACCCGGTATTGAATCGACTTCACATCTTTATGAAGCAATGTTAAGTGATCAATGGTAACGAGAAAATCAGACCGATTAACCGGTTTTAGCATACATGTATGGTGAGCGGGCAAAATTAATGGGGAGCCTACTGTTCGAAACACCCGATTATTAATGGAGGCCATCTCAGCAAGCTGGAGCGCTCGGATAGATGGATGCAAAATAGCTCCGCCAAGAGCTTTATTGTAAGCCGTGCTTCCCGAAGGCGTAGAGATACAAAGACCGTCGCCGCGAAAACGCTCAAATTGATCACCGCGAATTTCTACATCCATGACGAGTGTGCCGTCTACCGCTTTAACAGTGGACTCATTTAACGCAAGATATCTTGTTTCTTTGCCGCCATGCTGATAGCGAATAATTGCTTCTAAAAGCGGATATTCAATAATTTGATAAGGGGTGCGGGCAATCGCGATGACGAGCTTTTCAATCTCATCCGGCACCCAGTCTGCATAAAAGCCGAGGTGGCCGGTATGTACACCAACAAAGGCTGTTTTATCCAAACGTTCAATATAGCGATGGAAAGCATAAAGAAGTGTTCCATCCCCACCGACAGAAATGACAATGTCCGGCTTATTTTCATCATAAGTTAGTTTAAAATCAAGCAAGTAGGCGCGGATTTTGTGCATCAGAGCATTAGACTTAGCATCTCCCTTAGAAGTTACTGCAAACTTCATTTTCAATCACCTTCTTTCTATTCTTCTGTTCTGTGGTCTTTCACCTGCTCTTTTTTCTTCGTGAAAAACGCTTGCGCTTCTTTTATTTCTTCACGAATAAGGGACATTTCTTCATCAAGCCGAAAAGCAGCCTCGGCCGCTCTCTCTAATCTCATCAGAATTTCTTCCGGAAACTGGCCATCATACTTATAATTTAAAGAATGCTCAATCGTTGCCCAGAAATTCATAGCTAATGTGCGGATTTGTATTTCTGCAAGTATCTTCTTTTCCCCGTGAATAGTCTGTACAGGGTACTCGATCACCATATGATACGAGCGATAGCCGCTCGGTTTCTTATGTGAAATGTAGTCCTTTTCCTCTACTATTTTAAAATCCTTACGCATACGCAGCTTCTTGACAACTTTGATAATGTCATCAACAAATTGACACATCATGCGAACACCGGCAATGTCTTGCATTTCGCTTTCCAGCCGATCCAAAGGGATGTTTTTGTCTCTGGCTTTGTCAAGAATGCTCGCAATCGGCTTTACCCGGCCTGTAACAAATTCAATCGGTGAATGTTCATCCCCGTATTCAAACTGCTTTCGCATTCCTTTTAGCTTTACTTTTAGCTCATCCACCGCTTGTTTATAAGGTATTAAAAATTCATCCCAGTTTATCATTTTTCTTCCCTCTCAGACATAGCTGCATTATTGATGATGCAAAAAGACGGTCTCTACCTTTTCTACCATTTCCTCTCCATAGTTACTGTTGCCTTCAATATTACTAATTAAATAAGCAAGCTCGTCCTTCCAGCTAGTCAGCTCAAGAAGAGTGTCTTCTCCTTTAACAAAGAGACGCGCCTCTTCTTTCAATGCCTTCTCGAGGTCTCCCCATACTGGTTCATGTATGTATAAATAAATAAATTCATCCTTTTCCTCTGCTAAATAAACAAAAGCCATTTGATCAGAATCGACGATCATTTGCTCCGCAGCTTGAATACCTGCCAGCTTGATCGGCATTTCTGCATGCAGCTCAACCCCATTCTCGTTCCACAAAGCTTTTGTAAAATGAATCGTTTTTCTCATTCTCTTTTCCCCTCTCCATGCCTACTATGTTAAACTTTAAAAGCGAAAGCGCCTTGCCAGCTGCGACAAGCATAAGACAGGCTGGCAGGAAGGTGTTCTTCTACCTTCTTGCCGGACTCGCTTATGGCTTCGAGCACATTGTCAGCTAAGACAAGCTTATAGCCTTGAGCAGCTTGGTGCTAACCTTAAAGCAAAGGCACCCTATCAGCTGCAGCTGGTGAAAGATGATGGATCAGTCCACCGTCAGACAAGCAGCTAAATCTATTCAGTATTGATAAAAACCCATTTCATATTTTAACACATCCAGCTATTTCAAATACAGAACTATAGATAGGTGAAACTAAATTAGAGAAAGAGGAATAAGCATGAGTCAAGAACTAGAAATTGAATTCAAGAATATGGTAAGTGAGACAGATTTCAAGCGGCTTGTTGATGCTTTTCACTTGCAAGTGGAGGATTTTCAAATCCAGCACAATCATTATTTCGATACGGAGAATTTTCTGTTGAAACAAGCAGGCTGTGCGCTTCGCATTCGAGAGAAGAACAGAACGTTTGAGCTAACGCTAAAAGAGCCAGCTGCAGATGGACTGCTTGAAACGAACCAGGAAATCTCCCAGGCAGAAGCGAAGGCTTTGTTAACAAGCAATGCTTTTCCAGATGGCCCAGTAAAAAAAGCCATTCCATATGTAATAACCGATTTAGCTGAATTAAAACCTTTTGGCACACTATCTACAAAAAGAGCAGAGGTTGACTATAAAGGCGGATTGCTCGTTTTCGATCATAGCTTGTACTTAGGACGGGAAGATTATGAAATTGAGTATGAAGCAGTGGAGAGAAAAAGTGGAGAAGAAATCTTTAAAGATTTCTTAAAAAGCTATCAACTTCCTTTAAAGCAAGCCGATAATAAAGTCAGAAGATTTTATAATGAAAAGTTACGCCAGTCAGCTGGTGATCAATAAGGAGCGAATGATGAGCAGCAATCCATTCCAAACCATGTTTGCCACAGGTATTATGCAAAATATGTCGATGTCTCCCAATACAGCGGCTTCTAACACGCCGGTTCCCTCCCAAATATTTGGTGCTGTTTTGCAACAGGCTCTCATGCAGGGACTGGAGCTTGTCGGCGGCGGCTCTCTTGCTGAGTCCCTAGAAAGTCCGGATTTAAGTCCTGCCGCTTCAACCGCTTTACCGTCGGCTGTGCTTCCGACAAAACCAGGGGCAGACCTTTTAAAGCCGGTAAACACAACAACTAAAACCGATTTTGATGATATTATTACGAGAGCAGCTGAAAAATATAACGTACCCAAAAAGTTAATTCAGGCGGTCATTCGTCAAGAATCTAATTTTAATCCAAATGCAAGAAGCTATGTCGGTGCGGGCGGCCTTATGCAGTTAATGCCGGCAACTGCACGTGGTCTTGGCGTCTCTAACGTCTATGACCCCGAACAAAACGTGTTCGGCGGCACGAAATACCTCCGTCAGATGCTTGATCAATTTGATGGGAATATTAGGCTGGCACTCGCTGCCTACAACGCGGGAGCAGGTAACGTAAAAAAATATGGCGGCATCCCTCCTTTTAAAGAAACACAAAATTATGTACAAAAAATAACAGCCCATTATTACGCGTAATGTTCATAAACTAAACAGACCTTTTAGTGGTCTGTTTTCTTTTATACTGGTTCAATAGCCCTGTGCGAAGCTTGTCAAAAATAGGCACAAGCACTTTGTTTGTGTTATAACAGTCCCCTTGATAAAATAAATTTACACTACAAGGAAAAAAGGAGTTATTGGTATGGGCGAAAAATCAATAGCACCATTTGAATACATCGGTAACGAGAAGCTGTCAGAGCTAGTTGATACGTTCTATTCAAAGGTTAGTCAGCATCCGGATTTGTTTCCAATTTTCCCTGATGACTTAACAGAAACGGCCCGCAAGCAAAAGCAATTTCTTACTCAGTATTTAGGCGGTCCTCCTTTATATACAGAAGAACATGGTCATCCAATGCTTCGAGCACGCCATATGCCTTTTCCGATTACTCCGACACGTGCCCGCGCATGGCTTTCCTGCATGCGGGAAGCGATGGATGAAGTAGGGCTTCACGGTGAATTCCGAGATTTCTTCTACGAACGGCTTAAACTAACGGCTAATCATATGGTAAATCAGCCGGAAGGTCCGGGTGAAGATCGTTGAAACCGTCACTACTTCTTAACCGGATGTGTGCCTCGCAGCAAAAGCCTCTGGAGATTTACTTATTTGTGGATCCGCTTTGTCCAGAATGCTGGGCGCTTGAGCCATTTATCCGAAAATTATATATTGAATATGGCCGGTATTTCCGTTTAAAGCAAGTGCTGACTGGAAATCTCGCGGCGCTTAATCTCCCGGAATCCAAAATTCGAAAGTGGGAAGCAGCTGCCGCCAGAATGGGGCTGTCATGTGATGGCGCACTCTGGATGGATCATCCTGCCTCTTCCCCCTTTCTTGCCTCTGTGGCGATTAAGGCTGCAGAATTGCAAGGACGCCGGGCAGGAAGCCGCTTTTTGCGAAAGCTTCAGGAAGTTCTCTTTATCGAAAAGCAAAATGTTTCTGATCTTACCATCTTAACGGATTGTGCAGAAGAAGCAGGACTCGACAAAGCAGAATTCTTGAACGACATTCATTCTTCCAGCGCTGCCAAAGCCTTTCAATGCGACTTAAAGATCGCTGCAGAAATGGAAGTAGAAGAAACGCCGACACTCGTCTTTTTTAATGAAAATATTGATGAGGAAGGCATTAAAATAACAGGACTCTATTCTTATGATATTTATGTACAGATTATTGAGGAAATGCTTAATGAGATCCCAGAGCCGCAGCAGCCCCCTCCTCTAGAGGAATTTCTGAAGCAATTTCGTTTTACGGCTTCAAAGGAAATCAGCACGGTATATAATTGGACGGAACGAGAAGTCGAAAGAGAAATGAAAAAACTTCTTCTCCAGCGCAAAGTACGCAAAATCCCAATGAAGTTTGGTCCTATTTGGGAATTTATTGATAAATAATGAAGGGACGAGGCATCCGCTTTACCCTTTTAGGTAAACGGCCTGCAATGAAGGCTGTTTCAGACTGTTGACAAACGCTCGCTTTCTTCGTTGCTCACCTGTCTGCGGTGCTCATGACCCTGTTTGGTCACTTCGCTCCTTGAAAGACAAGCGTTTTCAATCAACCTGTGATATAAAAAAGACTTTGTCTATACTCTCAAACAGCCCGCACTGAAGGCTGTTTTTATTTTAAATAAAAAAAGAAAAGGCCTTGTATCATTACAAGGCCTTTTCTCACGAACAAAGGGGATGGGAGAAATTTTTCACGGTCAAACAAAGGGGTATATGTTTGTATGTGATCAACTTCACGATTTTTATCTTATCATGTATATGCTATTAAAAACAAGGGATGGCACTTGATTTCACACATTTGTCATAACAATGGAATAGAAAGCGTAAACTAACATATAATGGTACAAGTTGCGGGAGGTCCCTCTATGAAATGGGTTATTTTCTTGTTTTATCTTTCTCTTATGGCCGGTGCATTCTTTTTCCACGTGCTCGGCCTGCTGAACTTATACCCATTATATGTAACAGCTCCGGTGTTATTTTTCGTTTTATTTCTTCCTGTTTATGTGCTGAACCGGTCAAAGAGATCCAGGTAAAGAGCTCAATGAAAACTAAATCTACATTGGTTTTTGTAGAAAATGGAGCCTTCTTAGAAGCTGCCACTGTACATTTGTAAATAGCAAGAGCGCCCGAATACTCGGACGCTCTCTTTTTTACGACAATAGCTGTTCCATTTCATTCAGTTTTTGTTCAAATACCTTGCAGGCTTCTTCAATCGGTTGAGCCGTGGTCATATCAACTCCAGCCTTCTTCAACACTTCGATCGGATAATCAGAGCTGCCGGCTTTTAAAAATTCATTAATATAGCGATCAACTGCTGGCTGCCCTTCTTCTAAAATTTGTTTGCTAAGTGCTGTAGCTGCACTGAAGCCTGTTGCATATTGGTACACATAATAGTTGTAATAAAAGTGTGGAATCCGCGCCCACTCGAGACCAATCTCTTCATCGATAACCATACCGCTGCCAAAATATTTTTTGTTCAGCTCATAGTATTCCTTTGTTAAGAACTCTGCCGTCAGTGCCTCTCCGTTCTGCGCTTTCATATGGATGAGATGCTCAAATTCAGCAAACATCGTCTGACGGAAGACCGTGCCACGGAAGCCTTCTAAATAATGATTTAAAATATAGAGACGCTTCTTTTCATCGTCTACGTTCTTAAGTAGATAGTCATTCAGCAACGCCTCATTACAAGTAGAAGCTACCTCTGCTACGAAGATGGAATAATTGCCGTATACGTAAGGCTGAGACTCTCTCGTAAAATAACTGTGCATGCTGTGTCCAAATTCATGAACAAGCGTAAATAAATTATTGACGTTATCCTGCCAGTTCATCAAAATATACGGATTTGTTCCGTATGTACCAGAAGAATAAGCACCACTTCGTTTGCCTTTGTTCTCAACGACATCCACCCAGCGGTTTTCCAGGCCGCTCTTTAGGATCTTGCCGTATTCTTCTCCCATTGGAGCCAAGCCCTTTGTCATGTACTCCTTCGCTTCGTCGTAAGTCACTTTCATTTTAATATCTTTTACGAGCGGAGTGTACAAGTCATACATATGAAGCTCATCGACGCCAAGCACTTTTTTCCGCAATTCTACGTAACGGTGAAGCAAAGGCAAGTTTTTGTTTACCGTATCAACAAGATTATCATATACCGCTTCTGGAATATTATTGCCTGAAAGCGCTGCTTCCCTTGCATTGTTATAGTGCCGAACGCGTGCATAAAAATTATCTTTCTTCACCTGGCTGCTAAGCGTGCTGGCAAATGTATTTCTAAAATCACCGTACGTTTTGTAGACCGCTTTAAAAGCCTCTTCTCGTACACGGCGATCGCCGGACTCTAGGAACTGAATATAGCGGCCATGCGTAATTTGCACGTCGTCTCCGTCTTCATCCTTGATAACCGGAAACTCTAAATCTGCATTGTTCAACATGCTAAACGTGTTGCTGGAAGCAGACGTCACTTCCGAAACCTGAGCCAGCAGGTTTTCCTCTGCCGCAGATAATACGTGTGGACGCTGCAAATTAATTTCTTCAATGGCATGTCTATATACTTTCAGCCCCTCATACTGCTCCACAAATTCCTTTAGCTTGTCTTCATCAATCTCTAAAATTTCAGGAGTTGCATAAGAAAGGGCGCTTCCAATTTGCGTATATAAGTTTTTTGCCCGGTCATCCATTCCCTGGTAGTGAGAGTTGGTTGTATCTTGATCATAGCGCATATGGGAGTATGTATAGAGCTTACCCATGCGCTCTAACAATTCATCTTGGTAAGTAAAAAAACGGAAAAGATTTTCTGCACTTTCTCCAAGCGTTCCACGATAAGTTTGTGCTTGCTCCGACAACTGCTTCACTTGCTTAAATTCTTCTTCCCACTGCTCATCATTTTCAAAAATATCTTCAAGCCGCCACGTCAACTCTTCTGATACTTGTTCTCTTGTTGGAAGCTGCTTTACTGCTTGTTCATTCGTCATCTTGAATCCCTCCAGTTTCCATATTTTCTCTTCCTCTTAATCATATTATTGTATGCTGAAAAACTCAAAAAATAAGCCGACGCATCAGCAACTCTTCAAATTCCTTTATAAAACATTTCTCTCTTTCCATCTGCCCAAAAGTTGTCTGACCCGCTTCCTTTTCGGCTTTTCCGGCTAATTCCCAAAAAGCTAAGTACTCCTTCATCAGATCGGTAATTGTAGGTGTGGAGAGCACTGGAAATACATTTAGCTGCAGCTCTCCTTTTTTAATCCGGCCTTCTATCGCAGCAGCTGCTTCCCGCTCTTCTACTTTCTCTTCGTGGATCAGCAAGTCGTTCCATAAGTAAAATTGCCATTCAATGGGATGATTTTTAATAAGTGCCATGAAGCGTACTGGTACTCCAATACAAAGCGGCAGCAACGATGGATGGTGACCTGTTTTATATACTGCGCTGAAAAATGGATCGTATAACCCTTGTTGAAAATATAGTTTTTGTTGGAGCCATCTCTCTTTTTGTTTGAACCAGTCAGACAGGGAAAAAAGAACAGAAGCTGGCGGTTGTGCAAAATGCGGTGGATAGGATAAAGAAGTGAGCGGAATCGTTTGTAGAGAAGCAGAATAAAGCGAGGAAGTGAGCGGGACAAGCTGCGAGTAGAGGGTGAATTGCTCGCGATTGGGACAGTATGCTAAAAACCAGAAGCCGAACAGAGGAGAATATTGAAAAAAGAGACGGTGAAACGTGGAAAATCGATAGAGGTTTCCTTGTCTTTTAATGGGCGGCCCGCCGTAAATCCAGAAAGGGAAAAATTCATTTTCTTGGTACCCTTGCGTTCTTGCTGTGAACAAGGCGGCTGAAAGAAAAGAGCATTGATATTCAATTGCTGCTTTCCCATCGACAAGCAAATCGGGACGCTGGGAAATCTCCGGCAAATAAGCTTCTATCTCCACCTGATGGGTACGGCTAATCCAGCTATGTAAGTCCGCTTTCCCTTTCAAATGGCGTTCAGACTCTCCCTCAGAAAATGGCTGGCATCCCTCTAATTGTTTGTGTGCAAAATGAGGAATTTTCACGGCCCCTGCCTTTAAAATGACTGGCTGCCTGCATGATGGACAAAATTGAGAGGAAGAGCGAATTTTTTGGATCGTTTGCTGGTCAGGACGATTTGTCAAACTAACCAGCTGTCCGGCCTGATCCCTTGCAACAAGCATCTATTGTCACTCCTTTCTTACCTATCACTATTCTCCTTTCCTCTCTTATATCCTGCCGCCCATGAAGATTATTTTAGGCGCTGTTCATCGTTCTGGCGTGTTGTTCGCAATCGATAGGAATTCCTCCCCATTATTGCCGCAGTGTTACTTTTATAATAATGGTGATAGCAGCCTTGATGTTGACTCGATGAGACGGTAACCGAGATGGCGTCCATTAAAGTCATCAAGATCAATCTCATCCGAGGCGTTGAGATCGTTAAGATACTCTCTTACAAGCGATTCAATGCTATGGGTATGGTACAAGAAGGCATTGACCTCAAAATTTAAATGAAAGCTTCTCATGTCCATATTAGAAGTTCCGATAGAGGCTATTTCACCGTCTACAATGATAAACTTACTGTGCATAAACCCTTCTCTATATTCAAAAATACGGGCTCCTGCTTCAAGCAGTTCCGGAAAGTAAGATCGGGATGCATGAAAAACAATTCGCTTATCAGGTCGCTTTGGCACTAGCAGGCGGACATCGACTCCGCTTAGTGCCGCAATTTTTAATGCTGAAAAAATGTCTTCATCGGGAATAAAATACGGGCTCGCAATCCAGACAAATTCTTGCGCCGATGTAATCATAGAAAAGAAAACATTTTTAATGACACTCCACTCATTATCCGGACCGCCAGCAATCATTTGAACCCCGCCCGTTCTTCGGACTTTCTTCTCTGGTTCAGGTGTCAAGTAACCGGGTGTAATAAAGCTGTCATTCGTCATGTAATACCAATCCTGCAGAAAGATTAACTGCAGGGAGCGGACTGCTTCTCCACGCACGTATAAATGAGTGTCACGCCAAAATCCGAATTGAGGGTCTTTCCCTAAATACTCATCCCCGATATTTAAGCCGCCGACAAACCCAACCTTGCCATCAATGACGATAATCTTTCGATGGTTTCGAAAATTAAACTTACTGTTTAAGAACGGCATTTTCACCGGACCAAAGGCTACCATTTCAATGCCAGCTTCCCGCAATTCTTGAATATAGGCCTTTGACAGCTTCCAAGAACCGACCGCGTCATATAAAAAGCGAACCTTCACTCCCTCTCTCGCTTTAGCAATTAGCACCTCTTTAATTTCATTGCCAATGTCATCTGCCCGTACGATGTAATATTCTAAATGGATATGATGCCTCGCTTTTTTTAGCTCTTTTAGAATGGAGTCAAATGTCTCTGCTCCATTTGTCAGTAACTCTGTCTCTGTGTGGAAAGAGATCTCCATATTCCCAAGCCGTTCAGCTAATGCATAAATTTTATGTTCGCCATACTTTTGAAAATGCTGCTTTAAATCCTCTTTTGTGTGGGTGAAACTATATTTTTGATATGTTTCTTTATCTAAAATATATTTCTTCTTAAACATCCGCTCTTTCCGATAACTTCTTCCAAATAACAAGTAAAAAATAAATCCTAAAAGCGGAAAAGCGCCTAACACGACAAGCCACGTAACTGTCTGCGTCGGATGTCTGTTTTCAAAAAAGATTAAAAAGCTAATGACGATGACAGATAATGTTAAGGCTACACTCGTATATTTTAACAGCCCACTCATATAATGATCGGCCCACAATATGTAGAGCACAACCACCACTAACACAAAACCAACTACTTTTATTGTATTTTTCATCCTTTTTCCTGCCCCTTCTCGCCCTGCTGCTCTTCTCCTGCTATTATACCCTCTTTTTTCAAAGAAAAGCTCTGTCCTCATACTTTATTGGCGCATAAAAAAAGCGCTGATTTCAAAAGAAATCTGCGCTGGCTTTATTAGTTAAAATATTTGCGGACTGTTTCAAATACATTGCTTTCCATCACGCATGTTCCGTACTCTTGAAGGCGATGGATCGTAATACCAGATTCATCCGTATACTCAAGCAGGAAGCTTAATGTATTCTCCACTTTTTCTTCATCCAATATTTCTTCTGGAAATTCCACAAATAAATAATACTTATTGTTATAAGCATACAGCTGTGTCGATAACTCATCAAGAGAGGTATATTTACTCAACTGTATAAGGTCCTCAAAGTCATTAAATGTAAGCATAAATTCCAGAATTGGCTCTTTTGCTTCATCATCTTCCCTTGCCTGAAAATGCTCATCCAGCAACTCTTCTAAGCGGTCATCTACTGGGAAATCCCGGTACTTATCTCCGGGCAGCGGCAGTTCGATTCTTTGACCGTCTTTCGTTAAGTTCGCTTGTGTGACCAATATTTCCAATCCTTTATCTAAAGCCTGGACTTGAATCCACAGCGGACCATCGACTGTAAAATCTTCTTCATCGTGTATTTCTTCCATCATATCCCAAAAGAGTTCTTCGCTCCGCTCACGATTATACCAAATTTCCTCGCGGTCAAAGCCTCTTTCCTCTATATCCAAGTATGAAATGTAAAACTTCACTGTGTTGTCGTTAATACGTTCGATTTCCATAACTACCTCTCCCTTCCGTCTAAGGGTACCTGAGGACGCCTCCCCTTATTATTAGGCAATGCCCTAAATGGCTTGATGCTATACATCTACCTGATTCTATTGTATGCTAAACGTACAGCAAATGAAAATATAATGATTTTAAAATAAAAAGAGTGTCTCGCTATTCTATCTGAATTTTATAAAAATTACAACCTGAAAAAATAAAATAAAAACCCCCATACTACTGGTATGAAGGTCTCTCTTCTTTAGTTGACGAGCCGTTGTGCTTCCTTTAATTGGAATGTACGCACTTTTCTTGGTAAGAAGCGGCGAATTTCATCTTCGTTGTAGCCTACTTGTAATCGTTTCTCATCCAGAATAATCGGACGGCGAAGCAGCCCCGGATTAGATTGGATCAGTTCGAATAAATTTTGCAGAGGCAACGTCTCAAGATCTACGTTTAATTTTTGGAAGATTTTTGAGCGCGTGGAAATGATTTCATCCGTGCCATCTTCTGTCATTCTTAATATTTCTTTAATTTCTTCGATGCTCAAAGGCTCAGAAAAAATATTTCTTTCAACGTATGGAATTTCATGTTCTTCTAACCATGCTTTCGCTTTGCGGCAGGAAGTACAACTTGGTGAAGTATATAAAGTAACCATTCCTCAAACACACTCCTTAAAGATTAAAATATAATACCTGTTTTTCATGAGGAATCTCCATTCATGAAGCAGTCGTTTTGAATCGCTTCAATGTCCGGCTACACTATATATTATACATGATGGAGCGGCTCATGAATATAGTTTTCATTACATTGTAATAATAATTACAAATTTTTTTCATTTCATGATTTGTTTTGAAAAGATAGACATACTTTTTATTTGTACCCGCTGTCCTCCTACTTTAAACTTAAATATTTTACTAAACAAATAAAAAATAGTCCCAAAATGAGAATGGAGATAAAGATTACTTTATACACTAACAGGCTGATTGAGAACGTTCGTCTTGCTTCTGACAATGAGCAGCCGGCGTTCATCAACAGCCTGTCAAAGTTTTTTAGGAATTGAATCTAGTTTTGCCGCTTGTTATGTTAATTCGCTTAATATATCTTCTTCTCTCGTTTCATCTCTGGATAAAACTTTATGAACCGGATCAAATGGTTCACCATATAACTCTTCATCTTTATATTTATGAATAAGACGATAGGTTTTTTTCATGTTATCGTAAATTTGCTCTTCCGTTTCATCATTCGGCGCCCAATAGAGGATTTCCATATCATTTACTTCATTGGTAGCGAGTGAGCGGCGGGAATATCCAATAGTTGAAGCATGCTTGAATCCTTCGCGCGCATAGAAACGCAGACGTTTTTCACTATCTGTGTCTTCGTAATTTATCGGTTCTACTTCTAAAATGATCGCTTTTCCTTTTTCTTTCAGCTGCTCGATCAGCTTATGTCCAAGTCCCTGGCCGCGTGCATTTTTAGAAACAAATAAATAATCAACAAACACAAAATCATCGAGCTCCACGTAAATAAGCACGTGATTCGGTCCCTCATCTTTATGATAAATATCACTTTGTTCCTCTAAAAGCAGCTCGATATGTTCTCTTGACTTCATTTCTTCAATCGGAAAATACTGATTCAACTTTTCATACCAATGCATTTAATCTTCCTTTCCTGTCAAAGGTGTGTAGTCCACATTTTTTGTATAGTTGTTGCTAGCATTCCACAATAAAAATTCATTTATGCCATTTTCATTTAATGCCCGGATTTGGGCCTCTACCTCTTCTTTTCCATAAGGCCGATAGTTGCCAGTTCCAAGCCAAGAAGCCGTAAAGTCTTGCAGCCATGGTCTAGAAAGAGGCGGTGTCTTTAATGCTTTTAACTTTTTATTCTCCACTTTTACATATTCTGTCACTAGTTTATATGGTTCAGTGTCAGGCTTCTCAATGCCAAAATAAGAAGTCCAATGGCTAGGATAGATCATCGAGGAAATGACGTCAACGTTCTCTGAAATCTCCGAGAAGTTTTGTCCGATTCCCGGAGCTTCTGGAAGCGTAGCGGAATAGCCAAAGATATCGACCGACACTTTCACACCATAAGGCTTTAGTTTTTCCCTGGCGTAAGCAACAAAATCGGTCACCGCTTGCACGCGGCGTTGAACAAAATCCTCTTTCGAATGCTCATATTTTCCCATACTATAGGCAAGCTGCTTATCACGCTTCTCAAACCCTTCTGGAAAACGTACATAATCAAACTGCACTTCCTGAAAGCCCATTTTCGCCGCTTCAATCGCTACCCCGACATTATAATCCCATACTTCTTTCATGAATGGATTAACGAAAGCATCGCCATTGCCGTTCGTCCAAACCTTTCCTCCTTCCGTAAAGGACCACTCCGGCTTTGCTTTTGCTAAATTGGTGTCTTTGAATACAACAACACGGGCAATCGGATAGATCTGCTTTTCCTCCATCTTCTTTAGTAGTTTTTTTGGATCTTTAATAAGCGGCTGACTAACGCTCATATACGGAGAATCCGGTTCCGGCTTATATGTAAGGTTTCCCAAATCATCTTTTATGTCAATGACCATTGCATTTAACTCGGTGTCTTCCACCATTTTCATCAGCCTATCGAAGTGTGTGCCGCCTGCTGAGTGGCCAGTCACATAAATTCCCCGGACAGCATCCGGGTAGGGAAAATGAAGCTCTGATCCTTGTTGAAAGCGTGTCATATTCTTTGGAATTTCTTTGCTAAGCTCTGGTACCGACCGCTCTTTAAAAGTACCTTTTTCGTCCGCTGCAATAGCTCCTCCTGCCAACAGCATCATGCCTATTATTATTGCTGCTCCAGATGTTCTCCACCTCCGCATACGCATCTCTCCTCCTTACCCTTTTTCCCCCAGCCTCCTTTATCATTTATCCTGCTTATTTCACTTTAAACTATAAATTCTGCACTTCTTAAAATATTCCTTTATAGGGACTTATCAAGATTTTGTTAACGCTCCGAAGTATTCCTATACTCGCTGACTAGTCATTATTTTTCTAAAAAAAGAGAGCTGCCTACTAGCCAGTCAGGTTGTGACCGTGTAGATAGCTCCCTTTTTTCAATAATTCGCTCGATGCTGGGTAAATTCTTTTTCGGAGCAGTAGACCCAATGGCCAGGCGCTACTTCTCTCATTTTTACTTCTTCACCAGCCGCATAATTATGAACGGCCGGATTGTATGTTTTCCGTGTACGGGTTCTTTCGTAATCCGGATCTGGAAGTGGAATAGCTGAAAGCAGTGACTGTGTATATGGGTGAAGCGGCTTTTCGTACAGCACATTACTTGGTGCCAGTTCCACCAGTTTACCAAAATACATGACGCCGATACGGTCGCTAATGTACTTTACCATGGACAGGTCATGGGCGATAAATAAGTACGTCAAGCCTTTCTCCTTTTGCAGCTTCCGCATCAAGTTTACAACTTGTGCTTGAATCGATACGTCAAGTGCTGAGATCGGTTCATCGGCAATAATAAAGTCGGGCTCAACCGCAAGAGCACGGGCAATTCCAAGTCGTTGACGCTGGCCGCCAGAGAATTCATGCGGGTAGCGGTTGGCGTGCTCACGATTTAAGCCGACCGTTTCCAGTAAACTATATACCTTATCCATCCGTTCTTTTTTTGTTTTTGCCAAGCCGTGAATATCAATTCCTTCTGCAATAATGTCCACTACCTTCATCCGCGGATTCAGAGACGCATACGGATCTTGGAAGATCATTTGCATTTTTCGATTAAACTCTTTTAAATCTTTTTTCGATTTTTTTCCGTGGACATCTCTTCCGTTAAATAACACCTGTCCCCCAGTGGCGTCATATAAACGAATGATCGTCCGGCCAGTTGTTGACTTTCCGCACCCTGACTCCCCTACTAGACCGAGTGTTTCGCCACGGTAGATATCAAAGGAAATGTCATCTACCGCCTTTACCATGTTCGGTTTGCCTTCGTTAAAATATTGCTTTAAATTTTTGATCTCTAGTAGCTTTTCAGCCATATCAGCGACCTCCCTCAACCAATACAGGCTTCTCAAAATTTTGTGGCATCGTCCGCTGAGTTTGCCGTACATTCACCGGCGGCTCAACGGCTGGTGCGTTTGGATGAAGCAGCCATGATTTTACGAAGTGAGTAGGCGATACTTGATACACAGGCGGCTCCTGTTCAAAATCAATCTTCAGTGCATAGCTGCTTCTTAGAGCAAAGGCATCTCCTTTTGGAGGATTTAACAAATCCGGAGGCGTCCCCGGAATAGCCTGTAACGCTATTCCTTCCTCTGTATCTAGGCTCGGCATAGAAGACAGTAGGCCCCACGTATACGGATGACGTGGATCGTAAAAGATTTCATCGACTGTGCCTGTTTCCACAATTTGTCCTCCATACATAACAGCTACCCTGTCAGCGACATTGGCGACTACCCCAAGATCGTGTGTAATAAAAATAATGGAGGTTTCAATTTTTTTCTGTAATTCTTTCATTAGTTCTAAGATTTGCGCTTGAATCGTTACATCAAGAGCTGTTGTTGGTTCATCGGCAATTAAAATCTTAGGATTACAAGCAAGAGCGATGGCAATGACGACACGTTGACGCTGTCCACCCGAAAATTGATGAGGATACTGTTTCATCCGTGCTTCCGGATTTGGAAGACCAACAAGCGCTAGTAGTTCGATCGCCCGCTTTCTCGCTGCCTCTTTCTTCATTTTTTGATGTTTTAAAAGCGGTTCCATTATTTGCTTTCCCACTGTCATCGTTGGGTTAAGAGAAGTCATAGGATCTTGGAAAATCATCGAAATCTCTTTTCCCCGCAGCTTTTCCATTTCTTTTTCTGAGATTTTCACTAAATCTTTTCCTTCGAATAACATCTTTCCTTCTTTAATTCGTCCAGGCGGATTTGGGATTAAGCGCATGAGCGCCTTTGTTGTCACTGATTTTCCGGAGCCAGATTCTCCTACGATCGCCAGTGTTTCTCCTTTTCTTAAATGAAAATCTACCCCACGGACAGCTTTTACTTCTCCCGCATGCGTATCGAAGGAGACATGTAAGTTTTGAACATCTAACAATCTTTCCATCGAATATTCTCCTCCTAGTGATTATTTCCGCATTTTTGGATCAAGCGCATCGCGCAAGCCATCAGCTAATAAGTTAAAACTCAAAATGAGCAAGCTAATAATAACAGATGGAATAATCAGCATATGAGGATACACCTGCAGTGATTTAAATCCATCATTTACGAGAGAACCGAGTGAAGCTTCCGGCGGGCGAATCCCAAGGCCGATAAAGCTAAGGAAGGCCTCTGTAAAAATAGCAGTCGGAATCGTAAACATGGTTGTAACGATAATCGGTCCCATCACGTTAGGCATTAGATGTTTCCAAATCAACCTATTCCCTGAAGCTCCAAGAGTGCGCGAAGCAAGGACAAATTCCTGGCCTTTTAATTTCAAAAATTGTCCACGGACAATTCTCGCCATGTTGACCCATCCCGTAATAACCATCGCCATTGTGATAGAGAAAATCCCTGGTTCAAAGACGAGAATAAACAAAATGACTACGATTAAGTGAGGAATCCCCATCAAAATCTCAATAACACGCTGCATAATGTTATCGACACGACCACCGTAAAAACCGGAGATCCCTCCATAGGCAATCCCAATAAAAAAGTCGATAATAGCAGCTAACAGACCAATATAAATGGAGATACGCGTACCGTACCATGCTCTTGTCCATAAATCACGCCCAAGCTCATCTGTACCAAACCAATAAGCTTCTTTTACATTTTTCGCTTTATACATATCAAAGCCGTCTTTATCTTTGCCATCAAACGGCAGCCATTCAATATTTGCAAGTGCCGGAATTTTCGGCGGCAGCTTCGCGTGGGCAATGTTTTGTTCCTTATACGTGTATTTGTTCATAGATGGCCCAAAAATCGCCATAAAGGACAGAAGCAAGATTAAGATTAATCCAACAATGGCCCCTTTGTTTCCTTTTAATCGCAGCCAAGCATCCTGCCAAAAATTCAAGCTCGGCCGACTGATCGTGTCTGATTGCAAAGCTTGCTTTTCGGCTGGCTGAAAAAGGTCTTTTTGCAATTCAACTTTTTGTTCCGCTTGTTCTGTGCTCATTATTTCTTCCCTCCACTCAATCGGATACGTGGATCGATCACACCATAAAGAATGTCGACAATAAAGACAACAAAAATAAATAACACGCTATAAAAGAGCGTTACACCCATAATGACTGGAAAATCATTTGTCATGATCGAACGGACAAATTGCTGTCCGATTCCAGGAATACCAAAGATATTTTCAATAACGAGTGAACCTGTCATAATATTTACCGCTAACGGGCCCAATAATGTGATAATCGGAATTAAAGCATTTCGCAGAGCATGTTTCACCATAATATCAAAAGAGCTAATTCCTTTTGCGCGCGCCAGCATAATATAGTCGGAGCTTAATACTTCTAGGAGTTCAGACCGCATGTACCGTGCCACGGTAGCGATTACAAATACGGATAAAGCAATGGTCGGAAGCACCGTGTATTCAAACCCTTCCCATGCGGCTACCGGAAAAATTGGATATTTAACTGCAAAATAGTACTGCAATAATCCAGCGAAGACAAAAGAAGGGATTGATATTCCTAAGACGGCAACGGTCGTAGCTGCATAATCCAACAGACTATTTTGTCTTATAGCAGCAAGCAGACCTAAAATAATCCCAACAATTGTTCCAAATACAACAGCTTGGAAACCTAAATACGCGGAGGGGCCAATACGCTCACCAATCATGGTTGAGACCGGACGATTATCATATTGAAAAGATAAACCTAAGTCCCCTTTAAACAGATTGGCCATATAATGAACGTATTGGACAGGAAGAGGATCATTTAACCCGTACTTATCAAGAATAATTTCTTGTTGGGCCGGGCTTAGTTTTTCTTGATTTTTAAGTGGCGATCCTGGCAGGAGCTTCATTAAGAAGAAAGTAAGTGTTGCAATAATTAATAAAGTAATAACCATATAGATTAATCTTTTAAAAACAAACTTTGCCATTGGAAGCCCTCCTTTACTATTTTTCAATAAATTCTTTTTATTGTTTAATAAATTCATTCAATTCAGATTTTTATCCCCTTAGCAGGGAAAAAGGAGAGCATATGCTTCTAGCGCATACACCCTCCTTCTCAATATAGGTATTTAACCTGCTTACTTAAACTCTGCCCATTTATAAGAGCGTTCTGGTCCAACTTTGTGGAATAACACACCCTCTAATTTCGGATTTGATAAGTAAGCACGAGATCTTTGATACATTGGAGCAATAGCTGCTTCATCCTCTAACAGGATCTTCTCAGCTTTCACTAGAGCTTCCCAGCGTTTTTCTGGCTCAAGAAGCAAAGTCGTTTTGCCTTCTTGGATTAATTTGTCATATTCTTTATTAGAGAAACCTTGTTGGTTATGAGCCCCGCCAGTTACATACATATCTAAGTATGTCATTGGATCTAAATAGTCTGCTCCCCAACCGCCAAGAGACAATTGATAATCCATTTTTGTTTCAAGATCAAGCTTTTGCTTAAATGGCTGTTGTTTAAGATTGATAGTCAAGCCATCAAGATTTTTTTCAAGTTGTTCTTTAATGTATTCGCCGACTTTTTTAGATAAGTCATCATCATAGTTCAACAATTCCAATGTAACTGTATCTTGTCCAAGTGCTTTCTTTGCTGCTTCCCAATGCTTTTTCGCTTCTTTAAGATTTGTCTTTAAGTATTTATCGCCTGATTCACGGAAGTCTTTTCCATCTGGCCCTTTCGCGAATTCTTCTGGAACGAAGAAATCTGCTACAACAGATCCATTATTCAATAGCACATCTGTGATGCCTTTTTTATCAAAGCCCATAGCAATCGCTTTACGGGCATCTACATTTTTCAACCATTCGCTCTTCGTTTGATTCATACGAATGAAGAAAATAGAAGATTCCTTAACTGTGAAGAAGCCTTCATTTTCTCTATACTTATCTACAAACTCAGAAGAAAGCTTAATTAAATCAGCGTCACCGCTTTCAAAAAGGTTAACATCTGTTTGTGTATCTTTAACAATCTTTGTATTGATTTGGTTCAGCTTAACCGTATCAGCATCCCAATACTCAGGATTTTTCTTTAATACGAACTTGTCTTCATGCTTCCACTGATCTAAAGTGAATGGACCATTGTATAAAGTAGTGTTAGCTTCTAGGCCGTATTTATCGCCTTGCTCTTTTACGTATTTTTCATTTTGTGGCAAGAACGTGCCAAAAGTTAGCAATTCTTTAAAATATGGCACTGGATTTTGCAGTTGCACTTCTAATGTTTTGTCATCTACTGCTTTAACGCCAAGTTCTTCAGGTTTCATTTTACCTTCATTGACAGCTTGGGCGTTTTTAATATCATACATGATGTAAGCGTATTCAGCAGCAGTGTTAGGATCTAAAGCCTTTCTCCAAGCAAAGACGAAATCGTTTGCAGTTACCGGTTCTCCGTTAGACCACTTCGCATCACGAAGCTTGAATGTCCACGTTTTGCCATCTTCACTGATTTGTGGATCACCGTCAGCCATTCCATCCACTGCTTCATCATTTTTACCTAATCGGTACAACCCTTCCATCGTACTGTTTAATGTAGTAAAAGAAACAGTATCCGTTGCTAAAACGGAGTCCATAGAAGGAATATCTTGTGTTTCTGTTAGATTCAAAACATTGTCGCTCTTATCAGAGCCTTTTCCGCCGCTGCCAGCTTTCTCTTTACTGTCATTGCCGCCTCCGCCGCAAGCAGCTAAGAACGTGCTCATTGCCAGCAACAGAACGAGAAATAGAGCGTAACTTTTCTTCTTCATCTTCATCCCCCTTGTCCATCATTTTCTTCCTGATTATTCAGAAGATTTCTTTACTAATTATAAACTTTATTAGTTTTTTTGCAATAATTATTTTAATTTTTTTAACAAGTTAGACACATTTTCGTAATCAAGCAGTTCGTTCCTGTAAAATAAGCCTTAAGGCCCATTTTGTATTCAAACGAATAATAATCCATAAGTATGAAGCGCTTTCATTTGCTAGCAATTCAGAATAGTTTATCAAGATAAAATATTTTGATATAATTTATTCACCTTAATACAGCTATTTTTGGAGAATTTCTATAGGAAAAACTGGAGTACGTTCCCTTATTTTGCTATACTCCTATTATTCATGGAGGATTAATAAATGAAATTTTTACAAAGATTTCTTATTATCAGCGCTTGTATTATTATTCTTTCTGTTGTATATGCGTTATTTTCTACTGTATTTTTTCGCAGCTTCTTAGATTTTGCTTTTTTATCTTCCCTTTTCTGTGTGACGGCAGGTGCCTTTTTATTCGTTTTGGAAGGCGGCTTTTTTAACAGCATAAATCATAGCTTTAAGCTGTTTCGCAAATCTACAAAAGAAGGACAATATATTGCTGAATTCGACGATCTTGACGATACAAATTCACCGCATGAAGAGTATCCAAAAAAGAAAAGGCATCAATGGACATATCCCCTTTTAAGTGGCGGAGGCTGGATTGCGCTTGCTACTTTCGTACTCGCGCTTATTTCCTGATCTTGAAAGTTGCAGAGTATTTGTTTATAATTTTGTCAACTAAGAAGTGAGGGATTATTTTATGAAAACAATATTTTCCGGCATCCAGCCGAGTGGAACTATTACGCTTGGCAACTACATTGGGGCTCTCAAACAATTTACTGAACTGCAGGATGATTACAATTGTTATTTCTGCATCGTTGATCAGCATGCTATTACGGTTCCGCAAGATCGTCTTAAGCTGCGTCAAAATATCCGCAACCTAGCCGCTTTATACATAGCTGTTGGAATCGACCCTAAAAAAGCTACGTTGTTTATCCAATCAGAAGTACCGGCTCATGCTCAGGCAGGCTGGATGCTTCAATGTGTTGCCTATATTGGCGAATTAGAGCGGATGACACAGTTCAAAGATAAATCAGCCGGCAAAGAAGCCGTCTCTGCAGGTTTATTAACCTATCCGCCGCTCATGGCTGCAGATATTCTCCTTTATGGAGCGGATCTAGTCCCTGTTGGTGAAGACCAAAAACAGCACCTTGAGCTGACGAGAGATCTTGCTGAAAGATTTAACCGCAAATACAATGATATTTTCACAATCCCTGAAGTGCGCATTCCTAAAGCGGGCGCTCGGGTGATGTCACTGCAAGACCCGACTAAAAAAATGAGTAAATCTGATCCAAATAGCAAAGCGTTCATTTCACTGCTAGATGATCCGAAACAAATTGAAAAGAAAATTAAAAGTGCTGTGACGGACTCAGACGGCATTGTCAAATACGACAAAGAGGAAAAACCGGGCATTTCCAATCTCATGTCCATTTATTCTGTGTTGGGCGGCTTGTCTATCGAAGACATTGAAAAGCGCTATGAAGGAAGAGGTTACGGTGACTTTAAAGCTGAACTAGCTGAAGTGGTTGTCCGTCATTTAGAGCCAATTCAAAAGCGTTACTATGAGCTTGTCGAATCTGAAGAGCTTGACGATATCCTTGATGAAGGAGCCGCTAAAGCCAATCAAGTGGCGGGCAAGATGGTAAAGAAGATGGAAAACGCTATGGGCCTTGGCCGAAAAAGAAAATAAGAACATCTCAGGCTGATTGAAAGCGTTTGTCTTTCGAGGCGCGAAGCCTGACGAGGAGCAGAGTGACCATGAGGGTCATGAGCACCGCAATCGGACGAGCAACAAAGAAAGCGAGCGTTTGTCAACAGTCTGAAAAAGCTGAACCCTATCCGGTTCAGCTTTTTTCGTTTAATTGATTTAATTTTGAAGAGTGTTCTGTTTCCCACAGCTTTTCAAAAAACGGCTGCCCTTTTATCAGATTTTCACAAAGACGATCGTGGCGGCTTGTCCACCCTTCTAGTGCTTCCTCAAGGAAAATCCGCTTGATGTCTTCCACGTTCATCGTCTGAATATCTTCATAGCGTTCTGGCATCCACTCTGTATACCAATAACGAATTTCTGCTGAGTTTTTGGAAGAAAATAATTGATCGAGTGCCATAAATAAGAGCTGTTTTAGTTGTCTTTCTTTTCTTGTCAATCCGCTCATGCTCTCAGGAGAAAGCGATAAAATATGATATTCCTTTTCTTCCATTTCCCATTCTAGCTCATAGGAAGTAACAGGATGAACTTCAAACATCTCGAAAGCTAACTGTTCTTGTCTCGGCACAAGACGGCTTTTTCGAACGGGAATTGTGTAACCCATCGTATCAACAGCTAAAATGCCTTTTCCATCCGTGACGACGAAGCAATGTTCAAGTTGAATCCGCTCATGATTTCTTCTAAGGAAGGCTTTTTTCCGAACATCCTCAAGCATTTGTTTTGGTAATTCCGCTAATTGATTTTCAATATAATAAAATAATTTCTCATCTATTAAAAGCAGAGGCACCTGATCTAATAGCTCGACAGCGTCCTCTTTGCGCCATTCATGATAATGGCATACGTTGTACCCGTTTTCCTCCCCTTCAAACCAGTTCACCCAGACATCATGAAGATATAACATAATGAACCTCCTCACTTCTTCATCTATTTGTCTTAAAGTATGGGCAAAGCGAAGTAAAATTATTCCTTGAACGACTATTTTTTCTTTATTGCCTCGTTGGAAAATAAAGAGCGGCTGTCATCATGAAAACGCCAGCGGCCAACAAATAACATTCCGTTCGTTCAAATACAAATTGGAAATATTCCTGCACAGTGAATCCGGCTGTCAGCAAATTTAAATACATGATACAGCTTACTCCACCAAGAATGGACAAGCCGAATCCGATTAAAAAGGCAACTAGGCGTAGGGCCATTTTCTTCTTCCTTTATCAATTGATTAGGCTGCAGCAGCTTGTCCTATATATGTATGCCTTTTAAAAAAAAAAATGTCCAAAAGACTTATTAGAATACAACTTTCGGGACGAACATACTGTTTGGAAAACGCTGAAGTAAACAAAAAGATGAATAAAAGTCGATCTTTTATTCATCTTCTTCATGTAGTTTATTCAGGTTTGTATTTACGCAAAGCGATGGTTGCATTGTGGCCGCCGAAGCCAAGTGAGTTGCTGAGAGCCACGTCTATTTCTTTTTTTCGTGATGTATTCGTTACGTAATCTAAATCACATTTTGGATCTGGTGTTTCGTAATTAATCGTTGGCGGCAGCATGTTGTTTTTGATCGCCAAAGCGGTAAAGATCGCCTCTACTCCTCCAGCAGCACCAAGCAAGTGGCCTGTCATGGACTTTGTTGAGCTGACCGCTAATTTATAAGCATGCTCACCGAATACATGCTTAATCGCCGTTGTTTCAAATTCATCGTTATACGGTGTACTTGTTCCATGAGCGTTAATATAGTCTACGTCTTCCAGCTTAATTCCACCGTCTTCAAGCGCTATGCTCATCGCTCTTGCTCCACCTTCGCCATCTGGTGCTGGTGCTGTAATATGATGGGCATCACCTGTAGAACCGTAACCGACAATCTCTGCATAAATGTGGGCTCCGCGCTTTTTAGCATGTTCAAGTTCTTCCAGAACAACGATGCCTGCTCCTTCTCCCATAACGAAGCCATCACGATTCGCGTCAAACGGACGGCTTGCTGTTTTTGGATCAGGATTTGTCGATAAAGCGGTATTCGCACAGAAACCAGCTACAGACATTTGGGTAATTGGCGCTTCACTTCCTCCTGTGATCATTGCATCTGCATCTCCGCGTTGAATCACTTTGAAGGCATCACCAATCGAGTTCGTACCAGTTGCACATGCTGTTACTGTACAAGAGTTAACACCTTTCGCTCCTAAGAAAATAGATACTTGTCCAGCCGCCATATCTGGTATCATCATTGGCACAAAGAATGGACTGACACGGCGGTAACCGCGATCAAGGAAGGTTTTGAACTGGTTTTCGAACGTTTCCATACCGCCGATTCCAGAACCAACCCAAACACCGATGCGGTCAGCATTTGATTCATCAATTGTCAAATCAGCGTTTTTCACAGCCATCTTCGCTGCTGCAACCGCATATTGTGTAAAACGGTCCATTTTGCGGGCATCTCTTTTATCCATAAAATCTTCCGGATTGAAATCTGTAATTTCTGCCGCTACCTTTACTGGATAGTCATCCGGATTTACTCTTGTTAACGGCTTAATGCCACTAACACCACTTAAAATATTAGCCCATGCTTCTTCTACTGTACTTCCAACGGGCGAAACAATTCCAAGCCCGGTAATTACTACTCTGCGTTTTTCCACTTTTTCCACTCCTTAGCATTGATTCAATAACTATACGAGTCTAGCGTCCCCACCTCATTGCAATCGCACCCCATGTGAGTCCGCCGCCAAAACCAACCATAATTAACAAATCATCGTCTTTAATTTTTCCTGATTGAAGCTCTTCCATTAACGTGATCGGTATAGAAGCAGATGATGTGTTTCCATACTTGTTAATTGTGACTGACATCTTTTCCTGAGGCAAATCTAATCGCTGGCGAGCTGCCTCCATAATGCGGATATTTGCCTGATGCGGCAGTAAGAAGTCAACGTCTTCCTTTTGAAGACCTGCTTTTTCTAATACGTTTACGCAAGACTCTCCCATTTGGCGCACAGCAAATTTGAACACTTCCCGGCCATTCATTTTAATATAATCCTTTTGATATAAATGCTTTAGACCAGAACCATCCGCACCAAGTTCAAAAGATAAAATACCGCGTCCTTCCGATACCTGGCCAAGAACAGCCGCTCCGGCGCCGTCACCGAATAAAACAGCTGTATTCCGGTCTGACCAATCCACTGCTTTTGTTAGTTTCTCCACACCTACAACAAGGACATACTTATAATCATTCGTTTCAATGAATTGCTTTCCTGTTACAATCCCGTACATGAAACCGGCACAAGCCGCACTAATGTCCATAGCCGCCGCATTTTTTGCACCAATTTGATGCTGGATCATCGTCGCAACAGAAGGAAAACGGTAGTCTGGAGTCACGGTGGCCACAATAATTAAATCAATTTCCTCCGGAGAAATTCCTGCATTCTTCACAGCCTGCTCGGCTGCTTTTACTCCCATATCGGATGTATCTGTATCATCATCTGCGATTCTTCGAGATTCAATTCCTGTTCTTGTACGGATCCATTCATCTGATGTATCCATTATTTTTTCTAAATCAAAGTTTGTCACTTCTTTTTCAGGCACAAATTGGCCCATTCCAATAATCCCTGCGTTCATCAGGTTCCCTTCTTTCAACTGCTTTATTAGTATATAATCAATTATTAAGACTTGGTACTAATTTTACTGAAAAAGGGCCGATTTTGCAATAGGTGAATCCTGTCATTTTACGGCGTATGGGGTATGATCCTGTCTACAAAAAAGAAGCGGCTCCGTGTTTGGAGCCGCTCCTTTTTACTCTTAATCCTGTTGTGCGTCTTTCTTGCCTAACTCATATGCTTCATTCATCACGTTCAAGAACATGCTCATGAATGGTTCGATTAAATCCATTGAAAACTCAATGCCCGACTCTTTTAGTTTTTCTTGTGCTTCCGGCAAGTATTTCATCGCAATTTGCATGAATTCCATGTTTTTGTTTTCGTTCATTCTTATTCCTCCATTTGCTTATTCGGCAGCTTGCCAGTTTTGATATACTGGTCAATATACCCTTTTATTTTCTTTTGAAAAGCTTTATCTACTTCCGGGCTAAACGGACTTAAGGAAATGACCCCGTCCGCAAAGTCAAAATGAAGATTGCCAGATTTCAATTTTCCTTTTACGAATTCGTCAGCAACGAGCAAGTACAGTTGGTCTACGTGCTGAACTGTACTCGTTAAGACCGTATCTTTTCCAAGATCCGACTGATCCGATACATACCCAATTGCATACAGCCCTTTTGCTTTTAGCCTTTCAATAACAGGTACATTATAGCCATCTCCGGCTGGATAGACAACATCAGCGCCCTCTTCGGTTACTTTATCAAGCAGCTGCAGGGCTTTATCGGTATTATCCCAATTTTCGACGTACTCGGTGACGACACGAATGTCTTTGCGTTCGAATTCTGCACCTTCTACAAATCCTTTTACTTCCGGCTGCCATTTATAAGTTGCTACCACACCGATGGTTCCTGTTTTAGAAAAATGAGCGGCTGTCATTCCTCCAAAGAACCCCATCGCATGGGCTTCAAACTTCAAACTTGTTGTATTTTTCTCGTTAGCATTGCCATTAAAACTAACAAAGTGCATGTTAGGGTACTCAGGCGCGAGCTTGTTGAAATAGTCGGCATATTCACTGCTATGGCCAAATACAATATTGACCCCTTTATGTGAAAACTCCTCAACAGCCCGTTCTACTAGTATTTGAGAATGAATGTTTTCTTTATAAAAAATATCTACTCCATACTTATCTTGGATTTTTAACATTCCCTTGTACCCGTTTGTTCCCCATACTTGATCGTTAATTGTATCAGGAACAAGCAAGCCGACTCTCTCCAGTTTGTCTTCTTTTTTCTCTGAACAGCCTGGAAGAACTATAAGTAAACAAATCCCTAGTATCATTAGTAATCTTTTGTTGACCATGTTCTTTCTCCTTTTATAGAAAAACACCCACCTTCCTTTATCTTAACTGTATTTAGTAAGAAGAAAAAGTTTTTTTACATAAGATGAATAAAAATGTTAATAATAATGACAAAAATTCATTTAAATCTGTTTCTCTATTGTGCTATGATTAGTGTTGGCTTATATACATATCTTCTTTCGAAGGAGGGATATTCCATGCAATATATCATGACTTTCTTTTGGACTTTCTTATTGACGGAAATGTTAACATATGTTGTTAGCTCGATGAACGGCTCTGAATTCAGCTTCATGACAGGCTTGATGCTTTCAATTCTTGCTACTATCATTTTGTTTATTCTTTCGACACTTATCACAGACGAGCATGCCGGACAGCATTAATTTACAAAAGCAGCTGCAAATGCAGCTGCTTTTCTTTTATATAATAACAAGCTCTTCATTTTCAACATCGACTGTCGCTTCACTGTGAGGAGGAATAGCCCCGGAAATAATCGCACGAGCAAGCTTCGTTTCAATTTGATGCTGAATAAAACGCTTTAATGGCCGTGCTCCATATACAGGGTCGAACCCCTCTTTTGCAATAAATTCCTTTGCTTTTTCTGTAAGCGCCAAATTAATTTGCTGATCCTCAAGCCGTTTTTTCAAGTCATTGACCATTCTTTCTGCAATGCCTTTAATGTTTTCAAGACTTAATGGCTTGAAGAGCACGATATCATCCACACGATTTAAAAATTCAGGGCGAAAATGGCTTCTTAACTGCCGCAGTACTTTTTCTTTTGTTTCCTCTTGAATTTCTTCTTCATTTTCTTTGCGATCAAGCAAATATTCAGAGCCAATATTAGACGTCATAATCACGACTGTATTTTTACAATCAACAGTCCGTCCCTGTGAGTCAGTAATCCGCCCATCGTCCAGCATTTGCAGCAAAATATTAAATACTTCTGGATGCGCCTTCTCGATTTCATCAAGCAGCACAACAGAATATGGCTTTCTGCGCAAAGCTTCCGTCAGCTGACCGCCTTCTTCAAAACCGACATATCCGGGAGGCGCACCGATTAAGCGGGAAACCGCATGTTTCTCCATGTATTCTGACATATCAATACGAATCATTTGCTCTTCGCTGTCAAACAATGTGCTAGCCAGTGTCTTCGCCAGCTCGGTTTTTCCCACACCAGTCGGACCTAGGAAAATAAATGAACCGATCGGCCGGTTTGGGTCTTTAATTCCAGCACGCGCGCGAAGGACTGCATCGCTGACGAGTTGAACGGCTTCATCTTGTCCGACAACGCGCTCATGCATAATGCTTTCTAAGCGAAGCAGCTTCTCCCGTTCGCCTTCCACGAGCTTTGTTACAGGAATGCCTGTCCAGCGTGCTACAATATCGGCAATTTCCTCCTCTGTCACTTCTTCACGGAGTAAACGGTTATCGCTTTTATTGGCTTGCTCCATTTCTTCCTCTAACCGGGCAAGCTCTTTCTCGACAGCCGGGATTCTGCCATGTCGAAGCTCAGCAGCCTTATTTAAATCATAACGGCTTTCCGCATCTTCTAATTCTCTTCTAAGCTTTTCAAGCAATTCTCTTTTTTCCTGTACCTGCCCAATCGCTTCTTTTTCAGCAGACCAGCGCGCTCTCATTTCATTTGCTTTTTCTTTTAAATTCGCCAATTCTTCCTGTAATTGCTCTAATCTTTCTTTACTCGAGAGATCCGTCTCTTTTTGAAGAGCCGCTTCTTCAATTTCTAACTGCATGACACGACGGGTCACTTCATCCAGCTCGCTTGGCATTGAGTCGATTTCCGTCCGGATTGTTGCACAGGCTTCATCCACAAGGTCAATGGCCTTGTCCGGCAGAAAACGGTCAGTAATATACCGATTGGACAATACGGCGGCAGCAACGAGTGCGCGATCGTGAATTTTTACCCCGTGATGGATCTCAAACCGCTCCTTTAATCCCCGCAAAATGGAAATAGTGTCTTCAGGTGTCGGCTCTTGAACGAGTACTTGTTGGAAACGACGCTCTAATGCTGGATCTTTTTCAATATATTTTCGATGCTCTTCAAGTGTGGTTGCACCAATACAATGCAGTTCTCCCCGTGCAAGCATCGGCTTTAACATATTGCCGGCATCCATAGCCCCTTCTGTTTTTCCAGCTCCAACAATCGTATGCAGCTCGTCGATGAACAGTAAAATACGGCCGTCACTTTTTTTAATTTCATTCAAAACGGCCTTTAGTCTTTCTTCAAACTCTCCGCGAAATTTTGCGCCGGCAATAAGCGCACTCATATCAAGCGCAAAAATCGTTTTATCCTTTAATCCTTCTGGCACATCTTTACGAACGATTCTTTGTGCCAACCCTTCAACGATCGCCGTCTTTCCGACCCCTGGTTCACCGATGAGAACTGGATTGTTTTTTGTTTTCCGGGAAAGAATGCGAATTACATGGCGAATTTCATTGTCACGGCCAATCACGGGATCAATCTTTCCAGAGCGAACTTCCTCCACTAAATCACGGCCATATTTTTTTAATGCTTCATAGCCTGCTTCCGGCTGTTGTGATGTCACTTTTTGATTCCCCCTTATCTCTTTAATTGCTTCATTTATTTTGTCTTTCGTCAGTTGTTCCTTCTCTAAAAATTTCTTTACTGCGTAATCGCTTGTCACAGGCAGAACCGCAGCAATATGTTCAACCGATAAATACTCATCCTCCCACTTTTCCTTCAGCCGCTCCGCTTCATTCAAAGCAGATTGCAAAGCTGCTGAAAGGTAGGCTCCGTACTTTACCCCAGCTCCAGCAATCGATGGTTTCTTTGCGAGCTCTTCCTGCAAAAATGAAATCCACCTAGCATTATTACTGCCTGCTCGTTCTATAATTCTTGCCATAAGGCTGTCAGGCCGGTCGATCAGAGCCAGCAGGAAATGGACAAGATCGATTTCTGTGTGTTGATGTTCTTCTGCAATTTTTTGCGATTGAGCCAATGTTTCCTGCACTGACAGTGTCATCCGTTCGATATCCAAATTGCTCTCCACCTCTCTTGACCTTTTTTGACCTTTGATTAGATTATATTTCCTTCTAACTTGAAATGTAAAGTAATAAGGTAATCAAAGAAAACTTTTTACATTGTCGGTTCTTTTAAAATAAAAGGATATCTTTATACTTTCTTTCCCTATGATGCTACAGTATAAAAGTGAAATGGATTAATGGAGGAGTTTAAAGTGGAGAATGCTTATTTACTATTAAAATACTTAATTTTAGGTTTGTTCCAAGGTTTTACAGAACCAATTCCAATTTCTTCAAGCGGTCATCTGCAACTGGCTAAACACTTTTTCGGAATCGAGATTAAAGGACTATCTTTTGAACTGCTCGTTAACTCAGCCTCCTTACTCGCCGTACTTGCCGTTTATCGAGCTGACATTATGCGCCTTGCCGGGAATGGACTGAGCTACATAAAAGACCGTAATCCAAAGGATCGCTCTGAGTTCATGTTTATTGTCTACTTAGTGATTGCTACTATTCCAGCTGGTGTGATTGGTATCGTATTCGGTGACTTTATTGAAGACAAATTGTCATCTGTCCGTACAGTAGCCATTACACTGATTATTACAGGGATTGCCCTTTGGACGATCCGAAATTTAAGAGGTCGCAAAAATGATGGAGACATGAGATTAAAAGATGCGATTATCATCGGCTGTGCCCAGGCAATCGCCCTCATTCCAGGAATCAGCCGATCAGGGGCGACCATTGTGGCGGCTATGGGGCTTGGTATGAAACAAGAGACGGCTCTTCGCTTTTCTTTCCTTTTATTTATTCCTGTTAGCGTCGGCGGCATGATTCTAAGCTTTTCCGATATTTTAAGCGACCCTAACTTACAGCATTTGGCTATTCCTTATACAGTTGCTTTTATCGGATCGTTTATTATGTCTTACTTCTCCTTAAAATGGTTCATGAACATTATGGCTCAGGGCAATTTAAAATACTTTGCTATTTACTGTTTCATCGTCGGACCGCTCGTATTGCTTTTCCTTTAATTAAGAAATTATCTTAGCTTGAAAGCCTGTTCATCTTTTTTAAAATTTAATAGTCCATAAAAAAGCACCTGCTTTCAGCAGCCGGTGCTTTTTTGTCATTATTTATTGAATGCCAAGAGCAATCTTAGCGTAGCGTGACATCATATCTCGTGACCATGGCGGGTTCCAAACAATGTCCACTTCTACCTCTTTCACTTCTGGAATATCTGCGAGCGCTGCTTTCACCTGATCTACAATAATGCCGGCTAGCGGACAGCCCATTGAAGTTAATGTCATGGTTACTTTCGTTTTACCTGCTTCGTCCATGTCAACGTCATATACGAGCCCAAGATTGACAATATCAATGCCAAGCTCAGGGTCAACGACTTGCTCAAGCGCTCCTAAAATATTTTCTTTCAGATCCTGATCCATTCTTCTTCCTCCTTCTAGCTTTGGGTTACTCCTATGATAACAAAGCAACGGACAAATTATCACCTAGAATGCTTATTTTCCAACGAAGCGGTAAATTTAATGTAAATATCCATGCTTTATTGGACATAAGTATGGAATTAAGCGTACACTGAAAGAAGAGAAACGATGAAAGGGAGTGTCTGCAAGTCAATGGCTGAAAAACATTTAATTGTCGTCGATTTAGATGGAACACTGCTTACGGATGATAAACAGATCTCCACCCGTACAAAACAAGTGTTGAAAAAAGCAATGGAGCAAGGCCATGAAGTCATGATTGCGACAGGGCGTCCGTATCGCTCCAGCGGACTTTATTACCATGAGCTGGGATTAGTAACGCCTATCGTCAATTTTAATGGCGCCTTTGTTCATCATCCGAGAAACAATAACTGGGGAATCTATCATGAACCGATGAACATCAAAACAGCTGCCGAAATCGTAGAAGCATGCCACGATTTTGATTTTCATAATATTATTGCAGAAGTTCAGGATGATTTGTATTTCCACTACCATGATGAACGGCTGATTAACTTATTTAATTTAGGGGAACCTTCTATTACCACTGGCGACTTGCGCCAAATGCTTATGGATGATCCTACCTGTATGCTCATCCATGCCACTGAAAAAACAGCCCCTCTCATTCGCGATCATTTAAGCGAGGTTCATGCCGAAGTCATTCATCATAGACGTTGGACTGCCCCATGGCATGTGATTGAGCTAGTTAAATTAGGCCTGAATAAGGCAATCGGCATCCAGCGGGCAGCTGCTGACCTGAATATTCCTAAAGAGCGGATCATTGCTTTCGGTGACGAGGACAACGATTTGGAAATGATCGAATATGCAGGCACCGGGGTGGCAATGGGCAATGCGATCAATGAATTAAAAAACATTGCCAACGAAGTGACCTTAACGAATGAAGAAGATGGAGTAGCGATCTTTTTAGAGGATAAACTAAACATTACCATTGATGAAAAATCAGTGATTTAAAAAGGGCCGGCTTGCACGCTATCCTTGCGTACAAGCCGGCCCTTTCTCTCGTTAATCCTTCCTGAAAAAACCAAAAATACCTGCTGTTTCTACAATGTTGGTAAAAGCATTTGGGTCTACTTCTTTTATAATTCGTTCTAAATCGTAAAGCTCATATCGTGTAATGACAATCATCAGCATTTCACGCTCATGACCTGAGAAAGCCCCTTTTGCTGGCAGCACTGTGATTCCCCGCACAAGCTTAGCATGAATCGCCTTTTTCATTTCTTCGGATTTATCGGTAATAATCATGGCGGTCAATTTAGCGTGGCGGGTATGAATCGCATCGACTACGCGTGTAGTGACATATAATGCTACGAGTGTATATAACGCTTTTTCCCAACCGAAAATGAGACCTGCCAGCAAAATGATAATCCCATTCATTACGAGGAAATAGTTCCCGATTGGCCGATCTTTCATTCTAGAAAGAATCATCGCTACGATATCAAGCCCACCAGTTGATGCCCCCCACTTTAACGTGAGCCCAACACCTGTAGCCCCAATGACACCGCCAAAAACGGCATTTAAAATAATATCTTCGGATACTGCTTTTATCGGGATCAATTCAAGAAAAATGGTAGAAATCACAACTGATAAAAAACTGAAAACCGTAAAAGACTTTCCTACTTTGAACCAGCCTAAAAGCGCTACAGGAATATTTAATAAGACCAGTAAGAATCCTACAGATACATTAATTGGCGTAAAAGAAGTAAAAATATTAGACAGCAACTGAGCTACGCCTTGGAAGCCGCTTGCATATACATTTGCTGGGATTAAGAACAAGTTCATGGATAAGGCATTTAAAAAAGCACCAATAATTACAATCATTATTTTCTTTGATAAACTCCAAACTGACTCTTTTACCAACTTCTCTCCTCCTCGTTCTGCTGCTAAGCAGCTGGGGTTAAATTTAATTGTTATTTTCCGGTGAAGCCTTTACAATTATTACAGATAAAGGGGGTATTCAACAAATGAAGCTATTCGCTGATTCAGGGTGCGATCTGCCACTCCATTTTTTTGAAAGCCATCAGGTCACACTCATTCCGCTTCATGTTCATTTGTACGGCAAAGATTATGAAGATATAAAAGGCATCGACCCAAAAGAAGTATACAAGGCTATTCGTCAAGGTGAAATGCCGAAAACGTCCCAAATTTCCCCGCTTCTGCTCGAAAAACTATTTACAGAACTTGCGGAAAGCGGCGAACCGGGTATTTATCCTGCCTTCTCTTCTGCCCTTTCCGGTACATATCAGACAGCCGTCATGGTTCGCGATCAAGTAAAAGAAAAGTACGCTGACCTTGATCTAACGATTATCGACACGAAGGCCGCCTCCTTAGGCTATGGCTTAATCGTCATGAGGGCCGCTGAAAACTTACAAAAAGGCTGGCCAAAAGAAAGTATTATAGCGGACATCGAATTCTATTGTCAACATATGGAGCATATTTTCACCGTTGAAGATTTGAATCATCTTGCCAAAGGCGGCAGACTCTCAAGCGGCGCCGCTTGGATTGGCGGATTGTTAAACATTAAGCCAATTTTACACGTAAGTGAAGGAAAACTCATCCCTATTGAGAAAATTCGCGGTCGTAAAAAGGCGTTTAACCGGATGCTCGATATGATGGAGCAGCGCGGAGAACAGCTTAACAAGCAACGAATCGCGATTAGTCATGGTGATGATCCTGAAGCAGCCGAACTGCTAAAAAAGATGATTGATGAACGTTTTCATTCTCAAGAAATTTTTACCCATATTATCGGTTCAGCAATCGCTTCTCATGCAGGACCAGGCACAATTGCCCTATTTTTCTTAAATAAAGTACCATCATCCTAAATTGAACAAATAGAAAGGTGGAAAAGACATGTCAAAAGAAAACTCATTTGATATTGTGTCAAAAGTAGATTTTTCGGAGGTAACGAATGCCATCACCCAAGCGTTAAAGGAAATTCAGACACGCTATGATTTTAAAGGAAGCAAAAGCGACCTTTCACTCGATAAAGAGGAACTCGTTCTTATTTCAGACGATGAGTTCAAATTGGAACAATTAAAAGACGTACTAATCAGCAAGCTCATTAAACGTTCTGTACCTGTAAAAAATCTTGACTATGGAAAAATAGAAGGAGCCTCGGGCGGCACTGTCCGCCAACGCGCCAAACTGGTACAGGGCATTGATAAAGAGACTGCTAAGAAAATCAATTCACTTATTAAAGACAGTGGACTAAAGGTAAAATCACTAATTCAAGGAGACCAGCTGCGGATAACAGGCAAAAGCAAAGATGACCTTCAAAAAGTCATGTCTCTTGTCCGCGAAGCCGATTTGGCTGTAGATGTGCAATTTGTTAATTTTCGTTAATCCTTATGTTAACCGGATGGAACTACTCCATCCGGTTTTTTTATGGTTAAACGCGGATATGACGGGTAAACATAACGTGGACATAGAATTTATATAAGGAGTGATTCGATGAGTCAGCAAGAACAAAAGCAAACTTTTCCGAAACAACATCAAGACGTGCATTCGGGAAAAACTGAGCTGATGCATCCGCAGCCTGATCATGTGGACAGTGACTATAAAGGCAGCGGCAAACTGGAAGGCAAAAAAGCATTATTAACCGGTGCGGACAGCGGAATCGGCCGGGCAGCAGCTGTTTACTTTGCCCGCGAAGGTGCCGATGTTGCCATCGTTTACTTAGAGAACCATGAAGACGCAGAAGAAACGAAAAAACTCATTGAACAAGAAGGCCGGCAATGCCTCCTCATTGCAGGAGATATTGGCTCTGAGGAATTTTGTCAAGAAGCCGTACAAAAAACACTCGATGCATTTGGAAAAATCGATGTTCTCGTTAACAATGCCGGTGAACAGCATCCGCAAAATAGCCTGCTTGATATTACAGCCGAGCAGCTCGAAAAAACGTTCCGCACGAATATCTTTGGCTACTTTTACATGACGAAGGCTGCACTTCCTCATCTTAAAAAAGGAGCAAGCATTATTAATACAGCTTCGATTACTGCCTATAAAGGAAATCCAACATTGATTGATTACTCAGCAACGAAGGGAGCGATTGTTTCCTTTACACGTTCTCTCGCCGCCTCGCTTGCAAAAGATGGCATTCGTGTAAATGGCGTAGCACCAGGTCCTATTTGGACACCGCTCATCCCTTCTACTTTCTCTGCGGAAAAAGTGTCCAAGTTCGGTGCTGATACACCATTTGGCCGTGCCGGACAGCCTTACGAGCTGGCACCTGCTTATGTTTTCTTAGCAAGCAATGACTCCAGCTATGTCTCCGGCCAAATGATTCATGTGAATGGAGGAACGGTTGTAAACGGGTGATAACGAAGCAAAAAGGGACTGCTTACTATGCAGTCCCTTTTTGTTAATTTTATTGGCGAGATGCTTTTCCCCTCTTCCATACAAGATAGAGGAAAGCCATAAAAATAATATAGACAGCAGCGAGAGCCGCGATAAATAACTTATTCACTCCTACCTTCTCAGTAAGTGCATATATTTCTGCTGTCTCCCTATCGAGTATGAGAGAAAACTTTTCTTCTTCCGGACGAGCCAGTCCTCCTTCAAGCAAACCCCGCAACTCTTTATTGCGATCGAGCTCTTCAGCTGGAATCGTTACCTTTTGCGTTTTATTTGAATTATTGACTGCCACAATCAGTGTTTCATCTTTATACTGCCGTTTAAATACCGTCATACCATCTTTATCATAAATCGGTTCATAGGAGCCGCGTGTTAACGCTGGAAGCTTTTGACGCAATTCTCCAATTTTTTTCATATGATCAATTAATTCCTGATCTTCTTTGAAGCTGAGCAGACGATGGCTTTCCGGACCTTCTTGCCCATTAAGCGCCACTTCTGAGCCATAATAAACAACCGGCACGCCTGGCACGGTATATAAATAGGTTAAGGCCATCATCCATCTTGTACCTGGAAACATGTTTTCTTCTACCGTTTTTTTCGTAAAGCGATCGGTCTTGTTAGAATCTAGATAGTTGGCTAGCAACAGCGAACTCTCTTCCGACTCTTTCTTTAAAAGGGCAGCACTTTGATTAGAAGGTTCATTTACATTTTTAAATTGCTCTTGAAGCAAGCCCGCAAGTTCTGCATTCATCACACTATCAAGACCAGATTTTTCAAAGTGCTTAATTTCCGTTTTTCCATCATTGCTGCCAAGCAAAAAGAAGTTTTTCTGTTGCTGCTTCAGTTGGGCAGAAAAATCTTGCAGGAAAGAAATAGGGGCGTTGGCAGAATCGCTTAAGTAGTACCCATCAACATCCGCTTTCTTCATCCACCACTTACCAACTTTGGTCAATTCCTGCTTCACCGCTTCATTTTCAAGATTTAGCACAGCCATTTGACCGAGCCACTTTTCTTCTGCATGGCCACTTTTTGTGACAAACCAATCTGCTTTTGCCGCATCCTTTACCCATGGATGAGATGGGCTCACCTGCATAATAGGAAAATCAACAATGACTTTCATATCCCGATCATGCGCTTCCTTGACGAGATGATTGAGTTCTTTCAGGGAACCGAACTGTTTATTCGTTTTATAAAAATCAGTGATCCAGTAGCCATGATAGCCACCCTTTGCGTTTTCAAAAACTGGGCTAATAATGATAGAAGTAATCCCCATATCATGCAAATAGTCCAGCTTCTCAGCCGCACCAGTGAAATCCCCGCCTTGATAGGCTCGCAGATCATGATTATTAATCTCTTTATCATTCTTATTATCACCATTATGAAAACGATCGGTCATTACATAATACATTGTTTCATCTTGCCACGTTCGTTCTTCTTTTTCTACAGCGCTAACAGGTAAGGCGTATAAAAGAAGAAACGGCAATAAGACGAGCGAAAATAATGTTTTTTTCACTTCCGCTTCCCCCTCCAAAAAATGATCGTACCGCTTCTAAGATTACGCTTTTCCGGGACAGCCGTCAAACGCAAAAAAGAAAATTCAACAAATCTACAAGAATTAGGCAGCCAAACAAAAATAAACAACCAGTCGCCGGCAGACTGCCAACAACTGGTTGTGTAAAAGGTATTTTAATCCCTGACTAAAAACAGGGGGCAATCTCTTAAAATAGGTTCCAGCTTTTAATGGCTTTAAGAGACTTGTTCTTTATCATGTTTATATTCTTTCTCCCAATAATCTGCATTTTTAATGCCTAATGCTTTAGGATCAAAAACAGGATCCAAGCCTTGCTTTTTTTGTTTCTCGTAATCCTTTAGTGCCACAATGGCTGGCTTTGCCAGAATCACAATCGCGATAACGTTCAGCCATACCATGATTCCTAATCCTACGTCTCCAAGTGCCCAAGCTAAGGAAGCCGTTTTAATCGAACCATAGAATGTAGCAGCCATAATGACAATTCTTAAAGCAAATGTTGCCCATTTATTATTATTGCGAATTAAGTAGGCAATATTTGTTTCGGCAATATAATAGTAGGCCATGATTGTAGTAAAGGCGAAGAAGAATAAGGCAACAGCAACGAAGCCTGCACCGAATCCTGGGATCACGCTGTCAATGGCAGCCTGTGTGAACGCAGGTCCCACTTCTACTCCTTTTAAGTTTTCAACAATGAAAGAGCCATCTTCTGCTTGTGTGTTATACATGCCCGTGAACAAAATCATGAATGCTGTTGCTGAACAAACGAATAATGTATCAATGTATACGGAAAATGCCTGAACCAAGCCTTGTTTAGCCGGATGTGACACCTCTGCAGCTGCAGCTGGATGTGCACCAGTTCCCTGGCCGGCTTCATTTGAATAGACACCACGTTTTACTCCCCAAGAAATGGCCATCCCGATTAGGCCGCCAAACGCTGAATCTAATGCGAATGCACTTCTAAAGATAAGAGCAATTACACCAGGAAGCTCTGTGATATTCATCAAGACGATAACCACTGATAATACAATGTAGCCTAGTGCCATGAATGGAACGATGATCTGTGCTGCATTTGCAATCCGCTTTACCCCGCCAAAAATAATGAACCCTAATAAAAGAACAATGACAAGACCTGTAACGGCAGGATCAATTCCGAAAGCGTTTTCAATTCCAGCCGCAATGGAATTTGATTGCACGCCTGGCATAAGAATAGCCATCGCCACTAATGCGGCAAATGCAAACAATACAGCAAACCACTTCCAGCCAATCCCTTTTTCAATATAGTAGGCTGGGCCACCCCGATATTGTCCATCCTGTTTTACTTTGTAAATTTGTGCAAGCGTTGATTCAATAAACGCGCTTGATGCTCCGATGAAAGCAATGGCCCACATCCAAAATACAGCCCCTGGGCCCCCAAATGCGATAGCTGTAGCTACACCAGCAATATTCCCTGTTCCGACACGCCCGGAAAGTGCGATCGAAAGTGCCTGGAAGGATGACACACCAGCTTCAGAGCTTTTCCCCTTAAACATAAGCGTGATCATTTCCTTAATGTGCCTTACTTGCAGAAAACGAGTGAGAATGGAAAATATAAGCCCTACCCCTAGCAAGGTATAGATGACCGGTGTGCTCCACAAGATGCCGTTTAATCCATTAATAAATTGCTCCAACTAGATACTCCCCCTTTGTTTGTTCATATGTCCTTTCTCCTACATTATAAATAGAAGCGGACAATTTAGACAACAATTTTATTTGAAAAGTTTAAATATTTTATATATTACATATTTATACTATATGCCAAAAAGGTTTTTGAAGAACAAAAACGCTTGTGTTAGTGCAGAGATCTGAAACATTCACAAGTAATCTCTAAATCAAGGACATAGGGATACTATTATTCTAAAAAAAGAGTATGATTAGCGTAAAAAATCAATTTTTATGCAAATGATTTTATAGAGAAGCCGCTCGATTGGACGTCTTCTTCCCTTTTTCATCATCCTTTTGGTGCAAATGGCTTCTATTGGATCGGTGATACCTTTGTCATTGATTATCTACTTTAACATGAGATATCTCTGATCACCTCCTCATAAAGAGGGGAGTATTCCCTGACCAGTTAAAGAGAAAATAAGCAGGGGCATTTCATTGAATAAAAGTAAAGCTCTATGGGGATCACAAACTGTAAGCCCAACAGTACCTTCCAATTCACTATTAGTACGATAAAGCTATATTGAAATAAGTGTAGCTAAAAATGTTTTCTCAATTTCTGAACATGTTTCCGGCTAGGATCCTTCTCCGAATACCGTACTCTCATTATACAAAAGACCATGTTAGTCATGGTTCAAGCATGTATATCAAGGACCATACGCTTCCTTTTTTTGTATAGCAAACTTTAAAGAACAGGGGCTATTTTTATTTATCTATTTTACTACCCCTGCTTTCCGTTTATTCAGACTTTAATCTTTTGAAAAAATGGCACTTTTTCTCTCGAGAACGATTATTTATCGTTCTCTTGTGGAAACATGTAGAAAATAAAAAAGGGAGGGAACAGCCATGTTTTGGCTACAGTTTCTTATCTTGCTTCTATGTATTTTTATTGGAGCAAGACTAGGTGGAGTCGGACTTGGAGTCATGGGTGGCGTTGGCCTCTCGATTTTCGTTTTCGGCTTTGGATTACAGCCGACAGAGCCGCCGATTGACGTTATGCTCATGATTGTTGCGGTGATCACCGCTGCCAGTTCACTGCAAGCAGCTGGAGGGATGGATTATCTCGTCAGCACTGCAGAAAAAGCACTTCGAAAAAACCCAAAGCATATCACCTTTATAGCACCGATGGTTACCTATTTATTTACTCTTTGCGCCGGGACAGGTCACGTCGCCTATTCTGTACTTCCTGTTATCGCCGAAGTGGCGCGTGAATCGAAAGTGCGTCCAGAACGGCCGATGTCAATCGCCGTCATCGCCTCCCAACAAGCGATCACAGCTAGCCCAATTTCAGCGGCCACAGTAGCGCTAGTCGCTTTGTTAGCGGATTTTAATATTAATCTAATAGATATCTTACTAATTTGTATCCCTTCCACTTTCATTGCTTGCATGATTGCAGCATTTGTTGCCAGCAAAATGGGGAAAGAATTAGAGGAGGATCCAATCTATCTGGAACGTTTGGAAAAGGGCATAACTCCACTTATTTCAGGGAAAAAAGAAATACATGTAACAAACAAAGCCAAACTATCGGTCGCTTTATTTTTATTAGCGGCTGTTTTAGTTGTATTGCTCGGTTCCGCCGAAGCACTCCGTCCAGGCTGGACCATTGAAGGTGAATTCGTAAGATTATCTATGCCCCATACAATCGAGATGGTCATGTTAACGATTTCAGCTCTTATTATTATTCTTTGCAAACCAGACGTAGAAGAGATTGCTTCCGGTACTGTTTTCAAAGCAGGTGTCACAGCGGTTGTGGCGATTTTCGGAATTGCCTGGATGGGTGATACCTTCTTTAATGGGAATATGGCTTTAATTCAAGAATCGATTCACGAGATGGTTACCTCGGCTCCATGGCTGTTCGCCTTTGCTCTATTTATACTGTCCATCCTGCTGTATAGTCAGGCGGCCACTGTCCGCGCCTTAATGCCGCTCGGGATCTCATTAGGAATCGCTCCAGCGCTGTTAATCGCCATGTTCCCAGCAGTCAATGGGTATTTCTTTATACCGAATTATGGAACAGTAGTAGCAGCCATTAACTTTGATCAGACCGGGACTACCAGGATTGGAAACTATATCTTGAACCATAGCTTTATGATTCCCGGCCTTGTCGCTACAATTGGTGCAGTAGGCATTGGACTGCTGATCTCCTCTCTCTTGTTTTAATCGTTCAAAAAATAAATTGATAGGAGGAATGAACATTGAATACTGATGAATTATTTCGCATAGAAAAAGATTTCCTTGGAGAAAAAAAGGTACCACTTGGCGCTTATTATGGTGTCCAAACCTTGAGAGCTGTCGAGAATTTTCCGATCACTGGCTACAGAATCGATGATAGCCTGATTAAGGCGATCGCCATCGTTAAAAAATCAGCTGCCCAAGCCAACCGGGATATCGGACAGCTTGATCCGAAAATAGCCGATGCTATTATAGAGGCGGCTGAGGAAGTGATAAATGGAAGTCTTCATGATCAGTTTATTGTCGATCCTATCCAGGGAGGAGCCGGCACTTCCATTAATATGAACGCTAACGAAGTAATTGCCAACAGGGCTCTTGAATTGTTGGGCGAACAAAAGGGATCTTATAAGATGGTTAGTCCTAACTCTCATGTGAATATGGCTCAATCAACAAATGATGCCTTTCCGACAGCCATCCATTTGGCGGTCATCTCTCAAGTAAATAAATTACTGGAAGTGATGGAAGAACTGTCTAATGCTTTTCATAAGAAAGCCATCGAATTTAATCCTATTCTAAAGATGGGCCGTACCCATCTACAGGATGCCGTACCGATCCGTCTCGGTCAGGAATTTGAAGCGTATGCTCGTGTTTTAGGCCGGGATATTCAGCGAGTTGATGTGTCGCGCCAGCATTTATATGAAGTAAATATGGGAGCAACTGCTGTAGGAACAGGCCTGAACGCTGAGCCCCTATATATCGAGAAAGTAGTTGGATATTTAAGAGAAAACAGCGGATTCCCTATCTTGAAAGCATCCCATTTAGTCGACGCCACACAAAACACCGATGCTTATCTTGAAGTGTCTGCGGCTCTCAAAGTATGTATGATGAACATGTCGAAGGTGGCGAATGACTTGAGATTAATGGCATCTGGCCCACGAGCCGGATTAGGAGAAATCACCTTGCCAGCCCGCCAGCCCGGCTCCTCTATCATGCCAGGCAAGGTCAACCCTGTCATGGCGGAAGTGCTGAACCAAACCGCCTTCCAGGTAATTGGCAATGATCATACTATATGCCTCGCTTCCGAAGCAGGCCAGTTTGAACTGAACGTCATGGAACCTGTTCTTGTTTTTAACTTACTGCAATCCATTAAGATCACAACGAACGTATTTACGGTTTTTCGCAAATACTGTGTGGAAGGCATTCAGGCCAATACCGAGCGGATGCAGGACTATGTTAATAACAGCGTCGGCATTATCACAGCAATCAACCCCCATGTCGGCTATGAAACGGCCGCCTCGATCGCCAAAGAGGCCATCGACACCGGCAAGTCTGTCAGGGAAATTTGTATCGAGCGTGAAGTCTTAAGTGAAGCAGAGCTCGACATTATCCTTCATCCATACGAAATGACCGATCCTGGTATTTCCGGACGCGAATTGATAGAAGTAAAGCGATCACTAGGATTACAAACCAAGTCTCTTCCCCAGAAAGAGAATGACATTAACCCAACACAATGATCGGGTAACTCCCCCTCTTAAACATAAAAAGCTGTACCTGAGTGAATTCAGGTACAGCTTTTTTCATTTCTACATTAAGCAAAGAAATTCAAGCCCATTGGCAGTTTAAATCCTAAGTAAAGTGTTATGATCAGCAAAACAATGGCACCGATCAATACCTTGCTCGTATCTTTTCCCTTTTTCTTGCGGACTAGCACCATTTCCATTAGTCCAATAGTTAGGATACCGGCAAGCATCTTCATACCATACAGCATGTCATTAATGCCATGGTGTCTGATAAAGAGCAGCAAGCCAGTGATTAATACGAGAATATAAAACAATCTCAATGCCATATGAGCACCCGTAGAGTATTTGCTAACAGCGATAAAAAATAAGATAATCGCGATCACCCAAGTTGTAATATGTAAATGGGTACTGTTAAAAAATAAACTTTCCATGTCAGTCCCCCTCCTTTCTGCTTTTCTTTTCTATAGTATCATTTTGCTAGAAGAGAAGGAAATGTTGTGCCAAGATTATTGGACCTTGTTTGATAATGTGCCAATTTGTTCAATATTAATGTCAATGGTATCGCCTGATTTCAAAAGCCCTGGAGGATTCATTCCTTGTCCGACTCCTGCAGGTGTACCTGTAGCAATCACATCTCCTGGCTCAAGCGTCATCCCTTTTGAAAGCGTTGAAATAATTTCATCAATCGGGAAAATAAAGTGCTTTGTGTTAGATTGCTGGCGAACTTCCCCGTTCACTTTCGTTTCAATATTCAAATTGTGCGGATCTTTAATGTCGTCTTTTGTGACAATCCATGGGCCCATCGGACAAGTGCCGTCTAAGCTTTTTCCAAGGAAAAATTGCTTGTGGCGCTTTTGAAGATCACGCGCTGTCACATCATTAATAATCGTATAGCCGAAAATAAAGTCAAGTGCGTCTTCTTTAGAAATTCCTTTTCCTTTTTTGCCGATAATGACTCCAAGCTCTCCTTCATAATCAAGTGCATTCGTTAAGCCTTCATGAGCTGGGATCGGCTCGTTTGCTGCAATCACAGCAGTCGGTGATTTCGTGAATACCATTAAATCGGTTGGAATACTTTCTTCCCCACCCATTTCAATCGCATGATCACGGTAGTTTTTACCGATGCACATAATGTTCTTGGATGGACGAGGGATTGGAGCGAGCCATTCTACTTCCTCCGCAGAGACAGCAGCGGCTTCCTTCTCTTTTTCTCCCGCTGCCTCGAGCCATTGCTTTACTCGTTCTGTAAATTCTTCTCCAGCAGCAATGGCCTCCAGCAGTGTATCAGGCAGCATTTTTTTCCCTGTGATGCTTTCCTCGAGTGACGGCAAGTTCCAAATCATGTTTTCTGTCTCTTCATACACTCCATATGTATCCCTTTGGTTGACACGATAGCTCACTAACTTCATCACTTTATCCTCCTTTGATGATCCTTTGTTCTCTTTCTTTTTGAAATCCATAAGTAACTTTTCGCCATAAAGCTTCCATTGGTCCACGCTTAAACTTAGACAGCCAGAATTCCGATAAAATCATTTGTCCAACAAAGATCGCTACAGCAATCCACACGCCGGTAGAAAGTTTTATTTGTCCGTATAGCCCTAATCCATAATGGTAAAAAATCAGCGTTCCAATCACCGATTGCAGCAAATAATTCGTTAAAGACATTCTGCCTGCCGCTGCAAACGGCTTCAACAGCTTGCTTCCATTTTTCATAAAGCTGATGCCAATGATAAGTGCCGCATAACTAACAGCCAGCAACGGGCCGCCAATCGAATCTTGGACATGTACATAAGCTAGATTAGGTTCAATCATATACGGCAGCGACTTTAACACGACACCGACTGCAAAAAAAGTAATAAACGTGATAAAAGCAGCATCAGGACGAGCCTGGCCTCTCGTAAAGATTCTCAGCTTTTGAGCACCCGCGCCAATTAGAAAGTGGGGGAAAATGGAGACGACCTGTGCCCACCAGACACTTGGTTCATTTCCTGTAAGCCAGTCTGCCACTCGTTGCTGAGTAATTTCAGCAAACGTCCCGCTTCCATAAGCAGCGATGGATTTCTCGATTCCCGCGATATCTGTCCAATGCACTGCACTTGTTGGGTCAACTGTTGCCAAAAGAATGAGCAAAATGCTCAGAAAAATGTTCGGCAACAGCAGCAAAACACTACCAATGATAATTAATATTTTTCCAGAAAGCCGTAAAAACAGCAACAGAAAAAGCCCAAAAATGGCATAATTTATTAATATATCACCCGGCCAAATAAGAAAAGCATGAATCACACCGATCACTAGCAAAAAGGAAAAGCGGCGAATTCCTGTCGGCAAAAATGACTGGCCTCTCTTCATGGCATTCTCCCGCTGCATAGCCGTACCAAACCCAAACATCATCGCAAACAACGGATAAAAGCTTCCTTGTACAAAAATATCAATCCAGCGATAATGCCAAAAGCTCTCCGATTCTTTCCACCATTCATAAGGATCATAATAAAAATAAGGCGAATGAAACGAAATCATATTCACTAAAAAAATTCCTAAAAGAGCCAAACCTCGTAAACTATCTAATGTTCCAATCCGCTCTTCCTGTTTTAATGGCGCTAACTGCACACTCTTCTTTCCCCTTTCTTCCTCATATCATCTTTCCCATCATATCACACAGCGCTAGGATCGCTCGACAATACAGAAGGAATCGCAGACAAGTTACATAAAAAAAGCCGTTCCAACAGCCAAGAGACTGAGAACAGCTTTTTTTCAATTAATCTATCGGAAGCACATGGCCTCCATCAAAGAAGAACAACAGCTTGCAGTCGACTTTTCGCTTCCAAATTTGTTCAATAGCCTGGGCATATAAACGGATTTGCACACGATATCGTTTTTCCAGAATGGGTCTTGCTTGCTCTATTCCCCCTGGAAAACGACCAGTAATTTGATCTGTCTTATAGTCTAGTAAGTACAGCTTCCCATCTTTCTCAAATAAGCAATCAATGACCCCTTGGACTAATACAGCTTCCTCAGAACCTTGCCAGTCCGGATGAATTTCACTAGCGCCTACCCCCATATTGAACGGTATTTCTCTGTAAACCTTTTCTGATCCTAACAATTCTTTTCCGATCGGAGTACGAAAAAAAGAAACGATTTTTTCGGGGTTAACGACAGAAGCCTGTTCGTCTGTCAACAACTCGCGAGAAACCAGAGTTTTTAGCAGTTCCATAATCTCCACTGCGTCTGGCTCTCCCTGAAGAGAAACATGCTGCATGACGGTATGGAGAGCCGTTCCTGCCTCAGCTGGTGTCAGTGTTTTTTCCTGCATAAACGCTGGCCGGCGAAAAATAGGCCGCTGATATTGGCGGGACAGCTCATTCCCTGCCCCTTCATTAAAAATTTCGTTCATGCGCTTTAAGTCGGAAACAGACTGCTTGGAGCGTAAATGGGTAGCAGGCTCATACTCATACCGCCAATTCATTCGCGCCTCTACTTCTGTCTTAAATGAAGAGGAAACAGACACACGTTCAAAGGATTGTACTTTTTCCAGCAAACTGCCGTTCTCTTCTGTCTGTTCTAGATCAGCCGGCTGCAATGTTTCCGCACTGATCGTTTCGATAATCCATTTAGATGTATCATCCGTAAATACAACGGGGCGGCTTTTCGCTGTTTTTGTATAATCCAGATGACGGACAAGCGCCGGACCGATCCAGTCAAAATAAGACTTAGCCGCCCCTCGTGAAGCATTATCTAAAATCCATTCTTCGTTCTTTGCGGCTCTTTCCCATTTAGCCGTTTCCTTGTCTGCATCTTTTACAGTGCCAAGTAAGAACAGCTTTTCTTTCGCTCTCGTTAAGGCCACATATAGTACGCGCATTTCTTCAGCAAGCAGTTCAAACCGCTTTTTACGCTTTAAGGCAAGCTGCGGCAGTGAAGGATAACTGATTCGCTTTTCAGTATTCACATATTTTGTTCCAATGCCAAACTCTTTATCAAGCAAGTAGCTTTTATTTAAATCAGTCATATTAAAGGATCTATTTAAGCCGGCGACAAAAACAAATGGGAATTCTAATCCTTTAGAGGCATGGATTGTCATTAAACGCACGACATCTTCCTGCTCGCTTAAAGCTCCTGCTTCTCCTAAGTCCTCCCCGCGTTCCTGCATCCGTTCTACGAAGCGCAAAAAACGGAACAATCCCCGAAAAGACGTTTCCTCATATTGACGCACTCGATCGTACAAAGCTTGTAAATTAGCCTGCCGCTGCTTTCCGCCCGGCATGCCGCCGACAAAGTCGTAAAAATGAGTATCATGATACAACTGCCATATAAGTGAGGACAATGCACCGTGACGGCCCAGTGAACGCCAGCCTGACAATTTCTCAAGAAACTTGCTTACTTTCTCGTGCAGCTTCTCATAACGTGCTTCTGGACGGTTAGAGACAAACGCCTTCACCGCTTCATAATAAGAGCCTGACTTAGCAGCGAGCCGAATAGCAGCCAAATCATTCTCGGTGCAGCCCACGATTGGAGAGCGTAAAACAGCAGCCAGCGGAATATCTTGGTATGGATTGTCAATCACGCGCAGCAACGAAATCATCACAGCAATTTCTATCGTTTGAAAATAACCGCCTGAAACTTTTGCATGCAGCGGTATACCTGCCCGTTTAAATTCTTCTTTAATCACACTAGACCATGTTGTCGACCGTAATAGAACAACGATGTCCCGGTACTCAATTGGCCGTTCCTTTTCCGTTTTCGGATCGTAGACAAGGTGCCTTGACTCAATTAACTCCCTAATTTTCTCGGCCATCCACCTTGCTTCAAGCTCAGATTGCGCTACATCCTTCATGTCGGAATCTTCTGCTTGTCCGACTGCACCTTGATCAATAATCGCCACTTCAATCGGGAACTCCCTGTCTTCTGGATAAGCAGCCCCCTTTACTAGTTCCGCCTGGCGGTCGTATTCAATTTCTCCAATTTTTATATCCATGATCTGCTTGAATAAAAAGTTTGTGCCAGCCAGTACTTCAGCACGGCTGCGGAAATTTTGTGCTAAATCAATGCGCAGCCCGCTGTCGTGGCCATCTGTTGAAAACCGTCTATACTTGCTTAAAAATAAATTAGGCTCGGCTTGACGGAAACGGTAAATACTCTGCTTTACGTCTCCTACCATAAAGACGTTGCCGTTTTCCTCCCCTCCGCTTTTAAGCAGTTGGATAATTGATTCCTGAACAATATTAAAGTCTTGATATTCATCAAGAAATATTTCTTTAAATTGCTCTTGGTAAGCACATGCGGCTTCAGAAGGATGTCCATCTTCTGTTAAAATAGCGAGGGTTAAATGTTCTAGGTCACTAAAGTCAACAATCCCCTTTTCTCGCTTCACTTCTTGAAATCTATTCGTAAATCGCTGGATAAGACGGGCCAGGGCAGCGATTACGCCCTTCATTTCCTTCATATTGCTTACGTAGCTTTCCGGTTGACGAGAAAAGAAGTCTTCTTTCAGCTTTTCAACGATCTTCTTAGCTTCTGTCCGCAAGTACTTGGACTGTTCTTTCAGCTCTTCATCGTATTCTTCGCCCTTATAGCTCTTTAATGTCTTAAAGCCTACCGTCTGCATTTCTTCATAAAGGTGTTGCCAAGAAGAAAGAGCCTCACGCAGCCTGCGAACCATTTGCTGCTCGGCCAGAAACATTTCTTCTCTCGGAACGGGACCACCCGGCATTTGAACCATATCAACACATTCTGTCAGCATCTCTTCTGCCGCTTCCAGCTGAAGGCCGATATAAAACTTTAAAATCTCGATAAACGGCAGGCTGTCAATCGTGTCAGCCCCCTCTTTTACATCATATAATTTGGAAAGCCCGTTCAGCCACTCGTCTGGATGAGGATGTGATTGGGCAAAATCATATAATATATGAATAATTTTTTGCAGTTCTTCATCGCTGCGGTCACTAGAAAAAGTATCAACAAGCCGGTAAAACTCTTCATTGCCTTCTCTTCCGTACTCTTCCTCCATAAAGTCGTCAAGCACTTCTTCGCGAAGTAACGTTAATTCTCCCTCATCCGCAATTCTAAAAGCAGGATCAATATCGATTAAATAATAATATTTTCGAATCACCTCTAGACAAAAAGAGTGAAGGGTCGAAATTGGCGCTTTATTCAACAACGTTAACTGCCGTCGCAAATGATGAGAGGATGGATCTTTTTCCATTTCTGCTTCGAGGGCCGTGCCAATACGGTGGCGCATTTCGGCAGCCGCTGCATTGGTGAAAGTCACAATCAGCAGTTCATCAATGTTCACAGGAGCTTCATCAGCCGTAATTTTACGAATAATCCGTTCTACAAGAACAGCGGTCTTTCCCGAACCGGCAGCCGCAGCAACGAGAATATCCCTTCCTTCCGCCGTAATCGCCTTCCACTGGTCATCTGTCCAGGAAACATCTTTCGGCTTATCCGGTATAATCAGCTTGCCCATGCTTACTCTCCTCCTTTCTTTAGCTCTTCAAGAATGTCTTTTTTCGGTGCGATCAGCCGATAATTATTTTCTTCAAGCGTATCATCGAATTGACAAACTGGACGATACGAGCAAAAGCCACAAGGTGTACTTTCTTTATATTGATAAGGGGCGATGTTCACCTTTCCGCTGACAATTTCATCCCCCGACTGCTGATAGAGGCGGCGAACATGCTGTCTCATGCCATTAAATGCTTCTCTGTCAGCCGTTTTGGAAAATCTTTTATCCAGCTTTCCGGTCTTCGTAAAAGCAACAGGAATAATAGGAGAAGCACCTGCGCCTAGATTAGCATCCATAAGCTGCAGGGCTTCATCTTCCCCTAAAACTAAGCCATTCATCTTGAATTTCTTAAATAATTCCCGTTCAATTTCCTCTAGCGTCAGCAATTTTTTGCTGCTGATAAAAGGATTATGCACGTGAAAATACAATACTCCCGCCGGATGGGCTTCTGTTCCAACAAGGTGCGGCGAATACGTCCAAATAATATCTAAATAGGTTAGCATTTGCAGCGCAATCCCGTAATATACCTCTGTTAAATCCAGATCGCGGCCGCTCGACTTATAATCAATGACCCGCAGATAAATGCCATCCTCTCCTTCAGCTTGGTCAACCCGGTCAATCCGGCCGGCAAGTGCCATTTTCGCACCATTTTTCAACGTGAATGCTAAAGGCGGCAGCTTCTCCCCTGGCCCAAATCCAAGTTCAAGGCCTACCGGTGCAAAACCGCTTGCTTTCGCCTGTCCGCTCAATGCATAAGAAGCCCGCCAAATAATTTGTTCCAGTTTCCGAGTTAAATAGAGGTGACGGTTAGAACTTAATAAAATCTGGTTTTGCAGCTGTGGTGCCAGCTGTTTGACCGCTTCGCTTGATAGTTTTCGACATTGTTCTTTTGACAATTGGGCCCACTTTAAGCCGCGTCTTTCCACCTCATCAGCAATCCATTTCAGCGCTCCGTGGAACAAGTTGCCGATATCCGGTGCCTGCAGGCGGAAAACATCTCGATCCTTAAGTTTCAGTCCATGTCTGGCAAAATGAGAAAATGGACAGCTATTAAACATCTCCATCCTTGTCACGCTCGCCAGTATTTCTTCTCCGTACAATTCTGTACTCGTTACTTCATCTAGTGAAGTCGTGTCATTTTTATAAAATAGACTAGATAATACGCTTTCTGCTTTTTCCTTTTGCTGCGGATGACTGATGTAGAAGTTGTACACATCCCACCAAAAGTCATACATGGGATAATGGAAACGTTTCAGCTGCAAACGGGAAGCTAAGTATGACAGCGTCGGATCAGGATGACATACATATTGCAACTGCTCCTCTTCACTTAATTCAGACGGATCATTCACAAATAGCCGCTCTTTCATCGTCGGAAACAGCTCTTTTATTCTTTTTATATAAAAAGAAGGAAGCAGTGCTTTGCCTTCGTTGTCCGCAATAGGATAAGAGACATAAAGCCGATTCGCTGAAACCGTAAACGCTCGGTAAGCAGTAAACTCTTCATCAAGCATCCTTCGCCTGCTGCTAAGTGCCAGCGTCATTCCCTCTGCCAGCAATCTTTCCCGATCCTCGTCCGCTAAAATTCCGTCTTCCATTTGTTTCGCCGGCAATACGCCCTCATTCACCCCGATCACAAACGCCGCTTCCACCTCACTTAAACGAGAAAGCTCTAGATTCGCCACGGTTACCTGATCAGCAGCTGGAGGTACAATCGCAAACTCCATCGCTTCTAGTCCCGCATCTATGATGGCGGAGAACTTCTGCAGCGTCATCTCCTCATCATCGAGCACTTCTACATATTGATCCAGCAGCTCCATAACGGCGTTCCATGCCTGATTATGTTCTCTTGCTGTTACAAGATCCCCTCTCTCTTCTGCTTCCAAGCTAAACGCTTCTAGCTTTTCTGGAATATGCAGCTCTTCCAAATAAGAATAGAGGGCTTGGGCAAATTCTCTGCCAAGTTTCGCCTTCTTCAGTCTGCCGGACAGTCGAGAAATAGGTTCAGAAATAAGTCGTCTACCCTCATTTAGTTCCGTTTCTATTTCTCTCTCTTCATCTGTCTGAACTTTGTTTATTTGCTCAAGCCCTCTGAAACGCCGATACTTCCAATTATCTTTTTCGGTCCAACGATTTCCTTTTATTCCATAGGCTAATACATAGTTTTCCAAGCGATCCATTTTCTCGCGTAGCAGTTGCCAATTTTCATTGATAGGGAAAAGCAAGTCTGTTTTTACGGCACGGAATACAGACTCATACCGCCAGTTACTCGTTACGGTTTCTACCGTAGCACGAATCAGTTCAATAAGAGGGTGGTTCATCATAGGACGCTTTTGATCAATGAAAAAGGGAATATCGTAATCTCGCATAACCGTTTCAATTAATTGCTGATAGTCTTTTCCATTACGGACAAGCACCGCCATTTGCTTGAAGCGAAATCCTTCTTCACGAGCAAGCCGCCGGATTTCTCTCGCCACCCCTTCAATTTCTGCTCTTCTGTTTGCCGCCTTTATTAAACAAAGATTATCTGACGGTTCAAAAGGGACAGGCGGACGGCGATCAAAGTATGCTTCTAAATGCTTTAAGCTTTCTTCCTTATACCGTTCCCCCGTTGTTAAAAGAATATCTTCTTCTACTTGTATGCCATTTTCCAATGCCAGCTCATATACACGGGCATACGTGTCGCCAGTCAAACGGAATAAATGTGTTTCTTCCGGCGGCATCGAACGAAAGGGAGCATCAACAGTTAAGGCGATGGTCACCTTCTTTGCCTGTTTCATTAACTGCAAAAGCACGGCATATTCCTGCGGTGTAAAACTGTGGAAGCCATCTACATAAATCTCTGCCTTTCTTATATAGTCGGAGATCGCTGCTGCTTCTGCTAAAAGACGCAAATAATCCTCCGAATCGACGTACTTGCCGATCAGCGCTTCTTCAAAATCACTGTATATTGTCTGTAAATCGTGAAGCTTATCTTTCAATGCTTTTGAACCCGTACTTTGTACAAGCTCTTCCTGCTTCTTTGCTAACTCATCTGGCGTCACACAATACCGTTTAAATTCTGTCAACATGCTTTCGACGTGGCTGACAAACCCGTTCTTGTCAGCTGCACCAGCAAATATTTTTAAGTCTTCTTTCTTGTCTTCAATGATTTTACGAATGAGCATATTTAAGCCGGAGGAAGTAATATGCTGTCTGCTCATTCCTCCCGTTTCCTGAAGCACTCGCCAGGCAAGCCGTGTGAAGCTGTATACTTGGGCGCGTATAATACCACCAAGCTCCAAGTCCGATGCTAGCCTGTATTCGGATAAAAACGTCATTTGTTCCGGCACAAGATAAATAATGGGATCGCCTATCGGCTTTTCTATCAAGTTATTTTTTATCTCATCAAGCATTCGTCTCGTTTTGCCAGTCCCTGACCGGCCGATTATAAATTGAACAGACACATTCTTTCCCTCCAGTAAATTTCCGGCATTCTGCCTGCTGTTGCATGATCTATCCCTTTATCATAATACAGATCATACGTTCTGTCATCTTACTAAAACTTAATAAGGAAACGATAATTCAAAAAAGAGCGCGGCTTGCTTTAGCCTCTCGCTCTTTCTTTCTTTTCCTTCTTATTAAGGTGTCTCTCAATTTGTTTTCCAACTGCCCACAAAACGAAAATGATGACACCAAGAATCGTCGTACGTATTGGCTCTTTTATTAATGAAAAGAAATCATATCCAATAAAGCTAATAGTAAAAATCATGACCACTTTCCCCGCCATCACCGCAAGCAAGTACTGCCTAATGCTAATATTAGACAAACCAGCCACAATATTGACTACAGCTGAAGGAGTAAACGGAAAGCATAAAAGCAAAAAGACAGGACCAAAACCATGACGGTCCACCCAATTCATTAATTTCTTCACTTGGTGATGCCTATGTAAAAAGGATAATATCTTTCGTTGCCCATAATTCCTCACAAGCAGAAACACGAGAATGGCGCCAGTAACCGATCCTCCCCATGATAGTAAAAACCCCCACCACAATCCAAAAGCACTGGCATTGGCCATTACAAATACAACAAGAGGCAAAAAAGGCAAAAAAGCTTCAATTAATGGCAGAAGAAAACCAGGAATAGGCCCAAATGATTCGTATTTTTGAATGACATCCATTATATTTTCAATCGTAAACCATTCTTTCAGGCTTGTAACATCCATATTGTTCTACCCCTTATATCCGCTGACGTTCGATTTTTTTTATTTTACCACAACTAGGTGTTTCATCTTAATGGAAGAGCTTAAAAGCGGAAAAAGGGAACCCTACTTAATTAATTCTCTTAAAAAATAATTTTTCTAAATATTTTAAAAGTTTTGGTTGATTCCTTTCAGGGTATCACATATAATAAGAAAAAGGTATCTGAGGTGATGAAAATGGAAAACAATAATTACTTTGCCGAAATGATGAAGTCCCCGATGCCGCGTGAACAAGTCAAAAATGCAACAGCTGCTTACATTGACAACTTGTTAAATGATATCTTGTTTAAACAAGAAAAACAAAAGCTGATGAAAGCGATCGATCAGTCCTTGGATGAAGGAAATCGCCAATTATTTATTGAATTATCAGCCAAGTTAAATGAGTTAGAGAAAAAATTTAAACATTAATTAATTCTTCTTTAAAGCTACTCCTCTTTAATACTAAACTCCCCTTATGTCGATAAGACACTAGATCGGAGGCTGACTCGACGAAAGGCAAGTATATGGCACCTCTTTAAAAGAGGCGCCATATACTTGTGGGTTAGTCTCGGTTTTTTTGAGCGCTTGCGCTGCTCCTCTCTTCTTTCCTTTTTCCTTCTTTAACTTCTAACGGATAAGTTTCCATCATATAAATTCTTTCTGCCATTGCGGGATGTCCATATCGGAATATTTTTACGAGCGCTGGAGGTTTTACTTCGGATAACCCTTCTCGTGCCAGCTTTTGAAAGGCACTAATGGCAGCTTCCTTGTCTCTTGTCATTTCAATCGCATAGGCGTCAGCCTGTTTCTCTTCAAATCGGGAAATAGCATTAGAAAAAGGACTGGAAGCGAACGCCATCATGGAAATCACAAGCAGAAACAATGGCAAAGTCCTCAATTGGGACAACTCCTTAATATGCAGCTGCTTTCCATACTTGCGAACCCATCTCTCCATCCATTTGGCTGCGAGCCAAAATCCAAAAAATGCAAAAGCCAGATAGCTGCCAATTCCAATATAGATGTGTTTTTTTACATAATGGGCCATTTCATGCGCCATAACAAACAGGACTTCCTCTTCATTCAACTTCTTTAATGTCGTATCCCACAAAACAATCCGAGCATTTCCCCCTATCCCGGTAACATAAGCATTCAAGGCGTTCGTCTCTTTTGATTTATTTACCTCATACACATGATCGGCTGGGATGTTTGCCTTGTCCGCCAAATTTAAAATTTTTGTTTCCAATTGTTTATTTTTCAATGGATAAAAGTCATTATAAAGCGGATCAATCAGTACCGGCTGTACATACATCATGAACACAGTGAACGGCACAAACAGCGCCCATGCAGCTAGCCACCACTTCTTCTTAAACCTTTTAATCAAGGCATAGAGGACAAACACAAGAACAAACATAAGTACGTAGCTAACCCAGAAATCAATAAGCTCATTTTTCATCCACTGGGGAAACGTTTGAGCGGAAATTCTGTAAACTCTTGAAAAGTGATAGCTAATATATTGAAGAGGAAATGCAAGCAGAAATGTCAGCAGAGATAAGTAAAATAAGTAAATAGCCGTTTGCCCAACTGAAAAGCGCACTGTTTGTTTCGACCATTCCTCAAATTTCTTTGAAACGCCGAAAACTAAGATAAAGAAATAAACAAGCCACTCAAATGGAACACCGAGAAAAAATAAAAAATTCTTGATCGTTGAATATTCTTTTCCTAAAGTCTGTTCTGCCGCGGTTAAGAAAACAGATGGATCAGCGCTTGTCCCTTTATAAATTTCTGGGATTTCTCCAGGTGCCATATCATATAAATAGTAATAAATGGCCAGCGCAAATAATCCATATCCAACTAAAGCAAACACGGCCCACTTTTTCACTGTCCTCCTCACTCCTTTCTTTATCCCTTATTATATTTAATATATATGTTGTCCACTTAGAACAGAAAACAGAATTATCCCCCAAGCTTTTTACCTAAAAGTCCTAAGGGCGAACAATAACAGCACTTTTTTACAAGTCTCTTGCCTAGTTTAATCGTATTCCCTTAGAAACATGTAAATACTCCTTATATAATAAAACTGCCTAGAAGAAGCTGATTCGCATTCTTCCAAGCAGTTTCGCTCTCTCATTTAATTCTTTAATACTTGCTTCTTTAAAGCTCTTCTTAATATTTTGCCTGTCGTATTTTTAGGGAGTTCTGTTAAAAATTCAATTTCTTTAGGCAATTTGTAATCAGCTAAACGACTGCGGCAATATTCCATTAACTCTCCTTTCGTGAGCTGTTCATTTTTTGAGACAACAAAGGCGAGCACCGCTTCCCCGTAGTTAGGATCAGGCACACCAAGAACGGCTCCTTCTACGATATCCGGATGGCTATATAGCACTTCCTCTACTTCACGCGGATAAACGTTGTATCCTCCCACAATAATTAAATCTTTTTTACGGTCGACGATATAAAAATAGCCCTCTTTATCCTGTCTAGCAAGATCTCCTGTATACAGCCAGCCATCCTTAATCGCTGCATCTGTTTCCTCGGGCTGTTTATAATATCCTTTCATCACATTTGGACCCCGAACAATCAATTCCCCTACTTCACCAGTTGGCACTTCTTCCCCTAGTTCATTCACTACTTTATTCTCTACATTACCAATCGAACAACCAATGGAACCAGCTTTTCTAGGTCGGTCCAGTGGATTAAAAGCTGTTACAGGGCTCGCTTCGGATAATCCATACCCTTCCGAAACTCTTACATTGAATTTTCTCTCAAAATTCTCCAGTAGAGCTACTGGCATCGAGGAACCACCTGAAATGCATAAGCGGATAGAAGCAAAGTCTTCCAAGTGGCCCTCACTTGCTTGATAGAGAAAGTTATACATCGTTGGAACACCGGCAAAAACTGTTGCCTCATAGTGCTTAGCCTGCGCAAATACTTCTTTAGGGCTGAATTTTGGAAAAATAATCATCGTGGCACCGCTAATAAGCGGGGCGTTGAGGCACACGGTAAGACAAAATACATGAAACATCGGCAGGACTGTAATAATTCGATCTTTTCCGCTAAATTGCGAATAGGAAGCGATATCACGAGCATTGGAATATAAATTTTTGTGGCTGAGCATCGCGCCTTTCGGTTTGCCAGTCGTCCCAGAAGTATAGAGAATGACGGCTGTTTCATTCTCGTCTACAACCGGCGGATAGAATGGGAGAAGACCAATATTGATCACTTCAGAAAACGTTTTCATTTTTTCATAAATGGAAAATTGCTTAGGCTCCCCTCCTTTTACCCGTTCATCATTCGTTTCGCAAACGATGTAATGCTCGACTAATGGCAAAGAAGCATCTAATTTATTCACGAGCGGGACTAGGATATCAAGTAAAATGACGGCTTTAGCATCGCCATTTTGAACAATGTAGCTGATTTCCTCAGGTGAATAAAGAGGATTGATCGGGATAACCGTTACCCCTGCCCGCAAAGCTCCATAAAGTGCCACAATAAAATGTGGCGAGTTTCCCACAATTAAAGCAACATGATCCCCCTGTTCGATGCCCAACGTTTTTAAACCGGATGCAAATCGCTGAACTGCCATGTTTAACTCTTCATATGTAGCGGTTTGATCAAGAAAGTGATAAGCCGCTTTTCCCCCTTGTTTGGCAGCTGCCTGTTCTAATGCCATCGAAAGATTCATTCCATCCACTCCCCCTTGTGAAACATGAATGAATAGTCATTCATATTTGAATTTTCAATATTTATTATAATTCAATTTTTTCCAGGCTGCAACAAAAGAAAAAAACCGCCATCATCTATGGCAGTTTTTTACATATCAATATAATAAATCAGCAATTTCTTCTTTCGTTACGTTTCCAAAGTAGTGAGGTACATCGAGTGCCTCAAGAGCTTGTTTAATATCATTCTTTTCATATCTAACGCCGGTAAGGCCTTTCTCCATTTCTTCTACATCGCCTACTCCAAAAAAGTCACCATATATTTTACAGCTTTGAATGAGGCCATTTTTTACATCAAGCCGAACATCAATAAGGCCAACCGGAAAACGATGAGAACGCTGGATATTAAACGCTGGCGACTTTCCATAATTCCAGTCCCAGTTTTTATAGCGTTCCTGTGAAATTTGTTCAATTACACGCCAATCTTTATCCTCAAGCTGATACTCAGGAATGTGAGACTCTCCTTCAAAAATATTTTCCAGCAAAAATTGACGAAACTCCTCGATCGTCATCGATTCTTTTAACAAATCAGCGATGTTGGTGACTCTGCTGCGAATGGACTTAATTCCTTTAGATTCGATTTTGTCTTTCCGTACCTTTAAGGCTGCGACAACATCGTCCATGTTAGTTTGAAACATTAACGTACCATGACTGAACATTCTTCCTTTTGTGGAAAACTGTGCATTGCCCGATATCTTTAATCCATTGGACAGAATGTCGTTTCTTCCGCTCATTTCCGCTTCAATGCCTAATTTACGTAAAGCGGCCACGACAGGCTCAGTGAACTTTTTGAAGTTATGAAAGCTGTCGCCATCATCTTTTGTAATAAAGCTGAAGTTCAAATTTCCTAAATCGTGGTAAACCGCTCCCCCTCCAGACAGGCGGCGGACAACATGAATGTTTTTGTCTTCCACATAGTCAACGTTAATTTCTTCAATCGTATTTTGATTTTTACCAATAATAATGGATGGTTCATTTATATAAAACAGTAAATACGATTCGTTGATATCTAAATATTTGACTGCGTATTCCTCAATCGCCAAATTAACCCGTGGATCGGTTATTCCTTTATTGTTGATAAACAGCATGGCTTTTCCTCCATTATAATCCTATTTCTAAATCTTCTACCGCCAGTAATACGGTACCATAAAATTCTTCCTCGGCCTCTGCTTTTAAGGTTGCCACGTCCCCAAAATGCGGAAGATGTGTTAATACGAGTGTATTGACTTCTGCGAGGCGTGCTAGTCTTCCAGCTTCTACGCTTGTCATATGACCAGCTGCTTGTCCATCCATCCCTTTATAAAAATTGCTCTCGCACAGAAGCAGACTGCTTCCTTTTGCAAACGGAATAAAAGCTTCCTGAAAGGCAGAATCAGCTGTATAAACGACAGATTGCCGGTGGTTGGATATTTTCATAGCATAGCAAGGCACAGGATGCACAGTTCGCAGAAACTCCACTGTAAATGGTCCAATGACTAGCTTCTCTTCTGGTTGATAAGCCTTTCCTACTGTCAGATCTTTATATGTAAGAGCAGCAAAGCCTGCTTCGTCTTCCTTGTGCCCATAAATCGGCAGCGGTGAAATGTCTTTTCCTAAATGTTTGCCGATTAAAAGAGCATGCTGCAGCACACCAATGTCTGCTACGTGGTCTGGATGATAATGTGACAGCAAAACAGCATCAAGTTGTTCGGGCTGTATATGGTTTTGCAAATGCGAGAGAACTCCGCTTCCGCAATCAACTAACATTTTAAATCCGCCTTCTTCAAACAAATAGCCTGAACTTGCTTCATTCACTTTTGGATAGCCGCCCCAGCAGCCAATAACCGTAACGTTCATGAAAGGGCTCCTTTCCATCAATTAGATTTTATCTTCATACGTATTGTATTCCCCAAATGTCTTTCGTTCAACTTCATGAATTATTTGATTTGTTAAAAAATTTAATAAAAAACGGTTGACTAGCACATACTGTTATAATACAATAAATAAAAATAAGACATCAGTTATATAACAAAAATGAGGAGGAAACATCAAATGGTTAAAAACATCGTTGACTTTTTCAAAAACTTACCGGCAAAACAATGCGCAAAGTGCGGCTCTTATATTGAGGAACAGCATGAGTGCTACGGCCATGTGTGTGATGAGTGTACTGACATTCAAGATCTTTAAGATATCCCTATTCCTTTAGCCTCCAATTCCATACTATATAAAAAAGCAGAACCAGCTTCGCCTTGAGCTGGTTCTGCTTTTTTAATTTTATTCTTCCACCGTCTGCACACCATATTGTTTTTTAAACAACCGTTTAAAGAACAGGGCGGTAATGACTAGACAAATTGCCGCAAACGAAAGAAGAATTTGTTCGTTTGTCCACATAAAATGAAAATCACCACTGGAAATCACTGCCTTAAAGGCCCGGACAGAATACGCCATTGGCAAAATCGAATTAAATGGCTGCAATGCCTTTGGTATTAATTCCAATGGGAATGTACCGGCACTCGCGGTTAATTGCAAAATTAAAATTAACACCGCTATAAAGCGTCCTGGATTTCCCCACAGCGTTGTAAGCATTTGAATAATCGCCATAAAGGTCAGGCTTGTAATCATCGTCGTTAAAATAAACAATGGTACACTCTGTACTTCTATTTTCAATCCAAATAATAAAACAGCTGAAACGAGCAATGACTGTGCTATTCCTGCAGTGAGCATAATACCCGTCTTGCCGATAAACCACCGGAAACCGCTCGAAGGCTGTTCCGCAGGGTCTCTAAGCGGAAAGACAATCGTTAACATGAGCGCCCCGACAAACAAGCCGAGAGACAGGAAGTAAGGAGCAATACCTGTTCCGTAGTTCGGCACATGATGCTGAACCTCTTTATCCACTTTCACAGGCTCTGCCATCATGTCGTATGTGTCGTCTTTTGCGTGTACTTCGTTTGCTTTGCCTGCCGCTTCTCCTAATTTATCATGCAGCTCTTTCGTTCCTTCTTTCAGTTTTACGGAGCCGCTTTCTAACTCAGTAGAGCCTTCGGCCAGCTTTCCAGCTCCTTCCGATAATTTAGATGAGCCATTATTTAATTCTCCTAAACCGCTATTTAATGATTCAGCTCCACTTGCCAGTTCTGCCGATCCATTTTTTGCATCAGAAAGTTTTTCCCCCACTTGATTCATGCCATTTGTGAGAGTCTCTTCTCCAGCCTGCAGCTGTCCCGTGCCAGCAGCTAATTGATCGGATCCCTCTGCTAGCTTATGAATGCCTGCTTGTAACTGTTGTTGTCCTGTCTGTACTTTCCCAAGTCCTTCATTTAATGACTTAATATTAGGGGCAAGCTGTCCGCTAATGGCCTGATTAACCGCTTTAGAACCAGAAGCAAGCTGCTTGCTTCCTTCCTGTAGTTGACCGACATTCGTTCTGATTTGCTCCGCCATTTGGTTTTGCTGCTCTTTTAATTTTTGCTTAATGAGCGCAATTTCTACAGGAGAGAACTTTTTCTCCAGCAATGGCATGTATTGCTCTAATTGCTGATTCATTGATTCATTCATACCAGCAATCAATTGTTCCTCAAACTGCCCTAGTCCAGTATTTAACTGTTCAGCACCAGCTGAGAGCTTCTGTGTGCCTTCTGTTAATTCAGGAAGTTTACTTTGAAACTGCTGCACGCCTTCTTTCATTTGGGCCGTGCCGGAATTAAGCTCCGTCATTTTTCCATCTACGGTGTGAAGGCCCGTTTGTAAATTAGAAAGGCCAGAAGCTAATTCACTCGTGCCTTTTTGTAACTCTTGACTGCCGGCTGTGAGCTTATTTTGGCCCTGCTCAAGTTGTGCTAGCCCTGAACTTAGCTTTGAAGCTCCATTTGCTAATTCTTTTGATCCTTTCCCGGCTTTCGAAATACCTTCAGAAAATTGTACAGAGCGATCAGCTAGAATAGCTAAGTTTTCTTTTAATTGGGCGGCTCCTTCAGAAAGCTTATCTGCTCCTTCATCTAGTTCTCCGGCCCCTTTGCTTGCCGTTTCAAAGCCTTCCCCCATCGACTTCATTTTATCAAACATCGTTTCTGCATACGTTTCTGTCACGCTCTTTTGGACAGAAGCCCGAATTTCCTTCATGGCTGTTGTCCCCATTTGCGAAGAAACGAAATTGTAGCTTTCATTCGGCACATACTTCAACTCTAGCTTTTTAGGTGTATCATCTAGCAGCGTAGTAGCGTTTGCAGAAAAATCAGCTGGAATTTCGATCATCATATAATACTCTTGATTGTCTATTCCTTTTTGTGCTTCTTTCTCGCTCACAATCTGAAAATCAAAATCATCACTTTTCTTGAGTTCTTTCGTCAATTCCTGACCAATGGCTAGTTTTTCACCATCAAAGTCCGCGCCGGCATCTTTATTCACAATGGCTACCGGCAATTTATCTAATTGTGAGTACGGATCCCAAAACGCCCATAAAAGCATTCCTGCGTATAAAAGAGGAATAAGCAAGATGGCTATCATTGAAATGAATAACATTCGATTGCCAGCAATATTTTTTAATTCTGCTATAAACATAGATCGTTTCATAATTGCCTCCATCGTAATAATAGTGACCATTTTATTCATTTGGTCAATCTAGTGTAAAAGAAAAGGATTCTCCTTAAATGGATAACCCTTCAAATAAATACAGCTCAAACAATCGGGAAATATCCTCTTCACTTAATGGTTCTTTTCTCTGCTCCCAATCAAAAATCAAAGAAATATAGAGTCTAAACATAACAAATGCTGTGACCTCGGGATCGCATGGCTTAATTTCGCCTGCTTCAACAGCTAACAGGATCTTTTCCTTAATAAAAGAAAGAACCGCTTCCTCCATCATATTCATTACTTCGAGAACAGCAGGGGTTCCCATCTCTTTTCCTTCTTGAAACAGCTTGATCGTTAGCTGATGCTTTTTTCTGAATTGAAGAATTTGAAAAAGAGCTCTATGAACATTTTCATGGAATGTCTTGGAAGGATCGATCGCTTTTTCTGCCGCTTCTCTCATCTCAATAATAAGCGTCTGAACGATTTCATCAAACAATTCTTCCTTGTTTTTAAAGAACGTATAAATCGTCCCTTTGCCGACATTGGCAAGCTTAGCTACTTGGTCCATCGTTGTCGCTTTGTAGCCAAAGAGTGAAAAGGATTTGGTAGCCGCTTCAACAATTTGTTTTTTTCGGTCAACTGCCATTCCCTGCCTCCCATTCTGACCAAATGAACAATCCGGTCAATTCATATAAACATCATACTGCAAACACTTAAAGATAGCAAGGGCTTTAAACGAAAGCAAGAAAAAATTCTGTACAGTCGTGTACAGAATTTAAAAGGATAAGTAAAATTATTTTGAACATCGCTTTTACTTAACCATTATGGACTATAGTGAAATAGTTGGCCTCTATCAGCTTACAATTTATCTTTCTGTTCTTCAAAGCTTTTATTTCTTTCTCCTCCGTCTGCTAATTCCTCTGAAAACTCCACATGCTCCTGCTGATTTTTCCTGAATGCCCTTTTTATTTCAGACGCATCCATATTGTTATTAGGAGCTGCTTGTTCATTCCACTTTCCCATATTGTTCCCCTCCTTTACTTTATAATGGCTTCATTTCTTCTATTAAGGTGATCGATATTCCGCTTCATAGGAATTCTCTCCAGCATGGACAGAAAGCAATGTATCCGCGTAACCAACAAGCCGGTTGACTATTTCATCCGCAATCGCATAAACCAACCTATAAAGCTTTGGTTCTCCCATTGCCCGATCATCAAAGATAATCGTCGTATGAATAAATATATCCCGATTGCCGTAAAGATTATAATGGATTAGCGCTTTCCCTGCTGCGCTGCCCGCTGGTCCAGCCGCAAATCCTGGCAAAAAAATATACCACTCCTCTGCCGTAGCCGAACGGAAGTTTTTCGTAAACTTTAGACCGTCTACTTCTTTATGAATACGTTCTTTCAAAACGGGATCGATCACTTCCACAATCTTGTGCTTCTCCTTTTCATTCATGCTTGTTTTCAACAAAAGGCTGCTCCTTCATAGGGGAAGTCATTTCGTTTTTGTCTTCCGCTGCTTCTCTTCTTGAAACGGATTCAAGTCCATATCCAGTTGAGCTAATTTCTAATACTTGGTCGTTGGCTTCTCTTTTTATGTGTAAATTTGTCGTTTCACCCTTCATATCTAATTTATCTCTCTCCATGTGGGAACCTCCTTTATGATTTAGTATTTCTATTGTTCCCTTTGAAGAAAAGTCATACGAAAAAGTTATTGAAACAACTACAAAAAAGAGACGGCTTCTAAAAGCAGATGCTCTCTAGAATCGTCTCTTTTCTTTATAATTTTGAAATAAACGCTGCCGCTTGCTGTGCTGCTGCTTCTCCCTGTTCTATACAATCTGGAATGCTGAGCCCTCTGAAGGAGCTGCCGGCAATAAAAAGCCCCGGCAGGTTCTCTCGTATCTGCTCTTCAATCGTGTCCAGGCGTTCTTTATGACCAATCGTATATTGCGGAATTGCATGTTTCCAGCGGCTTACTACTGTAAAATCCGGCTTGGACGATAGGGAAATGATCTTTTTCAGATCATCTATGACAATCTGTTCAATTTCAGCGTCTGACAAATCAACAATGGCTTCATCACCAGCACGGCCGACGTAACAGCGCAGCAATGCTTTTCCTTCAGGTACGGCATGCGGCCACCTCTTATTCACCCATGTACAGGCTGTAATCGTGACATCATTGTTTCGTGAGACGACAAATCCTGTTCCGTCTATGTGCCGCGAAACAACTTCTTTTGGAAAAGCCATCGCCACCGTAGCAATGGACATGGATGGCATCTCTTTTAAAGAATCAAAAAAACCGTATTGCGGCATGATAAAAGGCAGTGTAAGGTGTGAAGTCGCCAAAACAACTCCATCAGCGATGATGTTTCCGCCATCATTTAGCGACAGGACAAACTTCTCGCCTTCTCGTTTGTCAATCCTCTTTACACGTATACCTTTTAAAACCGAACCGCCTTCAAGCCGTTCTTCGATTCCTTCCACCAATTCTTCTAACCCTGCTTTCAGTGTTAGAAAACCGCCTGATTCATTAGCAAGTGCAGCGGCTATCTGTTTTGCTCCTAATATTAAGCTGCGATGCTCTTGTCCTACTTTATAAAGCTGCGGAAGCGTCGCCATTAAGCTAAGTTTATCAATATCACCCGCGTATACACGAGACAAAAGCGGCTCGATCAAGTGCTCGACCACTTCGTCGCCGAGGCGGCGCCTAAAAAATCCGCCGAGCGAAATATCATTCTTCAACTCCATTTTTGGCAGAAAAAAGTCTGCGCCTGCCCTTACCTTTCCTGCAACAGAAAAAAGGTTCGTTGTCAGAAAAGGCGTTATTTTTGTCGGAACTCCGACGATAGACCCTTCAGGTATCGGGTGAAGCTTGCCATTCACCAATACGCATGGACGGCCTTCCTTACTGTTTACTAATTGATCGCCCAATCCTACCTCTTTTGCTAGCCGGATGGCGCTTTCTTTTCTTGCGAGAAAGGAGTCTGGGCCTTTCTCAATAATGAAGCCATTCTTCTTTACCGTTCGTATTTTGCCGCCTAGGCGAGGTGTTGCTTCAATTAATGTGACAGCTAATGGAAGCTTGCTGGTCTTAGCAGCCTTCTGCAAGTAGTAAGCCGCGGTTAAACCTGTAATTCCGCCCCCTACGACAACAACCCTCTTTTTTTCGCCTAGCACAGTTTCATCGCCTTCTTTTTATCATTTTGTGTTTGCTGCTAAATGTTTCAGAACTACTTCACCGAGAGCCTCAATGAACTCTGGACGAGCATTAGGCATAGGTGGACGGTAATATCCTGCACCAATTTCATCCGTCACTACTTTGCATTCGTAATCATTGTCATATAGAACCTCTAAGTGATCAGCCACAAACCCTGCTGGTACATAAAGAAAAGCTTGATAGCCTTTTTGTTCGAACAAATCGCGTGTCAAGTCTTGCACATCCGGGCCAATCCACGGCTCAGGAGTATTTCCTGCACTTTGCCAGCCAACCTCTACATTTGCAATGCCTGCCGCTTCAGCAATGAGCTTAGCTGTCTCCTCTAACTGCTTTGGATACGGATCTCCCATTGTGGTAATTTTCTCTGGAAGACTATGTGCAGAAACAATCATTACGAAATTCTTGCGCTCTTCCGAAGACATCTGAGCAACCGTTTCTTTAATCTTTTCCGCCCAATAATTAATAAATTTTGGCTCTTCGTACCAGCTCTCAATAGATGTAATGAGAGGTCCTCCAATTTTTTCTGCTTCTTCTTTAGCTCGGCCATTATACGACTTTACGCTAAACGTTGAGAAATGAGGAGCGAGCACAAGCGAGACCGCTTCCTCAATACCATCCGCTTTCATTTGCTGAACAGCGTCTTCAATGAACGGCTCAATGTGCTTTAAGCCGATATACAGTTTAAATTCAACCTCATTCTGTGCTGCATTTAAATATTCCTCTAGCTTCTCTCCCTGCTCCCTCGTAATTGAAGCGAGCGGTGAAATGCCGCCAATTGCTTCGTAGCGAGAACGTAAGTCTTCAAGCATTTCAGGCGTCGGCTTTCTGCCCCGGCGGATATGTGTGTAATAGCGTTCAATATCTTCTTCCTTATATGGCGTCCCGTATGCCATGACTAATAAGCCCATTTTTTTCTTCGTCATGTCTCTCACCTCTGTTGCCTTATTTTCTCTTTGCCGCACTGTATTCATGTACAAAACTTGTCAGGCGTTTTAATGTGTCCGGATTTACATCTGGGAATACACCATGCCCCAAATTAAAGATGTGTCCTGGTTCAGCAAGACCTTCATCTAAAATAGCACGCGCTCTTTCTTCGATTACTTCCCAAGGAGCAAGCAAAATGGCAGGATCAAGATTTCCTTGTACTGTTTTCGTAATTCCCATCGCTCTAGCTTCTTTAATCGATAAACGCCAATCTAGGCCCACAACGTCAAGCGGAAGATCATGCCATTCTTTAGCTAAATGGCTGGCGCCAACGCCAAACATAATTAATGGAACATTCTCTTCGCGAAGCTCACTGAAAATCCGCTCCATTACCGGTTTAATAAATAGACGGTAATCAGATACGTTTAAAGCGCCTACCCATGAATCAAAAATTTGGACAGCACGAGCTCCCGCTTTAACTTGTGCACGCACATACGTTACAGTCATTTCTGCTAGCTTATTCATCAGTGCTTGCCATGCTTTTGGTTCCGCATACATAAAAGCTTTTGTTTTGTTGTAGTTTTTAGAAGGGCCGCCTTCAATCATGTAACTGGCAAGTGTAAAAGGCGCACCGGCAAAGCCGATAAGCGGAACATCAAGCTGTTCCTTCGTTAACAAACGAATCGTATCCAGTACATATGGAACATCATTTTCTGGATCAATTTCTCCTAGCTTTTCTACGTCAGCTAAAGAGCGGATTGGATTATCAATGACGGGTCCAATGCCTGATTTAATATCGACATCTACTCCTATAGAAGGAAGCGGTGACATAATGTCTTTATAAAGAATGGCTGCATCAACGTTATATTGATCGACCGGAAGCTTGGTGACATAAGCACACAATTCAGGTTGGTGGGTAATTTCGAAGAGGGAATATTTTTCTTTTAATTTACGATATTCTGGCTGAGAACGGCCTGCTTGCCGCATATACCAAACTGGTGTATATTCTGTCCTTTCCCCTTTTGCCGCTTTTAAAAATGTTTCATTAATTTGTCTCATAGCTGCTGCACATCCACCTTTCATCTTATAAAAATCGATCTATCACTTTATATTCAGTCCGTAAACGGAGATAAGCGACGAATCCTATCTATTTATACGTTTACACTATAGTTCTTTTACGAAGAAAAGTATAGCATGGACTCTTAAATGTCATAAATTCTCCAAAGAAAACAGCTATTTCTCCTCTTTCAAGAGACTTCCTGCCCTTTCTTCTGCTCGTATAGTAGTTTAGAGAGCAGCATCTAAGTGTAAAGTAATATATTATAGAGACAATAACTATTAGTGAATGAGGTGGAGACATGTATATTTTTATTACGACGGGTACATATAACTTCATGAAGACTCTCCAAGAGAAACATGCATCTGAAAAAATTATTTTAATGGAAAATGCAGAGGGGGCTGCCCTTCTACACGAAACGAATAATAAGAAGAGTATTTTTCAATCTCCGCGTAAATACGAGGTAATTGACACCTCTGGGGAATTAGCTGATCACGGCTTCGTTGTGTGCAATAACATCCCTGTGACAGATGAAGGACGCCCTATTTTCGAGTACCGTTTCAAGGGTCGAGCCCGAGCGATCGAAAACACACCGGGATTTATAGCGATCCGTGTACTTCGACCGCTTAACTCAGACACGTATGTCATCTTAACACAGTGGCAAGACCGGGAATCATTCACAAACTGGAAGGACTCTAAAGAGTTCAAACAAGCCCATGAAACGAAAAAGCCAGAAGCAGGTGTCAATCAACAACCGCATATTTTCTCTAGTCCTTCTTATGTGACAACTTATGCAGTTCCTAGTGAGAATGATTAATGGTGCCTCATGATGATAACAAAAAGACAGCCTAAAATCGGTGTAAACCGACTTCAGGCTGTCTTTTTTAGCGAACTGCTTTCGCAGCTTTGTTGCTGGCTCTATAATCGAACGATTTTATCAAGCCGCACTGGTGCATACATTTTAGCAAAAAACAGAGCAAACACAACCCCAGCTGCCAGCACAATGCCCGCTTGACTTATTGAATGGCCTGCCCATGCCGCCAAGCTAAATACAACGGCCTGCAGCAAAAGCAGCTGATTGATCAAACGAAGCAATGAAGCACTTTTTCGTTCAGCGGCTACAGGATATAAAGATACCCATATCTTCGTCTCATGCAGGCGAATCATCGGCAATAGCTGGAATCCGGTTAAATAGATGAACAATAAAGCGATAATGAGCTGCAAGATCGGCTGGCTGCTAAAACCAATAATCAGGGCCGCAATGATGGTAAGCCGAATGTATAGTCCAAAAAATTCATTCATTCGGAAAAAGGTGCGCCGAAATAAGTATGTGTATGTTTCAGCCGGCTGAAAGGAAGCTTTGCCTAGCAGCTTGTCCAGCCATTTTCGCCGCTTTACAGTCCCTCGTAAATGAGGCACATCGGTAAACAAGTTAGCTAGGCGGTAGAAAGCAGCCATCCGCTTTTCCTCTAACTCAACGAGCGTTTCCCATTTCAGTGCCATCTTTCTTGCTGTGTTACGAAAATACATATAATAGGCAACCATAACAACGGCTATAGCGACCGCAAAGAGACTCGATGCTCCTGAAAATATGAAATAAAGAAGCAAAACGTTCAACGCTAATCGGATGCCCCAATCAATTTGTCTGCTCTCTTTTTCTTGTATCTTAAGCACGTGCCAGCGAACATGTAAGTTCCAAACTTTCATAATAGCGGCCAAAAGCAGCCAAAAGAAAAAGATCTTCATCGAACCGCCTTTTACTTGTGTATATAAGGGCATAAATACAGCAAGCGCAGCGATTAGTAAGTAACTTTGAGAAAGGAAGCTTGTCCAGACAGCTTTACGAAAATAAGGAGCCATTTTCTCTTCGAGCGGGAGTAGAAACACTGTATCTGCCCTCATTAAAAATGTATATACAGGACTCCAGGAAAGCAAAGCGCCCAACAAAACAGCCATGACAAGCGGCGCTGGGAATGTCTCATCTAGTGTTTTGATCCAGCCGCTGTAGTAATATAACGCTGCGCCGAGCCCAAACACTAAAACAAATAGCAAATGGTCATTCAGCATATAGCGCAAGTACTTGCGCAGTTCTGCATAATAAGCCGTTATTCGTGATTTCCATAACTCCTCTACTTGTTTCATCGCTCTTCTTCCTTCGTCAATTGAATATAAATATCATCAAGAGAAGAACCCGGCATTTGAAATTGTTCTCTAAGCTCCGCAATGGTTCCCTTCGCCCGAATTTCACCATTATGTAAAATAATAAAGGAATCACAATATTTTTCCGCCGTCGCCAGTATATGGGTTGACATGAGAATACCTGCCCCGTTGTCGCGCGTCGTCTTCATCCATTCAAGCAAAGACTGGATACCGAGCGGATCAAGACCGAGAAACGGTTCGTCGATAATATATAGCGAAGGTTCTGTTAGAAAGGCACTCATGATCATCACCTTCTGCTTCATGCCTTTTGAAAAATGAGCCGGGAACCAGTTCATTTTTGAATCGAGACGAAATTCTTTTAATAATGGGCCAATACGCCGGCTATACTCATCCTCCGTTAACCCATACGCCATCGCCGTTAATTTCATATGTTCTTCTAATGTTAGTTCTTCATATAAAATAGGGGTTTCCGGGATATAAGAGAATTGGCGCCGATATTTTTCCGGGCTATCCTGCAACGTGATGCCATTAATGGAAATCTTCCCTTTTTTCGGTTCCATCAATCCGATAATATGTTTGATCGTTGTACTCTTTCCTGCTCCATTTAAGCCAATTAAACCAACAATGCTTTCCTTGCCAATCGAAAAGGAAATATCATTTAATACCGGTTTGCGGGTATAACCGCCAACCAGTCCCTCTACCGTTAATAAAGACATAAAAAACGCCCTTTCTCATAAAGTCATACATGTATTTTAACAAAATATTCGTAGAATCTCATTGTTAAGAAACCCCTCTCTATACTTGTCTATTTAATAAAGATCGCTTTTATGATAAAATTTTGACAATTATACATAGGAAGGATGAAAAAAATGAGCGACTGTATTTTTTGTAAAATCATTAATGGAGAGATCCCTTCTGCCAAAGTGTATGAAGACGAAGAAGTGTACGCTTTTCTCGATATTAGCCAGGTAACGAAAGGCCATACTTTGCTCATCCCAAAGACCCACAAAAAAGATATTTTTGAGTTTTCCCCGGAAGAAGCAAGCCGCTTATTCCAACGGGTGCCTATTATCGCCCAAGCACTGAAAGCAGCCTATAACCCTGACGGATTAAATATTTTAAACAATAATGGTGAAACAGCCGGACAAACTGTATTCCACTATCATATTCATCTTATTCCACGCTACGGACGTCAAGACGGCTTCCATCCTGTTTTTGAAACACATGACAGTAAATATACAGGAGAAGATCTGCAGCAAATTGCAAAAGAAATTGCCGCTCATCTTTAAAAAGGACTGATGGTTGACTGAATATTCAGCTTCCTTAGTACTATTTCATATGATATACTTATTCTATCTTTTCGCTGGCGGCGATGAGCGCACGTCAGGAAAAGTCAACTCGAGAAGAGATGAGAAGAGGAGAGATGAGAAGTGAATACAAAATCTTTAGTTACCCTATCACTATTAATAGGTATAGGGGCTGTTTTACACACTGTTATGCCAGGATTGTTTCTTGGAATGAAGCCCGACATGATGCTGACGATGATGTTTTTAGGAATTTTGCTGTTCCCGAACGTGAAAAGTGTGCTGCTTGCCGGACTTGTAACTGGAATGATTTCTGGTCTAACAACATCTTTTCCAGGCGGACTGATTCCTAATATGATTGATAAACCAGTTACTGCTTTTGTTTTCTATGGTTTGTTCATTCTATTTGCTAAATATAGCAAAAATGCTATCGGAGCAGCTGTGTTAACGGCTGTTGGCACCATTGTTTCTGGGGTTGTCTTCCTAGGCTCTGCCCTTGTTATCGTAGGCCTTCCAGGACCGTTTGCTGCTTTGTTTGTTACGATTGTGCTGCCTGCTTCGGTTGTAAACGCCGTTGTCATGCTCGTGATCTATCCAATCGTACAATCCGTGCTAAAACGTTCTAGTCTAGCTGAACAAGTGTAAACAGTCCAAAAAGACTCCTTTTAAACAAAGGAGTCTTTTTGGTATATTTCTACCTATACAGCAACAGTACGGCAATAAGTAAAACAAAGCCCCCTGCAATTCCAAGAATACGAGCCCTCTTGATTAAGAGAGGTCTCGACATAGAGATGCCCGGCCTCCATATCGATCGAATGTGATGAATCATACTGATCAAAAGGATAAAGCTCAGGGCAAATAGTCCAAAGATGATGCCTTCCATCTATGCCACTCCTTTAACCAGAATCAATCGTTTGTTTTTGATTACTTAAGGGAACTATAACAAAGCGGGGTCTTTCTACATACTATGCATCTGCCAACTGGCAATGTACCTGTCCCCTATTGAATTAGAGGAATTTTGTTTTTTAACGAGAACATTAATCAGGAGAGGTGAAAAATATGAACGCAAAATCATTATTAATCGGTATGCTTACCGGCACAGCTGTCGGGGCAGCCGCTACTTTATTGAGCACGCCCCTATCAGGTCAAGAAGCAAGACAAAAAGTAAAAGTAGCTCAATCAGCCTTAAAGAGCAATGCACAAGTAATCAAGAAAGAAGCGGAACAAGTAAAGCAAGCTGTTATCCATTTAAAAGACGTTAGCAAGGACAACATTGGAGAAGTAGCAGACGGCTTAAAAGTGAGCGCTGGTATCTGGAAGGAAAGCACAGAGCCGAATATTCAAAAATTGCAGCAGGACGTTGTGGAAGTCCAAAAAACAGTAGAAGACTTGCAAAAGGCATTGCCTGCTCGAAAATAATGGAGAGCCGTCCAAGGCTCTCCATTTTTTTCGAAAATTTAGTTAATTTATGTCTTTATTATTTTTTACTTTATTGGCATAATAATATTAATAGACTCTGTAACTTACTATTCATTAGGAGTGAAAGAATTCGGAAAAGAAGGTGCAAAAATGACAAATCATCAATATTCAATGAAAGAAGCGCTTATTTTTAGCCAAAGAATGGCTCAATTAAGCAAAGCGTTATGGAAAGCAATAGAAAAAGATTGGCAGCGCTGGATCAAGCCTTATGACTTAAATATTAATGAACATCATATTCTATGGATTGCTTATCACCTAAAAGGAGCTTCTATTTCTGATATTGCTAAATTTGGGGTGATGCACGTTTCTACTGCCTTTAACTTTTCAAAAAAATTAGAAGAAAGAGGCTACTTAAGATTTTCTAAAAAAGAAACCGATAAGCGAAACACGTATGTAGAAATTACTGAACAGGGAGAACAGCTTTTACTGGACCTAATGGAAAATTTTGATCCTGCCGCAAATTCTGTCTTTACAGGCAGCGCTCCATTACGTGAACTATTTGGTAAATTTCCTGACCTTATTGAGGTAATGGCCATCGTAAAAAACATTTATGGCGAAGACTTTGTCGACATATTTGAGAAGTCTATGCATAATATTGGTGAAGACCTTGATGAAGAAGATGGAAGATTGCGAAAGAAAAAGATCGAACAAAAAGTTTAATAGCCCTTTTCAACGGAAAAGCGCTTCCTTTCTCTCTCTGGCATCCCTTTTGATTGTCTTGTCGCAAACTTTACTTATTTTTAATAAAAAATGGCTTGATTTTTCTTTGAGCACATCGTAAAGTTGTTAGGCAATAGGACGTCTTAACGTCAAACGGAGGGATGATTCCAATGAAATGCTGGCGTACATTTGATTTTGAAAGGAGATACGGCACGAATAAGATCCTGATCTATTCTCTTTTGCTGACAATGCTGTTCTTTTCCTTCAGCTTTGCTCTCATGCAATCGCTCTTTTCAAAAACTTTGTATTCAGGTTACTTTCATTTTTTTCTGATAGCTTTATTGGCCATTTATCCGCTGCATAAGCTTGTTCATCTTTTACCAATTTTGCATTACTGGCGGCAAATGAAATGCCGATGCAAAATGACTTGTTTTTGTATGCCTATCATTTCGATTAATATAAAACAGCCCGTTCCTAAGAGAACATTTATGGTGAGCCTTCTGCTCCCTTTCTTTACTATTAATCCAGCCTTGCTGATCTGTGGAATGTTGTTTCCTCATTATATTCATTACTTTACGATGCTGACTGCTTTCCATATGGGTATGTGTGCCATTGACCTGCTTTATTTAAAAGCAATGGCTGCTTCTCCAAAATATGCCGTCATTGAGGAGCATGACAGAGGATATGAAATTCTCATCCCGCAATAAAAGAGCTGCATTGTTTTCATGAGTACTTTCGAGATGTAAAGCAGAGACTCCATTCTCTGCTTTTAGCTATTTTTCTATCTTTTTAACACAATTTTTGTTATGTTTATTACATCTGAACAAAAAGGGAGGGGATAGAGTGATCTCCGTTATTATCGTATTTATTATTTTTTCAGCATTAATTCTCTACAATATCAATCGTATGACCAATATTCTTTGCGTTCAAAAAGAGATCCCGGAGGAACGCCACCCTAAAATTTTTCGTACGATTAATATCTACATCACGATTTTGTTGATTTCCTCTTATGTGGAAATTCTTTTTACATAAAAGGAGCCGCTTAAAAGCTGGCTTCTTTTTTTAAATCTAATAAGTTCACCCATCTAAACAACTGGCACATTCTCGCTTTTTTGAATTGAATTTTTTGGCTGCTTCATAAAAATATGATATAGTATGACCTGTACAAAAAATTGAAAAAGCCGTTGCTGCATGAAAGCCGGCTGATAAACCAGGGAGTTGTTTAAGAAATGAAAAAATGGATCCTGTCTGCTTCTTTACTCGCAGGGGCCGTCGGTCTGGCTGGATGCGGCGCCGGGGGAAATGATGATGTGGTTGCTACTTCGAAAGCAGGCGACGTAACACAGCAAGAGCTGTACGATGCAATGAAGGAGAAATACTCTCCACAAATGGAGCAAGCGCTTCAGGAAGTAATGTACAAAAAGGTACTTTCTGATAAATACGAAGTATCCGATAAAGAAGTGAACAAAGAGCTTAAAAAAGCGAAAGAACAGCTAGGCTCGCAATACGAAGCGTTCTTAGCTCAATATAACCTTGACGAAAAAGGGTTCAAAGAATTTTTAAAGCTGGAGCTTTTACGAGAAAAAGCAGCCCTTGCTGATGTAAAAGTAACAGATAAAGAAGTAAAAGCCTACTACGATAACTGGAAAGCCCCAGTAAAAGTGCGTCACATTCTAGTCGAGGATGAAAAGAAAGCCAAGGAAGTAGAGGACAAGCTAGCAAAAGGCGAGAAATTCGCAGACTTAGCTAAAGAATATTCTTCTGACCCGGGCTCCGCACAAAATGGCGGTGAGCTTGGATGGGTCGATAATCAAGGACGTCAACAGTTCGTTCCAGAATTCTCAAAAGCCCTTGATACGTTGAAAAAAGGCGAAGTCAGCAAGCCGATCAAGTCAGAGTATGGTTACCACATTATTGAAGTGACAGACAAAAAAGCGAAAAAACCATTTAAAGAAATGAAAGCTGAAATGACAGAAGAACTGAAGAAATCTAAAGCAGATCCAGAAACGATTCAGAAAAAGTTAGATAAAGAAATGAAAGCGGCCGATGTCGAAGTCAAAGACAAAGACTTAAAAGGTGCTTTCGAAGGCGTATCTGACTCGAGTAAAAAAGAAGAAAAATAAACACCTTAAAAGAGGCTGTCCGATAAGTGGCGATCACTTATCAAACAGCCTCTTTCCTTTTAACTCTTTGCTCTCATTTCTCTTTCTTTCTCCATCCTTTGTATATAAACCTGCCCTTCCTGCTCAATAAATTCCTCATCTATCTTCTTCTCCGCTCTTGATGTTTTAATCGTCATAAATGCGCTAAAAAAAATTCCTGCGACTACTGCATAAATCCATAATGGGATTGTCATTCTAATCTCCTTTCTTATCCGCATTTGTTAAACAGTGTATTCGGAGAAAGAAAAAAACATGCCCAAATTTGGACATGTTAAGAAGAAAAATGCGGCTTATAAAAGGAACGGTTGTCGAGAGCAAATACACGCTCAGAAAACTCACCCGGCTTTGTACGCTCTAGCGCCCGGTCCAGCATATTCATTTTCGCATCAAGATTATCAATATAATGGAGAATTTCTGCCTCTTTGACCATCGGCGGCTTCGGACTTCCCCATTCTGCTTTACCGTGATGAGAAAGTACAATGTGCTTTAAAACAGTGACTTCCTCTCCTTCGATTCCAAGCTCTTCCGCGGCCTTGCCAATTTCATTCACCATGATCGTGATGTGACCAAGCAAATTCCCTTCCACTGTGTAGACAGTCGAAACAGGGCCTGATAGCTCAATCACTTTCCCAAGGTCATGTAAAATAACACCGGCATATAATAAATCACGGTTTAGTGACGGATAAAGGTCAGCAATCGATTTTGCCAACTTGAGCATGCATACTACATGATAGGCTAGACCCGAAACGAACTCATGATGGTTTTTTGTAGCAGCTGGATACTCTAAAAACTCTGTATGGTATTTATTTAATAAAAAGCGGGTAATACGCTGAATATGAGGATTTTGCATTTCAAAAATAAATTGAGTAATGGTATCTGCCATATCCTTCTGACTGATCGGTGCTGTTTCAATAAACTCACTGACCTGCTTTCCATCCTGCGGGCCAGCCGGGCGAATTTGACGGATTTTTAATTGCATACGTCCGCGATAGTTTTGAATTTCTCCCTTCACTTTTACGATCGTCTGTGGCTGGTACTGCTTTTCTGTCTCTTCCTTTGCATCCCAGAGCTTCGCTTCGATATCGCCGCTTTTATCTTGTAAAATAAGCGTTAAATAAGGATTGCCGTTCACCGCTACACTTTTTGTTGCCGATTTAATTAACAAGTAAACCTCTACACTCTGCCCTGCTTCATAATGGGTAATCCCTTGCAACTTGTTCCCCTCCTTATATTGGTTAAATCATTATAACATAACAGTTTTGGGAATCACTTTTCCCATTAGTCTACGGCTAATCAATTGTCCTTTGACAGCTCCAATGCTTTTTTCATATCTTTTAATGAATTAGACTTTCCATACATTAATACGCCGCCTTTGTAAATTCGAGCCCCGATTACTCCAAAAAGCAGAATAGCTGCCACTAAGACCCCAAACCCAAGAACGACTTCCCAGACAGGGATGCTAAGCAGGCTAATACGGACGAATAAAATCATCGGTGTAAAAAACGGCACATACGAAGTAGCTGTAATAAATGGCGATTCTGGATTGCTAAGACCGTACATGGAAATAAAGAAGCCGACCATCACAAGCAGCGTCAGCGGTGTCATCATTTGCTGAACGTCCTCAAGCCTGCTGACGAGCGATCCAAGCAGCGCGGCGATTGTAGCGTACAAGAAATAGCCCAGAATAAACAAAAGAACCGCATATACGATCATTGTGGCGGGAATAGACTTTAACCCAACGGAGCTCACGAGTGACCCTTTCGGCTGATTCGTCATCGTGAAGTAAGCAATCGCAAACCAAATCACTAATTGAGTGAGACCGAGAAGGCCAATGCCGATGATTTTAGCAAACATCTGCTTGACTGGAGACACACTCGAAATCAAAATTTCCATGACCCTTGAAGACTTTTCAATTGCTACGTCAGATGCAATCATATTGGCATACATAATAACTGAAAAATAAATAAAGAACAATAATAGATAGACAAGAATTTGTGCCTGCATTAACTCTTCTTCTGACTTAGCTCCTTTGGCAAGAGCAATCGTATCAAATGTAACGGGCGCATTCCACATTTGGATTTGTTCACTTGTTAACTGGAGCTTCCCCGCTACTTCCATTGTTTTAAGAGCTTGCAGCGCTTGCCGAATGTCAGAAGTAATTTCACTGTTGGCAATATTTTCTGCTTTATAGGTTCCTGCTGGCAGGCCATCTGCCTCCCTTTTTAGCAAGAGATAGCCTTTGTACGTTCCCTTTGTGACTTTCTTCTTCAGCTGATTTTCTGTTTGCTCCGTTTGTACGACGGTCAAATCCTCTGTAATCGCCGCCAACTGCCCTTTAAATGGCTCATACAGCTCCCCCGTTTGATCTACTACTGCAATCTTCATTTCCTTATCTTCATCATCAAAATACGAAAAAATCTTCTCCATGTTACCGGCAATCATAATCACAGCTGCAACGAGCACCGTTGTAATAATAAATGCCTTTGTCTTAAACTTGTTTATGTATGATTGTGAAAGGATCATCCAAAAGTTAGTCATAAGAAGCCCCCGCCTTTTCAATAAAAATGTCGTTCAGTGATGGCTCTTCTAACTCAAATTTTGTTACAAACCCTTTTTCTTGAAGAGCTGAGAAGATGGTTTGAGACGTTTCTTCCTTATCAATTTGCAGCATCATCCCTTCCGCTGTTCTCTTTGTCCGTAAGACCCCTCGTATCTCCTCTAAAAAGCCAAGATCAAAATCAGCTTGTACAAATACATTTTTCCTGCCAAACGAACGCTTAATATCACGAAGTCTGCCATGAACGACCGGTCTGCCCTTGTGCATCATACATAAATTCTCACAAAGCTCTTCCACATGCTCCATTCGATGACTCGAAAAGACAATCGTTGTCCCGCTCTCTTTTAGATCGACAACTGCTTCTTTTAATAATTCCACATTGACAGGATCAAGCCCGCTGAATGGCTCGTCTAAAATAAGCAGCTGCGGTTTGTGGACCACCGAAGAAATAAATTGGATTTTCTGCTGATTTCCTTTTGACAATTCCTCCACTTTCTTTCCCGCATAATCAGGAACGTGAAAGCGTTCTAACCAACGATCCGTTTCAATGGCCGCTTCTTTCTTATCCATCCCTCGCAATCGTGCTAAGTACACAATTTGTTCCTTTACTTTCATTTTCGGATAAAGCCCTCTTTCCTCAGGCAAATAACCGATAAGCGGACTAGATTTGTAATTAATTGGCTGACCATTCCAATGAATCATGCCTTCGTTTGCTTGTAAAATGCCTAAAATCATTCGAAACGTCGTTGTTTTTCCCGCTCCGTTTGCGCCAAGAAACCCAAACAGCTCCCGCTCCGGAATTTGCAAAGACAAGTTATCAACGGCGGTAAATTCGTTGAACCTTTTCGTTACCCTTTCTAAAACAAGCATCTTTTATCACTCCCCCTTTTAAACATACGTACCAATACCTAAAAAGTTCCATAAAATTATTTTGTTATAAAATATTTGGAAAAGTACAATAGTTGTGTAAAATGAATAGTGAATCACCTTTATCAGGGAGGGGAAAAGATGGTTTACAAACTAACGGTCTTTGAAAAAAATGGGGAAAAGTTATTGGATGAATCATTTGAAGCAAAAAATGACGAAGAGGCGAAAGAAAGAGGCCGGCAGCTGCTGCAGCAATATGCATACGAAGATCATACGCACCGCTGCACCTCCCCACTTGGCAAACTCGTTCTATTCCACGTATAAACCGAACAGGCTGACCCAATAGACTGGGTCAGCTTTCTTTACACTTATTGACCTTCGTTTGTCGTTTCTTGCCTGTTCTTCACGTTCGCTGGGCTTTGTTCATCATTTAAAACTTGTTTTTCACGACAATAACTGAACAACAAAAAAGCCGGGAACGCCCGGCTTTTTATGAAAATAACTTATTAAGCTTGTCGATCTTCTTCTCTGTGTATTCTACAAATCGTTCATTGTATGTTTTCGGATCTTTCGGATTAGCGAAGTGTTCAATTTTTCCTGTTTTCCGGTCAATGAACTTGCTTGCGGCTCCACAGCCGATTCCGATAATCGTTTGCACTTCTTCCATAATCATAATATTGTAGATACTTTCTTGACCAGGCTTTGAATAGCCGACATTCTCCAGATTGCCGAGAATGTTTTTCTGACGGTATAAATAATAAGGAACGTACTCATGCTCTGTCGTCCACTGCTCCGCCATGTTCATCATTTTTTCCACTTCTGTTCGGTCAGCTACTTTGTATTTCTCTTTATTTAGTGTCATTTCGGAAGCACGCTTGAATGAAAGCGTGTGGACAGTCAGCGACTCCGGCATCAGCTTTTCCGTTTCAGCGAGGGAGTGAGCAAATTCAGCTGTGCCTTCCCCCGGAAGGCCGATGATTAAATCCATGTTGATATTGTTCATCCCATGCTCTCTTGCCATATGGTATTTCTCAATCGTTTCTTCTACGGTATGATGACGGCCGATTGCTTTTAACGTCTCCTGTGTATAAGATTGAGGATTAATACTAATGCGATCAATGTTCCATTTTTTGAGCACGTTCAGCTTTTCTGGAGTGATCGTATCTGGACGGCCTGCTTCTACTGTAATCTCACGGATGTTCGCTACATCTGGAAATACTTCGTACATAAGCGAATACAATTCGTCCATTTCCTCTGCCGTAATAGCTGTTGGCGTACCGCCTCCATAATAGACGGTGGTAATTGTAATTCCTTTTTCTTTTAACCAGCGTCCAATTTGCTCCATTTCATAATGAAGGCCACTTAAAAAAGAAGCGACTCTTCCTTGCTTCCCTTGAATAGCGTAGGCTGGAAACGTACAGTACGCACACTTTGTTGGGCAAAAGGGAATACCAATATACACACTGACTTCATTTTTGACTTCGTATAAGTCAGGCACCATCGTCAGCTGCCGCTCAAGAATTCGCTCCATTAAATCGATTTTCTCGTCTGTAATCATATATTCTTCCCTAAGCTTCCGTCTTGCCTCTTCTGCTGGTACTTCGGCTTGATGCTGTTTATGAAGCAATTTCGTCGGTCTCATCCCTGTTAGGATGCCCCACTTTTGTGTGATCTTCGTATATTCCTGCAACACATGCAAAAATACGTGAGAAACGATATTCTTTAGTTGTTTAAATTGTTCTTTTTCATCTATAGCCTCGACTGCTTTTTTAAAACTAGCCTCATAGTTTTTGCCGTTGGCTGATAGAACAGCGGCCGCACTCATCATTTCTCCTTCTTTGTTCAAGGAAAAATGAATACTAAGTTCATCATAAGAACTTTCTCCAAGCTGGATTTCCGTCTCTTCAAAAAATAAGTTGGCGATCAATTGTAATGGCCGTATGAATCGTTCATCTTCCAATCCTTTTATATAAATTAACACGCTAATTCACCTTTCTATTTTTCCTCCCTTTAGCATACTGAATCCATTATCCTGTGGTCAAGACAGACTTTATTTAAACAATCCATAAAAAAAAGCGGCACTGTTCTGCCGCTTAATCTAATTTATTCACTTCTTCCTCTGCTGCTCTTCTTTGATGCCTTAGCAATTCTTTAATGACATAAGAAATGCCATCATCTTCTTTTGTTCTTGTTACCCAATCCGCTACCTGCTTAACATTTTCCGGTGCATTCCCCATCACGATCCCTATTCCTGCTTCCCTTACGATTTCCTCATCGTCTTCATCGACTCCAATAACGGCAATTTCTGAACGGTTGATCATCATTCTTTCCGCTAAATATAAAATACTGTTCCACTTTGTGACTCCAAATGAAGTAATTTCAATTTGATCATTTCCTTTTTTAACGAAAGATACTTCATTAAACATATTTTTCAGTGCTTGCCACACTTCATCTCTTTCGCCTGGTTTAAAAAAGGTAATGTGAATAGATAAAGGAGAGATTGGCTCCTCAAATAAATGTTCCGATAAGAAATTAACAAAGTACTGGGAATAAAGAAACTTTTGCGTTCGCTGCCACATGCTGCGCTTGACTAATGTTGCCGGCAGCCTCCCTTTGTTGCTGACAGAAAAATTCTCAGTGGAAAGAGTAATCCGACAATCAAATGATTCGAGAAACTGGACAATCTCGTACGTACACTCTTCATTAACCCGCTGAATATAAATCGGCTTATCCAGTTCAGAAGCGATGTAAGCACCATTGTGAGCGATGATGCAGCTTTCTGGAAGCAAAGATTTTGCCATCTTCTTTACAGTTGGTAATTCACGATTAGAATAAAAACAAACGGTTACTTTTTTCTTGCGGGCGTAGTGAATTGCATCTTTTGTTGACTTGGTGATCCGGCTTTTACTTTGACCAGCGAAGGCATCTATATTAATTGCTAACAAACGGTACGCCATTTCGTCCCCTCCTCATGTTGTCCTTTTTAAAAATTATGAAGAGGAAACAGGCTTTAGAACAAGGCTTTCAAAAGTGACAGCCAAATTGGACTAATTATAAAAAAAGACAAGAAAGAATAAAAGTGCCAAGCACCTCCTGCTAACAGGAGAGCTTGACACTCGCTCTAAACTTCAATATTTAGCCATTTATAGAGCCGTACATTTCTTCTAAAGGCTTCATAATAATCTTATTCATATCGTCTATAACCATGCTCATTCTTTGCTCAGCCTCCATTAACTGCGAGATCAGTCTATGCTGCTGAACGAGTGCCATCGTTTTTTGAGCCTGCTGCACTTCTTCTTCCGTGATATCTTGGCCCATCATTTGCTTCTCCTGCAGTCTCATCTGGACATTACGGAAGTTTTCAAAGATGCCTCTTGCTTCTGCATTAGCATTCACTTCTTCGTACATTTGTTTAAGCGTTCTATATTCTTCACTTTGACGCAATCCCTTTTCTAGCTCATAAGCCAGATCGTATAAATTAGTCGCCATTTTTTTCCTCCTTCATCTTTAACATGCCTTCACTTTATCAAACTATGCAAAAGTTGGCGAGACTTTCCTATAACAACCCGACAATCAGTCCTTGGATAAGCCCGATCGCTCCTCCTAATAGTCCTCCTAAGAGGGTAATCATTTTTAATTCACGACGAGAAATATCCAATACAATTTGCTCAAGCCGTTGAAGTGAAAAATTTTCCACCTGCTCACGAACGATATCGCCAATCCGCAATTTTTGCATAACGGCTGGTATCCGGGATGCAATGATTGATCCTGCTTTTTCCACTAAAGTCGGGATTACTTCTTCCGTAATTTTTTCTTCGAATGGCTGTAAAAAATGAGCTACTGGCTTTTGGAATAAAGAAGGCAAGTCTAACTGGCGCAATACAAGGTTTTTCCCTTTTGCCAGCGCTTTTTCATCAGAAAACTGCTTTAAGACATCCTCCCATTTCCAATCGAGCAGCTTTTCCCATTCTTTTTGAAGAAGGGTATTTAGCAAGTCTTTTGTGCCGGGACTGCTTAAAAATTTAATGATCTCTGGCTGGATTTTCTCTTCTAATGACGTGTTTCCTAAAATCATTTGCAGCATGCTGCCAAGCTTGCCCCATTCAGCTAGGAAATCATCGGTCATTTTTTTAACCCGCCACTTTCCTTCAAATCCGGAAAAATAATCAATCCCCTTTGTTAAAATATAACGAGAGATATCGGGAATTTTATCTTGAGCGGTATCGAGCCATTCAGCGGGAAGTGACTCTCTTACTGTCTGGTGCAGATAAAAGCTCTTAATACGGTTATATTTATTGTCGATCCAACTTTCAATCCAGCGCTCTGTTTTCTGCTCAGCCTCTTTAAATTGAAGCTTTTCAAGAAGTTCAGCTACTGTTTGATCGGCCGCCAGCAGAGGCTTCGCTTCTTTTTGCAGCATGACGGTTACTTCTCGGCGAAAATCCGGTTCGTTTAACTTACGCTCGATGCTTTCTGGCGTAAGCAGATGTTCTTCCACGGTTTTTCCGATTTGGCGGGCAAGCTCTCCTCTTCGTTTAGGAATCAATCCTGGTGTAAATGGAAGCTTCCATTTGCCAATATATTTGGGGTCATATGGGCGAAAAAGCATGCGGATCGCAATCGCATTCGTGATCGCTCCGATAGCTGCTCCGATGATCACCATAAAGATAATTAATGTAAAGAGATTCATGTGCTGTTCACCTGCCATTCATTCATCACCGGTAAAGCCGGCTCTTTCATTATAAGTGGAATTCGCAAAAATTAGCAAATATTGTCGCAGTTAAAGTATGATAAAAAAGAGGTGAAAACAATGCTGCTACATTTCCAGTATAAACCGCTTTATAAGGATAAAAATCTGCCTGGCTGGACGTTTTCTTTTTATTATCAAAAACGCCGTCTATTAGGAAATTATCTAGAAGATGGAACAATTGAGTGGCTTTCTACTATCCCAGAGGAGCCGGACCGCAAACAGCTTGAACAGCAAATTCATGATCTAATGCTTTATCACGTGTATGACAGCTAGTCCAAAATACTGGAATAACTCCTCTCTTTTGCGTGCATATTATGTATAAAGGAGGGGGTACAGTAGTGGATCCAAAACAGAAGGGTCTTTCTTTTTTGCCTGACACGGAATATGAAGGAAAAGACCAAGCTTATATAGATATCGATAGAATGATCAACGAAGGACTATCAAGGGGCACCGTTCATATGAGAGACGAAGCACTTACCTCTAATATCGAGGAAGCTGCTCCTTTTCCAGAAGAGACGCCTCCGAATGAATAAAGCTGTCCTGTGCGTGCCGGAAACCTTCCGTTAACCTTGCAAGGAGTCTGGCACGGTCGTACAGCTTTATCTGCTTTTAACAATCATATTGACTGCTTCTTGAATCGCTTCTTCTGCATTTTGCCCCTTTTCATTTGCCTCCCTTATACAGCTTTCCAAGTTTTTAGCCACAATTAACCCGATAGAGCGATCTACAGCGGAGCGAATAGCGGAAAGCTGTGTGACTACTTCTTTACAGTGCTTGTCATCCTCCATCATTTTTATGACACCTCTTATCTGCCCTTCAATCCGGCTTAGACGATTTTTTATATCACGATTGTATTCCATTATGATTACACCTCATTTTCTCCTGAATATATGCATCCACTTTGACACAGAATATGTATCATCAGTATAGCATATTGGGTCAAAAAACACCTTTCAAACACGAAACAAAACAGGAATAAATTCCCACACAATATTTTTGAATAAACTCTTTGAATCCAAACATACTAGTAATACAAGCAGCAGCCATCATTGGACCTAACCAGAGAGTCTGGACGCAGTAACTGCGGACTGGTGCAAATCCAGAAAGGTCCAGCCAAAATAAAACAACAGGAGATGACAAAACATGGCAAACAACAACAACAACCAACTTTTAGTTGCAGGTGCTCAACAAGCTATCGACCAAATGAAGTATGAAATCGCTTCTGAGTTTGGTGTACAACTTGGTGCAGATTCAACATCTCGTTCTAACGGTTCTGTAGGTGGAGAAATCACTAAGCGTCTTGTAGCAATGGCTCAACAACAAATGAGCGGTTTACAACGATAAGCTAGCTTTACAATTTCATAAAAATGGCTTGAGCCCCTGAATTTTCAGGGGCTCTTCATCTGTTTATAAATTAACCATTTTAGCTGGATCAATCCACTCATCATATTGTTCTGCCGTTAAATAGCCTGTTTCAATCGCTGCCTCTTTCAATGTTAGGCCTTTTTTATGAGCTAGCTTAGCAATTTCAGCTGCTTTCTCATAACCGATATGCGGGTTAAGAGCCGTCACGAGCATTAGCGAGCGTTCCATTAATTGTTTGATGACCTCCTCGTTCGCTTCCAATCCAACAGCACATCTTTCATCAAATGATTGGATGCCATCAGCAAGAAGGCGAGTCGATTGCAAAACGTTATAAATAATGACCGGCTTAAACACATTCAATTCGAAATTTCCTTGGCTGGCAGCAAATCCCACTGTTGCATCATTTCCAAATATTTGTGCTGCTACCATCGTGATAGCCTCACTCTGTGTCGGATTTACTTTTCCTGGCATAATCGAGCTTCCCGGCTCATTGGCTGGGATCGTCAATTCTCCGATACCACTGCGTGGGCCGCTCGCCAGCCAACGCACATCATTCGCGATCTTCATCATATCAGCTGCCAAAGCCTTTAATGCCCCATGAAAATACACAAGTTCATCGTGGCTCGTAAGCGCATGGAATTTATTTGGAGACGATTTAAATGGATATCCGGTTTGTTTTTCAAGCTGCTCAGCCACCTTATCGCCGAAGGAAGGATCGGCGTTAATTCCTGTGCCGACTGCCGTACCGCCAATAGCTAGACTTAGTAAGTATTGTTGTGATTGCTCAATCATTTCCATACTGCGATCAATCATAGCCCGCCACCCTGATATTTCCTGGCCGAGTGTTAGTGGCGTTGCGTCTTGTAAATGTGTCCGGCCAATCTTAATTAAATTCATATATTGTTTTTCTTTTTGCTCAAGTGTTTTCTTAAACTGCAATAGAGCCGGCTTTAGCCGCTTCTCTGTCTCGTGATAGGCAGCGATATGCATAGCCGTTGGAAAGGTGTCGTTCGAACTTTGTGACATATTCACATCGTCGTTCGGATGGATGAAATGATCTTTCCCGGCTATTTCGCTTCCTCTTCTCGCTACAACTTCATTCACGTTCATATTAGACTGCGTACCGCTTCCTGTCTGCCAAACGACGAGTGGAAAATGTTCGTTCCATTTTCCTTCGATTATTTCATCGCATGCACGGACAATCGCTTCTTTTTTTTCATCCGGCAGTTTACCGAGCTGTCCGTTAGCAATCGCCGCTGCTTTCTTTAGTTGAGCAAATGCATGTGTGACTTCGATCGGCATTTTTTCGTTTCCTATTGGAAAATTTTCCTTACTGCGCTGTGTTTGTGCACCCCAATATTTATCTGCTGGTACTTTCATTTCTCCAAGTGTATCTCGTTCCGTTCTAAATTCCATTTTTCTTCCTCCTCATCTCATACTCCTGTATCACTTTTCCCTGTTTATAGGCAAATCATTCCTTTAAACTTTCCGAAATAAACAAAAAACGTGTCTCCTTAGATTGGAGTGTTTTTCAAAAGCATCTTCATCACTTTCAGCGTTCTATCTATTTATCTTAAAATAGGCATGGCTATATGGTTACACTAACTTTATAAATCCGGTAGATTGAAGCGGAAAGCAACAAGCTCCTTCACAAGTAAAATAAAAAAAGACTGCGGCAACTCCGCAGTCTTTTGTCAAATGAATCGTCTTAATTAAATGCCGCTTCCGATTTTTTGTTCGTAGCTGCGGATGTCCTCATCAAGGTTGAGCGTAACCGCGATCTCATCCCAGCCATTTAAAAGCATTTCTTTCCAGTAAGGATCAATGTCGAATTCAGCAGTGAATCCTTTTCGATCTGTAATGTCTTGATCTTTTAAGTTAATGAATAAGCGATAGCCCGGCTCCTGCGCTCTCTCCATAATTCCGTTTACTTCTTCTTCTGTTAAACGAATCGCTAAAATACCATTCTTTACACAGTTGTTATAGAAAATGTCCGCGAAGCTAGGAGCAATGACAACTCTGAAGCCGTAGTCGAGCAGTGCCCACGGAGCATGCTCCCGTGAAGAACCACATCCAAAGTTCTCACCTGCTACTATAATTTCTGCATTTTCATACTGCATCTGATTCATCACAAAGTCTTCTCTCTTATTGCCTTCATCATCAAAACGCCAATGATGAAATAGGAACTGCCCAAAGCCTTGCCGTTCGATCCGCTTTAAAAATTGCTTCGGAATAATTTGATCCGTATCAACATTTACACGGTTGAGAGGGCAGACAATTCCATTAAATTTATTGATTGCTTCCATTCTTCTTCCCCCTTATTGATGAACTTTGGCTAGTTTGCGAACATCCGTGAATTTTCCTGTAACAGCAGCTGCTGCTGCCATCGGCGGGCTCACTAAGTGTGTTTTTGAACCGTTGCCTTGACGTCCTTCAAAGTTACGGTTTGAAGTAGAGGCACAGCGCTTGCCAGAAGGAACGATATCATCATTCATCGCGAGACACATACTGCAGCCCGATTCGCGCCATTCAAAGCCAGCTTCTGTGAAAATCTTATCTAATCCTTCTGCCTCGGCAGCCTGCTTCACTGTTTGTGAACCAGGAACGACGATAGCTGTAATTCCTTCTTGAACTTTTCTTCCTTTCGCTACCTCAGCAGCCGCCCGCAAATCGCTAAGACGAGAGTTTGTACAAGAGCCGATAAATACATAATCTACAGGAATGTCTTCTAGTTTTGTACCGGCCTGAAGATCCATGTAATCTAATGCACGAGCAACGGATTCACGATCGGCCTGCCGCTCAAATTGTTCTGGATTAGGAACAGAAGCACTGATGCCGCTTCCCATAGATGGGTTCGTTCCCCAAGTCACTTGCGGCTCAATTTCTTCACCAGCAATTTCAAGTGTGAGATCATACTCTGCCCCTTCATCTGTAGCGAGAGCCAGCCAGCGTTCTGCCGCTTTTTCAAACTCTTCCCCCTGCGGTGCATAACGACGTCCACGTAAATATTCAACTGTCTTCTCATCCGGGCTAATTAATCCGGCACGAGCTCCGGCTTCAATCGACATATTACAAACCGTCATGCGCTCTTCCATGGATAATTCACGGATCGCTTCGCCTGTATATTCCATAATGTAGCCTGTACCAGCATTGACTCCATATTTTGCAATAACAGCTAAAATTAAGTCTTTAGCCGTTACGCCAAAACCAAGCTTGCCTGTTACTTTGATTTGCAACGTTTTCGGACGAGATTGCCAAAGCGTTTGCGTGGCAAGCACATGCTCTACTTCACTTGTTCCAATCCCAAAGGATAAGGCGCCAAAAGCTCCGTGTGTAGAAGTATGGCTATCTCCGCATACGATTGTTTTTCCCGGCTGTGTTAAACCAAGCTCTGGACCAATAACGTGTACAATCCCTTGATCTGGATGATTAATATCGGCTAATTCAATGCCAAATTCCTTACAGTTTTGCTCAAGTGTAATCATTTGTTTTTTGGAAATTGGATCATTGATAATGTGGCGATCGATCGTTGGTACGTTGTGATCCATCGTAGCATATGTTAAATCCGGACGGCGCACTTTGCGGTTATTCATACGCAGGCCTTCAAATGCTTGCGGAGAGGTAACTTCGTGTACTAAGTGAAGATCAATGTACAAAAGATCCGGTTTTCCCTCTTCTCTGTGTACTACATGCTGTTCCCATATCTTTTCAATAATTGTTTTTGGTGCCATACAACAGCCCCCCCACTGTTTTTTTGAAGACTCTCTGATACTTGGTTGTTGATTTTAGGATCAACTATAAAAAACAACCTTCATCTTTAAAAGAGCCTTTTTGAAAAAAGAGGGATTCCGATCTCCTAGTGGAAAAAACGGAATCCTCCTCAATAATGTCCCTTGGTTTTCACCTTACATATAAGCGCCCATAATAGAAGAAATAGCTGAGCCTTCTTCTACATGCTGAACAATGATATTAATCATTTGTTCTGTACCGACAACCGTACTTCCGACAGATTGAAGATCAGAGGTCCGATAACCAGCATTCAATACTTCCTGAACGGCTTGTTCAATGGACTCTGCTTCTTCTCGTAAATTAAAGGAATATTTCAGCATTAAGGCTGCTGACAAAATCATCGCCATTGGATTCGCTTTATTAAAACCAGCAATATCCGGTGCTGAACCATGGACCGGCTCGTATAATCCAAATCCATCTTCTGTCAAGCTCGCTGATGGCAGCATGCCAAGTGAACCTGTAATCATGGATGCTTCATCGCTTAAAATATCGCCAAATAAATTTTCTGTTACAACGACGTCAAAATCTTTTGGACGGCTGATTAGCTTCATTGCCGCAGCATCTACATACATATGCTCTACTTCTACCTGCGGATATAGAGACGCTTTTTCACTCACGATCTCACGCCACATCCGGCTTGATTCCAATACGTTGGCTTTATCGACAGAAGTGAGCTTCTTATTACGAATAAGAGCAAGCTCAAATGCTTTTTCGACAATCCGCTCAATTTCTTTTCTCGTATATTGGAGCGTATCAACAACGGATTCTTGATTTTCTCCTCTGCGTTCACTCGGCTTTCCAAAGTACAAACCGCCAGTTAGTTCACGCACAATCATTAAATTCACATTTTCTGCAATTTCGGGCTTGAGTGGCGAAGAGTGCAGCAAGCTGTGAAAGCCGATAACTGGACGGAGGTTGGCAAATAAGCCGAGTTCTTTACGAATAGCTAGCAATCCACGTTCCGGGCGGATGTGGGAAGGAAGATTATCCCACTTTGGTCCGCCTACTGCTCCTAGAAAAACGGCGTCACTTTGCTTACAAAGCTCCAGCGTTTCATTTGGGAGAGGATTATTTGACTCATCAATGGCTGCTCCACCAATGTTCGCGTATTCGAATTCAAATTCATGGCCAAATCGTTGTCCAACTGCTTCCAATACAGCAGTAGCTCCTTTTACTACTTCCCGGCCGACTCCGTCTCCAGGCAATACTGCAATATTCTTTTTCACGTTAACCCCTCCATTACATCAAATGTGTACTTTCTGTATTTCTGACTGTTGTGCTCCTAACGTTAACACCCGATTAACCGCATTTAGGTAAGCGCGGGCAGAAGCTTCAAGAACGTCCTGTGCTGTACCACGGCCACTTGTTTCGATGCCTTTATGCTTGATTCGAACGTATACTTCAGCAAGAGCATCACGGCCGCCGCTGACTGAATTAATTTTGTAATCATGCAGCTTAACCGGCTCATCCAACAACCGTTCAAGTGTGTTATAGATCGCCTCAACACTTCCTGAACCAGTAGCCGCTTCTGTCACTTGTGTACCGTCTGGAAGCGTAGCAGAAATCGTAGCTGTTGGAATGTTTTCTGTGCCATATTGAACTTGAATGCTGTTCAACTCATAGTGGCTGACATCCACTGCTTCTGTTTGCTTATCAGCAAGGATGGAGAAAAGATCTTCATCCATGATTTCTTTCTTCTTGTCGGCCAAGTCTTTAAATGCCTTGAATGCTTCGTTTAATTTTTCTTCTGTTAAATCAAAGCCCAGTTCAATTGCTTTATTTTTGAAAGCATGGCGGCCAGAAAGCTTGCCTAGAACGAGTCTATTAGACTTCACACCAATGAGCTCTGGTGTAATAATTTCATAAGTCGTCTTCTCTTTCAGTACGCCATCCTGATGGATGCCTGATTCATGGGCAAAAGCGTTATCGCCAATGACCGCTTTGTTTGCCGGAACAATCATGCCTGTTAATTTAGATACGAGGCTGCTCGTACGCTTAATTTCATTCAACTTCAAGTTAGTCGTTGCACCGTAAAAATCATTACGGATATGAAGAGCAACAGCTACTTCTTCAAGCGCCACGTTACCAGCACGTTCGCCGATCCCATTAATCGTCCCTTCTACCTGACCGGCGCCTCCTTCGATTGCTGCCAATGAGTTCGCTGTTGCCATGCCAAGATCATCATGGCAATGAGCGGACAAAATAGCTTTATCGATATTAGGTACATTGTTTCTTAAATACATAAACAATTCTTTAATTTCCTTCGGTGTAATGTAGCCGACCGTATCTGGAATATTGATAATCGTTGCTCCAGCATCGATGGCCGCTTCTGTTACACGAGCTAAAAATTCAGGCTCTGTCCGGCAGGCATCCTCTGCTGAGAACTGCACTTTTGAAAACTTTGTTTTCGCATATTTAACAGCTGCTACGGCTCTTTCAACGACTTCATCTTTTGACATCTTCAGCTTATATTCACGGTGAATAGGTGAAGTAGCTAAGAATACATGGATACGTGGCTCTGCCGATTCTTTTAATGCTTCCCAGGCTGCATCAATATCTTTTTGATGAGAGCGGGCAAGACCGGTAACGGAACTGTTTTTCACAGTATTAGCAATGAGCCTAACTGCTTCAAGGTCTCCTTTTGAAGCGGCTGGAAAGCCCGCTTCAATAACATCGACCCCGAGTCTTTCCAGCTGCTTAGCAATCTCTAACTTTTCAAGAGTGTTTAAGTTAACGCCTGCTGTCTGTTCGCCATCTCTTAACGTTGTGTCAAAGATCTCAACCTTTCGCACCGGCTGACACTTCCTTTTTAGATTGTTTTTTTACGAATGGCATCATAGCACGAAGCTCTCTTCCTACCACTTCGATTGGATGTTTGCTTTCACTTGCATTGATAGCTGTAAATTCAGGACGGTTCAATTGGTTTTCAAGCAACCAGCCTTTTGCAAATTTACCAGTTTGAATGTCTTTCAATACTTCTCCCATACGAGCTTTTGTTTCAGCTGTAATAACGCGTGGACCTGATACAAAGTCACCCCATTGTGCTGTATCTGAGATAGAATATCTCATTCCTTCTAATCCGCCTTCATACATTAAGTCAACGATTAATTTAAGTTCATGTAAACACTCAAAGTAAGCAACTTCTGGCTGATAGCCCGCTTCAGTTAATGTTTCAAATCCAGCTTTTACAAGAGCAGATACGCCACCGCAAAGAACCGCTTGCTCACCGAATAGGTCTGTTTCTGTTTCTTCTTGGAATGTAGTTTCTAATACACCTGCACGAGCAGATCCGATACCTTTTGCATACGCAAGAGCGATATCTTTTGCTTGGCCTGTAACATCTTGGTAGATAGCGATTAATCCTGGTACACCTGCTCCTTCTTCGTATGTGCGGCGTACTAAATGGCCAGGACCTTTAGGTGCAGCAAGGAATACGTCAACATCTGCTGGTGGAACGATCTGATTGAAGTGAACATTGAAGCCATGAGCAAATGCTAATGCTTTGCCTGCTTTTAATTCAGGTTCAATTTCATTTTTGTAAACAGCTGTTTGGTATTCGTCCGGAAGAAGAATCATAATTAAATCTGCTTCAGCGCTTGCTTCACGAACTGACTTTACATCAAAGCCGTCTTTTTCTGCTTGATCCCAAGACTTTCCTGGTCTTAAGCCAACTACTACATCTACGCCGCTTTCACGTAAGTTTTGTGCATGAGCGTGACCTTGTGAGCCGTACCCAATGATTGCTACCTTCTTATTTGCTAAAACTGCCTCGTTGATATCTCCGTTATAATATACTTTTGCCATTTTTCATCATCCTCCAAAATTTGTTTGTTTTATTTTAAGATTGAATATTGCTTCAAATCTGTTACCTGTTTTTGAGAGCCGCGTGTTAAGGCTGTTTGGCCTGTACGTGACAATTCTTTGATTCCATAAGGGCGAAGCAGCTCAATCATCGCTTCTATTTTTTCGAAGTTTCCAACAACTTGAATGGTTACGCTATCTCTAGCCACATCAATGATGGTGGCTCGGAAAGGTTCGATAATCACATTGATTTCAGCTCGGGTTTGCGGTGTTGTTAATACTTTAATTAAGGCGAGCTCCCTTGATACTACTGCTTGATCCGTAATATCGGTCACTTTCAGCACATCCACTTGCTTATTAAGCTGTTTCAGCACCTGCTCTGCCACCCGCTCATCCTCTACGTGAACAATGACAGTCATTTTTGAAATGCCTTCTGTTTCCGTAGGGCCTACTGTAATACTTTCAATGTTGAATTGCCGTTTGGTAAACAATCCGGTAATTCTATTCAACACACCGCTTTGATTCAGTACGGTTACAGTCACTGTGCGTTTCATGGTTTCACCCCAATCATTTCATGAAGTCCTTTGCCTGGTGCAATCATCGGGCATACTTTTTCTTTCGGCTTAATCCGGCAATCAATTAGGACTGGCTCACGGCTATTTAACGTTTCATTTAGCACGCTTTCTGCCTCTTCTTCTGTAGTAACAGAGTAGCCCTTAATTCCATAAGCCTGAGCCAGTTTCACAAAGTCCGGCTGGCACGGAATCAGAGATTGCGAATACCTTTCTTCATAGAAAGCTTCCTGCCACTGCCTAACCATTCCAAGCGCCTGGTTGTTATAGATGATAATTTTAACTGGCAAATTCAACTCAGCAACAAGGCCTAGTTCTTGTAAAGTCATTTGAAAGCCAGCGTCTCCAGCGATCGCCACGACCGTATCTTCTGGATGAGCAATTTGCGCACCAATAGCAGCCGGGAAGCCGAATCCCATTGTTCCAAGGCCCCCTGATGTTACCCAGCGGTTTGGACGATTAAAGCCGTAATACTGTGCTGTCCACATTTGATGCTGCCCAACGTCTGTCGTAACAATCGCCTCACCGTTTGTAATATCATGGATCATTCTAGTTAACCGCTGAGGAGAAATGCCTTCTTCTTCCTCAGAGTGCCAAAGCGGAAACTCTTTTTGAGATTCTTTGAGCTGGATTCTCCACTCATTTGCATCTGGTGCAACTAAGTCGGTTTCAAGCAATTTCTCCAGCGCTTCTTTCGCATCCGCTACGATTGGAATATGAGTGTCGACGTTTTTACCGATTTCTGCCGGGTCAATGTCAATGTGAGCGACCGTTGCTTCAGGAGCAAAGTGCTGCAAGTTACCAGTTAATCGGTCATCGAACCGGGCACCAATGTTGACCAGCAAGTCCGCTTCATACATCGCCATATTGGCTGTGTATGTTCCATGCATACCACCCATTCCTAAGAATAATGGATGATCTGATGGGAACGAACCGAGCCCGAGAAGTGTATTGACTACCGGGATATTCATCTCTTCTGCAAAGGAAAGCAGCTGTTCTGAAGCATTTGCATGAATAACTCCTGCTCCCGCTAAGATAAGCGGCTTTTTCGCTTGGGCGACCGCATCTGCAAGCTTTTTAATCTGCAGAACATTAGGCGCAGTGTTTGGCTGATATCCTGGCAAATTAACTTCTGTTACAAATGTAGGATCTTCACCTAATGTGGTAGCAATGTCCTTTGGAATATCGATTAGAACAGGGCCAGGGCGGCCAGTTGTTGCAATATGGAAAGCTTCCCGAATGATCCTTGGCATCTCTTTTAAGTCACGCACTTGGTAGTTGTGCTTTGTGATTGGCATTGTGATTCCAATTACATCTGCTTCCTGGAAAGCATCCGTTCCAATGACTCCCGTTGCTACTTGCCCGGTGAAGACAACAAGAGGAAGAGAGTCCATCATAGCATCTGTAATACCTGTCACAAGGTTCGTTGCCCCCGGTCCAGAAGTGGCAATAACTACTCCGGGCTTACCTGACACTCTCGCGTATCCCTCAGCTGCATGAATAGCAGCCTGTTCATGTCTGGCTAGAATGTGCCGAATTGGATTTCTGTACAAGGCATCATATAACGGAAGAACAGCTCCACCCGGATAACCAAACACAACTTCTACTTCTTCTTTTTTCAGTGCTTCAATAAAGAGATCAGCTCCACTCATGGCCTGAGTCAACGGTTTGGCTTTTGTTTTTACTTTTGCGTTCATGCAATTTCCCTCCAAATTGTTGTTTTCCTAAATCGCAAGAGTGATTGGGCTCTTTAAGTAAAAAAACAAAAAGAAAAGTCTTTACACCCTCACGCCTACTAATCTACTAAGCGCAGGGGTGAAAAGACTTCTCTTTTCACGGTACCACCCTGGTTTATGACATTTTCACAAATGCCACCTCATGGACAATGTATTATTGTCCTTTTTGATAACGAGTAAATTCTACTCGACCGATCCTAATTGTTTCCGTTCAGACCGGCACTCAGAGGGGATGTCGTTGTAAGGGGTATGCCGGCTCTCAGCCCCGCCGGCTCTCTGTGAATACCGTTGCTTACAACTTTTTCCTCGTCAACGCTTTAATCATTAAATTTTCATAACTCCGCCTGTATTAGCAGAAGTAACAAGCTTAGAATATCTTGCTAAATAACCTTTTTTAATCTTTGGTTCTGGCTGTACCCAGTTTTTCTTTCTTTCTGCCAGTTCTTCTTCTGTTAGAACAACGTTGATTGTTCGATTTGGCAAGTCAATGATAATTTGATCTCCATTTTCAACGAAGGCAATCGGTCCGCCTTCAGCAGCCTCTGGAGAAATATGTCCAATGGAAATCCCTCTTGAAGCTCCAGAGAATCTTCCATCTGTGATAAGTGCGACTTTTTTATCAAGTCCCCGGCCTGCAATCGCTGAGGTTGGAGCGAGCATTTCCGGCATTCCAGGTCCTCCTTTTGGACCTTCATAACGAATGACGACGACATGACCTTCTCTTACTGTACCGTTGTCAATGCCTGCCTGAGCTTCTTCCTGTGAGTCGAAGACAATGGCCTCTCCCATAAATGTTTTAATGGAAGGATCAACTGCTCCGACTTTAATGACTCCACCATCGGGAGCTAGATTTCCAAATAGGATTGATAAACCACCGACAGGGCTATAAGGATTGTCGCTTGTACGAATAACTGCTTCATTCGTAATTTTCGCGTCTTTCACATTTTCGTAAACTGACTTTCCTGTGATGGTGATACGTTCTTTATTTAAGACACCAATGCGGCAAAGTTCATTGACAATGGCACTAATGCCGCCTGCTTCATGAACATCCTGCATCGTATAATCGGAAGCTGGACTGATTTTAGCTAAGTAAGGCACCTTTTTAGCAATTTCATTGATTCGTTTTAAATCATAATCAATTTCTGCTTCATGTGCGATCGCGAGCGTATGAAGAACTGTGTTCGTTGAGCCGCCCATCGCCATATCAAGTGCGAATGCATCATCAATCGCTTCTCTTGTAATAATGTCTCTTGGCTTAATATCGTTTTTAACTAAATCCATTAAATGATGAGCCGCCTGCTTAATCAGCTTATGACGCTCAGTAGACGTCGCTACGATTGTAGCATTTCCTGGCGGCGTCATGCCGAGCATCTCCATTAAGGAGTTCATAGAGTTTGCTGTGAACATTCCAGAACATGATCCGCATGTTGGGCAAGCATTGTTCTCAATTTCAAGCAGCTCTTCGGCTGACATCTTTCCTGAACGGTGAGCTCCGACTCCTTCAAAAACAGAAACGAGAGAAAGATGTTTTCCAGTACTTGTCTTTCCGCCTTCCATTGGTCCGCCAGAGACGAATACGGAAGGGACATTTGTTCTGGCAGCTGCCATTAACATCCCGGGAGTGATTTTGTCACAGTTAGGAATATAAAATACTCCGTCAAACCAGTGAGCATTGATAACTGTTTCAGCAGCATCTGCGATCAGCTCTCTGCTTGGCAGTGAGTATCTCATTCCGATATGCCCCATGGCAATACCGTCATCTACTCCGATCGTATTAAATTCGAAAGGAACGCCCCCAGCTTCGCGAATCGCGTCCTTCACCACTTCAGCAAATTTGTTTAAATGCACGTGGCCTGGGATAATATCAATATAAGAATTACAAACCCCAATAAAAGGTTTATGAAGATCTTCCGTTTTCACTCCTGCTGCATAAAGCAGACTGCGGTGAGGGGCACGATCAATCCCCTTCTTTATCATGTCGCTGCGCATAGTATCCCTCCAGGTGTTCTCTAGCTGCGTATAATGCTAAGATGATAGTTTCTGTTTTGAAATTCAGACTGTCGACGAAAGGTTCGTCCTCTTTTGTTCTTAATATTTCAATTCTTATTTATCACTTAAATCTGAAAATTAAGTTTATGTTGTGGTCAATCATATCTCGCTTTTCCCTATAGGTCAACACCTTTTAAGAAATTTTTAGACAATTAAAATTATTAACTTTTAACCTAAGAAAAATGCAATCGCTTACAAGGTTGATATCATCGCATTTTATTTTTTTGAAAAAATTTCGAAATTACTTTAAAATTTTTTTATTGCTTTTTACATCAACTTATGCATTTGTAACTCGAAGTTTCTATTTATACTTTCAGATAGCGCTTTCAGTACTTTTTTGATTTTGTATTAAATAAAAAAACTGTCCAAAAGCCAACGACCGAATGGCTTTTGAACAGCTCTTTTAGAATAATTCATTCCACTTATCAATTGCTTTATCTAACCAATTTTTTTCTTGCTTTTCTGGCTTCTTTTCTTCGATAGAATCTACGTCAAAACTAGTTCCTTCTAATTCAGGAAGAGTCTCTTCCATAATCTCTTTAAATAGCGGCACTGCTCCCTCAGAACTGTTTGTAGCAAGATGGTTGCTTGCAGACGCATTTTCTACACCAATCCAGACTGTCCCTACAACATCCGGCGTATAACCGACGAACCATTGATCTTTAGTCCCTACTACTCCTTTGATTGGTACTTGAGTAGAGCCCGTTTTACCTGCCAATTCAGTTCCCGGTATTCTTGCATTCTTACCAGACCCATGTTTTACAACGTTTAACAGCATAGCATTAATGTTATCTGTTACTTCTTTTGTTGTCACTTTCGTTTCCTTCGGCGTCCATTTCGGTTTTATTTCACCTTCTGGACCGATAATCTTTTGGATAAAAAAGCTCTCTTTACGCACTCCATCGTTTACAAAGGTTGTATAAGCCTGAGCAATATGCAAAGGTGCGACCCCTTTTGTCATGCCGCCTAACGCAATGGACAAGTTTTTATCTTTTTCTTCAACCGGGATTCCAAATCGCTTCAGTGCATCCAATCCTTTTGATAAACCAATTTCATTTAAGAGCCATACGGTCGGTACATTAAGGGATTTTTCAAGCGCCTTGTTCATCGTTACTTCTCCCCGGTAATTCCCTCCGTAGTTAGTCGGCTCGTAGTCCCCGAATTTCATTGGCTTGTCTGGCAGTATGGATGTCGGCTCATATCCTTCTTCAAGCGCAGGTGTGTACACAGCAAGCGGCTTTAAAGTCGAGCCTGGGGAAGTCCGCATTTGGGTAGCATAGTTAAATCCTCTGAATACATGCTCTCCCCGTTTTCCAACAATCGCCATCACGCCGCCTGTCTTTGGATTCAGCAAAATAGCGGCGCTTTGGGAATCATCCCCATTGACGGAATCAGGAAATAGCCAATCTTTTTTATACACCCGCTCAAGACCAGCCTGCACTTCCTGATCCATCGTCGTATAAATTTGATACCCTTTTGTTAACAGATCGTTCTGGGTTAATCCAAAACGGTTAATCGCTTCATTGATGACCGAATCTGTATAGTATGGATATTTGCCTTTTAACGGGTCACCGCTCTCGTCGTCAAGACGCGGCTGTGCCTGTTTGGCGCCTTCTGCTTCTTCGCTCGTAATATAGCCATACTTCTCCATTTGGCTAAGGACAACGTTCCGGCGGGCGATCGCTTTGTCCAAATTTTTGTAGGGATCAAGCGCAGAGGGCGCTTTAATAATCCCCGCTAACATAGCCGCCTCACTAAGCTTTAAATCTTCAACATCTTTTCCGAAATATTTTTTTGAAGCATTCTGAACACCCCATGCTCCACTGCCAAAGTAAATTGTATTTAAATACATTTCTAGTATTTCTTTTTTCTTGTATACTTTTTCAATTTCAATTGCTAAAAATAGCTCTTCCACTTTTCTCTTATACGTTTGTTCCGGTGATAAAAGGGCATTTTTTGTTAACTGCTGGGTGATGGTGCTTCCCCCTTGCACGACACCGCCAGAAAACATATTTTTGACAAAAGCCCTGCTCATTCCCTTTAAGTCAAAACCATTATGCTCGTAAAAGCGATGATCTTCAATCGATACAACCGCGTCTTGTAGATACTTTGGCATTTTGTCAATCGGCACGCTATCTGAACGGTTAGCGGATAATTTACTCGCTTTCTCTCCATCCACATCATAAAGAACAGTCGATTGCGACAATCCCTTTTTCAGCGTTTCTACATCCGCCGATTTCATAAAATAAACGATAAATCCGAGTCCGGCTAAAATAATAACCGACGCCAACAAAATCATAATTTGTGTTAAATGAAATTTCCTCCACAAATTTTTGATAGTTCTGCTAATCGCATTCATATCTGTGTTTCTTGCCTCCTGAATAAGCAAAATTCCTCTTTGCCCTAAGGCGAAGAGCGAAATTAACTATTGTCTCGTCCTTTATTTGTCTTTGTTTAACGCTTAGGTTAGACACAACGAGAGTTTTATTATAACTGATAGGCCTTAAATCGCCAATTTCCAACTAAATTCTAACGTAAAAATGCCTCGATGAACGTGGTAATTAGAAGTATTTCCAACAATAAAATCCATATGTCGACTTTTCCCATAAAGATCTTCACTTATATCATTCCAAAAAGCTCTATTATACTCAGTTGTTGATTTTCAGCGCAGACGCGAACATCCGCTGTTGAAAAACCTGTCATTTCGCAAAAAAAAGGCTAACGGTCAGGTACCGTCAGCCTTTTTTTTAATGTATTTTATTTTAATTTCTTTTCTTCTTCGTCTTCCATAACGCCTTTCATGCCACGCTTAAATTCGTGCAGCGTCTGTCCGGCTGCTTTGCCGAGCTGCGGAAGTTTAGAAGGTCCAAAAAGCAACAGGGCTACGATAAGAATAAGAGCTATTTCTCCGAATCCGAGATTCATATACAATTATCTCCTTTTGCTTTTACAAGCTGTTAATAGCGATATTATATAACAAGAACAAGAAATGTAAAATAAAAAACAGCAAATGTGCCTTTTTTGACACACCTGCTGTTTTTATTAACTAAGCGCCTGTTCGCTGTTCCTTGATGGTTCTTTTCTTTTCCGTTTCTGCCACGTAAACGGCACAAGCTGCATCGCCTGAAATATTAATAGCTGTCCGCGTCATATCAAGAATACGGTCGATGCCTAGAATTAAACCAATTCCTTCTACTGGCAAGCCAACACTGCTTAATACCATCGCCAGCATAATTAAGCCAACCCCTGGCACACCAGCTGTTCCGATACTGGCTAAAACAGCTGTTAACACAACAGTCGCAAGCTCACCCATCGTTAAATCGATATTGTATACTTGAGCAATAAAGATTGTGGCTACCCCTTGCATAATAGCTGTTCCATCCATGTTAATCGTCGCACCGAGCGGTTGGACAAAAGAACTGACAGACTTTGGCACATTCAACCGCTTTTGCGCTACTTCCATAGAAATCGGGAGTGTAGCATTACTGCTTGATGTACTAAACGCCACACTCATAGCAGGAGCAAAGTTTTTGAAAAACCAAAGCGGGCTTTTTTTAGCCAGCAGTAAAATCGTTCCCCCATAGGTTAGAATTCCATGGATAAATAAAGCAGCTAATACACAAATCATATAAACCCCCATCGCCCGGATAGCCGTCCATCCCTGGCTGCCAATAGCTGAAGCAAGCAAGCCAAATGTGCCGTATGGAGCAAATTTCATGACAAATCCAACTAGGTACATCATCAGGTCATTGCCTTGTTCTACTAAATTAAGAATCCCCTTTGTTTTTTCTCCTAGCGCTGTTAAGGCAAGACCAATAAAGAGAGCAAAAGCAATAATTTGCAGCATATTCCCTTCCGTCATCGCGGCTAGAGGGTTTTTCGGAATAATATTTAGCAGCGTTTCCCCTACAGGAGGTGCCTTTTCAGCAGAGAATTCAGCGCTTTTTACGTCAAATTCTCCTGCTTCGCCCGGCTGTACGATGCCTGCAATGATTAATCCGATAGTAATCGCAATAGTAGTCGTTATCAAAAAGTATGAAATCGTTTTCAATCCAATCCTGCCTAATTTTTTCGGATCTCCAAGACCTGCAGCTCCAAGAATAATAGATAAGAATACAATTGGTACAACGAGCATACTAATCAGGTTAAGAAAAATGCGGCCAAGTGGAGTAAAAAGATAAGGATCTAATACTTTGTATGCCCCTGGAGCGAATAGATTAAGCATCAGACCGACTATGGCACCAGCTATTAAAGCGATAATAATTTTCCCGGTAAGTTTCATCACCGTTCCCCTTTCCCAAATACAGTAATTTCGCACAAATTCTATCATAACGGACAAATATATAAAATTCAAAGAAATAAAAATATAGTTACATTTACCTCTTTTTTGACAATTCTAAACGCCTGCTCCCTCACTGTGATTCATGACAGTTATTTTATTTATTTGGTACGATAGATAAAAAAGATGTTGGAGGAAACCAATGAAAAAGAAGAGCCTCGAGCTAGATGAAGAAACTTTATTTATTGTTTCACAGACGTTTAAAGCCCTCTCGGATCCAACCCGGCTTCGAATTCTAAATTTGCTGTTTAATGGTGAGCACTCCGTAAATGACATTGCAGAAAAGTTATCGCTGCTTCAGTCTACTGTTTCCCATCAGCTTCGATTTTTAAAAAACTTACGGCTCGTTAAATATCGCCGGGAAGGAACGACTTTATTTTATTCACATGATGATGAACACGTAATTGACCTTCTTTCTCAAGCAATTGAGCATGCTAAGCATCATTAAAAAAGCGAATAAACATCTTTTTTCCTAGTTCTTTCGGTTACAAGCTTACTAATTTTTTTGTTATTTACGCATAATTTTAGAAAAAGGGGGTAAAAAAGAAATAGAATTGACAGCAAAGGGGCTTTAAGAATGGAGAACAAAAACATCTTATTTCTCTCTACATCAAATGACCTAAGCATCATGGCAGAAGGATGGGCCTCTAAGTTGGACGAACCTTCACTGAACTTTATCAGTGCAGCCTTTCGGACAATTCAAGAGAATGATCTTTTCATTGAGGCAATGAAGGAAGTTAATATAGATATAACAGACAGAGAGCCAAAGCTGCTGGCACCTCATCTCATCAAGAGTGCAGATTTGATTGTGAATATTTATGATTTTGAACGTGATCAGCAGCCTCCCCTCCTGCTAGCTTCCAACAAAAAGGTTCTTCGCTGGAATGTTCCCAATCCAGAACATTGTGCAGATACTACAGAGAAATGGGCAGCTTATCAAATCGTATGTGATCAGTTAGCTGAACATGTAAAAAAATTAACCAATGAATTAAATTAAGCCTCTTTACCCAGTCATGTCTAGTGGTAAAGAGGCTTGATTTTTTATAAGTAAATAAAATAAGCAAGGAAGGCTGCAAAGAGAACATAGAGAAGAGGATGAACTTCTTTTGCTTGTCCTTTTGCCAGCATGGCAATCGGGTAAAGAATAAAGCCAAGAGCAATTCCGCTCGCTACACTTGAAGTGAGCGGCATCATAATAATTGTGACAAATGCGGGAATAGTAACTTCAACCTGATCCCAACGAATATGTTTGATTTGGGTTGCCATTAAAGCACCTACGATGATCAATGCAGGAGCAGTCACTTCAGCTGTAATAACAGACAATAGCGGAGAAAAGAACAAAGCAACAGCAAATAAAGCTGAGATAACGATAGAAGTAAAGCCTGTTCTTCCTCCTGCTGCAATGCCAGCCGTTGATTCAACCATTGCCGCTGTCGTAGAAGTACCAAGAACAGCCCCAACGACCGTTGAAGAAGAATCCGCAAGCAGCGCTTTTCCAGCGTTAGGAATTTTATTATCTTTTACTAAACCTGCCTGACTTGCAATTGCGATAAGGGCTCCTGCCGTATCAAAGAAAGCGACAAATAGGAACGTGAAAATAACCGCAAGCATTTCCGGCGTAAAGATGCTATGCAAATGAGAGAATACGACTCCAAAAGTAGGACTAAGACTTGGGATGCCTCCAATAATTTCATGGGGCACGCGGATTAATCCTGCGATCATCCCGACGACTGTTGCGATGGCCATACCGTAAAAGATCGCTCCACCGATACCGCGCATCATCATGATAACCGTTACAACAAAGCCAAATATGGCTAGTAATACAGTTGGAGAATGTAAATCACCGATCCCGATGAAGGTTCCTTCGTTCGCTGTAATAATACCTGCATTTTTTAAACCAATAAAAGCAACAAAAAACCCAATACCACCGGCAATAGCATGCTTTAAGTCTTGTGGAATCACATTAATGATCATTTCACGGATTTTCAGTAAACTTAAAATAACGAACAAAACACCTGAAATAAAGACTCCTGTTAAGGCTGTTTGCCAAGGAATCCCCATGCCGATACAGACTGAAAAGGTGAAAAACGTATTTAGTCCCATACTTGGTGCGATGCCAATAGGATAATTAGCCAGTAAGCCAATCAATAAAGAACCGATAATAGCTGATAAAGCAGTAGCTGTAAAAACAGCACCTTTATCCATACCAGATTGACTAAGAATGATTGGATTAACGACGAGAATATATGCCATGGACAAAAAGGTAGTAATGCCAGCTAGCGTCTCTTGTTTATAGGTTGTGCCCCGTTCCTGAAAAGCAAAAAAATGTTTCATTGTGCGCTCCTCCACTATATGGAATTTCAATAAAAAAACTTCCGCTAAAAACGGAAGCTGCTGGCTGACATACAAGTATAGTGAATAAGCAAAAAACATCTCCACTATCCTTTGTAGTCAGGCTATTTACGGCAGCCTGGTAGAAACGTTCAAGCCCTATTCTTGAACTTATACAAAAGCGTTAGTTTTATTTAATTGCGAAAATTATATCAAAATATAAATAATAAGTAAATCAGCCTATTTAAATTCACAATCTTCTTTTATTTGCTGATGCATTCATTTATTGAAACTTTACCTAAAGCGCCTCCGTACATTAACTAAGATAGAGAAGGTGGGATAAAAATGGAATCGAAAGAGCAGTTATTAGTGGAGCTTACAGCGATCGAAAAGTGGGAACAAGAGCAAAAACATCTATGGGTTTGGGACAAGATTGCTCGTCTCCCCTTTAAATTGCTAGATAAGGTGACACCAAAAATCATTCAAAATAAAATCGCGCTTCTGCTTGATGAAATTGGGAATTTTATTCAAACAGGGGGTCAATACCTCGTTCAAGAAAAGAGCATCTTAACGAAAATTCAAGAAGCTAACCCTGAAAAAAAGATTGAATCTGTTGAAGACGTCGGGGCAATCAAGCTTGAGAAGATGAATCATATAGCCGAAGAGTTAAAAAAATCACGTGCTAACATGGCAACCGTTCAAGGTGCTTCAACAGGGATTGGCGGCTTATTTACTTTAGCTGTGGATATCCCGCTTCTGCTCGGCTTGTCTCTGAAAACGCTGCAAGAAATCGCGATTGCCTACGGCTACGATCCGACAGAAAAGGAAGAGCGGATTTTCATTATTAAATGTCTGCAATTTACGTCTTCAGACGTTGTCGGAAAAAAAGCGATTTTAAATGAATTATCGGCCTTTTATGCAAAGCGGGGACACAGCAGAGAAATGATGTCACAATTACAAGGCTGGCGCGAAGTCGTCTATACGTACCGTGATCAATTCGGCTGGAAAAAAATGATGCAGCTCGTCCCCATTGCCGGTATTGTATTTGGTGCTTTTACAAATCGTTCTGCTATTCTAGATGTGGCCGAAACGGCTACTATGCTATATAAAAAGCGGCGGATCATGGAACGTTTGCAAGAAATCAATAGTCAATCAGGCAGCTCCGTGTAAAGAGCTGTCTGATTGACTATCCTTTCCTATTAAGCACCGTCAGTCAGCTTGCCCTCCATAGACTAAAAATTCAATCTAACTTTTTGTCCAACTCTTCGTCTTTTTCGAGGAATTTATTCTCAATCGCCTCTTGATTACCATAAATAAACAATTGATCACCTTCTTGAATTTTTTCTTCATCTAACCGGTTACGAATGTTGACTTTTCCACGCTTAATGAACAAAATGCTAATGTCTTCACCTCGTTCTACAAGGTCTGACGCCTTCTTATCGATAAATTTTGAATCCTCTTTAATGACAATGTCTGTCACTAAATCATTTTCGTCTAAATACAGGGCATCTTTAATCGGCAGTTCGGAGATTTCTAGCTTCTTTTCCATTTCATGATTCAGCTTCTTTTTCAATCGCTCTCGAATGAAGGGCGTTTTGCCAATCAGCAGCATAACAAGCAGGATCACATTAATGATCATCAATTCTTTTAAACGTAAATCATTTGATAAAATATTTGTTATCGAGGAAATCACCACCGCGAGTGAAAAAGCTCCAAATAAGATGAGGAACATACTTAACCGCCTGCGCACAGGGTGATCCATAATCAACTGGGCTTCATCTGTAGTGAAGCCAGTGTTTGTTAGCATGGAAATGACTTGATAACGGGAAACGGCTGTTTCCAGTCCTGTTAAATTAAAGAGAATAACGGAAATTTCAATCACAAAAGCAACAATTAAGAAATACAGGATCATAAAAACCATCCCCATTATTTTCTGCTCTCCTTTCGGAAATTGGCTTCAAGAAACTTTTCCCTTCCCATTTAAAACTAAAACTACAACCAAGTCATAACAGATAGAGTCAGGAACCACAAAAAAACGGGCGGCCGGAAAAGCCGGCACCCGCTTGTTATAAATACTTCCTCTGTACTTTATGACCGCTAAAACTAAACAGGATTTCACGATCCTCTACCATTGTTTCCAAATGAACGGTTCTTCCCCATAACGTATACAAATGCGGCAACACTTTTTCCAAGTATTTCAGGTCCAGCTCAACTCCCTCATACCAATGTTTAACATACAGCTCTCCGGCTTTCATGTAATCACCATCGTTCACCGTTAAATAAGGAAAACCGCCATTTACTCTCATATTCACGAGCTGGTCGCGCACGTTTGTCCAATCTTTATCAGTTATTTTATAATCTTTCCCTTTTTTCTGGAATAAATACATATCTTCTCGATGAACTAGTTCTTTCGTTAAATAATTGCGTAAGAATGAAATATCCGATTCAATTTCCCGCACTTCAAATATCTTTTCACGCCCTGATCCTTCTTTAACGCCGCGGCGTTTCATTTCTTCTGTTGGATTATTATATCGCTCTTCAATATCCTCAAACATTTTTAGCCCTAAATAATAAGGGTTAATGGACGTACGCGATGGCTGGACAACGCCGGCATTTAATTTGGCAAATTCAATAGCCTCCCCTGACGTTAAGTCAAGCTCACGGATAATCCGCTGATGCCAATAGGAAGCCCAGCCTTCGTTCATAATTTTTGTCTCGAGCTGCGGCCAAAAATACAGCATCTCCTCTCGCACCATCGTCATAATATCACGCTGCCAGTCCTCAAGGTCCCGGCTATATTGTTCAATGAATAATATTAAGTCCTTTTCTGGCCGTGGCGGGATCATTTTTTTCGTCTTTTTCGGCACTAACTCAAAGGTATTGGATTCATCTAGTGACCATAGATCATCGTACGGCCCTTTTTTCTTTTCCGTTTCTATTTCCGCTTCTTCTGTCTGCCAGTAAAGCTGCCGCCTTAAAAGTGATGGGTCAATATGCTCCTCAATCGCAAGAACAGCGTCTAAAAACTTCTCCACCGTCTCCTTGCCGTGATCAATTTCATACTGACGAACTCTGTCAGCCGTTGCTGCCATGCTCTCCACCATATGACGGTTTGTTTGCTGAAAGCGCACATTATTTTTGAAAAAATCACAGTGGGCCAACACGTGAGCGACAATCAGTTTATTTTGGATCAAGGAATTCGTATCAAGCAAGAAAGCGTAGCACGGGTTAGAATTGATGACAAGCTCATATATTTTACTAAGGCCGAGATCATATTGCAGCTTCATCTTGAAGAACTGTTTGCCGAAACTCCAATGCGAAAAACGAGTCGGCATCCCATAAGCACCAAACGTGTAAATAATATCCGCCGGGCAAATTTCATATCTCATCGGATAAAAGTCAAGGCCGAATCCCGTCGCAATCTCCGTAATCTCATCAATGGCATACTGAAGGTCTTTCATTTCTGCCTCATTCATTTTGTTTCCCCCTTTTGCCCTTTAACAAATACTTATGAAAAAAAGCAAAAGGTCATACCCCCTTTTCCTCTGAATCCCTCTTCTATTTTCAAGCGGGTGCTATCCCAGTATTTACAGAGGAAGTTTTATTCGGGGGAACACATACTATAGATAGTTCCTCTAACAGGGGTGGATAAGCAATGGATTATACAGATTATGATCGCGTATTATACTATGTTCATCGCTCAGATTGGACGAACCTGCTTATATTAATGGTCCGGACGAAAGACCATTTACTATCGAAAAAAATTGAACATTTTCTCCATGCTCGCTCATTCCCTAATTCTTATTCTGCTGTGGAAAAAACTTTTTATACATTGTTCCATTATGTAGAGCATGCCAATTCGTTAAGAGCCTAGAGGAATTCCACCAGTGACAGCGGCCAGAAAGGATTTTCCCCCTTTCTGGCTGCTTTGACGTACATATAACCAGTTGAAGCAGCAGGGCTGATTAGTTTACTTTTTTTCCTTACTAATACTATAATCATCTAGAGAAATTTGTATAACAAAGGAGAAGGTATGAAAAAAGAAAATCTGCTTTTAATTGCCTGGGGAGCTTCTTTTATTGCCATGCTTGGCAGTTTATATTTTTCAGAAGTGATGAAATATGAACCTTGTGAGCTTTGCTGGTATCAACGGATTTTAATGTATCCGCTTGTCTTGATTCTCGGTCTTGCTATTATTAAGAAAGATGAAACGGCTGCCCGTTATTCCTTGACTCTTTCAGCTGTTGGAGGATGTATTTCTCTCTATCACTATGCGATCCAAAAGATTGATTTCTTTACTGATACAGCCCCAGCTTGCGGCAGAGTTCCATGCACAGGGATGTATATTAACTGGTTCGGCTTTATAACGATTCCTTTTTTGGCACTTACAGCCTTCATCATTATTTTTATAACTAGCTTACTCGTTATGAAGAGAAAGGAAGTTGCTTAACTTGAAAAAAATTATTATTTTTGCGGCTATTATTTTAATTTTATTTGCAGCCATTGTTTTTTTAACAAAGTACCAGCAAAACGAAGCGTCTAAAGACAATCCTTACGGAAAAAAAGAATTGCATCCGGAAACAATTAAGCAGCTGGATGATCCGAATTATAGCAATCTCATTTTACCGGATGACTTAAAAAAGAAATTGGAAGATGGAGAAGATCTTTTCGTTTATTTTTACAGCCCGACGTGCCCACACTGTCAAAATACAACTCCAGTGCTTATGCCGCTTGCTAAGGAGAAAAATGTTGAGATCCATCAGTTCAACCTTCTTGAGTTCGAGGATGGGTGGGATGACTATCAAATTCAATCAACCCCTACTCTCGTTTACTTTAAAAATGGAGTAGAACAAGAACGTCTCGTTGGCAGCCAGCCGAAAGAAACATTCGACCAATTTATTGAAACCCATAAAGAGAAATAACAGCTCCCCTGCCGTTCAGTGGCAGGGGATTCTTTATAAAAAGGCTCTGGGAATAACCATTGTTTAGAAGAGATTACAAAAAACATTTCTTCAATAATATAATTGTAAAATAAAAAAGCCTTCTGATTCACACAGAGAAGGCTCAAATCAAATAGATGTTAGCGGGTGTAGCGCAGGATAAATCGAGGACCATGCTTTTTTTATTGTGAAAATGACTTAGAAAAAAAGGCAAACGAATGTCGAACTTTTGTAAAATCGCCGTGTTTTTTTCAAATATTTCCTTATAATGTAAAGGCAGGCTAGCTGGCTCGCCTGTTTCAAGAATGGAGATAATCGTCTGGAGGCTGGAGATCACTTGAAAAGCATCCTGGAGAGTACCGAAGAGCTGAAAATGATCATCCGTCAGTTGAAGTATGCCTAATTTGTACATAGCTTGTAATTCTTCTTTTTCAAAAAAAAGCGGAAGAATTTCTTCTTTTAACTGCCGAACTAACTCATTAATTATTTCTTCCTGTTCGGTAGTGGAGGCAATTATTACTCTCAAAAAAACACCTTCCCTGCTGCGTCTATTGATGACATGATAGATAACTCAAGAATAACATATAACCTATTTAATAACGTTGGTAATTTTGTGAAATAGGGTAAGATACATAAAAGGTGGGAAACATTTTGTATAAGACGAATCGAAAAGGCAAGATATATGAGCTGATTATTCCTTCAGAATGGGCCGGAGAAACGGTTACTTCTATTTTAAAAGACAAGTGGAAGCTTTCTAAAAAAATGATCCATCAATGGAGAATGGATAAAACGATCCGGCTGAACGGACAAATAGCGGATTGGCAGGCACCTCTTCAAAAAGGGGACCTGCTGCAGCTGCCGTTGTTCCACTCTTCTGGAGAAATCCCTGCCCCTTCCTTTTTGGAGGTAGACATTTTATATGAGGACGATCATTTAATTGTGGTGAATAAACCAGCGGGAATCAAAACACATCCTAATGACGAGACAGAAACCCATTCGCTGCTCAATGCTGTTGCCTGCCATGTTCAGCTATCCGGTGAGCATGGTTTCCTTCGGCATATTCATCGTCTTGATGAACATACGAGCGGCGTTGTGCTATTCGCAAAGCATGAGGCAGCCTACACGGTGCTCTCCCGTCTATTAGAAGAACGCCTCATTAAAAGAACTTATGTTGCGGCCGTTCATGGTATCCTTCACAAAAGAAAAGGGACGATCAATAATCCAATTGGAAGGGATCGGCATCACCCTACGAGAAGGCGTGTTTCTCCGTCAGGCCAAACAGCTCTTACTTACTATGAGGTCATGCAAAAAGATAGCAGCCGCAACCTTTCCACCGTGAAGTGTCAGCTGGCCACTGGACGAACTCATCAGATCCGGGTCCACTTTTCTGCCATGGGCCACCCTCTTGCAGGAGACCTTTTGTATGGAGGAAAGCCGCTTGTAAAAAGACAGGCCCTTCATGCTGCTGAAATTGAAATACCGCATCCTTTCACAGGAGAGAGCATTACTTGCCGAGCACCGATCCCAAATGATATCAGCCCTCTTTTTAATTAAAAGGTTCTGACTTGGGATCAACTCACATGGACTTTCATCTAAAGAAGCGGTTTCTTCGCTTCTTTAGATGAAGAGCATTTGTTGCCTATCACTGCGAGGGTGTTGCGACACGATGTCGCGTATTTAGCTGTTATCCAGCTCTAGGCGCTAACGCGTACGGTGGTTTCGGGCTCTCTGTCGGAGTCAAAGAACGACTCCTTGTCGAGTCCTCCAACCTCCTATCGCACTGGGCGAGCGCCTGCCGCTTTTAGAATCAAAACCCATTCTCAAATTGGTCAGGGTCAGGACCGAATCTTTCTTCTTTATTTAGGGCATTGATGTTTTTCATGTCTTCAAGGGAAAGTTCAAAGTCAAAGAGTTCGCTGTTTTCTTTAATTCTTTCTGGATGTACAGACTTTGGAATGACCACTGTTCCATTTTGTAGATGCCAGCGCAAAATAACTTGTGTCACTGACTTGTTATATTTTTTCGCTAGATGGTTCAGCGTTGGTTCGCTAGCTAATTTGTTCCGGGCAATGGGAGACCATGCTTCGACAACGATGTTTTTCTCCTGGCAGTATGCTCGCAATTTCTCTTGCGTTAGATATGGATGATTTTCAATTTGATTAATGGCGGGTACTTCATTGCAAACAGCGAGCAGTTCTTCTAGATGGTGAATCTGGAAGTTGCAGACACCAATTGCTTTAGCTGCTCCCTCGCTGTATAACTTCTCAAGTGCCCGCCATGTTTCCCGATATTTATTTTTATCTTTTCCGGGCCAGTGAATTAAATATAAGTCTATATAATTTGTTTGCAGCTTATTTAACGAGGTTTCAAATGCTTTCATCGTTTGATCATATCCCTGGTCGCTGTTCCACACTTTCGTTGTGAGGAAAATCTCATCCCGGCTAACATCGCTTGCTCTCACGGCATCACCGACGATCTGTTCATTTTCATAGATAGCAGCTGTGTCGATGAGACGGTATCCCATGCGCAGAGCGGATTGAATGGCAAAATTTGCTTCGATCTCATCTGTCATTTTGTAAACACCAAGACCTACTTGAGGGATCGCTAGTCCATTATTCAGCGTCAACGTATCCTGTAAATTTGCAGCAACTTTCATGTTTATTCCTCCTTTCACATTTCCTTTTATTGTACCGTCAAATAAAAAGGGATGCGACTATTTGACTTTGAGGAGGTGTAAACAAATAATTTTTCCGTCTTTTTTCGACAAACTCTTTTTTCTTCGACTTTATTCAAGTAAAATAGTACTGTTAGCCATTTTTTATAACTAGGAGGCTTTTCAAATTGTTTAAACACAAAAAGGATAAATTCACTATCTTGCTTAATTCAATTGCAGTCAATTTGAAGGAAAGTGCCGATTACTTTGCTGACTACAAGCTAAAGAATGCCAGCGACTTAAAAGTTTTTTACAACGAAATGAAAACGTTCGAAACAAAAGGGGATGAATTAATTCATGAGGTGATTAAAGAATTAAATCAATCCTTTATTACGCCAATCGAACGGGAAGACATTTTAGCGTTGGCAATGAGTATGGATGATGTCCTTGACGGTCTTGAAGAAACAGCGGCGATGTTTGAAATGTATTCCATCATCAACGTCGATGACTATATGCTGAAATTCGTTGAAGCCATCCGCGGCTGTTCTGTTGAAATTGAACGTGCTGTTGATTTACTCGAAACGAAAAAGCTGCTGCCAATTCGTGAACATGTCATTAAAATCAAAGATTATGAAACAGCGTGCGATGGGATACGCCGCCAGTCCATTAAACATTTATTTGTCACAGAAAAAGACCCAATCCAGTTGATTAAGCTAAAAGAAATCTATGAAAGCTTAGAACAGATTGCCGATTCTTGTCAGGATGTAGCTAATACTCTGGAAACGATCATTATGAAAAACGCTTAAGGAGCGCCCTAATTTATGGATTCTCTACTTATTATTACTGTATTAATTGTTATTTGCGCTTTATCGTTTGATTTTATTAATGGCTTCCATGATACGGCAAATGCGATCGCTACCTCTGTCTCCACTAAAGCTCTTAAGCCGCGGCATGCGATTATCCTAGCCGCTTCGATGAACTTTTTAGGAGCGATGACGTTTACCGGGGTAGCCAAAACCATTACAAAAGATATCGTTGATCCATTCATGCTTGAAAATGGATCAACTGTTATTTTAGCCGCTTTGATCTCAGCAATTCTTTGGAATTTGATCACATGGTATTATGGAATTCCAAGCAGTTCATCCCATGCCTTGATCGGCTCTATTGCCGGTGCAGCCATTGCTGCCGCTGGTGTTGGGATCTTGAATTACAGTGGTTTCTTTAAGATTATTCAAGCATTGATTCTTTCACCAATTATTGCTTTTGTTGGCGGCTATATCATCTACAGCATATTTAAAGTCGTATTTAAGGACAACAATTTGCCGAAAACGAATCGTCGTTTCCGTCACTTTCAAGTATTCACGGCTGCTCTTCAGTCGTATACACACGGTACGAACGATGCCCAAAAAGCAATGGGGATTATTACAATGGCTCTTATCGCTAACAATTATCAATCCACAACCGATATTCAGTTATGGGTACAGTTTTCCTGTGCTGCCGCAATGGGGATTGGAACTTCTGTAGGCGGTTGGAAGATTATTAAAACAGTTGGCGGCAAAATCATGAAAATTCGTCCTGTTAATGGGGTAGCAGCTGACTTAACATCCGCTGCCATTATCTTTGGGGCTACTTTTATTCATTTGCCAGTCAGCACGACACACGTCATCTCCTCTTCAATTTTAGGGGTTGGTGCTTCTCACCGGATTCGTGGCGTTAAATGGGGAACGGCTCAACGCATGCTTATCACATGGGTCATCACTTTGCCAATATCAGCTGCGATTGCCGCTCTGGCCTATTTTATTCTTGACTTATTTCTATAAAAAGCTGTTCCGCACTCTCTCGCGGAACAGCTTTTTTAAAACACATATTTCCTTACTATATTTAAAAACAGAACAAAGGCAATAACAAACATTAAAATGATCAATATCTTCTCTTGTTTGCTTCCAGGCATGTTATTTCTCCTTTGCAAAATTTTTTTGTTGAATATCCTATCATGCATTCTCTCACAGTCTACAGCAATCAGCTCTTCTAATCCACCAGATGAACAAAAATCTGTATAACTTGATTTCCCTATTAAGATACTGAAAAGAAAAGATGGCTAACAAATCATTTCAATCCACTTTAAATAATGGAAAAAAATTTTATTAACACTATTCGACATTTTTTATTTTTCTATTGCATCCACTAACCAAAACGAATATTATATTAAGTGTGATTTTTAATGTTCGTATTTTGGAGGTTTCCAATGTTTAAATTACAGGAAAATGGAACAAATACAAAAAAAGAGATAATCGCTGGTCTTACTACGTTCTTAACAATGGTATACGTTGTCGTGGTAAACCCGATTATTCTCCAGGATGCCGGTGTGCCGTTTGATCAAGTATTTACCGCAACCATTATCGCTACCATCATTGGTACACTGTGGATGGCATTAATGGCCAATTATCCAATTGCGATTGCGCCGGGCATGGGAATGAATGCTTATTTCGCTTATTCCGTTGTCGGTTCTCACGGCGGTATTACGTATGCGACAGCTTTTTCTGCTGTATTTGTTGCCGGTCTTATTTTTATTGCTTTGTCCTTAACCCCTTTCCGAGAAAAATTAATTATTGCGATTCCAGATAATCTCAAACACGGGATCACAGCGGGAATCGGACTATTTATCGCTTTTATCGGCTTGCGCCAGACTGGAATTATTGCAGATCACCCGACAAACTTGGTAGCGCTGGGCGATCTTCATAGTCCTGGAGCCTTATTAGCCCTAGCTGGACTAGCCATTACAATTACGTTAATGGTGCTGAGAGTAAACGGTGCTTTGTTTATTGGAATGCTGATTACAAGCATCATCGCTTCCTTGACGGGTCAGCTGGAGATTACTAAGATTGTTTCTGCTCCTTCTCTTCCAGAGGGACTTATCATCTCTAACCCATTCGCTGCTATTGGAGACGTCATCCAGCATAATTTATACGCTGTTGTGTTCTCTTTCTTATTAGTAACGATTTTTGATACGACGGGTACGATGATCGCTGTAGCCCAGCAAGCCGGTCTGATGAAAGGCAAGACAATGCCTCGTGCGCGTCAAGCTTTGCTTGCTGACTCTATCGCCGCCACTGCTGGTTCTATCTTTGGTACAAGCCCAACAAGTGCTTACATTGAATCTTCGACTGGTGTGGCCGCTGGTGGACGTACAGGCCTTACGACTGTCGTAGTCGCTGGATTGTTCGCAGTAGCTGCTTTCTTCGGTCCACTCGTCGGTGCTGTATCCGGATTGCCGGCTATTACAGCTCCAGCGCTTATTATCGTCGGCTGTCTGATGATGGAGAGCGTAGCCAAAATTACTTGGAACGAGCTTGATGAAGCGTTTCCAGCATTTTTAATTATTCTTAGCATGCCTTTAACATCTAGTATTGCAACAGGTATTGCGCTTGGATTTATTTCTTATCCACTGTTAAAAGTGGTTCGTGGAAAATTCCGTGAAGTACATCCGCTCGTTTATGTATTTGCAGTCCTGTTCTTTTATCAGCTTGCCTTTTTGCCTCACTAAACTATAAAAAAGAAGAAGCCAAACTCGGCTTCTTCTTTTTTATGGTTTCAACACTACCTTTACGCACTCATCTTCATGATCGTTAAAAATCTTATATGCTTGAGCTGCCTGGTCTAAAGGCATAATGTGAGTAATAATTTCAGTTGGATTGATTTCGCTTGCCGCAATTTTCTCAAATAATTCAGGCATATAATGGATAACTGGAGCTTGTCCTGTTTTGATTGTTATGTTTCTTTCGAAGAAATTGCCTAGCGGGAACATGTTGTACATGAGTCCGTATACACCAGTCAGCTGGACAGTGCCAAATTTTCGCACTGCATCCTTCGCAATGTTGATGGCACTCAACGTACCGCCTTGAAGCTTAAGCTTCTGTTCGATCTTTTCAATGGCTGATTTTTTTCCGTCCATGCCAACACAGTCAATGACGATATCTGCCCCGCCATTTGTTAATTCTTTAATATGATGGCCCATTTCCGGGTATTCCGAAAAATTATAAGCCTCCACATTGTTTAGTTTTTGAGCGAGCTTCAGGCGATAAGGCAAGTAGTCCACTGCAATCACCCGCTTGGCTCCTTTCATCCAGGCAAATTTTTGGGTCATTAGCCCAATCGGACCACTTCCGAGAACGACTACTGTGTCGCCAGGCTTCATGCCTGAATGTTCGATGCTCCAATAAGCCGTTGGCAGAACGTCCGACATAAATAATAGCGCTTCGTCTTCTAATTCACATGACTCCGGAACAACAAACGGCATAAAGTTTCCGAAAGGCACACGCAAGTACTCCGCTTGTCCTCCAGGATGGTTGCCGTATTGCTCTGTATAGCCGAAATACCCTCCTGTATCCTTATGCGGGTTGGAATTGTCACATTGACTCTCCATATCATGCTGGCAATAAAAACAATGCCCACAAGAAACGTTAAATGGCAGGACGACTCGATCGCCTTTTTTTACTTTCGTTACATCTGGGCCAACCTCCTCTACAATCCCCATCGGCTCGTGGCCAATAATGTAACCCGGGCGCAGTGGCATATTTCCTTGGTAAAGATGCAAATCTGATCCACAAATCGCTGTTGACGTAATACGTACGATCACGTCATCCCTCTTTTGCAAAACGGGATCGTCCACTTCTTTTACTTGTACATCTTTCGCTCCCTGATAAGTAACAGCTTTCATAAGCATCCTCCTTTTATTAAACTCTTTCGTCCTATACCCACAATTTTCTCCTATTAAAAGGCCCCTAAAAGAAATAGACACACATTTAGAGGTTTCTAATGTGTGTCTATTTCTCATTTATGAATCAGATTGTGTCGTCGGCTTGTCCACCTGACGCTGCGGTTCAATATCTTCTCCGCGTGCTTTCTTTTCCTTTTGTTCAATTGAAAGGTTTTCATTTTCTTGCTGCTGGTTCGTCTCTTTGTTCATTTTTACTCTCTCCTTCATTGGTTCCTATTTTTATTTATTTCCTGTTCAGGAGAAACTAAACAAAAAAGTACCTTATTGAACGCTTCTCTATCTCAATAAGGTACTTTTTTATTATTCTTCTTTTCCAAAAAAACTTTTCATCGCATAAAAAACATCTGCTTTTTGTCTAAGAATATAATGCCTGAATCTCTTATCTTTAATGTTTTTATAAGAGTTCATTAATGTACTGTTCCGATTGTATTGATTCACTTCCCCGTAGCCAAACATATTCGATTTCTTCATTAGCTCATCAACAAGCTTGACACAGCGCAAGTTATCGGATGATAAATTATCCCCATCTGAAAAGTGAAATGGATAAATATTATAGCGGTCAGGGCTATATTTTTCCTCAATAAGGTCTAACGCCATACGGTAAGCAGATGAACAAATGGTTCCTCCGCTTTCTCCTTTAGAGAAGAAGTGCTCCTCACTCACGACCTTCGCCTCTGTATGATGGGCAATAAATTCAATATCAACTGTTTCATACTTGGTTCTCAAGAAGCGGACCATCCAGAAAAAGAAGCTTCTCGCCATATACTTTTCCCAAACTCCCATTGATCCACTTGTATCCATCATAGCAAGGATTACAGCTTTTGATTCTGGCTTTTCAACTTCTGTCCATGTCCTGAATTTTAAATCTTCCGGTAAAATCGGGTGAAATTTTGCTTCTCCCGTTAAAGCATTGCGTTTATAAGCAGATAACAACGTTTTCTTTTTATCGACATTGCCCATTAATCCCGTTTTACGGATATCGTTATACTCTACATCCTCCACCGTAAATGGCGCCTGTTCTTTTTGCTTTAAATTCGGCAGCGCCAGTTCACTAAAAAATGCTTTTTCCAAATCCATGAAGGAAACTTCTGCTTCGTAATAATCTTCCCCCGCTTGATCACCAGGACCACTGCCTTTACCTGGTCCATCAGCAGGACTGCCGTCACGGGCGATAACATCTCCAACCTGGCTGTCGCCATCTCCCTGTCCGACATGTTTGTTTTTATCATAATTGTACCTGATTTTATATTCTTCAATCGAGCGGATTGGAATCTTGATGACTTCATTTCCATTTGACATGATAATACTTTCTTCGGTTACCAAGTCTGGCAAATTTTTCTTAATGGCATCTTGCACTTTTTCCTTATGCCGCTCTTGATCATCATATCCTTTGCGGTGAAGAGACCAATTTTCACGGGACACGTGATGCTCGCTCATCTCCTATCATCTCTCCTTTCCTTGGAATTATAGTATGCATGCAGGCGCAAAGTTGTACAGGGTAGATATAGAATCACGTAGTCGAAAAGGAAAAAAGAGGGCGGCCAAAAGCGGCTGCCTCTTCTTCTATCTGTTCAGCAAGCTGCCGACATAACGCAACAGTTCATTGGCTGAGACAGAATTATAGCCATGATCATCAATTAAGCGAGCAACCACTTCATTGATCTTCTTTAACTGCTGTTCATCCGGCGTTTTCGTAGAAGTCGTAATTTTTACGATATCTTTTAAATCAGCAAACAGCTTTTTCTGAATGGCTTCACGAAGCCGGTCATGAGAATGGTAATCAAACCGTTTGCCTTTTCTAGCGTAAGCTGAAATTCTAATTAATATTTCTTCCCTAAACGCTTTCTTAGCATTTTCAGAAATGCCGATTTGTTCCTCAATGGAGCGCATGAGCTTCTCATCTGGATTAATCTCTTCTCCTGTAAGCGGGTCGTGCATTTTGTTTTTATTGCAATACGCTTCTACATTATCTAAATAATTGTCCATTAACGTTTTAGCTGATTCTTCGTACGAATAGACGAATGCTTTTTGTACTTCTTTCTTGGCAATATTGTCGTACTCTTTTCTCGCGACAGAAATAAAGTTCAAGTATTTTTCTCTCTGTTCATTTGAAATGGATGCATGCTGATCAAGCCCCTCTTTCAGCGAGCGAAGAACATCAAGCGCATTAATGGAAGCAACTTCTTTGCGGATGATCGTAGAGGAAATGCGATTAATGACGTAACGCGGATCAATTCCGCTCATTCCTTCATCCTGGTACTCCTTCTTCAACTGATCAACATCAGCTGAATTATAGCCTTCTACACTTTCTCCATCATACAATCTCATCTTTTTAACAAGGTCAATATCTCCACGCTTCGGTTCTTTCAATCGCGTTAAAATCGTAAACATCGCTGCCACTTTTAGCGTGTGCGGCGCGATATGGACATCCGCTACATCACTTTCACGAATCATTTTTTCATAAATTTTTTCTTCTTCCGACAGCTTTAAGTTGTATGGGATTGGCATGACAATGATCCGCGAATGGAGAGCCTCGTTTTTCTTATTAGAAATAAACGAACGGTACTCCGTTTCATTCGTATGAGCCACGATCAGCTCATCCGCTGAAATAAGGGCAAATCTTCCCGCTTTGAAATTCCCTTCCTGAGTAAGAGACAGTAAATGCCATAAGAATTTTTCATCGCACTTTAACATCTCCTGAAATTCCATTAATCCACGGTTTGCTTTATTCAATTCGCCATCAAATCGGTAAGCGCGCGGATCGGATTCTGAACCGTATTCCGCAATAGTGGAAAAGTCAATGCTTCCAGTCAAATCAGCAATGTCCTGGGATTTCGGATCAGATGGGCTAAATGTTCCGATTCCGACTCGTTTGTCCTCCGAGAAAAAGATTCTTTCGACCATCACATCCTCAATTCGACCATTGTATTCTTCTTGAAGCCGCATCATATTTAACGGTGATAAATTCCCTTCAATTCGAACACCATATTCCTCATAGAAATCTCGTCTTAAATGGTCGGGGATTAAATGGAGAGGATCTTCATGCATTGGGCAGCCTTTAATTGCGTAAACAGCCCCTCTCTCAGTACGGGAATAAGCCTCCATTCCTTTTTTCAATATCGCAACAAGTGTCGACTTTCCGCCGCTGACCGGTCCCATTAACAGTAAAATCCGCTTGCGCACGTCTAACCGTTTGGCTGCCGGATGAAAATACTCTTCTACGAGTCTTTCTAGCGCCTCTTCCAGCCCGTAGAGCTCTGTGCTAAAGAAACTATATTTATTATTGCCATTTTCCTTTTCAATCCCTTTGTCTTTAATCATATGATAAATTCTGGAATGAGCCGACTGCGCCACCCAAGGCTTTTGTTTAACGATTTCCAAGTATTCCGCAAAAGTGCCTTCCCACTTTAATTTTTCTTCCTCTTCACGGTATTGTTCGATTTTTTTTAAGATATCCATATAGACCTCCCGCTTTTGCGTAATTAGAGAACGATTAATAAATCCTATGCCCGTACAGCTCTGAACATGCTAATGAAAAGCGGAATCATGGATTGTCCTTAATTTGCAATAAGTTGGCGTTTTCATTATGAATACTTTCAGCTATAATAAAAATAGTGTGCAGGAAAAGACTTCTTCAGAAAGGAGTACATAAAATGAATTTCTTACTCATTTTAGGTGTGATCATTGCCTTCCTTGCCGCAATTTTCACTGCTGGATACGAAGACAAACCAGGCGCATAATCATATAAGAAAAGCGAAGGCTATGCCAAGAAATCATTATTTTCTTACACAGCAAAAAGCACTGCAGTCCGACTGCAGTGCTTTTTATCATTTCAACTCTAAGAAATTCTGCTGACGTAATGCCTCATAAACCAAAATAGCAGCAGTATTGGATAAATTTAAGGATCTTACATTGTCGTTCATAGGAATGCGGAGACAACGGTCTTTATTTGCATGAATCAGATCCTTTGGCAGCCCCGTCGTTTCTCTTCCGAAGATAAAAAAATGATCCTTCTCACGGCTGCTATAGTCATAATTGGCGTAGTTGTTCTCACCAAATTTGGTTAAATAATAATATTCTCCACCGGCGTTCTTCTCAAAAAACTCCTCAAGAGAATCGTAATAAACAACTGTGACGAACTGCCAATAATCTAAGCCTGCCCGACGCAGCATTTTATCGTCCGTTGAGAAGCCAAGCGGACGGATTAAATGGAGAACGGTATCAGTAGCCGCACATGTTCTAGCAATATTTCCGGTATTAGCTGGAATTTCAGGCTGGTAAAGTACTACGTTAATAGACAAAATTATTCACCTCATATTTAAGCTGTAACCTATTCATTATATCACTAGTAAAAAAACTTAAGAAGAATGATCTTTAATTTGAAAGAACTTATACTTGATGCCATCTGTATAGGCAGTAGAGTCTTCATAACTCCAGTAACGCATACGGCTGTTCGTTGTGTGGGCATTAACGAGCGGCATGCCGTACCGGTCTTTCGCTGTCACAATCGTTGAATGATCGAACCGGCCATCTCCTTGAAAGTCGTAGCAGATAACATCACCGGGCTGCAGCAGTTCCGGCTCTCCTACTTCTTGAGTGCGAAGGCCTGTCTTCGATGAAGATAAGAACCAGCGAAACGCATGGGCCACCGTCCAGCTATAGCTCCAGTTATTACTCCTGGTCCACCAGCCACGGCTCCTGTCCGGATAGCCTGCCATGGGCGCTCCACCTGCATGCAGGCATTGGGAAATAAAATTAGTACAATCAACAGCAAACTGCCGGTAAGCAGGGTTATAGCTATTCCACCAACGCTCGGCATATTGAACCGCCTGCAGCCGGTCATAATGAAAAGCTCGTCTTTCCTCGAACATCTCAGGTAACTCAGCCTCTTCCGTTTCCGCTGCTAAAAAAATCGGCTGTCGCTTCGTCTCCCTATCTTCCACTAATTGTTCGTTTTCTATGCGGGCAGCCCGCTCTTCTGCCTCTTCCTCTAAATAGATAAAGCTGTCCTGCTTAATTAAATATTTAAAATGAACGAGATAACGCGTCCATTCCCCTTCTTGAGAAAGCACCCGGCCAAAAGCTTTTGCTTTAATAACTTTACTATTTCTTGAATCTAACAGTTCTTTCTTTCTTAGCCATTTCTCCTCTTCATTCCCTGCTTTGTCATCTACGAGCGACTGCAAACGCCGCTCTATCTCCTGTCGAAGCTCTTCATACATGAACAGGTCCTCCTGAACGGTTCGTTTTTCTATATCTATTCAGGCTGGTCTCCATTCATGTTACTTCATTGAAGAGATTCCTCTCTCGATTTCTTCTTTTACTTCCATGTCTGTTTCTTCTGTCATCGCTAAAACGAGCGCTTGGTGAGCTTTTTCTCCACCGATTTTAGCAATCGCCCAGGCTGCCGTTCCTCTCAAGACGGGACGAACATCGTTGTGCAGCACATCAATCAAAGAAGGAAGTGCTTCTTCTTCTTTAAAATGGGCAAGAGCGATAATAGCGTTACGCTGAATCGGCTTTTTTCCTCTCCAAGAACCTGACATATAGCCGAACCTTTGCTTAAATTCCTTGTTGCCCATCTGTAACAACGGTTCAAGCAGCGGTTTTACTGTCTCCGGCTCTGGCTCCATTTCTTCATGAAAATGAAAATTCATTCCTTTATTTTCTGGACAAACCGTTTGGCACGTATCACACCCATATAGACGATTCCCCAGTTTTTCACGAAACTCTATTGGCATAAAGTCCTTGGTTTGCGTCAAAAAAGCGATACAGCGTTTGGAATTCAGCTGTCCCCCTTGAACTAAGGCCCCTGTTGGACAGGCATCCAAGCACTTCGTACACGTGCCGCAGCGATTTTCAATTGGGCGATCCGGCTCAAATGGCAAGTTCGTAATCATCTCTCCTAAATAAACGTAGGAACCAAACTCCGGTGTAATAATGGAGCTATTTTTGCCGCTCCAGCCAATTCCAGCACGTTCAGCTACTGCTCTATCTGACAGCTCTCCCGTGTCCACCATCGAACGAAAGCGGGCATCCGGCACTTTAGCGGCAATAAATGCTTCTAATTTCCCTAAACGGTCGCGAAGGATTGTATGATAATCCTCCCCCCATGAAGCACGGCAAAAAACCCCTCTTCTTTCCCCTTTCCTTCCTTTCACTGTCTCTTTCATTTTGGAAGGATAAGCTAATGCAATCGCAATGATTGATCTTGGCTCGTCAAAAATGAAAGAAGGGTCTACCCGCTTGTTGATATCTTTTTCTTCAAAGCCTGATTGATAGCCTAGTTCCTGCTGGCGCAGCAGACGGTCTTTCAGCTCAATAAAAGGGGCTGCTGAGGCGAAACCAATTTTATCTATACCGATTTCTCGGCTATACTCAATAATTTCTTGCTTTAATAAGCGATAATCCATTTCTACTCCTCCTTTCAGAGAAAGTACCATTTACTCCATCATTCATATAAATTAAAAAACGCAACATCTTATCCAGCGAGGAATAAAACATTGCGTTAATAACAATATAAAAGAGCGGGTGATGGGAATCGAACCCACGACATCAGCTTGGAAGGCTGAGGTTTTACCATTAAACTACACCCGCAAGCAAAGTGTATAATTCATAACATGTATTCTATTATATACAAAAAATTTGTCGAATTCAAGAGGATTTTCATTTTTTTCGAATAAAGTGAAAGGAACAGCTGCCCGTCCCCCATTATTTCCTAAAGTTTTTTTCAATAAACCGATTTTCCTGCTATTCTGTCATTAAATCATACGCAATGCCAATCGTTCCTTCCTGAGCTCTCCAAAGAGCATTGTGATCCTTATCCACTTTGTCGAAATTCCCTGACTCCCACCTATCTAATATTTCCAAAAAGAACGCCTCTGACTTAAAATCGTTTTCCATCACATGTTTCTTCAGTGCCGCAATATTATCTGGGGTCATTTCAATGGCTCCCCACTTTTCATCCGCCACAACCTTTTGGTGAGTCATCTGATGCATCATTTCCGTAACCTGTGGTTCATTTCCCACAATAAGCGCAGGCAGCTCTGTATTTGATTCTCCATTCACCTTTATTTGTCTTTGGAGAAATTCATCGTTCACTTTCGCTTCCTCTTTCGTTTGAATCGGTTTGTTTTGAGCTTCCTTCTCTGCCGGGCCGTCTGCACTCATTATCGTTAACGCGATTCCCCCAAAAACAGCAAAAATCGTTACAATCGAAAGTAAAATACTAGCAATTTTTTTAATATCCATTTCATCACCTAGCGTCATCATGATCGTTTATTCTAAAAAAGCTTTCTCCCAACTTGGATGGCCCTCGGTTGCAATATATTTATTATCCTTGATTAACTGGAAAATTTTTATATTTCCAGATTATCATACTTGTTCTATAACGGGAATAAAACTTTTTCACTAGAGAAACTCCTCCTCTTGAAAACTGGAAATCTTGTTTCATTCGGCATTTGGTATTCATTCTGAAATGACGGAGCTCTCATTGTCAGGAATAACTTCATGCTATAATCAATTTTGGAAGCAACCGGAAAAAGCAACCGGCGGCTGAAGGAGGAACGAGATGGAGAAAATTATGATTATTGAGGATGATCCAAAGATTGCTGGACATTTAAAACTATTTATTGAAAAATACGGACTGCAAGGTGTCGTGATAGAGAACTTTGACAATATAATGGAGCAATTTCATAAAGAGAAGCCTGACCTCGTCTTATTAGATATTAATTTGCCTAAGTTCGATGGCTACTATTGGTGCCGGCAAATTCGGCTCGTTTCTATTTGTCCCATTATTTTCATCTCAGCACGGGTAGGAGAAATGGATCAAGTAATGGCTTTAGAAAACGGCGGAGATGACTTTATTACAAAACCGTTTCATGCCGATGTTGTCATAGCTAAGATTCGCAGCCAGCTCCGGCGGGCTTATGGCGCCTATTCCTCTAAACATCAGGAACAGGTACTTGAGTTAGAAGGACTGAAGCTTTATCCAGAGCGGTTTGAACTGCATTTTTCCGGACAGGAAACGCGACTAACAAAAAAAGAATCCGATATTCTTGAAAGTTTAATCGATCGTTATCCTCGTATAGCAGGAAGAGAGGACTTGCTGGAGAAATTATGGGATGAACATATTTGTGTAGATGAAAATACACTGAATGTTAATGTTACTCGTGTGCGTAAAAAGCTGCAGGAGCTCGGAATTGAACAGGCAATCGAAACGGTACGTGGTGCTGGCTACCGGCTGAATATAACGTGGGGACCGGCAGGGAAATGAAATTATTTTTTCGTGAACATTTGCTGCTCATTTTCGTTCAGCTTATTCAATTTTCCGTTCTTTTTCTTATTTTTTGGCTCGATGGCTATCATCATATTTCCGTTTTCCTATATGCCATTTTCGTCGGTCTGTTCTTTCTGACGGGCTACCTATTCTATCATTACATAAGCCGGCGGTGGTTTTATAAAAGGCTTGAGATCGGTATTCTTGCACCCGAAGAGGCCCTAGAGAAAACAGGATCTTCTCCACCTGCCATGGCACTGGACGCCCTATTAAAATCGCAGTATCAGCTTTATATGACAGCTTTACAGCAAGCCGAAAAGCGGCAGGAAGACCATCTAGAATTCATGGATCGCTGGGTGCATCAAATGAAAACACCGCTTTCGGTGATTGAACTAACCGCCCAAAATCTCGACGAACCAGATTCTTCGAATATTCGTGAAGAGACAGAGAGGATGCGTCATAGCCTCAATACCGTTCTTTATAATGCACGCTTACGAACGATTGAACAGGATTTTCAAATTAAGCCGGTTGTACTATCGAAAACCGTACAAGCCGTCAATGCCGAAAACAAGCGCTTTTATATCCGCAGCCGGGTCTATCCCCGCTTTCATGAGCAACGCCCCGGCATTACGGTTGAATCAGATGAGAAATGGCTGTTTTTTATTCTTGGCCAGCTTGTGCAGAACGCCGTGAAATACTCATCCGGCAAAAGCTCGTCTATCGATATTGCACTTTATGAAAGAAACGGTGCGGCTATATTAGAAATAAAAGACCAGGGAATCGGCATTCCTCTCGAAGACCAAAGACGTATTTTCCACAAATTCTTCACTGGATCAAACGGCCGCAAATACCGTGAATCTACTGGGATGGGGCTGTATCTCGTAAACGAGGTGTGCCATTATCTCGGACATAATTTGGAGATGGAATCGGAAGTCGGCGAAGGATCGATTTTTCGCATTGTCTTCAGCCCTTCACAAAACCTTACACCGATGTAAGAAAAGTGAAAGAAAGTTCGATAGCCCCCTCTGGCACCATGCGTTACACTGGCATCAATACAAATGCGAGAGGAGAAATAAGCATGCTTGAAGTAAAAAGAGTCGGAAAAGTGTATGAAGGAAAAGTGGCATACCGTGCTCTAACCGACATTGATTTGCGTATAGAAGATGGTGAGTTTGTTTCCATTATGGGACCATCTGGCAGCGGAAAAACAACTCTATTAAACATGGTCGCCACTATTGATGAACCGACGACTGGAGAAATTACGATTAACGGGCAGAACCCGCACCGGCTGAAAAAGAATGAGCTGGCTAAGTTCCGCCGCAGAGAGCTTGGTTTTGTATTTCAAGACTTCAATCTTCTTCATACGCTCACAGTGGAAGAAAATATCGTGCTGCCGCTTACGCTCGACGGCAAAAGCGTCAAGGAAATGAAAGACAAAGCAAAGGCTGTAGCTGAAAAGCTAGGCATTGCAGGCATTATGAATAAACGAACTTTTGAAATCTCGGGAGGACAGGCGCAGCGGGCAGCAGTTGCCCGGGCTATCATTCACAATCCGAAGCTTTTGCTTGCCGATGAACCAACAGGCAATCTTGATTCTAAAGCATCTAAGGACGTAATGGAGCTCTTGGCCTCTTTGAATAAAAACGACAAGATGACCACACTCCTCGTCACACATGAAGCACAGGCAGCAAGCTATGCTGACCGCGTCGTCTTTATCCGTGATGGTAAGCTTTATTCGGAGATTTATCGTGGAGACAGCCAAAAAGGCTTCTTCCAACAAATCATCGACACACTTTCCTTGCTTGGGGGGAATGACCATGACTTTTCGTCAGTTCGCGTTTAACAACGTCCTCCGCAACAAGCGGCTGTATGCGGCTTATTTTCTGAGCAGCCTGTTCACAGTTATGGTTTTCTTTACCTTTGCCATCTTTGCTTTTCACCCGTCATTCCAAGATAGCGACATGAATAAAAATGCGATGTTCGGCCTAGCTGTGGCCGGTGGCATCATCTACGTATTCTCTTTCTTTTTTGTTCTATATTCCATGAGTGCCTTCTTACAGTCTCGAAAAAAAGAATTCGGTTTGCTGATGATGCAGGGAATGAGCACTCGGCAAATCCGGCTGATGGTTTTTATGGAAAACATGTTGATCGGATTATTCGCCACTATAAGCGGCATCCTGCTCGGACTTGTCTTTGCTAAGCTCATTTTGCTTTTGGCTGAAAATGTCCTGATCCTTGAGGAAAATCTCCATTTTTATTGGCCATTTTTAGCCATGCTTATTACGTTTATTTCCTTTATTATTTTGTTTTTGTTTATCTCATTTTTTGTTTCCTTTATTCTCCGCACTCATAAGCTGGTTGACTTGATTAAAGGGGACAAGAAACCAAAGGATGAACCAAAAGCTTCTGTCCTGTTATCTATTCTCGCTGTACTTTTACTAGTGGGTGGATATGGAACAGCACTTTATGTAAAAGGAATGGCAGTCATGATGGCGATGATACCAGTTGTGGTTGTCGTAGTGATTGGCACCTACCTGCTATTCAGCCAGTTAAATGTCTTTATGATTCGCCGTATGAAACGAAACAAAGCTCTCTTCTGGCGCAATACGAATATGATCTTATTTTCAGACCTGTCCTTCCGGATGAAGGATAATGCGCGCGCCTTTTTTATGGTCGCCATTATCTCAACCGTTGCCTTCAGCGCAATCGGCGCTTTGTATGGAACGCATTCCTATTTAACGAAAGGCATCGTCCAAGCAAACCCGTTTACGTACAGTTACCATCCTTATGAGAATACAAAAAACATCGAGAAAAATGTACAATACGCCCAAAACACCATTGACCGTAATGGAATCGATGCAGAGCGGCTGAACATAACGAAGATTTATGTTCCAATGAACGGCCAACCTAATACCATACTCGTTTTAAAGGCTGGCGATTATAATAAAGCAGCACAGCTGCTTGGCAAACCGCAGCTCGACCTCAAGGAAGGAGAAGCCGTCGTGGCTAAAAAAAGCATTGCGAATCTTGATCAGAGTAACCAAGATGACAATCTGCTGAAACAGACCATCACGCTTACTACCGGAAAAGAAATCAAGCCAAGCGAGATGGTAGAGGCTGACGCCTATCCAAATTTTGAGAACTACTATATTGTGAGTGATCACATATATAACCAACTGCCGAAACCTGTAAAAACAGAGCAGGAGGTCGTCTGGTATGCGTCAAACAAAAACACTTCAGAACAATTGCGCAAAACGGGAGAAGTTTTACAAGAACATTATGAACCTGGAACCTTTTTTTCAATTGATTTTATTATCTATGAAATTGAAAAAGGCTATGGTCCTATTCTCTTTATCGGGTTGTTTATCGGCATCGTCTTTTTCGTATCAGCCGGAAGCTTTCTCTATTTCCGCCTTTTTACGGACCTGTCTGAAGATAAAATAAAATTCCAAGCCATTGCTAAAATGGGCTTGACCGTACCAGAAATGAAAAAGATCGTCAACCGCCAAACAGCCTTGCTGTTTTTTGCACCAATGATGGTCGCACTCATCCATGGCGCTGTCGCCCTGACCTCCCTATCGCGGATGTTCAGCTACAATCTAGTAACAGAATCCGCAATGGTACTGACGAGCTTTCTCGTCATTCAAATCATTTACTACCTTATCGTCCGCTTCTTCTACATCAAACAAATTAAAGAAGCAATCCAATAACCCTAAACAAGGAGCAACTTGGCGGTTGCTCCTTGTTTTTTTCTCTAATGTGTTTTTCAGTCTAAAATTTCTTAGAAAAAGGACTGGCTGCGAAAGCCCGTCCTGACTGCAAATGTTTAGTCCAATCAGACGCCAGGTGCTGCCTCGCATCTGATATATAGTATGAAGATTTCAAGGCAAGCGTTACCCCATTTATTAAATTTGAGCCTTATTCCCAATAACAATGACATTTGGACACATGAAAGCTTCCACATATACAAAATAAAAAATGGAGAGCCGGCAGACACACTCGTTTTGTTTACTTAACGCCCTTAGCTAAAATCCAGCTCCTCCTGAATCTTCTTGACAAAAAGGAACCTTATTTGTCGAAGTCCTGACGCACTGTCTTGCGAATCATAACATCCTTGCTCTTAAGCTATATAACTGCAAAATAGGCGCATTCACTTCAATAATAGACCACTCTATAGCCCACTCAGTCATCTTAAGCATCCTTTATTTCGGAATTATTCTACAGCGACGACAAGGATTTTCCCTTTCTTTACATCCTCTTCATACCGACGAGCTTCTTCTTCCTCTAATCCTATCTCCTGTAAGGCACCGTTTAAATCGCCAGCTTTGGCAACAGCACCAGATACCGCTCCACCCAGGGTTAACAATAACGGGCCTGCCGCTATAATGGGACCGATGCCAGGGAGTGCTAAAGCACTCATCCCGACAAAAAAACCAGCCAATCCAATTATTCCACCAGCCGTTGCCCCTGCCATCATTCCTTCCGTTTCTTTAAGTTCCACTTGCTCACCATTCGATTCCAATCCTTCTATATTTTTTGCCACAATAGAGATTTGCTCAAGGTTGTAGCCCTTCCTCTGTAAATTCTCTACCGCATTCTGTGCCTGTTTTTCAGTTTCATAAACACCTATGATTCGTTTTTCCATGAGCGATTATCTCCTTTACATGATGTACTCATTAAATTCCCTTTCAGGAAAATTTCAATCATGCAAATTTCTAGAAAATGATCAGCAATCGTCAAGTTAGTGAACTGCCAGCTTAGCGATCCTAAGAATGATCATTACATAATCAAATGGTAAGTCCGAAGCTTATTTTGATTCATAATAGAAACCTCTATAAATTATTTTATCTTACAGAATCTTTATATCCACACCTGTTTAAAGTGTAAAGCAAGGAGAGAAAAAATCTAGTTTATATTTGCGGCGGTAATATAATCTCACCACACTAAATCTCGCTGCACGTATGGCTCTCTCACAAACACTGTTTTATCGGGCATTTAAGCTTTTAAAGAACTTCAGAGCAAAACAAAAAGCCTTCATAAATGAAGACCTATTTCTCTACAGATTTATTATTTCTAAAATTGTTTTTAATAAACTGCATTTCCTCTTCTTCGCTAACTACTCCAAACGCTTTTCCGATATTTCCATTTTGAAGCTTCCAGAAAAAGTTGTGATCCTTATCGACTTCACTAAAGTCTCCTTGTTTCCATTTTTCAGTTATTAATAGAAGATCTTCTTTATCCTTAAATTTACTGGGTTTAATAACTTCGTATACTTTGTCAATGTTCGCCGGAGTCATTTCAATAGCTCCCCATTTATCTCTAGCAATAACCTTTTGGTGAGTCATTTTGTGCATAATAGAGACTATTTCGTCTTGTGTTGGATTCTTCTTAACTTCTATTTTATTCTCCACTCCGCCAATTACCTTTGTTTGATCTTCCTTTGATACTTCTTCTTTAGTTTCTTTTTCTTTGGGTGATGATTTTTGGACTATTAATAACGACGCTAAACCAACGAGTATTATCATAGAAATTGTGATAACTATGATGGCTAAAAGTTTTTTATTCATGTTGACTCCCCTAAAATATTCTGTTAGAAATTTATAGATTCTTCTTCACAAACACAGATATTACTTCATTACTTAGCAAATCCCTAAATTGTTCTCTAAAGTATTTGGATAAATTCACCATTACTATATATTATCATGGATTTAGTATCCATAACAGGGTTATCGTGGGGATGATTAAACCAATTCATAATCAAGGTCTAGTTCTTCTTTTTCATATTTCATATTAAAATAAGTGTCCTGCATTCCATTAAGCAACTTTCAACGTTCCTCGTTATCCATGCCTTTAATGATCTTGCCTGATTAGATGAATGTTTATTTAAAAAGTATTTTAACTTCCTTATAGAGCATTCTGAAGCCTTCTGTGTCATATAAAATTAGGCATTTACTCTAACCATTTATATAAAGGAGAATTATTATTTTTGATTAATTTTTTCCGAAAGATCCATTTCTCCTCTTTTTACCCAACACTTATACAACGTGTTTTCAAGAATGATAGGTCCGAAGATAAGCTCGTAAATTTTCATTGATAATTCTTTTCTTCACAACAACCTCCCTGTGCACACGATTTTGGATTAATCTTGTCGTGTTAAAAGAACGCAAAAAAAGGCTTCAACATCGCTGTTGAAGCCTTAGTTTTACTAGTTTGTTAATACCGGTGGTCGGGGTCGAACCGACACTCCTCACGGAACACGATTTTGAGTCGTGCGCGTCTGCCAATTCCGCCACACCGGCATAAAATTGGAGGCGGCAACCGGATTTGAACCGGTGATAAAGGTTTTGCAGACCTCTGCCTTACCACTTGGCTATGCCGCCAACATAAATGGAGCGGAAGACGGGATTCGAACCCGCGACCCCCACCTTGGCAAGGTGGTGTTCTACCACTGAACTACTTCCGCGTACTGGGCTAGCTGGATTCGAACCAACGAGTGACGGAGTCAAAGTCCGTTGCCTTACCGCTTGGCTATAGCCCATTAGTAATATAATTTATGGGGCGATCGAGGGGAATCGAACCCCCGAGTGTCGGAGCCACAATCCGATGCGTTAACCACTTCGCCACGACCGCCATAATAGTATTTAATTTAAATTGGCAGGGGCAGTAGGAATCGAACCCACACTGGAGGTTTTGGAGACCTCTGTTCTACCGTTAAACTATGCCCCTATAAAACTGGTGGAGGGGGACGGATTCGAACCGCCGAACCCTGAGGGAGCGGATTTACAGTCCGCCGCGTTTAGCCACTTCGCTACCCCTCCATGAATATATACTGTTGAGAAAATGGTGCCGGCAAGAGGACTTGAACCCCCAACCTACTGATTACAAGTCAGTTGCTCTACCAATTGAGCTACACCGGCAAACAGTGGTGGCTCAGGACGGAATCGAACCGCCGACACATGGATTTTCAGTCCATTGCTCTACCGACTGAGCTACTGAGCCAACATGAATGTTTATGTAAAAATGGCGGTCCGGACGGGACTCGAACCCGCGACCTCCTGCGTGACAGGCAGGCATTCTAACCAACTGAACTACCGGACCATTATAATTGCGGGGGCAGGATTTGAACCTGCGACCTTCGGGTTATGAGCCCGACGAGCTACCGGGCTGCTCCACCCCGCGTCGATGTTATGGTGGAGGATGACGGGTTCGAACCGCCGACCCCCTGCTTGTAAGGCAGGTGCTCTCCCAGCTGAGCTAATCCTCCGTATGTATGGTGACCCCTACGGGATTCGAACCCGTGTTACCGCCGTGAAAGGGCGGTGTCTTAACCGCTTGACCAAGGGGCCATATTTTTTAAGCTGTATGAAAATGGCGGAGAGCAAGGGATTCGAACCCTTGAGACAGCGGTAACCGTCTACACGATTTCCAATCGTGCTCCTTCGGCCAGCTCGGACAGCTCTCCATGTATGGCTCCGCAGGCAAGATTCGAACTTGCGACCGATCGGTTAACAGCCGATTGCTCTACCACTGAGCTACTGCGGAATAATTGATGTTCAGCTGAAACGCCGGAAGAAATGATAAGCGTCTTTTGCTCGCCTGGCAACGTCCTACTCTTACAAGGGGAAGCCCCTCACTACCATCGGCGCTGAAGAGCTTAACTTCCGTGTTCGGGATGGGAACGGGTGTGACCTCTTCGCTATCGCCACCAGACTATTTAAGACATTTACTATTATAACAAAAAATTCTTGTTTGGCAAGCTTTTTTTGTTCTTTCAAAACTGGATAATATGTTTCAGTAACCGGCAATACCATGCCATAGTTTATTGCTTTTACGCCGTGCGGCGTTTAGTTCTTGGTTAAGTCCTCGATCGATTAGTATTCGTCAGCTCCACGTGTCGCCACGCTTCCACCTCGAACCTATCTACCTGATCATCTTTCAGGGATCTTACTAGCTTGCGCTATGGGAAATCTCATCTTGAGGGGGGCTTCATGCTTAGATGCTTTCAGCACTTATCCCGTCCGCACATAGCTACCCAGCGATGCCTTTGGCAAGACAACTGGTACACCAGCGGTGCGTCCATCCCGGTCCTCTCGTACTAAGGACAGCTCCTCTCAAATTTCCTGCGCCCGCGACGGATAGGGACCGAACTGTCTCACGACGTTCTGAACCCAGCTCGCGTACCGCTTTAATGGGCGAACAGCCCAACCCTTGGGACCGACTACAGCCCCAGGATGCGATGAGCCGACATCGAGGTGCCAAACCTCCCCGTCGATGTGGACTCTTGGGGGAGATAAGCCTGTTATCCCCGGGGTAGCTTTTATCCGTTGAGCGATGGCCCTTCCATGCGGAACCACCGGATCACTAAGCCCGACTTTCGTCCCTGCTCGACTTGTAGGTCTCGCAGTCAAGCTCCCTTGTGCCTTTACACTCTGCGAATGATTTCCAACCATTCTGAGGGAACCTTTGGGCGCCTCCGTTACT
>NZ_LFZU01000001.1:386690-681351 GCF_001183975.1 Bacillus sp. FJAT-27231 | reverse complement strand
TCCTGAGCCAGGATCAAACTCTCCAAAAAGATTGTTTGACTTGCTCATAATTAAAAATAAGAATTAACTTACTGGCATGTATTTTGTTCAGTTTTCAAAGATCAATTTCATCAACCGCCGTTTCAACAGCGACCTTTTTAATATACCATCTTTTCTCTTTCTTGTCAAAGCTTTTTTTAAACTTTTTCAAGTGATTGTGCGTCGCTGTTGTTTTGTCGTCATCAGCGACGCTTATTAATATACCAAGATTATTAAAAGCCGTCAACACTTTTTTAAAAAAATTTATTCTTTCATTAAACGATAGTGTCTATGGTAAATGCCATGTCCTTTCGTCTCTACCTTCTGCTCTTCAACAAATGACTTACCAACCAAATATTCTAATAAGCCGCTCAAATCTACTGCATAGTAGTTAATCTCCGGATGGTTTAAGAGATCTTGGAATGCCCACGATTCTTTTTCCTTTAGTATGGAAAGTAAATGAGCTGCCCCATTTTCTGTTTTCGAATGAATTAAAAAATCAATAGCAATGAAAAGAAGCTCTAGGCGCTTTTCTAACTCTTCATCGCTCGTTAATAACTCTTCATATAATTTATAAATCTCTGGTTCCATCTGCTTCACCTGCAGCCAAACGGTCACCTCAGGATAAAACCCATTTTCAATAACAGCAAGGCGGGCAAGATGATGCAGCGAATGCATGACATGGTTATAGGCATCTAAATGCTGGCCATTCCTAAAAAAGTCTCTTCCGTATGTCCATCTTCTAATTAACTTCGAAAACTCTATGGCCATTTTAATTTTCCGACCAAAAAAAGGAAACTCCCTCATTTCTTGTTTTACTTTATACACATATTCATTTCGGTCAAACAAGACCTTGCCGTGATAAAGCCATTCAATAAACTTTCTATTGTTACCAAGCAGCATCCATTCTTCTAATTGTGACTCTGTTACTATATAGAGCGCCGCTTTCTTATTCTCATATATATAGTGCTTTACGAAAACGGGCGTTTCAGCTTCTTTTACCATAATCAGCAAAATCACATCAAAGTTCTCCGTAAAGGATGGTTCGTTTTCTTTTTTTTCTACTACAATAACGCCGATTGTATTCTGTTGGCTTGTCCGTTCTTGGTAAAGCGGACGAAGGATATCCTCCATAGTAATTCCTCCAAACGCAGGTTTGTTCTATCTCTGTACTATCCCCATTATTTCGACAAAGAAGAATGAATCCCTCTAAAACTTTTAAATTTACGATATTCTACTGCTTCCCTATTTATAAATATGATATAGTTTATTTTTAGGAGGTTAAAGAAAATGGCTAAAAGTTACTCAAGTAAAATTAACCGGATACGTACATTCGCTCTTAGTTTAATTTTTATTGGCTTTATTATTATGTATGCAGGGATCTTCTTTAGACAATCTCCTTTTTGGATGACGCTATTTATGCTGCTTGGTTTATTGTCTATTATCGCTAGTACAGTCGTTTATTTTTGGATTGGCATGCTATCAACGAAAGCGGTTCAAGTTGTTTGTCCTAGTTGTGGCAAGCCGACAAAAATGCTTGGCCGAGTAGATATGTGTATGCATTGCAAAGAACCTCTTACACTAGACCAAAGTTTAGAAGGCAAGGAATTTGACGAAGGTTACAATCGAAAGAATAAATAAAAAAGAATTGTTCGTTTGACGAACAATTCTTTTTTAATGAACTTCCTTGCTTGTCGTACAATCCGGACACGTGCCGTATACCTCCATCCGATGATGGCTAACTTTAAACCCTGTCACATGCGATGCCAGTTGTTCTACTTCATCCAGGCCCGGGTAATGAAAATCAACAATCTTCCCGCATTCTTCACAAATCACATGATAATGATCCGTCGTCACGAAGTCGAAGCGGCTTGACGCATCTCCATACGTAAGCTCTTTTACTAAACCGACTTCACGGAATACACGTAGATTATTGTAGACTGTTGCTACGCTCATATTAGGAAATTTCCCTTCAAGCGCTTTGTATATATCGTCTGCTGTTGGGTGGGTCATAGATTGAATTAAAAATTCAAGTATCGCATGACGCTGAGGAGTAATACGGACTCCGGTCGCTTTCAATGTATCCAATGCTTCCTGTAGATGATTATGCTCATGAGACACCGTCATGCACCTCTTTTCTTTCTAAAAGGTATTATTATATTATAATCTTTATAAATAGTGTACTAATTCTTTCTATGCTTTGTCAATAAAAAAGAGGACTTTATAGGACATTTGACTCTAAACGTTCCAGGCTGCTGCCAAGCGCCCGCTTTTTTTACTGCTCACCTGTTTGCGGTACGCACTCTTTAAGGTGACCCCTGCTTTTCATCAGGTCTCGCATACTAAAAGACAAACGTTCCAATCAGCCTGGAAGCATGAAAATAAACACAGGAAAACAAAGTTTTATCTTATTAATATCCCTTTTGCGGATCGACTTTATTCTCATAATCCGTGCCATTTTGTTTATATATTTCCAGATTGTGCATAAATATTCTCAGAGCGCGCGGCACGTATTCACTCGTCACACTTGAAATATGAGGTGTAATCGTTACGTTCTCTTGACTCCACAGCGGATGATTGTCAGGAAGCGGTTCTTCCACAAAAACGTCTAGGTAAGCATGAGCGATTTCGTTGTTTTTCAACGCCTCCATCAAGACCTCTTCCTCGAGCAAGTCCCCTCGGCCAATATTAATAAAGGCAGCGGTTCCTTTCATTGCTTCAAAATCCTCTTTCTTTAGCAAATGTCTAGTTTCTTCTGTACTCGGCAGAATAGACACGATAAAATCTGCCTGCGGGAGAAGCGTAGACAACTTGTCCATCGTGTAGATGCGATCAAAATAGGCATTTTCATGGCCGCTGCGATTGACACCGGTCGTCTCCATTCGAAAAGCTTTAGCAAGCCGGGCAATCTCTGTACCGATTGCTCCTGTTCCCAGCATGAGCAAATGCTTGCCCGCTAACTCTCCGATCGACAGACGCTTGTTCCATGTTCTTTGCTCTTGAAGATCAAGCAATTCAGGGAACCGTTTTACATGGTTTAGCATGTACCCTATCGTAAACTCAGCCATCGGGATTTTATGTATGCCTCTTGCATTTGTGACTAAGATGCCTCTTTGTTGAATGGATTCAAAAGGCATTTTCTCCATACCTGCAGAGGCAACCATAATCCATTTCAGTTTCGGGCAGTGATCAATATGCTCTTTCGTCAAGTCCTCTCCGAACGTCACAATGACTTCTGCTTCCGCTAAACCTTCCGCTTCCTCGATAGACTTGTAATAGCTGAACGTTTCTTCAGGAAAAGCCGTGCTTAATTGATCTTGCCATGTCCGTGGAGGACGAAAAGTAAATAAAATCTTCAACTTTCTCCCTCCCTGCTTCTTATGATAAATTTTCTTTAATAAATTGGAGTGCTTCTTCCACGTGGCCTGCTACTTTTACTTTTCTCCACTCTTGAGCAAGCTTCCCTTCTGTATTAATCACAAAAGTGGAGCGTTCAATCCCCATATATTCCTTGCCAAAGTTCTTTTTCAGCTTCCAAACGTCATATAGCTCACACACTTTATGGTCTTCATCAGCAAGTAACAAAAACGGTAAATCATATTTATCAATAAACTTTTCATGGCGGGCAACCGGATCCGTGCTCACACCTAAAATTACTGTGTTCAAATCACTAAATTGATCATGCTTGTCACGAAAATCGCACGCTTGTGTCGTACAGCCTGGCGTCATATCTTTCGGATAAAAATAAAGTACCACATTTTTGCCTTTGTAATCAGACAACCCTACTTTTTCTCCATTGTTTGCTGTTAGTTGAAAATCTGGAGCTGCTTCTCCTATCTTTACAGTCATTTTCCTCTCTCCTTTACTTTAAATAAGATAATAACGAGATACATTCGTCTGAATTATCTTATTACTAGCGTAGCGGATGAGAAAAAATATGGCAAATAAATAATTAAGATTGTACATAAAGCCCCTTTATATATCGTTAGGCTAGTTAAAAGCGTTTGCCTTTCTAGGCGCAAAACCTGAAGAAGAGTGGAGTGAATATCAGAGTCACGGGCAACGAAGAAAGCGAACGTTTATCAATGTCCTAAATTACGTTGACTCTTTCTCTAACATCGTCCGCACAACGAAAGCAGTCGGAATAGTGTAGCCAATCCATGCTTCTACGAGAGCTACCCACCTTCCTGCCCCCTCGGGCACGATATCACCGTAGCCAACAGAAAAAAGCGTAATGCCGCTAAAATATAAGGAAGTAAAGAACCTGTCCAAAAAAGAAAACGGACTATGCACTTCCTCGGCCCAAATGGCATGTCCTTTGATCTCCAGCAAAGTATAAATCAGGGCAAAGCCTATCATAACCGTTAAATACAGGCATCCAAAATATAAAAAATAGTGCAAGGACAAGTAGCGGTGACGAGGCTGTCCAGGGATAAACATGCCTTTTATGCTCATCGTTAAGCAAATAACTACCGCACTAAACACAACACCAGTCATTTTCCCGCCTCCCCCTGTCCGCGCTTTTCTTCATATATACGTGGGAAATAATCTATTTATGATTAGCGGACTTTCATTGCCTAAATACCAGGGCAAGTCTAAAATGGATATGTATCTATCATCAAGGAGGGCTATTCATGCAACACACGAATTCTGAACAGCTTCACGAGGAAGCACTGAAACATATTGTCGGAGGGGTTAACAGTCCTTCGCGCTCTTATAAAGCAGTTGGCGGCGGTTCTCCTGTCGCTATGGAAAGAGGTAAAGGAGCTTATTTCTGGGATGTTGATGGTAATCAATATATCGATTACTTGGCGGCTTACGGTCCAATTATTACCGGTCACGCTCATCCTCACATTACGGAAGCCATCAAGAAAGCAGCTGAAAATGGAGTGCTGTATGGCACCCCAACACCTTATGAAGTCACATTTGCCAAAATGTTAAAAGAAGCCGTCCCAAGCATGGATAAGGTTCGCTTTGTCAACAGCGGAACAGAAGCCGTCATGACAACTATTCGTGTGGCTCGTGCTTATACTGGACGCGACAAAATTATTAAATTCGCCGGCTGCTATCATGGGCATTCTGATTTAGTATTAGTAGCTGCAGGTTCTGGCCCTTCCACATTGGGTACTCCTGATTCTGCCGGTGTACCAAAAAGTATTGCTCAAGAAGTCATTACTGTACCGTTTAATGAAACAGAACCGTTAAAAGAAGCATTGGAAAAATGGGGAGAAGAAATTGCGGCCGTCTTAATCGAACCGATTGTCGGCAACTTTGGTATCGTTGAACCGCAGCCAGGCTTCTTAGAGGAAGTAAAACAGCTCACACACGAAGCCGGTGCTTTGCTTATCTTTGATGAGGTCATTACTGGATTCCGCTTTATGTACGGAGGCGCTCAAAATTTATTGAACATCACGCCTGATTTAACAGCTATGGGAAAAATTATCGGCGGCGGCTTACCGATCGGCGCTTATGGCGGCCGTAAAGAAATCATGGAAGAAGTAGCGCCACTCGGGCCTGCCTACCAAGCAGGCACAATGGCCGGTAATCCTGCCTCCATGCTTGCAGGGATTGCTTGCCTTGAAGTGCTGCAAAAAGAAGGAGTATACGAGGAATTAGACCGTCTTGGCGCTATCCTTGAGGAAGGAATTTTAGCATCGGCTAAAAAGTATGGTACTCCGATTACGATCAACCGTTTAAAAGGCGCTTTAACCATTTATTTTACGACTGAAAAGGTCGTTAATTATGAGCAAGCAGAAGCAACAGATGGAGAAATGTTTGGCCGTTTCTTTAAATTAATGCTTTCTCAAGGCATTCATCTTGCCCCTTCTAAATATGAAGCATGGTTTTTAACAACGGAGCATACAGATGAAGATGTCGAGAAAACGTTACAAGCAGTAGATTTTGCTTTTTCTCAATTGCGTTAAGTGATATAATCTTCACCTAATACACTTATCTGAGAAAGGAATCATTTTATTTATGAAGCTGGGTGCACGAATTTTTAAAACGGGCATTGCGATTGTTCTAGCGCTATTTGTATCGACGCTATTAGGCCTGCCTTCCCCGGTTTTCGCAGGCATTTCGGCAGTGTTTGCCATTCAGCCTACTATTTATCGTTCTTATTTAACTTTAATTCAACAAGTGCAGGCAAATATCATAGGAGCTGCGATCGGCATTTCGTTCGTTCTTTTATTCGGTAATCACATTGTATTTGTGGGGCTGGCAGCGATTGTTGCCTTAATCATCATGGTAAAGCTGCATCTAGAAAAATCCATCGGCCTGGCACTCGTTACGTTAATGGTGATTATGGAGCTGCAGAATGAGCACTTTGTTCAATTCTCTTTGATTCGCTTTGTAACCATTATGATTGGGGTATTAGCCGCTTCTGCTGTTAACTTAATTTTTCTCCCTCCCAAATACGAAACAAAGCTCTTTAGCCAGATTAACCACGTAACCGAGGATACATTAAAATGGATTCGTCTAAGCTTGCGGACCGGAACAGATTACCACGTTCTGAAAAAGGATATTAGTAAAATCCGTGAACGGCTCATCACCATTGATAATTTCTATTTAATGTATAAAGAGGATCGCGGAACACTGAAACGCAATCTCACTTCTAAAAAACGAAAAATGGTTCTATATCGCAAAATGATTTTAGCTACTCGCAGAAGCTACGATATCCTGAGAAGGATGAATCAATTTGAAAATGACATCTCTCTTTTAACTCCGGATTTACAAAAGACGCTCGTCGATTATCTTGATTCGCTAATGAGCTACCACGAACATTTGCTTTTGCGATTCGTTGGCAAAGTAAAGACAACGGTCGAGATAGAGGACGTCTTTGAATTGGGGGTAGACCGGGAACAATTCATGTCTTTGTTTACCGCTGAAATAAAATCAAGCACCTCTGAGGAAGATAATTTTTCTGTCCATCTGCTCCATCTCCTTTCCTCTGTTTTAGAATATGGAGAAAATCTGGAGCACTTGGACCAGCTCATTACAAGCTTTTCAAAGTTTCACCCAGATGATAAGCTTCCTGAATTTGAAGAAGACGAATAAAACCCAGCTGTTTGTGGCAGCTGGGTTTTTCATTTAATTTTTCATACGTGGATCGAGGGCATCACGAAGCCCGTCACCCATTAAGTTAAATCCTAAGACCGTTAGCATAATCGCAATACCTGGGAAAAACACGGTCCATGGCGCCTGCATAATAAAGTCTTTTGAATCCGCTAACATTTTTCCCCACTCCGGTGTCGGCGGCTGGGCTCCCATACCGAGGAACCCGAGAGCCGCTGCTTCAATAATCGCTGTTGCAATCGCCAGCGTTCCTTGAACAATAATAGGAGCAAGGCTGTTCGGCAAAACATGATGAAGCAAAATCCGGCTGTCTTTCATTCCAATCGCTTTCGCTGCTGTAATATATTCTTCTTCTTTAACGGTCAGCACTTTAGAGCGGACAAGCCGGCCGAATGTCGGCACGTTAATGATAGCAATCGCAATTAAGGCGTTTTGTAAAGATGGGCCAAGCATTGCCACAACCGCGATAGCAAGCAAAATACTTGGAAAAGCAAGCAAGATATCAAACAGCCGAGAAATAATAGTGTCTATCCATCTGCCATAATAACCAGCAATAATCCCAAGGCTTGATCCAACAATGACAGAACCAGCCACGGAAATAAACCCTACCCATAAAGAGATACGAGCCCCGTACACGACACGGCTAAAAATGTCACGGCCAAATTCATCCGTTCCAAACCAGTGGTCTGAAGAAGGCGGCAAATGCTTGTTCTCCAATGCTGTTTCTTTAAACCCATAAGGAGCAATTAAATCAGCTAAGATCGCCAACAAAATGAAAAAGGAAACAAGAACCGCACCGAATAAAGCTGCCTTGTTTTTTCGAAACCTCCGCCAGACATCAACCCACGGTGAAACCGTTTTTTCTTCCTGGTTTACGTTCACTTCAGGTCCAGACGGAGGCAACTGAGTCTGTTCTACAATTTCTGACATATACACGTCCTCCTTTAACGGTATTTAATCCTCGGATCAATTGTGGCATATAACAAATCAACTATGAGGTTAATGCAAACAAAGATAGCAGCAACGACTAAGATCCCTGACTGAATAACGGGGTAATCACGAAACTGAATCGCGGAATAAATGTAGTTGCCAATTCCCGGCCATCCAAAAATCGTTTCCGTTAAGATGGCACCGCCCAACAGCAGTCCCGTCTGTAAACCGATAATCGTTAAAATAGGAATAAATGCATTTCGCAAAGAATGTTTGTATACGACCTTCAACATACTCATTCCTTTTGCTCTTGCTGTCCGAATGTAGTCGGAACGCATAACCTCCAGCATACTAGAACGGGTAATCCTCGCAATAATAGCCATTGGAATGGTGGCTAAGGCGACACCAGGTAAAATTAAATGCCTAATCACCTCGAAGAACTGATCAACACGCCCCTGCAAAAGTGTGTCCATCAAATATAAGTGAGTAATGGCTGTGACGGGATCACGAATATTATCTCGTCCTGTCGTTGGCAATAAATCAAGCTTTATAGAAAAGACATACTGCTCCATTAACCCAAGCCAAAAGATCGGCATGGATACACCAACTAAAGCTAATACCATTAATAAATAGTCAAACCATGAGTTTTGAAACCATGCAGAGATAATACCAGCATTAACACCGACAATAACGGCAATAATCATAGCGAACAAAGCGAGCTCGATCGTAGCAGCTAGATAAGGCCAAATTTCTTCACTGATCGGACTTCTCGTTCTAAATGATTCTCCGAGATCACCCGTGATAAGATTTTTTAAATAATCGATAAACTGAATGTATAATGGCCGATCCAGCCCCATTTCTTTCGTCAGAGCGGCTACCGCTTCCGGTGATGCTTGCTGCCCTAGCAGAATTTGCGCCGGGCTGCCAGGAATAGCGTGTATAAGGGAAAAAACAATCAACGTCATTCCTAATAGAACCGGAATCAGCATGGATAAACGCCGAATTGTATAAGCAAACATGATGCCCTCACCTGCTTTCAGTAATTAATTCTTGTTTCCTTTCGTCGAAAAATAGAGGAGGAGCTTGATCGCTCCCCCTCCTTTTCTCATTTAATCGATACATCCCCCATTGGTTGTGAACCTGTTGGATGTGGGAAAAAGCCTTCAATTGTACTTTTTCCTGCCAACAATGGAGTGGAGTGAGCTAATGGCACCCAAGGAGCGTCTTCATGGATGATTTCTTGCGCTTTTTTATACAATTCTGCACGCTTTGCTTCATCTGTTTCCGCTTGCGCATCTAGTAGAAGCTTATGAACTTCTTCATTTGCATAGCGGGAATAGTTATTAGAACCGATCGCATCTTTATCAAGGAGTGTGTAGAGGAAGTTGTCAGCATCCCCGTTATCACCTGTCCAGCCAAGCATGAACAGTGAAGATTCACCAGCCTGTACCTTTTCAAGATAAGTTGCCCATTCCATTGTGACAATGTTTGCTTTTACACCAATTTTCTCAAAGTCAGCTTGCAGAGCTTCCGCCACTTTTTGTCCATTCGGCATGTATGGACGCGGCACTGGCATTGCCCATAAATCTACTTTAAAGCCATCTTTGTAGCCAGCTTCTGCTAACAATTTCTTTGCTTTTTCAAGATCAAATTCATAATCTTTCACTTCATCGTTATAGCCGTTAAGAGTTGGCGGCATTGGATTTTTAGCTGGTTCAGCTGTGCCTTCATAGAAGTTTTTGATTAAAGCCTCTTTATTGACAGCATGGCTGATAGCCTGACGTACTTTTGGATTGTTGAACGGCTCTTTCTCTACATTAAAGCCAAGATAACCTACGTTTAGAGATGGTCTTTCGAATAACTGCAGGTTTTTATCACTCTTTACTTTTTCAGCATCGCTTGGATTCAAACCGTCAATTAAATCTACTTCCCCTTTAATAAGGGCATTTAAGCGGGCAGAGTTATCCTCAATGACTTTGAAAATCATCTTATCGACTTTCGGCTCGCCGTCTTTGCGATAATCTTCGTTTTTCACGAGAGTAATGGTATCGTTGCGCTTCCAGCTTTCAAATTTAAACGGACCCGTACCAACTGGGTTTTCTCCGTATTTATCTCCATATTTCTCAATAGCAGCTGGGCTGGAAATAGCAAATGGTGACATTGCTAAGTTTTTCAAGAATGGTGCTTGCGGCTTATTCAGTGTAAAAATGACTTTATTGTTACCATCAGCTTTTACTTCTTTAATAATCGCTGTTTCACTGCCTTTGAAACCACCAAATTGAGAAGCAAAATAAGCAAACTTTGCTTCATCATTGCTCGTTAGCCATCTTTCTACGTTTTTCACAACAGCTTCTGCATTAAAGTCTGTGCCATCATGAAACTTGACGCCTTCTTCAAGCTCAAACGTATACGTTAAGCCGTCCTCAGATATATCCCATTTCTTTGCAAGTCCCGGAACTATATCCGTCGTTTCTTTATCAAAGTTTACGAGTGTTTCATATACTTGCTCGGCAATAATTAATGACTCTCCATCTGTTACAATGGCAGGATCAAGAGAAACAGAATCTCCCCCGCGGCCATAAATTAATGTTCCGCCTCCGTCTGCACTTTCTCCTCCTCCTTTGCTTCCACCGCCATCAGATGAGTTTGATGAACAGCCGATCAGTGCCATAGAGAGCACTAACAGGAATGATAATATCCCCAAAAGCCTCTTTTTCATTTTTCTTCCCCCTTATATCTCTAGATTTATAATTACATCTGTTCGTCATACAAATGACAAGCAGCGTAATGACCTGGTTCTACTTCTTTAAAAGCAGGTCGGACCGAGGCACACCTTTCCATCACTTTTGGACAGCGCAAGTGAAAAGGACAGCCAGTTGGCGGATTCGCCGGACTCGGTACATCCCCTTTAAGAACAATTCTTTCTTTTTTAACATTAACATCCGGGATGGGTACCGCTGATAACAGCGCTTCTGTATAGGGATGCTTCGGTGAATCATATAATGCTTCACTGTCTGCAAGCTCCATCATTTGCCCTAAATACATGACACCGACACGGTCACTTATATGACGGACAACACCTAAATCATGCGCGATAAATAAATATGTAAGCCCAAACTCCTTCTGTAAATCCTGCAATAGATTTAATACTTGTGCTTGAATAGAAACATCAAGAGCAGACACTGGTTCATCTGCCACAATGAGTTTGGGATGAACAGCAAGAGCTCTCGCAATGCCGATACGCTGGCGCTGCCCGCCAGAAAATTGGTGAGGATAGCGCTTGGCATGCCAGCTGCTTAGCCCAACTGTTTCCAGCAGCTCCCGAACTCGCTTCTTTCGTTCCTCTTTGCTCTTTACGCCATGAACGATCAGCGGCTCTTCCAGAATTTTTTCTACTGTATGACGCGGATTCAGCGACGCAAACGGGTCCTGAAACACCATTTGGATTTCTTTGCGCATCTTTCTCATTTCTTCTTTTGACAGCTTCGTCAAATCCTGTCCGTCAAATTCAATGGTTCCTTCCGTCGGTTCAAGCAGACGAAGAAGCATCCGGCCAGTCGTGGACTTGCCGCAACCGCTTTCACCGACAAGTCCAAGCGTCTCGCCCTTTTTAATATAAAAAGAAATGTCATCCACAGCTTTCACTTCTCCGACTTGACGTCCAAACAAGCCTCCGTGGATGGGAAAAAACTTTTTCAAGTTCTCCACTTTTAATAGCGTTTCCGTCATACAATATACTCCTTTTCCTCTTCATACAGCCAACAGCGGACTTTTTGTCCATTTGGCAACGCTTTCAATTCTGGTTTTTCTTTCAAGCATTTTTCATGAGCTTGGCTGCAACGCGGAGCAAATTGACAGCCGATCTTTAAACTGCCCGGCTTAGGCACGTTTCCTGGTATAGAGAACAATCGATCTTTTTTTCTGCGCATGTCAGGAACTGATCGAAGCAGGCCTATGGTGTATGGATGGGACGGATGATTAAAAATAGACTCAACTGTGCCTTCCTCTACAATTTTTCCGGCGTACATAACGATCACCCGCTGACAAAGTTCAGCGACAACTCCTAAGTCGTGCGTAATCATCATAATCGCTGTATTCGTTTCTTCGTTCAGTTTTTTCATTAGTTCTAAGATTTGGGCTTGAATCGTCACATCAAGCGCTGTCGTAGGCTCATCTGCGATTAGTATTTGCGGGTTGCAGATCATGGCCATCGCGATCATGACACGCTGTCTCATTCCTCCAGACAATTGATGAGGATATTCATTGATCAGCTCATCTGCTCGAGCCAGTCCCACTTTTTTCAGGGCAGCAATCGCTTGCTGTGCAGCCTCTTTCTTAGATAGTTTCTTATTATGCAGCCTTAGCGCTTCAGTCAATTGGCTGCCGATTGTAAATAATGGATTCAAACTCGTCATCGGTTCTTGAAAGATCATAGCGATATCATTGCCGCGTATTTGGCGCATTCGCTTGTCAGAAGCTTGTGTTAGATTTTCCCCTTTGTATAAAATCTCTCCTTCTACTTTGCTTGTCAAAGCCGGAACGAGACCCATAATAGATAAAGAAGTGACGCTTTTTCCACACCCTGATTCCCCTACTATGCCAAGCACTTCCCCTGCATGGACATGGAAATCCACTTCGTTTACTACAGTTACTGGACCATCATCTGTTAAAAAAGAAGTTTTCAATCTTTTTACATCTAGTACAGGAGTAGCCATAACTTCTCCCCCCTTTTTATCTATGAAGTTAGTTTACAAAATTATGACTCTTTTACTAAATTTAAAAGTATTGTAACAATTTTCTTTTTGAATGTCTATTCAATTTTTAAAACAGCCATTTAAAAAGCCTGGAGAATAGCTCTCCAGGCTTTCCATTTAAGCATCTAGCTGCTGTACTTGGAAAAGGCGATAATATCCACCTTTTTTCTTCATTAACTCATCATGAGTACCGCTTTCGACAATCCGGCCATGCTCAATTAATACAATTCGGTCGGCATGGGTAATGGTGGAAAGACGATGAGCGACGATAAAAGTAGTCCGATCTTTGGCCAACTTCTCCATCGCTCCTTGAATTAAGTGCTCGCTTTCTAAATCTAAAGCGGAAGTCGCTTCGTCCAATATGAGGATCGGCGGGTTTTTCAAAAACACCCTGGCAATGGCGACCCGCTGCTTTTGGCCACCCGATAGCTTCACGCCTCTTTCTCCTACTTTTGTATCGTATCCTTGCGGAAGACTCATAATGAAATCATGAGCATTTGCCGCTTTAGCAGCTGCTATGACTTCTTCTTCTGTGGCATGAGGCTTACCCAATAAAATATTGCTTTTCACCGATTCACTAAAGAGGATATTATCTTGCAAAACCATGCCGATATGATCTCTTAAACTACGAACTTTAACGTCACGTACATCGGTGCCATCCAATAAAATTCGGCCTGACGTTACATCATAAAAACGTGGAATTAAACTAACAAGCGAAGATTTCCCACCGCCGCTCATCCCAACTAAGGCAACGGTTTCCCCTGCTTTAACGTCTAACTGAATGTCGTGCAGAACCTCTTCCTCGTTTTCATCATAAGCAAAATCAACGCGATCGAACACAATATGCCCTTTTACATTGCTTACCTCTTTAGCCGCTTCTCTATCGGTTATATCATACTTTTCATCAAGTAGTTCAAATACACGATCCATTGAAGCAATCGACTGTGTCATCGTAGTTGATGAGTTAACAAGCCTACGCAGCGGATTGTATAAGCGATCCACATAAGCGATAAATGCAGCCATCGTTCCAACTGTTAATTCTCCATGAATCACCTGATATCCCGCATAACCAACGACAAGCAGCGGCGCAATATCCGTTATCGTGTTGACGACGGCAAAGGCCTTTGCATTCCACCTTGTATGATCAAGCGCCCTTCTTAAGAAGTTCTTATTCTGTGCTTCAAATTGGGTCTGTTCGTAGTCTTCAATCGCAAAACTTTTAATGACCGACATCCCTTGAACCCGCTCATGAAGATAGCTCTGAACCTCTGCAAGGGCTTGAGAGCGAACCCTAGTTAATTTTCGTAAGTTACCAAAGAAATACCGGACCGACAGACCGTAAAATGGGAAGACAATCAAGGAGACGATCGTTAATTTCACATCCATTGTGAGCATAATAATAATAGCTATTAAAATGGTGGCTCCATCCAGCCAGACATTCATCAGACCAGTAATAACAAAATTCTTTGTTTGCTCTACGTCGTTAATCACCCGAGAAATAATTTCTCCAGCGCGCGTATTAGCATAGTATTTAAAGCTCAGCTTTTGAATATGTGAAAATAAGCCGTCACGAATATCGTAAAGAATTTTACTGCCTGTCCACTGGGCAAAATACTGCCGGTAATACTCAATAGGCGGACGCAATACGATAAATAAAACAAACATGCCGCCGAGGATCATCAGCAATTGATGCTGTTTTTCTGCGGTGGTCATACTGCCATTGCCGACAATGTCATCAATCACATATTTAATTAATACTGGTATTAATAATGGAATTCCAAACTTGATAATACCAATCAGCAGCGTACCAATAATTTGCCATCCGTATGGCTTTACAAACTGCATATAGCGTTTGATTGCATCCACTATTTTCCCCCCTCTATACAAAATAAGAAAAAACCTGTTGAAAACTCAACAGGCGCCGTTTCTTCTATCGAGATATCAGCCTCGGTGCGTCAAATATTTTCCGTACCATTTATCGATAAAATTCGGTGAAAACGGACCTTGACGCTGGCGGATTAACTGAATTAAGTGATCCACATTGCGCCTTAAAATTTTATCAATAACTTCCGGATAGTTCATCTTTTTACTGTGCTGTTCATACTCATCTTCATCTAACAAAATGTATGACATATCCGGAAATACTTTCACATCGAGATCATAGTCAATATATTTAAGCGCTTCCTGATCATATACAAATGGAGAGCTAATATTGCAATAATAATAGATACCATCCGTTCTTAACATGCCGATAACATTAAACCATTGCCTGGCATGGAAATAACAGATAGCCGGTTCCCTCGTAATCCACGTTCGTCCGTCTGACTCCGTAACAACCGTATGGTCGTTGCCGCCAATCACAAGATTATTCGTTGCTTTTAAGACTATGGTCTCTTCCCAAATACGATGAATGTGCCCGTCATGTTTATAACTATGGATTTGGATGGATTCACCCGCTGTGGGAATCGCCATGATTTTCCCCTACCTTCATTCCAAGCTATTTGCCTTTACTTTTTCCTTTATGTGAATAAATAAACGTTTATATTCCACTATTATAACGATTTAAAAAGGAAATTGAAACAAAAGAGGTGGAAGAATAAGAAAAGGATAAAGAAATTTCCTCTATTTTAATACTCTGTTATATTTAGAAATTAATTTCGCTGCCATCCTATTTCGAAAAGAGAAAAGGACTGTTAGCCGCTATAGCGGTAGACAGTCCTTTTCTTTGTGTTGGTGACTCTTATTGGTTTCTAGGAGCTTGTTGGTTTTTACGAGCTTGAGATTGAGCGTTTTGTTGTCTCACTTGCTGAGCATCTGTTTCAGCTCCAAACTCAGTACCAAAGTTTGCAGGTTGACCTGCAGCAGAAGCCGCGTTGCGTTGTCTTACTTCATTTACATCTGTACCAGCTTGTGTACGTTGTCTGTTGTTTGGTTGGTTTGCCATCATTATCACCTCCACAAGAACTAATTTGCCCTGAGAGGTAATAATTTATCCTTTATTTATTAAAAATTTTAAACCAAAAGTGAGCGTCCTCCATCCACAATAATTGTTTGTCCTCGGATCATATAAGCGCCCTCTGAAATCAAGAACATGACGGTATGTACAATATCTTCGATGTGGACAATCCGGCCCGCCGGTGTGTTCACTCTTGCATCTTCTAGTATCTCCTCACGATTCGGGAAGTGCTTCAGCGCCTCTGTATCGATTGCTCCGCCCGATACAGCATTGACTACAATGTTCTTTTCAGCAAGCTCGACAGATAAATATCTCGTCAGTGCTTCCACTGCTGCTTTTGATACGCCAACAGCCGTATAGTTTTTCAAGTAACGAATGGCCCCGAGTGAGCTAATGCTGACAATGCTGCCGCCTCCTGTTTCTTCCATTAAGCGGGCAGCTTCCTGCGAACAGAATAGCAGGGCCTTGCTATTAATATCCATTGTCCAATCCCAGTGCTTTTCTTCCAGCTCCATAATGGGCCGCTGGACACCTGAAGCGGCGTTATTAATTAATACATCAAGCCGGCCGAACTCTTTCTTAATTTCGGCAAACATCGCTTTTACTTTGTCCACATCACCTACATTGGCTTTAATCACGAGTGCTCTTTGCCCTAATTGCTCAATTTCTTGTGCTGTTTCAAGAGCTGCTGTTTTGCTGCGTGCATAATTGACGACAATATCATAACCGTTTCTAGCAAGCTCCAGGGCAATCTGCTTCCCTACCCCACGGCTGCTGCCGGTTACTAGTGCTACTTTTTGTTCCATTATTCTTTCTCCCTTCTGTCTGCTCCATTAAATTGTACGTTCTTAACGGAAAATAGACAATGCCGGCTTCTCACCGGCCCTTTGTCTTTTTCCAAATCTTTTGATGAGAAACAGAAAAAGCATATTCCTCTACTTCTTCTGCTTTTACGACCCGGCTGTTTTCTTTTTTAGGAATAGCAGAGGAAACCGTCCCTTCATACACATCAATATCCCATGTTAAATGAGAAAATACGTGTTGGATTTTAGCAAAAGGTTCTGCTTCTAGCTGAACATCGAGACCATACTCTCGTTTTAAAAAGAGTTCCAGCTCTACTCTTGGGTTTCCCATTCCGCTAAGCTCTGTATTTGGAAACTCCCACAAGTTAGCAAGCAATCCTTCTGGCGGGCGCTTTTGGATGATGACTTCTTCCTTCTCTGTTTTGACAACCGCAGCCGCTAAGTGAACATGGCGCATCGTTTTCTTTTTTGTTTTAACAGGCAGTTCATTGATGGTCCCCTCGTGAAAGGCACTACAATGCTCTCGCACCGGGCACAATAAGCATGACGGTGAAGAAGGCGTACAAATTAAAGCCCCTAATTCCATTAATGCCTGATTAAAGGAGGAGGGGTCTTCTGTGGAAATCAATTGTCGAACCGCTTCCTCAAATACTTTTCGCGAAGACGGTTTTGCAATGTCCTCCCAGATAGATAAAATTCTGGATAGCACTCGCATCACATTGCCATCAACAGCGGGCTCCGGCACACCATAAGCAATACTTAAAATGGCACCGCTCGTATAAGGGCCTACTCCTTTTAAAGAGGAGATTTCTTTTAACGTATTAGGCACTTTTCCCCCGTACCGTTCATGCACTTCTCGAGCCGCGGCCTGCAAATTACGGACGCGCGAATAGTAGCCGAGTCCCTCCCACGCTTTTAATACTTTATCTTCTTCCGCGGCTGCGAGTGCTTCAATCGTTGGGAACTGATCAATAAAGCGCTCAAAATACGGAATCACCGTATCTACTCTTGTTTGCTGCAGCATAATTTCTGATACCCAAATTTTATAGGGATCACGTTCTTTTCTCCATGGCAGGTCTCGTTTCTCTGCTTTATACCACTGAAGCAAATCTTGCTGAAATTGCTGGACGTTTACTTTTTCTACACTATTAAGAGATGGAAAATTCACAACTGACCTCCATAGATGTTAAAATTAGATCAATAAAGGGAATAGTAGAATTTAGAACCAAACGGGCACCATCCGTATTTCGTAAAGGAGGGACGCATTTGGATACTGGAACTCACCTTGTAATGGGATTTGCACTAGGCGGTCTGGCAACACTGGATCCTGCCGTTGCTGCTGAACCGATAACAAAATATGCTGTCATGACGGCTGTAGTAATCGGTTCGCAAGCACCTGATATAGATACAATTTTAAAGCTTCGAAACAACGCTGTCTATATACGCAATCATCGGGGAGCAACTCATTCCATACCTGCGGTTATTTTGTGGCCATTGTTAATTACCGCAGTCATTTACTTTTTGTTCCCGGGAAGCAGCCTGCTTCATTTATGGCTATGGACACAATTCGCAGTGTTTCTGCACGTTTTTGTAGATATATTTAACGCTTACGGAACACAGGCGCTTCGTCCCTTTTCTTGCAAATGGCTGGCCCTTGGCGTCATCAACACCTTTGACCCGTTTATTTTCGCTATCCACGTAGCCGGGCTTATTTTATGGGCCATGGGTGCTCATCCTGGTTACACGTTTTTGGTCATTTACTTAATTTTAATTGGATATTACATTCTGCGCTTTCAAATGCAAGGGGCGATCCGCAACTCTGTTAAAAAGTTAATTCCAGATGCCGAAGAAATTATTATCGCGCCAACCATTCGCTTTAATCAATGGCGCATTGCCGTAAAAGCCCCGGCCCATTTCTACGTTGCCCGCGGATACCGGCGTTCCGTCACCATTCTTGATAAATATAAACGCGTGAAAATTCCTGACTCAGAGTTGTTCCGGGCGGCCAAGAAAAATGAAAATCTTTCAGCCTTTCTTCACTTTTCACCTGTCTACCGGTGGGAAGTAGCCGAATATAACGATTGCTTTGAAGTAAAATTTATCGACCTTCGTTACCGCAACAATGGCTATTATCCATTTGTGGCCGTCGTTCAGCTCGACCTTGATTACAATGTGATCGGCTCTTACACCGGCTGGATTTTCAGCGAGGAAAAGCTGCGGAAAAAGCTGACGTTTATACCTGAGTCTCATTAAAATAAGAAAAGCGGATGCTTGTTAGGCGTCCGTTTTCCTTGTTTTTCAGGAGATATTATAGCATATCATGAATTAGGTTGATTTTATTATGAATCGGGCTAGGTTTATCCCAAACCAAATTAGCTTTATCACGATTCACACTGTTTTTATCAAAAGTTAAGACATTAATAAACCCGCCATCAGGCGGGTTTATTAATGAGCCAGATCACTTTCATCGTCAAGCAAATGACTATATTTAGGATTGCGGCCAGCGAACTCGTGAAGGCGGCTTCCGTAGTTCTCCAACCATTGCCGTACGACTTTTTCGGTCATTTCTTTCCCTTGATAATCATGGCCGGCTTTTGCATAAGTCGTTTCAAAATCCTCCCACAAAAGTTCGATCCATGTACGGGCGCGAGCATGGGATAAACTCTCGTTTTTACTCAGTAAAAGATTCGTTAGACGTTCGAAAATATCTTCCATCTTATCCGCCCTTTCTTTTATATATTATATGCTTAAAGCTTTAGCGTAGAAATCGGCAACCCTTCTTCCTTGCCGTCACCGCCAACGCGGTATCCCCAAGCAAACACGCCGTTCATATAGTCAATTTTAAAATAAGTACCAGGAGCTCCTTTGATCTCATACATCTTTCCGGGAGTAAAATCATCCGGGTTCATTAAATAGGCTTCTGCCATTAAAGCTTTTCTCTCTAGAACGGCAAATTCATTGACGATCCCGAGCTGCTCAGCTTTACGAGCTTTCTCCTTCAGCCGGGCAATTTCTTGCTTCAATTCAAATTCTTCCATTTCGCTATAACGTTTCTGCGGTTCCAATAGTTGCACACCCTTTTTTCCTTCAGTATAGTGAAATAACAGCAAATAAGAAAGCAGAAAGGATGGTTTCCTTGAAAAATTGTTTTATTACTGGCGGCGGTTCCGGCCTTGGAAAAGAACTAGCCCTCTTATATAGTCAAAAGGGCTTTCATATTCACTTAGCGAGCCGCAACACGGACAAGCTGGCCTCCGCAAAAAAAGAAATTGAAGCAGCTGGAGGCCAAGCAACGATTTATTCGCTTGATGTACAGGAGCCTCAAGCAATTGAAGAACTAGCAGCCGCCTTTCAAAAAGACAATCAACAAATAGACCTTTTCATTAATAATGCCGGTGTCGGGATTTTCGGTCCTTTTTCTTCTATCACTATGGAAGATATCGAAACAACGTTTGCCGTTAATGTGTATGCCCCTATTTTGCTAACAAAAGCTTTTCTACCGCTCTTAAGCAGCAATAGCACAGTTATCAATATTATCTCTACAGCGGGACTGCGCGGCAAAAAACACGAATCGCTTTATTGCGCAAGCAAGTTTGCCCTGCGGGGATTTACGGAAAGCCTGCAAAAAGAATATGAAAACGACGGCCTACGCTTCGTAGCAGCCTATATGGGTGGCATGAATACGCCGTTTTGGGACCATTCCGATCATGTGAAAAATCCGGCTGCCCTCCCACACCCAAAACAAATCGCTGAACGAATCGCTCAAGAAGCTGAGGAACAGTGGGAAATCATTATTGAAAGGTAACCCCTATTCTTCCTGCAGCTTTTCGATCGCCTTATCAATTTCGCTAATAGGGAAGCCTTTCCGATAAAGTGTTTGCTTCATCTTTTGTCTATATTCACCGCCGGAGAATTTGCTATAACGGCGGTGAGCTTTTTCCGCCTGATACATAAGCGCTTGCCATTGTTCTTCTTCCTGTTCTTCCGTCTCTGATCCTGCTATCGCTTCTTGAATGATCCCCCAATCGTAGCCCTTCCTCATCAAAGACTGTTCCATTTTTTGCTTCTGGACAACAGGCGATTCTTTGCGATATTTTTGTCTGTATTTCTCAGCGAGCTTACCGGCCTTTTCAATCTGAAGATCTGCTTCAAATGTAGTTAAAGCTTCCTCTATTAAAAAATCATTAATTCCTTTTTCTTTTAACTCCCGCTCAATCAACTTAGGTCCTTTATCTGATGTGTTCACTTGCGTATTAGTATAAGCCTTAGCAAACTCCCTATCATCCAAGTAGCTCATCCTGTATAGCTGATGGACAATTTCTTCGATGGCTTCCTGTTCTATCTCTTTTTTGGCAAGAAACTCCCGTACTTCTTTCTCCGACCTCATTCTCACCGATAAAAAGTGAATCGCCATATTCAATCCTTTACGCATGGCATCCTGACGAGTGATGGCAGCTATCTGCTCATCGGTTAGCTCCATTCCCTTTTTCAAACCAAATTGAATAAGTACAGACTCATCCACACTGAAGGCATATTGTTCATTTATAAATATGTTGTAACGATCTGTAAGCTTTTGTTGAAGAGAAACTTTTGTAATAACCTTCATATTCAACACCTCTCTTTTCTAATGTACCACGAAAATGTTTCCATACCGATTGAATATGGTTACTATAATAAATAAAAAGGATGTTTCAAAGGGCGACCGGGAGGGGTAAAGATGAAAGTAGCCATTGCTGGCGGCACAGGTTTTATTGGAAGAGCATTTATAAACGAATTATTAAAAAATGATCATCAGGTCATTATTTTGACGAGAAGCTTGGAGAATAAAAAAGAAACGAAGAATATCCGATACGTCAAATGGCTTAGCTCTCACTCTGAGCCAGAAAAGGAACTTCAAGATGTGGATGCTTTCGTTAACCTGGCAGGTGAATCGCTTAATAGCGGCCGCTGGACAGACGAACGCAAACGACAAATCATTGAGAGCCGGGTTTCCTCTACTAGAGAAACCATTAGGATTATGGGTGAACTTTTAAGAAAGCCCTCTGTCTTTATGAATGCGAGCGCGATTGGCTGCTATCCTGTTTCATACGAGGAAACTTTTACAGAATCATCAAATACGACAAGCGAAAGCTTCCTTTCCAAAACAGTAGATGTTTGGGAAGCTGAAGCACATCAGGCTGAACGTCTAGGTATCCGTACAGTCATGACACGTTTTGGCGTAATTCTCGGAAAAGAAGAAGGGGCACTTCCGCGGATGGCTTTACCATACAAGCTATTTGTAGGTGGAAGAATCGGTTCGGGAAAGCAGTGGATGTCTTGGATACATGTTCACGATGTAGCACGAGCTCTCCTTTTTATTATGGAGCACCCCCAGATGAACGGGCCTGTTAATTTGACGGCTCCTTCTCCAGAACGGCTAGACACACTGGGAAAAACTTTAGCTGACGTTCTTCATCGCCCTCATTGGCTGCCTGTTCCAGCCTTTGCGATTAAACTTACTCTAGGAGAAATGAGCACCCTAGTCTTAGATGGCCAGCGTGTACTTCCTGAAAAATTAACAGCGCATTCCTTTACTTTTCAATTCCCTCACCTAAAAGAAGCGCTGGAAGACATTTATAAATAGTTGTGCACAAAAATATCCACACCTTGTGAATAGTGTGGATATTTTTTTTGATCTTTTATTTTATCAATCTATTTTTTTATAAGCATGTGGAAAAAGTTATCCACAATATGTGGGTAACATGTGGAAAGATTACTTTTCATATGCATTGGAAGCCGCGTATCGCTCCCAGTTAACTGATAGCTCTAAAGCAACCGATAAAAGAACTCCCATAATTAATCCGTTAGAAAAAAGCGGCTGTACATAAACCGGTAATTGGCTAAAAATAACGGGGTCCACCGCCATCAAGCTAATCCCAGTCAAAACAGGCATTGCAATTCGGAAAATAGTGTTCGAATTAAAAATCGTTCCTTGAAGCGACTGCAGCGCTGTACCAAACAGCTGCAAATAGGCAACGAATAATACAGCATTTCCAATAGTAATGGGCATTGTAGCAAAGAAAGAGCCGACAACCGGTATAAGACCGAGTAAACTAAACAAACCGCCTCCAATCAAGAAAGGAACCCTATCAAGAATACGGGTACTCTCCAAAAAACCGATCGTTGAGGTAAAGGGGGCGTAAGGTACTAGCCCTAAAAAAGAGCCAGCTGCTGTATATAGGCCGGTCAACGTAAATGAACGATTGTAACGAGTTTCCTCCGGCTTGTCATTATATAACCGAGCGGCTGCCTGAATGGAGGCAATGGTATTACTGAGATTGAGCACTCCAGCTATGAATGTCGTCAAAATAATGCCCCACTCTAAATTAGGGGTACCTAGCGGAAACATAGAAAAGGACTGACCGCTCGCCGATAAGGCGGTATCGGCAGGAAATAGTAAATCATATACGATCCAGCCAACTATAATGCCGATTAAAATGGAAAAGTTACTGACAGATCCCTTTCCTTTCACTTTTAATATCGTCACAAGGAGAACAATGCCGACAGACAATAAGCTGACCGGTACATCTAATGTTCCGTCGGGCGTCAGTTTCAGCATACCTGTGAAAAAGATAAAAATAAGTTGAGCAGAAAGCAAAAATAAATATACGCTCATCACCATGGGGGTAAAAACCTTTTGGATGAGAGATGACAGGCCCAATAACCCAGCAGCCACCGTAAAAACAGCTGACGCAATCATCCCAGTGGCAATGCCTCCTCCAATCGTTTGCAGATCCATGCCAAGTGCAGCAGCAGAAGCACTCAGATTCAGTAACAGTCCCCACATAAGTCCCGAATGTCCTTCCATCAGCGGATAACGATGGCCCCATAACCCTTGTAACACACAAGCGGCTCCTGTAAAGATAAGCGAACTACGGAGCGTCATGGCTACTTCTTCCGCTGATAAATCAAATGCGGCTCCTATGGAAACAGGAACAACAATGGTATTCGCAAAAATGAAAAATACCCATTGAATCGCTGCCATGCCAGTTGGAAATGCTCTTAATGCTTTCATTCTATCCTTCCCTTCCTTATCTGTTGTCAGTTAGCTTAGCTTCATTACGATAAAAAAGAAACCACCCCACAGCCCACTCCCCGATGTAGTATATTCACTGTTACTATACGATCGGGAAAGCCCGGTGCTTATGGGATGGTTTTATGTAATAAATTTGCGGTCTTTCCCCGCGAACGGACTGCCGTTTCATTTAATTTTTTGAAGGGCAAAACCCCTTTTCTTCATTAAATAACTAAGAGCTGCTCGGAAAGATAAAAATGTATTTAAATCATCTACGATCGATAAACCCGATTGAATGAGATCTTGAGTAACCGAAGGCGTAAACCCGACAAAAACCGTTTCAACCCCCATTAAATTCAAAGCTTTCCGAAAGTTTTCAATGTACATTCCGAATGCACTTATCTCTCCTATCTCCTTTTTAGAGATAGCGGTAAAGTCAATAATGACGGTATGTAATCCTTCTGTATAAGATAAACGGTAAGCTACTTCATTAATTTTTGTAAAAATTAATTCTAATCGATCTGGGGATAACTTCCCTGTCACAGGCACTAAAATAGTTTCTGGAACGATGGATGGAATAACAGGCACAGAGATTTCATTAATTAACTCTTCACGCTCTTTTAATTGTTGCTTTAAGTCTTTTACTTCTTGTCGCAGTCGATCTATTTCTTTTTCCATAATTCGCATAAACCCCCGTTGTTATTTTGAAAGGCCTGAAACTATCCTTCATTATAGCAAAAAGCATACATAAAAAGAATCCTCCCACCTGGATTTTTGTGGAAGGATTCTTTCTCAATATACTTTTATTCTTTTCACTATCGAATTTCTTTCTTTAACAAACCGACTGCAAAGGCTGTGACGAGCGAGCCAATGGCAACGGCCAGCAAATATAGAAACGGATTGCCTTGAACGATCGGGAACACGAAAATTCCTCCGTGCGGGGCCGGCAAGCCGATGCCAAACATCATCGTGAGCGCCCCGGCAACCGCTGAACCGGCAACGGCAGCTGGAATCACCCGCGCCGGATCGGCTGCCGCGAATGGGATCGCTCCTTCAGTGATGAAGGAAAGTCCCATTACATAGCATGTCTTTCCTGCTTCCTGTTCTTGCTTCGTGAATTTCTTTCTGAAGATGGTTGTCGCAAGAGCTAAGCCAAGCGGTGGAACCATCCCACCAGCCATAATCGCTGCGTGTGGCGCAAAGTTACCAGCATCTATCATCGCAATACCGAAAGTAAACGCTGCTTTGTTAATCGGTCCACCCATATCAATCGCCATCATACCACCAAGCAGCAAGCCAAGAAGAACGAGATTTCCGGTTCCAAGGCCGGATAGAAAACTAGTAATCCCTGTGTTTAACGCTTTCACCGGCCCGATAATCACAAACATCATAATCAATCCTGTAACAAGAATACCTAGTAACGGATAAAGGAGAACTGGCTTTAATCCTTCTAGTGACGTCGGAAGCCCGCTAAGAGCTTTTTTCACTCCAAGCACAACATATCCGGCCAGAAATCCAGCAATCAAGCCGCCGAGAAAACCAGCCTCTCCGTTAGCTGCCATTAAGCCGCCAACCATCCCTGGAGCAAATCCCGGACGATCCGCAATGCTCATCGCAATAAAGCCAGCCAATACCGGAATCATTAGTTTAAAAGCATTGCCGCCGCCAATATCCATTAAAGCTTTAGCAATGGGGTTATACGCCGGATCATTAGGATCAGAAGCGTGAATGCCAAAAATAAAGGAAATAGCGATCAGAATTCCTCCGCCAACAACGAATGGCAGCATATTCGAAACGCCGTTCATCAAGTGTTTATAAAAACCGCCTGTCCGCTCTTTCTTTTCTGTGCTGGCCGGTTCGCTTCCAACAGAATGATCCCCTTTAAATATAGGAGCATCCTGCTGAACAGCTTTTGTAATCAACTGTTCTGGGTTACGTATTCCTTGAGCAACAGGCACTTGAATGACATGCTTCCCTTTAAAACGATTCATTTCCACCTGTTTGTCTGCCGCCACAATAATAGCGGCTGCTTCTTCAATATCCTGAGCGGTCAGCGTATTTTTAATGCCGCTTGACCCGTTTGTTTCTACTTTAATATCGACACCCATTTCTTTTGCCTTTGCTTTTAAAGCATCGGCTGCCATGTACGTATGGGCAATCCCCGTTGGACAAGCTGTTACCGCTAGTATTTTCCCTTTGGGAGAAGCTGTTTCCGGTTCTGCTTCTTCCTCTTCTCCTCCCTGCTCCATTTCATTAATAGCTGCTAACACGTCCTCTTCTGTCTGAGCCGCATCAAGCTTTTGCCGGAAGCCAGGGTCCATTAGAAAAGAGGATAAACGCGATAGCGTTTCCAAATGAGTGTCATTCGCTCCCTCTGGTGCTGCAATCATAAAGAAGAGATGACTTGGCTGCCCATCCAGTGCTTCGTAATCAATTCCCGCTGTTGAGCGGCCAAAGGCAATGGCTGGTGTTTTTACGGCGTTCGTTTTTGCATGAGGAATCGCAATCCCTTCCCCAATTCCTGTTGTACTTTGAGCTTCACGCGCCAAAATGGCTTCTTTATATTGCTGCCGATCATTTAATCGGCCCGCTTGAGCAAGTTTTTCAACGAGTTCATCAATAACGGAGGCTTTATCGGTAGATTGAAGATGAAGGATCATCGTCTCTTTTGTCAATAAGTCAGTAATGTTCATGTTCATACCCTCCTACTCTATTTCCGAAATCTGTACTTTGGAACATAATTGCTCTGCCTTTTCTTTTGTACATAAGTCTTCTGAGAAAGCAGTCGCACTTCCAGCGGCAACACTAAAACGAAAAGCTTCTTGTATCGGTTCTCCCTTAACGTATCCAGCTAAGAACCCAGCAACCATTGAATCTCCCGCTCCTACCGAGTTCTTCACTTGACCTTGTGGCGGCTTTGCAGAAAAAACAATATCTTTATTGACAAATAAAGCTCCTTCTCCAGCCATGGAGATAATGACATTTTCAATCCCCTTTTCCACCAGCTTTTTCGCAAAATGAATCGCTTGTTCTTTCGACTGAATACTCGTTTGAAATAACTCTCCCAGCTCATGATGATTAGGTTTGATAAAAAAAGGCTTGTGCTGAAGCAGCTCCTTTAGTACAGGTCCGCTCGTATCTACAGCTACCTTGATCCCACGTTCCTTCGCTATTTCCATCAGTTGTGTATAATAATTTTTCGCCAAACAAGAGAGAACGCTTCCTGCTAAAAGCAAAATATCTCCTTCATTGAGTCGTTCGACCAGTGCCTTGAACTGTTCACTCTCCTTAAGAGTAACAGTTGGCCCTTGGCCGTTTATTTCTGTTTCTTTTCCTGCTTTTATCTTTACATTAATACGGGTATCTTCTGCCACCCGGATAAACTGATGGCGAATCCCCTCTTTGTCTAGTTCGCTGATAATAAAATCTCCTGTAAAACCGCCTAAAAAACCGAGTGCTGTATTTTCTGCTCCAAAGCGGGTAAGGACTCGAGAAACATTGATTCCTTTTCCACCCGCAAACTTCGATGTGGAGAGAGCCCGATTTAACTCGCCCGGCTCAAAACGATCAAGATGAACAACATAGTCAATTGCCGGATTTAACGTACATGTATAAATCATGCTTCCACTTCCTTTATGCTCGTTTTTTCCTTATATGAATGAAGGAGTTCTTCTTCTAGTTTGTCGGTAATGATCACCGCCTGATTTAAATGAGCAATATGAGCAAATGCGGTTTCATTAAATTTTGATCGATCAGCCAGCACATAGGTCTCTAGCGACTGCTTCATGGCTGTCCGCTTAATGAGTGCTTCTTCCGGATCAGGAGTCGTGAAACCAACATTTAGTTGTATGCCGTTTACCCCAATAAAGCACTTATCAAAACTGTATTGGTTTAATCCATGAAGAGCTCCTTGTCCAATAAGCGCTCTTGTATTCGCTTTCAAAAAGCCGCCTGTCACAAATGTTTGGATTCCCTTTTCAGTAAGTGCTGCTGCATGAGTGATGCTATTCGTGACAACTGTGATATCTTTTTCTTCGATGTGGGGGATCATAGCAAGCGTCGTTGTGCCAGCATCTAAATAAATACAGTCGCCTTTTCTGAGAAATTCTGCTGCATACATAGCGATTCGCTTTTTTTCTTCCGCATGCTGATTCGATTTCTCCATCATGCTCGGCTCTGAACGTTTTTGCTTAATAAGTGCTGCTCCACCATGGACCCTAATCAACTTTTTTTCATCTTCCAACTGACTTAAGTCCCTACGAATGGTAGACTCAGACGAACCGGTTGCTTCTACAAACTCCTGTAGCTTGCGCACTTCTTTCTCTTTCAGCAGCTGTAAAATAAGATGATGCCTTTCTTCCGTTAACAATCCACTCACCCCTCTAAACAACAATTCTGTTTGTATCTTTATAATAAAATAAAAAACCGCCAAATTCAATCATAAACATTCAAAAACAATCAATTCCATTCAAATAAAAAAAACACCGCTATGCTGGCGGTGTAAAGGTAAACGGTGTAGTTTAATAACATTGCGATCTTATATAAGAGCAGCTTTCTTCTTCCACTCATTTAGAACAGCCGGAATAATGAGATACAAAGCATAAGCAAATGACATCCAAACAGTAAAAGCAATGATTTGTGAGTCACTAAGATGGGGGAAAACATCATGATGATTGGCTAAAGAGAACGTATCCAATGTCAGGCCCACAATGGTTCCAATTACCCCAAAGGTTAGAGCTGCATTTTTTGATTGATCGAACAGTGAATACAAAAAGGTAATCATCCATAGTAATAGCGCTGTTCCGCTTATTAATAGCGATAGGCTTATGAAGAAGGAGGCAGAACCTGGGCTGAAAAGAACCCGTTCTCCGAAAAAGACAAAAAACAACGTAGCAAAGAGCCAAACCAACGCACCTAGGCATGCGATCACTACATATCTTTTCATACGCTATCCTTCTCCATTGTCAGGTTACTTAACGAAGTCAGCACTTGTTCAAGTGCTTCATACACTTGCTCAACAGGAAAGTCCTTATTCATAAGTGCCTGTACCGCTAACCCATCTACTATGGCATTCAATAATATAGCCCAGGTTTCCAAAGAAACTCCCTTTATAGGTGATTGAGTCCATACTTTTGCTAGACTTTGAAATAAAGCTTTGTTTTCCTTTTTTAATAGATCCCCAAGCTGCTCTCTCATTTTTTCATTTGTCATGCCTGCAGCCATCAATGTAAAAAATAGTTTATGATAAAATGAGTCGTGACTACAACGGCTTTTAGCAGATGTTAACGCCTGTTTTATCATATTTCCATCGCTTTCTGACAACTCATCCCAAGAACGATCACAAACATCCTTTACAGTATCTACTAATAACTGCTCCTTCGTTCTAAAATGATAGTATACCGTTCCTTGTGTAACACCTGCTCTCTCTGCAACTGCCCTCAAGGTAAACTTTTCAATCCCCTGATCCACCAAACACTCTTTCGCAAAGTTGAGTAAATCTGACTTTTCAATGACATTTGGCTTTGCCATTTTTCCACCTCGCTCAAGTTAGTCGATTGACTAACTATATTTATGAAAAGGTTATCATTTATTATGATTTACCGCAAGGCTTTCTCACAGCCGCTAAAACAAATTTCTTTTATCGTGCCGTTCCATTATAATAAAAGTGTTTTTTACATGAAGTCACTTCATGCCTCTATGTCTAGAACAGGAGAAGGAGATGCTCGCTATACTACACGAATTTATTCAGAGAAAGCTTACGAGTACAAATGGTTTGCCCTTGATCCTAACTGCCACACTAACAGCGATTGCTAGTGAAGTTAAAGTAGTGCCCTTTTATGGAGAGGATTTTCGTTTCGGATTAGGCAGTATTGTTTTTTTTCTATTTATTCTTATTTTTCCTCCCGCTTCTTTTTGGAGAACGGGAATCACTACCGGAATAACGGTCGTTTGCTTCCGTTTGTTTGGAGATCTGGTCATGACCGATCTTTCCCCTTGGACAAGCTTACTAAAGCATCTGCCGGCCTTTTTATTTTATTTATTATTTTCTCTAGGATTTGGCTTGGTCAAAATTGAAAGATATAAATCCTCGCCCCTTTTGCTCGGCGTTTTAGCTGCCGGCTTAGAATTTACAGCGAATTCTTTGGAACATTTTTGGCGCTATTACCTGCCGGATCATGCTGATTTAGGGTTCAAAGACTGGGCACTGCTAGTCGGGATTGCTCTATTTCGCAGCTATTTTGTTGTAGGATTGTACAGCTCCATTACCGTGTCCGAACAGAGAAGACAGATGCAGGAAATGCTCGGAGTCGGATCAGAATTGTATGTTGAAACTCTTTATTTGCAAAAATCGATGAATAACATTGAGCAAATTACGGCATCAAGCCATGAACTATACCGAAAACTAAAAAAAGAAAACCTTCAGGAACTTAGTGTACAAGCCTTGCACATTTCTCAAGAGATTCATGAAGTAAAAAAAGATGCCCAACGAATTCTTTCCGGTCTGTCTAAAATCTATGTCGACCAACGGAGTGACAGGATTTTCCTTTCTGATGTACTCGGCTTCGTGATGACTGCCAACCAAAACTACAGTGAACTATTAAAGAAAAAAGTTATTTTCGATTTATCGGTAACTGTCGATTTTGAAACAGGTGAACAAATTCCTCTTCTAGCCCTTTTAAATAACCTCGTAGCGAATGCCGTTGAAGCGATCGAGAAAGAGGGACAGATTCATTTGCGCGCATTCGAGGATTCGGAATACACCTGCTTTGTGGTTCAAGATTCCGGCAAAGGCATTCTAACCGAAGATGTACCTTTCATATTTGAACTGGGCTATACAACAAAATACAGCGATCAAGGAGTCGCTGCAACAGGGATTGGGCTTTCTCACGTCCAACAGATTGTCTACAATTTCCACGGCCAAATCCAAGTAGAGTCGTCAGCCGAAGGAACTGTTTTCACCATTCAAATTCCTACTCGAGAGATTAGAAAGAGAGTTGAATGACATTGCGTTATTTTATCGTAGACGATGATACAGCTAGCCGAAGAATGTTAGCAAAAATCATAGAGGAGGACCATCTTGGTTTAGTAATAGGCGAGGCGAAGAACGGCAAAGAATCGCTTCCGCTTATTCTGGCTATTCATCCCGACATTGTGTTAATTGATTTACTAATGCCCGAGCTAGACGGCATTGAAACAATGGAACAATTAAAAAAACAAGGATTTAACGGACAATTTATTATGATTTCTCAAATCGTTAACAAAGAAATGGTTGGTGAGGCTTATGAAAAAGGAGTCGAGTTCTTTATTCATAAACCGATTAACCGCTTTGAAGTGCGTAGCATTTTAAAGAAAACAGCCGAGCAGTTCCAATTAAAGCATTCGTTAATCACCATTCGAGAATCTTTAGCTCATATTGAATCTTCTACATCGCTAAAAAAACAGCGCAGCGTAAAAGAAATTGTATTATCTCTTTTAAATGATATGGGGATTGCTGGAGAGGCAGGCAGTAAAGATATCGTGGCGATGATGGAATTTTTAATTCACCAAAATAGCATCTCCACTGTGCTGCCTCCTTTGAAGGAGCTGTATGAGGTGGCTGCCGCTGTCAATACATCCAGCCCTGTTAATATTAAAAAAGAAAGCAAGTCTATTGAACAGCGTATCCGCAGATCGATTATGGCGGCACTTAACAATTTAGCTTCATTAGGGACGATCGATTATACAAATCCTAAATTCGAATATTACGCTCCCCGCTTCTTTGAGTTTCAGGAAGTAAGGCTACGGATGAGGGAATTAGAAGCCGATGTTGACGAGCCCATGAAAGTAAAAATTAATATTAAAAAGTTTTTGCAAGCCTTATATCTTGAAACGGCAGAAAAATTTTTTCATGGTTAAAAAGGCTTTTAAAAGGCTTGATCATATCTATACTTATACGATTAGCCTGATTAAAAACGTGAAATCCTTAATTGTTTCTTAAGACTCTGCAGTGAAAAAATGGCAGAGTCTTATTTTTTTCAAAAAAGAAAATGTCGGATTTTGTAGGATTCAATAATTACTCCCTATAATTGACTTATATGTTCCTAACCAAACAAGAAAGCGTTTGCACTATATAAAAATTAAGAAGAGGTGACTAGATGAAAAAGCGTAAATTTGGTTTAGCTTATCAGATTCTTGTCGGATTAGTTTTAGGGATTACCGTCGGTGCGATTTTTTATGGAAATCCTGCCGTCGAAACTTTTTTAAAGCCAATTGGTGATATCTTTATTCGCTTAATTAAAATGATCGTCGTGCCAATTGTTATTTCCACCATCATTCTCGGTGTTGCCGGAACAGGAGATATGAAAAAGCTCGGAAAACTTGGCGGGAAAACAATTCTGTATTTTGAAATCGTAACAACTATCGCTATTATAGTAGGATTACTTGCGGCAAATATCGTGAAACCAGGCGAAGGCATAGACATGGCAAACCTGGCTAAAGGGAATATTGACCAGTATGTACAGACAACAGAGGAAGTATCAAGCCATAGCTTCGCTGATACGTTTGTCAATATCGTTCCAAGTAACATTATCGATGCTTTAGCTAAAGGCGATATGCTCGCTATTATCTTCTTCGCCGTTTTATTCGGTTTAGGGGTTGCAGCGATCGGCGAAAAAGGAAAGCCAGTACTTGCCTTCTTCCAAGGAACAGCCGATGCGATGTTCTACGTAACGAATCAAATTATGAAGTTTGCTCCATTCGGCGTATTCGCGTTAATTGGGGTAACCGTATCAAAATTTGGGGTAGAATCACTTATTCCACTTGGAAAATTACTCATTTGTGTATACGCTACGATGCTTTTCTTTATCGTCGTCGTTCTAGGAGCTATTGCTAAGATGGCCGGCACAAGCGTCTTCCATGTTATTAAAATCTTAAAAGATGAACTTCTCTTAGCCTACTCTACTGCTAGCTCGGAGACGGTTCTGCCAAAAATAATGGAGAAAATGGAGAAGTTTGGCTGTCCAAAAGACGTAGTGTCCTTCGTTATTCCAACTGGTTATTCCTTTAACCTCGATGGCTCTACTCTATATCAAGCATTAGCCGCTATCTTTATTGCTCAAATGTACGGAATTGATTTAAGCATTATGCAGCAAATCACTTTAATGTTAGTCTTAATGGTTACATCTAAAGGAATTGCTGGTGTACCAGGCGTTTCCTTCGTTGTCCTGCTTGCTACTTTAGGATCTGTCGGTATTCCACTTGAAGGTCTTGCGTTCATTGCAGGTATTGACCGAATTCTTGATATGGCACGTACAGTTGTCAACGTAATCGGTAACTCTTTAGCAGTAGTCGTTATGTCTAAATGGGAAGGCCGTTTTGACTCTGCCAAAGGGGAGCAATATCTTAAATCTGTAAAAGAAGCATCTTAATAAACAATCAAACACCCTTACCTGCTTCTAGCAGTCAGCTTCAAAAACCTAAAAAGGTTGATGAAGCTGGCTGCTTTTTTGTTCTCTGCTTTCATTATTTGAGCTTGTCTTAGGATGCTTCATTCTTTTACTACAAAATCCTCACATTTGTTTAATTTATTCCAGGCATTGACCGACATGATCGTTACGACGATGAATACAATAACAACTGCCGCGATGCCAAGCAAGGACCCGTTAAGACTCGGTCCGATAAAACCGTATAAAAGCGCCATCGGGATATTGGCAACAATAATCGTTAACATATACGTCGTATATGTTAACCCTAGGGAAGCCGATAAAAAACAAATGGCGTCCGTTGAAGCGATCGGACAAACAATTCCTAATGCTAGAAACTTATAATTATAAGTTTTCAACAGCGCTCTTAATTTCGGACTCTTGTTCTTCAGAAATTTGTTTAGCTTCATCCCGATGAATGTTTTGGAAAAGATATAAACGAGCGTTTCACTTAAAATGATGCCCGCCATCGAAAGCAAAAAACCTAAGAGTGGTTCAAAGCATATTCCGCCCAAAATCATTAAAGTGATGCCAGGGATAAAAATAAGAAGCCGCACTCCCCACAAAGCAACAAATAATAGCATAGCATAATTTGAGTTTTCGGAGATCAATTCCTTTAACCTGTCTAGATCGGGTGACAGCAAATGATGTTGCTTCAACACATAGATTAATAGGATCCATATCGCAACAACAAGAACCTTCTTTTTCAATTTCTTTACTCTCCCTTCGCTTCCGATGCCTACATCATAAGCAATGAGAATTAAGAAAAAGCCCGCAACATTCTTAAGAATTCTTAAAAATTAATAAAAAATTCTACAGACTGGGGAAACATTCCTTCTTTATGTTTGCAGCGGATGTTCGACAATAAACGTTATCCAGCCTTCTTCATATTCTGCATCAACCATCCCGTGATGCAGTTCAACAATTCTTTTTGAAATAGCAAGGCCAAGCCCCGTCCCCTGCTTGTCCGTTCTTGCCTTTTCCCCTGTAAAGAACCGTTCAAATAGCTTGTTCACGTCATCTGCTGGAGGGTGCTCTACTTCGTTGGAAACTTTTATAACCGCCTTTGCCCCATCTGCTTCACAGCTTATCCGTAATTCCGATGGTTTCGTGCTATAGTTAATAGCATTCATTAACAGGTTTTCATACACACGAACCATTTTTTCAATATCCAATAGGATCGGTATTTTCGCTTCAGTTATCGTTTTATGAATCCGAAGCTGTTCTTTTTCTGCTATAGGAATATATTCTCCAATCAGTTGCTCTAGTAAACCTGTAAGGTCCACTTCAATAAGGTTTAACGTAACATCTGGGCTTGATAGCTTGGTATATTCAAAAAGTTCATTGATGAGGTATTCCAGTCTTTTCGATTTGGAATAAGTGGTGCCGAGGTAGTCTTTCAATTGCTGCTCACTTGTATACTGTCCCTTTCTGAGCAAGTCTAAATAACCGATAATGGAAGTCAATGGTGTACGCAAGTCATGGGAAACATTTGTAATCAGTTCATTTTTGGCGCTCTCCAAACGTCTTTCATGCTCAAATTTGCCTGCCAGCTCCTTTGACATATCATTAATATTAATCGCAAGTTGAGCCAGCTCATCTTTTCCGCGGGCTTCAATCGTTAAACCGAGTTGTCCATTTGCGATCTGCTGGACACTTTCCGTAATTAGCTTTAAGTATTTTATTTTTTTGTGTACGAGCAATAAAAAACAGATTACAAATGAAGTAATCGCTATAGAATAGATAAAAAACATAATGAAATTATATTTTGCCACACTAAATTCAGTAAGAAATTTCATATAAAAATGCAAAATGAACTGCTGCGACAAAAAGGCCAAAACGCTGACAGAAACAAAAAAGCTAATGGCCACTGCAACAAGAAGTTTGACGATCAGGTTATTTCTCATCTTTATAACCTTCATATTTTGTACCCTACTCCCCATACTGTCTTAATATAAATAGGTCGTTTAGGCTCTTCTTCAATCTTTTCTCTAATTTTCGTAATATGAACCATAACCGTGTTATCCGATTTAAAGAAGTCTTCCTTCCAAACCGCTTCATAAATCTTACTGACACTCAGCACAATGCCTTTATTGCGGGCAAGAAGCTCCAGAATATCGAATTCCTTTGGTGTAAGCCGTACTTCTTTGTTTCCTACACGTACTTGCCGTGTATCCGTATTTATACTCAAATCTCCAATTTCAATCAGGTTTTTATCTTGGTCACTCCCTGTATTGTATTTCTTATACCTTCTAAGCTGCGATTTTACCCTTGCTATTAATTCCAGCGGGTTAAATGGCTTCGTGATGTAATCGTCAGCACCCGAAGCAAGCCCTTGGATTTTATCCATATCTTCTGATCGGGCAGAAAGCATAATAATCGGCAAATGACGCTCTTCTCTAATCTTCATACAAGCTTGAATGCCATCCATATTTGGCATCATAATATCTAAAATGATAAGATCACATTCACTTTTCTCTAATAGCTTCAATGCTTCCAAAGCATCTTCCGCTTTTTGAGTTTTCAATCCCTCGTTTTCCAAATAAATAGAAATGAGATTTCTAATTTCTTGATCATCATCTACAATTAAAATGTTCCCCATCATGACTATGTCACATCCGTTCCTGGTTTCTTATCAATAATTGTTGGTTATTGCAGTTGAATATAAAAGCAGGCGGTACATTTCTATATTCCAGTTTAACATCGATATGGCTGAAAAATTGACTGATGAATTCTTTCCTGCATAAGCTGTATTGAAAAGTGATAAACTCGCCATCAGAACTTAATAGCTTTTTTGTTTTATCTAAAATATTATGGGAAACATGTTTAGGTAAACTCGCAAAAGGCAAGCCAGAAATCACATAGTCGATTGCTGGAATCCCATATCTTTTCATATACCAATCAATTTGTTCTGCCGTGTCATTGACAATAATGAGATTTTTCTCTGCCTTGTACTTTTCTTTTAACTGTTTATAAAACTCTTTATTATGCTCTATCAATAAAACAAGCGTATCCGGCTTTCTATAGGTAAGGATTTTATCAGTAAATACACCCGTTCCCGGTCCGTATTCCACTACATACTTGGCCTGTTGAAACCGAACGGCACTCATCATCTTTTCAGCAAGATAAACAGAACTCGGGAAAATCGCTCCAACTTTTCTTGGATTTAAAATAGATTGTAATAAGAACGTACCTATTTTCATCTCTCCATCACTCCCTTAGTTTGAAAGTTATACGTTTAGAATAAAATTCAAATCTGAAGAAATAGTGATGGAAATTCTTAAGAATCCTTAAAGTGAAGAAATTCCCTTTTCCATTAGAAATTTTTCTAAAAAAAGAAAAACCACCTTGTGGCGGTTTTTGATAGGCTCACTTTAACCTTTTCACGAGTGGTTCCCTAACCATTATGTACGGGGCTCTAACTGCTTTCCTTTTCTTCCTATGAAGAAGGTGATCATCGCGGCGATGACTAACATTCCGTATGACAACAGATCCCAAACATCCATAATAGGCTGATTGACAAACTTTGAAATAACGGAATCAATTGTGATTCCTAGAGGAATTCCAGTTACGATTGAAATAGAAGCCAACGTCCATCTCGTCATCTTCTCAGTTGTAAACAAAAGATATATCCCCCATATATAGCAAACAACGATCAGTGATAGCGGAATGCCCAGAGGCAACAGAAGCTTCGTACCGCCCATAATTTGATTTAATGCAAATAAAAATGGGGTGATAAAAATACTTAAAGAAAAAAGGGCCTTGCGCACTTTATTTCTCTTAAAGTGAAACAACGGGACAATAATAAGCCATACAAAGATCATACTTGCAACAGGGTATCGAGACCACGTAAGATGACCGGAAACGGCAACATCACAAATCATGCAAACCAATATACTTAGTAAACAAATTACCGTAATGGTCATTTTGGCGATTAAGTCCACCGATTTTCTTTTATTGGATGTTACTTTATTGGCATACCGCAAAGTCGTTTCAACTATTTCCAGCTCCGGAGATGACTCAGCACTTCTTTCGCCATTCAGCAATTCGGATACACTAACTCCTAAAATATCAGCAAGTGAAGATAATATAGATATATCAGGATAGCTTAATCCCCGTTCCCATTTGGAAACTGCCTTATCGGTAATATTCAATCTTTCTGCTAATTCTTTCTGTGTCATATTTTTTGACTTTCTCAGCTCTCGAATAAAAGCAGCCATGCTTTCACTATTCATGTAAGCACCATCCTTTCACTCACTACTATATAGAACTTCTTCTACAGAAGCACTCTACTATTGGTTGAACAAAGCCAAGTAAACTATTAGTAGAGTCCGCAGAAATCAAACTAGAAACAATTTATTCCATTTTTATTATAACAATCATTACTTAAGGAGTATACCTTTAGTATCAGAACCTATTAAATGTACATCTGTTAGCCGTACCTGTAATGTTAATTTTTTTAAACATACGTTGAACGACGAGGTTTCTAATAAAACAGATCAAACTATCCACTTAAACTTTCAGATTTTAAATAAAATTACGTTTTAAAATTATTCCAAAAAAACAAATAGAAATAAAATCAAGAAAACCAAATGTGCCCATGGAGAAGAGAAAGACCCCGAATTCGCAAAAGTTTTTAAACGAATCGAGGTCTAATAAGTAAAACTTTAGTTTAACTATCAACGATTTATTTTAAAGTTACTCTTTCAACTTCAGCAAAGTCATAGGCTCTGCGCGGATGGACTGTAAAGTAAAAATTGGCGGGAATGAGTACAATTCGATACCGCCTTCACACCAGTTTAACGTCCTGCTTCCCTTTTACTTTGAATCGGGACACTTCTACCGTTCCCCTATTCCATCAAGATTCTTTGACTCAAAGTTATCGAGCAATGCACGTACTTCATCTGTTGACTCTGTGCTCATTAATTGATTTCTTAATTCACTTGCCCCTCGAAATCCTTTGACGTATATCTTAAAAAAGCGATGAAGGGCTTTGAACGGACGCAGCTCTAACTCTGAATATTTATCATGAAGATCGAGATGCAGCCTTAAGAGATCAAGCAATTCCTGACTGCTATGCTCTTTCGGCTCCTTTTCAAAGGCAAATGGATTTTTAAAAATACCACGCCCAATCATAACCCCATCAACACCGTATTGATGAGCAAGCTTTAAGCCCGTTTGACGGTCTGGGATATCCCCATTGATCGTCAAAAGCGTATCTGGTGCCACACGATCACGAAGTTTCTTGATCTCCGGAATCAGCTCCCAATGAGCATCTACCTGGCTCATTTCCTTTCTTGTACGCAGATGAATGGAAAGATTGACAATGTCTTGTTTCAATATGTGTGTCAACCAGGCATGCCATTCGTCTATCTCCGTGTAACCAAGCCTTGTCTTCACACTTACGGGCAATCCTCCTGCTTTTGCTGCTTGTATTAACTCTGCTGCAACTTCTGGACGACGGATAAGGCCGCTCCCCTTTCCATGCTGCGCCACATTAGGCACAGGACAGCCCATATTGATATCCACACCTCGAAACCCAAGTTCCGCCATACCAATACTCATTTGCCGAAAGTATTCAGGCTTATCCCCCCATATATGGGCTACCATTGGTTGTTCATCCTCTGTAAAAGTCAAACGCCCGCGCACACTGCGTTTTCCCTCTGGGTGACAATAGCTCTCACTGTTTGTAAACTCTGTAAAAAACACATCAGGTCTGGCTGCTTCACTCACTACATGGCGAAAAACAACATCTGTCACATCTTCCATTGGTGCTAGTATAAAAAAAGGTCGTGGTAAATCACGCCAAAAATTTTCTGTCATATTCAAACTCAAATCCTCTCATGATGGGATACCAGGCCAAACCATTATCCCAAAATTCAAAAGCAGCATGTCCCTGCTTCTTTTACACTTATACCATGCTTAAGTACTTTTTATCAAACTGATCAGAAATGTTTATTTTAACTTTGCACTTTCTATACACCAAAATGATTTCCGACTAAAACCCACTCCATCAACCTCCATTCCACTGTTCGATTTAAAATGAAGTTTTACTAAAAAGATTGGAAGAACACCGGATTAACAAGAGATCAACAGGAAAAAGAATATGAAATCGCAAAAGCCTTTTAATCCTTAATGAATAAAAACAAACCTTTTCTGAGATCAGATAAAAACAAGAGCCTCTCTCAAAAGGAAAGGCTCTGTACTCATTGTGACACCTCTTATTGATCTTTCCTTACAAGGAGTGCACAGCTCTCAACATGCGCCGTTTGCGGGAACATGTCAACAGGCTGAATATAGTCGATATTATAAAAATGGCTCAATTGATTAATATCTTTAGCAAGCGTGGAGGGGTTACAGGATACATAGACGAAACGTTTAGGCTTCACCTTTTTGATCGTATCGAGCAGTTTTTGATCGCAGCCTGTCCGTGGAGGATCGACGATAACGACGTCCGGTTTCCACCCTTCTTTTAACCATTTGGGAAGCCACTGCTCTGCCGTTCCGACTTCATACACCGCTTTAATTTTTAACGCTTTAGCATTTTCTCTCGCATCTTTAATCGACTCTTCAATGACATCCATTCCCCGGATTTCTGCAGCCCCTTCACCGACCCAAAGGCCAATCGTACCGGAACCGCAATAGGCGTCGACTACCTTTTCTTTGCCGGTCAGCTGAGCCGCTTTTTTCACTTCATTATAAAGCTTCACGGTCTGCTCGGGGTTGAGTTGAAAAAATGCTCGCGCAGAAAGAGAATATTTATGCTCGCCAAGCCGCTCCTCGATCGTTTCAGAACCGGCAAGCGGCAAGCTTTTATCACCGAAAATTAACGATGTCTTTTTCGGATTAATATTGTGAATAATCGATTTTACATTCGGAAGCCGCTTTTGAATTTCTTCTGCGATCAGTTCTTTTTTCGGCAGCTCGTGCGTCGCGGTGACAATCACAACTTGAATGTCGCCCGTTTCAATGCCAACGCGGGTGACAATCGTTTTTACGACACCTTTCTTTTTCTTTTCATCATAGATCGGAATATGAAAGTCCTGTAAGATTAGCTTTACTTTATTGAGCACTTCATTTAATGCCGGCTGTTGAACGATACAATCCGGAATATCGATTAGCCTGTGCGAATTTAAGCTGTACAACCCAGCGATCACCATTCCATCTTGCTGCCCGACCTGAAACTGACTTTTATTACGGTAATGCCATGGATCGTCCATGCCGATGGTCTCTCGGATATCAAGCGTCTCCACGGGAATCTTCGTATACCGTTCCAACGATTGAACTAAAATGTCACGTTTAGCGGCTAATTGCTGGCTGTAGGCCACATGCTGAAGCTGGCAGCCGCCGCATTGATCATATACCGGGCATGGCGGCGCAATGCGATGCTCAGATTTTTTGCGGATTTTTTTAATTCGTCCTTCTGTAAACTTCGGGTGTACTTTCACTGCCTCTACGACCACTTCTTCCCCCGGAAGAGCACCGGGAACAAAGACAACCTGCCGTTTAAAATAGCCGACACCTTCACCATTAATGCCCATTCGTTTAATCGTCAGCGGAAACGTTTGCTTCACTTTGATCTTTGCTTTATTTTCTTGTTTCACGTTGTCACGTCCTCACTGTTTTTGCCCACTCGTATCTCCCCATTATAACGAAAAAACAGGACTGCCGCAGCAGCCCTATAAAGAAACTCTTTTTTGTTTTTTGCGATACTCATCCAGGCTTGCAAAACGGTACCCCTTCTTTTTCAAATCTTTAAGCACCTTTGGCAGTGCTTCTGCATTATCCTTTGAGACAGTATGAAGCAAGAGGACGGCTCCCGGATGGATCTGTTTCATAATGTTATCGTAAGAATACTGCCAGCCCTTTTGATTGTTTGTCTGCCAATCAACAAAAGCAAGCGACCACATGACATGTGTGTATCCTTCTTCCCGGGCCACCTTCAATGTTCGTTCACTGAAAATGCCGCGCGGCGGCCGAAGATACTTCATGTCTTTTTGCTTTGTGATTCGTGCTGTTTCTTTTTTTACAAGCTCCAGCTCTTCTCTGAGTTTTGCATCACTGACTTGCGTTAGATCAGGATGGTGCCAAGAATGGTTGCCAATGATATGGCCTTCCTTGTTCATTCTCTTGACAAGATCAGGGGCACTCTTTAAGTAATGTCCTGTAATAAAAAAGGCTGCCGGCACTTTTTCCTTCTTTAATGTATCGAGAACACTTGCCGTATAGCCGTTTTCATAGCCATTATCAAACGTTAAGTACAATACTTTTTCTTTGGCGCTGTCCTTGTAAAAGGCCCCATTTTCAGCCAGCAGCTGATCAAGCTGCGCTCCGGCTTCTGCGGGCTGTTCATTCGCCGCTTTTTTAAATCCCCAGTGGATCGGCTGATTGGATGCTGACATAGCTGGAGTAGTGAAACTAAAGAAAAATAGAGCGGCAAGCAAGCCGTATATGATCCGTTTCATCATCATCTTCCTTTGCTCTTTTTCTTTAGTTTCAGTTTTAAAAAAGAAAATATCCGTCTTTTACCGATTTAATTTTCACCAAAAATAGCTAATAAATAGCCCGATTGACAAAAGGAATCCAAAGAATGTATTCGTTTGGGCAGTAGCTTTCATCGCTAAGCCTGTTCGCTTAGGAACGGCTTGTCCAATAAATCCCTTAATTGCCTGAATAGGCTTCGGAACACTTAAAAAGATAAGGAACAGCCAAGGGCTAACGTCATCTAGAATTACTAATCCCACTACCCATGCATAAGCAAAAGCAAACAAGAATCCTAAGAAATAAACAGCCTTTTCATGCCCCATTAAAATGGCTAATGTTTTTCTTCCGCCCTTTTTATCCTCTTCAATGTCGCGAATATTATTGGAAAGGTTAATGGCTCCTACGAGAATCGCAATAGGAATCGAAATCATCATACTTTGCATATTCACGACACCTGTCTGGATGAAAAAAGAAATCAATATGAAGAAAGAACCCATGCATAAGCCTGAGAAAAGCTCTCCAAATGGTGTATAAGCAATAGGAAGCGGGCCGCCTGTATATAAATAGCCAACTGCCATTCCGCCGAGACCAACGAGTGCCAGCCACCAGCTGCTGCTTTCACATATATAGATGCCTAATAAAAGTGCTAATATATAAAATCCAATCGCTAATTGCAGGACCGTTTTCGGCTGCATCCCATGGCGAACGATAGCTCCGCCGATGCCGACAGACTCCTCTGTGTCTAAACCGCGCTTAAAATCGTAATACTCATTAAATAAATTCGTCGCGATTTGAATAAAGAGACAGGCAAAGAGCATCGCTAAAAACAGCCACACGTCCACCTTTGTATAAAACATGGCTAACACCGTTCCGATTAAAACAGGCACAAATGAAGCGGTTAACGTATGCGGGCGGGTTAATTGCCATAATATTTTACCCGTACTTTGGCTTCCAGAAGCACTAGGTTGTTTGGTTGTATGTTCTTGATTCATTCCTCTCTTCCTCTCAACTTCGGATAATAAATTAAATAAACAACTTACATTATAACCGAAAAAACGAGCTAAATGGCGAGCTTTTTCACGATTCAGCCGGAAAGTTATCCTGCTAAGACCAAAATCAGGGAGCCGGCATAAAAAGCCTCCCTGTTTATTAGAAACAAGGAGGCTTGATTAATTAAATGATTAGCTAAATACTGGTTCCTTAAATTGAGAAAGCTTTTCTAGAGAAGACTTATCGACATGCTCATGCAGGCTGTTGCCATGTGAATCCATTGTTACAACAGCTGTAAAATCTTCTACTTGCAGGTGCCACATTGCTTCTGGAATACCAAAATTCATTAAATCCACACCATCAACAGACTTAATGCAATCTGCATAATATTGAGCGGCTCCACCGATGGCATTTAAGTAAACGCCGCCGTGTTCTTTCAATGCAGCAAGAGTTTTCGGTCCCATGCCGCCCTTTCCGATAACCGCGCGGATGCCAAACTTCTTCATGATATCTCCTTGATAAGGCTCCTCACGGATAGAAGTTGTTGGTCCTGCTGCTTTCACATGCCATTCACCCTGCTCATCTTTAAGCATGACAGGTCCACAGTGGTAAATAACTTGGCCATTTAAGTCCACTGGTGCGTCATGATCCATTAAATATTTATGAATGGCATCACGGCCTGTGTACATTCTGCCGCTGATTTTGACAACGTCCCCTACTTTAAGCTCACGGATTTGTTCTTCTGTAATTGGCGCTGTTAATGTAAATGTAGGGCTTTCTGATTTTGTTTCTTCTTGTTGAGGAGCATCAAATACAATTTCCTCACCGTCTTGATAGAACCACTCTTGGATTTCTCCTGTGGTCGGATCAATTTGGACACCTAAGCGGCGGAAAGCCCAACAGTTGTAGGCAACAGATACGAAAAAGCTTGCTGGCAAACGATTGATGACCCCAATTTTACAGCCTAGCAAAGTTGTTTCGCCGCCGAATCCCATTGTTCCGATTCCAAGCTCATTCGCATGCTTCATTACATACTCTTCCAATTGGCGAAGACTTTCATTAGGATTCACATCGTCAACGCGGCGGAAAAGCTGTTCTTTTGCTAGCTCATAGCCTGTTGTGCGGTCACCGCCGATGCCGACGCCGATAAATCCGGCACTGCATCCTTGTCCTTGAGCCTGATAAACAGAATGCATAATACATTTACGGATACCATCAAGGTCACGTCCAGCTTTTCCAAGGCCTTCAAGCTCGCAAGGAAGACTGTATTGGATATTTTTGTTCTCACAGCCGCCGCCTTTTAAAATGAGACGAGCGTCAATATAATCTTTTTCCCATTGCTCAAATTTGATGACTGGTGTGCCAGCTCCCAAGTTATTGCCGCTATTTTCACCTGTTAATGAATCAACAGAGTTAGGGCGCAGCTTCCCATTTTTGGTTGCTTCTATCATTGCTTCATAAATTGCTTCTTTAATCTGCAATTGATTAACGCCAACGGGTGTCTTTACCTTAAACGTCGGCATTCCTGTATCTTGACAAATAGGAGAAATATTTTCATCCGCCATTTGGATATTATTTGTAATAGTAGCAAGGCTCATCGCTGCACTTGTTCCTGCATTTTCACGAACAGCAGCTGCTTTGACTGCCCGGCGGACATCCTTCGGTAAATTAGTTGATGTTTCGACAATCAACTCATACATACTTTGTTGGAACTTTTCCAAATTCATGATCTTTCCCCTCTCCACTCACTCTTTATGTATCTCTTGGCATGACAATACGCTTCTTATTATACTGCTGAACTTTACTGTTTTAAAGGAGAACTTCATGACAATAAAAAGAACCAGCTGCATAGCTGGTTCTTAATGTCTATTCCCTCTTGTCCTTATCGACCTTTAAACTGTTCGCATTTTTCTTCAATATCATCAATCATTTCCAGAAGGCGGTCAATGTCCTCAATTTCTGTTTCTGCCGGCTCAATGGCATCCAACACTTCCATAAACATATTTAAACGCTGCTTTAAATAATTAATTTGTGATTCTTTATCGGTAATGGGCTTCATATCCGTTTAGCACTCCTGTATGATTTACTTTTTCATCTGCCTTTCATCGTAAAGGATTTAGCAGCTTAATTCAATGATTTCTGCTAAAAAAGATAGTGTACTCCGAAAGACGAATTGGCTTATTTACGGCTGCCGAACGGATTTATAACTGAATGAAACATGGTTTTTAACAGGAATCCAAGCGCTGATCGGTTTGGAGCTTACATTTTTAACAACAATAGCCCGTTTCCATCCGGACACGACGAGGTAGACTTCTCCGTACGTAATAACCCCTCTTTCATGTACTGCCGGCGCAAAGCCATATAAATAACCAGCTGTTTTGGGCGGTACATTGTATACTTCATTCTGCTTTGTTCCAGCCCCAACAGCCGTTGTATAAGCTAATGGCCAGCCAGTCTTGGCGATGGCTTCTTTTAAAATCATTTGCTGGACTTCTTCAGTTTTCGGCAGTTTGGCGGATAAACCGCCCTTTATTACTTTATGAGTTTCTTGAACATAGTGGATTTGGTAATTAATCTTTCCTGCTCTATTATCGTAAAAATTTGTATTGATTTTTTGATATTCCCAGTTGGCGTTCGTTTCTTTGGAGTGGTAAGCAAGCGGCCAGTCACCAAGAAACACGGACATTCTTGTTCCGAAAGCAAATGGCGATTTTTTAATAGCCGATTCATTAAGCATACGGACTAATGAAGGGTTCGTAATTTTCGTTTGGGAAGTGCTTAACAGCTCTTTCGTTAACTCACTCGGCTGCAATTCAGATAGCTCATCTTCTTCATTAAGATAAGTGTTTTCCCGTGCAATATTTTTAACGGAAGCAGGCATTTTTTCCTCTGTCGCTTTTCCTTTCTTTTCAGCAAAAACAGACTGTGGGCTTCCTGTATATATAAAGGCGATAAATATGCACAACAATAAACGGATCCAGTTCATTCGGTTCTATCCTCCCTATCTCTTTTGCTTAGTTTGCTCCCCCCTTTTCAACTTATCCGCATGACAGCAAAAAAGCTGTGCAAGCGAATCACTTGCACAGCTTTTTTAACTATAATAGATAAAAGCCAATTCCCATAATAAAATAAGCAGCCATAAGCGTTAAGCCTTCAAACCAGTTTGTTTCACCATCGTTTGAGATAATAACAGCCAAAAAGACGGCCGTCACCATAGCTACAAGCTCTGGTATCGTAAAAACGAGCGGCATGGATTGATCAAACGCTAATGAAAGCAGAACGAGTACCGGAGCAACAAACATAGCAATTTGAAGCGTTGAACCGACAGCAATTTCTACCGCTACATCCATTTTATTTTTCATCGCCATTAATACAGCAGAAGCATGCTCTGCCGCATTTCCGACAATCGCCACGATTATGATCCCGATAAACAATTCTGTCCAGCCAAAGCTTTTTCCTACTGCTTCAAACGTATGGACCAAATTTTCCGATACGTATGCAACAGCGAGTGTCGCTAAAAGCAAGACAATAACAGCTTTTCCCTTTGACCATTCCGGCTCCTCGTGCTGTTCTTCTTCTACAGGCTTGTTAGCGTACACCCCACGATGCGTAACTAGTTTAAAAAACAGAGCCGCTAAATAAAGAATGATCATAATAATGGAAATCCCAACGCTTAAAGATAAGGTTTCGGACTTGTTCATTCCCCACGAAAAAATCTCAGGAATAACGAAAGCCACAATGACCGCAAACATTAAAAGACCTGAGTTATGGCGAGCATCATACTCATTAAATTTTTGCCGCTTGTACTTCAAACCGCCTAAAAAGAACGAAATCCCCGAGACAAGCAATAAGTTTCCTAGTACAGAACCAGTTAGAGAAGCAAGAACAACGCCAATGAGGCCCGCCTGCAAAGCAAATATGGAAATGATTAATTCTACGGCATTTCCAAATGTAGCATTTAACAAACCGCCAATTCTCGGCCCAGCTATAACCGCAAGACTTTCAGTGGCTCTGCCCATATAGCTTGATAAGGCAATAATCGTTAAGCAATAAATGCCAAACATCATCAATGTCGGCCAGTGCATAAGTGATCCAGCTACAGACAGCGGAACACCGATCAGCACCATAACCCCAAATATCTTGTCCATAAACTGACCTCTTTTCCCGTTAAGAAATAAATAAGTGTTTTTATCAACATACCCCTTTTTCTTATTTCTTAACGGTGATGGAGGCGCTTATTAAACTGGGACAATTTCAAAAGTTTCGACTACTTCAATCACAGGAATAACAGACTGTACCATTGAACAGTTTTTTCTCGTCAATTCCATCGCTTTCTTTATTTGTACTTCAGATAACTCTTTCCCTTTGATAATAAAGTGGACTTCCACTTTTTCGATGCGGTCAGCCTCTTGCGCGTTACGATAAACGTTTGTGTTAATTTCGATATCTTCTACATTCATGCGTTTCTTCTCAAGAATCTTCCGAAGCACCCCGCCGCTGCACACAGCGATCGATGCGGTTAAAAGTTGATACGGACGAAAACCATACTGTTCATCACCAGAGACATCAAGCTGTCCATAAGGAAGCTGCGCTGTAAATCCGCCCTCTTTCATACTAAATTTCATAGCACTTTCACCTCTTCTATATGATCTATTTTATTTTAGATTATTTAGGGTGAAACATCTATATCTAGGCAAATGTTTGATTTAGCACATACCGCTAGATTATCCTTTATTTTTCTCCCTATCTATGTTAATATATCCTTAATTATAATAATTTTAAATTGATAATTGAACTTCACTCTCAACAAAAAGCTGATTTAAAGCCAAATGATAATTGTTTTCATTCATCAAAAGGAAAAAGAATATGATTACCATTCTCAATTAAGTTTCACTAATTATCATTTAAGGAGGAACGATAAATGAATGCACAAGCAAAGGTTTTACAGGCTAGACAAGAAGAAGCTCATTGGATCGCTTCCCTGAAACCCCATGCAGAGCTCATAGCAGCTCTTTTAAGCGGTGTATTGATTTTGACGGGATGGCTTTTAGATAAAAACGGCCTTCATTCAGCGGCAGTTACAGGTTATGTGTTGGCCTTTATGATCGGCGGCTTTGCCAAAGCGAAAGAAGGAATCGAAGAAACGATTGCCGATAAGGAACTAAATGTAGAAATGCTGATGATCTTTGCTGCTATTGGATCAGCTTTAATAGGTTATTGGACCGAGGGAGCGATCTTAATTTTCATTTTCGCTCTCAGTGGCGCCCTAGAAACCTATACGATGAATAAAAGCCAAAAAGAAATTTCTTCATTAATGGACATTCAGCCTGAAGAAGCTTGGCTGATTCGAAATGGCGAGGAAGAAAAAGTTCACGTTTCTTCCCTTGCAGTCGGAGATTTAATTCTTGTGAAACCAGGCGAGCGCATCCCGGCTGATGGGGTTATCTCAAGAGGACAGACAACGATTGATGAAGCTGCCATAACAGGTGAATCCATCCCTGTGTCTAAGCAAAAAAACGGAGAAGTGTTCGCAGGTACGGTGAACATTACCGGATCTGTTTATGTTGAAGTGACGAAACCAGCGAGTGAGACGCTTTTCCAAAAGATTATTCAGCTCGTTCAGTCTGCCCAGAGCGAAAAGTCTCCTTCTCAATTATTCATTGAAAAGTTTGAAGGCCGTTATGTAAAAGTTGTATTAGCGGCCGTAGCCGTCATGATGTTCCTCCCTCACTTCGCCCTTGGCTGGAGTTGGACAGAAACTTTTTACCGCGCTATGGTGCTGCTCGTTGTCGCGTCTCCTTGTGCACTCGTTGCCTCCATCATGCCAGCGACGCTTTCAGCTATTTCTAACGGAGCCCGTCATGGCATTTTATTTAAAGGCGGCGTTCATCTAGAGAACTTAAGTAACATAAAAGCGATTGCCTTTGATAAAACGGGTACGCTCACGAAAGGAAAGCCCGAAGTAACAGATGTCATTGTTCGCGAAGGATTGTCAGAAACTGAATTACTAAGTGTCGTTGCATCCATTGAAAGTCAATCCAACCATCCGCTTGCTCAGTCCATTGTTCGTTTTTCTCAGGAGAAAAATATCGCTTATTCCGCACCTGACCAATTGGAAGATGCAGCGGGTTGGGGAGTAAAAGGAATCGTGAATGGAAAACAGTGGAAAGTGGGCAAAGCTGATTTTGTTGGCAAAGAAGCAGCGCTCGCTTTCTCTGAAGGCATCGCTAATGAGCTCGCTGCTTCCGGAAAAACAACTGTTTTTGCAGCAGATGATCAAGGGATTGCAGCCGTTATCGCATTAAAGGATCTAATCCGCGAAGAGACAAAGCATGCATTAGAACTGCTTCACCAAGAAGGGATTCATACCATTATGTTAACCGGCGACAATGCTATCACAGCACAAGCGATCGCTAAAGAAGCTCATTTAGACACTTTTATCGCAGAATGCCTTCCCGAGCATAAAGTGGACCACCTGAAAAAGCTGATTGATGACTATCAAACCGTCGCTATGGTAGGAGACGGTATTAATGATGCGCCTGCCTTAGCGACAGCCAATATCGGCATTGCTATGGGAGAAGGCTCAGATGTCGCCCTCGAAACAGCCGACATCGTTTTAATGAAAAACGACTTGCCAAAGATTGCAGAAGCGATTCGTTTATCAAAGAAGATGAAGCGGATCATTAAGCAAAATGTCGTCTTTTCCATAGCCGTCATTACGCTATTAATCATCTCTAACTTCTTCCAAGTGCTCGACCTGCCGTTTGGCGTAATCGGGCATGAAGGCAGTACGATTCTTGTTATCCTGAACGGACTGCGTCTGTTAAGATTGTAAAGCTATTCAGCCTTGCTGAATAGCTTTTTTCTGTTTATGCGAGAGAGTGTGTCGAGTGTGAACTTTGAGACAACCTCTACTTTATATACGATCAGGCTGATTGCAAGCGTTTGCCTTTCGAGGCGCGAAACCTGGTGAGGAGCGGAGTGACCATTAAGGTTATGAGCACCACAGACAGGCGAGCAACGAAGAAAGCGAACGTTTGTCAACAGCCTGAAACCCGCCTGTCAAACAGGCGGGTTTCTTTAGCAGCTGCCTTTTAAGTCATTTTTCAAAGCATTGATTTCTCCGCCGACAAGAATAATCATAGCCGACAGATAAAACCAAACCATCATCACAATAATTCCTCCGATGCTGCCGTATGTGGCTGAATAATTCCCAAAATTGTTAACATAAAAAGAAAAACCTAGAGAAACAATAATCCAGCCAATCGCAGCAAAGATGGCGCCTGGCAGAACAGTTACGCATTTTACGCTAAGATTAGGAGCCAAGTAATATAATCCCACAAACACCCCAAAGATTAACAAAGGGGAAACAAGCCAGCGCAGCCAATTCCAAAGCGTTAAAAACTGATCAGACAGCCCTAAATAGTTAAAGGCAAACAAGCCAATTTGTTTACCGAACACTTGTAGGATAAGAGCAGCTGCCATTATAAAGATTAAACCGAATGTTAATAGCACAGACATCCCTCTTGCCTTATAAAAAGGCCTTGTTTCATCGACATTATAGGCATGGTTTAATCCTTTAACGATGGCATTCATGCCGTTAGAAGCTGACCAAATTGTGGCGATAACCCCGAAAGAGAGTAAGCCTCCATTGCGGTTTTCTAGTACTTCATTTAATGTATTTTGAATTGTTTCTACTGTATCACCGGGAGCATAGTCACGGATCAAAGAAAACATATCCTGCTGGCTGATCGGCAAGTAAGCCAGCAGGGTTACAGCAAAAATTAATAACGGAAAGAGAGACAGCAAAAAGTAATACGCCATTTGAGCAGAAGTGTCCGGAACATCGGATTTTTGTATTCTTCTCAACAGATGTTTTGAAAAAACTTTTATCCCTATCTTGTTATCGGACAAATAATCTCCTCCTAGTGCGTCACTGAAGCTCCCCCTGCTGTGCTTTCTCCCTCAGGAAGAAACGTACTCTTTGTTTCATCAACAAGGTCTTTTACCTCAGGTGTCAAATCTCTTAGACTATCCACTTTTCCACGAATATAGCTTACATCTTCACTAATTTGTTGAGCGGTTTCTTTTGCACGGTTCATGATCTCTCTGGATGAAGCAGATAAGTTTTCAGGGTCTTTTGCCATTTCAAATAAGTAAACAGCCCATTCCTTCATTTCTGCTCTTGTTTGTCGATCCAATAAAGCAATCGCTCCTCCAATAGCGGCACCGATTGCAACCTTTGTGAAAAATTTACCTTTTCCCATTTTCTATCATCCTTTCTTTTCTGACTAATTGTATCCGCAGAATTCTGCCGATGGATCCTCCGAACTAGTCATCTGCTTATTCAACGTACATTTTTGCTGGCTCACTTTAAGAATAAAGAATCGTCCTTTCCGTTCTATCCTCAGCTGTAGAACCCTCAATATTCTTATGCCTTATCAATTCCCCTTTTGTAAAATAACAAAACATTGTTTAATAAAAGCGGCAGAACCTCTTCTGTACCTGAAAGCAAGATGAATAATTGTTCGTCTCCTTAAGAAGTACCATGAACCTTATTCTTTAATAGATTAATCTTTTCCTTCTTTTTTAATATATAGCCATGCATTAGATAGAATCAACTGATAATATCCTGTCTATTAGACCATTGGCATTTGTTAATTTTCACAAAACTCTCTATTTTCGACAATTTAATCAAATATCGCCTAGTCTTTTCTGAATATTCTCTTATAATGGTGGGAAAGGAGGGAGATAATATGACTCAGGAAAAGTTACTCGACGTGCTAAACCAGATTAGCGGTTTTATTTGGGGGCCGCCCTTGCTAATTCTTTTAGTAGGAACAGGAATTTACTTGACCATACGCATCGGGTTTTTACAATTAAGATTATTGCCTTATTCTCTTAAGCTTGCCTTTAGTAAAAATCAAGATAAGCAATCCGAGGGTGATATTTCTCACTTTCAGGCGTTAATGACAGCACTTGCTGCTACAGTAGGAACCGGTAATATTGTCGGCGTAGCAACCGCTGTTTTAATCGGAGGACCTGGAGCGATTTTCTGGATGTGGATGAGCGCCTTCTTCGGCATGGCGACAAAATATGCTGAAGCCGTACTTGCTGTAAAATACCGCGTACAGGATCCAGATGGAGAAATGTCTGGCGGTCCCATGTATTATCTTGAGCGAGGGTTAAAACAAAAATGGCTCGGTATTCTGTTTGCATTATTCGGAGCCATCGCTGCTTTTGGAATTGGAAACTTAGTACAAGCAAATGCTGTAGCCGGTGTAGTGAAAAGTACTTTTAATGTTCCACCATTTGTTACAGGCATCGTATTATTAATCTTTACGGCTCTTGTTCTACTAGGCGGTATTAAAAGTATTGGTAAAGTAACAGCATTTTTCGTACCAATTATGGCTGCATTCTATCTCATTGCCGGCCTTGTTATTTTACTAACAAACTTAAGCGGAATTCCTGCTGCTTTCGGTTTAATTTTCTCAGACGCCTTTACTGGCAACGCTGTAGCAGGCGGAGCAATCGGCGCTGTGATCCGTTATGGGGTAGCCCGTGGAGTGTTCTCTAACGAAGCAGGTCTTGGTTCCGCTCCAATTGCGGCAGCGGCAGCAAAAACAGATATGCCAGCTCGCCAAGCCCTCGTATCTATGACTCAAGTATTTATTGATACTATTATGATTTGTTCGATTACTGGATTAACAATTGTTATGGCTGGCCAATATGACAAAGGCTTAGAAGGCAGTGCATTGACGACCGCATCGTTTGAAGCGTTCCTCGGACCTGCTGGCTCTTACATTGTAGCTCTTGGCCTCTTATTCTTCGCTTCTTCTACTATTATCGGCTGGTCTTACTATGGAGAAAAGTGTTTCTCTTACTTATTCAGCAAGAAAGTTGTCAAATACTATCGTCTCGTCTTTGTAGCTGCTGTCTTTATTGGAGCGGTAACAAGCCTAGAGTTAGTTTGGACATTTGCCGATATTATGAATGGACTTATGGCCTTCCCGAACTTAATTGGTATTGTCGGATTGTCAGGCGTTGTCATTCATGAAACGAAACATGTAATGAAAGCAATCAAAGAAGAAAAAGCAAAGAAAACTGCTGCCTAACATTTTATATACGTATCAAAACAGGCCCTTTTTCAAAGGCCTGTTTTGATTGAAAAGGCTGATTGACAAACATATTAAAAAGTGAAATGATGTTATAAAATCGCTGGAGAGGGTGGAAAGTGTGGATCTGTCTGTAAAGTCCCCTGAAAATATTGAGTATATGTTAGAAAAAATCACCACAAAACTACGCATGGTGAATGTCGGCGCTATTAAGCCTGAGCATTTCAATGACTCTTCTTATGAAGACTTAAAAGAAATTTATGAACTAGTCAATCGCAAGGACAATTTTAGCCCTAGTGAAATGCAAGCTATTGTAGAAGAGATCGGTAATTTAAAAAAATAAAAGCCGGTAAACACCGGCTTTCTGTTACTTTATTATTTAGCAAGCAGTTTTAACGACTCTCGATTGAAGGCTGGAATATCATCAGGTGTACGGCTCGTTACAAGCTGGTCTTGGCAAACGACTACTTCTTCATCCTTATAAGTAGCCCCTGCATATTCCATATCTACTTTAATAGATTTATATCCTGTTGCATGTCTTCCTTCTAATGTTTTGGCAGTGATTAACAGCTGTGGTCCATGACAAATGGCAAACACCGGTTTCTTTTCATCCATAAATGCTTTAGTAAAATTCACAAAGCGATCATCTGCCCGAAGTTGATCCGGAGAAAATCCGCCTGGTATTAACAGTGCGTCAAATTCATCTGCACTTACTCCATCAATTCCTTTATCAATCGTAATGGCAGCTTCTCCTTGTTTTCCCTTTACGGTTTTTCCAGCTTCTTTTTCAATATTAACTACTTCATGCCCCGCTTCTTTAAAAGCATGTACAGGCTCTGTGTATTCTGAATCCTCTACCATATCTGTTACGAGTACAGCAATTTTTTTACTCATTATAGAATTCTCCTTTCTTCTTTTTGCGCCATTTGTATACTTCCCTTTTCACAATCGCTTAAACACAGAAAAGCGGCTGTTTCAAGGACAACCGCCTCCCTTAACTAATCTTCTTATTCTTTATATCTTTTAAATAATACTTTTCGGATTCAAAGAATTCGTCCTTTAATGCCTTTACCTTCCCACTAAGGAGCAGTACAGCCACGATGTTTGGTAGTAAAATGGCAGCTAACGCCAAGTCAAGAAATGACCAGATCGTTTTGGCAGCACCGACAGAGCCGAAAATAATAGCCGCTAAATAAACAACTTTAATTCCTTGGGCTGCTTTCAAATTAAACAAAAACTCGGCTTGCTTGGACCCATAAAAGACAACAACAATAATAGTAGATAAAACGAAGAAAATTAGTGAAATGGTTACTAGAAAACTACCAAAAGCACCAAAGCTTTCTTCAAAAGCAATGGTTGTCAAAGCAGATGGATCATCAAATGCTCCTTCTTGTTTCCATACTCCTGTGGATAGAACAACAAATGCTGTTGCAGAACATATAATAAGCGTATCAATTACAATACCAATAATTGCCCAAAATCCTTGGCGGACAGGATGATCGGTTTGTGCAGCTGCATGAGCAATGGGCGCTGTCCCGAGGCCTGCTTCATTGGAATACAATCCTCTAGCAAATCCCCAGCGAATCGTCTCTGCCACTGCCGCTCCTGCAAAGCCACCGACAGCTGACATTGGCTGAAAAGCATAAGAAAAAATGAGTGAAATAACATCCGGTACTTGATTAAGGTTCAGCACAAGGATTGTAAGCGCCCCGCCTACGTAAATAAGTGCCATAAATGGAACAAGAATTTCCGTTACGCGCCCAATTCTTTTAATGCCGCCAAATACTACGAGACCCGTAACAACAGCCATGGCAATACCTGTGTAAAGACCATCTATTTTAAATGTTTGCGAAACCGTAGCAGCAACTGAATTTCCTTGCACCATAATACTTGGGATTAATTCAATCATTAGAGCAAAGGAAAACCAGACACCCAACCATTTCATGTTGAGACCTTTTGTCATGTAATACATAGGACCGCCAACGAATTCACCCTTTTCGTTTTTCTCACGATAGTGAACCGCCAGCACGCTTTCCGAGAATTTAAGCGCCATGCCAATGACTGCAATTACCCACATCCAAAAAACTGCTCCAGGACCGCCAAACATAATTGCTGCAGGTACACCAACGATATTTGCCGCTCCAATTGTGGACGATAGAGCAGAAGTTAAAGCTTGCAAAGGCGTAACCGTTCCTTCTCCCTTTGGTTTCTTAAAAATGCTGCCCAGCGTTTGCTTGAAAATATAAAGCGGATATCTAAATTGGAAGAAACCTAACCTTATCGTCATAAACACGCCTGAAACGGCTAGCAATGTTATTAAAGGCACTCCCCATAGCCATCCTGAAAACCTCTCAACCCCTGAAATAAAATTCTCCAACATTCTCCTCCTTCATTTCGTTATCATTATGTATGTAAAGCGAGTTATTCCCTTATACCCTTCTCCTTTTTTTGTAAACATAAAAAAACTGAACCAATACATACTGGTTCAGTTTGCAGAAGCCGGAGCCTGCTGACCGTTTTCTCTTTCTCCCTGCGGTAATACTAATATTTCTACCCGGCGATTCTTTGCCCGGCCTGCTTCTGTTGCATTCGAAGCAATTGGTTGATATTCCCCGTACCCTTTCGCACTAAACAGACGGGGGTCGAGTTTGTTATTTTCTAATATGACTTTCATGAAGTTGACCGCTCTCATGGCGCTCAGCTCCCAGTTTGATTCATATTCCGCCGTTTTAATAGGAATGTTGTCTGTATGACCGCTAATAATGACCATACGAGGCAAATCCATTTCTAGTAAACGTGAAATCTCTTGTGCTGCTTTCTTATCTTCTTCTCGGATTTCAGCCACTCCCGAATTAAATAAAACATTGTCTCGAATACGCAGCAGCAATCCCTCTCCGCTTAATACGGTCTCTACTTTGTTCTGCAAATTGTTCTGCGAAATATATTGATCAATTTTCACTTTCATTTGCGACAATTCTTTTTTGTCCTGTTCTTTTAAGCCTGATATCGCTTTGTTGCGGGCATTATTTTCAGAAGTTGTTTCAGGCGGGGATATTTCAGGATAATCCATCACACCCGTCCCGCCTTGAAAAGCGCTATTGAATGCTTGAGACACAAGCTGGAATTTCTTCGCATCAACCGAACTCATCGCAAACAGTACAATAAATAAAGCAAGCAGCAGAGTCAACAAGTCAGCGTAAGGAAGAAGCCATGATTCATCCATGTGCTCATGCTCTTCATGTTTCTTCCGCTTACTCATTTTTCTCCCCGCTTTCCTCCATTAACTTCTTCTTTTCCTCTGCCGGTAAATAAGAAGACAATTTTTGCTCCAGCACACGTGGAGCTTCCCCCTCTAAAATAGAAAGGACCCCTTCAATCATCATTTCTTTCACTTTTATTTCTTGTTTGGATTTCCGCTTTAATTTATTTGCAAATGGATGCCACAGCACATAACCAGTGAAAATCCCTAACAATGTTGCCACGAACGCCGCTGAAATGGCGTGGCCAAGTGTTTCAGTGTCATTCATGTTGCCAAGAGCTGCAATCAAGCCGATAACCGCTCCAAGTACTCCGAGCGTCGGCGCATAGGTTCCCGCTTGAAGAAAAATGCTTGCCCCGGCATTATGACGTTCTTCCATAGCCGAAAGTTCCTCATTCATTACATCACGAATGTAATCGGCGTTCTGTCCGTCCACGGCAAGGCTTAATCCGTTTTTTAAGAAAGGCTCATTTACATCGTTTATTTTTGCTTCAAGCGCAAGTAATCCTTCTTTTCTAGCAAGCTCAGCCCAGCTTGTAAATTGACCAATCACCTCTTGTGGAGACATCATTTGTTTTTCTTTAAAAATGATGCCGAAAAGCTTAGGTATTCTTTTTAGCTCACTTGATGGAAAGCCGATCACAATAGTAGCCACAGTTCCAAGCAAGATAATTAAAAGTGCTGCCGGGTTAATTATCACCGCAGGACTTACCCCTTTAAATACCATCCCTACCCCAATAGCTACAATACCTAGAATAATTCCTATGATTGTACTTTTATCCATTCTCATTCACCCTATATTTTTATTTTTGTATATCTAATATCGGTTAAAAAAAATTTTTTTGTATTCATTTTTATAAGTATTTTGCAGTTAAAAAGACTTCATAAAAGAAAAAGAGAGTCGATACTATAAATATATCGTGTTTTCTTGTCGAATATATAAATGGTTTCTCCCATTTTTTCGACAAGAAAGGTACTTTTTTATATAACACGCCAAAAATAAAGAAAGACGGTCTATATAATGAAAACTTTATCAGAGTTTTATCAAGGAGACATCGTTCTTCTCTCTCTCATCATTGGCATTTTCGGATCGTTCGTTACGTTAAATTTGCACGACCGGATCACCTCCTCAAAAAGCTCAAAAAGAAAAACCTGGATACTTCTCGCTTCCTTTTCTATGGGGTTGACGGTCTGGTCTGTTCATTTCATTGGCATGCTTGCTTTTTCTCTGCCAATTGCGGTCGATTATAAAGTAGGAATCGTTCTATTATCGATTATTCCGGCAATAGCAGCTTCAGCTATCGGCTTCTATACTCTTCATAAAAGACAAATGAAGCCCTTGACGATTGGTGTTTCTGGAATTCTTATCGGTCTAGCTATTGTAGCCATGCATTATTTAGGGATGAAAGCAATGGAGGTGACAGCGAGCATTTCCTACAGCCCCTCTCTAGTACTGTCATCTATTATGATAGCAGCAGTTGTTTCATATGTAGCTCTTTATATTTTTTATGAGTTTAATAAAAAGAAGAAGCTCTCCTACAAATTGATGTCCAGCATCGTTATGGGGCTTGGCATCGCCAGCATGCATTACACCGGTATGAAAGCAGCCAACTTTTGTGTTCCGAACAGCTTTGCTTTTAATAACGAACAATTTGATCAGCCGCTATCGCTTATTCTTTTGATTTTCTTTATGGTTGGTCTGCTATTTATCTTTTTTCTTACTGTTTCTGTTTTTGATCAACAAACCGCCATGCGGCTTGCTTATTATGATGACCTGACAGATTTGCCAAATCGCCGAAAGCTTCAAGTGACGGCTGATTCATATTTAGCTGAGGAACAAAAAACAATTGTACTCATCATGCTGGATATTGATAACTTTATGTGGATTAATGAAACATTTGGGTTTATGAACGGCAATTTATTGATGAAAGCTTTCTCTCATCGTCTTGAATTACTCGTTCCTACAGATGGACTGCTGAGCCGAGTGGAAGGCAATAAATTTACGATCCTCTTTGTTGAAAAATACACGGAGCAGGAAGCGATCGAAAAAGCAATGAATTTGCTGAAAAGGCTATCTGATCCATTTACTATTCAGAAGCATCCCGTCACAGTAACCGTTTCCGCTGGCATCTCTTTCGCTCCGGCTCACGGCGGTACATTTGAACAACTAAATGCTGCTGCGGAGAAGGCTTTATATTTTGCAAAATCAAATGGTAAAAATCAAATTGTTAGATACAACCCTGCCATCCACGATAATGAAAAAGAGCGCCAGATCGCGATGAGTTTTAGGGAAGCTCTACAAAACAATGAATTTTACCTGTGCTATCAGCCTAAATACAATGTGAAAGAAAAAAGGATCATCAGTGCTGAAGTACTTGTTCGATGGAACAGTCCATTATTTGGCTTTGTGTCTCCTGCCGTTTTTATTCCAATTGCTGAGAAAAACGGCTTTATCACCGAATTAACGGAATGGATTTTGAATGAGGCCTGTCGGCAGATGAAAGAGTGGAGAAATTGTAACCATCCACTTGAAAAGATAGCTGTTAATATTTCTGCTCCAATGTTTCTATCTAACGTCCTCCATCAGACTGTAACGGACACACTGAAGAAATACGATTTAGACAGCAAGCACTTGGAATTGGAGATCACCGAAACGTCTATTATGGAAAACCTGGATGCTGCCGTAAGTGTCATTGAACGTCTTAAAGAAGACCGTATTTCGATTGCTCTTGACGATTTCGGAACGGGCGTATCCTCGCTGACTTATTTGAAAAAGCTGCCGATTCACGCCCTGAAAATTGATAAATCGTTCATTGACGATATCAATACGTCGCCTGAAGGCCGTGCACTTGTTCAGATGATTATAAATTTAGGAAAGTTATTTAGACTGCATATTGTAGCAGAGGGTGTGGAAACAGAGGAACAGCTGCATACTCTCGTTTCGTTGAATTGTGATGAAATTCAGGGTTATTTTATTAGCAAGCCGCTGCAAGCTCATGAGTTAAGCGAATTTCTTCAAGCATTTCGTGTTGGATAAAGATAAACAGGGAAAATAAAAAAGACACAGCACGTGGAGCCTAACCCGGATGCTGTGTCTTTTCTATTAGATCATAGGTTTAGCTGCTTTGTGCTAATAAACTAAAAACCCGGACGATGTCCGGTTTTTTAGTTTATTTTTATGAAAGTTGAACAGCTGGTCCGAAGAATTCGAACTTAATTTGCCCTTCTGGAATGCCATTTTCTTTTAAATGTCCGATCACAGCGCCCATGAATGGAATTGGACCACAGATATAGCAGACACTGTTTGCAGGAACAATTTCTTTTAAAAACTCTGCACTGATGTGCCCTTCAACGTCACAAATAGTCTCTTGATTCTTTTTCTCGCCGTAAGCGACGAAGGAACGGGCATTTTCTAATTCGCTTACTAATTGTTTAGTGTGTTCTTTAAAAGCATGTGCTTCTTCATTGCGAGCAGCGTGGATAAAGACAACTTCTCGTTTACTATTTTTGACTGCAAGTGTTTCAAGCATGCTCATCGTTGGTGTAATACCTACGCCACCGCTGATCAAAGTAACCGGTGCAGCACTGTCCACATCAAGGTAGAAATCTCCAGCAGGTGCACTCACCTCAATAACGTCACCTTTGTTCACATGGTCATGCAAGTAATTGGAGGCTTTCCCTTCCGGCTGGTTATCTGCTTCCCGCTTAACAGAGATACGATAATACTCGCTGTTAGGAGCAGCAGATAGGCTGTATTGGCGGTTGACGATGTTTTTTTCACCAGGAATATCAAATTTCACAGTAATGTATTGTCCCGGTTGAAAATCAGGCAGCTGCACGCCATCTTTCGGCTTCAAATAGAAGGAAGTAATAAGTGAACTTTCTCCTACTTTATCAGCAACTTCAAACTCTTTAAAGTCTAGCCATCCACCTGGCTGTTCGCTTGCTTCTTTGTACATGTTTGCTTCTGTATCAATAAACACTTGGGCAATCGCTCCATATGCTTCTGCCCATGCATTAATAATATCATCTGTTGCCGCATCACCTAGTACTTCTTTGATTGCTTTTAATAAATATTCTCCAACTATTGGATAATGTTCCGGCTTAATCGCCAAGCTGCGGTGTTTATGAGCAATTTGTGTCACCGCTGGAATTAATACTTCTAACTGATCAATATATTTCGCTGCCGCATACACTGTGTTCGCTAGAGCTGTTTGCTGACGGCCTTTTTCCTGATTAGCATGGTTAAAGATATCCAAAAGTTCTGGATGAGCTTCAAACATACTTTTATAAAAATGTGTGGTAATGTCTTTTCCTCTTTGTTCAAGTACAGGTGCAGTTGATTTTACAATATCAATGGTTTTTTGGGATAGCATCATAAGCCCTCCAATTAGTGGTTTGTTTAAAGATGTATTTTGAATACATCTTATTTATAATCCTTTTTTCTTCCCGAAGCAATACTTTTTAAGGAGTGTAATAAAACGTTCACATTCTTTGATTCCTTGAATTGACACCTATATAATAGATGTATCAAATGATAGTGGTGAAAAATATGAAATTAACTCTCTACACTGATTATTCGCTGCGTGTATTGCTCTATTTAGCTTCTAAACCACAGGATGAGCTTTCCAATATAAAAGAAATTGCTGATTCTTATCAAATTTCAAAGAACCACTTAATGAAAGTGATTCATGAGCTCGGCAAATTTGGACTCATTGAAACGATTCGCGGACGGGGCGGCGGTATCCGCCTTGCCCTTTCGCCAGAAGATATTAACATTGGCCAAGTCGTTCGGCAAACAGAGGAAGACTTTCATTTAGTTGAATGTTTTGATCCAAGCGCCAACCGTTGTGCTATTACATCGATTTGCGGTTTAAAACACGTTCTCTTTCAGGCCTTGCAAGCGTATCTTGCTGTATTGGACCAATACACGTTAAAGGATTTGGCCGTAAACCCTGATGCGATGAGACAGTTGTTATTTAAAAAACCCGAAGATAGATAGTAATCTTCGGGTTTTTTATACCTTTCCCGCATTTACATGGCACAAATGTGAAAGGATGCCTCTTAACAGAAAATTTGTACAGTTTCTCATAAAACAACCCTTTTCCCTGTATAAAATTTTGTCTCTTCCTCTATTCTTGTTACAATAGAATATATTCACTAATCTGTTTAAAAAAGGAGAGTACATATGTCAAACTTTCAGCAAACATTGGAAAAGTACGCCGAGTTAGCAGTAAAAGTGGGTGTCAACATTCAAAAAGGCCAAACCCTTGTCATTAATACCTCTATTGACTCTGCTGAGCTTGTTCGATTGATTGTAAAAAAAGCATACGAAGCCGGCGCAAAGCATGTGCAAGTAAATTGGGATGATGATACGGTGTCACGCCTAAAGTATGACTTGGCTCCTGATGAAGCATTCAAGGAGTTTCCAAAATGGCGTGTTCAAATGCTTGAACAGCTGGCAGAAGAAGGTGCCGCTTTTATGTCGATCGTTTCTTCTAGCCCTGACTTGCTAAAAGGGGTCAATCCTGAACGTATTGCCGACTTCCAAAAAGCAGCTGGTCAAGCAATGAGAAAATACCGCCAATATATCCAGTCAGATAAGGTTAGCTGGACCGTCATTGCTGCTCCATCACAAGCTTGGGCCGCAAAAGTGTTTTCTGATCTCCCAGCAGAAGAACAAATCCCTGCCTTATGGGAAGCGATTTTTAAAGCTGTACGGGCCGATAAAGAGAACCCTGTCCAAGAGTGGAAAAATCATGACGCAGAATTGCATAAGAAAGTAGATTACTTAAACAATAAACGGTACAAAAAGTTACACTACAAAGCTCCAGGAACAGATTTAACGATTGAGCTTCCTGAAGGCCACCTTTGGGTCGGGGCAGGCAGTATTAACGAGAAAGGTCATGAATTTATGGCCAATATGCCAACAGAAGAAGTCTTCACCGTTCCACACAAAACCGGCGTGAACGGCTATGTATCCAGTACAAAGCCATTAAGCTACGGAGGAAATATTATCAATGATTTCAAAGTTACCTTTGAAAATGGCCGAATTACAAATGTCGAGGCAAAAGAAGGCGAAGATGTGTTAAAGAAATTGGTTGAGACAGATGAAGGCTCTCATTACCTCGGTGAAATTGCTCTCGTGCCTCACCATTCACCTATTTCAGAATCAAACATCTTGTTTTACAACACACTATTCGATGAAAACGCTTCTAACCATTTAGCTATCGGCAGCGCTTATGCATTCTGTATTGAAGGTGGTAAGTCGATGTCTCAGGAAGAGCTTGAACAGCACGGGCTGAACACGAGCATTACCCATGTTGACTTCATGATCGGATCTGCAGAAATGGAAATCGACGGCATTAAAGAAAATGGAGAAAATGAACCTATTTTCCGTAACGGAAATTGGGCAGAAGGCATTTAACGATAGAAAAAGCTGTTTCCGCGTTAGGACGGAAACAGCTTTTAACGTTATTCAATCGATTAGGTCACCCGGGGACAATTCGTAGGCTTTGTGCACACTCCACCGTTGCCGCATTCAAAGCTAAAACTAGAAACCCGCCTAAAATTTAAAGGCTAAATTGATTTAAACGATTATAGTAATCAATGAGAAAATCATAAAATAATTTTTCTGAAGGCGGTAAAGTGCGTACTTTGGTTGCGATGACGCCAACAGTTCTCGTTACTTGTGGTATACCAACGGGTAAGCTGACTGTTCCAGGCGGTGTTTGTTCAATTAACAACGTTTCTGGAAGGAGGCTAACTCCGAGCCCAGCTTCTATTAGTCCCTTAATCGTGTAGACATCTTCGCTTTCAAAACCGACTTGAGGTTCAAAATTCGCCTGACGGCACGCTTCGATGACCAGCTTTCTCATATCGTAACCAGTTCGAAATAAAACAAATTGATCATGCATCAATTCTCGCAAATTAATACTTTCTTTTTTAGCTAATCTGTGATGGCTAGGAAGAAGTACTCTCATGCTTTCCGAGAAAAAGACTTGAGTTGAAATATCCGGTGTACTTTCTGGTACAGGGGAAACAAAAGCAAAATCAATTTCTCCCCTCTCTACTAGTTCGCGCAATTCCTTATTCGATCCTTGATGAAAATCAAAACCGATATCTGAATATTGACTGCGAAAAGCGGAAATAACACGCGGCAATGTTTTCGTAGCTAAAGAGGTCGGAAAACCGAGTCGGATTTTTCCTGTTTCAGGGTTCAAATAGCTATTGATTGCTCCAACAGCCCGATCGATTTCATTCATGGCTGATTCCATATGCTGCAAAAATATTTTCCCAGCAAAAGTGAGTTTGACATTCCGGCCTTCGCGTACAAATAATTCAACGCCGAGCTCGTCTTCTAACTTGGCAATTTGCCGGCTGACCGCTGACTGAGCCACGTGCAGACGATAAGCTGCTTCCGTAACATGTTCCTCTTTTGCCACTTCCATAAAATATTTAATTTGCCGAAGCTCCATTCTGTCCCCACCTTTTCAGCCATTTTGTATACTTCTTATTTTACCACGATATCTTTTTACAAACAGAAAAAAACGGACTAATAAAAGTCCGTTTCAGGATGTTGGCAAACGTGCGCTTTCTTGGTTACGCGTCCGGCTGCGGTGCTCATGACCCTTATGATCGTTCCGCTCTTTACCAGGCTTCGTGCCTCGAAAGACAAGCGATTCCAATCAAACTGGATATTAAAATATACTTCGACCGCACTCTTAAACGAACTAATAAAAGATCGTTTCTTTATTTTTTCATTGCGCTATAAAGAACGGCCTTCTGCGCGTGCATGCGGTTTTCAGCCTGCTGGAAGACAACAGATGCTTCTCCGTCCATAACTCCAGCTGAGACTTCTTCTCCACGATGCGCTGGCAGACAATGCATAAATTTGCAATCAGGGTTAGCCAAAGACAGAAGCTGTTCATTTACTTGATAAGGAGCAAATGCTTTCAAACGCGCTTCTGCTTCTTCTTCCTGTCCCATACTCGTCCATACGTCTGTATAAATAAAGTCTGCTCCTTTTACCGCTTCCTGTGGATCTTCAACAAACTCCAATTTGGCTCCTGTTTGTTCACTGATTCCCTTGGCAATCTCCACTATTTGCGGTGCCGCCTCATAGCCTGCTGGTGCGGCCAATGTAAAGTCCATTCCTACCATTAATGAACCGATCATCAATGAATGGGCAACATTATTCCCATCCCCAACATAAACCATTTTTACCCCTTTAAATTGCCCTTTTACTTCGTAAACCGTTAAAAGGTCAGCCAGCGCCTGGCACGGATGGTATAAATCCGTTAAGCCATTAATAACTGGAATATTGGCCGCTTCTGCCAGCGCTTCAATCCTTGAATGGCTATGTGTACGAATCATGATTCCATCTAAGTAACCGGATAACACTTTTCCTGTATCTTCAATTGTTTCCCCACGCCCAATTTGCATGTCATTCGAGCTTAAGAACATGCCATGGCCTCCAAGTTGAATCATAGCTGCTTCAAAAGAAACGCGTGTCCGTGTAGAATGTTTTTCAAAAATCATTCCGAGCAGTTGTCCTTTCAGAGCCTCAGAATAGTGTTCTTTATTTTTTTTCATGTCGTCCGCTAGGTAAATAAGTGTTTCGATTAATTCTGGAGTATAATCCGCAAGCTTTAGTAAATCTTTTCCCTTTAACGCTTCAATGTTTTGCATATCCGTTGCTATCATTCTGTTCACCTCGTACACCAATTTTAGAATTTCATTCCCTGTTAATGATCTTATTAATATTTATACATTAAAACTAATTAAAATACAACATTAATTTCTGAATTCTTCTATTTTTTAAGAAAACAACAGAATTTTGTTTACATAGGGTATACTACGTATACTGAAGTAATTAGTGAGGTGCTGTATATGAGAGAAAAGAGACCAATGAAAGACACTTTGTCTATTAAAACAAGTTATGTCCTCCCTCCTGACACAAATCATCACGGCACTTTGTTCGGTGGTAAACTAATGGCTTATATAGATGATATAGCTTCCATTTCAGCAACGAAACTAGCTAGAAAGCCAGTTGTTACTGCTTCTACCGACTCCGTTGATTTCCTGAAGCCGATCGGTGTTGGGGATGCAGTTACGCTTGAAGCGATGGTCACTTATACAGGGACAACAAGTATGGAAGTATTTGTGAAAGTTTTATCGGAAAACTTAATGACAGGTGAAAAAGAAGTCGCCGCTATTTCTTTTTTAACCTTCGTCGCTTTAGACGAGTCAGGACGACCAACTGCTATTCCAGAAGTGATCCCCGAAACAGAGGATGAGAAATGGTTAAATGAAACGGCCGTCAACCGAGCCAATCATCGGAAAGCCCGTAAAAAATATAGCAAAGAACTCGTTGAGTTTTTCTCTAGACCGGGAAAATAGACGGATAGGATGGAATAAACTGTGAAAACCGCTGAATTTTAGCGGTTTTTTAGTTTACAAAGATTAAGATTTGTTAACAATCCGATCTGCTCCCTTCCTTTAAAATCTGATTAATAGTTATTGGAAGAACGGAAAAACACTGTAATAATAGAAGCTAGTTTGTAACATTCATCTTTCCATATTTTGTCCCATATACAGTATGATTTGTTCATCCTTATACTTATGGAAGAAACCTAAGAGGATTGCCATTTGGAGGAATGAATCATGTTTGGACAAACTGAAATTGGAATAGATTTAGGTACAGCCAACTTGCTTGTTTACAGTAAGGATAAAGGTATTATCGTCAATGAACCATCTGTAGTAGCGATCGACACAGAAACAAGAAAAGTGCTTGCTATTGGCACAGATGCTAAAAATATGATCGGAAAAACCCCTGGGCGGATTATTGCTACACGTCCAATGAAGGACGGCGTCATCGCCGACTTTGATATTACCTCTGAAATGCTTAAAGGGTTAATGAAAAAAGCTGGAAAAGTATTAGGTTTTAATATTCGTAAGCCAAATGTAGTCGTGTGTACTCCTTCCGGTGCCACTTCTGTCGAAAAAAGAGCGATCCAGGATGCAGTAAAGAGCAGCGGCGCGAAGACTGTTCATCTCATTGAAGAGCCTGTTGCCGCTGCTATCGGAGCTGATTTGCCTGTAGAAGAGCCTATTGCCAACTTAATCGTTGATATTGGCGGCGGCACAACGGAAGTTGCGATTATCTCTTACGGAGGAGTCGTTTCTTGCAACTCTATTCGCATTGGCGGCGATAAATTAGATGAGGATATTATTCAATATATCCGCAAGCAATATAACCTCCTTATCGGAGAGCGGACAGCAGAAAAAGTAAAAATGGAGATTGGCTATGCTTTAGTTGATCATGAAGAGCGTTTAATGGATGTACGCGGACGCGATCTTGTGACCGGCTTACCGAAAACCATTGAAGTAAGCTCTTATGAAATCCAAAAAGCCATTAAAGAATCTTTGCTTGCGATCTTAGAAACGATTCGCGTGACTCTTGAAAATTCCCCTCCTGAATTAAGCGGTGATATCGTGGATAGAGGAGTGGTAATCAGCGGTGGCGGTTCCTTGTTGAATGGCATGCAAGAATGGCTCAGCCAGGAAATTATCGTTCCTGTTCACCTGGCACCAAATCCATTAGAGTCTGTGGCCATCGGTACCGGACGTTCACTCCACGTGATGAAAAGCTTACAAAAAGTAACGAGCTGAAAATAATCAATACAAGAAACAGAAAAAGCAGCCTTTTCGGCTGCTTTTTTGTTAGTAAATCGTTTCCTGATAAAAATAGTTAGGTGTTTTGATAGAATTATTATATTCTTTATGGAAAACATGGACAGCCGCTGGGGATACCGGCGGAATTAACCACGTCCAATCCCCTGTTATGGCTCTTCCTTCTCGCTCTTCGTTTTGCTCAAATGTTCTAAATTGCTGAGCGGCTGTGTGATGATCGACGATACTCACTCCTGCATTCTTAAATGAGTGAAGAACAGCTATATTTAATTCAACGAGCGCTCGGTCTTTCCACATAGATGAAGCTCTGCTCATATCTAGTTCCATTCGCTCCGCAATAACAGGAAGCTGGTTGTAACGAAAATCATCTGCCAAGTTACGGGCTCCAACTTCTGTTCCCATATACCAACCGTTGAATGGAGCTGCTTTATACTCAATTCCTCCTATTTCCAGCTTCATATCAGAAATAATAGGAACGGCATACCATTTTAATTGCAGCTCGGCAAACCAATCATATTCTGGATGAACAATGGAAATTTCCTTCACTAGCTCTTTATTCAATTCTTGCAGCTCAGGTGGACGATTGCCTATTTGCACAACCCAAGGCAATAGATCAAAATCCGTCCCCTCTCCTCTCCAGCCAAGCTTTTGACACCTAGCCGTTAAGTCAATGGAAGCCGGATCACCCTTTATTCCTTCTTCTGTTTTATAGCCAGCATACCGAATCAATTGATGATTCCAAATACGAATGTCCTCTTGTCCCTCTTTGGATGGACGAAAGATAGTAATAGTTGGGCGGATTTTCCCTTCATTCGACGCAAACTCAACGTGACGGCTTAAAGCTTCAAATACCTCTTTTTCAGTTTCGGCTTTTCTTTCATCAAATACATGAAGCATTTGCCAAAATAATCGCCCAATACAACGGTTGCTATTGCGCCATGCCATTTTTGCCCCATGGCTAAGTTCTTCATACGTTTGCGTGTACGTGCCCGTTGTTTCAATTTGCTCTCTTATTTCGTGAAGACGGGCTTTCATTTCTTCGCTCGGTTTACTCAATTCCTGATAACAAACTGTAATAAATTCCTTCGCTTGCTTCCACAATTGTGTATTCATTTATTTACCGTCCTGTAAGTAGTATTTACCCACAGTATAGCATTTTTCTGCTTTCTGCTTTGTGACGACTTCTAGAACTAACTGCTGTACAAATGCTTCGGTTTTATCCTTCCACCTCGCGGCCACTGCGGTATGGCAATGCCAATTAAGATAATCATAATCCCAGAAACTTGTTCAGCGGTCAAGTGCTCGCCAACGACTAGCATGGCACCAATCATAGCGGCTGGCAGTTCTGCTGCCCCGAGAATAGTAGCCACCCCGGAATCAACGTGCGGGGTACCGAGAGCGAAAAGGATAACGGGTACAAGGACACCTAGCAGTCCAACAAGCAGCCCGTATTTCCATAAACCGCCTGTCATCGTCCCATCTACAATAAAAGCCGGTGATACGAACAATAAAGCGGTCAATAAGCCGCCAAGAGAAATGATAAAGCTTTTCTGAATAGCCGGTACTTCTGTTCCTGTTTTTCCGCTGAAGAAAATAAATAAAGCAAACATCAAAGCAGCTAAAAGTCCGGAAATAAGCCCCTTTGGATCGCTTAACAAGTTAATTCCCTCTGAAGATATTCCAGCAGCTAGAAACGTGCCAGCCCATAAAACAACAGCCGAAACAATCTTTACAGCTGACGGAAACGCTCTTAAATAAATCGATTCAATGAGAATTCCCATCCAAGTAAATTGAAAGAGCAGGACGATGGCAATAGAAGCTGACAGCTCCTGGATGCTTGTCGCATAAAAAACACCCGTTAAGCTAAGCAGCACACCAAGCCCAAGCAATGATGCGATTTGCTTAAACTGCAGCCTACTACGTTTTGTTATAATGAAAGGGATCAGCATTAGCAGAAGTCCAAAGACATATTGTGAACCTGTCATCTGGCCGGCCTGATAACCTGCATTGGTTGCCAGCTTGACGACTGAAGCTTGAAAACCATAGCTGCATGCCCCTGCTAAAATAAATAACGAATAACGAAGCTGATTCAACCTGATTCCTCCTTTATCTGTTAAAAGTATAGCTCGCTGTCTTCTGTTCGACAATCCCTCTCAAATATTCTAAATTTTCTATTGACTAATCCCACTTAAAGAGATATGATATGTTCAATTATCTTACTAAATCTATATATATTTATTCTTATCAAGAGAAGCTGAGGGGACTGGCCCTGTGAAGCTTCAGCAACCAGCCGCTAGCGGGCCTAGGTGCTAAATCCAGCAAACTGCTTTGTCAGTTTGAGAGATAAGAAGGATTAAACATTCACAATGTAAAGCCTTCTTAATTGTAAGAAGGCTTTTTCTTATGATAAGAATAGCGATTCGGAAAGGACGGAAAATATGACGTTATTAGAAAGGCTGCAAAACGAAGTACTAATAGCTGACGGGGCAATGGGTACTCTCCTCTATTCCTATGGGATTGACTTTTGCTATGAGGAGCTCAATATAGAAAAACCCGAGATTATTGAGAAAATTCATCGTGAATATATAAAAGCAGGTGCAGATGTTATTCAAACAAACACGTACAGTGCCAATGCTTTGAAACTGACAAGGTATGGAATGGAAGATCGTGTAGAAGAATTGAACAAAGCAGCCGTGCGCATTGCCAAAAAAGCCGCAGCGCCTGATCAGCGATTTGTACTCGGAACGATCGGCGGCATGCGCGGCATCCGCAAAAGCAGCGTTTCCCTCGCGGATATTAAAGCGTCCTTTCAACAGCAGGCAGAAGCCATCTTATTAGAAGAGCCTGATGGGTTCCTCCTTGAAACCTATTATGACTTTGAAGAATTAACGACCGTTTTACAGCTGCTCCGCCAAATGACAGACTTGCCTATCATTTCCCAAGTATCAATGCACGAGCCGGGTATTCTGCAAAATGGCCTTTCACTAAATCATGCTTTCAAACAGCTTGAAGCACTCGGTGCCAATGTTGTCGGTGTGAACTGCCGACTCGGCCCCTATCATACTATTCAAGCCTTTGAAGAAGTGACATTGCCTGAAAAAGCCTTTTTGTCAGCGTACCCGAATGCCAGCCTTCTTGATGTTGAAGACGGGCGTATTGTCTACGAATCGGAAGCTGATTATTTTGGCCAGGCAGCGGTGCATTTGCGCAACGAAGGTGTCCGTCTCATCGGTGGCTGCTGCGGCACAACGCCTAAGCACATTGAGGCAGCCAAAAAAGCACTCGCTGGCCTTGCACCGATTACAGAGAAAAAAGTAGTTGCTAAAAAACCGATTATTATTAAAGAGCCGGCCCCGCTAGTGGTACCGCCGCTCCATGAGCAGGTAAAGAAAGAACGGACCATTATCGTTGAACTTGATACGCCGAAACATTTAGATACGGCTACTTATATTAAGGGGGCTAAGGCTCTGCAACAAACAGGGATGGCGGCTATCACAATGGCCGATAACTCCCTTGCCTCCCCGCGCGTCAGCAATTTGGCAATGGGCTCTCTACTCAAAATGCAGCATCAGATCCGCCCGCTTGTCCACATTACATGCCGAGATCGGAACTTGATTGGCTTACAATCTCATCTAATGGGGTTACATGCTCTTGGACTTCATGATGTACTTGCCATTACAGGGGACCCGACGAAAGTTGGCGACTTCCCAGGGGCCACTTCTGTATATGATGTTTCGAGCATGGAGCTTATCCAATTAATCAAACAGCTAAACGAGGGAATTTCTTTTTCAGGCAAGCCGTTAAAACAAAAAGCAAACTTTTCCGTTGCAGCCGCCTTCAATCCAAATGTGCGCGTACTCGATCGGGCTGTGAAGCGCCTAGAGAAGAAAATTGAATGTGGGGCTGATTACTTTATTACACAGCCGATTTTTACAAAAGAAAAAATCGTCGAAGTATACGAAGCGACGAAGCATTTACCGACTCCAATCTTCCTTGGCATTATGCCACTAACAAGCTCGCGCAACGCTGAATTCCTTCATCATGAGGTCCCTGGCATTAAGCTGTCGGAAGAAACACTTGCCAGAATGAAGGCACATGAGAATGATAAAGAAGCGGCAGCACTTGAAGGGCTCGCCATTGCAAAAGAATTAATCGATACAGCAGCCAAGCTGTTTAACGGTATCTATATTATTACGCCATTTATGCGCTATGAAATGTCCATTGAATTGATCCATTACATCGAAGAATTAGATGGAAAAACGAATGAAAGAGGGATCGCTCATGTCCAAACAATATTCAATTGAACAGGAACTCGAAAAACGTATTCTTTTCTTAGACGGCGCAATGGGCACGATGCTCCAGCAAGCCAACTTAACAGAGGAAGATTTCGGCGGTGAAGAATACGACGGTTGTAATGAATACTTAAACCTTACCGCTCCTCATGTGATTGAAAAAGTTCACCGCGACTACTTGGCAGCAGGTACCGATATTATTGAAACGAATTCATTTGGCGGCACCCCTCTCGTATTAAATGAATATAGCCTCGGTGACCAGGCTTACGAGATTAACAAACGGGCAGCCGAAATTGCCCGTAAGTGTGCCGATGAATTTTCTACACCTGATCACCCTCGCTTTGTAGCGGGCGCCATTGGCCCAACAACTAAAACATTATCCGTAACAGGCGGCATTGATTTTGATACATTAAGCCAAAACTTTGAACTTCAGGCAACGGCGCTAATTGACGGGGGCTGCGATGTTATTTTAATGGAAACAAGCCAGGACATGTTGAACGTCAAAGCAGGCATCCTGGGTATTGAGCGTGCTTTTGAAGCTACCGGAAAAAAGCTCCCTGTTATGATTTCTGGAACGATTGAGCCGATGGGTACAACACTCGCCGGGCAAAATATTGAGGCATTTTATATCTCTATTGAACACATCAATCCATTATCAGTCGGCTTAAACTGTGCAACGGGACCTGAATTCATGACGGATCATATCCGTTCGCTTTCTGCCTTATCCAAAAGCTTCGTCAGCTGCTATCCTAACGCAGGTCTCCCAGATGAAAACGGCTGTTATCATGAATCACCGGATTCTTTAGCAGCAAAAATTAAAGGCTTTGCTGAAAAAGGCTGGCTAAATATTGTCGGCGGCTGCTGCGGAACGACACCGGATCATATTCGTGCGATGAGAGCGGCTATTGAAAATATCCCGCCACGCAAACGCCCGGAGCACCCTCATGATCACGTCGTTTCCGGAATTGAACCACTCCATTACGATGATTCCATGAGACCATTATTTATTGGAGAACGGACAAATGTAATCGGCTCACGTAAATTCAAGCGTCTCATCATCGAAGGCAAATACGAAGAGGCAGCGGAGATCGCTCGTGCCCAAGTAAAAGGCGGCGCTCACGTTATTGATATTTGTCTTGCCAACCCTGATCGTGATGAGCTTGAGGACATGGAAGCGTTTATGCAGGAAGTTGTAAAAAAAGTGAAAGTGCCGCTCGTTATTGACTCGACTGATGAAAAAGTCCTTGAAAAAGCATTGAAGTACTCTCAAGGGAAAGCGATTATTAACTCCATTAACTTAGAAGATGGCGAAGAACGCTTTGATGCTGTGCTTCCACTCGTCAAAAAATACGGTGCAGCTGTTGTCGTTGGTACGATTGATGAAACAGGCATGGCGGTTACCCGCGAACGAAAGCTAGAAGTAGCAGAACGTTCCTACGACTTGCTCGTCAACAAATGGGGCCTCCCACCTGAAGATATCATTTTTGACCCACTCGTTTTCCCTGTCGGCACTGGAGATGAGCAGTATATCGGCTCAGCTGAAGAAACAGTGGAAGGCATCCGGTTGATTAAAGAAAAAATGCCAAGGTCATTAACCGTCCTTGGTGTAAGTAATGTATCATTCGGCCTCCCTCCTGTCGGCCGTGAAGTGCTGAATGCCGTTTATTTATATCACTGTACGCAGGCCGGGCTTGACTATGCGATCGTTAACACGGAAAAACTAGAACGCTTTGCTTCTATTCCAAAAGAAGAAATTACGATGGCAGAGAAGCTTTTATTTGAAACGAACGATGAAACACTAGCCGTATTTACTGATTTTTACCGCGACAAAAAGAAAGAAAAGAAAGAAGAAGATATTCCAAAAACAGTTGAAGGACGGCTTAGCTACTATGTCGTGGAAGGAACAAAAGAAGGCTTAATTCCGGATTTGGAACAAGCACTAACAATGTTCGATACGCCGCTTGATATTATTAACGGTCCGTTAATGGAAGGCATGGCGGAAGTCGGCCGGCTGTTCAATGACAATCAGCTTATCGTTGCCGAAGTGCTGCAGAGCGCCGAAGTCATGAAAGCTGCTGTTGCCTTTTTAGAACCTTACATGGAGAAAAAAGAAAACGACAACGGCAAAGGAAAAGTTGTCCTTGCGACGGTAAAAGGCGACGTTCACGATATCGGGAAAAACCTTGTCGACATTATTTTAAGCAACAATGGTTTCAAAGTAGTCGATTTAGGCATTAAGGTAACACCGGCTGAATTAATTGAAGCTATTAAAAGAGAAAATCCTGACATGGTCGGACTTTCAGGATTACTCGTTAAATCAGCTCAGCAAATGGTGATCACAGCCCAAGACATGAAGGCTGCAAACATTGATTTGCCAATTTTAGTCGGCGGTGCTGCTCTTTCCCGCCGCTTTACGGAAACTAAAATTTCTCCGGAATATGAAGGTCCGGTTTTATATGCAAAAGACGCCATGGACGGGTTGGCTATTGCTGGCCGCCTGCAAGATGCCGAAGAAAAAACGGAGCTCTTAAATGAATTGAAAGAGAAGCAGGAAAAACGTAAAGAAGTAGAAGCTTATCGGGAGACGATGAAATCAACGACTTCTGTCGCCGTGCTCGAAAGACCAAAGAAAACGGTTCGCCAGGATGTTCCTGTCCTCGTACCACGCGACTTGCAGAAACGCACTCAGCGTGATTACCCTGTTGCTCACTTAGAGCCTTATGTCAATATGCAAACACTAATTGGCCATCACCTCGGGTTAAAAGGGAAAGTGGAAAAACTACTTGCTGAACGAGACGAGCGAGCCGTTGCTTTAAAAGAAACAGTTGACGGCTTCCTGCAATCCGGCCGTTTAAGAACCGCAAGCGTCTATCAGTTCTTCCCTGCCCAGTCTGATGGAGACGATGTGATTATTTACGATCCGGCTGACAGCAAAACAGAAATTGAACGTTTTACATTCCCTCGTCAGCAAAAAGAACCGTTCCTTTGTCTTGCTGATTATCTAAAGTCCGTGGACAGCGGCGAAATGGATTATGTTGGATTCTTCGTGGTCAGTGCTGGATTTGGCGTTCGTGAACAGTCTGTAGAATTAAAGGAAAAAGGCGAGTTTCTCCAAAGCCACGCTCTTCAAGCAACCGCTTTAGAGCTCGCGGAAGGATTTGCTGAACGGATTCACCAAGAAATGCGCGACCAATGGGGCTTCCCGGATTCAGTCGACTTTACGATGAAAGAACGCTTCGCTGCCAAGTATCAAGGCCAGCGCTTCTCCTTCGGTTATCCGGCTTGTCCAAACTTGGATGACCAAACAAAACTCTTTAAACTTCTTCAACCTGAGGAGATCGGCGTCCGCCTAACAGAAGGGTGCATGATGGAACCAGAAGCATCCGTTTCTGCTATCGTCTTTGCTCACCCTGATGCCAGATACTTTAACGTCGATTAATATAAAAGATAAGACAGCTCTCCGAATAGAGGCTGTCTTTTTCTGTAAGTTGATTCCCCCACTTTTGCGGCGCTTTCTTTATCACTTAAGCGGCTTTATTTACCACCTTGCTATTTGTATCATCCTTTTTCTCTTTGGCTTATGACTGCTAATTTATTTTGTATAACCCACTTCCTCTAAGCCACATTAAGAGTAAAGGAGATGATCATATGAAGAAAAAAGAAGCGAAGAGCCCATCGCTTGTTCCAGCTAAGCCTGAAATGACTCTTCATACAGACGCAAGCGAATACTTGCCTGGCGAATCTGTTGATGCACATGCAAACCTTGAAGTCGCCAACGAACTGATCGGCCGCAAGGAAATTGGCCAGCAGCATAATAACTTGTAGCTGCCTGCGGACTCGCATTTATTGATCGAGCCACTTCTTTAAAAACACTAGTCGTTTATCTATTAGATAAACGACTGGCTTTCATCTCCTTCTTACCATGATTCCAGTATGGAATTTTTATGGCGCGTCACTACACTGTTTCACCCTAAACATTCACCAGCTGTCTAACCTGTGCTTTTAATATTAAATCCTTAAATTAAATGTTCTTTTGTATTTATACACACTATATTTTAATTCCACTTGCATATTGAAACTTTTAATGTTATATTTAAAAAGAATTATTTTTGTTCGGTAAGGATTGATAAGTGATATAACTTTCGTCTGGAAGATTTAGAGCAAGGATAGTACCACAATGTATGCACCGCATACGAGGAGGAAACACACATGGAACAAGGTAAAGTAAAATGGTTTAATTCAGAAAAAGGTTTTGGATTCATCGAGCGCGAAGGTGGAGACGATGTATTCGTTCACTTCTCTGCTATCCAAGGCGAAGGCTATAAATCTTTAGACGAAGGTCAAGCTGTAACTTTTGACATTGAACAAGGTCAACGCGGATTACAAGCGACTAACGTTCAAAAAGCATAATTTTAAACCTAACGTATATAAACAGACTCTAAAACTAGAGTCTGTTTTTTTTATTTAGGCTCTGTTAAAGTTGAAGGTTGTTTTTCAAGAGTTGATTGCAGTGGACACCCGTTGCCAAGTACAGAGCCTTAATGGACACAACGTAAAAATTCCCTGCTCATATAGGAGCAGGGAATAACGAAACAAGTAATAGTAAATGGTAGACTCAGTATAGCACAGTATTCCTCTAACCACTAATCATTTTTTTGTTTTTAACGATTATCTACCTTTTCTGGATACAGATCATGATTCATCAAGCGGTAGTTCGCCATTTCTTCAAACTTTGTTCCCGGTCGCCCCCAATTGCAGTACGGGTCAATGGAAATGCCGCCACGCGGTGTAAATTTGCCCCATACCTCAATGTAGCGCGGGTTCATTAGTTCAATCAAGTCATTCATAATAATGTTCACGCAGTCCTCATGGAAGTCTCCATGGTTGCGGAAACTGAATAAATACAGCTTCAGTGATTTGCTTTCCACCATTTTAATATCTGGAATGTAGCTAATATAAATAGTCGCAAAATCCGGCTGGCCGGTTACAGGGCAAAGACTTGTAAATTCCGGGCAATTGAATTTTACAAAGTAATCGCGGTTTGGATGCTTGTTATCAAATGACTCTAAAATGGATGGGTCATATTCGAATGTATATTTTGTTCCTTGATTGCCTAAAAGTGAAATATCTTTTTTCAATTCTTCTTCGTTTCTTCCTGCCATTAGAAGATTCCTCCTTCTTCAAACTATCTTCCATTATAAGCGTGCTTGCTGTGATAATCAAAAAAGATTTACAATAAAAGAAAGGAGTGATTATTTTGCATACGATTTCGTCACTTGCAGATCTGCATACTGCCGTTGACCAGCATGATGCCGCACTCGTATTTATTTCAGGACCCAACTGCTCTGTGTGCCATGCGATTCAACCGCGTGTAGAGGAATTATTAGAACAGTTCCCTGCTGTCTATGCGGTTCATGCCAACATAGCAGAAGCCCCCGAAATTTCCGGTCAGTATACTGTTTTTTCCGTTCCAGCTGTGCTATTTTTCATCCACGGGAAAGAAATATTTCGTAAAGCACGCTTTATTCTGATAGACGAGCTTGAAGAAGATATAGAACAGGCGTTGAATCTGATTTGAAAACACCAAAAAGGATACCACTTATTCCGTGGTATCCCTAGGATGCTAACAAACGCTTGCAATCAGCCTGATGGCAGTAAAGTAGGCCTTGTTTGCAATCTGAGGATTCCAGTGTCCCTACTTTAATTAAACAGGAACAGACTGACTCTTGCCGCCGAGATAAGCATCGCGTACTCGTGGATCTTTCATCAGCACTTTCGCCTCTCCCTCAATTGCAATTTCACCGCGCTCCATAACGCATGCACGGTCAGCTACTTTTAAGGCAGCTTTTACGTTTTGCTCTACTAAAATAATGGTCGTGCCAAACTCTTCACGCAGCTGATCAAGAATATTCATAATATCCTTTACGATAAGCGGGGCCAGACCTAGTGACGGTTCATCTAGCATCATTAGCTTTGGATTGGACATTAACCCACGCGCGATTGCGAGCATTTGCTGTTCCCCCCCACTTAATAAACCGCCGGGACGATCTTCCATCGTTTTCAATTTCGGAAACAATTCATAACAACGGTCGATATCCTTTTGAAGCGTTCTTTTACTGTGTCGATAGCGGTGATAAGCGCCTAGCATCATGTTGTCTTTTACCGACAAAGCATCAAAAATCTGCCGGCGTTCCGGTACAAGGCAGATGCCCTTTTTGACAATCGCTTCTACTTTTTGTTTACCGATATCTTCTCCTTCATACATAATGCTTCCTTCGCGCTGCTGATAAATCCCTGCAATAGTGCCAAGCAGCGTACTTTTCCCGGCCCCATTTGATCCGACGATCGCAAAGATTTCCCCTTTATTCAGCTCGAAAGAAATCCCTTTTAATACGTGGAGGAAACCGTGATACGTATGAACATCTTTAACCTGTAACATCAAATCGCCTCCTCCTCGTCGTCTTCCGTTCCAAGATAAGCGGCTATTACCTTCTCATTTTCATAGATCTCAGCCGGGGTTCCCTCTGCAATCTTCTTGCCGTAATCAATAACGACAATTCGATCCGAAATGCCCATTACTGTTTCCATGTCATGTTCAACGAAAAGAAAGGACATGCCTTCCTCCCGTTTTTTCTTAATAATGTCAACGAGCTGTCTTGACTCCTGCGGGTTTAGCCCCGCCATTGGCTCATCAAGAAGAATCAATTGCGGTGAAGAAGCAGAGGCTCTAGCAATTTCAAGCAGACGCTGGTTTCCATAAGGAAGCACTTCTGCCGGCTCGAAAGCGAGGTCCGCAATGCCGACTTTTTCTAGACAGCTCATCGCAATGTCAAACGCCTGCTGTTCTTCTTTCTTCACTCCCATAAGCCGTAATCCAGCTTGCAGGAAACCTGTTTTCAAACGGCAGTGTACGCCTGTCATAACATTTTCAATGACGCTCATATTTTCGAACACTTGCAAGTTTTGGAAGGTCCGGGTGATGCCTGCCTCGGCTATTTGATAGGGCTGTTTGCCTGTTAATTCTTTTCCATCGAAAAATACCTGACCAGACGTGGGGGGTAAAACGCCGGTGATCATATTAAAAAGCGTTGTTTTCCCAGCACCATTTGGTCCGATGACAGCGACAATTTCGCCTTGATTCAAATGGAAATCAACTTCACTCACCGCCACTACTCCTCCAAAAGCTTTTGTTAATCCTTTTACCTCAAGCAGCCGCTTACTCATTATTTACTACCTCCCACTGTTGCATCGGCATTAGGTGGTCCAGTAACAGCCGGCTTCTTACTTTTACGGCCCACTAAGCGTCCCCACAGCTTTCCAAGTGTCGGCGCAAGACCTTGCGGCATGTAAATTAAGATCGCAACAAGAAGAACACCAAAGAAGACAATCTGGAACTCTCCCCCTACATTCGGGAAGAATACAGGAACAATATCTTTTAACAGCTCATTTAAAAGTACGTAAACGATCGCACCGATCATGCCACCCCAGATATTAGCCGATCCGCCAATGACGACCATGATTAGAAAGTTAATCGACTCCATCGCGGTAAATAAATTAGGATTGATAAAAGTGATATAATGCGCATAAAGGCTGCCGGCAACGGAAGCGTATACAGCACTTAATACAAACACCTTTAATTTATATTGTTGAATATTCACTCCAATCGAATTGGCGGCTATATCGCTGCCATGAATGGAACGAAGAGCCCGGCCGACACGTGAATCAATGACATTTTTAGAGAAAAGAATGCCAATAATGAGCAAGACCCAAATTAAGAAGTAAAACTTCAAATCCGTATCAAAAGAAAAACCGAACAGGCTGAAAGATGGAATTCCGAAGAAACCATTTAATCCACCCGTAATTTCTTTCAATTCTTTGAAAAAGGTAAATATAATGATGCCAAATCCAAGTGTAGCAAGAGCAAGGTAGTTCTCTTTTAGCTTCAATGTTGGAATACCAATTAAAACGGCAATAACAATGGAAAGAATGACACCGACGAGCACTCCGACAATTCCTGGCATTCCATGGGTTCCAGTCATTACAGCTGAAGCGTAGGCTCCTACACCATAAAAAGCCGCATGCCCTAGCGATATTTGTCCTGCGTACCCCATAAGCATCGTTAAACCAGTTGTCACGATGGCATAAAGGCCCACTAAGATCAGGACACTCAAGAAAAAGGAGTTAACAAAAAAAGGAACGATAGCAAGAACGACGATAAATAAGAAAAGGCCGCCATAATGTCTGTTGTATAAATCATTTACTTTTGAATGATTCATCTACTCTACACCCGCTTTCCGGTCGCTTTGGCAAACAGTCCGTTCGGCATGAAGAATAGGACGAGGAGAAGCAATGCAAAGCTAATTGCATCTTTATAACCCGATGTCCATAAACCTTCTGTAAACGATTCCAATATTCCGATCATAAAAGCACCAATAATAGCCGCTGGAGCATTCGTTAATCCGCCAATGACGGCTGCAACGAAAGCTTTCATCCCAATCATCAAGCCCATTTCATATGTCGCTCCCGAAATTGGCGCAATGATAATGCCGGCAATGGCTCCAAGCCCCGCACTCACTGCTATTGAAATAAATGACATCCACTCAGGCTTGATTCCCATTAATCTCGCAGCAGAGCGATTGACTACACAGGCTGTAACAGCCTTTCCGATAAATGTTTTGTTAAAAAAGTAATGCATGGCAATTAAGCTGACTACTGATATTCCAACTGCCCAAATGCTTTGGGGCAGCAATACCGCATTCAAAACATTAATCGGATTGTTTTCCGTAAATGGCGGCAAGGATCTTGGTTGTGTTCCCCAAATTAAAATAGCAAGCCCCCGTATGGCAATCGCTACACCGAGCGTGATGATAATGAGTGTCGGCAGTGATGCATTACGTGCTGGATAAATCGCTGTCCGCTCAAAGATCCCACCGACCAATACAACAATTCCAATACTTAAAATAATGCCTAAACCCATTGGTATATCCATTGAAACGAATGTAATGGCAAGCATCGCCCCAAGCATCGCAAAATCTCCTTGGGCGAAGTTCAAAACACCTGTAATGTTATAAGTAATAACAAAGCCAATGGCAACTAATGCATAAATACTGCCGATCGTTAAACCGGAAAAAATCAGCTGGATAAATTGACTAGTTAGCTCCACTCTTAATCCCACCTCTTATTAGGAAAGCAGGGAATTTGCCCGCTCCCTGCTTTCCCTTTGATCACTCATTCAGTTTACCGACGATTACTCTCCTAATGTCCATTCGCCCTTTTCATCGATTTTTACCATGACGAGGCTGTCAGATTTTAAACCGTTATGGTCCTCTGGAGACATTTTGAACGTACCAGAAATTCCAACAAATCCATCCGTTTGTTCAAGAGCTTCCCGGATCTTTTCTTTATCTGTGCCGCCTTTTTCAATAGCTTCTGCTAAGATATGGATCGCATCATAGGCATGGCCGCCAAATGTACTTGCTGCATTGTTGTACTTGCTTTCATAAGCTTCTTTAAAAGCAGTAAGCTTTTCTTTTTGTGGATCGTTATCATCCAGTCCATTTAGCACAAGTAGTTTACCTGCTGGGAAGACAACTCCATTTGCTGCCTTGCCTGCTAATTCAATAAATTGCTTCGTTCCAATTCCATGGCTCTCGATTACAGGAACGTCCATACCAATTTCACGAATGTTCTTTGTTACAACAGCTGACTCTTGTGCCGTCCCCCAAACGATAATCGCTTCAGGCTTTGCCTTTTTCACTCGAGTCAAAGTAGATTTAGCATCGTTTACTGTCGCTTCGAATTCTTCTTCAATAACTGTTTTCACGCCATGGTCACCCGCAAGTTTGGCAAATTCTTCATGACCACTCGTACCATAAGAGTTTGCTACATTCAACCAGGCCACTTTTTTAAGACCTTGTTTTTCTAAATATTCAAGCAATTTCGGTATAACTACGTCGTCTCCTTGAGCTGTTTTAAATGTCCACTTACGCGGCGATTTGTCATCTGGATTATTAACTTGTTTACTGGCTGCTAGTGAAACATATGGAATGCCTGCCTTTTCAATAAGCGGAATCATAGCAAGACTGTTACCACTAATTGTACCGCCGATAATAGCTGTTACTTTTTCCTGCTCAATCAGCTTTTTTGTAGCGAGAACAGCTTCATTTTGATCTGATTTTGAATCAATAGAAATAAGTTTAATTTTCTTGCCGCCGATACCGCCCTTTTCATTTAGCTCATCGACGATCATTTTTATTGTTTCCTCTTCCCCTTTACCAAGTGGTGAAGCACTTCCAGAAGCGTCAATTACACTACCAATTTTAATTTCTCCCCCAGAGTCTTTTCCGCTGTCGCTGCCTGATGCAGAATCAGCATCTCCGCCGCCGTTGCATGCAGCAAGCAACATCATCATCATTACTGTTAAAAGTGCTAGAATCCTTTTCTTCATTTCCTTCTCTCCCTTCAAACTTACAGCACTCCTTCTAGGTCTAAGGTAGTTAAATTGCGATTGTAAAGCATAGGAAGGAAAGCCGTTCTTTCTTTATAAAGTAAAGCTGATTTAATCCTTGTAATATCATAAGTTAAATCAGCTTTCTTTTTCTGTTATACTTTTTAACATCAATTGTAAAGAGGGAAATTAGTAATATTTTTATTGAAAACCCTTCCATATATCCCTTTAAACGTAATAATATATTAAAAAATGGACAATGACAAGACAATTTTAACGAAAATATTAAATTTTCAGACTTGGATTATTATAACATTTAAATAGTGGATCGTTGTCTATTTTGTTATATTGCAGAATGAGTTTTCCTCTTGTCTTTTCATCTCTTCTAGCTACTTTATAAATCAATAACAATCAACTGAAAAATGAATTCTCCCCATCTTTCTAATCTCTTTGGCCCATAAATTCTGTGATGATGAATCTATTTACTCTCTTGCTTTTTTATTTTATTGCTATGCTGCTCTGTTCAATTCAATAAAAAAGACTTGATTTTCGACAAAAAACTCAATTAAATAGGCATCGGGTACGGTATAATTTATTACATAGACAGATGCTGCTATTTTGCAGAAACCATATAAATAAGTAAAACCAAAAAAGGGGATTGATTAGATGACTTTATTACATGATGTGTTAACGTACAATGAAAAATTTGTATCTGATAAAATGTATGAGGAGTTTACAACAGACAAATTCCCTGATAAGCGTGTAGTCATTTTAACTTGTATGGATACACGCCTTGTAGAGCTAGTTACGAAAGCCATGAATTTTAGAAATGGTGATGTTAAAATCGTTCGCAACGCTGGAGCAATCGTGAATCATCCGTTCGGAAGTATTATGAGAAGTTTACTGGTAGCCGTTTATCAGCTGCAGGCAGATGAAGTACTAATAGTTGGTCATCATGACTGTGGAATGAGTACGTTATCTAGTGAAGCGATTCTGGGAGCCATGAAGGAGCGCGGTGTTAAAGAAGCTACAATTGATACACTTCGCCATGCAGGCGTTGAGGTAGACCAATGGCTTGAGGGCTTCAGCAGTGTAGAAGAAAGTGTAAAGCATAGTGTTGGTATGGTGAAATATCATCCACTTATGGTAAAGGACATCCCAGTACATGGGCTTGTCATTGACCCTCAAACTGGAAAACTGGATCTTGTTGTGAATGGATATGAAACAGAAGCAGCTCTTTAAGAGCTGCTTCTGTTTTATAAATAGCTCTATTGCAAAAACTAACGACATTAGTTAAAATATTAATAACATTAGCAGAATGGGAGTATGATAAAAATGAAAATAACGAAGAACGGCACCGTATTTCAATTAACGTTTATGCCTCGTCTATTTCCTGTAAATTGTTATTTAGTTGAAGAAGAACAGGAACTTACCCTTATCGATGCAGCTCTTTCTTATAGCGGAAAAGGAATTCTACATGCTGCCAAGCTCATTGAAAAGCCAATAACAAGGATCGTTATAACACACGCTCATGATGACCACGTTGGGGCTCTCGATACGTTAAAACAAGCATTGCCGGATGTACCTGTCAGCATTTCGACAAGGGATTCTTTATTATTTTCCGGTGATATACGTTTGTTGGAAAATGAAGCAACTTCCCCCATACGCGGAGGAGTTCCAAAAAGGATTAAAACCCGGCCAGACTCTTTCCTTCAAGAAGGCGATCGGATTGGATCGCTGGAAGTAATCGCTTCACCAGGACATACCCCAGGCTCTATTGCCCTTCTGGATACTCGCAACCGGAGTTTAGTTGCCGGAGATGCTTTTCAGACGAGAGGCGGAGCGGCAGTGGCCGGAGTCATGAAACCTTTCTTTCCTTTTCCTGCATTCGGCACATGGGATAAAGCGACTTCACTTCAAAGTGCTAAAAAACTGCAAAGCCTTAACCCAAGCTTACTTGCGATCGGACACGGAAAAATGATGGAACAGCCTAATGATTTAATGAAAAAGGCCATTATAGAAGCAGAGCAAAAATTATATCAAGGATCTTAAGAGGTGAAAATACAATGTCTCCCCGTATGAAGTTAGATGTGTCTGTTATTCTGCAAACAGCGATAGAACTCATTGATCAACACGGAATGGAATACCTTTCAATCGGCTCATTAGCCAAAGAACTGCAAGTGCGCCCTCCTTCACTCTACAACCATATTAGCGGACTAGATGAGTTAAAACAGAAATTAGCTATTCACGGCATCAAAGCCTTGTATGAACGTATGCTTCAAGAGGCAGCAGGGCGTTCGGGTGATGAAGCGATCCGCGCACTTAGCAAAACTTATCTTCAATTTGTCAGAACACATCCCGGTCTTTACGAGGCAGCTACTCGCTTTCCTGACCCTGAAGACAAGGAGCTGCAGCAGGCACAGCAGGCTGTAGTCAACCTTGCGGTTAAAGTACTAGAGGTATATCATTTGAAGAAAGAGACAGCTGTTCATTTAGTCAGAGGGCTGCGGAGCATACTGCATGGCTTTTCTTCGCTGGAGCAAATGGGCGGATTCGCGATGTCACTAAACGTCGATGAGAGCTTTTCCCTTCTCATTAACACGTTTATTGAAGGCATTCATTTAATGGCTATGAGGGAAAAAGATGAGATACAATCAGAAGAATGAAATGGCTATAAAGGCTCTATTATTTTAGTTGTTGAGTTTGTTGCGGTCAGTTAATAAAACAACAGATGCTTTTAGCAAAGCGTTATAAAAAGGAGAACACTTTAAGCGTTCTCCTTCTTCATTAGTCTATTCAAATTGAATGTCCAAAGGGGTATACAAGCCATTAGACATTTCTCGCAGCTTTGGCACACTGTTATGATTAGCTGCTACTAAAAAACAAGTGGCCGGCCCAGCAGATTTGTTTAGGTTAAGGGAGCAATAAAAAGCTCCTATTTGCCGCTTTTTCCTGCCGACTAAGGTTTTTATCTCATGAATAATTCCTTTTGAACCAACAGGCAAAACACTATAAACCCCTTCTGCTTCAAGCACTTGCCGAAATAATGAAAGCGAAGCAACCGACTCTGCTTCAGAAATCACTTCCGGACCAACGAGCGGTTTCCCCATTACACCGTAACAGACCGTTTTCTCGTCGAGCTGGTCTACCTCTCGTACGTGACGGCCAATCACCGTAATGCTTATGGCTGATTCACTCATCGTAAAGTTTGTTTCGGTGCTGCCTGTTAGTTCAGCCGTACATTCCGCTTCATGGACAGCACGCTTCACACCTGTCGCTAACTTTCCCCAGGCTGCTTCACCCGCGAAGTTCTGGAGTACGACGGCAAGGGGTTCTCCCCCTGCAGCCAAACATTCCATAAGCGCAACACGCGCGGAAAAATAGCCGACTGTCTCATAATCTGCCTTTACATGATCACTCGGCTTTTCCCCGATGGAGCCACTATTGTCAGCTGCAATCACAAGTCCATTCGTATAAATAACATCCCGCTTCACACGTGCACACCACCGAAATGTTTTTCAAATAGCGTTTGCAAGCGAGGCAGGGCTGCCCAAGCAAGCACACTATTTAGAACAGAAGCAACAACGAGTGAAGGAACAATGGTCACATAAAATTCCCAGCCCATAGCGAAAACAAACGGAACAGGCAGAACAAATCCATTCAACACAATGAACGTTATAATAGCAGCTATTCGTTTATGAGAATGATAGATTTTAGCGAATAGCCAAACAGCCCCCGCCATTTCAGCAGCTATTAAGAAATGGAAAGGACCCATCGGCATTCCTCCGGTCAGCGCTGAAAGCAAATGGCCAAAGGCGGCAACGAGTGCACCCGGCCCGGCTCCTAGAAATCCGGCTGCCAGTAAAGCTGGAAAAGAATCTAGCGCGACACTCGCTAGGATGGCTGGCACTTTAATCATCCCGCCGACAACCGATAAAGCGGTAAATAAAGCGAGCCAGGAGATCCTTTTAATCCTCACTTTTATCTTCCTTTCTTTTTCCATCACGAAAGACCTTTGCACTCCGAATGTATTCCACATCCTTTACCCCTAGCCGGAAGTTAATCACGCGGGCAATCGCAAAGAAATAATCAGAAAGACGATTTAAATATTGAAGCGTAACTGGATGAATTCCCTCTTCTTCGCGCATAAGAGCGACAACAAGACGCTCTGCGCGGCGTGTTACCGTACGGGCAATGTGAATAGAAGCTGATGCTTTCGATCCGCCAGGTAAAATAAAGCGCTCTAATTCTGGTGCTTCTTTTATATAGTCGTCAATTTTCTTTTCAAGCTCGCTGACCGATTCAGGCTGCAGCTTCCACTCCCGCTTTCCTGAAACAGTTGCCAAGTCTCCCCCGCAGTCAAATAATTCATGCTGGATCGTCTCCAAATCTGCAAGAATATCAGTAAACTTCTCCTTATCCGCCTCGAGCTCCGCCATTGCCTGGCCGACAAAACAATTCGTCTCATCTACTGTACCGTACGCTTCTACACGCAAATGATCTTTTCCAACACGGCCTCCAATAATGCTCGTTTCCCCTTTATCTCCTGTTCGCGTATAAAGTCTCATTTTTCTTCCTCCTTCTGTTTAATAAATTGCGGTATGCCGTACCACACTTGAATAACTTGGCATGCCTGCTTGGCAACATCTTGAAAGCACCAGCCAGCCGCATCCCGCCACATTCGGTCAAACGCATTTATCGGTACTACACCTTTTGTGATATCCGTACCAATAAGAATGACTTGTCGAGCCTCTTTTTCCTTTTCCCATCTCAGCCAGTCCCCCAGCTCTCTATTCCATGCTTGCCGGGCCATCTCTAAGTCTTCTTCTTTCTCAATAAGCCGGCGAACATGCCGCTCGATCCCTTCAAATACTAGGATGGGTTCTGTCCATCTTTCTATTTCTTCTGTTTCATAAAATGAGTGCCAATGATAAGGATTTACCGAAAGTTCGTATGCTTCTTTCACCCATTTCTTTTTTCCATTGAAGGCACCGCCTGTAATGAGATGCATCTCTCGCCCCTCCTTAATGCAGAAAGTGAACCAGTCAGCTCATAACCGCAGCCATTTTCTATTTGCCAGTTCCAAAATTCTTTTTTCTCAGGCGCGAGCTCCACCAGCAAATGGCGAATCACACCTCCATGAGTCACAATAGCCGTTCGTTTTAGGTGATTTTGAGCGAGAATATCCAGCCACTTTTCCCACGCTGCGCTAATGCGGCTGCCAAACTGCTGATAATTCTCTCCTTCTGGCAACGGATTAGAAAATGGGTCCTGCAGCCAAGTAGTGTATTCTTCTAAATGTTCCAGTTCCTGATGAGTTTTTCCTTCCCAGCGCCCAAAATTCAGCTCACGAAATTCCGGCCATACATCAATTTGGTTGTTCGGGAAAAAGATAGCGGCCGTGTCTATACAACGTTTTAGATCACTTGCAATCACTTTTTCATAAGAAGGGATATGGGTTTTATATTGCTGTAAGGCTGCTCTTCCCGCTTCGCTTAATAGTGAATTTGTCCAGCCGCTAAACGCTCGTCTTTCATTATCGACTGTTACGCCATGCCGATAGAGACCAACAACCACAAGGTCATCCATAAGAGTAGTTCCGCTCCTTCCAGACTGGCACCAAGTATATCTCCTGTAATGCCGCCAAAATGTTTCAGTGCACCCCGACGGGCAAACAAGAAGAACCATACCGCGATCATAGTCAGGAATAGAAACAGAAACAGACTGCCGCTTATAAAGAGAAAAAGCAGTCCACTCCCCATTAACCAAAAGCCGTAGTAAACGGCAAGACGGGCATCTTTCCCTTGTTGAAAAAAATAAGCAATCCCCTCTTGTTTCGCCGGTTTTACACTATTTAATAAAAGGCCGGTCATCAATTGGCTGTAAAAAGGAAGCAGGACAATCAAAAGAGCAAGTGCACTATCTCCAAATAAGAAAATTTCATATATAAAGAGAAAGCGAGAAGCGAGAAGCACAATAAGCGAGAGAACACCGAATGCCCCAACACGCGGATCTTTTAAGATTTCTAGGCGTCTATTTATATCCCGGTAAGAAAAAAAAGCATCGCTCGTGTCAATCCAGCCGTCTAAATGAAGCCCTCCTGTCCAAATAATCAACAGTAGCCAAAAAAGAAAAGCATTGCCGAGAGACGACAGCGGGGACCATTCAAGCAACATCCAAAATACACCGCCATAGATCAGCCCTTTTACTAAACCAAACAACGGAAATACCCGTAATGCGGCCCGTAAGTAATGAGGATCTACCGGCAGCTCCTTATGAATCGGCACAGCAGAAAAAAATTGCACATTCAGCAAGAAGCCGTTCACATACATTTTCAATTGCATGAATCGTGCTCCTCTGGTTCCAAAATGGCCATAAATTTTTCCCAGTTCAGGTACGTTTGTAAATGGCTCGCCAATTGATTATATGTAGCGTCTTTGTCCTTCATCTTTGTTTTTTCTGCTAATGACGGTTCCTTTCTGTTTGAAAGCGACAACACGTCCTCTTCTTCAAGCTGATGGTCAGCCAAATAAGGAAGAACAGCCAAGACAGGGATACCCGTCCGCTCTTCCAGCCAGCTTTTTCCTGCTTCAAATAAAAGCGGATCACCATGAAATTTATTAATGATGACTCCTTTAACACGGCTGCGTTCATGCGGTTCAAGCAATTCCAGCGTGCCGACGACACTGGCAAACAAGCCGCCACGTTGCACATCTGCCACTAGTATGACTGGCACGTCGGCTAGTTCAGCTACCTTCATATTAACAACTTCCCGGTCCTTTAAGTTCATCTCCACCGGACTGCCTGCCCCCTCGATAACGAGAAAATCAGCTAGCTCACTCAGCTTTTCTAATGAATACCTAATCGTTTCTATCGCCTTGTCATAATATTGCCCCCGATATTTCATCCCGGCAATTACATCTATTCGTTCACCCAGCCACACGACTTCTGAGCGGCCAGGTTCCGCTGGCTTTAACAAAATAGGATTCATTTCAGGAAGCGGATCAAGCGCACACGCCTCCGCCTGCAGTACTTGCGCTTTGCCAATTTCTTTGCCGTCTTCAGTGATATAAGAATAGTTCGTGACGTTTTGTGACTTAAAAGGTGCCGGCTGGAAGCCCTTTTGGAGAAGCAGCCGGCATAGTGCCGTTACGATCAGACTTTTCCCTACATCGGAAGCCGTTCCCTGAATCATAATCCCTTTCATATTGTCACCCCCTTTTTCTTTATAAGCGGGCACCCGTGCTCCACTAGCACAGCAAGCGTCGCTTCTTCTATCAGATATTGATGAAGTTCCCCTAATGTTTTAGCATAATAAAATACAAGCGAACTGTTCAGAGGCTCATAGGCCAATTCGTTAGAGACAACAATAACGGCCCCTGCTGACTTTCTGATCTCCTCGATTCCTGTACAAATATTCTGCTTCACCTTTGCCTGAAAAGCGGGATGACCCCATTCCTCATCCGTTAAGTCACTGGCAAACCACTCATTCGTTAATAATGTCGTCAGGCAATCAATTAATATAACATCCTTCTTTGTGAAGCAGCTTGATAAAGCCCCTATTTGAACGGGCTGCTCCCACGTTGTCCATACTTTCCCAGACCCTTCTCTTTCTTGTTGATGAGCGCGAACACGGGCGGCCATTTCTTCATCGGTTACTTTTCCACAAGCTATATAATGAAGGCTGCCTTCTAGTCTTTCCACTTCTAAGACAGCCTGCTTTTCTGCTTCTCCGCTCTTCCCGCTGCGCACACCCCCAAGGATTACGGTTAGCTCTGCTTTTTCCATTGCTGTAAAGCCTCTTTCAATTGGTTATTCTCTGCTTCTGTTTTCACTGCTGCCCTGAGCCATTTGCCGGCAAGCCCAGGATAATTATATGTATGGCGGAGAACTATTCCTTTTTCTAGTAAAAAGAAAAAGAGCGGCTTTTGATCTGCTAATTTCGGATCACGCAGCAGATAAAAATTAACGACCGACCGGCTAAATTGAAATCCTTCCTTCTCTAAGAAAGAAAACATATTCTCCCGCTCTTCCTTAATTTTCTCTCGTGACCAATCGACAAATTCCCGGTCCGCTAAGATGGTTTCAGCTGCCTTCAGGGCAAGAGCGTTCACATTCCAATGCGGACGAAAGCGGGCAACCTGTAAAGCGAGCGATTCATTTGCCAGTAGATAACCGAGACGCAAGCCGGCAATAGCATACATTTTCGTTAAGGATCTTAACACAATTAAATTTGAATAGTTCTGAATGAGCCCCGCAACGGTAAAGGAGCCGGCAAAATCATAAAAGGCCTCGTCCACTACAACGTAGCAGCTAGTCGATGATAGACGATCTAACAGTTCAACCATTTCCCCTTCAGAAAAAGCCACCCCGCTCGGATTGTTCGGCGTGCAAATAAAAACAGCAGCAGCTCCCTCGGCTTTGACGGCTAATTCCTTTATTGGAAGAGTGTAATCTTCATTGATAAGCACATACTCGATTTCGCAGCCATATGCCCGGCAGGCCGTTTCATATTCAGAGAATGCCGGCTGAACAATGATCACTTTACATCCACGCCACAGCTGACCGAGAAATTGAATGATTTCTGCCGCTCCATTCCCTAACACCACTTGTTGTTCATCCACCTGGCTTAACTGAGCAATTTGCCTTGTTATCGATTTCCCATAAGGATCAGGGTAATCAGAAATAACAGAAAACCAGCTGTTCCATTGATCCTGGATGCTTTGCGGTGGTCCATAGGGATTAATATTGACGCTAAAGTCTACGATAGAATCTGGTTGCTCTATTCCTACACCTTCATATAAGTGTGCCGGGTTAGAACCATGTGCGGGCCATTTCATAACAAATGCCTCCTATCCACATAACAAGCAAGAATAAAAAAGAAGAACGCTCCATAATCTGATTCGCAAGCAGGATATCCTCTGCCGTTTTTTGTTTTAACGGATCACCCATTTCAGCACGATGGGAGACACGGCCTTTATATACATTCACGCCGCCTAGCTGAATGCCGAGCAAACCAGCAACAGCTGCTTCACACCAGCCGCTATTTGGGCTTGGGTGCTTTTTCGCATCACGGCGGACAATGTGCCATACATGTTTTTTGGAATACCTAGTCTCTGGAAAAGATATAACCATGAGCCAGCTCGTCAGACGGGCAGGCAGCCAATTCACTACATCATCCAGACGGGCAGAAGCCCAGCCAAACTGTTCATACCGATCATTTTTATATCCAACCATTGAGTCACACGTATTAATCGCCCGGTACATCATAGCTCCAGGCGCGCCGGCTAGAAAAGCCCAGAAAAGCGGAGCAGTCACACCATCACTCGTATTCTCAGCAACGGTCTCGATGGCCCCTCTCGTAATCTCTCCTTCATCTAGTTGATCCGTGTCGCGGCCAACAATATAAGAAAGCTTTGTACGTGCTTCTGGTAAATCTCCGCTTCGTAACGGTTCATACACACTCACCCCTGCTTCTTTTAAGCTGCGGCAGGCAATGGCAGAAGCGATCATCAGGGCCTCGGCTGCTACTCCGGCCGCCGGATGGATACAATAGAAGATAAAAACGAACAAAAAACTAACTCCGCCGGTAATTAGGAGAGTGATAGCAAGCATCCACACCCCTTTTTTCCGCCGGCCCGTTCCTTTATTCAGCCGTTGCTCTAGAAAATGAATAAGTGAGCCAATCCAGCGAACCGGATGCGGAAGATGCGGGGGATCGCCAACTAAACGATCAATAAAAAAAGCAATGGTCGCAGCTAGGAGATGATAGATCATCATGCCCTCTCTCCCGGTCCGCTTTTTTCTAACGATTCTATTGTGCATTCATAGACTGCTTTTCCAATCGCCTGGCCTAGCGGCGAAATAGTGCCTGCAAATGCCTGATGCGCGCCGCGCTGGGTCGCCGCAATTAGAACACTATCAGTGGAAGTGCCTGTCGCCTGTGAATACGTTAACGGGTCTTTTACTTTTTTATCCAATAAAGCTTTTACTTTCGCCTCTGTAGCTGTCATCACTGATTGAACGAATGCCTCCTCTGACAAATAGCCATTCGTAAATACCCATGTATTGATCGTGCCCGGTAAAAAGGCACGGCTATGTTCCACAGCCCGCGATACATCAACCGCATTCCCCACACCAGCCGTAACAACGACAAACACAGACACATCTTCTATTTCTACAAAGCGATAAGCAGCTTTATGAAGGTGAACGGCTGTCATCATTCCGACTGTCTCATTTATATCAAAATGGCGCTGTTTCAAAAATTCCTTCATATCTTCCTTGTAAGAGTCGTGCCAATAATTTTTATCGACATGTCGGTTCACGAAGCTGCGGTGCCATCCCCATCCCGCTCCGATGACGCCTGCTGATAATGTTTTTAATAATACAGGAGCCTCTAGAGCAATAAATTCATCTTTATGTGTAATACATGTTCCATCGATGATGATCTCTGTTTCTTCCTTAGCTGTTTTCTCAGGAAGAATGCTCATTTGCGGTTTAGGGACTTCCGGATGCGGCCGCTGATGGATCGCCGTTTTATAGACTTGCTGAATTGGCTCTTCCTTTAACACTTCACTTGGAATGCCCAAGCCGCGCATTGTTCCATCTTCCATCAGTAATAATCTGTCACAATACAGAGACGCGAGGTTCAAGTCATGAAAGATCGAAATAACAGTTAACCCTGCTTCGTTCGCCATTTTCTTGAGCAGGTCCAGCAGCTCTTTTTGAAAGGATAAATCCAAATGGTTCGTTGGTTCATCTAAAAGTAAAATCTCCGGTTCCTGGGCAAGAGCTTGAGCGAGAAACACTCGCTGCCGCTCACCACCTGACAGTTCTTCAAGAGAAGTATCAGCAAACTGTATAGTACCTGTTCGTTCCATTGCCTTGTTTACGGCCTGTTCATCCTCCTCTGTCCATATCGGAAAAAGACCACTTTGGTGAGCATAGCGGCCGAGAGAAATTGTTTCTTTCACCGTGTAAGAAAAAGCCTGAGGAGTCATCTGGGGAAGAACAGCTAGCCGCTTCGCCAGTTCTTTTGGCTTGTAACTTTTTATTTCCTTTCCTTCGATCTGCATCGAGCCGCTGCTTGCAGGGACAATGCCGCTCATCATTTTTAGCAGCGTTGTTTTGCCGCTGCCATTAGGACCTAATATGCCAAAAAGCTCTCCTTTTTGAACAGAAAAAGATAAATCACGGACAATCAGCTTGCCATCATAACCACCACTGAGCTTTATTACCTGAATCATGCTGTTCTTCTTCCTTTCCTGTGCTTACGAAGCAAAATGATAGCGAACACGGGAGCGCCAATAATAGAAGTAATCACGCCAATTGGCAATTCGGTTGGAGAGATAATGGTGCGGGCTACGAGATCAGCTAAAATTAGAAAACCAGCACCGGCGAACATGGACAATGACAACAAATGACGATGATCTGGTCCCCATATCAATCGAATAAAGTGAGGAATGACCAATCCGACGAATCCGATCGTGCCCGAAACAGCAACTGCTGCTCCTGTTAAAATAGAGCCAGCGACTAGTACAACGAGCTTTTTCCGGCGAACATTTACTCCTAAGTGCTGGGCTTTTTCCTCGCCGAACGACATGGCATTCAATTCAGCCGCATGAATGATTAACAAGATTGTACCAATGAGGAAAAACGGCAGGATCAGCTGAATATAATCCCAGCCTCTCATCGAAACACTGCCAAGCAGCCAGCCGATAATTTGTCTTAGCTCCTCACCTGTCAGCGCAATCATTAAAGAGATAACAGCTCCCAGAAAAGAACTGAAAATAATGCCTGTTAAAATGATCGTTTCTACTTTTAACGACCGTTCAATCGCCTGGGCAAATAAAACAACAATAAAGATGGTGGCAATCGAAGCTATGACACTGATGACAGGCAGCGTAAAGCCGGATAGCCATGAAAGCTGCACATTAAAAAACAGCACCATCACCGCGCCTGCCGAAGCGCCCGATGAAACGCCGAGTGTATAGGGATCGGCTAACGGATTGCGCAGCAGTCCTTGAAACGCAGCACCGGCTACAGCTAAGGAAGCGCCTACGAGAGCTGCTAGCAAGACGCGCGGAAATCTAATTTTCCATACGATATTATCAAAGGATGGGTCCACTCCATGAAGAGAAGTGCCGAAAAAATGATGAGATAATAAGAAAGCGATATCCCGAAACGGAACGCGCATCGTTCCGATCGAGATACCCGCAAATAAAGCGATCATAAAAAAAGCAAAAACGATTATATATGCCGAAATTTTATTTCTTAAAAACATCTGGATAGATCGCTTCGGCAAGTTCTTCTACTCCTTCAATAAGACGTGGACCTGTCCTATTGACTAAGTCAGCTTGCACGTCATGAACGTCCTTGTTTTTAACGGCAGTGATGTTTTCCCAGCCTTTACGCTTCAGCACTTCTTCAACCGGCTGTTTCGTGTAGTAGCCGTGTGTTGTAATAATGACATCCGGATTTTTCTTAATAATTGCTTCCTCTGTCATTTGGATCCATCCTTCTTGATCAGCAGCAGCATTTTTGGCATGAATCAGATCAAGCATTTCTTGCATAAAGGTATTCTTGCCAGATGTATAGATTTCAGGTGCTGGTGACACTTCGATAAAGACGCTTTTTTCATCTTCTTTTTTAATCGTTTCTGCCTTTTCCTCTACCTCTGCCAAATCTTCTTTCATGTCTTTTACTACATCATGAGCTTTTTCACTCGTCCCAGTAGCCTTCCCAATCATTTCAATTGAATCATATACCTGATCAAAATTCTGGGCATCGTTAACGACAAGCACATCAATTCCTGCTTCTTCCAGCTGTTTAAAGCCATCTTTTGCATTATGAGCACTGGAGGCGTGGGCTAATACTAGATCTGTGTCGAGTCCGATAATTTTTTCAATGTTATATTCCATGCCGCCGACTTTTTCTTTAGAATTTACTTCTTTCGGGTAGTTATCATTATCGGAAACGCCAACAATTTCCTTTCCTAGCCCGAGCTCATAAGCGATTTCGGTATTGCTCGGAATGAGGGAAACGATTTTCTTAGGTTTTTCCTCAATAACGACATCCTTTCCTTCTGCATCTTTGATCGTTACTGGAAAGGCCGCTTCTTGGCTTTCTTTTGGCTGATCTGCTTTTTCTTCTTTTTCTGGCGCTGCTTTATCTGTTCCGCAGCCAGCCAGCAATCCGGCAGCCAACACGAAAGATAATGTGTACTTAGATACTTTGTTCATCTCTTTCTCTCCCTTTACTTCTTAAAAATATCAATAAAAAAACACCTCTACGCTTTGAAGAGATGCAGTGAAAAAGAGCCATGCGGGCATAATGAGCCAGCGAGCCGCTTTTACACCACCCTATCCGCGTAGGTTACCGGTGCTCTAAATCAGGCAGGTTTTCTGGCTTGTGAAATAGATCTATTTCACTTACAGTGGCGGGACCGCGCTGGACTTGCACCAGCTTGCCCTTTTAAAAAGCTTTTTTGTTCAGCTTTACCTGATTCAATGTATGTAGTTTTCCGCCTAGCTTCATTATACACAAAAAAAAGATTCCTTTCATACAATTTTAAGATGAAAACCATTCTTTCTGATTTTCATCGTGTCTATAAATGGAATAAATTAAATTTTTTGCACAATACAACGATCTTTACGTTTTAGATAGAACAAAAGTGGAATAGGATAAAGAAAAGGAAAGGAGCGGCTAACGATGAACCTTGCTGCTTTAATTGGATTGGTTGTTCTGCTGCTTTGTATTGGTCTTATTTTAGTGTACTTTCTTCGTCAGGCATTCGATGCGAATGATTCACATCGAATAGATGCCATTCCCGAAGACGATTCTTATTTAAACGATCGGGACTCTGCACATGATCGCAATCTGTAACTTGTTTTTGAATGACAAAGAATCATAAGAAAAAAGGATTCACTTACCATAAAATCCGCCTGGACCTCAGGCGGATTTTATGGTTTTCCTCAGTAAAATAGCTTAGCTCTCTGCATATACTTTTTCATTCGAAATCTCGCGAATAGCTTGTTTCATGATAGCAGCCATTTCATCTAAATCTTCATAGCTTGAAGCAAGGGGCGGCATAAAAACAATCACATCCCCAAGCGGCCTTGTCAGCATGCCAAGCTCTCTCATGCGCAATGTTGCTCGATAAGCCATTCTTTCTTCAGCTGGAAAAGGCTCGTTCGTCGCTTTATCTTTAACAATCTCGATGCCGCACATTAAACCAAGCTGCCGGATTTCACCGACGTGCGGCAATGTATTGATTTCAGTTAAAAGCTTCTTCACGTATTCTGCTTTACGGGCTGCTTGTTCAACAAGGTTTTCTTTCTCGAAAATAGCCAAACTCGCTAAAGCGGCCGCACAGCCTAACTGATTTCCTGTATAAGAATGGCCGTGGAAAAAGGTTTTCATCTCTTTATAGTCTCCATAAAAAGCTTCGTACACTTCTTCCGTCGTTACAGTAGCCGCAATCGGTAAATATCCCCCGGTAATTCCTTTAGCAATAGTCATAATATCTGGAGATACACCTTCGTGTTCTACCGCGAACATTTTTCCAGTCCTGCCAAATCCGGTTGCCACTTCATCTACGATAAAAAGAATCTGAAACTCCCCGCAAAGACGTTCAAGCTCTTTTAAATAGCCGGCCGGCATCATATGCATACCGCCTGCACCTTGTACCATCGACTCAACGATAAGTCCAGCAATCTGTTCATGATGTTCCTCAAATAATGTACGCATGGCGGCAAGTGATTCTTCTTTCGCTGTTTGTTCATCCCCTGACGGATGCCAGCTTGCTGACGGAAATGGGACGGCAAATGAATTAAACATGAGGGCACTATATACACGGTGATAAATATCGATAGAACCTACGCTGATGGCACCGACTGTATCGCCATGATAGCCATTTGCCAGCGTGACGAATTTTGTTTTTTCCGTGATGCCTTGGTTTTGCCAATATTGATAAGCCATCTTGATCGCTATTTCGACTGATTCTGCTCCACTATCCGAATAAAATACACGCGTCAATCCTTCAGGTGTCAGCTGAATAAGCTTTTCAGCTAGTTGAATAGAGGGCACATTCGCTGCTCCAAGCAACGTTGAATGGGCAATTCGATCAAGCTGCTCTTTAATGGCGTCATCAATTTCTGGACAGCGATGGCCATGCACATTCAGCCACAGGGAAGAATAGCCGTCAAGGTACTCATTGCCATGAATATCTTTCAAGCGGACACCTTCACCGCTCTCAATAATAAGCGGGGCTTCTTCATAATCCTTCATTTGCGTAAATGGAAGCCACATATGCTTTTGGCTGATCTCATACAAATGCTTTGTATCCATTCTTTATCCCCTCCATTAATCTATTGAAATGCCAGTCTTTCACTATTTCAGAACGATAACGATCATGTTTAAGAGAATTCGGAAGGTCTTCGATAAAGGGAATATGCCCAATAATAGGTATCCTGGACAGTTCATAAATGACCTTCATGTTATCTTCCTCCATGTCCTTCTCTCCAGGTGAAGTACTCGAGAAAACAAGTCCAGCGATGGGCAGCTTTCTTTGCTTTATCGCTTCAATTGTCAGCATCGTATGATTGATCGTTCCGAGCCCCGTTCTGGCAGCGATGACCACCGGCAAGGACACTTCTTCCATTACATCAATCAAGCATCTTCCCTTTCGATTCAGCGGTACGTATAACCCGCCAGCTCCTTCTGTCAGTAACAGTTTGGGTCTTGATGACCGCTCTTTTATTTCTTCTATAATAGCTTCTTCATCAATCGCTGCTCCTTCCTCCTCAGCGGCCAAATGAGGAGAGCTCGCTTTTTTAAATAAGTATGTATAGAGCTTTTCCTCTTGAATATCTGGGAGCAGATGATACATTTCTACATCCGGCGCCTTCCATTCTCCATCCTTCCATTCTGCACCGCTTTGTACCGGCTTATATGGAATGACATCTACCCCTCTTTCCTTTAGTCCATGGGCAAGCAAAAGTGTCGTAATTGTTTTTCCTGCATCCGTATCTGTACCTGTGATAAAGATTCCGGGCATAAAAATCCTCCTTTTTAATTTTAGTAAACCTTATTTACAAAAATGTTAACATATGAAAAAATGATAAACAATTATATTTTATAAAAGAGGAGGAAAATCATTGAAAGCTTACGAGATTGTTCTTTGCTCCTTTTTTGCAGCCCTTATGGCTGTTGGAGCAAATGTATCACCTTTTTTAACGATCGGCGGTGTTCCTGTTACTTTGCAATTAATGTTTGCCATCCTAGCCGGTGGATTGCTCGGCAGCCGCCTTGGTTCTTTGTCCATGGCTGCTTACCTCTTTATCGGTCTTGCCGGCGCACCCGTGTTCGCCCAATTTAAAGGGGGACCCGCAAGTATTTTCAGTCCCACTTTTGGATTCATCCTTTCTTTTATTCTCGTTGCTTATGCGACAGGCAAGGTTCTTGGACATTCACGCAAAAAAACAGCTTACCTCTATGCCGGTGCAGCTGCTATTCTCTTAAATTATGTCATCGGTACAAATTACATGTACGCAGCGTTCAAATGGTGGGCTGAAGCACCAAGTGACTTTAGTTATGCAATGGCCTGGTCTTGGATGGCTGTCTATTTTCCGCTTGATCTCGGAATAACCGTTGTATCTCTTGCTGTTATTCCTAAAATTCGTTCAGCGTTAAACCAGCGAAAGGTTTATCCAGTAAGAGACTAATCAAAACTTTTTATCTTTATCTCATCGTTTCTCTTCATCCTTTTCCATATTTTGTGTATAGTAAATGTATTGTCACAATTGAGGAGAGAGACTGATGAAAATAAGAGAATGGGATCACAGCTTAAAGGTCCGCCTCATTGGGGAAAGCATTATGAACATTACCTTCTGGATGTTTTTTCCCTTTCTTGCTATTTATTTTGCTGAGGAGTTCGGAAAAGGAAAAGCCGGGCTGCTTTTAATTCTTTCGCAAGTGTTCTCCGTCATCGCTAACTTAATCGGCGGCTATTGTGCAGATCGCTTTGGCAGAAAGCGAATGATGGTGTTGTCTTCCTTTGGACAAGGGCTTTCCTTCCTGCTTTTTTCTTTTGCTAATTCACCTTGGTATGAGTCGGCATTAATTGGATTTTTCGCTTTTACAGTCGCAAGTGTGTTTGGCGCCCTTTATTGGCCAGCTAGCCAGGCAATGGTGGCTGATGTTGTAGAGGAGAAAGATCGCAGCGATGTCTTTGCTGTTTTTTACACGTCCATTAATATTGCGGTCGTCATCGGACCGATTCTAGGAGGCATTTTCTTCTTTACCTATCGATTTGAACTCATGTTGTTTGCCGCGTTTACTTGCTTCTTACTATCTTTTATTCTTTTTAAATGGACAGATGAAACAGTTCCTGAGAATGCTTCGTTAACAAACTTAGCCAACAAAAATTGGATTGGTGTGATTGTAGAGCAAATAAAGGACTACCATATTATTGTGAAAGATAAGATTTTCATGATATTTATCATTGCAGGAATCTTAAGCTCACAAACCTTTATGCAGCTCGATCTGCTTATTCCCGTCTATACAAAGGAAGCCATCGATGTTCAAACGATTTTTTCGCTTGGTGATTGGATCGTATCGATTAATGGGGAGAAAGCCTTTGGGATTCTCGTTTCTGAAAATGGATTTCTCGTAGCCCTTTTCACTGTTCTGGTTTCTAAATGGGTCACTCGCTTTCACGAAAAAAATGTATTTGCTATTTCTTCTATTTTGTATGCGGTTTCAATGTGGATGTTTGGATTAACGGATTGGTTTTGGGGCTTCGTTCTAGCAATGATCGTCTTTACTCTTGGGGAGCTATTAATTGTCGGTTTGCAGCAAAGCTTTATTTCTGTACTTGCTCCGGAGCACATGAGGGGACAATACTTTGCAGCTGCCAGCCTCCGTTATACGATGGGACGCATGATTGCTCCTGTGGCAATACCTATGACGATTTGGATCGGTTATTTCTGGACGTTTTCTGTTATTGCCCTTCTTTCCTTGGCAAGTGCCGCTTTCTACTATTATATGTTCATCTTATATGGCCGGCAAAAAGACAATACGCCCGCACAGTAAAAAAGCGGGCGCTTGTCTTTCGAGGCGCGAAACCTGACGAGGAGCGGAGTGACTATCAGGTCACGATCAACGAAGAAAACAAGCGTTTGACAACAGGCTGAAAGGACTGTCTTTTTATTACATTAGACAGTCCTTTTTATTATCATTGTTTCACTAAAGGTTTTTCAGCTACGACTACTCCATCTTCATCCGCGTAGACATAGTGTCCAGGTATCCACTTCACTTCGCCAAATGTGATGGAGATATTTTCTTCTCCTGCTCCCCTTTTAATGCTCTTCAACGGATTGCTGCCTAGAGCGAGAATCCCAACGTCCAATTTGGCTAGTTCAGCCGTGTCACGTACGCAGCCATTAATGATGACACCAGCCAACTTTCGCTCTTCAGCAATTTCCCCTAAGCGGTCGCCAAGAAGTGCGCATCGTTTTGATCCGCCCCCGTCTACTACTAATACATGCCCCTCTGGAATGGTTTGCAGCGCTCTTTTAACAAGCACATTATCTTCAAATACTTTCACCGTAGAAATCGGGCCTGAAAAACGTCTTTTTCCGCCGTAAGACTTTAGCTCCAAATAACATACTTGCAATTCTTCCGAAAAGTCATCACATAAATCTGCCGTCTTCACACTTGTGTCAATCATCGTTTTCTCCCCTTTCCAGCCTATTCCCTATTTCCATTCGACATTCTCCCTATCATTTCCTGTTCTTCCTCTTTTTTTTGCATGTTTTTATCTATAGTCAACGGGTATTGATTAAAGTGATGACCCTGCATGAACATTAGGAGGATTAAATATGTCCAATAAAAAAGTCATTGGTTTATGTAGCAGCGAAATTGATGCCATTCGACGAATTGAAGAGCTAAAAGTAGAGGGGTATACAACGGATCAACTGTACGCAGTGACAAAAGATGCTGATCTTTATTTGATGCTTCAAAACCGTTCAGGAGCAGAGGTCACTTCTGCTGGGCCATCGCTAGCTGAAAAAGTGAAAGCAATGTTTACAAAAGAAAAACCCGTTAAAGAGTCCTTACTTGAATTTGGATTATCCGAAGAGGATGCAGAAGCTTACTACAAAAGCCTGGAGGAAGAATTAATTTTGCTCGTAGCGGATGAAGCAGACGATGAAGCAACAGGCCATTCGGTCAATGAAACAGCCGCAAGTTTAGAGGAGGCTCCCCTTCCTGATAAAGAAGAAACCGAAAGAAGACAGCGGATCCAAGAACAGGACGAGCTGAATAGGAAGACGGAGAGGGTCACAGACGGTTCACTATTTCCACCTAATCAGCAGCCGCTCCACAGGGATTATTTGTAAATTAATTTAAAGTTTTAATTATATCACAAAGGGTATTAAAAAACTATGAGTCATTAGAACTTTATTTTATACTAGGAGGTTATACTATGAATAACGATAAAAAATTTATTGGTGTTTTTGATAATCAAGCAGAGGTTATTGATAAAATCGAGCAACTAAAATTAGAAGGTTATGCAGAAGCAGATATTTATGCGGTAGCGAAAGATGCAGACAACATTTCAATGGTAAGAGGCCGGACAGGAGTTGAAGTAGAATCTGCAGACACAGGCGCTTCTTGGATGGACAAATTCATGGCATTCTTGTCTGGAGAAGACGAGGTACGAGGCGGATTACGCAATATGGGATTAAACGACATGGAGGTTGATCGTTATTGCAATGATATCAACAACGGAAAAATCCTTCTATATGTAGATAGAGAATATGATCAATTGTATCGTAACCGTACCTTAACGAATGAAGCAGATCCTAACCTTGGAGCTAACACAATTGGCATGAATGACACGACCGCAGACGGCTACGTAGAAGGTGTAAAAGCGGACAGATTATCAAATCTTGATACAACTGGCCTGGATACAAATGCAGACCTCACTGATGAACAGCGCCTTCGTCTACGCGAGGAACGTCTAGAAGTAGACAAAGAGCGGGTTCAAAAAGGAGAAGTGTATGTAGAAAAAGATGTTGTAGAAGAACCGCGGACAATTAACGTCAACGTAGAGCGGGACGAAGTCTATGTAGAACGCCGTCCTGTAGATGATGCTGTTTCAGCACAAGATTCATCCCCGATCGTTGGCGATGACGATACGATTCGCATTCCAATTACCGAGGAACGTGTTGAAGTCACAAAAAGACCGGTCGTGTCAGAGGAACTTGTTATCGGCAAACGTAAAGTGCAGGATACCGAAACAGTGAGTGACACGGTTAAACGCGAAGAAGCTCACATTGCAAAAGAAGGCGATATTGAAGTAGAAGATTACGACTTGAACGATCGTGATCCTCTTTTAAACAAATATCGCGATGACGACTCAACAGACCATTTAGATCACCACGACCGTTATTAATAGAAGAAAGCGGGAGTGCCCTGCCCCACTGGCACCCCTAAGATGAAAAATAGCCCTTTCTTAGAAAGGGCTATTTTATTTGTTAAATCATTATTCAATTGGCATGCTGGTGCGTTATCTTTCTTGCCTGCTCCACAGAATTTCTCGATCGGCTGCATAACGAGAAAAGAGTTTATTCGTCCAGGCTCCGTGCTTGCCTGGAAAGGTCTGATGATCAATTTGATGAACGGCGGTAATTTCCTGGATTGAGTTCGTAAAGAATACCTCGTCAGCTGTTTCGACTGCTTCAGGACAGAAGGAACCCTCTTTCACTTTTAGTCCTTCTTCTTTTGCAGTATGGATTACGTATTGCCGAGTGACCCCATTTAAAATTCCCGTCTCTACAGCAGGGGTATATAGCGTATTTTCTTTAATCCAAAACAGATTAGAAACGACTCCTTCAGCCACTTCTCCCGCTTCATTAAGAAAAATCCCTTCAATCGCCCCATCGCTTCCTGTTTCTCTTTTTCCTGCTATATTATTTAAATAATGGTGGGATTTCAGCCTCTCCTTCAGTTCAGGGGAATTACGTCTCGTAACAAGCCATTTCCCCTGCTTTTCTAGCAATTCTCCAGGAGACTGAAGCGGCTTTTGAAACACAATGACATTCGGCTTTTCATAAGCACCTGTCTGCAGGCCAATCTCCCCTTCTCCAGCCGAAACATTAAAACGGATATAAGAATGCTCCCAGCCGTTAGCCTCTGACAGATTTTGCAGCAGCTCTGCTGTTTCTGTACGGTTAAATTCTTTTTCAATCATGAGTACTCGTAAACTGCGATTCAAGCGTTCTAAATGGTCATCAAGCAAAAATGGATGGCCATTGTAGATCCGAAATGTCTCAAATACACCAAGCCCATATAAAAACCCATGATCAAAAGGAGAGATTTTCGCTTGTTCTCTCGGTATCATTTCGCCATTTACATAAATAAACATGTCATGCCTCCACTTGCACTCTCCGATAATGTCGAATAAAGCTTCGGAGCATGTCTTTTCCGCCGTACGTCATGATCGATTCCGGGTGGAATTGAACTCCTTCAATCGGCCATTCTTTATGACGGATCGCCATAATCTCTCCTTCCGCTGTCCAAGCAGAAATTTCAAAGCAGCTTGGTAAAGTTTCTTTTTGAACAATTAAGGAATGATAGCGTGTAGCCGGAAATGGATTAGGGAGCCCTTCAAAGATCGTTTGGCCATCATGAAACATCGGAGAAGTCTTGCCATGCATAAGCCGCTCTGCTCTAACCACCTCTCCCCCGAATACTTGAGCGATCGACTGTTGGCCTAAGCACACGCCAAAGATCGGGATTTTGCCAGCGAATGCACGAATAGCCTCCAGGCTGATTCCCGCTTCATTTGGTGTACAAGGCCCCGGTGAAATCATTAAGAAATCGGGGTTCATTTTTTCTATTTCTTCTATTGTAATCTCGTCGTTTCTTTTGACGATCAACTCTTCGCCTAGCTCCCCTAAATATTGAACAAGATTATAAGTAAAAGAATCATAGTTATCAATCATTAAAATCATAAACGTCCTCCTCCTGCTCCAACAGGTGTCCACTTTGCTTCTGCCAACTCTTTTGCTTTCCAAACAGCTCTTGCCTTTTTCAGAGATTCTTTATACTCACTCTGCGGATCAGAATCAATGACGATCCCCGCCCCTGCTTGAATGTGGCACATTTCATTTTCTGCGATCATCGTCCGGATCACGATATTTAGCTCCATATCTTTATTAAAATTGATCCAACCAATGGAGCCAGTATATAAACCGCGTCTAACTGGTTCCAACTCCTCGATAATCTCCATTGTTCTCACTTTTGGAGCTCCCGTAATCGTTCCACCTGGGAACACGGCATGAATCACATCTGTATTGCTTTTTCCTTTAGCCAGCTTTCCACGGACATTGGAAACAATATGCTGAACGTGTGAGTACTTTTCAATCACCATAAATTCGTCTACTTCAACCGATCCGTACTCACTCACCCGGCCTAAATCATTTCGCTCTAAATCAACGAGCATCACATGTTCCGCCCGCTCTTTTTCATTTTCAATCAGCTCAGAGGCCAGCCTTAAATCATCCGCATCATCTTTCCCGCGTGAGCGGGTACCGGCAATCGGCCGCGTACTCAATTCTTCTCCAGCCTTTTTAATTAATAGTTCGGGTGATCCAGACACAACTTGAAAATCAGGTGTATGAATATAAGCCATATAAGGAGATGGGTTTAACTGTCTTAATTCTTCGTAAACAGCTATTGCCGGAATAGAAAGCGGCTTAGACTGCCGGACAGATAGATTCACTTGAAATACATCTCCAGCAGCAATGTATTGCTTTGTTTTTTCTACTGCTTCCTGGAAAGCCTCTTCTGAAAAAGACACTTTCAATTCACCTGTAACGACCTTCCCAGCTGCCTGTTCCTCTTCCTTAATAGCAGCCATCCATTTATCTTCTGCTTCCTTGAGCTTTCTTTCTGCCTCTGTTTGATCTTTCTCAATAGCCAGCAGCCAAAGCGTTGTTGTTTGATGATCAAATACAGCCCATTCATCAAACACTTGAAAATAAAGAAGTGGAAGATCAAGATCATCTTTAGCACATTCGGGTAATCTTTCAATATAACGAGCGTAATCGTAGCTAATATACCCAATAGCCCCGCCTTGAAAGTCGGGCAGCCTCTCTTGTTTGGGGATCTCAAACGTCTTCAGCCAGCTCTCCAATTCTAATAGCGGCAATCCTGTTCTTTCTTCTGTTTTTTCGGCGGTCTGTATTTCAATACCATTTCTATTAGAAAAAACAACCGCGAAAGGTGCCAGTCCGGCTATGCTATAACGGCCACCCCTCCCACTTTCAAGCAATACATGATGAGTCTCATTCTTGGTTAACCATTTATATTGATCAAAAAATTTTTCGTTATCATAAGGAATGGTTCGAGAAAATACACGGCGTTCATTCACTAGCTTTCACCCTTCTTCGTCGTAGTCTCTCTCATCATACTAAACAGAGAAGAAAGAAAAAAGTAGAGAAAGATCATTTTTTGTTACAGCTCTATGCATGCAATTTTTGATCTTTTATAATAGAAGGAAAATAAATAAAAATAAAGGAGAAAAGCGATGACAGGCAGCCATTTAGTTCGTCAAACAACATCCCTTATTACAACCGAAACATTAAAAAAGGATTTGCATTCTCTTGGAGTTATGCCGGATACAGTTCTGATGGTCCACTCCTCCCTGCGATCACTCGGGTGGATAGCGGGGGGAGAAATTACTGTCATTCAAGCCTTGATGGCAGCCGTTACGGATAATGGCACCATCGTCATGCCGACGCAAACGACTCATAATTCTGACCCTAAGTATTGGCAGAATCCTCCTGTTCCAGAAGAATGGTGGCCCGGTATCCGTTATTTCATGCCTGCTTATTTACCGGATATTACCCCAACTATTGGGATGGGCCGGATCGCAGAAGCATTTCGTACGTTTCCAGATGTAAAGCGCAGTCTGCACCCTTCCGCTTCTTTTGCTGCCTGGGGGAAATACGCTTCCTTTATCATTGATAACCATTCGATTAATTTTGCTTTTGGGGAACAATCTCCACTTGCGCGGCTGTATGACCTTGATGCCTCTATTTTGTTCATTGGCACGGACTACAGCACATGTACAGCGATGCACCTTGGCGAATTCCGCGCCAATGATGGGCGCAAAGCTTTTAAACAAGGTTCAGCTATGATGGAAAACGGTGAGCGAGTATGGAAAACATATATGGAACTTGAAGAAAACTCCGAACAATTTAATGATATTGGCCGAGCCTTCGAGAAAGAAGCTGCCGTAACAAATGGGATGGTTGCCCAATCACCTTGCAAGCTTATTCAGATCCGTCCGCTCGTCGATTTTACTTCTCGTTATCTTACTAACCTTTCAAAACAATAAAACGGTTCACCGCAGCAGGAAAAGCAGCTCCGTCAATCAGCTCTGTCCACCCCTGTTCGACAGCTTCAGCAAGAGAGAGGGCGGTTATTTGCTGAACAAAAATTGCTTCAAAACCGATTTCTCTTAAGAAATCCCAATAATCTGGGAGATTTCTTACATACCTTGCTCCCTTTGCATGCTGCAACGTAGCCGTTTCAGCCAAATCAATGACGAGGCGACCTCCCGGCTTCAACAAGTGAAAGCTTTTTCTCAACCACGCTTCCCCTTCATCAAGAAAATGGATGTCAAGCTGAGCGGCAGCGACATCAAACTGCTCTTCGTTGGAAGTGAAAAGAAAAGGAGAAATCGTCGTAATCTCCGCTTTTTCCGTTGTGAGGCTTGTTAAGGCAGGAGACAAAGCTTCTCCTAGCCATAAAATCCTTTCACTTGGCTGAACACTCATTGTTTGTAAAAAGCTTTCTGCTGATACCGTCCATTCTAATACACTTTCTTTTGTGAATTTCCTTTGATTGATTACTGTCATTTCCCATTCCTCCCTTTCTAACGATCAAGACAAAATAAAAAACCTCTTCAGATAAGAAGAGGTTTGCGAACTATTCCACTCTCTTATCTGTCAGCTGACGCTGCAAGAATTAGCACCGTGCTCGCATTCTATATGCGAGTCGGTTGCCGGGCTTCATAGGGCTTGTCCCTCCACCTGCTCTTGATAAGACATCGTTTCTATTCAATTTAAGTAGACTTTATGTGTCTAAAATAAGGTTAATTGTATTCTGAATGAACGAACTAGTTTTTCAATTCATTCGAATTATTGCATGTTTATGATCGGCTGTCAACCTGCTTTTTAAAAATTTCAAGTTGAGCGAGACGATGGACCGCCTCTTTAATTTTTTCTTCAGAGGCTACGAGACCAGCACGTACGTATCCCTCCCCAAGCTCACCAAAGCCAATCCCCGGTGCAACTGCTACGCCTGCCTCTTCTAGCAAAAGATCACTAAATTCTTCCGATGTGTATCCCTCTGGCACTTTTAGCCAAGCAAAGAATGATCCTTCTGGTGCTGTCACTTTCCAGCCAATTTCATTCAAACCGCTAATCAGAAGGTTACGGCGCCTTTCATACATGGCTTCCTGCTTATGTACTTCGTCTTGCGGCCCGAGTAAGGCTGCAGCTGCAGCTTCTTGAATGCCGCCGTACAAACTGCAGTGCAAGTGATCTTGAATCAGCTCTAGAGCAGCAATGACGCTTGGATTGCCAACAGCAAAGCCAACTCTCCATCCCGCCATGTTATACGTTTTTGACATCGTATAAATTTCGATCCCATTCTCTTTGGCTCCTTCAACTTGAAGGTAGCTAACCGGTTTCTTGCCGTCAAAACCAATCGCTCCATAAGCAAAATCATGAACGATGCAAATTCCATGTTCATCGGCAAATTGGATTGTTTTCTCAAAGAACGCGGAATCCGCCATTGCTCCGGTCGGATTATTAGGATAATTAATAAATAAAAGCTTTGCTTTTTCTAATACTTCTTTCGGAATCTCTTCGTATCGAGGAAGAAACCCGTTCTCTTCTTTAAGCGGAAGCATATGCATATTAGCACCCGCAAGCGCAAGGCCCGACCAATAATCTGGATAGCCTGGGTCTGGAACAAGCGCCACTTCTCCTGGATTTAATAAGCATTGCGGCAGCTCAACAAGTCCTGCTTTTCCACCAATGATGAGCGCCACTTCTCTTTCTGGATCAAGCTCGACGCCATATTCTCTTTGATAAAATTCAGCACAAGCCTTTTTGACATGACTATACCCTCTAAAGGGTGAGTATTTATCATTAACCGGGTTATCAACAGCTGTTTTTAGCGCTGTTTTTATATGACTAAATACCGGCTGATCAGGGCTTCCCTGTGCTAAGTTTATAATTTCACGCCCTCCAGCTGAGGCATTATTTATTCTCTGGCCCAATTTAGCGAAGAATTGCTCCGGCAGAGCCTGAAGCCGATTAGCCGTTTCAAAAGTCTTCATGTATGCAGCCCTCGCTTTCAAATTATAGTTAATAATGGTATAACGAAAGAGAAAGAAAGTAAAGTAAGAATTTTCGGAAAGGAATGTGGGGGCTGACATGAAATTAAAAACGGCTATTATCCAAATGGATATTGCGTACGGTCATCCGGAGGAAAACTATAAACGGGCAGAAGGATGGCTGCAAAAGGCGGCAAATGAAGGCTGTCAACTAGCAGTACTGCCTGAGCTATGGACGACCGGCTATGATCTAACAAGACTCGATGAAATTGCAGATAGAGAAGCAAGCCAAACGATTGCTTTTTTATCAGAGCAAGCTAAAAAGCACCAAATGCACTTAATCGGCGGATCCGTAGCGAACGAAACAGCGAATGGTGTTGAAAACACTCTGCTTGTTATAAATAAACAAGGCGAATTGTTAAAAAAATATAGCAAGCTGCATTTGTTCCGCTTGATGGAGGAAGAAAAGTTTTTGAAGGCTGGTGAAGGTGACGGGCTATTCACACTAGAAAATGCCCAAATGGCCGCCTTTATCTGTTACGATATTCGCTTTCCTGAGTGGTTAAGAAAACATGTGCTTTCAGGAGCAAATGTCTTGTTTATCCCTGCTGAATGGCCGCTTGCCCGCACAGATCATTGGCGGACACTGCTTATTGCCAGAGCCATTGAAAATCAAAGCTACGTTGTCGGCTGCAACCGCAGCGGCGAAGATCCAAAAAATAAGTTTGCTGGCCATTCTATGATTATTGATCCTTGGGGAGAAATTATTGCCGAAGCGGGCGAAGAAGAAGAACTGCTCATTGGTGAAATTGATTTAGCAAAAGTGCCGGAAATAAGAGAACGCATTCCTGTTTTCGAAGATCGCCGCGCAGAGTTTTATCGTTAATCACGAAAGAAGCCTGGGAAATTTCCCAGGCTTCTTTCATAGTGTAGCAATATTGTAGAAAGCTAGCCAGAATAGATCAGGCGTCGCCCCTTTCGCTTTCAATCCCACTCGTATGGGGTTTCTTGATAGACATAGTAGTTCAGCCAGTTGGAGAACAATAAATGAGCATGTGAACGCCATTTGTTAACAGGTTTTTTTGTCGGATTATTGTCCGGGAAATAATATTTTGGCATGTCAATGTCGAGCCCCTTCGCTAAATCCCGCTCGTATTCTTCAGCCAGTGTTTGCACTTCGTACTCTAAGTGCCCCGTAATCATAATATGCCGCTCATCTTTTGACATGATGATAAACGCTCCTGCTTCTTCGGAAGAGGCAAGCAGCTGTAAATCTTTATGAGCCTTGATTTTTTCCTTCTCTACGTCCGTATAACGAGAATGCGGGGCATAAAAAATATCATCAAACCCTCGCATTAATTTAACAGTCGGCTCATTGACTGTATGACTAAAAATACCGGAACACTTTTTCGGCAATTCAAATTTACCAATGCCGAAGTAATGATACAGTGCTGCCTGAGCCCCCCAACAAATGTGGAGCACGGAAGTAACATTTGTTTTCGCCCAATCCATAATTTTTTTGAGCTCTTCCCAATAGTTGACTTCCTCAAATTCCATTAGTTCAATTGGGGCTCCGGTAATAATCATTCCATCCACTCGTCTGTCCTTCACTTCATCAAATGTTGTATAGAATTGTTCCAAGTGAGACTTGCTTACATTTTTCGATTCATGTGTCGCCGTATGCAGGAACGATACGTTTACTTGAAGCGGTGTATTGCCGAGCAGCCGCAAAAGCTGTGCTTCTGTTTTCTCTTTTTCTGGCATCAGATTTAGAATTAAAATATTTAAAGGACGGATATCCTGGCTGCGTGCCCGGTCAACATCCATCACGAAAATATTCTCTCTCTCTAGAATTTCCCGTGCTGGTAATTCCTGCGGTATATTAATCGGCATTTGTCTACCCCCTCTTAGTTTTGAATTTTCAATAAACTATTATAGACAGCACTCTTAAAAAAATACAAGAATTGTTTTTGATGGACAAACGAATGAGCACTAAAAACCTGCAAAGAAATCTTTCTTTGCAGGCGGGTGGATTACTTCAATTTTAATTTCGCTAAAGCATCCGCTAAAGCCGTATTCATCGGTTCGTCTTTTGATTGCTTTTTCAAATATTTATTCACATCTTGCTTCGTTGCTTTATTTCCTGATTGTTTCTTTCTTCTCTCTTGGAAGGCTGTCAGTTTTTCTCGATATCCACACTTACAAACAAAGATCTGGCCCTTTCCTTCCCCGCGCAGCTCTAGCTTTTTGTGGCAGTTCGGACAGCGGGCATTCGTTAATTTAGCTACGTTCTTGCGATAGCCGCACTCTCTGTCCTGACAGACGAGCATCTTTCCTTTTTTCCCATTGACCTCGAGCAATAATTTCCCGCAATCCGGGCACTGGCTGCCTGTTACGTTATCATGCTTGAACTTTTTCTCGCTGTTTTTAATTTCGTTCGTTACCGCTTTCGTGTAATGGCTAATCTCTTTCATAAAATCCTGTGATTTCAGTTTTCCTTTAGCAATCGCCTCTAGTTTCTGCTCCCATTCACCTGTTAAAGCCGGCGACTGTAATTCACTCGGTACTAATTCCAATAACTGTTTGCCTTTAGAAGTGATGAAAATATCTTTCCCCTTTTTTTCAATCAAAAAGGTATTAAAAAGCTTTTCAATAATATCAGCTCTTGTTGCAACTGTTCCAAGCCCGCCGGTTTGGCTCAATGTTTGTTTTAACTGCTTATTCTCTTCTTCCATATATTTTGCCGGATTTTCCATGGCGGATAGAAGTGTCCCTTCATTAAAGCGAGCAGGCGGAGTCGTTTCACCCTGAGTAGCCGTTAACGTTGTGACTTCCCATTCCTCTCCTTCTTTAACAGGAGGAAGTGAAGCCTCATCGTCTTCTTCTTTTCCGTATACTTCCTTCCAGCCAAGGGAGGCAATGACCTTTCCTTTTGCGGTAAACATTTCTGATCCAATCTTTGCCTCCACCGTTGTCTGCTCATACTCAAACGGCGGCAGTAATACAGCTAAAAAGCGCTTTACAATTAAATCGTAAATCTTTCGTTCTTTATCACTTAAATCACTAAGAATAGCGGTCTGCTCAGTAGGAACAATCGCATGGTGGTCACTTACCTTGGCGTCGTTAATAAATGATTTATTGGGCTTAATGCCATTCTTTTTGACTTTAGCAGCAAATTTCGCATACGGATTAATTTCGACAGCTTCCACTCGTTCTTTTAGCGTGTCAGCCATGTCACTGGACAAATAACGAGAATCAGTCCGCGGGTATGTGACGAGCTTATGCTGTTCGTATAACTTCTGCATAATAGACAGCGTTTCTTTCGCTGAGTAGTTAAAGATTTTATGAGCGTCACGCTGGAGCTCTGTCAAATCATACAATTCTGGTGCGTAAGACTTTTTCGCCGCTTTTTTGACAGAGGTGATGACAGCTTTTTCTCCACGGATTGCCTTTAAAAGCTGATCTCGTTTCTCCTCAGAGAAAGTCTTTGTATCATTTGACTTTTCGTCTTTCCATGTTAACTTCATATCGCCGGCAATCGCTGTTATTCCATAATAGCTTTTTGGCTTAAATTGTTTAATTTCCTCTTCTCTTTTTGCAATCATCGCCAATGTCGGTGTCTGGACACGCCCACAGGAAAGCTGGGCATTAAATTTTGTCGTTAAAGCCCGAGTTGCATTAATCCCGACAAGCCAGTCAGCTTCCGCCCGTGCTACTGCCGAACGGTATAAGTTCTCGTACTCCCGCCCATCTCGTAACTTTTTAAAGCCTTCACGGATCGCTTTATCAGTAACCGAAGAAATCCATAAACGCTTTACTGGCTTTTTCACATGGGCCTTATCGATAATCCAGCGGGCAACAAGCTCTCCCTCACGTCCGGCATCTGTAGCAATCACAATATCTTTCACATCTTTACGGTTCAGCTGTGCTTTCACTGCTTGAAACTGCTTGCCCGTCTTCTTAATCACCACAGTTTTTAATTGGTTTGGCATTAATGGCAAATCTGCTAAGTTCCACGTTTTATATTGATCACCGTACGCCTCTGGGTCAGCATGAGTGACGAGGTGTCCAAGTGCCCACGTCACGATGTATTGATCTCCCTCTAAAAAGCCGTTTCCTTTTTTGCCGCACTTTAACACGCGGGCAATATCACGGGCAACAGACGGCTTCTCAGCTAATACGACTGTTTTACTCATAGTAACATCCTTTCATTTTTACGCTATTCGTATTATACCATTGTTTCGCTAAGTGGCGGTCACGTTACCTGTCATCTAGCCGAACTAGTAAAACTCGTGACTTCTTTCTCTTTTTCCTTTATATTTGGTAAAAATATAATATTTTAGCATATTTATCTATTATCTAGAAAGGAGTGATCGTCATGCTGTTGCAAAAACGCGGTGACATTCCCTATATTCTCGGCTTGATTTTTTTAGTCGCCGGAGTTATTTACTTTTTTGCCTCCAACTGGCCGCTTTTAGATCGTCCTGTAAAAATCGGACTCAGCATGCTCATGATTGCTGCCAGCTTTGGTATGGCACTTATTTATAAAAAAAGCACAACGTTTTCCTATTTGAGTAATTGGTGGTTATTCGTCTCGGCGGTTTCCTTCGGGGTCAGCGTCGCTCTCATCGGGCAAACGTATAATTCTCATGCCGATTCCTATTTACTCTTTCTTATTTGGCTTATTCCCGTTATCCTGCTTGCTGCTCTTACGGCATATCAGCCATTTTTCTGGCTGGCCTTCCTGCTCTTAGAACTAACCATCTGGATGAAAATTTATCCTGTTGGTGTATGGGTTCAGTACTCAGATATCCAGGAAGCGATCTTGTACGTGTCATTAATTGTTTTCCACCTTTTTTTATTTTATGTATTGTCAAAAGCGAAGCTTGAGAAAATTGGATTTCTTACATTAGTCATGGCGCAATATTGTACTGTCTTTTTGTTAATAAAGCATTCTCTCTATCATATTTTTGCTGAGTTCTCTACCCTTTCTGTTGTGTATCTTGCTTTTCATATAATTTATCTCGGGTCTATGATTCTTTTCTGGAGAAAATTTATTCACGAACGGCGAAGCCACCCTGTGATTATGGCCATTCACCTGCTTTTCTTCGGTGTATATGTTATGTATAATGCTTTTCTCATTTATATTATGGTATTTGGGGAATCCATCTTTTACACCGGTTTTCTTTTATTGATTGCTGTATTTGGCTTTAGTATTTACTTTTTGCAGAAGCTGGCAAAAATAGCAAAGGAATCTGATAAAAAATGGAGCCATTACACGTATAGATTTTTTGTCGGTATTCTTTCTTTTTTAGGCACAATCATTGCCATTACATCTATTAGCTCATTTCTGGCGATTGTATTTGGTGTGGGAGGTGCCTTTAAATATAGTTTCCTCTTTGTCGGAGCTATCGCTATCGCTGCTAGTCTTGCTATCTCTAAAAAAGAATGGATTGTCGTTCGGCTCACTCTGCAAGTGACGGGGATTGCCTTTTTGTTTTTCTTTTCTTACACCCATGGAGAAACATGGTTCTTTTGGCTATTAACCGTTCTGTTTGCGGCTATGACCATTTTCTTTTCTCGCCTAAGAGATGCCTTGCTCTATTATGTTGCAGCAAACGGTGCTATTGTAAGTGCATTTATCGCTCTCTTTTCAGATATTGGCCTCTTTGAAGCAAAGATGCATCTCGTTTTTCTTTTGTTAGGTGTACTAAACGCCATTTTATTTCTAAACCAACCTGGACAGCGTATCGGCCTGCTTGCTTATCTTTTGTCTCTTTATTACTTTTTTACGATGACCGCCGCGGAAGAACAGTCCATTGCGTTAGCGATTTTTCTTCACCTTGTTTTTGCCGCCTATTTCTACTTTCACTTAGCTTATCCAAAAAGCCATTCGAGGCTTTATCGCTGGGCCACCTGGGCAGCTGTAACGGCTTTTCTCATCTGGAAGTATTATGAGTACGTTTGGAAACTCTTGCACAAATCTCTTGCTTTTTTCATTGTGAGTGCTTTATTTTTCCTCCTCTTTTATTTGTGGGGAAAGAAGAACACAGAAGCAGCAAGAAATATTACAAGATGGAACTGGAAACGTGTCGCTATTGTTTTGATTCTACAACTTTCCTTTATTGGCTTTACTTCATGGCAAAAAGAACATTTGCTTCAAAATGGAGAGCTCGTTGCCCTTAAACTTGAACCGATTGATCCGCGTTCCTTGCTGCAAGGGGACTATGTTCAGCTTAACTATGCTATTCATCGTGCTTATCAGCAAGAACAGAATAAAAATAGCAGCAGCCTTCCAAAAGGCAAGCTTCATGTCGAATTAGAGAAAACGAAAGAACACGTTTCTTACCGCGGGAAGGATGTAACCATTTATCAGCCCGTTCATTTTACCGGAACCAACCAGCCTGTGATCGTGAATAATGAAACGGTCACCCTCCTTGGAAAAAGCAGTTATGGGAACCTTGATCTCGGGATTGAACACTTTTTTATCCCTGAAAATACAGGAAGGGATTGGGAAGAGAAAAATATTGCCCTCGTCCGTGTATCTAAAAATGGAGATGCTATCCTAGAAACATTAGTGAAACAGTAAATAAGAACTAGCTAAATATGCACTAAGCTTATACCATATTTTAAGTAAAACTCAGTCTAAAACGGCTAATAAAAAGACAAAACAGATACATTAATAGACAAAAGGCCGGGTACTTACCCGGCCTTTTGTAATGCAATTGTAATATTATACGATAAAATGTAACAGCACTTATAACAATTTTCTGATATATTAGCCTCAGATAAACATATTCCAACAAAAAATATAATTTCGAAGCGGAAGGGTAACAGGGGGAAAAGGATGAAAAAGTGGTTAACTGCAATCATGAGTTCTTTGATTTTAAGTATTAGTTTGTTAGTGCCAGTACATTCAGCAGATGCAGCCTATTCTGCAGACTCTGTCATTGCTGAAGCAAAAAAATATATTGGTACGCCATATAAATGGGGTGGCACGACGCCGAGAGGCTTTGACTGCTCTGGATTTATTCAATATGCACATAAGCAAGTCGGTCTTTCATTGCCACGAACAGCTGCACAAATGTATCAAAAAGGGTCAGTTATCAGCAAAAGTGAACTGGAACCAGGTGATTTAATTTTTTTTAGTACATATAGCAAGGGCGCTTCACATGTCGGCCTTTACATTGGGGATAATGAATTTATCCATTCTGCTTCTAAAGGTGTTCGCATTGACAAAGTAAGCAACTCTTACTACCAAAAGAGATATTTAGGCTCTAAGCGAATTGTTGACTGAATATGCCGATAGAAAACCGGCTCCTCTTCAAGAGGAGCCGGTTTTCTGTATAACTGAATCTTGTATCATGATTCCTTCTTTTCTTTTTTAGCTTTTCTAGCTTCGATCATGTGAATATGATGCCCATCCACATCCCTAATGATAAATTGATATCCTTCCTGCTCAAGCGTGTCTCCTAGAGCTACGTCAATTTTTTGTGTCAGGAACCAACCACCAAGCGTATCCACATCATCCTCAGATAAATGAATGCCTAATAAATCATTTACCTCTGAAATTAATACCCTGGCACTTAACATAAATTGGCCGTTCGCCATTTTTTGTATTTCTGGTTTTTCATCAAAATCGAATTCATCACGAATCTCTCCAACAATCTCTTCTAAAATGTCCTCTACTGTTACGAGACCTGACGTACCGCCGTATTCATCTAATAAAATCGCCATGTGAATCCGCTCTTTCTGCATTTTCAACAGTAAATCATGAATAGGCACCGTTTCAATAACACTAATGACTGGTTTGACGAACCATTCTAGCGGCTGTTCATCATAGTTGTTCTTATTTAAATAATAAGAAAAAATTTCTTTAATGTTCACCATCCCGATGATGTTATCTTTATCCCCATCATCTACCGGATAGCGGGTATATTTTTCACTCTTTAAGATTTCAGTAATTTCAGCCCACGTTAAATCCTTATTTAATGTGATCATTTCTGTACGCGGCACCATAATTTCCTTGGCGATTCTCTCATCAAATTCAAAGATGTTGTCGACATATTTATATTCAGACTGGTTAATTTCTCCACTTTTGTAACTTTCGGTCAAAATAATGCGCAATTCCTCTTCAGAATGGGCCACTTCATGTTCAGATACCGGCTCTAATCCGAATAAACCAGTAAAAAAGCGTGCTGAACTATTTAAAAGCCAAATAAAAGGGTACATCACTCGATAAAATAAGACGAGCGCTGGTGAAAAAGTCAACGTCAACCATTCCGCTTTTTGAATAGCGAGCGTTTTTGGTGCCAGCTCCCCTATTACGACGTGAAGAAACGTAATAAAAGCGAACGCGATAATAAATGATAATACCCCTGCTAAAGACGGTGTCAAATTCATTCTTTCAAATAGCGGGTGCAGAATCCGCTCAACAGTCGGCTCACCAAGCCACCCTAAGCCAAGTGAAGTAATTGTGATACCAAGCTGACAGGCTGATAAATACTCATCCATGCTGGAGACAACCTTCTTTGCAACAGCAGCTTTTTTATTTCCTTCAGCAATGAGCTGATTAATGCGAGACATTCTCACCTTTACAATGGCAAATTCCGAAGATACGAAAAAGCCGGAGAATGCAATTAGGACACCAATAAGCAAAAAATTCACGATAATCAAAGACGGCAAGGAAAGCGAAGAACAAAAGGCAATAACATTTTCTTATTCCCTTCTTTACTTTCCTCTTTCACCTCCCGTGCAAGTTTATAACTACCTTTACCCATTTGAAAATCATCCATAACAAAAAGAAAAGAATTTGCTGATGGCTCAGCTGTTTCCATTTTCTTTATTGTTTTACTGATTCCACTAACCTATGCGTAAAATAGCCTTCCCCTCTTATTTTAACCTAAAAAGGGACAGTTTCTATTTTTAAGCCCTCATAGTAAAATAAATAAAAGCAATTCACTTCATTATGAGAGGGTTTTAAAATGAGTATTTTAACAGTTGAACACTTGAGTCACGGCTTTGGAGACCGGGCTATTTTTGATAATGTATCCTTTCGGCTTCTTAAAGGCGAACATATTGGGCTAATTGGAGCCAATGGTGAAGGAAAATCCACATTTATGAATATTATCACTGGGCAGCTTCAGCCTGATGAAGGGAAAATCTCTTGGGCCAAAAATGTCCGCGTCGGATATTTAGATCAACATGCCGTCCTTCAAAAAGGAATGTCGATTCGTGATGTGCTAAAAACAGCTTTTCAGTATTTATTTGACTTAGAGACAGAGATGAACAACTTATTCGCCAAAATGGGAGAAGCTTCACCTGAAGAGCTAGAAAAACTCCTAGAAGAAACAGGTACTATCCAAGACTTGCTAAAAAATAACGACTTTTACGTTATTGATGCCAAGGTAGAAGAAATCGCCCGTGGGCTTGGTCTTGATGAAATTGGACTTGACCGCGATGTCCACGATTTAAGCGGCGGTCAGCGGACGAAAATACTGCTAGCTAAGCTATTGTTAGAGAAACCCGACATTCTCCTGCTCGATGAACCAACAAACTACTTGGATGAACAACATATTGAATGGTTAAAACGGTATCTTCAAGAATACGAAAATGCCTTTATTTTAATCTCTCATGATATTCCTTTTTTAAACAGTGTCATTAACTTGATCTATCATATGGAAAATCAAGAGTTAAACCGCTATGCTGGCTCTTACGATGATTTCATGAAGGTATACGAAATGAAGAAACAGCAGCTCGAAGCCGCTTATAAAAAACAGCAGCAAGAAATTGCGGACCTCAAGGACTTTGTAGCTCGTAATAAGGCAAGGGTTTCCACTAGAAATATGGCCATGTCTAGGCAGAAAAAGCTCGACAAAATGGAAGTCATTGAACTTGCCCAGGAACGCCCTAAGCCTGAGTTTCACTTTAAAGAAGGCCGAACATCCGGCAAATTGATCTTTGAAACAGATAATCTAGTGATTGGATATAATGAGCCGCTATCTAAACCATTGAACCTGCGTATGGAACGGGGACAAAAAATTGCTTTAACCGGCGCAAATGGCATCGGAAAAACAACGCTGCTGCGCAGTATACTTGGCGAGATCCAACCATTGTCAGGAAAAGTGGAACGCGGTGAATCACTGGAAATTGGCTATTTTGAACAAGAGATCAAATCCGACAACAGTCGTACGTGTATCGAAGAAATATGGAGCGAGTTCCCTTCTTTCACTCAATATGAAGTTCGTGCATCTCTTGCTAAATGCGGATTAACGACAAAGCACATCGAAAGCAAGGTAAGTGTCTTAAGCGGTGGAGAAAAAGCAAAAGTCCGTCTCTGTAAATTGATTAATAAAGATACAAACTTACTCGTTCTCGATGAGCCGACAAACCACTTAGATGTAGATGCAAAAGCTGAACTGCTACGAGCTCTTCAAGCATATAAAGGCAGTATTTTACTTATCTCCCACGAACCTGAGTTTTACCAGCAAGTCGCAACAGAAGTTTGGAACTGCGAATCGTGGACAACGAAAGTTTTTTAAACCTTGAATATCTAAACGAAAAGATGCATGTCTAAACGCTTATTTTAGTTATTGCAACAAAATTCGACAATATTCACCATCGTGTTTCGATACAATGATGGAAAAATAAACAAAATTGAGAATAACTAATCAGCTTTCCTTTTACTTCTGAAAAGTCTCTTAAGACGTCCCCTGTTAAAAAGCAGAGTGGCTGTGAAGGTAACCGTTTTTGAAGAAAGTGAACATATATCAACCTTTGCAAAACGATTAAACAACCTGTATAGAGGTGTGCTAAATGGCAAAAAAAATTGCTCTCTCTTGGAGCGGCGGCAAAGACAGCTGCATGGCTTTAAAAAAACTAGTAGACGCCAATCATCAAGTGGTTTCTCTCATTACAACGGTTCCTAAAGAGCTGGAACGAACATTTGCTCATGGCGAAAAAACAGAAATGATTCAAAAACAAAGTAATTCTTTATCCATTCCTGTGCACTTTATTCGCTGTTCATTCGATGATTATACCGAATCGTTTATTCAAGACTTAATTCAATTAAAAAATCAACATCATTTAAATAGTGTCGCTTTTGGGGACATTTATCTTGAGGGACATCGGGAATGGGGGGAAAATGTGGCCGCCGCTGCTGGATTAGAAGCTATCTTTCCCCTTTGGTGCCAACAACAAGACAGCCTTAGCCTGCTTGCCTCCTTTATTCAATCCGGGCACAAAGCAGCCGTTATCCGCATACGGGAAGACTCACTGGATGACTCGTGGCTTGGTAAAGAACTGGATGATGACTTTTTTAAAAACATTCAGAAGCAAACTGTTTGCCCACTTGGAGAAAACGGGGAATATCATACATTTGTTTATGACGGACCTCTCTTTCAGTCCCCTGTATCATTTACTCGCGGGCAAGTTCTTTCAGAAGGTGCCAGCAAGCGGCTAGAGATCCATCCGCTCGTTTGATGAATCGGTAGGCAAAGGGGGTTCGGCGATGCCAAAACGTATACAACAGACAGAAAAAAAAGCGTTTCTTTATATCCTGTTTTCCCTTGCTTCATTTATTTCGCTCATTAGTTTTTTTGACTTCTTTACTTCTATATATGAGCCCTTAAAAGGCAATTTCAGAGTCATTCATTTAGTGTTGGAGCTTATGAGTATTGCCGTCTCAGCCATTATCGCAAGCAATGGCTGGGTGGCCTTTACCCATACTCTCGCTATGAATCGCCTGCTATTTTCAAGCGCCTTCATCGCTGTAGCCTTTTTTAATTTAATGCACATTTTGACGTTTGATGGAACGACAGCCTTTATCGAAATTCACGTTACTTCCTTAACAGTGTGGTTTTTGATACTTGGCCGGCTAGTTGAATCTATTTCCCTTACCTTTATTGTAGTTTATTCTTGTAAAGGGGCCGCCCCGCGCTCACTGCGCTGGCTAACCTATAACGGCTTCCTGCTGTTAGCTATTGTCACTTCTATCATCGTCATCTTGTACGCCGATCATTTGCCGCTTCTTTTAAAAGACGGAAGGCCCACACTAGTTAAAACGGCAATCGAGTACTTTTTTATCATGATTCACATTTTAGTTTTAATAAAAGCCTTCACCATTTACAGAAAAGAAAAAAAGATAGAGTTTCTACTTATTATCCTTTCCTCCTACTCTTTAATTCTTTCTTCTTGGCTCATGACCATCTATCATTCTCCTGATGGCTATCGCAGCTTTGCTGGTCATGTCTTTAAAGTATTAGGCTATCTTTTTCTTGTGAACATTATTTTTAAAGTCAACATTGAACATCCATTTGAGCAAGTAAAGGAATTTAGCAAAAGAAATCAGCTGCTGCTTGATAGTGTAGGAGAAGGAATTTATGGACTTGACAGTGAAGGCCGAACGATATTTATTAATAAATCTGCCCTTCGCATGCTCGGCTATACGGAAGAAGAAGTAATGGGCCGAAAACTCCATTATTTGATCCATCATAAAAAAGAGAACGGATTCCCTTCACCACCTAGGGAATGCCCTGTTTTTAGAACGAGCTTGGATGGCCGTAACCGCAGACAGGAATCTTATTTCTGGCGTAAAGATGGAACAGGCTTTCCTGTTATTTTAGAAGCTCGTGCTCTATTACAAGATGACGATATTATCGGCACAGTCACGACATTTACAGACTTAACAGAAACCCGAAAGCTAAAAAAGCTTGAGTTAGAAAAACAGGCCGTTGATGTTGAACTTGAACTCGCCGCAACCGTGCAGCAGTCTCTTCTTCCGAAATTTGAACATATTCCTCCAGGTATAGACCTCGGTGGAGTTAGCGTACCGTATCGAAAATTAAGCGGAGACTTTTATAAGGCCGTGTTTCAAGGAAGCCAGCTTGTGTTCGGAGTAGCGGACATATGCGGCAAAGGGGTTCCCGCGGCTATTGAAATGGCAATGATGACTTATTCCATGGAGCAGTTTAACCATCTGAAGGTAGAGCCGCATCATGTAATGGAAAGCTTAAATCGCTTTGCGGTCAAATATATGAGTGATTCTTCCTTTGTCACGATGTTTTTCGGCAATTACGATATCCGCACCTCTATTTTTTCATATAGCAATGCTGGTCATGAACCAGCATTATTATTTAGAGAGCGTACCGGCGAGTTTTTTGAATTGTCGACCAACAATCCCATTCTCGGTATCATGGAAAATTCCGTCTATGAAACGAAAGAAATTCATATAGAATCTGGCGACCTTCTGCTTCTTTATACTGACGGCTTAACAGAAAATCGAGCTTCTAATTCTCCTGATGATAATAAAAGGCTGCGGCGGCTTTTACTCCACGCCGACCGCACACTTTCTGCGCGAGAACTTTCAAAAACACTTCTGCGCTTAATGAATCAAGACGGTCATCCTATTACCGATGACCAGACGTTATTGATATTCAAGAAACTATAAAGAATCAATAGTTATATACCATCAGGCTGATTGAAAACGCTTGTCTTTCAAGGAGCGAAACCTGACAAGGAGCAAAGTGACCATCAAGGTCATGAGCACTGCAGGCAGGCGAGCAACAAAGAAAGCGAGCGCTTGCCAACAAAAGAAGAGCCGACAATTATTTGTCGGCTCTTCTTTTGTTGCTTACTGGTCTTTCTACTGCATCAACAGGCTTTCCTTTAAAAAACTCTTTCTTGACGAGCTGAATGCCTAGTTCTTTTGCTATTTTCTTTAAGTCCCGCTCTTCTCTTTCCGTTATAAGTGTAATAACAGTGCCGGCCTGGCCAGAACGCCCTGTCCGCCCCGCTCTATGTGTATATTGCGTTGCATCTTTGGGCATATCAAACTGCAGCACATGGCTTAATCCTTTAATATCTAAACCTCTCGCTGCTACGTCTGTCGCAAATAGTAACGTTAGCTTGCCCTCTCGAAATTGCTTTAAGGCATTTGCCCGTTCTTGTTTCCCTAATTCACCGTGAAGAATACCATTGGTAAACCCCTTGTAGGCAAGCTTTTCTGAAAAAACATTCACTTCGCCAATATCTTTAACAAATGCCAGCATTCTCTCTGGATCGAAGCCGCGCATAATCCGCTCGACGAATAGGTTTCTCTCCCGGCGGTCGCACACAAAATAAAAATGGTCCACTTGAGAAGCAGGCAAATCTTTCTTTTCAACCTTAATCATCAGAGGATTTTTCATCCACTCTTTTGCCAGAACAGCTGTTTTTTCCGGCATCGTCGCTGAAAATAGAACAAGCTGACGATCCTTCATGGTGGACTTAATAATGGCTTCTAGCCCCTTTATATGCTCTGGAACGAGCAATTGATCCCCCTCATCTAGAACTAATAGCTTTACTTCATGCATTTTTAATTTTTTCATTTGAATAAGCTCGTGAATTCGTCCTGGTGTGCCAGCGACGACTTGCGGCTGTTTTTTCAGCTTTTCCAGCTGACGTTTAACATTCGCTCCACCGATAAAAGCAGCACTCGTAATGCCGCCGCCCCACTGGCGAATTTCATCAGAAATCTGCATAACAAGCTCCCTTGAAGAAGCGAGAATAACTGCTTGTACAGCTTTTTTAGCAGGGTCCACCTTTTCAAGCAGCGGCAGTAAATAGGCAAGCGTTTTCCCTGTACCGGTCGGCGACTCTGCAATGACATCTGCCCCCTCAAGAATAACAGGCACTGCTTTTTCCTGAATAGGCGTCGGTGCTGGAAAGCCCGCTTTCTCCCAAGCTTCTTGTAAAAATGGCTTCATTGTATTTAAAACAGAAAATTGTATAGTCATATAAACTCCTTTTCTTCACCGCTCTTACTGGTGTCGTTGTTCTTCCATTATGAAAAACTTTTGTGGATTTCGCAATCCCCGGCTAAAAGGTTTTAACTCCTAAAAAAAGTGGAATGAATGTTTAGGCAGTTTTTTAGATTATCAACTAAAGGAGAAAAAGCAATGGACAACAAGAAATCATTCAAAATACCGCACTGTCGCTTTCTTAAAAAAACACTCACAGTTTTTTTACTGTTCACCTCTACCCTTCTTCCAGTGACTGTGTCGGCAGATTCTGAAAAGGGAACAATGATGATTCTTTCCTTTGATGGAATGCGGCATGACTTTGCGGAGAAATATATAGAGGATGGCAGCATGCCCCACTTAAAAAAGTTAAAAAAAGAAGGCTCTTATGCTGAAAACATAACAACCGTTTTCCCTTCTTTGACGGCTGCTTCTCATGCCTCTATTGCGACGGGGGCTAAGCCGGAAAAAACGGGCTTCGTCAGTAACGAATTTCATTATAAGGGACGTAAATTAACGAATACGAAAGATGCTTTCAACGCAACAATCAAGGTAGCTCCTCTTTGGAGAGAAGCTAAGCAGCAAGGAAAAGTAACAGCCGCGGTCGGATTCCCTGGCTCCAACCCAAAACAGAAAAATGAGGCTGACTATTCCATTTATTATGGGAACGTGCTTGCTGAAAGTGATTATCGCAAGCTCCATTTTAAACCAGTGAAGCACTTAAAAAACACACCTAAGAGCTTTTCCGAACCTCAAGCCGCAGCGATAAAAATAAAGTTAAAAGGAAAGAAGGATGTTCTTTTACATATTCTAGCCATTGATTCTTCAGATAATAACCAAAAAGATTATGATCATTTCTATTTGTCTGAGAATCTAGCTTTTTCGAAACAGTCAGCTTCCGCTAGTCTCAATAAATGGGGGCATATGCCTTTGTACGTTAAAAATGCCGATACAGCTGGATTTATATTTAAGGTAAAAGGCAGCAAAAAAACACTAAATGATGTTAAGTTTTATCGAACAGCGGTGACGACTGGGCAGATTAAGGGTCCCGATGGGTTTAAACAAGAAATTGTTAAGCAGTTCGGCTTCTTTCCTGATCAAGATGACCTCCCTTCCTATCAGAAGGGATGGATTTCACGAAAGGAATATGAAGAAATTAATGAAAACTTCTCTAATTGGATGCTAGAAACCTCGTTATTTATTAAAGAAAAATACAAGCCAGATTTGCTTATGTTTTACGAGCCGCATATCGACTTGGAAGAGCATACTTTCTTGTTAACGGACCCCCGCCAGCCTGGCTACAGTAAAAAAACAGTGGAACAATATGAGTCTCACATTAAATGGGCGTATAAGCAAGCCGATGACGTAATTGGGAAAACGATGGATGCTATGACAAAGGCAGATCAATTATTTATCGTCTCAGACCATGGGATGGAGCCCATTCATTCACGCTTATCACCTAACTATGAGTTGAAGAAAGCTGGTCTTCTACAGGTTGATGAAAAGGGACACGTCGACCTTTCGAAATCAAAAGCATACGCTGTAGCCAGCGGATCTATCGCTCATGTATACATTAATTTAAAGGGTCGAGAAAAAGGCGGGATTGTTGATCCGAAAGAATACGAGGACGTCCAAAACCGAATCACACAGGCATTTAAAGAGATTAAAGACGAAAGAAAATTAGCTTCCCGGAAAGAATTATTAAAGAGTCATTATAAAGAATGGCGTCACAGCGAACATGGATGGGATGAAACAAAGGATACGCTCGTTAGCTTCTTTGACATCTTACGAGATAAGAAAGAAAATCCTTATGAAAAAATTATGGAAACAGACCGAAAAAAGGCTGACAGCTTCAATGATCCAAATGCTGGAGATATCGTGTTAGCAGCAGCTCCTGGTTATTTGATGGGCAAAGATGCTAAAAAAGCTATTGAACCAACAGTCAAGCTTGGCAGTCACGGGGGCAATCCAGAGAGAAAAGAGCTTGAGCCTGTCTTCTATGCTTATGGAAAAGGACTCAGCCACGGCAAGATAAAGAAGCATATATCTACTATCGATATTGCCCCAACTGTTTATGAATTAATGGATCTCCAACCTCCTGCTTTCATAGACGGAAAACCGATTAAAGCATTAGTAAAAAAACAGACCCATTAATTGGGTCTGTCTTTTTATGTTGTCGATAAAGTCTCTTTGGAGATAACTTGTTTTTCAAGACATCAAGCAGGTAATTATAATATCGTATTAAAATATGTACGGAGTGTGTGAAGAAATATTTTTAAATTAACAGGCAATTTACTTTAGGAATCAAAAATAGATTTAAATAATAACATTGTTTTCAAATATGAAAAAGCTTGGATTAAACCAAGCTTTCTTAAAACCGTATTCTAGCAGTAACTTTTGAAATTGTAATCCACATAGAAAGAAACATCAATATTCCAAAAAGGTCAGAAACTATAATATAGCGACCATAAAATAAGCTTTCATAATGAAAAAGCGGCGTATTATAAACGGCAATAAAAAACGACATCGCTGCAAAAATAAGACTAAGTTTATTTTTAGTTAATTTAAAGAAGCAGTATAAAAGAGCAGTATACGCCCAAAATTGTGAATCATACCAAGCGTGGGATAACCTAATCTCTGTGTTACTATGAAAATATGTTAAAACTAAAAACAGTAATATGGTAAAGGCAATAACTGGAGTAAACTTCACGAAATGCAGAAGCCTAAAAAAACGTGTTCTTAAATGTTGAGTGTTTTGATTTGCCAAGAGTAAATTACTTATAACAGTGTTGTTAAAAAAAACAAACACTAAACTGCAAGCAAAAATTATATACTGCATTTCCAACCCTCATTTTTTCAATTATATTGATAATTTAGCATACCAAAGAAAATTTTTGTATGAATTTTTACAAGAAAATAAAAGCGTATTAGAGAACTGCGGAAGGCTGCTTTCTTGTACGATGGTGAGGAATTTCACTTAAATTAACGAGGGCTAGCTGAACAAGACAATAAATAAGCAAACCAAGAACGCTCGGACATTAGAATCCAAGCGTTCTTGGTTTGCTGCTTGTACTGCTATTTATGGTGCTAAACATACTCCGTTTTAGTATGTTATTTCACCTGTTTTTTTACATGTTCCTCACTGTATCGGGACTACTTAAATGAATAGTCCTGTCCTTTTATATTTATTATAAGCCTCTATTGTCGAGGCGATTGTCTGAATTCAAGCCGTCGAGATCATGATCTCCGCGCACGACCATCCGATCTGCGCCTGTTCCTAAGTCATGGGTATCTCTGTTGACCATACCAGCATCACGGTCTACTAATACGAGCATTTTTCCTTCTTTTACATACTCATTGTAACGGTCAGCATCTTCTTCTGGAATACCCAGGCCGATCAGAGCGCCTGTTAATCCTCCAGCTCCAGCTCCAGCGGCTGCCCCTGTCAGACCCGCTACAATTGGACCAGCTGCTATGATGGGGCCGATCCCAGGAATAGCAAGTGCTCCGGCACCAGCAGCTACACCCGCTAAACCACCGAGGATACCTCCAGTAGCCGCTCCTGTTGCTGCTCCTTCTTCAGCTTTTGTATCAGTTGTTTCTTCTACATACTCTACATCATCACGCTCTTTACTAATAACGGAGATTTCATCTGCACGATAGCCTTGGCGTTTTAAATCCTCAATTGCCTCTACAGCTTCTGTATGATTATCATAAACACCAACAATTTGTTTTTCATTACCATGATTCATCATATTGCATTCACTCCTTTGTTTTTTCGTTGTACATCTCCTGTTTTCCCCGTTCACTAAAACCTAAACAAAAATATTCAAAGGTTTAACCTTCCTTTAAAAACGGGTATTTATTCATTAAATACTAATGGAGGTGGCCTGATGGCTAAAGAAATTAAAAAAGGATTCGGTAAAAGCAATATGGATAACCCGGATCAAATGAAAACCGATAAAGAAAGCCTATACGATAAATTTAAGAGTGAACAAACAGTAGATTCTATTCCGTTAGAAGATTTACGAATGGAACAAGAAGAAGAGAAGAACGAGCACGCCACGAAAGACAACTCATCAAGTGAAGAAAAATTCCCTGGATAAATCTGCCGGATATTCGGCAGATTTTTCTTTTTTCCTGCTATAATAACTAGTAAAGTTTTTATACAAGAAGGGCGGCTTATTGTGAGTGGTTCCAGAGTTTATTTCATTTTAACGGCAATCATGCTAATGTGGGGAATCAACGTATCCATTATTAAAATACTAGTGGAGCACTTTACGCCCGTTACCATTACAGCATGCAGAATTTTTGCAGCAGCGATCACGGTCTTTCTTACGCTTGGGATACTTGGCAAAGTTCGCAGGCCTCGTCACAATGAATGGATTTACATAGTTGGCGGAGCCTTCCTTAGCGTCGTGGGCCATCATTATTTTTTATCAGAGGGCCTATCGAAAACAACAGCGGCTAATGGCGGCTTAATCCTTGGGCTTGGTCCCCTGCTGACAGCTATTCTGTCCATGGCTTTATTAAAACAGCGGCCAACCAAAATCCGCTTCCTCGGTTTTCTTCTCGGTGGTGCCGGAGTCAGCTTTACTGTTCTCGCCGGCAGTGGAGGCGTTACAGCGGCTTCGACAGGGGATTTTAACGTTTTTTTGTCGATTTTATCGCAAGCACTGAGCTTTATCGTCATTAAAAAGGCCGCCGAAACATTAGATCCGCGGCTGTTAACCGGTTACATGCTGCTAATTGGTTCTGTCATTCTCTTTCTAATCAGCTTATGGAAAGAGCCATCGGGATTAGAAAGTCTGACGAATGGAACCCCTGCTGTTTGGACTGCTTTCTTCTTTTCTGCTATTTTGGCGACCGCGCTCGGCCACATGGTCTACAACCGGGCCATTGGACAAATTGGCGCCGCAGAGGCCTCTATCTTTTTAAATCTAAATACCTTTTTCTCTTTAATCGGCGCCTCCCTATTTCTTGGAGAGGCCATTTTGCCGGCTCATTTCATCGGCTTACTGCTCATTGTTCCCGGTGTACTGCTCGGCTCCGGCTCACTAGAGGAATGGATGCTTCGCCGGCGAAGAAAATGGCAGCAACGATAAAAGGCAGCGCTTGATGCGCTGCCTTTTTACCTTGACACAAATTCATTGCCTGTTACCCAAAACCTCCACGGATAATCCTTTGCCTCTCCCGAGTTGTCGATGCCGATGCGCGGACCTGTTGAAATGTCTTTAGGTGTGAACCCTTTTCCGATATAGAGGGGCGGTTCATCAAAGCGGCGGCCGTAATCCTCCATTGTGATTCCTAATGCTTTCGTTAATTTTCCCGGGCCGCTCGTTAAGTTTTTCAGCGAGGTTCCTCCCCTTCTTTCAATCATTAAATCAATTCCTTCATAGGGCTCTACTGCTCGGATGAGCACCGCTTCAGGTACATCTTTTTCTGCGGATACAACGTTCACAAGACAGTGTGTATGCATAACATACGTATATACATGTCCTGCTTCATGAAACATAATCTCTGTTCGCTTCGTCCGGCGATTATTAAAGCTGTGTGCAGCCCGATCCATAGGCCCCTTATAGGCTTCCGTTTCTACGATAAATCCAGCTGCTACTCCCTCTTCCGTTTCTTTTACTAATAAACAGCCTAGCAGCGACTCAGCTAATCGCAGCGTAGGCTGCTGAAAAAAAGACTTCTCTACTGGAATAAATTCTACTTCCTGTTCCATGTTAACTCCTCTCTTCTCTCTATGTTTCGTTATTCAGCTTTTCCCTTGCCTTGTTATAAAAAAACAAACCTTTCCAGTGTTTAAACTATTCTTTGTTTCTAGTCTATATAGCGTGTTTTATTTTCTTCGTGAATAGGCTGTGCTTTTCGCATCAAAAATAATCTAAAATAATTCGAAAGTAAAGTGTTCGAACTTTTTTACCGATATTTTTTCGTTAGATCGTTTACAATAAAGGGTAGAGTTTATAATACATAATGGAATGAAGAGGAGGAACATAGATGGAAATTATCGGATGGATCAGTTTAGCTATTGTAATCGGGGCGCTTATTTACCTCGGCATTTCCGGATTTAGCATTTATAAATCAATGAAGCCAAAAATCGATCACCTGCAAGCGGTATCAGATCGTCTGAAGACGAAGCAAGAGGTGATTCAGGCAGAAGCAGAAAAATTAAAAGCGACACAAGAAAACATTAAGCAAGATATGGAAGAAAAAAAGGAAGCTGTTTTATTTACAGTAGATGCAGCCAAGCGGACACCAGAGTCGCTTAAACAGCTCGGAACAGCCCTTAACATCATGGCGGAGAATGTAAAATTGAAACTGCCAATCCCTAAGCGAAAAAAGCAGCCGGAAAGCGTGTAATTTCGATATAGCAATGTTGATTTTCTTCCATTCTGTATTGAAGCAATCGTCTTTCAAGGTACGTAACAGGATGACTATACGGGTCTTGCACACCGCAAGAAAGCGAGCATTTCTCAACAGCATGGCACATAAAAGAGCAGTCCAATCAGCAATAGAATTGGGCTGCTTATTTTATTGATATACGTGTTAGCAGTGGAATTTAAATGCCTGTTTTTATACCAAAGCCTACTAAAAGCAAGCCCGTTGATTTTTGGAATGCCTTCTGGAATCTAGAGTTGTTCAACCATTTTTTTGCGTAATCAATTAAACTAACAAGAAATAAAAACCACAATACAGCGAGCAGCGTTAGAATTAAGGCCAATACAATCAATTGCTGATTTACATTTTCCTTCAAATTAATAAATTGCGGCATGATTGTTATATAAACTAAAACAGTCTTTGGGTTAAGAACATTACTAAGCAGTGCTTGCATAAAGGACTCTTTATTATGCCGATTTGAAAACTCCATAGGGGCATTGGCTTGAGCTTGAATCTCCTTTAAAGAGAAGGCGCTTTTGGCAAAAAAACTTTTGATACCCAAATAAATTAAGTAAGCAGCCCCCAAATATTTAATAGTATTGAAAAGAATCACAGACTTTGCAATGACAACAGATAATCCGAGAATAGCGATTAACGTCCAAAAAGAAAGTCCTGCTGCCATTCCAAGAACGGTATAATGCCCAGCTTTTTTTCCATAGCGAAGCGTATTCTTCACGAGGAGCATAGTATCTGCTCCAGGTATAATAACCATCATTGCAGCAATTGATATGTATGTTAGTAAGCTACCCATACTATTTCTCCCTCCCTTTTTTATAGTGACTACTTAGGTAACTACTTTTTTGAAAGTATATCAGATGCTCTTGGAAAAAATCAACAGATTTTGTTAGAATATCAATTACAAAGTGTGCAACTAAGTTTGTGTTGGAGGGCTTATGAAAGGAAACATTTTAGCAATATTAAAAAATCTAGATTTTACTGAATATGAGGCGAAAGCATATCTTACTTTGCTGGAAGAATCACCGCTAACCGGCTATGCAGTAGCAAAAAACTCTGGTGTGCCACGTTCAAAAATTTATGAAGTTCTAGACAATCTCGCTATGCGCGGAGATATTCTAGTTAGTCCTGGAAGCACACCACAATATACGCCTGTTCCTGCCAAGGAGCTAATTAAAAGCCGTCGAATAAAAGCAGAAGCAAACCTTCAACTGGCTGAAAAATCATTGGCGGAGTTTGAACGTTCTGCAAATGATCGTGAGAACATCTGGAATATCACGGGACGCAATGAAATACTCGATAAGGTAAAAGCTTGTATAGTATCTGCTCAAAAAAGAATTCTCTTAGAGGTTTGGAAAGAAGAATTTGAAGAGTTGGAGTCTGAACTAAGACAAGCATCAGAAAGAGGGGTCGATGTAACCATTATTGCTTATGGAGAAATCGTCTCTGATTTTGCTAACGTCTATCTCCATTATATGGGGCATAAAATTACAGAAGAGTATGGTGGAAGATGGATTGTTATTAGCGGGGATGATTCAGAAGTAGTAGCAGGGATCGTCTCGTTAGGCAAGGATAGCCGTGCAGCCTGGACGATGCATGTAGGTTTAGTCATGCCTATTACAGAATTCATGATTCACGATTTGTATCTCATGGAAATTATGGAGAAACACAAAGACCTTTTAGAAGAAAGTTTTGGGAAAAACCTCGTCAATTTACGTCGCAAATTTTCCATCCATCCAGACTTTAAAAAACATTATATCAAATAGATTGGTGCTATTTTTGCCTGTTCTTCTTGAATTAAATCAGCTAATAGAAGCTAATCAGTTATTCTATTATAAGGCATAAAAAAAACGCTCAGAGAAGAAGTGTTCATTCTGAGCGTTTTTTAAATCTTTTGTGATGTTACCTTTCCAATACGATTTTATACTCCAAAACCGAACTGCCTAGGCTTCATCAGATTGTTTTTCATTTATTTGTAACTCACAACGCTTCCCATGAAACAAATTTCTTTGTGAAATGAACCGCCGCGGTTATATTCTACATCGTCGTTTATGGTAAACCTAAACGACCTAAGCCCTGCCTTCTCTTAAGTCCTTGCGGCTCCGAAGCCGCTCCAGTGTGAGTAAGTATTACATTTAAAACATAGCAGAACGCCAATTATATATAAACGTCATAAGTTACTTTATCCTTGAACAAATAATCTTATCATTCTTTTTGTTTTTTGTCAACTATCATTCAAATAAAAAGACAGCCCATTCTACTTCCCAACGGGCTGTTCTGATCTTTACACATGCTCTGGATCTTTATATCGTGTTTCCAACACTTTCTCTTGCATGTAATTGTGGAAGAACCATTCGCCGACTCCTAAAAAGAAGGCAACAGCAAGTGCGTTAACCAAGGCGCCAGCACTATTATCCATTACGTTACCCATTATCCATAAAAGTAACGTTGCTAGAACAATATCACCAAGAACAGCTAGTGAATTTCCGGCAGCCGGCAAGACCATCAGATCGCCGAGGATATACGAGACGGCTGTTAATACTACTCCCATAATAAGGATATCTGTTACTGGAGTATCCATAATCACTCCTAAAGCAATATACAGAATAGCCGTGAGAGCTACAAACTTTATGAGGACCGCAGTTAGATGATGTCTGCTCATATTCTCGCCTCCTTTCCCGGGTTAATGCTCCGTTACAATTACACATTTCCCTCATTGGTGACAATTATTCCTATTTTTTCTCGACTTTTATAAAAAGGATACCTAATAATCCATTAAAACCAATAAAAAACTGCTGCCGGAAATGATCCCATCACTTCCGGCAGCAGTTTCTTCTGTTTTATTCTTTCCTTGCCATTGCCCCTTCTGGAGTCCCTATAGCAAGGAACGCTTTAATCATGCCGTATGTTATATGATCGGGCACCTGCTCTTTAATTGGCTTTAATCTCTCTCTTCCTGCTGCCTGTACAGCTTCCTGCAGCAACGGCCAATCTTTTTCAGGGACCATCAGTGACAGGTCAACCTTCATCCCCTCGTCGGCACATTGCAGTAAATGATTTTCAATGGTGCTGACGGTGAGCTGTCTTTGTTCGGCAATTTCTTCTACTGTCAACTTTTGAAGATGTAGTTCGTATGTGTCCAAGTGAGATTGACCGACTGCTTTTTTCTTTGGAGGAGCTACTTCAGCTTCTGTATCCTTTTCTCTTTCAGGATGGTTTTTACAAAAGTCAGAGATCGCCTCCATAAAGAGCTGTCCATAGTTTTCAAGCTTCGTGCTGCCAACTCCACTTACTGTAAGAAATTCAGCTTCTGTCTGTGGCAGCTTTAGACACATATCCTTTAGTGTCCGGTCCGAAAAAATGACAAAGGGCGGAACACCCGCTTCATCGGCGAGCGCTTTTCTTAAAGCTCGCAATTCTTCAAACAACGGATCATCCGCTGTAATTTGTTTTGTCTGTACAGCTTCTTTTCTTTCAACACGCCGCTCACCGAGAAGCACGTCTTTTCCCTTACTCGTTACAAAAATAGTAGGGTACGTGCCATGCTCGACACCAAGAAGCTCCTGCGAAATTAAAAACTCAATAAAATTGGTGACTTCTTTAACACTTTTTTCTTTCATAATGCCGTATGTTGACAGCGTATGAAAGCCAAATTCGATAATCTTTTTATTTTTAGATCCCGTTAATACTTGGGCAGTAATTGATTTCCCGTAACGCTGCCCCATCCGGATGACGCACGATAATACCATTTGCACCTCTGTCGTTACATCTACTGCCGTGCGTGAATCCGTGCAGTTACTGCAGCGGCCGCATGGTTCTGCCGCTTCATCGCCGAAGTATTTTACAATATAACTTTGCAGACAGCTTTCTGTATGGCAATAATCAATCATCGATTGCAGCTTTTCCAGCTCTTGAGGAATCCGGTCTCTTTCAAGGGATTGGTCAATTAAAAAACGCTGCGTTTGCACATCTTGTGATGAATAAAGCAAAATACACTCACTGTCTAGTCCGTCTCTTCCTGCCCTTCCTGCTTCCTGATAATAGCTTTCCATGTTTTTTGGAAGCTGGTAATGAATCACATAACGAATATTCGACTTATCAATTCCCATGCCGAAAGCGTTCGTTGCGACCATAACAGCAGCTTGATCCGTTAAAAACCGGTCCTGTTCACTCGCTCGCTCTTCATCACTTATTCCCGCGTGATAGCGGGCAACTGAAATATTATTCTTACTTAATCTCTCATACAGCTGGTCAACTGTTTTTCTTGTAGCAGCATAAATAATGCCTGCTTCCTTTTCATTTTTCGCCAGGTAGTCTTTTATAAAAGCGAGACGGTCTTGTCCCTGAATAACAGAAAATGATAAATTCTCTCTTTCAAACCCGGTCATCACTGTATTGGATTCATTAATATTTAGCAGTCGACAAATATCTTCACGTACTCTCGGAGTGGCGGTAGCCGTTAAGGCCAGAACAGCCGGATTTTGCGGCAAAGCCTCCGTAAAGCGCTGAATTTGCCGGTAGCTTGGCCGAAAGTCATGCCCCCACTGCGAGATACAGTGAGCCTCGTCCACGGCCACGAGCGGAATCGGCATCTCCTTCAAGTCTTCTATGAACGTATAAGATTCCAGCCGTTCGGGAGCAATGTATAAAAGCTTGTACTCCCCCTGTCTCGCGGCGATCATCGTGTCGCGTACTTCAGCCGCACTAAGGGAACTATTAATATAGGCAGCAGGAACCCCTGCCGCCAGCAAAGCATCTACTTGATCTTTCATTAGTGAAATTAACGGAGAGATGACGACGGTCATCCCAGGGAGAACAAGAGCCGGGATTTGATAGCACATCGATTTGCCGCCCCCCGTTGGCATTACACAAATCGTATTTTCCCCCTCAAGCACTTGGCTAATTGCTTGCTCCTGCCCGCTGCGAAAAGCAGAGTAGCCAAAATAAGATTGTAATAATTGCCGCGCTTGTTGGAGCATACTCACACTTCCTTCGTTCTTTTTCCCAATTATAACATGTTATCTGAGTCTCCCTTCGCTTTTCATGATGGATTTATGTGGTTGATTTCACTATAATGAGAAATAACTATAGGAAAAACAGAAAGGCTGGTAGCAATTTGGAACACAATTCATCAAATTTTATTAAAACGATTATAAAAGAAGACTTAGAATCAGGAAAACGCGACCGCGTCGTTACCCGTTTTCCGCCAGAGCCAAATGGTTACCTTCATATCGGACACGCCAAATCAATCGTTATTAACTTTGGACTAGCAGATGATTTTAACGGCAAAACAAACTTGCGCTTTGATGATACCAATCCGTTAAAAGAAGACCAAGAATATGTAGATGCGATCAAAGAAGACGTCCAATGGCTCGGGTATGAGTGGGAAGAACTCCGCTTTGCTTCTGACTATTTTGAGGAAATGTATAACCGCGCTATTTTGCTTATTAAAAAAGGCAAAGCGTACGTAGACGATTTAACAGCTGACCAAATTCGTGAATACCGCGGAACTCTTACAGAGCCAGGAAAAGAAAGTCCATATCGCAATCGGACAATTGAAGAAAATCTCGACTTATTTGAACGCATGCGCAAAGGTGAATTTGGAAACGGAGAAAAAGTTCTGCGTGCGAAGATTGACATGGCTTCACCAAACATTAACTTGCGTGATCCTGTTATCTACCGTGTATCTCACGCATCCCATCATAATACTGGCGATAAGTGGTGCATTTATCCGATGTATGCCTTTGCTCATCCATTGGAAGATGCTATTGAAGGAGTTACTCACTCTCTTTGTACAACAGAATTTGAAGATCAACGCCCTCTTTACAACTGGGTGGTAGAAGAATGCGAGATGGAGCACCAACCACAGCAAATTGAGTTTGGCCGCCTGAATATTTCTAATACAGTAATGAGCAAACGAAAACTAAAGCAGCTCGTTGATGAAGGAATTGTCGATGGCTGGGATGACCCCCGCCTGCCAACTATTTCAGGTCTTCGTCGGAAAGGCTACACGCCTGCTGCTATTCGTGAGTTTGTAAAGGAAACAGGCGTATCTAAAGGCTCTGGTGTCGTGGATGAAGCGATGCTTGAACACTTCGTTAGAGAAGACCTCAAGCTGACGGCACCGCGCACAATGGGCATCTTAAAGCCTTTAAAAGTCGTTATCACGAACTACCCGGAAGATCAGGTGGAATGGCTGGATGCAGAAATTAATCCAGAAAACCCGGAAATGGGCATGCGAAAAATCCCATTCTCCAGAGAGATTTACGTCGAGCAAGAAGACTTTATGGAGAATCCGCCGAAGAAATACTTCCGTCTGTTCCCTGGCAATGAAGTCCGTCTAAAGCATGCTTATTTCATCAAATGCGAAGAAGTCATTAAAGATGAAAACGGAGAAGTGATCGAGCTTCGTTGCACATATGATCCAGAAACGAAGAGCGGCTCCGGCTTTACAGGCCGAAAAGTAAAAGGAACGATCCACTGGGTCGATGCCAAACACGCTTTGCCGGCAGAGTTCAGACTGTATGAACCGCTTATTTCAGACGCTGATGCAGAGGCTGATGAAGCAGAAGAAAAAACATTCCTTGATTACGTGAACAAAAATTCGTTAGAAGTGGTTCAAGGCTTTATTGAGCCAAATATGGAGAACGTCAAGCCACACGATAAATTCCAGTTCTTCCGACACGGTTATTTTAATGTCGATCCAAAGCATACGACAAAAGAAAAGATTGTCTTTAATCGGATTGTTTCCTTGAAAAGTTCGTTTAAATTAAAATAATAAAACAAAAAGCCACCCATAGAGGGCGGCTTTTTGTTTTATCTTTATTGCCATTCAGGGTATAGCTGCTGTAGCCGCAGCACTGCCTGCTCTTTCATTTTTGCTTCGCACATGATATCCACGTCTCTTCCGCCCAGCATTTGTACGAAAGCTTCAAAATCTTCTTCTAGAATATAGTCATGATGGGCTGGATCAGCCGCTGCATTTCTGCCGGAGCTAATGTGCATTTTCGGTGTTTGCCCGCTAGGCCAGGACTGGAACACACGGGTTAAAATCGCTTCCGTATCGCTTTCTTCTTCGTGATTGCAGCGATGATGATGAATATCAAAGCAAACGGGCACTCCTGTCCGTTCGTGAAGCTCTAATACATCTAGTGCCGTATAGGTCTTATCGTCATTTTCAATCCGCAACACGGCTTTTATTCCTTCAGACAGCTTGTCATAATTTTGTACGAACCTTTCTTTTGCTGTTACTTTATCACCGTAAGCCCCTCCGACATGAAGAATCATATCGGTGCCGCCAATTAAATCCAATATTTTTTGATGATACGCAAGTTCTGCCACAGAATTCGTCACAACTTGCTCTTTAGGGGAATTTAAAACTGTATATTGGCCTGGATGAACAGAAAATCTTACATTATGCTGCTCCCCCATATGCTTAATTTCATTTGTTAAAGCAATGATATCCTCATCTTTGTCCCACTCCCACATTACACTAGGATGGCTCGCAAAAGGAATGAGTTCACTGCTTAATCGGAAAAAGAAAATACCATTTTCAATATTCCAGCGCACTACACGAAGGACTTCTGTTAGATTGTGAATAGAGAGCTCCTTGACTTTTTTGATGCCTTCTATTTCGACTGTTTTTAGCCGGCATGTTTTGAACCTTGAAGGCAGAGTAGTATTAATGCATGCATATCCAAGTTTCATTTGTCCGCCTCTTTTTGCCATAAATTTTAGATTGCTTCTTTTCCTACTGTCTTTAGATACCCAGTATTTATTCCCTTATAATTGATTAACTAAGTGCTTTCAATTCAGTTTTTTCGTTTTCCTGCTGCGCCCGTTTTCTTTTATATACCACTTTTGCGAGACTCACGCTCACTTCATAAAGTAAGATAAGTGGAATGATTACTAGAAAATCTGATATAAAATCAGGCGGTGTAATCAATACGGATACAACAATCAATAAAAAGTAGGAATATTTTCTGAAAGCACGCAGCTTATAAGGATTAATTAATCCTAAACTCGTTAAGAACATCATGACAACTGGCATTTCAAACAATATACCAAATGGAAGTGTCATGTGCAGTAAAAATTTAAAATATTTTTCGGTCGTAAAGAAGGTCTGAAACATTTCTCCGGATAGAGACATGAGAAAAGATAAGACGATAGGAAACAGCACAAAATAGCCAAACGAAAGGCCGGCCAAAAATAACAGAAATAAGGCTGGAACATAAGCAAGAGCCGTTCTTCTTTCCACAGGCGTTAAAGCCGGCTTGATAAAAAGCCACAGTTGATGGGCGGCCACAGGGATGGTACCTGCTCCTGCAACGATCGCAGCGATCATTAAGTAAACGACAATAATGTCTCCCGGTCCGAGCAAAGCGAGCTTGAAGGGCAGATCTTTGACTAAGTAATGATAGATATCTTGAACAAATGTAAAAGACAGGCATAAGAACATCAGAAAAACAGCCAGCGTGATAATTAATCTTTTTCTTAGCTCTTCAAAGTGTTCTACTGCTTTCATGTCACGATCTTGCATCATCTTTCTCCCTCCCATAAGGAAAAAGCTGCTCCAAAAAGGTCTGAAGCGAGCCTTTTGAAGACAGCTTTTTGTTTATTCACTAAATTAAGCCAGATTCTTCTTTTCTTTTTTTTCCGCCTCGTCTTGTTCATCTGATACGAGATCTCGTGTAGATTTTTTAAATTCCTTCAATGTTGTACCGAAGGCCCGTCCAATTTCCGGCAGCTTGGAAGGCCCGAAAATAATTAAAGCGATAACGAGAATTAAGATTAACCCCGGTACTCCTATATTTTGCAGCATGAACTAACCTCCTAATATTGAAATCCTGTAATCGCCACAACAGCAGGGCGCGGCTGATTATCGCCTTTGCGATGCGGCCACATGCTTGTCGGCTTATAAATATCAGTTGTTTCCTCACCTGGATGCTGTACAGCCAAGAACAAAGTCGTTTCATCATCTGTGAAACAAGGACCTGTCAACTCTGCTTCAACAGGGGCCGAAGCAAATTGGAAAGCCTCTCCCTCGTTTTTTCCTGTCGTCGGGATCACGAATACCCCGTTGTTTTTAAAGGAGGAGAATACTCCTTTATTGACCGAGCTGGACGAAATGTCTGTCACTGTCCATAAATTCCCTTCACTGTCGAATGTCAAGTTGTCCGGCGCACTAAATCCGCTCTGACGCCCGCCGCATGCGAAGATTTCAAAGTCAAAAGTTAATGAACCTAAATCATCATTCGCTTCTAAAAAGCGAGTGATATGCCCATGAATATTTCCATGTTTTGAGTTATTCGTATGAGCGATAAACACCGATTTATCAAATGGGCTGATTTCTACATCTTCTGGACGGTCCGTCGGAGTAGCCCCAAGCAAAATGGCCGCTTCATGCGCATGGACCAATACATCTGCCTGTGTTTGGAATTTATCAAGCAGCGCTTGATTGCCAGCTGCTTTTTTTCGAACAGCCTCAATGGTTAAAGCGATCCATTCACCTTTGGCTAGACTCGCTGCATAAAGTGTTCCCTCTTCCAGCAAATCCGAGTTCGCTTGCTTACGTGATTTTATGTATTTATTTTTACTAATAAACTTATAGACACAGGCGTCTGTTTTGTCATCTCCCATGTAAACAGCTACACGTCCGTCATTCGTTAGCCCCATGGCAGCATTTTCATGGTGAAAGCGGCCAAGCGCCGTATGCTTCCGCGGTGCAAACCCTGGGTTAAATGGGTCTACCTCAACGATCCAGCCATAATGAGTTTCATTTAAAGAAGCCGCTTCTGAAGTCGATTCATAATTTTCTTCCGCAGACAGAACCGTATTCCAAAGCGTCTTGCCGCCTGAACAGTTAGCAAAAGTCCCTTGCACAATATCGGTGCTTCCTACAGCTTTAGAACCTCTAGCTGGTCCTGTTAATCTAAATGGCGTTAACCCTGTAATGCGGCGGGCGAATTGAGAAGCGGTATCCATCTTCCATGCCCCGTCTTCATCTTTATAGACTTCAATAATTGATCCGCCTTGATTGTATAAGAGCTTTTCTATTTGCGACTTCGTATAATTCCCGCTTTTATCCTTCGGTCCCGTTACCCACAAATCACTTGTATACTCATGATTGACCCATAATAATCCCCGTTCATTCGACCCCTTGATTGGGAAAAACATAGTAAAGTCATTATTATAACCAAACGTTTCCCCTTTTTTATTAATGACATCACCATAAGCAGCGATGACATCGTATTTAAAGCCGCGTGGCAAAACAAGGTCATCCTTGTCTGTTGGCTTAATCGGCGTAAAATGGACCCCTGATACTTTTTTATTTCTTCCGAATAAGTGAGAGGCAGCCTTCGCTCCCTTTGCTTCCACCACTTTTGGCGTAAAAGCTCCGAGTCCTGCGGAAGCGACTGTCAGGGCTGTAACGCCTGTTCCAACATACGTCAAAAATTTTCTGCGATTTAATTCTTCCCCCATTACTCCTTCACCTCTTTATGTTGTTCTGGCTCCCTTGCCTCTTCCTATCGTAAAGAGAAATTATTAAGGTCATTTTCCTTCTTTGTTATACTTTAGTAAATGAATGTAAAGATTATTAACTAACCATTCATCATTTTGTCACTTACCGACAAAAGAACGGATCGATTATTGTATTACGCGAACATTGTCGAGTTCTGTCACAAAATTGTAAAATTAAGAAGAAATCCATACTTACTTTCGTTAAGGTGTTAGGAAAGCCGGAAGCGATTACAGATTTCTTTTATTTTATTTGGGTAATATGAAAAACACATGCCGATTGTGAATAACTTAAAAGAAATCGCGGATAATGCGAATATAAACAAAAACAAAGGAGTATAGCTATGTCTATGTTAAAAGATCTTTTTATAGGCTTGTCTCAAAATCAATTCCTCAACAGTGCAGCAAAGAAATACGGTTTGAAACTCGGTGCCCAAAGCGTAGTAGCTGGAACAAACATTGAGGAAACCATTCGAAGCATCAAAGAACTGAACGCTCAAGGGATTTCTTGTACTGTGGATAATTTAGGAGAGTTTGTCTATAAAAGAGAAGAAGCAACAGAAGCAAAGGAGCAAATTCTTGAGGTTATCGAAGCCATTCACGAGAATAAAGCAGACGCTCACATTTCTTTAAAACCAACTCAACTCGGATTAGATATTGATTATAACTTCTGTTTGGAAAACTTACGGGAGATTGTAGGAAGAGCGAGCAAATATGACATGTTCATCAATATTGACATGGAAGATTATTCTCATTTACAGCCATCTTTCGACCTTCTTGATGAGCTTTCAAAGGAATACAACAACGTAGGAACAGTTATTCAAGCTTATTTCTACCGTGCTGAAGAAGATATTAAGAAATATAAAAATTATCGCCTGCGCATCGTTAAAGGCGCTTATAAAGAGCCTGAAGAATATGCGTACCAAGATAAAAAAGACATTGATACAAATTTCGTTAAGCTCATTGAATGGCATTTGCTAAATGGTAAATTCACCTCTATCGCTACACATGACCATCACGTCATTAACCATGTGAAAGAATTTGTGAAAGCAAACAACATTCCAAATGATAAATTTGAATTCCAAATGCTGTATGGATTCAGAAAAGATATGCAGCTCCAATTAGCAAAGGAAGGCTACAACTTCACTACGTATGTACCATTCGGGAAAGACTGGTACGGCTACTTTATGCGCCGCCTTGCTGAAAGACCACAAAACTTAAATCTTGTGGCGAAGCAAGTATTTACGAAAAAGACAAATACGATGCTTGGTCTTGCAGCTGGAGCATTCTTGTTAGGAAGATTGACTAAAAGAAAATAATTTCTAAAGGGTAGTTAATCGTTAAGCGTCATCTATCTTTATAACTTGGGATAAGGTGCCGCTTAACGATTTACAATATAAAAGTAAGCTTTTAGCTTTTACTACTACATTACGCAAGGAGAGCAGGCAGATATGATGATTCCGTATAAACACGAACCATTTACTGACTTTTCAAAACCGGAAAACAAGAAAGTGTTTGAAGAAGCGCTTCAGCTTGTAGAAGGTTATCTTGGACAAGATTACCCACTTGTCATCGGCGGAGAAAGAATCACGACAGAAGACAAAATTGTCTCCTACAACCCTGCTGATAAAAAACAAGTGATTGGCCGTGTCTCTAAAGCAAGCCGTGAACATGCTGAACAAGCCATGCAAGCAGCTGTGAAAGCGTTTGAATCTTGGAAAAAAGTTAAGCCAGAAATTCGTGCAGACGTGCTGTTCAAAGCTGCAGCGATTGTTCGCCGCCGCAAGCATGAGTTCTCTGCCCTTCTCGTAAAAGAAGCCGGAAAACCTTGGAATGAAGCCGATGCTGATACAGCAGAAGGAATCGACTTCATGGAATATTACGGCCGTCAAATGCTAAGAATCAAAGACGGATTGCCAGTGGAAAGCCGTCCAGGCGAAGACAACCGTTACGGCTACATTCCATTAGGCGTTGGAATCGTTATTTCTCCTTGGAACTTTGCCTTCGCTATTATGGCAGGTACAACTGTGGCTGCACTTGTAAGCGGAAACACAGTGTTATTAAAGCCAGCTTCAGCAACACCCATTGTGGCAGCGAAGTTTGTAGAAGTATTAGAGGAAGCAGGTCTTCCCAAAGGTGTTCTTAACTTCGTACCAGGAAGCGGTGCCGAAGTAGGCGACTACCTCGTTGACCATCCGAAAACACGTTTTATCTCCTTCACAGGTTCTCGTGATGTTGGTTTACGTATTTTCGAACGTGCTTCCAAGTTAAATGACGGTCAGCTTTGGCTAAAGCGCGTGATTTCAGAAATGGGCGGAAAAGACACCATTGTGGTGGACAAAGAAGCAAATCTTGAGCTGGCAGCTCAATCAATCGTCAAATCTGCATTTGGCTTCTCCGGACAAAAATGCTCTGCCTGCTCCCGTGCTGTTATCGTAGAAGACGTGTATGATCAAGTATTAAACCGGGCAATCGAATTAACGAAAGAAATCTCAGTCGGCAATCCAGTGGATAACAGCCATTACATGGGACCGGTTATTGATCAAGCATCATTCGATAAGATCATGAGCTACGTAGAGATCGGCAAAGAAGAAGGCCGCATCGTGGCAGGCGGTACAGGCGACAGCGAAACGGGTTACTTCGTTCAACCAACCATTGTAGCGGACGTTGATCCAAAAGCACGCCTGATGCAGGAAGAAATCTTTGGCCCAGTTGTTGCTTTTGCGAAAGCAAAAGACTTTGATCATGCAATTGAAATTGCGAATAACACAGAATACGGCTTAACAGGTGCGGTCATTACAAACAACCGCATGAACATGGAAAAAGCACGTGAAGACTTCCACGTTGGAAACTTGTACTTCAACCGCGGCTGTACAGGCGCGATTGTTGGTTACCAGCCATTTGGCGGCTTCAACATGTCAGGTACAGATTCTAAAGCTGGCGGTCCAGGCTATTTGCAGCTTCACATGCAAGCGAAAACAACATCTGAAATGTTTTAAAAAAAGAATTAAGCTACAAAGGAGGCTGCCCCGCCAGGCCAGGCCCTCCTATCCCTTCGGTAAAGCAGTGCGTTTTGTCGAAAGAGATGCCTGGTTCTGCTTATGGGACAGCCTCTGCATTCCATACTTTGTTTGATGAAAATATTGAATAAATAAATATTATGAAAACAACTTTAAAGGAGTTTTACCATGTCCAATGAAATGTACCAATTAATTGCTATTATTATTTACATGGCTGCCATGGTTTTCATCGGTTGGTATGCATTTAAACGTACATCCAACTTGACTGATTACATGCTCGGCGGGCGCTCACTTGGACCAGCTGTTACGGCTTTAAGTGCCGGGGCTGCGGATATGTCGGGCTGGCTGCTTATGGGGCTGCCAGGTGCCATCTTTTTGAATGGTCTTGTTGAAACCTGGATCGCGGTCGGATTAACGCTCGGAGCTTATTTGAACTATGTACTCGTTGCCCCTCGCCTTCGTGTCTATACACAAGTATCGAGTGATTCCATTACAATTCCAAGCTATCTAGAAAGTCGTCTGAAAGATAAATCCCGTCTTTTACGTATTGTTTCAGGTATCGTTATTCTTATTTTCTTTACTTTCTATGTATCTTCAGGAATGGTTGCCGGCGGAAAATTTTTCCTCAGCTCATTCGGGCTTGATTATCATGCTGGTCTGTTAATCGTCTCTGCTGTCGTTATTTTCTATACATTGTTTGGTGGATTTTTAGCGGTTAGCTATACAGACGTTGTTCAAGGACTTATTATGTTTCTCTCACTTATACTCATTCCAATATTCGGATTATTCCTTACAGGTGGTTTCTCAGGAACTGCAACAAGTATCCGGGAAGTGGATCCACAATTGCTGAACTTCGTTTCCGGCGCTTCTTTCCTCGGAATTTTATCAGCGGTTGCATGGGGGCTGGGCTATTTCGGCCAGCCGCATATCATCGTCCGTTTTATGGCAATCGGCTCGGTTAAAGACGTGAAAAGGGCACGCCGCATCGGAATTGGCTGGATGTTCCTCAGCCTATTTGGAGCTGTCGCAACGGCTCTTGTCGGAATTGCCTATTATCAACAGCATAATGCTACCCTTCATGATGCAGAAACTATATTTATTACCCTTGGACAGATTATCTTCCATCCGTTCATTGCCGGTATTATGCTCGCGGCGGTGCTGGCGGCTGTTATGAGTACGATTTCTTCCCAACTGATCGTTACATCATCAGCATTAATTGAAGACTTGTATAAAGCTGTCATTAAGACAGATGCACCAGATAAGCAATATGTATTTTACGGAAGAATAGCGGTTCTTGTCGTCTCTGTTATCGCGATGATTCTTGCTTGGCCAAATAGTGATACGGTGTTAAAAATTGTTTCGTTTGCATGGGCTGGATTCGGTGCATCATTCGGACCAATCATCTTGCTTTCTCTATATTGGCGCAAAATTACAGCTAAAGGGGCCCTTTGGGGAATGATTACCGGTGCGATCACCGTTATGATTTGGGGCAACGTTGAGGCATTGACAAGTAATCTTTATGAAATTGTTCCTGGCTTCATCATTTGTTGGCTTGTCACGTATTTTGTAAGTCTTGCCACATATAAACCAAATGCTGAAATTGACAAAGAATTCACGGAAGCAATTGAACTTCTCGAAAGAGAACGTTAATTATAAAAGGACTGGATGAAAGGTTACTCTCATCCAGTCCTTTTTGCTGCTCTGCCCTATACATCAGCCCTTTTTACCAGTATGATTAATTTGATGAACATATGAATACGGAGGAGGAGCTGAATGAGCCAGCCATTGGAAAAGATTCTTGCATTGACAAATATTAATGATATTACTGAAATGGTCAGTACGTATTTGAAAAAACCTGTCGTTGTGGAAAGTGATCAATTTTCATTACTGGCCTACAGTTCTTATTATATTGAACAGTTCGACGAGGCAAACCAGCAAACGATTTTCGCGAAACGCTGGACTATTCCCATATTGGAAAAATTCATGGAGCAGGGCGTTGTTGAACAGCTAAAAAGCATTCCCGTCCCTTTTCATGTTCCGCCTATTAAAGATATCGGCTTAAACCCGCGTGTGGTTGTCAGCGCCAAATATAAAGATCAAATTTTTGGATATATCTGGGTTCAAGAAATAGACCCGCCCTTAACAGATGCGCAAATGGAGTTTTTACAAATGGTATCGGTCCACGTGGGAAGAATCCTTTACAAAGAAAATCAATTAAAGGTAATGAAAGACGAAAAGAAAAATGAATTTTATAAAAAAGTGATGGATGAGACTTACCGAACGGAAAATCAAATTAAATGGGAAGCTGCTAATGTTAACGTCGTGCTGCCGGCTAACTTTCTCGTTACGGTGTTTACCATTACCCAAATTGATGAGGTTATATTTGAAGAGTTAGGTGAAACGATCCGACTGTTTGTTAATGCGCTTGATCAGCCTGCCCACCTATTCACAGATGAACTAAAAATCATTGTCATCATCGGCAGCAACTCTCCTGCTGCCGAACTGTCTGAAAGTGCCGAACAGCTAGTCCATACAGTGCTAAGCCAATGCAAGTCGCAAGCGGTATACGCTGGAATTGGCAATGAATATACTTCTATTCTTAAAATGCGTACGAGTTACCTAGAGGCATTGAGAGTCATTCATACAGCCGAATTCCTTGGTTCCCCTTCCCTCCTAACTTTTAATTATAAAAAGCTGGGGGTTCTCCGCTATCTCGAAGCAGCTGCCCGCTTTAACAGCGAAACACAGTATGTGAACGAGGATCTATTGAAGCTGCAGCGAAAAGACAAGGAAAGCCAATCGAATTTATTGCAGACACTGGAAGTTTATTTAGTAAATAATTGCCGAATTAAACCAGCCGCCGAGCAGCTTTTTATTCATACCAATACACTAAAATACCGTCTTAAACAAATTACTGACTTAACCTCTATCGATTTTGAGGATTTTAATATGAATTGCCAGCTGTTTATCGACCTGCAGCTGATGAAACGAAAAAAACAAACAGCAGAACACGAATAAAGCGTTCTGCTGTTTGTTTTTTTCTATCTACCTAGAAAAAATCAGCTTAACCCCTTCACTCCCTACATAGGTATGTAGAGACTGAATTCTTATAAATAGGGGTGAGGCGGATGACAAATTTGCCAATCAATGTAAGAATAGAAGAGGGGGCGATACAATGAAAGTATTTATAGGTTCAGTCATCATTATACTTATTATTTGCTTTGGTATTTGGTTAATGCTTTCTCCTTCCTTTAAAAAAGTTGGAGACACGGCTCATCGACTGAAAGAAAAATTAGGGGAGGATGAAAATGGAACAAACAAAAAAGAAAACAAATAACCGTAAGATTCTAGGAGGAGCCATTATTGCTGTTGCTTTAGTGATCGGGTTAGCTCTGCTCTCCATGTTTATCGAAAAAATTCCAAATGGCTATGTAGGCGTTGTGTACAGTCCAAACGGCGGTGTTCAAAATGAAACACTTGGCCAAGGCTGGCACCTTGTCGGCTTATTTGACAAAGTAACCAAATATCCAGTTAGAATGCAAACCGTTAATTATAAGGACATTCAAGTAGCTACATCAGACGGCAAAAGTGTTACCGTTGACTTTGCTTATAACTATAGCATTCAACCTGATAAAGTCGTAGCGGTCTTCAACAAATTCGGACCAGTAGAAGTAGAGCAAATCGAAGAGTCCTATTTGCGCACGCGCCTTTGGGCTGCCGGCCGTAAAGCGATTGCTAAATACTCGGTTATCGATACATACGGTGAGAAATCATCCGAAGCAGCTTCGAAGGTGCAAGACCTATTTTCTGATGACGTGGGCCGCTTAGGGTTTACAGTTGATAACTTAACACTTGGGGTACCGAAGCCTGACAAATCTACTCAAGCAGCAATCGATAAGCGTGTAGAAGCGGCACAAGAACTGGAACGAAAACAAATTGAATTAAAAATTGCCAAAGCGGAAGCTGAAAAGAAAAAAATTGAAGCAGAAGGAATTGCCAAATACAACGAAATCATTAAGAAATCTATTTCCAAAGAAGTCATTCAAAACAAATGGATTGAAAAATGGGACGGAAAAATGCCAAAGGCAACGGGTTCTAATCAGTTAATTGAAATTCCAATCGATGAAACCCCTTCTCAACAAGGTCAATAACTTCAAAAGCTGCCATTAGTCTGGCAGCTTTTTCTGTTTTATTTGTCAAATACAAGGGAACTAGAAAAACGTGAGACTCATTTGAAGGAGTGATTACGTGTATCTAGATAATTTTGTTAACCAAAAAATCCAAATTAGGCTTCGCAATTTCCCTGAGGAGCTTGTTGGTTCGATTACCGGCATATACCATCCTGATCAATGGTATATGGTCAAGCTAATGCATACCGAAAGCATGGGCATCTGGGTCGAGAATCCTTGTCATAAGAGAACAGAAGTCATCGATGAGACAGGAGAAGAAATTCCTTCCGAACACCAAAAAGAAGAAACCTGTGCTGTTCACCTCTTTATTAGATGGGAATATATCAGCTCTGTTATTACATTCCCTAATAAAGACACTCTTGGGCTTGATAAAAAAGCTACTCTTATTGGCTTCCATGCCTAAACCTCTCCCCTGCTTTTACGCAGGGGATTATTTGTTTCTGTGTCATTGTTTACTATGTCTTCTTACTTTCCCTCACTTTTTGTTCATCGTTCCGAAAATCTTTTTCACGCTTCTCGACTTTTTATTAAATAAACAGTCCATCTCTAATTGACATTTTTGTAAACTGTAGTTATATTAAATAACTAGCATTTTCTGAAGAAATTGCATAGAGAAAGAAGGTGTTCTTTTGCTACCTGAACAGCGAAAAAAATTAATTATCTTAATGATTAACATGTTTATAGCCGTTGGCAGCTTTGGCATTATTATCCCTATTTTACCTGCTTATTTGCTGTCTATCGGCCAAGGAGGTACAGCTGCCGGGCTAGTCATCGCCATTTTTGCTGGCGCCCAGCTCGTCATGTCCCCGATCGCTGGAAAATGGGCCGATCAATATGGCCGTCGAATTATGATTATTGCCGGGCTCAGCGGACTGGCTCTCTCCATGTTTGTCTTTTACTGGTCAGACACGATTGACATTTTATACTTTTCGCGTGTCATCGGCGGAGTGGGAGCGGCTTTATTAATTCCCGCTATCTTCGCTTACGTAGCTGATATTACGACGATGGAGCAGCGCGCTAAAGGAAATAGTCTCATCTCTGCCGCCATGTCTCTCGGAATAGTTGTCGGTCCCGGCGTAGGAGGATTTTTAGCTGACTACGGTTTAAAAATGCCTCTTCTCGTCTCGGCCATTATCGGCGTTGCGGCTGTTGTGTTTTCTGCTATTTGGTTAGAAGAAAGCAAAGAAGTAAGCAGCTCCTCGCTTAACGTAGATACAGATCCACTAGTCAAGAAGCTTGTCCAGTCTGTCCAGAAACCTTACTTCATCCCCCTTGTTATTACACTTGTCATGAGTTTTGGTTTAATGGCCTATGAATCAGTAATTGGACTTTTTATTAACAATAAATTCGGGGCTACTCCGCAGGAGATTGCCATCATGGTGACCGCAACCGGAATTGTCAGTGTAGTCGTACAGTTATTTATCGTTGACCTGATTGTACGCCGGTACGGCGAAGGAGCCATTATGAATGTATTTCTCGCGGTGACAGCGATCGGCTTTCTCGCCTCTCTGTTCGCTTCTAGCTACGCCTTATTTTTTATCGTCACCCTTGTGATTTTTCTTGCTTCATCCATTTTACGCCCTGTGCTGAACACACTCATTTCAAAGCTTGCCAGCAATGAACAAGGCTTTGCAATGGGCATGAATAATGCTTATATGAGCATCGGCAACGTTCTCGGTCCAACACTCGCCGGACTTCTATACGATGTTCATTTATATTACCCGTTCCTGCTTGGCCTCGTTGTCCTTGTCCTTACGTTGCTCGTCTCTATAACATGGCAAAGGAAACAAAAAGCTGCCGGCCGTAATGCAGCTGTACTATAATAATTCTTCATAAAAAAGAGGCTGCACTCAAACGCCCGTTTGAGTGCAGCCTCCTTCATTTTAGTTGTTTTATCGGCGTTCTTAGAGACAATCTATTTCAACTACTCGGTTAGCGGATTAGATAAGCTCGTTTAGAATGGTGTAGATGCGATAGAATCACCTATCACACTTCAACTGTTTTTTTTAGCATGCTCTTTATTAACTGATCAAGCATAGCAGGAGTGTGAACGAAAGCACTCTCAATGTGAAGACGCTCCGTAAGCTGATGGGCGTCTTTTCCAAACGGGCCTACATTAAGCACCGGTGCCTGAAGCTGAAGCATATCAGCAAAAGGAATGCTGTAAACCTCTCCCCAAACCGGTGTATTACGCTCAAAAGCTTCCCACCCATTCGCTTCATCTTTATAATGAACGTAGCTTAAATCACAAAGACCATTGAAATAATGAATTTGCTCGACTTCTACACCAAAGTTGTTTGCTACTTTCTTTACCAGCTGAACAGATTCCATCACAAGCGAGTCATTGGATGTATTAACGGCTGGGTAATATGGAGGAGCAAACAATAAGACAATGGCTGGCGCGAGCTCTTGACACTGGATTAACAATTTATCAGCGATTCGCAGTGATTTTTCCCGCTCATCCCACTCTGTGTTACCTTGAACCTCGCTTTTTATTTTCTCAACAAGCTCGCTTCCTAGCTTTTCTGTAGCGTAGGCAAGCAGCCTTTCATAACGCAGCACTCGTACTTCGCCGACTCCATCAATTTGTTCACTTTGACAAAGCACCTTATACGCTTCATTGCACTTTTCTGCTGCTTTTTGTGCAATCTGCTCAAACAGCTCCATAATCTCGGAAGCTGTTCTTTTCATTAAAAATACGTTATACAGAGCCGCCGCACGATAAGGCGTCTGAGTTGAATACTGTGTTTTTAAATCTTTCTGTTGCAATGAAACTGGTAAAGGCGTATTTTCTCCAAGATCACTTTCATGGAAAATAGGATTCCATTCCATCATCTGTGTCAGGAAAGAAGCAATATAGTTAGCGGTCATTCCCTTTAGAGGTTCCCCAACGTGAGTCTCTTTCCCGTAGAAAAGAGCAGCCGGCATAATTTTTCCTAGTGTTCCGGAATAAATATAATGTTTTTCGTCACCTGGTTTTTGTGAGAAAGACGGTTCACTATTTAGAAATAGTTTGTAGGAGATCCCGTATCGATCGCGCATCTTTACAAGCTCTGTAACCGCTGCTCTCATACCTGAGGAGTTTACTTCCTCATCAGGAACCGTTAAGAGCACTAGGTTAATCGGCCACTGTTCAATACTTGCTTTTTCGATTAGAGCCATATGAAGGACGAGCCCCATTTTCATATCCATTGTTCCTCGTCCAAATAGGTACTTTCCTGACTCAAGATCAATGCGTGCTCCTTCTGGCAGATTCTTTTTTCGATTAAGCAATTCTTTTGTAAGTTCTTCTGGTCTAAAAGCAAGAGGTTCAAGATCGCCATATTCTTCTGTCTGGACTGTATCAAAGTGACTAATTAATACAACTGTATCCTCTGCTTCAGGATGTCTGTAAAATGCCGTAACGAAATGTCGGCCAAGATCGGCTGGATGAAGGGATAGATAGTCTGGATGTTTTTTAAAATAGTCAAGCTCGCTTAATTTTTCTCGAACATTATAAGCAAATTTTCTTTCCCCATCTGTAAAAGTGCGGCTATCCCAGCTGACAAGCTCACATAACAACGCCCGAAGAGTTTCAGGAGTTCCCCATAATAGTTGGCTCATTCAAATCACCTTTCCAATTTGTTTGTCCATCATCAGAGAATCCTCTACTGATGGAAGTGTTGTTGTAATCTTTAGAAGCGTAAGGACAAGCAGCTTAACCCGCCATCTTGCTTTTGGAATTCTGACATTTCTAATTCGATTGTTTTATATCCAGCTTCATTCATTTTGCGTTTTGTTTCTTCGTATCCCTTTGGAATGATGACATAGTCATTTACAAGGATGCAGTTTGCTGAATATTCGTCTTCAGCCGACACAGTAAGCTGGTCGTATTGGGCAAAGTCTGGATGACCGATAAATTCACCGGCAGCTACGATCAAGTTGTTGCCAAGGTAAGCAATCCCTGTTTTTAAGTGGAAGAACTTTTCTAATGGAACGATTGTTGCTTTATAGCCTTCTGATTCCATAATTTCTTTAAATTGACGAGCTCCCTCTTCATTCGTGCGTTCAGAAATACCAACGTAGAAATGATCTTCCACTTGAAGAACATCCCCTCCATCTAATGTGCCTGGAGCTTTAATGTAGTGAAGCTTGTCGTAGAATTCTTTTAAAACCGGCTCCATTTCTTTGATTTCTCCGTTTCTTGAATCAGCTCCTGGATTTGAAATGACAGCAAATTCCGGAGTCAAAACAGCCGTATCTTCAACGAAAGTGGAATCTGGAAATTCTTCACTTGCTGGCAAGTGTGTAACAGCTACGCCGCATTTCTTCAAAGCTTCTACATAAGCAGCATGCTGCTCAAGTAATTTATCATAATCTGGCTCTCCCAGGTCAGATGTTGTTAATCCATTTACATAGCTTTTTCCTGGTGTTTTTACAATGACGTTTTTAAACATAAGTGATTCCTCCAATGATTTTTTATTAAGGGTGTTTTTATACACTTTGTTGCGGTTTGCTTTCTCAAAATTTATTAAAAAATAGGAACCTATTAAAAAGAAACTTTGTTAGCTGCGCACAACCGGACAAGTTAAGCACGTTGGTCCGCCAGTGCCTTTATAGCTGATTTCATTTCCTTTGTACTCGTATACAGCAGCGCCTGCCTCAAGCAATTTCTGTTTGGTGCAATCGTTTCCAGAAGCGATCACGCATACTCTCGGAGCTAGTGCAAGCACATTGCATCCTAAGTTCATATATTCATCATCTGGTACTTCAATTAACTGAATACCGCGCTCGAGTAGAAGCTGTCTGAAGAAAACAGGCATAAGACGAGAATAAACAACAGCTAAATCACGATCCACCATGCTAATGAAAGACATTAGGTGAAGACATTCTGCCTCTCCCTGATCGTGAGGAAGCTGAACAACGATAAATTCATCTACAAGGTCAGCTGTCATTTCTTTTAACTGTCGGATCGCTTCATCGTTCGTACGATAACCACGTCCAACAGCAAGAGTACGATCATCCAGCCAGACGATGTCGCCGCCATCTGCTACTGCGTCACCTGTTAATTCACCAATAATCGGGATGTTCTTTTCTGTAAGAAATTCTTTATATATGCCTGCCTCAGGCTGTCTCAATTCTTTTCCAGATTTTAAAATAATAGCTCCCTTGCTTGTGAACTTCACCGGATCATGCGCATATAAGGAGTCCATTCCAACTTTCGAGGATGCAGGTAAATAATCAATTTGCGGAACGTGTTTTTCCAGTATAGAAATGAAGTCTGCGTACTCAGTTAGGGCTTCATTAAAATCTGGTGCTTCTACATAGTTAAACTTTTGCCATTCTCTATTTATTTGTTCTTGGCTAACAAAAGCTTCTTTCGGATGTTTTACAATTACACGCTCTAATGGTTTATACATAGACGAGCAATATGTCATTTTCTCTCTCCTCCTTTTTCCACTATACGAAAATTAATTCCGTTAGTAGGAAAGTTTCTTAAATTATAAAATTGAATGTGATATACTGTCAATAATGTTTTAAATTTTTTCAGAAAATTTTATTTTATGATTTTGTCTTGAAAGATAGGTGACTAATTTATGCAATCAATTGATCGTGCTATGAACGTTATTCAAGTGCTAGTTTCTGATGAATCGGAAAACTGGCTGTCCATTACGGAACTTTCCCAGAAGTGTGATCTCCCTGTTAGTTCCATGCATCGCTTGTTAAAAGCGATGTCCAAGCACGGCTTAATTCAACAAGACGAGCAATCCAAACAATATGGTTTAGGCAACATTTGGCTGGAATATGGCCTTCGCATGTATGACAAGCTGGATTACATCAGCCAGATCAGACCTGAATTAGAAAGGCTGATGGACAAAGTAGAAGAAAGCGTCTATCTTAGCCAGCCAGCAGGAACAGAGTCCATGATCATCGAACGGATCGACAGCGAGAAAAATCCGATCCGTGTATTTGACCAGCTTGGCTTGCGAATTCCGATGAGCGTAGGAGCTGCTAATAAAATCATGCTTGCCTACATGCCGTACAAACAGGTAAAAAGTATTATCGATACACTTCTGCCAGAACAAGAAAGACCTGCTTTTTGGGAAGTGCTGAAAGAAACAAAATTGAAAGGCTACGGCATTAGCCACAGTGAAAGAACAGAAGGAACCTCTTCTGTTGCTGCCCCGATTCTGAACCATTTCGGAGAAGTCCACGGAGCGGTAAGTGTTGGATTTGTCAGCTTTAACCTCACAGATGACAGACTGGATTTTCTAGTTAAAAATGTGGTAGAAACCGGCAAGCGCATTTCTGCTAAATTAGGATACAACGGCTCTTAATGAACAAAAGCAATGGATGCTCGGCTCTTTAAAACCGATAGGCATCCATTGCTTTTTTATATTTAATCAATCATCAAAAATAGTTAGATTATATCTTTGTCACCTGCATCTATACTTTCTGATGAACTTATTTTTTTTGCTAATCTAAATTTATAGAACAATACGCAGGCAACTAAAAAGCCTGTACCGTACAAGACACCGATTCTCTGAGTCGGATCGAAAACAAGGAAGACAAGAATAGCGAAACAGAATGCCACACAGAATAAAGGAACAAATGGGTAAAGAGGAACCTTATATTTCAGTTCTTCCAGCTTCCCTCCTGCTTTTATAAACTTTCTCCGGAACATATATTGTGATAAAGCGATTCCCATCCATGAGATCGTAACAGAAATACCCGCTATCGACATGAGCAGCACGAACACCGTATCTGCAGCAATAAAGCTTGTTAACAAGGACAAAAGCGAGAAAGAGATCGTAAAAAGAAGAGCATTAAAAGGAACTTTTCTTTTAGACAGCTTTCCAAACAATTTAGGCGCCATTCCATCATGAGCCATCGCCCATAACAAACGTGTAGAAGCATATAGACATGAGTTTCCAACAGACAGAATAGCCGTTAAAATGATGAAGTTCATAATTCCGGCAGCATATGGAACCCCTGCCAGCTTCATTAATGTAACAAATGGGCTTTCCAACAAACCTAATTCAGAAGAAGGGAATATGGCAGATAAAATAATGATAGAAGCAATATAAAATACAATAATTCTGAAAAGTACGTTACGAATCGCTCTAGGGATATTCTTTTCAGGCTCTTCACTCTCCCCTGCTGCAATCCCGATTAATTCTGATCCTTGATAGGAGAAAATAACATTCATCATCGTCACAAAGATAATAGCAATTCCTGCTGGGAATAATCCAGAAGGTGCCAAGTTATCAAAGAAAGGAGCTGGACGATCCGATAAGGGAATAAATCCGAAGATACCAGCCATTCCGATGATGATAAAGGCAATCACCGCCACAACTTTTATCCCGGCAAACCAGTATTCTGCTTCAGCAAAACCTTTCGTTGTTAGCGCATTCAAAGTAAATAACAGGAGAATAAATGCAGCACACCAAATCCAAACAGGAGTATGCGGAAACCATTGTTTCATTAAAATTCCTGCTGCTGTAAATTCTACGCCGGCGGTCGCTGCTGACCCTACAAAATACATCCACCCGAGGGCAAAACCAGCGGAAGGTCCGATGTATTTGGCGGCGTATTTTTGGAATGAACCTGTAACTGGCATATGAACAGCAAGTTCACCTAAGCAGACCATGACCATGTATAGGATGACACCACCGACTAAATACCCTATCATGGCTCCCCCTGCGCCAGCCTGATTAATTGTATAACCAGCATTCAGGAAAAGCCCGGTACCAATAACTCCTCCAAGTGAAAGCATAAATAAATGACGTTTTTTCATAGAACGGTTTAATTGTTCGTGAGATTGCATCCCTTCCATTAACCGAACCCCCTAACTAAAATATAAAAGCTTCTCAAAGAGACTATCGCTACTTATTACTCAGCTGTTTGTGCATTCTTTTAGTTGATTAGCTCCTCTCTTTTTCCGCATAACGGAATGTATTTCTGTTAAAAGGAAATATCTTTTCTAAATTATAAATAACAAACTGGAAACGTGTCAATATTTTTCGAATACTCTAACTTGTAAACGCTATATATTTTTAACATAAAAAATCCACAGCAAGGTTAACTTTCTCACTGTGGATCAGTTATTTTTAATAGTTGATGGATCATCTATACAACTCATGATAACTAAAAAAGAAGCGTAAAATAGTATGCGCCTTAACATATAAAAAGATAAGGTTGTAGACAAAGTCTACTTTATATGCTGTCAGGCTGATTGCAAGCGTTTGTCAACAGCCTGAGATTTTACTTTCTTTCTCTAAGGAAATAGATATAATCCGTTGACACACCTTTGCCTCCAAGCTGACGGAGAATAGCTGTTATGTTCCCCCGATGATACGTCCCGTGATTCACGATATGCATAATCACTTCACCAATGGTGTTAGTATAGGGTTCTCCTTCAGAAGTTTGATACTCAATGAGCTGATTGGTATTTGCTTGGGCTAGAAAAGTGGATATGTCCTCGTGCAGCTGCAGCATCTTTTCAGCTGCTTCCCCTACACTAGTAAACTGAACCGGTACCCCCCCTTCATTTTCCACTCCCTTTATACGCTCAAACCATAAGTGATCGACCGTTAACATATGGGCTGCTACTTCTGAAATAGAAGGAAACACAGACTGCACTTCTCTAAAAAATAACGGTTTAACCTCTTCGCTCTGCAAATAATCAAACAGTTTTTTACTTGCCCATACATGATACTGAAACATCTAAACCACTCCTATTTTTATCTACTCTAATGACTTATAAATAGAATATCAGCTGATCCGCGATGAATAAAAGACATTTAACAATTTCTACGATAACTAAAAGAGCTTCCGCTTGTTCGTCACTCTAACTTATAATCCCTTATAGATTAGATTTATTTTCTCTAGGAGGGTTACAGCACAATACTTGGAAGATTTACAAAGAAAAAACGACTCTCCTTCTTATCGGGAAAGCCGTCTTTTTTTCTATTGAATTAGCAAGGTTTAAAGATTATTTTACTGACTTTTTGTGATAAAGCGCTTTGTTCTTTTCCTTTTTCACTTTTTTCTCTTTAGGTCCCATGTTATCAAAGCGGGCGCTATCATACACAGCTGTTCCGACAATTTCAGCTACATCTTGCAGCTTTTCTTTGCTAATTTTATCAATGGTATCTTCAGGAGTATGATACCATGGTTCAGTCGGTTCATGGATGAATAGCGCAGCCGGGATACCTGCTTCCCCAAATGGAACATGGTCGCTTCTGCCGCCTTCAGCATAAGGAGTTGGTACACCATTTAATCGTTTGCTGGATGCTTGAGCTAGCTCTGTAACAAGATTCGGCTTCCCGTCTACTGTGTTCATGACTAAATCACCAGCATCTTTACTGCCTACCATGTCAAGGTTGAAGTTGGCAATAATACGATTTAGCTCAGCTTCAGGAAGGTTGTCCACATAATGCTCAGAACCAAGCAATCCTAATTCTTCTGCACCGAATGTGATAAAACGGATTTCCGTATCGGTTGGCACATTTTTCAACACACGGGCAAGCTCAAGCGTCATTGCTGTTCCGGAAGCATCATCATTCGCTCCAGGGGCCAGCTCCACAGAATCATGGTGGGAACCTATCACGATGACATTGTTATTCGCTTTGTTTTTGTTGGTCGGTTTTTTCGTTGCAATCACATTGTGAGAAGTTCTTTCTTCTGTTACAGCTCCTTCTACTTTCAAGGAAGCGCTTACAGTGTTATTCTGCACGTGAGCCGCTAAGGCTTCTCCTTCAGTCTTTTTCAACGCTACAGCTGGAACATATTGATCGCTTGCTTCACCAAGTGTCCCATTGACTGCGCCTTCCGCATTATTATAAATAATCACTCCTACAGCACCTGCAGCTGCGGCATTTAGCACTTTCTCACCGAAAGAAATTTCACCACGCTTAATGAGCGCAATCTTACCCGTTAAATCCGTGTTATTTAACTCTTCTTTTTTCCCTAATCCGGCAAGAACAATATTCCCTGTTACATCGCCGCTTGGTGTGTATGTAAAGGCAGAGGGATTTAGTGTTTCAGTGAATCCTTCTACAGATAATGTCATGCTGTTTGGCGGTGTATAGCCAGTAAAAGTAAATTCCTGAATCTTAACACCGTAGCCATACGACTTGAATTCATTTTTAATAAATTGAACAGCATTGTATTCTGCCGGCGTACCTGCTACACGCGGCACCTTCGCCAAATAATCAATATTGTTGTAAATATTATCAACGTTAATCTGGTTCACAATCTTATGGTCAAACACTTTATAAGGCTGGGATTGCGTTGTATTGGCAGGCTTGGCCAACACAGCTTGAGTGCCAAATGCGCTAAAAGTTAATGAAGCTGCAAGCGCGATTTTAACGATCGGTTTCTTCATTCCTTGTTCCCTCCAATGAATTGATTTGTCTCTCTAGAGGTAGAGTATAATATTTCGAATATTATAAATAGAGCAGTAATTACTATATATTCCAATATTTTTCAGTTGAAATCATCGTAATTTAGAAAGAAAGGCTCTTTCACCCAGGACAAATGTCCATGAACTCGTCTTGCTTGTTCCAAAATTTTTCGATTGCTATACTAATAATAGTGCTTCAGTGCATACCGTAACTGGGGACAGCCCCCATTAGGAGGAAAACATGGAGCGTTTAGTGAGAAAGTTAAAAAAGAGTGGATATGTTGAGTCGTGGCCGCCAGTAGAGCGGGCAGCATTTATACTGCGGAAGTTTGCGGAGTGGTTTCCATTTGAAAATGTGGATGTTCTTACTGGAAATGAGGCAGATGTTACGCCGGAGTTTTTAATGGATAAGATGGTTGAGAAGCAACGTGGAGGACTTTGTTACGAAATCAATCCCCTCTTGCTGCTTGTGTTGCAGGAGCTTGGTTTTGATGCTGAGCTTGGAGCGGCAACAATTAAAAAGGATGGTCAGTGGGCACTCGATCGCACACATGCTCTGGTGCTCTTGTGTATCGGCGGGCAACATTACATCGCAGATGGTGGTTTTGGCAATCGGCTGGCACTCTCTCCTTTGCTGCTGGATGGAGAAGCGGTCATTTCTCCTGCAGGCACTTTCAGACTTCGCACTCATCAGACAGAAAAAGGGACCATTGCGATGGAATGCCTAAATGATCAAGGGGAATGGGCCGTTCAGTATGCCTTTGATTGGAACCCGACACCATGGGAAAAACTGTCTGTTATGAAACGTACAATTCATTCTCATCCTCATTCTCCATTTAATAAACAGCTGTTAATAGCTCGGACTTTTCCAGATGGAACGCAATCCATTAATGAGGAGCGGCAGCACAGAAGATGGGGGAATGGTCGTGAAGAAACGATTACTTTCCAAGATACAGCGTCTTTTCTTGAAGCTGTTCGTCATGATTGTTCTCCTGCCTTAGCATCGGAAATAGAAAAGTACAAGACACAGTCACAATAGAAACAGTAATCTATTAAAAACCTCCAACCATCTACCGCAAACAGATGGTTGGAGGTTTTTTTATCATTCAGGAATAGAAAAACAAATCTTCCCTAACTGTTCAGCCTCTTCTAATCGTTTAAAAGCTTGTTCAAATTCACTAAGCGGGTAAACAGTGTCAATGATTGGCTTTAACTCATGCATTTCGACAAACTTGAGCATTTCCTCGTATTCCTCAGCGCTTCCCATCGTCGAACCAAGCAAATTGAATTGGCCATAGAAAAAGGTACGCAAGTTAATCGTGACTTCATCTCCTGTCGAAGCACCGAACGTAACGATCGTTCCGCCCGGACGTAACTGTTCAAGCGATTTATTAAAGGTTGCTGCTCCAACACATTCAATCACGAGATCCATCTTTTCGCCATCAAGCGCTTTGTGCCAATCTTCGTTGCTGTCAATTGCTTTATCTGCTCCCAGTTCTAATGCCTTTTTGGCTTTTTTCTCTGAACGGGAAGTCACATAGACAACTGCACCGGCAGCTTTAGCAAATTGAAGAAGGAAAGTCGCTACTCCGCCGCCGATACCCGGAATTAATACCTTCATTCCTTTTTGGATCTTGCCTCGAGTGAATAACGCACGATAAGCCGTCAGTCCCGCTAACGACAGGACACCGGCTTCCTCCCATGTTAAATGGGCTGGCTTTCTTACTGCATTTTCAGCCGGCAGGATAATTTTTTCTGCGAAAGTGCCATGATCAGGAAGACCGACAATCTCAAATCCCGCTGGGGGTGCCTCACTGTTTTTTTGCCAGCCAAGCCCTGGGTTAATGATCACTTCATCCCCCGCCTGGATGCCTTCTACTCCTTCCCCTATAGCTTCTACAATTCCGGCTCCATCTGAACCGACAATTAGCGGCGGATCAGTCGGTTTATGACGAGTAAGAACAAACAAATCCCGATGATTTAATCCCGCTGTTTTTAGCCGTATACGCACTTCTCCGGCCTTCGGTTGAATTTCCTCTATTTCCCTGCATGTAAGTCCTTCCATCCCCGATACTTTCTCATGAACAACTGCTTTCACTTCAATCCCTCCTTGAAAATGGCTTCTTTTCTTTGAGAAAATAAAAACCCGTCTTCGCAGCAGACGAGCTAGACTGTTTTCTGAGCTATCCCCCTGCCTTATAGGTACAATAGACTGATCGAGGTCCCATCACAAGCCTTTTGTTAGAGAACAATATAAACGCCTACCGCTGCTAGGGAAAGTGTTATGACCACAACATAAATCCATGATAAACGAGCAATATTTCCCTTCGTTGCCTTTCTATACTCCTCGTCTCCTTTTGTGCTAATAAAAACAGTCGCGTAAGCCCCAGCTATTAATAACAACACAATAAACACAACAATTATAGCCATTCGCCCCTCCCCCCTTTACTAGTTTTTTCTGTATATGAAGCTACTATCTTCTATCTTAAACTATTTCCATAAAAAATGAAGGATTTCTGTTTATTTGTTAAAAATGGATTATAATGAAAACAAGACTAATGTAAGGGTAGGTATCATGAATGAAGGATGAACTACGGTACATAGGTAAGAAAATTGTAGATAACCATCTGACGTTGGCACAGAGAATCGAAGGAACCATTGCAGCTGAAAATAAAAAAACAGGGGTAAAGAATAACGCTACTCTTGCGGAACGCAGAAAATACAGAGCCCAATTAATCGTATGTTTCGGAAAAGCATTGTACGAAGATACGGAACTTATCGCCCAAGAAGTTAAAAAATGGGGGAGAAGAACAGCGGAATTGGCCATCCAATATAATATATCCTTAAATAATCTTCTAAGAGAAGTAGCCACTTATCGTACCGTCATTTGGGATGTCTTCACAGAGGAATTGGAACAGCGAAAGTTTGCAGCGATTACAATGCTTGATGTGTCCAAAATGATCGATCCTTTAATTGACCAAGTGTTCAAAGTTATTGGTGAAGTCTATGAGGCTCATAATGAGCGGCTTATGAAAGTTGCCTACACCGCTCTAGAAGAATTGTCCGTCCCGGTCGTTCCGGTCGCAGAAGGAGTCGCAGCGATTCCGCTCGTAGGAGCCATTGATACACACCGAGCCAAATTGGTCATGGAGGTTGCCTTGAATGAGGGCGCCCGTATGAACTTATCTCATATGATCATCGACGTTTCTGGAGTTCCCATCATCGATACGATGGTCGCTGACCAGTTATTTCAAGTCATTCGGGCTTTAAAATTAACAGGGGTAAAGGCTACTTTAACGGGTATTCGGCCCGAAATTGCCCAAACGATTGTGAATCTCGGTATTCACTTTGATGAACTCAACCCTTGCGTTAATCTTCAAGAAGCATTAAAAAATCTAGGCTTTAAAAAAATAGAAGCCCGGTAAATGAAAAAACAGACTCCACACACTGTTGAGTCTGTTTTTATATGGATTAAATGAATCATACCGGAGTTACATTTGCCGCTTGCAGGCCACGTTGGCCTTCCTCAACGTCAAATGTCACTTCTTGGCCTTCATCTAAAGTCTTGTATCCTTCAGTTTGAATAGCTGAGAAATGAACAAATACATCTTCCCCGTCTTCTCTTTCAATAAATCCAAATCCTTTTTCGCTGTTAAACCATTTTACTTTTCCGTGTTCCATTTTTTGTTGCCTCCTAGCATTTAAATAGCAAATTAATCTTACGTACTTATTGTATCCCATTATTTATTTTTCAAACTCTTATTTAACAAAAAAATATGCATTCGGAAAGTGAGGCTGTTCCCAACAAAGATGATTTTAAAAAAACTCCTTTTACTTGGTTGTTGATTTTCATTGCAGACGAACACTTTCCGCTTTAATCAGCCGCTAAAAAAAACAGTATTCATCTTGAACAGCGCCTAAAAAAGCCTGCCAACACAAACGTGTTGGCAGGCTCCTTTCTTATGAGAGACATCTAATAATTTTTTCGGCTGTTGCTTCTCCGTTTTCGATGCAGTCTGGGATTCCCACGCCATAATAAGAACAGCCGGCAAGCAGCACACCTGGATAAGAAGCCGCTAGCTGCTCTTCAAGTGCTTTTACCGTTTGCGGATGGGTAATCAAATAATTTGGCATACTGCCGGACCAGTTCGTTACTTCACTTACAATTGGCTCAAGCTTCATGCCTAGACCTTGGCGAACGTCCTCCATGGCTACTTGAAGCAGCTCTTCTTTATTCATTTTCTGCAAAGCAGCAAATGATGGATGACTGCTTTTATAAAATAAGCGAACGAGTAAATTGCCGCTTTTTGACGTGTGCTCCCACTTCCGGCTCGTCCATGTACAAGCGTTGCATGACAGCTCATCATTATTCGCTGTAATAAAACCTGTTCCATCTTCCGGGAGAAGACTGTCAGGTACATCAAAGCCGGCATAGACGCTAATCATCGAACTGTTTTTTAAGCTGGCAAACTCTTTGGCTAACTGTTCATCATCAAATAGTTTTTCAGCCGCTGTATTAGGAATACTGAGCACTACGCAATCGGCTTCCAGCGCTTCCCCGTTTGTAAAAGATACGCGATAACGGCTGCTGATCTTTTCAACTTTAGCTGCTTTCGCATTCTTCCAAATCTCTACTTCTTCCAGCTTGCTGGCAAAGGATTCAATCAGTCTGTCTAAGCCGCTTTTAAAAGAAAAAAACTTTTTGCCGCTGCTTTGGAACTTTTCTTTATTAGCTTCCAATCCTTTAATAATACTGCCGTACTGTTCTTTATACTCGAGTAAATAAGGAAGCGTAGACGCAATCGTTAAATCACTTAACTTGCCTGAGTATACACCTGAGAGAACAGGAGCAATTTGTTTTTCCACTAATTCCTTTCCAAGAAAGTATTCAAGGAAAGCACCGACAGAATCATTCTTTGTAAAGGTTTCATTTTTTACATAGAAGTCTTTCAGCGCTTCTACCTTTCCCTCTGCTGATACTAGTGTACTCTTTGCCAGTGACTCAATACTTGCAGGAATGCCAAATACAGCATCAGCCGGAATTGGCTTTAATTCCCCATTTGTATAAATGAACGAGCGCCCGGTTGCGTTGTAGACCACTTCCTCTTGCAAACCGAGTTCTTCAATAAATGACATACCGCTCGCCTTACGGGTCACGATCGAATCTGCTCCCGCTTCCATAATAAAGCCGTCGTGTTTCACCGTTCGGATCTTACCGCCAAGCTCCGCGGTCTCTTCTGCCAGTACCAGCCTTACATCTGATTGATTTTTTTGCTTCCATTTATGCAACTCGTACATAGCGGATAGGCCTGTAACGCCACCGCCGATGACTAAGACTGTTTTCACTTATGCACACCTCTATTATGATCCGTTTTCACTCTCTTTTAGTGTACCACACTGAGCTTTCATTGAATCATTTGTTGCTAGCACGCGGCGTCATTTTCTTTTATTTGTGAATAAAAAAGAAACACTTACGCTGCCTTTAATCTGTTTTTCTTTACGAAGCTCTCAGTCTAAAGTCTTAGAAAAAGATCTGTCTCCAGTTCATTATGAAGATCCCATAACAGGGATAAGATGGAAACATAAGTTACACCCTATTCCATTACATACTGCTAAGTCTTATCACTTTTCATAGAAACAGCTTTCGATGGATTACAGCGCTGGAGTAATCCTTCTCGTTCTTGTGCATATCATTAAAACTTGGGGTGTTCATTATAAAATCAAAATCAAAGGAGAATGATTGTGGATCTCATAAAATTTATCGTTCAAAGGAAAATTTTAATCGGATTATTAACAGTTTTAATCGCTATCATCGGAGGATATTCGGTTCTTAAGTTAGACAAAGAATTGCTGCCCTCCATTGGGATGGATGGCGCCTATGTGGAAATTAATGCGGGAGAACTGTCTGCCATTGAGGTTGAACGGACCATTACGAATCCGTTAGAACAAAAGCTCGAAGCCATTGACGGCATCGAAAAGACTCAGTCAACGACAAATATCGGCCGCAGTTCTGTTCAAATCACCTTCGAACGTGGACGTGGAAAAGAATTATATAAGGAAGTTGAGTCCATCGCCAATTCCTTAAAATCAGACGTTCCCGGTATTACGGATATCTCATCAGGACAATACGGAACGAGCCAGAATTACGAGTTTTTCATGGATGTGTCCGGCGGAAACATGAAAGAAATGTCTGCTTTTGCTAAAGATGTGTTAGAACCCCGCTTAGAAGCATTGCCGGAAGTAAGAGATGTCTCCCTTTCAGGAATGCTGGAGCACGAAGCGGTTATTGAATTTAACCGTGAAAGGCTAACAAAGAATGGACTCACTATCCAGCAGGTGGTTGAAGCCATTCAGCTGGCAAACAACGAAGCGACTTTAGGTGCATTAAATGGCGACAAGGACTCCCCTTCTCTGCGTTGGAATACAACCTTAACAAGCATGGAGGATCTCAAAAACATAAGCCTTCCCACTCCAACTGGCTTTATTAAATTGAAAGAAGTGGCAAACGTTTCCTTGCAGCCTTTAGAAAACTCTTCTTTCGTCTGGAAGAACGGCACAAAGGATTTTATTTTTGTCCAAATCGGCCGTGTATCGGACGTTACGCAAATTGAAATGGCGGAAGCGGTACGGGCAGAGATTAAACGGATTCAAGATGAACACCTCGTTAAAGGCTTTGAATTAAATGAAATCGTCGCACAGGCTGACTATGTAAAAGAATCTCTTGATGGCGTAACAGATAATATTCTCATTGGCGGCGTCATCGCAATTGCTGTGCTTTTAATTTTCTTACGCAACCTGCGGGCTACCTTTATTATTGGCCTATCGATCCCAACTTCTGTTTTACTTACCTTTGCAGCTATGTGGATGTTTGATTATAGTTTCAATATTTTAACGTTAATCGGACTTGGACTCGGAATCGGAATGATGGTGGACTCATCCATCGTTATTCTCGAGTCAATCTACCGAAAGAAAGAGCTCGGCTTAGCCAATCTTGAAGCCGTGTTAACAGGAACAAAAGAAGTGGCGGCAGCTGTCATTGCCTCCATGCTAACAACCATTGTAGTATTTTTGCCGATAGGATTGATCGGCGGCGAAATGGGGCAGTTCATGATTATGTTGTCTACAGTAGTCGCTATTACACTGATCAGCTCTGTTATCGTAGCGTTTACTCTTATTCCGTCTCTCTCGGAAAAATTAATGACACTCCGCAGTCCGAAAAAGACGCTTAAAGAAGGACCTGTCATGCGCAACTACAGCCGGATGGTCGCTTGGACGATCAAGAAAAAGCGCCGCAGCCTTGCCGTCATCGTTATCTTTTTCATCCTATTTGCTGGTTCATTAACTTTGACAACAAAGATTCCGATGACAATCATGCCTGATATGTATAATCGTTATACCGAACTGATGGTGAATCTAGAAACGGGACTCTCAATTGAAGAAAAAGAAAAAGTCGCAGAGCAAATAAATGAAAAACTGCATTCAGTTGACGATGTGGACTCCAACTACGTAATGGATAATGGCGGAATGTTCTATACGATCATCAACATGACAAAGGGCGATGACATTACAAAAGAACAAAAAGAAGTCAATGAGGACATTTTAAAATCACTGCGAAGCCTCCAAAAAACAGAACCAATTGAAAATGTTCAAAGCGCTATGGGCGGCGGTGGCGGCTCACCTGTTCAAATCGATATTACAGGAGAAGACTTCAACGAGCTGCAAACTGTTGCAAATGACTTTATGAAAGAGCTTTATTCAATTGATGGAATCGTCGGGGTCACAAACTCGATGGAGCGCACGTCTCAAGAGAAAGTAGTTGCTCTCAAAAAGCAAGAGATCGAAAAAGCTGGATTATCAGAGCAGCAAATCAAACAGTTAATTGAGCAAGCTCTCTTACAAATGCCTGTCGGTGAAATGAAAATCGAGGACCAGAATGTGCCTTTGATTATGAAGTGGGCGAAAAAGACCGATACGCAAGCTTCCCTGTTAGATGTAAAAGTGCCTGGCAAAAACGGAGAACAAACATTATCTGATTTTGTAGAATTAAAGAATGTAGAAACACCTAATGAAATTTCTCATGCTAACGGTGAACGCTTCATTTCTATCTCAGCCGATACAGAAGGAAAAGATCTTGGAGCGGTTAATCGCGATGTTCAGAAACTCATTAAAAACTTTAAAGCACCAGCAGGATATACAGTCTCTGTCGCAGGTGATCTTGAGCAGCAGCAAGAATTAATGATGGATATGGCTCTCGTCCTCGCGATTGCGCTTTTCCTCGTCTATGTAGTAATGGCCGTTCAATTTAACCATTTAGGCCACCCGCTCATTGTTATGTCTGTTATTCCAATGACAATTACCGGGGTTCTTCTAGGACTGTTTATTACCCAAAGAGAACTAAATCTCATGTCAGGAATCGGCAGCATCATGCTCATTGGAATTGTGTTAAATAATGCGATTCTCCTTATTGATCGTACGAACCAGCTTCGCAAAGAAGGCTTCTCTGTCGAAGCAGCTCTTGTAGAAGCAGGAAAAAACCGAATTCGACCTATTTTCATGACTACATTAACGACAGTTGGCGGCATGCTTCCTTTAGCTCTCGCATCCGGCACTTCCGGCAACTACCAAGCCCCGATGGCAACGGTCATTATATGCGGTCTACTGTTTGCAACTTTTATCACATTGCTGCTCATACCAGCTGTATACCGCTTATTTACTAGCAGACGCCACAAAACAAAAGATGAAAAAGAGCAGGGAGACGATCCTTCCCTTTCTAAATATGTAATCTAATCACTAAAAGCCCCTTACCCAATTAAAACGGTACAGGGGCTTTTACCTATTTTAAAACAGGCACAGTTATACAACTATCCTGACTTTATACCCCTTGTTAGTGTCCATCCACAATCAAAAAACTCAAGATTCTCTATCAGTTTAAAAGGATAAAGGAAGCTTTATAACGGGAAGAGTTTATTACTCCAAAAAACCTCACCAAATGGAAATTTAATATAGTTTGCCATTCAGATAAATTGAACACCCTAATAAAGAGCACTAAATAACATACCGATATCTCCATTTTACAGAAGTATAAAAATTAACCTACATACTAAGCAGGCAGTGAAATGAAGCCGCCTCCTTGCTTGTACAAATTTCCTATTTACCACTAACACACTCCTATGATTTATCGCTCTAAAGTAGCACAGCGGTTTCTAAAAGAATACATTATACTTTTTAGGCATCGAAGAAATACACACACTTATTAATAAAAGGAGTAAAAAAATGTATTTTATTATTAATGTAGTTGGAATTTTGGTGGTATTAGGCCTTGCTTATCTCTTTTCACTTAATCGGGCGAAGATAAATGTTAAGCCAATTATCATATTGTTCGTCCTGCAGTTGGCCGTTACTTGGTTTATGCTGTCGACTAATATCGGCGGAAAGAGCATTACATTAATTTCTGATTTTTTTCTGTGGCTCATCAATAGCTCTATGGTCGGAGTCAATTTTGTATTTGGAAGCTTGGCGCCTATTGATAGTTCAGCCTTCACTTTTTTCATGAACGTCCTAATGCCAATTATTTTTGTCGTGACGTTTTTTGATATCTTAACTTACTTCGGGATTTTACCGTTCATCATCAACGGAATCGGCTGGTTCTTTTCTAAATTCACTAAAACTCCCCGCTTTGAAAGCTTTTATTCGATTCAGGTCATGTTTTTAGGAAACAACGAAGCATTGGCCGTTACCCGTGAACAAATAAATAAAATGAATAACACTAGACTATTAACGATCTCGATGATTAGCATGTCTTGTGTAAGTGCAGCCATGCTTGGCGGTTACTTGCAGCTTTTGGATGCAAAGTATGTTTTAACGGCTATCCCATTAAATGCCATTGGGGCCTTAATGATTACCTCACTGTTAAACCCTTATACAGTTTCAAAAGAAGAAGATATTGTCTACGCTCCCTCTAAAACAGAAAAAGGAAATTTCTTTGATGTGATTTCAAATAGTATGTTAACCGGAGGAAAGCTGGCTCTAATCATTGCGGTGATGCTTATCGGCTTCGTCTCGCTGATCACCGCTGCCAACAGTGCATTAGGACTCATTCATAGCCAGCTCTCACTTGAAAACATTTTTGCTGTGATTTTTTCTCCGTTAAGCTTCTTAATGGGAGTTGAATGGCCTCATGTCTTTAAAGTGGCTCAATTTATGGGAGAAAAATTAGCAGCGAATGAATTTATTGCGATGACTCATTTAAAACCTGTACTTGCAACGTTAAATGCTCATACAGAAGCTGTTATTTCAGCCTTTCTTATTTCTTTTTGTAACTTCCCGACTATCGGGATCATCCTCGGCAGTATCCGTTCGCTCTTCGGGGAAGAGAGAACGGCTTTTATCGCCAATAATACATGGCGGCTATTATTTAGTGGTATTCTAGTCTCTAGCTTAACTGCGATGATCATAGGATTATTCGTTTGGTAATGAGACAACAACAGGAGGTTCATTGTACTATGACTGAATGGCAATCATTTGTTTCAAAGTTGGGACTTGCTCCTCACCCAGAAGGAGGCTATTACAGAAGCACATTTGCATCCGGGGAGCAAATCACCGATAAGGAATTAAGCGTTCATTTCGAAGGGCAGCGAAAGCTTTATACGAGCATTTATTTTCTCCTGACATCCAATGATGTTTCCCACTTTCATCGTTTAAAGTCTGATGAATTATGGTATTTTCATGCTGGAAGTCCTTTAACCATTCATATCATTCATGAAAATGGAGAATATGAAGAAATTAAATTAGGCATTCATTTAGAAAAAGGGGAAGTTCCACAGGCGCTTGTGCCGAAAAACGCTATTTTCGGTTCATCCGTGATGGAAGAAGATACGTATTCTTTAGTCGGCTGTATGGTTTCACCAGGGTTCGACTTTACAGACTTTGAATTATTTACTCAAGACAAACTTTTGCAGCAATATCCTGAACACAAGGATATTATTGTGAAACTAGCCTACGAAAAAATTCCAGAGTAACAATGAAAGGACGGTTTCTCCTTTATGGAGAAACCGTCCTTTCATGTTGTCTGCCTAAGACGAATGGTTTGGCTTCAGCTGATCGAACTGCTGCTTGTTTCGATTCAATTGCTCTTGAAGCCGGTGAATCGGTTCAATTTGTTCGCTTTTTTCAAGAGCGTTCGCTAAAGCATCCTCTGCTTGATTGATCGTATTTTGCGCTTGCTGAATCGCCTGCTCTGAAGGGTTTGATTGCGCCTGGCCCATGGCGGCTATGACATTATCTACCGAATTGCGCAATTGTGAAATTACATTTTCATTTTTCCAGCTGGCTTTTGTATGATCCATCGTAAAGACCTCCCTCTTGGCTTCTACTAGTGATATGTCCTTACTATGGCAATCTACCTTCTCGTTTATACATAAGAATAGCCTATAGAAAAATTTTCAACTTATTGGTGTAAGATCTTTAATAAGCGGGAACATATTCCTCTTACTGCCTGATCGTTTAGCAATTAGCTTAGCTACTTCACTCATATGTAAGCTTCTCATTTCATACTTTTGTTGCAGATACCGATAGTGATCTAAAATTCCCCTTAAAAAGTCCATATTCTCATCTATATTTTTTCCGAAGTTGTGCGGATGCCACCATAAATGAAATATTTTATGATCTTTTGCTGCCTGAGTTAAGCTGTCAGTAATTCTTTTTAAACGCAAAGGCTCCAGCGCTTTTAATGAGGACGAAAAAGGACGCAAGAATCGGCTTGATGGAATATTTATAATCGGACATCGCTCTAGATTAGCAGCACAATAGATATGATGTCCGGTTAAATTGATATATGAGTCAGCTAATCTAACCAATTTCTTAGCAAAGGTCTGATTGCGTTTGAACGGGCTTGCCTCATATACTGAATGAGACTCATTGCCCCTAAAAGCAATAATTCCATGTTTCTTGCATAAAGCTAAGTATGATTTATTTACCTGATTGCGTGGGAAAATAAGAGTATTCAGCGTGTGATTATACTTTTTTGCTATACAAATAGCTGCTTTTAAATCTGCTTCAAATTCTTCTAAGCTTTGGCCTGACTCAAGACAGTAATAATGAGAAAACGTATGGGTTCCTAATTCCTGATTAGGACTCGCAACAATTTTTTCAATAAGAGACGGTGCGAAATACAGCGGTGTCTCTGCCTCATTCCGACCGATTGACAAGAGCTTTCCATAAGGAGAAAAATTTTCAGATGTATAATTCGGCTTGACAGATGGAAGATCATCCATCAATTCTTCTTTTGAATGAAAGAAGAGAAATCCCACCGTTGCCCAAGTCGCATGAATACCATATTCTTCGAAAATGTCCAGAATTCTAGGAAGCGCTTCATGCACTCCAAGTAAATTTTCCCGGTATTCATCAACGTCCATTACATCATGGATACCCCAATAAAGCTCAAAATCAAGAGAAATGACAAGTGTGCCATGCAAATTCACGATCTACACCCCATCCCTATTAATTTTCCACTTAAATATAATTGATAAGTTCTCTAATATAGCTAATCCTGGCATACCACCCTATTCAAATACTGAATAATTCCAGATTCTTCAATTATTTTCTCCCATCTATAGTTAGTAACGTCCACTTGTTGATGATCGAAATTATTTATAGAGTGCATATTAAAGTTATCTAGATTTTCATTAATTTTAAATATTTTAATGTTATTTTTCTTTTCAAAGCATTGCACCCATTGATAATCTGTAGTTACCACTTTTAATCCCATGGCAAAATATTCAATAAGTTTAGTCGAGGTTTGCAAATTAAAAGGATAACTATCCGGTATATAATTAATCCCATAAATTGCTTTTGAAGCTAAGGAGGATACGTGTCTATACGCTATACGGCCCGTAAATATGATATTCGAACACTGCTTGAACTCCTGATAAATGTCATCTGGGGGCTGACCAATCAAAAGTATGGTTTGTTTTTTCAGCTTGTATTTAAAATAATTTAATAAATTGTAGGTTTTTCTTTCTTTTGATATGACCCCTACGTAAGTAAAATCATATTCTTTCTTCGCTTTCTCTGCTACAAAAAAACTTTCATGTACGCCCATGTCCCTATACAAATAGGGAGTACTTTCAGAAAAATTATATTTTTCCCTCACTTGATGATTAAGAAATATTCTTAAATTTGGTTGAATATTTAAATGCTTCTTTAGAAAATCTTTTAAAGGTGCATATTTGCCAACAGACAAGGAGTTATATTCGTGTATAATAATTTGATTTTGATTAAGCCGTCGCAATTTATCTATTCCCATGAAAGTCCACAATACTTTAAAATCGTGCAGATCTCTTTCTCCAATGTCGTTGATATCATGAAAATTGAATGGAGAGTTCTTATTAAAATACTCTTTATAAGCAGGAACTTCCGGTAAATAAGCTTTATTTTTGTGAATAAGTAAAACATCCATAAACTCCTCACCTCCTATTCAAAAGCACCCATTGTTTTTCTTCTGATTCTTTCGGAATATAAATTAATCCTAATAAAATCCCTAATATTTGAGGAATATAAGATACACCGCCAATATTGTGAGTAGTAAAATTCATTATGACCAATATACAAATCAACACGAAAAAAAATGGGTTGTACTTAATTTTTAATATGGATTTGAATACAGCAATCATAAAAATGACTACATATAAACAAAAAACCACCAAACCATTTACCATTAAAAAGTCTAAAAAGGAATTATGAGAAGATTGCACATAATAACCTGCAACTTCTACTTCAATTTTATTGGTGCCAATGCCTGTCAAAAGGCTATGGGAAACTCTTCTCCAGATCTCTCCCCAAATCTCTAGCCTCCCAGTACTGCCTCTCTCAGCATCAAAAATATTGTTGTATAAAATACTGTTAGCATAGATGAAATTTTTTAAAAGCGGGTAAAAGGCTATAAGAGAGACTCCCGTTAACACTGTTAATACCTTCAATAATTTGGAGCCTAATAATAAGATTAATAGGAATAAACATATGATTACTGCCAACATAGAAGCTCTAGAAGATAAAATAATCAGATTAAAAAAGTTTATTATAAAAAAGAGAGCATAAATAATCTTCAGCCGACGTTTTATAAACAGCATATAAAGACATAAAACGCTGCTTATTGAAACAACCGCTCCCTGGTAATTTGAGTCAATGAGTGGGTGAATATAGAGAAATTGAGCAGTTTGTAAAGAAGGAATATTTAAAGAGCCGCCGGTCATGATAATGGAATATATAAGCGTATATATACTTAAGCATAGCCCTGTGTAGATTAACAGGTGTAAAAACTTCATTTCCATCTTTGCCTTTAATATAAACCAGGGTACGAACAAACAACTGTAAAAAAAACTAATTGGATAAAACATTAGTTTTAATGTGCTGACAGCGTCTAAGTCTCCTCTTATACTGTTGATCAGTTGAATGAAAATAATCACATACAAGAGTGCAATAATTATAACTTGTTGATGAATTAAATATTTAAACTCTTGTTTGGACGTATCCTTCATTAATAAAAAACAGAATACTCCCATAACCAAGGCTATGATAGAATAAGAAATCATTTGTACGATAGGCTGAACATAGCTTAAGAGTCCTAAAAGAAGGATGAGACAAATAAAAGAAAACTTCACGTTTTTTAATAAAACATGCATATTGATCTACCCACTTGTTTAGTCATTGGATTTTTTCAGACTCTGCAAAAAAGTCTGTTTTGTCACCTAAGAAATAATCTGAAGGGAACGAATCAGCAACGATATCATTATTTAAAATAAGCCCAAAAACTTTTTTTAATGCTGATCCTCTCTGGCGGCTCTTTGTGGATATGCTGACCGTTCACAATCCGCTCAGCGTTTTCTTGAAAGTAATGCACAAAGTCAGTCCCTGCTTTTTTTTGTAAGCGTTCATATGCTTTTGCCATGTGAAAACCACGGCTGCTTACATTATGAGCATCTGATGAAACAAAGTGTGTTAAATTAGCCTCAATAAGCTTGTCTGTGAATCGTTGGATCTTCTTTCCGAATCGCCCCGCATAGGAGGCCGCGGTAATTTGTGTAGCGGCTCCGTTTTTTACAAGCCTGTATAACTTATCTGGGTATTGAATGAACTCTTTGTTTCGTTCCGGGTGAGCAATGATGGGGATGATGCCTTTCATTTGAATATCAAAAAACAGCTGTTCTGTGTATCGGGGAACGTAATTAGAGGGAAACTCGATCAAAAGATACAATGGGTTTCCACCAAGCGTCAACAACTCTTCATTTCCTAAATCTCTGATTATTTCTCCGTAAATGCGGATTTCCTGACCAGGCAGAATTTGAACATTTATACCTGCTGACTTTAACTCCTTATTTAAAACGGCTGTACTGGCTGTGACTGCTTTCTTCACGTTATAAAACGATTCATTTTTATGATGAGGGGTAGCCACAATTGTTGTAATCCCTTCTTTCTCCGCCTCTTCCGCCATCGTTAAACTCTCTTCTAGTGTTGCCGGCCCATCATCCAAACCTGGTAATATGTGACAATGAAGATCGATCACTTTATCGTCTCCTCCTGCGATTATTATGACTTATAGTAAATTTGTGAAACTACTGGTAAACGCGGCTGTTGCCTCCTTCTAAAACGCTGTTTTAAATTTCACTCATCACTATCGTAATAATAATTCGATTTACTCATCTTCTTATTATTGAGGATGGTCCCAATTATTTTTGCTTGAACTGATTGCAAAAGCTCTTTTGCTTTTAAAGCATCGTTAATTTCTGTTTTTTCGCTATTAATAACCATCACTGTACCATCGCACCGGTTCGCCAATATTTGGGCATCAGTAACAGCCAGCAGTGGCGGGGTATCAAAAATCACTATATCAAAATTTTCGCAGGCCTCTTCCAAACAATCATCCATTGCTTTCGAACCAAGCAGCTCAGCGGGATTCGGCGGAATTGGTCCAGAGGTTAAGACAAGTAAAAAAGGAATATCTGTTTCATTTACTGTTTGAGAAAGCTCCATTTGTTTTGTCAATACATTCGTTAAACCATTATAGTTTGCTAAGTTAAAAGTGTAATGGACTGTAGGCTTGCGCATATCCGCGTCAATTAATAAGACTCTTTTTTCTTGCTGTGCAAATGCAACAGCAAGATTCCCAGCAACTGTTGATTTCCCCTCACCGGGACCGGCGGAAGTGATCATCAGAGAGCGAACAGACTGGTCTGCACTGGAGAAGGAAATGCTTGTGCGTATGGACCGGTATTGTTCGGAGATCGGCGACTTTGGGTTAGTTTGAACGATTAGTTTTCTCAAAGCTGAACCTCGCGCTGCCTTTTTCCTCTCTTTTCTTCTAAGCCTCACTGCGTTCACCTCCTGCCGCGATTTTATTTGTCTCTAACATAGCTTCTTGAACAGTAATTGGTGCTACGCTTCCAAGCACGGATAACCCCAGTAAGCGTTCTACATCCTGTTCCGTTTTGATTGTGTTATCTAAATATTCCCGCAAAAAAGCTACTCCTATACCTGCCATTAAGCCAATAATAAATGCAATAAGGATGTTTAATAATGGCTGCGGCTTCACAGGCGAAATGCCTTTCGTTGCTTCCGCTTTTGCCAGAATGCTGACATTGTCTACGTTCATAATGTTGACAATGTCTTCTTGAAAAACTGCAGCTATCTCATTAGCAATCGCTGCAGCTTGCTTTGGATCAGGATCTTCAACAGATACATTGACCACTTGAGAATCCTTTTCGTTTTGTACGGTAATTTTATTGCTCAACTTTTTTACCGTTAATTTTAAGTTCAAGTTGTCTGCTACTTTTTCCAAAATTACCGGGCTTTTAATAATTACATTGTACGTATTAATTAATTGGAGATTTGCCTGAACTTCCATCGGATTATAAGGCTGCTGATCCGTCTTTGTCTGATTAATAAGTAGTTGCGTTGTTGACTGGTAAATCGGTGTAAGAACAAAGTAACTAATGATGGCGCTAGCTAGAGCAGATACAAAGGCAATACATAAAAGCAACTTTAAATGTTTGCGGAGCGTGCCTACTAAATCATGCAGAGTAATGGTTTCGTCCATGGTCTCCTCCCAATAGTAGATGATTCGCGTTTCTATTATTATATTTAGTACCGGAATCCGAAAATTGGCTCCCGATTATTCTAAACGCTAGCAAAATCCTTAAAATAGATGTTGAGCATTAGTAAGTATGAGGAAAATAGCCTTACTGATGCATGAGACATACTAACTATTGAATTTTATGCAAGACTGCTGTGTATCTATGCACAAGAATCGCCAAAATACCTGTGACAAGCAGATTTACTATAATGATGGAGCTTGGCGTATCAATAACCAGTAATTTTATGCTTATAGCAGGGGAGAAAATAATCTTTAAAGAAGAAATGACTTGAAGGATTTCCTCCATAATCTTTTCTTTAAAGAGAGCTCTGCACATGCTTGCTAGTCTTTGTACTTATTGGCCTACAGCCTTATTTTCTCTTAACAATTGTAATAACTGTTCCTCCCGCTGTTCATTCTTCTCTTCTACACCTTCAGCTTGCTCCCTTTGGATCATTACCCGGATGGTCTGGAGGAAAATTTTAATATCCAACGTCAGTGAATAATGGCGGATATACATTAAATCGAATCGCAGCTTATCCTCAACAGTAGTGTTGTATTTCGCCATTACTTGTGCCAGACCAGTTACACCTGGTTTTACAGTCAATCTCTGAGTATAATTGGTTACCTCCTGAGTGAATTGATCAATAAAAAACTTTCTTTCAGGTCTCGGTCCAACTAAACTCATTTCTCCCTTAAGAACATTGAATAGTTGCGGCAATTCATCTAGACGCGTGGACCGAATCATCCTGCCGATTCTTGTGACTCGCGGATCATCTACTGTTGCCAATATGGGGCCTGTGTTTTTCTCCGCATCTTGTACCATACTTCTGAATTTATAAATTTGATAGGGTTCTTCATCCCTTCCAATGCGCTCTTGCTTAAAGAGAGCCGGCCCCCTAGAAGTTAGTGGAATCAGTATCCATAAGAAAATAATAATGGGACTAGCAATCATTAATAGAATTGTAGCTGCCATAAGGTCGAACCCCCGTTTAACTGCACGCTGAATTAAACTAAACTTCGCTGGTCGGATAGAGAATACAAGCATGTCATCCACTTGCTGAACCCCAGACCCCTGGACAAATATTTCGAAAAGTTCAGGTACAATGAGTACCTCCTTTCCATGCTCATTACATAAACCGATAAGTTCGCTTTTTTGCTTTTTTTCTATTGTAGGACTAATAAGCACAATATCCGTCTCTTTTAAACGATTGTGCAGTTTATGATTTTTACTTAAAGTCAGAAAGCTGCTGATGATGAACCATCCTTTATTATGAGAAAGCACTTTATCAGCTAAAAATAAACCAATTTTTTCATTTTCAGCAATAATTAACACTTTCTTCTTTCCATATATGGTTCTCGCAGTTTGCCAAATGGAGAAACGACTTACAATAAGCAGAATTGTTTGAACAACAAAAGCAAGCATAACCGCTTTTAATGAAAAAATGGAATGGGAATAAAAATTGGCAGCTCCTATAGTTAAAATGGTAAATATCCCGATTGATAGCACAATGGTATATACAATCTGGCGAAAGTTTGTTCTTTTCCAATCTGTATAAAGGTTAAACAAATAGAAAATCAGAAAAAACATTCCTGAAATCCAAGGGGCTATGTTTATGTATTGAGCATGGATGAAAGAGTTATACAAGATCGAATATGCAATTAAATAGCCCAGATGAACAAGAGCAAGATCGGATAAAATGAGCATGGTCTTACAAACACGACCTTCAACGCTGCTAATCATTAACATTCCTCTTTTCTATTTTGTTATTTGGCTTTACTCCACATTAAGCGGCAGAAAAGCCTTTGCTAGGAAGGAAATATGCACTTGAATGCTATACAGAAAAGCTGCCATGATATAGTTTCTTTTGGCTGGTCATCTTTTTTCTCGTATCCTATCCTCTTTTTTTAAAATGCAGCTTTTTAAGCATAATACTTATTAGTTTGTGTGATAATTCTCTATCTGAGGCAGCAAAAAAGAGAAGGCATAGCAAATGGAGAATGGCAGCCAGAAATGGCCACTTAGAAAAAAAGTATGTAATAACAACGAATATAAGGGCGAAAAAAGAGAGGTAAGGAAGCAAAGCTTTTTTAGCTATTGTTACTCTTGCCGGATTTAATAACCAGAAACCGGCTAAAGAAAGAAGCTCAATAGCTGCTCCTGCGAAAGCCGCTCCTGTGACCCCATACTTCTGACTGAAAAAAGTGTAAAGTCCTATTCCGCCTACTACAGCCATAGCCTGAACAATTGTTCGTCGGGATTGCAAGTTTCTTGTCGTCATCCCATCAGCCAAAGCTATATTGATGCTCTGCAATAAAAGCAAAAAAGATAAAATTCGCAGGCCAATAGACGCTGATAGCCATTTGTCACCAAATAGGACACTGATGATAATTTCCGGCATGTAATATAATGGAACCATCATTGTTACACCTAGTAATGCCATTATTTTTAGTTGTGTAAGATTTAACTGTAAATGCTCTGTCGCTCCCTTGCCGTTATAGCTTTTAAATAAAGCCGGATAAAAGGCTCCTGCCAATACACCCGGAATTTGATATAAAGCGGAAGGAATGCGATAAGCTACAGCAAACAAGCCAACTTGTTTCAAGGTTAGGGTCTTTTCCAACAAAATTGGCCCTAACTGAGGCAGAATAACGATCAGTAAGCCACTTATAATAAAGGGCACTATATTCTTTAACAGCCCTTTATGAAAAGCGCTTCTAAAGCGTATAGTGACCCTCATAGCGGTTAAGCATAATCCTCCTATTCCTGCTAGTAAATAAGAGCTCCCATACAAGAAGCAGATGACATTTGGCTCCATTGAAAAAGTCATACCTAAGCAAATAAAAATGATCAAAAGTGAAGCGGAGCTGATTCGAATGAACCCTAGATATTGCATTTCCTCTGTTAATTGAAAATAAGTAACGCTGATGCCCTGCATAGCCAGTCCTGTTACCATAGGAAAAATCAAGCAATACATCATTCGTATTAGTTCTGTGCTCCCCTGATAGAGCAATTGAATAAGAAAGAAACCCCCAATCAACGTTATTCCTAACAGCGCAAGCCTGATTTTGATATACGAAGAAATAACGGCAGGCACACTTACCCCTCTCTTTGCTCCTTCCCGAAGTGCTGCTACACTTATTCCAGTGTCAGTGAAATAGCCCATAATTAGAGCAAAAGCAAGTGCAACACTAAACATTCCATAGCTTTGAGACCCAAGATAACTCGCTAAAATCACAAGTGAGAGAGCATTCAGCCCACTAGAAAAAGCCGTGCTATAAAATAAATGAAATACGTTTTTACTAATAGAGTTTTTTCTTTCAGCTCCCATCTCTCATCACCTGAATAGCACCTTTCTTTTTTCTTATATTACGAACAGACCTTTAGTCATCTTTACTCTCATAAAAAGATAAAAATGCTATCTTTTTTGAAATAAAACAATAAGAACATTTGTGTATATGCTGTAACAACCGATCAATACACCCATAACTTTTTACATTAATTGAAACAACTTCCTTTAAGTAACTATATATATTTCTACCCGTTCCCACAAAACTAACCAGGACCATTTATCCTTATTTCATGTCATTCCTCCTATGCGTGATGCATACAATTTATCCGAAGTACATTTCAACTAGACAATACGAATGGGGGAGTCTGTTTGAAGACATTAGTCACGGGAGGAGCCGGTTTTATTGGTTCACATATTGTGGATTTATTAATCGAGAAAGGGTTTGAAGTCGTTATTATTGACTCGCTCATCGGGGAATCGAAACATGTAAATGAGAAAGCTAAAATGTATCAACTAGACATCCTAGATCCTCAATTGGAGGAAGTTTTTGAACATGAAAAACCTGATTATGTTTTTCATCTGGCAGCCCAAATAGATGTGAAGCAATCAATGAACGATCCTGTCTATGATGCAAATATTAATATTATCGGAACACTATTGTTGCTCAAGATCTGTATGAAATATAACATTAGCAAATTCATCTATTCCTCCTCGTCCGCCGTATATGGAACTGTCGGAATGTCCGACAGCCAGGAAGACCTTCGTGTACACCCTATATCTTTCTATGGCCTTTCCAAAAGTGTCTCTGAAACTTATCTTCAACTTTTTTCACAAATATATGGACTTAACTATACAATTCTTCGCTATTCTAACGTCTATGGTGATCGGCAAAGCTTTAAATCAGAAGGTGGGGTAGTACCTACTTTTATTCATTCCCTGCTTAACAATCAGCCTCCTGTTATTTTGGGCTCCGGTTTACAGACACGGGATTTTATTTACGTTAAAGATGTTGCTGCTGCCAATATAGCAGCCTTATCAAAAGCTGATAGGCAGGTATTAAACATCTCAAACTTTTCTAGCATTTCGATTAATGAACTGTGTAACGAACTTAAATTATTAATGGATAAAGACTTAGATCCTATTTATAAAAGAGAACGGCCAGGGGATATTTTGCACAGCCTTCTTAATAATGAAAAAGCTAAACAGCAGCTTGAATGGAGTCCTACATATTCATTAAAGGAGGGATTAATAAAAACAATACATTACTATAAAACCACATAATCCAACAAACCCTTCTGCTTTCTCGCTTACAGTCTCAATGAAAAAGATATAAGGAGTGTCAAAATGCTTACTATTCTCTATAAGCGCATGTTTTTTCAATTTGTGGAAACATTTAGCAACAAATCAGGAGCTATCGTAGAGGCAGGAGATCTTCACCTTCATTCCTGTCTCCAAGTTTCTGGAGCGCAAAAACCCTTACTTTCTGATGAGAAAACCCCTTTCATTTTACACAGAACCTTCAGGACTCTTGTTATAGATTTATGGAAGGAAGAAAATGATATTTTTTATGATTTTCACAAGAACACACGATACAAAATAAATAGGGCTATCAGAGAAGGATTAACTTATTCCGAACTTAGCAATCCTACTGACCAAGACATTAAAGAATTTGCTCAATTTTTTAATAAATTTGCAAAAGCGAAGAAAATTCCTCCTTGTCTTCCCGATAAACTCCAAGCACTGCGTGATAAAAATTCTTTCGTCATTGCCGCGGTAAAGCATGAGAATAAACCACTCTGTTATCATGGTTATATTTTTGATGGGCAAAGGGCCATCATGCTCTATTCTGCTTCTTTGCGAGCAGATAAGGATTCTTCTGAACGAAACTTAATTGGGCGTGCTAATCGCCTTCTGCATTGGAAAGCCATCCTTTCCTTTAAAGAAAAAGGCGGCAGATGGTACGACTTTTGCGGCTTGTCCCTTGATTCGAATGACAAGGAAGGCCAAGGTATTAACCGATTTAAAAAAGGCTTTGGTGGATTTGAAGCGGATGAGTTTAAATCCTACGCAGGAAAAAGTTTACTAGGCAAACTCATTATTCTCTATTCCCATTTAAAATGGAAAAACAAACCAGAATACATCCGTGCTGGTCAATTATACAAATCCAAAGCAGCGAATTATGAATGAACAGAATATCATCAGATTGACGGGGGGAGATAGTATGTTAAATCAACCTAAAAAGATAGCCTTTATTGCTACTGTTTACCGGCACTTAGAGGCATTCCATCTGCCATTTATCCATCTTTTAAAGGAAAAAGGCTACGAAGTGCATGCTATCTCCCGCCCAGATCATGGCAAAGACGGTTTAGTAAGAGAAAAGATTCCCTGCCACGATATTGCTTTTCATAGAAATCCATTTCATCCATCTAACGTATCTGCCTTGCATCGCCTTTATCAATTATTAAAACAACAAAACTACCAAATGGTGCACGTTCATACTCCCGTAGGCGGTATACTTGGCCGGCTTGCCGCCTGGAAAACAACGGTGCCCAGCATTATTTATACAGCACACGGCTTTCACTTTTATAAAGGCGGAAAAGTGTTCAATTGGTTGTTTTATCCGATTGAAAAATACTTTGCAAAAATGACTGACTCATTAATTACTATTAACAAAGAAGACTTTAACCGCGCTCGCTGTTTCCCTGTAAAAAAACAAGTACTTTACATTCCCGGGGTTGGGATGGATACAAGCGCCTTTCAATTCCAGAATGAATCGGATATAAGAAAGGAAAAGCGCATAGAGCTTGGCTTTGCTGATCAGGATTTTGTGCTAATTTGCGTGGCAGAGATTAACAAAAACAAAAACCAAATCCAGCTTCTCCGGGCGATTGAAAGTCTAAAAGACCGCTACCCCTTCCTAAAGTGTCTTATTGTAGGAGAAGGAAGAGGTGAAACAAAATTAAGAAAAAAGGCCTCCAAACTGCTTTTGGAGGAGAGAATTAAGTTTTGCGGCTTTCGTCGAGATATTCCAGAGCTGTTGATTTCATCAGATGTTTTGTGTCTCCTGTCAAAGCGCGAAGGCTTACCAAAGGCTATCATGGAGGGTCTAGCTGCCAAAAAGCCTATCATCGCTACGGACATACGCGGAAACAGAGACTTAGTTTTACATGAGTCCAATGGTTTTTTAGTGCCCGTAAACGACATTACTAGTACAGCTTCTTCTATTTCTAAATTAATTGATGATCCTTTTCTGAAAGCCACAATGGGGAAGAAAAGCAAGGAACTTTCCAAAAACTATGATTTACAGGTAATCCTTCCGCAAATGGAAAGAGTGTACGAGCACTCTCTACTGTAAAATCAATCCTTCCTCATTTAAGGTTATAAAAGGAACTCTCTAAATAAAAGTAAGAGACCCCTTCGCAAGAGGAACTCTCTTTTTCTAAATAGCCAGTTGCCGGTATCGTACCAGCGACTGGTTATTTTTATTTATACAAATGAGGCAAATACAACCCTTCATGATTTATTGTGAAATCGCTAAGTCTGGATAACACACTCCAACCAGTTGCCGGTCGGCTTTAGCTTACGATTTTGAACTAACGGGTATCTATTCCATGGCCATTTCTTTTTCACTGCAGCTTTGACTAACGATTTGCAAATAAAATAATTTACATTTCTTAATTTATTGCATAAAATAATCATAAGATTTTTACCTAAGGAAACTTTATTGGCATGTACTTACAATTAGGCAGGGAGGAAAGATAAATTGACTTACAAAGACAACGAGACGAAAGTAAATAAAACAACTCTATCTGCCGAAGCTGTACTACGGGGTGAAGCGAAAGGCATTCGAAAAATACTCCCCTTCCTCGGTCCAGCTTTTATTGCCGCTGTTGCTTATATCGATCCAGGAAACTTTGCGACGAACATTACAGCGGGTTCCAAATACGGCTATCTGCTTTTATGGGTTATTGCTGTTTCCAATTTAATGGCTGTTCTCATTCAGTCATTATCGGCTAAACTGGGGATTGCTACTGGAAAAAACTTGCCTGAAGTCGCGCGTGACCGCTTTCCAAAGGGAGTATCGATTTTTTTATGGATCCAAAGTGAACTTGTCATCATTGCCACCGATCTTGCTGAATTTATCGGTGCCGCGTTAGGCTTGTATTTGCTTTTTGATATTCCAATGGTGCCAGCAGCACTCATTACAGCAGCAGGGTCCTTTGCTATATTGGAATTGCAGCGCCGGGGATACCGGCCGCTCGAGACGGGCATTGCTGCGATGGTGATGATGGTTGTGCTCGCCTTTGCTTTTCAAACGTTTTTGGCTAAGCCGGATATAAGCGAAGTGTTAGGCGGCATGCTCGTACCTAAGTTTGAAGACGTAAATTCGATTGTACTCGCTGCCGGTATTCTTGGTGCTACTGTTATGCCACATGCTATTTATCTTCACTCTTCACTGACACAAAGTCGGATCGTCGGCAGAAATGAAGAAGAAAAACGGAAAATATTTAAATTTGAGTTCATTGATATTGTGATTGCAATGATCATTGCCGGAGCGATTAACATGTGTATGTTGATCGTCGCTGCCGCCTTATTTTCTAAAAAAGGAATGGTTGTAGAAGATTTAGATGTGGCATTCCATGGCTTTCATGATTATATCGGTCCAGCCGCTGCTATTTCTTTCGGACTCGGATTATTAATCGCCGGTTTGTCGAGCTCGGCAGTTGGTACATTAACTGGGGATGTTGTCATGCAGGGGTTTATTCGCAGGCACATTAACCTTTACCTGCGAAGATTCATTACAGTCATTCCCCCGCTCGCCATCATTATATCGGGTGTAAACCCTACAGGAGCTCTCGTTATGAGCCAGGTCATTCTTTCATTCGGAATTGCCTTTGCGCTCATCCCGCTCATTATGTTTACGAGCAATCGAACCATCATGGGCGGACTTGTTAACCATAAAGCTACTACTGTTGCTGCCTGGGCGATTGCTATACTCGTTATTATGCTGAACCTCTTCTTATTAGTTGAAACATTAGGCGGGTAAAACCTATACTAAAAAGCCCTTTCAATGACGAAAGGGCTTTTCCGTATCTGTAGATCAGGCAAACCTTTTACTTCTTATCCTCAAATTCAAGTTTTGAACCATCTTTAAACATGATTTCAATTTCGATTTTTTTATAATTGGCCGGCAAATGGAATGCTTGAAGAGCTTTTCTAATCGCTTGTCGTTTAGGAGTTTTACGCTTAATAGCCATCCTTTTCAGTCGCGGGTACAGAAGTTTAAAGGCTTCTGTACCCTCAATCTCCACTCCATTTAATTCGTCTTCAATTTTTACCTCAATGGCACCTTTTTCATTCCGTTCAATCTCTGCCTCGTACTCTTTGCCGCCTTCATAGGATATTTCCAATTCAAACTCCCTGTAGCCTAAGTCTGCCATTTTCCCTTTCATACCGTCACTCCCGCTGTTATTGTTCTCTTTCCTTACCTACTCTTTCCTTTTTGTTCTTTTTTAAACCGCCGTGATCAGAGACAATGCATTTTAGCTTCTGCTTCATCCCAGGCCACCGTATAACCGTGTCCCTTCGAACAAAAGATAGAGGAGGAACTGTACTCGGGGTCTGCATCCTTATTGTAGCCAATCCTTTCGACCACTTCTTGTTCATTGTGACAACGGTCGTACCCTCCAAACACCAGATTGATCATTCCTCTTCCTTGAGTGAAAGCAGCAAGCTCCGTGCTGTAATTCATAAAGGTGGCCACTGGTACTTTACCGGTTATAATCGCTTTGTCGCCTTCTGTTTTTGGCGGATCAAAATGGCCGTATGCCGTTTGAATATCGGCCAATACTTTTCCCATCTGGTCTAGTTCTACTTTAATTTTGAACTGATAATACGGCTCGAGCAACATGTTCTCCGCTTTTTCCAGCCCTTGTCTTAATGCCCGGTAAGCCGCTTCTCTAAAGTCACCGCCGGAGGTATGCTTGTTATGGGCACGGCCCGTCAAAAGTGTGATGTTGACATCTGTTAATGCAGAACCCGTCAGCAAGCCGTTATGTTCTTTCTCAAAGAGATGATGGCGGACTAAATTTTGGTTCCCTATCGTCAGATCATTCACATGACAGTCACTTTCAAATGAAATGCCGCTATTTCTTTCCGCAGGATCTAATTTTAAATGCACCTCAGCATAATGCCCTAACGGCTCAAAATGTCCGTAGCCGGTAACCGTCTTCTGAATCGTTTCCTTATAAATGATTTCCGGGTCGCCGAAACAAACATCAAAGCGAAAACGCTCCTGGACGACTTGTTTTAATATTTCTAATTGAATAGCACCCATTACATGAATGTGGATTTCCTGCAGACTTTCTTCCCAGATGACATTCAAAGAAGGATCTTCTATATCTAGCATATGAAAGCATCGTAAAACCTCTTTTATATGAACAGAAGAATCGGCCATAACTTTCGACTTTAACGTTGGCACCATTTCGTATGCGGTCTTCTGTTTTAATAGGCCTACACCATCGCCGGCACATGCTTTCGACAATCCGGTTACCGCAAATAGCTCACCTGCCTCAGCATGGTCAGTTGTCTTGAACTTGCTTCCATTGTAGTGTCGTATTTGTGTGACCTTTTCTGTCAGATCATCCCCATATTTGATTTCTTCGCGGACACGCAATGTACCGCTGATTGCCTTAATGAAAGCAATCCTTGTTCCATTTTGATCGTGCTGTACTTTATAAATGCGTCCAGAAAAAGGCTCGTCTTTGGAGTAATCGGTCACTGTCAATTGATCCAGCTTATCAAGAAAAGCCTGTACACCAATGTCCTGAAGCGCTGAACCGCTGGCACACGGAAATATTTTTCTTTCCATAATTAATTGAATCATCGTATCCAGCCAAAGCTCTTTTTCATAGCCGCTTTCTAAATATTGTTCTAATAGGGCCTCATCCTGCTCAGCTACAAATTCAACTAAATCTTCGCTCATTTCTCCCTCGTTAAAAGCTTCCGTTATATCAAAGGCATCCTCTGCTAAATCTGTCCGAATCTCTTCCAATACTCGTTCCACGTCTGCGCCGGTACGATCTATTTTATTAATAAAAAAGAATACGGGAATATGATGCTTGCTTAGCAGCTGCCAAACGGTCTCTGTATGGCCTTCCACTCCTTCGACAGCACTGATGATAATAATGGCGTAGTCTAATACTTGAATAGAACGTTCCATCTCTGAAGAAAAATCGACGTGACCTGGATTGTCGATTAAATAATAAGTGGATTCGCCATAAGACATCCTTCCCTGATCAGCAAATACAGTAATGCCTCTTTGCCTCTCGATCTCATGGCTGTCGAGAAAAGCATCTTGATGATCCACTCTTCCTCTTTGCTTAATGCTGTTTGTATGATAGAGAAGCTGTTCAGAAAAGGTTGTCTTACCAGCATCTACGTGTGCAAATATACCAATTGTTTTCTTCATTAGAGCACCTCTGTTACGTTTCTTCGAAATATACAAAGCATTATATCAAAGTTTTTTTACCTGCAATGGCTTTCATGTAAAAAAACTCAATTCATTTATCTCATTGTTCACTTTTATCTTATAGCGGGTACTGTTCCTATATCAGCGCATAATAAATAAAACAGCCCACCGCTGACTTAGGAAGAAGGCTTTCTAAAAAATGAATGTTATGTTTCAATTCTTGATTGCAGTGAAAGTTGACAACCAAGTGTAACAGAGTAAAAAAGAAAAGGAGCTTTCATGATGGATCAAATTCTTGCCAGCGCTATAAAAAGCCATGCGATTCCTTTTGAAACGAATGAGGATTTATCGAGGCTTGTCGACGAAATTGGAGAGGCGAAGATCGTTCTTTTAGGAGAAGCGAGCCATGGCACCTCTGAATTTTACTCTGTACGAGCAGCTCTTTCTAAAAGGCTTATTGCAGAAAAAGGGTTTTCGGTCATTGCCGTTGAAGGGGATTGGCCTTCAGCCCAACAAGTAAACCGCTACATTAAAGGGTATGACAAAGAGACGAAGAAAACAGAAGATGTATTACAAGCCTTTAACCGCTGGCCCACTTGGATGTGGGCTAATAAAGAAATAGCGTCTCTCATTGAATGGCTGCACGCTTATAATGAAAAGAAGGCACCGGAGCAAAAAGCAGGCTTTTACGGCATAGATGTCTATAGTTTGTGGGAGTCAATGGAGGAAGTGCTCCGTTACTTATCGCAGACAAAATCAACAGGCGTTGATCTGGCATTAGCAAGAAAAGCTTTTTCCTGCTTTGAGCCTTTCAACCGCCAGCCAGAAAACTATGCGATTTCTACGCTGAATATTTCCGATGTTTGTGTAGATGAGGTATCAAAGCTGCTCGCTTCTATTCGGACGCATGAAGAACATTATAAAGGAGAAGAGGAAGCTGACCTTAACTTAAAAGTGAACGCACTCGTCGCAAAAAATGCGGAAGAATACTACCGGGCGATGGTACGAAACGATGCGCTTTCTTGGAATATTCGTGATGAGCATATGGTAGAGACGATCAATGAATTACGAAATTATTATGGCAAAGAAGCCAAAATTCTCGTTTGGGAGCATAATACCCATATCGGGGATGCTTCTGCCACTGACATGAAAAACGAAAATATGATCAACGTCGGCCAGCTGATCCGCGAGCAAAATCGGCCGGAAGATGTCTATGCAATTGGGTTTGGCACTCATCGGGGAACCGTCATCGCGGCCGAAGAATGGGGCTTGTCCTATGAAAAGATGGAGGTTCCGCCTGCTCAAAGAGATTCATGGGAAGACCTTCTTCACCAAGCAGGTCCCTTTAACAAATTTTTGATGTTTAACGAACAGAATCGTCACTTATTTGACAGCTGGATCGGCCATAGAGCTATTGGCGTTGTTTATCACCCTGAATATGAAGTCTACGGCAATTACGTTCCTTCTAAAATTAGCCACCGCTATGATGCTTTTATTTATATTGACCAGTCTCGGGCTCTGACGCCGTTAGAAGCACAAAGATGGTAATCAACAAGTCTCCATTTGAGTAGAGGGGAGCCCTTTTAGACTCCTCTTTACTCACCATAATGGATATCGTACTTTTAATTTAATTTAAAATGCTCAACGGATCGATTGAGTTCCTCCGCTAATTTGGCAACCGATTCGGAGCTTATAACAATTTCATCCATAATACTAGTAGATTGTTGAACAGAAGCCGACGTTTGTTCAATTCCCGCAGAGGATTCTTCTGCTATCGAGGCAACGCCTTCCAGGGAATGATTAATATCCTCGCTTTGTTTAAGAATGGCATTTAAATTACTTGAAATATGTTGTATTTGCCCTTGCATATTCAGTACAGATTGATTAATGATATGAAATGTTTCCCCTGTCGTCTTAATCTTTTCTGTTCCTTGCGCTACCTGTTCATAGCTATGCTGTAAAGCTACGACTGTTTCATTAGATTCCTGTTGCAAATCTTCCACAATCCCAATAATGCTGCCGATAGAGCCTGATACCTGCTCCGCTAGCTTCCGGACTTCTTCGGCTACAACAGAGAAGCCTTTCCCATGTTCCCCTGCACGCGCTGCTTCTATTGCAGCATTTAGTGCCAGCAGGTTAGTTTGATCAGCAATTTGTTGAATTACTTGAACGAGCTTAGAGATTTCTTTTGATTGCAGGTCTAATCCCTTCACTTTCTCAATTGATTCCATTACCCCTTGATGGATCGTCTCCATTTGCTTTTCAGATTCATTCATTAAAGAATAGCCATTAGCAGTTAATTCTATCACCTCATGGGAAGAACGGTTAAGCTCCACCCCCTGATCGCTTGCCTCATGAACTTGGTTAGTAAAGCTTTGCATGGATTGAGATACTTGATTAGCGAAATTAGCTTGCTCATCTGCTCCGCCCGACAATTCATTCATTGTTGTGGCAATTTGATGATTGCTTTCTTTTACCTCATTTGTGCCATCTACTAACTGATTGGAAGCATCCACTAACTTAATCGAATTATCATCGATCCCTTGAATAATTTTCTTTAGATCATTCATCATTTGCTGGAAGGCTGTCGTTAAAACACCAATTTCATCCTTCCGCTCTGATGGAAGTGTAATAGATAAATCTCCATTTCCCACTTTCACTACTTCATTCGTTAAATCCTTTAATGGCTTGACTAAATAGTGACTCAGTACATAAACAAGGATGATCGTGATGGCTAAAATAATAAGGGTAGACTCGATGATCTTCTTTTTGTATGTATCCATCGAAGTGTAAACTTGAGAAGCATTTAAATCAGCCCCTACAATTCCGATGACTTTTCCAGAGGCGGACTTTAATGGGACATACGTGGTGATCAGCGCCCCGTACTCTTTCGTATTTGATATTTCAACTTGCATCTTCCCCGTCTCAAATGTTTTTACAATATTAGGATAAACAGTTGGGTCCTCTTTATCACCTAACTGCGAGGCTTCCTCATTTCCCAGCGGCATGCCATCCACCATATAAAAGTAGTCGTAACCATTAGCATTTTTTTCGCGAGACATCGTATATAGATATGTCAATCCAGTTTTTTCTCTTATATCATTAAGTTCTGTACGTAATTCTCTATAGTAGGCATTTTCCCCGGACGCTATTGATATCTCTTTTTCATATTTATTTACGTCAATCACTTTCGTTGCTTGCTTAGCAATATTCCCAGCTGTATCGCTCATAGAATCTTCAACTAGGTCGATAGAAGAAACATAACTAAGATAAGAAATAATCAAACATACTAGCAATACAACTGCCGAAAAGATGCTAACCATTTTAAACCGTATACTTTTTTTCACCCTATGTAATCCCCCTGCATAAATGAGACTTTATCCCCAAAACCATCATACTATATGAAAACTTTCGAATAAAGCCTTAGCTGTTAATAAGTGTCAGATTTACAAGAGAGAAAGTAAGCTTTCCTCACTAGCAGCCTTTCTTGCATGAAATTTTTAGATCCCTCTTCCTTTATACAGCGAGAAAGAAAGACATGACTAGAAGCAGGCAGCTTTCACGTGCCTGCTTTTTTTGATTAAACAATTAAAACATACTCAATGAATACTTCTCCGAAAGCATCTCTAATAATTTTAACCCTGCTATGCTATTTCCTTTTTCATCAAGAGCAGGACCAAAGATACCAATGCCAAAGCGGTTAGGCACGATGCCCATAATCCCGCCCGACACACCGCTTTTAGCTGGAATGCCGATTCTGACGGCGAATTCCCCCGCTGCATTGTACATCCCGCACGTCACCATAAACGTTTTGCATATTCTCACGATGTCTCTCGGGATTAATGGCTCCTTCGTAAAAGGATCAGCCCCATCCATGGCGAACACCAGCCCGATTCTCGCCAAATCCAAGCAAGTCATTTCGATCGCACATTGTTTCGTATAAAGCTCTAAAAGTCCTTCTACCTCTTCCTCAATAATTCTATGTTCCATCATAAAGTAGCACAGTGCCCGATTAAGGTAAGCTGTCTTGAACTCTGAATCGGCAACCTCTTGTGAATAACCGATCTTTCGGTGACCTGCTAATTTTTGTACAAAATTTAAGATGCGTTCGAGCCTATTTTCAATTGTTTCTCCTTTAATCATGCTTGTAACAGCTAATGCGCCGGCGTTAATCATCGGGTTAAGCGGCTTGGAAGGATTGTATAATTCCAATTTGACAATGGAATTATAAGGATCGCCGGTCGGCTCATAACCGACCTTTTCAAAAACCTGTTCTTCTCCATAGTCCATGAGAGCAAGGGCGAGAGTAAGCACTTTAGAGATACTTTGCAGCGTGATTTTCTGATCCACATCTCCTGCAGAAATGCATCTTCCATCAGGGTGAAAAATAGCAGCTGACAGGTCGTGCGGATTTTCTTTCTTTAGCGCTGGAATGTAATCCGCTACCTTTCCTTGTGCTGTATATTTCTTTGCTTCTTTTACGAGTGCATTTAGTTTATCACTTGAATAGCAAGGCATATGATCACCATCTTTTCTTCTATTTCTTAGAAACCGATTGACTATTTTATTAGTTTCAGCTAAATAAATTCTATTTATCCGCCTATAAGTAGGACCTCGTGCAGCTTTTTGCTCTTTTATCGTTTTCCTAACAACTGAAAGTGACAGGCTTTTCCTGCTTATCCGGAGTGATGCACTATATATCTGGAAGGTTTCATGATTTATCTGGAGTTAAGAGCCAGTTATCCGGAATAATGCATCCTTTATAAAAATGACGACCCATTTATCCAGAAACACCTCCTAAACGCAGAAAAAAGCGAACCTGCATAGGTCCGCCTTTTTCTTTTATCCTTCTTTTCCCATCAATTCAGCTAAGCTCTTTTCAAAAGGAGCGTAAGCAATTCCCTTTTCTGTCACAATGGCTGTAATGAGCTCATGATCAGTTACGTCAAAAGCTGGGTTGTACACTTTCACGTTTGCTGGAGCCATCGATTTTTCATACCATTGGGTGCTGACTTCTTCCGACTTTCTCAATTCGATTGGAATATCGTCACCTGATGCGCACTCTAGATCAATTGTCGACAGCGGAGCACACACGTAAAAAGGAATTCCGTAATGCTTTGCGAGTACCGCTAAGCCTGAAGTTCCAATTTTATTAGCCGTGTCCCCATTTGCCGCTACACGGTCACATCCAACCAATACAGCTTGCACCTTGCCTTCTTTCATTACGATAGACGCCATATTATCGCAAATAAGCGTGACATCAACACCCGCTTCCTGGAGTTCCCACGCAGTCAGACGCGCTCCCTGCAGAAGAGGCCTTGTCTCGTCAGCATATACGCTGAAATGATAATCCCGCTCTTGCCCTAAATAGATAGGAGCTAAAGCTGTGCCATATTTCGCTGTGGCAATTGTGCCGGCATTGCAATGCGTTAGAAGCCCCCAGCCGGGTTTCAGCAGGGAAAGCGCATGTTCCCCAATCGCCAGGCAAACTTGTTCGTCCTCTTCACGAATCGTTTCTGCTTCTTCCTTCAGCGCTTGCTTAATCTCAGCGATACTCTTATCTGCTTCCTGTTTCAGGCGATCTTCCATTCGCTTCAATGCCCAAAAGAGATTAACAGCTGTCGGACGGGAGGACGCTAAATAGTGCTTAATTTTTTCAAATTCAGCCGCTAATTTCACGTAAGTATCCGCTTTTACCTGCTTCACACCTAAATAAATGCCGTAAGCTGCCGCTATTCCGATAGCAGGTGCTCCTCTCACTTTTAAATGATAGATGGCATCCCACACCTCTTCTACTGTTGAAAGTTGTAAAAAGACTTTTTCATTTGGCAGCAAGGTTTGGTCGAGAAGAACGAGAACATCATTTTCATCATCGAGCCGTACTGATTGAATGGCTGCTATTGGTGTTGTCATCGTTGATTTCCCCTTTACTAAACTGATTCACACTTCGGCGCAGTACCTTTACAAAATCATCGCCTGTTCGAATACTTGTCCGTTCCAAAATAAACGTTTTTCCGGCTGTTAAACAAATTTTTTCGGCCGCTGTCCGGTTTTCCGCATCGGAAATCGACGTCAAGTCCTTCACGTGGGCAATCCCGATAACTCTGCGGCACAATTCTAACCCGGTAACAGCCGCTGTATCTTCAAGAATAGACTCTAAATACCACTCTTTAAATTTTGGAAGAGTGGCTGTCTGTTCTGTTGCCGTCTCATTCCATAACTGCAGAAACTTCTCTGAAAACAGTTCAACCACTTGAACGATTGTCTCTTCTAAATATGGCAGATAATCTGCTCTTGCTTCTGTTTCTTCTATTGTATAGTGAGCATGAACATAAGCAAAGATCAGATTTGCCACTACATTCCCGATATCATAGCCAGCTGGGCCATAAAAGGCGAACTCAGGGTCGATGATTTTAGTCGAATCTTCTTTTATAAAAATCGAACCGGTATGAAGATCGCCATGAAGTAAAGACTGGGCCTTCGTCATAAAATCAAATTTCAGCTTTGCTGTTTCCAGCTTAAGCTTTTCATCATTCCAAATTACTTCACGCGCAAACTCTTTCGTTCCTTCAAATACGTCATTTTGCTCGCAATCATAAAACGGCTCTGTATAAACTAAATCTTCAGTGATTTCACAAAGCTCCGGGTTCGTAAATTGCTGGACCCTCTCTTTCTTCTCTTTATGCCCCATGACAACATCTGACGTAAGCAGCAAAGTACGAGCAAGAAAGGTCGTAATATGATCAGCAAATAACGGGAATTTTTTATAGTTTAAGAGAGCTGAACGCATAATTTCATGGTCAGATAAATCATCCATCACACAGCAGTTCATCACCGGATCATAAGCATACACTTTTGGCACAAAGCCAGGAGCCAGTTCACCTTGTAATGCTAATATTTCACTTTCAATTCGATTGCGGTCTGGAGACACCTTAAACGCATCTGAAATACGGGCTACAGGTCCTGCCTGCTTAATAATAATGGACTCGCCGCTTTTACGATCAACGACTTTAAATACATAATTTAAATTTCCATCCCCGATTTCACGGCATTCCAAATCAGCAGCATCATTAAAAACACTCAATCTGTTCTGCACATACTCCACGACATCCGCTTCATTCATCGTAAAATAAGCTGAAGTAAAATCTTTCAAGTGAGTCCCCTCCATTATTTTTGCTTATAATAAGTCAACCCAAGGGCAAAGGCTAAAACGGCTCCTTTCACGATGTCCATTGCATAGTAAGGAACAGACATCATCACAAGACCGTTTTGTAAAATTCCGATCAATACAGCTCCAATAAACGTGCCGATCGCATTTGGCTTGCCTGCTCCGAAGACTGCGAATCCGATAAAGGCAGCTGCTACAGCGTCCATTAAGTAGGGAGCCCCTGCATTGATTTCTGCCGTCATTAACCTTGCAGCAAGCACCGTTCCTCCGATCGCTGCACAAACAGCTGAAAGCAAATAAGCGATCATTTTGTACTTATTAACAGAAATTCCAGATAACCTGGCCGCTTCCTGATTGCCACCAATGATATACATGTATCTTCCATGCTTTGTATAAGATAAGAAGATATGAACAAGGATAACCGCCACGACCATGACGATAATGATCCAAGGCACCTGGCCGATTTTTTCAAATACCGGGCTAATCGTTCCCATTGCGAAGGTGCCATCTGGCATAACCATGTTTTGTGTGATCGTAGCTCCTTTTGTATAAGTAAGAGCAACTCCTTGAATAATGAACATCATTGCTAAAGTGGTAAGCATATCTGGAATTTTAAACTTCACAATTAACAAAGAATTCACTGCCCCCACAACGAGTGCAGCAGCTAATGCAGCAGCTAATGCCACAACGATATTCTGGGAATACCAAACGAACATCGAAATCACAATCGCATTTGCCAAAGAAGCAGTCGAGCCGACAGAAAGATCAAATCCATTGATAGATAGAGAGATGGTCACGCCAATCGCAATGATCGTCACAATCGAAATCGACCGCAAAATGTTGATGATATTTTCCCCTTCGATAAAGGCTGGATTGGCCCATGTAAAAACAGCGATCAAAATCCCGATCGTTACAATGGTGCCGTACTTATATAACCAGTCAAACAGCTGAAAAGGCTTTTTCACAGGCTGCTTGTTCACTACGATAGTCTGTTCTGTAGCCATTTATCTTCCTCCTGTTGAGTAATATAAAATTTCGGCTTCGTTCGCAGAACCCGTTTCCATCTCTTTCACTACCTCGCCGTCATACACTACATAGACACGATTGGTCATGCCTAAAATATCGGCTAGCTCGCTTGAAGCATAGATGACGCCTTTTCCTTGCTTAGCAAGCTCCGTGATTAATCCAAAAATCTCTCGCTTCGCTCCAACGTCGACCCCTTTTGTCGGCTCATCAAAAATATAAATATCGGCTTCTCCCATTAACCATTTGCCGATGACAACCTTTTGCTGGTTTCCACCCGATAAATTGGCCACTTTTGCTTCTGTAGATGGGGTCACGATCCCAAGCCTCTGCACCATGTTCTCTGCTTCTCTTTTCTCTTTCTTAAAATCAATTAAGCTGAAAAACTTTGAAAATCGTTTCATATTCGAAACGGTTAAATTGGTCGTCACCGATTCAGAAACGACCATGCCCCCTTTTCTTCTTTCTTCCGGAACGAGGACAATTCCGTGTCGTACAGCATCAGACGGAGAAGCGATGTTCACCTTTTTTCCATGAACGATCATCTCACCGGCTGTTTGTGAAGAAGCGCCGAATAGCGCCTGGCAAATTTCTGTTTTGCCCGCACCGACAAGACCGGCGATTCCCACGATTTCGCCTTTTTTCACTTGTATGTTCAAATTTTTTACGATCCCCGCATCCGACAGGCCCTTTACCTCAAGAATCGTGTCTCCGATCGAAGCTTGATGAGGGGGATATTGTTCGTCTAATGTTTTTCCAAGCATTTGGGTAATGACGTCATTAGGAGAAGTACATGATGTCTCTTCTTTCATGACTAACTCACCGTTTCTCATCACCGTGATCTCTTCGCAAATAGCAAACAGCTCCGGCAATCGGTGAGAGATAAAAATAACGGCTACTTCCTTTTCTTTTAGCAGACGGATGAGCCGAAACAGCTCTTCTGTTTCCGTCTGGCTTAATGGCGCTGTCGGCTCATCCAATATCAAACATTTACATTGATCAGAAATCGCTCTGGCAATTAATACCATTTGCTTTTCTGCCAGGGTCAGTTCATCCACCCGCTTGTGGGTCGAAATAGCCACATGCAAACTCGCTAGAATATCCGCCGCCTGCCGGTGAAGCGATTTCCAATTGACTAGCTGCTTCTTCCCCATGCTGTGAATCATTTTCTCGAGCATAATATTTTCACCAACAGTTAAGTAAGGAATAAGAGCCGTATCCACTTCTTGATACACCATTTGAATCCCTAATTGCTTCGCCTCTTTCGGAGAACGGATAGCCGCTTCCTTCCCGTGAAAATAAATGCCCCCTCGATAATGATCATAAGCTCCGGATAGCACTTTCATTAATGTGGATTTTCCCGCTCCGTTGGCACCAATCAGAGCATGAATTTTTCCCTTCTCCACATGAAAATTCACATTCTTTAAAGCCGCCACCCCTGGGAAATCAATCGAGATATTTCTCATTTCAATCATCGTACTCGTTCCCTTCTCATAAAATGGGTATGGCCATGAAGAAAAACGGAAGCATCCGCTAGAAATCAAGCGAATGCTCTCTCTTCTCAATAGTGTTCTTTCAACGTTTTCATCCAATCCTCTTCAAACTCAGCTGATTTCCCCCAGTTAGGCACGACGCTCTTTAAGCTCTCCATATTCACCGGCTCTTTAGATGAAGATAATTCCTTTTGCGAGATTAAGCTTGCATCTAATGCATATTCTTGCGGTGTGTCTTCTCCCGCCAATTTCTTTGCTAAAATTCTCATATCAATTTTCCCGATTAGTGACGGGTCAACTGCTGCTGTGTACTTCCATGAACTGCCTTTTTCCTGCATTAATTGTAAATCTGCATTCGATACATCAATTCCGTAAATTTTCACTTCATCACGGCCTGCTTCTTTAATCGCACGAGCTGCTCCGATAGCAAAGGCATCCCATGTTGCATAAATCGCATCTAGCTTGCCTTTCGGATACTTTTTCAACATTGCCTGAACCGCGTTTTGTGTTTGAACGGACGTATCAGCAGCGGCCACACCAAATCGTTCCACTTCTTTGATGCCCGGATTGTTCTTTAATGTTTCCTCATATACCGCATTACGGCGAACCATTGGCGGGAAGCCATCTACCCAAAGGTAAGCAATGTTGGCTTTCCCGTTAAAATCCTTCACTAATTGATCTAAGCTTAAGGTAGCCAATGCTTTATCATCTTGAGATGTTAAGGTTACACCATCCACTTGTTTTAAATCCTCAACCGAGTCAAACGTAACAACACTCTTATCTTTTTCTCTCAATTTTTTCACCGCATCAACAGTTGCAGCATCGTCCCCATGAGAGATAATCACTCCGTCATAATCTTGGTTAGCAGCTTGTTCAATGGCATCGTGAAATTTAGCCGTATCACCGTTCGCTGTAAAGATATCCACCTTAAATCCAAGATCTTCGCCCTCTTTTTTCGCACCCGCTAAAAATTGAGCTGTATGATCGTCACCGCCAATTTTCCGGATGACTTTTACTTTCACTTCTTCTCCGTTTGCGAATCGTTCAGGCACATTTTCAATTTTCCCTGGTTTCTTTTCATCTGAGGAGGCCGTTTTTTCGCCTGTTGAACACCCCGTCAGCAACAATGTTAAAGCTAAACCTGATACTGCTAACTTTTTAGCTATCTTTATCATCTTAAAAATCCCCCTATTACTTTCTGTAAATTAATTAGTTTCAAACAATTCGAGCCATTCGCCATCCGGTCCTTCAAAGAACATGTAACGAGAGCCGTTTGGCAGCGTTGTAATTTCTTTATCAATGAAACGAACACCAGCCTCTTTCAACCTTGCAATCTCACTTTCAATGCCCTCCACTTTTAAAGCAAGATGATGAACTTTCCCTTCCACAGGCAATGAATCATTATATCCTTCCAACAGTTCGATCTGGGTTCCTTCTTTATCTTCTGTTCCGATAAAGGCTATTTTAATTTGACCGTTCGGATGATCCAAGCGGCCCAAAAGCTGAAAACCGATAATGTCTGTGTAAAATGAAATGGACTTTTCTAAGTTCTTCACCATGATTCCGACATGTTCCATTCTTTTAATCAATTTGTCCCCCGCCATTTCTTTATGTCTACTATTATTTCTGCCTAATGATTTGTAAATTTGCCTTTGCCTGCAGAAGCGCCAGCTCGTATTGAAACAAGAACTCACATGCTTCAAGTACTTTTTTAGCCTCAAAGGCGTTCTTTCCCCAAGCTGTGATTCCATGATTGCGGATGAGAACGGCTCCCTTATCTTCTTCTACAAACGGGGCTAAAGCGGCTGCTAGTTTTGGAATATCAGCGTGATTAGGAATGATCGGAATTTCCCACTCGGCATCTTCTTCCCAGCGGCCGAAAGCTTTAATCAGTTCCTGTCCTTTAAATACAACTTTTCCTTCATCGCCATAAATTTCCGAAATCACGTTGTTCGCTATCGTATGAACGTGAAGGCTGCAGCCCGCATTCGACCTGCCATAGATTTCACAATGGAGAAGAGTCTCGGCAGAAGGCTTAACATTCGTTTCTCCTACAGGATTTCCGTCCTGATCAACAAGCAAAAAATCTTCATTTGTCTTTTTTCGTTTATCTTTTCCGCTAGCCGTTACGAGAAATTGGAGCGGCTCACCCTGTACTTTAATGGCCAAGTTCCCGCTCGTTCCCATGAACCAGTCGCGTGCTGCCAGTTCCTCTTTTATATCTGCCAACTCATGAATCCGAGTCACCACTATACTCAACTCTTATCAACCTGCCTTTCTATACAAAAAACCTCTTCGATAAGAAGAGGTTTTCGAAAAAACAACTTCTTATCTTTCAGCATGACTGCTGTGAGAATTAGCACCGTGCTTAAAAAAGTCGGTTGCCGGGCTTCATAGGGCTCATCCCTCCGCCTGCTCTTGATAAGATCTCGTTATTAAATTTATTATTCTCATGAATTTACTTGGATTATGTCACGTTCATCCAAAACTGTCAATATCTTTTATTTTAAAAAAGGACTCTGGTAATAATAAATGTTGATTTACACTCTAGTCACTTTGCTTTCTGCCCCAATCAACCATTTAGAAATAATATTCACCTGTAACGGAGCTAAAAATTAAAAAAACGAAACCGCTTATGGCTTGGATCACTTTATGAAGTCGTGACAATTCCCCATTGGTCAATGGCACGCTTTAAAGGTTCTGACGTTTTAGCTGCTTCCGTTAAGGAAACATTATTTATACTCGCATCAATCGCAGCTCGGAAAGCTTGGGCACCGCTGATTGGTCCATCTGGATGTCCAAAGACTCCTCCTCCTGCGTTGATGACCAAGCTCTCGCTGCCAAAATCTTTTAACAACTGCGGCACCATTCCTGGATGAATCCCAGCAGAAGGCACAGAGAAAGTTTGTTCAAAACGATTTTCTTCCGTAAGCGCCTGCCCAATCGCTAATGCATCAGACGATGGGATCGCTACATTCCCGTATGGACTTGGGAATAAGGAGAAATCTCCACCGGTTAGACGCGTTAGCTTTCCAACAAGCAAGGAATACGAGTAGCCACCGCCAGGCTGTCCAGCTAGAACGCCTGATAAAGCAGAATGTGCCATAATAGGCAAAGAAATATTGTCATTTTCACGCAACGCTTGCAATGTGTCCAATCCATAAGCATGCACATTAAACAATAAAGCATTCGCTCCTAGTTCTTGCGCCCGCTCTGCTTTCTCCTGAAGTTCATTTGATCTCCCCGACAGATTCACTGCATATAAAGCTCGCTGGCCTGTATGTTCATAATGACGGTTAATGATTTCTCTAGCTGTTGTGATTCTCTTTTCAAAAGGCGTTAACTCATTCTCAAAAAGAATTTCATCGTCTTTAATCAGATCAATGCCTCCTGCCAGCAGGTCTTCTAATTGAGAAGAGAAAAAAGACAAATCTCTGCCTATCACTCCTTTGAAAATAGCCATCAACAAGGGACGATCGTATAGATTTAATTTCTCCCTGACCCCCTTCACCCCAAAGCGCGGTCCAGGGAATTGGCGGAGAAGCTCATCATCAAATGTTAGATCAACTAACTCATGGCCTTCAAAAAAAGAAAGCTTTCCATATACGGTTGTCAAAATAGCGGGAAGATCGGCTGAAAAATTAGCGGATGGATAATGGATTTTTACTGTGTCCTTTTCCTCTCCTTTTTCTACTGACACAACTTCCCCTTTATTTTTCTGTAATTGCTGACGCTCCAAATGTGGAATATCTGTCCAAGAACCGACTGTCAGGCCTAAAGCATATTGTTCTGCCTTTTTTTCTTGATCGGGATGCGACGGGAACAGATAAGTAGCTGTTACACCCATAAAATGCCCTCCTCTGTCATTCTGTAACTTCATTCATTCCAAAACTCTCTTTTAGTAAACTGGCACCCAGCCTTCTTCTGTTACGAAAATACGGACAGCAACTACTTTACGGTCATCAGATAATGTAAAGTAATGGCGGACACTTTCAGGAACCGAAATAAGATCTCCAGGATTTAAATGAACCTCAAAGAATCGGCCGTCCTTTCCTTGGATAACAAAAACGCCGTGTCCGCTTGCAATAAATCGGACTTCATCATCTGTATGATGATGCTCACGCTGGAAGTTTTTCAATAACTCTTCCAAGTTTGGAGTGTGATCTGCTAAGGAAATCACGTCCCAAGCTTTATATCCGCGTCTCTCGGCAATATCTTTAATTTCCGTTTCAAAAGCAGCTAAAATCTCTTGCTTTTCTTCATCATTCAACACATACTTTTCTTGCAAATGAGCGGGTAATTTAGAAATATCCCAATGCTCGTAAATGACATCTTGCTTGTCCAAAAAGGCAATCACTTCTTCTTGATTGTCGATCACTTCATTTGTTCCTTGAATTTTAATAGTTGTCATCATAATTCCCCCTTCATTATTCCTAACATTCCGAATTTATTCACTGCTATATAGAAAGTATAACTGCTTATTTAAGATTTAAGTTTTCTAAAATATTGATACAATCATAAAATGTTTCAAAGGGCTGAAAAGGAATAGAAAGCTCTTCGCACTTTTCCGCCAAGTAATCTCTTGCAATCACTGAATCTGCAATCTTCGCTGCCTGAAAGTCAGTCACAGAATCACCGATTACAATAGTATAGTGATCAGCATTCGCTGTATTACGAATGATAGCCGGCTTGCAACAGCCACAATTTTGATTCGGACATTCCTGATCACACTCATGCGGCCAGCGAATATGAATATGCTCTCCACTGAAATCTGCTTCATTGCAATATAACCCTGTAATTTCACTAAATGGTTCAAGCATTGGCTTTACAAAAAAATCAATGCCTCCGCTGACGATATAAAGAGGAATGCCTTGTTTTTTTGTATACTGTACAAATTCGCCAAACCCTTCTCTGATTTCTGCTGTCTCTAAAACAAAGTCAATGATCTCTTGTCGAAGAGAAGATGGAAGAAGGGCAAACATATTCCCGACGCCTTCCTGAATACTGATAGATTGAGATAGCACACCATCTTTCCACTTCTCCCACTCAGGAGGAGCAAACCGTTTCATAATACTAATGATGTTGTCTTTCTTCGTCACCGTACCATCAAAGTCACAAAATATAACCGGTTTCTTCAAGATGCCCTCACTTCTTTCTTTTTACTCTATAATCCCATTCCGTAAATAAACACAAAAAACCTCTCCAATAAGAAGAGGTTTTGGTAAACACAACTTCTTATCTTTCAGCATGAACTGCTGTAAGAATTAGCACCGTGCTAAAAGTAAGCCGGTTGCCGGGCTTCATAGGGCTCATCCCTCCGCCTGCTCTTGATAAGAGTTTATTTATTATTTTTTATATTCATATAACTTCACTAGGATTATGACACGTTCTCGAAGGGGTGTCAATCATTTTTTAATAAGAGAAGGCTTGAATCTTTTGCGGCAAGCAGATTCTTTGCAGTACCACTAGTGCTTGGGAGACTGCTAAACTCAACTACTGAAGACTATAACCGATTTTATACATAACCTCAGCCTAAATATTTTTCTGAACGTTCTAAATGTTCCGTTACTATGATATAATCAGAAAAGCAATCTATATGATCGGAGGATACTAAATATGCAATCCTATATCAAGATAGAAAATGGTGTAGTCCCCTCAGTCTGTTCGCTTGATTGTCCGGACCAATGCGGATTGCTCGTACATAAAAAAGATGGAAAAATCACCAAAATTGAAGGCGATCCCGAACATCCCATAACGAAAGGTGCTATTTGCAACAAAGTAAGAAATATGGGTGAACGCATTTATGACGATAAAAGAATAAAAACACCTCTAAAACGAATCGGACAAAAAGGAGAAGGCAGGTTTGTTCCTATTAGCTGGCAGGAGGCGATTGAAACGATTGCCACTCGTTGGAAAAAGCTGATTCATGAGGAAGGAGCCGAGTCCATTCTCCCCTACAGTTTTTATGGAAATATGGGAAAACTCAGTGCGGAAGGAATGGACCGCCGTTTCTTTTATCGGCTCGGTTCTAGCCAGCTTGACCGTACGATCTGTAATATTGCAGGCTCAGTAGGGTTTAGTTACACAATGGGTGGAAGCTATGGAACCGATCCGGAAGAAATGAAAGAAACAAAGCTATTCGTCATTTGGGGCATCAATGCTGTTAGCACAAACATGCATCAAATGATGATTGCACAAAAAGCGCGTAAAAATGGAGCAAAAATCATTGTCATTGACGTGCATAAAAACCAGACAGGACGGATGGCAGATTGGTTCATCCCTGTTCTTCCTGGAACAGATGGCGCCCTTGCACTAGGCATCATGCACATTCTCTATAAGGAAAACCTAGTTAACCGCTCATTTTTACAAGAATACACAGTTGGATACGAAGAGCTTGAAAAGCATGTAGGAGCCTATGATCCACAGACTGTTTCTACGATTACCGGTGTTCCAGCAGAAGATATTTATACGTTAGCGCGGATGTACGGAACGGTTTCTCCATCTATGATCCGGATTGGAAACGGCCTCCAGCACCATGATAACGGCGGGATGATTGTGCGGACGATTGCTTGTCTGCCTGCTTTAACAGGACAATGGCTGCTAAGAGGCGGAGGCGCCGTTAAGTCTAGCTCTGGTTATCTAACATATAATCGAAAAGCGCTACAGCGGCCAGACCTTCTCAAGCAGCCAACACGGGTCATTAATATGAATTTGCTGGGGAAAGCCCTGCTCGAGTTGGAAAAGCCGATTCGTTCACTCTTTATTTACAACACGAATCCGGCAGTGGTGGCGCCAGAGGCCAATAAAGTACGGGATGGATTAGCGCGGGAAGACTTGTTCACGGTCGTTCATGATCTCTTTTTAACCGAAACAGCCATGTTTGCTGACATTGTTTTACCGGCAACCTCTGCTTTTGAAAACACAGACTTTTATACTTCTTCCTGGCACAATTACCTTCATTTGCATGAACCGGTCATCGCGCCTTATGGAGAAAGCAAATCGAATCCCGATGTATTCCGGTTGTTAGCAGAAGCGTTGGGGTTTGACGAACAAGAGTTTAAAGATACGGATGAACAATTAATTGAACAAGCGTTAAGTCATGTATCTAACCCTTACTTCCCTGTTGTGACGTATGAAGAACTTAGAAATAAGCGATTCGTAAAAGCAAAAGATATAGATCAGCGACTGAAAAACTTACCAACACCGAGCGGTAAAATCGAATTATACTCTAAAAAAATGGAAGCAGACGGCCATCCGGCTCTTCCTACGCATAAGCCGTTAGTGCAGGAATCCGATCTTCCTTTTCTCTTTGTACCGGCACCAAATCATAACTTCTTGAACTCTACGTTTTCTAATAACGAGAAACATATAAAGCTTGAAAAAACGCCTAAGTTGTTTATGAATCAACAGAATGCAGATCGTTTAGGAATCGAAGACGGCACAGTTGTCCGTGTGTGGAATCACCGTGGAGAATGTGAGTTAACCGTTTCTACAGGTGACCAAGTTTTACCTGGCGTTGTCGTAAGCCAAGGTCTCTGGTCAGATGCTCTCGGTAAGAAACATCTCGTCAATGCTTTGACCCCTGATCGAGTAGCTGATATGGGCGGGGGAGCTGTATTTTTCTCAGGCCGGGTAAACGTCGAAGCAGCAAATAAAGAGAAAACTGTTCAATAACATTTTTCTCTTGCTGTTTTATAAAGGCGTATTTTTGGTCATTTGCGGACTATTTGCCGCATTTGTATCGATTCCATTCCCTCGGTGGCACTGGCCCGCTATATTTTTTGCATTGCTCGTGTCTATTCTCATGTATGTGCAGGAGGGCTCATAGGCAGTCTATGTTTTATCACTCTATACCATTTTATTAAAAAAGCGATTGAAGAAAAACTGATTCTATATTACATAGTCTTTAACACTTAAAGCGGGCAGCTTTTCTGCTGCCCGCTTGTACTTGTCTTGTTTAAACTTTAAACTGACCGACTAACCCATTCATCTCTTCTGCTAATGCTGCGAGCTGTTTCGAGCTGGCTGCGACTTCTTCCATCGTGGCGCTGGACTGTTGGGCAGAAGCCGCTGTTTCTTCTACCCCTGCAGCTGACTCTTCTGCAACCGAAGCGATTTCTTCAACGGAGCCATTCATTTCCTGCGCACTTGCTGCTATATCTGACAAGTTAGCAGAGACCGTTTGAATGTTGCTCACCATCTCTGTTACGGCAGAACTAATTTTATTAAGCATTTCGCCAGTCGTTTTGATTTGGGCAGTTCCTTGCTCAACCTCTGTATAACCCATTTTTAACGATTCCGCTACAATGCTGGATTCACTTTGTATATTTGATACGAAGCCTGTAATGTCATTGACTGAAACACCGACTTCCTCCGCAAGCTTTCTTACTTCATCTGCTACGACAGCAAACCCTTTACCATGCTCGCCCGCCCTCGCCGCTTCAATCGCTGCATTTAAAGCAAGAAGATTCGTTTGGTTAGCGATATCCTTAATAACAGACACTAATTTTGAAATTTCTTGAGACTGCTGATCGAGACTTTCCATTTTTTCAACGGCATCTCGTACAATCCGATCAATTTTAGCCATTTGAGTCGTAGAGGAATTCATTAATTCATTGCCCTCATTCGTCATGTTTAACACATCAACGGAGTAAGTTTCGATATGTTCTCCATTTTCATTGGCTTCTTCCACTTTTCCGGAAAAAGTCTCCATAATAGAGGCTAAATTCCCCGCACTGTTCGCTTGGGTCTCTGCTCCGGAAGCGAGCTCTTCCATTGTCGCCGCAACTTGCTCAGCTCCGACCTTCACTTCATTAGAGGCTTGTGTTAACTCCTCACTTTGGCTTGTGACGGTTTCAGAAACAACGTTGATTTGTCTTAGCAAATTTCTCATATTATGAGTCATCTCATTGGTCGCCTGTACAAGCTGGCCTACTTCATCCTTTGTATTAGCGGTCAGCGGTTCAAGGCTTAAATCGCCGCCAGCAATAGCCTTCATTCGCTCCATCACCTTCTTCAATGGAGTAGAAATCAGATTGGCAGTAACAAGAGCGATGACTCCACTAAACACAGCAGCTAAAAGGGATATAATCGTGATAACCGTCATTGTCTTTTTGCCGCTGGCGATTATTTGCTGACCCATCTTATTAATGGAGTCTTTTTCGTTACTAGCTAGTTTTTGATAGCCGTCCATTAATTCGCGAACTTGATTTTCTGAATTGATAAGATTTTGACGGGCTATGTCTTTATTACCTTTATCATACTCGTCGAATACGTTCGCTGAAACAAATTGCCGCCACTCAACCGTACTCTTAATTAGACGGTCAAACTCTTCCGAAGCGCCAAGCTCTCTAACAATTGCTTCGTTACGTTTCCCTTCTTCTGTGTATTCATTAAAACGATCTATGTACACGTCGTTGCCAGTCAGCACATAAGCTCTAGCTGTCGCAATTCTGTTAGCCATTGTAGTGGCCATCTGATCGTTCGCAGTGAGCTGTTGAAGCTCTTGGTTCACCATGGACGTAACATTTTGATTAATGGTTTTCATTACCATATAGTTATAAAGCCCCAGTAAAACAACAAGAAAAATGACTGCTGAAAATCCAGCTATCATTTTGCCTTTTATGCTCTTAAAACGAAATAATCTACTCATTTTTTACCCCTCTATTATTTATATATATTGCCTTGCTTGCTGATCAGTGCTTAGATAACCTCCCAAACACTCTATAACGAATATATTCTCTTTTGTCTTTATTAGACTACCTCCTGCCGTTTTAATAGCTTTTCATTTGCTCGCATGAGAGACAATTCTCTACCCACTTTCTTTTATAATCTCTTTTCTCAGTAAGCATGTATTCTTATCCTGATCTCCAAATGTTATATCGGCTTTAATTAGAATAATTATAATTATTTATTGAAGTTTAAATATTCAAACTCTTGCAAATGAATGTTTTTACAAATTAAAAAACTAGCTGTCTTTCATTAATTCAGGAAGCAATAGTCTATGCACTTTATTTACTTTTCTCTAGAAAAGAGTTATGATATATATTGTTAATCCCAACTATTTAAATAGGATAAGAGGTGGAATGAATGACACAGACAACTTTGACTACGCCGCCGAATTGGGATCATAAATCAACGACGGTCGTTACCCGGCTGAATCCGATGCAAAAACCATTAGCGTCAGCTGGGATTGTTATAGCACTTATTCTTCTTGCTGTGATTGTAAACGTGACAACCTGGACACAAGGAGTATTATTTATCATTGGCCTTGCTCTTGGTGTTACGTTATTATACGCACGATTTGGGTTTACTTCTGCTTTCCGCCGGCTCATGTCGGTGGGGAATGTCCAAGGATTGCAGGCTCATATGATTATGCTTGCCGTGGCTTCTATCCTGTTTGCAATTATACTCGGAACAGGCTTTAGCTTTACAGGAATAACTCCTGCTGGCTATGTATCGCCAGTAGGCACAAGCTTGATTTTCGGTGCCTTTATCTTCGGGGTTGGTATGCAGCTTGGAAATGGCTGTGCTTCCGGAACGCTGTATCAAGTAGGCGGCGGGGCTTCATCCATGATTTTAACCCTTCTCGCTTTTATTACGGGATCGGTTCTCGGGGCTTACCATTTTACTTTTTGGATGGAGGATACGCCGTCATTGCCGCCGATTTCCTTAGCAGAATCAACGGGTCTCGGTTATTTTGGAGCGCTAGTTGTGCAATTAATTTTATTTGCGGCGATTTATTGGATTACGGTACAAATTGCGAAAAAGAAAAACCCGCCAATGATGAAGCCGCTGCCGACGACCACTGGTTGGAAAAAAGTGATTCGCGGCTCTTGGCCGTTAATTACCGCTGCCATCGTTTTAGCTTTATTAAATGCCTTAACGTTAACCGTTAGAGGGAACCCATGGGGCATTACTTCTGCTTTTGCGCTTTGGGGTGGAAAAGCCCTGATGGCGATGGGAGCAGATGTATCCAGCTGGGGATTCTTCTCAGGCCCTAACGGTGAAGCACTGAAACAAACTGTTCTGGCCGATTCTACAAGTGTCATGAATTTCGGCATTATTTTAGGCGCTTTTATTTCGGCTTCCTTCCAAGGGACGTTTAAACCGAAGAAAATTCAACCGAAAGTGGCCGCTGCCGCTATTGTCGGCGGATTGTTAATGGGCTACGGCGCACGTCTTGCCTTTGGCTGTAACATTGGTGCCTACTTTGGCGGTATCGCTTCCTTCAGTCTTCATGGCTGGGTTTGGGCAGTTATGGCGATGCTTGGCACATATGCTGCTTTGTTTATTCGTCCGCTTTTCGGATTAAAAAATCCAAAATCGTCTGATACGTTCTGTTAACTATAAAGAAGGGTGCGTTAAAGAAAAAACTTTAGCGCACCCTTCTTGTTTTATAAGCCCCGCTCGTATTCTCTAAGCAGCCCGCGTATTCCATCCATGATATCAAACGGCATAACTCCGTAATGGGACAATACTTTCGCCCTTTCCTCACCAGCTCTCGCATGCAAATAGCTTGCTGAAATGAGGGCATCTGAAGGAGGCGCTCCCTGGGCAAGGAAAGAAGCAATAAGCCCTGTCAGCACATCACCGCTGCCCCCTTTCCCAAGCGCACTGTTGCCATATGGATTGACATAAACTTCTCCATCCGGTGCAGCAATAATAGAGCGGTGGCCTTTTAATAACAAATAGAGCTGATGCTCCCGGGCAAACCAGCGAGCGATGCCTATACGGTCGGCCTCTACCTCTTTGACGCTCATATTTAATAAACTAGCCATTTCACCGGGATGAGGAGTAAAAATAACATCCCCTTCATATTGCCTTACTAGATCCAATTGATTTCTAATTAAATACAAACCGTCAGCGTCTATGACGACCGGCTGCCCGTGCAGCGACGCCATCCATTCTTTCATCCATTTCTCACCGTCGGGAAACCGGCTCATGCCAGGCCCAACCGCTATGCTGTCGAATTCATGAAGACGCGGTACCAGTTCACTAATAGCCTGTTCTGCAAAGTGGCCATCCTTCTCCGGTAATGGTAAAAATAATACTTCTGGATGCTGAGCCGCCATCATGGAATAGATACTCTCCGGGACAGCCAGCGTCACTAACCCTGTCCCGCTATGTAAAGCTGATGCAGCAGAAAAAACAGGAGCACCCACGTATTGGCGAGATCCCCCTACGACTAGAACATGACCGAACGTTCCCTTATGACCATTCGGAGGACGCAACGGTATAGAAGCTTTAACAAAGGCTTCAGTTATCAGCTTTGGCAGCGAAAGCCCCAGAGTCTTCGCCGCTGAAGATGGAACAGAAATATCAACCGCCTTCCACTCACCAATGTACGTTGGACCATCTTGCAGGAAAAAACCCTTTTTCGGAAAGACAAAGCTGATTGTCTTTGAAGCTTGTACAGCTGCTCCTTCTGCTTTTCCAGTGTCGCTATTTAAACCTGACGGAATATCAACAGAAAAAATCTCTTTCTTTCCTGCCTGTTCATTAACTAGCGAAATGACTTGATGAAAAGGCTCTCTTAGCGGCCCATCTACTCCTGTTCCTAACAGAGCGTCTACAATGATGTCCGCTTCGTTTAAGTGACTTTGAAGTTCTGGTAATGACTGCTCATGCAAATAAAAAACAGGCAACTTGCGGTTCGTGTAAACATGGAAATGAACCTTTGCATCACCCTTCAACCGCTCAGGATCCACCACTAAACAGAGAAGAACCGTTACCCCCGTGTCAAACAGCCTCCGGGCAATGACAAACCCATCTCCACCATTATTTCCTCCACCAGCTAGTACAATGACTTTCGGCTGTTTGCAAGTCGAAACGTTCAAAACTTCTTCGACCACTTTTGCTCCAGCGTTTTCCATTAACACGACACCGGGCAGCCCAATGGTTTCTATCGTATACTGGTCCATTTGCTGCATATCTCTTTGCCCTGCTATTAGCATACACGCCCTCCTTATTCACCCAAAAACTTGGCCCTTCTCAAGATAGGTTTTCAGCTGCTTCTGTTGATCGCTCCGAACTCATTGTTTATGCTGACCAATCTTTTATTCGTTTCATCCTTCACTCATCGAGTTCTTTAAGAGAGTGTTTTCCTAGTATTTGCTGCAAGGAGCTAAAAGAGTCGATGCCGGAAAAATCGATTCCCAATTGCACAGCCGTTTGGGCAATTTCTGGACGGATTCCAGTCATAGTTGACTGGATACCTAATAATTTCAACACTTGGATAATTTGGAAGATCTGATGAGCCACCATCGTATCAATGATCGACACACCCGATAGATCAATAAATAAATGAGCAATGCCAGCGTCTACACACTTTTTAGGAATTCGCTCTAATATATTTTTAGCGCGCAATGTATCAATATCACCAACTAAAGGCAATATTCCTGTAGAAGCCGTAATCGGAATAACGGGAGAACCTAGCTCTTCGATCAAACTTTGCTGAGCTGAAAGCCTGCTCATCATGAGATCAAAATACTTTTCAGAGAACAGAATGTTCAGCCCGTCAAATGCCGAGTGAATAACATTCCCCCATCTTAAAATATCTTCATATGTCACTTCATTTCTATTTTGCTCTACAAATTTCTCCACAAAACCCCAATACGCTCTTCTCCCCGAATTGAGCGCAACCTGCACTTCGTGAATCGGCGTATTGCTCGATACTCTGCTCTCAGCTACTTCCCGAGCCCATTTCTCTTTTTGTCGCGTAAAGTTTTCCTTGTCTTCGAGAAGAATGCTCGCCACCGTGTGATTCGTTAAGCGATTTTGCTGCCGAAGCAACTGTTCTACAGATGGATCGGCATCCGCTGAGTAAACAGATCCTGCCTTCTCGTCTCTCATTGCCAGCCAGGCATCTGTAATGGCATTTGAATTATCTACTAAATAATGATAAAGCTGATCATCAATCTTGCTCATTCGCCTTCCACCTCTATGACTGCATTTTAGTCCAAATCAATGCGTTCGTTTTCTTTCCTTTATAAATCATATCATTTTTTCGAACGATAACTCCAATAATCAAAATACATGTTACTCCAACACAACAAAAAAACAACCGCCATTTGTCAGCAGTTGCTTTTAAAATCTTCTTTTTATAGACCTTTTATCCCTTAAGAGGAAGTGACGATCATTATTTCACTTTGACCGCTCACTACTTCATCGGACTCTTTCTTTTCAATATCTTGTATGTTATCACTATTGGTAATAACAACAGGAGTAATAGCACTTTTTGCTTTTAACTTCACTAACTCTAGATCAAACGTCACTAATTTGTCGCCAGGCGCTACTTCCTCCCCTTCTGCTACATGAAGTGTAAATCCTTCCCCATTCATTATTACCGTATCAAGCCCAATATGGACTAATAGCTCTGCGTCGTTTTCCGCTTTAAGCCCAATGGCATGCTTGGTTGGGAATACTAACACTACCTCTCCCTTTATCGGTGATACAATGGTTCCTTCAGATGGTTCGATCGCTACGCCATCCCCCATCATTTTTTGCGCAAAAACGGGGTCCTGTACTTCTTCAAGAGGAATAAACCGACCGCTTACAGGAGCATACACACTAATCGTCTCTGAGGCGGCCTCTTTCTTGCCAAATAACTTCTTAAACATCTCCACCCCTCCATCTTTTAATCATGATTTAATTTCCCAGCTTCCATTTCTGAATAAAAAGATTGGCTCGTCCATTTGTTTTAAAAACAATAGATCGTTCTTCTGGATCCGCAAAAAATCTAGCTGTAAATACTTCTTGTCCTCCGTTTATAAAAACCTCTAGCGAACTTGTATCGAGAAAAATATGCACATCTTCTAATCGCAGCAACTCACAAGACCGGCTTTCAACCGCTCCGTCTTTATAGGATTTTCTCGTTAATGTAAACAGCTTTTTGATCGGACAAAAAAGGAGAGTGACATTGCCACGAATCTCGATTTCTATCTTTTCTCCACCCAAGTTATCAAATTGTACCTTGATCTCGCTAGCCTCTTCACATATCCCATCCCATGTCTTTCCGTTCACTCCTAAAGAAACACGGCCATGAAATGTCTCTTTTCTCCGCAGCTTCATTAATTCTGCAACAGGCTTTTGCAAAAGCTTTGTTCCTTCCAAAACTAATTCACGCGGAATCGTTAACGCATGAACCCAGCCTTTTTTAATCGTTGGCTGGAAGGATTCCTGTTCATCCGTTATCCCCATCCAGCCAATCATAATGCGTCTTCCCTTTTCATCTTTAAATGTCTGGGCGGCATAAAAATCGAACCCGTGATCAAGCTCCCAAAACTCTCCATGAGTAAATTCGATCGTTCCTTCCTTCCATTCTCCGATGAAATAACCAGATTGAAACAGATTTTGATAACGATAGCCATCCGGCTTTAATCCTTGGGGAGAGACTAGTAAAATATCTTTGTCATCCAGTTGAAAGAAATCCGGGCACTCCCACATATATCCGAAATGACCTAAACCGTTCATGCAGCTCCCTGCAATAGGACCTTTATAGTGCCATTTTTTCAAATCTAATGAAGAAAAAAGCACGACCACTCCTTCTTCTTTAACCGTTTGTGCACCTACGACCATGTACCAGCTGCCATTTGTTTTCCACACCTTCGGGTCACGAAAATGAGCCGTAAAACCGGCAGGCAGCAAAATAACCGGCCCTTCTTTCTCGAAATGAATCCCATTATCCGAAACAGCTATACATTGATATGTTTCCCGCTGTTCTCCCTTTTTCACATTCCCTGTATAAAACAATAGTAACTTTCCCGCTTCTTCAATCGCACTGCCTGAGTAACAGCCGTTTTTGTCATACCATTCAGTTGGCATCAGAGCTGGAGGCTGTTCTTCCCAGTGCACTAGATCGCCAGAAGAATAATGACCCCAACATTTTGGACCGTGCGATGTGGCAAATGGATTCCATTGGTAGAAAACATGATATTTTCCTTTGTATTGAATCAGCCCGTTTGGATCATTTAACAATCCTACTGGCGGCATCAAATGAAAAAGAAGGCGATGCGGGTCTTTCTTTCGATTTTCCTCGTTTTCTTTTACTTTTGCAGCAACTTGGTGAAGCCATTCTTGTTGATTCATTCTATACTCCTGTTCTCTCCGATTATTTTCTGAACATCAGGCAGTACAGGCAGCGCCGTCATGGCCCCTTTTTGCGAGGCAGCCAGCCCTCCTGAGACAGAAGCAAAGCGAGCCATCTCAGCTGCTTCTTCAAGTGTGAGAAAAGAAAGTTCCTCTGTCCGCTCGTTCAGACAATATAGCAAGGCGGATACGAAGGCATCTCCAGCTCCAGTCGTATCAATGGCTTTCACTCTTAAAGCTTCCACTTCCACAAAACCGCCTTTCGTAAAGACGATGCTTCCCTGTGCTCCTTTCGTTAAACAGACGAGCGAAAGGTTATATTCTTTGATCCATTGTTCAATGACTTCTGTCTTCGTGTCCCCGGATAAAAACAATAATTCTTCCTCGGACAGCTTTAACACATCTACTTTCGGCAGTATGGCTAAGACCGTATGTCTAAGAAGCTCTTCATCTTTCCAAAGAGTTAGACGCACATTCGGATCGAATGAAATAATCATTCCATGCTTTTTGGCGTAAAACAGCGCTTTCTCTGTAGCCGTTCTCACCGGTTCTCTTAAAAGCGAAATCGTACCAAAGTGAAAGATTTTATGATCCATAAATAGGTCTTCTTTTATCTCGGCTTCTTCTAAAAAGAAATCGGCACTGTCCTTTATATAAAAGCTGAAGCTGCGCTCTCCGTCTTCCTCCAATGCGACGAACACAAGGCCCGTGCGATAGGATTCTGTCAAAATGAGAGATGAAACACTTACTCCATACTCCTGCAATGTTTCTTTCAAAAAAGTCCCCAGCACATCTTTCCCTAGCTTCCCAATGAAAGCGGAAGTCATCCCTAAACGGGCAGCGCCCACCGCCACATTGGCAGGAGCACCGCCAGGGCTCTTTATATACGTCTTATTTTCAGCATCCATTGGAATAAAGTCGATCAAAGCCTCGCCAAGCGTCATAAGTCCAGTTTTCATACGCACCTTCTCCTTTGCTGATCGCAATAGCCGCAATCATTCTTGGTTTTTTAGCATTTTATCATGAAAGCCAAACAACCAAGTTAAAATAAACGCAACGGCAATGGCGATGAGGTTAACGAGCAAATAAAGAACGATTTGTCCATTCAAGTAAAGAAGCGTTCCCGGAATAACTGTAATAGCCATCCCCGTTCCTTTTAATCCAAAGATTGAGGCAAAAAATCCACCTGCACCGCCGCCGATCAATCCCATTACAAATGGTTTGAAATAGCGCAAATTAACCCCGAAAATGGCCGGTTCTGTAATTCCTAACAAAGCGGATAAAGACGATGGAAGGGCTAATGCTTTTAATTTCTTAGACTTTGTTTTTAGTCCAACCGCAAAAGCGGCTCCGCCTTGTGCGGCGACCGAACATGTGACGATAGCGTTGTACGGATTGTTTCCAAATTTTTCGAGCAGTTGAATTTCTAATAAGTTAAAGACGTGATGGACTCCTGTAATAACAATCATTTGATTGAGGAAACCAATAATGAACCCGCTAATTCCAAATGGCCATTTTAAAACAGCTACTGTTGCATGCAGCATCACTTCCTCGACACTATGGAAAATAGGGCCAATGATGAATAAGGCTAAAACAATCATGACAAGTAACGTTAAAAAAGGGGTAACGATTAAATCAAACGTATCGGGGACACGTTTTCGAATTTGCTGCTCAAGCTTTGCCCCAACAATTCCCGTGATAAAAGCCGGCAGCACAGAGCCTTGATAGCCGACAACAGGAATAAATCCAAAGAACTTAATCGCTTCTGCCTGTCCGCCGGCCACTTCCCAAGCATTCGGCAGGGAGGGACTGACGAGCATTAATCCTAAAACTAAGCCAATAATCGGCGATCCGCCAAATACCCTGAATGTAGACCAGGCAACGAGAGCTGGCAGGAAAATAAAAGCTGTATCTGTTAATACTTGTGTAAATAAAATAAAGTTATCTGGAACATGATCTGGAGTGATTCCAAAGAGGGAAAGTATTTGTTCCTGCATGACTAACCCACGAACGCCCATAAACAAGCCTGTTGCTACAAGAGCTGGAATAATCGGAACGAATACGTCGCCAAATGAACGAATAGCTCTTTGGAAAGCACTGCCGCTCTTGGCCGCTTCTTTTGTCTGCTCTCCCTTTGAGGAGCCCTCAACGCCTAGTTTGATCACCTCTTCATAAATTTTGTTCACCGTTCCCGTTCCGAGGATCACTTGATATTGACCAGAATTAAAAAAGGCTCCCTTGACTTTTTCAATATGCTCTACTCGGTTCTGGTCAATTTTCTCTTTGTCTTTTACCATGATTCTTAAGCGTGTGGCACAATGAGCAGCCGACATAATATTTCCTTTTCCACCAACGGCCTCGATAATTTCTACAGCAATGCGGCGGTCTACATCCATATTTTTACACCCCTTTTTTAGTCACTCATACCCTAATTAAGTAAAGTTAATCTCCGTATGGAATCGATACCACAAGGGTTAAAAAATAAAATCAGCTTCATGCAATGAAAGCGATTGCAATAAAACCACCATTAAATCCCCCTTTATCAAGGTCATCTAAGACCAAAGAAAGGATTCATGAAAGAGTGTGAAATCGATTTCACACTCAATTATACACTATCTCCTTCGATGACTCTATAATTTAAAACAACTTTTTTCTGTTGTTCGCTATAGCTTTCGATTTTTTCTAGAAGTATCACGGCTGCTTTTCTTCCTGCCCGTTCATTCTCAAAGTCTATCGTCGTTAATGCAGGATCAATGTACTTAGAAATATCAGCCGCACCGATTCCCGCTACAGCCATTTCTTGAGGAACTATGCAGCCAGCTTTTTTTAAATATTGCATGGCCCCAATAGCGATCCGATCCGTCACCGCAAAAACCGCATCCGGACGGAGGTTCTCAGGAGAGTTTCGGATAATCCTCTTCATCGCCTCAAAGCCAGATGGAATAGTGAAGTTTGCCTGTCCCATCCATTCCTTGTGAATCGTAAGTTTAGCTTCTTTCATCGCCGCCATAAATCCCTGCTTACGATGAATCCCCACTGCTGGATCAGATTCGTCTACTCCGATGAAGGCAATATTCTTATATCCTTTACGAATAAGATAATTCGTCATTTCTTTCGCTGCATGATAATCGTCAAATGTGACACTTGATGCTTTCGGAATGTCCTGGCCGATGGCTACAAAAGGCATGTTAAGCTGATGGATTTCTGCTATCAATTCTGCATTGACCGTAGTAGCTATTAAAATAATTCCATCCACCTGCCTGCTCTTTAATAAACGCAAGTATTCGATCTCTTTTTGGTAGTCAAGGTTCGTTGCCGTTAATAAAATGTGGTACCCTTGATCTTGAAGTACCTCGTTTATTCCATTTACGACGCGCCCTGATGTTTCCGTGCTGATTTTTGGGAGAATAACGCCAATAACTTTCGTTTTCTTTGTCCGAAGTGCCTTTGCATGCTGACTAGGCATGTAGCCTGTCTCTTCAATAACCGCTAGAACACGGCGCCGCGCTTCTTCACTTACATATCCTGAATCGTTCAATACACGCGAAACCGTCGATCTTGAGACCTTCGCCATTTCAGCAATTTCCTTAATCGTCAACATTCAAAACCCTCCAGTACATATAATAAGCACAGAAATATCATAGCACCATCTTTATTGCCAATCTAGCATTGTCCGTCTGTCTGCTTTCTTCCAGCCATCATCAGAAAGAATTTCTTTGTTATTCCTTTTACCGCCTCTCTTTTAATTCTGTGTAATGAATTTGGTTCCGGCCATTTTTCTTCGACTCGTAAAGAGAATGATCTGCCAGGTTGATCGCTTCATGCAGCATAGAAAAGACCGGAAGACTGCATACCCCGATAGAAATGGTTAAGGTAATCTCGTGTTTCTTATTTTCGGTATAGAAAGTCGTTCTCTCTACTTTCTCACGAATTGATTCGACCGTTTTTTCCATCTCTTCCTTCTTATCCACCATCGCAAAAAGAATAAATTCCTCTCCTCCGTACCGGCCGGCAACCATCTTTTTTGCAGGATAGCACGCCGCCTCTTCACTTATGACAGCTGCCACATCTTTTAAAACTTTATCGCCGTTTACATGCCCATGCGTATCATTGATCGCTTTAAAGAAATCAATGTCGATCATAGCGATATACATTTTTTTATCTGATGCTGAATAAGAAGCTATTTTTTCTTCAAAGAACCGGATGTTATATAGCCCTGTCAACGGATCATGGCGGGCGTAATATTGGAGCTTTTCTTTTATATCCAGTTCTTTTTCTGCACTGTTAATAAAGAAATTTAAAGTAAACGCTATTAACATAAAAAAGGAAAAGCGAAAAAACGTAATATCTTTAAATACATTCCACCCATCCGGCACCATCATAATAATAGGCAAATCGGAAATCAGCCATGAGCCGACTACTAAATAAACTAGCGTAATCGAATCCAGCTTAGACTGCTCTCCCTTATTGAATAAGAAAGAATAAAACACCGGAAGCACCATGCCGAACACCACACCAGGAACAGCTCCAGGCCCGCCTATCCCCAGACGCCATGCACCTGTTATAACTAAAGCTGGAAGGGCAAATCTCCAGCCCCATTTAACCGTTAAAAACACAAGCGGAACTAATCGCAAATCAAAATGATACCCACCATACGTAATCGGCAAATAAAACAATAGGATAACAGCAAAAGACACAACACTAATAATCCCGATAGCAAAGTATCGGGAAAGATTTTCTCTATTATGAAGCAATATGGTGATACATAAATGCATAAAGAAAATAATCGCAATGTTGGAAAGACTTGATTGAATCACAGCATTCAATGACAACACTCCTACTTATTCAAAACATACTCTATAAATATGGCCAGTCTATGTATTCATGCTAAATAAATTGGTTTTTGCTTTTCAATATACATTCTATTACATTTATATAGTTCTATAGTAACATATTTATTAAAAATGACTCATAAAAAAACAAGTTTATTTTCAAACTTTTCAATCTGAACAAACAAAAAATTTGTTATAATATCCAAGTCTATTGAAAAAATACCGTTTATTTAACCTTCGGAGCTGCGCGATGAATTTAGAAATCTTCCGTTATGTTGTCATTGTTTCTGTGTCAGGGGTTTTATCTATTCTATTAGCCATCTATGCCTACACGAAAAGAGACGTATCCTCTAGCAGTACGACCTTTATTCTCATGTCATGTCTTTCCGCCATTTACGTATTCGGCCATGCCTTTGAACTGGCAAGCAGGAATCTCACTGAAATTACGCTTTGGCTGAAGGTTCAATACGTGGGATTGCCTTTTATTGCTCCAACCTGTCTCGTTTTAATTTTGAAGTATGCTGGATTAGAAGCGTTTGTAAAAAGAAAAACACTTTTATTTTTATTTCTTATTCCAACTCTCACTTCTCTTATCTCTTTCACAAATGATTTCCACCATCTGCTGTACCGTTCCATTTATTTGCGCCCAGAGGAGGGTGCAGTGCTAGCCGATATTGTCGTTGGTCCTTGGTATATTATCCATGGCAGCTATACGTTTGGCTGTCTTTTGCTTGGCGCTTGCATTTTATTATGGTACTGGAAGCGGACAAAAGACGTGTACTGGAAACAAATTATACCTTTATTATTAGGTTTAATTCTCCCGATGATGGCTTCCTTTTTATATTTAATCGGGCTTTCACCACATGGGATGGACCCTGTACCCATTGTGATGTGTCTCACTTCTGCCCTGTATCTTTGGGCTATCTTTTCCTCTAAGCTGCTTATTCTAGCCCCAATAGCAAGGGACCGGGTGTTTGAAAGCATGCGAGATGGGGTCGTTGTCATTAACTCAGCTCACCAAATTATCGATTATAACCAAGCAGCTGAAAGTATTCTTTCACAACTGAATTCTTCAAGTATTGGAAAAAACATTGAAGCTATTTTGAGGGAAGAAAATCAGGCGATTCCCTACCAATATGATAATCAAAAAGAAGAGCAAGAGTTTGAGTGGATAAACAAAGAAACTCACAAATGCTATCATGTGCGTGTCACTCCCATGTTCAACGATAAGAAGAAAATGATTGGCCATATTATCGTTCTGAGTGATATTACCGCTCAGAAAACACTTGAAGACCAGTTAAAAAAACTCGCTTATACAGATGGACTAACCCAAATTTATAACCGATCCTATTTTATCGTGGAAAGCCAAGAATGCATGCAGCAAGCTATCGAAAATGAGAAACCATTGTCTATTCTTCTTTTTGACATTGATTACTTTAAGAAAATCAACGATCGCTACGGTCACAGTATCGGCGATTCGGCGATTTGTCACGTCGTATCGATCTGTAAAAAGCACCTGCAGCCAACAGATGTTTTCGGCCGTTATGGTGGAGAGGAATTTGTTATTTGCTTGCCGTATACAGCTATTCATGAGGCTGGCAGAAGAGCGGAAAAGATTCGTGCCCATCTCACCGCTTCCCCTTTAGAGACAGATAAGGGTCCGCTTGCAGTCACTGCCAGTTTCGGAGTAACGGAAATGAGGACGGCTGCTGATACAATGGATCAGCTTTTGCAAGAAGCAGATCAAGCCCTTTACTCTTCCAAAGAAAGTGGCCGCAATGCTGTGCATTTAGCTGTCGGTAATTCTTTTGTGCAGTGGAAAGAAAATGAATGAGAAAATAACAAAACATCCCGCTGTCCATGGACAGCGGGATGTTTTGTTATCTCACCCAAGCAATAATTCCCTCATCTTCATCAAGCACTAACTCAATTCCTGCCGCAAACGGATCGACATTGAGTTCTGTATCAAGCCAAAAACGAATCGCCTCAATCATATTAACCGTCGTTAAGATTTGCTTTCGGCCTAACACATGAGATTCAGCAGAGAAGCCATAGTCATCATCGAATAACAATTCAACTTCTACTTCATAAGGAGAAACGTCCTTTTTATCGGAAATATAGAGACAAAGAGCATTGATGATATCCTGCTCGGTTATTTTTATCTGTTCCATGAATCATAGTCCCTCCGTTTATTTCTGAACAAGGAAACAACAATTTTTTTGATTAAGACTGCGATCGCCACTAAGACCATCATATTGATGAGAAATCCAAGCATGGAGCCAAAGATACCTAAATGTCCAAGCATACTGCCGAACAATAAACCAGCGACTCCACCAAGAAACAACCCTTTTAGAAAACCACCTTTATTCGATTTCGTCACGGCTGATTTCTTTGAATAATTTGTTGTTGATTTTTGTTTATTAACTTGCTGATCTTTGTTTTTCTTAAAAAATGACGAATTGTTGCTGGCAGGGGGACTGTAAGATCTTTTTCCTGATTTATAAGACTTTGCACTCGCTACTTGCGTGTTTTGATCTACAATATGTCCAACAGGTGCTAAACACAAACTAAAAACCATTAACGATGCCATTATTTTTTTCAACATGTAAAACCCTCCAATATTTTTTGTAAATAAGTTATACTGCTTTTGATTTATCTGCATATTTTTCTTCTAGCTTCTTCTCAATTTCTTCAATAATAGTCTTATCTTTCATCATTTCCTCCTTATTCTTTTTTACTAGCTGATGAAAAGGTAAACGCTTTTTCTTCATGTTCTCCCTCCTCACTTTATAGATTAGTTTGTTAATAGAACTCATAAGCAGCTAAACAAAAAGGGCCTGTACCACACTCGGTACAGGCCCTAACAACAAAAAAAGACCTCTACCGTTTGGTAAGGTCTTGCTAACAACGTCCATCGCTGCCAACAAAGCCGAGAGCGGATTGCTCTGTAATGACGACTTTGCTGTAAAAGCTACTCCCCTTAAAAAGGAATATTGAGTTTATACTAATATAATAATTCATTAGGCGCTTGGTGTCAAGTCGTCAGGCTAACTTTAACAAACTTCTGTAAAAGACTAAAACCCCTTTTATTCTGCTGGACCAGCCCATGTTGGGATACGGTCATCTTCATCAAACTCAATAATCACGTCTGTTACATTCGCTATACTTTTCTTAATGTTTGCTTCAATATGATCCCGAATATCATCTGCCACCTTAATTTTCATTTCTGGATCTACTTCCAGCCGAAGCTCAACATGAAGATCCTCTCCTTCTTTAATCACATCCAAATCCTGAATATCTTTTACTTGAGGATGCTGGAGAACATGAGCACCAATTTTCGCCTGCAGCTTAACATCTGCCACACCGAGCGCTCCCGCTGCATTATCTAAAAATACTCGGCCGACAACTAAAATGAGTAAACAGCCAATTATAATAGAAGCATATCCCGTAGCACTATGAAAAGAGGTGTATCTAGCAACCAAAATGGCGACTAAAGCAAGAAGGGCCCCGCCTACAGCTACATTATCTTCTAAAAAGACGAGCTTTGTAGCCGGTTTCGCGTTTTTTACATTCTTATAGCTTTCGGGAATAATCTTCCACCCCTTCACTTTTTCTGCTGGTAAATGCTCGGTAATCTCCTTCATCGCCTTAACGAGAACGCTTGCTTCTAATACAGCAGCTGCTCCAAGTACCCCGATATTAAGCCAAAACCAATTTTCTGAGTGGGTTGGAGCAGAAATATGATGAAAACCTTCTATAATTGTTTCATATGCTAATACTCCCACAATTAACACGGCGCCTAATAAAACGAGATTGACTAACCGGCCAAATCCGCCTGGAAACTTCTCTGTTGGCGCTTTTTTGCTTAACGCTGAACCGATATAGACAAACAGCTGATTCGCCGCATCTCCAAAACTATGCATCATTTCAGCAAACATAGCTACATTTCCTGTAATAAGGTAAGCAGCTGTTTTAATAAGAGCGACAATCGTGTTTACGACGGTTGCCCATAAAGCCGACTTGCTCCCAGACTTTAATAAACGATAAAATTCTGTCACACTGTCCGCTCCTTTCTCCTCCTTAAAGACTTTCGCTCTTTTATCATCTATTTTATTTCCCGTAGCATGAGCGTTAAAAACCTAATTTATTCGTCAGCTAATAGAAAAGGTGCCGCCAAAGCCATCCATTCATGAGCTTTTATGTCACCTTCTTGCAGCTAATGGAATGGCGCCTGATACTTTCTTCTCCGCTAACTCCCGAGGCCGAGTCGACTTGTACCAGTGCATGCATAGAATAAAGATGAACACGAGGTCAATCGCATCCCCGCCATAATACATGATCATCCCCCCTTTTTCAGCTTGTGCTAAAGAGACACCGGCTGGAGGATGAGCATAAATATACTTTGATAAGATTCCATGGCCGGCAAAAGTGACAATTAGCACAATTGATCGATATAAGAAGCCTTTTCGGTGAGGGATTGGATCAATATAAATCAGCGATATAGTGAATACGTAGCCAGCTAAAAATACATGAACATGAACAAATAAATGAAGAAGAAGAGACTGATGCATTGCTGTATATAATCCGGTTGTATATAAAATCCATAAACCGCCAACATTAAGCAAGGAAGCCACGATCGGATCACTCACAAAACGGACAGGTACACTTTTTAACAGACGAGTAAGACACCTGGCTAGATGAATAGGGAGCACCCGCAGGATAAGAGTCATAGGGGCGGCGAGCGCCATAAAAAGCGGAGCGGCCATGCCAAGAAATAAGTGACCGATCATGTGGGCTGTAAAGTCGAAGCGGGCACGTTCTGCAAGAGGACCTGCTACAGAAAAAACAGCAAACAGCACACCCACAATCCAAAAGACAGTACGAGCTAACGGCCACTTCTTATAATGTCGATTAGATCGTATGACGGCAAAAAGATAACAGAATAAAGCTAAACCAAATGGGAGCGCAAGCAGCACCTGAGGTATGACGCCAGATAACTGGCCGCCTGTATAGCAAATATCAGCATAGCTGCTCATGCCCGGTTTTCTCCCTCCGGTGCGAGATGACGCTGCGTGCGAACAATCAGAATAGCACCGATGATAATCATGGCTGCGGCGGCAACATTCCATATGGCATCATATACGATGACGTTTTCCACATAGCGTATTTGATGGATCCTCATCACTTTATGCTGGATAATCCCATCGTACAGCTGAAATCCCCCCGCTCCAAGCAAGACGCCTCCCCACCATCTCATAAGCCATAATGCTTTTCTGCGGTGAAGATCAGCGAATAAAAACAAACCGCCGATGGTCGCAAACCAGCTAAATGCATGAAACAGTCCATCTGATGCCAACCCCATACTAGTTGTTGATTTATCATAAAAATGGTGCCAATGAAGCAGCTGATGGAAGACCGCTTCATCAAAAAAAGCAATAAAACCTATTCCAAACAAAAAACCCGACCACAAATTTTTTGATAAATACGCATAGCGATTCGGATAACTATCTTGGTTTCCTACTTTAGCAGCCATCTCATTCTCCTCTATCCTTTTAACTTATACTTACTCTTATCTTTCCACAGATAAACAAGTTGTAATCAAAGGCGCAAAAACAGCTTAAATAAACACACTCTCTCAAGCTAAGAAAAACAGACCTTCACGATAGAGATTTTCCTTATAAGAAATCAGACAAGCACCCATACAGCAATGGCTAAATATCTCTGTAAAGGACATACTAATAAGAATTCCAAAAAAATGGGGCGATTGTATGAAAAAGAAGGCAATCCTAATCTTAACCGCAATCTTTGTTATTTTAATAGCCGCTTCTGCCTTTATAAAGCATTCACATGGAGAGTCGTTTGACTGGCTAGATACGATAAGCAGAATTCTGATGGGTATGCTTCCTTTGCTACTCTTATTCTGTAAAAGGATTCCGTTTAGTTTGCCGCTGATTATTAGTTATTATCTTCTGCTGTTCTGCACGTTCTTTTTAGGAGCCATTGTTCGGTTCTATGATCGATTTTCTTGGTGGGATACACTGCTTCACTTTTTCGGCAGTGTCTTTATGGCCTTTGTGGCTATAACATTGTACAACCTATTCATCCCTGATCCAGCAGAAAAAAAGGTTTCCAGCTGGCTCATTTTTATATTTGTCTTATCGTTCGCCATCTCTTCCAGTGTCATTTGGGAAAGCATAGAGTTTGCTGGAACGATTATGGGTTTTTTAGAGAGCGACAGCAATAAGGATACGATGACAGACTTGCTTGCGGGCATGGCAGGCGGAATTGTTGCAGCTGTTTATGCCGTATTTCGTAAAAAGACCACTAACGAAGTGCATAAATAAAAAAGAGAGCTCTCTTAAGCAACTAAATGTTAAGAGCGCTCCCTTTTCTTTTAAATTAGATAGTTTTTCATGAAGCACAATAGCTGCTTAGCTGCTATCTGGGAAAACTCTCCATTCCAAAACTCCTGTTAATTTTCTGCCAACTGTTGTCCAGTCTTCTTGCCTGATGGGCTTCCTTTTAAAGGATCGTCAGCCTGCTTTGAACGCTTGATAAACAAGGCAAGAATAAGAGCAACCGCCGCAATTAAAGTTGCTACGAAGAAAGCGTCGTTGATTCCTTCGAGCATCGCTTTCATGGCGATTTCCTGCTTCATCCCAGCAATAGCAGCGTCCGATGGCTGGACAGTTGGATGCTTCATGGCATCTGCAGCCAGTTCAGAAGCGTGCGTTTCTGTACGAGTAGACATAACGGTCACGAGCAACGCTGTACCAATGGCACCGGCTACTTGGTTCAATGTGTTATTCATTGCAGTTCCATGTGGATAAAAGCGAGCCGGAAGCTGATTTAGACCGTTTGTAGACACCGGCATCATCACCATGGATATGCCAAACATCCGAATTGCATTCAATACAACTAAATGGGTGTAGCTTGTATCGATGGCTAACTTACTGAAGTAGTAAGTAGTAATCGTTGTAATCGTCAATCCTGTGACTGCTAAAATACGCCCGCCAAACTTATCGAATAATCTTCCGGTGATAGGTGACATAAGCGCCATCGTAAGCGCTCCCGGAAGCATCATCAGCCCCGCATCAAGCGGAGAAATGCCGCGGATGGTTTGCACATAAATAGGAATGAGCAGCATTCCAGAAAACAGTGCCATATTTACAACCATCGTAATGGATGATGATAAAGCAAACATCGGGTATTTAAAAATTCTAAAGTTCAGCATTGGCCGATCGGTCTTTAATTGCCGAAAAATAAATGCAGTTAACGAAACAGCGCCGATAAGGATGGTGCCGTACACTTGCGGACTATCCCACCCCTTGCTTCCCGCAGAACTAAATCCATACAATAGGCCTCCAAAGCCCACGCTTGATAAAACGAGTGAAAACAAATCAAGGCGAATATCCACTCTCTCTTTCTTATCTTTTAGCAAGAAAAAGCCAATTAATAAAACGACAACCCCAATTGGCGTAACAAAGTGGAACAGCATTCTCCAATCGTAATGTTCAATAATCCATCCTGACAAAGTTGGGCCAATCGCTGGTGCAGCCATTAAAATTAAACCGAATATCCCCATTGCGGCTCCCCGTTTTTCGATAGGGAAGCTTACGAGCATCACATTCATCAAAAGCGGCATCATAATAGCGGATCCAGAAGCCTGAACCATCCGGGCTGCTAATAGAACAGGAAATATATGAGCCACTCCGGCAATGATCGTTCCGATTGTAAACAAGCCCATCGCAATTAAAAACAAGCGGCGCACAGAATATTTTTGAATTAAAAAGGCAGTTGTTGGAATTAAGATTCCGTTTACTAGCATAAATCCTGTTGTTAGCCACTGGACCGTTGAAGCTTCAACCTCTAAGTCCTTCATAATTGAAGGCAGTGCGATATTTAGCAGTGTATTATTTAAAAAGGCGATAAAAGCGCCGATCATGAGCACAGCCAGAATCCCATACGGTGGGCGATCGGTCTTTTGCATTGAATAATCCATTCAGTTCCCTCCATAGACGTTAAGTTCATTATTTTGTACCTTCGTTTCATACAAAAGATATCATATACTACAAGTCCAAATATCGCAACTGAAAAATACCCTTCCCCTATGAAGTTTGTACTAGTCTGAAAATTAATGTACTATAGAAGTTGTACAGTATGTCCAACTAAACTTAAAGGTGATGAAATGAACGACAGAAAGCAGCATGTGATTAAGATGGCTCACCAGCTATTTGTTGAAAAAGGATTTCAGGCTACTTCCATTCAAGATATATTAGATTACAGCGGAATTTCAAAAGGCACATTTTACAATTATTTCTCTTCTAAAAGTGAATTGCTCATGGCTCTTTTCAGAACTATTCACAAGCAGCTTGAGAAAGAACGGAATGAGCTGCTTATCGGCCAGGACCCTTCTAATATAGAGATCTTCATTAAGCAAATCGAACTGCAAATGAGAGCCAATAAAACACATAAGCTCATTTTTTTATTTGAAGAAGTACTCGTTTCCAATGACACAGATCTTAAGCAATTTATGAAAAAAGGCCAATTACTCATGATCCGCTGGGTATATGAACGATTTATAGACATTTTTGGTGAAAGCAAACGTCCTTATTTACTGGATTGCGCCATTATGTTCATCGGAATTTTGCATCATAACCTGAGGTATTATACGTTAGCTTATGATGCAAATACGAGCATTCACCAGGCGGTCCGTTATAGTGTAGAACGAGCAGCCAAAATCGTAGAGGACGTATCAGAGGCAGGGGATCAACTAATTAAGCCTGAGCTTTTAGACAGCTGGCTCCCGGATTGTAACAAAGCAAACCAGACGTTTCAGCAAAAACTTTGCCAGGCGATCACAGACTTAAAAAAATCGCTAAACTGTCATGAGGAAAAGCCGAGATGTACGGAATTGCTCGAATTTATTCAAGATGAACTCCTTCATGCGAGAAATCCTCGAAAGTTTCTCATTGAAAGTGCCCTGTCTTCCTTAAAAGACAGCCGCGATTTTTTAAACGAAAAGCAGCTTCAAACGCTCGCCCAACTCGTTACCCATTACTTTGCCCAATAGAGAGAAAAATCTTAAGGAAATTTACAGTGTAAACAAAATCTATTTTCAATGCTCTCAGGCTGATTGAAAACTTCTGTCTTTCGTGGGAAAGCGAATTTTTTTAACAGCCTGAAAGCCCATAGATATTTCTTAAGTTTTTTATGCATTAAGTTAATGTAAGAACAATAAAGAAAATGACCATGACAACTAAGCCAACAGGTAAGCCAAATCTTGCCCACTCCTTGCTTGTAATCCCGAGTTTTCCAGCAGAAATGATATTGGGAATATTGCCAGGTACAAGCATTCCACCGCTAATTAAAAGCCCAAGTAAGATGGCTTGTACAGTTGAATTTCCCATCGACGAGCTAATTTCCGCCGCGGCAAGAGTGGCATTATCCAAAACAGCTGAAATCATATTAATCCAATACAGCACACCGGTATGGACATCTAGCAAGTATTGATTAATGAACGGCTCAAAGCCTGTGCCAAGCAGTGTGAGTCCCATCACAAATAAGTAAATTTTAATTGTGCGAACGACGATGTCCTCGTAGGTTTCACTTGCCTGGTCACTCTTCAGTCCTTCCCGATCTTGCTGCGGATGGACGAAAAACATGGAAAGCACACCAAAGAGTACAACAGCCGCTAGTACTTCGGGGCCGATTAGCCTTAAGAGATAAAAGAAATCCTCTCCCAGCTTGCTGACGGCAATCGTGGAAAGCGGTTCTCCAATTGGAGTCAAAGAAGCGCCAAGCCCAATAGAAAAACAAGCTAATACAACAAGCCGAACTTCAGATTGACGATCAAGACTAAGCACGCTAACAATTAACACCAAAATTAATGCGGCAATAATCGCCGTAATGACACTCGATAGGAGTCCTAGAAGGATGACGACTAACGCAATAAATAATCGAAATGGCATCATCCTGCTAATACTAAGAATCCCGTTTTCTAAAGGCTTTCTAAACCATTTAAATAAAAGACTTGCGACTAAAACAGCGATTGTAATATGAAGCGGATCCTCTAATGCCTTCACAAGAAGTTCCTTATCTAATACTTTGCCGATAACAGCGGCTAAAAAACCCATAATAAATAAAAATATCTCTAAATTTTCCTCTACCCGTTTTACGAAGAATGGCAACAGCAGCACAAGCAGCAAGATAACGGACAAACCAATAACCATGAAATCCCTCCTTCTTCAGCTTTTCCTAGCGGCAACCTATTTATATGAAGAAAGGATAAAAAATATTTACCGTTGTCCACCTTAAGGGAAATGCTCGAAACCTAACAAAATCAGGCATCCAATACGGATGCCTGATTTTGGTTATAGACACATTCTATTTGCAATACTTCTGCTTTTCGAGGAGCGGAGTAAGCATAAACAACAAGGAAAGCTATTCTATATGTTCATATAAAGTCACGCTTTCAATGTAATTAACGAACCTTCTTAACTCCCTCGCCTGCTCGTTAGTAATCTCCCCCGATTGATACATTTCATGAATTTCACCACGTTCGATGTCCATTACCTTTAGGCGCAGCTCTTCTTTTTTCCCTTCTCGCTCTTCATTGTATGGAACAGCTGGTCTCTTTAGCTGATCAATGGTTCGCTTATATTCAACTATGACGGCCCCGACAATATCGGGTCTTTCATGTTCTAGTGCCTGCTCTTCCAGATGTTTAAGTGCGACTTGCAATGCTTTTAATTGAAGTGACTTTCTTAACCGTAATTTTGCCAGCTTCGTTTCGGAGTCTTTATGAAAGTGTTCCATAAAACGCCGCCATCCCCGGATCATCCGGCCGATTAGATACATCGTTTCCGAGCGAACATTGTTGGAGAGAGCTTCTTGTCGGCGATCCAGCGATTTTTCAAGCGTTTCAAACAGAGTTTCATCCATGCCATTTTTCTTTCTAATTTCATCGAAATATTTTCGTTCTGCTTTTAGACCCATTAACCGCACTTCAGTAAGTTTTTGTTGGTAATAGACGGTGTCTGATGACTTTGAATGCGGGTCAGGCAGGATCTGCCGAAACATCATCTTATATTCATCAATGAGCTCATAAGCGGCATCTTTGTTTTCTTCATTTATTTCCAGCCGGATCTTTTTAATAGCAGCCAGCAGAACTTTTCTTTTGGCCTCCTGCAAGCTGGCTTTCCCCAGCTCTTCTCCTTCGGCTGCTTCATTCCTGCTTAGAAGAGGCAAGAGCAGAGTCGCCGCAATCAGCGTAAATAAAATAACACCCGCTGCTAAAAACAGAATAAGCGATCGCTCTGGAAATAAATCTCCATTCAATACAACATACGGAATAGAGAGAACACCCGCCATTGTGACGGCTCCTCTTACCCCTGTTAAGCTAATGAGCAGAGATGTTTTAAAATTTGGTTTTAATACGTCCTCTTCCTTGTCAGAACGATAAGCAAAGTAAGAGAAAGAGTAAGACCAAATAAAGCGAATCCCTAAAATAATAAACCCGATCGCGATCACATATCCGATTACTAACCAATTGCTCATAGCCGGATTATCTACCGTTTCGATCATAGAAGAAGGAATATTCAACCCCAGCAGCAAAAAGACGACTCCATTTAAAGTAAATAAAACAATGGACCAGATATTCTCTGTCAGCACTTGCTCCTCAGCGATCAAAGTTCCTGTTCTTTCTTTTATCAAGGAGTGAACAACCCCTGCTACTACAACAGCAATGACGCCGGAAGCATGCAACAGCTCTTCTGTAATGAGAAAAATAATAAAGGGTGTAAGAATTTGCAACAACGAGTGAAACGTTACATCATTAATTCCTTGCTTGCGCAGAACGAAACGTATCCATGTGACAAGCAAAGCTAACACAAACCCTAAAATCCCCCCTACTAAAAACATATAGGTAAAATCAAAGACAGCCTCACGCAAAGAAAAATACCCGGTTACAACGGCCGCAACCGCATAATTAAAGGCTACTAAACCAGAGGCATCGTTGATTAAGGACTCTCCTCTAACGAGATGAAGCACCTTTTCAGGGAGATGAATGCGTTTAGCAATACCATTGACGGCCACAGGGTCAGTCGGTGATAAAATAGCGGCTAAGGCAAAGGCAGCGGCAAGCGGAATACTCGGTATTAGCCAGTGAATAAAATAACCGCCGCCAAGAGTTGTGATAAGAACAAGAACAACAGCATTTCCTAAAATAGGCGCCCTCATCTTCCATAATTCTTCACGCGGAAAATGTCTCCCATCATTGTATAAAAGAGGAGCTACAAAAAGTAATAAAAACCACTCTGTTTCGATTTTCAGAGAAACATCCCTAAAGATGAGCGCAATAATCACTCCAAATCCTATTTGTGTTAAGGCTGTAGGGATAAACGGGATATAGTGGCTAATGATATTTGAAATTAACAAAAAAACAAGCAGTAACAATACAGTCATCAGTAAATCCATTTGTTTCTCCCTTCTGAATGAACGACAGATCAAAATCCCAAAATCAATACACATACTCTTTCGCGATAGAGACGAATTGTACTAAGCAGTATAGCCCGTTCAATATGTAGACACTATTATATTCCTTTTTATATTTCAAAATATGCTTGCACTTGAAAAGAAAACCCTAAAGATTAGACACTTTTTTCACGTCCAATCTTTAGGGTTTCATTGATGATAACTCCTTAAACCTATAGGATCATCCTTCCTATCAAACCACCGATAACACCTAACACCACTACAGATGCCATGACAAAAAATAATACTTTTTTAGGAAATGATTTAGCCACCATTAACAAAGACGGCAAGCTAATAGCAGGCAATGTAATAAGTAGTGCAGCTGCAGGACCAGCGCCGAGACCTAAGGACATAAGCGTTTGAATGATCGGAATTTCTGCTGCAGTTGGAATGACAAAAAGCATACCAGCAACTGCAAATATAATAATTGCCAGCAGGCTATTCGCTACTGATTCACTTAATTGCGGGAATAACCAAACGCGCGCTGCTCCTAAAAGCAATACTGACAGCACGTATGCCGGCACAATATAAAGAAGCATCCTTCCTATGCTTCCCAACCATCTTCTTAAAAATTTGCCCTCTTGTTGCGTCTCTACTATCACTTGGTCGACATCAACCGGCTGAACGTCTTTCGCAAGACGATTGGCCCAGTAACTAATGCCAAACGTTAAAATAAATCCAAAGACGAGCCGCATAAGGGTGAACTTCCAGGACAAGACAAAAGTCATAAAAATAAGAGTAGCGGGGTTCATCATAGGATTGCCAATCCAAAAAGCTAAGGCAGCACCAACGGAAACGTTCTTCTTACGAAGTCCAATCGCGATCGGTGCCGCACAGCAGCTGCACATCATACCCGGAACGGCAGCCATCCCAGCAATCATTGTACTGCCAAATGAGGCTTTTCCAAGCAATCTAAGCAGCCATTGTGCTGGCAATAAAACTTGAAGCAGGGAACCAAGCAAAATACCGAGGACCGCCGCTTTCCATACAGAACTAAAATAAGCAAGTGCATAGTCCCAAGCCGATTGCCATGATGGCGTCTCACTTGATAGATCTCCTAAAATAGAATCGCCAATAGAATGCGTATTGGCTGCTAAAATAGATTTGTTATAATAAGGCCACCATTTGATGTAAAACAATCCAGCAGCTGCAATCAGAATAAAGGCAGCAACAAACCAAAAGGTTCTTTTGTGCGTCGCCTGTTTAGGTTGAGGTGTTGTATCTAGCTGCACCATGGTATCCTCCTATATAAAATTTTTAAGACATAATATTATATCATAAATCAATAGAGCTTATCGAAAATGCGCCTCCACAAGAGGAGCAAGAGCCCAAAAGTTATGTTCATGCACCCATGAATGCTTCTTGCTGTTTCTGACGTAGCAGCCACCTTTAAGTAGTGACTAAATTTACTCTCCCTTTGCTGTTATGGATTACAGCGCAAAAAAATTAATGATAACACCACACTTAATAATGTCTTTCATTTGCTTTTTCCCCTTCTCTCCCTTTACTTCCTTTGCTTGGTTTCAGATTCCATTTTAATAAGCGCAAATTTTTTTTGCTTATCAAATAAACGTTTTAAAAAAACAGAATTCAAACAATATTCACTTTTAATAAAAAATATATATTGACCTAACTATATAATTTGTTTAAACTGATAAAAAATTATTTATGAGTTTGTAAAAAAACACAAATAAAAACAGGGAAATTAGCACATCTCCTTATCCGCGCTAGCTGACAAACGAACAACGACGTTTAAGACTATACTCTTGAATAAAAAGTTTATTAAGTCGATCACTTGAGATGAATTAGCATAAGGTGTAATGTGCATGGGAAAGAAAGTCGAAGTCTCGTGGAATAAAAAGTAGGAAAAGAACCCTTTAATTGGAGGAAAATTTTTATGTGGATTATCACTGTTCATTCTAAAAACAATGTACAAATGTTTGAGTATGATACCCAGAAAGAAGCAACAGAAGCTTTCAAAAGAATCAAAGGTCATAAATTCCTAACCGAAGTGATTTATTTTAACGACAGCTGCTTAGTAGAAGCGTAAAAACAAGCTGCTCATAGCCTGCTATTCAACCATTAAGCATGCACGATCATTCTGAAACAATCCGCTTTAAACTTTTTTTGTTTAAAGCGGATTGTTTGCATTCCTCTCATATAACTGAGAAACTCCGCAACTTCACCAAACTTCCCCACTTATATTCAACATTATTTAGAGCTTTTTGCTTTAAAAGTATGGAACAGACCAACATGTTAACTAATAAGATGAAACAACAAACAAATACAGTTGCCAGGACTGTTTTAATTGAGGGAGTGGAAGTATGGGAGCGGTTAACGGAAAAGATTTTATTAACCGATTAGATCAACTAAATAACGAAATTTGGTTTGATGGAGTAAGAATACAAGGAAAAGTCTCTGAGCATCCCGCTTTTAAAGGTCTTATCCAAACAAAAGCCTCTCTTTATGACTTACAGCATGATTCAAACTTAAAAGAGCAGATGCTGTTCTTATCCCCCCAGACGAAAGAGCCTGTCGGAATTTCTTATTTACAGCCAAAAACAAAGGAAGATTTAATTAAAAGAAGAACGATGATTGAACATTGGGCAAGGCGCACTGGGGGCATGATGGGAAGAAGCCCTGATTATTTAAATACAGTTTTAATGAGCTTTGCCTCCTCCGCGAATCTTTTGATCGGAAAAGACAATTGTTTTCCGAAAAATATTCAAGCTCTATATGAACGAGCCAGGGAAAAAGATTTGTCATTTACACATACATTTATAACTCCTCAAGTAAATCGTTCTCAAACCTACTTCGAATGCTCCGAGGAACCCATCTCTGCCAAAGTGATTGACAGAAATGAAGAAGGAATAGTCATTAAGGGAGCCCGTCTCTTAGCTACCCAAGGCGGCTTAACAGATGAAGTGCTAGTGTTCCATGCTCCTCGATTATTCTTTGAGATGGACGAAGCATTTGCTTTCTCTATCCCTTCCAACACGAAAGGCTTAAAATTTATTTGCAGAGAGAGCTTTGTTGGAGGAGAATCTATTTTTGATCATCCGTTAAGCTCACAATACGAAGAAATGGACTCTATTGTCGTCTTCGATCATGTGCTAGTTCCCTGGGATCGGGTATTTTTTTACGACAATGTGGAAGCCGCCAGATCTTTCCTCTCAAAAAGCTCCTTCTCTCCTTTTGCTATACACCAAGTCGTAACGAGACAAATTGTAAAAACAGAGTTTATTTTAGGGATCGCGGAGCTTCTTATAGAAACCCTTAATATTAGCAGCTATCAACATATACAAGAAAAATTATCAGAGATCATCATTGGACTTGAAACAATGAAGGCTCTTCTAGAAAAGTCGGAAAACGATGCGAAATTAGATGAATGTGGTTACATGCGGCCGAGCATTATTCCACTTCAAGTTGCCAGTAACGTCTTTCCTAAAATCTATCCACGCTTCAGTGAAATTATCCAATTAATCGGAGCTAGTGGAATGGTCACTTTACCAACCGAAAAAGCCTTTCATTCTACTATTAGAGGAGATCTCGATCAATATCTTCAAGGGACCACCAAAACAGCAGAAAACCGAATTAAGATTTTTCGTTTAGCTTGGGATCTGACGATGAGCTCCTTTGGCACGAGACAAACTCAATATGAAAGATACTTCTTTGGCGATCCTGTGCGATTATCCAGCTCCTTATATAAGGACTATCCAAAAGAAAAATATGTTAAAATCATTAACACCTTTTTAGATTTAAAAGAGAAATAATAAAACTAATGCGTGGAACAGAGCAAAACGGCAGCTTTATATACAATGAAGTGCTTGCCTTTTGAGGACGGAAGGGATATGAGCATACACTTGTCAACAAACGAAGAGCCTTTCCTAGTGAAAAGGCTCCTGCTTATTGTTTATCTTTTCTCGTTCCCCGCATGTATAAACTTAAGTGTAAGGAGGTCTATTTTTTCAAGCAGACTTATGTCCACTGTCTAGAAATCGCCCTAGCCATGCAGCCATTAGCTGCAACCCTTCTTTGTGAAGCGGCCGTTCTAAAATAGCCTTCATTAACTTTTTCGTATCTAAAATACTTTTTGGCTCTGTTTGCTCTCGGAGGCCATGTTCCATGTTATGAATAATGTGATACTCACTTTCTCCTTGCACAAGTCCAGTCAATTCTTCTAAAACGGAACTTTCCACAAGTGAATCTTTATCGCCATGCAACGCAAAAACGGGACAAGAGACATTCTTCAAAGCGGCTCTTGTATTATACGAATCGTGCTCCCGGAACCACTTAGCCGGTTGCTTCATGCCTGCGACCCGGACAATATCGCTATTTGATTCGATCATTTTCTTCAACATCTTTTCTGCTTTCTTCTCGCCCTTTTCGTCTACTTTAAGCGTCCGATTCAACCAGCCTTTCAAGCCCGGCATGGAAAGCAACTCCCGGTATGCCTGCTGCCGCTGATGAGAGAGTGCCTCCAGTAGATTATCAACCCCTCCAGATAGAAGCATACAGCCGTCGATTTTCATCTTTGCAGCAATATCTGTTGCCAAGATAGTCCCTTCGCTATGGCCACACACAATCACATCCGACACATTTGGCTGCTCCTGCAAAAAGGTCACCGCAACTTTAGCGTCATGCAGTAAATTAGACAAGCCTGCTTCTACCAAGCTGCCGTTTCGTTTTCCTGTTCCCCATTTGTCATAGCGAAGCGTGATGAAGCCGATATTAGTAAAAAAGTGCGCCAATTCTTTATATAAATTCGTTTGATACTTCCCCTTCGGCCCGTTCCCATTACGATCAAGGGGCCCTGAACCGGCGATGAGCAAAATAGCCGGAAAGGTTCCTTCCTGTTCTGGGCATGCCAGCGTAGCAAAAATGTCTTTTTCAATAACAACCTCTTTTTCAACCATATTTTCTCCCCCTCAGGAATAATAGTGATCATGAATGTTTTATTTCTAAATGATGCATCAACTAATTCTAGAATTGAATGTCTCTTTTTTATTATCATTATTAATTATGATAATAATATCTTTTTCGATAAAGGTCAATAATTAAAAAGATAAAAAGGTAAGATTTTATAAAAAACAGCAAATGCTTAGTTGTAAAAAGCACCGTGACTAAACTCGACTCTCTTTTGTCGAGCAATAAAAACGCCAACTAAAATGCAGTTGCATTTTAGTTGGCATTTACATTAGTATTCTTCAACAGGCTGGATCGCACTGAGTGTACTGCCAGATTGTCTTTTGCTCAACGTAAGCATCACCACAAAGGAGATGCAGTATAGTGCTGCCAAGTAAATCATAGCTACGGTCATATCATAGCTTTGCAGAATATAACCAACTAGGATCGGTGAAAGCCCTCCTACTGCTCTGCCAAAGTTAAAAATCGTATTTGTCGCCGTACTGCGAATTTGAACCGGGTAATAGCTGCTGATTAATGCACCGTACCCAGCAAACATTCCGTTTGAGAAGAACCCGACAATGGCGCCGCCTATTAACACTCCAGCGCTGCCAGTCGCATAGGAGTATAAGAACACGGCACATGCAGAAGCAAGCAGGAAGATGCCAAAGGAACGCTTTGCTCCAAATCGATCCATAAATTGTCCAAAGGTTAACATCCCAATGATCATTCCAACTGCTGTGCTGATCGTCCAAAGCGCCGAGCTCGAAACTGATAAGCCTTGTGATTGCTGAAGCATGGATGGCAGCCAAATCATTAAACCGTTATAGCCAGCAATTTGAACAGTTGCCATAATGCTCAAGGCAATAGTTGTCATCGTTGCTCGTGGAGTGGCAAACAACTGAATCAACTTTCCTTTTTCCCCTTTTTTAGCCGCCTTTTTATCCTTTTGAGCAGCCAGCCATTCTGGAGACTCTTCTAAATTTTTTCTTACAATTACAGCGAAAATAACCGGCACCACACCAACAAAAAACAGCGCTCTCCACCCTAGAGCAGGGAGAATCATCGCACTCAAAAGCGCTGCCAGAATGACACCATACTGAGCGCCTGCACTAACGTAGGATGAGGCTCTTCCCTGCTTATTCTTTGGCCACGCCTCTGCAACAAGTGCCATCCCAATCCCATACTCTCCACCTGCACCTAATCCGGCGATGAATCTAAATAAGTAAACTTGTTCTATATTCGCTGCTAAACCCGTTAAAGCAGTGCCGATCGCAAACAACAGAACCGTATAAGTAAAAACTTTCACGCGGCCAAACTTATCTGCTAGCACTCCGAAAATCATTCCACCTAAAAGCATCCCAATATTTGTAATCGAAGAAATCAGTCCGCCCGTTGCCAAGTCTATGTGAAACTCAGCAATCATCATTGACATCGCAAACGAAATGAACATAATGTCCATGCCTTCTAATGTTAATCCAGCGACTGATGCTACCACTGTTTTTTTACGATAATCCATTTTGTACCACCCTCCGATATTTCTCATGTTGTAATCACTCTCTTTTATCTTTGAGGGAATGGATAGATGAATTACATATAATTCTTCCATTCTCTTTTCAAGCCTCACGGGACTTTATTTAAAAGAGGTATTCATCATTCGGACAAAATAAAAACCCTTTTGTCAGAGAGGACAAAAGGGCATAAATAGGCATAGTTAAATAGAAGCATCCCGTATTCACTCGCCTTTTCAGCCTCTCTGGACTGTATTAAAGATACTATTATGTCGGTATTTATACTAGCATACTAAAATACTAGCTTCAATACATATATTATGGAAGAAGATTTTTTCCCATATTAAATGGTTCAGGGTTCAATTTAATTGTATGTACCACAGAATCATATTTCATACAATGTCACAATCCTATATTTAAGCACCTGTTGCTCGGCCTCACTATATATTAATACATAATCTTTTTTCATTGGGGTGCTATGATGACGATAAGAAGAGCCAATCAATCCGAAACGCATTATATTCTTCAGCTTACCGGTAATGTATTAAGCGAGAGCTCTATGGGACATATAAAAAATAATGTTCACACGGCGTATCACATGTTTTTACCCTATATCCAAAACGGTGCCTATTATCTGATTGAGGAAGAAAATCAGAGACTGAAGGGCTGGCTCCTATTGGGGATAGATGGGGATTTCATGGCCGGCAATGTGATTGGACAGCTGCTTCAAATATATGTTTTTCCTCAATACAGAAAGACGGGGATCGGAAGGAGGTTAATGCAGGAAGCGATCAGACAGCTTCAAGCCCAAGGCATGAAAAAAATTCACCTTAATGTGTTCGCTGGCAACCCAGCAAAAAATATGTATAAGGAGTTCGGATTTAAAAAAATTTCTACCATTATGGAATTAAATACGGAGGAAAAAGACAGGAGATAACCCCTTCTCTAATCGGTCTTTCTTCACTTTTTCAGCAGTCCATCTGCCATATCCATCATATTTTTATGAAAGCGGGTATCCCTTATTGGAAACCTGCTTTTTCTTTTCCCACTGCCTCAAAAAAAGTTCCACATGCTTTTCTCATATTTGGTTGTTACTAGAAAAATAGTTTTAGGTATTTATTAAGTATGCAATTAGGAGTATCATAATATTTAAAAAAAGAAAGAGGTCATCTTATGGATTCAACATTTTCATCGGCAGGTGCAGCCAAATCTAAAACAAGAGCCATTGTTATCAATGCGCTTTTTATCACATTGACGCTTGTAGCTACTATGTTCATCAACATTAGGCTTCCCATCATGGGTAACGGAGGACTCATCCATTTAGGAAACGTTCCCCTTTTTATAGCAGCCTTTGCTTATGGAAGAAAAACTGGAGCGATAGCAGGTGCGTTTGGAATGGGCTTGTTTGACCTGATCTCTGGTTGGACAATATGGGCGCCGTTTACATTTATCATCGTAGGAGCAATGGGCTTTACAGCCGGTCTTATCTCTGACAAAATGCCTGGCAACAAAGTGGTTGTCCATACAATAGCCATTATCGCTGCACTGGTAATTAAAATCACAGGCTATTATTTTGCTGAAGTTATTCTTTACGCTAACTGGGTACAGCCGTTCGGCTCCATCCCTGGAAACGTGATGCAGGTTGTTATCGCTGGTATCATTGTCTTACCAATTGCGGGACGCTTAAAGAGAATTGCGGGAAAATAATAAGTAATCAAGAAAGAAGGCTTCTCATAAAAAGTGAGAAGCCTTTTTAGTAGAATCATATATGTGTAATCTTTAAGTCTTTATGTGCTGGATGATCGTTCGACCCGCTTATGATACGCTATGACCTGCGGCTTCTAACGACTGGCTTTTACTTAAACCAAGTGTCTGCGCTGTTGAAGTGTGAACTTCATGCAAAAGTTCCGGGTTTTGCATGAGTGAGATGCCGTAAGATGGAATCATCTCTTTGATCTTCGCTTCCCACTCTTTTACATGTTGAGGGAAGCATTTGTTGATTACCTCAAGCATAACATGAACAGCTGTAGAGGCACCTGGAGATGCGCCCAGCAATGCTGCAACCGATCCATCAGCTGCACTTACAACTTCCGTACCAAATTGAAGCGTTCCTTTGCCGCCCGCTTCTGTATCTTTAATAACTTGTACACGCTGGCCAGCCACTACAATATCCCATTCCTCGGTCTTAGCATTCGGGATAAATTCACGCAGCTCTTGCATACGCTGTTCTTTCGATAACATCAATTGTTGGATCAAATATTTTGTCAACGCCATCTCTTTAACCCCTGCCGCCAACAACGTTGTAATATTATGCGGTTTGACAGAAGCAATTAAATCCATATTTGAACCGTTTTTTAAGAACTTAGGCGAGAAACCGGCAAACGGTCCAAACAGCAATGACTTTTTGTTATCAATATATCGTGTATCAAGGTGAGGAACAGACATTGGCGGCGCACCAACTTTGGCTTTTCCATATACTTTTGCGTGATGCTGCTCAACAACTTCTTGGTTGTTACATACCATGAATAACCCGCTGATCGGGAATCCGCCAATGTGCTTTCCTTCAGGAATGCCTGTTTTTTGCAGTAATTCCAAACTTCCTCCTCCTGCTCCGAGGAAAACGAATTTTGCAGTATGGTATTCCATTTTACAGCCATCGAGATCGTGGACTTTCACTTCCCATAAGCCGTCTTTCGTACGTTTAATGCCTTCAACACTATGTTTATAGTTGATTTCAACATTTTGAGTTTCCAAGTGTTCAAATAACATACGTGTTAAAGCACCAAAATTGACATCTGTACCAGTATCAATTTTGGTTGCTGCAATAGCTTCATCCGCTGGACGGTCCTGCATAATAAGCGGAATCCATTCTTTCAGTTTTTCTGGATCATCCGAAAATTCCATTCCTTTAAAAAGAGGATTCTTAGTCATTTCTTCAAAGCGTCTCTTTAAAAATGCTACATTTTCCTCCCCTTGTACCATACTGACGTGAGGCAATGGCATGATAAAGTCATGTGGATTACGGATTAAATTACTGTTTACAAGATAAGACCAAAACTGCATAGAAACCTGAAACTGTTCATTAACGTTTATTGCCTTTCTAATATCTACAGATCCGTCTGGTTTTTCAACTGTGTAGTTCAGCTCGCACAATGCAGCGTGCCCTGTTCCTGCGTTATTCCATTCGTTAGAGCTTTCCTCTCCTGCTTTGTCAAGCTTCTCAAACACTGTGATATTCCAGTCCGGTGCTAATTCTTTTAGAAGAGTACCTAAAGTCGCGCTCATAATTCCGGCACCAATTAAGATAACGTCTGTTTTAGTTTGTATGTCGCTCATTTTTACCTTCCTTATCCCCTAAGATTTGCAGAAAAGATATAGTCGCTCCTTCTTAGGCGGTACGAGCAAGCCAAGACACGACCTAAACACACACCTTTTCTGTATCAATATATCTCAATTACAGTATATCACTTTTACTTATAGTATATCACATTTACTGGCAGAATAAAATATCACTATTATACGATAATTATAAGCCATTTAAAAGTAAGTAAAAAGGAAGAAATTTTTCCATAACACTAATATACAACAAAATACGACTTAAATCGAGCTTGCCGCAGTAAAACCGCCTATCAGCATCCGGATAGTTCGTGACCGCGACCGTTTTCCTATAAAGAATACTAATCAATTCTTTGACTCTTTTAAATTTCCTGAAACGAGAATAGAACCTAACAATACAATTAATGCACCTATAATAAATTGTAAGCTAACAGGGGTGCCAATAAACAATATTGAAACTACTATAGCCCAAAAAACATAAGTATTGTTAAGTGATTGACCCCTAGCAGCACCAATTACATTAATAGACATGTAGTATAAAGAATAATTGGCAGTTCCTAATAAACCTGCTATGACTATTATCCAAACGATCTCAGATGACACTGCTTGAAATACTAGAGAATATCCATGAATAAACGGAATAATTAATATTGCATAACACAGTGCTGAGACCATCTGCCTTATATTAATGGCGTATAGAGGAACAACCTCTTTTCCTTTCATTCCCCACGCACCAATTACCCCTTCAAGCCCCCAAAATATGGCAGCTCCTAATGAAAACAGTATTCCTGTGAAGAAGTGACTATCGATGCTAAATTTTGATGGCATATAGGCTAATATAATTACTCCAGTCATACTCAAAAAAACACCAAACCAAGTTTTTCTATTCATTTTTTCCTTCAAAAAAATGAAAGCAAGTACAGCACCTATCCCAGGAAAGATAGAAGAAATACTCGCCGCATACGTTACTCCTGCATATTGGATACCAAGAAAGTAAAAGGTCATGGCCAAAGGCCCGCCGCACACTGCTCCTAAAACTAAAATGGCTCCGCTCTTTGTTTTTAACAGCCTTAACACGTTAATAAATTCACCTTTTACAATCATAAGCAAGGATATCCAAAGGGCAGAGAAAAAGTCATGCATGAAAGCGGCTACAATTGGAGCAAGCACAACCGCCTCTTTAAAAGGTGTACTTGCTATTATAAGGCCGATGATCACCGTATCTATTCCCCAGGCGACAGCCGAAGCAGCTCCTAAGCCTATACCTTTTCTAGCTTCTTTTATATTTTTTACATTCATCAACTCTACCTCCTCTCCAAAAATTATTTCACCAGAATTCAGCCAAATGAAGAATCAGCTTTATTTCCTGATGAATCATTTCACTCAACTCTTAATAAATGATCAATCACACTATGTGAATGGTGAGGATAGGAAAGAGAATGTCACTTTGCCGCAACCTTCCGGAAAATGCAAACTAGCGCATATACGCGCGTACCATTGCTTATCGCTTCTCCGTGCCAACTGGCAATTTTGTATTTAGTTTGTCTATCAAGAGTAAAACTTATACCTCTCCCAGCAAAGCAATATAAAGCTCAAATACTTGCTCAGCTTTCTTTTCCGAATAGAAGACAGCCCGTTCTTTACCAGCCTTCATATCAGACGAAGAAAATTGTAAAAATAGGCTAAATAAAGAAAGAGAGAAGAAATGAAGCTCTCTCTCTCAATCTAATTGTTATAGATGTCCCTGCTTCTTGATATTTTAGAACCTTATTTTGACGAAATGTATAAAAACAACCGAGGAAATGGTTTGGGGATCATATTTAACAACGATGATTTTGTGTGAATTTAGCAGGTGACAAAGGACTCCATCAACTGAAAACTATCCATAATAGATTCACCTAGGAAAATAAAGAATAAATGAACAAAAGACGTTTGAAGGGGGATGAAATGGATATGAAACAAAAATATAACCTACAATATTATATATCAATATAACTTTTATGTCAAATGAGCTAGAGAAGAGGCACGCTATTAACCTCAAGATAACCATTTATTTTTATGAAATTAACGACATTTCTACTTCCATTAACTATATTAGAATTAGTTTTCGCATTCTTTCTCACAATAATATTCAGTTAGACAAGAATCTCTAAAAAAAGACTTAGATATAAAAACACCTCGTAATCGTTAATTGTGTTTAACAATGACGAGGCAGCTCAATTTACAAGAGCTCTGGTTATTTAAAAACAAGAGTTAGCAGTCGTACTGCTTCACTTCAGCAGCATAACAGCTAATGACCTGTAAAAGGGAACCCTTTAAACCGATTTACATCCTCTCCACGAGAAGACGAGCGGAATCAGCGATTAGATTAGTTCCCTTCTACTACAATTAGCTTAGTGGCTGCTTCCACATAGGCAGAATACTGACCACTACAGCAAATAAAAAAAGACAGACGAAAGTTCTCTGTCTTAAATGCTCATTCTCGCAATTGCTGAGCTGGCACTTTACATAAAAACCAAATGGGAAGATGTAAACAGTCTCTCCTTCTGCCACTTACATCCTTAAGGCATTAGCTCCCAATCTTACTTTCAGACTTTTCATGTGCTAGTACATTACTTTCCTCTTTCGGAGACCCCATTTCTTCCTTGTCACCGCTAACTAAATCATTCGTTGCTTTTTTGAATTCCTTCAAGGTACTGCCAAATGCCCGTCCAATTTCAGGAAGTTTAGAAGGACCAAAAATAATTAAAGCAATGACGAGTATGAGAACTAACCCTGGAATCCCAATATTTGATAGCATCAATTCCACCTCCTACAGGATGAATCGTTTTAGTGCCTGGTAACTCTCTACCTGTTGGAATTAAGTAATTATATTATCGGCATCCCGTGGCGTTCTAACGCGGCCGCTTCTAAAATAGACATTCCTTGTTCTTCAGCAAATGCCGCTAGCTTTTTAGAAACTACAGGTGCAAGATCTGCCGGTGGTGCTGCATGCCCCATTGCCCGTTGACGTGCTGCATTTCTACGGGCAAAAGGCCCCCATATCGCAAAAGTAATACCAGGTGTTTGCATATTTACGAAGAAAGTATTCCCGTCTGAAGAAAATGCTGGTCCCGCAAATTCAGATCCGTTCATCTTATTCTCGGCGAAAGTGTAAACATTTCCTTCCGGTGTAAGCCCAACGATTCGGTCATTTCCGCCTCCATCTTCCGCAATCCAAAGGTCTCCCCAAGGAGTAATGGTAATATTGTCTGGCATTTCTAAATCATTCTTATCTGTAGATTCATAGAAAAGCTCTAATGTATTAGTAGCTGGGTGATAACGATAAACACGGCCAAGTGCTTTACCGCCGGCACTTGTGTCATCAAACCAGAATACTCCTGCAGAGAACCATGCCCCTTCTAAGCGGCTAAATTGAATACAGCCTTTATCTTTTGCATCTTGTTGTGCACGTTCAGGATTTACTTCCTTCCATACGACACCGAATTTTTGCCCGCTGTAAAATTGGCTAGCAGAAGAAGTTGGCAATTCTTCAATGGCTGCTGCTTCAAGCTTGCCTCCTTTTTGAAGGGACCCAAGCTTTTGGCTGCGATCATTTGGTGTAAATCGATAAAGGAAGCTTGGCGACGCGTCTTCAGTTAAATACCAAATACCTGTGGAAGGGTCAACGGCGCATGCTTCATGAGAGAAGTAACCCATATCACGAATAGGTGTTTTAGACATTTCATTCTCTGGATCAAGGGGATTCACTTCAAAGACAAAACCATGGCCCATATTACGAGTCTCTTCACAAGTTAACCACGTGCCCCAAGTAGTAGGACCGCCGGCACAATTGCGGATTGTCCCCGAACTAGATACGTATTGGTTAATAATTTCGCGATTTGGTCCAACAATTAAAGTTGTTGTTCCACCAGCTGCACCATTGTTCCACGGGTTTTTTCCGTTTACGGGATAGTCTGCATTCGTACTATTCTCATGGTTTCTTACAAGGATTGTTGTGTTTTTCTCTCCTTTAAATGCCGCCATTCCATCATGCATAGAAGGGACTCGGTCACCGTTCGGCATGATGTCTCCAGTTTGAGAAAGCATCTTGTAGTGGAATCCCCGCGGAAGGTCAAGAATGCCATTTGGATCCTTTACAAGAGGGCCATAGCCGCCAAAGCCGCTCGTAGGATTATGATTGGCTGCAGCTAAACTCTGGGTAGCTCCATTTAGTGATAATAGCCCTGTTGTTCCTAACGTTAAGGCTACCGCACCCACACCTCCGACTTTTAAGAAGTCACGCCTGTTTAAACCATTATTACTAGCACTCATCAACATTACCCCCATAACTTATTTTCTTAAGGATGCTATTTGTTAAAGCAAGCTCTATTAAAAAAGTTAACAGATGATTCTAATAAGTTTGTTAATTTACTGTAATTTTAGACTTAATATCGGAAAACAAAGCAATGGTATGGCAAATAAAGGACATTATTGGAAGTCGAGGCATACATAAGTAATGTCTAGAAGTTAAAAAGCACGAATAAAGTAAAATCTAGTAAAAAAAACTAAAGATTAAAGACCCAGATGTAATAAGGGACTCTTTCAAATATATTAATCTTTTGTTAAATAGTCTTAGTTGTCTTTAAATTCTTGTGGAATTTAGTTCAATTTCTCATGCATCATCACTCCCTAATACTGTTAGAGGCTAATGTATCAACATTCAAACCAAAATTACTCAAAAAAAGCCAAGTAATCTACTTAGCCTTTAACAAGTTTAAGATACTTTAAATTTATTTGTATCTATACATAGAAAATCCTCAAGCTCTAAAGAGGGCATACTTTGTAACTCAATATGAAAATCATCTATTTTTAATTTCTTCTTTCGAAAATCTAATCTTAATTTCTTGGCACCCACTTTTACATTTGTATGCAAATAAACGTTAGTTGGTTTTATAACATAATAAGAGCCTATCCTTATGGATGTATCGTAAATGGCAAGTTCTCCAAACGCGTTAACTTTACATTCCGATACAATACTTAGAATTTCTTCAATATTATTCACCTTCTCCAAATCTTTTATTCTGCTTTCACAAATGGAGCTTTCAAGTCTTAATGAATTAAGACGAACCTTTCTAAGATTAGATAAAAACGGTATTAAAATAAAAACAAGAGCCTTTTCTAAAGGGAAAGGCTCTGTACTCACTGTTGCATCTATTATTTGTCTTTTCTTACGAGTAGTGAACAGCACTCCACATGTGTTGTCTGCGGAAACATATCCACTGGCTGCACTTCCATCGTTTTGTAGCCGCCGTCTTCCAATATACGTAAATCACGAGCGAGTGTAGCCGGATTGCAGGAGACGTAGACGACTTTTGTCGGTTTCATGTCAATGATCGTCTGCAAAAGGGATTCATCACAGCCTTTGCGCGGCGGATCAACGACCAACACGTCTGCTTTGTTTCCTTGCTTGTACCATTCGCTAATCACGTCTTCGGCTTTCCCAACAGCAAATTCAACGTTATGAATACCGTTCAATTCAGCATTTCGTTTAGCATCTTCAATCGCTTCTGGAACTACTTCGACACCAAAGACGCTTTTCGCTTTTTGTGCAAGGAATAAAGAGATCGTACCGATACCGCAATAAGCGTCAATTACAGCTTCAGTTCCGGTGAGCCCTGCATATTCAAGCGCCTTGTCATACAGCACTTTCGTTTGCACCGGGTTCACCTGGTAAAAAGATCGAGCTGAAATGGCAAACTTCACGCCTCCGATGTAGTCGTAGATCACTTCGTTTCCCCAGATCACTTTTGTTGTGTCGCCCATAATCACGTTCGTTCGTTTGGAATTAACATTATGAACAATCGATTTTACCCGTGGCAGCCGCTTAATGATCTCCTTCACAATCTGTTCTTTATGAGGAAGATCAGCTGTCCGGGTAATAAGCACAACCATGAGTTCCCCTGTTTGTTTTCCATAGCGTGCCATAATATGACGAAGCACACCTTTATGCGTTACTTCATCGTATGCTTTAATGCCAAACTCACTGCAGATTTCTTTTACTGTCTGAATCGCTTCATTGACCTCTGGCAGCTGGATGATACTTTCATTCGTATCGACAATTTCATGGCTGCGTGGTTTGAAGAAACCAGCAATCAGCTTGCCATTTTTCTCCCCAACAGGTACTTGAGCCTTGTTGCGGTAATACCATGGCTCTTCCATGCCTAACACAGGATGCACCTTTACGTCCTCCAATTTCCCGATCCGGGTAAGTACTTCACGTACTTGCTTTTCTTTAAATTGCAGCTGTCCTTCATAGCTAATGTGCTGCAGCTGGGTTCCTCCGTATTTATGCAGGTCAGCAGCCGGGACATCAACCCGATGCGGGCTTCGCTCAAAAAGCTCCATTAGCCGGCCGAAGCCATACCCTTTATTAATCTTTGTCACTTGGATACGGCCCGTCTCTCCCGGCAGCGCACCTGCCACAAACAGCGGGTAGCCCTCTACCTTTGCGACCGCATTCCCGTCATGCGTTAAATCTTCAAATTCCACGTCTATCACTTGATTTTTTTGAACAGGGGCTTGAATTTTTGCCACGATTATCCACCCTCTTTGGTTTTTCTTAAGAATCGAAAGTTATTCTATCATATATGTAAAGCCATTCGCAAAAAAGGGGCGATTCATGATATAGGTTCCTCTTTTCTTGATAAAAGAGTACTCTGTCATGATAAACCGCCAACCTTCTCCGATAAACAAAGCAGTTCTCCTGATACTCTTCTTTCTTCACACAAAAAAAGCCCGCCCCTTCACTGCTTTAAAGCAGTGGGAGACAGGCTTCCGGCATAGCCGGCATATTGTCCTTGTTCCTTTATAAGCTCTTCATGATTGCCTCGTTCCACGATCCGTCCTTGATGGAGAACAAGGATTTGATCGGCTTGCCGGATCGTGTTCAACCGGTGGGCGATTACGACGGTTGTACGGTCCTCCATAAGACGGCCGAGCGCTTCTTGGATATACATTTCTGTAATCGTATCGATACTGCTCGTTGCTTCGTCTAAAATGAGAATAGCCGGATCTGCTAGGATCGCTCTCGCAATGGCGAGCAGTTGTCTCTGTCCTTGGCTAATACCAGTGCCTTCATGCTGGAGCTTTGTTTCATAGCCGTCCGGCAATTTCATGATGAATGTATGAGCATTAGCAGACTTAGCCGCCTCTATCACTTCTTCATCCGTTGCCTCCAAACGGCCATAGCGAATGTTTTCTTTAATCGTTCCCTCGAATAAGAAGGAATCCTGCAGCACGAAGCCCATATGCTTTCTCAGCTCCTGCCGTGAAATATCAGCGGTATTGCAGCCATCCACAAAGATCGCCCCACTGTCCGGATCATAAAAGCGGGAGAGCAGATTAATAATAGTTGTCTTTCCTGAACCAGTTGGCCCAACGAGCGCGACCATATCCCCTTGGTTTGCTTTAAAGCTGACTTGCTTAATCGTTTCGTTCCCTTTTTCGTATGAAAAAGAAACATTGCGGAACTCAATGTCTCCCCGGACTTCATCAAGACGAATTCTCTCTGCTTTTTCTTCCTCTTCTTTTTCTGTGTCTAAAATATCAAAGACCCGCTCTGCCCCGGCAATCGCAGAAAGCAATGTATTAAATTGGTTCGCCAGATCATTAAGCGGCCTTGTAAACTGGCGGGAATATTCAGCAAAAACGACAATCACCCCGACAGTCACATAACCGTGCAGCGCCAACAGTCCTCCTGCTCCGGCAATTAACGCGAAGCTAATGTTATTCAGCATATTCATCAGTTTTGGGATAAAACCAGAGTAGGTCTGCGCCCAAAAGCCGGCTTCCTTTAACTTTTTATTTTTATCATTGAATGCTAACGCAATTTTTTCCTCCCGGGAAAACATTTTTACAATATGCTTGCTTGATACTGTTTCTTCAATAAATCCGTTCAACTCGCCTAAATGGCGCTGCTGCTCCTTGAATAGCCGGCGTGTCCGGCGTGTAATCCAATTCATACCGATATAGAGAAGCGGCACGATTAATAAAGTAACAGCCGTTAGCACCGGACTTAAATAAAGCATAACCGCGACGGCTCCGGTAAGGGTCAGAACGCTCGAGGTAACTTGGATGACAGAGCTGTTCAGCGTGCTGCTAATATTTTCAATATCATTCGTTACCCGGCTCATCAGCTCTCCATGCTGGCGTTTATCAAAGAAAGACAGCGGCAGCTGATGAAGGTGTGCAAACAATTCTGTCCGCATCTCAAATACTGTTTTTTGGGCAACCCCGACCATCCAGTAGTTTTGTAAAAAGATCGTCAAAGAGTACAAGAGATACACAACACCAAGTAATGACAGCAGCAGTACCAGACCTTTTTCATCTTTCGTCATGATAAAATCATCGATGGCCATCCCGACAAGATAAGGTCCGAGCAGCCCAAGCGCGGAGCTTGCTGCTACCATCAGAACAACGAGAAAAAGCAGTCCCTTTCTCCTTGCTAAGTATCCAACTAATCTTTTCAAGGTTGGCACTAGCTCTTTCACTTGCGGCTTTGGCCCGAGGTGAGCATGCCGGCTATGTGGATGGGCAGGCTTAACGGCTGACCTTGACATGCGGCATCCCTCCTTTTCCATATTGGGAAGCTAACAGGCGGCGATACAATTCACTGCCTGCTGTTAATTCTTCATGGCTGCCAGATGCCGTAACATGGCCGTCTTCAAGTAAAATAATTTGGTCGGCCTGCAATGCCGTACTAATTTTTTGTGTAATGATGATGGTTGTACAACGTTCCTCTCGTAGAGCCGACAGTAATTTAGCTTCTGTCTGCACATCTAGGGCACTCGTACTATCATCCAGCAGCAGTATAAGCGGCTTACGGATCAGCGCTCGTGCAATCGACAATCGCTGCTTTTGACCGCCTGATAGGTTGACACCTTTTTGGCCAATCATCGTTTCATATTGATTCGGCAGCTGTTCAATGGTTTCGTGTATCTGAGCACGTCGGGCCGCATCTATTATTTCTTCCATAGAGGCATCTTCTTTCCCCCAAGAAATATTCTCACGGATCGTCCCCGTGAACAAATGAGATTCCTGAGGAACAAAGCCGATTTGCTCACGTAACGCGGCTGGCTGAACCTTGCTGATATCCTGATCATCAATGAAGATTTTGCCCCTATCCGGCTCATATAGGCGGGGAATTAAATAAAAGAGCGTTGATTTTCCCGAGCCGGTTGCACCTAAAATAGCGGCTGTTGTTCCGGGCTGAACCGAAAGTGTAAGATCATCAAGAACAGGCTCTCTTCCCCCTAGAAAAGAAAAGCTTACATCGTCAAACTGGATTTTTCCTCCTTGAGGGTAGAAATCGTTCCCTTTCAAGCGCTGATCCGCTTCTTCTTCCGGCTGCTCTAAAAGCTCGCCGATCCGCTGTCCTGAAGCGCGCGCTCTTGAAAAAGCCATTAAAATAAACGTAAACATAGATAAGGAAGAAATAATTCTCGTAGCATAGTTGATAATCGCCACAATCTGACCCGCTGTTGCCGTACCATTTGTAAATTCAGCGAATCCAAACCATAAAATAGCGATGAGACTGCTGTTCATTACGAGCAGCAAAACAGGTGTTGTTGTCTCTACTGTGCGCAAGACACGGGTCGTCTGTGCCATAAGCTGTTCACTCGCCTGCTGAAAACGGCTGTTTTCGTATTTCCATCTCAGAAACGCCTTGATGATGCGGATACCCGTTAAGTTTTCCTGCATCACATTATTCACACCGTCAAGCCGCTGCTGAACGGACCGGAATAAAGAAGCACTTTTCTTTAGCATTTTTAATAGAAACATAATCATCGGCGGAATCGTTATGAGTAAAACAATCGTCAGCTTTGCATGGATGAGCAAAGCCATCACTGTTCCGAAGACGACCATCAACGGAGCTCGCAGCATGATGCGTAAGCTCATGAAAACGGAATTTTGCACCTGGGTGACATCATTTGTCAGCCTTGTAATTAAAGAAGATGCGGCAAATCGGCTATAGTTGGCAAAAGAAAATGACTGGATTTTATCCATCATTTTCTCCCGTAAGTCAAAGCCAAAGTTCTGACCGACATGAGCGGCTGCGAAGGAATTAATAATACCGGAAGCAAAGGCTAGTAAAGAAGTGCCTAGCATAAGCCCTCCCCATTTATAAACAGCTCCCATATCATGCTGTACGATTCCTTCATCGATGATTTTTGCCATAAACAATGGATGGGTTAGTTCAACCGCCAGCTCTACAAGCATTAACAACCAAGCAAAGGCCATGTAATTCCTATATGGTTTTAAATAAAACAAGACACTTTTCACGGCAGACTTCCCCTCCTATTGGCGCAATGTCACAACCGTATTTTTACCAGTATAGTCCAAGCAATGCGCATCATCAAACCATTTGGCGCTTCTTCTTCTCCTGCCTGCCATGCAGCATTAAATAAACGAACAGACCAACGATCACATAAATCGCACAATAAGCATAAAGCGTTCTAAAGCTTATTCCTGTAACGGCCCAGCCGATAATGAAGGAGCCGAGACCAATGCCGAAGTCAAATACAGATAGGAATGTAGCGGTCGCCAGCGCTTTTTTCTGCGGTGCTGCTTCCTGAATAGCGATCGTCTGGAAACTTGGGAACAATGTGCCCCATCCAACACCAATCATTCCAGCTGTCACAAGAAAGATAAGAGCTGTTTCTGCTTGGCTGAGTAAAAGCAGTCCAGCCGCAAAAAGAAAAATAGCTGGGTAGACAATAACATTGGCTCCATACTGATCAAACCATCTGCCGGTAAACGGACGGGATAAGAGTAAAACAACGGCATAGACAATAAAGAAATAGCTGGCTACCTCTCCGACTTGAATTTCTTCTGCGTAAACAGAAACGAACGATAAAATAGACGAATACGCAATCGAGAAAAAGGCTCCCACTATGGCAATCGGCAGTGCTGAAAATTCAAATAAATCTCTTGGATTGAATTTCACTTGAAAAATAGACATCACGCGGATGTTATTCTTGCTTTCTACTACATTCACTAATAATCCAGCAATCAGTGCAAGCCCTGAAATTACGATACACATAGTGAACATAACTAAGCTGCCCCATTCCCGCATGACAGTCAGTCCTAAGAAAGGACCAATAACCATCGCCAGATTTGTAGACATCACGTAATACCCCATTCCTTCTCCACGTCGGGAACCAGGAATGATTTCAGCCACCATGGCCCCTGTCGCTGTCGTCGCCATTCCAAAGCCAATACCATGAATGAAGCGAATGACTAACATCATATTAAGCGTGTCGGGAAAAAAGTATAATAGCGATGCGCCTAGAAAAATAACTTGCGAACTGATTAAGACAGCCTTCTTTCCAAACTGCTCAATCCATTGACCAGCAAAGGGCCGAACAATAATAGCCGAAATTAAAAAGAATGTAGTCAGCAATCCCGCCTGTGCAGGACTCCCTCCTAATTCTTGAATAGCATAGATCGGCATCGTAACTAGTAAAAAATAAAAAGCAACGAACAAAAAGAAATTGCTCGCTGATACACTAATAAAATCCTTCGTCCATAAAGGCTCCTTATTCATTTCTTTTCTTCCTCTCCTTGATGACTTTCCATTGCAGATAACCATTCTGTCATAAGTTTCTGCAGTTGCTGTTGGTGTTCTTTTGAAAAACCTCTAATCGTTTTTTCGTTCATTTTTAATACAGCCTGTTCCCACACGGGATACTCTCTTTCAGCCAGCTCCGTCAGCTCAATAAATTTCACCCGCTTATCTTGGCCAGGCACCTGCCTGACGTATCCTTGCTTGACGAGACGCTGAATCGTCCGCGTCATCGGCGGTGCTTCTACAGCTAAATACTCACTAAGCTCTTTTTGTGTGAGCCTTCCCCTTTGCTTTAGCACATACAACACCGACCATTGCGCACTATAAAGGCCGTATTCTTGCAAGACCATGTTATTGTGCTTCATAATTTGCCGGGATAACTGGTGAACAGAGTGGAATAAAACATGCAGCTCCATATCTCTTCTCCTTTAGTTACCTAGGTAACTATTTTTTCAACTTTCTTATTGTAACACAGTTTTCTTAAAAGAAAATAAAAAACTGCCAAAAAATCGGCAGTTCAGCTTATAAATAAAAGAGAAATTAAGGGCTGCTTCCATCTTACAGGCTAAATGGGGCTAGGGAACACGCTGTTCCCGTTGAATTAGGCTTTTTATGAAAGCATATTTATCACTTCAAGGTTTCTATCTATTTATTCTAAAATAGATTGTACGGCTATCCTAACTTTTTAAACCCTGTTGATTGGAATGAAAAGCGCAAAAACTCCTCCATCATGCATTCGCATGATCTCGTGCGATGCGAATTCAAGGGTGTTATTCAACGTCCTGCGGGATCAGCGGGACAGGTGAGATCCCGCAGGCGTTTCGCTTTCCGCGAGGAGGCTCACCGCCCGCCTCGCGGAAAGCGAAACGCCTGAAATGGAAATCAACAGGCCCCCATTCACAGGCAAAATAAAAACTGCCGAAAAGATTCGACAGTTTTCTCTATTTAGTAAATCCGGTCTTGCGGTCGAAGCTGATCGACCGGAACAAAGACTTCAATATGACGGTATAAGTTTTCAAAGTCTGCCGGCAATGATCCACCTGGTTCTCCATCTAAATTCAGCAAGACTTTTTCCGGTGCATGTACTTTAATACGATTTGCCTTCGTATAAATGACATGAGGATCATTTAAGTGCTCTCCTCTTAAAGCGAGAGAGGCAATTCGAATAAACTCAGCTAAGTTTGTTTTCTTCAAAATCAATAAAGAGAACAAGCCATCGTTCACAGAAGAGTCCGGCGCCAGCTTTTCAAAGCCGCCCACAGAGTTTGTCAGCCCGATTAAAAACAGCATAACCTCTCCTTCAAACAACTTGCCATCATATTCAATCGTTACCTCTGAGGCTTTAATAGAAGGCAGCATTTCAATGCCTTTTAAGTAATATGCCAACTGGCCAATCATCGTTTTTAACTTACTTGGCACTTCATACGTAAGCTCCGTCAGACGTCCGCCGCCAGCAATGTTGATAAAGTATTTATCATTCATTCTTCCAATGTCGACCGGAATGGTTTTTCCAGTTGTGATTACATCTACAGCTCCATCAATGTCGCGGGGAATTTTCAGGGCTCGGGCAAAGTCATTTGTCGTTCCCATCGGAATGACACCGAATTTCGGACGATACTCCTGACCAGCTAAACCATTGACGACTTCATTCAGCGTGCCGTCGCCGCCAGCAGCGATGACGATATCAAAACGGCGTTCTACCGCTATCCTGGCAGCTCTTGTGGCATCACCTGCACCAGTGGTAGCATGAGCGGATGTTTCATAGCCGGCTTCTTCAAGCCTTTGCAGTACTTCTGGCAAATTCTTTTTGAACAGCTCCCGCCCTGAAGTAGGATTATAAATAATACGTGCTCTTTTCATGTCTATCCATCCCAGTCTCATTTATGATCATGCTTAATTTTACCATTCACATTTCCGTTTTATATCTTACTACGTTTTATGCGAAAAAGCTATTTCTCACTCTGTGTCTCTTCATCAAATACATAAATGCCCCGATCCGCTAAAAAGACGAGTGACTCTTCTATTCCCTTTTCATCAAGCTGGAATGCTTCCGCTACTGTACTTATCCATTGAGCCGGCTCACGAAAGTGGTATTCTCTAATATCCCGGTAATTAATCACTTTGAGTGTCTCATTGCGCAGAAAATAGCAGTTATTTCCTTGAAAACGGACAGCTGAAATCCGCCTCATCGTAATATTGTTGTTACTATCTTTATAAGACTCTTCAATATCTTGCTGCAGCTCTTCTTCCGTGAGCGGCTCCCAGATAATCTGTTTTGTCACAAATGTCTTTCCATGAGACCGCCGTTCCAGCTGAAATTCCTTCTCATTACGGCCTGTAAAAATAATTTCTTCTCCAAAACCATGAAGAACGTGCTTTGGTCGGCTGTTTAGTTCAATAGGGCGTGTAATAGGCGACCCGTAACCAACATCTACGTAAAACTTCCTGTCAGCCATGTGAACCATAATCGCTGCATGCCCCGGCAGTACACGAACAAACGAACATGAAAAGCCTAGTTGTTCAAGAAGCCTCGCAAAATTCATATTTAACGAATAACAAGTGCCTCCCCATCCCCTGCTTTTAAGATTCTCTACAAACTGAGTAAAGGTCGGCACTTCGCACCCTTGTTCATTAAAATAGTGAAATTTACTAAACGTTTCATATGGTATCAGCGACAAATGGTGCTGGATAAGCCGCTGCAAATAATTTAAGCTGGGTTTTTCTCTATTCATTTTCAGCTGTTTTAAATATGCTGATACAGCATCCATGTGTCCACCTTCCGTTCTTTCATTTATCGTACCATGTCGTTTGCCGTTTTGCGAAAGAAAAGCAGGCTTCGGAATTTCTCCCGAAAGCCTGCCCTCTATTAAAACAACCGTTCAGCCAATGACGTTTTGATACTTCGGTATACTTCCTGCCACAACTCTCTTTTCGTAAGGTATGCCTCTTGAAGCTCCTGGTACATCTCTTTCTGCCTGTCCGCAAAATCTTCATGATCAAGCGGCGGCAAGCTGGACCGTTTGCTGTTTACAAGTTCCTGCAGCTCTTGAGCACGGGGGCCCCAGACGGCTTTCTCTTCTCCCTGTTCATTAATAAAAATAAAGATCGGGATAGCCCGGGACGTCCCATTCGTCAAATATTGATCCATCAGCTCTAAGTTTTCATCTCTATATAAGAAGCGAACTTCCATGTCAGAATGATGCGCGATTTCTAGTAAAATCGGTACGTTTAACATCGCATCACCACACCAATCTTCCGTCAGTACAATCACTTTTAGTTGTTCTGCCTGCAGACCTGTTAAAAAAGAAGCTTCGTCCTTTTGAATTTGAAAAGAGGATTGAATTTGTTTAACTCTTTCCTTATTCTCTTTCATATTTTCAATATACTCATCCGCTGGGATGCCTTTTTGAAACCAATCCATCAAATTCATGGTCTTTTCCTCCACTTATTGATCTAAGAAGCTTCATACTTCTTCTTTGTTATTCGCTATTCTTCCCAGAAATCCTTTTATTCTTCTCTGAATTATAAAAGGATCTCTCCTTATTATCTCATAAAGTGGAGCTTTTTTCTAAAAGTGGTTGATTTAATTTGTTAACCAACTTATAATTATAAAAAAATATTAATATTTATGTATTTAGATAAATAAAAATACAACAGGAGGCCACAATGAAAGCAGCAGTTATCGGGGCTACTGGATATGGAGGAATTGAACTTATACGTCTTTTATCCAACCATCCAAGCTTCACCCTTCATTCTGTATATTCATCGAGTAAAGATCAAGTACCGGCAACGGATGACTATCCCCATTTAAAAGATATTTGTCCACTGCCTTTAATGAAAATCGATCCTGAGAAAATAACAAACGAATGCGACGCCGTGTTTCTCGCTGTTCCTTCTGGAGCTTCAGCCGCCCTGTCGCCTAAGTTATTAGAGAACAGTACGAAAGTGATCGACCTATCAGGTGACCTACGTCTAAAAGAGCCGGAACATTATGAAAAATGGTACAAAAAAGAACCGGCTGAACTGAGCGTGCTAGAACAAGCAGTATACGGTTTGACGGAATGGAACCGGGAAGCAGTCAAAAATGCAACACTTTTATCTAATCCGGGTTGTTATCCGACAGCCGCCTTGCTAGGCCTTGCTCCTGCTATCCAGGCAGAGGCAATTGACAGCACCGGAATTATCATTGATGCCAAGTCTGGTGTATCTGGTGCCGGCCGCGGACTTTCCCTTGCTGTCCATTTTGCAGAAATGAACGACAACTTTAAAATCTACAAAGTAAATCAACATCAGCATATCCCTGAGATTGAGCAGCAGCTGTGCCTCTGGGATAACAGTAGCAGCCCAATTACCTTTTCTACTCATCTTTTGCCTATCACTCGTGGAATTATGACAACAACGTATGCCCAAATGAAAAAGCCAATGACTACAGCAGAATTGCATCAGTTATATGAAGAAACGTATCAAAATGACTTTTTTGTCCGCGTCCGTCCGCTAGGAGAGTTCCCTGGCGTAAAAGAAGTCGCCGGTTCGAATTTCTGTGATATCGGAGTGGCCGTTGATGAACGGACGAACAGAGTCACCATCGTTTCTGTTATCGATAATTTAATGAAGGGAGCAGCAGGCCAGGCCATCCAAAACGCTAACCTGATGTTTGGCTTTGAAGAAACAGCCGGCTTACGCGGATTCCCAATCTATCCATAATCACTTTAGGAGGTAACAACTATGCCTGCAATAAAAGAAACTACTCATATAAAGGTGCTGCTACAAGGCTCGATCGTCTCACCGAAAGGGTTTTCCGCTGCCGGACTGCACGCCGGTCTGCGTCACTCTAAGAATGATTTAGGTGTCATCTTTAGTGAAGTCCCCGCTGAGAGCGCTGCGGTTTATACGACGAGCCATTTCCAAGCAGCGCCAATTAAAGTTACAAAAGACAGCCTGGCCGTTGAAAACAAGCTGCAAGCTATCTTGGTCAATAGCGCCTGCGCCAATGCTTGTACAGGAAAGCGCGGTCTCGCTGATGCTTATCAAACACGTCAGTGGCTTGCAGAACATTTAAATATTCCGGAGCACTTGGTCGCTGTTTCTTCCACTGGTGTCATCGGTGAATACTTAAAAATGGATAAAATGAAAGCCGGTATTGCGAACTTGCAGCCTGCCCCGGAAGCAACGGCAGCCGAACAATTCGAGGCTGCTATTTTAACAACCGATCTTGCCACAAAAAAGTGGGCCGTACAAGCAACGATTGACGGTAAAACCGTCACAATGGGTGGAGCCGCAAAAGGGTCCGGGATGATTAATCCAAACATGGCCACCATGCTTGCTTACGTTACAACCGATGCAGCTGTTGCTTCCGAACATTTGCAAACAGCCCTAAGCGAAGTCACAGACCAAACCTTTAATCAAATTACGGTTGACGGTGATACATCCACAAATGACACGGTCGTTGTCATGGCGAATGGTTTGGCAGGCAACGCCCCGCTTTCACCTGAGCACCCGGAATGGCCGGTCTTCCTCTCTATGCTTCACGAAGTTAGTGAGCAGCTCGCCAAAAAAATTGCCCGCGATGGCGAAGGAGCGACAAAGCTTGTTGAGGTAGAAGTACTTGGTGCCGTGTCTGATGAAGAAGCAAAAAAAGCCGCTAAGGAAGTAGTTGGCTCCAACCTCGTCAAAACAGCCGTTTATGGTGCTGATGCGAACTGGGGCCGAATCATTAGTGCGATTGGCTATAGCGACATTGAAGTCAACCCGGAAACGATCGACATTTCCATCGGCGATCACCTCATTCTTTCTCAAAGCGAAGTAGTCGATTACTCAGAAGAAGACGTAATCGCTTATTTAAAAGAAGAAGAAATTAAAATTACGGTGAACCTTCACTTAGGAGAAGGCCACGGCTTAGCTTGGGGCTGCGACCTTTCTTATGACTATATTAAAATCAATGCAAGCTACAGAACTTAAATTTTTCTCATAAAAGGAGCCTGCAAACTACTGGCTCCTTACTATTTTTATCAAGGAGGAGCTTATGAAAACCATCGTTGTAAAGTGCGGAGGCAGTGTGTTGAGCGAACTATCAGAAGCGTTTTTTGACAGCATGAAAGAGTTGCAAGAACAAGGCTATGCCATCGTGTTTGTACACGGCGGCGGACCTGAAATCAATTCTATGCTTGAAGCGCTGCAAGTAAAAAGTGAATTTAAAAATGGACTGCGCGTTACTTCTAAGCAAGTATTGAAAACAGCAGAGCTTGCTCTTGCCGGCAGCTTAAATCGGCAGCTCGTCAGAATGCTTGAAAAGCACGGTATTCGTGCAATCGGTTTAAACTCAAGTGACAACGGCTTGCTCGAAGCTGACTTTATTAATCAGGAGCAGCTCGGCTATGTCGGTGATGTAACGGCGGTCAATAGTCCATTTATTCAATTGCTGTGCCAGGAACAGCTGCTTCCTGTAATGACTCCGCTCGCAGCAGGACCTAATGGAACAGTATTGAATATTAACGCTGATCACGCCGCCTGCGCAGTAGCCAACGCCTTAAAAGCAGAGCATTTCCTCATGGTAACCGATGTAGACGGTGTATTAAAGGACGGCGAGCTTGTACCGACACTCACAGAAACGGAAACGAAAGCACTCATTGACAAAGGCATTATTAGCGGCGGAATGATCCCTAAAGTCCACTCTGCCCTGAAAGCTTTTTCCGATCATGTGCAAAGTGTGCATATCGTTTCTGGCAAGAAAGCTTTTTATGAGCACGGTGAATGGCTCGGAACAAAATTTATTAAAGAGAAGGTGACAATATGAGCAGCTTATTTCCTACCTATGCCCGCTGGGATGTCACACCGGTCACAGCTAAAGGCGCCTGGCTGACAGATAAAAGCGGAAAAAAATATTTGGACTTTACGACCGGAATTAGTGTATGCAATCTTGGCCATGTGCCCGACAATGTGAAACAAGCGGTGAACGAACAGCTTGAAAAGTTTTGGCACACATCTAACCTCTTTCAAATCGAGCTGCAGGAAGAAGTAGCCAAACAATTGACGGCCGCTTCAGGTCTCGATTTAGTCTTTTTCGCAAACAGCGGCGCAGAGGCGAACGAAGCCGCGATCAAATTAGCTCGCAAAGCAACAGGACGGCCTAAAATTATTACGTTTATTGACTCCTTCCACGGGCGCACATTCGGCACGATGGCCGCAACTGGACAGGAAAAGATCAAAACAGGCTTCGGTCCAATGCTTGAGAAATTTGAGTATGTTCCCTTCAATGATTTGGAAGCTTTGAAAGCAGCGGTAGACGAAGAAACAGCAGCCATCATGTTTGAAATTATCCAAGGAGAAGGCGGCCTGAACGCTGGTGATCCCGAATTTCTCCTTCAAGTCGAACAGCTTGCTCATGACAACGGCTCGCTCGTTATTGTCGATGAGGTGCAAACAGGAATTGGACGGACGGGAAAACCGTTTGCCTTCCAGCATATTGAGCTTAACCCCGATATTGTTTCAAGCGCTAAAGGCATTGCCAGCGGCCTGCCGCTCGGTGCCATTATCGGCAAAAAAGAATTGGCGGAGGCCTTTTCACCTGGTTCACACGGTTCTACCTTCGGCGGCAACCCCGTCTCTCTTGCTGCCGCAAAAGCGACGCTTGACACCATTTTTGACAATGTCTTTTTAGAGGACGTGACGAAAAAAGGTGAGCACCTTTCTTCCCTGCTTACAGAAGGTCTTTCTTCTGTTCCACAAGTCAAAAAAATAAAAGGAAAAGGCTTGATGGTCGGCATCGAAATGAACGAAGAAGCAGCGTCATTCATTCCCGCGGCACGCGAAAAAGGACTGTTAATTTTAACAGCCGGTACGAATACCATTCGTCTGCTTCCGCCACTGAATGTAACAGAAGAAGAAATGAATCAGGCAGCAGCTATCCTTATCGAAACAATTAAGGAACATACATACGAGAAAACAGCTGGCCAATAACAAAAAAAGTGACTATTATAACGGATTATTTTTAAAGATGCTAACAAGTGATTCACATAAGAAAACGCTGTTGAGTTTGATTTCAACAGCGTTTTTTAATTTAAAAGACAGTTAAAAGGCTGGCGAGGCTGCAAAAAAAAGAATATGATTGAATTTTCAAAAATTACAATTAACAAAAAACTGAGTATGTGTTAAATTTTATTTTAAGAGATGACGTTTTACAGGTCAGTAGGAGGTGGAGAAAATGGATGAATTTTTTACGTTCTTAATCCTTTCATTATTTGTTGTGATGAGCCCAGGGATCGACACAGCACTTATTACGAAAAGGACCATTTCAGACGGAAGAAACGATGGGTATAAAATGGCTGTAGGGATTACAACTGGCTCTTTGGTGCATACATTTGCTGCTGCTTTTGGACTGTCAGCTATTTTGATGCAGTCCACTGTTGCTTTTGAGATCGTTAAATATGTTGGTGCTATCTACTTAATATATCTTGGACTGTCTTCTTTTCTCTCAAGAAAAAAGAAGACAGTTACCAGCATCAAAAAACAAAATAATGTTGAAATAAAAAAGTCAGCCTTTAAACAAGGTCTCTTCTCAAATATACTGAACCCTAAAGTTGCCATGTTTTTCTTAACCTTTTTACCTCAATTCGTGAAAACAGGAGAAAACGCAACACAACAACTGATTATAATGGGAGTGATTTACACACTGCTTTCTATTTCTTGGTTTTTTATTTATGTCTTTTTCATTAACTATTTACGTGAATGGCTGATGTCCCCAAAAGTTCAAAAGACAATGGAGAAAGCAACAGGTCTTGTCTTAATTGGATTTGGTTTAAAACTAGCCTTAGATAAACAACATTAAGGAATATAAGGGATTATTTCTTAATGCCTTTCCCGGGTTGATTGTATGTGAATTCACATGAAAAATCTTAAAAAATATTGAATGATCAACAAAGATAAAAGCGTGAATTCGTATGAGAATTCACGCTAAAATCTAATTAGATTACCAACTTCTGCCGGCACCGCCTCCGCCCGAAGAACCTCCGCCTCCACCACGGGGCCCTCCGCCTCCTCCCCCGCCTCCGCGGGACAGGATAGCAAAAAAGATTTGTGTTAAAAAGCCGCCGAAAAACTTCATATCAAGAAAAATGACGACGACGGCAATAATGATCAGCAGAAAGGGGTTCATCCCTTCTCCTTCATTAGCAGAGTAAGCTTTTGCATCCGCCTGTTGTCCATTCCAGTTGTATTCGGCCGCTGTTTCGTTATACAAAGCCTTATATGTGTTCATAATCGCTTCTGCCGGTGCTTCATTTTTTAGATAAGGAATAGCATATTCATCTAAAATCCTGCCGACCTTCCCATCTGGTAAAGCCCCTTCAAGCCCATAGCCGACTTCTACCCGAATATCTCTTTCTCCTTCGCCGCCTTCGGTTGTGAGAACGAGCAGAACACCATTATTCTCTTTTTTACTTCCTAATCCATACTGCCGAAAGGCTTCATTCGCATACTGTTCGATAGGCTTGCCTTCTGTCGTCGGCACTGTCAGCACAGCAACTTGAGCAGTAGTAGCATCTTCAAGCTGCCTCCCTAGCTGGATCAGCTCTGCTTTTTGCTCCGGAGACAACACACCCGAGAAATCCTGAACATAAATATCTCCTTGAGGCGCTGGTGCCGCCAAAGCAGGCGTAACAAATGATTGAATAGAAAGAATCACTGCTGCTAAAAAGAAAGCAGCTTTTTTCATCATTGCTGTACACCCTCAAAATCTACTTTTGGCGCTTCCTTCGCTCCTGCCTCGGCTTTAAAGTATTCTTTCTCATCAAATCCAAAGATGCCTGCCATCAAGGAACCAGGAAATCGCTTAATTTTTTTATTATAGGTCGCTACTTCAGCGTTATAATCTTGTCGGGCAACAGCTAATCTATTTTCCGTTCCGGCCAGTTCATCCATTAGTTGTCTGAAATTAGCATCCGCTTTTAACTGCGGATAGTTTTCAACAACGACCAGTAATCGGCTCAATGCTCCTGATAACTCGTCATTCGCCTCAGCCTGCTCTTTCGGAGAACCGGCTCCAGCCAGCTTGGCACGAGCATCCGAAACGTTTTTCAACACTTCTTTTTCATGACTGGCAAATCCTTTTACCGTATTCACTAAGTTCGGAATTAAATCCATTCTTCGCTGCAGTTGATTCTCGACCTGTGCATAAGCTTGATCGACATTTTCTTCTCTTTCAACCATGCCATTATAACTTGGGATCAGCATGGCTGCTAGCACTACAACGATAATGGCAATAATGGCTAGTGGTCCTAAACCTTTCCTCATCATCTTCACCTCTTTATTTTATCTTTTTGTATTTACCTCTTTTTATGCGACAGGAAACCAAAATAAAACACCTCTCTATGGCAGAGAGGTGTCTGGACTAGGTTATTTTATAGCAACATAATCATGAACCGCAGCGTAAGAGCTGATAAAACGAGCTGCCTGCTCAACAATCAACTCTTTGTCATGATCCATCGACGCGACGTGATAAGAGTTTGGCAGTGTCACAAGCCGTTTGTTTTTGGATGCAAGCGCTCGGTAAATAAACACGGTATTTTCTGGCGGAACTACATGATCGGTGAATGATTTAATGCATAGAGCGGGAACTTGAATGTTATGAATCAAAGCTGGTGCTTCAGCCATCAATTCCTGTAATTCGCGAATCGCCCGGACTGGCGCTTTTTCATAAGTAATTTCATGAACATTCTCCGCTTTAATATCTGGCGCTCCTTCTTTTATAAAACGAGGAGCTCGTTCTTCTCTTAAATATTCAACAGCAGGAAGAGATAAAGCGGCATTAATTGTGATAATTCCTTCAATATCTTTATACTCAGCAGCAAGCTTAAGCGCCAATGTCCCTCCCATGGATTGCCCCATTACGAACACTCTCTTTCCCCGCTTCTTCAACTGCCAATATCCTTGCTTCAAGCTTTGATACCAGTCTTCATGTGTGCACTGCTCCATGTCGAGATAATGAGTGCCGTGCCCTTTCAAACGAGGAGCCAAAACTGTAAAACCTTGTTTTGCAAGCTTCTCTCCTAAAAAGTGTACACTTTGCGGCGTTCCAATAAAACCGTGAGAAAGCAAAATTCCAATATCATTTCCCTCAAAGTAAAATGATTCTGCTCCTGGGATAACTGCAAATTGTTCTTTCATATTTGGCTCCCCTTTCAATTCCGATTATTTTTATAGGTTATATGTAGTTTAATCCTTTATTACCCATCTGTCAACTAGGAATTAAAGTTTAAAAGGTATCTTCTCCCTTTGTTCTTCCCTTTACAGGTTAAATTCATGGGAGAAAGAAAATAATGAGCTAACTGCGGACAGAAAATTTGCGGAAATTTACGAAGCTGGCGGTTGGTAATCGTAGAACATGATAAGAGGGAGTACTTGAAGAGATGAATATGGATTTTATCCTAGATGATCGGCTACATATCTTGAAACGCGCTCGCTTTATCTAAAAATCAGACAAAAAGCCTCTCAAGCAGACAGCTTGAGAGGCTTACACAATTTAGCGTTTTTTGATTTCTTCGAGCAGCAATTTGTTTAGTACAGATGGATTGGCTTGTCCTTTAGAAGCTTTCATGATTTGGCCGACAAGGAAGCCGACTGCTTTGCTTTTACCATTTTTAAAGTCTTCGATAGATTGCGGGTTCGCATCAAGCGCTTCTGTAATAAACTTCAGCAATTCGCCTTCGTCAGAAATTTGCACAAGACCTTTTTCCTTCACGATTGTCGCTGGATCGCCGCCGTTTTCTACAAGCTCTTTAAAGACTTTCTTGGCGATCTTAGAGGAGATCGTTCCTTTTTCAATTAAAGCGATCATATCAGCTAGGCTCTTTGGTGTCAGGGCAACTTCCCCTAACTCTTTGCCTTCTGCGTTCAAGTAAGCTGATACTTCACTCATGAGCCAGTTAGAAGCTAGCTTAGGGTCAGCTCCCTCTTGCACAGTTGCTTCAAAAAAGTCAGACATTTCTTTTGTCATCGTCAATACGTTCGCATCATGTGCTGGCAGACCAAGTTCATTCATATAACGCTCTTTCCGTTGATCCGGCAATTCTGGAATCGAAGCGCGGACACGCTCTTTCCACTCGTCATCGATGTACAATTCAACGAGGTCCGGCTCAGGGAAATAACGATAATCATCGGAGCCTTCTTTTACACGCATAAGCAATGTTTTGCCTGTCGCTTCATCAAAGCGGCGTGTTTCCTGTTCGATGACACCGCCGGAAGACAATACATCCGCCTGGCGCTTTTCTTCGTACTCCAACCCTTTGCGAACAAAGTTGAAAGAGTTTAAGTTCTTTAACTCAGTTTTTGTACCGAACTCTTCTTGACCGTATGGACGAAGAGAAATATTCGCATCACAGCGAAGGGAGCCTTCTTCCATTTTACAGTCGGATACTTCTGTATATTGGATGATGGATTTTAATTTTTCAAGATACGCATACGCTTCTTCAGGCGTGTGGATATCCGGTTCAGAGACGATTTCAACGAGCGGTGTGCCTTGACGATTGTAGTCAACGAGCGAATAACCGTTACGGGAGTGTGTTAATTTCCCAGCGTCCTCTTCTAAGTGTAGACGCGTAATGCCGATTTTTTTCTTTTCGCCATTTACTTCAATTTCAATCCAGCCATTTTCACCGATTGGCTTATCAAACTGCGAAATTTGGTAGGCTTTCGGATTGTCCGGATAAAAGTAGTTTTTGCGGTCAAACTTCGTTTCTGTATTGATCTCACAGTTTAACGCCATAGCCGCCTTCATTGCAAACTCGACTGCCTGCTTATTTAAAACAGGGAGCACACCTGGATAAGCAAGATCGATGACCGTTGTATTCGTATTTGGTTCTGCTCCGAAATGAGCGGGAGCAGAAGAAAAGATTTTGGATTCTGTTTTCAGCTCTACGTGGACTTCTAGCCCAATAACCGTTTCAAAGTTCATGTGTGTCACCCCTTACAGCGATGGTTTCTGTTGATGGAAATTAGTTGCCTGCTCGTATGCATAAGCCGTACGGTAGACCGTTTTCTCATCAAAGTGCTTGCCGATAATTTGCAGACCAAGCGGCATACCGCCTGAGAATCCACACGGCACGGAAATTCCCGGAACCCCTGCAAGGTTTACCGGAATCGTTAAAATATCGTTCGCATACATCGTTAATGGATCATCAATATTTTCACCTATTTTAAAAGCTGGGGTCGGTGTTGTTGGTCCGATAATGACGTCATAGTTTTCGAATACGTCTTCAAAGTCTTTTTTAATCAATGTACGTACTTGTTGAGCTTTTTTGTAGTAAGCATCGTAGTAGCCAGAGCTTAAAGCGAATGTACCGAGCATAATACGACGTTTTACTTCATCGCCAAAGCCTTCCGCACGTGTCTTTTTGTAAAGATCAATTAAGTTTTCTGCATTTTCAGCACGGTAGCCGTAACGAATACCGTCAAAACGGGCAAGGTTAGAAGACGCTTCTGAAGAAGACAATAAATAATAAGTAGCCAATCCATATTTAGAATGTGGGAGAGACACTTCTTCCCATGTAGCGCCGAGTCCTTCTAATACTTTTAATGCATCTAACACAGATTGACGCACGTCTTCTGAGACCCCTTCGCCAAGATACTCTTTTGGCACAGCAATTCTTAAACCTTTAATGTCGCCTGTTAACGCATCAGAATACGTATCAACTGGTACATTTGCAGAAGTAGCATCCATTGGGTCTAAACCGGAGATGGCTTCAAGCAAACGAGCATTATCTTCTACATTACGTGTAATCGGCCCGATTTGATCTAAAGAAGAAGCAAAAGCAATCAAACCAAAACGAGAAACACGGCCATATGTGGGTTTCAACCCGACAACGCCACAGAAAGCGGCTGGCTGGCGGATGGAACCACCTGTATCAGAACCTAGTGAGAACGGTACTTCCCCTGCCGCCACCGCTGCAGCTGAACCGCCTGATGAACCACCTGGCACTCTGCTTACATCCCATGGGTTTGCTGTCTTTTGATAGCTAGAATTTTCTGTCGAAGACCCCATCGCGAATTCATCCATGTTTAACTTTCCAATCGTAATGGCTTGGGCTTCGTGAAGCTTGTGCATCACCGTTGCATCATAAATTGGATCGAAGTTATTTAAAATTTGGCTGCCGCTCGTTGTGCGCAGCCCTTTTGTTACAATATTATCTTTAATTCCAATTGGCATTCCGAATAGAAGGCCTTTTGCTTCATCCGTGCCAACTTTCGCCTGTAACGCCTCTGCCTGCTTACGAGCATTTTCTTCATCTAATGTGATAAAAGCTTTTACTTTATCTTCTACTTCGCTAATTCTTTTATAAGATTCATCCACTAAATCAGGAATGGATACTTCTTTCTTATGTAAAAGGTCATGAAGCTCCGTCAATGTATGATTAAATAATGACATTTTGTTCTCTCCTTACTCAATGATTGCCGGAACGCGGATTTGCCCATCTTCGTGATCCGGAGCATTTTTCAATACTTCCTCGCGCGGCAACCCTGGTTCGGACTTGTCTTCACGCAATACATTTTTCATATCCAACACGTGTGACGTTGGTTTTACCCCAGTTGTATCTAGTTCATTCAGCTGTTCAGCGAATTGGATAATGCTATCAAGCTGAGCTGTAAATGTTTCTACCTCTTCGTCTGTTATAGCCAGACGCGCAAGATGAGCGACGTGTCTAACTTGCTCTTCGGAAATTCGTGACAATTTCCTTCACCTCCAAGAAAAATATAAAACGATCACAATACTATTCATCTTATCAAATATGAACGCTTAGTAGCAATATTCTAAAGGATTTCTCCAGCCTTTATTTTATCACGCTTTCTATTATTCAAATAGCTTCTACGTAAAAGAATCTTTCTTTTCTCTCCTGTTTTCGCTAGTTTGTTCAAAATTAACAACTAATGCTTATACTCAACACAAAAAACTGCCTCCAATATGCTGGAGGCAGTTCAGTGTATTAAGCTTGTGTTTGGAATTGGTCTTCTTCTGTTGAACCTTTTAGGGCTGTTGTAGAAGATTCACCGCCAGAAACGACCATGGATACTTGGTCAAAGTAGCCAGTGCCAACTTCACGCTGGTGACGTGTAGCTGTGTAGCCATCTTTTTCTGAATCGAATTCGGCTTGTTGCAGCTCGGAGTAAGCGCCCATGCCGCGATCCTTGTAGCCAAGCGCCAATTTGAACATGCTGTGGTTCAAAGAATGGAAGCCAGCAAGTGTAACGAATTGGAACTTATACCCCATTTTGCTAAGCTCCACTTGGAACGTTTCGATCGTCTCATCGTCAAGTTTTGCTTTCCAGTTGAAAGAAGGCGAGCAGTTGTAAGCAAGCATTTTTCCAGGGAATTGCTCATGAATCGCTTCAGCAAAGCGGCGCGCTTCTTCAAGATTTGGCTCAGATGTTTCACACCAGATAAGGTCTGCATATGGAGCATAAGCAAGGCCGCGAGCAATCGCTTGGTCAAGGCCAGCTTTTGTACGATAGAAACCATCTGGTGTGCGCTCGCCCGTAATAAATGGAGCATCAGCTGGGTCAAAGTCGCTTGTAATTAAATCAGCGGCATTAGCATCTGTACGGGCAACTAGAATAGTTGGTGTTCCCATAACGTCTGCTGCAAGGCGGGCCGCAATCAAGTTTTTCACGGCTGTTTTCGTTGGGAGGAGAACTTTTCCGCCTAAATGGCCACATTTTTTCTCTGAAGAAAGCTGATCTTCGAAGTGAACACCTGCTGCACCCGCTTCGATCATGCCTTTCATCAATTCAAACACGTTCAACTGGCCGCCGAATCCAGCTTCGGCATCTGCCACGATCGGCGCAAAGTAATCAATGGAATCGTCGCCTTCCATGTGAGCGATTTGGTCAGCCCGTTGTAAAGCTTGATTAATACGCTTGACTACACTCGGAACGCTGTTCGCAGGGTACAAGCTTTGGTCTGGGTACATATGACCGGAAAGGTTGGCATCTGCCGCTACTTGCCAGCCGCTCAAGTAAATAGCTTTCAGTCCTGCTTTTACTTGTTGGACAGCCTGGTTTCCAGTTAAAGCACCAAGAGCATTAATGAAGTCTTCCGTATTTAAGTAGTTCCATAACTTTTCTGCTCCGCGGCGTGCCAGTGTATGTTCAATGTCAATAGAGCCACGTAGTTTGATTACTTCCTCTGCTGTATAGGGACGAGTAATCCCTTGCCATCTTTTATCATTCTCCCATTGTTCTTGTAATTGTTGTACGCGTTCGTTTGTCATTTTAATTCCTCCCATATGTTTTTTTATGAATGTTGCGCAATAGCTGTTTTAAAAAATTATGTAACAGCACTGCCCTTGTTCAAGTGGCATTCTTTGCCTTAATGCCTGTCGTTACCCCATTCTTCGCTGCTTGTGTTGATCATCTGTTGTTATAAAACAGTTATCATCTGTTGTTTGTATTATATAACAGTGTTTTTGAAAATGGAAGCCCTTTTTCAAACTATTTTAAATTTTCTTTTCGACAAATATAAAAACAGCTGCCGAGTGATCTCGGCAGCTGTTTCTCTATTATTCTTTTATCCCTACAATAGATATTTGTCTATTTCCTTTCCATCTAATCAATAAACTCTTGTTGCCTTCTTGTTCCAGATGAGCAGGGTCTAACAATTGTTTTAATTGGCCAGGGTCTGTCACTTTCTCGGCTGGCACTGGAATATCACTCAATTCTGTTTCCTTCTCACTGAAAGAATTTTCATTTATATACGTCATGAGCTGTTCGCGGCGCTCTGATGTATCAGTCGTTAGAATGTAAGCTTCTTCTACTTGTTCAGCCGATGCGAAATTCGTTCCGCCTCTAACCTTTTCATGAATGTAACGCATAGTCTGTTCCTGGTCCAGATAAATTGGGACAGACATCATATGCCCGTTCGTAAACCAGATCTGCACTTCGCCAACTTGAGAAAGGTCATAAATGACAAATCGGCGTGATGCTTCCCTTAACGTATCCCTTTTTACAGCTTGGATGAGACTCTTCATCTCTTCTTGATCTGTTACTCGCAGATCTCTCGTTCCTTGAAAGTCTGCGACAGCTAAATAACTGATTTTTTCAGGACGAGTAATGGCAAAAATGGGGCTCGTTTTTTGCTTGAATTCTTGATTGTTTCTTAACTCCTTTGTCATTTCTGCTACCTGGTCAGCATCTAAATAATATTGCCGGTCTATCCGGCTTCCATCTTTCAGCTTATATACAATGCCAACTTGATAATTCCGCTGTTTAGATGGATGCCCTTCCTTCATTAATTGTTTGTGAAGGGAAATCGTTTGACGAATGGATTCTCTTCCTTTCATTTCTCCAAATCTCTTTTTATCAATAGCTGCAGAGTCAGGAAGATACGTAGAGTCGTAAGAAATACTATCTCCAGCATATACTGCGGCAATCTCGTTTTCTGCCGGAATTTTTTTCTCGTAAGCACCCGCCAAAATAGCTGTCGGTATCAATAAAACGATAACAGCGGCGGCATACAGAACAAACCCCTTCCACGGCCATGAAAGACGCAAGGTTTTCTGGACGATCATTTGCATAATCGTATAACCAACGAATGCGCCGATTGCATAGCCAAACAATGTCCAGCCAAATGCCCCATTCAAAAACTCTGCAAAGTACAGTCCGCTTGCAAGCATAACAAACAGGGTAAGACTGAAAATGAACAGAGAACGAAAGAAAGGAAACGCAATCGTCTCATCGACAGCTTCTGCTGGCCGTACTTTATAAATAAAATAAGAAACAGCAATGAGCAGAACGATCAATCCAATATATAAAACCAGCTCTAAACTGCTGAATGGCTTTTCTGTAATGGATGCCGCCCTTACTAGAAAAATCCCTTTTGTCATAACCCTATCGATATAAGCATCTGCCGCCAATCCGTTAATGAAAAAGCGGGCGTTGCCTAAAGCAAGCATAATGAGTGCTCCCGGCAAAATGAGAATGCCGTAAGCCATGACTCCTTGAATCAAGGTTGAGCCGATAAATAAGCCAACAAAAATAGTGACGGTAAACATTAATAAGACAATGAGCAATGAAATGCCGATCCAGCCAACAATATTCCCCATTGTATAAAGCGGTGGCGTCATAAATGGACGGATGATTATTAATACTGCCCCAGTTAATAGAATAGGCAGAATCAAAGCGATGCCACCAGCCGCATATACATGTGTTAATAAAGTTTCCCGCTTGAAAGGCAGGCTATGCATAAAATCAGAAGACCCTTTTTTCGTCATATAACTAGTTAAAACTAATCCAGTAATCACAGGAAAAACAAGGAAAGTGATAAACTGATACGGGTAGGAAAAAGTAAACACTCCGTTTTTCCCTTTATGAGGGAGATAAATATCCATTGATTCTGCATTCATATAGATCATCCACATACCGAGCGGAAGAACAAGGAGCAAAGCCAGTGCAAAAAAGATGCTAATCCATAAAACTGAGCGGGCATGCTGCTGAAACAGCCCTTTATTAAACGATAAGGTTCCGGATTTCATAGCCGACACTCCCCATTTCATACGTAAATATTTCTTCCAGAGTTAACGGCAGAATATCAAATATTGCCGGTTCAAAAGCTTGCACGTGCCGGTGAATTTCCTCTTCCTGTCCGCGCACAATACAAATGAGTACACGTCCCCGCTTTTCATAGTGAAGAAGGTTCAAGCCGTCCAAAAATGATGAATCCGGCAATTTTCGAAAAGCGACTTGCACTTTGCAAACATCTGTCTTTAACTCTTCTAATTCTCGCTCAAATAGTAATCTGCCCTTATGCATGATGCCGACACTATCACAGAAATCTTCCATTTCACGCAAGTTATGTGAAGAAACGATGACAGTCATTTCTCGCTCGCTGACATCTTGGATCAGCAGGTTCTTCACTTGCTGCCGCACGACAGGATCAAGACCGTCAAACGGCTCATCTAGTATAAGTACGTCCGGCATGGCAGACAACGTTAAAATAAAGGCCGCCTGCCGCTGCATCCCTTTTGACATTCGTGACAGCTTTGCATGAGGATTTAATCCAAAGTGTCCGTGCAGCTTTTGAAATCGCTTTTCATCCCAACGCTTATAAACTGCTTTATAAAAAGAAGACATCTGCATCAGTGTGGACTGCTGAAAGAAATAAGGCTGATCTGGAATAAACAAGGCTCTTTCTTTTACTTCCGGCCGTTCATACACAGACTCTCCTTCAATCTCTGTCAAGCCTTGATCCGGACGAATGATCCCTGTTATGATCTTTAAAAAAGTTGTTTTCCCAGCTCCATTTGAACCAAGCAGTCCATAGATGGAACCCTTTTTTACATGGATAGAGACGTCTTTTACTGCCTCATAGCGTCCGAATCGCTTTGATACTTTTTCAGCTGTGATCATCCTCGTTCTCCCTTTCCGGCATCTCCATTTTTTCAATTAATCGAATGACATCCTCTTTAGATACTCCTAGAAATAAGATTTCCCCTACTACCCTCTCTAACTCTTTCTTCAGCACCATCATCCGCTCCTCGCTAATTTCTTTTTTCACAGGGGCGACAAAGCTTCCCTTTCCCGGAACAGAATAGATGTAGCCTTCTCGTTCCAATTCGCGATATGCCTTTTGTATCGTGTTTGGATTAATCGTCAAATCCTGGGCAAGTGACCGGACCGACGGCAGCTGTTCATCTTCCTTCCACACTTCACGAATAATTAATTCCTTTAACTTGCTCATCAGCTGCTCATAAATCGGGACACGGCTCCTTGTATCAATCGTAAACATCGCTTCGCTTCCTTTCAGCCAACCGTATTAACTGTATTAATATATATAATACAGTTTTCAGGAAATATCAACCTTTTCTGAAAAAATTTTTCTTGAATATGGTAAAATTCAAGTAAAGCAGAGCCAGAGGTGAAGGTATGGGGTTTCTTGTCGTCATCATTCTATTGATCTATTTATTTGACTTTACAAAATTAAGAAAACAAAACGAAACCATCATTCAGCAAAATGAAAAGATGATTTCTCTGTTAGAAGAGATAAAAAACAAATGATGTTGTTGGGGTGCCAATCATTAAAATTAAAAAGAGAATGTCCTAAAACATAAAAGTTTTAGGACATTCTCTTTTGTTATTCATAAATATGAACTTGTGGTTCTTTCTCATTGGCTTTCTTCACAATGAGCGCTTCTGGCCCATTCACTGAAGAAATGGTAACTTCAATCGGGACGTAAGCTGGGAAATGATCCATGATCAGCCCTGTTACGAATTGGGTGAACCCAATCGCTTCTGCTTTTCCATAGAACTGGATTGGAATCTTAATTCTCAAGTCAACAAGTTCTTCACCGTTGTAAAGAGCTGTCCCAACAACACCATTGTAGTTTTGAAAGTACTTTTCAACATCCTGTTTAAAGTTCAAGAAGTAGGTCGTATCATCCCGATGATCTTTTTCCGCTTCTGCCGATGGGAAAAGATAATATTTTTCATTCACTTTTTCCCAGCCTTTAATCGTGTCTTCATCGGCGTCAAGATGGGTGTAGGCAATAAAATTGCCAGGTACGACTGAGTTTTGAGGTGCTTGCTTAAAAAGAGCAATCGTGACGGGTATATCTTTCAGCCCTTTCGTCTGCCGTACTCTTTTTGCTACCTCGTCCGCTATTTTTTTGCCTTCTCTTTCTACTTCTTCATCAGGGATCTTATAATCATATACGGCCCCGTACTTCTCTTTTGTATAATAGTGCACAGAATTTAAAGCAAGGCCAATGACCGCTCCTGATAGCTGCAGTGAATTATTATCTGTTTTTGTCAGATAATCATGCTCCATAATGTGCGCTAGATAAATGGGGCTTTTTTCATTCCGCTGCTCCACTGAGCCTTTCCCATCATCTATTGGGTTCAAGCCAAGGTTATCTTTCGATTCAAGCTTCTTCTCTTTTAGTTGCTCATCCGTATATTTCCGGTGCAGCCAGGCTTTGATCGTATCACTATCAAGCATTTGACCTTCCTGAAATAAATAACTTTTCGGTGAAAAATTATCCTGGGCAATCCTCATTAAGCCTGTTTCAAACTCTACAATATCAAAGCGTGTGTTAAGGTTCGAGACGACCATTCCCCTTGCCTTTCCTGGCTTGAATGGCACGATCGTCCGATAAAAATTCTCAGAGATTTGATAATTTGGAATGATCGCTTTCTCCTGTTTCCCATCTTCCTGGATTACTTCTTCTTTTTTATCTAATTTCGGCGCACAACCACTGACAAGAAGCATCGCTGCAAATGCCGCCGAAAATACCTTTTTATTCAAAAGAGCCACCTCTTACTTATTAAGTTCATCCAATAGCTTTTGTTCGTCCCATACTTCAACACCCAGCTGCAGAGCTTTTTCTAATTTAGAACCTGCTTCTTCACCGGCAATGACAACATCTGTATTTTTGCTAACACTTCCTGCTACTTTTCCACCAAGCGCTTCGATTTGCTCTTTCGCCTCATTGCGAGTCAATTCATACAGCTTACCAGTTAAGACAACTGTTTTCCCTGCAAAGAATGAATCGGATGCTTCCACGGCTGACAGCTTCGGCCCTTTATACGTCATATTCACCCCGGCTGTTTGTAGCTTGGCTATGAGTTCACCCACCTCTGGCTGATCAAAATATGTGACGATCGCTTCTGCCATTTTACCACCAATTTCGTGAATAGCGGTTAGTTGTTCCATGTCAGCATTAGCGAGTGCTTCCATTGTTTCAAATTGCTGGGCTAGTGTTTTCGCTGCTTTTGCTCCAACGTGGCGGATGCCAAGACCAAATAACAGTTTCTCTAGTGAATTATCCTTGGACGCTTCAATCGCCTTCAACAAATTATCCGCTGACTTTTCCCCCATCCGTTCAAGCTGAATGAGCTGCTCCTTCGTCAAGCTATATAAATCAGAGACATCATGTACAAGCCCGCTTCTATACAACTGAGCCACCACTTTTTCCCCTAAGCCGTCAATGTTCATCGCATTACGGGAAACGAAATGAATCATGCCTTCACGTATTTGGGCTGGACATTGCGGGTTGATACAACGAAGTGCCACTTCTCCCTCCAACCGAACGAGTTCACTGTTACATTCCGGACAATGCGTTGGCATATGGAATTCCTCTTCCTCGCCTGTCCGTCTTTCAGCAATCACATTGACGACTTCCGGAATGATATCTCCTGCTTTTTTAATGACGACAAAGTCGCCAATTTTAATATCTTTCTCTCTAATGAGATCTTCATTGTGCAATGTCGCTCTTTGGACCGTAGTACCAGCTACTTTCACCGGCTGCAATAAAGCCGTCGGGGTCACGACACCTGTTCGTCCGACACTTAATGTGATACCTGTTAACTTCGTTACGACTTCTTCAGCCGGAAACTTAAAAGCAATCGCCCAGCGCGGACTTTTTGCCGTAGTGCCGAGCTCTTTTTGCTGGGCAAGCGAATTCACCTTAACAACGATCCCATCAATTTCATAAGACAGCTTAGGCCGTTTATCCGCCCAGCCGCTAACATACTGAATGACCTCATCAATCGTGCGGCATACTTTTCGTTCATTATTCGTTTTGAAGCCAAGACGGTCTAACATCTCTAAACTTTCACTGTGAGTGCTAACTCCTAATTCTTCTGCTTTGGCTACGCCGTATAGAAAAATATCTAAGTTGCGGGAAGCCGCAATGCGCGGGTCTAGCTGGCGCAAAGATCCTGCCGCCGCATTGCGGGGATTCGCAAAGGGCTCTTCCCCTTTTTCATCACGGATGGCATTTAATGCAATAAAAGATTGTTTCGGCATGAAGGCTTCTCCGCGTACCTCTAGCGTCAATGGCTCTTTTAAGCGCAGAGGGATAGAGCGAATGGTTCTTAAGTTAGCAGAAATATCCTCACCGACTGTGCCATCTCCACGTGTCGATCCTTGAACGAACAAACCATCCTCATATTTTAAGGAAACAGCTAGGCCGTCAATTTTTAATTCACATACATAGGAATAACTATTTTCATCAAGCGCTTGACTTACCCGACGGTCAAAATCCCGCAAGTCGTCTTCATTGAACGCATTGGCAAGACTCAACATTGGTACATTGTGCTGCACTTTTTTAAATGCGTCCAGCACTTGGCCGCCAACACGCTGAGTAGGCGACTCAGAGGTTTGTAGTTCAGGAAACTCTTCTTCTATCTTAAGCAATTCCTGTGTTAAGCGGTCATACTCCGAATCCGGAACAGATGGCTGGTCCAGCACGTAGTATTCATAATTATACTGATTTAAGAGATTATGAAGCTCCTGTGCTCTTTTTTCAGCAGCTTGCAAGTCCATGTTGACCACTCCTTCATTTACGCTTTTTCAATCGGGGCAAATGCTGCCAGCAGACGTTTAATGCCAATTGGGCTTGGAAATGCGATATCTAATTCGATGCTTTCTCCGCTGCCTTTCACACTGACGACCGTGCCTGTGCCCCACTTTTTATGGGTCGCTTTGTCGCCAACCTTCCAATCAGATTCTATGCTGGCTGTTTTAATTTGCGGACGTGTGACAGGACGGCGGGCAGGCTGTGTTTTCAAACCGAATGACGTGTTGACCTTTTTGCTTGCTGCTAAGTCATCAATTAAATCAGCCGGAATTTCACTAATAAACCGCGATACAGGATTCATATTAGTTCGTCCATATAAGGTCCGCATTTGAGCATTCGTTAAGTACAGCTCTTCCTCTGCTCTCGTGATCCCAACGTAAGCTAAACGTCTTTCTTCTTCCATTTCGTTTTCGTCCATCAAGGAACGACTATGAGGGAATACACCTTCTTCCATTCCCATTAAAAAGACGACTGGAAACTCTAATCCTTTGGCAGAATGAAGCGTCATTAAAACAACGGAATCCTGCACTTTTTCCTCTTTGCCTACTTCATCAATATCTGCCACAAGAGCTAAATCCGTAAGAAAAGCAACTAAACTTTTATCTTCGCTGTTGTCTTCAAAGTTCTTTGTAACAGAAAGAAACTCATCAATGTTCTCTAGTCTGCTTTGTGCTTCAATGGTCTTTTCTGCCTTTAGCATGTCACGGTAACCGGTGCGCTCTAGTACTTCTTCGACTAGCTCAGAGACCGATAGATATTCCTGTTGCTGAGTATACGTTTCAATCAGTCTGCGGAATTCCAGGGCCGTCTTTGCCGCCTTGCTGCTAATTCCGATAAAGTCCGCTTCTGCTAAAGCTTCATACATCGTCAAATCATTATCTTGGGCGTACCGTGATATTTTATCAAGAGACGTTGAGCCTAGTCCACGCTTTGGCACATTAATAATACGCTGTAAGCTAATGTCATCTGCCGGATTAGCGATGAGCCGCAAGTAGGCCAGCAAATCCTTAATTTCCTTACGGTCGTAGAACTTGGTGCCTCCCACGATATTGTAATCAATATTCGACTTCATCAATACTTCTTCTATTACACGCGATTGAGCATTCGTACGGTATAAAATCGCGATGTCTGAGCGATTCCGTTTGCCGCTTGCTGTTAATTCTTGAATCTTTCCGGCGACAAACTGTGCTTCCGTTTGCTGTGTGTCGCCCCGGAAATAGGAAATATTGCATCCATCTGCATTTTCCGTCCACAAGTTTTTCGGCTTCCGATTAAAATTGTTTTTAATCACTTCATTTGCCGCGTGTAAAATCCGCTTCGTTGACCGATAGTTCTGTTCAAGGAAGATTGCACGTGACTGCGGGTAGTCTTTTTCAAAAGAAAGAATATTAGCAATGTCTGCTCCCCGCCAGCCGTATACACTTTGATCAGAATCTCCGACTACACACAAGTTCTGAAAGCGGCTCGCTAACAGCTTGACTAACATATATTGAGCCCGGTTTGTATCCTGATACTCATCGATATGAATGTATTGAAATTTCCGCTGATAAAACTCCAACACCTCCGGAACTCGTTGAAACAATTGAATGGTCACCATAATTAAATCGTCAAAATCAAGTGCCTGATTTTTTTTCAAGCGTCTTTGATACTCAGTGTATACTTCGCTCACGATTTGATCCATGTAACCGCCTTGTCGCTTAGCGAATGTCTCGGGATCAATTAATTCATTCTTTGCCGAACTGATTGCTGCCAGAATGCCACGGGGATCAAACTTTTTAGGATCAAGATTTTTCTCTTTTAAGATTCCTTTAATAACTGACTGCTGGTCTGTTGTATCTAAAATTGTGAAGTTCCGGTTGTAGCCAATCCGATCTATATCTCGTCGTAAAATACGGACGCAAGCCGAGTGGAACGTGGAAATCCACACTTCTTCTGCCGCTCCGCCGAGCAATGCTCCGATCCGATCTCTCATTTCCCGCGCTGCTTTGTTCGTAAAGGTAATCGCGAGGATATTATAAGGATTAACGCCTCTTTCCACCATCAAGTACGCAATCCGATGCGTTAACACCCTTGTCTTGCCAGACCCTGCCCCTGCCATGATCAATAACGGGCCTTCCGTTGTTTTAACAGCTTCCTGCTGCTGTTTATTCAAACCTGTTAATAGCTTCTCAGTTAAAAACTGCATTATACTTTCACCGCCTATTAGAACGTTCGTTCCTATTATATCTGATTTTTCACTGCTGTGACTGTTTCAATAGCTTTATCTACATTTTCATACACGGCATTCCCAACGACAATGACATCTGCATACTGAGCGATTTCCTTTGCCTGCTCAGGGCCTGTAATCCCTCCGCCATAAAAGAAAACCGTTTTTTCAAGTGTCTCACGTACGGCCTTTACGGCAGCTAAATCGCCATATGTACCGCTATATTCTAAATAAAACAGCGGCAGCTGAAACATTCTCTCCGCCATCATCGCATAAGCTGTAATGTCTTCTATTTCAAGCGGCGCTTTGGCTTCTGTTAAGGCTGCTGCTTTACAATCGGGATTGGCAATACAATAGCCTTCCATGTAAATTTCTTCCCACTCCATCAGCTCTCCGTACTCTTTCACTGCCTGATGATGAAGCCCTGTCACCCACTCTGTATTTCTGCTATTTAGCACCGTGGGGATAAAATACAAATCAAAACCCGGGGTAATCGATTCAATCGTGGACACCTCGAGTACGCACGGTACGGTGTAACGGCGGATACGCGCCATTAAATTTAATACATTATCCAAAGTAACTCCATCACTGCCGCCGATTATAACAGCATCTGTCCCTGACTCACATACTTGTTCTAACGCGGAGTCATCTATCTCCTTATTTGGATCTAACTTAAACACATGACGCCATTCACGCACATCATACATCTAGCAATTTCCTCCATTCTTTTATCCGTGCTCTTGCCATTCGCAAAATTGCACCCCATCATTATAACATTTGTTCCTCTATGCTAAAACAAAGGTCTGACCCCCATCGCATTAACATATTAACGCGGTGGGGGTCAGACCCCATTATTGCTGTTCTTTCAAATTTTCTTTTTCTTTTAATCGATCTAAAACAAGCTGGTACGCATCGTTGCCGTAGTTAAGGCAGCGCTTCACTCGTGAAATGGTAGCCGTAGATGCGCCCGTTCCGCTTTCAATTTTATGATAGGTTTTTCCTTCTTTCAGCATGCGTGCTACTTCCAAACGTTGGGCGAGAGACTGAATTTCGTTCACCGTGCAAAGATCATCGAAAAATAAATAACATTCTTCTAAATTACGAAGTGTGAGAACCGCTTCAAATAACTGATCCAATTCCCTTCCGCGCAGCTTTTCAATTTGCATATTAAGTGTCAAACCCCTTTTTTAGTTATTTCCAAAGTCTACCATCTTATCTAATCCTTTAGAAGCAGGAATAATATTAATCCACGTCTTCCCTTTCGCAAATCCCATCGGTGAACCATCTTTAAAAGGCAAGATCCGTCCCTCTACGTTTGACCATTCTGCCGTATGAATCACTCCATTTTGCACGAGATACGCATTCCCACCGGAAGATAAATCGATATCAAGCCGTCCTTCCCCATCTATCACACGGTGTCCCGCTTCAATGATAAGCACGTTAGCGGCACGAATGGCTCTTTTCGACTCACGATCAAATTGCTGCTCTCCTCCGACAAATCGCTCATAGCTTTTCTTGTCAGCATCATATCTGTACTCTACTTGAAAAGCAGGATTGCTTGAGTAATCAACACGAACAGATGACGCTTTTTGCTCAGCGCCTTCTGTTACATCGGACGACTTTAAGAAATTTAATCGATCTGGCATATCATTGAGTTCATAGCCTCTTTCTTTCGCTTCTTCATACATCTTATCGAACTGGACATAAGAATTGTGTGGTGCCTTCCGGGAAGAATCCCTTGTAAAAATTGTTTTATCATGCTGAATGCCATTTATTTGATCAACTTCTCCACTGAAAAGCCGCTCTTTTGCTTCTGGACTGTATCCATGGGCAATGAAAAGACTTTCATACCCTTCAGCTAAGTCAATAAAGTAATCTCTGGCACTTCGGACGGGGCCGACTTCTTTAGGCTGCTCGCTTTGATAAATAGCAAGAAACCTGGTCATATTTCCTTCAACTAGTACTTCATATACTACATCTGCTTCGGCTAGGCCGGTTTGCGGCCGGGCTTGAGGGTGGTTATTCACAACTACAGCGATCGCACGCTGGTCAGACTGTTCTTTTGTTTGTTTTCCGGTTAAAGGAAACGTATAACTCTGTCCCTTCGTTTGCCGTTCGTTATCTTTTTCTACCTTTGTCTTTTTCTCTCCCCAGCAGCCGCCCAATAGCAAAACGCCTGCTAACAAGGCTAGCATGGTCCATTTTCTCATACATAAACTCCCATATCTATTCTCTTGTACTTTACTATTTTAACGCATTATCGTCGGAAAGAGTACCGTTTTCTTCATAACGTCGTACATTCCTTGTGGTGTAATTCGAAGATATGGTAAATGAGTAGACGATAAGAATAACAATGTGTAAAGAGGGTCATCGTATAAATAGCCTCTTTCCACTAAGAGTCCTTTCAACTCTTCCTCTTCTTTCATAACCTCTTCAAAAGGCTTTGTTGACATTAATCCAGAGAGCGCAAGCGGAATTTCATAAATAACTTCTCCACCTTCTGAAAGGACGATTCCCCCGCCCATTTCTTTCATCCGATTAAATGCCCTCTCCATTTCTCTTTTGCATTTTCCAATTAAAATAATATCGCCTGTGTTGGAAAAAGAAGAAGCCAGCCCTTCTACTTTCGAAGTAAACCCTTTAAGAGTCGTGTTAACCCGCCACTTACCTTGACGGTCAAGCAACACTAAAAAGCTTTCATCATCTGTTGTAGAAATTTCTTCTGCCGACATATCTCTTTCAAGTGAGTATGGCTTTGTAATAACATTATTCATAAGATGCATTCCAAAAGGCATGGAAAATTGCAAATCTTCTTCTGTCAAGTTATAATCTAGAGCAAGCGGGCCAAAGCCAAACTTCTCCCACTCAATAGCTGGGAACGAGGGAACTTCATCCTCTTTTTTCAGCCATTGGCCTTTCGATAGGACTGAAATTGGAGAAGGATGAAATTCATCTTGTAAAATATTAATATTGGCAATCCGTCCTGGAGCAATCATGCCATGTAAATGGTCGATGCGGTAATATCTTGCTACATTGTAGCTGGCCATGTGATATGCATCAATGGCTGGAATATCATATTCCATCGCTCTAGCAATCATCCAATCTAAAATTCCTTCTTTGTAAAAAGAAGGGCTTGCTCCGTCTGTTGTGAACATCATCATGTCATATTGGTTAAGCCCCATCTCTCTCATGTCCTGAAGCAGCACTTCAAGGTCAGGGCGAATCGATGAATGACGCAAAGAGACCATATAACCAGCCATCAGCCGCTTATAAATGTCCGTGCCGCTCATTGCTTCATGATCACTGTCCGCTCCAAGCAGAGCCATCTTTGTTAATGTTTTCTCAGAGGCACCTGGAAAGTGGCCTTCAATTCTTTTGCGAAGCCGCTTCGTTTCTTGAATCCAATGCAGCATCATCTCATCGCCGGCCAACAGCTTCGGCCAGCCTGTTAATTCACCGCCTTGAACTACGGCATCATGCTCAATCCAAGATTTAACGGCTACATTCGAGACGACTTCTTCTTCATTGGCTAATTCTGTCTGTCCATCATAGCGGCACCACCAATACATGCTAACAGGCAGCGACCGGAATTCTTCCAACAAAGAAAACGCTTTCTTTTCTTCCAATGCCAAAAATAACATTAAGTTATCATTAATAGATGTTGTTGTTCCTGTTTTTGCTGCAAACTCAGCGAAACTTTGAGGATTATAAAGTAAAAACGGATGTACATGCGGTTCAATATAACCTGGAACAAGTGTTTTACCACTGCAATCATACACTTCGCCCGTATTATTTTGTGGCAGTTCTTCTCCAATGTAGATGATGCGATCTTCATAAATCCATATATTCGCAGTCACCCACTGCTTTAGCACGGAATGCAAAAAGCGGGCATTCTTCAGCACTAGCGTCGGAGAAATTTCGCCGTTGACTACTGCTACATGTTCTCTTAATTGTTTGTTCTTCCATTGATGTCTTTGTTCTAACATTTATCTAAACACCCCTCCTGAAAGGAAGCTATCATCCCGTATTTTAGATTAGTGTTATCTTAACATATTTCACAGTTTAAAGCATTAAAGAATTAGATTTTTTTTGAACAATATGTGAAAAATTAGACATGCTGTTTCATACAGCCGCTCCCCTTTATATATAAGCCATTTTTTGCCTCTTATTCTCTTTAAATTTCTCTAATAAAAGCAATTTATTTTCCTACAAAATAGATTCTAGTCACTGTTAGAAAACAAAGAAAAACAGAAGGAGTTATCCTTCTGAGCGGTATTCTTATTTTTAAAAATAAGGCTTCCTTTTACTAAATAGCATCCATGCAGCCAATCAATCTTTCTTCAATATCCTTTGCCGCTTCTTTTAACTTGTCATTCTCAAGAAGAGAAATTAAAACTGTCGGCCTTGGCATGCCAATTTTCGTCTGGCCATTCTCTTCGTAAACGACTATTTTACATGGCAGAAAGTAGCTTGCCAAATTTTCTTCTTCTAATACTTTTTTAGCTTCCTGTGGATTACATACTTCAAGCACAATAAACTTCTTGTTAAACTCTACTCCTTTTTCCTGCAGCTTCTCCTGGATGTTAAACTGCCATAGCACCCCAAATTTCTCGCTTTTTAAAGAGCTCTCCAGCTCCGTAACAGCCTCTTCCAAAGGGAGGGAGACCACCTTTGTATAATGAAACATAACAATCCGCCTTTCTTTTTTATATGATCCACTATCATTACTTTCCACAAGAGATCTCTCACAAACAAGAAAACTTTATTAGATATAAAAAAAACAAGACCCTTAAAAAGGGTCTTGCCTTTGCGCCATTACTTTACTGATTCGGCACTAGCAATAGCTCGGCTGCCGATATCTTTTCGATAGAAAAAATAATCCGTTTGAATATTGGTCATTTTTTTATAAGCCTCTTGTCTCGCCTCTTGGATAGACGGAGCAATTCCTGTTACGAGGAGCACCCGGCCGCCATTCGCACAAATAGTTCCTGCTTCATCTTTAAAGGTTCCTGCATGCAGGACAGCAGCAGAATCTACTTTTTCAAGACCTTTAATCGGATGGCCTTTTTCATAGCTTTCCGGATAACCATCTGATGCCAGCACAACACCCAGCACCGCATCGTCTTTCCATTTTAATTCAGGGTCTTTTCCAGCAAGCACATCGAGGAAAACCTGGACAAGATCAGATTCAAGCCGAGGCAACACAACTTGTGTCTCGGGATCGCCAAAACGAGCATTGAATTCGATTGTTTTCGGTCCTTCTTTCGTCAGCATTAGACCGGCGAAAATGATGCCAGTGAATGGGCGTCCTTCCGCTGCCATTCCTTTAGCAATTGGAAGAAGGATTTCCTGAACCGACTGCTCAATCACATCTGCTGGAATATGAGGGATCGGTGAATAAGCGCCCATGCCGCCCGTATTTGGACCTTCATCATTGTCAAAGGCCCGCTTATGATCCTGAGCTGCTTCCATTGGATACACATGTTCGCCGTTCACAAATGCCATTAAAGAAAACTCTTCCCCTTCAAGATACTGCTCAATGACTAACTTTGAAGAAGCCTCGCCAAACTTTTTAGCGACCATCATCTCTTCAAGAGCTGCAAGTGCCTCTTCAATGGTCATGGCTACTGTTACACCTTTTCCAGCTGCAAGCCCGTCTGCTTTAAGAACAATCGGTGCTCCCTGTTCCTCGATATAAGCTTTTGCTTCTTCGTAATGATCAAAAGAGGCATAGCGAGCGGTCGGAATGTTGTGTTTTTCCATCATCATCTTAGCAAAAGACTTGCTTCCTTCAAGCTCTGCCGCTGCTTTATTAGGCCCGTATACCTTTAAGCCTTTTTCTTGAAAATGGTCGACAATCCCAGCAGAAAGCGGATTTTCAGGACCAATGATCGTCAATCCAATATTCTCACTAAGGGCAAATTCGCTCAAAGCTGTAAAATTCATTTCATCAATCTCTACTATTTCTGCATCTTGGGCAATCCCGGCATTGCCTGGTGCGCAAAAGACTTTCTGCACTTGCGGGCTTTCCGACAGTTTCTTGCAGATTGCATGTTCTCTGCCTCCACGGCCAACAACAAGAACGTTCATCTTCATTCCTCCCCTCTTGATTAATGTTTAAAGTGTCTAATACCAGTCATGACCATCGCGATGCCGTATTCATCTGCTTTTTTAATTGAATCTTCATCTTTAATCGAGCCCCCTGGTTGAATGATCGCTGTAATACCAGCTTTTGCTGCCGCTTCTACCGTATCATTCATTGGGAAGAACGCATCGGAAGCGAGAGCTGCACCGTTTGCTTTTTCTCCAGCCTGTTCCAGCGCAATTTTTGCTGCGCCTACACGATTCATTTGGCCTGCCCCAACACCAAGTGTCATCTTATCATCCGTTACAACGATCGCATTGGACTTCACATGCTTTACAACTTTCCAGCCAAGCTTTAACGCAGCCCATTCCTCTTCCGTCGGCTCACGCTTTGTAACAACACGAAGGTCAGCATCCTCCAATGAATGAAGATCAAGATCTTGAACGAGCAAGCCGCCTTCTACAGATGTTAATACTTTCTCTTTGTCATTTCCTTTATCAAATGACAGCGTTAAGAGGCGGATATTTTTTTTCGCTGTTAATACAGCCAGTGCTTCTTCTGTAAATTCTGGTGCAATGATGATTTCTAGGAAAATTTCATGCAGCTTTTCAGCTAATGCCTCATCTACAGGACGATTTAAAGCAACAATTCCTCCAAAAATAGATGTCGGATCTGCTTCATAAGCACGCTCATACGCTTCCTGGATCGTGCTGCCTACGCCCGCACCACATGGATTCATATGCTTAACAGCTACAGCTGCCGGCTCAGAAAACTCTTTAACGATTTGCAAAGCGGCATCCGCATCGCGAATGTTATTGTAGGAAAGCTCTTTTCCATGTAGCTGTTTAGCACGTGCAATCGAAAAAGCAGAGCCAAGCGGCTGTTCGTAAAAAGCAGCTTGTTGGTGAGGGTTTTCTCCATAACGAAGCGACTGTTTTAATTCATATGTAAATGTCATTTTTTCTGGTTGTTTTTCATCAGTTAGTTCTGTCATGTAGCTGGCAATCATCGCATCATAAGCAGCTGTATGACGGAATACTTTTGCGGCTAGCTTTCTTCTCGTTTCTTTCGTCGTGGCTCCAGTTGATTTCAATTCTGCTAATACTGTTTCATAATCGGCAGAATCGACAAGAACGGTTACGTATTCATGGTTTTTGGCAGAAGCACGCAGCATAGCCGGACCGCCGATATCAATGTTTTCGATCGCGTCTTCCACTGTCACATCCGGCTTAGCAATCGTTTGTTGGAATGGGTATAAATTTACACAAACAAGGTGGATTGGAGTAATTTTTTGTTCTTCCAGCTGTCTTGCATGATCTGCCTCGTCTCTTTTAGCAAGCAAACCGCCGTGGATAAATGGGTTTAACGTTTTTACGCGCCCCTCAAGAATTTCAGGAAATCCTGTTACGTCACTGACACTCATAACAGGCAAACCTGCTTCTTCGATCATTTTCTTTGTTCCGCCTGTTGAAATAATTTCAAAGTCCAACGCTACTAATTCTTTTGCAAAATCTACGATACCGCTTTTGTCCGATACACTGAGTAAAGCGCGTTTTTTCATTCCGTTATTCCCTCCATAACTGCTTCAGTTAAAAGTTTTTTAATCACCCGCGGATACAGGTCATGCTCCACTGCTTGAATTTTTCTCTGCAATGATTCCCTTGTCTCATCCTCCGTCATCCGAACACTTTCCTGATCGATGATTGGTCCTGTATCCATTCCCTCATCCACAAAGTGAACGGTCACTCCAGCTATCTTCACCCGGGCATTAAAAGCCTGACCAATGGCATCTTTCCCAGGGAAAGCAGGAAGTAAAGAAGGATGGATATTTACTATTTTGCCACGATAAGCGTTCAAAAGTGTTTCTCCAATCAAACGCATATACCCTGCCAGAAAAATAAAGTCAACTCCGGCTTCCCAGAGTCTATGAACGATTTCTTGCTCAAATTCTGCTTTAGACGCATAGTCTTTTGCACGAAAAGAAAACACTGGAATACTTAATTGTTCCGCACGCTTGATCACATATGCATCCGGCTGGTCACAAACTAACAACGAAATGTGAGCCGGAATTTCCCCTTTTTGAACCGCTTCTGCGATCGCCTGAACATTACTCCCGCTGCCGGATGCAAACAGAGCGATACAGCTTTTCCCCTCTTTTTTCATGATTTGAATTGAACTCCTTCACCTGTGATGACCCGGCCGATTGTGTAAGCTTTCTCCCCGGCTTTTTCAATCAGCTGTTTAGCCTGTTCCTCCTCTGAAGCAGATACGATCATCACTAATCCGATCCCCATGTTGAAAATATTATACATTTCCTTCTCATCAAGTTTACCGTACGCTTTTAGGGCATAGAAAATCTCCGGAATTTCCCATGTCCCTTCGGTAATCACTGCTCCAAGTCCTTCCGGCAATGCACGCGGAATATTTTCAATAAAGCCGCCGCCTGTTATATGAGCCATTCCTTTGATTTCCATCTTCTTTAATACTTCGAGAACTGGTTTTACATAAATCTTTGTCGGTGTAAGCAGCACTTCCCCAAGAGGAGCTGATAGCTCTTCTAATTCAGCTTGTGGCTGAAGACCATGTTGTTCAAAAAAGATTTTACGAACGAGCGAAAACCCGTTGCTATGCACACCGCTTGATGGCAAGCCAATGAGCACATCGCCTTCTTGAATTGTCTCCCCTGTAATCAGCTTGCTCTTCTCAGCGACGCCTGTCGTGAAGCCAGCGATATCATATTCTCCATCGCTGTACATCCCAGGCATTTCCGCTGTTTCCCCGCCGATTAACGCACAGCCAGCCTGTTCACAGCCGTCAGCAACTCCCTTAACGATTTGCTCGATTTTTTCAGGCAAAGCTTGGCCGCAGGCAATGTAATCAAGGAAATAAAGCGGTTCTGCTCCTTGGACGATTACGTCATTCACACACATTGCCACGCAATCAATACCAATTGTGTCATGGCGGTCCATCATGAATGCGAGCTTCAGCTTTGTTCCCACTCCATCTGTACCGGACACTAACACAGGCTCTTTTACATTAACAGCAGATAAATCAAACATGCCGCCAAAGCTGCCAAGAGCGCCCATCACACCAGCACGGTTCGTCCGGCTTACATGCTTCTTCATCCGTTCAACGGCTTCATAGCCTGCTTCAATATTGACTCCTGCCGCTTCATACGCCTTTGCCATTTTATAAGTTCCCCCTTAATATCCTCATCGCTGCGAGAGCCTCCCCGCAGCTCTTTCATTAACACATTACTTCTTTATCATGCGGATGCTTTGTATCCGGTAAAATCTCTGTTGGGTATTCTCCTGTAAAACAAGCGAGGCACTGGCCGCAGTGACCATTTTGCTTCTCATGGCCAATTGCTTCAATCATGCCCTCTACACTCAGAAACGTTAAAGAATCGGCTCCAATAATCTGACGCAATTCTTCATCTGTATGAGCAGCAGAGATTAACTCTTCTCTCGTTGAAGTATCAATCCCATAATAACAAGGATTTTTAATTGGCGGCGAAGTAATACATACGTGTACTTCCAGTGCGCCAGCATCCTTTAACATTTTTACAATCCGTTTGCTCGTCGTGCCTCGTACGATTGAATCATCAACCATGACAACACGTTTTCCCTCTACTACGCCGCGAACTGGAGACAGCTTCATTTTAACCCCTTGTTCACGCAAAGATTGCGAAGGCTGGATGAACGTTCGGCCGACGTAACGATTTTTTATGAGCCCCATTTCATAAGGAATGCCTGTTGCTTCTGCAAACCCAATTGCAGCCGAAATACTTGAGTCCGGTACACCAGTTACAACATCCGCTTCAATATTTACTTCTTTTGCGAGCTGAATGCCAGAACGCTTTCTCGCACTGTGAACATTGATTCCATGAATATCACTGTCTGGACGAGAGAAGTACACATACTCCATCGTACAAATCGCTTGGTTCGTAGCCATTGAAAAACGCTCGGACCGCACACCATCTTTATTGATAATCAATAGTTCTCCTGGTGCGACATCACGAATAAATTTCGCTCCAATGAGGTCAAAGGCGCATGTTTCAGAGGCTACACAAAAGGCATCGCCAAGCTGACCGATTGATAACGGACGCAACCCGTTTGGATCAAGTGCCACCATTAGTTCATTTTCTGTCATAACTAAAAAGGCATACGCTCCTTTTAACATAGACAAAGCATGTTTCATTTGATCTTTCATCGTTCCAAACCCGCCGCGGCGAATTAAATGTGCCAATACTTCTGTGTCTGAAGTTGTTTGAAAAATGCTTCCTTGGCCTTCAAGCTGATGCTTTAAAGCAGTTGCATTAATTAAATTTCCGTTATGAGCCAGTGCCAGACTGCCAGACTGTGAATGAAACAGCAGCGGCTGAACATTTTCATATCCGCCGCCTCCTGCTGTTGTGTATCTTACGTGACCAATGGCTCCAAAACCTTTTAATTCTTGAACTTTTTCCTGGCTGAATACTTCTGTGACAAGACCTTCACCTTTTACACCACGAAGCTTTTTGCCGTCTGATACAACAATTCCAGCTCCTTCTTGACCGCGGTGTTGCAAGCTGTGCAGACCGTAATACGTAATCTGCGCTGCATCTTCATGTCCCCATATGCCAAACACGCCGCACTCTTCATTTAATCCTCTGATTTCAGCAAGCATGGGATCGCCCCTTTCCAAGCACCTTCAAGTTCATGGATTTCCGCTTTGATGACTGCTTCACCTTGTTGCTCGATCACTAAATCTGCTTCTGCCGTTACTTCACCAATCAACTTCGCTTCCGTTACAGTGGCTTCAAATGCCGCTTGCTTTTCCTTGCTGACTGTCACGATAAAACGAGATTGCGTTTCGCTAAATAAAGCTGCTGTTCGCTCAATATTTGCCTCAACAGCTACGCTTGCTCCAAGGCCAGTGCCGAAAGCTTTCTCAGCAAGCGCTACTGCGAATCCACCCTCAGCTACGTCATGTGCAGATTGTACGGTGCCTGCTTGAATCGCTTTTAATAAAGCTGCTTGTCTTGCTTCCTCTACTGCTAAATCAATCGCTGGTGCTTTTCCGGAGATTTCTCCATTATTGTGCAGCTTTTGCAATTCACTTCCGCCAAATTCGGCTTGTGTTTCTCCGATAATATAGATAAGATCGCCGGCTTGTTTGAAGCTCTGAGTTGTAATATGTGAAAGATCTCTAATTAAACCGACCATTCCTACAACAGGTGTCGGATAAACAGCTGTTCCGTTCGTTTCATTGTATAAAGACACGTTTCCACCGATAACTGGTGTACTTAACACGCGGCATGCTTCGCTCATTCCGTCTGTTGCTTTTTCAAGCTGCCAGAAAATTTCTGGTTTTTCTGGATTTCCGAAGTTTAAACAATCGGTAATCGCTAATGGTTCGCCGCCTGAGCAGATAATATTACGAGCCGCTTCCGCTACCGCAATTTTTCCGCCTGTTTCAGGATCCAAGTATAGATAGCGAGAGTTACAGTCTGTTGTCATCGCTAACGCTTTTTTCGTACCACGTACACGAATGACCGCTGCATCAGAACCAGGTGCTACAACTGTATTTGTTCTTACTTGGTAATCATATTGTCCGTACACCCATTCTTTGCTTGCAATTGTAGGCTGAGAGAGCAATTGAATAAGTGTTTGTTTGAAGTCTTCCACTTGAGGTGTTTTTTGCTCCATCGCTTGATATTCACGATAGTAAGCCGGCTCTGCTGATGGCTTATAATACACTGGCGCATCTTCCGCAAGGGCATCTGCAGGCACTTCTGCCACTACTTCGCCTTTATGAAGAAGACGGAGCATGCCATCATCTGTTACTCGGCCAACCGTTGCAGCCTCTAGGCCATATTTAGCAAAAAGCTCTTCGATTTCTTTTTCGCGGCCTTTTTTAATAACGATGAGCATCCGCTCTTGTGATTCTGATAGCATCATTTCATATGGCGTCATGCCTGTTTCACGCTGAGGAACAAAATCAAGATTCATTTCGATTCCTGAGCCAGCTTTGCTCGCCATTTCTGCTGAAGAGCTCGTTAATCCCGCAGCTCCCATATCTTGAATGCCGACAAGTGCATCGCTTTTTACTAATTCAAGACAAGCTTCCAATAACAGCTTTTCCATGAACGGGTCGCCGACTTGGACAGCTGGGCGCTTTTCTTCAGATTGTTCGCTTAATTCTTCAGAAGCAAAAGTTGCACCGTGAATGCCATCGCGGCCTGTCTTGGCTCCAACGTACATAACCGTGTTGCCAACCCCTTTTGCTTGGCCCTTTTGGATATCTTTATGATCAATTAATCCGACACACATCGCATTAACTAGTGGGTTTCCTTCGTACGTATGGTCGAATTGAACCTCTCCTCCAACTGTCGGAATACCGATACAGTTGCCATACCCGGCGATTCCGGCTACCACTTCTTCAAACAAATATTTCACACGGCTAGACTCTAGTTCGCCGAAACGCAAGGAATTCAGCATGGCAACCGGACGAGCCCCCATTGAAAAAACATCACGGATAATGCCGCCGACACCTGTTGCTGCACCTTGGTACGGTTCAATCGCAGAAGGATGGTTATGGCTTTCGATTTTAAAGACGACTGCCTGCTCATCGCCAATATCAACGATTCCGGCGCCTTCTCCCGGTCCTTGAAGAACACGTTCGCCTGTTACCGGGAATTTGCGAAGCACTGGTTTGGAATTTTTATAGCTGCAGTGCTCAGACCACATGACAGAGAAAAGACCAGTTTCCGTGTAGTTTGGCGTACGTCCTAGAATCTGCTCAGCTTTTGCGAATTCCTCATCCGTCATGCCCATTTCATGGTAAATTTTCTGTTCCTTAATTTGTGATGGACTTGGTTCAAGCATTAACGACATGAGATTCCCTCCATTGTTTTACAATTGATTGAAATAGTTTTAATCCGTCTGCGCTTCCAAGCAGTTCATCCACTGCTCGCTCAGGATGGGGCATCATTCCAAGAACATTCCCTTTTTCATTCACGATTCCGGCAATGCTCTGCAGGCTGCCATTGAAATTATCAGCATACGTAAACACGATTTGTTGATTGTCTTGCAGCTGCTTTAATGTTGCCTCATCACAGTAATAGTTTCCTTCTCCGTGAGCGACAGGGATAGTAATTTCTTCTCCTTTGTTATAGGCAGAAGAAAACATCGTTTCGTTGTTTTCCACTCGTAATTTTGTCGGTCTGCAAACAAATTTTAAATCTTTATTGCGCAGCATCGCGCCTGGCAGCAAGCCAGATTCGAGTAAAATTTGGAAGCCATTGCACACACCGAGAATCGGCTTTCCTGCTTCAGCTGCTTTTTTCACTTCACTCATCACTTTTGATAAATGAGCAATGGCTCCTGAACGAAGGTAGTCACCATAGGAGAAGCCGCCCGGCAGTAAAATACCATCAAATTGGCTTAAGTCATCGGCATCATGCCAGACATATTCTACTTCTTCACCTAATTCATCCTTTACCGCATGAAACATATCAACATCACAATTAGAGCCAGGGAACACGATCACTGCAAATTTCACTGCTGAACACTCTCCTCAATCTCATATCTATAATCTTCGATAACTGGATTTGACAACAGCTTTTCACATACTTCTTTTACCGTCTTCTCTACATCTTGGTTGTTTCCATCAATCGTTAATTCCATATATTTACCGATACGCACATCTTGAACGCCTTCATAGCCAAGATTCGTTAGTGATTGCTGAACCGCTTTTCCTTGTGGATCTAATACACTTTCTCTTAATGTGACGAATACTTTTACTTTATACATGTTGTTTTCCCCCTAATCTATTAAATACTTCTTCATATGCTTCTACTAAATTACCTAAATCGCGGCGGAATACATCTTTATCCAGCTTGCGATTTGTGTTCTTTTCCCATAAACGGCAAGTATCTGGTGAAATTTCATCAGCTAGTAAAATAACTCCATTTTTGTCTTTGCCGAATTCGACTTTAAAGTCGATCAAATCGATTTCCATTTCTGCAAATAATGAGCGAAGAGCTTCGTTAATAGCTAAAGCCTGCTTCTTGATCTCAGCTACTTCTTCTTTAGAAGCAATGTTTAACAACTGAATATGGTCTTCAATAAGAAGAGGATCACCAAGTTGATCATCTTTAAAGTAGAACTCAACGATTGGTTGATCAAATACTTGTCCTTCTTCAAGTCCGAGACGTTTGGCTAAGCTTCCTGCCGCCACATTTCTCGTTACAACCTCGAGCGGAATAATCGTTACATGCTTAACCAGCTGCTCATGCTCTGAGAGCTGCTTAATAAAATGAGAGGGAATATTGTGCTCCTTAAGCTTTAAAAAGATGCGGCTGCTGATTTCATTGTTCAGTCTTCCCTTACCTGCCAGCTCTGCCTTCTTTTCTCCATTAAAAGCAGTGGCTGAATCTTTGTAGGAGATCAAGACAACATCCTCCTGATCGGTTGCATAAATCCGTTTCGCTTTTCCTTCATAAAGCATTGAGCCCTTTTCCAATGTAACGTCCCCCTTGTAAAAATAATTAAAAATCTTCAGTCACTAGTTGTTAGAAGAAGGCCCCGTATAAAACGGGTGCCTTTATTTTGTTATTGATCTAATCCAAGACGGGTGAAGATTGTATCTACATGCTGAAGATGATAATTATAGTCAAAGCAATCAGCAATTTCTTCAGCAGTTAATTTTGATGTAATGTTCTCGTCCGCTTCAATTAATTCACGGAATGGCACTTGCTTTTCCCAAGCTTCCATCGCCTTTGGCTGCACCGTATCATAGGCTGCTTCACGTGCCATGCCTTTATCAATCAAAGCTAGAAGAACACGCTGTGAATAAATTAAGCCTAATGTCCGATCCATGTTACGCTTCATGTTCTCTGGAAAAACAGTTAAATTTTTCACGATGTTTCCAAAGCGGTTTAGCATATAATTCAGGGCAATTGTAGCATCTGGCAAAATGATCCGTTCAGCTGAAGAGTGAGAAATATCGCGTTCATGCCAAAGTGGTACATTTTCATAAGCTGTTAGCATATGGCCACGAATAACACGGGCAAGACCAGTCATATTTTCCGACCCAATTGGATTACGCTTATGCGGCATCGCAGAAGAGCCTTTTTGACCCTTTGCAAAAAATTCCTCTACTTCCCGTGTTTCACTTTTTTGCAGACCGCGAATTTCAACAGCAAATTTCTCAATCGAAGTAGCAATCAAAGCGAGAGTCCCCATGTAATGAGCATGACGGTCACGCTGTAAAGTTTGTGTAGAGATCGGTGCTGGCTTTGTTCCAAGATGCTTGCACACATACTCTTCTACAAATGGATCGATATTCGCATACGTACCGACTGCTCCTGAGATTTTTCCGTACTCTACTCCTTCGGCTGCTTGATTGAAGCGCTCTAGGTTTCGTTTCATTTCTTCATGCCAGAGAGCAAGCTTCAAGCCAAACGTAGTCGGCTCTGCGTGAACACCATGCGTCCGGCCCATCATAACGGTGTATTTATGCTCTTTCGCTTTCTCTCTCAAAATGCTAATGAAATTCTCAAGATCTTTTCTCAAGATAGTGTTTGCCTGCTTTAATAGATAAGATAACGCTGTGTCGACCACATCTGTAGAAGTTAAACCGTAGTGTACCCATTTACGTTCTTCTCCGAGTGTTTCGGATACGGCCCGTGTAAAGGCTACAACGTCATGCCGTGTCTCTTCTTCAATTTCTTTAATACGATTTACATCAAACCCCGCATGTTCACGAATTTTTTGCACATCTTCTTTCGGGATTTCACCAAGTTCTGCCCATGCTTCACAAGCAAGAATCTCCACTTCCAGCCAAGCTTGATAACGGTTTTCTTCTGTCCAAATGGCTCCCATTTCCGGGCGTGTATAACGTTCGATCATTTCTTTTGTCCTCCGATCAACTTTCCATTATTGCTCCAGATTCCGCTTGCCTCGACTTCTTTAAGTGCGTCATTGACGTCATTCACCAAAATGGTGATATGCCCCATTTTTCTTTTCACTTTCGCTTCTGCTTTCCCGTATAAGTGAACAGACCATTCTGGATGTTCAGCTATGCCCTCCAGAACACCAGGCATGTGTTCACCGAGGATATTCACCATAAGAGCCGGTTTTAGCAGTTCCGGCGTTTTTAGCGGCCAATTGCAAATGGCACGAATATGCTGGCCAAACTGGGAAACGTCGCAGGCTTCAATGGTATAGTGCCCTGAATTATGAGGTCTCGGCGCTAGCTCATTAATGTAAATTTCTCCGTCTTTACCAACAAACATCTCTACAGCTAATGTGCCAATGAGAGAGAGCGCTTCAGCAATCTTCTCCGCTGCTTTGACCGCCTCTTCTTTGACTTCATCCGTCACTCTTGCTGGTACGATTGTTTCGTGGAGAATATTTTCTTTATGTATATTTTCTCCGACCGGAAAGTAAGTGGTTTCCCCTTGAAGATTTCGTGAAACAATAACCGAAACTTCCTTTTCAAACGGAATCCATTTCTCTAATACACATACACCATGCTGCAAGAGCTGGGCTGCTTCTTCAATATGAGCCGCTTCTTTAATCACAAATTGACCTTTGCCATCATAGCCGCCACGTGCTGTTTTCAAGACAGCTGGATATCCGAGCTTATCTATCGTATCATAAATTTCCCCTGCTTCTGTGATCACTGCATAAGGTGCGACAGGGACGCCAGCATTTGTAATCGCTTCTTTTTCAGCAACACGATTTTGTGTCACCCTGATCAATTCTGCCCCTTGTGGAACAAAGGCTTTTTGCTGCAGCTTCTTTAAGCCTTCATAATCAATATTTTCAAATTCGTACGTAATGACATCACTAACTGCAGCCAGTTGCTCCAAAGCTTCCGGATCGTCATAAGCTGCATTAATTTCGATATCAGCCACTTGTCCGCATGGAGAATTTTCTCCTGGTTCAAGGACCGCAATCTTAAAACCAGCTTCTTTAGCAGCAAGCGCCATCATGCGGCCAAGCTGCCCACCACCGATAATTCCCATCGTTTGCCCGGGCATAATCATTTGTCTAGACAAGCTGATCACTACTTTCCAACACAGTTTCTTCTATCTTTTTGCGTCGCTCCTCGAGTTTTAGAGCCACTTCCTGATTCACAGTAGACAATATTTGGGCTGCCAATAATCCAGCGTTGGTAGCACCAGCTTTCCCAATAGCCACTGTTGCTACTGGCACACCACCTGGCATTTGTACGATGGATAATAAGGAATCCATACCATTTAGTGCTTTCGATTGGACAGGCACACCAATGACCGGCAACGTCGTTTTAGCGGCAACCATTCCTGGAAGATGAGCCGCGCCCCCTGCACCAGCAATGATCACTTTCAATCCTTTCTCTCTTGCGCTTTCCGCGTATTGAAACATGAGATCCGGTGTACGGTGTGCAGACACTACCTTCTTTTCAAAGGGAATCCCTAGCTCTTCCAAAATATCACAAGCATGCTTCATCGTTTCCCAATCAGAGGTACTTCCCATAATTACGCCAACTTCTACTGACATGATTGCCCTCCCCAAAATAGTTAATTGCATATAAAAAGCCCGGATAGCTGCCTTTCTCACAAGAGAAAGCAGCTCATCCGGGCAAAAAGCTCGTTAAGAATATAATAAGCCCAAGATAAGATGTGCTTTCCCCATAGTCCGATCATTTACGGTAATCGGGTAGAAACTCGCAGGCCATATTCCCGCTATTATATGAGGCGCCGTATTTGTCATCTACATCTTAACAAGCTTAAAACGTTGTTGTCAATAAAAAATCGAACAATTATATTTTTTCATTTTTTAATGTTCGTGTTTAGCCTATCATTTTTCCTTCAAAAATGATTTCTCTGCCAACTGATATATACTTTTTCTCTCCATTCGTCATTTCTTCCTTAAAAATAGGCCGTTCCATTCTTCGCACAGGAAGATATCCTTCCTTAGCCATTCTCTCAAGGCACTGATCAATCGTTTCATTTTCCTGTAAATAAAACTTTCTCTTTTTACTCATTCGGCCAACTTTCCTTTTTTTACAGTTTTCACCCAGAACCCGCCATGAATTGTTTTTGGTTCATATGCGATAATAAATGCTTTAGGATCCAGCTCTTTAATCTGGCTGTATAGCTTTAATTCATACTTTCTTGGAGTTAAAATTTGCAATGCCATTCGGTCGCCTTCAAGTCCATTAGCCGCCCAGCTTGTTACCCCATATCCTTGTTCCCGCAGCTGTTTTGGCAAGTCTTTATCATATTCCTTTGTAATGACATTAACTGTAATATAACCAAGCGCTAGTTTTTCTTCCAATTTCATGCCAGCAATAACCCCTAGGCCATATCCAATCGCATAAGCAATGACATTTTGAATTTCGTTTAAATTATCAAGCACCATTCCTAAGCCAATAATGTAAATAACAATCTCGATCATACTGACAAAAGCAGCTATATAACGATACCCCTTTAAGGTTAAGATCATCCGAATAGTAAAGAATGATACATAACAAACATTAATAATTAAAATAATCAACGCCATAATTAATCCATTTTCGAGCATGGGGCACCCTCCTTTAAATTAAAAACTAATAACCTTTTAAACAATGACGTAAGTTTATCACAAATTAAATAGAGAAAAAAGAAGAAGAGAAAGGGAAAAAATTCTCCTTGTAGCTTTCTATCCATTAAAAGGGAGCAAGCCATAAGATGGACTTGCCGAGTCACTTTCATAAAATAAAGAATTGATATCAATTTTTATGAACATCTTCTAACATTTACGGTATGACGAAAAAAGCAAACAATCTTAAATAAAGGGATTTGAAGTGGGAATACTAATAACATACTGCCATTATGAAAGGGATTTTCATCATGAAATTAATAACAAAGATCCTAACAGGGACCATATTTATAACAACTTTATCAGGAGTTAGTGCTTGCACTCCGGCGAATAACGAACCAAAATCAGTCCAAACAAATGAGACAAAACCATTAATTAATGAGGTAAAGGCAAAGAGAATTGCATTAAATGAATTAAAGGGCGGGATAGTGAGAGAAATCCACCTGGAAGAAAGTAAGGAGGGGAATAAAGAATACGAAATTACTATTGTAAAAAAGGATAAACGATTTGAGGTGGACGTTAACGCCTTAACAGGCAAGATTTCAGAAGTTAGCCAATACCTCCCTGAAAAAAATAAAATCAAAACAAAAGTTTCTAATCAAAAAGCACGGGAAATAGCAATAGATCAGGTAAATGGACGAGGAACCATTTCGGAAATCAACTTAGACACCTACAACAACCGATTAGTCTATGATGTTGAAATATCTACAGTCTATGGACGTGAAGCAGAAGTACTGGTAGATGCAATGACGGGAAAAGTAGTAAAGTACACAAAACGGGATTAGAAGATAAATTCCTTATATTCAATAACGTAAAGATCAATAAAAAAAGAGAGCCATAAATTGGCTCTCTTTTTACTTCAATGCAATGACGGGAAAAGTAGTAAAGTACACAAAACGGGATTAGAAGATAAATTCCTTATATTCAATAACGTAAGGATCAATAAAAAAAGAGAGCCATAAATTGGCTCTCTTTTTGCCTGGC
>NZ_LFZU01000001.1:290790-381886 GCF_001183975.1 Bacillus sp. FJAT-27231 | reverse complement strand
GAACAGAACAGAGCAAGCTCCGTCAAGTCCGCTCGACTTGCATGTATTAGGCACGCCGCCAGCGTTCGTCCTGAGCCAGGATCAAACTCTCCAAAAAGATTGTTTGACTTGCTCATAATTTAAAATAAGAATTAACTTACTGGCATGTATTTTGTTCAGTTTTCAAAGATCAATTTTTCACCGTCGCCCAATAGCGACTTTCTTATTATATCATCTTGTTTACTGCTTGTCAAAACTTTTTTAAAAGTTTTTTCAGTGTCTCGCTGTTGTTTATCATCAGCGGCGACTCTCAATACTATAACAGGCAATTTTAAAAACGTCAATATTTTTTTAAATAAATTTTATTCCTTTTTATTTTCTTTTTTAATTGCTTCATTTCCCTCTTTTCAAATCACCAACTCTTTTAAAATGGATGTTATAGTTTAGCAAATGATTGTAATAGAAAACGCTGACTCCTTCATCATGCATTTGTAAGATCTTTTGCAGGGCAAGCTCCAGAGTGTGATTCAACGTCCTGCGGAAAAATGAGGCCTAGCGAACCGACACGGAAAGTATCTACTTGCAACAAAAATCAATAACCAAGCATAACAGGGCCAAAATAATAAAAGAGGCTGTTTTCTGTACAGAAAACAGCCTCTTTCTTAATCTTTAAATCAGAAAAACAAAGTACAACACGAAGATAACAAATAAGAAATACATAATCGGATGAATCTCTTTTCCTCGACCTTTGGCAATCATCGTAATTGGATAAAAGATAAAGCCGATAGCAATTCCTGTAGCAATGCTATACGTGAGCGGCATAGCTACAATTGTCAAAAATGCAGGAACAGCAATTTCAAACTTCATCCAGTCAATTTGGCCGAGCGCAGATACCATTAAAACACCGACAATAATCAAAGCAGGAGCTGTTACTGGCGCTGTGATAACTTCTAACAGCGGGAAGAACAACAAAGATAATAAAAAGAATCCTGCTGTCACAACAGAAGCAAACCCTGTTCGAGCACCGGCCGCTACTCCTGCGGAAGATTCGATATAAGAAGTTGTTGTTGATGTTCCAAGCAATGCTCCAATGACCGTAGCACATGAATCAGCAAAAAGAGCTTTCCCAGCACGCGGCAACTTATCTTCTTTCATTAGGCCCGCCTGATTAGCGACAGCTACAAGTGTCCCAGCTGTATCGAAAAAGTCCACGAATAAAAATGTTAAAATCACAACAAGCATTTGAATCGTAAAAATTTCTGATGGTGATTGAAAAATTGTTTCCAGCGCAACTCCGAAAGTCGGCTCAATACTTGGTACTGTGCCGATCACACTTTTCGGTAAATCAATGAGGCCTGTCACCATTCCAATTACGGCTGTAATGATCATTCCAATGAAGATTCCGCCATTAACGCCTCTTGTCATTAAAATGACCGTAACAATAATTCCAAAAATGGCAAGAAGCGTATTGCCAGCTGTTAAATCGCCGATCCCAACAAGAACGGCATCATTATTAACAATAATTCCGGCGTTTTGAAAGCCGATAAAAGTGATAAATAAACCAATCCCAGCTCCAACGGCGAGTTTAAGCTCTGTTGGAATCGAATTGATAATCTTCTCACGCAAACCAGATAACGTTAGCAAAATAAAGAACAGTCCTGAGAACAACACACCACTTAAAGCTGTTTGCCAGGAAACTCCATATGTTAAAACGACTGTGTAAGCAAAAAATGCATTTAACCCTACTCCAGGTGCTAAAGCAACCGGGTATTTCGCTATTAATCCCATCAATAAGGAACCAATCGCTGCTGCAATAGCGGTAGCCACAAAAACAGCCCCATAATCCATTCTCATCGCATCCGGTAAATCTGGTACTGTTTTTAGCGAGAGTGTTACTGGATTAACAATGAGAATATATGCCATCGACAAAAAGGTCGTTAACCCTCCAATAAATTCACGCCTGTAATTTGTTCCGAGCTCTTCAAACTGGAAAAACTTTTTCATCATAATCTCCTTCCTATTTCCCCATCAAAAAATAAAAGCGCCTCGGACAAAAGCGTCCGAAGCGCAACTTAGATACCAAACGATAGAGAAAGATCTATCTATTTGTTACCTCGTAGTCAAGCTATTTACGGCAGCTCGGTAGAAACTTTTGGGCCATATTCCCAAGATTATACGAAGAGTACATCAAGATTTAATTCTCTCTCATTTTATCCGGCTTCTTCTAACAGGTCAATAAGAAGACGAACATTTTATACTTTTTTCTTTGATTTGTTCGTATTTATTCCCACTCAATTGTAGCAGGCGGCTTGCTTGTAACGTCGTATACAACGCGGTTAACGTGTGGTACTTCGTTTACAATGCGTGTTGAAATTTTCTCAAGCACATCCCAAGGGATCCGTGCCCAGTCAGATGTCATGCCGTCAATAGACGTCACCGCACGAATACCGATTGTATAATCGTACGTACGAGCATCTCCCATTACCCCTACACTGCGGATATCCGGCAGCACAGTGAAGTATTGCCAAATCTCACGCTCAAGCCCATTCAAACGAACTTCCTCACGTAAGATTGCATCAGATTCACGTACAATCTCTAGCTTTTCTTCACTAATTTCTCCAAGAACACGAATGCCAAGTCCCGGTCCTGGGAACGGCTGGCGCCACACAATATGATCAGGAATACCAAGCTCTGTTCCAAGAGCGCGAACTTCATCTTTAAATAGCGTATTTAAAGGTTCAATCAACTTAAACTGCATATCTTCAGGCAGTCCGCCAACGTTGTGGTGGGATTTGATCGTTTGCGCAGTTGCCGTTCCACTTTCGATAATATCTGTGTAAAGTGTTCCTTGCGCTAAGAATTCAATACCTTCCAGCTTAGTTGCCTCATCATCAAATACATAAATAAATTCGTTGCCAATAATTTTACGTTTTTGCTCAGGATCTGAAACACCTTTTAATTTGCTTAAGAAGCGATCCTTTGCATCTACTTTAATTACGTTCATGTTAAAGCCTTGCGCGAATGTTTCCATTACGTCGTCCGCTTCACCTTTACGAAGCAATCCATGATCGACGAAAATACATGTTAACTGATCACCAATTGCTTTGTGAATTAATACGGCTACAACAGAAGAATCTACCCCGCCGCTTAAAGCGCAAAGTACCTTTTTATCTCCAACGACTTGACGGATTTTTTCCATTTCTACTTCAATGAAGTTTTCCATGGACCAATCGCCGCTGCAATCACACGCTTCAAATACAAAGTTCTTTAAAAGCTCAATACCATACACAGAGTGTTTCACTTCCGGATGGAATTGCACAGCATAAAGCTTCTTCTCTTCATTACTCATAGAAGCAATCGGGCAAGAAGGATTCACCGCATCAACAGAAAAGCCTTCCGGAGCAGTTGTGACTAAATCACCATGGCTCATCCAGACAACCTGTTCAGCTGGCAAACCTTTATAAAGTGCTGTTTCATTTTTCACTTGAATCGCTGCTTTCCCGTATTCACGGTGTGAAGCAGGTTCTACTTTCCCGCCAAAATGCTTCGTCATCAGCTGCATACCATAGCAAATACCAAGAATCGGAATATTTAATTCAAAGATTTCCTCATCGCAATGAAATGCATTTTCCGAGTAAACGCTGTTCGGTCCACCGGAAAAGATAATACCTTTTGGGTTTATTTCTTTTACTTCTTCTGCAGTGATTGTATGCGGATGAAGCTCACTATACACACCAAACTCCCGAATACGGCGAGTAATCAATTGATTGTATTGACTGCCAAAATCTAAAACAAGAATCATTTCCTGATTATGTAATTCCGGTTTTCCTGCCACTCTTTCCACTCCTCTATTGTGCAATAAGATACTGCTCGATGCGTATAAAATAAAAACTAGAATCCTCTCATCATTATGGAGAGCAGAATTCTAGTTGTTTACATAAGAACCTGCCCTCATAGTCCAATCATTTACGGTGATTTGGTAGAAACTTTCGACCCATATTGTCGAAAATATACGAAGGAGAAATTGATTATTCGAGCTAATTTGACCTCATTTTATATCTATCAATCCTGACGGTCAAGCTGTTCTGGCGTTAATTAAATATTCAGTAAAAAACACCTTCAGAATGTAACCGCTTTTTTCTCCTTCTTGTTATTCTGAACATTTAGAGAGATGCTTCAAACAGGGGGACGAATGGATTCTTCATCATTTGTTTGAAGTAATTTTGATATATAAATGAAACCAATAACCGATACGGCGGTAATGCCCCAGCTCAGCACTTGTCTTAACACAATGCCTTTATCAAATGCATCTACCCCGTACTCTCTTATTAACCATATTTTGATGGATGCCAGCAATACATCCCTAAAAGCAAACAATAGGGTAATCCATTTAAAAGTACGAAGTACCTTTTTTTGATAAAACGATTTTTTCATCTCATGACGGTCACTGCCTTGCAATTCAGTAAAATCAATAGCAAAAAAGAGAAAAAGCGGTCTATTCACTAGCACCGATATAATAAACAGCAAAGCGATCGCATAAGAGTAAAATACATTATTCCACAATAACTGCATAGCAGATCCAGCTAGTACATCTATTAGGGTGCCCACAATTAAATTTCCAAGCATAAAAATACCAAATAAGTTGAATGTTTTAATTAGAATAAAGCGATAGATGCTATAAAGAATTCCAGGAACAGACGAGACGAGCATGGTATAATAATCACCAAGAAGATCCCTGCCGAAATTCCAGATAAGCAATGGAATAGCTACATAACAAATCAGATCAAAAAGGACGACATAATTTTTCAACTGGTTCACCTAATTTCATTGCCATACTAATAAGAAAAAGCCAGGACTCCTTCGCGGCTGCAACACTTCAGCTCAGAAGGAAGAACCTGGATCTTTTTCGTTCATTAATTTATTTTTACGGGTACATAATTTAATAAGCTGATCGTCGTTTCTCTGATGAGTTTAGGCAAAATGCCGAACGAGTACGGCTTATAAACGCGTTCCGTCCATTTGTGGCCGTCTTTTCCATAGACCCCCATGTTTATAGAAGGAATATTTAACCGGCGTATCTCTTCAATAGGCAGCGTATAAAGACCTCCAACACTTGGCAAATTGTTCAATAGGCTTTGCAGCTCTTCATTCGTCTCATGAATAGATAAATAGCTGCCGTCAGCTAAATAAGGGAAGAATTTTTTCACTTCAAACTTTTCGCCGCTTTCCCTTTCCACTTTCTCTAATACATTCTTGATGGTTTTCAAAATAGCTTGTTCCGCTGGGTTATCTTCTCGCAAGAAGTTATGAGGCAAGTATGGCGGAGCAAAAAACAAAATGACCCGCGGCTTTTTATAAGGATCCAATTCGTTTAATACTTCTACTATTTTAAAGGAAATCATTCGTACATCAAGCATTCTATGCTCCTCTGTTACTTTGGCGCAAACCGCCTCTACATCGATCCCTCTATTTTTTAAATCTTGGCTATACTCCTCGAGAGAGGCAACCTCAATGTCCCAGTTCAAATTTTTTCGCGGAAGCCCTGAGCGTTTTATATACTCTTCATACTGGCTTGATAAATATTGAGTTATTTCCTGACAGGCTTCTACTGTAATTTGGCGAAGCTTCTTCATGACGTCAGCAGCAGAGTCACGGTATAAAAAGTAGTTAAAATACAAATAACTGCTCGTTGCTGTTTGTACATTGTAGGTAAACTTGTTATCCCGCTGGAATAAACACGTCGGCGGCAACACCATTTCATCAGGAATATTTTCACAAAGCTCAACATTATTATGAATTCTTCTCGTTAGCTCTGCGGCGATAAAATTCGGGTCCACTCCTTGCAGTGTATCCCCTACGTGCGCTTCTCTTCCATAGATGTAAAAGCTCGGAAGAATTTTACCTGCTGCTCCCGTATAAATATATCTTGTTATGTCGCCATCATATTGAGGAGTAATGAAATCATCATTAATGGCAGCAATATATTCTAAACCCCACTCATTCTTTAAACGTTCAAGCTCAAAGACGGCGCTTTTAACGCCTGCATGCTGGCTTTCTTCATCAGGATTGAACATGACAAGCAAATTACCGGGAAGTTCATCATGGTGTTCTGAAAAGTAAAGCAGGTTAGCCAAATGAACGGCCGCACCGCTTTGCATATCTACCGCTCCACGTCCAAACATCCAGTCACCTGATTGGGCATCAGCTTGAACATCTGGATTTTGCTCAAACCCGCTAAAAAAGCTTTGCAAGTAATCGGGATCAAAAGCATGAGCACGCAAGGAACCAAAATCCTCAACACCGACTGTATCAATATGAGCGTGATAAATAATCGTTTGTTTGGCATTGATTCCACCTTTGATAAATGCAAAGACATTTTTTCTATTTAAAGCATCATCAATCGTAGTCTGTTCCCAAACAAGCGCCGGGTGCTCTTGAAAGTACGGGTACGAACGCAAAATACGCAAAATCGCATCGGCCACCGCTACCTCGCCTTTTTCCGAGCCATTGACACTTGGAATCCCCACTAACGTTTTTGTCAACTTCTCTACTTGCTCCGCCACACTTAAACCCTTCAGCTCGTTGTACATACTCTCAATCTCCTCTAATGTGGTCTAAAAAACCTGACACTCCTTAGCAGTCAGCATGTCAGGCTTGTTATTTTCTTATGCTGTTTTGTCATTTTGGTGCTTTTTCTCCTGTGATGATAGTGACTCGAGCGCTACTTTAACATTCATTTAAAACTATATTAATTATATAGGATTTCACAAAAAATGGTAAGCGGTTTTATTCATTATATACAAAAAAGGCCTGCTTATTTTAAAGCAGGCCGTCTATCTATCACTTCCAAAAATCATCAAAAATACTAATTGGCAAATGCCGTTTATGCTGTGAATTTAAATATAATTGTTCAATCCGTTTTCTAGCCGCCTCTGGCACTTCTTTTCCTTCCAAGTAATCATCGATGTATTCATAAGACACTCCAAGAGCGTCTTCATCAGGAAGCATTGGACGGTCATCCTCTAAATCAGCTGTCGGTACTTTTGCATATAAATGCTCCGGACAATTTAGAGCTTTTAACAATTGACGTCCTTGTCTTTTATTTAAACGATAGAGCGGAACAATATCAGAGCCGCCATCGCCATACTTAGTGAAAAAGCCAGTGATCGCTTCAGCAGCATGATCGGTTCCAATGACAACGCTGTTTCTCATAGCCGCAATGCTATATTGAGCTTTCATACGTTCGCGGGCTTTTTCATTCCCTTTCTCAAAGTCTGTCAGCTCAATACCAGCCGCTTTTAGAGCTTGTTCACTTGCATCTACGGCAGGTTGAATATTAATTGTAAATATTTCATCAGGTTGAATGAAGTTAAGAGCATCTTGACAGTCATCTTCATCCTTTTGAACACCGCTCGGAAGGCGGACAGCATAGAACTTATACTCATCCGATCCCGTTTCTTCTTTCAACTCGTCGGCAGCCATTTGCGCCAGCTTCCCCGCAAGCGTAGAATCCTGGCCGCCAGAAATTCCGAGCACAAAACCTTTTAGGAAAGAATACTTTCGTACGTAGGCTTTCATAAAATCAATGCTCTTTCGGATCTCTTCCTGCGGGTCAATAACAGGCTTTACTTTCAGCTCCTCGATAATCTTTTTTTGTAAATCTGTCATTCTTTACTCTCCTCCTCAAGATGATGCTGCTTTAATCTCTTTTCCGTTTTTTCTTTCACTTCTTGAATAAGCTCCATTTTATTATTCCAGCATTTCTCACTCAAGTCGACTGGGTAAGCTTCTGGATTTAATATTCGTTTATATTCATCCCATAACAATTCGAGACTGCTGTTTAAATAGTGACGCATATCATCCAGTTCTGGAAGCTGGTAAACAAGCTCTCCCTTCACAAAAATATCTTCATGTAAATCCCGTGCTTCAAAATTAGTCACGAACTTGGAAATATAGGTGTGTACCGGATGAAACATTTTAATTTTCTCCTGTTCATATGGCTTTTCTTCTTCCAATACAATATAATCCCCTTCTGACTTGCCACTCGCCCGGCTAATAATCCGATATACACGCTTCTTGCCAGGGGTCGATACTTTTTCAGGGTTGCCGGAAATTTTGATTGTGTCCTCCATCTCTCCATGTTCATTTTCAATGGATACTAATTTATAGACCGCTCCTAAGGCTGGCTGGTCAAAAGCGGTAATCACCTTTGTCCCAATTCCCCACGTATCAATTTTGGCATCTTGAGCTTTCAAGTTTAAAATTGTATACTCGTCAAGATCGTTTGACGCCACAATTTTCGTATTGTGAAAGCCCGCTGCATCGAGTTGCTTTCGTGCCTCCTTCGATAAATAAGCGAGATCGCCGCTATCGAGACGGATTCCAGCGAAATGAATTCGGTCTCCCATCTCCTTCGCCACTTGAATAGCATTCGGCACACCTGATTTTAAGGTATCATACGTATCCACTAGGAAAACACAATTCTTGTGGGATTCTGCGTACTTGCGGAAAGCTGTATATTCATCTCGATATGCTTGGACCATCGCATGAGCATGTGTGCCGGCTGGCGGAATACCGAACAGCTTACCAGCGCGTACATTGCTTGTAGCATCGAACCCCGCAATATAAGTTGCGCGGGTACCCCAAATCGCCGCATCCATTTCCTGCGCCCGCCTTGTACCAAATTCCATTACTATATCATCACCGCATACCGTTTTAATTCGGGCTGCTTTCGTAGCGATTAATGTCTGAAAGTTAATGATATTTAAGAGTGCCGTTTCGATTAACTGGGCTTCAATAAGCGGCGCTTCCACCCTAACAAGCGGCTCATTCCCAAATACGACTTCCCCTTCCTTCATAGAACGAAGATTACCCGTGAATGTCAGCTTTTTTAAATACTGCAAAAAATCCTCTTCATATTCACCAATACTACGCAAATAGTCAATATCACTATCGGTAAACTGAAGGTCCTTTAGGTAATCAACAGCTCTCTCTAATCCTGCAAAGACAGCATAACCATTTTCAAATGGCATTTTTCTAAAAAACAAATCAAACACAGACTTTCTTTCATGGATACCATCTTTCCAATACGTAAAAGCCATGTTGATTTGATATAAGTCGGTATGCAAAGATAAACTGTCGTCTGTAAATGGACTTGTCACATTCATCTCCCCTTTATCAGTTATGTTACCACGTTTCCCGCTTCTTCAATCTTTATACAGTTGTTTTCAGCCTTTCATTTGTCAGCTATCTCAAATATTGATATTCTTTCTTTAAAGCAATAGTTCATACTTTTTTATTCAGCTTCGCCTGAATAAGTCTCTCCCAAGGAAAAGTGGGTATAAGACTATTACAAAAAACAAAGGGAGAAGAAAACAACATGAATGAAAAGCTATTAATATGCTGGAGCAGCCTAGAAGAAGGCTCTCAAGAAGAGGAGCTCATTGGGCAGTTGAAACAGTCATTCCAAGATAAAAAAATAAAACAGTTAATTAAGCATGCTAAAAGCCTTTATAAAACCGATACGCCTGAACAGCAGCCGTCAACTTATTCTTTTTCTGTCGTTCATGATGATATCCCAGCAGATAAGGATTCTGATTTCCAGCCCGTTAAGACTGAAGGGTTTGTTATCTACGAAGGAAAGGGGCACGACTATAAAGAATTTTTAGTCGCCGTCAATACGATGCTAACTCTTATTCAATCCTCAGCTGAAAAATGTATTTTTATTATTAAAATCGCGGCAGAGCTTAAATATGTAAATAGAGAAGTAGGCGCAAGATTCATTGACGATCTTGCTGAAGAAGTATTTTTGTATTCTAAAAAGAAAAAATAAAACGATTCCGGCCTGAAAACCGGAATCGTTTTATTTTTAAGAGAAGATATCTGGTTTACTTTCAGGCCAGTTGCACATCATTCTCGAAGAAACATTATTTAGTTGTTACTGCCTCATCCTCTTCACCTGGACGATGATTATAATCATAATCAGAAGGATTTACTGGCTTAAAGCCTTTCGGCGTATAAAAGCGTAGTAAATCTTCGTTTAACACCTTATCGGAAAGCTGAAGCTTCTTCTCAACGAGTTCCGCCTCACGCTTAATCTCGTCTGTCGCTTCTACTTCCTCTCCAGTTGTGGTGTTGTAATACTTATCATTAATAGCTGTTACGTCTTTGCTAATAAAGTCTCCGTTACGGAACGGAACCACTGCATTATGGCGCGGTGATAATAGGTCTGTTCCCATTTGGACGTATTGTTTTGTATCAATGCCTAACAAATGAAGAACAGTTGGCAATAAATCAACCTGACCGCCGTATTGATGCTGCACTCCGCCTTTAACGCCAGGTACATGAATAAACAATGGCACCCGTTGCAGCTGGGCATTCTCAAACTTGCCGACTTCTTTGTTCATTACAATGGACATCGCTTTGTTATGGTTATCAGAAATACCGTAATGATCGCCGTACATAATAATAACAGAATTATCATATAGGCCTGATTTCTTCAAATAATCCATGAATCCTTTTACTGATTCGTCCAAGTATCTAGCTGTTTGGAAATAGCCATCAACAGAGCTGTCTCCCGTATGATGAGGTTCGATCGTTGCTTCCTCTTGATTCATTGGGAACGGAAAATGGTTCGATAATGTAATAAACTTTGCATAAAACGGCTGCTTAACTGTTTCTAACAATGGAATAGATTCTTTGAAGAACGGCTTGTCCTTTAATCCATAATTCAATACATCTTCTTCATTCATATCGTAGTAGCTAGAATCGAAAAATTGGTCAAAGCCTAGTGCCTTGTAAATTTCATCACGATTCCAGAAAGACTTTTTGTTACCGTGGAATACGGCAGACGTATAGCCTTGTTGTCCCAAAATAGCTGGTGCCGCCTGGTACGTGTTATGCCCTTTCATAGAAAAAGCGGATCCTTGCGGTAATCCAAACAACGAGTTCTCTAACATAAACTCAGCATCGGACGTCTTTCCTTGTCCTGTTTGATGGAAGAAGTTATCAAAGTAGAACGTATTTTGGTCGTGTGCCAATGAATTTAAATATGGCGTTACTTCTTTTCCATCTAGCTTATAATCAATGATAAAATTCTGCAGTGACTCTAAGTGAATGTAAATAACATTCTTCCCTTTCGCTTTACCGAAATATTGCGGATTTGGCTCGGCATAGAGAGACTTCGTAAAGTTCACAACCTCTGTCGTATCACTGCTGTCAGCCATCGCTCTCTGTGTTGAAGCTTTCGAACTTTGAACAGCATCATAAACCGTATAGTTGTACATACCTAAATATTTCACGAGATAATTCCGGTCGAATGTTCTCGTTAATAATTGTGGGCGGTCTGTTTCTGCCAGTCCTAGGTTGACTGTGAAAAGAATGACAGCTGTTAAAAAAACAGCCCCTACTTGACGGCTTGTCATCTTCACCGGTTCCGGCTTCACATACTTAGACAATAGAAGCACGATTAAAATAACTGTATCTAGGAAATAGATAAAGTCATAAGGCTGCAATAAAGCACCTATACTTTTCCCTAAATCACCTGCATTATCGGTTTGTGTAAGGGTTGGCAGCGTAATAAAATCTGTGAAAAATCGGTAGTATACGATATTGGCATATAGCAAGAAAGATAGTAAAAAATCAATAACAATCATCAAAATAAATGATTTTCTTCCTTTAGCAAATAGAGCGAATGCTAGGAAAAGTACAGCAGAGCTTATCGGATTAATAAACAACAAGAATTTCTGCATTATGTTGTCAATACCAAGATCAAATTCAATTTGATAAGCTGCATATGTTTTCAACCAAAGGAGAATGACAGCTAACGAAAAGAACACCATCGGTTTGCTAAGAGAAAACGAATTCTTATTTATTGTTTTCTTCATTTTATTTTCACCCCTGTTCCATCTGAATATCATTATATGCTATTCATAGAGCGTCTTAACTAAAAACTTTGACTCACGAAATAAAAAAAAATAACATAATAAATAATAGGGACCGCGAGCAAAAAAGTCAACTAGGACGTATGTGAATAGTGGTCTCTCGTGCTATTTTTTTATAGACAAATAGTCGAAAGATTAGACTTCTTTCGATAAATGATTACTATATATTGACGAATGAAAAAAGCCTTCCTAATTATGTATGAAAATGAACTGTCCCCCTCCCCTTCCGAAGTCAACGTGGCGGCTCCCCCTAAAAAACACTAAGAAGAAAAGCAGCAAAAAGTAAGTTTGTACAAGTTCTTTCTGATAAAGTAAAGTCTGAACGAGAAGTATAGACCGCATCAGCTAAAAATGACTTTTTTAGCAATTGCAGCAAGCTCAAGCTTTTCAAGCGTTCGGCAATATTCAGCAGCAATTTTCCCATCTATTGGTTCGTTTTCTTTTTGCAGATATTGAATGATCCGGCAATCACCGAACCAGTCCCCTAGTTCTCCTGGAGAATGTTTGACATTTCCCCATGCAAATTCAAGCTTGGGACTATACAGTTTAGTTGCTTCTTTTTTATCTCGCAGTCTTTCAGCCTCTTTATAAAGCCTATTCCAGGTACTCCCTCACTGACATCATTAAAAATATGCGGCCAATAATCTTTGCGCGTGCCTGCATGACAATAGCAGACTGCCCAACAAATTTTTTTACAGCCGTTCTTTATTCCCGAAAAGCAAACGGTATAAACATTTTCCTAACGTAATGTGCTCATGCAACGAAGTAAAATGGTGAAGCGTCAAACCAACAAATGCAGCTTTCTCTCTTTTTGTTTATCTGAATAGGAAGGAAAAAGAAGATCCTGTAACGTGAACTCCAATGTCTGAAATACTCTTTCTTTAAATCTAGCATCGCGGATCACCCTTTTTCCCAATAGTGGTTTCAAACTGCCTCCATAAATACCGATACGTTTAAAAAGGCAATAGGTAGAACATGTTTTGACTTTGTCTTTTACTCTCCATAAACGCTAAAAATTGCGGATAGGCATCTTGAAAAATAAGCCAGTTGCTCCGTTCTAAAAAAGAAAAAACACCTGCCGTTTCTCGAAACCATATGCGCGAGGAACGCCCAGCGAATCTCTGGGTAAAGACGATAAAAGTCTAAATAAGTTTTTGTTCTCACCACGTTATTGACATTCAACCGGGCCGTCTCTAAACGGCTTTTCTGTAACAAATCCTGATCTTTCTTTGGCAAACTCATTTCTCCCGGCATTGGAACAGCCTGAAGCCTTTTCTTTACTCCCTCCTGAATCCCATAAAGATGGCTTGACAGCGACTGTTTCTTCCTTGGCTTTTCCAGAAAAAAATAACCGTTCACCCCCACTGCGATTCAGCTCCAAGCATTCTTTTTTCCTAAAGGAATATGTATAGAAGAAATGATCTTACGGTGAAAGGATGGTGTATCAATGAAGCCTAAGGTAAAGGAGTTAACCCGCCAAATTGTGAACCAGCTGAAACAAGCCCAAACAGCAAATGGCTCATGGGATTATCCATTCGAAACAGGGATTTCTTCCGATGCTTATATGATTATTTTATTAAGAACACTAGAAATAAATGATGAAGACTTAATTCGTGGATTAGCTAAAAGAATTATGAGCAGACAAGAAAAAAACGGAGCCTGGAAGCTTTTTCATGATGAGGATGACGGAAATGTAACGGCCACTGTTGAAGCCTATTACTCTCTGCTTTACTCCGGTTATTACACAAAAGGAGATCCCCGCCTGCAGGCAGCCAAAAGGTTTATTCTCGCAAAAGGAGGAATCGAACAATCACATTTGCTGACAAAAATCATACTCGCTTTAACTGGACAATATCGGTGGCCTCCTTTCTTTCCAATTCCAATTGAAATCATTCTCTTACCATTATCCTTTCCGATTAACTTTTATGATATTTCTGTTTTTGGCAGAGCCAACCTCGTTCCTATTATGATCTTATCTAATAAGAAATACAGAAAGAAGACAAAGAGAAGCCCTGATCTTTTCGACTTATTCACTTCCAGATCTGATAACGGTTTTCGGTGGCCGGAAAGCCGTGAAACACAAAAGCTTTGTTCTATGGTTAAAGAGGAGATTACACGCTTGATCGGTCTCCCTCATGCTATTCATTCATTAGCTGTTCAACGGGCAAAGCAATATATGCTGGATCACATCGAACCAGACGGAACTCTTTACAGCTATTTCAGTTCTACGTTTTTTATGATCTTTGCCTTGCTTTCACTTGGCTATTCCAAAAGCGATCCCGTTATTTTAAAAGCCATTACCGGTTTAAAAGCGATGAAGTGCCTAATTGAGGGCCATCCCCATATGCAATTTACAACGGCGACCGTCTGGAACACAGCTTTAATTAGCTACGCTCTGCAGGAAGCAGGAGTTTCTTCCGCGGATCCATCCATAAAGAAAGCAGGCCATTATTTAGCCAAACGGCAGCAGTACAAATACGGTGACTGGGTTTTCCATAACCCTCAGGCTCTTCCTGGCGGATGGGGATTCTCAGATATCAATACAATGAACCCTGATGTTGATGATACAACAGCCTCTTTAAGAGCTCTTTCATATCTTGTTACACTTGACCCTGCGATCTACCAGACGTGGAAAAAAGGCGTTCAGTGGACCACATCCATGCAAAATCGGGATGGCGGATGGCCGGCTTTTGAAAAAAATACAGACAAAAAGTTATTAAATTTATTGCCAATCGAGGGCGGACGATTTTTATTAACGGATCCGAGCAGTGCCGACCTGACAGGCAGAACGCTTGAATTCCTTGGAAACTATACAAATTTACGAAAAAATCACCGGATGATCGAACGAGGAATAGACTGGCTTCTACATCATCAGGAAAAAGACGGCTCCTGGTACGGCAGATGGGGAATTTGTTATATATACGGAACGTGGGCAGCTGTAACAGGAATGATGGCAGCTGGGATGAAACCGCAAAACCCGGCGATTCAAAAATCAGTGAAGTGGCTATACCGCATCCAAAATCCAGACGGCGGATGGGGAGAATCCTGTAAAAGTGATACAAGAAACACCTATATCCCTCTCGGGGCCAGTACCTTAACCCATACAGCGTGGGCTCTAGACGCGCTTATTTCAGCAGCCGAAAAACCAACAAAAGAAATTCAAACCGGAATCGCTTATTTACTCGCTTCCTACGCTAAAAAAGACTGGACTATAGATTATCCTGCCGGGCAAGCGATGGGCGGCCGCTTTTACATTCACTATCACAGTTACCAATATATCTTTCCTCTGCTCGCTTTAGCACACTACGGAAAAAAATTCGAATCATCTAAAGTGCCATAACTAAAAAGCTGTCTCACAAAGAGACAGCTTTAAAATTGTAGACAAAGCCTTCTTTATATACAGTCAGGCTAATGAAAAACGAGTGCCTTTCGAGGTACGGAGCTTGATTACCGCAGGCAGGTGAGCGTTTATCAACAGCCTGAGACCGAAAAACACTTTTCGGTCCAGCTTTATTTTTCTTTAATCTAACAAGCGATTATTTTCGTCTACGGACATAATTCTGGCGGAATCAAATTGATTTTCTGCACTGATATGTCCCGTTCCTCTGCAAACACTGCAATTATACTGCCAGCCCTCGTCATCAGAGAGCATCCCGGTTCCTTCACATGCCCGGCATGTATTTTCTCTGTCCACCATTTTTATCCCTCCATACAGTTGTTTACTTTATGCATTTTTCCGTTGCCGTTCCTTCACCCAGTTAATCATTCCGCCTTTTAGCATAACGTCAACCTGTCGTTTGGATAGCGCATGTTTAACATGGATCAATTGAGTGCTTCCTTTTACATTGATAGTAAATTCGGTCCCTTGCTGAATTTTGCTTCTCAAGTCTGAAAGCTGCAAAACATCTCCTTGGTTCAAATTATCATAATCCTCTTCATGAACGAAGGTGAGTGGTAAAATGCCAAAGTTCACAAGATTTTGCCAGTGAATCCGGGCAAAGTCTTTCACTAGAGCTACCCTCAGACCTAGATAGCGCGGCGCAAGAGCCGCATGCTCACGGCTCGACCCTTGACCATAATTCATTCCACCTACAATCGCATGCCCGCCGCCAGCAATGCTTTCCTTCCCGCGTGTATAGTAGGTTTTATCAATAATTTCAAAGGAAAACTTGCTAATCTCCGGAAGATTGCTTCGATAAGGAAGAACACGTGCTCCTCCAGCTAAGATCTCGTCTGTAGAAATATTATCCCCCATCTTTAATAAAATCGGGATTTCTAGCTGATCCGGCATCTCATCCATTTCTGGGATAGAGGCAATATTGGGTCCCTTATGCAATTCAACTTTCCGTGCTTCCTCGTACGGCAGCGGGGCCTCAAGCAAATTCGTATCAACTGTCGGCTCTTTTGGTTCTTTAATTTGCGGATATGGAAAATCAAGTGTTCTCGGGTCAGTGATTTCTCCTGTTAATGCAGAAGCGGCCGCTGTTTCCGGACTGCATAAATAGACGCTGTCTTCTCTCGTTCCGGAGCGTCCCGGAAAATTACGGGGAGTCGTCCGCAAACTGTTACGTCCTGTTGCCGGTGCCTGTCCCATCCCGATACAGCCATTACAGCCAGCCTGATGCAGCCTTGCACCCGCTTGCAAAAGACTCGCAATATGACTCTCCTTCACTAAATCCGTCAACATCTGTCTGGAAGTCGGGTTAATATCGAAAGAAATACCCTGGGCTACCTCTCTTCCTTTCACAATTTCGGCGGCAATCGCAAAATCACGGAATCCTGGATTTGCCGATGAGCCAATATAAGATTGGTAAATAGGTGTGCCGGCCACCTCCGTTACAGCTACAACATTGCCCGGACTAGATGGCTTAGCAATGAGCGGTTCCACTTGAGACAGATCGATTTCTTCGTTAAGATCATAAGCAGCTCCTTTATCGGCAACCAACTCCACCCAATCCTCTTCACGGCCCTGTTCTGTTAAGAAAAGCTGTATTTCATGATCAGATGGAAAAACGGTTGCGGTAGCGCCTAGCTCTGCCCCCATATTAGCAATAACGTGGCGATCCATCGCACTGAGCGTATTAACACCCGGCCCATAATATTCAATGACCTTGCCAACGCCGCCTTTTACATCGTATCTGCGCAACAGCTCTAAAATAACATCTTTTGCACTGACCCAATCGCTCAGCTTCCCAGTTAACTTAATCCCCCACACCTGAGGCATTTTAACGTAGAATGGCTCTCCTGCTATCGCTAAAGCAACGTCAAGCCCTCCAGCTCCCATCGCCAGCATACCCATGCAGCCGTTTGCACACGTGTGGCTATCTGATCCCAGCAGTGTTTTCCCTGGTTTCGCAAGCCTCTGCATATGAACAGGATGGCTGACCCCATTTCCCGGACGGCTGTAATATAATCCGAAACGCCTTGTTGCACTTTGCAAGAACAAATGGTCATCTGGATTTTTACTGTCCACTTGAATTAAATTATGATCTACATATTGAGCCGAGGCTTCTGTTTTTGCCCGCTCTAATCCCATTGCTTCTAATTCCAGCATAACCATCGTCCCCGTCGCATCCTGGGTAAGCGTTTGATCGATCTTCAACCCGATTTCTGTACCTGGAATCATCTCGCCCGAAACAAGATGTGCCTTGATTAGCTTTTGGGTAACATTTAGTGGCATGTCACTCTCTCCTGTCCGTAGGTTTCTTCGCTGTTATGTATTTTCCTGTACTTTTATATAGCGTGATCTGCTCAGTAAAAAATATACATTTGTTTTCCTTATGCAGGGAGTCTATATGGCTGCCCATAAATAAAAAAGATCGCACATATATTGGCGATCTCTAAAGCTACCACGAGCAGTTGTCTCAATTATTCATTAAATAATGATAGCTGACAGCCGCAGGATCATTTTGCAAGTTATGCTCTTCAAGCTTTCTATATAAAGTAGCAAGGCTAATGTTTAACTGAGCGGCGATTTGCTTTTTGGCTTTGACTGAGTAACCGTATTTATTTAGCATCTTTTGTAAAATAGTCTTTTCATGAAGGCTAAGCATCGCTTTTAAAGAAGAGGAATCTGAAAAATGATCTTTTTGCTCCAGCATGCGCACCGGCAGACTCGGCATAGTAATTCGATTCGTTTGTTCCATGTTCACCGCATACTCCACTGCATTTTCTAATTCACGTACATTTCCAGGCCAGCGGTAATTTTGAAACAGCTCAACGACTTTTGAGTCAAATCCGTGAATTTCTTTATTTAAAGAGGCTGTGTGCTTAGATAAGAAATGGTTCATTAAAATAGGAATGTCGACTTGTCTCTCTCTTAGCGGCGGTAAATAGAGGGGAATGACGTTTAGTCGGAAATATAAATCGGCGCGGAACTCTCCTTCTTGGACCATTTTCTCCAAGTTTTGGTTCGTCGCGGCGATCACTTTAATATCGATCGGGATCAAACTGCTCCCACCTACCCGCTCTACTTTTTTATGCTGTAACACATGCAAGAGCTTCACCTGCAAGTGCAAAGGAAGGTCCCCGATTTCATCTAAAAAGATTGTTCCGCCATCTGCCATTTCAAATTTCCCTATTTTCCCTTCCTTATTGGCGCCTGTAAATGCTCCCTTTGCATAGCCGAACAGTTCACTTTCAAGCAAGGTTTCCGGAATAGATCCACAGTTAACAGAAATAAAAGGACCAGAGGCTCGATTGCTAGCGTTGTGAATGGCCATCGCAAATACCCCTTTTCCCGTCCCGCTTTCGCCGGTGATCAAGATATTTGAATGGCTGTTACTTACTTTCATAGCTTGTTGTTTTAAGCTTTTTATAATATTGCTTTTTCCCTTTACTTCAGTGAAAGATAAATCCAATTCACCGGTTGTTAAAGAGTAGGCAAGTTTTCTTACGTCTGACATTTTACGAATGGAAGCGACAACTCCATAGACTTGGCTTTGATTAAAAATAGGGGTGGCTGTTACGATAAAGTGGAAGTGTTGTTTGGGCATTTCGTAGATTTCTTCTTTTTCGGAGTACCCTTTACCTGTTTTGAAAACAGACAGCATAGGAGATGCGGGTAAAATTTGCTCCAGCGGTTTTCCAATAAGCTGCTCCTTACGCATATCCAGCAGCATTTCAATTGTATAGTTACAATGTGTAATCATCCCTTGTTTATCAATGGCAATAATTCCATCTTGAATGGATTCCAAAATGGTATTTAATTTATTTTTAGTTAAAAGTAATTGATTTGTCGTCTCCATTTCAGCAACTTTTCCAGTTATCAATTCTGACATGCGCCACAAGAAATTTAACATTTGCTTTTTGTTTTTAATGAGCAGATTGTGCTGTTCTTGATTGAACGCTAAAAGGCCAATGACTCCAATGGCTTTTTCCTTATATATGATAGGACAGCAAATTTCCGCCACTTCTTCTAGTTCACCTGTATTAACGAGCGGGTCGTACATTGGATCATTACGCGCATCTTCCACTACAAAGGCCTGCTTCGTGATCAGCACCCTGCCATATACATAGCCAGCTTCTTTTTTCCCGCCCTCTTCTATCGTATTAATTCTCTTCCTGCATTCTCCCGTGCCTGCCATGACGGTCATCGTCTCGTCTATTATCTCTGTTTCAACCTTCAAGGCTGCCGATATAGCATCTGCTATCTGCTGTACCAATTCTTGTATCCCCTTTAAAAATGTCACACCCTCACTCCTATCTTTTCAAATTTATATAATGACTTACTTCTATTTCCAGCTTAAAAATCCTCTTAATATCCAAATATTGTATGTAAGAATCGTATGTAAACAAAAAACCCTTTACTTAAGAAAGGCCAGAATTGTTCTTTGCCCATCCGAATAAAGGGTTCCCTCTATGCAACTGCTTTTCTCGGCAAGCTTACAATATAATTTAATAGAAGACTACACTTGCCCTGCTCCAAGCAAGTCTAATTTTTTAATTTCTGTATCATACAGTTCCATTCTTCTATCTTTCAGTGGTGTAACGGTACCGATATTTCGGCTTCTTCTTAAGGTTTCTAAATCCACTTCTCCGACGATAATCGTTTCAATATTCGGATTGCACTCGCCAACAATCCCGTTTCCGGGGAACGTAAAATCGCATGGAGAAAAAATACCGGACTGCGCATACTGAACATCCATATGCGGAACATGTGTTAAGTTTCCAGCCGTTCCAGCAATCACAGTATACACCTGGTTTTCGATCGCCCGTGCCTGTGAGCAATACCTGATTCTTAAGTAACCTTGCTGATCTTCTGTGGAAAACGGAGTAAAAATAATTTGAGCTCCCTTGTCAGCAGCGATGCGCGCAAGTTCCGGAAACAGAATATCGTAACTAATCAGCATAGCGATTTTTCCACAATCTGTATCGAATACATGGATATTGTTTCCCGGCTGTATCCCCCACCATTTCCGATCATCTGCTGGAATATGAATTTGGCGCTGCCTATCAACCGTTCCATCTCTCCTAAAGAGATAAGCAATATTGTAAATAGAATGGTTTTCCTCTACAAAATGAGAGCCTCCAATAATATTAACATTGTACTTGATTGCTAAATCTGTGAATGTCTGTACATATTGCTCTGTAAAGCTAGTCAGCTTTTTCACTTGCAAACTAGGAACATCCTCCCCTAAAAACGATAAGAGCTGCATCGTAAAGGTTTCTGGAAATACAACAAAGTCAGACCTGAAGTTGGCACTTGCATCGATAAAGTATTCACATTGGTTAGCAAAATCGGCAAAGGAGTGGATTTGCTTCATCATATATTGCACAACTGAAATTCTCACCGGAAAGGCCCTTTGGTATTGGTGCTGGGCTTTTGGCAAATAATCGACGTTATACCATTCCATCAATGTCGCATGTTTAAGAGACGCTTGATCATCCGATAAATAATCCGAGTTTACGCGCTTTAACACGAATCCATTCATCATTTGAAACGTCAGAACCGGATCATAAAGATTCTGCTTCATCACTTCGTCCACATACTCCCTTGCTGATAATCTATCAGCATGTTTGCTATAGTTAGGGATTCTGCCGCCTATGATGATGCTCTTTAAATTTCTTTCCCTGCAAAGCTGCTTTCTCGCCTCATACAGCCGCTGGCCTATTTTCATGCCCCGAAAGTTCGGATGAACAGCCACATCAATCCCATAAAGGTTCAATCCCTTTGGATCATGGTTTCTTATGAATCCATTGTCTGTGATCTCATCAAAGCTATGGTCATCGTCATACTCTTCGAAATCAACAATCAAACTTGAACATGAACCAATAATTCTTCCGCCATATTCTACACAAAATTGTCCCTCTGGAAAGATCTTTAAATGGCTTTCCAAGTGTTGAACCTCCCATGGTTCCATTTGTGGGAAAGCAATTTTGGACAACTCGATGATCTCGTTAAAATCCTCTGTTCGAATATTGCGGACAATGATTTTTTTATCAAAGTTTGATGGTTTTTTTACCGGCATAAAAACCGCCCTTTCCTTCTCATTCCGAAATATTAGGCTAATTTATTGTTTGACCTCTGCCCATACGCGATCGTACACGGCTGTTGCTTCGCCTACATCTCTTGCATAGATGCCCCTTTTCAGTTCATCGGCAGGTAAATCAATGGCCCTTCGAAGATCGTCAGGCAATTGTTTTAGAGCTTCTTTATTTGGATTTCCATATGGGTAACTCATCGTAATTTCCTTGCTGATTTCAGGGCGCAGTAAAAAATCGATAAACCTTTCGGCGTTTTCTTTATGAGGCGCTCCTTTGGGAATCACTGCATTCTCCTGCCATAAGAGCAAGTATTCTTTCGGCAGGATGAGCTTAATAGCTGGATTTTCCTGTTGGGCAAGGATGGCCTCACCCCCATATAAAACCCCTGCTTTCACCTCATTATTTGCCAAAACGGTTTTCGGACTTTCGTTATCGAACAGTTTGATGTTAGGCAGCAGCTCTTTCATTTTTTTGCCTGCTTCCTCGATTTGCTTTTCATCTTTTGTGTTTGGATCATACCCTTCCATAGCAAGCATGGCACCTAAAACGAAACGCATATCATCAGATGCTACAATACTGTTTTTAAACTGAGGATCAAATAAATCCTTGTACCCTGTCACTTCCTTATTCACGAGTTTTTCGTTGACCGCGATAATGCCTGTCCCCCACATAAAGGGAATAGAGTAATCATTGCTCGGATCGACGTACAATCCCATAAAATCCGGATCAATGTTCTTCAAGTGAGGAAGATTGTCTTTATTGATCTTTTCCAGCATTCCCTGCTTCTCCATAATTTCTAGGTAATATAAAGTAGGGAACACAACGTCATAACCTGATTGGCCGGCGCTTAATTTTGCCTACATCTCCTCATTAGATGCGTACGTATCATAGTTCACTTTTATTCCTGTCTCTTTTTCAAATTTTTTGATGACTTGATCCGGAATGTACTGAGACCAAGGTACTTTTTTCATTCGTAACCCATACGCAATATTGTTAAAGACACTCATGTGAGGGAATAGAGCATAACTTTGAAAAACGGTATTCACATCACGTTTATAGGGTTCTACATGATTGACCATCTGGCCATTGACCCATACTTCGCCTTCCGTCGGCTGCTCAAAGCCTGCAATCATTCTTAGTGTCGTTGTTTTTCCACATCCTGAAGGACCGAGCAACGTAAGAAATTCTCCGGATTCTACTGAGATATTAATGTTTTCTGCAGCCACGAAATCTTTAAACCTTTTAGCTACATTTTTTAGTTCAACCATTGGCACACTCAAGCGATCCCCTCCCATTCGTATGCCTTATAGCATTTTTAGCCGCTTATTAATCGGCAAACCAGCCTGTAGGTTCTACCTTTAACGTATTAATGATTTGCTTCACTTCTGTATATTCATCAAATCCATACGTTCCAAGCTCTCTTCCAATGCCGCTCTCTTTGTATCCTCCCCACGGACCTTCTACTAAGTTCTGCTCATACGTATTTATCCAAACAACTCCTGCCCGGATATATTTAGCCATTCGTTCTGCCTTTGCTGTGTCAGATGTAAAAATCCCTGCTGCTAACCCGTAAGGAGAGTCATTAGCAATGTTCAGCGCTTCCTCTTCTGTATCAAATGGAATGACACAGAGAACAGGTCCAAAAATTTCTTCTCGGGCAATGGCGGCACTTGGATCCACATCGATAAAGATCGTCGGTTCAATAAAGTACCCCTGCCTACAGTCCTCATCGAGCAAACGGCGGCCTCCACACATGAGCTGTGCTCCCTCTTGCTTGCCTATTGCAATATACTTTTCTATCTTTTCCATATGCTGTTTGCTAATAACCGGCCCCATGTGCGAAGAAGGGTCAGCGCCGTGGCCCACACGAATTTTCTTAGTCGCCTCAGCTAAATCTTTAGTGAAACGATCATAAATTTCCCTTTCAACTAATAGACGGGATCCTGCCGAACATACTTGCCCTGAGTTATTAAAAATAGCGAACGCCGCATAATCTAAAGCGCTTTCATAATTAGCATCAGCAAAGATAATATTTGGCGATTTCCCCCCTAATTCAAGCGATACTTTTTTCAAATTGCCTGCAGCTTCTTTTATAATGTGTTTTCCAGTTACAGTACCGCCTGTAAAAGCGATCTTATCTACAAGAGAACTAGTAACGAGCGGCTGTCCGGCATTTGGGCCCGTTCCATTTATTAAATTAACGACTCCTTTCGGAAAGCCTACTTCGTCAATCAATTCAAAAAGACGAATAGCGGTTAGTGGTGTGAGTTCGGAAGGCTTTAAAATACATGTGTTGCCTGCTGCTAATGCCGGTGCCAGCTTCCAGGCAGCCATCAAAAGGGGATAGTTCCATGGGATGATTTGGCCGCACACGCCAATTGGTTCTCTCACTACTCGTGAAACAAGAGGTTCCGTTGTCTCAAACGTTTCTCCTGTGGGCTTCGTTGCCAAACCTGTATAATAACGAAAGGTTTTAACAGCCTCAGCGATATCACCTTGCGCTTCTCTCAGCGTTTTCCCATTATTAGCCGTTTCTATTGCAGCAAGTTCCTCCTGATGTTCCTCCATTTTTGCGGCCAGCTTCGTAAGCAACGAGGCCCTTTCATGAGCTGACATAGAACGCCATTGTCCTGTATCAAAAGCTGCACGCGCCGCCCGAATGGCTCTTTCGGCATCCTGCGCGTTAGCCGATGCCACCTCGGCAATTTCTTCTCCTGTAGCCGGATTAATAATAGAAAGAGTCTCCCGGCCAGCCGGTTCTGTCCACTCTCCGTTTATATATAATTTTTTCAGATTTACTGTATCCGTCCATGTCCCAATAAGTGATAATTTCTCTGCCTGACTCATTGTCTATCGATTCCCTTCTTCTTTATTTAAACAGGGCCTTTATAGCCCTGCTGATTAACTAGTTACAGCTGGCTGTTGGGCTAGATTTGCTACATGTTTATCGATTGCATTAATAACCGTATCGATTTGTTTATACGTGATAACAGCAGGCGGCTCAATCCGGATAACCGTAGCATTATTCAATGTTCCGCCTACAAGGATTTGATCATTAAACAATCGCTTTGCCAATTCAAAGCCAACTTCATTTGTGGCAAACTCCATTCCAATTAACAATCCCTTTCCGCGAACCGCGACCATTACTTCTGGATAACGTTTTTGAATTTCAGCTAATCTTTCCATGATGTAATCGCCTTTTTCGCGAGCTTGTTCTACGATATTCTCTTCTAGGATTGTTTTAATTCCGGCAATGGCTCCTGCACAGCAAAGAGGATTTCCGCCAAATGTTGAAGAGCCGAGCAAGAAAGGGTTTTCCTCCATTTTCCTCCATAGATGTGGACGAGCTACCATTGCTGTAATCGGCATCACTCCGCCCCCAAAAGCTTTGCCAAGTGTCATAATATCCGGGACCACATTCCAATGATCAATACCAAACAAAGTTCCTGTCCTGCCCATCCCGGTTTGTATTTCATCTACAATTAATAAACAGCCATGCTCATCACAAATCTCTCTCAATCTAGGGAAATAATCATCAGATGGAATATTAATGCCGCCTTCTCCCTGAATCGGCTCAACCATAATACCGGCCACTTTTTCCCCTGTCGCCTCAAGCTGTTTAATAGCATTTTCCATAGCATCTGCATCACCGAACGGAACATGATGGAAGCCGGGGACAAGCGGTAAATAAGGCTCTCTGAACACAGCTTTCCCTGAAGAGGAAAGGGCACCAAACGTTTTTCCGTGGAATCCATTCACCGTAGAAATAAAGTGAGTCTTGCCTGTTGCCAAACGTGCCAATTTAAACGCCATTTCATTGGCCTCAGCACCTGAATTTGTGAGATAAGTATACTGCATATCCCCCGGCGTAATAGCTGCTACAAGCTTAGATAAGTAGCCTCTCAGCGGGTCAACTAGTTCCTGGCTATGCAACGCATAACGCTTCAATTGGGCCTCTACTGCTTTTACTACTTTTGGATGACGATGTCCTAATAAATAAACACCGTAGCCGCCCAGGCAGTCGATAAATTCTCTGTTCTTCGTATCACGAAAAATAGCCTGCTCGTCCTCCCACTCTACAAATGAAAAGTCAGTAGAAGCTGATTTCCGATGCTCCAAGATAGCCCTGTTTACAAAATGAGTAAAATTATAAATGGAATCCTCAATAATTTGGTCCTTCTGCTTCTCGCTAAGTGAATCGCTTTCAATTAATTCCAAAATCTCTGTTGCTATTTGAAGTGCTTCCTCATTCGATTTCCTCATCTTTTTCATCCCCTTGTTTGTTTTTTATGCCTACGCCTCTATTAATGCAACTGCTGTGCCAGCTTCCAAAACTAGCAATATCACTGTTAGACAGCCTTGTAAGCTGATTTTATTTCTCATCTATGAGAAATTTAAGAGGGAGTTAGAAACATTATTCAAAAAGTTCCATTTGTTTAGCTGATTTTTTGCTTTTTCTCATTTATGAGAAGTCTTTATCAGATTTGATAATTTTTTCGACACAGTCTTTACTCAATAAAAAAAACTATCTGATCTACCGAATGTAGCGGTTATCAGATAGTTTTGCTTATCATCTTCCGTATGGAACAGTTTAAAAGAATTTATCCAGCAGCTTATAGTAATACTTCATAACACTGACCACTTTAGCATGTTGATGGTAAAAAGGAATAGGCGTTAACGATGTTTTCTCTAATGGATTTTTTCCTCTTCCGATCTGCAGAACATTTGCCGCAATAAATTTCCCCATTAACGTTGACATTGCCGCTCCGTGACCTGCATATCCGAAAGCAAAATGAGTTCCATCTTCGAGCTGGCCTATATAGGGAACTTTCTCTCTTGTAAATCCTACTTTTCCACTCCATTCATATTCAATAAGAGCTGTTTTCAGATCAGGAAATACTTGATTCATCCCTTCACGAAGCTGTGAAAATAATCGTTTGGCATCACGCTTGCTCGTTGTTCTTCCTGATCCGCCGAACGCCAACCGATGATCATCGGTTTTCCTAAAATAATACAGTAAGTTTTTCGTATCATACACTCCACGATTTTTTTTAATCAATTTATTCAATACATGAGGCGGCAGTGGCTCAGTCGCAATCATAATACTTTCAATTGGTATCACGGCTCTTCCTATAGTTTTATGAAGATCACCTGAATAAGCGTTCGTGACGATTACGATCTGCTCAGCCTTAATTTTCCCTTCATTCGTTGTTACGATTACTTTTCCATCACTGTTTCTCTCTATTTTAAGAGCTTCCGTTTCTTCAAAGATCCTGCCGCCTAGCTCTTCAACTAGATTAGCCAAAGCTAATGCATAATTAAGAGGGTGGAAAATAGCACTCTTTTCATCAATGCACCCTCCTATATAAAATGGGGTGCTTAACTCCTGCTGTATATCCTGTCTTTCAATAATTTTAACTTCATGATCGAAATCGCGCCTCAATATTTCTTGTTCACGCTTTAAGGATTCCAAATGAGCCAGTTTGTAAGCCGCTTGCAAATGCCCTTCTCTGTGAAAATCACACATAATATTATTCTCTCTAATAATGTCCTCAATTAAGTCTATCGAGTCTATTGTTAAACGCAGCATTTGCTTTGCCGTTGAGAGACCGTATTTTTTAGTGAGTTCACTCATCGATATTACATATCCGGTTAGGATCTGTCCGCCATTTTTTCCACTGGCACCGCTGCCGATTTTGCCTTTTTCCAGAATGATTGTTTGACAATTATTCTTTTGGAGGTGATAGGCTGTTGATAAACCTGAAAATCCACCGCCGATGATGACTACTTCACATTCTCGATCCCCTTCCAGTCTCCCCCAGTGCCTTCTCTCTTGCTGAGTCGCTTCCCATAATGATAGATTACTCACTTTCTCTCCGCCCTTCTTTCGCTGAGCCCTTCTCGTTATACTTCTACATATGATCCTTCTGAAGGTTTTCCAATGCAAACGTATACTTTTTCCGCTGAAAGATTCATGATAATAGAGAAAATAGTTTCCATTCTCCTGTGAGGAGGCAATTTTTCATTAATAAAATGATTGATAGAGTTAGGATAATGATGTTGATCTGAAAACCACTCTTTAAAACTGTCTACTCCTGCTCTCTCATGACGAGAGGCATGCCCTTCAATTAGCTGTCTGGCCCGTTTCATCCTTATCATAGAGTCCGTTTCGATATATTCATTTTTATCAACTACGTGTGATTTAATAAATGAAGAGCAAATATGATTAGTATGAACAACATATCCATTTTCACTTTCTTCTATATCAATACCTGCAGGGCTGACTTCGACGTTCATTACCATCTCTTTCTGTTTCTCGGCTGAACCGATTAGAAAATTCGCAGCGGCGGCCATGAGCCCCCCGTCTATTCTTAATATAGCTTCTGAATAAGTGTAAGAATTCAGCACACTTCTGAGCCCTAAATGGATCGGTATCCGATCAGACTTTTTATCTGTCAGCAAGGCATTCAAACAAACACCCAGCCCAGCGGAATTACAGCCAATTTTGCCGATAATCCCGCCTTCTGTTATCATCTTAATACTCGGCTTTTCTGTCTGCTCAATGTCTAAATAAAGGAGACTCTCTGCCTGCGACGATTTCCAATCCCAGTTTTGACCGATTATAACCTCTGAAGACATGGGAGACATTACCCCGATTGCTGTGCAGCCATCGGCGAATTGTGTGTACTTACCTGATAACGCGATTTCGCTTCGCGTGTTTAAAGCTAGAATATCCTCAAAATCAACACCTGCCCCAACAGCTACTCCTTCCATTTCTTCAATCAGGTCTTCGTCATATTGCAAAATGGCTTCTACGTGTTTCAGCGCCAGCTCCTTCGCTTCATCCCAACGAATCTGGCTATATTCATAAAAGAGTGACTCATACGTTTCTAAACTTCTCAGTACTTCTTTTTTCCCCTCTGCCCCATGCTTTCTTCCGATTTCTCTATAAGAGCCTTGTAAATAAAGTTTTTTTATCATCTTATCACCGTTTCCATAATATTCTGAATAAGTTCTTCAGTCTTTTGGAAATAGCTGCTTTTTCTATGAATGAAAGACTTGAAGGTTACCATCCATTACGGAGTGATTTTATCCACCCTTCTGACCAATTCTTCCGGCTCTTCCTCATCTGAAATGCGGTCTATCTTAATATTCAAATAGGCGTATATAACAGCGACAATTGGACTGATCCAGGCAAGAAAGGCATATGGAGCGTATTCAAAAGCACTCACCCCAAGAACGCCTAGCATAAACACTCCGCATGTAGTCCAGGGAATGAGCGGTGAACTCATTGTACCTGCATCCTCTAACGTTCTTGCTAATACTTTTGGGTGCAAGCCTCGTTTTTTGTACTCAAATAGATACATACGGCCTGGAATGATGATGGACATATATTGCTCACAGCCAACCGCGTTAGCTGAAAAGCAGGTTACGACTGTAGTCGCAATCAAGCTGCCCGTTCTTTTTACTTTTTTGACTAATGCTTGCACAATCGTTTCAAGAATTTGCGCTTTCTCAAGCACGCCTCCGAAACTCATAGCAATTAACACGAGTGCGATCATACTCATCATATTTTCAATGCCACCCTGATTCAGCAACTCATCTGTAATAACATTTCCAGTATCAGCTGTAAATCCAGTATGCATGGCAGCGATAACATCCTTTACCCCTGCCCCCTGAACAAACAGCGCACAGAAAGCACCAACAATGGACCCAATCGTCAGACCCGGTATGGCAGGAATCTTCAAAACTAGTATAACGATGATCAAAAGAGGCGGAATAAGTAAAAATGGTGAGATAACAAATTCATTTGTAAGGATATTTTGAATCAGCTCCACGTCATTGACACGGGAACCTTCTCCAAAATACTTAATGCCAAGAAGTCCATATAAAACGAGTGATATTATCAGGGCTGGTCCCGTTGTATAAATCATATTCCGTATATGCTCAAACAGACCTATCCCTACCACAGCCGGTGCTAAATTAGTTGTTTCCGACAAAGGAGACATTTTGTCTCCAAAGTAAACACCTGACACAATAGCCCCCGCTACCATCGGCAAAGGCACTCCCAAGCCTTGTCCAATCCCCATTAGAGCGATTCCCACTGTCCCGGCCGCTGACCAGGCATTGCCCGCTGCCATACTCACAATACAACAAATAATACACGCTGCAAGTAAGTAATAAGCCGGAGAGATAATATCTAACCCATAATAAATCATCGTTGGCACGATACCGCCTGCCAGCCATGTTCCCATGAGCGTGCCGATAATCATTAAAATCAATATAGCTTGAAGAGATAGCATAATCGTTTTAAAAATACTTTTTTCAATATCTGCCCAACTATGACCTAGTTTTACGGCAATGACTGCAGCCACAATCGTACTAAGAAATAGCGGAATATGCGGATCAGCTTCAAATTTAATGACTGAGATAGACAAAGACACGACCATGAATGCTACTGGTACTAAAGCCAGCCATATGGAAGGCTTTCTTACTTTCTTCTTGGCTTCTTCCTTCATATTTTTACCCCTCTCTTTTTACCGGTTCACCCGTCCAGAATTTTTTATTGATCATCGTAAAGCGTTTACATAAAGGATGCAAAATACATACCAGTAAAAAAGCAGGATACTCCTTGAAATGTTTATCAATCATTTCTCATTTATAAGAATGTAAAACAGTGGGCTAGTAAATAATTGAGCTTATTTTATAAGCAATGAATGAAAAACTTTCTATTTCGCAATTCTTATAATTCTTTCTTAAAAATGAGAAATTAAAAGGAAGGTTTATAAAAAGCCATAAGTAGCCAACAATGAAAAAAGGATGATTACGGCGATCGGCTAACCCTTGTTTATGATAATTTCTTTGGCCCTCAGCCGGCTGAGTCACCATCCCCTCCCTTTTTCTACGCCTGTGCTAAAATAATAGATATTCACTTTATGAAAGGCTGATTGATGATGAATCAAAATCATTCTATAAAATTAACTACTCTATCTTCAAAGGGCGGATGTGGCTGTAAAATAGGACCTGCCGATTTGGCACAGGTTTTGCGTACGCTGCCGCCTGCTGCTTCTGATCCAAACCTGCTCGTTGGCCTTGATACGAGTGATGATGCGGGTGTCTACCGCTTAAATGACACGACAGCTATCGTGCAGACAGTTGATTTCTTTACACCAATTGTTGATAACCCATATGACTTCGGACAAGTCGCTGCCGCTAATGCGATCAGTGATGTATATGCGATGGGCGGAACACCTATAACCGCTTTAAATATCGTTGCTTTTCCTATTTTCACATTAGACAAAGGCATTCTAACTGAAATATTGCGAGGAGCCGGTGATAAATTAAGAGAGGCTGGCGTAACACTAGTGGGCGGTCACTCTATTGATGATAAAGAACCTAAGTTTGGCCTTGCTGTGACAGGCGTCGTTCATCCTGATAAAGTCAGAACGAATGCTGGGGCGAAGCCTGGAGATCGCCTAATTTTAACGAAGCCGATTGGCGTCGGCATTCTGACAACCTCTCTTAAAAAAGACTTATTGTCCGAAGAAGAAGTTGCCCGGGTCACAAAGGTCATGACGACGTTAAATAAAACGGCTGCTGAAGTAATGGCAAATTATGAGGTTCATGCTGTTACAGACGTAACGGGCTTTGGCTTGCTCGGACACGCTTCCGAAATGGCAAAAGGAAGCGGCGTTGGACTGCGTGTTTATTATGATCAAGTTCCTGTTTTGCCGCGCGTAAAAGAGCTGGCTGAATCAGGTTCGGTACCTGGAGGAACAAAAAATAACTTCGAACATGTGAAAGACGTTGTCACTTATCCTGATTCACTTGATCAAATAGACCGCTGGATTTTATGTGATGCTGTCACATCAGGCGGACTGCTAATTTCAGCAGCAAACGATGAAGCGGAACAACTCGTTACGGAGCTTCAAGAGCGAGGCGTTGAGGCGCGAATCATTGGAGAAGTAACCGAAGAAAATAAAGGCCGCATTACCGTACAATCGCTCAATTAACTATAGAAGGTGAAATAGATGTTTCAAGATATCTCGCTGTCTGATTTATTGGCCTTACAGGAGCAAAAGACACACACATTAATCGATGTTCGCTCCCCGAAAGAATTTAACGAAGCGACCATTCCTGGCAGCATCAACATTCCTATCTTTAACGACGAAGAGCGCGCAGAAGTCGGAACGATCTATAAGCAACAAGGTGTAGAAGCCGCAAAAGAAAAAGGATTAGAAATCTTCTCTCAAAAACTGCCGGCCTTTATTGCGGCTTTCAAAGAAATCGAAACGCCTATGACTGTTTTTTGCTGGCGAGGAGGCATGCGCAGCAAAACTGCTGCCACTGTTCTCGGCCTCATGGGCATCCGTGCTAATCGCTTAACAGGCGGTATCCGGACCTACCGTCAATGGGTCGTGCAAGAGCTGGAAAATCAGCCATTTCAACCGAAGCTATTCGTACTAAATGGCTATACTGGTTCAGGAAAAACAGCCATTTTGCAACGGTTAGCAGAACATGGCTACCCCGTCATTGACCTCGAACGAATGGCGGGCCATCGTGGTTCTATCTTTGGCCAAATTGGTCTTGAGCCAAGTAACCAGAAAAAATTTGACTCCCTCCTTGTTAGCGAGCTTCGTCGTTATCAGAATGAATCATTTGTTTTTATCGAAGGAGAAAGCAAGCGGATTGGAAAAGTGTATCTCCCTTCCTTTTTGAATGAAAAAAAAGAAAAAAGTACCCAGTTCTTTCTCGATCTGCCTGTTGAAGAGAGGGTTCGCAATATTTTAGACGACTACCAGCCGTGGAAGTACCCGGAGCGCTTTAAAGAAGCCTTTCAATTCATAAAAAAACGCATCCATACGCCAGTTTCCAAGCAAATTGAAACAGCCTTAGAAGAGAAGGAATTTTCCATAGCGATCCAGCTTTTGCTTGAGTATTATTACGATCCTAAATATGAATATTCAACACATCATTATTCAGACGAGCAAAAGGTGATCATTGAAGCCGCAAATGTGGATGAGGCTTTCCAAAAGATTGTGCAAACATTGAAAGAACAGGGCTATGGCCTGAAAGCGAATCGCCTTTAATGATCTGACTAATACAAAAAAACCGACAGGAACATGTAAATCTCCTGCCGGTTTTTTCACTTTCCCTCAGTTCAGATTGTTTTATCATTTGTCGAGGAAACATTTTATACTTTCAAATAGGATCGTTTCCATTTTTTAAATCGCATCTTATCCCCTCTTTCCCCAATCACAACTAAGGAACTAACATAATTACCTCCTCTATGATAATCAACCTATTACCTCCCTAGCTGGGAGGATTTTTTTATGCATCTGAGACTGAATTATGCAACACAGCATGAAAACACCTCTTTTATTGCATACACCTCTCTTAAAAAGCAAAAGGTTTTGTTGCTTATTTCCTTAAATCAGCCCACTTATTCATGAGTAATACCAATTGGCGCGAAAATTGCAATGGTTTATCGCAAAGAACTTTTCAAGGAAGAAACAAAAGGAGGAGGGACCAATGTATGCTTGAACGTCCGCCTTAAATCCTCTCCATATTTCTGAATATTCTTTTAACTGACATCAGTTAAGTATAAAGCAACTTAAGAATAAAAAGGAGAGTGGATATATGTCAGGAACTAACACACTTAAACGCTCACTCGGACTTTGGGCGATTGTCGGCCTCGGGCTAGGCTATATGACCCCAACTGTTGTATTCGATACATTTGGTATTGTATCTAAGGAAACGAATGGGGTTGTCCCGCTCGCCTACCTTGCTGCTCTAGTCGTTATGCTTTTTACAGCTATAAGTTATGGAAAAATGGTACAAGTCTTTCCAAGTGCAGGATCTGCTTATACGTATACGAGAGAAACGATGAACCCTCATCTTGGCTTTTTAGTTGGCTGGTCTTCATTGCTAGATTATTTACTGTTGCCGATGATCAATGCACTCATTATTCGTCTCTATATGGAATCTGTATTTCCTAGTATTCCTTCATGGATTTGGGTTGTTGGTTACGTCATTATTATTACAGCTATTAATATGTGGAGTATGGGAAAAACATCAAGCCTCAATTCGATTCTTGTTGTTTTTGAAGTCGTATTAATCGGAGCCTTTCTAGTTCTCGCTTTTAATCAATTATCTAACGGAATGGGGCAAGGCACACTCTTTACGACTGAACCATTATTCCATTCCAACATACATTTAACAGCGATTTTAACAGGTGCAACTGTTGTCTGCTTCTCCTTTATTGGCTTCGATGCAGTTACAATGTATACCGAAGAAGCAACCGACCAAAAAATCATGCCAAAGGCGATCATGCTCACAGTTCTTATAGGCGGTGCTATCTTTTTTGTTTGCAGTTATTTTGCGCAAGCACTTTTCCCAGACTTATCTGGCTTTAAAGTAACAGACGACACATTGCCGGAAATTGGGCTATTCGTCGGCGGCTCCATCTTTAAACTCTTTTTCTTATCAGGAGCCTTTGCTGCTACTGTTGCCTCTGGGCTTGCTTCCCATGCCAGTGTCTCGCGCTTGTTATATGTAATGGGTCGAAACGGCGTGCTCCCGCGCAAACTGTTCGGTTATGTTCATCCGAAATTCCGGACACCTGCCTTTAACGTTGTACTCGTTGGAGCGGTGTCATTACTCGCTATTGCACCAAGCCTGGAACTGATTTCAGCAGTCATCAATTTCGGCGCGTTGATTGCTTTCACATTTGTTAATCTATCTGTAATCGCTTACTTCATCTTCCGTCAAAAGAAATATAAAACGGCTAAAGACATTTTCTCTTACTTAATCATGCCTCTTATCGGCGCAGGCTTAACAGGAATTTTGTGGTATCATTTGCATATCGATGCCCTCATAGCCGGACTCGTTTGGGTAGGAATCGGCATCGTCTACATGGTATTACTCACTAAATTTTCTAAGAGCAAACTATCCGATCTTCATTTGGAAGAGGAAGATACACGGGCTTCACTATAGAAATAGCATGATCACCCACAGGGAGAATTTGATTCTCTTCTGTGGGTTTTTCATTTCCTCAATCATTTCATCCATGTTTGAAAAATATAGGCATCACCGTATAAACAAGCTGGCTATTTTAGTGTTAATTAGACGATTGTTGTGAGCGATTGCTTCGATACCAAATAACAATCGGTACAAGCAACAAAGCAAGAAGACCTCCGATCAGCGATAAAGCAGCATAGCTTGAATGAGCGGCAATCATTCCAGAAAGCACTCCCCCAGCTGCTCCAGATAACGCGATTAACACATCAACAGTCCCTTGCGTCTTTGCCCGTGTGGACGGATGAGAAGCATCCACGATAAGCGCTGTTCCGCTAATCAAGCCAAAGTTCCAGCCTAGCCCGAGTAAGGCCAGAGCGGTAACGAGGAGAAACATAGAATTAGCAGGCGCCAGAGCCGCCAAACTCCCAGCTGCAAGTAACGTAACGCCAGAAGCAATCGCCATCGCCATACGTCCTACTTTATCAACGAGAAGACCCGTCACCAGAGATGGAAGGTACATAGCACCAACATGAATCCCAATGACGAGCCCCACCTCACTTAAGCCATGACCATGATGCCTCATATGAACTGGCGTCATCGTCATGATGGCCACCATCACCATTTGCGTTAGCACCATAACCGTTGCGCCCACGACGACTCCTCTACTGTTTGCAGCAACTGCATCGGGAGTCCCGGTGGAAAAATTGGCTTCATTTATTACCCGTCTTTCTTCAATCGCTCTGGCGACGACGAGCGGGTCTGGTCGAAGCAAAAGCAGAAGCACTAGGCCAGCAAGAATATAAGCTGTCGCCGCGAGAATAAATGGCCCGGATAAAGCAGGAACACCGATAGATGTGGCAAGCCGCCCCATCACACCAACTAAATTTGGGCCTGCTACTGCGCCCAGTGTCGTGGACACCATCGCAATGCTCACTGCTGTTGCCCGCTGTGTAGAATTAGCTAAATCCGTACCGGCATAGCGCGCTTGCAGGTTTGTTGCCGTTCCGGCTCCATAGACGAGCAGCGACAGAAAAAGCAGGACAAGATTGCTTGTTACCGCTGAAATAACGACTCCAATAGCACCAATACCGCCCGCTAAAAATCCCGCTCCGAGTCCCACACGTCGGCCAAACCGCTGAGAAAGCCGGCCCACAAGCATAGCGGCACCAGCAGAGCCAAGAGTAAATAGTGCTGTCGGCACTCCGGCAAAGCTGTCTGTCCCTAGCATGCTCTGAGCAAGAAGAGCTCCTACAGTGATGCCCGCTGCAAGCCCAGCTCCGCCAAAAATTTGCGAAAGGACGACAATGATCAACGTTCTCCTGTATAATTGCTGTTGTTTCTCCGGCGAATCCATATAAATATGTAAAGGATTTTCCTGCTCCACTACAGCTGCTGAGCCCTCAGTTTTATATTCCATTCTCACTACCTCTTCCGTTTATGTAATCAATCCTTAGTACCATAACTATCTAAAAGCAATTAAAAATGATGAAAGAATTTATAAGTAAATCAATTCCTTACTTCGTGACCTACACCTAAAAACTTTCAATCTCTTAGTTATCGTTGTCACCAACTCTAACAGATAAATCAATAGCTTAAAAGTGGCATGCGGCTTCAAAAGATACAATTCCCATTATGAAATTCACAAATTGATTAGAGATAAACTTACAAGTTCTATCTAATAAATAGAAAGATTTATTTATCTGTTAATCATCCTTCTATGCTTTATAATCATGTTATCTATGTTATGGAAAAGGATGATGGGTGATGATGACGGTAAAGGACTTTTTACAGCTGTCGATTACAAAAGACTTTTCAGTTGTAGCCGGCAGCCATGCACTATACAAACCAATCCAAACTGTTGAAATTTTAGACTTTGAATTTGCTGCTGGCGTTCAGCAAGTAAGAGATACGATCTTTAACCCTCATAGTATTGTGCTCAGCAGCCTATTATTTGCTAACCAAAACCCCGAACGTTTAGTTGATATGATTAAAAAGCTGATTGACTTGGAGGTAAGCGCCTTAGCCTACAAGCCAGTGATTTTCAAAGACTTGCCGGATGAGGTGCTAGCTTTTGCCAATGAACAACACTTTCCGATTTTACGCTTTGGCGGAGATGAGTTTTTTGAAGATATCATTCTTGAAACGATCAATCACATAAAGAAAAGTGACTATGCACTCTTTTTAAAAAATATGATGAGGGATCTAATTGAAGAGGAAGTATCAACAGAAAAAATACAATCCTTTCTGCAGCAAGTGAATAAACCATTTGAACATTATGTATTTGCGGCCAATGTTCAAATGAAACAGGCAGAGAACGATGAGTGGATGCACGCCTTTATCCGCCTCGATTCTTTTTTAAAATCTGGTGTTCTTTCTACCTATAAACAAAGCATTCTCATCATTTTTACAGACCGAAACGAGCAAATTACGTTTGACAGCCTATTAAAGGAATGGATGGCGCTTTACGCGATTCCCTCCAATGCATTAACAATTGGTTATAGCCAGGCTCATCCAACACATACCGGACTTCATCTCGCTGCTAAAGAAGCTTATTACGCTCGTATTATGGCGGAAATAGAAAGAAATCCTGCTTGTCATTATAAACAACTTGCGTCCGATCAACTGCTCATCGAGCTTTATCGGAAAGATAAACAGTTTGCGAACGATTATGTAAAAAGGTACTTAGGGGTACTTTTAGAAGAAAAGGCAGACAAGGATTTGCTCCATACTGCGATTGCATTCATATTGAAAAAAGGGAATGTGAAAGAAGTAGCTGCCGTCCTCCACTGTCATCCGAACACGATTCGGTATCGCATGATGAAAATCCGTCAATTAATCGAACCTCTTAGTAACGATCTTGTTTTTTATGAGCACTTATCATCAGCAGTAAAATTGTATTTGCTGCATCAAACAATTGAGGGAACAGCAGCCGCTTTGGAATCCGTCCAAAAATAAACCCAAAAGTTTAGAAAATCACTTAAATTATGGTCCCTCCTCTCATGGTATTCTTATTTTAGTTGGGAGGAGAAGAGAGATGAGACAATATATAGGGGATGCAATGCTCCTCATCACAGCAGTGATTTGGGGCAGTGGATTTGTTGTTACGGCCATTGCACTAGAGTATTTAAACGCTTATCAAGTAATGGCAGGAAGATTTGTTTTAGCTACGCTCATACTTACAGTACTGTTTGGATACAAATTCAAGAAATTCACCAAATCAGTCGTATGGAAAGGCGCCATCTTAGGAACCATTTTATACATTGCTTTTGCTTTGCAGACAGTCGGTTTGCAATATACGACGCCATCTAAAAATGCCTTTTTGACAGCCGTCAATGTTGTTATTGTGCCGATCATCGCTTATGTCATTTACAAACGCGGACTTGATCGGTATGAAGTGACAGGCTCTATAATAGCCCTCATTGGTATCGGCTTTCTATCGCTTCAAGGCTCCATGACAATCAACATCGGCGATGCTTTGTCTCTTGCATGCGCCATCGCCTTTGCTTTTGATATTTTTTATACCAATCTTTTTGTCAAAAAAGAAGATGCAATCTCACTGACGATGATGCAGTTTAGTACAGCGGCTCTCATTAGTGTAGCCGTTGTATTGATTCGCGGCGACATACCGGCAGCAATCGAAACAGAGGCCATGTACTCGATTGGATATTTAGCGGTCTTTTCTACAACAGTTGCCTATCTCTTTCAAAATATTGCACATCAATATGCAAGTGCGACAAAGGCTGCCATTATCCTATCAACTGAATCATTTTTCGGCATGCTGTTATCGGTTGTATTTCTACATGAAGTCCTGACAGCCCGCATGGTTTTAGGAGCTGCGTTCATTATGATGGCCATCTTAATTGCTGAAGTAAAACCAGCACTTCCTAAAAAACAGATGGTGAAGAATGTACGTTAGCGACGAATGAATAATGTATACGCATAAAAAAGCGGAGAATTGCTTGGACAATTCTCCGCTTTTTTATTTATCTGCTGACTGGAATACTTGGTTTGATATTTTCTTCAGAGATATTCTCTTTGCCTGAAGTAAGCGTAAGGAAAGCCAAACAGCAAACAATTCCAAAGGCAACGAGCAGCCAAACGACGCCATTATAGGAACCGTCAAAAAGATCAATCATAAAGCCGATGGATAAAGGAGCGACAAATCCAGCTACCTGCATTCCAAGATTGACCATCCCAACAGCCGATCCGCCCACAGCTTCTGGCAAACGCTTGATCGGCAAGCTAAAAATAACAACCGAAAGCACACCCGCAAACATCGGCAATATAGATTGATAGATCACTATACCTGTAATCGTTTGGGCATTGAACATTAAATAAACCATTACAGCAAGCCCTATTCCAGCGACAGCCCCGAACCATTTTTCATTTCCCGACTTGACTCTATCCAATACATAACCAGCTAAAAGAAAGAAAACAAATCCCGTGACAGCAGGGATCATTTGTAAAATGCCTAAAGCGCGCAAATCAAGGCCGCGTTCATTCACCAAATAAGTCGGCACCCACGAGGCGGTTCCCCAGCTGATGAAGCCATAGGCGAAAGAGGCTGCCATTAAACTCCATACGATTGGCTTCTTTGCTAACACTTTAAATACACCTTTTACAGGAGGTCCAGCTTGTTCAGCCATTGACAGTGAGTTCTCTTGATGCTGATGCTCTCTTTTAGGCTTTAAATAATACCAGTACAGCAAGCCGATTAAAGATCCACATACCCCAATGACCACGAACATCATCCGCCAGCCGATTTGAAGAAGCATCGTTGTGGCCAATAAAGGGGCTGCAACACCAGCAACTGTTAGTGCGGAAAGGTAAAAAGACATCGCTCGAGATCGTTGTTCTTGCGGAATAGTGGAAGAAATTAATTTTGCTCCTGCCGGGAAAAAGCTTCCCTCCGCCAAGCCAAAAATGAAGCGAATCGCAATTAATGAAGTAAGCGACCAGGCTAAGCCTGTTAAACCAGTAAAGAGGGAAAAGCCAACAATAGAGATGAAGATTACTAACTTAGCACCAAAACGATCGGCTAACCATCCACCGGGAAGCTGCATAATCGCATATCCTAAAAAGAAAATACTTAATATCAGCCCTGTTGAAGAAGCGTTCAACTGCAAATCTTCAGAGATGTGTACAATTCCGTAATTAATAAGAAAGCGATCGAGACCAGAAATAAAGTTACCCATAAACAGCAAAAATATAATCATTTTTGGGTTAAGACCATATGCGGATCCGTTCAAATGGACTCCTCCTAAAATTTATTGGCCCATCAATAACTCCATTACAGCTGGCATTCAATTTGTCTCTTTTTCCAGAGTAATCGGCTTCCTCGAATAATTCATAGCGAATTTAAGAAGTTTTTATCGTTTCATGTCCATAAACCGGTTGTCCATCAATATAGGTAGCAAGGATCGAAATATCTTTAATCTCCTCTGGGCTTACTGTTGTAGGGTCTGCCTCCAGCACCGCAAAGTCTGCCTGCTTTCCAATCTCAATACTTCCTGAAATGTTTTCGGCGAAATTCAATTTAGCGCCATAAATTGTCATAGATTTCAAGGCAGTAATCACATCAATACGCTGCTCAGGTCCGAGAACATGTCCTTCTTTTGTCAAGCGATTAACGGCCGCCCAAACAGAAAATAGCGGTGAAATAGGTGTAATGGGACAATCAGAGTGAAGGGTAAACAATAAGTTGAGCTTTACTGCTTCAGCCAAAGGACTGATACGGCTTGCCCGTTCTCGTCCTAAAAAGATTTTCTCATGACGGTCTCCCCAATAATACACGTGGTTAATAAAGAAGGATCCAGCTACTCCAAGCTCTTTCATTTTTGCTAAGTCCTTAGGAGTGGCGGTTTGGACATGCTCAATCCGGTGACGGTGATCGCTGCGCTGATGTTTTGATAAGGCATACTCGTATGCTTCTAATATCGATCCAATAGCACGGTCCCCGTTTCCATGGGTGGCGATTCGAAAGCCACGCTGATGAAGATCAGACACCTCTTCGTTGAACACTTCCTGTGGGTGAACCAAGTTTCCAAGAACCTCGGAGTTTTGATAATATGGCTTCCGCAAAGCTCCTGTCAGGCCTTGAATAGACCCGTCTTGAAATAACTTCGCGCTGTCGAGCCTGGCCATGCCCCCTGACCGTTCTCTAATTTCCCTATCCAATTCAACAGCCGAATATCCTTCAAATACCCCCCCTTCACGGAGAAGATGATGCATAATCATTAGCTGCGTGCGCATCGGATTTGTGCCTTTTTCTGCTGCTTTTACATGTGCCGAAAAGTCATCTATTCCGAAGATAGCTGCATCTGAATTTGTCGTAATTCCCTGTGCTATATAATCCTTTGCAGCTTCTCCCAAAGCATTGACCATATCATCCATCGTCATTTTAGGCAGCTGATTCATAATGGGCTGCATAGCAGCTGACTCGTACAAAACCCCATTCAAACACCCTTTCTCATCCCGCCCATAGTGACCGCCTTGCGGATCAGAAACCTTATCCGTTAAGCCGCCTCTCTGCAAAGCAAGCGAGTTAACAGCAGCTAAGTGGCCGGAAGTGTGCATAACGATAACAGGATGATTAGGGGCAGCTTGGTCTAAATCTGTTCGTGTAATATGACGCTTTTCTTGAAGTAACGTGTCATCATAACCGTATGCCTGAATCCATTCCCCATTGGGCGTTTCTGTCGCTTTCGCCCTAACCGCCTCTACTATATCGTGGATGGTTCGATTAGGCGGCGTACCGCAATTCAACTGGTTTTTCATTTGGCCGTATGCCAAAATGTGGTTATGGGTATCAATAAATCCCGGTATGAGAGTGGCTCCTTTTAAATCAACCACATTTGTACGGGCTGTTATTTCCAGCTCACTTTTAGAGGGCTCTGCTTCTTTCCAAATACCGATAATTTTGCCTTCCGACACGGCCACAGAACCAGCACGAGAATTTCGGCTGTCTAATGTCAACACGTTCGCATTCTTAAATAAGAGATCCACTTTACTCATTTACAATCCCCGTTTCATTTATGAATTTGATTGTTTCCTGACAGACTCTACAAACACGGCTTAAAATGATCGCTCTAAATAAATTCAAATACGTGTTGTTAAAAAATTATTTGAACTCGATCTAAAAGCCTCCTCTCACCATTATTATTTAACGCCTCATGGGGTTCCAATAAATTTAAGTTATTAAAAGTTTAACGTCTAAATTTTCAATATTCAATAAATTTTTGGTCGCTATTTATCTTACTACTTCATAAGACCTATCGATAATTTGAATGAATTCACTTCCAACATTCTCCTTATCTCCCTCTTACTCAAGTAAATACACATATAATCTATACTGCATTTCAACAAGTCGGAGAATACCAACCATTTACAGGACACATTCACTATTCAAAATTACCTATATAGAGTAGTGAAATAGATAATATATGATAAACTTATTTTTAAACAATAGAATAAAAAGGACAGACTCACATGAATATGTACGATAACTTCGATCACAAAAGAGGGTACACTAGAAAGGGGGAAAAACGGGGTTGTCTTACTTGGACAATTTTGTTAACCATTCTCCTATTAGTGCCGATTGTTTCATTCGGCGCTAAATTTATTTATGAAATAGAGTTTAAGGAACGCCTGCTTGTCATCAGTCATTCTCCACATAATGTCCATAAAATTGAAGTATTCGAAAAAGGATCAGAAACTTTTTTTAGGCCATCTACAGTTAGAATAAAACACTCTGACAGCTATATAGATTGTCGTATTCGCCATGATGGTCCATCGCTTCAGCCTTCTAATGTTTCAGTCATCTGGAAAAATGATAAGGAAGCAACCATTACACTAGTTGGAGATGGACAAACACTTAAAACTATAAAATTCAAAGTGAAAAATGCTGAAGAAGATTCGTCTTCCTTCCAAGAAGTGCAAAGAACCTCAAATTTTTAGCCTTTATAGGAGATGAATAGTTGAGATTATATATTTATGAATAACTTCAAGACTTTAAAGCATCGACTCTTCAATAATACATTAAGCGTCTATGGAGAAAAAGATGAGAAGATGACCCTGTCATCATTCATTTGATAGGGGAACATTCAAGTGAAAAGCTTCTATTCAGATTAAAATTACATGGATAAGGTAAGGTGACTCTGTGAGAAAAATAAAAGAATTAAGTATAACAGGTTTTAAGCTGCTGCCTTCTGCCAAACCTGTACTTTTTCATGGAAGCACAGTCAGAAAAACCGTTACCGATCATCTTTGGAGAAAAAAACTGCGCCCTGTCATATTGGAACAACAAGGAACAAAGTGCTCCATTTGTGAATGGATACCGGAATCTAACGAAGAAATAAGGCACCTGCATTTGCACGAAGTAGAAAAGTACGATTTCATCAATAAAATCTGTCAATTAATCGATATTCAGCTTATTTGCAGAAAGTGTCATTCGTTTCAACACATCATCAGGACTCAATTAGTCTCGACCGAAGAACAATGGAAAGATCTTATGGAGCACTTTATCAGTGTGAATGGTTGTTCTTCTGACATCATAAATATTTTCGATCTTATTATAGCAAAAGCGTTGCAGTTAGAAAGCTTCAACGAAACTGGATTAGCCCTCCTCTCTTTAAAAGAACGGAAAGAGCTAGAGAGACAACCTGTGCGATTTACCATTGATCCCCACATTCCTTTTGCCGATGAATTGCAAAAACAGATAGAAAAAAAGGGTTTGTTGTATAACATTGAGCACTAGCATAAGAAGATATATAAATAGGATCCCTTGTACAACCTGCTAAGGGATCATAGAAAAGCGCTTTATGTAGGGCTGGCTATACGGTTACGCCAGCCAGTGCTTTTTAGAGCTGGCTAAATTCGATTTCATCTATTATTGCTGCAACCTTCTGTTCACCTTCCAAAGCCCAATTTGTTTTTTGATGAATGGGTGCATCTTTATCATCAGGGCTTTGAAACTGATCTAATCCTGTGGAAGCGAGCGCTGGACTTTCATCGTCGTCCAAACCAATATTGGCAACGTGCTTAATCACGAAAGGCGTTTGAAAAACGAGCAGGGCATCCTCTTCATCCAGCATGCCGGATTCTACCTGGAACGGCAGACGCAGATAAATGCTCTCTCCTTCATCGCTATATAAAGTCGTATCAAACATGCCGTGGTCAAACTCCCAGTTTCCGCCAATGACGAGCCCGTGATTCTCGAATAGGCTGCATACCTCTCCGTATAAGGCCCTCTTTCCTTCTAGCTCTGTTTCAAGTTTAATCATTGAATCTCTCCTTTTTTGTTATTGATTTCCATTTACCCGCATAGAAATCTTTCAAACTGTATTCATAAAGGAGAAAAACCTTCTTGTTTTATCCCTCTTAATTGAGGTTTACATACTAAGCTGATGGCTGCCGTTCTTTTAATTGTTTGTTTAGCAGATCAGCTTGAACTAGCACCTGCTCATCTTGTAAAATATCGCCTGGCCGGTTCCCTTCTCCCAAAATATAAGTGGAAAAGCGCATATTTAAGAAATCAAACGTATATTGAAATTGCTGGATGAGGGGCAGTCCTTTTATTTTTGGGTCATCGCCCCCGACAGCTAGTACAATAGCTTCTACCGTTTGCAAGTGTTCGGTTAACTGCGGAAACCGTTCATCCCGTATCGCCTGGCTTAGCCGGTCAATCATGTTTTTCATCATGCCAGACATCGTGTATCAATAGATCGGAGTAGAGAAAATTACAGTATCACTTTCCAATAAAGACTTAATGATTACGTCATAATCATCGTCTATTAATTGAAAACCGCCGTCAGCGTGGCGTAAATCATGAATTGGCTGAATGGATAAATCCTTCAAGTCAATTTTTTGATGTTCTACCTCCTTTGTCACTATATCCGCTAATAACTCGCTGTTGCTTTCTTTTCTAGAGCTGCCTATAAATGTAGTGATCTTCATCTATCTCATTCCTCTCTGTATCTTCTTATGAAAAATTTTACACGTAAATTCACTATCAAAAAAGATCAATGCTTCTATTGCATTGAGCCATAAAAATAACAGATAAATATTGAGATGCCTAAAGACAAAAAACCCTTATGCGAAGAAAATGATTCGCTTTTCTTCGCATAAGGGCTATGCAGCTATCCTAAGCCAATTCTCTAAAACAGATTATGCTTGTACAGCTTTTGTTTTTGCAGTTACTCCAACTTCAGTTGCCAGAACAGCAGAGTTTACGGAAGCATTTGCTTTTGCTTGCACACTTGCTTTTTCACCAGCTTGAGAGTTGAATTTGTTAGCAGCAGATACGTTTACTTTTTCATTTTCAACAACTTCTTTTGTGTCTTCAGTTACTGCATCAGTTGTTTCTTTTACAGCGTCTTCTGTGCCTTTTACTGCATCAATCGTTTTTTCAGCAGTTTCTTTTGTGCCTTCTGTTACTGCCTCAACTGTTTTTTCAATCTCTTCTTTTGTGCCTGTTGCTAATACAGCGGAGTTAACAGATGCATGCGCTTTTGCTGTTTCGCTCGCATGTACGCTTGCTTGCGCGTTCGCTTTATTTACTGCTGATTTGTTTACTTTTGTACCTTCCGTCACCTTATCGGTTGTCTTTTCTACAACTTCTTTTGTGTCTTCTGTTACCTTATCAGCTGTTTTTTCTGCAACTGCTTTTGTGTCTTCAGCTACTTTATCAGCTGTCTTTTCTGCAATTGCTTTTGTATCTTCAGCTGCTTTATCAGCTGTTTTTTCTACAGCTTCCTTTGTGCCTGTTGCTAATACAGCGGAGTTAACAGATGCATGCGCTTTTGCTGTTTCGCTCGCATGTACGCTTGCTTGCGCGTTCGCCTTATTCGCTGCTGATTTATTTTGTTTTACTTCCGTCACTTTATCCGTTGTCTTTGCTACAACATCTTTTGTGCCTTCCGTCACTTTATCAGCTGTTTTTTCTACAACGTTTTTTGCATCTTTTGTTACGTTGCCAGTTGTCTTTTTTACCGTTTCTTTTGTGCCTGTTGCTAATACAGCTGAGTTAGCTGCTGCATGCGCTTTTGCTGTTTCGCTCGCACGTACGCTCGCTTGCGCGTTCGCCTTATTCGCTGCTGATTTGTTTTGTTTTACTTCAACTTTCACCGCGACTTCTGGCTTTTTCTTTACTACAGGTTTCATTGGCTGCGCCGGCTCTTTTTCTACCTTTGCTTTTACTTCTTTCGCTGTAGCTGTTGCCTGTACAGCAGAATTAGAAGCGGCGTGAGCTTTTGCCGTCGAAGAAGCATGGGCGCTCGCTTGTGCTTGAACAGAGATTCCTTTCACCTGATCGTTTTGAGCTGCTTCGCTTATTTGTCCACCCGCTAAAACACCAACTGAAAGTACTCCTGCCAACACGATAGATTTAACCACTTTATTTCCTGTAATATTTTTTTTCATTTTTTGTTCGCTCCTTTTTTCTTTTACGTATCATTTTTTTGATTTTGTGTATTAAGAAAAAAGGAACGATTTTGGCGGCTGTGATGGAGGCGCATTCGTCCATTGATTGCTAAATTCTTTAATTCGGGACGTATACGACTGGCTGATCTCCAGTGTCCAATAATGCCCCCAATCCAGCCATTTGTCTATGTAATTGACAGAACTATTTCCTGCTTTTGCCCGGTCTTTAGAAGATCCCCCTGCATGCTGATTGGACTGTGAAGGGGCAGTCGCCTGCTTCTCATGCGGGACACGCTTGTCCGTTCCTGACGAATGGTTCTCCTTTGGCAATCCAGCAAAAACAGGCGGAGATTGGGTATTACTTTTCTTGCTTATTATAGGTTGAGCGTTAGTTTGATGAACAAGCTTGTCCTTAACATTACTAGCCGGTTTATCTTTATCCTCATTTACCGGTTTTGCTACAGTTTTGCTAGCAGATTCTTCCTCGGATTGGTTAGCTGGTTGAACCTTAGCCGTACTAGCAAGCTGATCTTTATCGTTCTCAGGAGACTTAACAGCTTTTGAAGCCTGTTTCTGTGTCACTTCTTCAGGTTCAGGACGCTGTAGAGGCTCACTAGAAGGCTTTTCACTTAAAGCGTGCTTAACCGGTTCGATGTTTTCTGAAGCTTTTTCCTGTTGGACAGGCTTCTCTTCACGAACAGGCAACGCTTCCTTCTTCATAAGCAGCCCTTTCTTTTTCCCTGGATTCGTTATTGCTTTCTCAGGCAAAAGTTCCTTGCTAGTCTGTTTAACCGTTTTCTCAACAGCTTGTACAGCTGTCTTTGCCTGGCTGCTCGCCTGCTCTGGCAATGTTTTTATAAGTTGAGCAGGTTTAACAGATTCTGATTGGGGAGAAGGTGAAACAACCGGCTCTTTTTTTCCAGGAACTTCTCTCTCCACCTTTGCTTGAGCGTTAGGAATTTCCTCTTTGCTCTTGTTAACTTGCTCTTGTGCAACAGCGGCTGCCTTCGTTGTTAATTCTTTTACAACAGGCTGTTTCGGAACAAGATCCGCTTTTTCGGCAAATGCATTCGTTGGTAAAAACCAAGCCGCTCCTATAAGTAAGCCGCTTAAAACGAATCGCTGAAGGTGCATCAATTCACCCCCTTTCAAATCCAATAGTATGTCTTTTTATTAATACCATAGGATTCTTCATTTGTGATGGTTTTTTTAGTCAGAAAATAAAAACGATTCCTTTTCACTAACTGCCTTTTAACCTATACCTAAACCATATAAAGTAATTTAATGGAAACGTATCCATTTTCACTTTAGCATTCATCAAAAAAGGCACACCTGCCTCATTAAGAGATGTACCTTCCTGTCGACACTGATTTATTGATTCTCCTTTATCTCCAACAGCTGGCGATCAATAGCTTCAGCCTTTTTAACGAGTTCATCAGCCTTTAATGTGCTTGCTAGAATAAGCAGCAAGCGGTCTCGTTTCCACACTACATAATTCGTTCGATTGCTTTCATCTGTCTTACTAAATTGATAAGAAAGAACCTCCGCCTTCACACCATGCAACGTTTTACTTTCTTTTACAACGGAATGGACACTTGCCCCCTCAAAGGAAGGAAGGTTAGCCGGATCGGTTACAACATTTAACACGCCATCTTCATTAAAAGCATGAATGTCAAACTGTCCCTCATTGTATTTTGCTACTCTTATAGACAAATGACCTTCTTCAGTCTTTAATTCAGGAATTTGAATTCCGATATATTCTTTCAGTTCCTTTGTATACCCGTCAAAAGATTTAACCTCTGGCTCTCCAGCATTAAACGGTCCTTTTTCTCCAAATCCATATTGTGAACCACTGATAGTGTGCGGAGGCTGTGTTTCTTCATCCACCTCTTTATACGTAACAGAGTAAATATAGCTCAGTACGGGCACCTTTTTTAATACAGCTGCCATAGCAGGAGAGCCCATACTGGAGGCGATAATCCCTGCTGCCAGCACCCCAGAAACAGCAGCTACTTGCATCCATCCCCGCTTCTTCCCCCTCTTTCTCTCTGTCTGGACAGTTGAAGGCAGGCTAGCTAAAGCCTCATCAATTCCCTGGCTAAAAAAAGCTGGTACTTCCTCATTTTTTTTTCGACTCAGCAACTCTTCCATCTCTTGATCTAGTTTAGATTGATTCATGTCTCATGCCTCCTAATGGAATATCCCTTACCATTACTTTCTCTAACTTTTTCCTCGCTCTGCTCAACCTGGACTTCACTGTTCCTTCAGACTGTTGAATAATCTTCGCAATTTCTTTAACAGAGAAATCTTGAAAATAGTACAGAGTAATCACGATACGGTGGTCATCTTCCAACATCTCTATCGCTTCTTGTACATAATCTCCCTGCTCATGGGGCGGCAAATGATTTTCTCTTGCTTCTACATGATCGAAATGCACCACTTTTTTACGTTCCTTTAGGATTCTCGTACACTCTCTTATTAAAATTCTCGTAATCCATGTCTTGAAGTACTGCGGGCTTTTAAGAGAACCAATCGAAAGGTATGCCTTTAATACAGCTTCCTGGGCAGCATCCAAACATTCTTGTTCAGATTTCATAATCGAAGAAGCCATTCGATAAAGACTGGGCTCAACTTGTTTAATTAATCGGCAAAAGGCTTCTTTATCACCCTTCTGAGCCTTTATCACATCAAGCTTCATAGTGTTTTCCAAGATTCTTCACCTTCCATTCCATTATGTATTACATTTATTAGAGGCAAATTTAAATTGTTTTGGTTCCATCGTCATGAAAATAGTTCATGCTTGATTAATATTTTGAAAAGTTTTTATCCTACAGAGGATCGAGACGGCTTACCTAGAATTATGAGATTCAATCCTTCGTAAAAGAAAAAGGCCTTCCATCAATTGAATAAGCTGATGGAAGGCCTTTTTCTCTAACTTATTTTATTCTTCAGGTGAAAAAATGTCGTTCAAACGCCCCATTTGCCCTGGTAGACTTTTCTTTCTTTAGCTGTATCAAGACCCGCCCAATAATAAATAGGTGACCACGGAAAGTGAATGGAACTTTCTTTTTCCTTCTCAGTAAACTTATGTTTACCGGAATAACTGAAATAATAAAATGTAAGGCCGACTTTATTGTCATCATTCCGATAATCTGAAATGAGACGGTTCACTCCATATATCTCGTAGCTATAGTCTTCATTTTGAATAACCTGAGCAACGCATAACCCGTTCACTTCTGCATTCCATAACACATTCCCACCAGAGATTAGGGCTAAGTTAAACTCTCGATTTAAAATCAACCGCTCAACCAATTGTTTAACAGGGAGATCTTCCGTTAACACAATCGATTTTCTATGGGAATATCCATCGTCTCCAGCATGTACCGAATCTCTATCTACGATTAACTCCACTTTCACTCTTTTCTCCTCCATGCTGTTTCATGGATGACTGCTGCTCCCTTAATTTTACACCATCATTTTGTAAAATTCCTACTAAAAGGAGGAAAAATCTAACTTTTTATTTATTACCCGGAGCAGGCTGGTCTACTCCCCTCACATGATGCCGATGTCCGTCATTTTCACTCGTATAAAAATCGTAATAATGGACATGCATTCCATTCCCGACTGGTATGGCTGGTCCAGAATACGCCTTATAATAGTGGTTATGCCCATCTTCGAAGACGACATAGCCCTCCGTATAATGGATATGGTTATCATCCTGAGTCTGTATTGGCGGAGAAGTAACATCTAGGCACTGATGAACATGGCCAGCCTCAACCGAAGTGTAATCAACTGAACCGTGATTATGATTCGGCACAAACCCTTGAACGAAATCTTCTCTTGATATTTTCGGCATATCCTCACCTCTTCTAAAAATAATGACCGTTAGCTGTTGTCAGCGCTGTTCTGCCATTTTTTTATTTAATCTCTCTTCCAAAACATGAATCATGTAGAGGAAATGATCGGCTTCTCGTAAAACATGGTCTGCTAACAAAGGATTTATAACATTGCGAATCTGGCAAGATCGAATAAGATCCAGTCCAGTTTTCTTAAATGCCCGCAGTTCCGTCGCAGCGCTTTCACTTTCTTTATTCATCCTTCCGATAATCGGATAGGTCGGCTGCTTATGATATAACATTGATTCTACATCTCTTGCTTGGTTTAGAAGCACCTCAAAATCATCGCCAAATTTTCTCGCTGTATTCACTAAATTCCTTTCTGACTGATCCAGTAACGAAGCAATAAAACGTGAATGTTCCATCATGATTTTCAGCCAAAATACGTTTTCATTAATTATGGCATCCTGGATAGGCTCTAAAATTCCCTTGTTAAACTTTTTTAACGTTCTCATAAAATATTCCGCTTCCCTTGCAATATGATCAACAAGCAAAGGAAAATTAAATCCGCTTATTTTACAATTTATGATCATAATTAATAGATTTCTTTTAAAGTTCCGGAAACCGTGGACCAATTCTATGCTTTCTTCATTTAACTTTCTTACTAAGGTTACATTATTCGGTACTTGATGCGCTTTTTTTTCCTGCTGCTCAAAATAGTAATGAAATCTGTCTGTTTGTTGTATGAGCTGGGTATCTTTCCGATTAAACCCTTCACCTAAAAATAAAGCGTGTTCCTTCATAATCCTGAGCCAAAACCTATTCTCGGTCAGTGAACGCTCAACAAACATTTGTTCAGTAAGAGACTCGGGCTTTGCAGCGAACGATTCAGGTGAAACTAACATCTGATTAAATTGATCCATGCTGACATGGCCAGGCAGCTGTGGTTGATTTTGCATATTTCACCTCCGTTATGACAGTTTTATTACTCATCATATTTAGTCAGGAATCAAATTATGTTTTACCCCCCAAATTTTGTTGAAAGACTGGTCACGGGACAACTGCTCATGCTCTAATGAATAATTTCGGGCAATATAAAAGGCTTTCTATCAGTTCAGTAAACTAATAGAAAGCCTTTTTACAGTATACGACGCTTTAACTTAACGATTTCTGACGACGAGGATATCACATGCCGCGTGACGAATAATAGCTTCTGATACACTGCCGATTAACGCTCTTTCGATTGCATTTAAACCAGTTGCCCCTACTACAATTAAGTCGGCTTCGTGTTTCTTTGCAATAGTCCCTGGTATTTCTGATCGTGGGGAACCAAATTCAAGAGCGGTACTAACCTTTTCTACACCAAATTGTTTGGCCTCCTCTTTATAGCCTTCAAGCAGCTCCTGTCCGTGCGTTTTCGCTTGTGTGATAATAGAATGGTCATATAATTGGAATCTGGCAAAATAGCGCATGTCTATAACATGGGCAATAATTAATTGTGCCTTGTCCTCAGCCGCAATCTTTGCTGCTTTAATTAAAGCTGTTTTTGCTTCCTCTGATCCATCAACGGCTACGAGAATGTTTTGGTACTGTGTCATACATATCCCCTCCAGAAAAAAATGGTTATCTTTGATTTCTATAATATAGAACCGAACGTACTTCGAGTATCAGGATATTCCCTGATTTTACAATTTCTCTTATTTTTTTATCGATCTTTATGATCGTTCGCTTCTTATAACTAAAACATCACATGGCGCATGGCGAATAATGGCTTCTGACACGCTGCCGAGAAAGAATCGTTCAATTGCGTTTAAACCAGTCGCCCCCACCACAATAAGATCTGCCTCATATTCCGTTGCTATTTTCCCTGGAATTTCTGCCTTCGGAGAACCTGTTTTCAGAACGGTACTTACATTTTCTACACCAAATTGTTTGGCTTCTTTTTCATAACGTTCGAGCAGCTCTCGGCCGTATTTTTCTGTCCCTGCCGTAATGGCATCCTTATATTGCTCGACTGGAAGATACAGAGCCGCATCTACCACATGAGCAATAATTAAATGAGCACTGTTGCCAACTGCCATATCTGCTGCTTTTACTAATGCCCGCTGAGCTTCCTTTGAACCGTCAACCGCCACGAGAATGTTTTGATACTTTGTCATGATATCCCCTCCGTAAAATCTTGTTTTTCTTAATTCCTATCATATAAAATAAACCATTCTTCTGATATCAGGATATTCCCTTATTTTTGGTACTATTTACCCTTATTCCCCCTTTTTCAACACAGACTGGTGGAAGGGCCTGTTATTTTTTTGTAAAATAACTGAAAAGCACTGCTAGTTAAAGGAGAAGGCAATGAATCATAAACAGAAGAATGGATGGGCTGAATGGGAACAAGTTGCCCAATTAGTCATTGACAATGTGTTGGATGGAATTATTACCATTAATCGGCAAGGCATCATAGAATCATTCAATCCTGCGGCGGAAAAAATATTCGGATATCCTTCTGAAGAAGTCATTGGAGAAAAAGTGAATACATTAATGCCCGAACCCTATAGGAGCGAACACGATTCGTATGTCAACAATTACGTAGAAACCGGCGAAGCGAAAATCATCGGGATCGGACGTGAAGTAACCGGAAAACGCAAAGACGGCTCTACTTTCCCTATGGATCTAGCGGTTACGAAGTTTTTCATCGGGGAAGAAATACACTTTGTAGGAATTGTTAAAGACATTACAGAACGAAAAGAAACTGAAGCAGCTTTAGAAAAAGCACTCCGAGACAATTTTGAACACACCGTTAAGAACCTTCAAAACCTTATATTTAAATTAAGAAAAGATAAAAATGGAAAAATTGTTTATCAGTTTATTGAAGGGCAAAATGCGCAAGAAATTGGCTTAACGACTGCCAATACTTTCAACAAAACGCCAGCTGAAATTTTTCCTGACTATATAGCTATGGAGTTAGAAGACTATCACAAACAGGCTTTTGAAGGGGAGAACGTCAACTACGAATGGTCGTTTGCCGGAAAAGTATTCTACATCTCTCTTTCCCCCATTTTTGCAGAAGGTCTTGTTTATGAGGTAGTCGGGTCCGGCATTGATATTACAGACCGAAAAAAAATGGAAGAGGCATTGGCCTTAGCTCGTGATCAAGCCCTTGAGGCTTCGGAGTTAAAATCGCAATTTCTTGCAAACATGAGCCATGAAATTCGGACACCGATGAACGGGATCATTGGAATGGTCGACGTATTAGTGGATACCCCGCTTAATAATGAACAACGAGAATATATTAGCATCATCCGGGAAGCGTCTCACGCTCTCTTAACGATTATTAATGACATTCTTGATTACTCTAAAATGGAAGCAGGAAAAATGACCATCGAGCAAGTACCATTTTCCCCCACTCCATTAGTAGAAGGCATCGCCGAAATTCTATTGCCAAAGGCTCGCCATAAAGAGATCTCCCTTCTAACCTATATCGACCCTTCGATTCCAAGCTTGCTTATAGGGGATCCAGGAAGACTGCGTCAAGTTCTTCTTAATCTATCTGACAATGCCGTTAAATTTACCGAAAAAGGCAGTGTCCTGATCAGAGCCATTTTAAGGGAGATAGATGACGATGGGAAAGCTGTCATTCACTTTGCCATTATTGACACAGGAATCGGTCTTTCAGACGGTGAACAAACCCGTTTATTTGAACCTTTTATCCAATCAGACGGCTCCACCACTCGCAAATTCGGCGGTACAGGCCTTGGATTGGCGATATCCAAACGACTTGTAGAATTAATGGCTGGAGAAATCAGTGTGGAAAGCGAAAAAGGAAACGGTTCAACCTTTTGGTTTAATATTCCGTTTCCCATTCCGGAATCGTCTAAGGCAATTGAGAAACGAATGATCGATACGGCACTTGAAAACCTGCGTGTGTTAATTGTAGACGACGATCCAGGAGCACGTGAAATTTTACAAAAGTACATTAGCTCATGGGGAATGACCAACAAAAGTGCGGAAAATGGAATTGATGCATTGGCAGAATTGCAAAAAGAGGCTGTTAACAATACGCCCTATGATCTTGCGATTGTTCACCTTGACAATCCCGGCATGAACCATGATACATTTGCTCAAATCGTGAAGCAGACTCCTTATTTATCACGGCTCCATCTCATTTTAATAACGGATTTTAACGACAATAAGAGTGATTTAAGCACTTCTAAGTATGATGCTTATCTTTCCAAGCCAGTAAAGCAGTCGCAGCTATTTGATTGTATAGCGAACTTAGTCCGCCCTATACCGGAAGAGGCAATGGAAACAAACAAAAACGGTTCTGACAGCAAAGTAATGCCATCCGAAGTACTAAATCAGGACCATCCGATTCTCCTCGTGGAAGACAATCCAATGAATCGCAAGGTCGCTTTCTTCCAGCTAGAAAAATTGGGGTATAAAGCAGATATTGTCACAAATGGCCGGGAGGCGGTTGAGAAAGTAGCTGAAGGAGACTATGCTTTAATTTTAATGGATATTCAAATGCCGGAGATGGACGGAATCGAAGCTACAAAAACGATCCGAAAGAACATACTTCCGAACAAGCGAATACCTATTATCGCCATGACTGCAAATGCGATGAAGAGTGATCGAGAAAAGTATTTAAAAGCGGATATGGATGATTACATCAGCAAACCGGTTAATATCGAAAAGCTCCGGGAAGTTCTGCAGCGCTGGATGCCCACAGGTGAGACGGCCAGCCAGAAAACGGAAACCGTTCAGGAGAGCCCCCCTCTTTCTATCAGCCGCCTTCTGGAAAGCTATGGGGAGGAAAGTATGGTGAAAGAGCTTCTAGATATGTTTATCACCACGACTCCTGACTTTATAGAAAATCTGCAACAGGCGATGGAGGAAAAACTAGGAAAGGAAACTGCAGAAATAGCGCATAGCCTTAAAGGCTCTGCCGCTGTTATTTATGCAGAGAAGCTCACCGAATTAAGCAAGGCTGTAGAACAAGCTGCCAAAATAGAAGATTGGGATGCAGTCTTATCTAATTTCGAGCAGCTTATCCAGCATTTCAATGATATTCGCAGCTTTGTACAACAATTAAAACTTTGATGAGAAGAGTTTCTGCTACTCTTCTCATTTTTTATTTAAAATCAACACAGGACATCTTGCTTTTCGGGCAAGAGACTTTAAAGTCTCTTCACTTTCTGCTTTAGCTGTAATCAATAAGTCATAACGGTCAGACTGAGTAATTAAGGCTATTTCTTGAGAAGGGTTTCCAATACGAACCAGCTTCTGGTGTTTGATCTCTATTTCGTCTAAATAACGGCAGGCTTCTTCAACAAAAGAGGAATTAGCATAAAGCTTCTCTTCAAGCTTTACCCCCTCCTGGATAATTTCTTCCAACTGATGAGAAACAGGAAATATATAAAGAAAAGTGATCATTTCTATTGAAGGACAGGGTGTCTCATTTGTCACGCTTTTCACTGCATTCAGTGCATCTTCAGCATTATCTGTATATATTAATATATTTTTGTACATAAATAGCCCTCCCTGATTATTAATTTTTATTATAAGGATAGGCTAAATAAAAAAATATCAGGAATTCCCCTGATATTTCCTTTTTATTAACATGATATATGACTAGATTATTCTAAACTGAGCAGCCCTTTTTTTATGGCATAAGCAACGAGCTCATGCTTTTTTTGGAGGGCTAACTTATCCATTATTTTACTTTTATGAGTTTCTACCGTCTTAACGCTAATATGCAAAATCTCGGCAATTTCTTTATTGCTGTAGCCTTTTGCAATGAAGACGAGAACCTCCTCTTCCCGATTGCTTAATAGCTTATATTTAGAAAGATCTTCCCCACGCTTTACACCTTCTAGAAAGTCTTCTACTAACGACTTTGCTGCAGAAGGATATAAGTACACCTGGCCCCTCAATACAGCATCAACAGCTGAAAGTAATTCTGAATCAATCGCATTTTTTAAAATATAACCTGAAGCTCCTGCCTGAACGACGCGAAATAAGTCATTCTCATGATCATGCATCGTAAGAATTAACACATGCGTTTCGGGAAGGGATTTCTTTAACTCCCTTGTGGCTTCCAATCCGTTTTTTCCAGGAGGCATGCTAAGATCCATAATAATGAGATCTGGTTGAAGGGACAAAGCCTTCTCAATCGCCTCCTGTCCATCAGCCGCTTCACCAACGATTTCAATATGCTCCTTTTTTCCAAGAAGCATTTTTACACCAGTTCTAACGATCGCATGATCATCTACAATCAGAGTGCGAATAACCTGCATTCCCTTACCTCCCGGCCTCTAAATCTCTATGTCTTGTATTTTAGCATTTAAAGGCAAAGGTGACGAGTCTCATCTACTTCATCTAAAAAGGAAATGGCCTCCCACCTCCCTACAACGCTGCCTATGCACTTTTTTCATTTTTGCATAATTCTATAAAGACGTAATAAACGCTCTCATACTCGATTGAAGCTTATTGACTCTAGACCCGTTGAAAAAGTGCACGTTAAAAATAGCTAAATACAAAGGTGGTATAAAGAAAGATGACGCCAATATTTGATTCTGACCGAGCGTTTTTTAATAAGTGGGAAATGCATCAAATGATGAATGAGAAGACGGTTCCTTATTTCACTATACCGCGTACCGATATGTTTTCCTTGCCATCTCTAGAGAAGTATATAAACCTTTACCAATCGGTCTTTATTAAGCCCGTCGCTTCATGGGGAGGACAAAACATTAGTAAAGTTACGAAACAGAAGCAGCAACTCGTTTGGACACTCCAAGGACAGCCACCGAAAAGCTTTATTGCTCTAGACCACTTGTTTGCTGAATTATTGTCATCCTATGGTGATGAGCTCTGTATTATCCAGCAGGAGGCTCCTTTAATCACCTGCGACAACCGTCCCTTCGATATCCGAACACATATGCAGCACGATTTAGAAGACGGATGGATCTACTCAGGAGATTTGGTTCGGATGGGAGGATCAGGTTCTGTTGTCTCTAATGTTGCTATAAGCAACGGATCTGTGAAGCCTACCGTTGATGTTTTGTCCTTATTATTTGAAGGCCTTGCCCCCAAAATTACACAAGATTTAGCCGCAGCTTCTATGCATATTTGCGAACAATTAGATCAACATTATTTTTTTCTAGAAGCCGGAATAGATTTCGGCGTCGATCGCAGCGGAGGATTGTGGCTCATTGAGGTTAACACGAACGACCTATTAGGAGGGCCAGATCAAACATTATTCGAGGAGCTTCCTGATAAAACATACTTTAACGATATGGTCAAAAGAAAGGAAAGAATCAACGGACAAACGATCCAAAAACTGTTAGAGCTTTACGAGGAAAGCTTGAAAGATAACAACAGCAACCCCAAATAGAGTCAAATACCGTACAACTCACTAAGCGGTTCTTTTGAACATATACTGTAAAAAATGAATGAGGAGGTTTCCTATGATTCCGTTCAACACACTTTGTCAACAGTACGCTCAACTATTCCATACAAAGCCAACGATTGAACATGGTGTTTGCTCTGTAGAACTTCATCGTGACCTCCATGTTACCATCCAAGGCCGCCCAAGCCGCGGTGAGCTTCATGCAGAAATCATGTTTGAATCGTTAGATCGTAATGGCAACGCGCTTAACCTGGGGGAATGTGTCCTTTTGGAAGAAGAAGTTCCTCTCTTTACAAGCATTCTCGTCAAAAATGGAATCATCATCAGTGCTTTGCACAATCATTGGCTTTATGCGAAACCAAACATTCTCTATATTCACTTCCAATCTGTCGAACCTCCCCTATCTTTCGCCCGGAAAGCAGCCGAAGCCTTTAATGCTCTAAAGATTATCTAAAATATTGGCTTGGCCCTCTCTTCTTAGCGAAAAGTTTTCTAATTGTATCGTTCCCAAGTTACGATTTCTTTATTTTCTTTCTTTAATAGACACAGATGAATGAAAGTTGAGAAATCCGAAACAATAAGATAAGAAGCTCTATTTTCTATACGAGGGGGATAACAATTGTCCGTTGCAGTACTAATACTTAGATTAGCTATTTCTTTTGTTACTTTATTAAGTTTAACGAGGATTATGGGGAGAAAAGAAATCTCACAAATGACCTTTTTTAATTTTGTGTCAGCTATTTCAATCGGCACAATCGGGGCCTCTCTTGCCATTGATCCTACACTAGGCATTCGGAATGGGCTCATCGCCTTAATTGGTTGGAGTGCTTTCACCCTTTTCCTTGGTTTTTTAGATATAAAATCCGAAAAGGCCCGCCTTCTTATTGTTGGACAGCCCATTATTGTGATTAGAAAAGGCCAAATCATGGAGGACGCCCTCCGTAAAGCCCGTCTTGATATTGATTCTCTCAATGGTTTATTAAGAAAGAAAAATATCTTTTCCGTTGCTGAAGTAGATTATGCCATCTTTGAAACGGATGGCAGTCTTTCGGCTATGAAGAAGGAAGCAAACCAACCGTTAACTAAGAGCGATATGAATGTTCAACCAGCTCCTTCTCAAGCCTTCCCTATTGCAATGTCTGTTATTTCTGATGGGAAAATAAATGGGGACAATTTAAGAAAACTAAACTTGGACACGGACTGGTTAGAGCAGCAGTTACAAGCTGCTGGCATCCACTCTATTTCTGACGTCTTTTACGCAGAAGTTCAACAAGATGGCACTTTGTATATTGATCGTAATCAGGACGTGCTTCATTAGATTTGAGAATTGACAGCATAAGGAATCAAAAAAGAGCAATCCTAATGATAGGTTGCTCTTTCTCATTCTTATTAGACACGGCCTGTTAAATCATATTTTGTGGAATCTTCGATAGTTTTTTTACTCTTATTACTAAGAAAGTCGATATTAGCAATAATACTATAGTAAAGCTGACGACCCCATGCCAGCCCGAGTGCGACCAAAATACACCGCCCGTTGCTCCACCAATGCTAGACCCTAAATAATAGGCAAATAAATAAAGCGATGAGGCCTGAGCAATGTCGTGTGTGGCATGCCGGCTTACTAACCCGCTAGCGACAGAATGGGCACCGAAAAACCCAAATGTAAAAATCACGATCCCAACGAGCTTATAAAATATCGGGATCGGGAGGGTCAATAAGACGCCTAACAGCATGAGTACGGCCCCTATCATTAACAATAAAGACCATCCATACTTATCAGCCAATATCCCAAACCAAGTGGAGCTAAAGGTGCCTACTAAATACACGAGAAAAATCCAACCGATAATCGTCATACTTAAATTATAAGGCGGTTCAGTTAACTTAAAACCAAGATAATTGAATATCGTTACGAAACTGCCCATTAAGAAAAAAGCAATCAAAAATAATGACACTAACACGGAATCTTTTAGATGAGACACGAGCGACTTGAAAAGAGGCTTCAAGGCTAGCGGCTGTGATTCAAAATGCTTTGATGGCGGAAGAGCCCATATAAAATAAAGACAAGCAATTAAACTAATACCACCTAAAAACATCATCCCGGCTTTCCAAGAAAAGAGATCTGTCATCGTTCCCATCAATACTCTTCCCGCTAATCCCCCAATAGAATTTCCGCTAATATAAAGACCCATAGCGACACCTAAACTTCTTCCCTCTATTTCTTCTCCTAAATAAGCCATCGCAATAGACGGAATTCCAGCAAAAGCAAAGCCTTGTACAATTCGCAGCAGGAGAAGAAGTTGAAAAGACGGTGAGAATGCGACTATTATCGTCAAGATAGACGCGATCACAATACAGCTGGACATGATGTTTTTTCTTCCCCACGCCTCAGAAAGAGAGCCAAAAATAAGCAGTCCAAACGCCAGTGAAAGCGTAGTAAGCGACAAAGACAAGCTGGCCATAGTTGGCGTGACATTAAATTCTTTTGTAAAGATCGGCAAAAGCGGCTGCGTAAGATAGAGATTAGCAAAGGTGATAAACCCGGCCGCAAACAACGCAAAGTTAGCTTTTTTAAAGGCTGGCGTGCCTTGTTGAATATAATCTTTATGGCTATTATCATTCATCATTGTGATCATCAGCTTCCCTATTTCTTTTCCATTCAAGGGAATCTAGAAACATACGGATATCTTCGTAAATTTGTTTGCGTTCATTCCCTAACGTAATAATGTGACCCGACTCTTCATACCAGTGAATTTGCTTAGGTTCTGAACGAATGGTATGGAAGATCCTCTCTGCACTTTCTTTATAAAGTGTATGGTCAAGTCTTCCTTGCAAAACAAAAGCTGGGGCAGCAATCGCCTTGAGGTTATTCCCAGTATCGCTAATCAGCTGCTGTAAATCTTTCAAAGACTCCATTGGCTTTTTAATGAATTCTTTTATTTCAGCTTGTATTTGTTCATCACTTTTTCCTTCAAGCCTTTTGTATCTTTTAGCATAATCAACTACACGGCTATATAAGTCTGTGATGTCTCGTTCTAGAACAGGGGCACACATGGACACAACCGCTTTTACTTTTAAAATAGAAGCTAATTTTAAAGCAAATGTTCCCCCTAGAGAAACGCCTGCGACAGCAATCTCCTCATAACCCTCTGAAGCAAGATGAGCATACCCAGCAACTGCGGCTCCCCACCAATCTTCTGGCCCCATTTGGATGAACTCATCGGGATTTGCTCCATGCCCTCTATATAAAGGGGCATAGCACGTATAACCGTTTTTTTGCAGATGCCTTCCTAGCATTTTAACGTCCATCGTGCTGCCAGTAAAACCATGAAGCAAAAGGACTGCTCTATTTTTTGCTTGATACATAAAAGGTTGTGGTGTGACAATTTTCATTTTGATAACTCCCTATTATTCACTTGTCGTTAAGTGCGGCATTTTATTCTTCCATATAAAGAATACAAGAGGAAAATTGATAAATATAATATATAATTTATATGATTTCATAAATAAACTTTATGAGTAGGTGTTTAAGGATGAATATACACGCACTTCGCCTCTTTACAAAGGTAGCTGAATTAAAAAATGTGTCTAAAGCGGCAGAGGCCCTAAGAATTAGCCAGCCAGCCGTTACGATTCAAATCCGGAATTTAGAAAAAGAGGTTGGGTTTACTTTAACTGAATCAAAAGGAAGAGGGATTACCCTTACATCTAATGGTGAGTTTCTATATAAACAAGCGCAGAGGTTATTTGATTTGGAGCGTGACATCGAAAATAAGGTTGCCCAGTTGAAAAACTCAGGCGCAGATGATTTAAATATTGCTGCCTCCTATGTGCCAGCTAATTTTTTACTGCCAAAATGGTTGTGTCAGTATAAAGAAACCTATCCATCGGTCACCGTTAATGTCAAAACAGAGAACACACAACAGGTGATCGAACAGCTTCTTCATTATAAAGCCGATCTCGCCTTTGTAATCGAAGAAAATCGGCACCACCCTGATCTCCACTATCAGTTTCTTATGAATTTGGAATATTGTTTTATCGTTCCCTCTCATCATCCGCTTGCCGGACAAACGATCTCATTTGAGAAGCTCATGAACGAACCCTTTATTTTACGGGAAAAAGGAAGCTCCACGAAAGATTTACTGCTGGCATTATGCAACCTCCATAAAACGCCCCCGCCAAAGATTGGCATGCAATTATACGGACTTAATGAATCGATCCGAACCGTTGCTGCGGGCTTTGGAGCCATGCTGGCGCCGGTCGTAGCGATAGAAGACTATCTATACCGGAAACAGGTAGCGCAGGTCTATGTGGAGGATATTGAGATCAAACGCCCTACCTATGTCTGTACGAGAAAAAATGAAATAGACGTGCTGCCTCATGTTTCTCATTTTATTGAGGTTGTAAAGGACTGTTAAGTCTTATCCCTCTTCAAAACAAACTAAAGGGCTGTCCCTAAAGTCATTTTTCATTGACTAGCGAGACAGCCCTGCCTTTTATTTGTCGTTGTCACGCTGTTCAGCGCGTGCTTCTCCGCCTTTTTCTCCGATTTCCTGATAAAACTCCTTGCCATGTTTGCGGGCTGTAGTCTCTCCGCCTTTGCGTCCAGCCTCTTCTACCGTCATCTTGCTTTTGTCATTGTTGTTATGGTTAGTCATGAAGAACGCCTCCTTGCAAATGCATATTTTCTTTCGTCTTAGGCTTTTATCCTTTCTTTCATCTCTTAAACTATGTCAATCAGGCAGCCACATTCTACACTTTTATATTTAGATCCCCCTTTGTAACGGGTTCAAACGCCGCTTTCTTTTTGACCGTCACACTTCCGTCCTTCTCTAAATACGCATGCTCAACCTCATCTATTGAAAAGATGCTTTGCTTTCTCAAGGCTTCCTTTAGATCTCTTAGATCGAGATAATGCTTTTTAAGCATCTTGTGATCAGGCTTGCTGTCGCGGATAATCAAAACTTCCTCTCCAGATATAAGAATTTCCACTTTATCTGTATGAAACATAATTTTATCAAACAATAATTTGATAGCGCACCAGACTAGAAGCATGATCAATACAACGTACCATTTTACTTGCGGATCATAAAGTCCGTTTCCAAAGATTTCTGAAAGCATAATGCTCCAGATAAAATCAATTGGTGTCAAATTAGAAATGCCTTTTGTACCTGTCCATTTCATACAAATTACAAGGGCCACAAAACCACTGGCTAGTTTAATTAACATCATTCCAAGTCCCATATTTTATCCCCTTTTCTCTTTTATAAAGATGGCTGCAGCTAAAAAATGAACATGGCCAAGCTAATAAATAGGCTGTACCATTCATTAGCTCTGAGAAGCTTGTCCTGATAGTCGAGTCAATTCAATTGGTGAAAGTTGTCCGACTAGAGCCCCTTCGCCCCCCCTTTCTGTTGTTCTTATTTCTCCATTTCATTCACTATTTGTTTAACGACATGTTCTTCCCGCATTCTGCAGCCTCCTCACGCTGTATTTGCTAACCCTTTAGACCGCCTACTAGAGAAGTAAACATCAAAAATAAGGAAACTGACAGAAGGTTATTTTTAGTTTAATAAATTAAAAGGACAAGGGACTGATAGGAAATCAGGGCCGAAACCATCTCTTCTTATAAAGAGAACAAAAAAGCCAAGGGATGCAGCCTATGCTCCCTTAGCTTTATCATTACTTTCTATTTACTTGGCAGTACTCGTCTCGCCGAAAAATTTTACAAGCTCGGTCAAAGTCTGGCTGAAGGTCTCCAGGTGCTCTTCCACCCTTCCAGGAAACTCTCTTTCAATGAAATCGATCGTATCATTTTGGGTATGCCATACCTCACCGTGCTTTACCGTTTGCGTGTAGCCGTCCATGTCCCCGATCTTCCAGTTTGTTGCTTCAAAATAAGCATAGGGAATTCCAAGCTTGCTGAAAGGTGCATGGTCACTCCAATCCCCCGTCGTTCCTGCTGGATAATCCGGGTTGATGCCAGGATTCGTACCAATATTTAACTTCTTCTTTTCAGCAATTTTAAGAGCTTGATCGCGGATAAACCCTTTGTCTCCTAGGCTGCCATAGACATACATGTTGTCACCAACAGCTAAGCTATCCAGATTGATCATTCCAACTGTATTCTGAATCTCCTGTTTGGTCATTTGGCCAGCGTAATGCGTTGAGCCTCGTAACCCCACCTCTTCTGCACCAAAGGCAATGAACTTCACAGAATAAGGCGTCTTAATGTTTTTTAACACTTCCGCTGTTTCCAGCATGACTCCGACACCGGAGGCATTGTCATCGGAACCTTTTCCCTTTGCGACTGAGTCATAATGGGCCCCTACAATGAGTTCTTTGCTGGATTTCCCTTTTTTATAAGCGATAACGTTCGCTGAGTGATACTTAATCCCGCCTCTCGTATAAGAAAATGGCTGGACCTTCGTCGTGTACCCCATTCTTTTCAATTGGCTTTCAACGTAATCTCGTGCCTCCACTTCTTTTGCTGTTCCAGCTACACGGCTGCCAACTTCGTAAGTTAAATATTTCGTATGCTCATAAGCCATCTTCCCAGTCTTATGAACAAGTGATGGATCATACGTAACAGTAGCCGCTGAAGCGATTCCGCCACCGCCGAAAAGCAGTAGAACTACCATGACGATGGATAGATAAAAACGATTTTTCATGTTCACCTCTCCTATTCTCCCATTCATAGTCTGCTTATAGTATTTCAATGACCATCCAAACATGCAATCTTTTCACTGTATTATTTAGGAAAAGCAAGCAATTTTAAGGATAAATTCCTATATAACTTCCTTTATGCCAGAGGCTAGTGATTCAATTTTACTAATCTCGCAGCCTCGTCATAGATGGCATCGTAAGTAGTCTGCAAGGAGATCGCTATCTCGGTGAACAATGTTTTTTGAACGGAGTGTAGAAGCTGACGTTCAAATTCGCCTAGTTTCTTTTCGTCACGTTCAGCTTCATCCTTTTTCCTCATTAACGTATTTACTATTTTAGCAATGTCGTTTCGATTTCCTGTCTTTACAATAGTCGAATATATTCTGGCACGGTCGTGTCCTTTTTCAATCCATTCCATACCAGGCAATGTAAAAGAATGCAAAATTTCTTCTGCTTTGTTGCGATCTATTATTCTAAGTATCGCACCCTCCTCATGATCTACCGGCACACTAATAGTTAATTTGTTATTTTCAAGAGGATGTAATGTGTAATACTCTCTGGGAGCCCCAAAATAAGCTTTCTCCCCTATTTCATCTATTTGACAGACACCATGCGCTGAATAAACCACTAAATCCCCAATATGAAACATTTCATTTGCTCCTCTACCAAAATTATTAACTTAATGAACCCCATTAGCTTGAAGCTACTTAGTCAAAAGCTCCCTGACCATGCTAATTTTAATAGAAACAAACCATTTATCTTGAACAAAGGCTAATACAATCCAGTTCTATTTTCCTTTTCGCTGCTAGCTGGCTTTTACATGTTTGTGGCTAATCGAATGATCCGGCTTTTTGATAAATAAAGACAGCACAACATTGATTACGGCTAATAATAAACTAATTTTAAAGACGAGTGATGATCCTGTTGCGGCTGCCTGTGCCGGTTCATTTGCCACATCTGCTAAATAACCCGCTTGTTTTGCAGATAAGATCGACACCATGACCGCAATCCCAATCGCGCCAGATACTTGTTGGAGCGTCTGTGTTAACGCTATTCCGTCCGGATAATACTGTTTAGGAAGAGAATTAAGCGTATTGGTTTGTACAGAAGCAAGCACCGCTCCAATTCCTAACATCATCACAATATGCGTTAACACAATCATCCATAAAGCGGTATCTGTGCCAAGTTGTGAATAGACGGCATAACTAATGGCGACTAAAATCGTGCCCGGTGTAATCACTGCTCTCGGTCCATATTTGTCAAACAAACGGCCAATCATCGGAGCTAACACACAGTTAAGCAAGCTGCCTGGAAGCAAGATCAGCCCTGTTGTAAACGCCGCAATCAATAGAGCCATTTGCATGTACATCGGTAAAACGACAAGCATGGACAGCATATTGAAAAACGTAATAAAACTCATAAAGATCCCGAGAACGAAAAGCGGATACGTAAATGCCTTTAAATTTAGCATAGGCGTTTCCATTTTCGTTTGACGAACCGCAAAAATAATAAGGGCCATCACCCCAGCGATAATCGTTCCAAGAACCGTGGAACTTGTCCACCCAGCGTCACCCGATACACTGAATCCGTATACGACACCGCCAAATCCAATGGTTGAAAGAATAACGGATACAGCATCAATCGAAACCTTGCGTACCTCATTTACATTCGGCAAATAAATGAATCCGAAAATAAGAGAAAACAGCAAGAATGGGATCGTTACCCAAAAAATCCAATGCCACGATAACGTATCTAGAATGAGTCCTGCTAATGTTGGGCCTAGTGCAGGGCCGGCTAACATGACTAAGCCCATCACCCCCATGGCGCCGCCTCGTTTATTCGGAGGAAAGATTGTAAAAATAACATTTTGTGTTAAAGGTAAATTGATCGCTAATCCCGCTGCTTGAATAATACGCCCTGCTAATAAAACGCCAAATGCAGGCGCTGCTGCCGCTAAAACAGTACCACCGATAAATAATAAGATCGATGTCATAAACATTTGACGTGTTGTGAATTTTTGCATCAATATACCCGTGACAGGCACTAAAATACCTAATGTTAAAAAGTAGCCTGTTGCCAGCCACTGGACCGTTGTTGCATTGACATTGAAAATGTGGCTTAGCTCTCCTAAAGCAATATTTAAGGCCGTTTCACTGAAAAGCCCTACAAATCCGGCCACTAAAAGAGCGGCCATGATTGGGCCTGTTTTGATTGGTTCATTGACGATTGAAACTATTTTGGCTTGTTGATTCATTCATTAATGCTCCTTCAATAGATTGGATAATACTCCTGAAATCACTTTTAATGGATCACTCGCCTTTTGTGTTAAACAAAGCATAATACCACCCTCAATTGAAGCCGTCATCATCAAAGCTATTGAATCAGCCTTTTCTTTTGAAAAACCATCTGCCGCTAATTTATCCGCATAAATCCCTTGAATCTTTGTATACAAGAAAGAGCAAGCTTGGCGAACGGGTTCACTAAGTGACGCCATTTCGCTCACCATGCTGCTAAACGTATAACCCGTCACCGTTCCCTCTCGTTCAAAGTCCGCTATTAATTTTTCAATCATGGCCTCTGTAGCTTCCTCAGCCGTTGAATGCCGTTCAAAAATATCCTCAATGTCCGTCGTAATAGCTTCGTTTAGCAACTGAAGACAAGCGATCAGTAATTCTTCCTTTCCATTAGGAAAATGATGATAAAGCGAACCTTTCGTAATCCCACATGCTTTTAAAATTTCGCTTAGCCCTACACCCTTGTATCCTTTTTGCTGGAAAAGAGCCGTCGCAGTGCTGATTATTTGCGATTTCGTATCCATTTCCGTAGTACACCTCCACCATACCGACCGGTTTGTTTAAAATAATATCAAAAAAATTTTCTATAAAGCAAGGGTTTTTTGTACCTTGTTAATAATAGTTTTAACATTTTCGACACATTTATCTGTGCGCTTTACGCTACACAAAAAAATAAAAAAGAGGCTGCTAAAAGGTTCAGTGAGCTTATGGGAAATCTCCATTAAAATCTCCCTCTGGCAGCTTTTTACTCTAAACCCTTGTACCTTAAGGTTTTAGAGGGAAGATTACATTATGGTGCCCAGTTACTTTGAAATGTATAAAAACCTATTACTTAAAAGACTAAGCTAATATTAAATTTGTAAATATTTATTAAAAGTGTCTTTACATAAATTCATCATTTTCATCTGATAGATCTTACTCCATCTAAATAATTTAGCACCAAACTCCCTTTATTTTTTAAAAATTATAAAATATAGCAGGCCTTTCTCTAATAAAACCAAACTTTTTTCTCATTTTCGCATGATTATGTAATATTCACATTTTTAGCATGTTTACTTTACATTCCTTTACTATAATTTGATAGGAATTCAAAAGTTCGATAAAAATCGGAGGTATGAAAATGAAAAAAGCAAAATATATTGCCCCATTATTAAGTTTGGCCGTTTTATTCCCAACAGCTTCCAATGTATTAGCTGATCCTAACAAAAACATACCAGTAGAGAAAGTGGAATTTATCGGGATGGCTGCGCCTGACACAGACGAAGAACGTTCTAAAATGTATAGTGAAGCATCTGTTAAGGTTACATACAAAAACGGCACTCAACAAACCTTGCCACTAGAGTATAAATCCTTGTTTACACCTGGCAAAGAAATTAACGGAAAAATTGCCGGTGCAACTTATGATGCAAATGGAAAGATGATGACAAAGCCAGATGGAACTCCTTATCTTTCTTCTTCTCCAGATAGTAACACTCTCTTAAAAGTGAACGGAAAATTGTACATGGTGAATCATTATGAAAGTATTCCATCTAATGAGATAGGAAACATGCCAGAAGCGATGATGCTAAATACTGTTGAACAAAATAAAGAAACCGGAGAATTAACGGTAACAGATATAACTCCGATTGATTTTTCAGCTTACGGCGGAATTTGGACTCCTTGCGCGGGTTCTTTATCTCCATGGAATACACATTTAGGAAGTGAAGAATACGAGCCAGATGCAAGAGCTCATGAAGCAAACCCTGAAAACTCTTCAGTTACTCAGTTTGCCCGTAATTACTATCAAGATCAGACAGTGATTGGTAATCCTTATCTTTATGGCTATGTTCCAGAAGTGTCTATTGACGAAAAAGGACAGGCTACTGCAGTGAAACACTATAGCATGGGACGTCTTTCCATTGAAAATGTAAAAGTAGCACCGGATAATCGTACTGTTTATTTTGGTGATGACGGCAGCTATACAATGGCATTTATGTATATCGCCGATAAATCTAAGGATTTATCAGCAGGAACGCTATATGCAGCAAAATGGCATCAAACGGGCGAAGAAAATGGCGGTTCTGCTAATTTAGAATGGATTAAATTAGGCCACGCAACAGATGAAGAAATTAAAGAATTAGCTCAAAATACTACATTCAGCGATATTTTTGAAACGACTACAGATGCAGAATACGCAAAAGCAAATGGATTCACAAGAACAAAAGCAGGCGGAAGAGATGAATGGCTGAAAGTAAAGCCAGGCATGGAAAAAGCTGCTGCCTTCTTAGAATCCCGCCGTTATGGTGCGCTTAAAGGAGCCACTGCTGAATTTAATAAGATGGAAACACTAGAAATGAATAAAGCTGATAATAAGATGTATATGACCATGTCCACAATCAGTGGCGGCATGACAGCTAATCCTACTGATCCTACAGATGATATACACGTTCCTAAAATCAATGCGGGTGGAATCTATGAGATGAACTTAGCCGAAAATCAAACAGATAGTGATGGAAACAAAATTAAGAGTAAATATGTAGCCAATGAAATTAGCGGCCTACTAATGGGAGAAGACCTTCCGAAGAAAGATTCAGAGGGAAACAAAGCGAATGTAGATAAAATTGCAAACCCAGATAACATTACCTACTCTGAAAAAATGAGAACTTTATTTATTGCAGAGGATAGCGGTAATCACGTCAACAACTTTGGCTGGGCCTACAATATTGATACAAAGAAGCTTTCTCGAATTCTATCAGCTGCTGATGGCGGCGAAGTTACAGGAATTCAAGCCATTGATAACCTAAACGGCTTTACGTATTTAATGGCTGGTTCTCAAAGCCCAGGGAATGCCGGTTATCTATCCGGTCTCCCTTCCCTCGGAAACAACGGCAAAGACATTAAAGAAAAGAAATAACTTATTGCGGCTATATTAAAAAAAGACCCTTGTCTAAGTATATTAGATAAGGGTCTTTGAGAGTGCAGATAAGTTTAGTTTCAATGTTTGAGGCTGATTGAAAATATTTGTCCTTCGAGGCGCAAAGCTTGGCGAGGAGCGAGATGATCAGAACACCACAGCTGGAGAAACTTATTATCAGTTTGGCCAACGATCACAGGGAGCAGTCGTTCTTTGACCAAGATACAAGTAAATTGCACAAAAAAGAGGCTGAGACAAAATGTCTCAGCCTCTTTTTACATTTTAGATTATTCTTCATCCATAAATGGATAAGCAACATCTGTAGTTGGTGCAAAGTTTTCTTTGATAACACGAGGGCTCGTCCAACGAATCATGTTGAATACAGAACCTGCTTTATCGTTCGTACCAGATCCGCGAGAACCACCAAATGGTTGTTGGTTAATCATCGCACCAGTTGGCTTGTCATTGATATAGAAGTTACCAGCTGCGCCAGATAAGCGGTTTTCTAAGTACTGAATTGCTTGGCGATCTTGCGCAAAGATTGAACCTGTCAAAGCGTACATAGAAGCTGTATCAACAGCATGTAATGTTTCTTCTAATTGCTCATTTTCGTATACATAGATCGTTAAGACTGGTCCAAAAATTTCTTCCTTCATTGTTTTGAAGTTTGGATTTGTTGTCACAATGATTGTCGGTTGAACGAAATAACCAACAGAATCATCATACGTACCACCAGCAATAATTTCTGCCTCATCTGAACCTTTTGCATATTCGATGTAGCTTGTGATGGAATCAAATGCTGGTTTATCAATCACTGCACCCATGAAGTTACGGAAGTCACGAACATCCCCAACTTTAAGTTTTGAAACTTCTTCTACTAAACCTGCTTTTACTTCTTCCCACATGCTAGCTGGAATGTAAGCGCGAGAAGCTGCAGAACATTTTTGACCTTGGTATTCAAATGCTCCACGAGCAAGGCTAGCTACCACTTTGTCTGCTTGTGCACTTTCGTGAGCGAAAACAAAGTCTTTACCGCCTGTTTCCCCAATTAGACGAGGATAAGATTGATAGTTTGCAATGTTTTCTCCAACTGTTTTCCAAATTGTCTGGAACGTGCTTGTTGATCCAGTAAAGTGGAAGCCAGCCATACGAGAGTCTGTTAATACGACTTCTGATACTTGTGAACCACGAGAAGGTACGAAGTTGATTACGCCTTTTGGTAATCCTGCTTCTTCTAGAATACGCATAAAGTAGTAGTTTGCTAATAAAGAAGTTGTTGCTGGTTTCCAAACAACTACGTTCCCCATCATTGCAGGAGCTGCTGGTAAGTTCCCGCCGATTGCTGAGAAGTTAAATGGAGAAATGGCTAGTACGAAACCATCTAATGGACGGTAGTCTGTACGGTTCCAAACATTTTTCATGCTTGACGGTTGAATTTGATAGATTTGGTTAGCATAATCAACGCCAAAACGCAAGAAATCGATTAACTCTTGAGCAGAATCAATTTCAGCTTGAATAGCTGTTTTAGATTGTCCTAGCATCGTAGCAGCATTCATTAGGTCACGGTATGGACCAGAGATTAAGTCAGCAGCTTTTAAGAAAATAGCTGCGCGGTGTTCCCATGGCATATTTGCCCATGCTTCTTTTGCAGCCATTGCCGCTTCTACAGCATCACGTAATTCTTTTTCTCCAGCTTGTGAGTAGTTTGCTAGAACATGTTGATGATCATGCGGCATAACTACTTGCTTCACTGTATCTGTCTTTATATCTTCGCCATTAATAATTACAGGGATATCCACAACAATATCAGATTGGCGTTTTAATTCTGCCTTTAATGTTTCCCTTTCCTTTGTACCTGGAGCATATGTATTGCCAGGCTCATTTGTAGGTGTTGGGATTTTGAAAATTCCGTTACTCATTCTTTCACATTCCTTCCTGTTAAGAAACTTTGTTGCTTTAGTAGTGAAATATCATCTTTCATCGACAAATTATATCACACTTTTTTGCTTTTATGCTTCTTTTCTTACTTAGAAATATATAATATATTGCATTTTTCTACAAGCAATAACTCTTCTAGACTATTGATAGGTACTCTAAGCTTGAACAGACAGATCTGCCTCCTCTTTATCCGCGCATATAGACACTACAATCTCTCTTCGCCTACATAGAAGAAAAGGCCTCTTACCAGCTTAGTGAACTGACAAAAGGCCTTCTCTGATAAAATAGCTTTAGCGAGTATCCAATTCTTATTTCACTTAAAAATTTCTTTGATCTTCTACTAATTATAATTGCTCATACCATTGCTTAGCAGCTTGCACTTCACTCATCGTTAATTGGTGGCCGTGATGTTCCCAATGAACAGTGACCGCTGCCTGAGCACCTTCTAACAATTGTTGAAGCTCTAAGGACTCTTGCTGAGGACAAATCGGATCATTCATTCCAGCTGCTATAAAGACTTTCTTTCCTGATAAATCGGGAAGGTCGATGCCTCGTCTTGGCACCATCGGATGATGCAATATGGCTGCTTTTAATGAATGGGCATAGTGGAATAACAAACTCGCTGCGATATTCGCACCGTTTGAATAGCCAATGGCCACGATATTTTCACGATCAAATTGATATTTACTAGCTGCTTCATCTAAGAAATGATTCAGTTCATTTGTGCGGAAAATTAAGTCCTCTTCATCGAATACACCTTCAGCCAACCGTTTAAAGAAACGCGGCATTCCGTTTTCCAATACATTTCCTCGCACACTTAATATAGAAGCTTCCGGATCAACAGTTTCCGCTAATGGCAACAATCCATGTTCATCTCCCCCTGTACCGTGCAATAGCAGCAATACGGGCTTGTTTTGGTTTTTTCCTAATCGAAAAATATGTTTCATTTCATTCCCTCATTTCTGGCATTGTTATCTACCTTACTATTCGCTATACGGAGCTTATTCAATGGGTCCTAATTTCGCCTCGATTTCAGCACGTCTTGATTCTAAAAACGGAGGCAATTCGAGTTTTTGACCTAGCTCTTTAACGGAAGAATCAGCCGTGAAGCCCGGTCCATCAGTCGCTAACTCGAACAAAATTCCATTTTCCTCTCTAAAATAGACACTTTCGAAGTAATATCTGTCCGTTGCCTTCACAATCTTTAAACCTGAGTCTTTAATGCGCTGTTCCCATAGACGCAGCTCTTTACTATTTTTCACTCGAATCGCTAAATGATGAACGCTTCCTCTGCCCGGTTTTTCATTAGGTCCCTCTTGTTCGACAATCACAATCTCTCCAAAAGATTGACCTTCTATTGACTGATAAATAGCTTGTTTGCCAGTGCGTGATAATAATGTGTAACCAAAAATATTTTCCAACGTGCTGGACAAACGATCTAAAGAACGAACGGTTATTTCAACCGGGCCCATTCCAAGAATGCGATGCTGCTGTTCAACGCTGGCATTATCCCACTCCCTCCAATGGTCCGGAATAGGTTCTCCGTTGTGATTTAACAACACCATGCGGAGTCCTTCTCTATCCTCAAAATGAAGGGCATCTCTTCCTGCATAGGTGGTCACTTCTCCGTGTTCCACTCCGAATAAAGTGAACCGCTCTTTCCAATACATAAGACTTTCAATGGATGGGACTAATAATCCAATTCTAGTGATAGCATTGGTTCCTCGCTGGGTATGACCAACAAATGGCATTTCAAAGAACGTTAATCCTGTTCCTGGACTCCCTATTAAATCTCCGTAAAACAAATGGTACATCGATGGATCATCTTGATTGACGGATACTTTTACCCTCCGTAAACCAAGAATATGCTGATAGAAACCATTATTTTCTTTCGCGTTTTTCGTAATCATGGAAATATGATGATGCCCTGCGATTTTTTCCATTTGACCTCACCTATTCCTTTATAAAATGGCGTACAACGACTGAGCACATCCTTCAATAAACTTGATATCGATTTGCACAGTCTTCATACTAGATAACACTATGTGCATGTAGCCATGCACATAGTGTCAGGTTGTTGACAAACGTTTTTAATCGGCGTGATGCTGTATCTTCATTAACGAATCGTTTTTAAAGCAGTAGCCCAAGGAATCACTTGATCTAACATTTGATTTACTGAGTCTTCTTGTACCTCTTTTGGTTTGAAATCTGTTCCGTTTTCAAAATCAGTAAATAAGGACAATGCTGGATGGACACGCACATCCGCCACTAATAACTCGCCCAAAATCCCGCGTAAATGTTCTGCTGCACGAGCCCCGCCTACTGAACCGTAAGAAACGATACCAGCAGCTTTGTTATTCCACTCTTCTCGCAAATAGTCTAATGCATTTTTAAGCGCGCCTGTTATCGAGTGGTTATATTCTTGTACAATAAACACGAAGCCGTCCTGTTTTGCAACGATTTCTGACCATGCAGCCGCTCCTGAAGCGTCAGTACCTGGTTCACCTAGTAACGGTAATTTGTAATCTGCGATATCGATGATTGTATAGTTTGCATCACCGCGTTTGTCTGCTATTTCCTTTACCCAAGCACCTACTTGTGGACTTACACGTCCTTCACGAGTTGATCCTAAAATAATACCGATATTTATATTAGTCATTGTTGGTTCCTCCTTTGATTGTGAGCCGAATAATTTAGTTAAAAATCCCATATTGCTTCTTTCACTTCCTTACAAGTATTCTTTATCAAAATGCTTTGTACTGCGAACGGTATCGATCGGCCGTACGAGCGATTCAATCTTTTCACGTTTTTCTTCAAAGAATGGCGGCAAAGATAGCTTTTCCCCAAGTGTTTCATAAGGTTCATCCCCCATAAAACCGGGACCATCCGTTGCTAGTTCAAAAAGAATAGATGGGGCCACGTTTGTATATAACGAACCAAAATAATAGCGTTCGACATAACCGGAATTCGGAAGGTTGAATCCAGCTAAATGTTGCTGCCATGATTCTAGGTCTGCCCGCTCGTCTACCCGAAAGGCTGCATGGTGCACCGTACCAAACCCTTGGCGTGCTTGAGGTAAAACGGTGTTGTACTCAACAATAACTTGCGCACCGTTGCCGCCTTCACTCATTTCAAATAAATGAAATGAATCTTCTTGTGCAACTTCCTTCATATAAAATACTTTTTCCAGCACTTCTTTGAAATAATCAAAATAAGCTGTTCGCACAAAGACAGGTCCCAACCCTGTGATAGCGTACTCCAGGGGAATTGGTCCCTTTTGCCATGGCGTGCCAGAAGCAACACCCTCATTTTGTTCATCTGAAATCAGTTGATATTGCTGATCATCAAAATCTACAAAGGGTAACACCTTTTTACCAAACTGCTCTTGAATCCCTTTATGTTTTACATCATATTTATCAAACCGTTTCACCCAATAAGCCAGTGCTTCATCATTTGGTACCCGGAAGGAGGTTTTTGATATCTCATTGTTTCCGTGGACCCCTTTTGGAATGCCAGGGAAATCGAAAAATGTCATATCTGTGCCTGGACTCCCTGCATCATCTGCGAAAAATAAATGATACGTTTGAATATCATCTTGGTTGACCGTTTTTTTGACTAACCGTAAACCAAGCGTATACGTAAAGAAGTCATAAATTTTTTCTGCACTGCTTGTAATAGCAGTAACGTGATGTACGCCTTTTAGTGCGTTCATTACATGATTTCCTCCTATCAATATCTCGAATTCGAGATATATAGTTAAAAATAACACCTTTTTAACTGTAAAAGCTTGTTATTCCTTAGTATAGGGAATTCTATTGAATCTATACTCCAAAGCTGGCATAGATTCAATAGAGTAGTCATTCCCACACGTTCATGAACTTAAGCTTGTGGATTTACTTCTAATTCCACTGTAATTTTGATATCTTTTCCGACTAATACGCCGCCTGTTTCAAGTGCTGCATTCCAAGTGAGTCCAAATTCTTCACGGTTGATTTTTGTAGATGCTTCAAAACCATAAACCTCGACTCCCCATGGGTTTGTACCTTTACCACCGAATTCAGCATCGAATGTTACAGGTTTTGTCACGTCTTTAATCGTTAGATCACCCGTTACTTTGTAATCATCGCCATCTTTTGAAATGTTTGTTGATTTAAATGTAATGGATGGGTATTTCTCTACATCAAAGAAGTCGCCTGATTTCAAGTGATTGTCGCGATCTTCAGAGCGAGTATTAATACTTGCTACATCAAAACTAAAAGCAATATTAGCTGTTGTTAAGTCTGTTAAATCGGCTGCTTCCACTTCTGCCGTGTAAGAATCAAAATTCCCTTTCACTTTTGAAACCATCATATGTTTTACTTCAAATCCAATGCTAGAGTGTGATTGATCCACCGTAAATTTTGCCATTATACATTTCCCCCTTGAGTATATGTTTTTAAATTTAAGATAGTCTTCAGAAATAAAGTCAAGAAACCCATCCTTAGCCGACCAAGGCCTTAACAATTATCTCCGAATAATCTATCTTGAAATAATTTATCTCAAATTAAATTATCTTTAATTCGAGATAAACTTAACACATAAGCGAAGTATGTGTCAACATGTTTGGAAAGATTATTATAAAATTTTTGTTTGGTGTTTTCAGTTTAGTGATAGTCAGAATGGAAAAGATCATGCACTCAAGTCAGGATATTCATTAGTACTTGCAATGAACAAAATATATCGCACCCTTAAAAAAGCCTCTCATCCATTCGATGAATGGATGAGAGGCTTTTTTGATTTAGAGTGTTTAGCGACGCTTGCCACTAGCAAAATGAGGATGATTTGATAAAGATCGCTCTATCCCTTGAGATATCAAAAGTTTAGAGTTTTTCTTACTTTATGCTGTCCATTCACCAAATTAAAATACAATTAAAGAATCATCCATCAAAATGAGGTTCATCTGTTTTGTTCATGTTTACAGATGAATTTTTCAACAAAGGTATAGGTAAACCTCAAACCGCCTTGCGTTTTGCTTTAGGTTCTCCTTCACCTATATCACTATGCCAAAACGTCTTTTTAGAAAACATGCTTAATAAGATCGGAACAACTAATAATATGATGGTTACATAAATAATATGGTAAACCGATAAATGATCTAAAATAATGCCACCGAGTGCACTTCCAAACACAATTCCAAAATTAAAGGTACTGGACTGGAGAGAAGTTGCAACGTCTTTTCCCGTTTCTATTTGTCTTGTTACTGCAGCCTGAAATATCGTAACAAGCGCGCCAAACGACACACCCCATAAAAGGAAAGCAAGGTGTGAGACATATAGCATTCCCTTAAAGGCTACAAACAAAAACATTGTTCCAAAAGCCAAAGTTAACATAAAGACCGTCAGAGATCCAAGGTGATCATCCACTACTTTACCTGCCAATACAACCGATATAATCGTTCCCACACCAAACAAGATAGAGACCAACTTTATACCACCGTCTACACCAAAACCCTCTACAAGCGGCGAAATATAAGTATATAAACCGTAATGCGCCATAATAGTAAAGAGGGTCACGACTAAACAGATGACAACAGATTTATTGCGTATAATGTAAAATGGTGAATTAGCAGCTGTTCGTTTTTCTCCTCCAACTGAAGGTAAAATAATTTGTCCCAAAATGGCAATGACAAAAATAATCGCAGAAAGAACGCCAAACTCTATTCTCCATCCAAAACCTGTACCAACGGTTGTCATAATCGGCAAACCGACTCCCAGTCCAAGGGTACTTCCAGACATTGTAACCGCAATGGCTCTTCCATGTAACTTTGGGGGTACTAGCCGCATAGCATAAGCAGAGACCATTGGCCACAATACACCCGCACTGATCCCTCCAACAAGCCTAGCAGCCGCCGTTAGGAAATAAGATGAGGAGAAAGCAATGATTAAATTTGAAACCCCAAATACATACATTAATATCGTCAAAAGTTTTTTTCTATTCATTGACATCGTTAAGGTAATTAATGGAATCGTTCCCACAGCAGATGCAATGGCATAAACGCTTATTAATAACCCTATAGATGAATACGATACGTGCAAACCTTCACTCATTTCGGTCAGGATTCCCGATGGTACTAACTCTGATAAGATCCCCATAAAGCTAACGCTTGAAAGGAGCAATAAATATAACCACGGAAATCTTTCTTTCTTCTGTCCCATATTTCCTCCATTCTACTTACCATTCTTGCAATTGCACTACATTATGAAAAAATATCTTTCATTCGGACTTATTTAATTGTATACACTGGGTCATTCAAAAACAATGTATACACTTCATATCCGTTTTTCCTTTTTATGGAAACTGTTATCCAAAACTACCTTCCTCCCTATTCGTTATTCCTCCGCATGACCTGGAGTCCGCAAAACGATCACATTATGGGTATTTCGTTATTTATTCACTTAAAAAGGAAAGGACGTTTGGGGTTTATATCCAATTATTGATTAGGAGACTTAAACAATGAAAAAGCTTTATAAGAACATATAGTAGAAAGGGAAAAGTGAAGTCGCAGATCTTTAGGCGCAATAAGGTGTTTTTAAATTTATAAGATGCTGGGAACCACCCAGAATTTATGCATAAAAAAGCTTCCCATAGGTTTATTCAACTTATGGGAAGCCTTCTTTTAATCCCTGTATATTAGCAAAGTGTGAATATTTCTCCCTCAATTGCTTAAAGTCAATCAAGGAATCGAGGACAAATTACATCGTGCCGCCCGTAAAATGAGAATATGTACTATCTTTAACTTTGTGTGATGAAAGTGTGATATATCAAGGTTTTTAAGAATTTGAGGTATGACATCTTTAACATGAATTTACCGTTTTCCATGAGATTGTGTTAGCAAAATGTTAGCATTTTGCTAACGTATATTTTTCAATTTCAAATGAAATCAGCTTTTTATCGCATCTATTATAATAAAGTCTTTGTGATGGGGTTGCCTCTATTCATTATCAGCCAACTCACATTAAAAAGGAACACTACCCTCTAACTCATCTATCGGTTTGCCGCCCTAATATTTGGATAGAGGCAGGTTTTTATTGTTTCTTTTGTTATCTGCGATAATAACACATTCTTAAAAGTAGCAATATGCGTTAATAAATTTTGATAAAGTAAATATTCCCAACATGTAAAAAGAGCATTTACATTACTATTGCTTTTTCAGAAGTAATTTTTCGTCTACAAAAAGAATCCTTTATAACCAACAAAAAATTCTCCACCATAATTATCAAGTGTAGATTGAATGAATGAAATTAGTTCAGTTTTATCATTTGTATTCATATATATTTTTGTATATTTAACTAGTTTATTACACATGTCTTTATCATAGGATTTAAGGCTTCTAGCAGCCCACTTTCCTTCACCAACCCAATAGCCATCTGCCCTTAAAATCAGTTCAGTTAACCTATTTATTAACATATTTAAAATAAATAAACTTTCTTCAAATTCTTCTGAACATCTAAAGTCTGACAAAAAATCTGTAATTTGATACCTTACTTCATTTATTTTGTCCTCATCCCAACGTTGTGGACCCTGTTCATAAAGTATTTTCGCCTCTCTTTGGATTTTTTTTCCTTCACCTTGTTTATCCTCTACAAGTAGACCTTCGGCACACATTTTAATGATGGTGGGCATCCCTGTATTTCTTGCTATTTGAAATTCAAACTCTAGAGATAAAGCCGTATAAATAAATGCTTCTATTTTCCATCCAAGAAAGTGATAACATTCAAGTCTTGGTGTTTCTGTTTCATCAATTATAATTAAGTCGATATCAGATTCTGTTGTTAAATTTCCATAAACAGCACTTCCACCTATCCAGGCTATATCTGCCTCAGGATAGTGTGAAACGATAAACTGTTGAGCTATTCGCTTGATTGAGTCTCTCATATGAAACACCTCCCATACTAGGATATTCACCTAAATGATTAGTGTTCTAGAACGCGGGAGCTATTCTTGAGCATTTTTTTTCGCTCACTTCCATTTGCTTTGTAAGCGACGATATCCACCTTCTAACCCCTATATATTTAAGAAACTTCCAAACATTTACACAATGAATAAAGAGGGAATTGAATACATCAAAACAAACTCCCCATCTATTTATAGGTTTGAATTTGATAAAAATATTATCCATATCACAAAAACGTACTATAATTCGAAAAACATTACTAAGGAATATCAATTACTTCTGCCTAATAAAAATAATTCCAGACGAAAAATTGTGGTGGATGAATCGAACATCGAACTTTTTAGAAGACATAAGCAAGATTAAGAACAAATTATTACTCGTTTAGGTATTCCTTACAATGATGAGGGCTATGCCTTTGTCAATTTTAATCTCCACCCCGCAAAGTAGATGGCTAGATTAACAGAAAAGGGAAAATTTAATCCACAGCTTCCCCCTCACTCTCTACGCCGTTGCTCCTAATCATGGTTTGTCATTCGTGCAATAGGGGTTTAGGAACAGGATTACATGTTAATCCCACTTTTCTGCTTTTCAATCGCTTCTCGTTATTTAATATAATCTTTATCTAATGGGCCATCAGGTCATGCGCATCTTGTGGAGAGTTCTTTTCCGTATTCAGAAACACCGGGTCAAACTTGATATATTCACCCGGTTAACTAAATACTTATATGTTAAAAATAGTTGGAGAAATCACGATAGTAACTAGATGGAGAAAGATGCATCGAAGAAAAGTAACCTATTTATATAATGATGCCTTATCGATTATCAAAATAAATTAAGCACCCCATAAATTTTTATGGAGTGCTTTCTTAATTAAAATCACACGTTTTTAAAATTAATGTGATTTTCTAGATATACTAACACCTTTGGGGATGCTGTAACCATTGATAAATCAAACATTTATCAATTAAAGATTACATCATGCCGCCCATTCCGCCCATGTCAGGCATACCCATGCCGCCAGCGTTTTCTTCTGGCTTGTCAGCAACAACTGCTTCAGTTGTTAAGAACATAGAAGCAACAGATGCTGCGTTTTGAAGCGCGTAACGAGTTACTTTTGTTGGGTCAACGATACCCGTTTCGATCATGTTTACCCACTCGCCAGTTGCTGCGTTAAAGCCGATGCCGACTTCTTCGCGTTTTAAGCGATCCACAACGACAGATCCTTCAAGGCCTGCGTTGAACGCGATTTGGCGGATTGGCTCTTCAAGCGCACGAAGAACGATTTTCACACCCGTTGCTACGTCGCCTTCTGCTTCTACTGCTGATACTTTGTTGTATACGTTCACAAGGGCTGTACCACCACCAGAAACGATTCCTTCTTCAACCGCTGCACGAGTTGCGTTTAATGCATCTTCAATGCGAAGCTTGCGTTCTTTTAATTCTGTTTCTGTAGCCGCTCCAACTTTGATCACAGCTACACCGCCAGCTAATTTCGCTAAGCGCTCTTGTAATTTTTCACGGTCAAATTCAGAAGTAGTTTCTTCTAATTGAACACGGATTTGGTTTACGCGAGCTTCGATTTGAGCAGAGTCTCCTGCCCCTTCAACGATTGTTGTGTTTTCTTTAGAAACGACAACTTTTGCTGCGCGTCCAAGTTGAGTGATGTTCGCAGATTTAAGGTCAAGACCTAAATCTTCTGTGATCACTTCACCGCCAGTTAATACAGCAATGTCTTCAAGCATTGCTTTACGGCGGTCACCGAATCCAGGTGCTTTTACCGCTACAGCATTGAATGTACCGCGTAACTTGTTCACTACAAGTGTAGCCAAAGCTTCGCCTTCTACATCTTCAGCGATGAGTAAAAGAGGTCTGCTTTGTTGAACCACTTGCTCAAGTACAGGAAGTACTTCTTGAATGCTTGAGATTTTCTTATCTGTGATTAAGATATACGGATTGTCAAGAACGGCTTCCATTTTATCAGAATCCGTTACCATGTATGGAGAAGCGTAGCCGCGGTCGAATTGCATACCTTCTACCACGTCAAGCTCTGTTGTGAATCCTTTTGATTCTTCGATTGTGATAACGCCGTCGTTGCCTACGCGCTCCATTGCTTCAGCGATCAATTGGCCAACTTCTTCGTCAGCAGATGAAATCGCTGCAACTTGTGCGATTGACTCTTTGCCTTCGATTGGCTTAGAGATTTCTTTTAAAGCTTCCACAGCTGTTTGAACAGCAAGGTCCATCCCTTTACGTACGCCAACAGGGTTTGCGCCTGCTGTTACGTTTTTCAATCCTTCGCTGATCATCGCTTGTGCAAGAACAGTCGCCGTTGTTGTACCGTCACCTGCTACATCGTTTGTTTTGCTTGCTACTTCAGCAACAAGCTTTGCACCCATGTTTTCGAATGCATCTTCCAGTTCGATTTCTTTCGCGATCGTTACACCGTCATTTGTGATAAGCGGTGAACCGAATTTTTTCTCAAGAACCACGTTGCGTCCTTTAGGTCCAAGAGTTACTTTTACAGCATCCGCTAGTTGATCTACTCCGCGAAGCATCGCGCGGCGTGCTTCTTCGCTAAATTTGATCTCTTTAGCCATATGAAAAACCTCCCCAGTTATTTGAATTATTTTTAATCATTAAGTATTCGTTTATTATTCACCTGTTACAGCAAGGATGTCGCTTTCACGAAGGATTAATAATTCTCTGCCTTCGTATTTCACCTCTGTACCAGCATATTTAGAGAAAAGGATACGCTCGCCAACAGCTACTTCAAGAGCTACTCTTTCGCCGTTATCAAGCACACGGCCGCTGCCTACTGCTACAACTTTACCTTCTTGCGGCTTTTCTTTCGCTGAATCTGGCAGCACAATGCCGCTGGCTGTTTTTTCTTCTGATTCAACCAGCTCAATTATTACGCGATCACCTAGTGGTTTTAACAAGTGAAACAACCTCCTTGGAATATATGTAATATTTTTATTTATTAGCACTCTCAACTGAAGAGTGCTAACCCAATTAATATAATAAATAAAATGATTTTTTTTTGCAAGGGTGAAGTAATTTTTTTTACAAATCATTTTTCAAATGGAATAAAATACTGAAAATCGCTTCTGTTTGAATGATGAACTGTTTATTAGTAAAATACTCTTTGAGCCCTATGCATTATAAAAGATGGGTTCGCTAGCAATTTGGCGGCCCATATCATGATTGTCCATTGACCATAATGCTATACAATTAAAAAATGCACGCTTTCACTTTTAAGGTTATCTAGTTCCAGCGCCTAGCCGCTCGAGGTCATATGTTAATCCGGCTGTGCGGCTGAAAAACGCTGCTCCGCCAGCTCGACATATGCTTGTCGCGGCTGGACAGGCGCTTCCACTTTTATTATAAAGGAGCTCTTTTCATTTGAAGAAGACATATGGCTATATTCTAATTGTTTACATTTTAATGCAACTGACAGGCTTGGTGGCTCCTCTGCTTATATTTAAAGCGGGACTTGCCCTTGGCGGTGAACCGCAAACGCTGCAAAAGCTTATTCCCGGCTACTGGCTCGTCTTCAGCTTCATGGCTGCCCTGATTATTGTATTGCTTCTTTTACGGAAAGATGCTAGAAACAGCCGGCTTGAGCGAATGGCGCCGCTGCCAGCAGGACAATCTGCCTTTTGGGCCATTGCTGGTGTCTTTTTAGCTTTGTTCGGCCAGCGGATTGCAATTGCGATCGAAACCGCTTTAGGCATTGAAATGGGCTCTGAAAATACGGAGACCATCATTCACATTATTGAGCTTGTACCTCTTATGATGGTTGCTACAGCTATTTTTGGACCGATCCTAGAGGAAATCGTATTTAGAAAGATTATTTTCGGCAGCTTGTATGAAAAGTTCCCGTTTTGGGTGTCGGCTTTAATCAGTTCTGTTATTTTCGCCCTTGCCCATGCCGAACCCGAACATATTATTCTTTATTCATCAATGGGATTTACCTTTGCTTTTCTATATGTAAAAACAAAAAGACTGCTTGTTCCTATATTCGCCCATGTTGCCATGAATTCCTTGGTCGTTGTTGTACAATATTTTTATGCGGATGAATTAGAGCGGATGATGAAAGAAGCAGAACAAATACAAAGCTTTGCTACTTGGCTTTTCTAAGCTCACAGCTTTAGATTTTGGAGGAATTAGATGAAACAATCACCGTTAACGACTGGGATCCTCTACTTGATCCTTGGTGCGTTCTTTACTTATTTAGCGATTCAAGATGTGAACACGGGCGGATTTGGTTTTTTCACGTACTTGCTCATTCTGCTGGCAACGATGGACATTGGTTCTGGCATTCGCTTAATCTTTATGCACTTTCGCTTGAAAAGCAGCGAAAAAAAATAAGGCTGTTCCTTCAAAAGCTGACTTCCGCTCCTTGCGGAAGTTCGGCTCTTTTGTGGGACAGCCTTATTTCATTCTGTATTTCCTGCTTCTACTTCTGCCTGCAGTGTTTTTTTATAGCTGATTTTTGAAATCCAAATGCTAATTTCGTAGAGAATCACCAAAGGAATCATTACGATAATTTGCGATATTACATCCGGCGGTGTGATCACACCTGCTACCACAAGCAAGATAAAATACGCATAACGGCGGACTTGTGAAAGAAACATCGGTGTAATGATACCAAGCCTTGTTAAAAACATTGTGACCACTGGCAGCTGAAACAAAATGCCGAATGGAAGCGTAATTTGAAACAAAAACTGAAAATATTCGTTAATGCCAATAACCTGCTCAATGTGCAGGTTTCCAGATAGCTTCATCATGAAATGAATGATATACGGAAACAGCACGAAATAAGAGAAGGAAATCCCAGCGAGAAACAAGACAACCGATAACGGAATGTAGCTGAGTGTTACTTTTTTCTCTTTTTCCAGCAGCCCTGGACTAACGAAAGCCCATAACTGATAAAGAATCATTGGGCTAGTCAATATAAAAGCGATCACAAATGCCATTTGAAAATAAATCTTCAAAGGGTCTGTCACACGGAAAGCATTCATCGTTAATTCCTTTGCCTCGTCCGCATGCTGTAAATAACGGATAATCGGCTCAGCTAAGAACAAACCGGCAATCATAGCTAGGAACAAGAAAACGATTACTATAATGAGCCGTTTTCGCAATTCGCCGATGTGTTCATATATTGTCATGTCTTGTCGACTCATTGTCATTCATCCTAACCTTACTGAGGGTCTTTCTTATCCTCTGGTTTATCGTCGTCTTCTGCCAGCCCTTTTGTCGCATTCTTAAACTCTTTTAGCGTATCGCCTGCTGCGCGTCCAAGCTCGGGAAGTTTTTTCGGTCCAAAAATCAATATGGCTGCTCCGGCAATTAAAATGATACTACCTACACTTAATCCCATTTATGCAGCACCTCCTTTTCTTCATCATAACCGATTTTTCGGCATAATTCTATTCTGACTTTTCTTCTGAAGCTTCCGGATAATTCTTTAAAAAATAGACTAAGGATTGCAATTCAACCGCTAGATCAATATGATGTACCCGAAGCGTCGGCGGGACATTTAATCTTGCGGGTGTAAAGTTCAATATTCCTTTAATATTACAGTCAACAAGACGGTCTGTAATGCCTTGTGCTGCCGTTGCCGGAACCGTTAAAATGGCTACAGGCACTTCTTTTGAACCCAGCGTCTCTTCTAGATCATCCATATGATAAATCGGGACATCTCCAATCACCGAGCCTACTTTTCCCTCGTCTACATCGAACGCGATCTGAATCTTCGTATTATTATTTTTCATAAAATTATAATTCAAGAAAGCGGTACCTAAATTCCCTACTCCAATAAGAGCCACGTTTGTTACCTCATCTTGATCAAGCGTTTTACGAAAAAACGACAGTAAATAACTGACATTATAGCCGTAGCCTTTTTTGCCAAGTGCGCCAAAGTAAGAAAAGTCACGACGAATCGTTGCTGAATCCACTTTAACCGCTTCACTTAATTCTGCAGATGAAACCCGCTGTTTACCAGAAGAATGCAGGTTTTGGATAAATCGATAATACAAAGGCAGACGCTTGGCCGTCGCCTGTGGAATCTTTAATGAATCATGGTTCATGTCTATACCCCCAGCGCTTGCTGCTCCATTCTTTAACCTTTTGATTCAATCACTTCTTCCATCATACAATATTTTGCACGGCTTGTCTTTGAACTTTATGATCCTTTCTATCATCCATAAAGGTGAAAGAGAATTGCCCATGCCTATAGAATCAGCTACACTAATAAGTAGAAAATTGAGGTGAGAAGAATGATTTTACTGCAGGTGCAACAGCTTACGAAATACTTTGGAGCAGAAATGGTCTTATCCAATATTAAACTTGAAGTCCAAACAAGAGATCGGATTGCCCTCGTTGGCAGAAACGGGGCAGGAAAATCGACTCTTTTAAAAATAATTGCTGGTATTCTTTCCTATGATTCCGGAAATATCTTAAAACCCAAAGACGTAACGATCGGTTACCTTGCCCAAAATACCGGGCTTGAATCGGACTTATCGATTATGGATGAAATGCTTTCGGTCTTTTCACATTTGCGCACTATGGAGAAACAGCTGCGCCGCTTAGAAGAACAGATGGCGGATCCTAATGTATATGAGGATGCGACCCAGTACGAACGGGTTACAAAAGAATACGATTTGCTGCAAAATGAATTTAAGGAATCTGGCGGCTATCAGTTTGAAGCAGATATCCGTTCTATTCTGCATGGCCTAAACTTTAGCGACTTCGATTACGAAACAAAAATTTCCACTTTAAGCGGCGGCCAAAAAACGCGACTGGCTCTCGGAAAGCTTTTATTAACAAAACCAGATATTCTTATTCTGGACGAGCCGACGAACCATTTAGACATTGATACGCTTTCTTGGCTTGAACAATATTTGCAAGGCTACAGCGGAGCGATTTTAATAGTGTCCCATGACCGTTATTTTCTTGATAAAGTCGTGAATCAGGTATATGAGATTTCCCGGCAGCACATTAAAAAGTTCCATGGAAACTATAGTCAGTACTTAACAAAAAAAGCAGAACAATATGAACGTGACATGAAATTGTTTGAAAAACAGCAAGAGCAAGTAGCCAAGCTGGAAGACTTCATTCAACGCAATATTGCCCGGGCCTCCACAACAAAACGAGCCCAAAGCCGACGCAAGCAGCTTGAGCGCATGGAACGGATAGACCGGCCCGATGGTGACGAAAAATCTGCTAATATCATGTTTCAAATTGAAAAACAAAGTGGCAATGAAGTATTGAAAGTAAATAATTTAGCGATTGGCTATGACAAAGAAGTAATCGCCAAAAATCTTAATCTATACCTCCAACGAGAAGAAAGCACGGCACTAGTCGGTCCAAACGGGGCAGGAAAATCGACGTTTCTTAAAACCATTGTCGATAAATTGCCGTTATTAGCCGGAAATTTTTCTCTCGGAGCAAATGTGTCTATTGGATATTATGACCAGGAACAAGCGAATTTAACGTCTAATAAAACGGTGTTAAATGAATTGTGGGATGATTACCCATCTAGTGATGAAAAAGAAATCCGGACGATTCTTGGCAACTTCCTATTCTCGGGCGATGATGTCCTAAAGCCTGTCCATGCGTTAAGTGGCGGAGAAAAAGCACGATTGGCCCTTGCTAAGCTAATGATGCAGAAATCTAATTTCCTTGTTCTAGATGAGCCAACGAACCATTTGGATCTAGACAGCAAAGAGGTGTTGGAAAATGCGCTGATCGATTATCCCGGTACCCTTTTATTCGTTTCTCATGACCGCTACTTCATTAATCGCATCGCTTCAAAAGTAATTGAAATGTCCAGTAGCGGCATGACGGAATATCTTGGCGATTATGACTACTATGTCGCTAAAAAACAAGAACAAAAAGAGCTGGCCGAACTTGAAAAAACTGCTTTGCCAAAGGTAGAAGAAACAACACCAGCCGATTCGTCTAACTATTACAGCGACAAGGAACAAAAGAAAAAAGAACGGCAGAAGCGCCGGCGTATTGAGGAAATAGAAGAACGAATTGAAAGTCTGGAGTTGGAAGTAGAGGAAGCAGAAGACCTGCTTTGCCAGCCGGAAGTTTTTCAAGACCATGAAAAGTCTTTAGAGCTTCAGCAAAGGGTGGAATCTTGTCAATCAGAAATTGAGAAACTTATGCAGGAGTGGGAAACTCTTCATGAATAGAACAGAAATAATAAGAATAAGTTATTTTTTTCACTTTTTATACACAGAGTTATACACAAAATAACATGCTTATTTTTGGGGTTCTAATTTACTTTTACACACTATCCACAAAATTAATTGGACTTGTCCACAAAACACACAGATTTTCATCGACAGAAATAAAGTTTTTTCCACAACATAATTAACTTATTCACAAACTATCCACAGTTTGTGAACAAAACAAAGGACTGGTCCCTCACAAGAGACCAGTCCTTTTGAATTTTTGTTAGCGATTCACTTTTATGATTGTTCAATATCCAATCCTGGATAACCATTCATAGCCAAATCCTCAAATTTTCCCTGTTCGTATAAAATTGTGCCCGCCGCTGCAATCATCGCTGCATTGTCTGTACAAAGGCTTAACGGCGGAATGATCAATTCAATATCCTTTAATTCAGCAAACTGATCCTCTAGAGCTTTTCTAAGCCCTCGATTAGCTGCCACACCCCCAGCTAATAACACCTGCTTAACCTGATATTCCTTCGCTGCTTTGATTGTTTTTGCCGTGAGCACCTCAATCACGCTTTGCTGGAAGCTAGCCGCTACATCTTCTGGCTTCAATTCTTGATTTCGTTGCTCGGCATTGTGGAGAGTGTTGATAACGGCTGACTTTAAGCCGCTAAAACTAAAATCATACGACCCCTCTTCAAGCCATGCACGAGGAAGATCAATCGTCGGCTCTCCTTCAGTTGCAAGCCGGTCAATGTGAGGACCGCCGGGATAAGGCAAATTTAATGTGCGTGCTACCTTATCATATGCTTCTCCTGCTGCGTCATCACGTGTTTCCCCAATGACTTCAAAGCTACCGTGTTCTTTCATCAGCACAAGCTCTGTATGGCCGCCAGAGACGACAAGCGCCAGCAATGGAAAAGCAAACTCTTTGATCAAGCGATTAGCATATATATGGCCAGCAATATGATGAACACCGATAAGTGGCAGCTGATGAGCAAAGGCTAACGCTTTTGCTGCATTGACTCCCACTAAAAGAGCTCCAACGAGGCCGGGTCCTTTCGTCACGGCAATAGCATCAAGATCATCAAAAGTCATATTCGCTTGTTGTAAAGTGTCTTCAAGCACTAACGTAATTTGTTCTACGTGATGGCGGGAGGCAATCTCAGGGACAACTCCACCGAATCGTTTATGGCTTTCAATTTGTGAAGAAACAACGTTAGCGACGATTTCCCGGCCATTCTTAATAATAGCGGCTGCCGTTTCATCACAGCTTGTTTCTAACCCTAATATATAGATATCTTTTTTCATCATAACCTCACCCACATTACTAATGCATCCTCTTGATTATCGGAATAATAATTTTTTCTGATTCCACCTGGTTGGAATCCTAATTTTTTGTACAAATTTTGAGCAGGCTCGTTGCTCACCCGTACTTCTAATGACATAATGGAGGCTCCTCTCTTTCTAGCCGCATTCATAACGGCAACGAGTAATTCCTCACCTAATCCTCGGCCTCGATACTCCGGCAGAATGGCAATATTGGTGATCTGTGATTCATCCAGTACAAGCCACATGCCACAGTAACCTACTAACTTCCCTTCATATTCAGCTACATGGTAAATCGCAAAATAATTATTGTTCAGTTCATTAAAGAAAGATTGCTTTGTCCACGGTGTAGTAAAGCTGCTCTTTTCAACTTCATATACTTCATTTACATCATGAACCGTCATAAGACGGACAGTCATTCCACTCATTTACTTCTCCGCCTTCTGCTGTTCCAGCCATTTCGTTTCTGCCTCTGCCAAACGGATGTAGTTAGGAACAAAAGAATGAAGGTCGGCAGCTGGCTCATGTAAGCCAAGACGGGCAAGATCGGACGGCCGTGGTGAAGCTGCAAGGCCTCCTTTTAAGAGCGCTTGATCTGCCATTATCTCTTGTATAGACTCCGCATGCAGGTGAACATCCTCACCGAGAAAGAGAACTTCTCGATCCAACTTCTTCAATTGGCTGCACCAGTCTGTCAAAGCAATGTTCTGATCTTCCTCCACGGCGACTAGCTTTCCATCCTCAAAGCGGTATAATCCGGTATATACTCTGCCGCGTCTGGCATCAAAAATAGGAGAAATATAAGACGGGTACAAATAAGCAGAAGCCGCCAAAACAGCGAGACTTGACACTCCTGCTAAAGGAATCTTTAAGGACCAAGCTAACGTTTTGGCAATCGTTACGCCAATGCGCACACCTGTATAAGAACCGGGACCTTTCGCAACTACTATTTTGTCCAACTCTGCCGGCTTTACTTCGCATTCATTCATTAATGCCTGAATAGCTGGCATCACTCGTAAAGAATGATTTTTATTTAAATTAGTCATATGCTCACCAATGATCCGTTCCCCATCTAAAAGAGATACGCCCAGTGCATAAGTAGATGTATCAATCGCTAACACTTTCATTTCATTAACTCCTCACTCATCCTAACATATCGGTCGCCCTTTGGTTCGATGGAGATTTCACGTTCATCATTTCCTTTATGAGAAATAACAATTTTTAAATAGTCTTCAGGAAGCTGCTGCTCAATTAAATGAGCCCACTCTACTACACATACGCCCTCTCCATAAAAATACTCATCAAATCCCAAGTCTTCTTCTGCATCTGTCATTCGATAAACATCCATATGATAAAGAGGAAGTCTCCCTTTATATTCTTTTATAATCGTAAAGGTTGGACTGTTTACATTTCGCCTGATTCCTAACCCTTTAGCGAGTCCTTGCGTAAAAGTAGTTTTTCCTGCTCCTAAATCGCCTTCTAGCAAAAGAACAGTACCTGGCTCCAAAAGATGGGCCAACCTCTCTGCAAAGGACTGAGTTTGTTCAGCACTCTTAGTGACAAATGTCAGTCTATCCATAAAAAGTCTCCCTTGTCGCATATAATATGTAATCGTAAAAAAACCTTAGGAATGATCAATCCTAAGGTAGTGTGTTGAATATAGTATATCTTAAATCGTTATATAAAAAAAGAAACGAAACAAAGTTTCGCTTAGTTGTAAAAGCTTATAGATAAAATGGCGGTCCGGACGGGACTCGAACCCGCGACCTCCTGCGTGACAGGCAGGCATTCTAACCAACTGAACTACCGGACCAAGATTGCGGGGACAGGATTTGAACCTGCGACCTTCGGGTTATGAGCCCGACGAGCTACCGGACTGCTCCACCCCGCGACGATAAAATATTTAATAACCAGCCTGGCAACGTCCTACTCTCACAAGGGGAAGCCCCTCACTACCATCGGCGCTGAAGAGCTTAACTTCCGTGTTCGGGATGGGAACGGGTGTGACCTCTTCGCTATCGCCACCAGACTGTATAAAGTTGAAAGAGTTTATTCTTTCAAAACTGGATAATAAGTATTGTAACCGCAACAACCTGCCATAGGTGTTTACTTGTGCACTCGAAAGTGCGTTTAATTTTTAGGATAAGTCCTCGATCGATTAGTATTCGTCAGCTCCACGTGTCGCCACGCTTCCACCTCGAACCTATCTACCTGATCATCTTTCAGGGATCTTACTAGCTTGCGCTATGGGAAATCTCATCTTGAGGGGGGCTTCATGCTTAGATGCTTTCAGCACTTATCCCGTCCGCACATAGCTACCCAGCGATGCCTTTGGCAAGACAACTGGTACACCAGCGGTGCGTCCATCCCGGTCCTCTCGTACTAAGGACAGCTCCTCTCAAATTTCCTGCGCCCGCGACGGATAGGGACCGAACTGTCTCACGACGTTCTGAACCCAGCTCGCGTACCGCTTTAATGGGCGAACAGCCCAACCCTTGGGACCGACTACAGCCCCAGGATGCGATGAGCCGACATCGAGGTGCCAAACCTCCCCGTCGATGTGGACTCTTGGGGGAGATAAGCCTGTTATCCCCGGGGTAGCTTTTATCCGTTGAGCGATGGCCCTTCCATGCGGAACCACCGGATCACTAAGCCCGACTTTCGTCCCTGCTCGACTTGTAGGTCTCGCAGTCAAGCTCCCTTGTGCCTTTACACTCTGCGAATGATTTCCAACCATTCTGAGGGAACCTTTGGGCGCCTCCGTTACT
>NZ_LFZU01000001.1:4186-287099 GCF_001183975.1 Bacillus sp. FJAT-27231 | reverse complement strand
CCGTCAAGTCAAGTCCGCTCGACTTGCATGTATTAGGCACGCCGCCAGCGTTCGTCCTGAGCCAGGATCAAACTCTCCAAAAAGATTGTTTGACTTGCTCATAATTAAAAATAAGAATTAACTTACTGGCATGTATTTTGTTCAGTTTTCAAAGATCAATTTGGAGCGGGTGATGGGAATCGAACCCACGACATCAGCTTGGAAGGCTGAGGTTTTACCATTAAACTACACCCGCATATATTATATACCTGGTCGGGAAGACAGGATTCGAACCTGCGACCCCTTGGTCCCAAACCAAGTGCTCTACCAAGCTGAGCTACTTCCCGTTAATCAATATAATGGCGCGCCCGAGAGGAGTCGAACCCCTAACCTTTTGATCCGTAGTCAAACGCTCTATCCAATTGAGCTACGGGCGCAATAGTGATGCGGCCGAGAGGACTTGAACCTCCACGGGGTCGCCCCCACTAGGCCCTCAACCTAGCGCGTCTGCCATTCCGCCACGACCGCACGTTTCTTGCAACAGAATTAAATTGTAACACGTGCTCTTTATCTAGTCAAGTGTTTTTTTTTGAAATAACTTTTGACTCTCTTTAAGAGCTTTCTATCATTCCAAAAGAATGTTCCAAGCGCTTTAGCGTCACTAGGAATATATTAAAGTAATATGATCAATTAGTCAACTGTTTTTTAAAAAATAAATCATTTACTAATTCTTCTATTGATGTGGACTCTCAAACGATTTTACAAATAAAAAAACAGCTTGCGCAACGCAAGCCGCTCGTCATGTACAATGCGGATGAAGGGAGTCGAACCCCCACGCCTTGCGGCGCCAGATCCTAAGTCTGGTGCGTCTGCCAATTCCGCCACATCCGCGCAAATGATGAGCCATGAAGGACTCGAACCTTCGACCCTCTGATTAAAAGTCAGATGCTCTACCGACTGAGCTAATGGCTCATTATGGCTGGGCTAGCTGGATTCGAACCAGCGCATGACGGAGTCAAAGTCCGTTGCCTTACCGCTTGGCTATAGCCCAATATTATTAAAAAGGAAACAATGACCCCTACGGGATTCGAACCCGTGTTACCGCCGTGAAAGGGCGGTGTCTTAACCGCTTGACCAAGGGGCCTTAATAAAGATTAAAATATGGCGGAGAAGGAGGGATTTGAACCCTCGCGCCGCTTACGCGACCTACACCCTTAGCAGGGGCGCCTCTTCAGCCTCTTGAGTACTTCCCCATAAAAAAACAATGGCTCCGCAGGCAAGATTCGAACTTGCGACCGATCGGTTAACAGCCGATTGCTCTACCACTGAGCTACTGCGGAATAGAAAATTATTTTATCGACAATTTGTATTATATTAAAGCGGAGTACGCGAGTCAACATTTTTGTTGAACAAAATAAAAAAGCTCTGTTCATGCCATTCACTGATCTTCTTATATAATCGACCACACCTTAAAGTATTATTCTCCATTTGATTCTATTTCCTCTCTGAATACAATAACCCCTCTGCACTTACCACAAACATAACGACCTGTGTTAATCTTTCTTTTCCGTTTATAAACAAGATGGCAGCTAGAACATTCATAAACCAGTACACGAGTTCTCTTTTTGGACTGTATTTTCTCTAATGGCGTGCAATGCCTCGGCCCTTTCACTTCTCGCAGCAATTGCTTAAAATCTTGTTCGCCATGTTTATAGCCTTTGCCTTCCAGATGCAAATGATAATGACACAATTCATGCTTAATAATGCCTTCTAATTCTTCCAGTCCGTAGGCTTCTAAATATTTTTTATTTACTTCTATATTGTGAGATCGCAGCATATAACGGCCGCCAGTTGTTCTTAAGCGTGAATTAAATATAGCTTTGTGGAGAAATGGGCGGCCGAACAGTTCAATTGATATCTTTTCTGTAAGCAATTGAAGTTCTTCGTTAGTCATTAGCCGCCCACTCCTTTTTCTTTTTTATTTTTCAGGAGGAATCATTGTTAAAGAGACTCTTCCTTTTTTCTCGTCGACTTGCTCAATCCAGACAGTGACAATATCCCCGACTGCGGTAACGTCGAGTGGATGTTTAACGTACCCTTTTTTCATTTTTGAAATATGCACAAGGCCATCTTCTTTTACACCAATATCAACAAACGCACCGAAATCTACGACGTTCCTGACAGTCCCTTGCATTTCCATACCCGGCTTTAAATCTTCAAGCTTCATGACTCCCGTTTTCAAGAGCGGCGTTGGTAATTCATCCCTCGGATCGCGTCCAGGTCTTTTTAAAGCATCCGTAATATCCTGCATCGTCAGAACACCAATACCCGTCTCTTCTGCCGCTTGCTCGATGGCAACGTTATTCAACGCTTCCGCGAGCTCCTTCGTTCCTACATCTTGTGTCGTGTATCCTACGCTTTGAAGCAGTTTCTTTACTTCTGGATAGCTTTCAGGATGAATAGCTGTTTTATCTAGCGGCTCTTGACCATCTATAATTCTTAAAAACCCTATACATTGCTCAAATGTTTTTGCACCAAGACGAGGAACTTTTTTTACTTGCGAGCGATTGTTAAATTTACCGTTTTCCTCTCTAAACTTGACGATATTATTTGCTACCGTTTTATTTAATCCCGCCACATACTGAAGGAGTGACGAAGAGGCTGTATTTAAATTCACCCCAACTTGGTTGACAGCTGTTTCTACTACAAATGTTAAAGATTCATTTAGCTTTTTTTGAGAAACATCGTGCTGATACTGTCCTACCCCTACTGATTTAGGGTCGATTTTAACTAACTCCGCTAAAGGATCCTGCAATCTCCTTGCAATCGATACAGCACTTCTCTCCTCGACCTGGAAATCCGGAAACTCCTCGCGCGCTGTCTCGGAGGCAGAGTATACGCTTGCCCCTGCTTCATTGACAATTACATAGGATGTTTGCTGCTTGCTTTCCTTAATAATATCCGCTATAAACTGCTCTGTTTCCCGCGAAGCTGTTCCATTGCCGATGGCGATAATTTCAACACTATATTCTTTTAAAAGCTGCTGAACGAGAGCTCCCGCCTCATCTCTCTTCGACTTTGGAGGATGTGGATAAATAACGCCTATATATAGCACCTTACCCGTTTCATCTACTACAGCAAGCTTACAGCCTGTTCGATAAGCCGGATCAACACCGAGAACGACTTTTCCTTTTAAAGGAGGCTGCAAAAGCAGTTTTCTTAAGTTTTCAGAAAAAATATGAATAGCCTGATCCTCTGCCTTTTCTGTTAATTCATTTCGCACTTCCCGCTCAACAGACGGCTGGATAAGTCGTTTATAAGCATCTTGGAGCGCTTCATGTACATATACTCCGGATTCGACTTGTTCATTTACCTTGTATTGTTTACTCATATACCGAACAATTTTATCGGCGTCTGTCTGAATCGTCACCCTTAAAATATCCTCTTTTTCCCCTCTGTTCAGGGCTAAGATACGGTGCGGAACAATTTTTGCCACTGGTTCTTCGTAAGTATAGTACATTTCATAGACGTTCTTTTCATCCAGCTCACTGTTTTTAGCAGCAGAATGAATCACCCCATTGCGAAATGTTTCATCACGGACCCATTGGCGAATGGCTGCCTCGTCGGCCGATTGCTCGGCAATAATGTGCAAAGCTCCCTCTATCGCTTCTTCCGCGGAAGCAATGCCTTTTTCTGTAGATATGTATGTTTCAGCTTGTGCCGTTACGGACGAAGCCGGCATAGTAAGAAGCCACTCTGCTAATGGCAATAAACCTTTTTCCTTAGCGATCGTTGCTTTTGTTCGTCGTTTTTGTTTAAAAGGACGGTAAAGGTCTTCTACAGCTTGAAGCTTCTCAGCGTGTAAAATATCCGCTTTTAACTCTGCTGTTAGCTTTCCCTGTTCTTCAATCAAACGAATAACTTCTTCTTTACGAGCAGATAGATTTTGCAAGTAATTCCAACGGTTGATAAGCGATTGAATTTCAACTTCATTGAGCGCTCCCGTCATTTCTTTTCGATAGCGGGCGATAAATGGTACCGTATTTCCTTCCTCAATTAGATTAATAACCGCTCTCACTTTTTTTACCTCTAAATTTTCATCCTGAGCTGTTTTTCTAATCAAGCTTTCTTTTCCAAAAAGCTCTTGAACCGGCATCTTAATCCCTCCTTTTTCCATGTTCTATTTTAACACAAGAAAAAAGCCCGCGTTTATTAAAGCAGGCTTCCGATAATATAGGTAGAATCATCCCCAGATTTGGCTGTTTCTTCTTGAAGGATAGAGGCAATTTGCTGGATAGAACGGTTTCTCAGCAGTGCCTTAACATTCAAAACGTTAATTCCATCTGAATGAAGAAGGAACTTACAATTCGCCTCATAAGTGAAGCGCTGTGTCCGATACTTTTGTGGGCGGCCTGATAAATAACCAGTTACCGGCAATGGATAAGTTAATTTTTCTTTGTCTGTATACAAGTAAAAGCGAATGTTGCCAACACAACTGTATTCAAATTCACGAGTATCGAAATACACTTTTAAAATAGCAACGGCCGCCCCCCGTTTTTGATAAAGAACATTATTGCTTAAGCTCATTAAAAGGTCGACCGATTCATGATGATTTTCTTCTACTATCTTTGTTACTGCAGATGAGGAGTGAAAAGCAAATTCACCACTGCCAAGTCCATCTGCTAGTACACAGATTAAATAATCATCCGTTGTATGGATATAATAGCTGTCTCCGCAAAAAGGCTGGCCACCTTTGGCCACTTTATTGGCGCAGATTTCGAGCTGTTCATTTTCAAAATAGTTCATTAAGTCAATCGCTCCGATGTCATTGATTCAGCATCAATTGCTTCTTTCAACTTTTTGATAGCTCTTCTTTGCAGGCGCGATACATGCATTTGAGAAATATTCAATTTATCCCCTGCATCCTTTTGACTCATATTCTCTAAATAAGTATATTGGATAATTTGACGTTCACGATCGGACAATACGTGAAGCACCTTTTCAAGCACGAGCCTCTGGTCTACCCTTTCATAACCTTGTTCTTTGTTACCAACAATATCAAGCAGCGTCACTGTGCTGCCATCGGAATCCGCTTCAATTGAGTGGTCGACAGATAGAGCCTGATAGCTCTTACCCATTTCCATCGCTTCTAAGACTTCCTCTTCGGAAATATCAAGATAACGTGCAATTTCATCTACCTTTGGAGACCGCTGTAAGCTTGAAGTTAATTCCTCTACTGTCGATTTAATTTTTGGACCAAGCTCTTTAATACGTCTCGGCACGTGAACGCTCCATGTTTTATCTCTTAAAAATCTCTTGATCTCACCAACGATTGTTGGAATGGCAAAGGCCTCAAAGCTCTTACCGTAAGAATCGTCATAACGCCTAATCGCTCCTAAAAGACCCATCATTCCGACCTGAGCAATATCTTCATGATAAGATTTGCCTTTAGAATATTTACGGGCGATCGATTCAACTAATCCTTGGTAATGCTTTACGAGATTTTCTTGAGCTTCATGATCGTTTTCTGTTTGAAAAGCTTTAATCCATTCAATCACTTGTTGTTTTACATCTTGATTAGGTTGAGATGGTTTCTGCATCCCTCTCCACCTGCTCTCCTTCAAGGTACTTTGTCATGAACAAAGTAACCCCTTCCTTTTGATGAACCTTTACTTCGTCCATTAGTGTTTCGATGAGAAATAGACCTAAGCCTCCTTCACGCAGAAACTCCACAGAATTCTCCTTGTAAGGGCCCAAAGCTTTTTTAGTTTCTCGAAAGTTAAAGCTTTTACCGTTATCAGATACCATCACTTCTAAATGCTTCTGATAAAGAGCAAAGCCAACCACCACTTCGCCTTCTTCGTCGCCGTTATAGGCATGTTGAACAGCGTTGGTGATCGCTTCACTAGTAGCTATTTTTAAATCTTCAATCGCATCATATGTAAATCCCATTCTGCTCGCAATTCCTGAAAGCGTCAATCTAATAACGCCCACAAATTCCGGTTTGGCCGGGATTTTCATTTCGATGTAATCAAACGCCTCCATTATCAAACGCCACCTTCTACTTCGGAATTAATATTCATAATGTCTGCAAGGCCGGTAATATCGAACAATCTTCTTAAGCGTTCTGACAAACCAATCAACTGCAGAGTACCTCCGTTGGCATTTAAGCTCTTGAAAAGCCCCACGAATACTCCTAAGCCTGTGCTGTCCATATAAGATACTTCTGATAAATCAACGACTATGTTAGATGTTTCTTTCTCGGTATATGGAAATACAGTCTCACGAAGCTTTGGTGCTGTATATGCATCAATTTCTCCAGCGATTCTCACTTTTGTTTGTAGTTCTGTTTCTTTCACATCAATTGTAATGTTCATTTTAAACCCACCTCTTCTTTATTACTCCACTGTTTTTAAAGTATACCCAGCTTAAAAGAACATAAACCTTTCCTTATTTGATTCTCTTTAAAATAATCAAGGTAAAATCATCACGCAACTGAAAACCTTGCAAAAACTCAAGCTCTTTATATACTTTATCCGCAATTTCCTGGGCTTCTAGATGAATATACTTTTGAATATATCCCTTTAGGGTATCTACTTCTATAAAACCTTCCTCTGTTCGACACTCCGTTACACCATCAGACATAAGCAGGATAATATCTCCTACTTCCACTTTCTTCTCGAATTGACGGTACTTTGTTTTCTTACTTACGCCAAGCAGTAAGCCTTTCGCGTACAACTCTTTAAAATCCTTTGTCTCGTGGTCATAAAAGAAGCCGGGTTCATGACCTGCAGAAGAATAATAGAATGTATGATTCACTGTATTGTACATTCCATAGAACATCGTAATAAACATTGTGGGGTCTACATTCTGTTCTACTACTCTATTTAAGCTTTCAAGCACCTGGCTCGGTTCATATTGTCCCTCTGGCAGACTGTCCATTGAGTATTTAATCATAGACATACAAAGCGCTGCTGGTATTCCTTTTCCAATAACATCCGCAATTGCAACACTGACAGCGCCCTGTTCATCCTGGACAAAATGATAATAATCCCCACTCATTTGTCTTGCTGGTACACTAATGGCCCCAATATCAAGACAATCCACATCAGGAACTTGTGTCCCCAGAAGTGTTTGCTGCATATTAGCTGCCACTTCGATCTCACTTTTCAACTCCTGCTGAATGGTGCGCAGATTTTGATGCTCACGATAAGCAAGACCATATGCCATCATGACTTCAAGCAAAATGTCGAAAGAAGGGAGCATCGCCTCGGAAAACTCTATTCCAAGATCTAATAGAGCTGTTTTATGAAGGCTAATAATTTCTTCAGGAGAGATTTTGTGCTCAATGGATTTCCTGCTGAATTTTTGACTGAGATACAATGCCTGCTCATTTTGGTCCTTCATGTAACTCTCAAGAATTTCTTTATATTTTTCCTGCATTACTTCCCTAAATTCCATACTTGCCCTCCTTAACGGAGCCACTTGATTGCCCTAATAAGTGTACCCTCCCCTGGAGTAGAGTCAATCGTAAACTCATCTACAAGGCGTTTCACGCCGGGCAAACCGGCTCCAAGTCCTCCAGAGGTAGAAAAACCGTCTTCCATCGCTTTACGAAGATCTTGAATACCAGGTCCCTGATCCTCTGAAATAATGATTAATCCGACTTTTCCAGCAGCCTCTGTCTTTTCTATGCATACCTGGCCCTGGCCGGCATAAAGGTAAATATTACGCGCCAGCTCACTAATAGCTGTCGTGATACGGGCCTGGTCGACTGTGCCAAATCCTAGGTCTTTGGCTACATTCCTGCCGAGCTGCCTTGCAGCTACGATGTCCCATTCATTTGTAATCTTGACGCAAGAATCCATAGATTAGTCCTCCAGTTCCCGTTGAAGTTTCTCCAAACCTTTTTCTAAATCAAGAGCTGTCAAGACATCTTCAAGGCGTATACCCAATTCGATCAAGGTAATAGCAACGGCGGGCTGAATTCCTGTGATCACTACTTTCGCTCCCATAAGCTTTGACATGCTAATTACATCTCCGAGCACTTTCGCGATAAAAGAATCAATAAAGTCAATCGAGGTTAAATCAATCACTACCCCTCTTGCGCTCGTTTCGTGGATTTTATGCAATAAATCTTCTTGGAATTGCAGGGCTGTTTGATCATCGAGTTCCCATTGTATCGAAATTAGTAAACAATCATGAAGTTTTAAAATTGGTATTCTCATCTTTCTTCCTCCACTTCGATGATTTTTCTTTCCGTCATCTCTAAGGCTTCTTCAATTCCTTTTTTCAACGTACTTGTTGTAATAACCTGATCTAGATTAATACCAAGAGTGACGATGGTTTGGGCGATTTCCGGCCGAATGCCGACAATCATGCATTTAGCACCAACAAGTCGAACAGCATCCGCCGCCTGGATGATATGATGGGCTACCATCGTATCGACAACCGGGACGCCTGTAATATCAATTAAGACCACTTCTGAACGGTGTTTCACAACCCCATCCAGCAAGTTTTCCATAATAAGCTTAGCTCTTTCCGTATCAATCGTCCCTACAAGGGGCATGACTGATATCTTTTCAAAAACTGGGATAAGAGGAGCAGATAGTTCCTGCAAGGCAATCTTTTGTAAAGAAACGGTGCGCTCCCATGTGTCAGCGTAAGTATCAATAATCGTGTTATACAAAGGGAACATCCAGCGCTCAAACTCAAAAGAATACTCGATAAAATTATGCTGTCCGACTAATTCTTCCTTTTGCAATCCTTCTGCTACGATGTGACTGAACGTACGCAGCCCAAGTGTTACAATAGTCAGCGGCCATCCTAATCTGACAATTTTTTCAGCGAATCCCACTACCTTCGACTGAAACTCTTCCTCCGTTTCAGTAAAGTTAGAAATCAGCAATTCAATAAATTCACTGCTCGTTTTTGTAAACATTTGAGCAGACATCGTTTGAACAGCACGCTCATCGGCGTCCTGCTTCATCTGGCTAATCCACTCTTTTAATATTTCGCTTTTATGAGTTTGCACATAGTCAAAAATTAATTTACGCATCAAGACAACTCCAATTCTTCTTTTTCGGTGATCACGCATCCGCTCTATGTAGAGACTGTCCTCTAAACGGTCCGGCTCCTTTCTTTCGTTCAAAGCATAGTAATTACCAGGTCCCTATGCGAGAAGGTTGAAGGAATTTATTTTTATATGCCGGGCAGCCCCGTCCGTTTATTATTCCCAAATCTGCTTTCTCAATTTTAACAACTTCAATCATAAAACTAAACTGATTTTCACTTCCATTTTTTCGCACCGGCTAATATTTATCGTCACTAATAAACATTATAATGTTTATTTCGATAATAAAAAAGCGAGAGTACCACCTATCGGCAAAATACTCTAAAAAAAACAAGACGCCCAGCTAGTGTAACCTAGCGGGCGTCTATTTAAAACTGAATAAGACCTAAGCTGATTTGCAAGGCTTCGTCCACTTTTTCCATCATTTCCTCATCAAGTTGAGTGATTTTATCCGTTAAACGTTGTTTATCGATTGTCCGGATTTGCTCAAGTAAGATAACGGAATCACGTTCAAAGCCGTAACGCTTTGCATCAATTTCAACATGTGTAGGCAACTTAGCTTTTTGAATTTGCGCTGTTATAGCAGCAACAATAATAGTGGGACTGAACCGATTCCCAATGTCGTTTTGAACCACTAGCACAGGCCGCACGCCGCCTTGCTCGGATCCGACAACAGGGGACAGGTCTGCAAAATATACGTCACCACGCTTAACTATCACACGGATTATCCTCCACTTACTAAACGTTCTACAGTATTACCAGCCTCATACTCAGCTTGCATGGCTTCTGAAGCGATAGCCAAGTTGATTTTCGCCATTTCCATGTAACCGCGTCTCATAGATTCTCTAATCTGACGCTTTTTTCTTTCACGAAGATACATCTTTGTTGCTCTGTAGATAAATTCATTACGGTTAATCTTTTCAAGTTCAGCATACCCGTCTAGTTCTTTAACAAATTGTTGTGGCAAACGAATTAACACTTCTGTTGTTGCGCTTGATTCAGACACGAACTACACCTCCACCAATCACTACACCGTCTCGTTAACTGTCATTTTCATCATACCATCTTTTCTTTTGCAAGGGAAGGCGAATTCAGATTTCTTAGCCGTTATCTTAAAATAACAGAAGAAAAAAGCGCAAATTCACTAATTTTTTTCCAAAAAACGCCGATAAATATAGATTGAATTTCTCATTTCAACAAAGGATTTATTACTTCGATAGTTTCGCCGTTCTGCTTATAAACTCTTGGGACGCGTGCGGTAATAATACAAGGAACCTCATAGTTAATTGTGTCCATCTTTCGGGCAATATCATCCATGGTAATTTCTTCTTCTCCCTGTTTCCCGATAAGCGTCACTTGAGTTCCAACCGGCATTTCTTCCGGCAGCCGGATCATACATTGATCCATACAAACCCTGCCCACAATCGGCACCTTTTTACCGCCGACTAATACTTCCTGACCTCGAAGCTTCCGCAGCCAGCCATCTGCATAACCGATTGGCAATGTTGCGATCCATTCTTCTCCTTGTGTTTCATATGTGGCGCCATAGCTGATCTTTTCACCTTTTTTCAGCTTTTTAATGTGAACGATCCTCGTATGGAGAGAAAAAGCTTGTTTTAACGGAAACGGCAGCTCCTCTTTCATTTCATTAGACGGAGCGAGCCCATACATCGAAATGCCGAGGCGAACAGCATTAAAGTAAGCTTTTTCAAAACGCAGTGTCGTGGCGCTGTTGGCGCAATGAACAAAAGCCGGCTTCACTTTAAGCTCGTCTACCATCTTCGTGAAGGTCTGATATTGTTCTTCGAAATAATCCGTATCCAGAGCATCCGCTGTAGCGAAATGAGTGAATACCCCTTCTAGGAAAAATTTCGGGGACTCATCAATAAGTGCGGCCAATTCATTCAGTTCTTCTACTGTTTTGACGCCAAGCCTTCCCATCCCTGTGTCGCACTTGATATGCACACGAAGTACCTGGCCATCCTCTAAGTATTTCTCTGCTTCCTTTAGCCATTCCAATCGAAAGACGGTTAACGAAATTTGCTGCTCAGCCGCTATTTGGGCTGCTTCTGGATTGCTTGCTCCCAGCACGAGCAGTGGAACGGAGAGATCTGCCTTCTTTACAGAAAGTGCCTCATCAAAGAAAGCAACAGCTAACCCTTGCGCCCCCGCTTCTATAGCTGTTCTCGCAATTTGTACATCCCCATGTCCATAAGCATTAGCCTTCACCACAGCAAATAACTTTTTGTCCTCAGGAAGCAACTTAATCGTTTCCCTTACATTGTACGAAACATGGTCCAGATTGATCTCTGCCCATGTATCACGATAAAACTTGGTCTCTACTGTCAACACATGCCCCTTCTTTCCTATCTGTATACGTGAAGTTGGAAGATTCAATTTCTTGCAACCTTATTTTAAGTATACAGCAAGGGCTGTCGCGGTAAAAACCCCCTGACTGATCTAGAAATGAGATTATTCATCGTTCAGGCTTCATTATTCACACTCGCCTAAACTTTTATCCAAAAGAAAAAGGAACGTCGAATTCCCGTTCCCAAAACTCTCTGCATCTATCATAAACTTTATGCATCCACCTTTATTTACTTTTCCATTTCTGCTTGCATTGATCGGGCCACTTCAATCATTTCGGCTTCACTTAAATCTTTAGAAGCAATCATATAATCAACGCCTTTATAAGACCAGGAAAGTGACTGATCGGTTATTTCTCCAAAAGCAAAGCCAAGATCAGCCATTTCGCCGTTCATGCTCGCTGTTTCGATCGAGGCTGCCGACAGCGATGCCGCTTTTTCCTCCACAACGGTGAACGACTTATCCCCTCCATACGTGAGAACAATTCGCTTGCCATTCGCTGTTAACATTTCATTTTCCTCAATCAAACGACTTCCTACAACCTCTGCCTGCGGATAAAAAACCGTAAACTCCTCATCTTTCTCCTGAGCAAGCACTGGCATCTCTAATTGAGCTCCAGTCATATTCTTTTTCACATCAAAAGATGATTTCTCAAAGCTCGCCTTAAAGTCTACTTTCGTAAAGCTGACCGTTAACACCGGTTTGCGGTCCGGGTCCATTACTTTAACAGACACCGGGGCCAAATCACGCTTATTGAACGTAATTTCTTGAAGAGGAAGCATGTGACTGTTTGGATATCTTGTCTTGGTTTCAAATACATAATGCTTGTCTGTTTCTTTGAATACTGCTTCCTGGTCACTTTTAATATCTTTGACAAGCGACTCAAACAAATAAGCTTGACTGCTGTTTTTTGGCCAATCACTTTGGAATTTAAAGCTCTTATTCAAAGATGGTGTCAAAACGTATACACCCGATTCGTTCTTCAAGATCATCTGACTTTGATCCTTCTTGTCATTCGATAATTCTACACGGTAAAAATGGTTGTCTTTATTCCAAATTTCTACGTGATACGCCTGCTTTTCCTCCCCTGTCTGCAGCGTCATTTTCGCGGTAGCCTTGTACCCTTTCATCTCTTCCGCTTTTTCATTTAAATCCTTCGTCACATCTTCCTTAGATTTTGCTCCGCAGGCAGAAAGAACAAATAAAGCAACCAGGCATAAGAGCCAGACTAACCTTCTTTTTGTCATTTCACCACAACCCCTTTCGCATTAAAAATATATGAGACAACCTTCCAAAATATGATTGTCCGAAAGGGGCTGTTCTTTTTTATTTATTTTTCGATGATGACTTGGGCAGCCGCATATTCTTGGCTATGCGTGATCGATAAGTGTACACCCGAAGAAAGAGGCGCTTCAATATAAGGTTTTCCATATTCATCTGCTGCTGTTTCAATATCTTGAAAAGAAAGAGTCTCACCAATTCCGCTTCCAAGCGCTTTGGCAAAAGCTTCTTTAGCTGCAAAGCGGCCAGCAGCGTATTCATATTGCCGGCGGCCCTTTCTGCTATAAAATATTTCTTGCTCCTTTTTTGTTAATATACGTTCAATAAATTTTGGCTGCCTTTCAATGAGCTTTTGAATTCGGCTAATTTCTACGATATCCATACCAATGCCTTGTATCATCCTCTTATCCCTTCTTCCTTAACTCGTACCACCGATATATTTCTTCTGCATCAGCAGCTGAAGCATCAGTCACTTTTATTTTTTTACCGGCGGCTCCGCTTTTAACAACCGAATGAACAGATGCTAGCTTTCTCTGTCTTTGCCGCCATGTTTTGATCATTTCCAGCGATTGAATACGATGACGGAGCATAAAAACCGTTTGCACGGAAACACTCCTCGTTCTTACGGTAAGCTGGCCGGCGCCAACATTCCACCCTGCTGCTCTAAAACGAGCAAATCCATAAAGCACAGCAGGCAAAAAGGCAGTAAGCCCCCATAGTCCAAACGGCCAAAATAGCCAGGCTGCGGCTATGGCAGGAGGAGTGGCAAATAAGCACGCTCTTCCAATATATCTGCTTGCTGATCTCAGTGGAAGAGGTGTCAAACTGGCTGAGAAACAATAATCTGGAAATAGTTCTGCCAGCATTTGTAACGCCTTTTTCTTTTTCACCATTGGCATAATGACCATGCTTGCGCTGCCTTTTTCTTCACCTGCTCCCCCTGCACTTTCAAGGTGAACAGAGCAATACCCTAAAATTTGCCTAAGTGGGTTTTCTAAAATAGTAATTCCCTGTATGCGGTCCATCGGAATAGTGAGCTGTTGTTTTTCGAGCAATCCTTTTTGAATAACCACGTTTCCCTCTTCCTTGCTTAACGCAAACCCGGCATATCTTAGCAGGGTTAACCCAATGGAAATCACCCAAGCAATAAACAGAACGAGAAAAACAAGTATAGCGATTACGATCGTTCCCATCTCGAAAAAATGAGCTGCTTCTTTAAAAATCTTCTCATAAGGTATAACATCCTGGAACTGAGATAAAAAAGCGAAGACAGCGGAAATAACAACACCAATCCCACCGGATGTAGCGGCCAACAGCAGCAGTTCAAAGAGGCCAGCTCGATAAAAAATATCCCCACCGATCCGACTCTCTGCTTTTTCGCAACCGGCATCCTGCTTATTCGCTAAGACTTTCCGGCTTTTTTCCTCATTAATGAATTGCTGGAGAGTCTGCGCTTCCGCTTTCGTGATCGCTGTCAATTCGGCTTCTGAATCTGATCCACCGCCTGCTCCGGCTGTTTCCACTCTTATTTTAACGAGGCCAAACAGCCGGTGGAGGATTCCTGCGGAGATATCTAGACTTTGAATACGCTCAACCGGGATATATCGCTTCTTTTTTACAAAAAGACCATATTCAATTTTAAGCTCATTCTCTTCTAGTCGATAAGTAAAGCGCAGCCACTTTATAACACCTGAAACGAGAACAAACAAAATAACGGCTCCTAGCCCGATGATCGGCACGTAATCCCAAACGTTATGTTTTTCACCATTTCCCATGAAAAAGAGAAAAATAACCGGCAAGACAAGGCTTTTTAATTCTCGAAAAAAAGTGAGTACCGCGGAAAGAGGATGGAGCTTTTTAGGATCAGACATCTTCCGTCACCCTTGCAAGAGCTGCAATCACCTTTCTCATCTCCTCTGCTTCTTCTATCTCAACGGCTGGTATTTCATGAATCGTCGCAGCCGTTGAAATTTGAATAGCCCCTAGTCCGTATTTGCGCAAAAGCGGTCCCTGCTTCGTATCTACATGCTGCACACGAGTCATAGGGATAAGTGTGCGCCGAACAATAAACACTCCTCGCTGCAGCTCAATCTCCTGCTCTCTTACCTCATACCGCCATCTCTTCCAGCGCATATTTGGCAGAATGACAACGACCGTCAGCACTTCTGCTATCCCCGCAGCTATGAGAATTAAAAAAATCCAGAGAGGCCATTGTTTCATAAAAATAATAGCTCCCGCTCCGATTATGAACAGCCATAAAAACGCTGAGCCTATGACTCCTGATATTCTCCAAACTCGTAAAGCCTTTTGTGAAATTCTTTTTTCTGGCTCTTTCATTGCCTATCCACAGCCTTCATTATGGTTTTCTTGTTCTAACGTTTCAGTAGAGGTAAAAGTTTCATTCTGTTCATCTTTTTATCTAAATTCATACATCTGCTTATTAAAAAAGGACTGCCCAAAAGTTAGCATTTCACTAACTTAATGGGACAGTCCCTTATCATAAACTATTTATTGAGAAGTATGTTTTCTTCTTGGATTGCTTTTGCGGTCTCGGTTATAAGAGCGGTTGCCACCACCAGATGAACGTCCGCCCTGACGGTTGCCATACGGCTTTTTGGAGCTTGAGTTCTTAGAACGGAACTTATCTTTCTTTTGTGGAAGAGAAGATTCGTTCGTAATATGAATCGGTGTGCGATCTGGCTCTTTTGTAATCAATTTCAACGCAGCAGCTACGAGCTGTTCAGCATCGTACTGATCAAGTAGATCCTTGGCCAATACTTTATATTGAGAAAGATCATTCTTAGCAACAGACTCTTCTAGCTCATTTACTGCTGCCTGTTGCTGGCCAACTAATGCGTCATCCCACGTAGGTGCAGCCATTGGTGACATTTTTTTCTTCGTCGTTCTTTCTACCTCTTTTAAATAGCTCATTTCCCTCGGCTCAACGAATGTAATAGCGACACCTTCTTTGCCGGCACGGCCTGTACGGCCAATTCGGTGAACGTAGCTTTCCGGGTCTTGCGGGATATCGTAGTTATACACATGTGTAACACCTGAAATATCAAGTCCGCGGGCAGCTACATCTGTCGCCACAAGAACATCAATTTTTCCTTCTTTGAAACGCTTGAGGACAGTTAAACGTTTCGCTTGAGTTAAGTCGCCATGAATGCCTTCTGCCTGATAACCACGAAGACTTAAGGCGTTAGCCAACTCATCAACCCGTCTTTTCGTACGACCAAAGATAATGGCAAGCTCTGGTGAGTGAACATCAATCAAACGAGAAAGCACATCGAACTTATCACGCTGATGCACCTTCACATAGTGCTGTTCAATATTGGAAACAGTCATTTCCTTTGTCTTCACACGAATCGTTACAGGATCATTCATAAATCTCTCGGCTATCGCACGAATTTGCTTAGGCATTGTCGCTGAAAACAATAACGTTTGGCGTTCGGCTGGCATATGGGAAAGAATAGCCTCGATATCTTGAATAAAGCCCATGTTCAGCATTTCGTCTGCCTCGTCCAATACGAGTGTCTGCAAGCTATCAAGCTTCAACGTTTTTCGGTTAATATGATCTAAGATTCGTCCAGGTGTACCTACAATGATGTGTGGGCGTTTCTTTAACGCGCGAATTTGGCGTTGAATGTCCTGGCCGCCATATACAGCTAAAATACCGACGCGCTTGCCGCTCCCAATTTTGTATAGTTCTTCTGATACTTGGATAGCCAACTCCCTTGTTGGAGCAATCACTAACCCCTGTACTGTATGGTTATTTGTATCAATTTTTTCAATCATTGGCACTCCAAAAGCAGTTGTCTTCCCTGTTCCTGTCTGCGCCTGACCAATAATATCCTTGCCTTCAAGGCCTGCTGGAATTGTCTGTGCTTGAATTGGTGTTGCTTCTTCAAATCCCATTTTATCAATAGCTTTTAAAGTGGTTTCACTTAAATTTAGATCTTTAAATTTCGTCAATATTTTCTTCTCCTTCTATTTCGATTGCCGTATCAAACAAAAAATACCCTTCACATGAAGAGCAAAAGTTATTGTCATCATACCATTTTTGTTGGTTTATTACAACACAATCGATATTTAAATTACTCTACTACTTCCCTTTAAAAATGTAAAGACTTTTTCAAACAGCTGCTCCTTTTCCCCTGTATGGCAAATATGGTGCTTTGCATGCGGCACGTAATAAAGTTCCTTCTGGTTCGATGGTAGACGACGGTAGATATACTCAGCACTTTTAGGCGGCACAATCCCATCCGCTAAACCTTGAGCAATGAAAGTCGGCACTTGAATTTTAGCGAAAAGCGGTTTGCTGTAAGCAGCCATTTTCCGAAACTGCCAAGCTGCTGATAGCGGTGTGAACAAAAACTTATTCTTATAACGCAAAAACAGTTCATTTTCACTTAACGTTCCGCTTCTCATATCTTTCCACATTTGCTTGATATCCTTGAGCAACTGTCCTACATTAATATATTTAGCCGCAGCGCTCAATAATATAAGTTTTTCTACAGGATATTTTTCCGCCAAGTAAGCAGCAATTAACCCGCCCATTGAAAATCCAATCACATAGATAGTCTCACATTCAACAAGCAGCTTTTCCATTTCTTTTTCTGCACATTTAATCCATTGTTTATACGTAATCCCTTTTAACGAAAGTGTTTCTCCGTGGCCAGGCAATGTCGGCACAACGATTTTCCAAGTGGTTTTTTCATGCAAATACTCAGCGAGTGGTTCTACTTCATAAGGGGCTCCAGTGAAACCATGGATGCATAAACAACCAATCATCTTTTTCACCATTTCCTTTTTGCGTTGTTTTCTTTTTATATACGGTAATGATTACCCCTTTTCCTCCCTCTTCAAAAGGAAAACACCAGGATTTTCACCTGGCGTTGAGAAGTGGAGACGAAGTCTATTCGAATCGCTTTCAGGCCGTTGACAAACGCTCCTCTTATTCCGTTGCTCCCCTGCCTATGATTTTGGGGGTTACTCATTTTCAAGCGCTTCTACAACTTCCTCGAGTTTCATACCGCGAGATGCTTTCACTACAACTAAGTCGCCGGTCGAGAGAATGGACTTCAATTTTTTAATTAGTTCCTGTTTATCGTTAAAGACAAAGATGTGATCTTCTCCAAGAGAATTTTTTGCTCCAGCGGCAATAAATTGGCCTAATCGCCCGAATGTGAAGAGATAGTCAATAAATTCTCCGTTCACCGCTTGGCCGACTTGATAGTGGAACAGCTCCTCATCCAGTCCTAACTCAAGCATATCTCCAAGCACAAGGATCTTTCGTTCGAAACCAGGCATTTTTTCAGTCAGCTCAATCGCTGCCCTCATTGAAGTAGGGCTTGCATTGTACGCATCGTTGATTACTTTCGATCCTTTGATGCCCTTCGTCATTTCCATTCGCATTTTCGTTAATTCGATAGATGTTAGTCCCTGCTTGATCTCTTCAAAAGAAACGCCCAGCTTACGCGCCGCGAGCATAGCCGCCATCGCATTCAATACATTGTGTCTCCCTATAATAGGAAGGAAAAATTCTACGCCAGGTGCTCCATTGACCTGAAACCGGCTGCCTTCTTGAAGCGTTTCAATCGAGAGCGGGTACATATCATTGCTTTCATCTAATCCAAAAGTTTGCGTTTTTAATTCCGTCTCTTGTAAGGCTTCTGTTAAAAGCGGTTCATCTCCGTGGTAAATCAATGTACCATCCTCTGCAAGACCGTTTACGATCTCAAGTTTCGCCTCAGCGATTGCTTCTCTTGAGCCTAAGTCCTGTAAATGAGATTCTCCGATATTTGTAATAATCGCTATATCTGGAGCAGCGATTTTCGTCAATAAGTCAATTTCTCCCTTATGGCTCATACCCATTTCAATAACAGCAGCTTCTGTATCTTCTTTTAAAGAGAGGATCGTAAGCGGCAGGCCGATATGATTATTGAAATTGCCCTCTGTCTTTTGTACTTTAAACTTTCGAGAGAGGAGGCTTGCTGTCATGTCTTTTGTTGTAGTTTTTCCGTTACTGCCAGTAATGCCAATAACTTTTACGTTCAACTCTTCCCGATAAGCTTTCGCTAGCTGCTGTAATGCTTTCAACGTATCTTCTACTACTAACACCGGTAAATCGGCAGGCGGGTTAGGCCGGTCTTTTTGCCAAAGAGCCGCCGCTGCCCCTTGTTTAATGGCCTGCCTAATATACTGGTGGCCGTCGGTATTTTCCCCTTTAAAAGGAACGAACAACTGACCATTTACCGCTTTTCGGGAATCGATGACTACCCCTTCCACGAGTCGGTCTTTAAATGCTTCGACGTTATTTTCTACCTTTATTATATTAACTATTTGTTCAATGGTCTTACGCATCATAAAATCAATGTCCACCTTTAAAAAGTATATTTAAGTTGCTGTTTTTCCTCATATCGTTCTTTTGCAAGCTCGATTAGTTTTTCAATCAATAGAGGATATTCAACGCCCGCATGCTTCCAAAGCAAAGGGAACATACTAAAAGGAGTAAATCCAGGCATTGTATTTACTTCATTAATCAGCAGCTCACCCTTTTCATTCAAGAAAAAGTCAGCTCGGACAAGTCCTGAACAATCCAATGCTTGGAAAGCCGTAACCGCCATCTTTTTCATATTAGTTTGTACATCTTCAGGTATTTCAGCCGGAATAATTAAAGCTGTATTTCCATCTTCATACTTTGCTTTGTAATCATAAAAAGTCTTTTTCGGAACAATCTCCCCGATTACGGAACATTTGGGATCGTCATTACCTAATAAGCCAACTTCCAGCTCTTTGGCTGTGACTCCTTCTTCTACAATAATCTTACGATCAAACTGGAACGCTTCCTCGTAAGCTGCCGCTAACTCTTCGCGGTTTGTACATTTACTAATGCCGACACTTGATCCAAGATTAGCCGGTTTGACAAAACATGGATAACCAAGCTCTTTTTCCGCTTTTTCATAAGCCGCTTCTTTATCTTCCATCCATACTTTTCGAGTAAGCCATACATAGTTAACTTGAGGCAAATTGGCTTGAGCAAAGATATTTTTCATAATGACTTTATCCATGCCTGCTGACGATGCCAGTACTCCATTGCCCACGTATGGAAGGTTCATTACTTCGAGTAACCCTTGAACAGTACCGTCCTCACCATTCGGCCCATGTAAAAGCGGAAAAATCACATCATATTTTTTAGAAATCAAACTGTGCGCCACTGCGGATGACTGACCATCGCTCGCAAACTGCAGCTCGGATACTTGATCTACTGGAGCAGTCAGTTGGTTCCCTTCAATCCAATTTCCTTCTGTTGTAATATAAACAGGGTAAATATCAAATTTATTTAAATCAAGTGCTCCAATAACCGCTTTTGCTGTTTGTAAAGACACTTGATGTTCAGCGGATTTGCCTCCATATAATAAGCACAGTTTCGTTCTCATATTAACCCTCCAAATAATTAAATGAAAAAATTCATTGTTTCCATTCTATCATGCTTTAAGCAAAGAAAAACTAAATTTACATGCAACTATCCTCCCGATTTGCACCCCTTCCCACCACCGGCTTCTGCCCCTCTTTTAAGCAAATATTGCCAAACAATTATCAAGCTTTTACTTTTTTATCATGATTATTCTTTATCTCTCTTGCTTATGCGTTCAGTTCACTATATAACCCCCACTGTAAAGGGTTGAAAAAGCTAAGAGCATCCTTCTCGTCTACTCTGGAAAGAGAAACCGCCTGTGGCCTGCTTTTCGTTCAGTTATGTATGTACCGTATGTAAAGGCGGCTTGGACATTATTAATGCCTCAACCGCATAGCGCAAAAGGAAGCCCTGAATAAGCTTTCATCGACTTATTCAGGACTTGTTTCTCTTAAAAATACACGCTCCACTCGCGAGTCTTTTTATCAAATTCAAAATGACCATCAGGTGCCTGCTTGTAGCACTTTACATACTCGTCGAACATTTCATCCATATTGATATAGTCGCCCACTACCCAAATAGGCACTTCGACCTTTGCGCGGCTTTGAACTGTTTTTGTCAAAGAAATAACCATGCCTTCTTTCATTTTATCAGTAAAAGAAGCTACCATTTCTTTCGGAATAGCTGGAAATAAATTCCCCTTCCGTAAAGAAAAAATCGTTTTCTCACTTCGGAAATAACCGAGCTTGAACGAAATCGCCTGTCCGAGCATAGAATAAAAATCAGGTAGATAACGATAATATGTTTTATTAAACCATTCATCTTCTTCGGAAAGATAGGCATAGCGATTGTTCAATTTACTGTAAAATGGAACCCTTAAATGATGTTTACAGTGGCCAAGGTAAAGCAGTTCGGCAATCTCCCGGCCCTCCAGCTCATTCAGCCCCTCCATATCATCAAAGTCCAGCCAACAGAAGTCTCCATATTCGGCGATCGGCTCCTTCAGTAACTTCTTAACCTCTTCTGCTTCCACATAATTAAACCTCGTGTGCATATTAAAATCCGCTCCGCTGTATTGGTGCTTTAACAGCAACAAATGATTCAGCTCCTGGGAGAGGCTCCGAACAAAATCATGAAAATCAATTCCATATGAAATTGCATATTGGTGAGCTGTATTCAAGTGAACATAAATCAGCTCTTTCATAGTCCCTTGGCTCTTCAAAGCGATGACCCCCGATTTTCTCGAAATTACAACGTCTTTTCCGCATCAATATGTTATACTTTCTATTTTAGCAAAAGAATTCGAAAACTCGTATGTTAAAATCTAATAAATATGAAAGATTCTTTTTCACTTTCCTTTTCCGTTCGCTTTATAATGGAAAAGAATGAGTTTTTTCACCGAGGAGGGATGCCTATGCTGACAAATTTAACTGAAGATCAAATGACGCTTCTGATCATAAGAGCATTAAAAGAAGGAAAAAAGAAAGAACTTCAAAAGTTACTGGATGAACTTCATCCTTATGACATGGCTTCTATCTATACAAATTTACCTGAAAAGCATCAAACACGCTTTCTGCTTCAGCTCAGCATTCCTATTTTGACGGATATGATTCAGGAGCTCGATAATGAAGATCAGCTGGCTGTACTAAAAAAAGTAGGAAAAGAGCGTTCGCGTAAAGTTCTCGATGACATGGATAACGACGACTTAGCTTCATTGCTTGATGATATGTCCCCTGAAAAAATAAAGTCGTTTTTAGCGGGGATGAAAAAAGAAGAGTCTACTATTATTGAAAGCATGATGGCTTACCCGCCAGAAACAGCCGGACGGCTGATGACAAACCGGTTCGTCTGGATTCGGGATACTTATACCGTGCGTGAAGCAGTGGATAAATTAAAAACCTTTGCTGAATTTGCAGAAACAATCAACTATTTATATGTGATTGACGGGCAAAAAAAACTTGTCGGCGTTGTTTCATATCGCGACCTGCTCTTGGCAGATACTAGCGAAAAAGTGAGCGATGTCATGTATGGCCGGGTCATTTCTGTTTCTGTTTATACGGACCAAGAAGAGATTGCCCGCCTGATTGAGCGCTACGACTTTCTCGCTATTCCTGTCGTTAACGAAAATGATGTGCTTGTCGGGATTGTGACGTTTGACGATATCCTTGATATTGTTATCAAGGAAGCAAATGAAGACATTGAGAAGCTTTCTGCTTCTGGTAAATCAATCGATTTTGATACGAAAGCTTCCACTGCTGCATTTCGCCGGCTGCCATGGCTCATCCTATTACTATTTATCGGTCTTGTTTCTGGAAGCATTATTTCTGGTTTTGAGGATACATTAAAGCAAGTAGTAGCCCTTACCTTTTTCATGCCTATGATTTCCGGAATGACAGGTAATACTGGTACTCAATCACTCGCTGTGGTAGTACGTGGTCTCGCCTCTCGTGACATTGATATGAAAACTGTGTTAAGTCTTATAGGCCGAGAGTTTGGAGTAGGCTTTATTATAGGTATTGTATGCGCCATTTTGATTTTTTTGATCGCATTTTTCTGGCAAGGAAATGCCATATTAGGAGTGGTTGTCAGTTCTTCCCTATTGCTGACTCTTATTATCGGCACACTTGCCGGCACAGTTATTCCATTAATTTTATACAAACTAAATGTTGATCCAGCAGTCGCTTCCGGACCGTTGATTACAACAATTAATGACATCCTTTCATTAATTATTTATTTTTCTATTGCCTCCTGGTTTTTACAGCAACTAATGTAAGTATAAGCAGGCATATTCTCCTTATGGCGAACATATAAAATAGTATCTTTGATTTGACTGAAAAATCAGTATTCATTATACTATTAATAATCATTTTAGTTCGGTAAGAGGTGATTCGATGGGACAATGAAGGTTCAATATGAGTTCTCCCATAAGCCAGCCTCCCTAAAGATGCGGCTTGTTGAAGTGAAAGATTGGTTCGTCAATCAGGTAACTTGACTTTACAGGAGGTGACTCCTTGTCCGTCTAAAGACGGACTGAGGAAACTATTTGGACATATTTAACCTAGTGTTCATCGTGATCCTTATCGCTTTAACTGCTTTTTTCGTTATTTCAGAATTTGCTATCGTTAAAGTCCGCAGCTCGCGGATTCATCAGCTGCTAGAAGAAGGTCATTCGAAAGCGCCAGCTGCGAAGCTTGTTATTTCCAGCTTGGATGAATACTTATCGGCCTGTCAGCTTGGTATTACGATAACAGCTCTTGCACTTGGCTGGATTGGAGAACCGGCTATGGCTGGCCTGTTAAGACCGCTTATGGATTTTCTCCACGTTCCTGCTTCTTTGTCCCATGTGATCATTGTGGGGGCAGCCTTTTTCATTATTACTTTCCTTCACGTAGTGGTAGGAGAGCTTGCGCCCAAAACATTGGCCATTCAAAAGGCAGAAGAGCTGACTCTTCTCTTTGCCCGGCCTTTAATTATATTTTATAAAGCGATGTATCCTTTTATCTGGACACTTAACGGAACAGCCCGGTTAATTACCGGCCTATTTGGAATAAAACCTGTTTCTGAAAGCGAAGCTGCACACACAGAAGAAGAACTTCGCTTGATCTTATCGGAAAGCTTAAAAAGCGGTGAAATTAACCCTTCTGAATTTAAATATGTGAATAGAATTTTTGAGTTTGACGATCGCATTGCAAAAGAGATTATGGTTCCACGTACGGAAATGGTGACATTGTCTAAGGAGATGACGATTGAGGAGTTCATCGATGTTGTACGAGAAGAGCGATTTACACGCTACCCTATCATCGATGGCGACAAGGACCATGTTATTGGTCTCGTCAACTTCAAAGAGGTGCTCACTGACTATGTAAAACAAAAAGAAATCGGCCCGCTTTCACTCGAGCATTACGTACGGCCTGTCATCCGTGTCATCGATTCTGTTCCGGTCCATGAATTGCTCGTTAAGCTGCAAAAAGAACGCATTCATATGGCCGTGTTGATGGACGAATACGGTGGAACATCCGGCTTAGTGACCATCGAAGATATTTTAGAAGAAATTGTTGGTGAAATTCAGGATGAGTTTGATACAGACGAAGTGCCGCTCATCCAGAAAGTATCTGACACCCACTATATTATGGACGGTAAAGTATTGATTAATGAAGTAAATACATTGCTCCACCTCTCCATGGAAGATGAAGATATCGATACAATTGGCGGTTGGATTCTTACAGAGAACTATGAAGCGGTTCAGGGGGACAGCATTGATTATGAGGACTATCTCTTTACCATCAAAGCTATGGAAGATCATCAAATTAAGTATGTGGAAGTGCGAAAAAAGCCGCCAATGAAATTAGAGGAACAATCTCTTCCAGAGAAACAGCCCCCCCTTCCACTGACCGAATCAAAGGCAATATAACTTGCCCATTGCGAAAAGAGAATGAACCGGCTAATAGTATCCGGTTCATTCTCTTTTTTCTTTTTCTTTTCAAAGCCAGGTTGTTTAGCAGGAGATTTCTCTAAAAGGGCGAATTTTAAAAAAGTCGCTCCAACAGTTTGTTTGTAAAGGAATGATAACATTGTTGATAACAGCAGCCCTGATTTTACTTTTCCTTTTTATTTATACGGTCGGAGCTACGGTGTTCATCCGGATATTCGGAATAGGGATATATAAACGCGGGACAAGGGAGAATATGATCGCTTTGACTTTTGATGACGGTCCCGATCCGATGTATACCCCCCACCTGCTTGATTTACTAGAAAAACACGAAGTAAAAGCCACTTTTTTCATTGTAGGGTCTAAAGCACGTACTTATCCACACATCGTTCAAGAAATTCATAAAAGAGGCCACTCGCTCGGTATACATAACGATAGTCACCGATCCAACTGGCTGTTCTCCCCTTTTGCCTTTAAAAAACAATTGCGTCATGCACAATCGACTATTACAAACATAACAGGGGAACCTCCCCTGTACTACAGGCCGCCTTGGGGACATTTCAATGCATTGACCTTATATGCCGTGAAGCCCCTGCAGACGATTATGTGGACAGCGATCCCCGGCGATTGGAAAGAAAGCGTGCACCCTGAGAAGCTTGCCAACCGATTAAGAAAAGAGAGAAAAAACGGTGCCATTATCACTTTGCATGACAGCGGCACAACACTAGGTGCCGATGAACGGGCTCCTGCTAATACTTTGAAAGCGCTGGAACTCTTTCTGGCAGATGAAGATTCGGCAAACTACCATTTTGTAAATATTCATACGATGTTACATCAACCTGAAAAGAGTGAGGTGTAACATGGAATCGCAAATTCTGGATTACTTGTCACAATATGGACTCGTTATTTTATTCATTGTTGGCTTTTTTGGAATCGTTGGCATTCCCGTACCGGAGGAGAGCTTATTCGTTTATATAGGTATCTTGGCTAGGCACCAAGGCATTCCTCTTACCTCGGCTTGGCTAGCGATCTCAGCAGGTGCTCTTTCCGGCATGCTGACAAGTTACCTGCTTGGCCGCAAAATCGGAAAGCCTTTACTCGATCGTTATGGAAAATATGTAGGTATGAGCAAAAGCAGGTGGAAGAAACTCGTCCTTCATTGGGATATGAAGAAGTCTTTATTCACTGGCTTCTTCATCCCAGGCATACGACAGTTCAACCCTTATTTTGCTGGTTTATCCAAATTCCCCTTCATTTTGTTCCTTTTTATTTCTGTTTTGGGCTCATGTATATGGGTATTGTTCTATATAATGATTGGCTACACAGTGAGCTCTTATATTACCATCAAGCCTATTTACGTAACGATCGCCGGTGTTATTTTTTTCATCGGCTTCTTGATTCAACTTCTATATAGATGGAGGAAGTCTAAAAATAAAGCTGCTAGCACCGAACACTAAAGGAGTTTTCGCCTATGAAAGTTTTATTACTGCCCCTTTTCCGTATGCCTTCCGGACATCATAAGGCAGCTGAGGCAATCGCTGGCTATTTATCTAATATCAAAGCGGAAATCGAAGTGAAGACAGTTGACTGTTTAAGTCATTTTCACAGCGGCATAGAGACAGTCATTTCGAATACTTATTTGAAATGGATCAACCGCAAGCCAGCTCTATATAGCAAGTTTTATCATTCATTTATTTATTCATCTAATCAAAAAAAACATACGTCTTCCCGCTTTTCCCTTTGTTTTTGGGATAACTATCTTGCCTGGCGGATGGAAAAATTCATTGAAGAGGAACAGCCGGATGTTATTATTTGTACTCACTGTTATCCTTCTAAACTTCTTAATTATCTTAAAAAACGAGGAAAAATTCATGTCCCTGTCGTGAACGTATATACAGATTTCTTTATGAATGATATATGGGGAAAAGAATACATTGATTTTCATTTTGTTCCGCATCAGGAAGCAAAAGAGCAGCTAATAAAACGCTATTCGTTAAAGCAAGAACAAATATTTGTAACCGGTATACCGGTTCATCCTTTCTTTCGCAAGCCTTCACGTTCGTCGTCTGAAGGATCTATTTTAATAGCCGGCGGCAATAGCGGTCTCGGTAATTTAAAAGTATTAATTGAACAGCTGGCTGCTGCTCCGCTTCAATATTCCTATAAAGTATTGTGCGGGCATAATAAGAAGCTGTATGAACAGGTTCAATCTCTTCAGCATGAAAAAATAGAAGCCATTCCTTATACGAACTGCCGGAAGCAGATGAATCAGTACTATGATGAAGCTTCAGCTATTATTACGAAGCCAGGCGGAATTACCATTACGGAAGTGCTGGAAAAATCTCTGCCCGTCTTTATTCTTGATAGATTACCGGGGCAAGAGGAAATCAATTGCCATTACTTAAAAGAGCAGCATCTCGTGTATGAGCTCAATATGCATCGGCCAATTGAACAGCAAATGATCAAGGTAATTAGCAATGAAGTGGAAATGAATAAATGGCATAAACGTCTAACTTGTTACCAGCTTGAAAAAGATGACGAAATTGAAAACAGTTTATTAACCATTTTTAAAAGCAAAGAGTCCGCTTATGCCCCTTCACTAAAAAAATCAGCCTGGGACCCTTATCTCGGCTGACTTTTTTAATGTGCTCTTGCTGGTTCATCTAAATGAATAATGATATACTTTTTGTGGTTAATTTAATTAAAGGAGAATTTTTTTTCATGACTGAGTTGATTCATCATTTGGAAGAGTGGCTGCTAGAATACGGAGTGTTAGGACTGATTCTCGTTGCTTTTACAGAATCTTCTTTCTTCCCTATTCCTCCAGATGTTATTCTGCTGCCTTTAGCTCTTGCCGATCCTGACCGAGCCCTCCTCTTTGCGCTATATACGACAGTTGCCTCTGTCCTCGGCGCCTTGCTTGGCTGGTTTATTGGTCGCAAGCTTGGCCGTCCTATTTTACTGAAATTTGTTTCTGAAGAATTAATTCTAAGAGTTGAACACCTATTTAAGAAATACGGCCCTCTCGCTATTCTCATTGCAGGCTTTACCCCGATTCCTTATAAAGTATTCACAATCTTTGCCGGGGTTGCAAAAATTCGTATTAGAGTTCTTCTTATCTGGTCTCTTATCGGACGCGGGCTACGTTTTTTCATTGAAGGGATCATTATTTTCTGGCTTGGTGAACGAGCCAAACCATTTATCGAAGAAAATTTTACAATGATCACGATTATAGGCGGACTGCTCATCGTTGCCATTTATCTTGTCTACCGTTTCATTCAAAAAAGAAAGCAAGCCGCCTAAGTACTATACAAAATTAGGCGATTAAAGACCTAAATGAAATGCAATCATTTAAACTAAAAAATATCCCGGCTCTTTTCGCAGCCGGGATATTTTTTGATTATGTATTTCGTTTATTTTCAGGCCTTTACATGGTCCGCTAAGTCTTGGTAGCTTTTTAAAGAGTTGAACACTTCGATGCGGGATTTGGTTTTTGATACTTTAACACCCAATTGAGTGAGCCGGTCAATCATTTTTAACACTCTTTCATGGTCTTTCCCCAATTTACACACCTCTTTAAAAAAATTTTTGTTACTTCTTCTACGGCTTCTATTAAAAAATGGTTTCAAAATTTATCAATTTATTTAATTTTAACATTCCCCTTTCTTCAGTAGTTAATCCCTTAAATTTAAAAATTTATTTTAAAAAAGCCCCCGGCAAAGATGCCTAGAACGCAAAAAAAGAAGCCGGCTGCCGGCTTCTTTTTTAGCTATTCACTACTTCTTGTTGTTCGTTATAAACGGTCGTGTCTAGCTCTTTCGTAATGCGGCTTGTGACAACCCCTGCTGTCATACTGCCACTTACGTTCACTGCTGTCCGTGCCATATCAATAAGTGGCTCTACAGAAATAAGGAGACCGGCAAGCGCTACAGGCAGGTTCATCGTTGATAAAACGAGAATAGCGGCGAACGTAGCTCCGCCCCCAACACCAGCTACTCCAAATGAGCTGATCGCCACTACCGCGATCAACGTCAAAATAAAGGTTGGAGAGAGCGGGTTGATCCCTACAGTTGGCGCAATCATAACGGCTAGCATAGCTGGATATACACCTGCACAGCCGTTTTGGCCGATCGATAGTCCAAATGAACCTGCAAAATTGGCGATTCCTTCAGGTACCCCTAGTGATGACGTTTGCGCTTTAATATTCAAAGGCAATGTACCTGCACTAGAACGAGAAGTGAAGGCAAAGGACAAGACCGGCAATGCCTTTTTCACGTAAATCATTGGATTTAATCCGACTAAAGTTAAAATGAGTAAATGAATAATAAACATGATGGCAAGCGCTACATAGGAGGCTAATACAAATTCTCCGAGTTTTGCAATCGCCGCAAAGTTGCTCGTTGCCACTGTCTTCGCCATAATCGCTAAAATTCCATAAGGTGTAAGGCGTAACACAAGTGTAACGATGCGCATCACAATGCTATAGATGGCCTCGATCATCTTTTTAAAGAATTCAGCGTGCTCCGGTTCTTTTCTTTTAATGCCCAAGTAAGCAAAGCCTACGAAAGCAGCAAAGATCACGACAGCAATCGTAGAGGTGCTGCGCTGGCCTGTAAAATCAAGAAACGGGTTAGCTGGTATAAGCTCAATAATTTTTTGTGGGAAAGATTGATTTTCAATTTCTGAATATTTCTGCTCAATCTCCGTTCCACGCGCCTGCTCCGTTTCCCCTCCTTGAATTTGAACAGCTTCAAGATGGAATCCGAGAGAAGCGCTAATCCCAATAGCAGCCGCGATCGCCGTAGTACCTACAAGCAAACCAATAATCAACCCGGCCACTTTTCCAAGATTTGTTGTTAGTGTCAGCTTTGTAAAAGCAGAAACGATCGAAATAAACACTAATGGCATGACAACCATCTGCAACAGCTTCACGTAACCTGTACCAATAATGCTAAACCATTCTGTAGATTGCAGTAGCGTTTTCGACTCTAGTCCGTAGATCATCTGCAGGATAAAGCCAAAGGCAACTCCCATCCCTAATGCGGTAAATACTCGTTTTGAAAATGAAATGTGCTTTTTTTGCATAACATATAACACGCCTGCCAAAAGAAGCAGAGCGACTACATTCGCAATGATGAAAAATAAGTTCATAGATGCCTTCCTCCTTTATACTAACGAATAGCCTATATCATCTATTCCTATGTGTCAAGTAGGTTTTTGATACTCTTCGTTAGTTTTAGTTTCTAGAAATAATAGGCTTTCCTTGTTAACATAGATTTAAGCAACTGTTTATTCCTTTTCATTCTATTGATAAAGCTGGTGGTAATCATGGAACTACACATGTGGAGCTGGGTCGCTTATGCTCTTTTGCTTTTGAACTTTTCTTTTTCTATCATCGTTATCTTTATGGAAAGACGTGATGCTGCCGCGACCTGGGCTTGGCTGATGGTCTTATTTTTCATCCCCATCCTCGGTTTCATTCTCTATTTAATTTTTGGTCAAAATTTAAGCAGACGGCATTTATTCGACTGGGAAGATAAAGTAAAAATCGGCATTGAGTCAGCGATCCAAAATCAAATGCACAACATTAAAAATCAATTGTTCCACTTTCGCAATCCTCACACGGAAGAAAATGAAGACTTAGTCTATATGCTGCTGCGTAATAATGATGCTGTCCTAACAGAGGATAATCATGTAGACATTTTCATCGACGGCAAGGATAAGTTCAATGCTCTGCTTCACGATATTAAGCAGGCAAAGCGGCATATTCATTTGCAATATTATATTTTTCGTGTGGATCATCTTGGTTCTGAAATTGTCCGGCTATTAACAGAAAAAGCGAAGCAAGGTGTAGAAGTAAGAGTTTTATATGACGAAATGGGCTCACGTGGTGTACACAAAAAACACTTCAAAGAATTAATCGAAGCTGGCGGCATCGTCGAAGTCTTCTTTCCTTCTAGAATCCCTTTTATTAATCTGCGCCTCAATTACCGTAATCATCGCAAGCTTGTCATTATTGATGGTGAAATCGGCTATGTCGGCGGGTTCAATATCGGCGACGAGTATCTCGGGCTTAACCCAAAGTTCGGCTACTGGAGAGATACTCATTTACGGATCGAAGGAACAGCTGTTCATTCTATTCAAACCCGGTTTATTTTGGATTGGAACCAAGCATCACAGCGTCATGATTTTCATTATTCTGATACTTACTTTCCACGTAAGCCCTCTCATAATGATGTATCGATGCAAATTGTAACGAGCGGACCGGATTCAGAGTGGGAACAAATTAAAAACGGCTACATTAAAATGATTTCATCAGCAAGAGAGTCTGTTTATATTCAAACACCTTACTTCATTCCTGATGCCAGCCTTCTAGATGCTCTTCGTATTGCTGCGCTTTCGGGAGTGGATGTACGAATTATGATTCCTAATAAACCGGATCATCTGTTTGTTTACTGGGCTACCTATTCCTACATCGGCGAGCTGATTAAAGCCGGTGCGAGAACCTATATTTACGATGCTGGCTTTATTCACGCTAAGACTATTGTCGTGGACAAAAAACTAAGCTCTGTCGGAACGGCTAATATTGACGTGCGCAGCTTCCGCCTGAATTTTGAAGTGAATGCTTTTATTTACCACCATGAAACAGGTCAGAAACTAGCAAAGATATTTGAAAAAGATATGGAATTGTGTTTTGAGTTAACTCCTGAATTATATAAAAGCCGCAAAACCTTCATTAAATTTAAAGAATCTATCTCAAGATTGCTTTCTCCTATCTTATAAGGGCAAAACCAAAGCTTTGGTTTTGCCTTTCTTTTTGTAAAAAAGGGAGATGTTTTCCATATTAAAAATAAGTCAAGTCCCAAATCAAAAAAAATGTGACAAATTCGTTAAAAAAGTTTTGAAATTTTGTGAAAATGGTTATATAATAAACCTACAAACTTTTAACGGGGTGATATTTATGAATCCAGCAATCACAAAAAAATTAAATAAGCAAGCATTAATCTTTGCCGCTGTTCATTCCCTATTCTTCTTAAATCTAGCCTTCGACTTTGTACAATTTTATTAATTCATATACTTAAAAGACCCGTCTGGGGCGCAGACAAAAATGATTTGTATGTCACCAGGCTTATTGAAAACGCTTACTTTCAAAGTGTAAAATTTGACTTGAGCAGCGAAGAAGGCGAGCGTTTATCCATAATGAAAAGAGATCAGCCGTTGACTGGCTGATCTCTTTTCATTTTATTATGGTTTCATTAAACGGCTTCTTTTTATATTCTGTAATGTCTGGCTAGCCGCCAGCAAAGCGTCGTCCGTTTCCTCTTTCAGCCTTTCAACCAATTCCTGAACAGTTTGTCGTTTACTGAGCCTTGTTCCTTGACCTGACCAAAGAGACATATACTCTTTGTTGTTTTGTTTTCCCGCCTGCTTTCTAATCCTCTGTGTTAGCGTATTTTGCAGCGGATAAGGTAAAAACTGTTCCTCGTGTTCCTTCATTTCTTTAATAAACCTGTTGGAGATGCCACGGGCTGTCTTCCCTGAAAAGGCTCTTGTAAATACGGCATCCGTTTCATCTGCGGACAAAATCGCTTCTTTGTGAAGCGGATGAGCAGCGCTTTCCTCTGTTACTAAAAATGCCGTACCAAGCTGAACCGCGGAAGCACCAAGGCAGAGAGCAGCTGCTACACCTCTTCCATTCATGATTCCTCCTGCTGCCACAACAGGAATTTGCACTTCTTGCACGACCTGAGGAAGCAAAGCCATCAATCCAACCATGCTTTCTGGCTGCTGAAAGGTGCCCCGGTGTCCGCCTGCCTCACTTCCCTGTACGACAATGGCATCTACCCCTCCTTGTTCATAAGCAACAGCTTCAGCTACTGTTGTAGCTGTTCCAACGGTGACGATTCCGCGCTCTTTTAATTGCTCCAATGCTTTCTGTGGAGGCAATCCAAAGGTAAAGGAGCACACTTTTACTTTTTCTTGCAGCACAACAGCAAGCTGCTCGTCAAAAGCTGAAGGCCCAAAAGTTACGTCACTTGCCTTTTCTTTTATACCTAGCTCCTTTCTGTACGGAGAAAGCAGCTGGTGAGCGGTTTCCACTCTTTCCTGGCTTGCTTCTGAGCGTTCCGGAACAAACAAGTTGATGCCAAAAGCTGCATTTGTCAGCTGTTTCACACGCTGGATAAATGCCTCTGTTTGTTCTCCTGATAAATAACCGGCGCCAATATTACCAAGCACACCAGCATTTGAAGCGGCCGCCGTTAACTCAGGCGTCGACACTCCGGCCATCGGTGCCTGCCACACGGGCAGCTTTACATTTAATCCAAGCATAGTCACCCTCCGTTTTTTTAAAGTTGCTATTGGCTCTTTCTCTCCCTTAATATATAAGAAAATGATAAAGGAGAAAAAGTCATGACGAAATCTGAAATCGAATCTAGAATCGCTGAATTAAAAATGGACTATATCCGTGTCCAAGGAGATATTGAAAAGCTTGAATCTACAGGGCATGGCGTCACAAAAGCTGAAGAACAGCTAGTACGCATGGAAAAAGAGCTGCAGGAGCTCAATCAAAAGCTTGCTGCCCTTTCTGAATAAATTTGATTTGTCTATCGTTTATCCTTTCATAAATCGCCCGTTAACTCGGGCGATTTTTTTGTAAACCGCCATCTCTAAAACTTTGAGTATCTGAACAGAAGCAACACCGCCTCAATCTGGGAATTATAGACAGTATTCAGTATACAGTCATTATTTCATATGCTATCATTCCAATAAATGAATATTTTAAAAATTCTTTATACGAAAGTGGTGGAAAAATGATCCTTGTTGAAAAGCTAACCGGTTTAATTGGTCAAGGAAAAGTAACAGTAAACGAAACGATATTAGAGCACCACAGTAAGGACGAGTCACATTTTGAGCCTGTTCTGCCTGATGTTGTCGTTTTTCCAGCCTCTTCAGAAGACGTGCAAAAGGTCGTTCTATTTGCCAAAGAACATAAAATTCCAGTCGTCCCATTTGGCATCGGTTCCGGACTTGAAGGTCATGCTATTCCTGTGCATCGCGGAATCTCTATCGATTTTAGTCAAATGAACCAAATTATTGAACTGCGGCCGGAGGATTTGATTGTAAAAGTGCAGCCCGGTGTTACAAGAATGCAATTAAATCAGGAACTGAACAAGCATGGGCTCTTTTTTCCGGTTGATCCTGGAGCCGATGCCACAATCGGCGGCATGACAGCTACGAATGCAAGCGGTACTCAAGCAGTACGGTATGGCGTAATGAAAGATCAAATTCTTGATCTAGAAGTCGTCCTCGCCGATGGCAGGCTTATTCACACCGGCTCACTTGCCAAAAAATCTTCCTCTGGCTATCATTTAAATAGCTTATTTGCTGGTTCAGAGGGTACACTTGGACTATTTACTGAAATCACTTTGAAGCTGCACGGCATCCCTGAATCTATCATGGCTGCTAGAGCTTGCTTTCCTACTGTAAAGCACTGTGTAGAAGCCGCTGTTTCTATTTTAACGGCCGGTATTCCAATCGCCCGTATGGAGCTTGTTGATGATCGCTCTATCGCTCAGGTAAATGCTTTTAGCGGAACCAGCTTTCCTGAAGAGCCGTCTTTATTTCTTGAGTTTCATGGCAATGATGCCGGAAATGAAGCAGACGCCCAGTTCGTTCAAGAATTATTGGCAGAACAGGAGTGCCGATCCTTTACATTCGAGAAGGATAGCTTGAAAAGAGCCCAGCTTTGGAAAGCCCGTCACGACTTATCCTACGCTTTCCGCCATAGCAATCCAAAATTGCACACTATCAACACGGACGTATGTGTGCCCATATCCAAACTCGCCGAAATGGTCGACTATGCACGGACACGGATTAAAGCACACGGATTAGATGGCGCTGTTCTCGGACACATTGGAGATGGAAACTTTCATACTCTTACTTTATTTGATCCGCAGGACCCGGAACAACTTCATAAGATAGAATTGTTGAATGAAGAAATTGTAACGTTTGCCTTAACACTTGGAGGGACCTGTACAGGCGAGCACGGCGTCGGCCTTGGTAAAATGAAATACCAACAAAAAGAGCATGGAGAAGCACTAGCTGTAATGGCCAGCATCAAGAGCTTGCTTGACCCTGACAATATTTTAAACCCCGGAAAGCTCCTCCCTGCCCAAACAGAAATGGCGCTGTAGCCTTACAAACTGTTTCGCCTGCCGCGAAACAGTTTTTTCATGTCACTTGTATGGGTTGTTTCATAGCCTTGTTTTGTTTGAGAGCCATATATAAAAGCATGCTTTGTTCAAAAGATTGGGTATCGATAGAGAGAATTTCGTTTAATTGGTTCAGGCGGTATAAGAGAGTGTTGCGATGAACAAATAACTTTCTGGCTGCTCTGCTAACATTCAAGCCTTGTTCACAATAGACAAGAAAACTTTCAACAAGTACTGGTGCATTCGAATGAGACAAGAGCTTTTCAACATAATCAGCAAGTGTTTCAGCAAAGGCCGGTTTGATTTCCTGGATGAGTGTATGTAATAAAATAGTCCAATCGTCAAAAGCGTAAACTCCGGATGGACTTTTTTTATTCTGCTTGCCCGTTGATAATGTTTGTAACGCTTGCTGATACGATCGACTAACTCCTGCAAAGCCTTCATAGCTTTTTCCGTAAGCGATCGAGACATGACTAGGAGCAAGCTGGTTTTGAAGAAATTTCTTCAGAGCTCGCAGCGCTTGTTCACATTGACGTCTAGTTTTCGACAGATCATAGTGATCGATATATTTTAGTACAATCCACTGCCCTGAGTTAATCGGACTAATAATATCCTGAGCGTGATCCTCGAGATAGTTGCTAATAATCTGAAACAAATCATATTGTGAAATCCTTACTGCTTTTTTCTCTCTTTTTGCTGTTTGCAGTGCTTCTATATCAATTAAAATGCACATGCGGGGCCGGTCAAAATGAAAGCCTGACATCTCACAATAATTTTGAAGTGTTCCTTCATTATCCCATTCCTTAAAGTGAATGAGATGCTGGATAAATAGCTCTGTTGTTTTCATTTGAAGGTAGAACGTTTCTGTCCGAAAAGACTCTTGGAGCAGCATCTCTACATGAGTTCGGACAAACTCTACATACTTCCCTACTTCATCAGGTTCCCCAATGATGCCTAGTACGCCAATAATTTGCTGCTGAAAGCGTATGGGTGTAGCCACACCAGGCAATACATTTTCCCTGCCTGCTACATTTTCTTTCGTAAAAATAACAGATCGCCCAGCTTTGGTTACTTCTTCTGTCACAACATGATAAGAACCTAACCTTTCCACATTGTTGCAGCCAATGATCGTCCCTTTTGCATCCGTAATACTCATCGAAACATCTAAGGCAGCAGATGTTTTTTCTACAATTGATTGGGCAATTTGTTCAAAAAATTTCATTGCTTCACCTCGGTCGTTACTTCATTTCAACAAACTATTCTCAATATTCAGATTAATTTCCCTAGTTATTTTACCATATTTTTGTATAATTTGCACATTGTATGAAAGCGCTTACCGAATATAATGAGAAATAATTCAAAAAGTGCTGGTATGGCACAGAGGAGGTTCTTATATGAATCAAGCAGATATTATTATTGTAGGCGGCGGAGTGATGGGTTCAAGCACCGCTTACTCTTTACACAAAATTGGTTTTGAAGGCGATATTAAAGTGTTTGAAAAAGATCCCATTTATGAGTTTTCCTCTACCCCTCGCAGCGCAGGCGGTATCCGGCAGCTATTCACGACAGCCGTTAACATTAAATTAAGCCGTTTTAGCCTGCAGAAATACCAGACTTTTTCGAAAGACATGGCGATAGATGGGGAACCAGCAAAAATTGATTTCCAGCAAAGGGGCTACTTGTTTTTAGCCAAAAAAGAAATGCTTCCAGCCATCGAAAGTCAAAAACGGCTTCAAAACGAGCTTGGTGTACCTTCGCAATTTCTTTCTGCCAGCGAACTTCATTCGATCATACCGGAATTGCAAATAGAGGATCTGGCAGGCGGCCTGTATTGCGCTGAAGACGGTTATCTTGATGCTTACTCAGTCATGCAGACCTATAAGAAAAACGCCCAAAAACTTGGTGTTGATTACGTCTCCAAAGAAGTGGATACTTTTTTAACAGAAAACGGCCGAGTCACAGGGGTTCGCTTACTCGACGGCGAAGAATATAAAGCGCCGATCGTCATTAATTGTGCTGGAGCCTGGGGAGCGATATTGAGTGAGAAAATCGGTCTTTCCTTGCCAGTGATCCCTTTAAAAAGACAGATATTTCAATTTGATCCGGCAGCTCCGCTTGAAAAACCATTGCCGTTGACGATTGATCCAACTGGCGTATATTTCCGACATGAAGGAGACCGTGTCATTACGGGCTACTCGGAAGATGTAAAACCGGGAATTGATTTTTCCTGGAAACGCTCTTACTTTGAAGAACTTTGGCCGGTTCTTGCCCACCGTGTTCCAAACTTTGAAAGCGTCAAGCTCGAAACTGGCTGGGCAGGCTTATATGACTTTAACACTGAGGATCAAAATGCCATTATCGGAGAGCATCCTGACATGAAAGGTTATTACGTAGCCCTTGGGTTTAGCGGGCATGGCATGCAGCAGGCCCCCGGCGTTGGACTCGGATTAGCGGAACTTATTTACAAAGGGGCCTATGAAACGCTCGATTTAACTCCGCTTCGCGTAGAAAGATTTGCGGAAAATGATTTAGTGTTAGAGCACGCTATTGTGTAATTGACCATCTGGATAAAGGAGTGAATCACTTGCTACTACTAAGCGAAAAACACATGCAGCAAGCCGCCAGCATGGCAGACATCATAGAGGCCGTGAAAACAGCTTATGAGATCTATGACAAGGAACAGTTTCAAATGGATGCCAGAACACACTTGTCTCATAACGAAGACACACTTCTGCTCATGCCTTGTTATGCCAACCAATCATTCGGCACTAAAATCGTCAGTGTATTTCCGCATAATCGCTCCTCTCCTGTTACACAAGGGATGATGATCCTGACTGATGGGAATAACGGTACAACAAAAGCTTTACTAAACGGCACCTATTTAACTGGTCTCCGCACGGGAGCCTTAGGAGGATTGGCTGCCCGTTATTTAGCTCCAGAAGATGCCCATTCTGTCGGATTAATCGGTACCGGTGTACAAGGCTTTTATCAGTTGGCAGCCATATGCCTGGAGCGTCCTATTCAAGACATCTATTTGTTTAATCGGACACCTGAAAAGGCCGCAGCTTTTTCCGAGAAGATAAAATCTCACATTTCACCCCATGTCAACATTCATATTAAACATCAACCTGATGAAGTCATTAGCCGAGCTGATATGATCGTTACTGCTACTACCTCTCATACACCCGTTCTGCCAAATGATCCAGGTCTATATAACGGCAAGCTAGTGATTGGTGTCGGTTCTTTTCAGCCATGCATGCGTGAGCTTCCTGAAGAGCTTTTCAAAAAAGCGGATCATCTCTTTATTGATACGCTTGATGCTATTCAAGAGTCAGGAGACGTAATCGATCCATTGAAAAGCCGCTGGCTAACAGAGTCACAAGTGATTCCATTCTCGAGTGTCGTTACAAGCAAAGTAACTCCTCCATTAAGCACAGAAAAACCAATCGTCTTTAAATCAACTGGCATGGCTTTATTTGATGTAATTGCCGCTTCCGTCATCTATGAAAAAGCTGTCGAGCAAGGAATCGGTCTGGAAGTAGAGTTATAAAAACTATTAAAAAACTCTGAAAGGACTGAAGAGATATGCATACGATCATAATGGTTGAATTCATTCTTTATTGCTTGCTTATGCTTGGTGCCGGTTACTTATTTAGCCGCAGAGAAATGGATCATGCTTCCTTTCTTCTTGGCGGTAAAAGGCTGCCAGGCTGGGCGCTCGCTTTCTCAGAAAGAGCGACCGGAGAATCAGCTTGGCTCCTCCTCGGCTATACCGGCTTTGTATTTGCTACTGGCCTTTCCGGCGTATGGGTAGCTGTCGGAATCTCTTTAGGAATTGTGTTCTCCTGGCTCTTCTTAGCAGAGCGATTTATGAAGGAAGCGGAAGAGCACCAAGTCATGACATTGCCCGGTTATTTAGCCAAACGTTTCGGAAGCCACGGAAAAATCATTCTCTGGATGTCTACTATTTTGATCGTTAGCTTTATGATGTTTTATTTCGGTGCACAAATTGCTGGTGCCGGTAAAACCTTATTCACTGTCTTTAATATCAACCCTACTGTAGGCGCTCTTCTTAGTCTGGTGATCGTTATTCTCCTCTCTTATCTCGGTGGATTCACAGCCGTCGTGTGGACAGATATGATTCAAAGCCTTATGATGCTTGTCACTCTTGTGGTGCTGCCAATCGTCGCCCTTTTCCATATTTACGCAAACGATTTGTCTATCAGTGCAGCCTTAACTGCTGCCGGACCAACGATGGACTCGTGGACAGGCGGAGCCATCGGATTTGCTCTCGGTCTTCTTCTCTTTAATAACTTCGCCTGGTTCTTTGGTTTTCTCGGCGGCCAGCCCCAGCTTAGCGCCCGCTTCATGGCTTTGAAAAATAAAAAAGAAGCCAAAATAGCCAGCCGGGTTGCCATCATTTGGACTATTCTCGCATATAGCGGCGCCTTTATGATTGGTTTGACCGCTCTCACTTTATATCAGGGACAGAATTTTGCCGATGTAGAAACGATTTTGCCCTTTATGGTGTTAGATTTACTTCCGCCATGGATGGCTGGCATTTTACTTTCAGGAATCCTGGCAGCGATTATCTCTACCGCTGACTCTCAGCTCCTTGTTATTACCAGTTCCGTTAGTGAAGACATCGTAAACAATGCACTTGGCAAAAAAATGACGGAGAAGCAGCTCGTTATGGTGTCAAGACTAACAATTATCGGAGCTGGGCTGCTAGGTCTGCTCATTGCGTTAACGTCTAAATCTCTTGTTTATCTCGTTGTCAGCTGGGCATGGGCAGGAGTCGGCTGTACGCTATCGCCCGCTATTATTCTCACTTTCTTCTGGAAGCGTTATTCCGGAATTGGCGTTATCGCCACGATCCTTGCTGGATTTATCAGTACGATTGTTTGGATTTCAACGCCGCTCGAAGCGATCATTTCTTCCCGCTTTACGACCTTCTTTATCGCCGCTTTCTTTGGAATTATTTTCAGCTTGCTTTTTCCAGCCAAGGAAAGCACTGGTGATGTAAAAAAGTTAAAAGAAGACGACATATCAACCAAGATCATTGGCTAATCATGGACAAAAAAACGGATTGAAAGTCGATTGGCCTAGACTTCAATCCGTTTTTTCTTTGCAGCCCATTAAGGGACCCATACATCAATATGTTTTCGCAGCACTTGAAGAGTAAGCGGCGCTTCCCCTCCAATGTCACCGTCTATATTAGCTTTTAAAGGCTCTTTGGAGGATATCTTTACCGGATTGGCACGAAAATAAAGGACATCCGGATCTTCTTTTAAATCGCCTTTTAATAGATTAGTGGCAATCCGCACAAGCCGTGGCAAAGAAGTGTCTTTTATAATGAAACAGTGGAGCTTCCCATCATCTACTTCTGCGTTGGGCGCCATACGTTCAAAACCGCCGACAGAGTTCGTTAAAGCAGCAAGAAACAGTAAGGCTTTCCCTGTCCACTCTTGTTCCCCACTTCCCACCGTTATCTCGATCGGATGTTTATGGACAAGTGTTTTAGCTCCTTCTAAAAAATAAGCAAACGAACCAAGAGCTGTTTTTTGTTCAGCTGATACTTCCGCTGTTGATTCAGCCATATCTCCGAGTGCTGTGATATTTAAAAAATAACGATCATTCGCTTTGCCGATATCTGCCTTTTGAAGCCTTCCCTGTCCAATAATCGTAATAGCTTCTTCAGGCTCGAGCGGGACATTCAAGGCTCTGGCAAAATCATTCACTGTGCCAAGCGGGACGATGCCGAGTGATGGCCTTTGTTCTTTTTCTGCCAGGCCGTTGACTACTTCATTGACAGTCCCATCTCCCCCGATGGAAATAACCGTTTCATACCCACAGGCACAAGCTTCTGCTGCCCACACTGCTGCGTCCCCTTCTTTAGTCGTTAACTTCGCTTCAGTTTGATAGCCGCTATACTTAAGCTGCTGCTCAACCCTTTTCACATATATTTCTGCCTCTTCTTTGCCTGAAGAGGGATTAGCGATAATCATTGCTTTTTTCACTCGGCTTTTCCTCCATTCGCTCCGTCTTCCTTATCTGCGACTTTCGCTGATGATAAAAGAACGCAGTTCCCATCTCCTCATTTAACAACTGTTCCATTTGTTCTAAATCCGCTTTCGTTACGACCGGATCTTTCTCTGACCAGTTAACAATGTAAACAAAATAAAACTGATTAATTGTACGAAAAATAACGTTAGAATGAGGAAATTTATCAAAAATAGCTTTAATGTTATACCGCCGGGAATACGTCCATTTCTTCAGCCTCATAAGCAGTCCACCCACTATTAGATTAATACCCTTTATATATACCCTTCTCCTTACTTTTTCAACAGAGAAGATCAGCAAATTCTTTTAGGCTCTTCTCGACAAAACTACTGATCAATCAACAAAACTAGTGAAAGGAATTCAGAAGTCTATATGGAAAGAGTTAATAACAGTCTATTGTCCCGGAAACAGCCGCTTGAGGAAGGTCACACCACTATTTAACGGAGGGATGGAAATGGAACAGGCTTATTTCAGCTCAGAAGTAGCCAAAAGCCTTGGGGTCGGCGCAAGTACGCTGCGAAAATATTCATCAGCATTAGAAGCTGCCGGTTATCGCTTCGACAGAGGGTTAAATAACTCCCGCGTCTTTTATCAAAAGGATATTATTACCGTCCAGCGCCTGCTGAAACTTATACAAGAACAAAATATGACACTTGAAGCAGCGATTGAGCTGGCAATGAAAATGGAGCCTAAAAAAAAGGAAGAACCAGTGAAACCCATACAAGCACCAGTTGAAAACCATGAATTATATGAACGGATCGCCCGCCTCGAGCAACAGCAGGAGACATTAATTGCAATAAATAAGGAGCTCGTCAAAGAACTTGCCCAGCACCAAAGATGGATGCAGGAAAAATTAGAGCATCAAGAAATAGCCATTCGTGATCGCCTCCTGCTAAACAGCCTCCAGCCTCCAGCGATTAAAAGAGAACCGCCTAAATATCGAATCCCCTCTTTGTTCTCATTTTTTAGAGGGAAAAAGAATGAAGCCACTTTCAATTAAGGTGGCTTCCAAGCTGTTGACAAACGTCCGCTTTCTTCGTTTCTCGCCTGTCTGCAGTGCTCCTGACCCGCTCCTCGCCAGTTTTCGCTCCTCGAAAGACAAACGCTTTCAGTCAGCCTGATGGTATGTAGAGTAGGGTTTTTCTACAAATCAAAGCCGTCTTTTCATTAGGCGGCTTTAATTTGTTTTGCAGGAGTTTTCACATTTGTGTAGAATTAGGTTCAACATTATGTTTGAAAGGGAGCCTTTATAGAATGAAAAAAGCAGTCTTTTTTGATTTAGATGACACACTTTTGAATGATCGCAAAAGCATTCAGACCGCCTTTGATGTAACATGCGGTGACTTGGAACAGAAATACGGAGTGAATAAGGACACGATTGAATCTTCTGTTAGAGAAGCGGCTAGGGAGCAATATCAAACCTATTCTTTTTACCCGGTCACGCTTCACCTCGGCATTAATCCATTTGAAGGACTTTGGGGAGATTTCGGGGACGTTCACCACTGGCAGCTGCGCCAGATGGGCAAAGATATTAACGATTATCAATTAAATACATGGAGAAAAGGCTTAGAGTCCGTCGGCATTCAAGGCGCGGAAGAATGGGCAAGAGAACGATTCCGGGAAGTACGCCGCTACTCTCCTTTCTTATATGATGACACGATTGAAGTCCTTGATAAGCTGAAAGAAAATGATTTTCGACTTTTACTTTTAACGAATGGCGCTCCATCCCTTCAATTAGAAAAGTTAACGATGACGCCAGAGCTTGTGCCTTATTTTGAACATATCGTTATTTCTGGAAACTTTGGATTCGGAAAACCCGACCCTTCTATTTTTGCTCATGCACTAAAACTGATGGATGTATCGCCTGAAGATGCGATCATGATCGGTGATAACTTAGGAACAGATATTCTTGGCGCCACTCGTGTTGGCATGGACTCCATTCTCATTGACCATGGTGATGATAGAAAAGTAGAAGGAGCCAAGCCTACTTATACAGTCCGTACACTTAGTGAAGTGGCCGATACTCTCCAAAAATTAGCAAGTGTCTAATAGGTTTTCTTCTTCTCAAAAAGGGAATAGAATAGCAGATCCCTTTTATACACATATCGGGGGAAGAAGGAAAAGGAGAGAGAAACATGACCAGCCATTTAAAACAAAATGCGCAGGAAAACCAAACGCCTCAGGCTTCTAAATTAGAGATAAAAGTATTCGATGAACAAGGAAACTTTCCATTTAAAGAAAAAGACTTGTCATCTAAACGTGTATATGAAATTCATGATGAAACATTGCGGACACCGCTTGAAAAAGCAGAAGTATTCGAACAGCTGCTCAAGGTGCCGAATCAATGTGAACTTTGGATTGTACCAGTGACAACAGAAACTTCTGCGTTAACGAAGTCCCTTAAAGAAGAAAGAACGAGTGCTTTATTCGATTTGCTCGCTTCCATTAAAGATAAAATGCAATTCGATCAAACATTTCTGATCGTCGATGACTCGGTTGCTCCAACGATATGCGACCAGTTAAAAGAACTCGGCTATACCTTTACAGAAAAGACAGAGGAAGAATTGCAGCAAGTACGAGTAGAGTTTTAAGAAGTCTATTCTTAATTCTCAATAATCCAGGCTAGTTGAAAATGTTTGTCTTTCAAGGCGCGACACCTGACGAGGAGCGGAGTGACTACCAGGGTCATGAGCACCGCAGGAAGGCGAGCAACGAAGAAAGCGAGCGTTTGTCAACAACCTGAAGTGCCGGGCTTTTGCCCGGCACTTTCTATTTCTCTTGTAATATATACGCTAAAGAAGGAGCAAACGAAAAAGGCCAATCACGTTGAAAGGAGTTCATTATTTGAGAGTGCTGCGGCTTCATGCCTACTACCTCAACTTGGACCCCGTTCATATATTTGAGCATCTTAAACAGCTCGAGCAGCTTGTGTACCCCTTCTTCTTCTATTTTCCCAACAGCCGTAAAATCTACGGCAATGCGGCTATATTCTCCTTCATAAGCCGACCGCAATGCCTGGCCCATGATGGCTTCAATCTTATCTTTTGTAATATCACCGAAGAGGGGAATAAAAGCTAATCCTGCAGACAAAGTAATAAAGGGACCAGAAAGCTCCCGTAAACGGACTAACGTCTTTTCTAGTTCATCTTTTTTCTCAAGTAATTCAAAGTCCGTTGAAGACAGCCGCTCTTGCAAAGCTAAAAGGCGATCCTCTAGCCGTCCATTCCTCTGTTCTTTTGAAAGCAGCACGATATGCCCTGTAGCTTGTTCATCCCATGACAAATGAAGATCAAATAGCTGTATAGGATTTATTTTTGTTTTTACATTTGCTTCGACTGTAAGGGACTCGTCCTGCTCAAACATGAACATTCTTACCTTTTCCTTACTTTCCTCATCTATCAAAGCTAAAATATGACCTTCCTGCATGTCAAAAAGCTCAGCAGCTGTTTCGGAATAAGCTAAAATGCTGCCTGTTTTGTCGATTTGAATATAAGGGACTGGGAATGGCTGATTACAAGGCAGCATTAGACTCCTCCTCTACCTTCACATTCTCCAGCCACAGATGAGCGGCATGCAAATCATCAAAAATGATCGTACTTTCCGAACAATATGGCTTTAAATCATACATTCCTGCCAGCCTTCCACCAAGCATAATAGACGGGCGGGCAGATAAATTAGCAAATTGCTGAACATACTCTCGCAAACGCGGAAGATGATAGACGATTGCAATCGATAAGCCAACGACATGCGGCTGCCATTTCTCAGCCGCTTTCAAAGCTGAATCCAACGGCAAGTCAGGTCCAAAAAAACGCACGCTCCAGCCCGACTCAACAAACAAGCTGCTGACCATTTTCAATCCAAGATAATGACGCTCCCCTTCTGGACACAAAAACATCGCTTTCTTAGCCGCTGAAGACCGTTCTTCTTGCCAAGGGAATAATCTCGATAAGACAAAATCACAGGTGCCGGTCGCCAAGTGTTCATCAGCAACGGTAATTTCATTGTTCTCCCATAACTTCCCTATATACTTCATAGCCGGCGTAAAAAACTGGTCAAAGACCTCTAACGTAGTCAGCTGTTGCTTATATTTAATAAAGTCTATAGATGCCAGTGCATCGCCTTCTAGTAAATATTCGGCAAACTCTCGTACTTCCTCGTTCATCCCCTCACCTACCTTTCTAGCAGTTAACAATCTAATTCATTGCTGCAACGCTAACACAGCTTCATCTAAATAAAGAAGACCTCTTTCGTTTTCTTCTTCTCCATTCTTCATTAACAGCTGCTGAATAATCGTAAAATTATCAATCAAATGCTGGCTATTCATGCCATGCTTCGTTAAGATGCCGTTCAGCCAAATGGCATAATCAATAAAAAATTGTTTGTTGTCTAACAGCAAAGCTGTTTCCAATTGTTTAATATGATGCTCGTTATCTTCTAAACACTTCGCCTTCCCCTTCTCTCCAAAACGAGAAAGGAGAGCAGGTTCACGCTTATAAATTTCAGCCGTTGCTTTTTCAGCTAATGACACTTTCCAATCCTTCTTCATGTTGCCACCACTTGAAACTGGCGGACTGTTGGAATAACGGCTGATAATTCTTTATCCGGATAATTTTTTTCTAGCTCATGAATTTTTTTAAATTCTTCACTTCGGACCCATGCTAAATAGGAGGATTTTGATTCAAAAGCTAATTGAACCGTTAACTCACCAGGCTTTTTATCATTTTGCAATAACAAAAAATATTGAAATCCCTCTGCTTTATCTACTAAACGTGAACGATTTTGATAGATTGAAATCACTTCTTCTGCCTGGTTATCCCTCACAGAGAATGTGGAGTGAACTACATACACAGCAAATCCCCCTTTTTCCATATATACTACTCTATCATTTCCACTTCCTGTTAATCTATCATCTTGTTTTAGAAAGTCAAAAAAGCGGTGCTATTATTCAGCACCGCCGAGGTTATAAACAAAGTCTATTTTCAATACTACATGCTAGATTAATTGATCCTTTCTGCATTTGAATGAATCACTTTTGATTGGCTGGCAGACAAAATGGCTGGATTCGTCAACACTTCGATCACCGCTGGACGCCCGCTCGCTTTTGCCTTTTCTAAAGCTGGCAGAAAATCTTCATTCTTCGTTACTTGCTCTCCGTAGCAGCCGAATAATTTGGCTAGTTCGGCGAAATTGGCATTGGACAGTTCTGTTGCCACGACTCGGCCCGGAAAATGCTTTTCCTGGTGAGCCCGGATCGTTCCATACATATTATTGTTCACCACAATGGCTATTACAGGAACGTTGAAGCGAGCAGCTGTTTCGAGTTCTTGCATCGTCATCATGAAGCCGCCGTCTCCAGAAAAAGAAACGACCATTTTATCAGGCTGGGCTATTTTAGCTCCAATGGCAGCTGGCAACCCGTACCCCATTGCTCCCGATGTCGGGCCGATGTACGTATTTTGACAATCAAAACGATAATAACGGGAGAGCCAGCCGAAAAAGTTGCCGGCATCACTTGTTAGAATAGCGTCTTGTGGAAATGCTTGCACAATGTCATAAAGCATACCGTCCATATCAACGTATTGGTCTGTGTAATCTTTTGGAGCAGAAGAAAAAGAAAGATACGCTGCGTGCAAATTCGCAACTCCCCGCTCTTTTGCCTCGTCTTTTACGGGAATCGCCATCTCTATTGCCTTTTGTAAAAATTGTTTTACATCCGCGGTTATACCGAGAATAGGGGAATACACTTTACCAATGCTATCCGGTGAAATATCAACCTGAATCAGCTTTGTCTTCTCTCCAAGCAACGTATAGTCCTGTGTCGTGACTTGCGAAAAGCGGGTGCCTAAGGCAATGACGAGATCGGCCTGCTTAATGTAGTCAAGCAGCCCTTTATCTGAACCGAAACCTAACGATCCAGCATAATGAGAGTGGCTATTCGGAAAAGCATCAAACCTCCGGAAAGCTGTCACAACGGGAACATTCATCTTTTCAGCGAAGCGGACGAGCAAATCAGCTGCTTTTGTTCGTGTCACGCCTCCTCCGGCAATGACAACAGGCCGCTTCGCTGTTCGAATTTTTTCAAGCGCTGTGCGAACATCCTCATCTGACGGTACAGGTACTGATTCCTGTTGCACTTGCTGCTCGATATATTCAGCTGTATCCTCGAGCATGTCATGAGGAAGGGAAACAACGACTGGACCAGGCCGGCCGGATCTCGCTATATAAAATGCCCGATGAAGCAACTCAGGGATGCGTTCAACAGATTCAATTTCTACTGCCCATTTACATAAGTGGCTGAAAAAAGCAGTAAAGTCTACCTCCTGGAAAGCTTCCTTCCCTTTAAACGGCCGCTCCACTTGACCGATTAAAGCGACAAGCGGTGTGGAGTCCTGCATGGCGGTATGCAGGCCAATGGAAAGGTTAGCCGCTCCCGGTCCTCGTGTCGCCATGCAAACCCCTGTCCCGCCTGATGCCTTTGCATAAGCTTCTGCCATGAAAGAAGCGCCTCCCTCATGACGGGTGGAAATCAGTTGAATAGAGGGGTGCTCATAAAGGGCATCAATTACTCCGAGATAGCTTTCGCCCGGTACACAAAATGCTTTTCTTACTCCCTCCTTTTCCATTACTTTTACGATTGCCTGACCACCGGATAAATTCGCCATTTTCATTCCCTGCCTTCTCTTTAAAATTCTAAATAGTTTGTCTATTTATAACAAAAAATATGATATAATCTGGTCAATATTCTATTTTTGATCACCAAGCATTTTTACCAAATAAGGGGTGCTGTCAGTGAAAATTTTAGAGCATATCGCTCAAGACATCGCGGAAAAAACAAGCGCTGTTTTAGGTTATCCCATCAGCATCACAGACAATGAAGGGTATATTATCGGGTCCACTGATAAGGAAAGATTAGGACTCTTCCACCGTCCTTCCCTTGATGTTATTAGAAAAAAAGGATTAATTAATTGCCGCAATGAAGGAATTGGACAAATCCTTCCCGGCGTCTCTGTGCCTATTATGATTAACAACAAAGCTGTTGGCGTACTTGGCATTGTCGGAGAACCTGCAGAAGTTGAAAAATACGTTCACCTTGTGAAAAACCAGGTAGAAATGATGTGCCAGGATGCTTTCCATAAAGAAATGAAAGAGCTGGAGTCTAAAATGGTCGAAGTGTTTATTCAGCAAATTATCCATTATGAGACGGATGAGCAAGACGAACGGATGATTCAATATGCCAAAACTCTCGGTTATAATCAAAATCTCTGCCGGACTTGTATTCTAATAGACATTCATCGTCCTATACATACACAAGCGGTCTCCAACGAACTTCAGGATCCTTATTCACTCCCCTACTTTCAACGGGACCTCTTGGATTATCTTTATTTAATTTTTCGTGATTCCGAAGAAGATATTGTTTCCTTTATTAACATTGAGCAGCTGCTCATTGTAAAACCTACTGCTGCCGAACAAAGCTACAAGGCTCTCGTTTCCTCCTTAGAGCAGAAGCTTCTTAAGCTAAATAACTTTTTGGAGACAAAATATCATTTGTCTGCTTCCATCGCCATTGGTGACATTCAAAAGGGAATTAGTGGCATTGCGGACTCTTTTCGGAATGCTGAAAAAGCGATGATTCTCGGGAGAAAAAAGGCTGCCGAATCAGGCATTTTTATTTACAACGAAAAGCAGACAACTTTCCAGCTGTTGCCGAAAGAAATTACACCTGACCTCCAAAGAAAACTCCTGAACATTATTCAGCCGCTCGCCGAGCTGGATAATTACGATATACTAGCTACAACTTTTTTAAAATACTGCCAATATAATTTAAATTTAAGTGAAGCAGCCCGCAACATGTTCATTCACCGCAATACAATTATTTACCGATTAGAAAAAATCAGCGAAGCAACCGCAATCGATACAGGCAGCTTTCAAGACTGCATGCTGCTTTACATGGCTATTCGCTGTTACGAGGAAGTAAATGAACAGCCCGCTCGCACGACCTAATCATGTCTTTGTGAAAAAACAAGCAGAAATGCAATCGCGCTTATATGCGAGGCACTCCTGCTTGTTTTTTGTGTAGTCTAGGAAAAATTAATAGTTATCAATTTGGGCACGTTGAATCTTACCGCTATAGTCTACATAAACAGACTTCCATTCAGTATAAACATCTAATGAAGCAACACCTGAATCACGATGGCCGTTTCCAGTTCCTTTTGTTCCTCCGAATGGCAGATGGATTTCGGCCCCTGTTGTTCCGGCATTGATGTATACAATACCTGTATCCAAATCTCTCATCGCTTGGAACGCACGATTTATGTCACCCGTGAAAATGGAGCTTGATAAACCGAATTCTACGCTGTTATTCACTTCAATCGCTTCTTCTAAGCTTTCCACTGGGATAATGGAAACAACCGGACCAAAGATTTCTTCCTGGGCAATTCTCATATCAGATTTTACATCTGTAAATAAAGTTGGCGCATAGAAGTTTCCTTTATCCAAACCATTCTCAGTGAGGATCTCGCCGCCTTTTAACAATTTGGCTCCCTCGTCCTTGCCGATTTTTACATATTCATGAATTCTCTCAAGAGATGCACGGTTGATAACAGGCCCTACATCCACGGATTCATCAAGTCCGTCACCGATTTTCAACGTTTCCATGCGTTTCAGCAGCTTTTGCTCCAGCTCTGCTTTCACCGACTCATGGACAATAATACGGCTGCAGGCTGTACATCTTTGTCCGCTCGTTCCGAATGCACTCCAAATGATCCCATCTACCGCAAGATCAATATCCGCATCTTCAAGTACGGTGACAGCATTTTTTCCGCCCATTTCAAGCGATGTACGTTTTAAGAGCTCACCAGCACGGCCATTAATCTGCTTACCGACTTCATTAGAGCCCGTAAATGAAACGATATCAATATCTGGATGCTCTACAATGGCATTTCCTACTTCGCTTCCAGAGCCGTAGACAAGATTTAAGAGTCCTTTTGGCAGTCCAGCTTCCTCGTAAATTTTTACAAATTCCCCAGCTAAAAATGGCGTTTCGGACGCCGGCTTCCAGACAACGGCATTTCCAGTGACAAGCGCCGGCAGTGACTTCCAGGAAGCGATCGCGATTGGGAAGTTCCAAGGCGTAATTAATCCCGCAATTCCAACCGGAACGCGAACGCTCATCGCAAATTTATTACGAAGCTCAGACGGAACCGTGTCGCCAAACATACGGCGGCCTTCACCCGCCATATAGAACGCCATGTCAATCGCTTCCTGCACTTCTCCTCTTGCTTCCGCAATCACTTTGCCCATTTCTGTTGTTAACACTTGAGCTAAATCCTCTTTGCGTTCTTTTAATAAATCAGCCACTTTATATAATAGATCAGCACGCTCAGGAGCTGGAACAAGGCGCCATTTCTTTTGTGCTTCTTTTGCCGCTTGGACGGCTTTATCGACATCCGCTTTTGTAGAAGCGACGACTTCGCCCAATACTTCGCCGTTTACTGGATTCGTGTTTTGTGTGTATTTTCCTGATTCAGATTCTACCCATTCACCGTTAATAAAGTTTAAATATCTTTTCACTGCTGTCTCTTTTTGAGCTGCGTCTTTTACTGTTTGATTACTCATAAAATGATCTCTCCCCTTAATTTGTGATAATGGTAAGCTCTTTTTTCATGCGATGAATCGCTTCTGTCAATCGGTCAGTCGGTACAGACAACGAAAGGCGGAAATAGCCTTCGCCATGTGTTCCAAACGCATCACCCGGGGTGATAATCACGCCTGTTTTTTCTAGGACACGGTTGGCAAATTCGGCTGATGTGTAGCCACCTGGCACCGGTGCCCAAATAAAGAATGTGCCGCGTGTTTCCTCTGTCTTGACGCCGATTGCTTTCAAAGCCGTCGTCATCGCTTTCATCCGTTCAGCGTACACTTCATTGTTTGCCTTCACACACTCCTGGCTGCCCGTTAAAGCATAAGCGGCCGCTTTCTGGATCGGAGTAAATTGGCCAGTATCTGTATTGCTTTTATAGATAGACAACGCTTTAATGACTTCTTTATTGCCAACTACATAGCCAATCCGCCAGCCCGTCATGCTGTACGTTTTTGATAAGGATCCAAACTCCACAGCGACTTTTTTTGCTCCGTCCACTTGTAAAATACTCGGTGCCCGGTAATCGCCGAAGGTCACCATATTGTAAGCAGCATCATGAGCAATGACGATTTGGTGCTTTTCTGCAAATACAACCGCTTGACGAAAAAAATTCATGTCAACCGTCGCAGCGGTTGGATTACCCGGATAATTTAAAAACATCAGCTTGGCTTGATTTGCAATCGTTTCAGGAATATTCTGAAATTTAGGTTCAAAATTATGTTCCTGTAAGAGCGGCATCGTATATAATTGTCCGCCTGCAAGAGAAATTGCCATACGATATGGCGGATAGCCAGGGTCCGGCGCAAGCACAATTTCTCCCGGATCAATCACTGTCGGTACCAAATGGGCGAGTCCCTCTTTTGAACCAATCAAAGCCAGCACTTCTGTTTCCGGGTCTACATCCACGTTAAATTCCCGCTTATAAAATTCAGCTACTGCCTTTCTAAAATCGAGGCAGCCAATGAAACTGGGATACTTAAAATTTTCCGGATAGGCAAGCTCTTCCGCCAGTTTATCTGTAATATGCTGCGGAGTCGGCAAATCCGGATCTCCTATCCCTAAATCAATCACATCTACTCCCGCTTCTTGCATCATCTTTTTCTTTTTATTGAATTCAGCAAACATGTACGGCGGAATTTGGGCAATTCTTTGCGATTGATAGCGCATGAAAATGGATCACCATCCCTTCCATTCTTCTTGCTGTCTTAGCAAACTTTTTCGTACCTTTACTCTATCTTCTTTTACATTTATAAACTATGGTCTTTTTGTACAAAAATGCCCAAAAAATAAAGGGGAAAATCCGTACACTTTCCACAAAAGGATGATGTACAGATTTTATAATCGAAAAATAGGATTTTACTAGCCAAAGCTGGTGCTTTATTAGCCAAATCTATCTGATTATGAGCGAAACTTTTTTCCCGATCAGCCGTATAGAGAGACAGACTATACAAAGGACTGAAAAACGATGCCTCAAAAACCCCCTAAAAAGAAAAAAAGACGCATCCGTGAAGGAGCGTCTGATTTATTTGAGTTTTTATTTGAAGAGCTTCTATGTCAAATTATTTTATGGCCGTTTCGGATTTTGTGGATGTTTATCCGGTTCCTCTTTCGTTCCATTGGCGATTTAATTCCTTAATCCCTAATGGACAAGCCGGTTTTGGAAAGCATAAATGACAGCTTGTGTCCGATCGTTCACCTCAAGCTTCGATAAGATATTGCTCACATGGGTCTTCACTGTTTTTAAAGAGATGTACAGTTCATCGGCAATTTCCTGATTCGATTTCCCTTGGGCGATCAGCAGCAGCACTTCCCGTTCCCTTTCCGTTAATTCTTCGTGAAGGGGAACCGTCTGTCCCTGGCGCATGCGCTTCATCATTTTACCAGTTACTTCTGGCTCTAGTACCGGTTCCCCTCCGTATGTTTTACGGATGGCCTCTGCGATGGCACTTGCTTTTGAAGTTTTTAAAATGTAACTCACTGCTCCTGCTTCTAATGCCGGGTACACCTTCTCATCATCAAGAAAGCTTGTCACAATAATAATTTTGGCTTCAGGCCACTTTTCAACAATTCGTTTAGTTGCTTCAATTCCGTCCATTTTTGGCATAACCAGATCCATTAAAATAATATCGGGCTTTAGTTCGAGGGCAGCCGACACTGCTTTTTCCCCATCCTCCGCTTCGGCTTCTACCTGAATATCCGGCTGGGCCATTAAATAAGCAGACACGCCAATGCGCACCATTTCATGATCATCTACGAGAAGAACTCTTATCATTCGTTCATTTCCACCTTTTCTTCTGATTTTTCTGTTTGTGTCTGATCTGGGTGCTGCTTTGAGAGCGGTACTTTGACTTCGAGCTTCGTTCCCTGAGCCGGCAATGAAACGATTTTTAATGTTCCGCCAATTTCAATGGCGCGCTCGTGCATATTTTGCAGGCCATAAGAGCCCATCTTTGTCTGTTTCGGATCAAAGCCGACTCCATCATCACTAATCCGTAAAATGACAAAACCATTTCTCCATACGTTCAGCACGTCTAATCGGCTGGCCTTAGCATGGCGCAGCGTATTAGAAATCGATTCTTGCACAATTCGGAAAAGGTGGTCCTCCATTGCCCGGTCCATGCTAATTTCTTCTGTCGTCCAGTGAATAGCCAAGGGTACTTTTTGTGTCAATTCAACGAGAAGATCATCAATCCCCTCTTTTAGAGACTTTCCATTCAATGGAACCGGCCGCAAATGCAAAAGCAGCGCCCGCATTTCTAATTGGGACTGCTGAATCATTTCTTCTACCATGGCCAGCTGTTTCGTTTCCATTGATGGCGCGGAATCACGGTTCTCGTTAATAGCCGACATCATCATGGAGGCTGCGAATAGCTGTTGCGAAACCGAATCATGCAGCTCTCTCGCAAGCCGCTGTCTTTCCTGCGAAACCATCTCCTGAATGAGCGTTTCCTGGCTTTCCGCCTTTTCTCTGGCAAGACGCCGGGCTGCTTGCTTTTGTTCAGCAACAACCCGCTCAAGCTGCTGAAACTTTTGCTCAATGTTTGAAAAATCAGCAGACAGCATATTGCGATCTTTCTCTTCAGCCTCTTTTCCAGAAATAAGCGAATCAAGCCGTTGGTCGAGTGTTTTTAAAGACACCCATTGGCTCCATCCGTACAATGCACCAAATAAGAAAGCGGTGCCGACCGCCACCGCGGCTATAAACACCGCGAGTGGAAGGTCAAACAGCTTCTGCTCGAAGTAGTCCCTCCATGTCGGGTGTGGAAAACTCATTTCAAAGGCGGCAATGAGAACGCCGCTTACAAAAAGAACAGCCAAAAAAACCTGCCGAATTTGCTTCGCAAAAATGTTCATACCCGATTCACCTCCACATCGCCGATCACGGTGGAGATGAGAAGAACAATTGTTGTTTCTGCACCTTCCTGCTCATTATAATGTTCATCTTCGAAATATAACGTATCATTCCAAAGAGGAACCGGGAAACGTTGAAACAAATGAGCGTTACCTACAATGGTCGAAAAGCGAATGCGCACGGGAATTTCATACGGAATGTCGACCTTTACTTTCCCAATCATCTGTCTAATCGAGATAATAGCGGTTCCTTTTGGCAAAACAGTATTGCTCACATCGACCGTAATATCGCCGAGCGCTCCTTGAATATGAATGTCTTTCCATTCATATGAATGCTCTGGGGTAGACTGAACAGAGAATAACTTATTTTTTAAAAAAGAATGCTTAATGGATTCACCCGGCTCCATCGGCATAGAATTAACCGTGTCTACTGATGCTGTGAAGCGTGTCGGTTCTTTCTTTGATTGGAAAAAGCGATACAACATATAAATTAAAGCGGCTAAAACAAGCATTCGTAAACTCATCATGCTTAGAATCATCATGATGGATAAAAAGACTCCAAACCAAAATAACAGCTTGCCAAACCAGCTAGCATTCCACTTTCTTCCGAAATAAATCATAGCTACTCCGAAGAAGAGGGAAAACACAAAATCACTATGAAAAAATGTCGCCTCAATTAAAATAATGATGAGGGCAGCAAGTAAAAATACGGTAAACATATCGGTTCTTTTAAATGGTGACATTCTTTTTCCTCCTTCCTCGATCCAGCGATGCAGCAATGTAAAAACAAACCCGTCATGACGGGTTTGTTTCACTCTCTTCAATTGTTAATCATAGCATGTTTTAGGCCTGCTGTGTGTTCTTTTCTTCCCGGTAAAATTGGCGCTCTAGCTCAGCAAGACGAGCATCCATTAATGATGTTTCATACTTCTTATTCACTTTTCCTTCCAATTCATCAATGTACTGCTCCAGCTCTTCAAATCGGCCAAATGGATGATGATCATTTAAGTCTTCATTTAACACTTTGCTCATGCTGTAATGCGCTCGCGCTGCATTTTCACGACCCATTAACTCAAGGCGGCGAACATTCATATCTTTCAGCTTATGTTTCATTTCTTCGGTCTTGCTTTCAAGCTTTATAATTTGCTCATCAGCGATCGTGATGGAGTGCTGCAAACGAGCAGCTCGCTCTTTATACACCTCTGCTTCTCGCATAGCGAACTCCTCCAGCTGCTCTTCTCCCGCCTCAGCCGCAAGCTGGGCTTGCTTTAAACGCTTATCCCGCATACGAACGGCATCCTGGTATTCACGTTCAAACTCCTTTTTCAATAATTGCTGCCGCTCTAGCAGCTTGATGGTTTTGTCTGTTTCCTTTTGAGCTTCCCGTAAATATTGGTTCAACATCGCAATTGGATTTTTTTGCTCCTTCTGTTCTACTATATCGAACAGCTCCGCCTCGATCGTCCGTTTAATTTTTGTAAAAATTCCTGTCATCTCAATCTCTCCTCACCGATTTATTTTTTTAATTGGCTCCATTGTCTTTCAAAATTCATGAATGGATCTTCTTCTCTTGCCACGCCCACAAAACTTTCATCATCTTCCTGCCATTTTTTATAAACCATATACAGAACTCCTAAAGCGGCAACGCCAAGCAGAGCTGGCACGTTGCCGACTGCTGCTAAAAATGCGATGATCCCTGCTGCCCCCCAAAAGAACTTGATTCCTTTCGTAGAAGCTTGTTTGTACTGCTTCCATGCCACATACATAATGGCTGCACATGCGACAAGGCCAAGTACCGGTCCTGCACTGGCAACGGCTACGACAGCTGCAAGCCCTCCGATACAAAATAACATCACCTTTTTCATTTGTATTTCCTCCCTTCGATATCTTGATTTCATCTTACCTCGCTTTCACCTCTCCTATAACGAGCCCGAGATGGAACTTTCTCTCATCCTTAAGACCGAGAAAGAAAAGCGGAAGCGGCCTGATCAGCCCGATAGGAGGTTGGAGGGCTCGACAAGGAGTCGCTCTTTGACTCCGACAGAGAGACCGAAACCGCCGTACGGGCTGGCCGCTGCAGCTGGACACTAGAAAAATGCGGAAGGCGCTTGCTCAGCACGATAGCGGATTGGAGCTCTCGACGAGAAGGCGCTTTTCAGACTTCGACAGAGTGAGCGAAATCAGCGTACGTGCTAGCGCCTGCAGCTGGACACTAGAAATGCGGAAGGCGCTTGCTCAGCGCGATAGGAGGTTGGAGGAAAGTTGCTGGAGTCGCTCTTTGACTCCCGCAAGCTTTTCGAAACCGCCGTACGTGCTAGCGCCTGCAGCTAGACAGAGAAAAGCGGAGCCGACTGCTCTGGAGCAGCAGGCATATGACAATACAGCAAAAAAGCGTCCGAGCTGGTGCTTCGGACGCCTTAGGATTATTTTTTATGCATTTTAAATTGAAGATACAGCTCATTATAGTAAGCTAACATATCGGCTCCCAAGTTTTCATATACCTCAAGATACTCCGTTTGTTCAGAACTTGGGTAGAAGCGTTGATCGTTCACCACATCTTTCGGCATGTACTCAAGCGCTTTTTGATTCGGTGTTGAATAGCCCACATACTCCGCGTTTTGGGCTGCTATTTTCGGATCAAGCATAAAGTTAACGAACTGATGGGCGGCTTTCAGATTTCTAGCTGTTTTCGGGATGACCATATTGTCAAACCAAAGATTGGATCCCTCTTCTGGCACAACGTATTCCAGATTATCCTTTTCTGCCATAATTTCTGAGGCCGTCCCTGACCAGACAACGCCTACAGCCGCTTCGTCATTTTCCATCAACAGACGGATTTCATCCCCGATGATCGCTTTAATGTTGGGAGTCAATTCATCAAGCTTTCTCTTTGCTTCTAGTAAATGCTCCTTGTTCTTGTCGTTCAATGAGTAATGAAGGGAATTTAAGCCCATTCCCATTACTTCACGGGCTCCATCGACAAGTAAAATATTGTTGCGCAGCTCTGGGCTCCAGAGATCATTCCACGCCTTGATTTCTTTTCCTTCCATCAGATCTTTGTTATAAATAATACCGACTGTTCCCCAAAAATAAGGAATCGAGTATTGATTGTCCGGATCAAACGGAAGATCCATGAACCGTTTGTCGATATATTTCAAGTTCGGAAGCTTTGAGTGGTCAAGCGGCAGCAGCTGATTAGCTTTTTTCATCTTATCAATCGCATACTCAGAAGGCACAGCGATGTCATAAGCCGTACCGCCCTGCTCAATTTTTGTCATCATCGCTTCGTTGGAATCAAATGTCTCATAGATGACTTTTACGCCGGTGTCTTTCTCAAATTGGCTGATCAGTTCAGGGTCAATATAATCTCCCCAGTTATAGATTGTTAACGTATTCCCCGCTGTTTTCTTGTCTGATCCATTTAATACCGAAACAGCATACATTAATAAAAAGGCGATCGCAAATATAGCAATGAATGCACGGATTAATTTACTCATTTCCGCACCCCCGCTCCAGCTGCCCGGCTGTTTCGCTGCATAATAAAGTAGTAGCCGGCCACAAGGATAATTGTAAATAAGAATAATAGCGTAGACAACGCATTAATATTTAACGAAATGCCCCGGCGAGCCAATGAGTAAATCTCTACTGACAACGTACTAAAGCCGTTACCCGTCACAAAAAAGGTTACTGCAAAATCATCAAGTGAATACGTCAAGGCCATGAAAAAGCCAGCAAAAATCCCTGGTGAAATATAAGGCAGAATGACTTTCGATAACACATCCCATGGACTCGCCCCTAAATCACGGGCTGCATCGATCAAAGACATGCTCATCTCTTCTAACTTCGGAAGTACCATAATCACCACAATCGGAATAGAGAAAGCAATATGCGATAATAGCACCGATGTAAACCCTAATTTAATGCCGGCCATGGTGAACAAAATCAAAAATGAGGCACCGATAATAACGTCAGGGCTTACAATCAACACATTATTTAATGATAGAAGCGCTTGTTTAGTCGCCTTTTTCCTCATATATATAATGGATAGAGCACCAATCACACCAATCATCGTTGCAATAGCGGCCGATAAAAGAGCCACAATAATGGTATTTAATACGATAATCAACAATCTTTTGTCACCAAACAGCTCCTTATACCAATCGAGCGTAAAGCCTTCAAAGTTATTCATCGTACCGCCGCTGTTAAAGGAATAAAACATTAAATAAAAAATGGGAGCATATAAAACGATAAAGATAAAAGCCAGGTAGACTTTTGGCCAAATGGACTTCTTTTTCATTTTATTGAATCCCCCGCTTTCTCGTTCCGGTCACAATCATAATGACAAACATCGTAATAATCAAAAACACAGCAATAGCTGATCCCATTCCCCAATCCTGTGTCACTAGAAAATGCTGTTCAATCGCCGTGCCAAGCGTGATCACCCGGTTACCGGCAATCAGGCGGGTAATCATAAATAGGGACAACGCTGGAATGAACACAGCCTGCACGCCTGACTTCACACCGCTTAACGTAAGCGGAAAGACAACCTTCCGAAATGTCGTCCACGCGGAAGCTCCCAAGTCTCGTGAAGCATCTATTAAAGTTGGATTCAGTTTATCTAGTGCATTAAAAATAGGCAGCAGCATAAATGGAATAAAAATATAAACGGAAACAAACACAAAGCTGAAATCAGTAAACAAGATTTGCTGCGCTCCGATACCAACCACTTCTAAAAAGTTATTCGCTGCTCCATACGTGCTAAAAATGCCAAGGAAAGCATAGGCCTTCAACAATAAGTTAATCCATGAAGGCAAAATAACAAGCAACAGCAGCAGCTGCTTATATTTCGTTTTCGTAATAAAGTAAGCTGCAGGATAAGCAATCAACAGGCAGAAGACTGTGATTAAAAAGGCATACCAGAAAGAACTGGCGATCATTTTCATGTAGACAAACGTAAATAATTTCTTGTAATTGGCAAAAGTAAAGTTTCCGTGTAAATCAAAGAAAGAATAGTAGACAACAAGCAGAATAGGCGTAACGACGAAAAGACCAATCCAAAGTGCGTACGGCAGCAAGTAAAACAGACGCGTCTTACTGTTCATGTCCGGCCTCTTGATAGGATTCCAACCGCTTGTCGAATTCTTCTTCTGTTTCACCGAGACGCATGACATGAATCGCTTCCGGTTCAAAATTAAGTCCGATTTCTTCGCCTACTATCGCTTTCTTCGTTGAGTGAACGAGCCACTCGTTCTTTGCCTCATCATAACAAAGCATTTCATAGTGAACGCCGCGGAACAATTGGGAGTCTACTTTCACTTGGATCTTGCCCTCATCCCATGAAGTAATCTCCAAATCTTCTGGACGGATCACCACTTCCACTGATTCATTTGGATTCAGCCCCTGATCGACACACTCAAATACCTTCCCTGCAAATTCTACTTCAAAGTCTTTGATCATTTTACCGGGAACGATATTGGATTCACCAATAAAATCCGCGACAAAACGATTAATCGGCTCATCATAAATATCTGTTGGCGTACCGCTTTGCTCGATTCTGCCTTCATGGAGAACAAATATTTCGTCCGACATAGCAAGCGCCTCTTCCTGATCATGAGTAACGAAAATAAAGGTAATGCCGAGACGCTTCTGCAAATCACGGAGCTCATATTGCATTTCAGTTCTCAGCTTTAAATCTAACGCAGACAATGGTTCATCCAGCAAAATTACTTCTGGCTCATTCACAATTGCCCGAGCAATCGCCACCCGCTGACGCTGCCCGCCGGACATTTCGGTAATTTCCCTATTTTCGTAGCCGCTTAAGTTCACGAAACGAAGGGCTTCTTTCACCCGGCGGTCTACTTCCGCTTGTTTCACTTTTTTAATCCGCAATCCAAAAGCGACATTCTCATACACATTTAGGTGTGGAAAAAGAGCATAGTCCTGAAAGACTGTGTTCACCTGCCGCTTGTTTGCAGGCACTTGGTTGATTCTTTTTCCATTAAAGTAAATGTCCCCCTCCGATGCTTCTGTAAAGCCGGCAATCAGCCTCAGAATCGTTGTCTTGCCACAACCGGAAGGCCCAAGCAGTGTATAAAACTTCCCTCGCTCAATTTCAAAGCTCACATGATCTAGTACCACTGTGTCGCTATCGTAGCGCTTCGTCACATTATCAAAGCGAATGATGACTTCCTTTTCCATAATGCCCTCCCTTTTCTCCTACAAATAGGATTTCGTCACTGTCAAAATGAGTTCAGACGGACCATCAAAATCATTCATAATTTGATGTTCTTCGGATGATTGAAAATAAATGGCTTCCCCTGCTTTAGCTATGTATTCCTGCTTGCCAATCAGCACCTTAATCCGGCCGTGTAATACGTAACCGAATGTTTCAGCTAGTGACGGCTCAAATCTTTTAAATTGGCCGCCTTTTTGCAGAATAAGCTTAACTGGCTCCATTTCTTTCTCATTTGATTCCGGAACAAGCCACTGAATCTCGTATCCCTTTTCCTCATCGATGTAATCTGTTTGGTCTTCCTCTCCATATATGACCTTCTGTTCTCGTTTCTCATCATCGAAAAAGTCTTTCGGAGAACAACCTAGCACTTCCAGCAAGTGAAAAAAAGTCTCTATTGAAGGAGAGCTTAAATCCCGTTCCAGCTGGGAAATGTATCCTTTGCTTAAATCCGTCCTTTCGCCAAGCTCCTCTTGCGTTAACCCCTTTTTTAATCGCAGATTTTTAATTTTCTTTCCGATTTCCATCCTCTTAATCCTCGATTTGTTTATATTTAGTAAACTTCCAGTAAACAAAGTTTATTTTTATGAAACTATAAGTTTACAATCAGTTTATCATTATAATATATATTAGAGAAATCTCAAGTAGAAATTTATCTTTTTAGCGAACTTGACAGGTAAAAGAAAATATTGTAAAATGAATGATATTCAGTCATTATTATCGGGGGATTCAACATGCGGGTGAAAAGTGATGGGAAGTATAATAAGATTCTTCAAGCGGCGATCGAGGTCATTTCTGAAAAGGGGTTAGATCAAACTTCAATCACAGACATTGTGAAACGGGCGGGAGTGGCCCAGGGAACCTTTTATTTGTATTTTCCCTCCAAAAAAGATTTAATCCCTGCTATTGCAGAGGATTTACTTAGCTTGACGCTGGAAAAAATTAAAAGCGAAACAAAACATAAAAGTGAATTTTGGGAAATCATTCAAACCCTGATTGATGAAACGTTTGAATTAACCCAGTCCTATAAAGATGTTATTATTTTGTGTTACTCTGGCCTTGCCATCGTGCATTCAATGGAAAAATGGGAAACAATTTATACTCCATACTACGATTGGTTAGAGGATGTGTTGCGCGCAGCCGTCAGCAAGGGAGAGATCATTGCGGACATTGATATTAACTGGACCGCCCGGCTCATTATTAACTTGATTGAAAATGCTGCTGAACGCTTTTATATTGCTGAAGAAGAAAGAGATTTAGCTGCTTGTAAAGAAACAACCTTTTCTTTTTTACAGCGATCACTTTCCCGCTAAATAATAGAGACGCTTCCTGAAGCGTTTCAATTTTAATTAAAAAATGAATGACATTCATTCATAACTGAGGTGCTTACATTGAGTTGGTTTATCGTATTAATTGCAGGTGTATTAGAAGTCGTTTGGGCTACAGGTTTGAAGCATGCCGATTCTCTAACGGATTGGGCAGTCGTCACAGTGTTGATTGCGACCAGCTTCCTTCTGCTCATTCGTTCATATAAAACGATCCCGCTGGCAGCTGCCTACACTGTTTTCGTCGGCATCGGTACCGCTGGAACGTATTTCATGGGAATTTATTTAGGAGAACCTTTCTCCCTCATTCAGTTAGTATTTGTTGCCTTGCTGCTTTCCGGAGTAGCCGGCATGAAATTATCTACCTCTACACGGGAAGACCAAAGCAGAGGTGATTATCAATGAGTTGGATCTTTTTAGTTCTAGCTGGTTTTGAAGAAGTCATTGCGACGATTGCCATGAAATATGTGAACGGCACAAAAAGAAAATGGCCGATCGCTGTTATGGTCATTGGTTTTATCTTCTCCTTCTATTGTTTATCAAGAGCGATGTCAGAGCTTTCCGCAGGGATTGCCTACGCCGTCTGGACCGGTATCGGCACTGTCGGTATTACGCTCGTCAGTATCATCTGGTTTAAAGAAAAACTCAATAAATTTCAATTTGTTTCGCTTCTATTTATTGTGCTAGGTGTAGCCGGGTTGAAATTTACTTCCTAAACAAAACGATCCTCCTGTATGGAGGGTCGTTTTTTAAGTAAGAACAGCGGCTTTATCGTGGAAGAATAGTGATAATTCGTGAAAGAAGTTCATTTATCTAAAATAAAGAGCATTTATTTTATCTAGGATTGTCCCATTCTTTCCTAAATAAAAAATCCCCGATACTCAAACCGGGGATTTTCTCTTTTATTGTACAGCTACTTTACCCAATACTTCTTTGAATGTATTAATAACTGTATCTACTTCTTCGTAGCTGATTGTCAATGGCGGCTCGATACGAATAGTTTTAGAGTTAACTAGTGTACCAGCTACAAGGATGCCATTGTCAAACATACCTTTTGATACTTCATAGCCGATTTCATCTTTATGGAACTCAATACCGATCATTAAGCCTTGGCCACGGATTTCTAATACTTTATCTCCATGCTCAGCTGCTGCTTCTTTCAAGCCTTTCAAGAAGTACTCGCCAACTTCAGCTGCTCTTTCTGGAAGGTTTTCTTCGATTAATACACCAATTGTTGCGATCGCTGCCGCACATGCAAGTGGGTTACCACCGAATGTTGTTGTATGCATGAATGGATTGTCGAATAAGTTTTTGAATACTTTTTCGTTTGCAACGACTGCTCCAGCTGGCATTACACCGCCGCCGAACGCTTTTGCAAGACAGATAATGTCTGGCGTTACTTCATATAACTCAGCCGCAAACATTTTTCCTGTACGGCCCATACCTGTTTGCACTTCGTCAAAGATCAAGACAACATCGTACTCGTCACACAATTCTCTTACTTGTTTCAAGTAACCTGCTGGAGGAATAATGATACCGCCCTCACCTTGAATTGGTTCTAAGATGACTGCGCCTACATCTTCGCCGACAAGGGCACAAGATTCAAATGTTTTTCTCATCATGTCGATATCGCCGTATGGCACATGACGGAATCCAGGGATAAGCGGAAGGAATGGCTTACGGAATACTCCTTTAGCAGTACCCGAAAGTGAACCTAAGCTTTTTCCGTGGAAAGAGCGTGTTGTTGAAATGATCGTAGAGCGATCACTGTACATTTTTGCTAATTTTAATGCGGCTTCCACACTTTCTGTTCCACTGTTTGTGAAGAAAGAGTATTGCAGATCGCCAGGTGTAATGTCTGCTAAAATTTTAGCAAGCATCGCACGAAGCGGATCAAGTAAATCTTGGCTGTGAAGCGCTTGACGGTTTAATTGATCCGTTACAGCTTTCACTACTTTTGGATGACGGTGGCCAACATTATAAATACCGAAGCCGCCAAGACAGTCAATGTATTGTTTACCGTTAATGTCAGTAAAGCAAGAACCGCTATCAGACCATTCAACTGCTGCGAATTGTCCGCCTTCTGTTACTGTTTTACGGTAAGAAAGGAAGCCTGGGTTCACGTGGTCACGGAAGTTATCAACTGTTTCTTTCGTTACCCATTGTGCTTCTTCTGCTGTTACTTCTTGTTTTTCGATTAAAGCAAGTACTTGTTTAATATACTCGTTAACCTGTGCTACTTGCTCATTGTTTTTTACTTCTGTTTTTGTATCTGTGCTCATTTATTTTCACTCCTGCAATTTTTGATTAGTTTTTAAACCAGCCTACTGGTTCTACTTCTAAGTTGATGTTGATTTGTTTGATTTCTTGGAATTCATCCAATCCGTAAGTTCCTAAGCTGCGGCCAATACCACTTTGCTTATAACCGCCCCATGGAGCTTCGTTATACGTTGGATGGTAAGAGTTGATCCATGTAATACCTGCACGCAATTTCTTAATCACGCGAAGTGCTTTTGCTCCATCAATCGTGAAGACTGCTCCTGCTAGACCATAATCGGTATCGTTCGCTAAGCGGATTGCTTCTGCTTCATCTTTGAACTTTTGAATGGCTACAACCGGTCCAAAGATTTCTTCTTGAACGATTCTCATATCTTGTGTCGTATCAGCAAACGCTGTTGGGGCTACGAAGAAGCCTTTATCCATTCCGTTCTCTGTTAAGCGTTCTCCGCCGAATAACAAGCGAGCTCCTTCTTCTTTGCCGATTTCGATGTAGCTTAATACTTTTTCCATGTGCTGCTGGCTTACAAGCGGTCCCATTTCTGTTTCTGGGTCTGCTCCGTTGCCCACTTGAATTTGTTTCGCACGCTCTGTGAAACGCTCGATGAATTTATCGTAGATGCTTTCTTCTACAAGAATTCTTGAACCAGCTGAGCATACTTGGCCTGATCCGCAATAAATACCGAACAATGCGTAATCTACTGCCACTTCAAAGTCAGCATCAGCAAAAATGATATTTGGTGATTTTCCGCCGAGTTCTAAGGAAACTTTCTTCATCGTATCAGCAGCTGTTTTCATGATGTGCTTTCCTGTTTTTGTTCCGCCAGTGAAAGACACCATGTCTACATCTTTATGAGAAGCAATTTCGTTTCCAACAACAGGACCCGCACCGTGTACCATATTGATAACGCCTTTTGGCACGCCCGCTTCTTCAATGATTTCAATTAATTTTGTCGGTGTAACCGGTGTTACTTCAGAAGGCTTGAAAACCACTGTGTTTCCTGCAGCCAGTGCTGGAGCAATTTTCCAAACACTCATAAGCATTGGGAAGTTCCAAGGAACAATTAATCCGCACACGCCAGCTGGTTCTCTCACAACCATCGCTTGCATTGGATCTGCTACATGGTACGTTTCACCGTCCGGCTGAGTGATCATGCCTGCGTAATAACGGAAACAAGCGGCAGCATCTCCCATATCGAATCCTGCTTCGCGAAGCGGCTTACCATTGTTCATTGTTTCCAAGGCTGCTAGCTCTTCAGCTTTTTCATCGATTTTATCTGCAATCTTTAATAAGTATGCAGCACGTTCAACTGTCGGAAGATCTGACCAGACACCGCTTTCAAATGCTTCCTTAGCAGCGGCAATAGCTGCTCTAGCATCCGCAACTGTACCTTCAGGCGCGTAAGCAATTACCTCGCCAGTAGCTGGATTGAATACTTCACGCGTTTTATTGTCACTGGAGTTTGTCCATTCCCCATTAATGTACATTTTTAAATCAAGAGTTTTTACTGCTTGCGTTTCTAACATGCTTTTCATCCTCCTATTCTCCGTTTGCTTTATATAATGCAATTAACGTGCCAAGTTGAAATTTTTAAAATATTTCTCAAAAATGCGTGTTAACAGGCTTTTTTCATAAGGAAAAAATTAGGACATTCATTATTTTTATGCTAATTTGCATAATGTATGAATTAGTGAATAAAAAGACCGTTTGTTCACATTTTAGACACATGTTACTTTGCACAAAAAAAGCTGCTCAAAAGTCACGATAGATGGACTTTTAAACAGCTTGATATTAGTAGAGAGAAGTTTCATTTTCACTTTTTCTGCTTCCCATAATCTTTTGGTATTTCCGGCTGACAGATGATTGACTGACGCCGAGCGCTTTTGCCGCTTTTGTTGTTGTTTTATATTGCTTCATCGCCAATACGATCAGCTGCTCCTCTACATCCTCAAGCGCTTCCTGCAACGGCACAACTCTCGTAATAATAGGACGTGCCTTCTTAAAGTCATAACCGAGTGATAAAAACTGGCTGACAAACTCTGCATCAATCGCCTGGTCATCGGCCGACACAACGAGCCGCTCAATGATGTTTTGCAGTTCCCGAACATTTCCTGGCCACGAATAAAACTCAAGCACATTCACTGCATCAGGTGTTAAATAAAAGCTTTTGTTGTACTTGTCATTTAACTGCTGAAGGAAATGAAAAGCGAGGACTGAAATGTCTTCTATCCGTTCTCTTAACGGAGGAATATGAAGCGGGATAACATTTAGCCGGTAAAATAAATCCTCTCGGAATGTTCCTTGCTCCACCATTTGCTCGAGCTTTTTGTTCGTCGCCGCGATAATTTGCACATCTACTTTCTCTGCCACGGTACTGCCGACTGGAATGACCTCCTGTTCCTGCAGCACGCGCAGCAGCTTCACTTGCAAATGGAGCGGCATTTCACCGATCTCATCTAGGAAAAGCACACCCTGGTCAGCCATTTTAAAATAGCCGTCCTTTCCTTCTTTATCCGCCCCGGTGAAAGCTCCCTTCTTATAGCCAAACAGTTCACTTTCAAGCAGATTTTCCGGGATTGCTCCGCAATTCAATTTTAAAAACGGCTTGTTTGAGCGCCGGCCAAGCTGATGGATCGCTTGGGCAATGACTTCTTTCCCGACCCCTGACTCACCTGTTATGAGCACGGTAGAAGAAAATTCAGCAATCTTCTGTACCTGGAGAATAATCTTTTCCATTTTAGGACTGCGATACATGAGTTTTTTCAGCGTACGGTCTTGATTTTTGAAAGTATCTAACTCTTTTTTATACTTTTCCGAAATCTTTTTCATTTCCTTTAGTTCATCTTTTAAGCGCGATGTTTCTGTAATGTCCCGCGAAGCAATAATAATACGGTCAATCTCTCCCTTTTCGTTGAAAACAGGATTGCCGACTGCGAGTACCTTTCTGCCGCTTCTTGCTTCTTGGACAATGGATACCTTTTTCTTTTTTTCCATCACTAGTCTTGTGACAGACGGACTGAACAAGCCTTTCTTCTCTAATTCAAGAACACTTTTTCCAATCATATCTTTTAAATCGGTATCCCAAAATCCACTAATTACAGTTTCACTATAGCGTATGAGCTCGCCTTTACTATTCACAACGAGCAGCTCATCATAAATAGTAGATAAAATAGCATTTAGATCCGTATTGAGGTTTTTAATATCTTCAATCTCCATTGCCATATCTTCAATGGTCGGAATATCTTGAACAACAATCAGCATTCCCTCAATCTTCTGATCCTGCGTCGAGATCGGACAATAATCCAGCAAAACGCCCATCTCATCTGTCAATTGGACTTGGTTTAACACAGTTTTCCCTGTCGCAAAGACGCTTTCAATATGCTCCTTATCAAAGATAGACTCAGCAGGCTTATTCATGACCTTTTCCGCAGTGGACTTAATCATCTTCAAACCAGCGTCATTGCAGTTAATGATCTTCTTTTCCCTGTCTACTACAAACATGCCCATTGGAATAGAGGTGAGCAAGGTTTTAAATAAATTAACGCCCTGTTCCTCTTGTCTAAACAACTCCGCCAACAATTCTTCTCGTTTTAAATAACCGATTGGAGAATCTTCTTCATCATTAATAATCGTTAACGGCTCGCCAATCACTTGGAAAATAACAGGCAATGAAATGATTTTATTCACATGGTACACTTGGTCAATCGGAATGGACTGAGACAACAGCGTTTGGAAGGTTACTTGTCCTTTGTGTGCTAGACGGTTACTCTTTAAATGAACGTAAGAAGTAAGCTTGCCATGTTCACTCATAAATATAAACGGTTCTTTGATTGTACTGATGTCTATGAAGCTGCCATCCTCTTGATCTTCTACTGCAATAGAAACAATCGGATTTAATTTATTTTCATCAATCGTAAACATTTTCGATCCCCCTCTTAGCTGTCCCCTTTCTATTATTTTAGCAAACTTTTTACAGAATAATAGAAAAAGAAGATGGAAACACCATCTTCCTCCATTTACTTATTTATCAATCACAAGCACTCACAACTAATTCTTCTTTCACGTAAGCGAGTACCATGCCAGGAATGACGTTGTCTCCTTCTTGGACTTCAAGCGACTGAATTTCTCCGCTGACACCCACTTTAACCGGAAGCAATTCTCCGTTGTCGTTCTTAATCATAAATAGCGGCTCCCATTCATAGATTCTTACGTGTTCCTTCACGAGAACTTGCTGAACTACTCCGTTATACGGACTTGTAATCAATTCTTCAAACAATGGTACTCATCTCCTTTTCCTCATATAAGTGGGACAACCGCTTTTTACAACATTTACCCGCCCTGGATCAAATCAGCTGCTGCTCCGCTGGCATCATTTTTCCCATTTGTTCCGCCTTCTGCCAATGACTTCCCAATCATTTGCCTTCTATGCCGAAACGGAGCCGCCCTGATTCGACCACCTCACCCCTTAAACTTTTGGCGGCTGTCTAATTAATTAAGGTTAATCCAACCGCGCAATCCAGAGGCTTCAGCAATTTTGCGAATACCTTCTACATAAGCAGCAGTCTTCATATTTATGCCAAATTGTTCAGCGGTATTCTGAACATTTAAGAAGCTAGCGTGAATTTTGTCTTTCAGTCTTTCTTCTACTAACTCTTTTGTCCAATAGTAGCCTTGGTTGTTCTGACACCATTCGAAGTAAGAAACAATCACGCCGCCTGAGTTAGCAAGAATATCAGGAACGACTAAAACTCCACGTTCATCGAGTTTTTGGATCGCTTCTTTTGTTGTTGGACCGTTAGCAGCCTCAACGATAAATTTACATTTCAGCCTATCAGCGTTTTCTGTTGTAATGACTCCGCCTACTGCTGCTGGAATGAGCACATCACATTCTTGTTCAATCAATTCTTCATTTGTAATGACATTCTCGAATAAGCCTGTAACAATACCATAGGAATCACGGCGGCTAAGCAAGTCTGGAATATCAAGACCTTCAGGATCATAAATAGCCCCGAGAGCATCTGAAATGCCGACTACCTTTACTCCTAATTCATGTAAGTAGTAAGCAAGGTAACCGCCAACATTTCCGAATCCTTGTACAATGACTTTCATTCCTTCAAGCGGCATACCTTTTAATTCACTGACCATTTGCAGCGTGTAGAGAACGCCTTTCGAAGTCGCTGTTTCACGTCCTTCTGATCCCCCTAGTACAAGCGGCTTTCCAGTGATAAAGCCTGGTGAATCAAACTCTCTAATATGGTCATACTCATCTAGCATCCAAGCCATAATCTGTGAATTCGTATACATATCAGGTGCCGGGATATCCTTTGTTGGCCCAACAAGCTGGCTCACTGCCCGAACATACCCACGACTTAAGCGCTCAAGCTCATTCATGCTCATGCTCCGCGGCTCACAAATAATGCCGCCTTTCGCTCCGCCATAAGGAAGACCGGTAATGCCACATTTTAAACTCATCCAACCAGCTAATGCTTTTACTTCGTCTGCTGTTACGTCCGGATGAAAACGGATGCCTCCTTTTGTTGGTCCGTTCGCATCATTATGCTGAGCACGGTAGCCTTTGAAGACTTGTGTCTGGCCATTATCCATTTTGACAGGGATATTCACCTCTAAAAATCTCATCGGCTCCTTTAAAAAGTCATATACTTCTTCAGAGTAACCAAGAATATCTACCGCTTCTTTTAAAATCAATTTAAATTCTTCTTGCGGATTGTCTTTAGGATGTTGTCCTGTTGTTTTCTTAGCCTCTGCTGTCTGTACGTTCGTACTCAATTTATAACACCTCATTTTTATTTGTTACTTATTAAGAAGCAAGTTCCGTGCCAAAGCTTCAAGAAATTAAAAATCTCATTCTCGCTATACTAGATAGGCTTTTGAGAGCTTTGCCATTTTCATTCTCCACGCCCTGTTTATGCTTAATTGCATAGCCTATTATTTTAAGCATAAAAAGATTTATTGGTCTAAGAAATAAAAAACCAGGACTAGCTAGCGCACCCATTCGCTAGTCGTCCCGGTTTTACACTTTAATATTTTATAATTCATGTACTTCTTCCATATGCATTTGCGGAACAGGAGAACGGAACCAGTTCGTGATGTACATTAAGTACAGCATTCCAATAACAGACCAAATGACTCCGAGAATAAGAGAATGGATATTTAAGTGTACCCACAATACCATAACAATGCTCGCGCCAACGACAGGGAATACTAAATAGTTAATAAAGTCTTTGATTGTCCGATATCTCTTCATTTTAATGACATAATGCGAAATAACCGCTAAGTTAACGAACGTAAAGGCAATTAGTGCCCCAAAATTAATTAAAGAAGTAGCTGTTTCTAAATCTAGGAAAATCGCAATCAATGAAATGCAGCCTACTAAGACAACATTCAATGCTGGTGTCCGCCATTTCGGATGAATGTATCCGAAGAACTTCGAAGGAATAACATTATCTCGTCCCATTACGTATAACAGACGCGACACACTCGTGTGAGAAGCAAGCCCTGAAGCAAGCGTTCCTGTGAGTGTTCCTGCCAGGAAGAATGCCTGAAACAACTTGCCGCCTACATATAAAGCGATTTCAGGAGAAGCTGCCTCCGGATCAGAAAAACGCGATACATCCGGAAAAAACATTTGGGTAAAATAAGATACTGTAATGAAAAGCACGCCCCCTACAAGCGCTGTTAAGAAAATAGCTCTTGGAATGGTTTTAACAGCATTAGGTGTTTCTTCTGATAGTGTCGTAACCGCATCGAACCCAAGGAAAGAAAAACATAAAACGGTCGCTCCTGCTACTAACGGGCCGATAGACATGCCATCTTCCGCAAATGGAACGAATGAAAAGACGGTCCCTGCTCCTTCTCCACTGTTAAGCCCTTTCACCACCAGTACGACGAACACAACGATCACTAAAAACTGAAAAAGAACAAGAAAATTATTAAAATTAGCTGCAAGATTTACGCTAAATAAATTTGCAATCGTCACAAGAACTACAAAGCCAACGACCCAAATCCAGCCAGGCACTTCAGGAAACAATGCTGATAAGTAGATTTTTGTTAAAAGCGCATTGACCATTGGCAAAAATAGATAATCAAGCAATGCAGCCCAACCGACAAAAAACCCCAACTTCTTACTAATTGTTTTTTGTGTATACGTATAAGCAGAGCCGGCTACCGGATAAACTCTAACCATTTTCCCGTAACTGGCAGCTGTAAACAACATTCCAACTAAAGCGATAATGTAGGAAGCCGGCACATGTCCGCCTGTCTCCTCCGATACAATTCCAAATGTATCAAATGCCACCATAGGCGTCATATAGCCGACCCCTAACATGACAATTGCCCATAAGCTTAAAGATCTCTTTAATTGAACCGTTTCTTGCATATATCATTCCTCCTGTTTGTAACCGCTTAAAATGTCAATTATTAAAATATTCATTCAAGTTTCGTGCCAAAATTACAAAAAAGAACAAAAAGCACCCATATTTCTTTCAAAAAATAACAATAAACGGTTTAAAACAGGCTTAATTATTTTTTTACTATTATAGAATAAACAAGAATTTGGGATTAAAATGTAACAAGAGGATGATAAATACATTTTTCTTAGAGAAATAATTTATTTTTTATTCAGTAGTGCATAAATAATTCTGTTCAACATACAATCATTTTTTCCATATAACAAAAAAGAGAACACGGCTACAATCCGCATTCTCTTTTTTACTTATTTATTTTATTTAAATTTCAGCAAATCTTCCGCGTTGGCGTAAAAGTTCACGGTTTAACTCAGGGTTTACTTCGAATGCAGCACGGCCATGTAACCAGAACAAGTTGTTCAACATAACAAGATCTCCAACTGGAAGTTTTAACTCAATAACACTTTGATCATTTTCCATAGAATCAGAAAGCTCTTTCAAGTATTTTGCTTCATCGATTGTTTCTGGATAAACAAACTGGTCGATATAGCAAATGCAAGGCTTGTTGTTGTCATTAAAGAATGTAGCACGTTGTACTTCCTGGCTAACGTTTTTACTGTTTGGTGCTTTATACGTGAATTTATGAGTCGCAAGCGGGTGAGTTGAAAACTTCTCAAGCTCTTTCCAATCGTCCAAGTGAAGCAAACGAGACTCGCCGCCTACTGCATTTTCCTCTTTCATTTTCATCATTAACAACCAATCAGTTGGCTCATCAACGAACGTTCCATCTGTATGAAGCGTGAACAAGCGATACGCTTGACGAAGGTATGAGTCACTATTATCAGTATGAGCAACAGTAAATCGCGCATAGTATTTCCCTGTCATAGAGTCAAAGTTTGGTGTTCCCACGATATGAGTCATCGCTGTAGAGAAAATCACATAATCATCTGTATCAAGCGTTTCTCCTTGAAGACCGATTGTGAAGCCACCTGTTTCGCGGTCATGAACGATGCCTCTTAAAATGTCCTGGAACTCTTTTCCTGTCAATTGAAGCAAGTAATCAGCAAGGATCAATCTCGCGTAAGGCGTATACTCCAAATGTTGAACAGAAACCTGCTCTTCTTTCACTTTTGCCAAAAATTCTCTGATCACTTTAGGATCTAGTTCAATGTGGTACAAGCGATCGCTTTGCGGATGAGATTTCACCTCATAAGCTGCTGTTTTTTGGATAAATGTTTTACCTTGTTTTTCTAAAGTACTCATTCATAATTCCTCCTATATGTTTCGTAATAATGGTGTTGTCTGGCCGGAAAAATAAAAAAGCCAGTTTACTCCCTTTGCGTTCAAGGATAGTAAACTGGCTAATAATTACTTCATTGCTCCATGGAAATGGAGTCACAGTAAATATTTCAGTTTGTTATTTTATTTTCCAACTCAAACATTCGTTCTATAATAGTATTCGCGTTTATTGAAAAGGCTATTTTCATAAGGCGAATATTTAATTCTAGGTTACTTTTATTATATGCAGCCGTCACATAATTGTCAATATATTTGTTTATTTATTTCGAATTTTTTGCTACTTGCTGATAATGCAGATGTAAATCATTCAACGCTGCAGCGAGTGCATTAGCTGCTTTTCCTTTGTAGTAGTGCTGAAGCTGTTTGAGCGGTTCGTCAATTCCATCCTTCAGACTAACACCTTTTAACAGCTGTCCGATAAATTCTCTGCCATGTTCAGTTGCCAGCGTACAGGAAGCTTCAATGATCACTCCATACTTGGTGTCAACTTCTGCGGTGATCGTTAATGTGTCAAACACACTCTTCGCTGCCATTCCTTGTGGCAGACGCGCGTGTCCTGCGATAAACATTACTCTTGAGTTAATCATAAAAAATTCCCCTTTCCGCTTACGAGCTAATTGCGCTTGTTAAATGGTGCTGTTCAGCAATCTGGCTGACAATTTCTTTTCCAATTTCAATCGAAGCCGTCGCCGCTGGTGATGGCGCATTACAAACATGAATGCTGTTTTCTCCATTGATCATATGGAAGTCGTCAACGAAGCCGCCGTCTGTTTTAACAGCCTGAGCGCGTACACCTGCTGGTCCTGGCACTAAGTCTTCTGATTGAATTTCTGGAATTAACTCTTGGAGACTTGCTACGAATTTCGCCTTGCTAATAGAACGGGCCATTTCTTCCAGCCCTTCTCCCATGAACTTGCTGGCAAGCTTCCAGAATCCCGGATAGCCCATTACTTCCGCAAAATCTTTTAAGTTAAAGTCGGATAATTTGTATCCTTCCCGTTTAAAGCTGAGAACAGCATTTGGTCCGGCATCCACTTCTCCGCCAATCATGCGTGTAAAGTGAACACCAAGGAAAGGAAACTTTGGATTTGGAACTGGATAAATCAAGTTTTTGACTAAATGTCTTTTTTTAGGGATGAGCTTATAGTACTCCCCGCGGAACGGAATGATTTTGACATCTGTCTTATAACCGGCAAGCTTCGTAACCCGGTCACTGTGTAGTCCGGCACAGTTAATTAAAAATCTTGCTTTAAATGAACCTTTATTCGTTTCAATCGTAATGCCATCACTTGATTCATGAATATTTTCAACTTTTGTATTAAGGCGAATGTCTGCACCTTTTTCTTGAACAATCTCACCAAACTTTTCTGTTACTTGCTTGTAGTTCACGATACCGGCAGCCGCTACTTTAATCGCTGCTTTTCCGTTTACATGCGGCTCAATCTCTTTTAATTCCTCTTTGCCGATTTTCGTTACGTCCAACTGATTTTCCAAACCGCGCTTATAGAGGTTATCTAAAAGTGGAAGTTCTTCATCTTTCGTTGCGACGATTACTTTCCCGCAAATATCATGCTCAATATCATACTGCTTACAAAACTCAGTCATAGATTTGCTGCCTTGGCGAGCAAAGCGAGCTTTATAGCTTCCCGGCTTGTAGTAAATACCTGAATGAATAACCCCACTATTGTGACCAGTTTGATGGGCTGCTAATTCAGCTTCTTTCTCCACTAAAAGAACTTTTGCATTCGGATAACGTTCATATAAAGCTTTTGCGGTAGACAATCCAACGATTCCACCGCCGACGATAGCGAAGTCGTACATGGTATCTTCCCCTTTATTATTGTCTATTTTTAATGTTTGGATGACTTTTCATCGGCCGACTCTAAATCAGCCATGTAGGAAATCAAATTATTTTTTGTACGTAAAAGATGGTATTCTACTGCAGCCCGAAGCTCAGCAGGATCATTTCTGACAGCCGCTTCATAAATAAACCGATGTTCTCGTTGTGTTTCTGAGTAATAGTCTGCAAGCAAACTAGGGGCAATTGGAGAGATCCCCAGGTTTTCCACCGCTTTTGTCAATCTGGACCACGGACACCCTTTTCGCAGCAATTTATGAAAGTTCTCATTTAAAGCAATATAGGTGTCATTCGTTTCATCTGTCAGTTGCAGGGCTTCCATTTTTTCTACTGTTTCTCTCAATTCCCGCTTATCCTCTTCTGTTAAAAAAGGAAGGGATTTTTCAACAGCAAGCCCTTCTAAATAAGACCTTAAATGATAAATTTCTTCAATGTCTTCTTTTGTAATTGGAGTGACGATCGCTCCCTTATGCGGAACCAGCTTCACCAGTCCCTCAGTTTGAAGTTGGGCCAGCGCTTCCCGGATCGGCATCCGGCTAACATTTAATGTATTCGCCCAATCTTCCTGGATCAGCCTCTCTCCCTTCTTAAATGTTCCATTTAAAATGGCCTGTCTTAAGTTTTTTGTTACATAACTAACGACAGTTGTTTTGTCCTTCGAGGGCTGAAATTTCATAAATGGACCCCCTGATCAAAAATTAACCTCATCCTCATTGGATATTGGATACAAAAAATTTAGCATAAAAATTATAGAATTGCAAGAATATTTTATAAACACTTTTAAATCAAGGGATAAAAGAGATAAATAATAGCTACCTCCAAAGAGAGGTAGCTAATTTAAAAGATATTGGATACAATTATTTAGATTCATTTTTTAAAGCAGCTAATTTCTTTTGGGCTTTTCTTTCTTGAGCAGCTAACATTGGACAGTCTTTACATTTTCCGCAGCCTGTTTTTTTACACATGTTTCTTTTCCCTCCTCGAATTTTATGATGGAAAGTGAAACGAAAAAAGCCAGCAATATCCCTATAACAGAAGATATTACTGGCTTAATCTGCGCCCTTGTCTCCTTCTCTTGAGACTAAAGCAGATTTGACAGTTTCTACGTATATTACAGCAGAATGGCCATTTCACTTGATCATAAAGAGGAAGTCTTTATAGAAGTGACTTTCCATGCCCGCTTACTATTCATTCAATACCCTTATCTTACAGGTAATTAACTTTTCTGTCAATTCATTTTTTATTCGGCTGAAGCAGCAGCAGCGGCCGCTCCAGCCGAAATAGCTGCAGTCATGGCTGCCTGCTGAGCCTGCAGCAGCGCTTCAATTGAGACCGCAAAGCTTGTGGAAGCTGCTGTATCCTCGGTTGTTTTTTGGCGCACGATGATCTGGCCTGCAATTAATAAGCCCATATCTTTATACCATTTAAAGAGCTTTTCTTGGTTGAATGCCTCCGTTAGGACGAGCAATTCTCCCATTAGATTTTCAGGTGAATCGATTAATACAAGCAGCCCTATTAACGGATAGTGAAGACCCTTTACTTTCAATCCCGAGCTGTGAAATGCTTCAAACCAACGAATGGCTCGTTCAACGCTCCTTTCTCTAGCATGACTGGCACTTTGTGCAAGAATGTGAGATAGCAATTGCAAGTCGTTTCCTTTTCGAAACGGCCCTTTACTTAATTCTGTATAATAAGATTCAATCTTCTCTATCAATTCACTCTGGTCTTGCTGGGCCAGCAAAATAGATAACGGATAGTCGTCATGGGAAGTTAAAAAATAATGGTGTTTTTTCATTTTTTCATAGATTTCTTTTGCCTGCACAGCAACTTTTTTTCGTTCCTCGCCAGCTTCCACCGTTGCGATTAAGGTAATAGCCGCAATATAAGTAAACATCGTTTTCCGGAATCCCGTTTCGATCAGCAGTTGATAACTTTTCTGCATGTCCTCAAATCCCTTATACGGATCATCAAATCCTGTTATCAATAGAGCCGTAACCGAATAGTTAAAGGAGCCTTTCAATCCTGAAAACCAGCCTGAATTTGCCTTTAGGTGATCAGATAGCTGTAAAAACTCTTTTGCTGAAAATGACCGTCCTGCCGCTGCGTACTGGGCAATGATGGACAATAGCTGGCGCTTATCAACTCCCCAGCTTACTGCATTCACCAACTGCTCATACTCTACAGCAAACTCGCTTGCTAGTTGTTTAGCTTTTTCTCTATCCACCACTGATCTCCCTCCCCTTTATTTTTTATAAAGCCCCTGTATATGACTGTTGATTTGCACCCTAATCAACGTTAGCCTTTAACAGAGCTTTATAAGAAGGCAGAAAGCTTCACGAGACTTTCTGCTTTAAAATTATAAAAAATCTTGCTTTGTATACTATGAGGCCGAGGTGGAGGATAAGCTTTCTACGAACACCTTTGCTAATTCCTCACCTGACATTGTTCGTTGACCGCCACCTTGAATAAAGTGAGGCTGGCCGCCGCCCTTGCCTTCGATGAGCGGAAAAACTGAGGCCGCCGCTTTCTTCAAATCCACCTCATTTACTTCTTTTCCGCGTGCTGCTGTTAACTGGAGCTTGTCTTCTTGTTCAACCACAAAAATCACAACAACGGCCATGTTAGATTCAGTTGTCAGCCGAGCGAGCTTTTGCAGCTCCTGTATGGACCGATTTTGAAACACCTGTACGATGAGCTTGTATCCTTCTTTATACACCGCTTTTTGCAGCAATGTATCAGCTTCATGCGCAAGCAATTGCTCCTGCATTTCATCGAGTGCCATTTGCAGAACCTTTTTCTCCTCTAGCAGCTGACTCGCCGCCTCTATCATCTTTTCCTGAGGACTGTTGAGCAGACGGGAAAGCTCTCGAATCACTGTTTGCTTTTCTCCAAGCTGCTTTAATACCCGGCCACCGCAGACAAATTCTAGACGAGCCTGCTTTCGCTGCCGCTCCCACTTCAAAAGCTTAATAGCCATAACTTCCCCTGTACTGCGGGGATGTGTTCCTCCGCAGCCGTTATAATCAAATTCCGGAATAATCACAAGCCGAATATCACCTGTCACTGCCAGTTCCTTTCTCAACGGGTAGCGGGAAGCCTCTTCTAAAGTTACCCATTCCGTTTCGATCGGACGATTTTCCAAAATAATATCATTAGCTTTTTCTTCTGCCTGCTGAAGGATATCGTCAGTTAAGGAGTCCGTATCTAAATCGATCGTTACCGTTTTTTCTCCTAAATGAAAACTTGTCGTACGGAGTCCAAACAACTCTTCAAACGCAGCAGATAAAATATGCTGACCTGCATGTTGCTGCATATGGTCATAACGGCGGTTCCAATCGATCCGGCCGTTTACTTTTTCATCCTCCAGCTCTCCCCCAAGATAATGGCGGATCACTCCATCCACGATTTGTACATCTATTACACGCACTCCGTTAAGCGTCCCTGTGTCAAATGGCTGACCGCCGCCTTCCGGATAAAAAGCCGTTCCATCCAAAACGACAAATTTCCGTCCTTCTTCATCCATCCCTTTCTCCACTACGCGGGCAGTGAAAGTCTGAATATACGCATCCTCATAAAATAGCTTCTCTGTCACTTCACTCACCTCATTATCACGCTCTCTTTCCTCTACTATAACAAAAGAAATACAAAAAAAGCCATTTGCTAGTCAAACTAGCAAATGGCTTTTTAACACTTTAAAGCAACGGGACCGCCCCTAATTAGTTAACACCTTTCATCATTCCATGAATTTTTGGTGAAACGAAATAAAGGATTAATCCGAGAATGATGGAAATACCGCCGATAACGCCGAAGTAGATGATCTCTGTTTCCGGTGCGTAAAAGCGGACGATTTGCGCATTAATTGCTTGCGCGGAAGCATTCGTTAAGAACCATAAACTCATCGTTTGTGCCGTAAAAGCAGATGGAGCGAGCTTGGTTGTGGCTGAAAGACCAACAGGAGACAAACACAGCTCACCAAGCACAACGAGGAAGAAGCTCAGTACAAGCCACATCGGGTTCACAAGTGTTTCTGTTCCATTTACGTACGCAGGTACGATCATGACGATAAAGGACAAACCGGCAAATAATAAACCGAGCGAGAATTTTCGCGGAGTCGTCGGCTGACGGTTGCCAAGCTTTACCCACAACCAAGCAAAAACAGGAGCAAGCGCTACAATAAACAACGGATTCAATGATTGGAACCAAGAAGATTGTAATTCCATTCCCGCAAAACTTAATTGTGTACGTTCATCGGCATATCTTGCCAAGATAATAGAACCCTGTTCCTGAATCGCCCAGAACATCATCGCTGCAATAAAGAGCGGAATGTAAGCAAGCAGGCGAGAACGCTCCACTTCGGTTGTTTTAGAGCTGCGGTACATCACAAGGAAGTAAACAGCTGGAATCACAATACCCAAAATACTAACCATGAAAATAAAACGTTCAATCGTTAATAAGCCTGTTGAAATACTAACAGCACCTAAAATCACGATTAAAAGAGCGCCAATACCAAGACGGCTGAAGACTTTCTTCTTTTCCTCACCAGTCAACGGATTTGGTACATAAGTTCCTGCTAAACCAAGGTTTTTCTTCTTCGTTATCATAAACACAATAAGACCAAGCAGCATTCCGACGGCGGCCAAACTGAAGCCAAGGTGGAAGTTGTATTGCTGACCGACTGTTCCGACAATTAACGGTGCAATAAGGGCTCCCGCATTGATCCCCATGTAAAAGATACTAAATCCAGAATCACGGCGCGGATCTTCATCGGAATAAAGGTCGCCGACAATACTTGATACGTTTGGCTTTAAAAGACCCGTACCAATAACAATTAATGCCATAGAGATAAATAATGCGCTTACACCAGCAGGTAAGGCAAGAACGATATGACCAAGCATGATGAGCACACCGCCATAGAATACCGTCTTAGACGTTCCAAGCAGTCTGTCTGCCAGCCAGCCTCCAATAATCCCTGACATATAAACGAGTGAACCATAAATGGCCATGATTGAAGCAGCCGTTCCTTGATCAAGGCCCAGACCGCCTTTTGTCACTTCGTAATACATATAATAAAGCAAGATCGCTCTCATTCCGTAATATGAAAAGCGCTCCCAAAACTCTGTGAAAAATAGTGTAAACAACCCTTTAGGTTGACCAAAAAATCCTTTCTGCGGCACACTTTGGACAATTTTTCTCTTCTGATGACTGTCCAATTAAAACTCTCCTCTCTACCCATTTGATTTTCCTGTATTATCAAAAAATTCAATAGGTATAAATTATTTAAGAAAAATTAAACTACTTTATGATAATCTGATTTAACTTAAACTGTCAATCGAATAAAGTTATTTCGAAATAATAACAATCTTCTCTCTTTTTAAACATTTAATAAAAAAAGCATGACCTAAGCTTCAGCTTGGTCATGCTCGGTCTTTATATTATTTTGTCATACCCTGAAAAATATCAGTTAAAACCGGGATAATTTGTTTTTTACGTGATACGACGCCTTCAAGGACGATCGTTCTGTCTTCAGAAATTGGAGCGTTGTATGCTTTCTCTACTACTGCCGCTTCTTTTCCGGCTACGATCGCAACAGAATTGCTGTTTAAGATGTCAGTAATGACGAACAAAAATAAATCAAGATTTTTCTCTGCAATTTTATTCTCTAAGACTTTTTCAATTTCTTCTTTGCGCGCCAATACATCTAATACATCAATGGCATTTACCTGCGCCACTTCCACTTGAAAATCTCCCATAGCGAATACTTTAGAATCAAGCGTTGCTAACTCTTCTGTTGACTTGCTTCTTAAATCCGCACCCGCTTTTAACATCGCTAATCCGTACTCTTCCGCATTAACACCTGCAATGCTTGCTAGTTCTTGTGCAGCTTTTACATCCTCTTCCGTGCAAGTTGGAGATTTGAATAAGAGTGAGTCAGAAATAATCGCTGATAACATTAATCCAGCGATGTCTTTTTGAACAGAGACACCGTTTTCTTTGTACATTTTATTAAGAATAGTGGCTGTGCATCCTACTGGCTCTGCTCGATAGTAAAGCGGATCACTCGTTTCGAAGTTTGCAATACGGTGGTGATCGATAACTTCAAGGACGCGGACATCATTAATATCGTCTACACTTTGCTGACGCTCATTATGGTCCACTAGAATAACGTGCGCTGCTTCTGGTGCCGCTTTGCTAATGAGACGCGGAAGCTCAGCATCAAATTGCTTTAGGGCGTATTCTGTTTCGCCGTTCAACTCGCCAAGACGAACAGGCTCAACATCCACTCCAAGCTCTTTTTTCAAAGCAGCATACGCAATAGCAGAACAAATTGAATCTGTGTCGGGGTTTTTGTGGCCAAAAATAAGTACTTTACTCATTATTTAACTCCTCACTTATCTAAATAATAGGCAGCGGCACTGGAGAAGTCCCGCTTTCACTTCACGTCCCTATTTTAACGCAAATCCGCTAAAATTTCTCGTCAACTTTCTAAATTTTATTAATTTTATTGTTTTAGTCGGATTAATAACAGCTATTCCCCACTTCCAGAAATTACTCGACGCTTTTATTCAAAATAAAAAAGGCTGTACAAGACAGCCTTTAGTGAGCTATTTTCTCATATTTTCCTGATCCTTTAGACGATTTTGCTGATCCGGCTGTCGGGCTTGATTTTTAAATTCTTTTTCATGCTGTTCTTCCTGTTTTTTCTTTTCCCGTTCATTGAGGTAGTTGCGTTCATTATTAAACATCTGCTTCTCCTCCTCTCATGTTCTATAAGATCCTTTTCCCCGATTCTTTTCATTAAAACTCTTTTTCTTATTCGACAAATTTCTTAGTATTTCTAACTCGGCTTCTACTACAATGAAGGAAACTATTAAAAAGAGGGTGGGATGATGGCTCAAATAGAACGAAGCGAAACAGCGGCAAAGAGGCCAATATGGGGGCTTTACTTTTCTCTTCCCGTTTTGTCATGGGCGCTTTACGACTTTGCGAATACAATTTTCTCCTCCAATATTATTACGATCTTTTTTCCTTTTTATCTTCAAGAAACCGTCGGCGGCAATGAGCAGCTTAATCAAATTGCCAGTACGTTTATCTCTTATGCCAATGCGGCTGCTAGTTTATTGCTCGTGTTATTTTCCCCGCTCTTCGGCGTTCTCATTGACCGGACTGGCAAAAAGAAACGCTACATTATTCCTTTTACACTTATCTGTGTGGCCTGCACCATATTCATGGGACTTGCCGCTTCCACTGATTTTCAAAAGACTGTATTCGGTCTGCCTGCTTCCCTTATGCTCGTTGTTCTTTTATTTGTAGCAGCGAAGTTTTTCTACCATTCCAGCTTAATCTTTTACGACACAATGCTCGCTGATTTAGGAACGAAAGACGAAATCCCGCTGTTATCCGGTTTTGGAGTGGCTGTCGGCTATATTGGTACGCTGGCAGGACTTGCGGTTTACCCATTCATCGGAGATGGCCAGTTCCATCGGGCGTTCATTCCAACAGCTATTTTATTTCTTATTTTTTCCCTGCCGCTTATGCTCATGGGCCGTGAAACAAAGTTATCTCCTGCTGTTGAGAAAAAATCTTTTATTAGCGGCTACCGCGAAGTTATCGCTACTTTTAAAGAAATGAAAGCTCACCGGATGATCTTTCTGTTTATGATTGTCTACTTTTTCTTAAACGATGCCATTGCGACGGCGATTGCGATGATGGCCGTTTATGCCAAGGCAATTGTTGGCTTTTCTTCAGGCCAGTTTATTCTGCTTTATCTCGTCTCCACGATCGCAAGCATTATTGGGTCTTTTCTATTCGGCTACATTACAAAAGCACTTGGAGCAAAAAAAGCTGTCAACGTCGTCGGCATTCTCCTGCTGGCTGCTTTATTTATTGGTACATTTGCTGTAAATGAAGCGATGTTCTGGGCTGCCGGCAGTCTATTCGGTGTTTCCCTCGGAGCCGTTTGGGTCACCTCTAGAACCTTTATTATTGAGAACACTCCCGAGGAAAAAAGAGGCCAATTTTTCGGTTTATTTGCCTTTTCCGGCAAGATCTCTGCTATGGTCGGCCCGTTTCTATACGGTACAATCACCCTTCTTCTCGCTGACTACGGCAATATCGCGAGCCGCACAGCATTGGGCTCCTTAATGATTCTCGTTCTGATCGGGCTCATCGTTCACCGCCGTATTCGTGTATAAAGAGAGCGCACTATCAGGACTTCTTAAATAGCTGCCGAGCTTGTCCATATCCTCGTGGATAAGTTCGAGCAGCTGACGGTTATAAAAGATGGAAGCCGGGTGAAAGGTCGGAAAGATTAAATATTCCTTTTCCGTCCATTCGTACTCACTGCTCTCTATATCCTTCAGCCTTCTGACAGGCTGCTTAATAAAACGCCCATGCACTTCTGTTACTCTCATTTCCGGACCACATAGACGTTTTAAGCCAATGTTGCCAAGCGCAACAATGACAGGAGCCTTGACGTGTTCAATCTCGTAATCGAGCAAAGGAGCATGGGCCAGCATTTCTGCTGAAGATGGCGCACGGTTGTATTTTCTTCTAATCATTTCACCGCTTCTTGTTCGTTTTTCTCCCCACTTATAAGGCCGGCTTCTAACTGCACTCGTTATGTATACTTCTTCTCTGGAAACACCAGCTCTTTCCAGAAACTTCATTAATTCTGTCCCAGCCCTGCCGCTGAAAGGAATACCATTATGAATCTCTGTTTCTCCTGGCGCTTCTCCTACGAGCATCAGTTTTGGCCGTTCAGGTCCCATTCCATATACAAACCCTTCTACTGGATAAGGGGCAATTCTTTGTTTGCCGATTTCAGCAAGCCATTCTGGTATTTGCATTGTGTATTTCTCCTTTCCGGCTCATTATGGACTCCTTCAGAAACAGCGAATGGAAAAAATCCCGTTCAATTCCTTATTATTCAGCCTCTTCTCTTTATGATTAATATATACCCATCCATTGTCCGCCTACTCAAAAATTCTTTTAACTTTCCTTTCTGTGTCTATTGTAAATGAAGTCGAAAGGTTTGCCCTCGGCTTATCAGCTCATGGGTATCTCCATCTAGCACATCGTCTGTTGAAAACTGTATTGTGTCCGCTTGTTTAGGCAGTTTTTTCAGCAGCAGACCAATTTCTCCCTCCCTTGTTTCTCCTTCCCGATAGTCTACCCTTGAAAAACTGCTCTCTCCCATAAAGGTATCGTCACTCGCGATGAAATTTCTGCTTGGTACAAAAAATAATTCTTCTCCAAACTGAACATCGAGAAAGCTGAAAAACTGAACTTCCTTTTCATACTTATTCGTTACGTTATAAGCAATTTCTATACAATACGCATCTTCTTCAATCTTCCAACCTGATCGGTCCACGGCTTCATCAAGCTCTTCCCAATCAGCATATTTATTGCCTTCCCTCAACAACTCATTTTTCGTTTTATCATTAAAATAACTTAAGTACTCTTTTTCCTCGTTTGCCATATCTGTCATTTTAATCAGCTTCACTTCTTTCACATAAATCTGCATACGATCGACAATATATTCTTTTTCCACTTTGAAACGATCAATTAATTCAAGAGTAGCCCAATCTTTCACTCTCACTTTCTGACCAGGCTTTTGTAGAAGATCACTTCCCCCGCTTTCTACTGTTTCCATCTTTTTGTCTTTTTCTTTCCGCAAAGGTTCTTCTGCCGGCTCTTTTTTAGCGTTCGGTAAATAAAATGACAGTAACATCACACCAAGCAATAGAATCATCCCGAACATTAACCATGTAGACCATCTCTTTTCCTTATTCAATAGCTGAACCCCTATCTATAAAAGATAAAAACTACTTTCAGCATACTTAAAATGTATTGATTTTTTAATATTTGTTTTTATCCACAACAAAACAGCCGCAGGAATACTTCCTGCGGCTGGAGTAGATTTAAACTATTTTAGATGTCGGTATATCCTGCCGAGCTTTCATGCGGGCGAGAAACTGCTGAGTAAGAACGAGAGCAAGTACACCTATACCAATAATATCTGTCCATATGCCTGGAATAATCAACGTGATCGAACCGGCAAAGCACAGAGCAGCAAGCGGCAGCGGCAAATCAGCAATTAAGTACCTTTCAAGTGCTGCGCTCAGTCCAAGGATTCCAATAATGGCTGTGACCGTCACCCAAATCACTTCAAGGGGACTGGTGACGTCCTGCATTAAAATGACCGGCGAGAAGACAAAAATATACGGAATGATAAACCCTGACAGGGCAAGCCTTAATGCTTCAAATCCTGTTTTATTCGGGCTCGCACCGGCAATGCCAGCCCCCGCAAACGCAGCTAAAGCAACCGGTGGCGTTACATTCGCTAAAATACCGAAATAAAAGACGAACATATGAGTAACAAACGGCGCAACACCGAGCTCAAGTAAAGCTGGCGCAGCCATTGTTGCCGTAATAATATAGGTCGGAATCGATGGAAGTCCCATCCCCATAATAATACAGGCAATCATCGTGAAGATGAGCGTCAGGAACATTTCCCCCTGTCCAAGTACAAGAATAGATTGAGTTAATTTTGGCCCTAACCCTGTCAGCGTGCTGACTCCAACAATCAAGCCGACCATCGCACAGGACATAGCGACCCCAAGCGCCGAGCGAACCCCATCTTCCATTGCGCCTAATATCTCTTTCAACCCCATCCGTGTTTCTTTATTGAACCAGCTGACTACGACAGAAAGAACGATGGCATAAAAAGCAGCATATAGCGGCGTTTTTCCCGCTATGAGCATCCCGATCAATACAATAATAGGGATCAATAAGTGACCGCCCTTTTTAAATACTTGCCATAAGTTCGGAAGCTCTTCTTTGGACATGCCGCGAAGACCTAACTTTTTTGCCCGGAAATGGACGATACAAATGATGCCAAGGTAATAAAGAAAAGCTGGCAAGATCGCAGCAAGCGCAATCTGATTGTACGGCATGCCCAGCGTTTCAGCCATGATGAACGCCGTTGCTCCCATAACCGGCGGGATGATTTGCCCGCCAACAGAGGCGGTTGCTTCTACCGCACCAGCAAATTCTGGTTTATAGCCGACACGCTTCATGAGCGGAATGGTAAAAGCCCCTGTCGTTACGACATTCGCCAGTGCGCTGCCGTTGATAGAGCCTAACAGCCCACTTGAAACAACAGCTACCTTTGCTGGACCGCCGGACGTGTGCCCCGCTACACTGAGAGAAATGTCAGTGAAAAACTGGCCCATCCCTGAGCGGTTTAAGAAAGCTCCGAATAAAATAAAGAGAATAATATAAGACGCAGAGACGGAAATCGCAATACCGTAAATCCCTTCGGTTGATAAATACATATACGTCACGATGTCTTCTAGGTCTTTTCCAGAGTGTCTGAATAAGCTAGGGAAATACTGTCCAAAAAAGGCATAAACGAGAAATAGGACTGTTAAAATCGTTAAAGCATTTCCTGCCACACGCCGTCCGCCTTCAATGACCACCGCGATGGTCAGCAGCCCAAAGGCGATATCCATTCCGCTTGGCATATAAATCGACATTCTCTCCGCGATGCCTTGATAGTCAAAGATCATGTAGCCGCCTGTGGCGAGCGCCGCTATCATCCAGACAATATCGATAGGCGTCGCTTTATTAGATCCTCTTTTATAAAAAGCAGGGTATAAAATGAATACGAGTGCTGCAATGACAGCTGTATGCAGCGAGCGGTGGCGCAGCGCATCGAGCGGGCCAAAATAAGCCGTATATAAATGATAACCGGCAAGACCAACACTTAAGGCAAAAATAGCCCAGCGCCAAAAACCATGATCGATTTTCCGAAAGCGTGATTCACTATCATACTTTTGCAGAATGTCTTCCTGTCCTTCTATTGTCTCAGGAATTTCCTTTATTGCATTTGCCATTTACGTTTCCCTCCCTTGTTTCTTTATTGCAAAACACCTTGCTCTTTAAAATATCTTTCCGCACCTGGATGCAGTGGCAATGGCAGTTTTTCTGCTGCTTTTTTAAGCTCAATATGCTTAGCCGAACTGTGTGCATTTTGAAGTTGGTCGAGATTTTCGAATAACGTTTTCGTCAGTAAATACACTTCTTCATCCGGTAAATCCTTGTGAGTGATTAATAGATTGTTTACTTTTACCGTTTCTCTGTCTTTTTTCACACCTTTATACGTATTAGCTGGAATACTGCCTACTTCAAAGGCTGGATATTTCTTTTGAAGACTTTTTGTGATTTCCTTCGGCACGGGAATGATTTCTACTTCATCTGTAGCAGCCAGCTCCATAATGCCGGAGTTCGGGTAGCCGGAAGAGAGAAAGGCGACATCTGTCGTTCCGTTTTTAATGCCCTCGATTCCTTCTGAAAAAGACAAGAAATCTGCATTCACGTCATCATAAGTAATGCCGGCCTCTTCTAAAATTCGCTTCGCCATAATTTCGGTACCGCTTCCAAGAGCGCCCACCGCAAGATCCTTTCCTTTTAAATCCTTCAGTGTCTTGATCCCAAGCTTTTTAGGAGCAACGATTTGCATATAGTTTGGATAAAGCGATGCGACCGCTCGAACGTTAGAAAGCGCTCCCACTTTAGCGAAGTTTCCTTCTCCCAGATATGCATCTGTTACGGTATCAGCCATTGCAAAGCCAAGTTCCGCTTTTTTTCTAGAAAGTTTAGCTGTATTTTCAGCTGAAGCCCCTGTTGTCTGCGCACTTGTCTGAGCACCAAGCTCCTCTCCGTAAATTTTGGCAAGTGCATTGCCAAGCTGAAAATAAATCCCTGAAGTTCCCCCTGTTAAAATCGTGACCGGCTGTCCTGCCAAAGGACCGGCGGCCTTTCCTTCTGCCTCCCCGCTTTCTAGAGAAGCAGAATTGCTGCAGGCAGACATAACAATAAGCATGATCGTTAAACATAAAATAAGTCCTGCACGTTGCTTCATTTCCTCACCTCTTTATCTTTTCTGCTCTTTATAATGCAACATTCATACCATTTTTAAAATTCAGTAAAATTAAGCATTGGTTTTTGAAAGCGGCAAAAAATGCCGGTTAGGAACGGCAAATTATTCCTAACCGGCATTTTTTTCTGTTAACTATTTTCTTCTCTGTAAATCTGAAGCTTATTACGGAGACTCCTTTCACTGATGCCGAGCACTTTGGCCGTCTCTTTTCTGCTTCCTTCGCAGTGCTTCAACACAGCTTCGATCATCATTTTTTCTGCTTCCTTCATAGTGGCGCCAATCGGAACAGGAACAATAGCGGCTGAAGAATGAGCTGCTGGTGTTACCAGGCTATTTTCAGAACGGACACTGATCGGCAAATCCTCTTCTGCAATCACTCTTCCCTTTGCCATAGCTACGGCATACTCAAGAATGTTGCTTAACTGCCGAACGTTTCCGGGATAATCATAAGCTAACAGACGATCCCATGCCTCTTGTGAAAGGGAGGGAAGCGGACGCTGCATCTCTTCCGCATACTTTTTGAGAAAGTACGGAATCAATGCTCGTAAGTCTTCTTTTCTTTCACTTAACAGCGGCAGTTCGATCGGTATGACATTGAGACGGAAGAATAGATCTTCCCGGAATAATCCTTCGGCCACCATTTTGGATAAGTTTTTATTCGTAGCGCTAATAATCCGGACATTTACTTTCTTTATTTCCGTAGAACCAAGTGGCGTGAATTCTTTTTCCTGCAGCACACGAAGCATTTTAGCCTGCAACGAGGCCGGCATATCGCCAATCTCGTCTAAAAATAATGTACCGCCATTTGCTGCTGCCACTTTCCCCTCTTGATTGCCGACCGCTCCAGTAAACGCCCCTTTGGCGTATCCAAACAGCTCACTCTCTAGCAAAGCTTCAGGTATAGCAGCACAATTGACAGACACAAACGGTCCATCCTTTCTCTTTCCTTGTCTATGCAGGGCACGGGCAACTAATTCTTTTCCCGTCCCGCTTTCCCCAAAGATTAACACGCTGGAATCAATGTCTTTAACACGCTCAATGATGGAAAAAACATTTCTCATGGCCGGGCTTTCACCGATCATTTGATCATAGCCTTTGATTTTCTCAATCGTTTCGTTTAATTCCCGGATTTTACTGTACAGCGTCTGGTGTTCCAGCGCTTTTTTAATCAGCAGATCCAGCTCCTCGATATCAAGTGGTTTGGTAATGTAATGGTAGGCTCCCCGTTTAATAGCCTCAACCGACGACTCGATTGTACCGTAAGCTGTCATCATGATAACCGATGTTTGTGGATACATGCTTTTTACTTCAGCCAGTACGTCTAGCCCATCCGATCCGCCGAGCCTCCAGTCTAAGAGCATGACGTGCACCTGCTTTTCTTGCAGCACTTTTATCGCTTCTTCGACTTTTGTAACGGCCATCACTTTATAATCGTTTTCAAGGGCAAATCTCAATGAGGATCCGATGGCCGGCTCGTCATCTAAAATTAACACCACAGGCTTCATTTTTCTCCCCCTCTCCTTCTATGCAACGGGCAGTGTGACGGTAAAAGTGGTTCCCTTTTCTTTCTCCGTCTTTACTCGCATATCACCGTTATTTTCTTTCACCCATTGGTAGCATAGAGCCAATCCAAGACCTACCCCGTGTGGCTTTGTCGTATAAAAAGGCTCAAAAATATGAGAAACGCTCTCCTTATCCATGCCAATGCCCGAATCCATCACCTGAATGACTCCCGCTTCTCCCTGCGGTTCAGCCTTAATCGTTAAATGCTTCCGCGGCTCCTCCTCCATAGCATCCAATGCATTCAGCAGCAAATTCAGCATCACTTGCTTTAACTGATCGGGATCGCAAATAATGTCTAGCTTTTCATCTATGTCTAATTCCAAGTGAATATGGTTCTTCTTAAGCGTTGGCTCAATAATAGCTGCTACGGAATTGATAAAGGCAGCGACCTGAATCCTTTGTTTTTGCGGATGCTTTGGACGAGCATAATCGAGCAGCGATTCCACTATCGTGTTCATTCTTTTCAATGCTTCTGGCACATATTTTACCAGCTCCTGCCGAAATGCCGGATCTTCATATTTCTTTGGCAAAAGATCGACAAATGTTTTCATTGAAGTGAGCGGATTACGAATCTCGTGAGCGACTCCTGCTACAAGCTGTCCGAGTGCCCGCATCTTCTCCTGATTTGCCAGCTTCTCCTCTAGCATCTTCGCTTCTGATCGATCAGCTAGTGTCAATAAGCAGCCATTCTTTTTCCCGTTTTCTTCGTACAAGGGAATTAGGCGGCACAAAATAAACCGTCTCTCTCTATTTAATTCCAATTCTACTTCCTCTGAAAATATCTGCTTGTCCCTATTATCCTCGAAATCCTCGTAATGCCGGACAATCTCAGCAATATGCGGCTGTCTAATAACGTCCTCTGTCTCTACCTGTTTCCTATCTTTCAGGCCAAGCATCGTTTTGGCTCGCTCATTGATGCTCGTTAGTTTTAGAGAATCATCAAATGTTAAAATACCATAATACATATGATGGATGATTTGTGTCTTAAAGGCATGGGCCTCCGATATAGCACGCTGCTGAATCTCTAATTGATCATTCGCCTCCGCGAGAGCCGTTGTCCGCTTGGCGACCTCTTTCTGTAACCGCTTGTTCCATAAATACGTGAAAATCAGAACCGCTACCGCACAGCTTATAAGGATAATAAGAACAATAATCCAGTTGCGCATTTCTTTTAATCGGCCATCAGGATACAACCCAAACCATTGTGAGTATAAAAGTTGATAATCTCCATTCGTCTGCATTTTTACTAGCGAATCATTAATAAGCGATAATAACTTTGTTTCTCCCGGACGAACCACTGCGGCAAAATCGGAAGGGACGCCAATATGTTCAAGAATCTGATAATTTGCTTGCTCCCCTGACTGTTTTAAATAAAACTCCGCCGTCCATTTATTCGTTAAAAAAGCATCCGCTCTTTTGATTAATAAGAAATTAAACGCATCTCTTGGGTTAAGCGCCAGTTGGAATTCTACCCGTCTTACATTTAACAACAAATCAAATGAAGCTGGCTCTTCCTGCATGACAATCGTTTTCTCACGTAAATCTGTTAAGTTCTTGATATCCTCTGTCGCTTCCTTCGGTACAACGAGGACATCAGCCATCGTAAAATAGGATTCTGAGAACTGAAAACGCTCACTTTGTTCAGCAGAATACTTCATCCCCATTACCGCATCGACTTTTCCCGCTTTCAGCGCCTGTTCCGCTTCATAAAAATTCATTGGATAAAACTGAAACTCTATCCCTTCCTCCTCAGAAATAGAACGAAACAGCTCCACACTAAAGCCTGTGAATTTTCCATTTTTATCGATATAGGAAAAAGGCGGAAGGTTCTTTTCTCCCGCGATTCGATACACTTTTTTCTCTTCCCGGCTATTCATTTGATAGGAAGGGCTATTGATGAAGCTTGCTGAAGCTGTACTTGGAATATGGCTAGCCACTGCCGCCAAACATAGGATAAACAGAGTAATTCGAGTGATGAAGGACATATTGTACAATGGCTCCTTTTTGAGAATCTTGACAATATTGTATCACACACGCAAATTTGTAAAATTCAACATAAGGCGTTATTAACCTCAAAAAAAAAACAGCCGGCTTACACACAGCAGCCAGCTATCATTCGCTTATACTTTTATTCTTTTTGGCCAAACAAAAAAACTCATCGCAATCAAAAAATCTATTCCTAAGACAAGTGACCATATTCTTGTGATTCCGCTTAGCGCTTCTGTTCGTGAAGGATCTGCAACGAAAAAGATCATTCCTGCTAATAGAACGCCGCCAATCAAATAAGCTGCTGCATGCCGAAGCCAGCCAGAGAAATAATGTTTGGCATAGTCCATCCCATATCTTCTTGGAGGCTTTGATCCTTGTTTTACTATATAATACAAAAACCGCTCATCTGCCCATTGGATCATACTTTTCCCGAAAGCAATAGAAACACCAATGTAGACGGCCGCCAGTGCATGAGCTTGAGTAGCCGTTGCTCCGCTGGCTAAGTCAGCTCCTGTGACTACCATTAAAATGAAATCAATCAACGGGGTTAAAGCGAAAAGCCAAAGTCCGAGCTTCTTTCGTTTACATATATATCGCGCTGTCAGTCCTGAAATAATAGCTGCCCAAAATGCAATCTCGCACGCTACAATCAGCCAAACCATCACGTCCATAAAGCATCCCCTTTTTAATACAAATGTATTATTTAAAGCGATTGTATCACCTCCTCTTTGTTAATACAACTGTATTATAAAATTGCTTCTATCTTTTTCTCCTGCTAAGATAAAGTTATGCCAAAATTAGTTGATCACGATAAACGAAAAAAACATATTGCTGAAGCCACATGGCGGGTCATCCTCGAACAAGGAATGGAAGGAGCGACGGTACGAAATATCGCTAAAGAAGCCGGACTTTCTCTAGGCGCCTTGCGTTATTATTTTTCTACACAGGATGACTTGCTCGTCTATGCCATGGAGCTTGTCAAAGAACAAGCAGAAGCAAGAATTAACCAAATTGTAGTAGAAGATTTGCCGCCGAAAGAAACGATTGTCAAGATCTTGATGGAGCTTGTGCCGGCTACTGAGGAAACGATGGCAGAAATGGAAGTTTGGTTTGCCTTTATCGCTTATAGCCGCCATAAAGAAGCGGGGGTTGACGCCCGGCAAGACGGAATTTTGCATGGGATTAGCCATATGATTCACTATCTGCATAAAACGAAGCTCCTAAAAGAAGGGATTGATGTTGACCTGGAAACAGAAAAGCTGTATGCGCTTGTTGATGGTTTAGCTCTTCATGCTATGCTCGATCCTAATCGTATAGACCGGCAAAGGCTTCTTGGTGTCCTAACAAGCCATATTGACTCAATTTGCAAAGAATAATGGGGGTTGTATAGATGCAGAAGGAACACGGCAAATTATTCATTCAAGAGCTGGATATTAAAGCCCTTGAGACAGCTCAAAAAGTATGGAGCATCCAAATACCCGCCTATAAAGCGGAGGCTGAGCTTATTCAATACTGGAACCTCCCTCCTCTTAAAGAAACAGCAGCCTCACTGCAACAATGCGGAGAAACCTTCTATGGCGGATTCATCCAAGACGGGCTGGCTGGAGTTATTTCTTTTAAAATGACCAAAGAGGAGCTCGATATTCATCGTCTAATGGTACATCCTCAGTTCTTTAGGAAAGGAATTGCCCGGGCTCTCGTTCAGCATATTGAGCAATTAGCAGGGGGTGACAAAAAGATTATCGTATCTACCGGTACCAATAATCGTCCAGCCGTTCAATTCTATAAGCAGTGCGGATTCAAAGAAGTGAAAAAAATCATAACTGCTGAAGGACTCTCTCTTACCTTCTTTGCTAAAGAAAAAGGGCAGTTTTGAAAGCTATGCATTCAAAACTGCCCTTTTCTTATAAGGCAACACCTGTTCCTGTACCGCCTTCACGCTTCCACTTTAAGATCGGCGGATTGTTTACTTTTACTTCTTGTTTGTTCTTCCAATACTCCTCTTCTTTTCCAACCGGCTCACGATTTTTTACGTTATCGATCAGCCACTGCTTCTTTGTTTTATCATAGGATAAAGAATACGTGTTTACCGCTTTAAAAGAGGTATCTTCAAATTCCTGGATATTGCGGTACTTTACTTTATTGTTATAAGCGATGAGAGCCGTTACGTCAGCTGACCAGCGCCCGTCGAAATAATGGACAGAAAAGTCATCCATATTTACGACCGCTCCCGCATATTGGGCATGAATTTCATCAATATACCCTTGCACCGCTTTAAAGCTCTCCTGCAGCATGAAAGACCCTTCGAGAATCTCATCTGTTACATTAGTCAGTTTCGTTTTGTTAAAGCCTGATGTTTGATAGACGGCTATATCGTTGTTAAAGACATCCATCGCTTTCATAACATCTGCTTGGACCGCTTTATCAGCGCTTGCCAAAGCATTGCTGTCAACTACTACACTGACTTCGGAACTGCCCCATACTTCCTTTTTCTCTTTTTTCTCAAACGTACCAAGATCATTCATGAGCTTTACTTTTAAATCGTATGTTCCCGGCATAACAGGTCCATACTCATTGTTCTTTTGCTTTTTAATGGCTTGTTCCGACTTGCCAGCAGCTAAACTAACGCGGTCGTCCTCATTTTGTCCTGTTATTTTAATAACCGCCGTCTTTACCTTTAGCTTATATTCCGAGAACATGCCCCACTTTTTTCCGGCTTCTGTTAAGGTCACTTGTTGAGTGGTAGTCGTATAGTCATCCTTTTTTATTTGCTCCTCAAGCCCCTCTTTAATGACGTCGTAACTGCTGCTATTTTCCTTTAAGTACGTAATGAGCGATTGAACAGATGTTTTGTTGACGACAGCCTGCTCATGATCCGTTACGATCCGATCTTGCAGCAAGGATGGATCATCGTTAGCCACCGCTTCTTTTAACGTTTCGACAGTTTTTTCTGGTGCGCTTGCCTGCTTTAAGGCAAAAAACACACCGCCAATTGCCAGAAGCAGGATAACAGCTGGAATCACAATAAAGCTTTTTTTATTCATAGCTTTCTCTCCTATCTAGTAAGCTCTTCCTTCAGCGAACGCCTGCACAAGATAGTCAGAGTAATGATCTGCATTATTTACTGTCCATTTTCCGTCTTTTTTGATCATGCTAATTTCTGCTCCATTTTGGCTTTTTACCACTTCCAGCGATTGAACGACTGTATCAAACTTTGAAAGAGCGTATTGCTTTTCTTTCTCTGTATCATAGCCGCCCGTATTTTCCCGATATTCTTTTTGGAAACTATAGAGCTTATCGTAGAGATTGTCTGTTGAAACCGTAGAATAATTAAGCTTCACAACTGCTTTATCCCCTGCTTTAGCAATTGTTTTTGCCTCTATTTCCGCCTTCTCTCCTAAAACAGATTTGTAACTGTTATAATACTTTTCAATATCAGCATCCGTCACCATATCCGGCAGAGAAATATCTAACTCTTTCTTAAACTCGCCTTTAGCTGTTTGTTGAACTGCTTCTTTATCTGCTGTTACTAATTTCTCATAGTCGCTATTTTCTTTCCCGAAGTAAATCACGTCAATATAAGCGGTTAATGCTTTTGCAGGGTCTTGAATTTCTTCAAAACTTTCTGTATATTTCTTTGTGTCTAATACGAGTAAAATCTCATCCGCTTTTTCTCCCGGTTCTGACAAACTTGGAGTGACGCCAATTTCATACTTTTTATCTTTTTCAACGTTGAAATAAAAAGGAAGTGTTTTTACTTTGCCAGCGCCAATATCGCTGCTTCCTCCGTCTTTCAAGTCGATCCCTCTCGTATAGACACTCTTTTCTGGACTTAATTGTTCATCCCCATCATATAAATAGACGCCATCATATGGAGATACATTAATCGTAGATTTAGAATCATTTTTTACTTTCAAATCGACAGCGAGCAATCCTGCTTCTCCGTCTTCAGATTCTCCGTCGTCTCCTGCTAATATGTATTCTGCTTTCTCGATAGAAACTTCGGCTACTTTATTTTTGCCTGATTCTCCGCTTGTTTCTTTTGCATCGGATTCCCCACAAGCGGCTAGCCCAAGCATCATAGAAAACATGAGTGCTAATACACCAATTTTCTTATTCATCATCGTTCTCCCCTCTACATAAGTTGCATAAGTTGTTTTTTCCTGGTATTTATTCTCCTCTTTCCATGATAAATAATCATTCTAAATAGAACAAGATGGAATATATAGTAAGTATTTCCTGTTTTAATATGTCATCTTCGGGATATAAAGACCTATTTAATTCCAATAAAAAAAGCCTCAAAAGAGCATAAAACGCTCTTTTAAAGCTCATGATTTTTCTATTAAATAATTTGTCTTCCTTGTTGGGACAAAGCAAATAAAATACCGTGTTGCAAACTGCGGAAACAATTAAATGAAGATAAGTTTGAATCCGATGAAGCAATGGCAATACCCATCTCAGGGGATATACCAACAAGAATGGTTTCCGTTCCGATCAGCGAAGCACCTGCACTCAGCTTGCCGATAAAGTCTACTGTTATCTCGCTGACTTCTGCATCCAATCCTGTTAAATCAAGCACTAGGTATTGAGCCTTATGTTTCGGAAGATTAGTTAGTGTTTTCTCAATTAACTCTTGTGAACGCGCTTCATCATATTTGCCAAGCAGCGGCACAACAACGATGTCTTCTAACACTGGAATAATTGGAGAAGAAATCTCTTTGACTAACTCATTTAACTCTTTTGTTCTTTCTTCCACAACTGCTTCGAGTTTTTGAATCTCTTCTGCTTCTTTTCTTCTTGCTAGCGTATGGATGTTTTGATCCATAGAGTGCTCGGCCGGAAAAAACTCAAACTCACATGCTTCATCGCCTTTAATCTCACTTTTTATGATACGGTATGCCATATGCCGATCAAACAGACCGGATAGGATCCCCGCAAAGTGACCAGGGATAAAGCAGCCCGAGTCCGTCTTTCCTTGCTCTACATTCATTCTATATTCCCAGCTATTCTTAATTTGTATATTGGCGAGCTGTTCCTCTTTACATAAGCGACTAACCGTAATTTGTCCCCAACCCGCTGATGCATATGTAATCGGCAACACTTCTGCAACCTGCTCAATCGTTAACTTCATTTGCTTGAAATAATCACTCACGACGAGGCCTTGCCGAAAGCCCGCTGCCTCGAGAACGACCTCTGCTGCTTCTTCTCCAGATACTTCTTCAATTGTGTCGAAAAACACTTTCATAGCACTCGTAATCCAAAAAAGAACAGCCTCTCCACCGCTATAACTAAAAATCCCCTTTTCAGTATCCCACTGGAAATCTATGCCACCCACATCAATCTGGGGCTTTGTCACATGATCCTGCTTCATTCATGAAGTCTCCTTTCAATCTCTCGGTTATAAATGAAAAGTTGCTTTTTAGATTTTTTACACGTCATTATATCATTGATTACACTTGTAAGGCTCTCCTGAAGGTCCATGGAAATTACTGTTATCTTTCCGCTATTATTGTTTTAACATTCAAGGAAGATTTACTTTCATGCCACCTTTTCAATTATAAAGCATTCCTGTATACATACAACTTTCTCCTCTCCTTTTGCTGTCTATAAAAAAGTTTTCATTTTTTCCAGGAGTGTAAAGGTTTTGTAAATTTATCGCTATTCAATAGCTTTATCATAAAGATCATACTACAATCAGTCATAGTTTTCGATATCGATTTCCGTAATCAATGAAATAACAGAAAGAGGTGACACCCTATGGAAGAAAAAGTATTAAGAAAATTATTTTTAGGCTTTATTCATATTCATATCTTACATCATGCTAAGGAACAGCCCATTTTTGGAGCATGGATGGTAGAGGAATTAAGAGATCATGGCTATTCAATCAGCCCCGGCACGCTTTACCCTATTTTACATTCAATGGAGCGGGATGGGCTCTTGACCCGTAAAGATCAGCTCGCCGAAGGAAAAATCCGCAAATATTATACGACAACTGAAAAAGGAGAAACCATATTAGTTGAGGCTCGAAAAAAAGCTTATGAACTTTTTAAAGAAATTAAAGACTAATAGAGAGGAGTTTGATCCATTGAAGCGAATGAATAAAAAAATTGGAATGAACACACTGCTGGAAATCTTGCTGATTTCCACTCGGCTTGGTTTAACGTCTTTTGGAGGCCCCGTTGCCCATTTAGGTTATTTTCATGACGAGTATGTACGTCGAAAAAAGTGGCTCAGTGAGAAGGATTACGCTGATTTAGTAGCCTTGTGTCAATTTCTGCCTGGTCCTGCAAGCAGTCAAGTCGGTATTGGCATTGGAGTCATGCGTGCAGGCATACTTGGAGGCATTCTCGCTTTCATTGGCTTTACCCTTCCTTCCGCCCTTGCTTTAGTCATATTCGCTCTTATCTTGCAAGGCTTAGAACTTGGACATATCGGCTGGATCCATGGTTTAAAGTTAGTTGCCGTAGCCATTGTTGCTCATGCTATAGCTGGGATGGCCGGAAAGCTGGCACCGGATTTATACCGGAAGGGCATTGTATTGTTCGCCTTGATAGCTTCATTGCTTTGGCAAACCGCTTTTACACAAGTTCTCATTATTTTAATTGGCGGACTTGTTGGCTACCTTTTATATAAACAGTCAAGCAACGAGCAGCTGTTGCCACTTTCCTTTCCAATATCCCGAGCATTCGGAGCAGCCTGCTTAGCAGTATTTTTCGGCTTGCTTATCGCTTTACCGCTGTTAAGAGAAGGTGTCTCCTGGAACTGGCTAGCCATGGCAGACAGCTTTTATCGAGCGGGATCATTAGTATTTGGCGGCGGGCATGTTGTTCTGCCTTTACTTGAGAGAGAATTTGTATCTGGAGGATGGTTAAGTACGGAACAATTCCTCGCTGGCTATGGAGCTACACAGGCAGTTCCCGGACCACTGTTTACTTTTGCTGCCTACATCGGCGCGGTCATCAACGGCTGGAAAGGCGGCCTGCTTGCGACATTTGCGATTTTCCTGCCGGCTTTTCTTCTGGTTCTAGGAACTTTGCCATTTTGGGATGCTCTTCGTCGTAACAAACATGTTCAAGGAGCCTTGATGGGCATCAACGCTGTGGTCGTTGGTATTTTGATTGCCGCTTTCTATGATCCAATCTGGACAAGCTCTATATTAAAACCGATTGACTTTGCCTTTGCAGCCATTCTTTTCAGCATGCTGATGTACTGGAAACTGCCTCCGTGGATGGTTGTGCTGACGGGTGCAATTGGAGGACTGATCTTGCCTGTTATTCCTAGTTAATTCTTATCTTTAAAAAGAGGAGATTCTGCGAATGGAAGAACAATTTGTAAAAGACTATAAAGAAAATAAAGAATTGCGGAATAGCTTCTTTGAACTTGCTCACTCTGTATTCGGCTTAAACTTACAAAATTGGCATAAAAAAGGATACTGGGGCAGCCGCTATATTCCATTCTCTTATGCCATAGACAATCAAATTGTCGCCAATGTGTCCGTCAATATCTTGGACACCGTAATAGAAGGAAAGAAAAAAAAGGCCATTCAAATTGGCACCGTGATGACTCATCCCGATTACCGCAATCAGGGCCTTTCAGCAAAATTAATGAATCGAGTTTTACACGAATACGAGGATCAATGCGATTTCATGTATTTATTTGCGAATGAAACTGTACTGGACTATTACCCAAGATTTGGTTTTGTCCCAATAAATGATTACCATTTTTCTATGGAATGGCTCTCATCAAGGCAGAATCCGGTTTCTATGAAGAAGCTCGATGGGACAAACTCTGAAGACTTAAGCTTTATTTATCAATTTGCTGCAGCACGTGTGCCTGTTTCGCAAACTTTCGGGACTGTACAAGCAGAGGATTTGTTTATGTTTCATTGTATAAACGTCTTTCCGGAATATATTTATTACCTGCCTGAGGAAGACATGATCGCTATTTTCGAAAAGCAAGAGCAGCAATTGAAAATCTATGACTTGATCAGTAGAAAAACAATGAATATAGAAGAAGCAATAAGCAAGCTAGCAGATGATCATACAACCGAGGTCTCTTTTTACTTCACTCCTGACCTGGAAGCTAGCAAGCTGCGTAAACAGCTTTACACGACCAGTGATCAACTGTTTATCCGTGCTAAAGACAACTTATCACTTCCAGCAGCCTTTCAGCATCCCATCACCTCGCAAGCTTGATGTTCGTTTGCAGTTGTTCGACGCTCCAGAGGCTTTGCTCACGTTCGCGATCCGTTGTTTATCATTCTGGACACTTTGTTCACGAATGATCGCTTATCTTCATAAAAAGCAAAAAAGCCCGCAATCGGGCTTTTTTGCTTTTTTTAATTCTTCTTTTTTCGGTTCTTTATTTTCATTAAGCTTTCGTAAACAATCGGCACAATCAGCAACGTTAATAGTGTGGAGCTTGTTAATCCGCCGATAACGGTAACACCGAGTCCCTTAGAGATTAACCCGCTTCCTTCGAGTCCAACAGCAAGCGGTGCCAGGGCGCCAATTGTCGCGATGGCTGTCATCAGAATTGGGCGAAGGCGTGTTCCGCCAGCTTCCAATAACGCTTCCCGTGTAGGTAATCCTTCCTGTTCCTTGTGAATAACACGGTCAATGAGTACAATCGCATTTGTGACAACAATTCCAATTAGCATCAACGCACCGATCATTGCGGACACACTCAATGTTTCACCAGCGACTAACAAGCCAACAAGCCCGCCGATAATGGTAAATGGAAGCGAGAACAAGATGGCAAATGGAGCAAGTCCCCCGCCAAATGTAATCACAAGAATTAAGTACACGATCGCAATAGCGGCAAGCATGGCAAGACCCAGCTGTTTAAATGACTCAGCGATGTCTTCTGTCACACCGCCCATGGAAACCGCCACATTGGACGGCAGTTTGATTTCATCTACTTCTTTTTGGACAGCCGCCGATACTTTTGCTACGTCTTTCGTCGTAATTTCCCCGCTGACCTGCGCATAAATACGGCCATTACGACGGGTAATCGTATCAGAAGTACTGCCTTCTTTTACTTTCGCTATTTCCTTGATCGGCACTTCCATTCCAAGTGGTGATTGAACCGTCTTCTTCGTTAAGTCATTAATAGTCTGATAATCTTCTTTTTCTGACCCAACATACACATTTACTTCTTTTCCGTTTTCTTTAATCGTTGTTAAGACTTGATTTTGTCCTGCTCCAGAAAGCTCCATTCCCACTTGAGCTGCCGTTAAACCAAGCTGACTCAATTTTTCCTGATCGATAGCGAGTGTATATTCCTCATACGTATCAGCTAAGCTCGTTTTTACGTTAGTTAACGATTTGTTTTCTTGAAGAACCTTCTCCAGCTTAGCAACGACCGGTTCAATATCTTTTGTTTCTTCACCATATACGAGCAGCGTCAAGGCATTGCTTGAGCCCATGCCTGAGAAGTCCTGGCTCGCCCATTCTCCCTTGGACGTTAACTTTTGCAGCTCATCAATGACAGCTTCTTTTTCTTTATCGAACCCTTTCGTATCAGGATCATATTCAATAAAGAACATCGCTGAATTGGAATCTCCCGGGTTCATCGGATTTTCCCCGCCGACGGAAAATTGGTACGTTTTCACGCCGTCACGGTCTTTTAGCATATCTTCTGCCTTTCCGGCGACCGCTTCTACGTCTGCAAGCGTCTGTCCAGGCTCTGGTTTATACGTTGCCACTACCATTTTTTCTTCCTCAGATGGCAGGAAGCTGACACCAATTACTGGTACGAGCGCCAAACTGCCAACTAATAACAAGATGGCGATGACTGATGTAATAATTTTATGATTCAACGACCAGTTCAGCACTTTTTTATAGAAAGAAGCTAATCTGCCCGGCTTTTCTTCTTTATGATGAAGACCATTAGCCAGTTCTTTCTTAAATAACGAATGGGCCATCATTGGCACGATCGTAATCGCAATTAATAAAGAAGCAAGCAAGGCAAACACGATCGTTAAAGCAAATGGCAGGAACATTTCTCCAACCGGTCCCTTTACCAGACCAAGCGGCAGAAAAACCGCGATTGTGACAATCGTTGAGGAAGAAATAGGGATGAACATTTGCTTCGTAGCTGCGACAATCAGTTCTTTGCCGCTGAGCTTTTCGTTTTTCAAAGACATCCGGCGGAAAATATTTTCAATGACAACAATGGAATCGTCAATGACTCGGCCAATAGCGACTGTCATGGCACCAAGCGTCATCATATTTAGCGTAATATCCATTTGCTTTAACAGCAAAATGGCAATTAACAGTGACAACGGAATCGAAACGACCGAGATCACGGTTGTGCGGAAATTACGCAAGAACAGCAAAATAATAATGACCGCAAAAATGGCCCCAAATATCGCCTTGCTTAGCATGGTTTCTACTGATTGTTCAATTGGTTTACCCTGGTCAAAAATTGGCGTTACTTTCAGGCCATCGATCTCTTTTTCCAAGTCAGCCATTTTGTCTTTTACGGCATTCACCACATCTACTGTGTTGGCATCTGCTGCTTTGACAATTTGCATTCCAATGGATGTTTCACCATTCGTTTTAGAAATCGAATCCGCTTTGCCAGTTAATTTAATGCTGGCGATATCCTGTAGTTCAACGGTTGGAATCGCTGTTGCTGCTGGTGTTGGATTGGACATCATAGCTTGCGATTGTCCACCGGCAGCTGGCATTGCTGGGATTTTAAGTGTTTTCAAATCTTTAAGACTCGTAACCTCGCCATCTACCACAACAGATTTCTCCGTGTCTTTAAATGTATAAAGACCGAGGGGCATTGTAACGCTTGAGCCTTTAATAATGTTTTTAACTGTTTCTTCATCAAGTCCGTACTTTTTCATTTTCTCGTCGTCAAACTTGATGTCTACCTCATACACTTGTCGGCCTGAAACCTGAACAGCTGAGACCCCTTCAATGCCTTCAATTTCTGGTAAAATCGTATCTTCCACCGTTTTCGTCAGCTCTGCTAATGACTGCTTGCTATTGGAAATACTTAAAGACATGATTGGAAAAGCATTGATGCTAAGACGAGATACGTCGGGATCACCCGCACCATCTGGTAAATCTATCTTACTTAATTCTTCTTTCACTTCAGCCTGTGCTTTTTCCATATCTTTATCGAAATTATATTCAATTTGCACCGAGGAAGCATTTTGAAAAGAAGAAGAGCTTACATTTGCCACTCCGTCCATGTTCTGGACTCTTTTTTCAATGGGCTCCGATATTTTTTCGGCTATCTGCTCTGGTGTAGCTCCAGGATAGATGGTTGTAACGGAAACGAGCGGCGTGTTAATATCCGGGATCGTCTCCAGCTTCATATTTGTTCCGGCGTATAAACCGGCAACTGCCACGATGATGGTCATCAACCAGACAGCGAACTTATTTTTTAAAGAAAATTGAATGATTTTCTGCATGCACATTCTCCTTCTATTGCCATATTGACTCCAGACCTTTCCACGCTATATAATTTGACTGCTTAAATGTAACTGACCAGTCAGTCACAAGTCAATTGCTTTTACCATTTTTTTATAAAAGTTGAGAAAAGTTTTACAAAATCGTGAAAATAGGCATAAATAGGATAGAAAGCAACCGTTTATCAACAGCCTAAATAATAGTGAAAGAGGGAGCACATTGAAGGAGAAAGAAAAATTAGTGATTGAGACGGCTATTAAGCTCTTTGCTGCGAAAGGATTTGCCTCTACTTCTATTCAAGAAATTGCAGAGGAAGCTGGCATATCGAAAGGAGCTTTTTATTTATACTTTAAATCTAAAGATGAGCTGCTATATTCGACCCTTCAATATTACTTTGATATTATCGAAAAAAGACTTTCTCTATACAAAGATCAAAAATTACTGCCTCGAGAGAAATTTGTATATCAATTAAAAGAATTAATTGAGACTTTAAGTGAACATAAAGAATTTATCATTATGCAAGCACGCGAACAGGCCATTCCTTTAAATAACGACGTGAAAGAGCTGCTCTTCCGCATGCATGTGGAATCACAAAAGTTTCATCGTGACAGCTTGCTAGCCATTTACGGAAAACAAATCGAACCGTTCGTTTGGGATTTATCAACGATGCTTGATGGGATCTTCCATTCTTATATGAAAGTCATATTAGTTGATAGTGACTTTGATTCTCGTGAAATTGCTGAGTATATTATGAGGAGAATGGACAGCCTGGCAGCTGGTCTTTCAAATGATTCGCCCCTGCTTTCCGAACAAAAAGCAGCTGACCTATTACATAAAACAAAGGCTCTCTTCTTGCAAGGCAACAGTACGATCCATACCATTTTACATGCCATGAAAAAGGAATTGGAGAACATGGAGAATCCGAATGGTCTGAAGATGTCGTTGGAAGTGCTCATGGAGGAAATCGCAAAAGAAAATCCACGAATCCCGGTTATTCAAGGTATGCTTTCAAATTTTAAAGACATACCAGCATTTGAACCGTATCGTCAGGAAATTGCAGCCTTATATAAATTTAACGTGTGAACCAATCAATATACTGCAGCAATCACTTGATATCCCTTCTTAAAAGCTGTGATTTATTAAATATTTCAATATAAGTTATGAATACACTGCTCCGGGTTTAAAGCAAAAGCCAGTTGGGAATCATATTGGCGAAGGAGGAGTGAAATGAGAAAATTCAGTTACTTATTTATCGTGATGATTTTTATGTTGGTAGTAGCAGCCGGATGTGGTTCTAAGAAGGAGGAAGCGTCTGAACCAGCTTCAACGAATACAGATGAACCGAAACAGCAAGTAACTTCAGAAGGGGAGAAAGAAGCGGCTGAGAAAAAAGAAGAAGAAAAGCCGGCTGACCTTTCCAGCGGTCTTGAAGAGGTGTCTATTGCTCTACAAGAACTGCAAGGCAATGTAGATACGGTGCCGCAAAATGCTGATCAGTTACAAACTACCGGCAAAAAAGTAGAAGAAAAATGGGATGCCATTGAAGAACAAGTGGAAGAAAAATATCCAGACGACTATAAAAACATTGAAGATAGCTTGTACCCTCTGATCGATGAGACTAAAAAGGACAAGCCTGATGCTGAAAAGATGACACCGTTAATTAAGGATACGCTAGAAAAAATTAATGCTTTTAAAGGAAAAGTATCATCTGCTTCTTAATCAGAATAAAGCCTGTTCAAGCATGTTCATGCTGGTTCAGGCTTTATTTTTTCATTTTGAGGCTTGTTCTGCAGCTTGAATAACAGCTTCTACGTCATACAACGCACCGTCCGAGCTTATGATATAGTCGGGCTTCGGCTTGCCGAGATTCGCCTTGTGGCCAGCAATATGAGCCTCGCTCTTTTCCCAGCGCTTCCAATCGTCCTCGGACTGCCAGCGAATCATTACAACCACTTCTTCTTCACCGCGGCGCACTTTTTTTGCCATGACTAGACGATCGACAAACCCAGGCTGCTTTTCAACAATTCCCTCGCCACTAAACCGCTCTGCTACATGCTTGGCATTTCCTTCAGGTGTTTTAATCGTTCTCATCTGGACAAACATATTTATCATTTCCATTGATATAATTTGCTTTTCTGAACAGAAGGAATGCGCCCTCCAACTTCTCCAGCCAAAGGTTTTTACATGTTCACCTTTTCTCTTTCTCAAGTAAAGCAGTGAACAATCTGCCAAACCTTCCAAGAGAGAAATTATGGTGCTTATATTTGTTATATTGCTCTTTTACAAAATCTAAAAATTTAGGAGAAACTGGCTTTGAAACAATCAATGGGTAGTAGAGCCTATAAGCCTCCTTCAAATGCTCCCACCTTTGATCGCTTCCCGGCTTTACATATTCCGAGACATCAACCAGCTTAATGCCTTCTTCCTGCAAAATAATGTTTTTCAAATGAATATCTCGTGGATTTAAGCCAGCAACTCTTGCCTCCTCTATAGCTTCATCCACTTGTTCAATCAATTCAGGAGAAATATAAGTGCCTGTTACTAGACAATCATAGAGGTTCATTCCCTGTTCAAAGCTAATCACAATAAAATTGCTCCCTGCCCCGTAGAAAACAGGGAAATAGCGGGAACCGCCAAGTTTCTCATAGGCGCGTACTTCATTGACTTTCTTTTGTTCTTTTCCTTTGGCATATACTTTAAATGCATAGGTTGGGCTAAAGGAGTGGACAAACACCGCAGCATCCGTGCCTATCCCTACACATTGTAATTCCTCAGGCACATATCCGATCTCTACCGGTACATTTCCTTCTCCTGCTCTTACTTCAATTGCTTCAATCAATGGAGCGATCTCTTTCCAATGGAATTCATTCACAAGATATACCCTTCATCCTTTCGTAAGATTACTAGTTCCTATTTATCGTTTTCTTTGCTGTCTTTGCTAAGTATATGCAGCAACTATTTTCTGTTATCCCGTAATTGTGCTACTTTTAATCATAGTTGCCCTTTTCTCGATTATCTAGCCATACGAATTGAAATGAAAAAGAGTTTCAACAAAACTTACTACTAGCTAACCTTCTAAACAGCCCATAAGCAGACCAGCTCTTCAACTACAAAAAAACTCCCTGCAGCTGACAACCGTCTGCAGGGAGCTTATGTTTTCTAACATGTTATTCTACTAATTTAGCTTTCTTTTGCTGTTCCTCGGTTAACTTCACACCAAGAATATCAGCTGTTTTCTTATTAACGACTAACTCTAGATTCTCAGGAACTCCCACTGGGATTTCGCTTGGTTTTTTGCCTTCTAGAATTTCAACTGCCATTTTTCCTGTTGAATAGCCTAGGTCATGATACTCAAATCCGTAAGAAGCAAATCCGCCACGCTTAACTGAATCACTTTCTCCAACAAACGCCGGAATCTTTTTCGCATTCGCTACTGTGATAACTGATTCAAGAGCGGAAACGACTGTATTGTCTTTCGGGATATAAAGGACATCAGCTCGTCCAACAAGTGTTTCAGCCGCCTGCTTTACTTCTGAGCTAGCCGAAACAGTTACTTCTACTGCTTCTAATCCATTCGCTTTCATGGCTTCTTTTGCTTTGTCCACGTTCACGACTGAATTCGGTTCACCCGAATTGTAGATAACGCCTACTTTTTTAGCATCTGGGAAAAATTCTTTAATAGAAGCAATTGTATTTTTAATCGCATCCGGATGCGTATCAGATGTACCTGTTACGTTGCCGCCCGGCTCTTCCATACTTTTAACAAGCTTTGCACTTACTGGGTCGGTAATAGCTGTAAATAAAATTGGGATCGTTTTTGTTGCTTGCAAAGCAGCTTGAGCACTTGGTGTAGAGATCGCCAAGATCAGGTCATTCTCATCATTCACAAGCTTTTGGGCAATCGTCATGTTGTTATTTACATCTGCTTGCGCGTTTTGGTAATCAAGTGTCAAATTCTTTCCTTCTTCATAACCAGCATCTTTCAATGCTTCAATAAATCCTTCTCTTGCTCCATCTAAAGACGGATGCTCAACAAGCTGTGTAATCCCCACTTTTACTGCTTTCTTTTTTGTTTGGTCTTCCCCATCAGAGCTGCTGCCGCTCTTTTCGTCGCTGCCTGAATTACAAGCCGTCAATACAAGCAGCAAGCCGATCATTACGACCATTAACCACTTTTTCATTTGTTCTCCTCCTAAGCTGACTAATCGTTTTTTATTGTTAAAATATTTTGTATATTCCGATAGTAACATGTCTTTAAGGCTAGAAACAATCATTATTTTAATGAAAACAAAAGTAAACACTATTATTTACACTGCAAATAAATGAGGTTAACCGTTCTCAGCAGGCTTTCCAAACAAAAACTCCTCACCAAAATGGATGAGGAGAATCATAGCCTTTCGTATGATCATTTATGAATAGATCTTGCCATGGAATGGTTCATCAGCTAGCTTTATCGATTCTGTAGGACAGCCTTCAAATGCCTCTTCTGCATCATCAAGCAGCTCTTCAGGAATTTCTGCTACACCTTGATTGTTGTCTAACACTACATAGGCAATCCCTTCTTCATTGTAATCAAACACATCCGGTGCAGCAGCCCCACATGCCCCGCAGGCAATGCAAGTATCCTGATCAATAATTGTATACTTTGTCATTGCATCTCCTCCCTCTCCCAGTAAATGAGCGCCTTTTAGCTTTTTATTCCGCATTTAAATTTGGATAAAGGAGCGGAAGGCAGCAAAATCTCATCCGTTTTGACTTCATACAGCCCATGGGGAACTAACCGAAGACCAGGAAGAAAATCACACGTTAAAAACAACAAGGTATATAAAATATCATGGAACGGAAATCCACGTTTCTGTATAGCTGCCAACAGCTCATCATGATATTCCACTGCTGTGTCAAATGACGAATCTGTCGTCATCATGCCTGTAAATGTCAGCGGAATTTCCAAAACGATTTCATCTCTGTCTACGATCACGATTCCACCGCCCATTTCATGCACTCTGGCTGCTGCTTTTGCCATCGATTCAGGATTTCTCCCAATGACAAGCAGCTCAGTCGTTGTATTGTAGGTAGACGCCATGCCATCTAAATTAGTCGCAAACCTTTCAAGAATTGCTTTAGATACCCACTTGCTGCCTCTATCAATTAACACGGCTTGCACAAGCCCCTCATGATTCGATAAGTCTGCATAACCGTTGATAGAAGGTAATTCTGTATCTTTTCTCTGCGTAATGACATTACTGCGGAAGTAAGCAACAGGCACAGGTTCACTCGGACACATGTGCGGATAACGGTATAAATTCGTATTCTCCAAAAGCTCTTTCGAAAAGGAAAATGGTTCTCTAACCACGTATTTATTCCAATCAACTTCCGGCATCATCACTTGCAACTCTCCATGTTCAGCTGCTACTTCCCCGCCAGCAATGACTATGTCTGGACGGAAATCAACAAGATCCCGAAGAAGAAGAAGATCTGCTTTTTTTCCGGGAGCGATCCCTCCGATAAAGTCGTCAAGGCGTAAATAAGTAGCCGCATTGATGGTGACCATTTGAATGGCTTTCATAGGAGGAATGCCCAGCTCTACTGCTTGCCGCACAAGACCGTCTACAAACCCTTCCTTTTCTATAAACGCGGGATGAGGCCCGTCCGTTGTCATTAAAATACGGCTCGTATTTACATTTCCCTCTGTTATCATTTTAATAATTTCAGGAAGGTCCGGGCGCAGCGAGCTGTTTCGCAGCGTCGTCCACATTCCTAACCGCAGCCGGTCAAATGCTTCCTTAGCTGTAATCGCTTCGTGACAGGCGTTGACCCCCGAAGCAACAACAGAATTTAACTTTTCATAAGAGCAGCCGGCTGTATGTCCGTCTACTACTTTTCGTTTTTCTCTCACCGCCTCCATCGTATCGAGCAGAAACGGATCGCCGTTATACAATAAAGGCCAGCGGGTGACTTCGGCTGTTCCAACGACTTCATCAAGCTCAAGCAACTCGCCGATATCAGCCTGATTGAACCATTCTCTTTCCTCAGGGTAGTCGGCCTGAGAGACGAGTCTTGCCAGCCAGAAGAAATTACCTGGCAGTTGTTTTAAATCTTTAACCATTTCTTTAAATCTAGCGGCCCCCATATGCAAATAAAAGAACAGGTTGTCATTGACCGTCGTCGTCGTACCAAGCGGCAGTACCTTGCCCGTTACACTGATAGGGTTATACATGACCCACGGATGGGCATGTGCTTCGATAAAACCCGGAGAAACATACATCCCCTCCGCTTGGATGACCTTTGTTTGCTGCCCGATCGCTGCTTCACTGTCACCGACATAGGCAATGCAATCTCGATAGACTGCTACATTTTGCTTTAGAAATTCTCCGGAATATACATTGATAATGGTACCGCCTTTGATAAATAAATCAGCAGGCCGTCGCCCTTGAGCCACTTCAATTAATTCTGCTCTTGTCGCTTTTGTTTTCACTACCGTCACCCTCCTCCTTCTATTTACGTTTCATACTGTGATGCAAAAATGGTGTATAAATCTTTTCTATACACCGTTTTTGCAGACTGTAAAGGCGTCACCTACCAGGAAAGGAACCTATTTTTCTGGATTTATATTACGCATTCAACCATGGATTTATCTGCTTATTTTCTCCGAATCCTTCCTGCTGAAGTAATTCTCTTACTCTAGCAGGGATAGGCACAGCAGCAATTTGATCGTTTTCTTTCTTCACCCACCCCCGCAGCTCATAGCCGAAGCCCGTTTTTATTTCTTCTTTATATACTTCATGGGTAAGCTTAATGGTTCTATTATTTACTTCTGCTACACTCGTTCGGATGGTAATGACATCGTCATAATGCAGCGGATGTTCAAATGTGCAGCGGACATCAAGAAGAGGAAGGATGATATTTTGTTCTTCAGTCAGCTTGGCAGGAGCTAAGCCTATACTTCTAAAAAACTGGTGTCCGGCAATGTCGAACCACTTAAAATAATTAGGATAATAGACAATGCCTGCCGCATCTGTATCTCCGAAATTCACACGAACTTGGAATTCATTCTTCATTCTTTTCTCCTCTTTCTCTTATCTGCCGGGAGCTTATTTTATAGTTTTATCGTTCCGTCTTGAATGAGTTCTCTCAATTTGTAGCGCTGGATTTTTCCTGTTGTTGTTTTAGGCAGCTCATCAATAAACTGAATGATGCGGGGATATTTATAGCGAGCCAGCTGCTGCTTGACGAATTCTTGGATGCTTGTTTCCAGCTTTTTAGAGGCCTTCCACTGCTCTTTTAAAACGATATAAGCTTTCGGGACAACAAGGTTATTCTCCGTTTTTTCTCCTACGACAGCTGCTTCTAGAACCGCTTCATGCTCCAATAAGCAATTTTCGATTTCCACAGGTGAAACCCAAATTCCGCCTACTTTCAGCATGTCATCTGTCCGGCCGCAGTACCAAAAATAGCCCTCTTCATCTATATAATACTTATCTCCGGTATGCAGCCATCTGCCGATAAACTTTTGCTTGTTTTGCTCATGCAAGTTCCAGTATCCGTGAGCAATACTGTCGCCGCATATAATTAAATCGCCGATTTCATTTGGCGGAAGTGGAATACCTTGTTCATTCACTACTTTCGCCTCATAGCCTTGGACGATTTTTCCTGTGCTTCCTTCTTTAATGTCCCCAATCCGATTGGAGATAAAGATATGCAGAGCTTCCGTTGAACCAATGCCGTCTAGAATATCAACCTGAAAAAGCTCTTTCCATTTTTTTATGAAGGAAGACGGCAATGCCTCTCCAGCTGATGTACATAGTCTTAACGAAGACAAGTCATATTGTTTGCCGCTCTTTTGGACATGATCAAGCATCGCACCATAAAGCGTAGGCACGCCTAAAAAGATCGTTGGCCGGTACTTTTCTATCGCTTTAAACATCGCTTCAGCCGATGAAGGCTCTTTAATCAATACAGTCGAACCCCCTTCAGCTAACGGAAAATACAAGCCTCCTCCTAATCCGTAAGCAAAGTAAAGCTTGGAAGCGGAAAGAAAGCGGTCTTCTGAGGTCGTTTGCAAGACCGTTTTCGAATACGTCCTAACGGCAAATTCTATATCATGCTGCAGATGAATAACGCCTTTTGGATTTCCGGTGCTTCCTGAACTATATAACCAAAATGCCGCATCATCCTCGGTAGTATATGGAGAAGTAAACTCCACGCTCTGCGTAATAATGGAGCGTTTAAAATTGATTGTATTGTTAAATTCCTCCGTAGCATTCTCGTAGATAATAACGACATGCTCTAGAAAGATAAATCGGCTTCTTAGATGAGCAATTTTTCCCCAAATATCGTCATGTACAATAAATACTTTGGCGCGGCTGTCGTTTAAATAATATTCATAGTCAGATGGCTGCATCTTTGTATTTACCGGGATTGATACGGCCCCCATTTTGACCGCTCCCAAAAATGAGTAAATAAACTCAGGTGTATCATGACAGCTGATCAGGATACGTTCTTCCATTTTCACTCCAATTTCCTGGAGCATGTTAGCTGTCTGATGTACTTTGTCTTTCAACATATGATAGGTAATTTCTTCATCCTGATAATAAATGGCTGTCTTATCTCCAAACCCCCGGAAAATATTTTCCTCAATAAATTGCTGAGTAAGATTGTAAGGTATGCCAACACCGCGCAAATCCATCTGATTATTCACCTTCCTACATAAGTTTTTTTAATTTTCAAACTTATATTCTTGAAAAAATCCGCCCAAAGTGAGACAGTAGGGAAGCCTTTGGCTCTTTCCTATTCATTTTGGGCGGTGGATTACAGAAAGTATTCAATTATTTATTATACAAGAGTACAGATAAGAATTGTCAGAATATTGTATGTTTTTTAACTTACTGCCCCTGCCAATTAGCCGGGCGTTTTTCAAGGAACGAGTTCAATCCTTCTTTCGCATCCTCTGAACGGAACAACAGGTTTTGCAACTCTCCTTCATAGCGGATCGCTGCGTTGAGCGGCATTTCTTTTCCATTCATAATGGACAGCTTAATGTTCGATACAGCATATGTCGCACTGTTAACGATTTTTCTAGCATACTCTAATGTTTTCTCTCTCGTCTCTGCCTGAGGGAACACTTTGTTCACAAGGCCGATATCCAGTGCTTCTTTTGGCGACAAGGTTTCGCCGGTAATGTTCATATCAAGCGCGCGGGAGAAGCCGACGAGACGGGCTAAACGCTGTGTGCCTCCTGTTCCAGCCAGCACGCCGAGTGACACTTCTGGAAGTCCAATCTGGCCAGCCTCATCTCCCATAAAGCGCAGGTCGCAGCCAAGCGCCATTTCCAGGCCGCCTCCAACCGTATGGCCTTCCAGGCAGGCAATATAAATTTGCGGGGAGCGTGCCATTTTATCTAATGTTTCGTTACAGAACAGGCAGAATTGCGTTTTGAATTTCGGGTCAGCGGATTTTAGGAAGTTGATATCAGCACCAGCGGAGAAGAATTTCGGCATGTCACTCATTAAAATAGCCACTTTAATGTCTTTATCGAAACGGATTTCATCGATCGCTGCATTTAAATCCTGGTAGAATTCGAGGCTGTAAGAGTTGGATTTGTTGACGTGCAAATGAATTTCAGCGATTCCTTCCTTTTTTACAATCGTCAGGTTTTGTTTTTTCGTTTCTACTGCTTGTGTCATGTGTATTCCTCCTACTGTTTATGATTTATTTTGGCCAATGGCTGGATAACTGTTTATATAAGCAATAAGCATTCCATACTTATTTGGTGCTAACAAGGGTTTGAACATTTAATTGATCGATTTGCGACTTGAAGGCTTGTTGAAGGGAAAGATTTTCAGCTATATATCCGGCTTCTGCTAGTTCTATTTGCTGCTCGACATGGTTTAACCATGCTTCTGCTTGAGAAACGGCTTCACTTAGAGCCTCTTTAAATTTGCTCGGGATGGCTCCTTTATCGTTTAACAGCTGCCTTGCCCAGTTTTCGGAGTAAATGAGGTGCTCGTTTTGTTCATTGATTAATTTCTGGATGCGCGAAGCAGCTTTTGATTGCCCGGAATCGAGAACGGCTCTTAAGATAAGATCGATGGCTACATTCGCTGCATAAAGAGAGGCAATGAGTGCAATCCAATTATTCACATTAACGATAGCTGGAAAAGCTTTTCCGGTTTGACTTTCAATATCCGGCTTTTTTTTCAGCTCTTTCAGATCAAAGCTCCAATTGTACAGAAGTCTGGCATGACCCAACTCTCCTTGAGCCATTGCAATAGCAGCCAGTGTGGCTTCTAAATTGGGACCGCTTACACCAACTTCAACGAGTCGGTCTCCCATCACATATTTGTTATCTGCGATGGTTTCAATTAATTCAATAAATGATTGTAAACCCGCTGTTTGTTCTGCCATGTTCATTATGCTCCTTTCCCGGCAAACAGCCCTTTAGGCTTTTTCACCCAATTTAACTGGTTCCGTTCAACCACACACATCTCTACCCAATCTTCTTCATCATACGTATAAGCAGCATATACTTTCGCCAGCTCCGCCGTTTCCGCATCAATTGTACCAATATGGACGAGATTGTCTCCGCGCTTAATGCGGGTGAATACATCGAATGTCGTTCTTTTTTCAAGCTGTTCTATCATCGTGAGCTAACCCCCCAGCTTTTCATTCTTTTACGCGCCTCTGGGCTTAGTCTGGCGACCGTCCAAGGCGGATCCCAGACAACCTCGATGTTGACTTGTCGTACCTCTGTTTCTTCCATGAGCCTTTTTTCGATATCCCCCTGAATCCATTCTGTACAGGCGCAGCCTACAGCTGTAAATGTCATCGTAATATCAATTACACCGTCTTCTTCTTGAATGTCATATATGAGCCCCATGTCTACTACGCTGATTGGAAACTCAGGGTCCATCACTTCCTTCAAGGCTTCCCAGTATTTTTGTGTATTGGTTGAAACTGCTGTCATGATACCGCCTCATTTCTCAATTTCTCGAGTTCTTTTGCTCCCTGCTGAATTCTTTCAACAAACTGCTGATTTTGAGGTCCGCGTGCTTTAAAACGTTTAATGACATTGTCCCAAGTGTCCGGCTGGTCAAATAACCACTTTTTATTTTCTACATCAAACTTACAAGGGAATGGGACATCTAACACAAATTTTTCTGTTTCTTCATCATAATGCGCCGGCACCTTTACACCGATTGATTCACAAAATGGAACAGCGGTCGAAAGCCATGTTTGGCGGAGTTCGTCATTTGTTTTGCCCTTTAATTTATATTCAATTTGCTGTGAACGGCTCTTCAAGTTATCTGCTACACCGAAAAACTCTAACGCCATAATGAACATCCAGTCGACTGCTTCTTGAACTTTTTCTCTCAACTCAGGATCTTTCATCGCTGACCTCATAATAATTTCGCCATTTCTTAAGTGGAATAACTCCTCTTTATCAACCTTTACGAGCGCCCGTCTCCAAGGGCCGTAGGAAGTGTGTTGCCCAGCATCTCCCAACAGTGTGTAGCCTGCCCGGTCAAACAATGCATTGAATACTCCGAGCTCAATCCAGTTTGATAATTGAAAATCGAAAGCGTAAGGGTTTTTCCAACGGTTTGGTTCACGGTTGTATAGAAGTCCGTCCGTGTCCTCCCCTAAATCTTTCAGCAGGCGGTATGCAATGTGAGCATGACCAATTTCGTCCTGCATAATGGCTAAAGCTGTAATCTTATTGTTTAACGTTGGTGCCTGATCATAAACCGTCAACAATGGCGGCACGCTCAAAAGCTCAGTATCTCCTACAATGGTTAAAGTTTGTTTAAGCGCTTTCAAATACTCCTCATTCATATCGTCTATCCCTTCAACCATGAAGCCTTCTTGAACCTTTTCTTTTAGAACTTCTGCTTGATCCATATTTTCCACCTCATTTACACCAAAGTTTTTATATTACGTTTTTTAAACTATCGTTTGTTATTTATAATATAATTCACACTTATTTTTTTGTCAATAAAAAACTAATAAAATATTCTGAATAATTTAAAAGGTTATTTGTATGAAAAATACCTTTTAAACTCCTATAGAACAGCTTTCTTCTTATAGCTTCGTTTTGTGGAAACAGATAAAGAGATAATCTTCTAATGTCTAGAACCCTAAAATTCGACACCTTTTTCAAACTGACGAAAAAAATACATAACAAAAACACATAGCATTTTCTGCTATGTGCCGATAGGTGAAGGGGCCATATATTGGACTGCTGTCCTTCCATTTACTTTAGTTAATTCTCCAGTTGAAACGAGAAACTCTAAGTGGGCTAGTGTCTCCGCCATCGCAAATCTCCATTGGTGCGCATTGAGTTTTTTGTGGCTGAACACCTTCTGCGCTACTTCATAAGCTGTACAGCCGTCTTTAGCTAGCGCAGACATCTCCTTTAACCGGCTGTGATGGTGATCTATAATCTCTTGCACCCGCTGGGAAAGGTGATCGATCATATGACCGTGAGCTGGGAGTGTTTTGTTTACATCTAAAAAACGAATCTTTTGAAGCGAATCAAAATAATCCTGCAGCGGATTCACGCTTGCGCCCGGCCATAAGCTAATATTAGGTGTAATTTTATCCAACACATGGTCAGCAGCCAAAAGCAGCCTTTTCTCCGGCTGATAAAAGCAAACTAAGCCGTCGCTGTGGCCTGGCGTAGAAATAACTTCCCACAAATAGCCGCCCAGCGTTACTTTTGCTTCCTGCAAAACAGTCAGCTTCGGTAAAGGCAGGACGTGACGATGGAGCTGGTTCATCTGCTTCTTAATTTGCTCAGATAAATCAGCCGGCATGCCATGTCGCTGACACATCTCCATAATCTCTTCTGCTTGTACGCTCTCCCTTGACCACACCCGATGAGCCATTTGAAAATCCTTTTGACTAATGTAAACATCGGCTTCTGTCTGCTCTTGCAGCCAGCCGGCAAGCCCAAAGTGATCCGGATGAAAATGGGTTAAATAAATTTTTTGAATAAGAGCAGGTTTTACTCCAATCTCTGCAAAAGCAGCCGTCCAAGCCTCTCTCGCCTCAGAATAATTAAGACCCGTATCCACGACTGTCCAACCATTTTCCTCTTTAAACAGATAACAAAACACATACTTCATCGGAAAAGGAACAGGAATGGGAATCCGGTAAATCGTCTCTTCTATTCGTTGAATATCCAATCAAACGCCTCCCCTCAAAGCAATGATATCTATTCCGCTGCCTTTATGAGTTTTTCCATACAGGCTCTCTTTTTTCTACAAATGAATGCAATCCTTCCTGCGCGTCCTCTGAAGGCAGAAGATCTCTGAAGTAAATTTGTTCCACTTTGCCAATAGACGCCGAAAAGCTGGACGCCATCGCTTCTCTGACAGCCTTTCTCGTCAAGGACAGAGCGAGGGCACTTTTGCTTCTTAAATTATTTAACAGCTGTTCAACAGCCGCTTCCGATTCCTCGTGTGAAACAATGCGATTAACTAGTCCCCATTCGCATGCTTTTTGGGCGTCAATTGTTTCTCCTGTAAGCAACAGCTCCATCGTTCTATTGAAGCCGGTCAGCCAAGGGAATACCGCGACGGAAACTGGCGGAAACAGCCCTAAGTTAATTTCCGGCTGGCCAAATTTAGCTCGCTCAGTCGCGTAGACGATATCGCAGAAAACAGCTAGTTCACAGCCTCCACCAAGAGCGGCGCCCTCCACAACAGCAACGGTTGGACAAGGAATTTCCACGAGCAGGTGGAACATTTTATGAAACGCATGAAGCATTGGCTCTGCTTTATCGCCCATGTGGTCTTCGACAGCAGCCCCTGCAGAAAAAGCCTTTCCTTCTGCCTGAATCACCAAGGCATGCAAATCCTCTCTTTTTCTAATGCTCATAAGGGCTTCTGAAATTTCATTCATCATTTCAATATTTAATATATTAACTGGCGGCCGGTTTAAAGTGAGAAAAGCGACTTTTTCTTCTATCTTAAACTTTATAAATTTAAAGTGATTCATCCTATTTTTCTCCCCTCTCTTTAAATAGTGACTCTGTTCTTCCACCTGCTTAATAGCTTTTTACATCATATTTATAAAGGGATTAATAGCCCGGTTTCGGTCTGATACAACTTCACCGTCTGAAGCCTGCTCGAATACAGATTCAAAATACCTGATCGCAGGAATAGACAACAGCTGGTGAATATTGTAAAACAGCTCGCGTGCTCTCGCCCCGCTCCAATTTTCCGGCAAAAGATCAACAGGAAAATTAGGGTCCAGGAACAAAAATTTTCGATATTCATGAACGAGTTCTGTTCGTTCAATAAAGCATTCTTCATCCGTCAATTCATTATTCCATGCCCGGTCCTTTAATATTTCATATTTCCTGCGGTACTCTTCAATAAATTCTTCATAGGCGGCACCGATCTCTTCTAAATTCCAGCCTCTGCGCACAATTTCTTCGTTATCATGCGACACAATTGAACTCGAGGTGAAGAGGATAACATAGTCCTCTAACCCATGTTCCCTAATGAGCTCCATTACCTGCTTCTCCAACGGATTAGGAGTCGCCCACGTGCTGGGAGAGATCATACCGAACCCCGTCCAGCTTAAATCTTTGCGAATTTGATTTCTTAATTCTCTTTTTTCCTCAGGAACAGAATAGGTCAATATGCGCCAATAGCCGTCCCATTTTACGCTTCTTACGGAATACACTCGAGAAACGCCGTCCAGCATGCTTCTCTTTCCTTTATTCGTTAAAGAATAATAGCTTTTATTGCCAATCTTTCTAGCATTGAAATATCCTTGCTGAACCATGCGCAAGGTAGCCCCTCTGCTGGAAGACTCAGATATACCGAAGTGGGACATGAGCTTAATTAAACTGCCAATCCAAATCTCTCCCCCGTAGTGCTGTATATATTCTCCGTATAAGGTAAACATCAGTGATCTTGGTTTCATTTTTTACCATCCCATTTCCCATTTTCTTTATTTGACTACAATTATCACTGATGAGAACCAAAATATACAACTTTTTCTTTGCTGGCCATCCAAGAAGAGGCGTCAGTAAAAAACAATATCGACCGTTCAAGGCCGATATTGTGTAAAGATGAAGCTGTGTTATTCCTTATTGTCCCTGCCAATTAGCCGGACGTTTTTCAAGGAACGAGTTCAATCCTTCTTTCGCATCCTCTGAACGGAACAACAGGTTTTGCAACTCTCCTTCATAGCGGATCGCTGCGTTGAGCGGCATTTCTTTTCCATTCATAATGGACAGCTTAATGTTCGATACAGCATATGTCGCACTGTTAACGATTTTTCTAGCATACTCTAATGTTTTCTCTCTCGTCTCTGTCTGAGGGAACACTTTGTTCACAAGACCGATATCCAGTGCTTCTTTTGGCGACAAGGTTTCGCCGGTAATGTTCATATCAAGCGCGCGGGAGAAGCCGACGAGACGGGCTAAACGCTGTGTGCCTCCTGTTCCAGCCAGCACGCCGAGTGACACTTCTGGAAGTCCAATCTGGCCAGCCTCATCTCCCATAAAGCGCAAGTCACAACCAAGCGCCATTTCCAGACCGCCTCCGACTGTATGGCCTTCTAGGCAGGCAATATAAATTTGCGGGGAGCGTGCCATTTTATCTAATGTTTCGTTACAGAACAGGCAGAATTGCGTTTTGAATTTCGGGTCAGCGGATTTTAGGAAGTTGATATCAGCACCAGCGGAGAAGAATTTCGGCATGTCACTCATTAAAATAGCCACTTTAATGTCTTTATCGAAACGGATTTCATCGATCGCTGCATTTAAATCCTGGTAGAATTCGAGGCTGTAAGAGTTGGATTTGTTGACGTGCAAATGAATTTCAGCGATTCCTTCCTTTTTTACAATCGTCAGGTTTTGTTTTTTCGTTTCTACTGCTTGTGTCATGCTTATCCCTCCTGATTTTTATGTTTTATTATCTGTCGTTTACAATACATAATATACTTAATTTTCAAATAACTTTCAATAGTTTTTTTCATTTTTTTAACGATAATTATAAAAACGTATAAATAATGATTCTTTTATACTATCATTTTTCTCTATTATGTGCTCCATCCTGCCATCTAATAAACTCAAAAACACTTTGACAGTTATTACAGTAAAATTGAGAAACGAGTTGAGCTGTACCAAATTGAGACAGCTTGTTCACATCTTCTGAATCACAAAATGAACAATGAGCGATTGCTTTTTGATTTTCCAATCCCAACACCTCTTTTATGTTTTATTTACTATCGGTTATTTTTCATAATGATATTACACCTCCTTTTAGATTGTCAATAAATAAAAAGAGAGCAAAACTGTTCCTACAGCTTCGCTCTCCTAAAAATTTATATACATTTTAGCGCTTCTGAAATAGGCTCCTCTCCTGAAACAAGATCAAAAGAACGATTAAACGTATGGCCTTCGTTAAGTGAAGCGACTACCGTTTCTGCTACATCCTCCCTCGGGATAGAGGAACGATCTAAGTTCTCTGCGGCGGTTACTTTCCCCGTTCCTTTTTCATTCAGCAGCCCGCCCGGACGGATAATTGTATACGTCAGTCCGCTTGATTCCAATACTTTGTCTGCATAATGCTTGGCTACATAATAAGGCTTAATTGCTTCATTCCAATGTTCCCGGCGATGAGCCTGAAGCGCGCTGACCATAATAAACCGGCTAACCCCTGCCTTTTGAGCAGCTTCTATCGTTTTTACTGCTCCATCGAGGTCGATCAGAAGTGTTTTATCCCATCCGGTTTGCCCACCGGAACCCGCAGTGAAGATAACAGCTTCGCATCCCTTTGCTGCTTCTGTGATCTCTTCGACACTGCCTTCAAGATCGGCCACCGCCGCTTCCACTCCAGACCTTTCAAAAGATTCAGCCTGTTCCTGCCTTCTTACCAAAGCTCGTGCAGTATGTTCTTCACTCTCCTGAAGAAGCTCGACAACCTGTCTGCCAATTTGGCCATTCGCGCCCACAACTAATACTTTCATTCGCTCACTCCTTTCCCTTTTATCGATATTGTTTCAAATTTCAGGAAACAGTTCAAACTTTAGCGCTTAGTTATGCCGATTTTCTCTCTTACTGACCAGAAATGGAGGAATACTGACCACTAATCTAAAAATACGAGCCGCTCCATGAAGAAGCGGCTCGTACATTAAGAGACAAGCTTTAAACCAACAGCTGCTCCGAGTACCATTACAATGAAAACAACTCGTCTCCAGTCTTTTGACTCTCCGTATAGCAGCATACCTAAAATGGCGCCACCGGAAGCACCAATTCCTGTCCAAATGGCATAAGCTGTTCCCATTGGCAATGCTTTCATGGCGAGAGCAAGAAAGAGAAAACTACCACCGAAGCCAGCCAGCATCAGAACGAAGGATTGCCAATTTTTATTTTTATACAGGCTGTTGATCATGGCGACACCGATCATTTCAAAAATACCGGCAAGTATAAGATATACCCAGCTCATGACGACTCCTCCCCTTCCTTCTCATCTGTAACGAGCTTCAATCCAACGACTCCAACGAGCAGCACGACAATCAACAACAGTTTGGCGATTTTCACCGGCTCGCCGAAAAAGATGATTTCTGATAAAACGGTTCCTGCTGTTCCCAGACCAACAAAAACCGCATATACCGTACCAACTGGCAGTTTATTGCCCGCTGCAATTAATAAATAAAAGCTGACGATAATAGCTACCACTGTACCTGCCCACTCCCAAGGGTTATCGGCATGCTTTAAGCCGACTACCCAAAGAACTTCGAAACAGGCTGCGACGAATATCTTGATCCATTCTTTATTCATCTATTTCCCCTCCTTTAAAAAAACAGAAAAGCCCGAAAGATTCCACGATCATATTGTGGTAATCTCCCGGGCTTTTATCCCTCCGTGTCACAGCATTTATCTGTGTGCCTTCTCTCGGACCAGGCCGGATTTGATTTACCCGCGGAACCCTAGAAAGCATGAATTATTTAAATTGATATGCCCTTACTTTAGCAACAAATGGCGCCATGGTCAATGATTTATGTCGGCTCCGGCATCCCTTTCCAATCTCTTTTCTCATCATCTTCAATGATGCCAAGTGTCACATCGGCTACTTCCGGTTCCCGAAGCAGCCGGTCCATCACCCGAAATTTAATATCATCTGCTTGAGCAAGCGAGAGGCCTTTTTTTAATTCAACAATACCATCAATGTGGTAAACCCGTCCCTCCTGAATAATTCTCATCTTGTAAATGTCTACTACATCAGGATCAGCCAGTAATACATCTGCCATTTTATTTTCTACATCGCTCGGGGCAGCAACACCGATTAATCCTACCATGTTGTCATAGCCAACGCGGAAAGCGACAAAAATCATCAGCAAACCGATTAGGATCGTAATGACACCATCGGCAGCAAGCACACCAAAGAACTGGGCGAGGATGATCCCGATTAAAGCAAGGGCGGCTCCTGATGTGGCTACCAAATCCTCGTAAAATACTAACCGCGTAGCGGGAGAAGCCTTGTTTACATTTTTAAAAGCAGTAGCCATGATATTGCCTTTTTCCTTTACGCCGGCTTCTTCAGCAATCTCTTTCATCGCTTTAAATAAAATAAATCCATCGACTGCAATAGCCGCTGCCAGTACAAAGAAGTTCAATAGAAAATCGCTCGATTCGGCTGGATGCTTTAAAAGCTTCCATCCTTTCATGATCGTTTCATAAGCCATAATGGTTACAACGATCACAGCTATCATGCAAAAAATATTGATCAGCCTGCCAAATCCGGTCGGAAATCTTTTTGACGGCTTCATTTCTGCCAAAGCGCTGCCAAAGTAAACAAACCCCTGATTAACAGCATCCGCCAGCGAGTGCATGGCAGACGCAAACATCGTACCGCTGCCACTAAATGCAGCTGCTATCCCCTTCAAAATCGCCAATACTGTGTTGCCAATGGCCGCAATGCCTGATGATGTATTCCCTTTTTTTAATAATTGAATAAAGCCCATATTCCGCCTCCCTGTTTTTTTATTGTTTTACCCTGAAACACCTATTATTTATCCACTAAATTATAAAATGCATATTTGCGGCAATCTGACAGTCCTTTTTCTGCCATGATCGATTAGTAAAATAAATTAGGAAGTGGCTTAGAACCATGGCTTTGCTATACTTAGTTGTTAATTTTCGCTCCAGGCGGACGCTTTCCGCTACAATCAACATATTAAAAAACAATATTTACCTTTTATAGAGCCAAAACAATAAAAACTCGGAAGATTGAACACATAATCGTGTGAACCTTCCGAGCTTTTGTTCTGTCATTTACCTGTTTTTAAAAAATCATTACACTTTAAAACGGCTAACTACTTCTTTTAATTCTCCTGCAATGTTGTTCATCTTCTCTGTCGATACTGCGACTCGTCCCATTTCCCTTTTTTGTTCGGCAGCGGAAGCGCTGACTTGTTCAGCAGAGGCGGCCGTTTCTTCTGAAATAGCCGATACACTTTGAATCGATTCCATCGCTTGTTCTTTATACTCCATCATCTCGTCTAACTTTGCGGATAGCTCGGCAATCGATTCACCCAATTGTTTGGCTAGTTGGGCATTTTCCTTAAACGCCGATTCTGTGCTGACAACGGACTGGTTCTTCACTTCGACTAACTCAATATTTTTTGTAATGATCGCAACCGTTTGTTTTGATTCTTCTAATATTTCCTGAACCGTTTTTTGAATAACATCTGTTTCCTGGCGTGATTGCTCTGCCAGCTTTCTTACTTCCTCCGCCACAACAGCAAAGCCTTTTCCATGTTCTCCTGCGCGGGCTGCTTCAATGCTCGCATTCAGAGCAAGCAGATTCGTCTGTGCCGTAATACCATGAATAGAAGCGATAATCATATCAATGTTCGCGATTTTATTCGACAGCGTCTGGATCTGCTGTTGGACCTTTTCGTTCATCCGATCGGTATCTTCATTGTGTTCACGCAGCAATTGGACCTGGTCCATTCCTTGCTTCGTCGACTGCCCTGCCTTTACTGACAATTGATTCATACTGTTGGATAGAGCAGCCAACGAATCAATTTGCTCTGACAGATCTGCTATTCGTTGATTCACATCTTCTGTGTCCATGGACTGTTGGGAAGCACCTTGGGCAATTTCATCAATAGCAGCTGATACCTCTTCACTCGCAGCTGATACCTCTTCAAATGCTTGATGCACTTGGGAAGCAGAATCATTTAACTGCACAGAGGAACCTTTTACAACATTTATAGCTTCATTTGTTTTATCGAGCATGTCATTGAACGCGGAGGCTACCATCCCAATCTCATCCTGGCGAATGTGTGATGGATCCACTTTTTTCGTCAAATCACCGGATGCGGCTGTTTCAATTGACTTTCTTAAGTAAACTAAAGGCTTTAACTGCCTGTGAATGAATAGGGATGAAGCGATCGCCATTAAAATAATCATTAATACTGCCGCTACGATTGTTAATAGTAAAATGGCTTTAAAAGTCCGTAAAATGCTAGACTTTGGTACAACCGTCTGAACGGACCAAACCTCATCAATTCCTTGAACTGATACAGGAGCAAAGGTATTGAATGCTTTTTCTTTCAGCTGCTTTGAATCGACATATAAAGTAGAGGTTTTCCTCTCTCCTAAATCAGATCTAATCTTCTTCCAATCCAACGCTTCTTCTATGTTTGTCCCAATTAATTTTTCATTAATACTGTTAGCTACTACAAAACCTTGGTCAGTGACGATACTTGCGTAACCGCCATCCGGTTTCATGCTTCTCACTACATCATTCAAGAATTCAATGGAAAAGTCAGCTGTCATGACTCCAATAAATTTATTTTCTTTTGAAAATAAAGGCACAGAAATGGTCGCCATTGGAATGGTCTCGCTTCCAGCCTGATAATCGTATGGTTCTGTTAAAATCGGCCGTCCCTCTTTCTTGGGAATTTGATACCAGTCTCCGTCCCCTTCTGTTTCATATCCATTGATTGCCTCGGTATGAATAGAATCTCCTTCTTTGTACAAGTAAGGGATAAAACGACGCTGCTGATCAATTAGCGTTTTATTCATCGTGCTTTCAATAGGAACTGAATTGCTTTCCAGTATGAGTCCCATGCCAAAAATATTAGGGTTTTCAGCAAGGTTCTTCTCAACCATCTTCAAAGCAGATTGGGCTGTCATCTTTTTTTCATCATTTAAAGCTTCAAACATATGCTTTGCAGTCATTAATGTTTTGCTTGTGTGTTCAAAGCGCTGGCTTAGACCAGCTGCATATAATTTCGCATGTTCATTCGCGTAATTTTCCGAATCCTCTACGCTTTTATTGTATAAAATGGTATTCGTCACAATAGAATACACTACAAAAAGCAATAAGAACAAACCGATAACCAATCCCGACAGTTTCCATGCAATACTTTTTGTTTTTCTCATCTTCCTCATCCTCTTCGCTCCCTTTCCATAAGCTGTCCCATGATTTAATCGGCTAAGTCCAAAAATAGTTAATAGGTCGGAATACTTTTTTACAAAAATAAGCATAAAATTATCATTTAGTTGTTTACCTAGTAAAATTAGTTAAAATATTAACAATATTCCAATAGTTAATTAAGATGTAATGTAATAAGAGACTCCATAGATACCATCCTTTCCTAAAAGGAGAGACAGAGGAAACAGTTATTAAAATGAGGAGTGTTTATCAACTTTATTTTATTGGCAGCTGGATGTGCAGATACTAGGAAGCTGCAAACATCAGCAAGCACAAACCTTACAATTGAACCCTATAGTTTAAATAAAAGAGAAAAAGAACTGATTAGTAAAACTGGGGCAGATCAAATTGAATTTTTTAAATTGAATGGGACACTGAAAAAGGGAGACGATATTCAATATACAGTTGTCTTGTATAGAGATGGGAAGTTCGAACAAAATATGCTCGTATCGTTCGGTGAAATAAAGCACGTATTCCGAGATAAAATCATTTCTTTTGGCACAAGTGATACAGGAACCGGAAAGCATTCAATGAAGCTGCTTGAAGGATCGCCGGACGGACTGGCTACAATAGAATTTGAATACAAGATGTGGACCTGGTCATTCAGCAGTTTAGTTCATGAAAAAATAACTTTAAAGAAAGATAAACACGTCTATCTCACCGGCTGGGCTAGCACAACCAACAACAGCATGATGTCCCTCAATAGCGAGCATGGGGAGCTGCCACAGGGACTGAAAGAAACGGAAATCGCCTTATTGTACAAAGTCGAATGGACCAAGGCACAGAAGAAAGACATCACCGACTAATAAAAATCTCTCATCATTTTCCCTTCTTTTACAAAATGTTTTTAAAACGATGAAATCTTTTTATCACTAGCCGTACTACCTGTTGTGAAAAGGAGGAATTTTGATGAATAACCATGAAATTGATTACAAAATTTATGGAGATGATATGCAGTTTCTCGAAGTCGAACCCCATAGTCCGCCTCCCTGTTTTTTTATTGTTTTACCCTGAAACACCCCTTATTTATCCACTAAATTATAAAATGCATATTTGCGGCAATCTGACAGCCCTTTTTCTGTTACAATTGATCATTTAAATAATCGACAAGCTTTGAATCGAAAAGCGGCTCAAAACAATAAAACTCGGAAGATTGAACACATAATCGTGTGAATTTTCCGAGTTTTTGTTCTGTCATTTACCTGTTTTTAAAAAATCATTACACTTTAAAACGGCTAACTACTTCTTTTAATTCTCCTGCAATGTTATTCATCTTCTCTGTCGATACTGCGACTCGTCCCATTTCCCTTTTTTGTTCGGCAGCGGAAGCGCTGACTTGTTCAGCAGAGGCGGCCGTTTCTTCTGAAATAGCCGATACACTTTGAATCGATTCTATCGCTTGTTCTTTATACTCCATCATCTCGTCTAACTTTGCAGATAGCTCGGCAATCGATTCACCCAATTGTTTAGCTAATTGGGCATTTTCCTTAAACGCCGATTCTGTGCTGACAACGGACTGGTTCTTCACTTCGACTAACTCAATATTTTTTGTAATGATGGCAACCGTTTGTTTTGATTCTTCTAATATTTCCTGAACCGTTTTTTGAATGACATCTGTTTCCTGGCGTGATTGCTCTGCCAGCTTTCTTACTTCCTCCGCCACAACAGCAAAGCCTTTTCCATGTTCTCCGGCGCGGGCCGCTTCAATGCTCGCATTCAGAGCAAGCAGATTCGTCTGTGCCGTAATACCATGGATAGAAGCAATAATCATATCAATGTTCGCGATTTTATTCGACAGCGTCTGGATCTGCTGTTGGACCTTTTCGTTCATCCGATCGGTATCTTCATTGTGTTCACGCAGCAATTGGACCTGGTCCATACCTTGCTTCGTTGACTGCCCTGCCTTTACTGACAATTGATTCATACTGTTGGATAGAGCAGCTAACGAATCAATTTGCTCTGACAGATCTGCTATTCGTTGATTCACATCTTCTGTGTCCATGGACTGTTGGGAAGCACCTTGGGCAATTTCATCAATAGCCGCTGATACCTCTTCACTCGCAGCTGACACCTCTTCGAATGCTTGATGCACCTGACTAGCCGAACTATTTAACTGTAAAGATGATTGTTTTACTGTATTTATTGCTTCATTTGTCTGAGTGAGCATATCGTTAAAAGCCGTGGCCACTAAACCAATTTCATCCGGCCGAATTTCAGATGGGTCAACCTTATTTGTTAAATCCCCCGATGCAGCTGTTTCAATTGACCTTCTTAATGATGTTAACGGCTTTAACTGCTTATGAATAAACCAAGATGAAGCAGTAGCCATCAAGCCGATCATAAGGACAGCAGCCGCAATCGTTAAGAGCAGAACTGCCTTAAATGTTCGGAGGATACTCGATTTTGGAACGACTGTTTGTACAGACCACGTTTCATTGATTCCTTCAATAGATATAGGAGCAAAGGTATTGAATGCTTTTTCTTGCAGCTGTTTTGAGTCTACATAGAGGGTGGAAACTTTTCCATCCTCCAAATGAGACTTAATCGTTTTCCAATCAACTGCATCTTCCATATTCGTTCCAATTAACTTTTCATCGATACTGTTAGCTACTAAAAATCCTTTATCTGAAATAATACTCGCATAACCGCCATCCGGCTTCATATTTTTTACTAAGTCATTTAGAAAATCAATGGAGAAATCCATTGCCATGACCCCAATAAACTTATCCTCCTTAGAAAACAAAGGGATAGAAATAGTTGCCATGGAGATTTTCTGATCTCCAACTTCATATTGATAAGGTTCAGTGAAAACAACTCTTCTTTCATTCTTAGGTATTAAATACCAATCACCGTCTCCTTCCCTTTCAGAAACTTGTATGGCCTCAGTTTGAATAGAGTCTCCCTCTCTATACGAGTAAGGGACAAAACGCCCCTTCTCATCAATTAGTGTTTTATTTACTTCACCCTCAACAGGTACGGTGTTGCTTTCAAGCAAGAGCCCTATCCCAAAGATATTTGGGTTTTCCTTAAGGTTTTTTCTAACCATCTGCAAAGCCGTCTGGGCGGTCATCTTACCACCATTATTCAAAGACTCTAACATATGCTTCGTAGTTAATAAGGTGTTGTTCGTTTGCCCGAAGCGCTGGCTTAGTTCAGCTGCATACAGTTTAGCATGATCGTTTGCATACTTTTCTGAATCTTCCACGCTTTTATTGTATAAGATTGTACTTGTAACAATTGAATACACCAGAAACAACAGTAAAAACAGACCAATAATCAAGCCAGACAGCTTCCATGTAATACTTTTTGTCTTTTTCACCTATCCTACTCCTCTCTTTATAAACTATCTTTTCTCTTTTCTTTAATCGGCGCCATCGCATAATAATTAATAGTTCGAAAAATTTTTTCATGCCTAAAGACCTATTTTCTATCCTTATGACTTATACACAACCTTTCCTGAAACATACTTTTTTGAGATACAATGGAATATAAAAACAACAAAAGCATTTTAAGGGGAGAGCAAATGAGACATTTAGTAAAGCGAGGAATTCTTCTCATCTTCATTTTGTTAGTCACCGGATGTAAAGAACAAGCACCGTCAAGTACAAAACTGACTATTGAGCCTTATCTGTTAACTGACAAAGAAGAGGAACTAATCAGCAAAACGGACGCAGCGAACACCAAGTTTTTCAAACTAAATGGCACCTTGAAGAAAGGGGACGATATTCAGTATGCCATCGCGCTATACGAAAAAGGGAAATTCAAACAAAATCTCCTTTTGTCGTTTGGGGAATTGGAGAGCAGATTTCAAGATGAGATCATTTCTTTTGGCACGAGCGACATAGGCACAGACAACCCGTCCCTTAAACTACTTGAGGGAGTGCCAAACGGGTTAAATACAACCGAATTTGAACACAGCATGACAAGCTGGTCGTTCAGCAATTTCATTGGTGACAAAATAACTTTAGAGAAAAACAAACCAATCTATTTAGCTGGCTGGTCCGGCACAACCAAAGATAGTATGCGATCCCTAAGCAGCGAAAACGGTGAGCTTCCAGAAGGGATCAAGGAAACAGAAATTGCCTTGCTGTATAAGATTAAATGGACAGACGCCCGAGAGCCTGAAAGTACAGAAGACTCCGCTGAGTAAAAAAGATCATTATTTTCCCTTCTTTTACAAAATATTTTTAAAACGACGAAACCTTTTTTATTACTAGCCGTACTACCTGTTGTGAAAAGGAGGAATTTTGATGAATAACCATGAAATTGATTACAAAATTTATGGAGATGATATGCAGTTTGTCGAAGTCGAGTTGGATCCGCAAGAAACTGTCATCGCGGAGGCTGGCAGCTTAATGATGATGGAAGACGGCATCGAAATGGAAACCGTCTTCGGCGATGGCTCATCGAATCAAGGCAGCGGATTAATGGGGAAGCTGCTTGGTGCAGGTAAACGTGTGTTAACTGGAGAAAGCTTATTTATGACGATGTTTACGAATGAAGGACAAGGAAAAAAGCACGTTTCCTTTGCCTCTCCTTATCCAGGTAAGATTATTCCGATGGACTTAAGTTCCCTAAATGGAAAAGTTATTTGTCAAAAAGACGCTTTTCTCGCAGCTGCAAAAGGGGTATCTGTCGGCATCGAGCTGCAACGCAAATTAGGTGTCGGCTTTTTTGGCGGCGAAGGATTTATTATGCAAAAGCTCGAAGGAGACGGTATGGCATTTGTTCATGCTGGCGGCACAATTCACCAAAAAACATTAGCTCCGGGCGAAGTGCTGCGAATTGATACGGGCTGTCTCGTTGCGATGACAAGTGATGTTCACTACAGTATCGAAGCAGTAAAAGGGGTTAAAACAGCCCTATTCGGCGGTGAAGGATTATTCTTTGCGACGCTCCGCGGTCCAGGAACAGTTTGGATTCAATCTCTTCCATTTAGCCGTCTCGCGAGCCGCGTCTTTGCAGCAATGCCACAGAACGGTGGTGCCAAAGGAGAAAGCGGCATCGGTGGGCTATTTAACATGTTCAGCGATAATGATTAATTGTTTTTAAAAAAAGAGGTATCCGAAAAATAAAGATTTCCGGATACCTCTTCTTCTTTCTTTTACTGCATTCCACTTTTTATCGCTTGAGCTACTGTCACCGTTCGTTTTGCCTGGTGCTTCACAGCTTCTTCAACGTTTTCTTTCATATTGCCATCCTGATCGACGGAAACAGAGGTGCCGTAAGGGTTTCCTCCCGCAGCAAATACCGCTTCTCCTGTATAGCCAGGCGCTGCGATAATCGCTCCCCAATGATACATGGAAGTATATAGCTGTAAGATTGTCTGCTCTTGGCCGCCGTGTGCATTTTGAGCAGAGGTCATCGCACTCACTACTTTGTTTGCTAACTTTCCTTTAGCCCACGCCCCGCCTGTTGTATCCAAAAATTGTTTTACTTGTCCAGGCACGTTTCCGAAACGAGTCGGTATACTAAAGACGATCGCATCTGCCCATACCAGGTCATCGACCGTTACTTCAGGTACATCTTTCGTTTCTTCATGGTGGGCTTTCCAGGCAGCATTCGATTCAATCGCCTCAGGGGGAGCTATTTCCGGCACCTTTAATAACTTTACCTCAGCACCTGCCGCTTTCGCTCCTTCTTCTGCCCATTTCGCTAATTGATAGTTCGTTCCAGTTGAGCTGTAATAGACAATCGCTGCTTTCACATTTGTCATGCTTTTAATCTCCTTTCTAGTCATTTACTAGTTAAACACTCCACAGTCTTTACTTATTTTCGACCAACTATTCTCAGCATTACCCTGCTGGCAAAAATCTAAAACGACTAAATTTGACTAAAAAGAGCTGACGCAGCAGCTAGCACTAGCCCTTATTTCCTGTTTCTCTTCGACTAAAGCAGTTCCTTCGCTCCATTTTCTATTTCTAATAATGTGTTATTATTTGGAATTAATGAAAGAGTTTGTGAGGTGAAAACTTGAAGAATATCCGAATCATCCTAATGACAATGCTAATTTTTTTAGCGTTGAGCACGCCCGTTTTCGCTGACTCTTATACAATCGATAAAGTACATATTCGCGCATGGATCCAGCCGAACGGCGATTTGCTTCTAAACGAAGTGTTTAAGTACACATTCAAAGGAGACTACCATCGGGTTAGGCGTTCAATACAGACAGATCATCACAAGGGAGTAACCAACTTCTACGCATACGAACTGTTAAATCCAGATGCCGAACCAGGGTTTGTAAAGGAACAAAATTTACGATCACTTAAGGTCACAAAAGAAGACAACAGTTATTACGCTGCCCTTCCCGCTGAAGATGAGGAAAAAACAGTTTTCTTCGTTTACCGTCTAAAGCATGCGGTAAAGTCCTACGAAACCTACAGTGATCTTGTTGTTCCCTTTTTTGGAACTGGCAGCAATCATGATCAAGACCTTCATGACGTAACGATCGACTTTGTTTTTCCTCAGGAGATAGAACCTGGCCATTATGATGCTTTTCTGCATGACCGAGAAATAGGAAACATTCAAAAGGACCGAGTAGTCGTACGCTTTACCACACCGATCTCCCCGATGTACTCTCTTACGGAAACGAGGCTGCTGTTTCCCTCTTCCGTCATGACCGAACAGAAAAAAATAGCGGCTCCCGTTTCGCTTGAAAAAGCAATTGAACAGGAAAAAACTCTAGCGAAACAAATGGCTGGAAATAAACAAAAACGGGAACAGCTGCAGCACGCACTGCCTTACCTGACAATCGTGATGGGGGCCGGGTGCCTTATATTGATGACCCTCTCACTCCTGCGGCGGCTAAAAAGCAGTGGCAGTATGAAGGAATTGCTGCACACTGATCCATTAGTGTTGTACTTCATCCATCGCCTTGGAAAAAAAGATCGTTACGGCTACTTTGCTGCTTTGTATTCACTCGTTGAAAAAGGTGCTGCCAAAGTGAAGCTCGATAAAACAGCAAAACGATTTCAACATGATCCTGACGCTCCCGATTATCAGCTTTTATTCACACTAAAAGACACATCCGTTCCACTTACACCACATGAAAACAAGCTGATCTCCTGGCTTTTTAAAAAATTAGGAAAAAAAAGCAAGAATTCCTTCTCCATGATGAATGCAGCGGGAACAACAAAAAAAGAAAAGGATGAACAGCGGCAGCTGCTCGGCTACCAGGGAAAACAGATGTTGTTTAAACAAGGAGAAAAAGAATGGCTGGATGCCGCCCTTCACCATATGAAAGCAGGAGGACTAATGAGTGACAAACTCATCCGCCTGCTCGTTCCTTTATTGCTGGCTATAGTGTTTTCAGTTGTTCTTTACAGCTACATGTTGGATTCTCTTTCTAAAGGGGCAATGCTTACTTATTCAATCATCGCAGCCATACTATTTTGGCTTGCTTGGCGAAATCCCGCAAAGAGATGGCGAACACTGCTCTTTTTCTTTGTGTCGTTCATTGCGGCTCTCATGCTTTATGATGCTGCTTTAGTCAAACAGATGGCTATTTTGATCCCTGCCGCTGCTTTGCTGTATCTCCTAACACCGCGCATGACCTTATCAAGTGAAGCAGCCATACTTTATGAAGATATTCGGCAGTTCCGCAAGCAAGTGAAAAAACAAGGGCTGCCGCCGTATTTGTCAGAAACAGAGCTGGAGAAATGGGCGGTTCGCTCATTAATTTTAAAAACTCGACAAGCACGCTCTTCATTCGAAGAAATAGCGGCTGCAAAAGCAGACTTATTCTCAGCTGCACCTCTCGCTTTTCTTTTATCTGAAGCTCATGATCCTGTTTCTTATTTAGAAGATACGTGGAAATGGAGCAAAGCAGTCAGCGCTGACAGTTCGTCCGGAGGCGGGTCTTATGACAGCGGCGGTTTTTTCAGCAGTGATAGCGGCGGTGGTGGAGGAGATGGCGGCGGAGGCGGCGGTGCCGATTAAAACAAAAAGTCCGGAAAGCAGCTGCTTTCCGGACTTTTTAGCTATTTCTCCGGCACAGCAAGAAATAAGCAGATAGTGCTGCCAAATGACAGCCAACCATGATGATTCCCATCGGCAATGTTGTACTCCCAGCCCCAATGCCAGCTAACGGAGCAGCGGCAGAGCCAAAAATATAAGGCATGAGGCCAAGGAATGCAGATGCGCTTCCCGCCGTTTTTTCCTTATTGGCCATCGCCAGTGAAAAGCATGTTGTTGATACTACACCTACACTTGATACCGCAAAAATCAAAGGAATAAGAACAGCGATCAAATGAGCCCCTGCTGCAAGCATGCAAAGCAGCAGCGTGCTTCCTGAAAGCGCCATAAAGAGGCCAGCCTTCAATAAAGTGGTTTCGCTTATTTTCCCGGCGAGCCGGCCGGTAACCTGAGTAGCGATGACAATTCCCAAGCCATTTACAGCAAAGCACAGACTAAAAGCTTGCGGGGATAATCCAAAAGATTCTTGTAATACAAATGGTGAACCCGCTATATAAGCAAACATAGCTGCCATCACAAGCCCTTGCACAAGACAATAGCCCATGAACACTTTATCGGTCATTAATAGTTTAAACGTCAATAGCGTTTGTTTTAATCCCCCTGCCGATTTTCGCTCGATGGAGAGGGTTTCCGGCATACCCGAAAAAACGGCAAACAGCGTCACCACCCCCACTATGGCCAGCACACCGAATACTCCAGGCCAAGACATGAAAGAAAGCAGCTGTCCGCCAATAACTGGTGCGGCAATTGGCGCCACTCCATTCACAAGCATCGTTAAGGCAAAAAATTTCGTCAGTTCCGAACCGGCATAAAGATCGCGAATAACTGCCCGCGAAATAACAATTCCCGCCGCAGCCGCCGCTCCTTGAACAAATCGCATCGTAATCAGCCCCCAAATAGAAGGCATCATGATACATAGAATAGAAGCAGCAGTGAAAATCACAAGACCGACCATCAGTGGCTTTCTTCTTCCGTTTGCATCACTCAACGGACCTGCGATAACCTGACCAAAAGCAAGGCCAATTAAAAAAGCAGTCAAGCTAAGCTGAGCAACGGATGCTGAGGCATTCAAGTCATTTGCCAAAATAGGCAAAGCCGGCAAATACATATCCACTGATAACGGCCCAAATGCTGAGAGCGATCCGAGCAGAAGAATCATCCATAATCGATTAGGCCGTCTTATCGCCTCCTGTCGCGGCAATGGTTGCAATGCAGATTGTTTCATCCACTTTCCCCCTCTTCCTCATGACAGCAGTTACGTCATTTTTTTCCATCATACACCATGTCATTGTTATACACTAACTGTCCTGATTATGTCTCCTTCTTCCTGACTATTTTTAGAATGGTGTATAATAAGGACGAACAACGAAACAGGGGTGACGAAATGAAAACGATCGCGGATATTGCCAAGCTGGCAGGTGTTGCTAAAAGTACCGTATCGAGATACTTAAATGGCGGTTCAGTCAGTGAAAAGATGAAACAACGGCTTGAAGCTATTATTGAGGAAACTGGGTACACACCGAATACTTTCGCGCAAAGCCTGAAAGCAAAAAGAACAAACATGATCGGCACCATTGTCCCCCACCTTGATTCTTATGAAATATCCCAAACGTTGACGGGCATTGATAATGAACTGCGAAAGTGGAATTGCCACATGCTTGTGACGAATACAAATCAAAATATAGAGCGTGAAATTGAGCTTCTTTATATGCTGGCAAAGCAAAGAGTCGCCGGCATTATTTTGTTAGCGACGCAAATTACGGACGCACATTTACAGGCATTTAACGAAATAAGTGTTCCCGTACTTTTAGTCGGCCAACAGCACGAAGAAGTGCACAGCCTTGTCCATAATGATGAAGAAGCCGGTTATGCCATTGGAAAATATATTATTGAGCAAGGCCACCGCCGTCTAGCCTTTTTAGGTGTGAGCGAGGAGAATGAAGCAATTGGCGTAAAAAGAAAAGAAGGCTTTAAACGAGCCGTTAGAGAAGCAAATGGCTGTGAAGTCCACTTTTTCGAAACCGGCTTTACAATGGAGGAAGCAGCAGAAGGAGCCTTAGCCGTTTTTGAAGGCTACTTCCCTTCTGCCCTTATTTGTGCAACTGACGATATTGCGATTGGTGCCGTGAAAGCCGCCTATAAAAAAGGAATGCACGTGCCCGCAAACATATCCGTCACTGGATTTGGCGGTTATGCGATTACAAAAATGATGAATCCCGCTTTAACAACTGTCAAACTTCACTTTATGGAAGCTGGTGAAACAGCTGCCCGAAATATCATTAAACTGGCGAATGGAGAAGACATTCCTAAGCTTACTTATTCTAATTTCGAGATCATCGCAAGAGAAAGTGTCGACAAACGATTTGTCCCTGGCTGATCGCTGCATTCATTCGATGGGTTATCCATACACTCCGAGGAAACAAGCAACCATTCTATTAAAAAAGAATTTATGCTCCTTTAAAGCCGGCCAGGGCTTATTTTTATCTCCTTTTTTGGAACCGGTTCCTTAATTTTGAAACAAAAATCGTATTTTTACGCTATTTCAAGGAACCGGTTCCTAATTGAGCAATACTAAGGCTTTTTAGATTGCCGAACCAGCTCGCATTTTCTCTTTTCTCCCTGTCTATAAATGTTGGAGGTTTTAAGCGATTAGACAGATCTTGATGTTTTCTTTAACAAAATTCGACAAGGTTGTTTCAGGATTCTTTATTCTAAAATACCAATGGTATTGCGTGATAATGTCACTGGCTGAACCTTTATAAATTTTTATGCATATTTTATGCATAAACCTATTCATATTAATACTTCTTCCACTGGAGATTTCACCTTTTTTCTTCTCTCCCTCTCTAAAAAACTGGATATCAAGACTCTTTTTCTACTTATTCCAGCGACTTTTCATCTCTTTTTTCACGTGATCTACCGCAAAATATTTTTGCTATTTTTCACAATTCGACTTTTGACTTTTTTCATTTTTGGTCATTTATAAAGCATTCAGCTGATCTAGTTAAATAAAAAAAGCTGTTTGGAGTCATTTTGATCGTGACTCCAAACAGCTTTTCTTTTTTCCATTATGATTGTTTCCTTTTAAATGGCCACCAGACTCCGTTATCAAAAGAAACTGTAATAGCTGGAATGAGAAGCGGCAAAATAATTAAGCTATATAGCAGCAAACCGGTAATAACAATCGTAGCAATTTGTACAAGACTGAGTACACCGGATGGCATCATCGCTCCAAACGTACCAGCGAGAATGACAGCTGCAGTAATAATAACTGTACCCATTTTAGCCATTGATTTTGCCATTGCCTGTGGTACTGTCATACCATCCGCCGCTTCTTCACGGAATCGGTCAAGCAGGAAGATGGAATAATCCACTCCAAGAGCTACAAGCATCACAAAGCCAAAGAATGGGACAGCCCAGCTAATGCCGTCATAACCAAGCCCATTAACGAAAATCAACTCCGCTACCGCTACGGAAGTGAAATAAGTTAACAGTAACGAACCGATCATATACAGCGGCATAATGACGGAGCGGAATAAAAGGGTTAAAACAACAAATAAGCTAACAAGCATAATCGTGACAGTACGTGTAAAATCATCAGATGCAATCTCTTTTAAATCACTGTTCATACTTGATACTCCACTATAGGCCGTTTCAGCCTTTTCGAAAGGTGTTCCGATTGCAGCACGCTTAACAGCCTCTTTTACTCTTTCAATCGTCTTAATTGCCTCAGGTGAATACGGGTCGTCAGAAAGAATGACTTCAAACACCACACCCGTTTGATGATCGATCGTATACCGATCTAACACTTGTTTGAAGTCTTTATTTTCAAGTGTCCCCTTTGGAATAAAGATGCCTGTGTCACGAAGTCCTTTTGTTTCACTCATATCCGTCATCATGGAAGCCACAGTTTGCAATCCTTTTTTAATTTCGGATAGCCCGCTATTTGCAGCCCCGACACCTTCTGACAGCTTTGTTAATCCACCCTTTAGCTGGCTGATTTGTCCGGATGAGTTTTCCAGCTGTCCGGCAGCCTGGCCGATTCCCTGCTGTACTTGGCCGAGCTGTTGCTGAAGCATGCCCAGCTGCTGCACAGTTTGCGGGATGTTTTGTGACTGCTGAAGCCCTTGTGAAACAAGGCCAATTTGTTCATTAATCTGCCCAAGCCCCTTAGCTGCTTCCCCAAGTCCGCCCGCTCCGGCAGCAGCCTGATCTCCAGCAGGCAGCTGTTTCGTCACGTCATTAAGCCCGTTTTGTACTTTCGTTAATCCGCCTTGAACCTTTCCAAGACCTTTTTGCGCTCTTGTCAAACCTTCAGCCAGCTTTCCGAGCTGCTGATCTACATATAAATCTTCAATAACCTTGCCAGTCGGACGAGTGATCGCTCTAACTCCCTCGACACCCTTCACTTTTTCGATTTCGCGGCTAATGGATTCTACATACGGGACCGTTTCTTCTGTTACGATGTCTTTCTCTTCTTTTAAAATAACCTGAACCGGCAGGGAATCACCTTTCCCAAATCCCTTTTCAATCGCATTTAGCCCTTTGACAGATTCATAGCTGCTGCCAATCTCTTCTACGGTATTATAGGATTGTTCATTGTCGTACGTAAAAAGCAGCGGTACGGTAATGATTGCGACGACAAGCATCGATAAAAGCGGCCGCTTAACAGATAAAGAACTCATGAAGATCCACAATTTACTGTCATGATGAGCGGCTGATTTTTTCGAAGGCCAGAACAATTTGTCTTTCAGCACCGCCATAAAGAACGGCATCATCGTAAATAACACAAATAGCAATACAACGATTCCAACAGCTACCCCCACAGCTGATTTAAAAATAGGAAACTGTGCAAACCCGATAGCAGAAAATCCGATAAAGACTGCTAACCCGCTGATTAAAAGCGTTCTTCCTGCTGTTTTATACGTGTTTACAATCGCATCCTCGACTGTATGCCCGGCAACCAGCTCTTCTTTATACCGGCTCAGCAACAAAATACAATAATCTGTACCAATACCAAAGAGAACGGCTACTAAGAAAATTTGCGTATAGTTGGATACCGGAAAACCGAACCAATCAATAAAGAAAGCGACAAAGGATTGGCTAAGCAAATACGTAATACCAACAGCCAGCAACGGGATAAATGGTGTAACGAGTGAACGAAAAACCGCTAATAGCAAACCAAAAATCAGGACAATGGTAATAACCTCTGTCCGCTTTAGTCCTTCTTGGGCACTCTCGTTCACATCATGATTGATAATTGCTTCCCCTGTTAAATAAACAGTCCGGTCTTTCGGTACGACCGTCGAACGGATCTTCTCTGCGAGTTTATTAATCTCTTCATCTGTGCCATCCACCGTAATTGGAACGAGCACTGTTTTTTTATCTTCTGAAACAAGCTGTTCTTCCAAGTCTTTGTTTTCAAAAGGGTTGAGCACATCTTTTACAGGAGCGCCTAGATGATTGAGATTCTCCACTGTTTTTGCAATGACTTTTCTAGAGTGATCATCCAGCTTCTCCTTTAACGGAAAGACGAGCGATATCGTATCTTCCCCGGCCCCTGCTTTTTCTAATATCTCAGCAGCCCGCTGGGAATCAGCATCTTTCGGCAGCTGAAACGTACCTGCGTCCTCCGCCTGCTTTGTTAAGTTAGGCGCCAGCATAAAAAGAACCGCTGTCAAGACGAGGATCACCGCCATAATCGGCCATTTCCATTTGATCACACTTCTCATTCACTACACTCCCTTCACTTTTAAAACATCCTTCAGCTTTCGGAAGGTCTTAACAAATTGTTCGATCTCCTGCTCTTCCACCTCATCAGACAACAGCTGTTCAATATAGTCGTACAATACCTTGTCTGACTGCTCCACAATGACCCTTCCTTCTTCTGTTAATTCCACAAGCTTCGTCCGCTGATCTCCTTCCGCTTTCACCGTCCGGATCAGCCCGTTTTCATCTAGCTGCTTTAAACGGTGAGAAATCGCACTTTTGTGGACCCCTTGCATCGCTGCTAATTGTCCTAAAGCGATAGGACCATGTTTATTAATGATCTTCAGCGATTGCATCTGCTCCGGTGAATACTCACGCCAGAGCGGATTATCGACTGATTTGATCACCCGCTCCGTTCCATAAATAATAACTTCCTCAAATAATTCCACTGCTTCTCTTAATTGCTTTTTCACATTAGTTGACCCCCTAAATATTATATAAGTTTAGGGGGTCAACTAATGAATGTCAATTTAGAAGTTTGCTAACGAAAAAGATCTCTTCAAAGCCGCTGCTAGCTGACTTTTAAAGAGACCCCTTCCTCATTATTTTGGTCTTTCTAAAGAGAATATTTCGCCTATTTTTGCATAATCAGCACCCGCTAACCGGCTGACAGCTTTCAACTCACTGTAATCAATTTTTCCCTCTTTATAAATCTGTTCGTCAAAATGAAAAAGAACGATTCTTCCAATTAAGAGATCGCTGGATGGCGCATCTCCTTCTCCTAATTCAAAGGCATGCTCGAGCACACATTCCATTCGAACACCCGCCTCTTGAACACCTGGCACTGAAATTTTTAGACTCTCGACCGGAGTTAAGCCCGCCAGCTCAATCTCACTTTCCTCAGCTGGAAGAAGAGCTGCTGTCTCATTCACCTTTTCCACATTGGACTCCGTTACAATGTGAACAACGAATTCCTTCAATTGAATAGCATTACGGGCGGTATCTTTTTGCTTTTCTCCAATTCTCTGGATCGCCAAAGATACCATCGGTGGATTGGCGGATATGATGTTGAAGTAACTGAATGGGGCACCGTTTAACGTTCCATTTTCAGTTTTCGTCGTCACAAAGGCAATGGGTCTCGGCACGATGCTGCCAATTAAAAGTTTGTAATTATCCTTTACACTATTGGATGCTGGATCAATGGAAATCAATCTAACCCTCTCCTTTAAAATAATTTTTTTCTATCTGAGTGCTTAAAAAAATAAATAATAACTCTCGAATTTGCCGTTGACTCTCTCGTTACGTCATACTTTATAGTACATATATAAGGGAGGCAATCACATGGTAATGAAGATTAAAGAAGTTGCGAATATAGCCGGAATTAGTGTGCGCACACTACACCATTACGATCAGATCGGCCTGTTGTCCCCGACTAATACGACAGAAGCAGGCTACCGCCTTTACACAGATGATGAGCTTGAATTACTGCAGCAAATCTTGTTTTTTAGAGAGATCGGCTTCCCTTTAAAAAAGATAAAAGAAATTATTTATAGCCCTTCATTTGATCGCCAGGAAGCGTTAGAATTGCATCAAAAAATGCTGGTCGAGAAACGCCGCCGGCTTGATCAAATGATTGCCACTGTCGAAAAAACCATTCAACATATGAAAGGAGACATTCCGATGTCAAACAAAGAAAAGTTTGAAGGCTTTGATTTTAGCGAAAATCCTTATGAACAAGAAGCACGGGAACGCTGGGGAGATCAAGCGGTAGATGAATCAAACGCTAAACTAGCAAACATGTCGAAAGAAGAACAAAGTGATCTTTCTAAAAGCATGAATGCGATTTATACGAAACTTGCCGCTCTCCGCCATGAATCGCCTCATTCCGAAGAAGCCCAAACAGCTATTCAGGAATGGTACGTTTTTTTAAATAAGATGGGAAGCTATTCGCTTGATGCTTTTAAAGGGCTTGGCCAAATGTATGTCGCTGATGAACGCTTCACTAAAAACATCGACCAATTCGGTAAAGGACTTGCTAAGTTTATGTGCGAGGCAATGGCCATTTATGCCGATACACATAAAAAGCAGGATTGATAAATGAGGCAGCGTTGGATTCACGATCCAGCGCTGTGCGTTTATCTATTGAACAGCCTGCTAAAAAACCCTTTCTGTTCTTTTTGCTCAGGTGCTGACTCAGGTTCTGGCTCTGCTGCTGCCACTTCTTTTACAGCATTTTCTACTAAAATCCCCTTCTGTTTCGCTTCCTGCAGCCAACTTGGAAATTCATTTAAGAGCGCATCATAAAGCTCGTCATCAGAGATTTTTTCGACTTCTTCAATGTGAAGGAAGTTCGCATTGTCTGTCACTCTTCCTTCTAACGTGTCGAGCTTTCTCAAAAAGTCAAAGTTGCCGTTGCCAATGCCGACAAACTGCCAGAATAACGGCTTGTCTGCTGATCCTTCAATAAGCGACTTAATATTTTTCCGACAGCCGCCGTCATTAATGAACACAATAAAAGCTGGTTCCTCTGCAGGCTCCTCTTGCAAATACTTTGTCAAAACATCTTTCATAACAGGCAGCTCTTCATTTCTGCCAAATTTGTGCACGCTGTCGTTATGTAAAATTTCACGGTCAACATATCCGTCAAAGTCCTTCTCTGTTACTGGATGAAGCCGGGAAAATTCGTTGTCGTATACCCAAATATCAAGCAGCCCATCATCATCAAATTCAGCAGCTACAGCTAAAATCCGTTCCACCACTTTTTGAACTGTGCCATTTTTATAAAGCGCCCTCATCGACCCGGTAATATCAAGCACCAAACCGACACGTGCTGTCACTGTCGTTAATTGCTTTTTTTCCAGAACGACTTTCAAACTTTTTTTCTGCAGGTCAATAGTACCCATTTTATTCCTCCACCTACTTTTGTTAGTATAGTTATTATTCCATTATAATTGTACAGAATATTTCGCCTTACTTAAACCAATAGCTGCTTGGCTAATTGAAAAAACTAACATTTGCTATCTTGCTGAAAAATTGTTTAAATAGTAATGTATGTTTAAAAATAAAACAAAAGACTCTTTTGTTTTTCACGATAAAATTATTTTAATAAAAGGCGGTAAGAACATTGATTACCACAAAACCATATAGAGTTTTATTGTATTACCATTATGTTTCTATAGATAATCCGGAAGAATACGCTGCCAAGCACTTGGAGTTTTGCAAAGAACTTGGATTGAAAGGGCGCATTTTAGTTTCTCATGAAGGGATCAACGGAACCGTATCAGGAACTGTGGAACAAACAGAGAAATACATGAGCGAAATGAAAAAAGATCCTCGCTTTGCCGACATGGTATATAAGATTGACGAGGCGGAAGGCCATGCGTTTAAAAAGATGAAGGTTCGCCCGAAGAAAGAGCTTGTGACACTTCGCTTAGAGGAAGATGTGAACCCTTTAGAGCTTACTGGAAAGTACTTAGAGCCTAAAAAATTCTTTGAACAAATGCAACAAGAAGACACCGTTATTCTCGATGCCCGCAATGATTATGAATATGATCTCGGCCACTTTAGAGGAGCCATCAAACCGGACATCCGAAATTTCCGTGAGCTTCCGGACTGGGTTCGTCAAAATAAAGAAAAATTAGAGGGCAAAAAGATTTTAACGTACTGTACAGGCGGTGTCCGCTGTGAGAAGTTTTCTGGCTGGTTGTTAAAAGAAGGCTTTGAAGATGTTGGCCAGCTGCATGGCGGAATTGTCACTTACGGAAAAGATCCAGAAGTACAAGGCGAATTATGGGACGGACAATGTTATGTATTTGATGAACGTATCAGTGTTCCTGTTAATCAAAAAGAACACGTAATTGTCGGCCGCGACTATTTCTCCGGTGAGCCTTGCGAGCGCTACGTGAACTGTGCAAATCCAGAATGTAATCAAAAAATTCTGGCCTCAGAAGAAAATGAACATAAATATTTACGCAGCTGCTCTCATGAATGCCGCGTCCATCCACGCAACAGATATGTCGCGGAACATGGAATGTCGGAAGAAGAATGGCAGGAAAGAGTCAAACAGCTGAACGAGCAGCCACAACAATAAAAACCTGAGGGTGTCCCAAAAGCCTACTTTTGGAACACCCTCTTTTTATTTTATAAAGCAGGGTGATCTACTTGTTGGTGCCACGCTTGCAGGAGTTCCCGCTCCCTCTTTCTGCTCATTCCGGCTTTGCGCTCTTCGTCAGAACGAGAAGTTTCCCATTCTAATACGTCTTTGATTGTATTAGCAAGCGGCCGGAAGGTTAATCCCTTCTGTATCGCTTTTGTATTATTGACAGTAAAAAAGCCGTTCCAAGGCTTTTCCTCCCCCGGCAAAGGATAGTCTTCCGGAAGCCAGAGCGGCATCTCTCCCCATGCTCCTACTTGGTGATGCTCTAAAAATCCCTCTGATACCCAGGTAAACACCGCATCACTTTGGCTAGCCCGCTTACATTCTGCTAACAGTTCTCCCATCGTTAAAAAACCTTCTGGACCGCTCGCATTAAACGTACCGGTGATGTTTTGTTCTATACAGGAAATAATCCATTTGGCTAAATCCTGGGCATCAATAAGCTGTATAGGACGCTCAGGGCGTCCAGGTGCGAGAATTTCTCCACCCTCTGCTACACGCTTCACCCAGTACGGGAGCCGATCCGTATAATCATACGGTCCGACAATTTGGCCAGCACGTACAACTAGCACTTTTCCCGGCAACTCTTGTTCCGCTGCCTTTTCACTTAGTGCTTTTAATGGACCGTAATATTCATATATAGGCCCTGCTGTCTCCCCTGTAATCTCTTCTACTTTATCGTGATCCATTGTTAGGACGGCATCCTTCTCATCCAAGCCTGGCTTTGCCATATCTTCGTAGACGGACTGACTTGAAATGTATGTATAGTGATCTGTGTGCTGAAGCATCTGGCACGACGCCTTAACCGCTCTCGGAACAAAGCCGCACGTATCAATCACTGCATCCCAACGTCGGCCTGCAAGTGCCTGCAAATCTCCGTTACGATCACCTACTAGCTGCTCTACCCCATTTATTCGATTTGAACAGCTGCCCCGGTTAAACAAAGTGACCCGATGTCCCTTTTTTAGAGCCTCTTTCACTAGAAATCTGCCAACAAAACGCGTACCCCCCAAAATCAAAATATCCAATTTTCTCCCTCCTTTACTTTAGCGTATTCGCTGGTTGCCCAAATATCTCTTTTTATTCTCCGAGGAACAGGAACGTTTTCGTACTTAACGCAAAACAACAGGAATTTCTTTTACACCGCGGACGATCATTCCCGGTCTCCACTCCAGCTCATCAGGATGAACACTTAGCTTTAATTTAGGAAAGCGCTGAAGCAGGCTGTTAATGGCAATTTCTCCTTCCAGCCGGGCAAGCGGTGCACCGAGACAAAGATGAATGCCTTTTCCAAACGCCAAGTGCGGGCTCTTTTCTCTCGTAATATCAAGAATATCGGGGTCCTTAAATTGGAAAGGGTCATGATTGGCCGAATTAAGGGCAATGATGACCACTTCACCCTTTCTCATGAACTCCCCTTTGAACTCTAAGTCTTCGCCCACCCAACGAGAGGTACTAAATTCAACAGGCCCATTAAAGCGAAGCAGTTCCTCAATTGCGGTGTGGATCAAATCAGGATTATGCTGCAGCAGCTTGAATTGATCAGGATGTTCCAATAGGGCAAGAACACCATTTCCAATTAAATTGACGGTTGTTTCGTGGCCGGCAATAATAAGAAGCGATACGACTCCATATAGCTCTCTTTCTGTCAGTTGGTCACCCTCATCCTCGGCATGAATGAGCTGGCTAATCAAGTCATCGCCAGGATGTTGCCGGGTTTTCGCAAACCATTGACCGAGATATTCAATAAATTCATTCATATGCTGGTAAATATTCTGGGCGTTCTCTCCATTCGCCCCCTCAATTAATGAATTAGACCAAAGGCGAAACTTATCACGATCTGATGAAGGAACGCCGAGCATTTCACAAATAACGATAATGGGCAGTGGAAAAGCAAAATCATCAATTAAATTTATCTTTTCCTTGCTGGCTGCTTGATCTAAAAGTTCAGTTGTAATTTCTTGAATCCGTCCCCTCATGCTGGCAATCATATTTGGAGTAAAGGCTTTTTGCACAAGTCCGCGCAGCCGTTTGTGATCAGGCGGATCAGAAAATAGCATATTTTGAGTAAACACACTTCCGTGGTCCATACTGCCGCCGAACAGCTTGGAAAAGTCTTTAATAAATCGTTTATCCTTTAGGGCTTCAACGGCTGCTTCATATGTCGTAATCATCCAGCCATTCTGACCGTCAAGCAGCGTAATCCGATACACGGGGTCTGTTTCTCTTAATTTTTTATAAGCAGGATAAGGGTTCTTCGTGAATTCTTTCGTAAATGGAATAAAGCTGCGATCGTTCTGAGAATGATTCATAGATAATAAAACCTCTCCCTCTTCGCAAACAATTTATTTTTTTACATAAAATAACTTATTTACCAAACGATAGCACAAAGGGTGAAAGGTCTCAAAATTTAACAAATAAAAAAACTTTGCCCTTTTAGACAAAGTTTATCCAAAGAGGATTATTCTCTTTGACTAGCAGCCTAGCCTAACACCTTAGTAGTAGGCTCTCCGCCGTATTTCCTTCACGAGCAAGACGGCTGCTATAACAAGAACAAGCATAACAAAAAGGACAGCTGTCGTTGAAATGGTAGACATAAAAATAATAATGCCTGCTACTTGCAGAACGGCAATGCTTAACCCAACTGCAAAACCTCTCTTGTTCTCTTTACGGCCCGCAATAAACATCTGCAGGGTAATCAAATTAATGATAAAAAAGAGACCGACCACTCTTATAAAAGGAGTGGAAAACACACCTGCCTCGTCTTCTGGACCGTATAATATAAAGGCTGCAATGGGAAGAGCAGATAGATTTATAATGAGAAAGGCAAGTCCCCAAGAAAGCCAAAATAAAACTTTATTCATCACAAAAACTCCTCTTTTTATACTTTAACAAGAGAGAAACCCGCTTATCGGTTACATTGAGACGAGACGTCGTCCATACACTCTCTTATTTTGAAGCATTTTATGTAAAGACTCAACATTTAAAGATAGAAATACGTCAAAAGCCATAAGCTGCCTTGACAAAACTTTAGACGAAAAGAAGAATAGTAGAAAGGACAACAAGATAGGAGCGGCTAAAATATGCGTATTTTCGTTTATGTGATTATTTTCTTCTCGTTTTTTGATTTGTTTACCCAGCTGCCGATCATGAGCCCTTTTGCAGAATCTCTCGGCGCCACGCCCTTTTTAACAGGACTGGCTGTCGGTATGTACTCTTTCTCTAATACAATCGGAAACATCCTTTCAGGTTTTCTCACCGACAAAAAAGGAGCCTTTCGGGTTTTACTTGCCGGCTTGTTATTAACGGGAGCTTCCCTATTGCTTTATCACTTCGTCGTAGATGCCTGGTCGCTTCTCGCCATTCGCTTCCTGCACGGTTTGCTCGCTGGGCTCATTGTCCCTGCTGCATTCACTTATTTAGCTAATGCAGCCGAGGAAGGAAAGAAAGGAAAAGGTGCCGCTATTTCAGGTGCATTTGTCGGCATGGCCGCCATCATCGGTCCAGCATTCAGCGGGATTGTTGCCAGCAGAACGAATGAAACGACCGTATTAACCGTGACCGCTTTGGCACTTCTTCTTCTTGGAGTACTGACGCTATTCCTGCTGCGCACAAACGTAAAAGCAGAGAAAAAGGCAGAACAGGCCGACCGCATGACCGTACGGGACTTTTTCAAGAGCACGAAAGTGGTAAAAGCATTTATTGGCGCATTTTTGCTGATGTTTTCTCAAGGTGTGCTTGCCTATATGCTGCCATTGAAAGTTATTCTTCTCGGCTATGATTCCCAAACAAGCGGAATGCTGTTGAGTGTGTTTGGAATCGTAGCAGTTCTAATTTTTCTGTTGCCAACTAATCGAGTGTTTGACCGGATTCAATCAACCTCAACGCTGGCATTCGGCATGACGATGATGGGGATAAGCCTTGCTTTAGCTAGCCAAGTTAAAGACATTTCATTCCTTTATGTGTGTATGGCACTGTACGGTATTGGATTTGCTTTCTTATTCCCTTCTCTTAATTCTCTGCTAGTGGAGGCTGTAGCTCCTGCCCACCGCGGCAAGGCATATGGCTACTTCTATGCTTTCTTTTCATTCGGAGTCGTTGCCGGCTCAGGTGTAACCGGCCTGCTTGCCTTGACTATAGCAGAGGGTTTTCTTTTTACAGGGATACTATTAATCATTGCAGCGATTGGCAGCCTTTTGAAAGAGCCGCCGGTCATCAAAGAACATCATTAAAGCTGTCTTTTAAGCAAAAAGACAGCTTTCTTTATGATGATTATAATGACGTCAAGATAAGATTAGCGCGACACCGCTGTTTGCTGCCACTACAGCAAATTGCGCAAGGCCGATCCCGGCGGCCAGCCCTGTTACACTGCGTAGAATATTATTGCTTACACGTATTTTCCATCTTTGCGTAAAACCATCTGCGAGCAGCGGCAAGCAAGCTAGAATAGCGACAGCAAAAGACTGCGGGAGCGACCATGATAGCCCATAAATAGACAGCGGTCCAGACAAAAGCAGTCCAATTAATAAAAACATACACCGAAAGCAAACCGGAAATTGCTTTTCTTTTATTACAAGCGATCTCTCTGGCTTGCGGTGACAGGGCATAAATTGCAACGTGAAAAGATCAATGAAAAAACTTTTCATGATGAACAATCCGGACTGCAATCACAGTCCCCATCCTTATCGCAATCAAACCCTTTTAAGTTAAACGTGCTTGGCGGACAATCACAGCAGTCCGACAGATCATCCATTTTCCCCTGTCTCCTCCTTTTACGATACCAAAAAACAGTCACTATAAATAGGACAATGCCAAATACAAGCCATCCAATTAAGATGATTCTTTCACTATTTGTTGGATTGGACATTAATCCTGTAATGCCGCCAATCAGACAGATAATCGTTACTAAAAAACTTAGAAAAACCATTTTCTCCCCCTGCTATCTCTTCGTCTTATTAATCTAATTTTAAAAAACTGTTATTTATCAGTTTATTCATTTAAACTTTATCTTTTCCCTTGAAAAATGGCTATTCTTTTTTAAACCCATCGAATATTTCCCACTAAAAAAACAGCCCTGATCCAGGACTGTCTAATAAAACTTAATTCACTTCTTCGCCGACAATTTTAGCCTCTAACTCAAGTTCTACTCCGAACGTTTCCTTTACTTTCTTGCGAACCATTTCAATAGTGGCAATGTAGTCCGCTGCTGTCGCATTGTTCTTGTTAATGATAAACCCAGCGTGCTTCGTTGATACTTCAGCTCCGCCGACTCCTTTGCCCTGCAAACCGCTATCTTGAATTAATTTCCCAGCAAAATAGCCTGGAGGCCGTTTAAATACGCTGCCGACAGAAGGATACTCAAGCGGCTGTTTTGATTCTCTCTGGAAAGTAAAATCATCCATCTTCTCTTTAATGACAGCTTGGTCGCCCTCTCCAAGAGCAAAAACAGCTTCAAGTACAATGTCTTTATTTTTACTAATAATACTTGTACGGTAGCCAAGTTCCAGCTCAGCTTTTTGTAACGTACGAAGCTCACCTTGCTGTGTCACTACTTTCACGTGGTCAATAACATCCTTTACTTCACCACCGTAAGCGCCGGCATTCATCACCATGGCCCCGCCGATTGATCCCGGAATTCCACAAGCAAACTCTAATCCAGCCAAGCTATGTTCGTACGCTAAACGAGAAGCATCCTTGATATTCGCACCGCCTTGGGCGATTAATGCATTTCCTTCCACACGCAGTTCGGTCAAATGTTTAAATTGCAGCACGATGCCACGAATGCCGCCATCTCGGACGATTACATTTGAGCCATTTCCAAGCAGAGTAAACGGCAATTGGTGCTTTTCCTTTAGACGAATAACTTGTGCGACGGTTTCATATGTGTCAGGCATCACTAAAAAGTCTGCCTTGCCGCCGATTTTTACTAAAGTATGATCTTTCAGCGGCTCATCACGAAGCACGTTTTTCTCACCGCAAATAGCAATCAGCTCTTGATAAATTTCTTCATTCAGCATATGTTCATACCTCATTACGTTTATCGTATTATTAAAAAACCGAGCGGGAAGACTTTTCTTCCCTTCTCCATTCTAGCCAAAAAAAACTGTTTTGGAAAGGGAGACCGCCTGTCTGCTCCGATCAGCTCCTTTCTCACCGTAAGATAAAAACCTCTATTATCGCCTTTATTACATTCCGCTTATACTATATATTTAACAATCCATTGTTTCATGCCTTTTTTGCATTAGGTTTGCTTCTTCTTATCGAACTGTTTTAAATCCACACGCCCATCTTCCGTAAACAAAATCCCTTCCTGCTCCAACAGCATTCGCTGTAATTCACGAGATTCCTCATCTGGAACAGCGATCTCTCCTTTGGCATTTACCACCCGGTGCCAGGGCAGCTTATATTTCCTGCTCATCGAATGTAGAATTCTCACTACTTGCCGAGCCGCACGCGGGCTGCCCGCTATTCGCGCAACTTGTCCGTATGTTACAACATATCCAGATGGTATTTCCTTCAACACTCGAATGACTTCAGCTGTGAATGGTTGTAGTTCTCCTTCATTTCCCACTCCATCACCTCCATATTTAGCGATCAAACTTTAAATATTTATCATTATTTTAACAATTTATTTCCCAAGAAATCTGCTCACGAACTCTTCTTTATAACCTTAAGTTTAGTTAGTCCATTTACTTTATAAACGGGTACAGTAAAAGAAAAGAAGGAGTGGCTTAAATAAAACAGTTATTACGGGTTTTATATGGCGTTGGATTTCTGGCTGCAGGTATTCTCCACTTTACAAGCATGAGAGGGTTTCAATCGATCATTCCCCCGCAAATTCCTTTTAAGAAGGTGGTTGTGTGGATCACCGGAGTAATGGAAATGCTATTTGGCGGATTGCTGCTTTTAAACAAAGGAGTCACCGCTGTGTCAAAGGCCTTGCCTGCCTTTTTCACTGCCGTATTGCCAGCCAATGTTTACATGGCAGTTAAAAACTTGCCGCTCAACGGAAAACAATTGCCCAAACCACTGTTATGGGCACGCCTTCCGCTCCAATGGCTGCTTATAAAAGGAGCTAAAAAGCTGGAGCGCTAATTATCCCTATTGTGCTGATGACCATTGATCAAAACTCAACAAAGAACAACTTAGAAGGTACCTTTCATCCAAAGGTTAAACTCCTAGCAGTCCGATTCTGTTTGCTGAATTTTATTTTTAAAAGACTTGTCCACCTTTGATAAGTATAAGAGTTCCTCGTATTGCTCTCTTTGTTTTTTAAACTCAGTATACTCGCTCTTCTGTAAAGACAAACAATCCAAATGTGTATCGTGGAAGGATAAATTCACTGTAACGGGGAGAAAATCACTTTCCTTTTTACAATGAGGACATGGCAACTCTGTTTTATGAAGGACACCCCTATTAAAAAGCAAATCGTAGCGGGCAAGCTCTCTTTGATACGTTCTACTTAGCCGCCCGCAGCTGCTACATTCCGCTAATTGATTTAGTCTATTCAGTTCTGACTTTATTTCTTCTTTATCATCCAGGCGACTCATAAAACGCTCAAGTGAAGTATAGACAAGAAAACCAAGCATAGGCATGCCGATCAAACAAATCAAAAGGGTCATGAACTGGTTCAACTCTATCGACTCCTTTATTGAAGATGTATAGAAGAGCTAGGAGGTTGTCCAAATTTTTATTACTTCGATCATATCATATGACCGCTGCCAAAAGAAAAAGTGTCAGCTCTTTATTAACGAGCTGACACTCTTTCTTGAATATTAGGCAAGATCAGATACTCTCTTTCTAAGCCGGTCACAAGTGATTGGATGTAAAGCTTGGTTCAGCCTTTCAATATCTTCGGAAAATACGCGGTCTTTCGTCATGCTTGGTACGATGCTGCGCAGCTGTTCCCACTTATTACGCAGCTTCGGCGAAGCTTTTTCGATTCCTTTGTATTCTAACGCCTGCATAGCGCAAATGCACTCGATAGCCAACACGCGGCGAACATTCTGGATAATCATACCGGCGTGGCGAGCAGCGATTGTTCCCATGCTCACATGGTCCTCCTGATTGGCAGAAGAAGGAATCGAATCAACACTTGCCGGGTGGGCCAATGTTTTGTTTTCTGATACAAGTGAAGCCGCTGCGTATTGCATAATCATAGCTCCAGATTGCAAACCAGGCTGTGGGCTTAAAAAGGGAGGAAGATCGTTCAATTGCGGATTAACGAGCCTTTCAATCCGGCGCTCGGAAATATTAGCGAGCTCCGCAACCGCAATTTTCATAAAGTCCATCGCTAGCGCAATCGGCTGACCGTGGAAGTTACCGCCTGAGATAACAAGCGCCCCATCTTCAAAAATAAGCGGATTATCTGTCGCTGCATTCATTTCGATTTCCAGCTTTTCTTTTACATAATCGAGCGCCTGCCACGAAGCACCATGCACCTGCGGGATACAGCGAATCGAGTAAGCGTCCTGTACACGCTTTTCCCCTTGTCGTGTAATCAGTTGACTGCCCTCTACCCATTCGCTCATCCGTTTAGCAACAGCGAGCTGCTGTGGATAGCCTCGAGCTTCATGAATAGCCGGATGAAAAGCATCAATAATTCCTTCTAGCCCCTCCATCGTTAAAGAAGCAATCCATTCACTATCGTAAGCGAGCTGCTCTGCCTCTATATAATTGATTGCCCCCATAGCCGTCATAGCCTGTGTACCGTTAATAAGCGCCAACCCTTCTTTTGCCTGCAAAACAATCGGCTGGATGCCTTTATCTTTTAACACACTAGCTGCGTCAACAGGTTCACCATGTTCTCCATGCACCTTGCCTTCACCAATTAAGACTAAAGCCAGATGGGAAAGCGGTGCCAAATCACCTGATGCTCCTAAAGAACCTTGTTGAGGGATATAAGGATGAACAGACTGATTAATAAGCTCTGCCAGCGTATTAACTAACACCGGACGAACACCTGAAAAACCTTTTAATAAAGCGTTAAGACGCAGCACCATCATAGCGCGGGATACCACTTCCGGAAAAGGATGGCCAACACCGCAGGCATGAGAACGGATTAAGTTGAGCTGCAGCTCTTGTACGTCTGTTTCGTTGATCACGACATCACTAAACTTCCCAAAGCCTGTCGTAATCCCATAAATCGTCTTCTTTTCTGACACGATTTGGTCTACTGCTAACCGGCTTTTCTGTACCCGGTCCATGCTTTCCTCTGAAATTTTTATTTTTTCCTGCTCTAAACAAACTCTTTTTAACTGCTCAACTGTTAAAGAATTTCCTGTTAATTCAACTACCATTCGTAATTCCCCCTTTTTTAGCTTAAAAACATAAAAAGAGGTGATGATGGCATATAAAAATAAGCCATCATCACCTCCTAACATCTCGTTACTATAGGTCATGATTTAGTGTATTCAATTGGATGGTTTAAAGGTACAGCCATCAACAAGAAGGTCGATGCAACTAGTTTCCCGCATCAGCTGCCTTCATTTTTGGCTTGTGTTATAAATGAGCCTGCTTTATGATTCACTGAATGAAAACGCTTGTCTTTTAAGGTGCAAAACCTGGCGAGAAGCAAAGTGACTATAGAGTCATGAACACTATAGACAGGTGAACACCGAAAAAAGCGTGCGTTTGCCAACAGCCGAATCAAATATGATTAATCCCAAGGCCAATTGCCTCATGTTCTAACCCTTTTACAGGGGCACCGATTGTGCCGTAAAAAGCAACCGCAATCCATTCACCCTCGTTCGCTTCCTTATACGGCTTTCCCCGTACAACAGCAAAGCGAAGGCCAACGGTTCTCATCATTTCACCAATGGCGAGGCGTCCTCTCGTTACCCCTTCTAACGCTTCGAGAATCGCATGATATAAAGCATGAGTTTCCCTATATACATCTTCTTCAATTAATTGGTGTCTTTTCACCGCTGTTTCAACAGCTGAAATGACCTTTTGGGTATTCATCGATCCTACTTTTCCCTGGCAAAATGACACTTGACTAAATGCCGCTTCAAACATGCGGCTCTCTTCATCATCCAGCATAGCAAGTAAGGTGGCAATCTTCCCAATCTGTATTGCTTGCGCCATCCAACCACCACCTACATTAAAAATAAAAATAATTGATTGCTTGCTTATTATTATAAACTCAACCTAAAATGAGAGTCAATTACAATTTGGAAAATTTTAGTATATTACCACGTTATCAGAGTAAAGAGCACTTAGCAAAAAAAAGATCAAGTGAGGACAAACGCTTTAAGCGTTCAGCTTCACTTGATCTTAATAAGTTCTAAGATAGAGGCAGACAACTTACCATAAATTCGGCTTCATCGTCATAAACCACAACATAAGCATTAACAAAAAGATATAAATCCAAACAGACCGATGCAGTTTGTCCACAAGTGCCTGCTTATTAGCCCCTGGCTCATTAAATCCCTTCAATGTCGGGGAAAAGGCCCGCGCGAGAAAAAAGATAGAACTGAACATGACAATGATTGTCATCACAACCCAAGATGTTTTCCATGGCCACGGCCCATTTAGGATAAGCAGAATGCCCGAAGCCACCAACACATGGCCTGCATGCTTAACTAGTCTCACGGAAGAAGAAAATACGTGTATATAGGCCTGCTGTGCATCAGACTCGGCTACTCGCATTTTTTTAATTAAAGCGAGCAGGACAAAAAACGGACCGATGGATGCGACAGCGCTTAAAATATGTGTATACAAAAGAAATTGGTATGCAATATTCATTTTTTACAAATTACTTCTGCACAGGACTAAACTCGTGAACCCATACCTTCATGCTTGGCACCCAAGGCATGCCAGGATGCATGGATAAAATAGAATCCTTATATTCTTCCAGGCTTTCGTACCCTTCCTGCTTTGCTTGCTCGTCTGTTAACTCTCCAAGGGATTGTGAATATACACGTTCAACAACAAATTCTTGACCTTCAAGTGTCATAATCTCGCCAATGTCTGCATATCTGCCGTTACGACGTGTGGCTGTTTTTTTTCCATTTAGTACTTTTTCAACATCTGCCGGAACCGTAACTAACCGTTCAATTGTACATGTTTTTGGAGGCAAATTTAGATTTTCATTCTCGTTTGTCATTGTTAAACCACCTTTATTTTTAAGATTCTCCTTTATTATACTTCATATCCAAATGCCCGCAAAACAACAGCTTCGTTCTTTATTCCCAATGTTTTATTGTTCCTAGGCAGGGAATCAGTACATTATCTATAACAAAAAAAGCAAAAACAAAAAAAGCAAATGTCTAACGATCATCTATTTCTTTGAATCTATACCGGAGCAGCGGCCTACTCCAAGAAAGAAGGAGATCATATGCAGAAGCCCACTTTAAAAGAAATCCTAGACTCGCTCACCTCCATGAATAGCCACCTCACTTCCCTAGGAAATAGATTGACAAAGATAGAAAAAAAGATAGAAGACCTTTCACTGATTCATCAGAATACCCGCAGACGCAGAAAGTCGTAATCCATTTAAAACAGCTATTCTTCTTAGAAGTTATTTTTCTGTCCCCATGTCCCTTTCGTCTTAAAACTGCATGATCGTGATTCTTTGAATGTGAGTTAAGTTAATTAAAAGTTAAAAGGATGCTATACTGAAGGAAATATGTGTTAGGAGGATGCATGATGAGATTAACTGTTTACTTGGCTGGAGAAATCCATAGCTCTTGGCGAGAAGAAATCAAGCAAAAAGCTGTAGCCCTTAAACTTCCAATTGACTTTGTCGGTCCGATGGAAGACCATGACCGCTCTGATGATATCGGTGAAGAAATTTTAGGTAAGCAGCCAAATGCCATTTTCCGTGACGCAGCGGCCTCAAGTCTTAATAACTTGCGTACCGAAGTACTCATGAAAAAGGCAGATCTAGTCATTGCCCTGTTCGGAGAGAAATACAAACAATGGAATACAGCAATGGATGCAAGCGCTGCTGTTACTTTCGGCAAACCGCTTATTTTGATCCGCCCTGAATCCTTGCATCACCCATTAAAAGAACTATCTAGAAAAGCCAATGTCACCGTTAAAAATGTGGATCAGGCAATGAAGGCCCTTGCTTACATATTTGATTAACTGCGAATGAAGCCTGTTCAGGAACTTCCTGAACAGGCTTTTCTTTACTAATATTATGATGAAATCAGCTCTTTCTTTTTTCCAAAAAAGTTAAGACAGCGGCTCCTAGCTCTGGATTTTGAGCTCCTGTAAAGAGGATCACTCTCTTTATGAAGACAAGCAATAACAATAAGGAAAGTGAGCATTTGCCGACAGCCTAAAAGTCTGCCGCATCAGGCAGACTTTATTAGCACATGTCTATTCCCTAGACATTAAAAATGATTCATAATGGCTGTAGAAGATCCATGTAAAGAATACTTTTACATATGAAACATAGAGTGGAGGAATCAAATGAATAAGTGGATCATTGATTCTCATATCCATCTAGACTTATATTCCATGGAAGAGCAAGCTATCATTTTGCAAGACATGGAAAAACATCGTGTTAAAGCGCTCATTTCGGTCTCCCAGCACCTTGCTTCTTCTAAAACAAACTTAGCACTATCTCAGCAAGACAAAAGGATTAAAGCAGCTTTTGGTTTTCATCCGGAGCAAGCCCCTCTAACAGAAAATGAGTTAGCAGGGCTATTGCTATTTATGAAAAAGCACCAGGCAGAAATGATTGCTGTCGGTGAAGTAGGCTTGCCCTATTATTTACGAAAAGAAGACGCTGCTATTCCAATAGAACCGTATATTGAACTTCTAGAACAATTCATTCAACAGGCAGCTGCACTGAATAAACCTATTATTCTTCACGCTGTTTACGAAGATGCGCCCATTGTCTGTGCTTTATTAGAAAAGCATTCCATCACGAAGGCGCATTTTCATTGGTTCAAGGGAAGCCGAGAAACCAGGAAGCGCATGGCGGCTAACGGTTATTTTATCTCCATCACGCCCGACATCTTATATGAACGAGAAATTCAAGACATCGTTAAGCAGTATCCTTTGTCTCAAATGATGGTTGAAACAGATGGGCCTTGGCCATTTGCCGGTCCCTTTTCAAAAGCTATAACCCATCCTCAGATGATTCACCGCACCATAGCAGAGATCGCTGTCATTAAAAAGATGGAAGCAGAGGAAGTGTATGATATATTGTATAAAAACACAGAACAATTTTATTTTAATTAGATTATTTGGTTGAATAACGAAGGAGAATGTTCATGTTAGCTGCCTTACTCCACGGGATTGCTTTAGCCTTCGGGTTAATTTTGCCTCTTGGTGCCCAAAACGTCTTTGTTTTTAATCAAGGGGCTTCGCAGCCTAAATTTAGAGGAGCCATTCCCGTTATTATTACTGCTTCACTTTGTGACACCTTGCTCATTTTACTAGCTGTTTTAGGTGTCTCTGTCATTGTATTGTCTATCCCGGCATTACAAGTAATTTTTTATTTAATTGGACTGCTATTTTTAATGTATATGGGGTGGTCTGTCTGGAAGAGTGAACCTGCAAACTTGGATGCAAAGAAAGCAGCCATGTCGCCTAAAAAGCAGATCCTTTTTGCTATGTCCGTGTCTTTACTTAACCCTCACGCTATACTTGATACAGTAGGAGTCATTGGTACAAGCTCCTTGGGGTATTCCGGTGCAGAAAAAATCGCCTTTACTGCTGCCTGTATTATCGTCTCTTGGATATGGTTTTTTAGTCTTGCCACAGCAGGCAGAGCAGTTGGCAGCTTAGATACAGAGGGGAAATTTCTGAAGCTCCTCAATAAAGTATCGGCTCTTATTATTTGGGGAGTGGCTCTTTATATCGCCGTCCAACTTTATCACATGGCTTAGCGTAATAGCCATTTTCAGTATTTATCACATGTAGAAATGGAAGTGAACATCATGTTAGAAACAAAAAAAGCTTTGCCTATTTTGTTTGTCGTCATGTTTCTCGTCATGGTTGGCTTTGGCATCATTATTCCTGTTTTACCGTTTTACGCCGAAAACATTGGGGCTTCGCCTACACAGCTAGGGCTGCTGATGGCAGTTTATTCTTTAATGCAGCTTTTGTTTGCACCTATGTGGGGACGGATCTCTGACCGTATCGGCCGCAAACCTGTTATTATGATCGGCATTTTAGGCCTTTCCCTTTCCTTTTTTCTAATGGGCTTTTCTTCTGCCCTTTGGATGCTGTTTGTGGCAAGGATCGTTGGCGGTATTTTATCCGCCGCTAACATGCCTACCGTGATGGCATATGCGGCGGATATTACGACTCCGGAAGAACGCGGAAAAGGAATGGGAGTCATCGGAGCGGCTACTGGATTGGGGTTTATTTTTGGCCCAGCGATCGGCGGCGTGTTTTCAAAAGCGAGCTTAAGTATGCCTTTTTACATTGCTGGGTTTTCTTCTCTCTTGACGTTTTTTCTCGTTCTCTTTTTATTGAAAGAATCGCTGACGGCTGAGAACAGATGTAACGGATATAAAGAGAAGCAGTCACTCCGCCAGTCTTTACGTGGACCCATATCTATTTTATTTATTCTGCAATTATTTATTTCAGTATCGTTATCTGGTTTAGAAGCGACCTTTGCTTATTACGGTGCTAAAAAAGCAGGTCTTGAAAGTGTAAACTTAGGCTATATTTTTATGATCATGGGATTCGCTAGTGCTTTTGTTCAAGGTGGATTAGTGGGCAGATTAACGAAAAGATTTGGCGAGGGCTTTGTTATTCAAATAGGCATTCTCATCTCGGCCATTGGCTTTGGGTTGATTCTGCTTACAGATAGCTTTGCCACAGCCGCTATTTTTCTAACGATTTTTGGAATCGGCAACGGCATGATTCGCCCTGGAGTCTCTGCTTTACTGACGAAAATGTCGAAGAGCGGCCACGGAAGTACCACTGGCTTGCTGTCATCATTTGACTCACTCGGCAGAATTATGGGCCCACCATTAGGCGGCTGGCTCTTTTCTCTTGCCATCGGGCTGCCGTATATTTCAGGAATCATTCTATCCCTCCTTGCTTTCATGCTATATCGCTTGTATACAAGTCGGGCGAGAAAGTTTTCTTATTAGGAGATGAAAAAAGAGCTGTCTTTGAAGACAGCTCTTTGCTTATTCAGCTAATAAATCAAGTGTATCTTTCGGTCGTTCCTCAATATCTGCCTTTCTTGTACTGGCAGGATAAGCTTTGTTAATTAGCTCCCCAAAGCCTTGCTCACGAAGAAGCTGAATGACCGCCGGAATAATATGAATTTTGTTATTTACAAGATAGTTTGTTTTCGTTTGAATCATGTCATCAAAAGCTTTACTGCGCGGGATAGCTACTTCTGCAAATACATTTTGGCTCAATAAAAGGTCCATCAGCGTTAAGTTTTCATAATCATTGCCGCCGAAGGTATGATTTCCATTATATTGATACCAGAGATCTCCATTCGGACGAACCCAGTTTAAGTTTTCAACACCAGCTTTTAATTGACGGGCTGTTGTTAAATAAGCCGTATTGTTTGTCTGTTTATAGGTTTCGAGTAAAAATCTCATTTCACCGAGCGTGTGATTAAGCGAGGCGTGAGTTTTTATTTTTGGACCGTCAGCCTTATAGTAATCAGCGATTAGATAGCTTGATGCTGTAATGGGGAGTGTATTTCCAAGCTTCTTTTGCTCAACAAGAAAATCGGCATAACGCAGATTCGCTCTTTTCAGCTGCGGAATATCTAATGACTCTGCTGTATTTTTTAAAAATAATGCCGCATTTTCATTGTGGCGCGTATCGATATAAGGAGCTGTAAGGTTATACTTATCTTTCAACCCCGAACTTGTATATTCCGTTTCAAAGATTGGTTTATTACCAGCTGTCAATGCTCCACCGGAAAGCGTATCAAGATCGGCAAGTGAATTAACAACGAGATCAAAAAAGTAACGCTCTTTGTGCTCGTTATAAGCGGTTAAGTAAACGCCTCCTTGCAGGCGGCCTACATTGCGTCCATACCCCATTTTATGAGCCGGCTCGATTGACCAAGGCAATTTTGTATAAGCACCATCTGCTGTCAGCCAGTTATTAATAGAAATATAGTCAGCAATTGTGCGCCGGAACCATTCGTCTCGATTATTCGTATTGACAAACAGCGGTTTTCCGGAAATCAGCATCCACGATTCGGAAATGGCCTTTCCTCTCACATCCATATTCATTTGGGCAGTGACTGTTTGCCCTGCTGTACCATTGATTATTTCATAACTTTCCTTTTCCTCTAATAATTCTCGAATAACAGATTGCTGTCCGTTTGGATAATTCGTTTGCCGTTGAACAGAAATATAATTCTTACCAATCATGATGTCATTTTTTAGCGTTGATCCATTCTTTACCGATAGGATACCAACTGGATGAGACGTCTTATCAACACCAAATAAAGAATGATGTGATTGATTGACTGTTCCGAATGAGGAGTATTTTACCAAAGAGTATTCATTTGCTTGCTCAAATGGCAGACTGATAGAAGCAGAGTACGTATCAGAGCCATTATGAATAAATTTTGTGAAAACAAATGTATCGCCATTATCGAGCGTACGTAATGTGACTCGAAGTGAACCGAGCGGCTTCGACGGTTGGCCCAAATGATAATAGTAATGAATGTCTTTTGATAAAATATGATTAACGGCTACACTTTTGTCATACGTAAGAGCTACGCTTTTTGTGTTCATACGTACTTTTACAGACTGTTGATCATTAATTGGAATGACTGCTTCCTGATTATCTGGAAGCTGAGGTGCTTGTCCTGGGTTTTTTTCACCATTCAGCAATCCCAACTTGTCCATCATTCGATATATAAATACAGCGGCCTCTCCCCGGGTTGCTATTTTTTGCGGCTCAAACTTATTATGATCCGTTCCTTTAATTAGGCCGTAATAACTCATCCGCTCCACAGCGGGATAAGCATATTTCCCAATCTTTGATGCATCTACAAAATTTAGCGGCTGTCTTTCGTTATAGTCTCCCTTTAACCGCATCGCCCGATCAAGCATAGCAGCAACGTCTGCTCTTGTTACAGGTGCATCAGCAAGAGCTAGACCTTTATTATTCCCGGTAATAATGCCTGCTTTTTTACCAGCTGCTATTTCATTGTAGAGACGGCTGCTCTCTGGTACATCCGGGAAGGCTGAATCACCCTTTGGTAAATCTAATGCACGGGCTAAATAAGCGACAAATTGGCCTCTTGTCACCTGGGAATACGGGCGGAACTTCCCATCTTCATAACCGCTGACAACGCCCCTTGTGTTAAGCACCTCAATCTCCTTCTTCGCCCAATGATTATCTATATCCGTAAGGGACTGGGCGGAAGCATGGATGGTAAAAATACATATAAACAACAAAACAGCCAGACTCCCTATAACTTTTCGCATAATAACTCCCTTCTATTACTCTAGTTAAATAATACAGAAAGATTATATCATAAGAAAAATTTGGTACCCGCCCATTTTAACAGCTAGCGAAAATAGAAATGCTTAAAGTTGCATCTTATCTCAATCAGTATTTTACTGATGGCGTGAATCATTCACCTGCCAACCATTCTGTTCATAAAAAAACCTTCCATGAAGGCTAGGCTTTCATGGAAGGTTCCTCGCAACCAGTATTTATCTCATCCAAAATGTTTCACGTGAAACTATTCTTCTTATTTTGTAACCGTACGAAGGCTTGCAACAAGCTCTTTTTCTTCTTGATTCACCACTTGAATGCCCTTTTTCCAGACGGAATGAACGTGGTTAACGCCGAATAAGTATTGCAATTCCTGATAGTTCTTCACGTTCCATAGCACGATATCGGCCTGTTTTCCGACTTCGAGCGAACCGATTTGTTGTTGACGATTAATAGCACAGGCAGCGTTATACGTAGCGGCTGTTAGAGCTTCTGCTGGTGTCAGTCGCATTGAAATACAAGCTAGATTCATGACGAGCGGCATGGAGGTAGTCGGCGATGACCCAGGATTGCAGTCAGTAGAGATCGCTACCGGTACCCCTGCATCAATCATTTTTCGCCCTTTTGCCGCTTCTTCCCTTAAATACAAGGCGGTTGCAGGTAATAGACAGGCAATCGTCCCTGCCTTCGCCATCGCCTTTATGCCTTCATCCGATGCTTTTAATAAGTGCTCCGCTGAAATGGCCCCCACTTTGGCTGCCAGCTCCGCTCCACCATAAGGCTCAATTTCATCTGCATGTATTTTTGGAACCAATCCATACTCTTTTCCCGCTTCTAGTATTCTTTCAGATTGCTCTGGTGTAAAAACTCCTTTTTCACAAAATACATCATTGAATTCGGCCAGCTTTTCGCTTGCCACGACAGGCAGCATTTCGTTAATTAAAAGATGGACAAATTCATCTTCCCGCCCCTTGAATTCCGGAGGGACAGCATGTGCGCCCATAAAGGTCGGGACGAGATCAATCGCATGCTGTTGCTGTAACGTCTTTATTACTCTTAATTGCTTTAGCTCTGTTTCTATATTCATACCGTAGCCGCTCTTGCCTTCTACCGTGGTCACTCCATGAGCTAAAAACGAATCTAAACGGCGAGTAGTTTGCTCTATTAGTTCTTCTTCTGTCGCTTCCCGGGTCATGCGGGCGGTCGCATGAATGCCGCCGCCTGCATTCATAATATCCATATACGTTGCACCTTCGAGACGCATTTCAAATTCCCGCTCCCGGCTTCCCCCGTACACAACATGAGTATGCGGATCAACAAGCCCCGGCGTAACCAAGTGGCCAGAAGCATCTACCTCCTCCGCTTGATCTACTCTGTCCTTATAACGCTTTGCTAGTTCCTCTGTTGTTCCGACCGACTTGATCTCTCCATCCTCGATCCATAAACTGCCATCCTCTATTAAACCGAGCTCTGACATCGCTTCTTTTGAACGCGGCCCTTTCACATCTGAAGCTAGCGTTGCCAGCTGCGCTGCATGCTTAATCCAGATTGGCTTTGTCATGACTGATCTCCTCTTTCTAACATTGGCATCTTGATTCCTTTTTCACGTGCTGTTTTCTTTGCGAGTTCATAACCAGCATCAGCATGACGAACAACACCCATTCCTGGGTCAGTTGTTAAAACTCGCTGAAGGCGAGCTTCAGCCTCTTTTGTGCCATCTGCAACAATAACGACACCCGAATGCTGGGAATATCCCATCCCTACACCACCGCCATGATGAAGAGAGACCCATGTTGCCCCGCCAACTGCATTGACCATGGCATTAAGAAGCGGCCAGTCGGATACTACATCTGATCCGTCTTTCATGGCTTCTGTTTCACGGTTAGGGGAAGCAACTGATCCGGAATCCAAGTGATCACGTCCAATAACGATCGGTGCTTTTAACTCTCCGCTCGCTACCATATCGTTTAAAATTTTGCCGAAACGGGCGCGCTCGCCGTAGCCAAGCCAGCAAATGCGGGCAGGGAGCCCCTGGAACTCAATTTTTTCCCGTGCCATCCGAATCCAGTTACATAAATGCTCATTGTCTGCGAATTCACGTAAAATGGCTTCGTCTGTTTTATAAATATCTTCCGGATCCCCTGATAAGGCGGCCCAACGGAAAGGCCCTTTTCCTTCACAGAATTGCGGACGGATATAAGCCGGAACAAACCCAGGAAAAGCAAAAGCATTTTCTACCCCTTCGTCTTTAGCTACTTGGCGGATATTATTGCCATAATCGAATGTAACGGCTCCTTTTTCCATCATGTCAAGCATCGCTTTGACATGAACGGCCATCGATGCTTTCGAACGCTTCACGTATTCTTCAGGATTGGCTTCTCGAAGTTTCGCTGCTTCCTCTAAAGACATATTTGATGGGACATAGCCATTTAACGGATCATGAGCGGATGTTTGATCTGTTAACACATCTGGAATGAAATTTCGCGCTATCATTTCTGGAAGCAGCTCTGCCGCATTTCCGATTACACCGATCGATAGCGCCTTTCCTTCTCTTTTTGCTTCTTCTGCCAGCCGAATGGCTTCATCTAATGAATTGGTTTTCACATCTGTATAGCGAGTTTCAATACGGCGGTCAATTCTCGTTTCGTCTACATCGATGGCGATACAAACACCGCCATTCATCGTCACAGCAAGCGGCTGAGCGCCCCCCATGCCGCCAAGACCAGCTGTCAGGGTAATAGTGCCTCTGAGCGTACCGTTAAAATGCTGCTTTGCGAGCTCGGCAAATGTTTCGTATGTTCCTTGTACAATCCCTTGAGAGCCAATATAAATCCAGCTTCCTGCTGTCATTTGCCCATACATCATCAATCCTTTTTGATCGAGCTCATGAAATGTCTCCCAGTTCGCATAAGCTGGAACTATATTTGAATTGGCAATTAACACACGTGGAGCATCTGTATGTGTTTTAAAGACGACAACCGGCTTACCCGATTGAATAAGCAGCGTTTCGTCCGCTTCAAGATTTTTTAACGTTTCCACAATGGCATCGAACGCTTCCCAGTTACGGGCTGCTTTCCCGATTCCTCCGTAGACGACAAGTTTATCTGGATGTTCCGCGACATCAGGGTCTAGGTTATTCATTAACATACGCAGTGCCGCCTCCTGCTGCCAGCCCTTTGTGTTTAGCTCTGTTCCTCGATAACGTTTGACTTTCTCCTTTGACACCACATTCATTTTTTCCATCCTCCTTTATTTGTTACTTTTATTTTATATTGAAAATTCTGTTTATTATTTATAATTTAATGATTATTTTATGTTTTGTTTGCAAATAATTTATTATATTCTCTATTATTATATTTTATTTCAACTTGAATTTATTTTTTGCTAGTTAGCAAAAACAGATAGTGGTTGATTTCCGCTCTAATTAGCTTCTTTATCAACAGTTTACTTCCAAAAGATAATGAACAAATAATAGTCTTTTAGAAAAGCGCTTTTTCCAAAAATAAAAGCGATTCAGTATGGACTGAATCGCTAAGGATAAAAATGAACGAGCAACAGAGAACACGAATTTTCTCAATAGCCGGAACGGTAAGCTGATGGAGTGACTGACTCATATAACTTGAACTTGGCGTTAAAATAGGATTGGTGACTATAACCTGCTAAGCGAGCTACTTCTTCCAATGACAAATCCGTTTCCTTTAAAAGTCGCTTAGCTTCTCTTAATCGCACCTGATGCAACGTATCGCGAAAGGTTTGGCCAGACTCAGCAGCAAAGCGACGACTGAGCGTGCTTTTATTTATACGAAGCGCATCTGCACAAGCAGCTAGATTCCAATTACAATCCCAATAATTCGCTTCGATTAGTTCTCTCGTCTTTTCCACAAGAGAACGCGCTCCCCCTTCTAATTGTCCACGATCCTCGTAAAGCAATTTTTCAACAAATGAGAGCAGCTCTTCAATAATTTGATACATCACCGGCTGATGGATAATTTCCTGAAATACCTCATGATAGGCCGCTTCTAGCTGAGCGCTTTGAAGTTCATGTGACTTCATATGACGGCGCACTTGTGCCAAAATGCTCGTCAAGCGGATACGGACGATCTCCGGATCAGGATAAGGCGGCTGGAAGGTTAAAAAGGCGCTTTCCATCCAATGACGAATCGCTTTTGTTTCTCTCTTTTCAAGCATTTCAATCCATTGTCGCTGTTCTAAAGGGGTTAGAAATGGGTCCATTTCCTGAGAATGTGCTGATCCGTTTTCCGCCAAAATAATATCATATCCTTGAAAGAAAACTTGTCGAGTCAACTCCCGTGTTTTCTGATAAATACTTTTGAACGACTCTTCAGAAGAAGCTGTCTGAATGACGATAGCCAATGGCTCATCCATCTGCTCTTTCCATTTAGCTAAAAAAGCTTGATACTCCTCTTTACAAACCTCAGCATCTTTTGTTTCTTGTACACATAAAATAAAATCAGATAAGGCAAAAATCCGATACCTTCCACTAAAAGCATGCTGGAGAAGCTGTTCATAGACTAATGGCAGCATGAGCGGCTGAGGGATTAAAAAAGCGGCCATCGTAATCGGACCGCCAGACTGGCGCTCTGTTAAGAAAAGGTCAAGATAGTCAACCATATCCGCATATTCATTTTTCGCATCGTCATTCAAATAGGGGGGCTCATTTCGCAATTGATAACGCAGCTGCTGAATATGTTTAATTAGGTCCAATGGAGAAAATGGGCGAAACAGGACGTCCTCCGCCCGGTAACGCAAGGCTCGATAAGCTGTCTGAAAGATTCTTTCAGAGGAAATACCTAACCAGCGAACATTTTTTTGCTTTAATGCTTCACCGAGCTTTGTTTTTTCATCCGACCATCCGTCCATGTTCAAAATAACGAACGCAACTCGCTGACTCTCCATCATCTGTTCAAATTCCTCAATAGTATTCCATGTAATAAGCTTGACTCCAGTTAGATGAGACTCAATCACCCACCGGATTCCCTGTGCCTCTAGTTTATCTTTTGCTACTAAGTGAATATCCATATTTTATCCCTTTTCCGCTTTTACCATTTCCTGACTCATTGAGCAGCGTTTCGCGGCGCCTTCTTCCTAAAGCATTTACAATTACTACACTTGAAATAGCCACGATGCCTCCAATGACAGACAACGTGCTCGGCAATTCCTTAAGCCACACCCAAGCAACGAGAATAGCAAACACCGGCTCAATATACATCATACTCGTAACCGCGCTTGCCTCACCTAACGAAAGAGCGACGGCCCATGTTACATAGGCAAGGGCGGCTGGGAAAATCCCAACATATATCGCTGCCATAGTCGCTTCTGTTGTCGCTCCCTGAATTTCTTGAAAGAGGCCAGGGAAGAAAATGAAGAAAGGCAGAGTGCCGACCCAAGTAAAATAAGCTGTCAGCTCAATAGGTTGGTAGCTGTACAAAAGTGGTTTTTGAAAAACAAAAAAAACAGATGTCGCAATGGATGCGACTAATATTAAAAAGGCTCCTGCCGAAATGTCAAATGTGGACCCTGCTGCTCCCAATGTAATGAGAAAAATACCGATGAAACCAACAAACAATCCAATCCAACCGAATAGTCCTAGTTTCTCTTTTAATACTATAACGGCTATGACTGCAGTAAACGCGGGAGCTGCCGCAATCAACATGCTGGCTGTACCCGCTGAAACCGTCTTTTCTCCGAATGTTACGCATAACTGATAAACGCTAATGCCGATCCAGCCAAGAGCACAAATTCTAATGAGGTCCTCTTTTTTCGGCAACCGGAATTGAGTGCCGGGCCACAGAGCATAAATCACAAAAATGCCTGACGCAATCAGAAAACGCAAAAGAACTAAATGGCCTGCCGAGTAACCGCCGTGTAAACTTGCACGAATAGCAGCAAATGACGACCCCCATACGATGATGGTGAAAGCTGCCATCCAAAAAGCCTTCTTATTCATAGCTTCCACCTCCAATTAATGTGTACATCGAACAAAATATCACATAAAAACAAGATCCACAACCTTGTATAACAAGGAATAAATATAGCCCACTTCACCTCAAAGGCCTCTCCCTAAAGCCAAGGAGAGGCAGCATGACAAGGCGCATAAGGCTCAAATAAATGGTTGGTCCTTGAACACGCTTCTCTTTAAAGCGTGCTCATGACAACCCCAGCAATCACAATGGAAGCGGTCGTAACCGTTGTAAATCCACCTACGAGCATGGGAGATAAAATTTCATTAAAAATGTACTCTTCTTCTTCTTTCGTTTTCCCAATACTCCGGCTTACTTCCTCACAAACTAAGTAATCGCCTGGGAAGCCGAACATTGCCGTTAAAGCCACTGGAACTCCTTTATCCATATCCCATCTCACAAGCTTGGAGCCGATAAAGCCGCCAAGAATAATGCCGATAGCCCCGATAGCAAGAATCATCATAACAGCAGGGAAATATTCTAACAGCATATCAAAAGTTACGCCATTCATGGATTGAATAATAGCGAATACAATAGCTAGCATAACAATCCCAAAAGAGTTAGATTTCTCGAGCATGCTTTGTCGATAAAAACCAACATATGTGCCAATCAGGCCAATTACTAGCGCCCAAAGAGCGTAATTGATACCCGTTACTTTATTCAAAATAACAGCCAAAGAGCCGCCGATAAACAATTGGAAAATTAAAATAGGAGCCGTCGCATACTTATCAGGAAGCCATTGCCTTCCTTTTACTTTCGTTTCCTCCTGATCGATCTCTCCACTTACAAAAGCAGCGTCACTCGTAGCAGCCAGATATTTCTCCTGATCAAAGTTTGCCGAAAGCTTTTTAGCGTACCGCCGAAGAAAAAACGATGCCAATGGCAGCCCAATCAATGTTTGCAAACCAAGAATAACAGCTGGAACCGTCACAAGAGAGGCCAAGCCTAGTTCATGCAATTTATCTGATGTGATAATGAAGGCAACGACGCCACCGCTTATTGGTCCAACACCAGAAGCAGCAATTTTATAGCCGAAGATAGGTGTAACGACTAATAAAATCGTTCCGGTTGAAATGACGATACCGATTAGTGCAATGATCACAGATTTGTATTGCTGCCTAATCATTTTCATAGGAATCAGTGTCCCCATATGCACAACTAGAGGCGCAAACATTAAAGCACCGAGCGTCGCAAGTGTTGAATGGTCCAAGAGATCTTCCGGGAATACGCCAACCCAAATGAGCACTAAGTAGCCGAATAATGCAATGGCCAGCATCGGCACCCGAGCTCTTGTTTTAATTGAGACAATTTCTCCGACAACTATTAAAGATAAAATAATCATAGTGGCAATAACCGGGTCTTTCAACATTCGTATCGCTTCCCCTTTTTCGTTTTTTAGTTTCCTTTAGAATAAATAAAACGCTTTCAATAATTAGAGCAAGGAATGTTGAGGGCATTGTCGTTTTTTCTTTTCATTGACCGCGTCTCTTTGATGGCATAGACGACTCTTTTACTGACAACATATTTTTTTAGCGATTCCAATAAAATAATTCACACCAATTTGTAATGCTTCTTCTTCAATTTTAAATTTTGGATGATGAAGCGGATAGGCTTCACCAAAGTCTGGGTTATGAACACCAATAAATTGCATGGAAGCTGACACTTTTCGAGAGAACGCCGAGAAATCTTCTCCGCCGAATAGAGGCTCTTCTACATGAATGACGTTTTCTTTGCCAACTATATTTTCTGCTACTTCTCTCGTAATGCTGACTGCTTCCTTGTCATTGACTACACTTTTGTATCCTTCATGCCAGATGATTTCATAGCGGGCGCCATGCGCTTCTGTAATTCCTTTTACAATTTGATTGACATAACCCTTTGCCTGTAAGCGGATATCATCATCGAGTGAACGGATGGTGCCGCCGAGCTCTACCGTCTCTGGAATGACATTTAATGCGCTTCCACCGTTAAATTTTGTAACGGAGATGACCGGTGATTTTAAAGCCGGCAGCTTTCTTGATACGATCTGCTGGATGTTAATGGCTATTTCTGCCCCGACCATAATCGGGTCAACCGTTAATTCTGGAGTAGAAGCGTGACCGCCGTAGCCAATGATCTTTATGTCAAAATCAGAGTTACCTGCGCACAGTACACCTTCTCTCATGCAAATCTTACCCGCTTGTTCATACGGCGTTACATGAAGAGCAAAGGCATAATCCACTTCGTCTATTACACCTTTTTCAACCAACTCCACAGCTCCCCCCGGAGGCATTTCTTCAGCGTGCTGAAAGATAAACCGAATCTCTCCGCTAATCTCTTCTTTCATTTCAGAGAGCGCTTTTGCAGCCCCTAATAGCATAGAGGTATGGGCATCATGTCCACACGCATGCATGACTCCTGGATTTTTAGATGGAAAGTCAATATCAGCTTCTTCTTGAATTGGAAGCGCATCCATATCGGCGCGAAAAGCAATGACAGGCCGCTTTCCTGCAGACGGTTTTGATCCTTTCAGTACAGCGAGGACACTTGTTTTTGTTGGTCGTGTCACTTCCAATCCAGGAAAGCTTGTTAAATGGTTATACACGTATTCGGAAGTTTGGATTTCTTGAAAAGAAAGCTCCGGGTTTTCATGAAGATGTCTTCTCCATGAAATTACTTCCTCTTTTAGTGAAGCTTGTTTCACTGGCATAAAAAATTCCTCCTCACCCACTCTTGGATAGTACAAATTCTTTTAATTTTTCCGTATAATCAGTTTATTCAGTGGTGTAAACAGGATGTCAATAGGCTTTTTAATCAAAGTTTCAATAAAAACGTGGAGTATACTCCACGTTTTACATTAGCGGATCACCAGGAGGAATAGCGGTATGAAAATTGGAAGCTTCGCCAAAAGGTTTGATGTCTCGATCGATACAGTGCGCTATTATATTGAGCTAGGTCTCTTAATCCCCGAAAAAGAAAAGACCCAATATGACTTGAACCAAACTTGTCTAGAGGATATGGCTTTTATTCACGAATTAAAGCAATTTCGATTTTCCTTGAAGGAAATTCACAAAATATTATCACTTAAGCGTTTAACCAATAGCAGTGATAATGAGGATACGAGCTACTTTACAAATCTTCTTCTTGAAAAAAAAGCTGATTTGAGGGCGGAAATAGAAGAAATGTCCAAAGCTATTCATTTAATTGATGACAAACTTCACTCCAATGCGAATAAGCTCCCAGAGCAAACTAAAATAGGTGTTCCCTTATTTTTTGTTCCTTTATTTTATTGTCCTCATTGCCGCCAGTTATTGAACTTAAAACAGGCTTCTATGTACGGACATTATATATACGAGGGGGTGCTGTCCTGTTCGTGCAGCTATCAGGCCATCATTAAAGAAGGAATTCTTCGGACAAACCAAATTAAATCTTCACCTAATAAATACTCTATTTATGAAATCGATGTGAAAAAGTGGAACCCAGGCTTCGTTAGCCTGCTTGAAAAAGGGAAACTGTGGATGATCAAAGAATTAATGCGCCACCCTTTAGCTCATAAAGTCATTGTAGAAACCAATATCGAAGTCTCAATGCTTTTGCCTAAACACTTATCATCCCTTTCTGACAAAGCCTACTACATTTTTACTTGCCATTCTTTGGAGATGATTGAAAAACTAAAGAAGAAGATCGAGAAACACAATCCGAATTTAGCCGTTTTATATATCGTAAATAGTGATCTTCGGCTCCCGCTGAAACATGAATCTGTTGACTTCTTCATTGATAGCACATCATTTACTCAGTTTTCTTTAATTTATAGTGAGTCGCCATTTACGATTTTAAGACCTTACTTAAAAGAAAATGCCCATATTATAGGAAGCTTCGCCTTCTATGACGATTCCTCCCAGTCGTTAAAGAATATCCGGGCGATTTACCCTTCTTCTAATTCTCATGCACTTCATCTTGATTACTTGGAAAAAGGAGTGAAACAAAACAACCAGACCATAACGAAAAGAGAGGACATCGGCTATACAGAAGAGCCTGGGAGCTACTTCATTTATCATGAGCCAGGTGAAAAAATGAAATTAATTAACTATATAGCGAGTTGTCCTTAAATAGCAGTCAGCTATCAGGATGCTTGGTTAGTTCTAATAAGTTTTATATAATAAGAGAAATATTTGTATTTTTATAAAAATAATGTGTCATGGGGGTTTTCTTATGTTTAAAAAGGGGTGGGCTCTTCTCTTTTTAGCGCTGCTGCTCACAGCCGCTTCGGGGTGTGCGAACAGCGGACAATCGGCTTCTAAGCCCGATAAAAAAACAGAACTGGTCATTTCTGCTGCAGCTAGTTTAACGGACGCACTCGATGAGCTCCAATCTTCATTTGAGGATGAACATCCAGATATAGATTTAACCTTTAATTTTGGAAGTTCCGGTAAATTAGCTCAGCAAATCGAACAAGGTGCTCCGGCAGATGTTTTTTTATCTGCGAGCAACCAGGACATGGACAAGCTGCAGGACAAAAACCTGATCCAAAAGGATTCGCGTCTTGAATTTGCTAAAAACTCACTTGTTCTAATTGCGAAAAAGGAGCAATCCATTCCGATCTCTTCCTTTGAGGAAATCACTCTAAAGAAAATGGATCATTTAGCTATGGGGGAACCGGAAAGTGTGCCCGCCGGCCGATATACAAAAGAAGTGCTAGAGCATTTAAACATATGGGAATCGCTGCAAAACAAGTTAGTCTTGGGTTCCGATGTCCGTCAGGTTTTGACTTATATCGAATCAGGAAATGCTGACCTAGGCGTTGTGTATGCCAGTGACGCGCTAACATCCGATAAGGTAAAAGTAGTGTCCAAAGCTAAATCCGAATGGCACGAGCCAATTGTCTACCCGGGGGCTATTACTTCTCATTCTGAACACGCCAAAGCAGCCAAATTATTTTTAGATTATCTTACTAGTACAGAAGGGAAAGAAGTGTTACACCAATATGGATTTAACTAAAAAAGACGAGGAAGGAAAGGCTCATGAATGATGTACATTACTCACCCTTGTTTTTGTCGTTAAAAGTAGCAGCTATCTCTACCTCGGTTGTATTTATTGCAGGAGTATTATTTGCCCATCTGCTTGTGCGGAGGAATTTCTTTGGAAAAAGCTTTCTCGAGTCATTTTTCCTCCTTCCTCTCGTTTTACCGCCAACCGTTGTCGGCTTTGGCCTGCTCGTTCTCTTTGGCAAAAATGGATGGATAGGGAGCTGGCTTTTAACTTGGTTTGATATCCAGGTCGTCTTTTCTTGGATAGGCGCTGTTATTGCTTCTATCGTCGTTTCTTTTCCGCTTATGTATCAAAGCGCCGTTGCCTCCTTTGAAAGTCTAGATCCTAGATTAGAAAACGCCGCACGAACGATGGGAGCATCCGAATGGAGAGTATTTTGGACGATCTCCTTTCCGCTAGCCTGGCCAGGGCTGCTTGCCGGATTAGTTCTTTCTTTTGCAAGGGGTCTGGGAGAGTTTGGCGCCACTTTGATGCTGGCAGGCTACATTCCTGGAAAAACAGACACCATTCCCATGGCCATCTACTTTGCTGTTCAATCTGGCCACATGGAAACGGCGACCTTTTGGGTAACGATCATTGTAGCTCTCGGATTCAGCACTATTATGTGGTTAAACTGGTGGACAAAACGCAATGTTCGTCGTTTTGCTAAAGATCATACATAAGAGGAGATTAAGATGCTTGAAGTGCAAATTCGAAAAAAGCTATCTCATTTCACTTTAGATGTTAGTTGGGAAATGGATAATGAAATTCTTGTTCTGTTTGGGCCATCTGGTTCTGGAAAAACGACAATCTTAAACAGCATGGCTGGGCTTACTCATCCTGATTCCGGCTTTATTACATTAAATGGCCAGACTTTTTTTCATATACAGCATAAACCGCTTTCCCCCCGGAAGAGAAATATCGGCTACCTCTTTCAAGACTATGCTCTCTTTCCACATATGACCGTAGAAAAAAACATCCGCTACGGCGTAAAAAAGAAAGCAGCCAATCACTCTTCGTTCCGGATTGAACAATTATTGAGCGTACTTGGAATTGGGCATTTGCTAAAAAAGTATCCCCACCAAATTTCAGGCGGCGAAAAGCAGAGAGTCGCACTCGCCCGTGCACTCGCAACTGAACCATCCTTTCTACTGCTTGATGAACCTTTGTCTGCTTTAGACCAAGAGACACGCATAGAATGCCAAAATGAACTGCTGCGCCTTCATCAAATTTGGCGCATTCCATTTATTATTGTGACACACGATATGAATGAAGCTGAAAAACTGGGAGATACCATTCTTTTTTTGGAAAAAGGAAAAATTATCAAAACGGTCAATCATCCGCATAAGAAATGGCCTGCTGATGATTAACATACATAAAGGATTATAGAGAAAGGAGTTTTCATCATGAAGCTTAATTTTGTTAAAGCGAGCCCTTCACAAAATATGACGGTTCTCATTACAAATTACGTTGCGCCTGTTCACTATGCTGAAATTGCCAACACCATCATGGGCTACGAATACCTTAACGCGGAACAAGTTGGCTTTATTGTGCCGCCTAAGATGAGCGATTCCATCCTGCGATTGGAAATGTCGGGAGGAGAGTTTTGCGGCAACGCCGTTTTATCCGCTGCTGCTTATTCCTGCTATAAAGGGTTAAGCGACAAAAAAAACTTTTTCCTAGAAGCTTCCGGTACGGAAACACCACTTGCCTGTGAGGTAAAAGTAAAGTCCCCTTCTCACTTTGAAGCAAGAGCGGAAATGCCTCACCCTCTTTCTATCAAAGACATGTCCATCCAATTGGATCGCAATATGATTCACGGAAGCGTCGTGCAATTAGATGGGATCACTCATTTTCTAACGGATCATTGGCTTCATGAAGAAGAGTATGAGTCAGTGCTAGAGGAACTGACCGGAAAAATTGACGACAAAGCGATTGGCATTATTCCTTATAAAAAATTGGCGGAACAGGACTATGAAATCCGTCCTTTCGTTTACGTGGAGGAAACCGGCAGCAAGTTTTTTGAACGGGCTTGTGGCTCTGGAACGCTCGCTTTAGGCGTCCATTTAGCTCAAGAAAACCAAGACCAGCAATTAACCGTCCATCAACCAGGCGGCATTATTCATGTAGAAACAGGAGAGAAGAATTCAATCTCGACAAACGTCCGCTTTACTTGTGAGGGAATTGTTGAATTTGATCCATTCTTTTAAATGGGCTCTATTAAAGGGAATGTTGTGTTTTAAAAATTGATTAAGAAAGCGCTCGCCTGCAGCGAAAGTCAACAAGAGGGTAATTTAAATAAGGAACAAGCCTTTCGCTTCTCCCACAAATTTCATCGAGAACCCCCTTATACTTTCACTTCTTCTACTTATACTAATAACACGTGAAAGCGTACATTTTTATTATGCAGGTGGAGGAGAACAATGAGAAACAAAGCGAAAAACTTTCCCGATGATAATATGACTGGAGAAGGCGGAAAAGCACGTGCTAAAGCGAAGTATGCCTCTAAACGGGCGAATGGTACGACGAATACTCATCCGCAGGAACGAATGAAAGCCTCTACTGACCGAACAACAGAATCTTAACCCCATCTATTTAAACAACAAAAAGCAGGAGGAAAGCCCTCCTGCTTTTTTGTTGCCTATTAATCATTCTCTACAGGATCTAAAATAGGTTCATGATGCTCCTTCTTACCCATTGCCTTATCGATTAGAGCCCCAAGGATAAAGCCGACAACGGCAGGCACAAACCAGGAAAATCCATTTGTACTAAAAGGAAGGACAGAAACGAGGCTGCTTAAAGCTTCAATCTGTAAAACGCTGCCTAATGTTTCGAATAGACTGACAATAAATGTTAACAGAATTGCTCCTCTGTAAGCTCCTGAATTCGGAATATACTTACGGAATACACCCAAGAACACTAATACAATCGCTACCGGGTACAGCGCTAAGAAGATCGGCATCGCATAATTAACAATTTTCCCTACACCCATTGTTCCGATAACGATACCAGTAATACAAATAATAAGCAGCCAAACCCGATAGCCGATTTTACCATTTGTCAGCTTTGTCAAGAACTCAGCAATAACAGCGATAACTCCAATCGTAGAAGTTAAACACGCCAGAGCAATAGCAATCGATAAAGCAACGGTTCCAGTACTGCCTAACAATGTATGAACTAATTCTGAAACGAGTGCTGTATCGCTAATGCCTGGTGCAAACGTTCCGCTGCCTGATGCTCCGATATAAAGCAATCCTCCGTATACAATGAGAAGGCCTAATCCTGCTATTAACGTACCGGTAATCGCTAATTTTCTTGCTTGAACTCCTTTATAACCGTAGCTTGTAATAGCCGCTATAAAAATAGGAGCACAAAAAATCCCGGTCACAATATCACCTGTTTGATAAGCACTAATAAATGCATTAGAGAACGGCGTTTGTAAGTCCGTTGCCGCTGGTGTTCCAATTGGATCAAAAATCCCCTTGCCTACAACTGCTAAAAGAATAATAACTAACAGCGGTGTTAAGATCTTACCAATTTTATCAATAACATTTGATTCATCCATCGCAAAATAAAAGCTGATGGCGAAGAAGATAATAATGGTTAAGATAGAAGGAACTTGAGGAAATAAAGTTTGAACGCCTAGCTCGTGAGTAGTAGCGGCCATCCGCGGAATCGTAACAAGCATACCAATCCCAACCATAAGCAATAGGTTAAAAACCTTATAAAACCAAGGGCTGATTGGTCTCGTTAACTCTTCAAATTTCCCGCCAGCATTCAAGATTGCGATTACAGCTAGTAAGGGAAGAATAATACCCGTAACCGTAAATCCGGCAAGTGCTGGAACCCAATTCGTTCCTGACACATTTCCGATAGACGGCGGGAAAATCAAGTTGCCTGCTCCAAAATATAGAGCAAATAAGGCAAAGCCCAATATGAGGCTATGTTGCAACATTTTGTTCATCTTGTTGTTTGCATCCTTTCTTCCAATTTCACCCTCCGGGAAATCGTTTTCATTTCCACCGTCAATTGGCTCATTTTGTATGAGCTTAAATCGGTGATTTTCAGCTTATTTTATACTTTTGCAATTTTCGTGCCAAAAAACATATTTTGTACGCTCTTTATTATTTATACCTAGTAACACTTTGTTTTTTCATTATTAAGAAGGCTCTAAAGGAATATTTTTTATCAAAGCAACTTAAAATATCCTGGGCTAAAGGTAAAAATTTTATCCCCTTCATAAAAATATTTTTACTAAAAATCAAAATGTACACACATAAAAAAATGGATGATCATTTTCATCCATTCTTTAATATTTCCTTCACCTTAATAATAGCTTCCTCCATTCTTCCGATTTCCTCATAGGCGTAAGAAAGCCGAATAGTCGGCTGACTGTCATTGTAAATAAAGCCTGGGTTGATTAACACCCCATTGTTTAGGCAAGTTCGGAAAAATTGATGCATATTCACCTTTTTATGTAAGGAGACCCAGATGAAAAAACCTCCTGTGGCAGCACGCCACGTTGCATACTCGCTTAAATGAAGACGCAACAACTGAAGAAGAAACTCTCTCTTTTCCTTTAAACGGATTCTTACTTTTTGTAAATGCTGCTCATACAGCCCCGAACTAAGCAATTCTCTAACTAAAGCTTGAGATACGTAGCTTGATCCATAATCTGTTTGCATTCTGACATCGCTAAGGCGTTTAATGACATCTTCCGGGCCCGCAAGCCAGCCAATCCGCAAACCAGGATCAATCGTTTTTGAAAAACTGCCTACATATAAAACCTGCCCGAATGGATCTAGCGTTTTTAAAGGTGCTGGTGCTCGTTCGTCAATCCATAAATCTCTAAATATATCATCTTCAATAACTGGCAATTGAAAGTAACGGCACTTGTCCATCAATACTTTTCTCTGTTCGGATGACATTGTCGTGCCTGTTGGGTTTTGATAAGTAGGGTTCACATAAAGGGCCGATGAACCCTTTATAATTTTTTGTCGAAAAAGCTCATCAATATTCAAACCATTTTCACCGACTGAGATTGGCTTGATGGCTATTTCGGCCGTTCGGAATAAATTAACGGAATGTAAATAAGAAGGGTTTTCCAAAAATATAGTGGAGCCTTTTTTCAATATGCCGACCGCAATAAGCGTTAAAGCTTGCAGAGCACCGGATACGATCAGGATGCTTTCTGGAGCGGTGAATACTCCGTACTGTTGCATGTGCTTGCTAATCTCAATCCGCAAGCCGATATCACCAAGCCCATTTCCGTATCCAAACTGTTCTAGTTGGCTTGAAACCCTTGTCAAAGCAGTTGCTATTTCTGCTTTAGGAAACAAATCGGGTTCGAGCTCTCCTTTACTTAGTTGAATGAGATCTTTTCTGCTTTCCAGCTCATTGATTGTTTGGACAGTATGATCACTTGGGGGCTGCAGGGACCACTGAGTGAGATCCTCCCAATCAGGAGGAGAAATAGCAGCCGATAGCGACCACCTATTATTCACTACGTATATGCCACTTCCTGCTTTTCCCTCAAGCAGACCTTCCGCCTTTAAAATTTCAATCGCTGTAATCACCGTACTTCTATTGACACGGAACTGCTCTGCTATGGCACGCTGGGTAGGGAGTTTGCTGCCAATCACCCATTCCCCTTGATTTATTTTCTCGCGAATCGCATGGACAATCTGAAGATAACGAGGCATCTTGCTCAACTGAACGTCTCCTCTCTGCTTACAACCTGCTTTTGTTGGTTTTTTTTCTGATCGATTGGTTGGAGATTTCCATTATCCTTCACTCTATTATAAATTTACCACTAATTTTAATAAATGAGAGGAACGGAGATCATGATGAATTGGAGAATAGCCATTGCCTACAGTGTGACGATCATAGCGTGGGGTTCCGCTTTTCCAGGAATTAAAATTGCCTTACAATCTTACAGTCCTGAGCACATTGCTCTGCTGCGGCTGCTAATTGGCTCGTCCGGGCTTATTGTATTTGCAGTGGTCAAAAAGATAAGAATGCCCGATTTAAAAGATGTACCCGCCATTTTATTGCTGGGTTTCTTAGGATTTACAGTCTATCATACTGCGCTGAACATAGGTGAAAAAACAGTCAGCGCTGGAGTAGCCAGCTTATTAATATCCATTACGCCCATGTTCTCCGCTGTTCTAGCTGCTATTTTTTTGAAAGATCGTTTTTCTAAAATGGGATGGATCGGTTCCCTAATCGCTTTTTCGGGAGTAGCCGTCATTTCAGTAGGGAATGGGGGTTCATTATCAGCTGTTGCGGTCGGAGTTCTACTTATCTTAGTTGCGGCGGCAGGAGAAAGTTGTTACTTTGTTTTTCAAACGAATTATTTAAACAAGTATGGATTTATCCCATTTACGATTTACACGATCTTATCCGGAGCTTTCTTTATGTTGTTCTTTTGCCCTGGAACAGTCACAGAAATCACACAGGCTGCCCCTTCTTCAACCTATGCCTTAGTATACTTAGGGCTCATTCCAACGATTGTTCCGTACTTTGCGGTTGCCTATCTCATTTCAAAAGCAGGGGCCGCAGAAGCAACAAGCTCTCTTTATTTAACTCCAGTCGCCGCTATGATCATTGCTTGGATCTGGCTCGGGGAGATTCCTTCCTTCCTTTCGCTATTCGGCGGCATCCTGACTTTAGCTGGTGTCAGCCTTCCTCATTGGAAAGAAAAAGAAGAGCCGCTTCTGCCAGCTAAACAGGACAGCATCGAAAGCAAAGTTTAAAAGTGTGTAAAAAAGGGAGCAGGAAAGAACCCCCTGCTCCGGGAATGCTATTTTTGCTTTGTCCTTGCGATCGGGCGCAAAATAGCGTCCTGTTAACCTCTCAACCCACCTTATTCCTAACTGAATAAATTATGTACTCTTGAATATTCCAACAAGAAAATGAACTCCTCTTGCCTGGTTTATCCTTCCTCTATTCTCTAAGTATTCAGGACTTTTCTTGGTTTCTCCCTATATTTGGTGCAATTCTTGCATAGAAATAGGACACAGACCCGAATAGGGCTGTATTTTAGGAGGGATAGTTTGTCGTTAAAAAAGAAAGTCATCATTGCGGATGTTTCCCTAGTTGGAATCGCACTTGGCTGGGGGTATAGCTTTGTCCTGACAAAAGACGTATTAGCTGAAATGACGCCTTTATATTTTATTAGCACAAGGTTTCTTCTTGCTGCACTGATCCTCTTATTATTTAAGTGGAAAGATATTAGAAACATGCCAAAGCAAATGTGGAAATACGGCATTGCTAGCGGAACCGCTTTATGGGCAGGATTCATCTTACAAACATTAGGAATTGAGTTGACAACTCCCGGCAAGGCTGGAGTCTTAACCGGAACCATGGTTGTGATCGTTCCCTTCCTTTACTTTTTCTGGTCAAAGGTAGCCGTTCAAAGAGGAGCTGTATTAGGAAGTCTGCTTACCTTTCTAGGTCTTATCATCCTTTCCTGGGACGGCAGCTGGGCAGGTGTCAACCTCGGTGATATTTTGGCATTCCTTTGCGCCTTCTTTTTTGCCATTCACGTTATATTAGTGGATCGTGCCTACAAAAAAAATGAATCGGTTGATTCTCTCAGTTTTATCACAATTCAACTGTTCATTGTAGGGATATTTAGTTTGCCGTTTGCCGTTTCGCTGGAGCCGCTGCCGTCACTTTTATCTCCTTACGGCTCGTACGCCTATACGTTTGACTTGTTAATCGGAACGCTGTTAGCTTACATTGTTCAAATTAAAGCCCAGCAGTATTCTCCCCCCACTCACGTAAGCCTGCTTTTATCACTTGAGGCTGTCTTTGCCTTCTTACTGTCCTGGCTGCTTTGGGGAGAAGCCTTAACCTTTAATACAGTACTTGGGATTTCTCTTATTTTAGGCGGCATCTTTATTACGGAAGCATTTGATCTTTTTCGGAAACCGAGATCATTAGAAGAGTTAAAACAACCTTCTTCTTTTTAAATCGCTAAAATAGTTCAAGGCGGCAGTCTAAAGCAGAGACTGCCGCCTTCATTGATTAAAGGACATTCTTATTTTACTTTCTTTGGCCAGAAGCTGTATTTTCCTAAAAGAACGATTAACGCCGGTATTGCAACTGGACGAACGATGAACGTATCGACAAGAACTCCGATCGCGACAGCAAATCCAAAAGCACGAAGCTCCATGACAGGCTGAGTAATTAAAACGGCAAATGTAGCAGCTAGAATAAGACCAGCAGATGAGATAACACCGCCTGTTTTTCCAACTCCCTCCCGCACAGCCTCTTTAATTGGCAAACGTTCTTTTTCTTCGCGAATACGTGAAATAAGCATAATCGAGTAATCGACTCCAAGCGCTACTAAGAAAACAAAGGTATACAATGGGATGCGGTAACTAATACCCGCATAGCCAAGCATATCTTGGAAAAAGAATACGGTAAATCCCAGAGCGGCTCCGAACGATAACAAAATAGTTGCCATCATATAGACCGGCGCTACTAATGATCGAGTTTGAATCCCAAGCATCACCATAATTAATACAGTCACAAGAGTGATGATTCGGATTTCATCCCCATGGCTGGCACTGCGAATATCTGCATTTTGTGCCGTCTCACCAGCAATTAATAGTTTTGCGTGATGGATGTTGCTAGCCTTTAATAGTTTATCCGCATCATCGCGCATGTTTTCAATATCATCAAAGGCTTTTTCCGTATAAGGATTACTTTTTAATACAAGATTAATTTTCGCCACGTTTTGATGATTCTCAGCGTATGGATGACCTTGTATTTCTGCTTTGGCTACACTATCCAAACGTCCTAATTCCTCTGTTAAACTCTGCAGCTGCTCCGGTGACAAATCCTCTTTTGCCTTCACGATTACCGTGCTTGGTGCAATGTCACCAGCAGAGAAGGCATCGTTTAATTTATTGTAGCCTTGAATGGACGACATTTCTTTCGGAAATGAATCTAACAAATTAAATGAGTAATGAACATGTCTCGTCATGGAAGTAAAAAAGACAAGTATCACGACGATGGGGATTAAGGAAATCCACGGTTTTTCGGTTACGAAACGACCAAGTTTGTGCCAGAAGTTTTCTTTATCAGACAGCTTAATCGCGCGTTTACGCGGATTCGATGGCCAGAATGATCTTTCGCCTGCGATCGCGAATAAGGCGGGCATTAGCGTTAACCCGGCAATTAACATAATCGCTACAGCTACGGCAAACACAGGGGCAAAGCCGCGATAAGATTCGTATACTGCGAAAAACAATGTTAACATACTTAAAAATACAGTGCCGCCACTGAAAACAATTGGCTCCTTCACAAAGTTCAAAGCATTTTTCATCGCTTTATTCACAGACAGGCCTTTTTCCAGTTCTTCTCGGAAACGAGAAAACAACAATAAGGAATAATCCGTGATCACCGCAAACAACAAAATCATCATAATAGATAAGGATTGGCTGTCGATTGGAAACCACTCATACTTTCCCATTAAACCGAGCAGGCGATCTACGACTGAGTAGGCAATGCCCGCGCCAATCAACGGGATAAACGCTAATAACGGTGAACGGTAAATGACAATTAAAATAACGAAAATCAATCCAACTGTCGCAAGGATTAGGACAACATCAGCTTTCGAAAACATTTCATACGTATCTGCCATGATTCCTGCAGGGCCGGTGAAATAAGTCTCTATGTTAGCCGGTATCTCTTTTGCTGTTTCTTTTTTTAGCTGGTCCATTGTGTTTTTAACTTCTTTATTTTCCATTCCTTCAGGAAACAGCACTGGCAAGAAGAACGTGGTTTTATCTTCTGAAAAGAAGGATGCGCGTGCTGGCACCGGCATTTTAGATAACGGAATAACAGTCAAATCTTCTTTCGCTTCATTCATCACTTTTTCAATATTCGTGATGGCTTTTTCAACGTCCTCATCCTTCAAGCCTTCTTTGTCATAAACAACGACAAACAACGGCACGCCGTCAGATGACGGAAAAAACTTCTTTACTGCTTTTTCTGCTTGAATAGAGGCAGCTGTTTCCGGCAGCCCTGCATTCTTATTTGGTGAGGTTTGCTCTTTAGCTCCCGGGGCAAAACTAGAAAGCACGGTCGCCGCAAGAAGCCAGACTAATAAAATAACAAACCAGCTTTTTTTCTCTTTTATCACGTTCAGCATGCTTACTTGCCTTCTCTCGTATCAATCATAAATGTTGTGAGGATGAAAATCCCAAAGCTGATTAACAAGATCGTACCGCCAACGATATAGAAGACTAAAGCGAACGTTTCATTGATATTAAATGGCTTTAAGGCGTTCAACCACATACCGACTGTCAAACCAATTGAACCGATTACGGCTGTCCAGCCATGAACAGCTACTAGTTTTGCAGATTTAACGGTGTAGACACGATAGAAGATCCCCCATGCAAAGACGGATAACCAGCCTACTACTAAAATGTGGGCATGGATTGGACGGAATTGATAGCTCCCCGATCCTGCCATGTGCGAACCTAGTATCGCCCCGATTAAGCCAAAGATGGCCGCTAAACGTATTAATCGTAAACTCCATTTTTTCTCCATTTTGTTAACCTCCATACATTTTTATCTCTTTGAAGGTTATACTACGCTGTCAATCTAAACTCTATATGAACTCTGTATTACAAATTCGGCAATTTAATTGTAAACGTCGTGCCTTCACCCGGCTCACTTGTTACGTGAATGTTCCCCTTATGCAGCTCAATGATTTGCTTTACGATCGATAATCCAAGCCCGGTTCCCTCTTTTGTGCGCGATGTATCCGCCCGGTAGAAGCGATTGAACAATTGCGATTGTTCCACTTCTGAAATCCCAATGCCCGTATCCTGTACTATCACCTCGATGTACCCATCCTTCTTCTCTAGTGCAATATGAATTTCTCCTTCTGGACGGTTATACTTAATTGCGTTCGTGAGCAAGTTCTCCCACACATTTTCAAATAAAGCCTCGTCCCCTCGATATGTCGTTGCCTCCATCTTCATGTGTAAGTTAAGGCGTTCTTCTTCGAGCCACCAGCGATATTTGTTGATACACGCTTTTAGTTGTTCATCTAGCCGATAATCTCTGTATTTCACCATCCGGGAAGACTGGTCAAGAGAGGTTAAGAGTAAAAGCTGGCGTGTTAATTTCGATAGGCGGTTTGTTTCTGACTGGATCACTTCTGCATAATTTTTACGCTCTTCATCAGGTATGTTTCCTCCTTTAAGCAAGTCTGCATAGCCTTGAATATTTAATAGCGGTGATTGAAAATCATGTGAAACATTACTAATAAATTCCTTGCGTATTTTATCATTTTCTTGAAGCTGGCCCACCATCGTATTGAAACTTGCTGCTAATTGGCCAATCTCATCGCGACGGTCAATGTTCAGCTTTGTGTCATACTTCTCATCAGCAATTCGTTTCGTTGCAGCCGTTAACTGTGTAATCGGAACAATGAGCATCTTTGCCACTAGTAACATCGCAAGCAAGCTTAGCAAAGCGGTGGCGATGATCAATCCTGCTAGGATCGTATGGACCTCGCTAAATAACAGCTTAATATCTGGCCGAATAAAAAGCGCATATTGCTTATTGTCATGCTTAAACGGAACCCCGATGGTATTGGACATTTCATTGGCGAAAAAACCTGTCACAAACGTCTCGCGTGGAAAATCCCTCATCCCATGATATACATGCCCTGCCAGCACCTGCTCTACAGAGTTCCTGTCTAGATTTTCCAACCGAAAGTCACCGCCGTAAAACGAAGACTTGCCTAGTTCGTCTACGACATAAAGCTGGTAGCCGATCCTGCCAATGGTCTTTAAATACTCATCTAAGTTCTCTTGCGGCGTTTCTTCAATATGATCCACAATCGTCTTCGCAATCTCGACATTTTTTTCATCATTACGCACTTTCATCACACGGTGATAATACGTATTTGTAACGAGAAAGCCGCCTATCGTGCTAAACACCATGATTAAGGCGGTCATGAGCACAAACTTTCCATATAACGATTTCATGAGCGATGCACCTCTAATTTGTAGCCAATGCCACGAACTGTCACAATTTCAACATCAGCCGCAATCTTGGCAAGGCGCTCCCGTATCCGTTTAATATGCGTATTCAGCGTTTGCTCATCGCCCTCATAGTCATAGCCCCACACACTTTCCATAATGGCGGCGCGTTGAAATACTTGATTTGGCTTGGAAGCAAGCAAAGCCAGTACCTCGAATTCCTTTAAGGGCATCAACAATGTACTAGAGCCCGCCGTCACCTCAAAGCTTTTGCGGTTGATCGTAACCGAACCTGCCTGCAGGATTGAATCCGCTGGTTTATCATAACGTCTCAATATGGCTGCGATACGAAAAAGCAGCTCCTTCGGCTCAAAGGGCTTCACCAGATAATCATCTGAACCGGCGAGAAAACCCTGCTCCTTATCTTCTAGTTCTCCCTTTGCTGTTAACAACAACACAGGAATGTCCCAGTCATCATGCAGCTTTTTCGTTAACTCAAACCCGTTCATGCCCGGCATCATGACATCGACAATTGCCAAATCAGGCAGCTCACTTTGTAAAACACCCAATGCCTGCACACCATTTTCCGCCTTGAGCACATGATAGCCAGCACGTGTTAAATGAATGCTTACGAGCTCTAATATATGTTTATCGTCGTCCACGACTAAGATTTTTCTCATCTGCCAACCCCCGCTTTACGGATATTTTTCTTCATTATAGCGAAAGAGCTGTCGGATTCACAAAAGCACAATAAAAAGCCCGGACAACTTGCCCGGACTTTTATCAACTTTCTATTTTTTTGTTGATTTCCACTCGCTGATTCCCCATGAACAAGATGGCAATCGCCGATAAAACAATCGGGATAAGCGCAAATAAAAAGATTGACGTAATTGAATCCGACATGGCGAGAACGACTTTATCCAAGATAAAATCAGGAATCTTGGCGCGTTGCCCAGCCTCAAACAGCTGCTGCGGATCATTCATTTGCATACCCGGTGCACCACCGTTTCCTCCCATTCCTTTAAAGGCGTCTTTCAACTTATCTGTGAAAATATTTTGCTGAATCGTTCCAAAGATCGTAACCCCCAGCGTCATCCCAAGGGAACGCAGAAAGGAGTTCGTCGAATTAGCTGAGCCCCGGTAACGCGGATCCAGATTATGAATCGATGCCGATGGAAGCAAGGAAAAAGAAAAGCCCATTCCAAAGCCGGCAATGACCATGTAAATCGTTAATACCCAGCGAGCTGTTTCCGGCGTCATATTTCCGAGTAAAAACATGCCGATAAAGTAAGCAACTACTGAAATCACCATTAAGTTTCGATAGCTTGTTTTCGTTTGAAAAGTCCCGCCAATGGCACTCCCAGCGACAGAACCAAGCATCATCGGTGTTAAAATCAAACCGGCGTTCTTAGCCGAGCCGCCATACACCGCTTGCACAAAGATTGGAATAAAGACGGCTAATATAATAAAGGTTGCCCCGTATAAGAAAGCAAGAATTTGCGAAGTGGCAAACAAGCGGCGTTTGAACATCCAGAATGAAATAATCGGCTCTTCCGCCTTTGTTTCCACCCACAGAAAAGTTCCAAAGAAGACCGCAAAGCCCGCAAATAAACTAATAATTTGAGTGGAATCCCACGAATATTCTTTACCGCCAAGCTCCAGCGCAAACATTAAGCAGACAACAGCTGCCACGAGCGTAATCGCTCCCGCCCAATCAATGCGCTGCTTCCGATGCTGTGTTGATTCATGATAATACTTAATAATTAAAAAGACAGAAACAATTCCAATCGGAACATTAATATAGAATACCCAATGCCAGCTAAACCAATCTGTAATATAAGCACCTAAAAGCGGCCCTAGCACACTAGAAGTACCAAACACAGCACCGAGCAATCCCGTCATTTTCCCACGCTTCTCCGGCGGGAAAATATCGAATACGATCGTAAAGGCAATCGGCATTAAAGCACCTCCGCCGATTCCCTGGATGGCACGGTAAATAATCAACTGGTCCATCGTCTGGGCGATTCCGCACAACGCTGACCCAATTAAAAATATGGCCAAACCGAAGATAAAGAAGCGTTTGCGGCCATACATATCAGACAGCTTTCCAAAAATCGGCATTCCGGCCATAACGGTGACCATATAAGCGGAAGTAACCCAGACAAACTTTTCGAATCCGCCCAAATCAGCAACGATCGTTCCCATTGCGGTAGCCACGATTGTATTATCCATCGCAGCCATTAAAATACCGAGAAGAAGGCCTGTTACTACAAACTTTAAATTACTGTTTTCATTAACCATACTACTCCCCCAAACATTTTTATGAGTGATATTTTACCATTAAAGTAACCCATAGTTATATTAAATTCTTGCTGTTTTTTCCTTTATTACAATCTATAAACCCCTCTTCCCTCTGCATTGTGTCTTTTTATCCCACTCTCGAAAATTCAATACTTACACAGCGATTTCTTTTCTTCTAACGATTAAACAGCTTATTATATTAACACGCATCAAGAAAAAGTCCTGCTCCTTGAAGCAGGACTTCCCAACCACTCATTTAGATTATTTGATTTTAATCTCTTCAGAATTGTATTTATTTGGATTTGTGTCTGGGTGATAGTTTTTCTCTATATTCCCGGAAGCATCCATTGAGAACCAGTTGATCACAGTTGATTTTGTAATAGACAGCTTTTCCCCATCCGTTTCACGAATGCCTCTTAAATTAATCGTTGGCGATTGAAAGGTTGGTTTGCTGCCATCTAACGTATAGTAAACAGTGGCTGGTTCGCTCGTTGTGAACTCCACTTCAAACCCGTTATTTACCTTTTTCTTCACTAGCTTGGAAGAAGGTGCTTTTTTATCCTTCTCATAGTCATTGGCTACTTTCAGCATACCTATTAATCCGTTAGCAAACTCCAGCGCTTCTTCGTGGCCTTCTTTAAATTCCGGCTGGAACCCTACTGGCTGCCATTTTCCTGTAGCTGCATCGTACAAATCAGCCCCTACTTCAAAATCCCATGCATAAATACCCTTTTTATACCAGAGCGCATCGGCAGAGTTTCCAGCTGCAGAATAGAGAACATCCGGAACCGGGCCTGTTCTGCTCGGGAGAATGACTGTTCCGCGGTGATCTTTGATTTCATCAAGAATTGTATTGGAAGCGGCCCAGAAATAAGCCTCCTGGCCGGCTGTTGGTCTTGGAAGGGTTTCACGCCCTTCCGCTTTATAGGCACCTGGAGGCCACATGAAATAGCCGCCGTAGCTATGAATGTTCATCGCAAATTTAATGTTGGCATTTTTATCAGCCAGCCACATTAAGTTTTTAGCTTCCGGCTCAGACACTTTCTCCGGACCGGCAAATGATCCACTTATGCATGAAGTTGATGCCCCGCTATACCCATCGTAAATGGACCCTATTTCATGGTTGCGGTTTAAATCTACTCCCCATGAATTTCTAATGGACGGATCACTGTATTCTGTGCCTTCACAATAATTGGTCATATTCTTGCGCTGCATATTGTAATCATAAAACGAATAGTGGCCGCCATCCGGATTCACAGTTGGAATAATGAAAATGTCAAGGTTGTCTACTAAGTTTCTCGTTTCTTTGTCTGTCGCATAGTTACGAAGCAGACGCTCAGCCGTTTCTACAGAAACAAGCGGCGTCACCCATTCGCGGGCATGCTCCTGTGAATAGGCTAGAACTCCCATCTTTGAACCGTCTCGCTGTTTCCCGATACGGATGGCTTTCATAGTGAATGGATTTCTTGAAATGTTATCTGGCGCATTCAAACTATCTGTCAATTGAACGGCCTGCGGAGCAATAACACCATTTCCGGTAGATTGATACGCTTTGCTCACTGTTACAAGAGAGCCGGCCGTTTGATTAATGGCTTCTTTTACTTGATTGCCTGTGCTGATTACCTGACCATTTTCGTCAGTTGCCAGCGCCACATTTACTTTCGAGCCATCGACCGCTACTTTTAAAGGAGCTCCTTTCTCATCCGGCTTAACCAGCTCTATGGTTACATTGTTTCCGCCCTCATGTCCCCATGCCCGTGAAGAAATGGCAATTGACGACTGGTTTTCTTTTTTGCCGACAATATTTTGGGCTTTTCTGCGGTATCCATTCGTCTTATTCGGCATTTCTACAACTTCTGCAAGCTTCGGAAATTCCTTCGCTAATGCTTCAATTCTATCTGTTACTTCAGTCGGGTCCATATAATGGTCTACAAAATCCGAAACATAATGCTTATTCCGCTTGTCCGGCTTGCCGCCGCCGACCCATTCAGTCACTTTTTGTGCCGTTTTGCCTCCTAGAGTGCTTGTAATGGTTACTTCATTTGGGGCTTTCTCAACAGGAATAAGTAAAGAGTGGTATAGGTAAACCCCTGCATCTTGGACTCTTTGCAGAGCGGCCGTTTGATTTGTCCCTTTCTCCTTCCAGGAGGCATTCAATGCGACACTTGCTACTGTTCCTGCGTTAGACTTTGCTTCTATGTACAGAAACGTTTCGTTCTGGCTTTCAAAATAGTTGGCTCTTAAAATTTTAATCTCATCTGCTTCTGCAGTTAGCTCTGTTTCCTTCTCTACTTTTTGCTGGCGCTGAGTTAAAATGTTCTGCACCTGCTCCTGGGTCGTCACCGTTTCAACTTGATAACCTTTCTCCTTTAGCTGCTTCAGTTCCCGGTCAGTTACAACCGCGTCTACTTCCAGCTTCCCGTCGTGTTCGTGAACATGTTCAGCAAGGTCAAACCCTTCATTGATAAGCTTGTCCAACGCCTTCCTGTCCTTTAAATAAACAGTGATCAGTGTGGCCTTCTCTTCAGCAACTGGCTGAGCGGCCACTGACGGCGCTGCCGCCGGACTGCTGTTAAATCCAGTGAGGAGAAACGCACTGGCGCAGACTGGCGCAAAGATTTTTGAAAACGATTTCAACTTCCTCATAAAAAGGAACACCCCCAAATAAAATAGAACCCGTTAACAGATTCCTCTTTTTCCATTATGGGGAATAAAATCAGGGTGGCTTGCCAGTTCTTGTCGGCGCTATCAGAAAAATTGTAGACAAAACCTTGCGTGATCCCTCTTCCTCCGACAGAAAAGATCTCCTCCACCCAACAGCGGGCTGCCCGTTTTTACCAATTCATTACACACCAAAAACCGCCTGTGCTAGAGCGGCGGTTTCTTGGAGTAAATATATTATCAGAAGCGGACAGCGGATCAATCGGCATGTCGCTATCCATTTATCTCTTCAGTCAGTTTTTTCTAAACTGGTCGAACAGTGATTTCATTCACGTTAACGTAACCAGGCTGAGTGACGGCATATACAACAGCTTTGGCGATATCTGCTGCTTCTAATTTTTTACGATCACTGCTGCCACGCCCCGTGCTTAAAGGAGTGTCTACCATGCCAGGAGAGATATTCGTTACATGCACTCCTGTTCTAGCAAGTTCTTTTTCCAAGCCTGTGGAAATCGCCCGAACCGCATATTTCGTTGCACTATAGACCGTACTCATTTTCGTCACTTCCAGGCCAGAAACAGAGGCAATATTAATAATGTGGCCGCTCTCCCGCTCCAGCATGGACGGCAGTACTGCATTAATTCCATAGAGAACGCCTTTAATATTCACATCAATCATTTGTTCCCATTCCCCTACTTTTCCGGACCGAATGGTGGCCTCGCGCATTTGTCCCGCGTTGTTGACGAAAATATCTACATTCCCAAAGGTGTCTATCGCTTTTTCCACTAGCTGCTGAACATCCTCTTCTTTCACCATATCTGTCTGAACAGCAAGCGCCTTTGCACTCTCGCTTTGGTTGATTTCACTTTCTAGATCCTTCAATTTTTCTATACGGCGGGCAGCCAAAACGACATTCGCTCCTTCACCTGCCAGCTCTTTCGCAATCGCCAAGCCGATCCCGCTGCTCGCCCCTGTGATAATCGCTGTTTTCCCTTGTAATTGACCCATGTCCAACTCCTCCTTTGCGTCTCTTTATAAAAGTGTATCACGCTCTATCTAGAAGAAGAAATGAATAGGCTCTCGTCAGCAGATTAAAAGACAATCAATATAGTATTCATGTGCACGGTGCTCTTTCGTTCAGGACCGTGACCTTAACGTCATTGAACGTAAAGACTGCTCCGCTTATTTCAGTATTTCTGACGATAGATGATCAGCTTCCCCCTGTTTCCAAGCCTTAATTGATTAGGATCGGTTAACTCATCTATCGTTAGTTCCCGCACCTCTTCCACGCTTAACTCTTCTCCCGCCCATGCCGTGTAAAATTCCACCACAAAACTTTTCTGAATGGCGATTTGGACATACTCCAATAAAGTTTGCAGACACTTGTTGTCCAGCTCATTTGCCTTATCCTTATTCATCCCAAAGTCTCCTAAATGCGCCATCACTTCATATTGACAGGGATAACTCAGGTTGGAGAGCGGACTGTCTGCTAATCTTTTAATCGTGATAGACGCTTCATCCACCGTATTAGCAAATACATTGTTTCCCTTATTAGAAAGCTTTTTTACTTCTCCAAACGTTCCGATCTCTAAAGGATGTTTGGCAGAAAGATAGTAAAACTGCGTCATTTTGTCACCGCTCCTGATCCCTATTTAAACGACTGTGCGTTAAATATTCTTAAAACTATTTACTCCTTAAACATAATGATAATTTATCCAAAAATTGATGTTCAAGTGAATAAAGTAACAGCTATTTCCACATAAGAAAACCCTATGCGATTCCTGCACAGGGTTAAACAAATACTTTAAATGGAAGAGTGGTCAGCGTTTGGCCGGTTGCTGAGTCAGTCAGATGATCTTCCAGCTTAAAATCAGCTACCGGTTCAATGCGTGAATACTTCTTCACAAAAGAAGTGAGAGCAATGCGGGCTTCGAGACGGGCAAGCGGCGCGCCCAAGCAAAAATGCGGTCCATTCCCAAATGTCACATGTTTCTTATTATTTGGCCGATGAATGTTAACCGCAAACGGATTTTCAAACATATCCTTATCCAAATTGGCTGCACTCAGCCAGGCAACCACAATATCTCCTTTTTTCAGCTCGACTCCTAACAGATGATTATCTTCTTTTACCGTGCGATCTATTTTAGATAATTGAAAACGATATCTGAGCATTTCTTCTACTGCTTGGGGAACTAATTCCGGCTGATGATGCAACTCTTCATAGACGTTTGGATTATCATACAATAAAGAATAAAAGGTGTTAGCTAATAAATGACTGGTCGTTTCAATCCCTGCACCTAGAATCAGCATCGTCGTCCTTATCGCTTCATCATCGGTAAAGGTCTCTCCATCCACTTCCGCCTTCAATAAGTCAGAGATAATGTCATCCGCCGGATTTTGTCTTTTCTGTACGACAATGGGATACAAATACTCATAATACTCCTTAGCAGCCACCTGCTTCTTGTTATTAATGTCTGCTTGTTCTTCTTTTTTGAAAGGCAAAAACAAAGTATCTACCCATTTTTTAAATAATAACCGATCTTTGGATGGGACTCCCATCAAGTCAGACATGATAATAATAGGGAGCTGACTCGTTAGTGACTGGACAATTTCAATTTTGGTATCTGTCCCTAGCTGTCCAATCAGCTCATCCACAATTTCTTGAATGCGGGGCTCCCAGTTTTTAAGGCTTCTCGGTGTGAAGGCTGCAGATAACAACGAACGACGTTTTCTATGCTTCGGCGGGTCGGCATCAATAAGATTCGTCTTGTCAGGTGCAAAACCATCCTTCATATCCGCTCCGACGGCAATAGTGGTACGGGTACGCTCACTCGAGAAGTTCTCATAATCGCTGATAACACGCTTTACATCTTCATATTTAAAGACATTCCACGTATTCGTTCCCTCATGGTAGCTCACCGGATTCATCTCCAGCATCTCTTTGCACCAAGCGTACGGATTAAATTCTTCTGAGCGCGTTTTAAATGGTGTAATTTCTTTTACTGCAATAATTTCTTTCATGCTGTTAAATCCTCCTACTTTGTAAAAATACCGGGAAAAGGCTTGAAAGTATTACCTATTATTCGTGCTATATTTTTACCTTTTTTCCTGAAAATACATAACAATGACATTATAGAATAATATTTTATTGCAAACCATGCTTCATCCGCACCATCCTAAAAACGACGAAATAGCCTCATGAAATCCCTTTATGTTTATGTCTCTTATTCAATTTATACAAAATAAAACCGACAGCTATTGCAGCTGCCGGTTACTTTCTTTGTTATTTTTCTCGTTCAATACAGTAAGTCTCCAAAACAGTTCCGCTCACAGTTCAATCGCCTCATTCATTGATATCACTGAACAGGCTGGTATCATCTGCTTAAAGCATCAGCGGCTAAATCACGCTATTAGCATATTGTGTAACTTGATTACGTCCATTTTCTTTAGAATAATACAAAGCTTGATCTGCAGCTGAAATAATGTCATTAGGCATCATTTCTCCTGTTGGGACAACTGAAGCAACTCCTATGCTAACTGTTACATAATTACTAATAGGAGAAGTTTTATGGGGTATTTTCAAATTAAGTATCGCTTTCCTTATTTCCTCGGCTATAAATAAGGCTTCCTGTTCCGTTCTTTGTAAAAGCAGCACCACAAATTCTTCACCGCCGTACCGGGCAATAAAATGTGAAGGCTCTTGGTTATATAGCTGGAGACATTCAGAGATCCTCCTTAAGCATTCGTCCCCAGCTAAATGTCCATATGTGTCGTTAAAATCTTTATAATGATCAATATCAAAGAGTATCAATGAAAAATTCTCGGATTTCTTCTTAGCTGCTTCCCATTCATTCACGATAAATTCATTAAAATAACGCCTATTATAAAGTCCTGTTAATTCATCATAATGAACCTTCATCTTTAACGAATGAATGCTCGTGGATAGTTCAGTCCTCATCCGCCCCACGTTTCTAATTAATTCAAACAGCTCATCTTTCTTTCTATATGTTGGCGTTTCTTTCGAAAAATCATGCTCCGTATAAGATTTCACACAGCTGCTTAATTCAATAATAGGTTTAATCACGGATTTTAAGAGACGGTAATTAATCCATAAATTGATAAATATGATCATAATTAAAGTGACGACTAATGCGGTAAGAGTCAGGTTAATTCTTGTTCGCATCGTATTTCTAACAATACTTCTTTGATCTTCTATCTTTTTAGAAAAGCTATTAGCTTGATTTCGGAAGTCATCCAGCGTCTCTTTCTCTTCATTTAGTAACCGAACACTTGGTTGTTCCCCTCTTTCGGTCGATTCTACTAGATGTTTCCCATAATGATTTTGCCAATACTGCCCTCTTTCTATAATCTTTTTTGCCTTCCTATTCAGGGCAGGAAATTTCTCGGTTTTCTGTATAAGCTCTTTTGAGTTCTGTGAAAATTGCTTTATTCCTTGATAATAGGGCTCCAGGAACGCTTCATCGTTCGTTAAGCTATACCCTCTTTGTCCCGTTTCCTGATCGACGAGAGCTTTAAATAAATCAATAGCTGATCCTTCAATACTGTCTAATGCTTGTTGACCTTTAATGTTGGCACTTAAGGAGAAACGAACACCTGCTACAGAAGCAATAACTAATAGAACTATAATGAGAGCCGAAACTATTATAGTAGATAACAATCTGTTTCCTAACTCTCCAAGAGAGTTTAAATTCATTATGATTCATCCACACCTTTACGCCTTTTAAAATATGGTTCTGTTATATTGATTTTCCATTATTGAAAAAATGAAATTCATTTTTAACAGAGCCGAAAGTATAAGTATACTGTATCATAGTTTTCAAATTATTGTTATTTAACTAATCCCTTATTACTATAGTTTTCTTGTTCACAAAATAAAAAACACGAGCAAAACTGGAGGAATAAACCAGGTTTCACCCGTGCTTGGGAATTATTTTTTGATTAAGAGAAGTTATATTATTCTTTACTAATTAGTTTTGACACAATATTCTCATTTAAACCCATCATTTTCTTATTACTTTTATCCTTCATAAAAAAGCAGCTCCATTAGCTTGTCTTTATCTAAACTTGTCCAGGCCTTTGTATTTCTTGTGATGTATCGGTGGAAAAAACATCCCGGAGAGGATCAGATAGATGGAATTATTGCAAATGCTATTCGAAGCTTTGATTTTAGCTGCTCTATTAGGAGAAATGTTTTTGTACAAAAATAAAAACAGAAAGGGAATTATATAGTATTGTTTTAGCGGCAGGCCTCACGATTATAAACTACAGTTCCTTGCCGAAAAATGACCATACAAAGCAAATGATCGCCCTAACATCGGGGACAGTAGGCATCCCATCGATTATACTAACATACTTCATTAAAGACGATGCTGTTTTAAGCCCCATCACGTTACCCATTTCGATCATCAGCGGGCTGCTATATCTATTCTTTAGAATATAAAAACTGTCATCTTACATACGAAGAATCTGTTTTGAGAAATTTCATCGAAACGGACTCTGTTCTATTCACTCTCTAAAAGTCGATTTTTGGTGAGCTGGGTGACAAAAGCATTCTAGCGTATGATCATTGACCATGCCTACCGCTTGCATATAAGAGTAGCAAATCGTGCTGCCCACAAATTTAAATCCGTCTTTCTTTAACTGTTTGCTCATTTTATCACTGATGGCATCCGAAACAGGAACCTCTTCTGCTGTTTTCCAGTGATTGACGACCGGCTTGTGATTCACAAACCCCCATATATAATTAGCAAATGAACCATACTCCTCTTTCAATCGCAAAAATGCCTCTGCATTCGTTACCACACTTTTGATTTTTAATTTATTTCGGACAATCCCTTTGTCTTCTACCAATGATTGCAATTTTTCGTCCGTGTAATGTACGATTTTTTCCGCTTTAAAATAATCAAAAGCTTTTCGGTAATTTTCTCTTTTTTGTAAAATGGTCCACCAACTAAGACCAGCTTGCGCTCCTTCTAGACATAACATCTCAAATAACAGTTGATCATCGTAAACGGGTACTCCCCATTCCTTATCATGATACTCCATATATAGGGGCTCTTTCGTTACCCACGCACATCTTTTGCTCATTTATAAACCCATCCTTCTTTGATTTAAAGAGTTCATTTTTATCCTCACGTCTTTAATATACCTAACAATTACTTCCAAGGTCCAACACCATTCCCGTATCAGCCTATTTGTCATACATAGTAAATGCATTCGCTTCAGCCCATTGTGCTTTTCATCTTTACTTTCACTCGGACGCAACCACACTTTTGAGAATATTCAAACGTTTTCTTTCTTCTAAAATACTATTGTAATAAATCTAAATATTCACTATAATTTTATTGATTAGTAGTCCACTTGAAAAAGCGGAGAGTAAGGGTCATCGTCGTCTACGGAAGAAATAACCCTTTAAGATAATCGTTTGATTAAATATAACCGTCACTAGATCAACCTTAGGAAGGGAGAGCAGGCTCATAGCAGCGTAATGTAATATAGCCATTTTCTAAAATTAGTAGAGGAGATATCTATGAAAAACCAATTAAAAAAGTGGAATCGATTGAGCTTGGTAAAGCAAATAATTATCGGTTTAATTGTTGGTATTGCTTTGGCTTTAACGATTCCTGACGCAGCAAAACCCGTTGTCATTTTAGGCTCTTTATTCGTAGGCGCCTTGAAAGCGATTGCGCCTGTACTCGTATTATTTTTGGTTATGTCCGCTATTGCTCAGCACAAGAGCGGTCAAAAAACAAATATGTCATCTATCGTCGTCCTTTATCTTTTAGGAACTTTTTTAGCTGGATTTATCGCCGTTATTGTAAGTTTTATGTTCCCGGTTCATTTAACGCTGGCTAAGGCTACGGAAGACTTAACGGCTCCTGGTGGTGTTTCCGAGGTACTCAAAACACTGCTCATGAATATTGTTGATAACCCGTTTAACGCCATTACTAACGCTAATTATATTGGTATATTATCTTGGGCGATTCTTCTAGGCATTGCCTTGAAGAACGCATCAGATACTACGAAGACCGTCATTTCTAACTTTTCAGATGCCGTATCTAAAATTGTAACGTGGATCATTAAATTTGCTCCACTAGGAATCATGGGCTTAGTCTTCGAATCGATTACAGCAAATGGCATTGATGCTTTGCTAAGCTATGGAAAATTACTGGCCGTTTTAATCGGTTGTATGCTCTTTGTTGCACTGGTCGTCAATCCTGTTATTGTGTTCTTAGCTGTGCGCCAAAATCCATACCCGCTCGTATTTAAATGTATCAGAGAAAGTGGTATTACAGCCTTCTTCACACGCAGTTCAGCGGCAAACATTCCGGTTAATATGAAACTGTGTGAAAAACTAGGTTTAGATAAGGATACCTACTCTGTATCCATTCCGTTAGGCGCTACCATCAATATGGCCGGTGCAGCGGTAACAATTTCCGTTTTAACACTAGCAGCAGTTCATACACTCGGTATTCAAGTGGATATCCCGACAGCCATTATCTTAAGTGTTCTGTCTGCTGTATGTGCCTGCGGTGCTTCTGGAGTGGCTGGCGGTTCCTTATTGCTTATCCCACTAGCCTGCAGCCTGTTCGGAATTTCAAATGATGTAGCGATGACAGTAGTAGGGGTAGGCTTTATTGTAGGGGTTCTCCAAGACTCTTTCGAAACGGCCCTTAACTCCTCTACAGACGTCCTCTTCACAGCAACAGCTGAATTCAGAGAGCGACGCAAACAAGGGCAAAAGGTAAATATTAAAAAATTAACTTAAAAACAATGCCCCCGGCTTCAATGGAGCCAGGGGCATTGTTTTTAATAACAAATTCAATAACCGTTAGCAAGCAAATTCTCAAAACTCATTATCTATTCACAGTTCTTTCATCTTTTACGTGAAATATTCTAATTTCGCCTCTGGAAAGAATTTCTTCATATAGGAATAAAGATGATTTTTTATATCTTCCTCTTCTTCCTTTTGATAAATGTATTTTCCAATTCCGTACTTTCCCCATTTATACCTTCTTTTCTCTTCATCTAATTCTAATTTTGTCATAGGGTAATTTTTTTGGATTACTCTTTTAGCTGGCTTCGTAAAGCGATGCTGAATAAACTCAAACGTCAAATCCTTCCTTGCTTCTGGAGGCAATTCTGCATCCAAGCGCTCAAACATATGAAGGTATCCTTCCTCCCATCCTTCGTGAAGATAAATAGGAGCTACAATAAAACCAAGTGGATACCCCGCTCTAGCGACTTTTCCTGCCGCTTCAATTCTTTTCTCTAAAGGAGAAGTCCCCGGCTCGAAGTTCTTAACGACATAATCGGCGTTCACACTAAATCGAAATCTAGTCTTTCCGTTATGTTTTGCATCAAGCAGGTGATCGACATGGTGAAACTTTGTTACAAATCTTAATTTCCCGTACTCCGATTCTCCAAAATGTTCAATTGCACGCTTTAATGTATGAGTCAAATAATCAATCCCAACGATATCAGATGTACAGGACGCTTCAAACCTTGTAATCTCGGGAGCACGCTCGGCTATGTACTGATCGGCAGCTTCCAAAATTTCATCTACATTTACATACGTGCGAATGTACGGCTTACTTCCCATCGTCGTTTGTAAATAGCAATAATGACAATGGCCCATGCAGCCCGTCGCAAAAGGAATAGCGTACTCCGCAGAAGGCTTGGAAGTGTCAAATTTTAATGTTTTTCTAATGCCGACCACTAGCGTAGATTTGGCAACCCGGTATCTTTGAAAGTCATTTTCACCTGGAAGATTTCTCACTTGATTATGCGAAGTCGTATATCGAATTTCAACATCCATTTTTTCAAATTTCTCTTTAAGCTGTTTGCCTAATGGATAATCCAGCGCATCGGGTTCAAAATACACCAATTTAGGGTTGAATGGTTTATTCATTCCAATCTCCCCTCTGATTCCATTCCGTAATAGTATTCGTAAGCCTGCTTCGCCTCTTCCTCTGTGGGATAAATCGCCATTTCACTTGATAGTGGATAGTAATTTTCATATAAAAACAAAGATAATCCAGCAGAATTATCCGGGTCATTAACGACCGCTGCCGCCTGTATATTTGCTACGTCCTGAGTATGGGGATTGCGATAAAAAACATAGACAATGTCTCCAGCCTGATACGTTCGATTTTCGTTAGATAGTTCCATTTCATCACCTTTTCTTTCCACAAAAATCCATAAGTTAAGTAATTTGTTATTTACATTTTGCCTTTAGTTCCTACAAATTATGTTTGCCTAATTACGGAAAACAACCTCATAAAGACATCAATCTATCAGTTATTACTCTACATACACAAAAAGAAAATTTTACTATGAAATTTCAACAAATAGCGGAGGAATCGTTTTAGTACCAACTCTTGTTAAGTAACACTAAAGCTGTTTAATTTTTATTAGACTAACGGGGCAGGTTAATTCAAGAAGAAATGAAAAGCAAATCGAGATACGTCCTCAGTATTAGCCCTAGTATAAGAAAATTAAGGGTAACAGATAATACATGAAAAGGAGGTTAAACATAATGTCACAAGAGCATGACAATATACATGGAAAAACTCCAGGCGTGCTAAAGGGCGAGATGGACAGAGAACCAATAGGAGATCAACTGAATAACGATAACGCATTTAGCGATAAAGGCTTAAATAATGCACGTTTAACTCGCGAAGCTGCGAAGAAAGAAAATTAATAAAAGAAAGATACGGCCAGTTTTCATTTGGCTGGCTTTTTTGTGCCTTGAAACCTTGTTAGATGAATAAGAATTAAACGACTTTATTATTGGTTTTTGAGTGCAAATGCACTTAGATGGATAGAGATTAAATAACTTTAAAGGGCCTTGCTACACAATAAAATGCAGCAAGGCTCTTATATTTTCCTATTAGCGTTAAATAACTTTAGCAGCTCTTATGATTCTTACCTATCTATACAGCCGAACTTTATTCCTTACGAAAGCTCCTTTATTTGCTTCGTCAGCTCTTTAAATCTCAAATCGAGTTCCTTGTACGCTTGATCCGCAGGCGTCATAAAGCTAAGCTTTCCTAAAACCTCTTGTCGTTCTGTTTCGAGCTTTAAACGTAATTCTTCCCAATCATCTCTTTGCTGGGACATTTCGTTCCATTGCTTCCGGATGCTGTTGTTCGCTACAACCAGCTTACTGCTTGTTATTTTCTCAAGAAAGTAGCGATCATGTGAAACGACAAGCAGCGTACCGTCATACTGGGCTAAAGTATTTTCCAATTGTTCACGTGAAGGCAAATCAAGGTGATTCGTCGGCTCATCTAAAATTAATACATCTTTTTCAGCTAGAATATAAGCCATTAGCTTACACTTTACACGCTCCCCCATACTCATATTTTGGATGGGCTCTTTCCATTGAGAGGCCGTAAATCCCAAATGCTTCATTAAATTTTGAACCTGGCCTCTCGCTTCATAAGTATCTTGATAAAACAGCTGTTTCGGTGTTTGTTCAAGCGGCAAATCAAACACCTCCTGCGTTAAATAGCCGATAGTGGCAGAAGGGGAAACCCACACCTTTCCTTCTGCTGTTTCCTCCCCAACGATTATTTTTAGTAAAGTCGTCTTTCCGCTGCCATTCGGGCCTGTGATCGCTACCTTTTCCCCGTGCTGAATGGTAAAATTGGCGTTTGTAAATAAGGAATGTCCAGCAAATGCCTTTGTTACATTTTTAACTTCTACAAACCGCTTTCCCGTCTTGTTGCTCGTTTTCATCGAAAAATGCACTTCATACTCTGGCTCAATCCGCTCTGCCTTGGCCTTTTCCAGCTCTTTTTCAAGACGCTTTTGTTTTGATTTTACTTGAGCATCCATGCGCTTGGCCTTTACGCGATAATGTTCTTTAATGCCTTCCTGTTTCGTCGATTGGGCGTGGGCTTTTTTCGACCAGGACGTGAGCTCTTGCATTTGGGATTCAATACGCTCCACCATTTTTTGCTGCTTTTCATATTCGCGTTGCTGAGTCAATCTCTTCTGTTGGCGAGCTTCCATGTAACTTGTGTAATTCCCTTTATGCTCGATCAGTTTTTTGCCCTCAATTGACCAGATTTTTGTAGCCACCTTATCTAAAAAATAGCGATCATGTGAAACGAGGACAATTGTACCTTTATAATGTTTCATCTGCTCAATGAGCAGCTCAGTGCTTTTCTCATCGAGGTGATTAGTTGGTTCATCTAATAATAAAAGATGGACGTCTTTTGAAAAACCTTTTGCCAATCGGGCTTTTAATTTCTCTCCTCCGCTTAGTTGTGAAAAATGGCGGTTCGGCACTTCCCATTTTCTTAGCAAGACTTCCTCTACAGGGCTCACTTCTGCGGAAGAGTAGAATTCCGTTTCCTGTTCAACGAATGCCATCTCCAAATTTGGCTGCAGCCATCGGATTTGCCCTGCTGTCGGGATCAATTCCTGGTGAATCAATTGAAGCAAAGTAGATTTTCCCGCTCCATTTTTGCCAATGATTCCGATGACTTCTCCTTGTTGAACACTGGCATTGATCCCTTCAAATATCATAAGATCCATTATTTCAAAACTAACATTTTGCAATTTAAACAGCTCATTCATACTCTTCATCCCTCTCTATTAAAGGGAGGACAAAAAAATCCTCCCAATTGATTTGGAAGGATTAGCCGCATTTTTGCGTTGTTCAAATAAGCTATTTGATTCAATAGCTGTACAGTATATAGAAAATGGGCAGACTAATCCTATTTTGTGTGATTTGAAATATGCGATTTCAAATGTAGAAAATAAGATTATTTGTCCATCGTCCACCCATCATCCCTTCTATTGTTTAGTAAAGACATTGTAGCATACAGATCTAAAAAAGGAAAATTGAGTAAGGACTTTAAATTAGTTTGACCTATATATATTAGACCTTCTTCTAGCCCTTTCCTACTGAATATTTTTAAGTCTGCCGAAACCATATCTTTCTTCTTTTATTGCTTCATAAGCTTACTATATAATGAGATAAATTAATTATAGAACTGGATGAAACGTTATGAATGGACTATCAATGAAGCTATCAGCTAAAGATGCTTTGAATAGCATAGGGGAGAATATCATCATCGCGGATACAGACTATAAAATTACTTGGATGAATACGAAAGCAGACAAGTCCCTGTCTGCTATTGCTCCTTTATATGGCCTGACGAACGCAGAAGAAATGATAGGGCTCAGTATGGATTTTTTTCATAAAAAACCTGAGCATCAGCAGCTTATGATGGAGCAATTGCAAGAAGGCCATCGGGCAAGAATTACGATCAAGAATACATTTATCGCCGATATCGTCGTGACTCCTATCAAAAACAGCCAACATAACGAGCAGATTGAAGGCTATATGGTAATGCTTTTGGATGTCACCTCGCATGCTGAAGAAGAGAAAAGAAAAGACGCACTAATTCAAGATTTATCCGTGCCTCTCTTAAACATATGGGAAAAGACAATCGTCTTGCCGCTGGCAGGTGTACTAGACTGGAATCGCGGCGAGCTCGTCTTGTCCACTGTTTTGGAAGAATGCGCCTCTCAAAAAATAGAATACTTTCTTATCAGTCTAAGAGGGATTAGCCATTTTGATGACAGCGTTAGAAACTATCTTCAAAAATTAGCTGGTTGCCTAAAGCTGATTGGCGTGCAATGCATTATAGTGGGAATCAAGCCAGAGCTGGCTCTGAGTATTCGTGAATTAAAAGATATACCGATATTCCGTGATGCCCATGCTGGTTTAAAGCACATTATGAAGCTGCAAGAGAAGGAATCTCCCAACAGCACATTAAGAATATAGTTGAGATACAAAAGGGATTACCTGAACTAGCTGGGTAATCTCTTTTGCATATTACTAGAGCCTAAGATAATACATCAATCATACATATTTACAAGTTTAGTCATATAAGTTTATATGCCTTCAGTATTCATTAAGACAATACGCCAGCCGTCTGGATCTTCAATAGTGGTTCCTTTTTCTGCCCAATAGGGATTCTCGGGCTCCACCTCTGGATATCCCATTTGTTCTAGCCTGTTTTTGATACGTTGAATCTTCTCTATATCTGGAATATACAATACAAGAAGATTATCTTTTGTAGGGGCCGGACACGGGCTGCCTTCAATATGCTCCGTAAATTCTAAATGGCAGCTGGCATTTGGCAATCCTAGCATGATCCCATTATATCCCCGATGCCCTGTAAACGAACCAATTTTATTCAATCCGACTCCTTCACAATAAAATCGTTCAATTTCCGATAATCGATCTGTCGGCCTCGCAATACGTACTTGAGCGACCTGTAAATCATCTGCCCATTGCTCACTCATCACTATTTCCCCCTTCCCCCTTAAAAATCCCTTCTTAGCATTAGACTCTTTCTAAAAACAATTTAGTTTTTACAAAAAGATTGATTAAATTGCTCTGAAGGAATTAGATTTCATCACTCCTCTACTCCTATTCAAAGTATCTTCTCTTAAAAAACTATTTGATAGATTGTACTGTTGATCGTAATGCTTCCCATATAATATCTATATCTTTTTCCTCTGTGCGCCAATTGCTAAAAGCAGCACGAATGGCGGGAACACCGTTATAGATAGTTGGCGTCATAAACACTTTTCCTTGCTGGTTTAAAGCAGTAAGAAATTGGTTGTTCATTTCAGCAGTGATAGATTGTTTGTTTAAAGAAAAGCAAACAACGTTTAACCTTACTGGTGATAACAGTTTAAACTCCCGGCTGTTGTTTATTTTTTCCCCAAGGCGTTTAGCCAGTTCAACATTTTGCTCAATAAGATTTTGGTAGCCGCTTTTACCGTATGCTTTTAGCGTAAACCATGCTGGCAAGGCACGGAACCTTCGAGAATTTTCAGGTGTAAGATTAAAAAACTCCGGATGTTCAATTGCATCCCCGAGGTAAGCAGCATTATTTTGAAATACTTCCGCTTGAAGCTGCTTATGACGAGTAAATTGCATGGCAGAGTCGTAGGGAACATTCAACCATTTATGCGCATCAATTGTAATAGAGTCGGCAGCATCCATCCCTTCTACTAATTCTCTATATAGAGGGGAACAAGCAGCAAAACCGCCAAAAGCCGCATCAATATGCAACCAAAAGCGGTAGTGCTTTTTAAGCTTCCCAATAGCAGCTAAATCGTCATAGTCTACCGTGTTAACTGTTCCCACATTGGCCACAACGATGCATGGCTCACTTTTCTGTTGTTCAAGAAATTCCTTTAATTTTTCGATATCGATCGCCTCGCGATTTTCCTGACAAGGTATTGAATGAATAGATTTTCTCCCTATGCCCAGCATAGAAGCTGCTTTAAAAACGCTTGAGTGAGGAGCGCCGCTCAAAATTTTAATGGATGGAATATCGTACAGGCCTTCCATGGAAATGTCTTTTCCATAATGATGTGCAATCCATTGCCTTGCTTGAGCAAGACCTACGAAATTTGCCATGGTGGCCCCACTTACGAAAGTGCCGCTATAATCATGGCTTAAATGAAGTAACTCTTTTAGCAGGTCAATCGTTTCAAGTTCAACCAACCCGGCAATTGAATCTTGTGAGCTAGCTGCATTTTGATCATAAATACTAACTAACCAATCTCCTATAATGGCCGCAGGTGTAGAGCCCCCCGTAACAAAGCCTAAGTATCTTGAACCCACACTTGCGCTTAAGCCTGTAGCATAGTGGTGGGTGAAATATTCAAGGGCTGCACTTGCTCCAATACCTGATGTAGATAGTTGATTTTTTGGCATGTCATAGGATTGAACCGCTACACACCTCTCTTCAAGGCCATGATAAAAATTTGTTGCATGCTGCACGACTTCTGTTAATATCCGTTCAAAATCTTTTTGGTCTTGGTTCATGATATTCATCCTCTACTCTCTCCTCTTTTAACAAATTTTTCTTGTTCCTCATTGTTTTTACAATATATAGTGATAGGTATAACAGTCAATGAGTGAATATAACAGTGGGAGACAATATGAAAATCAATCTTAACCGTCAATCAGATCAATCGTTAATTCATCAAATTGCCAACATTCTAGCGGAGAAAATTCGTTCAGGTGTTGTAGAAGAAGACAGCCAATTGCCTTCAATTCGAAACTTTTCAAAAGAAAATCAAGTTAGTTTTGTTACGGTAAGCAAAGCTTATACCCTTTTAGAGAAGAATGGATATATTCGCTTAGAGCATGGAAAGGGAGCTTTTGTTCGGCGGAAAGAACAGAGGAAAAGGATTGAAAAGAGAACAAGTGAAAATGTTGATTGGCAGCTAGCCATTCCAGATTATATTCAGCGTTCACAATACATGTTAAATTTGGGACCGGAAAATGCAATTAAACTATCTAGTGCCATTATAAATCCGGGACTGCTCCCTTCCGCTTATTTAACGAAAGAAATAAACCAGGTTCTGCAGGATGACCCACAAATTGTAGCCCGTTATGGCCCTATTCAAGGGGATGCTGAAGTTCGGGAAGCAATTAAAAAGTATTTACAACGATATGGTGAGCTTAAAACAACAAGCTCAGAGATCATCATTACAAGTGGTGTGCAGCAAGGAATCGATCTAGTAGCAAGAACTTTTATTGGTCCTGGAGACATTGTGATCACGGAGGCGCCCACCTATACGGCAGCACTCGATGTTTTTCGAAATCGAGGAGCTCACATTATTCCTATCCCTGTAGACGGAGAAGGGATGCAGACAGATATTTTAGCTTCTCTCTGTTTAACTAAAAAACCAAAAGTTGTTTATACGATCCCTACATTTCATAATCCAACTGGCACAGTTTTAAGTAAAAAGAGAAGAATGGATTTAGTAGAACTGGCACAAAGCAATGGCTTTCTTATTGTAGAGGATGACTCATGGAATGAAATATATTTTGATCATAACCCGCCCCCGCCCACTATTAAATCTTTAGATACGAGCGGTCATGTGATTTATTTAAAGGGCTTTAGCAAAGCTTTAGCCCCTAGTTGCAGAATTGGGGCGATGGTTTCAAACGGGACCATTCATCAGCGGTTGTTAACATCAAAATCTTGTACAGACCTGGGCAACCCACTCTTAACACAAAAAGCACTGATTCCATTTTTAAGTTCAATCAGAATGAACACACATTTAGAAAAGCTGCGTATCGCCCTTGAAATAAGAAGAGATCAAACGATTGCCTTGTTAGAGAAATATGCCCCTGAAGGAGTGACCTGGATTAAGCCTAAAGGAGGGCTAAACATTTGGGTGTCTTTGCCTGGCAACAGCAATACAGATGAACTGCTTTTAAAAGCACAACAGTCCAACCTTTCATTTTTGCCTAGTTCGGCTTGTTATCCAAATGAACCACAATATAACCACTTAAGAATTAGTTACTCTTATCTAGAGAATCAACAGCTTGAACAAGGGGTTATAGAGCTTTGTAAGGTTATAGAATTGTATCTTCAATAAATGAATCATAAGGGCTAACTCTGACTAGTCGCTTATCAAACTATTATCCTTACTGCATCATTTAACTTAAAGAAATATGGGGTTAAACCCCAGTAATTTCAGTATATATTTTCGGCTGGTTAGGAAAGGGGCTGCCCCAAAAAGTTTTAAAACCGACTTTCAGGACAGCCCCTTTATCATTTGGCATAAGGTATTTCCGCTTCCTCTGCCTTATTCACTGGAAGATATTCAATTTTTAAGTTCAAAAAGCCGTAAATCATCGCTATGATAGGGCTGAGAAAACAGAAAAAGGCAAACGGGGCGTAAGAAAAAGAATGCACGCCCAATGTAGCAAACATAAACGCGCCACACGTGTTCCACGGAATCAATGGTGAAGTCACCGCTCCCCCATCCTCAATGGTTCGCGATAAATTTTTGATATGCAGTCCCCTTCTTTTATACTCCGAAGCATACATCCTTGCCGGAAAAATCATGGCGAGATAGGCATCACAGGCCAGTATGTTTGTTATCACACTGGTACCGACTGTCGTTGCGATAAGATGACCTGTAGACTTAACCATCTTGATCAGAGATTCAACAATCGTCTCCAACGTTCCCGTCACCTCAAGGATGCCTCCGTATGCCATGGCGATCATGATCAAAGAAATTGTCCAAAACATCGATTCAATCCCACCATTATTTAGCAGGCTGTCGAGGATTTCCACGCCGGTTTCCGCTTCATTTCCGTAATATAACGTATTTAAGGCCACAGTCCAAGAGGCGCCCTGTATCATTACCGTGCAAATTGTCCCCATAAGGCTGCCAATTATAAGACCTGGAATAGCAGGGATTTTTAGAGTAAGCAACACAATGACGATCAGCGGGACAAGCAGAAGCCAAGGCGAAATGACAAATATGTCATCCAGCTGAGATTGCAAAATCACTACCTGGTCTGGAGACCCCTGTGGCGTTAGAGTAAAGCCCATAATAGTGTAAATAATAAGCGCAATCGTAATAGCTGGAACAGTTGTATACAGCAAATGCCGGATATGTTCAAAGAGATTCAACCCGGTGATACCTGCAGCCAGATTGGTCATCTCAGACATGGGCGATATTTTGTCTCCGAAATAACAGCCGGATATGACAGCACCTGCTGCCATTGCTGTACTAATACCAAAGCCTTCTGCCATACCCATGATAGCGATTCCAATTGTTCCTGCGGAAGTCCAGGCATTTCCGGAAGACACCGATACTACCATACAAATAAGACAGGCAGCCACTAAAAAATAAGTCGGTGACAATAACTTCAAACCATAATAGATCATGGAGGCCACTACCCCGCCTGCTGTCCAGGAGCCAATTAAGGCTCCTATGACCATTAAAATTATAATCGCCTGAATAGGCAGCACAACGGTTTTCAACATTCCCTTTTCAATGTCTTTCCAAGAGTAGCCCAAACTCAATCCCAAGACTGTGGCCACAATTGCACTGGCCAAGAGAGGAATTTGCGGATCAAGTTTTAGAAAAAATAAACCAACCAAAAGAGATAACATCATAAACACAATGGGTATAAGCGCAATCAGTAAAGTTGGCTTTCTTGGTTTCTTAGTGGTCATTATCACTCCCCCTTTCATCATCGTTTGAAACAAGTGAATTTCGAACGATTAGGCCTGCACTACAGCATGTTCGAGCAGCGTTTCTACACTTTCACGGAAAATCTGGGTATGGTAATCCACATCCGCTTCCTTCGTCTGGGAAGAAATAAGAGCCATATTATGAAAAGGAGTCATGAGTATACCGCGATTTAATGCGTAGAGATGCATGTACCGGTCAAGCTCAAAGTCCACAGCCGCAGCAGCTTCCCCACCATTTTTCGGTGCCGTTTCACGGAACCAGTATTCTGTACGGCATCCAAGACGCTTGACGATCCAGGAAAGCTGTTTCTCCTTAATCACCGATTCGACCCCGTCTGAGAACCGCTCAGCAAGGGCAATATTCCGCTCATAAAATTCTTCCGTAAGCACACTTTCCATTGTTGCTCTCATTGCCGCCATGGATAAGGCATTTCCGGCAAGCGTTCCGCCAATACCACCTGTATCGGAATCTTCTAGACTGATTAAACCTTTCATGCGCTGTGCCACCTCTTCGCTGAACCCATAGACGGCCGTCGGTATGCCTGAACCGATCGCTTTTCCGACTGTCAGCATATCCGGTTCCAAGCCGTGGGCTCCTGTATAGCCTCCAGGACCGGCACTCATTGTGTGGGTTTCATCATAGATAAGCAATGTCCCGGTACGTCTTGTAACCTCCCTTAAAGCCTCCAAGAAGCCAGGTTCAGGGTGAATGATTCCAATGTTCGTCATGACCGGCTCAGCGAGGACACAAGCTACATCCCCTGGTGCAAGCGCTTTCTCCAAAGCTTCAATATCGTTGAATTCTACTACTTTGGTTGTTTCTGTCGGATCTACTTGCGGGCCAATGTTTCCGCTGCGGCTGGAAAGCTGGCCATTTTCTAAAGTGACGAAAGATTCATCGACGGTCCCATGATAACAATAATTAAATACTAAGACGTATTTACGCTTTGTGATATGGCGTGCCAGTCTTAGCGAAAAGCGGTTAGCATCCGTTGCCGAAATTGCCACCTGCCAATAAGGAAGGCCGAAACGCTTCTTTAACTCTTTTCCAACCCAAATGGCATCTTCTGTCGGAAGCATGAAAGTCACACCGTTTTGGATACGCTCTGTAATCGCCGGCACCGCCCCATCCGGTGCATGACCGGTCATTGATCCTGTATCTCCAAGGCAAAAATCGATAAATTCATTTCCATCTACATCTTTAAAATAAGCACCCGATGCTTCTTTTACAAAAATCGGATAGCTCCCAGCCCATTTCACCATCCAATTCATCGGTACGCCATCAATATAATTCGACTTGGCCTGCTCAAATAACTCTTTGGACTTTGGATGTTTCTTCTCAAATAACTCTAATTCTTTTTCAAGCAGTTGTGCTAGTCTCTCTCTATTGATTTCCATGTATTTCATCCTCCTGCATTTTGATGTCAGTATGTATATAGCAACTTTAATGCCAATTTATTTAGAAAGATAGAATACCTGTTCACCAACGTATAAACTGACCTAAAAATATGGAATCGCTTTGATTGGTTCAGATCCTGAGCGGTATGTTGTAGGCGCACAGGGAATGGGCTCATGGTATAGCTAAGCGAGCACTGAAGAAGGCATAAGCTGAACTATAAAATATTTTTCACTTGTTTTGAAAGCTGATTCAGACATGAAGATTCAATGAAAATTTCATTTATCATTTTTCAACTTTGACAAACAGAGGGATATCGTTCACAGAATAAAAAACAAAAAAGCGGACGAAACGCCCGCAAATACTCAGTTTGTCAATTTTGATAATTTAATTGTTAGTTTTGACAACTATTTGACGATACCCAGCTCTCTTATTCTCCTATACAATGTTGATTCACTTATGCCTAGTATGGCGGCAACCTTTCTCTTATCTTGAACAGAATAACCGTTTTCCTGCAAATGCTTCGTTATGATCTGTTTCTCATAAACATCAAGCTGCTCCTTTAACGAAATGCTCCCCACCCCTCTGTAAGAACGCAAAATTCTCCCGGGTATACTTTGTTTAGAGACCAGCTCATTTGTTTCAATATTTACCGCATACTCTACGGCGTTCTCCAATTCTCTTATATTTCCCGGCCATTGATAAGAAACTAGCAGCTCCATCGCTTCCTGTTCAAAGCCTCTGATTTTTTTTCCTATCAAATTATTATATTTTTGGAGGGCATGGTGGAGTAGTAATGGTATATCCTCCTTGCGCTCAGACAGGGAAGGGATTTTAATTGGAATGACATTTAGGCGAAAATAAAGGTCCTCCCGGAACTCTCCATCTTGCATCATTTGCTCTAGATCTCTGTTTGTCGCCGCTATGACCCGTACATCAACAGGGATAATCCTTGTTCCTCCCACTCTCTCAATCTCCCGGTGCTGCAGTACATGAAGCAGCTTAACCTGCAGATGAAGCGACATGTCTCCAATTTCATCTAAAAATATGGTTCCTTCATGAGCTAACTCGAACTTTCCGACCTTACCGGATTTATTTGCACCGGTAAATGCACCGCCCTCATAGCCAAAAAGTTCACTTTCCAACAGCGTATCGGGTATCGCCGCACAGTTTACCATAATCAATGATTTATTTTTCCTCGGGCTGGCGTAATGAATAGCTTTCGCCAAAAGCCCTTTTCCTGTCCCGCTTGCGCCTGTAATCAGCACTGTTGAATTGCTCGGAGCGATCTTTTCAGCTTGACACTTCAGCTCTTTCACTTTACTGCTTGTTCCCAGAACCTCTTGAAAGGAAGAGTATTCATTATTTTCCGTCATTTCATAAACCATCTTGCGAACATCTGCAATATCACGGAAGTACACAACAGCCCCAGTCACTTGTTTGCCATTGTCCTCTGTTCCATTGAAAATAAGATTAACCGTTGTAAAGAAATGCATTGCCTTGTCCCTGCTCGACTTTCCTTTGTAAAATTCCTCGCGATCAGCGTACCCCTCTCCTGTTTGCAACGCGCTTAAAACGGGGGAGTTAGGCCAAATATTGTTCAAATGCCGGCCAATGAGCTTGTCTCTGCTCATATTGATAAGCTGCTCTCCCGAATGGTTGCATAGGGTGATTAATCCCTGTTTATTCACTACTATAATTCCGTCACGGCTTGTTTCAACAATGATTTTAAGCTCATCGGATATTTTTGTTTCTGCTATTTTACTTGAGAGTAAGTCGGCCATCCTTCTTAAAAAGACAAGCAGATTATTTTTATTGTGTAGCATCATCGCCTGTTGCTCTTTCGTAAAGGCGATCATGCCGATCAAACCGATAATTTGCCGGTCCAGTTTAATTGGGCAGCATACTTCTGCCAATTCATTTTCAACCGCATGGTAAAAAGGATCTCTTTGTGCATCCTCCACAATGTATTCTGTACCTTTTTTTAAAATATGGCTGTAAATAAATCCTGAATTTAAATTTCCGTCCTCCTCCATCTGTCCTACTTTTTCCTGATAACGACCTGTGCCTGCAACAATTCTCAACTGTTCATCGATGATTTCAACTTCGATGCCAATCGCCGCCGTAATGGCTTCTGCAATCTCTTGGACAGTGTTTTGTATGGCTCTTAAATGAGACATTCCGATTAGACCCATCCTTTTCTTTTCTCCTATTATACTGTGATCTCTACATTTATTTGAATGATCTAAAGTAAAAAGAAGACAAAAATTCCTCCTTTTAGCAAAAGAAATTCCTCGATCTTCTTTAACCCATTTATCTACTGTAAATATTCTCGTTCTTTTAATCAAAAAATACCTCTTTGGATATGTTTACCCAAAGAGGCATTTCTTCGTTGCATTTTATATGCATCATGACTTTATTTGAAAGCTGCAAAAACAGCCTGATGAAAACCTACTTTTATTCCACTGTTACACTCTTCGCCAAGTTACGCGGTTTATCAACATCACAATCACGGTGTAATGCTGCATAGTAAGCGATGAGCTGCAACGGCACAACAGCGACAAGCGGTGTTAAAAGCTCATGAACAGCCGGAATCACGAAGCGGTCGTTTTCGTTCTCTAGCCCTTTCATAGAGATAATGCAAGGGTTCGCACCGCGAGCCGTTACTTCCTTCACATTACCACGAATGCTTAAGTTTACATTTTCTTGAGTTGTAATGGCAACGACTGGTGTGCCATCTTCGATCAAAGCGATCGTGCCGTGCTTCAACTCTCCTCCAGCAAAGCCTTCTGCCTGGATATAAGAGATCTCTTTCAACTTCAATGCACCTTCAAGGCCAACATAATAATCAATGGAGCGGCCGATGAAGAAGCAGTTGCGTGTAGTGGAGAGATAGTCTCTAGCGATTTGTTCGAACTCATCTTTCGTATCACAAAGCATTTCCATTGCATTCGCCACAATGCCAAGTTCATGCACAAGGTCTAGTTCTGTCTTAATACCGAGTGATTCAGCCGTAGCATTCGCTAGAATCGCTAGTACAGAGACTTGGGCTGTGTAGGCCTTCGTAGAAGCAACAGCGATCTCAGGGCCCGCATGCAGCAGTAACGTATAGTCCGCTTCACGGGACAAAGTAGAACCTTGAACATTTGTGATCGTTAATGCTTTGTAACCCATTTCCTTCACTTTTACGAGTACAGCACGGCTGTCGGCTGTTTCGCCGCTTTGGGAAATAAAAATGAATAATGGGTTTTTAGATAAAAGCGGCATGTTGTAGACAAATTCACTTGCTACGTGTACTTCTGTTGGGATTTCTGCGAGTTTTTCTAAATACTGTTTGCCGACGAGTCCAGCATGGTAGCTCGTTCCGCAAGCTATGATATATAAACGGTCTGCGCCTTTTAGCGCTTCAATGATGTTTTCATCCACCGTCAGCTCTTCTTGTTCGTTTTGATATGCTTGAATGAGCCTTCTCATCACAAGCGGCTGCTCGTCAATTTCTTTTAGCATGTAATGTGGATACGTACCTTTTTCAATGTCGCTGGCATCTAGCTCCGCTGTGTATGGAGCACGTTGGATTTCGTCACCATTCAAGTTTTCAATCGTTACTTTTTCTTTTGTTACGATGACAGCCTCTTTGTCCATCAATTCTACAAATTGGTCTGTTACCTGAATCATGGCCATAGCATCAGAGGCAATGACGTTAAAGCCTTCTCCAAGTCCAACAAGAAGCGGACTTTTGTTTTTAGCCGCGAAAATCGTGTCTGGCTCTTCTCTATCCAGCATCCCAATGGCGTAAGAACCTTTTAGCAGCTGCAGCGTTTTACGAAAGGCTGCTTCTGTTTCAAGGCCTTCTAGCGCAAAAAGTTCAATCAATTGAACAATTACTTCTGTATCCGTGTCACTCTTTAACGGCACATCCAGCAAGTATTCTTTCTTAAGCTGTTCATAGTTTTCGATTACTCCGTTGTGAACGAGTGTGAACCGCCCAGAAAAACTTTGATGAGGGTGTGCATTTTCTCTGCTTGGCACGCCGTGAGTAGCCCAGCGTGTATGGCCAATTCCTGTTACTGTGCTAATATTTTTGTCTACGACTTTCCGTAAATCCGCAATCCGGCCTTTTTCTTTAAAAACATGAACATCTTGCGCATCTCTAATTGCAATACCAGCAGAGTCATAGCCACGGTATTCAAGTTTCTCCAGACCGCTCAGCAAGATTTCCTTTGCATCCTTAAAGCCGATATAACCAACAATTCCGCACATACAATAGTTCCTCCTATAAAGAAGGCAGGCAAAAGCAGAGCGCTTATTTGCCGCTCTTCTTTTTTTATATTCTCTTTTTCTCTCCGCATTTCCATTCCCTTTGTCCGCAAGGTTACCCCTGCGATTTAAGGAAGGACTGTCGGTTGTGCGGTCATCAACCGGGAGGCATCCGCCGAACATTTCGATAAACCTCCTCCTCGTCAACTAGCTAGGCTCTCTCCTGCTAGTTCAGGCGCTTTATAAAAAAATAGTTATAAAATAGACTCCTCTCCTTTCTTTACTGTTTCTGTAAAACAGGATTATCATACACTAATCAATTTCTCGTCGTCAACTGATATTTTTTTTGTAATGGAATGCCAATATTATTACATGTATATGAAAAAAGAGACGCACATGTGCGCCTCTTCTCTTTCTTTCCCCTATATCCTGCTGATGAAACCTATTGTTTATTCAGCAAGGCCCATTTCCGCCTTTACGACAGCAGCAATCCGCTCAACAAATGCTTGGCATTGCTCCTCGGTTTGCGCTTCAACCATCACACGAACAAGCGGCTCTGTACCTGATGGGCGAACAAGCACCCGTCCGTTTCCGTTCATTTCTGCTTCTACCTCGGAAATAACGGCTTTCACTTTTTCATTTTCCGTTACTTTATATTTATCTGTCACCCGTACGTTCTGTAAGATTTGCGGGTATTTCTTCATTTCTGCCGCAAGCTCTGATAAAGGCTTTTTCGTCATTTTCATAATGTTTACAAGCTGAAGACCCGTTAATAGTCCATCACCTGTTGTATTGTAATCTAAGAAAATAATGTGGCCAGACTGCTCGCCGCCCAGGTTATATTGGTCTTTTTTCATCGCTTCCACTACATAGCGGTCGCCGACTGCTGTCTGCACACTTTTAATGCCCAGGGCTTCTAATCCTTTGTAAAAGCCGAGATTACTCATAACCGTTGAGACAACGACAGACTGCTTTAATTGTCCTTGTTCATGCATGTACTTCGCACAAATAAACATAATTTGGTCGCCGTCTACGATGTTTCCTTTTTCATCAACAGCAATCAAACGATCCCCGTCGCCATCAAAGGATAAACCGACATCTGCCTTTTTCTCTAGTAAGAAAGCGGCAAGTGCTTCTGGATGTGTAGAGCCGACTCCGTCATTAATGTTTAGTCCATTAGGAGAAGTTCCCATCGTTGAAATATCTGCCTCTAAATCAGCATACAAATGCGGAGCTAGTGAGGAAGTGGCACCATGAGCACAATCTAGTGCAATATGAATACCAGAGAAATCTTCATCTACTGACTGCTTCAAGTACTGGATGTATTTTTGTCCACCTTCAAAATAATCGCTCACCTGTCCGAGATTAGCACCGGTCGGACGCGGCAGGTTATCTGTGTCTTGATCAAGAAGGGCTTCGATCTCTGCTTCTTGTTCATCAGATAGCTTGAATCCATCAGGACCAAAAAACTTAATGCCATTATCTCCGACTGGATTGTGAGAAGCTGAAATCATTACGCCTGTCTGAGCATCCATCACTTTTGTTAAATAAGCGACGCCTGGTGTAGAGATAACGCCCAGACGCATGACTTCTGCCCCAATGGATAAGAGGCCAGCAACAAGAGCTCCCTCTAACATATGACCGGAGATACGAGTATCACGGCCTACTACGACTTTCGGGCGCTCTGCATTCTTCGTTAACACATAACCGCCGAATCTGCCTAATTTAAAAGCAAGTTCGGGTGTTAATTCTGCATTTGCCACTCCTCTTACTCCATCAGTTCCAAAATACTTTCCCATTTATCGATTCTCTCCTTTGTTTTACCTTCTGTTCAAACGGCGTTATTCACCGTTTTTCTTTTCTGGTTCACCTTCCGGACTTCCTTCGACTGTCACCTTTACCTTTACGAGCTGCGGGGAAACAAAGTTCAGCCCTTCGCCAATCTCAATTGGCACAGTAAGTGTTGTGTCTTTCTTTATACTGTCCACTTCTACCGGGACAACTAGTTCTTCCATATCCCTCAAAATAGATTCTTTTCCGTAAATCGTAATTTCTTCTGTCTCAGGTTTAATAGACTTAATTTTGATCCCCTTAGGTGGTGTGCCTTTAGGGAAGAACCTGAGCGCTATTTTTTTGCTTGGGTTTTTGACAGAAATGGATACTTGAACGGTTTCAGGTTCTATTTTAACGTCCAGCTTATTCAAGTCACCATCCAGCACTTGTACTTTCGCGGTGCCGGTTGTTTCTTTATCGACTTTTTCTTTCACATCTAGAGTCGCTTTCACGTAAACAATTTTATTAAGCGCCGCTTTTGATCCAGTCACTTTTACGCGCTTCGGATCAACAGAAACGGCTTCTTCCTGATATCCCTCCGCCAACATATTGTCATTGAATTCTGGGCTCACGACAAAGTAATCAGAAACCTTCTCTTCAATTGTGACATCGACTGTCTCTGGAATAACGGTTACTTTTAATTTATCGGACAGCTGCTTGTATTTAATGGGAACACGATGTTTCCCTATACTTGTGTTAGTTAAATCAATGAAGAGCTCAAAGTCTCTTAGTCGCTTTGTTGATTCAATAATGCTTTTCGGGCCTTTCAGTTCGACCTTCACTTTATCTGGAATGCCTGAAACAAATAAGTTTTCCGTATCATAGTATGCCTGAACCGGGACATCGGTAATCACTTCACTGTTAGTCTGAGCAGAATCATCTGCCTTTTGAGTTAACTGAAAATCGCCGAAATTCACAGATATGTACAGTAAAATGGTCAAAAGCAAAGCAACGATACGTACAAACCAGGAGCTTTCCACAAATTTATCCATCGCTTTTTCTCCCCCTCCAGATCCACCGGCCTGAGGAATCACTTTCCTTTTTAAGTAACTCATGCATCAAAAGTTTTTCAAAATCCTCAGAGGACAAATCACGGAACAAATCGCCGTTCTTTGTAACGGACACGGCTCCGGTTTCCTCAGAGACAACAATGGTGATGCTGTCAGTCACTTCACTGATGCCCATTGCGGCCCTGTGTCTCGTACCCAATTCTTTTGAGATAAATGGGCTCTCTGACAAAGGCAAATAACAGGCTGCTGCAGCTATTTTGTTTTTTTGAATAATCACTGCTCCATCATGAAGCGGGGTATTAGGGATGAAGATATTAATGAGTAATTCCGATGTAATAGAGGAATGCAGCGGAATTCCCGTTTCAATATAATCATTCATGCCCGTTTCTTTTTCTATGGAAATAAGAGCACCTATCCGTCTTTTAGCCATATAGCTAACTGACTTCATTAAAGCGTCTATTAAATCGCGCTGCTCTTTATCCTCCTGCACTACATTTCTAGAAAAAAGACTTCCCCTCCCAAGCTGCTCTAAGGCACGGCGTACCTCAGGCTGGAAAATGATAATAACCGCTAGGAACCCCCATGTTAAGGCTTGTTCCATAATCCAGCTTAATGTATCAAGTCCGAGCAGCCCGCTTAAGCCTCGTACGACGATAATAACAAAAATACCCTTCACGAGCTGAACAGCTTTCGTGCCGCGTATAACCATTAAAAGTTTATAAACAACAAACCAAACAAGCAATATATCCAGTGCGTTGGATAAATAATCCAATGCAGTAAAATGTTCGAAGTAGTTTGAAAACGGCATATTACATCCTCCAATAATGTAATGACTGGAGCCGTACAGAGGCTTTGTGTTTTATTTAACTAGCATATTATAACACAGTCTGCCGAAAAGTCCGAACCAAAAGGGGGCAGACCTCCATTCTTTAGAAAAAAGAGTGTTCGTAATAGCTAGTCGAACACTCCCGTTACTGCTTTTTTCAGTTTAAACCATATCCAACCGAAAGCCTCATCGATTTCTTCTATTTCCCCTGTAACGCGTCCAGCCGAAGCCATATACTGTTCGCCATTAATGACGGTCACATCTCCCTGTACCTCTCCTTCGACGCGAATATCACCGTTCTCTACAACAATATCTCCTTTTACTTGTTCTCCAGCAGGAACAATGACTGTATCGTTTTCAACCTGCAGATTGTTATACTTTGTAAAAGCAAAATGATTCGCTTCTTGTTGCCAGGTCGATAAAAAGCCACCGGTCATTAAAGCTAAAAACAAAGAAGCCGCCGTAAAAAACGGGTGCCTTCTGATCCAGCGCTGAATGCCAATAATCCTTGTTTCTTTTGGTAAGGCGAACAGGACCTCCTCTGTAAATCTTTCAGGGGCTCCTATGTGGGACATGCTTTGTACGAGTGCAATCGTCTTTTTTAACTCTAAAAAATGCTGACGGCAATCATTGCATGTTTGTAAATGTGCTTTTAGTTTCTGTTGTTCCCCAGAAAAGAGCTCCCCATCTAAATAATTGTGCATCAAGCGAACGATCTCTTTTTGACAAGAAGCCATGATTTCACACATCCCTTCTCACATATTCCGCAAATACTTACGAAGTGCCTCGCGCCCTCTATGTATCCGTGTTTTCACCGTGCCTAGGGGCAATTCTAAGATATCTGCAATTTCTTGCAGCTGTAGCTCTTCGATATATTTTAAGACGATGACTGACCTGTATTTTTCGGGAAGATTAAAAATAGCCGACTGGATAACCTCCTGCAGCTCCAAATTTTCCACTGCTTCTTCAGGAAGCTCTTCTGTAGAGGCAACTTGCGAATACATATTAAGTCCTTCTGTACCAGCAATTTCAGCATCAAGGTGATAATCCGGCTTTTTCTTGCGAATCCGGTCAATGCATAGATTTGTCGCAATTCGGTAGAGCCAGGTTGCAAACTTCTTTTCAGGATCGTACGTATGAATATTAACAAATGCTTTAATGAATGTTTCTTGTGCAGCATCCTCTGCTTCATGACGATCCCACAACATTCGAAAGCAAATTTGATACACTTTATCTTTATAAAGTTCTACGATCTCACCAAAAGCATTTTGATCGCCCTTGAGAACCTGCTTAATCCTTCTTTGGACAATTAACTCCATTATTTTTTACCTCCTGCCCTCGCAGGTATCTTTCCATACGATTATCAGCTAAAAAAGGTTTCAAAAAAAGCACAACTCTATCATAACAAATTACGTTGAAATGTTTACATATTTTTGTAAAAGGGTATAGTGATCATAATCAAAACGACGGTAGGAGTTGATTGATCACAATGGCTGCAGCGGAATTGTTAGAAGAAATTGAGGTTTGTCGGCATAACATGGTGATGCTGGCTATGCAAACATCCTTTTCAGATAAAAAGGTAGTAGAGATCAGCACACGCCTTGATCAATTATTAAATCAGTTTGAGGAATTAAAATAACCGGAGATCCTAATATAAAGTTAGGATCTCCGGTTATTTTATAGCCGTTCCTTCGTCTTGCTGCCTTATAAAAGCTTGCTTCCGAATAAAGAAGCCATCAAGGCCACCGCCACAGAGGCTGTCTTATTTTTTTCATCAAGGATCGGATTGACTTCTACAAACTCCGCAGAAGTAATTAATGCGCTTTCCGCAAGCATTTCCATAGCTAAATGGCTTTCACGGTAACTAATTCCCCCAATAACCGGTGTACCTACTCCTGGTGCATCACTCGGATCAAGACCGTCCAAATCTAAGGACAAATGAACTCCGTCTGTTTTTTCGCGTAAGTACTCAATCGTTTCCTCAATCACCTTTGTCATGCCTAGACGATCAACTTCATGCATCGTATATACTTTAATGCCTTGTTCTTTAATAAGGGCTTTCTCTCCTTCATCAAGGTCGCGCGCACCGATAATCACGATATTTTCAGGTTTTACTTTTGGAGACGGACCGTAAATGCCAGTCAGCTCTTCATGGCCAAGACCAATGCTAACAGCTAAAGGCATACCATGGATATTACCTGTAGGAGATGTTTCCGCTGTGTTTAAGTCACCGTGTGCATCGTACCAGATTACACCTAAATTACGATAATGCTTCGCTACGCCAGCAAGTGTACCAATCGCAATACTATGGTCACCACCAAGTACAAGTGGAAAGCTTCCAGATTGGATGACATTGTCCACTTTTTCTGCCAGCTTCGTGCTTGCTTCAGCAACCGATTTCAAGTTCTTTAAGTTTGTATTTTCACTGTGAACCGCATGCTTCTTATTAATCTCAATATCGCCACAGTCTTCTACTTCATATTGTAACGCTTCAAGGCGCTCGCTAATACCGGCATAACGGATAGCACTAGGCCCCATGTCTACCCCTCTGCGTAGTTGTCCTAAATCCATTGGAACACCAATGATTGATATTTTCTTTTCGTTAGTCATATGAACTCTCCTTTCGTGTTGCTCGCCTTATTTTAACCGAAAGAAAGAACTTGACTCAACTGGACACTTTTTTGGATAATTATTCACATTTATCTAAAGAAAAAAGCTGTTTTAGTTAAATGGAAAATCACTTAACTAAAACAGCTTTTTAAAGAGTGAGCCATGAAGGACTCGAACCTTCGACCCTCTGATTAAAAGTCAGATGCTCTACCGACTGAGCTAATGGCTCGTTATGGCTGGGCTAGCTGGATTCGAACCAACGAATGACGGAGTCAAAGTCCGTTGCCTTACCGCTTGGCTATAGCCCAATGTTAGTGAAGACGAAATAAAAAGGACATTTTTAAATATGCCCAAGTTTTATTTGTTTCATTCATGATTAATAAAACTGGTGGAGGGGGACGGATTCGAACCGCCGAACCCTGAGGGAGCGGATTTACAGTCCGCCGCGTTTAGCCACTTCGCTACCCCTCCGAAAGAAACTGGTGCCGGCAAGAGGACTTGAACCCCCAACCTACTGATTACAAGTCAGTTGCTCTACCAATTGAGCTACACCGGCACGTAGATATAACATATAATGGTGGAGGATGACGGGTTCGAACCGCCGACCCCCTGCTTGTAAGGCAGGTGCTCTCCCAGCTGAGCTAATCCTCCATAAATGGTGACCCCTACGGGATTCGAACCCGTGTTACCGCCGTGAAAGGGCGGTGTCTTAACCGCTTGACCAAGGGGCCATTCTTAAAAACTAGTAAGCTTCCAACCGGGCTCGAACCGGTGACCTCTTCCTTACCATGGAAGTGCTCTACCTGCTGAGCTATGGAAGCATGGCTCCGCAGGCAAGATTCGAACTTGCGACCGATCGGTTAACAGCCGATTGCTCTACCACTGAGCTACTGCGGAATAATTTTTTAGCTGCAGATGAACATATTGACTAAATAAATGTCTTATAGTTCGCCTGGCAACGTCCTACTCTCACAAGGGGAAGCCCCTCACTACCATCGGCGCTGAAGAGCTTAACTTCCGTGTTCGGGATGGGAACGGGTGTGACCTCTTCGCTATCGCCACCAGACTATTCAAGACATTTACTATTATAACAAAAAATTCTTGTTTGGCAAGCTTTTTTGTTCTTTCAAAACTGGATAATATGTTTTCGTAACCGGCAATACCGTGCCATGGTTTGTTGCTATACGCCGTGCGGCGTTGTCCAGCTCCAGCAGCCAGACTCTCGGTCATAAGCCGTCACGTCTGTGTGGCAAAGAACGCCACTTCGACGGTCCGTCTTATGTCTGCCGAGTCTAAACGGCTGCTTCTGCTTTTCGTTGGTTAAGTCCTCGATCGATTAGTATTCGTCAGCTCCACGTGTCGCCACGCTTCCACCTCGAACCTATCTACCTGATCATCTTTCAGGGATCTTACTAGCTTGCGCTATGGGAAATCTCATCTTGAGGGGGGCTTCATGCTTAGATGCTTTCAGCACTTATCCCGTCCGCACATAGCTACCCAGCGATGCCTTTGGCAAGACAACTGGTACACCAGCGGTGCGTCCATCCCGGTCCTCTCGTACTAAGGACAGCTCCTCTCAAATTTCCTGCGCCCGCGACGGATAGGGACCGAACTGTCTCACGACGTTCTGAACCCAGCTCGCGTACCGCTTTAATGGGCGAACAGCCCAACCCTTGGGACCGACTACAGCCCCAGGATGCGATGAGCCGACATCGAGGTGCCAAACCTCCCCGTCGATGTGGACTCTTGGGGGAGATAAGCCTGTTATCCCCGGGGTAGCTTTTATCCGTTGAGCGATGGCCCTTCCATGCGGAACCACCGGATCACTAAGCCCGACTTTCGTCCCTGCTCGACTTGTAGGTCTCGCAGTCAAGCTCCCTTGTGCCTTTACACTCTGCGAATGATTTCCAACCATTCTGAGGGAACCTTTGGGCGCCTCCGTTACTCTTTAGGAGGCGACCGCCCCAGTCAAACTGCCCGCCTGACACTGTCTCCCACCCGGATCACGGGTGCGGGTTAGAAGTTCAACACAGCCAGGGTAGTATCCCACCGACGCCTCCACCGAAGCTGGCGCTCCGGTTTCAAAGGCTCCTACCTATCCTGTACAAGCTGTGCCGAAATTCAATATCAGGCTGCAGTAAAGCTCCACGGGGTCTTTCCGTCCTGTCGCGGGTAACCTGCATCTTCACAGGTACTATAATTTCACCGAGTCTCTCGTTGAGACAGTGCCCAGATCGTTACGCCTTTCGTGCGGGTCGGAACTTACCCGACAAGGAATTTCGCTACCTTAGGACCGTTATAGTTACGGCCGCCGTTTACTGGGGCTTCAATTCAGAGCTTCGCGTGAGCTAACCCCTCCTCTTAACCTTCCAGCACCGGGCAGGCGTCAGCCCCTATACTTCGCCTTACGGCTTCGCAGAGACCTGTGTTTTTGCTAAACAGTCGCCTGGGCCTATTCACTGCGGCTCCTCAGGGCTATGCACCCCAAAGAGCACCCCTTCTCCCGAAGTTACGGGGTCATTTTGCCGAGTTCCTTAACGAGAGTTCACTCGCTCACCTTAGGATTCTCTCCTCGCCTACCTGTGTCGGTTTGCGGTACGGGCACCTTTCACCTCGCTAGAGGCTTTTCTTGGCAGTGTGGAATCAGGAACTTCGGTACTAAATTTCCCTCGCCGTCACAGCTCCGCCTTGATGGTGACGGGATTTGCCTCGTCACCGGCCTAACTGCTTGGACGCACAACCAACTGTGCGCTTGCCCTATCCTCCTGCGTCCCCCCATTGCTCAAATGGTGAAGAGGTGGTACAGGAATATCAACCTGTTGTCCATCGCCTACGCCTATCGGCCTCGGCTTAGGTCCCGACTAACCCTGAGAGGACGAGCCTTCCTCAGGAAACCTTAGGCATTCGGTGGAAGGGATTCTCACCCTTCTTTCGCTACTCATACCGGCATTCTCACTTCTAAGCGCTCCACAGGTCCTTCCGGTCCTGCTTCACAGCCCTTAGAACGCTCTCCTACCACGGACACCACATGGTGTCCATCCACAGCTTCGGTGATACGTTTAGCCCCGGTACATTTTCGGCGCAGAGTCACTCGACCAGTGAGCTATTACGCACTCTTTAAATGGTGGCTGCTTCTAAGCCAACATCCTGGTTGTCTAAGCAACTCCACATCCTTTTCCACTTAACGTATACTTGGGGACCTTAGCTGGTGGTCTGGGCTGTTTCCCTCTTGACTACGGATCTTATCACTCGCAGTCTGACTCCCAAGGATAAGTCTTTGGCATTCGGAGTTTGTCTGAATTCGGTAACCCGAGGGGGGCCCCTAGTCCAAACAGTGCTCTACCTCCAAGACTCTTCCCTTGAGGCTAGCCCTAAAGCTATTTCGGAGAGAACCAGCTATCTCCAGGTTCGATTGGAATTTCACCGCTACCCACACCTCATCCCCGCACTTTTCAACGTGCGTGGGTTCGGGCCTCCAGTAAGTGTTACCTTACCTTCACCCTGGACATGGGTAGATCACCTGGTTTCGGGTCTGCGACCTCATACTCATACGCCCTATTCAGACTCGCTTTCGCTGCGGCTCCGCCTTTACGGCTTAACCTCGCATGAAATCGCAACTCGCCGGTTCATTCTACAAAAGGCACGCCATCACCCATTAACGGGCTCTGACTACTTGTAGGCACACGGTTTCAGGTTCTCTTTCACTCCCCTTCCGGGGTGCTTTTCACCTTTCCCTCACGGTACTGGTTCACTATCGGTCACTAGGGAGTATTTAGCCTTGGGAGATGGTCCTCCCGGATTCCGACGGAATTTCACGTGTTCCGCCGTACTCAGGATCCACTCTGGAGAGAACGATGTTTCAGCTACAGGATTGTTACCTTCTCTGATGGGCCTTTCCAGACCTCTTCGCCTACACCGTTCTTTTGTAACTCCGTATAGAGTGTCCTACAACCCCAGAAGGCAAGCCTTCTGGTTTGGGCTGTTCCCGTTTCGCTCGCCGCTACTCAGGGAATCGCGTTTGCTTTCTCTTCCTCCAGGTACTTAGATGTTTCAGTTCCCCGGGTATGCCTTCTCCTGCCCTATGTATTCAGGCAGGGATACTGTTCCATTACGAACAGTGGGTTTCCCCATTCGGAAATCTCCGGATCCATGCTTACTTACAGCTCCCCGGAGCATATCGGAGTTAGTCCCGTCCTTCTTCGGCTCCTAGTGCCAAGGCATCCACCGTGCGCCCTTTCTAACTTAACCTAAGAAAAAATAAAGCTTGGCATTTCGTCGTCAGCTTCCTTCATTCCTTCCCTCACGTATGCAAATACGCTCGGTCAGTCACTCAGTTGCTTCCTAGAACTGCTTGCTTCTCTTCTTTCTTTGAAAAATACCTAAAATGGCGATTACTCGGTTATTGCTTGGTTACTTTTATACGATATTATCCAGTTTTCAAAGAACAAGTTTGCTTACCTATATAGAAGGAATTCATCCTTCAAAACTGAACAAAAAACAGTGCCGTTAATTCGTTTGTGAGAACGATGTTCTCTGTTGCTACTCTGTGGGGACGAGCCTGTCACATTTCACAATTTCCTTAGAAAGGAGGTGATCCAGCCGCACCTTCCGATACGGCTACCTTGTTACGACTTCACCCCAATCATCTGCCCCACCTTAGGCGGCTGGCTCCCGTAAGGGTTACCCCACCGACTTCGGGTGTTGCAAACTCTCGTGGTGTGACGGGCGGTGTGTACAAGGCCCGGGAACGTATTCACCGCGGCATGCTGATCCGCGATTACTAGCGATTCCGGCTTCATGCAGGCGAGTTGCAGCCTGCAATCCGAACTGAGAATGGTTTTATGGGATTGGCTAAACCTTGCGGTCTTGCAGCCCTTTGTACCATCCATTGTAGCACGTGTGTAGCCCAGGTCATAAGGGGCATGATGATTTGACGTCATCCCCACCTTCCTCCGGTTTGTCACCGGCAGTCACCTTAGAGTGCCCAACTGAATGCTGGCAACTAAGATCAAGGGTTGCGCTCGTTGCGGGACTTAACCCAACATCTCACGACACGAGCTGACGACAACCATGCACCACCTGTCACCGCTGTCCCCGAAGGGAAAGATCTGTCTCCAGACCGGTCAGCGGGATGTCAAGACCTGGTAAGGTTCTTCGCGTTGCTTCGAATTAAACCACATGCTCCACCGCTTGTGCGGGCCCCCGTCAATTCCTTTGAGTTTCAGTCTTGCGACCGTACTCCCCAGGCGGAGTGCTTAATGCGTTAGCTGCAGCACTGAAGGGCGGAAACCCTCCAACACTTAGCACTCATCGTTTACGGCGTGGACTACCAGGGTATCTAATCCTGTTCGCTCCCCACGCTTTCGCGCCTCAGCGTCAGTTACAGACCAGAGAGCCGCCTTCGCCACTGGTGTTCCTCCACATCTCTACGCATTTCACCGCTACACGTGGAATTCCGCTCTCCTCTTCTGCACTCAAGCCTCCCAGTTTCCAATGACCCTCCACGGTTGAGCCGTGGGCTTTCACATCAGACTTAAGAAGCCGCCTGCGCGCGCTTTACGCCCAATAATTCCGGACAACGCTTGCCACCTACGTATTACCGCGGCTGCTGGCACGTAGTTAGCCGTGGCTTTCTGGTTAGGTACCGTCAAGGTACGGACAGTTACTCCCGTACTTGTTCTTCCCTAACAACAGAGCTTTACGATCCGAAAACCTTCTTCACTCACGCGGCGTTGCTCCGTCAGACTTTCGTCCATTGCGGAAGATTCCCTACTGCTGCCTCCCGTAGGAGTCTGGGCCGTGTCTCAGTCCCAGTGTGGCCGATCACCCTCTCAGGTCGGCTACGCATCGTCGCCTTGGTGGGCCATTACCCCACCAACTAGCTAATGCGCCGCGGGTCCATCTGTAAGTGACAGCCGAAGCCGCCTTTCCATCCTTCTCCATGCGGAGAAGAAAGAATATCCGGTATTAGCCCCGGTTTCCCGGAGTTATCCCAGTCTTACAGGCAGGTTACCCACGTGTTACTCACCCGTCCGCCGCTAACTTGAACAGAGCAAGCTCCGTCAAGTCCGCTCGACTTGCATGTATTAGGCACGCCGCCAGCGTTCGTCCTGAGCCAGGATCAAACTCTCCAAAAAGATGTTTGACTTGCTCATAATTTAAAATAAGAATTAACTTACTGGCATGTATTTTGTTCAGTTTTCAAAGATCAATTTCTAACTCGCTTTAACAGCGACTTGACTATCATATCATGTTTTCAACCTGAAAGTCAACAGTTATTTTCGTTTTTTTATTCGCCGCTTAGTTGCTTTGTTTGCAGCGACAATTAGTAATTTAACATGAATGAAATATCCCTGTCAACAAGTTATTTAATTTATATTTTGTTTTTCATAATACTGCTTAGAAACACTAAGATCATTTAGATAGAAAAAGGTCAGTCTCTTTATTAATATTAAGACCGACCTTAACTTCCTTGTCCATAATACGGGCTGCTCTTGACTGGGTTTCTTGGTTGGATGATTAAACTCTTTTTATTTATTCTTCCTGTATTACTCCCTATTCGTGCTATTCCAAATACCTCTTTTCTCGTAATTTCCAAATCTAGCTCCTTATGCGTCAAAAGAGGAGGCTGATGATTGGTTTTTTTCAGCTGATATTTTATACGCCAAGTATTTCATACACTCTTCTTCAGCCGCTACTCTCTTAAACAATTTAAATAGACGCATATATTTTTTTCTCATAGAGCTTTTAACAGATTCATCTATTCGGGAATCACCAAGATCGAATAAAATTTCATCCATTTCGCGTTTGATTAAATAATAGATTTCTCTTTTTTCTTCTTCGTTAATTAACAATCCCAACATCTTATCACCCATTTTTCTTTTTTATTTCAGTGTCATACTACTATGCTATTCGGTAAATCTATTTGTTTGTCATAATATTTGTGTACATGCTCATAAAGTTGAATAAGATAACTTTAGCGGAGGGAGAGCATGACTTTCTTTTATACATTGCATATGAAAAAAACAAAACAGCTCTTGTTGCTCATTTCTGTCTCATTTTTCACAGCTATTTTATTGTTTACCCAAAATTTTTTAAGTATTCCCGTTTTTTTAGAAAAAGAGCCTCCGAAAGCAATTTATAAAGGAGAAAATGGAGTTGCCTTAACCTTTGATATTGGATGGGGAGATGAAAAAGCTGCACAAATTCTACAAACATTGATACGGCATAAAGCAAAAGCAACTTTCTTCTTGTCCGCTTCTTGGGCAGAACGCCATCCGGATCTTGTAAAAAAAATGAAGGATCATCATTTTGAAATTGGCCTGCTTGGATATAACTATGTAGATTATACGTCTATGGAAAAAGAGGAAATTAGGAAAGACTTACTTAAAGCACAAGAAGTATTTAAAAAGCTGCAAATTGAAGACGTTAAATTGCTTCGGGCGCCGACTGGCCATTTTAACCAAGAAGTACTCAAAATAGCCAACGATATGAATTTAACCTATGTTCATTGGAGCATTGATACAAATGATTGGAGAAATCCAGGGACTTCCGTTATTTTATCCAAGGTAAAAGAAGCTAAAAATGGGGATATCATCTTTATGCATGCATCTGACTCAGCCAAGCAAACAAATGCAGTCCTTCCTAAAATTATCGAAACTTCCCAGTCCGCTGGCAAGCTGGTTACGGTGTCTGAGTTAATCTCAAATGGTGAAGTGGAAACAAAGCTTATTCCCTAACGCAAGGGAACCCAGATAAACACTAAAAAAGCGGAGCCTTTAGGCTCCGCTTTTTTGAGATATACGTTGATTATATTTAGGCAAAGCCAGCAATTGAAATGCATTGCATGGCAATAAAGTAAATAACATAATATAAAGCCACTTCGTTTCATTCGCCTGAAGTACCGGCAGCCATTCTAACACCGTCACTACTACCATGAAAAATAAGGCAGAAATAAATACACTTTTATTGGATTGTTTTGCTTTATAAAAAGCAATAATAAGACCAACTGCTAAAAGTAAAATCGCTAAACCCATATAAGAAAGAAGCGATTCCCCTTTATCGGCAAACGCCTGAAATCGAAAATAAATAAGGTCGAATAAAACGAATGCAATGATCACAAATTGTACCGTGTTCCAAAAAGAACGAAACATGCTCGCTCCAAATTGATGAACCGTTAAATACGCAAAAAATCCCATCTGACTAATGACGCTAAACGTGAAACCAACGAATACATGCCACGTTAAGATCGAAAAAATATCCTTCCATCCGCCCGTACTAATTAACGGAGCTAATTCATCCCAACGAATAAAAAAGCCGAGGATGCTGGCAGCTAGCCCGCCAATCAATAATGTATGTACAAAAAACCTCACCCAATTCCGGATTGTCACCTTGTTACCCCCAACTATATAGTTATGCCTCCCCTGATTGTAACAATGAACATAAAAAAAATCTAGGCACTCGTTCAGCTCTGAATAATTTCTTTACGGTTGCTTATATTAACAATAAGAAAAGCCCAGAAAGGAGCTTCTTTATGTGGAAACCTGTCTTGCCGCTCCTCTTTCTTATTTTTTTCTTGGCGGCTTGCGGAGGGGGCGCGGTCGATACCGGAAATGCTCAAATGGATTATGATGCGACTAAAAAAATGGTCGTTGATATATTAAAAACCGATGATGGTAAAAAAGCTCTTCAGGACATAATGCAGGATGAAAAAGTAAAGCAACAGCTTGTTTTAGATCAGGAAATGGTTACAAAAACCATTGAAGATACGTTGGTCTCCGAAAAAGGAGAGAAGTTTTGGAAAGAAGCTTTTAAAGATCCGGCATTCGCCAGTTCGATTGCTAAGGGAATGAGGAAAGAACAAGAAGATTTACTAAAAGCACTTATGAAGGATCCCCAATATCAAGATATGATGCTGAGTATTATGCAAGACCCAGAATACCAAAAGAGTGTCACCAAGCTGTTAAAAAGCAAAGAATACCGAGAACATTTGCAAACAGTAATGGATGAGACATTTACCAGTCCTCTATATAAAGCCAAAATACAGGATATATTGCTAAAGGCAGCTACAGAAGAAGCGGCAGGCGGCGGGAAAGAGAAAAAATAAAGCGGCGGTTCATAGTAAAAGAAACAGCCAGTGAAAACTCACTGGCTGTCCTTTTTATTTACTGTTTAATTTACCGATCACTTTTTCCGCGATCTCTTGATAGATCTTTCCAAGTTTGTGGTCTTCTGCATAGATAGATGGCGCAAACTCTTCTTCATTCCAATCCGGCTGTTCAAGCGGGAGTCTTCCTAATACTTCTGTTCGCAGCTCTTCCGCTAGTTTATCTCCGCCGCCGCGTCCGAAGACGTATTCTTTTTCCCCGGTTTTCTTGCTTTCAAAATACGCCATATTTTCAATGACACCAATGACTTCATGATCTGTTCGCAAAGCCATCGCTCCCGCACGAGCCGCAACAAATGCAGCTGTCGGATGCGGAGTAGAGACGATGATCTCTTTCGAATGAGGAATCATAGAATGAACATCAAGCGCCACATCGCCTGTTCCTGGCGGTAAATCAAGCAATAAGTAATCCAGCTCGCCCCACTCTACTTCTTCAAAGAAGTTATTAAGCATTTTCCCAAGCATCGGACCACGCCAAATAACAGGAGCGTTATCTTCTACAAAAAAGCCCATAGAAATCACTTTTACCCCAAAACGCTCTACAGGGACAATTTTGTCTCCACGCACGACAGGACGCTGCTCAATGCCCATCATGTCAGGTACACTAAACCCGTAGATATCAGCATCTACAAGTCCGACTCTTTTCCCTAAGCGGGCAAGAGCAACAGCAAGGTTAACAGAAACCGTTGACTTACCGACTCCGCCTTTGCCACTTGCAATCGCAATAAACGTTGTTTGGCTTTCCGGTGAAAGTAAACTATGGCCGCCTTGGTTACTTTCTGAACCGCGGTATTGAGCGAGTACCTCTTCAGGAAGCTCCGTAAAGCGGATACCGACCGTGTTGGCACCGGCTGCTTTTAACGCCTCCACAATTTGCATTTGAAATTGCAGCTGCTCCGCTGTACCTGTCTTAGCAATAGCTACTTTCACGCTAACATGCTGCTTTTCTTCTTTTATGCTGATGTCGACGATGCCGTTTGTTTCTGCTAATGTTTTATGTAAAAAGGGGTCATTCATTTGACCTAAGATATCTCTTACTTGCTCTATCGTTAACACACTTTCCACCATCCTTTATCTCCTTATTTTCTCTTACAGTATATCATAACCAACCATCAAAAAAAGGATAGAGCTTATACGCCCTTATCCCCCTCTATCATCCAGATGATTCATGATTCCTTTGTAAATAGACGCTGCCACTTTATCCTGATACTCTTCTGTTAATAAATCTTGTTTCTCTGCCGGATTAGACAAGAAACCAACCTCCACCAATGCTCCTGGCTTCTTTGCATATTTCAATAAATATACGTGGTTAATCGCCTTTGCTTCTCTATTCGTATTCTCAAGATTTAAGACAAGTTCATATTGAAGGGCTTTAGCTAATTCTTTATTCTCCTCTATATGAGGGGCATAAAATGTTTGGGCACCCCTCCAACGCGGAGAGGGAATAGCATTTAAATGAATGCTGACAAACAGGTCCGCTTCCGACTCGTTGATCAATTGCAGCCTCTTTTTTAAATCTTCCGTTTTGCGCGAGCGATAGGTCTGCATATCGGCAGGAGCAAGATCTACATCTTTTTCTCTCGTCATTAATACAATCGCCCCCTGCCCCTGCAAATAATCTCGTACTTTCTTCGTAATAGACAGGGCAATATCTTTCTCAAGTGCTTCTTGATCTCCTGCTCCGCCATCAGGTCCTCCATGCCCGGCGTCTAAGTAAATAATTTTCCCTGAAAGCGGCATGCTCCACGGCTTCCAAGACATATAATTTTCATTTAAAAATTGAATGACGAAAACAAGGATGGCACTGCCCATTAAAAAAGCAATCCACCTTTTCCATCCTTTCATCCAACTCCCCCTTTTCCCCTCCTGTTGTCATCATATGGGACAAGACAAGGAATTATGAATGCAGGCACAAAAAAGAGGATGTTATTAAAACACCCTCTTCACGGTTAGTTGCCTCTGCCTTCCCGGCCATGGTTGGAGTTACGGTTAGCCCCTTTCATCGGATCTTCTCCTGCCGCAAACTCTACAGAATAATCCGCTTCTTCGATATTCTTTTTCGGCGTTTTGGCATACTTTTCTACTGCATTTTTCTCCGCTTTACGTTTAGCCATCTCATCACCTCTTCCTTTTCACTATGATGGTTAATAGTAGCGTCCCCTGTTCTCCGACTTCATATTCAACGGCTAGCCTCAATACAAAAAAGCCCTGGCCAAAGAAGTCAGCGCTCGCTTAGGAACCTTGAGTGATTTGGTTTATGTACTGGTGTGGGGTGCCATAGTAAAAGATTTTATTGTATGGCGGATAAGCGGACTCATAATGGATAAAGATAGGAGCATCAAGCAAAGCCGGATAGTGATGGTAAAACTGCAAATCGCCGTATACGATCCCTTTGATCGCTGTACCCATTTCCTTCTGAAAGATATTAAACCGGAGACCCGACGCCTCCTTTCCGAATTCTCCACCGTCGACATACGCCTTTCCGGCTAACCGAAGCCGCCCTTCACGATCTTTTTTCCATTCAGCCAGCACCTCATCCCGCATTTTCCAGTTAATGGCCTTGTAGTTATATACATACCCAGTAGCCAAAAACAATTCCCCTGTTACATCCGAATGAGTGAGCGTATATTTTCTTCCTTCTACCGGCTGCATAGACGTAGCGGGAGATAAAAGCTGCACGGATAATTTCTGTGGATCAAACATAGATATCGAGCCTCCCTTTGTCAATAAATGACCTCTTGACCTTTATACACCTAGCATATCTTCCGCTCCTTCATAATAGAACGGCCTTTTCCTCCGTTTGCTCAAGGCCAGCGGGTGTTTAAGAGCTTTCTCAAGGAACCTTACATAGTAAACATATGTATTGCCCGGCTTTTTACTAAAATATTTTTTTGACAGGTGTGAAAAAATTTAAAACAGGGAAGAAAAGAAAAGGTGCAAGATTAGGATTAAAGTGGATGAGAAAGTAGGGTATCAATATGAGAAAGAAATTTAGATTTTCACTGGCTTATCAAATTTTAGCCGGTTTAATTTTAGGGATTATCGTCGGAGCGGTATTTTACGGACACCCAGGTGTGGAGAAGTATTTGCAGCCGCTCGGAACGATATTCCTGAATATGATTAAAATGATTGTTGTGCCGATTATCGTATCTACACTCGTTTTAGGGGTGGCAGGCACGGGAGACCTGAAACAGTTAGGTAAAATTGGCGGAAAGACCATTCTCTATTTTGAGGCGGTAACGACCGTTGCCATTCTGGTCGGTCTGCTGGCTGCGAACCTGTTCCACCCTGGCTCTGGCGTTGATATGTCGAGCTTAGAAAAAGGGGATATCGACCAATATGTAAAAACCACGAAAGAAGTAGAAAGTGAGGATCACGGCGCCCTACAGACCCTCGTAAATATCGTTCCCACAAACATTGTCGACTCAATGGCAAACACCAATATGCTGCAAATTATTTTCTTCACTGTCCTCTTCGGATTGGGAATTGCAGCGATCGGCGATAAAGGGAAACCCGTGCTGGCCTTCTTTGAGGGGGTAGCCGATGCGATGTTCTGGGTGACAAATCTGATTATGAGATTTGCACCGTTTGGCGTATTCGGACTAATCGCCGTGACAGTCTCCAAATTCGGCCTGGCTTCGCTAGTGCCGCTCGGAAAGCTAATGATTCTCGTCTATGCCACCATGATCTTCTTCATTCTGGTCGTGCTTGGCGGGATTGCCAAACTAATAGGTATTAATATCTTCCACCTTCTTCGAGTTTTAAAGGATGAGCTGCTGCTCGCCTACTCAACGTCAAGCTCGGAGACCGTATTGCCAAAGATTATCGAAAAAATGGAAAAGTTCGGGAGCCCCAAAGACATTGTCTCGTTTGTTATTCCAACGGGCTACTCATTTAATTTGGATGGTTCTACACTTTACCAAGCGATTGCTGCACTATTCATCGCCCAGATGTATGATATTCATTTGAGTATTGTACACCAGATTACCCTCGTTCTGGTTCTCATGGTCACTTCGAAGGGGATCGCTGGTGTGCCAGGTGTCTCATTTGTCGTTCTGTTAGCCACGCTTGGTTCGGTCGGCATCCCGCTCGAAGGACTTGCCTTCATCGCCGGAATCGATCGGCTGCTCGATATGGCTCGTACTGTCGTCAATGTGGTTGGGAACTCTCTGGCAACCATCGTGATCTCCAAGTGGGAACACCGCTTCAATGATCTGAAGCGAGCGGCCTACTATGAAACCTACAAATAAGTAGATCGTCCGGCTTTCTATAAGGAAAGCCGGACTTTTTTTATTTAAAAGCTCTTCTCCTCCTGCGGACAAATAAAAAAACCCCCAACCAAAATGGTTGAGAGTTTTTGAAACGCCAAAATTAACGTTTTGAGAACTGAGGTGCACGACGAGCTGCTTTAAGACCGTATTTTTTACGTTCTTTCATGCGGGCATCACGAGTTAAGTAGCCAGCACGCTTTAATACAGCACGGTATTCAGGATCTACATTAAGAAGCGCACGTGCGATACCATGACGGATTGCTCCAGCTTGACCAGTGTAGCCGCCTCCGTGTACGTTTACAAGTACATCATAGCTGCCAGTTGTTTCAGTTGCTACAAGCGGCTGCTTGATTACTGTGCGTAATGCTTCGAATGGGATATAGTTTTCTACGTCACGACCATTGATGACGATTTTGCCGTCTCCAGGTACTAAGCGCACGCGAGCAACAGAGCTCTTGCGGCGACCTGTTCCGATATATTGAACTTGTGCCAAGATAATAACCTCCTCTTAATAATTAGCCGCGAAGTTCGTAAACTTCCGGTTGTTGTGCTTGGTGCTTATGTTCAGGACCAGCGTATACATGTAATTTTTTAGCCATTTGACGACCTAAAGAGCCTTTTGGAAGCATGCCTTTGATAGCAAGCTCAAGCATTCTTTCAGGGTAGTTTGTACGCATTTCGTTAGCAGTACGAGTTTTTAAACCGCCTGGATACATGCTGTGACGGTAGTAGATTTTGTCCGCTAATTTGTTACCTGTTAATTCGATTTTTTCTGCATTGATGATGATTACGTGATCACCAGTGTCAACGTGTGGTGTGAATGTTGGTTTATGTTTACCGCGTAAAATTGACGCAACTTCGCTGGAAAGACGGCCAAGTGTTTGACCTGCAGCGTCGATCACGTACCATTTACGTTCGATTTCGCTTGCTTTCGCCATATAAGTCGTACGCATTGGTATTTGTCCTCCTAAAAATTTATTAATTGTTTCATTGTTCATTGTATTTTATTTATATCACGAATAAGTTTCCGGGGCTTATCGTGGGGTTAAATAACGTACCATAGGATATAATATAACTTCCAGAAGTCAATGTCAAGAAAAAATGTGACACCCGGGCTAGTTGCCATGACCACAGCGGCCTAAAAAGCGCTAATAAAACACTTTCCACAAAAACAGCCCTTCTGCTGGTGCTGTTTTTCCCGCTAGCGACCGGTCTCGCCCCGCTAAAATAGAGGAAATATCGTCAGGACTGATTTTTCCCTTTCCTGCCTCCATTAACGTCCCCGCAATGATCCGGACCATATTATATAAAAATCCGCTCCCTGCCACTCGCAGTTCAATCTCTTCTCCCTTTTCGACCACCTCTAATTTCGTAATGGTCCTCACTTTATCCTCGACTTCTGTCTTTGCTGAACAGAAGCTCGTAAAATCATAAGTACCGATTAACTGGCGGCCTGCTTCTTCCATAAGGGACGTATTCAATTTCACTGGAGAATGGCATGCATAAAAACGGTTAAACGGGTCACGGACTTGATCCTGATAAATCTTATAGCGGTATTCCTTGCCTACAGCCGAAAAACGGGCGTGAAAGGAGTCAGGAACCGTTTCAGCTTGTTTCACAGCTATATCCCCTGGAAGACGGCTATTAAGAGCTGACGGCCAGCGAGCGTCGGGAATAGCCAGTGATGTATCAAAATGGATCACTTGTCCTCTGGCGTGCACACCCGCATCTGTCCGGCCAGACGCCGTTACTTTTATCTCCGAGCCTTTATGGATAAGAGCTAGTGCTTTCTCCAGCTCTTCTTGCACGGTTCGGCTATTCGGCTGAACTTGATAACCAGAAAATTTTGCCCCATCATAAGCGATCGTACACTTTACTCGCGGCATATCATCCACTCCATTAACTTCTTGCCCACCATAAAAGGGCAGCCAACACAAGCAGCAGCACAAGGGCAGCACTGTCTTTTCCCTGCCAATGCAGCAGGCGGTATTTTGTCCGTCCCTCTCCTCCACGGTAGCCACGCGCTTCCATCGCTACGGCTAACTCTTCAGCCCGCTTAAACGAGCTGACAAATAAGGGGATTAGCAAAGGAACAACCGCTTTTACCCGCTCCTTGATTGGACCGCTTGAAAAGTCGGCTCCTCTTGCGATTTGGGCTTTCATAATCTTATCCGTTTCATCCATTAAGGTTGGAATAAAACGCAAGGAAATCGACATCATAAGCGCCAATTCATGTACCGGCAGCTTCAGCTTTTTAAATGGGTTCAGTAAGCTTTCCAGCCCGTCCGTAATCGAAATAGGGGAAGTAGTTAACGTCAGCAAGGACGTAACCAAAATTAAGAGTAAAAACCGCAGGGAAATAAATGCCCCCTGTCTAACTCCGCCTTCATAGATCTTTAAGAAACCAATATTAAACAGTACATCTCCCTCTTTTGTTAAAAAGATATGGAGCAAAAAAGTGAAAGCGATAATCCAAATGACCGGCTTCAGCCCAGAAAGCAAAAAGCGGATATTTATTCTTGATAGATAAATGCACAGAAGAGTAAAAAACGCTAATATCCCATAGGACAGAATATTGTTTGCTAGAAAAACAACAATCACAAAGCCGAAGATAAATAATAGCTTTGCCCGCGGATCCAGCTCATGAACAGGTGATTGAAGCGGCAAATAACGGCCAAAAATCATTTTTTCCATCATCTGTCTTCACCCCGCTTTTTTGCGCGTGCTAGCTCCTCAGCCAACTCCTCGATCGTTAAGCAGGTCCTGTCGAGCTTCATGCCAGCTAACGCTTCAAAGCGATGTTGGAACCGGACTACTTCCGGAACACTGAGTCCGAAGGCAGCGAGTTCATCCGGCTGTGAAAACAGATCTCTCGGTTTTCCTTGCTTCTGTACTCTCCCTTTATGCATGACAATCATCTCATCGGCATATAAAGCCGCATCCTCCATGCTGTGGGTAACTAATATAGTAGAAAGTCCACGCTCTTGATGAAGAGTATAGAACATATCCATAATTTCTTTTCGCCCCCGGGGATCCAAGCCAGCTGTCGGCTCATCAAGCACAAGAACTTCCGGCTCCATCGCCAGGACACCGGCAATCGCTACCCGTCTCATTTGGCCGCCTGATAAATCAAAAGGAGACTTTTGCAGCACCTCTTCGGGCAGGCCTACTTGGCTAATTAATGAACGGGCTCGCTTTTTTGCTTCTTCCTCTGGTATTCCGAAATTAATCGGCCCATAGCAAATATCTTTCTCAACCGTTTCTTCAAATAGCTGATGTTCAGGAAACTGAAAGACGGTTCCTACTTTTTTGCGAACGGACTTCAAGTTTTTTTCTTTCTTCCCTGCTGAAATAACCCGATCTCCAATGACAACTTGTCCCTTTGTCGGTCGCAGTAAAGCATTCAAGTGCTGGATAATCGTTGACTTTCCAGAGCCCGTATGACCGACTACCGCTAAGAATACTCCTTCTGGAATGGCAAAGCTAACGTCCTCAATAGCGAGGCGTTCAAAAGGTGTTCCTGCTGCATAGCGGTATTCTACTTCTTGAAGTTGGATGTCCATAGCTCTCTCACCAGCTCTTCTTCTGATAAATAATTACTCGCAATCTCGAAATCTTGCAAACGGAGGATCTCACTTAGCTTGACTGGAAAAGGCACGTCAAGACCTAATTTAATTAATTCCTCATTCATTTGAAAAATTTCTTCAGGTGTCCCCTCCCGGTAAACGGACCCTTTATTCAACACAATAATACGATCAGCACGAGAGGCTTCTTCCAGGTCGTGGGTGATCGAGATGACCGTTAAATCTTGCTCTTCCTTTAACTGTCGAACAGTTCGAAGCACTTCTTCTCTTCCACGCGGATCGAGCATCGATGTGGCTTCGTCCAATAAAATAATGTCTGGCTGAAGGGCAATCACGCCGGCAATCGCTACACGCTGCTTTTGTCCACCGGAAAGATGGTGCGGCTCTTGATTCAGAAAATCAAGCATGCCTACGCGTTGAAGGGATGTTTTTACTCGTTCTACCATCACTTCATGAGGTATTCCATTGTTTTCTAACCCAAAAGCCACATCATCTTGTACTGTTGTGCCAACAAACTGGTTATCGGGGTTTTGAAAAACCATGCCAAGACGTCTACGTATATCCCAAACAAATTCATCTTTTAAAGGAAAATTACAGATCGTTACTTGGCCTTCTTCTGGATAATGGAGGCCATTTAACATTTTCGCAAGCGTCGACTTCCCTGAGCCGTTATGCCCCACAATAGCCAACCATTCTCCTTTCGCTACATTCAAGCTAACGTCTTTTAGAGCATATGCCGTTTGCCCTGGGTAACGAAAATGGACGTGATTGATGGAAATTATGTTCTCTTTCATGACTTCCCTCTTTTCTCAGCTGAGTAGACGGTCAAAAGATTCTGAATACAAAAAAAGCCCGCACCCCATTCCAAAGAAAAATTCCTGCCCGCAAAAGGGCCTCTTAAACGGATTAAGAGTGGAAGGGGTACATGAGCTAGACGAGTCATCTAAAAAATGCTCATCGTAACGCTCTAGCTTCAAATGCTCAGTCTTCAGCGAAAATTATGAGAAAAGGGCAAAACACAACCGCGCTGGAAGGTTCTGCCCTTGTAGTGGTTTTACTGAAAATTAAACAAGCTCAATAATAACCATTGGTGCACCGTCACCACGACGAGGACCGATTTTCATGATGCGCGTGTAACCGCCTTGGCGCTCGCTGTAACGAGGAGCCACATCAGAGAAAAGTTTTTGCAATGCATAAACTGGTTTTTCTTTTGTCTTGCCGTCTTTACCTTCAACTTCAACAGTTGATGCTACTTCGTTGCGAAGGAATGCAGCTGCTTGGCGGCGTGCGTGTAAATCACCGCGTTTACCAAGTGTAATCATTTTTTCGACAACTGAGCGAAGCTCTTTTGCACGTGCTTCAGTTGTTTCAATACGCTCACTGATGATTAAATCAGTTGTCAAGTCACGAAGCATCGCTTTACGCTGAGCGCTTGTACGTCCTAGCTTTCTGTAAGCCATGAAGATACCCTCCTTTGTTGAATTTTACTTTTATTCGATTTTTAATCTTCTTTTCTTAAGCCTAATCCGAGCTCATCCAGCTTTGCTTTCACTTCTTCAAGTGATTTACGGCCAAGATTTCGGACCTTCATCATATCTTCTTCACTCTTATTAGCAAGCTCTTGCACCGTATTGATGCCAGCACGCTTTAAGCAGTTGTAAGAACGGACGGAAAGATCAAGTTCTTCAATTGTCATTTCTAGAACTTTTTCTTTTTGGTCTTCTTCTTTTTCTACCATAATTTCAGCATTTTGAGCTTCATCTGTTAAGCCGACGAAGATATTTAAGTGTTCACTTAAAATTTTGGCACCTAAAGAAATAGCTTCTTTCGGGCCGATACTGCCATCAGTCCACACATCCAATGAGAGTTTATCATAATTTGTCAACTGCCCCACGCGTGTGCTTTCCACTTGATAGTTTACACGGGCAACCGGAGTGTAGATGGAGTCAACTGGAATGACACCAATTGGATGATCTTCCTTTTTATTTTGATCAGCTGGATTATAGCCTCTTCCACGCTGTGCAGTAAGACGCATGCGGAAATGAGCATTCTCTCCTAAAGTAGCAATATGCAAATCAGGATTTAAAATCTCCACATCACTGTCATGCGTAATATCAGCAGCTGTCACCACGCCGCTTCCTTGTACATCTATTTCTAGCGTTTTCTCTTCATCTGAGTAGATTTTGAGCGCCAGTTTCTTAATGTTTAAGATAATAGATGTTACATCTTCCACGACACCTTCAATCGTTGAGAACTCATGCAGTACTCCATCAATTTGAATAGAAGTAACCGCAGCACCTGGAAGTGAAGATAATAGTATACGACGTAAGGAGTTACCCAAAGTTGTACCATACCCACGCTCAAGTGGTTCTACGACGAATTTCCCATGAGTGGCATCATCGCTGATCTCGACCGTTTCAATTTTTGGCTTTTCAATTTCGATCATTCAATTATACCTCCTTCATTACGTCGAAACTCCGGCTTGGATGGTCCAACCGAAATTTCCCCATGTTTACGTTCCCGACTGTGCACCACAACTGGTTTAGTAGTCCTGTAACGAGCGCAACATTCAATTATATCCCATTATTGCCAAAGATATAATTATTATACAGGAAAATTAAACACGGCGACGTTTTGGAGGGCGGCATCCGTTGTGAGGAACAGGAGTAACGTCTTTGATAGCAGTTACTTCAAGACCTGCAGCTTGTAAAGCACGGATAGCAGCTTCACGGCCAGAACCAGGACCTTTAACTGTTACTTCAAGAGATTTCATGCCATGTTCCATAGATGCTTTGGCAGCTGTTTCAGCAGCCATTTGAGCCGCGAATGGAGTAGATTTACGGGAGCCTCTAAATCCAAGGGCACCTGCACTAGACCAAGCGAGAGCATTACCATGAACGTCTGTAATTGTTACGATTGTATTGTTAAATGTTGAGCGAATGTGTGCAATACCTAATTCAATATTCTTTTTCACACGACGCTTACGAGATTGTTGTTTACGAGCCATGTTTAACATTGACCTCCTTTACCAATTATTTTTTCTTGTTAGCTACAGTTTTACGAGGACCTTTACGAGTACGAGCATTGTTCTTCGTATTTTGTCCACGAACTGGTAAACCACGACGGTGACGGATACCACGGTAAGAACCGATCTCCATTAAACGTTTAATGTTAAGAGATACTTCACGACGAAGATCACCCTCAACTTTTAATTTGTCAATGATCTCACGAATTTTATTTAATTCGTCTTCTGTTAAATCACGTACACGAGTGTCTTCAGAAACACCAGCTTCCGCCAGGATTTTTTGGGCAGTTGATCTGCCAATACCGTAGATGTAAGTTAATGAGATAACTACACGCTTGTCGCGTGGAATATCAACACCTGCTACACGTGCCATATGAATGTGCACCTCCTATTCAAATTAACCTTGTTTTTGTTTATGTTTAGGGTTTTCACAAATAACCATTACTTTGCCGCGTCTGCGAATGACTTTACATTTCTCACAGATTGGCTTAACTGATGGTCTCACTTTCATTTTTCCAACCTCCTTATAGTCCGGAGTGCATAAGTTATTTATAGCGGTAAGTAATACGGCCGCGAGTTAAATCGTAAGGAGAAAGTTCAACTGTTACCTTATCTCCAGGCAGAATACGAATAAAGTGCATACGGATCTTTCCAGATACATGGGCAAGAACTGTATGACCATTTTCCAACTCTACCTTAAACATAGCGTTAGGCAAAGTTTCAACTACAGTACCTTCAATTTCAATTACATCGTCTTTCGCCATTCTTTACTCTCCCTTCTCTTTTCATACAGAACCCGCTGCAAATCAGGCGGCCCTGGTTATTAGACTCTACTTGAACCAACTTCTGGAGCAGCACATATGTGTTAGGCTTTAGTTAAAATCTCAAAACCTGTTTCGGTAATTGCAACTGTATGTTCAAAGTGAGCACACATTTTCCCGTCTTGGGTCACAACTGTCCAGTTATCACCAAGTGTTTTTACATAGCGGCTTCCAGCATTCACCATCGGCTCGATTGCAAGCACCATTCCAGGTTTGAGCTTTGGACCTTTGCCAGGCGGACCGTAATGAGGAATTTGTGGATCCTCATGCAAGTCTTGACCAATCCCGTGTCCTACATACTCGCGCACTATTGAAAAGCCGTAAGATTCTACATATGTTTGAATCGCATGGGAGATGTTTGAAAGACGTTCACCCGGCTTCGCTTCCTCTAAACCAACAAAAAGCGAGTCCTCAGTCACTTTCAACAGCTTCTGGACTTCAGAAGAAACGGTGCCAACAGGGTAAGTCCACGCAGAATCGCCATGATATCCCCTATAATTAGCGCCAATATCCAGACTAATGATATCGCCCTCTTTTAAAACTCGGTCTCCGGGAATGCCGTGAACCAGCTCTTCGTTAACAGATGTACAAATGCTGCCACGAAAACCATTATACCCTTTAAAAGAAGGAATTGCATTATGCTGTCTAATAAATTTCTCCGCAATTTCATCTAACTGTTTCGTGCTTACACCAGGAGAGATAAACCTCTGCAGCTCCTTGTGTGTTAAGGCCACAATCCGTCCTGCTTCTTTCATAATCTCTATCTCTCGAGGGGTTTTGCAAATGATCATTCATTTAAGCCTTTCAGAAGTTGATCAATGTCTTCGAAGACCTTGCCGATTTCCTGCTGGCCATTAATATCTTTCAAATAACCTTTTTGCCGATAGAAATCTAGTAATGGTTCGGTTTGCTTTAAATTGACATCCAGACGATTTTGAACAGTTTCTTCATTATCATCTGCACGTTGATAAAGTTCCCCGCCGCAACGGTCACATTTGCCTTCAGCAGCCGGCGGATTAAATACGAGATGGTAAGTAGCTCCGCAGCTTTTACAAATACGACGACCTGTTAAACGTGCCATAAGAATATCTTTATCAACCTCAACATTGATAACATAATCGATTTTCTTTCCAAGAGCTTCTAAAATGCCTTCAAGCGCTTCTGCCTGGGCAACTGTTCTTGGAAATCCATCGAGAAGAAAGCCGTCTTGACAATCTAATTTGCTCAATCTTTCGCGAACAATTCCGATCGTCACTTCATCAGGGACAAGAGCGCCTGCATCCATAAAGGATTTAGCTTTCAACCCAAGTTCCGTTCCTTCTTTCATAGCTGCACGGAACATGTCGCCCGTAGAAATATGCGGAATGCCATATTTTTCAACAATTCGTTCGGCCTGCGTGCCTTTTCCGGCACCTGGCAGCCCCATTAATACTAGATTCATTTGTATACCCCCCTCAGTCTGATTCGAGACATGCAACAACTTGCCTTTTATTTTATAAAGCCTTTGTAATGGCGTTTGACAAGCTGGGCTTCCAATTGCTTCATTGTTTCCAATGCAACCCCAACGACGATTAGCAAGCTCGTACCGCCAATTTGGGCAGCTGGTGGAAGACCTGCAAATTTAATAAAGAATACAGGAAGAATGGAGATGACAGACAGGAATATTGCTCCAACAAATGTTAAGCGATATAAAACGCTTGTTAGATAATCCTGCGTGTTTTTTCCAGGGCGAATGCCTGGAATGTATCCACCTTGTTTCTTCAAATTATCGGCTAATTGCTCCGGATTGACTTGAATAAACGCATAGAAATACGTAAATGCCACAATCAATGCTATATAAATAGTCATACCGATCGGCTTATGATAGTCAAAGATGTTTTGAATTGTCGTTGTTACATCATTCGAACCAAAGAAGGACGATAGGGTTTGCGGTGTAACCAAAAAGGCTACTGCAAAAATAACAGGAATAACTCCAGCAGCATTTACTTTTAAAGGTAAATGTGTTGATTGAGCACCTCGTGCACCGATTCCGCCCTCTCCTGTTACACGCTTGGCATATTGAATTGGAATTTTACGCAATGCCTGCTGAAAGAAGATAACACCGACAACAATCGCCAGCACAGCCAAAACAATCAGTAATAGCACGACAATTCGCAGGAAGAGCTGCTCGCCCGCTCCTTCAATTTGCTGTGCGTAAATTTGGTTTGCTACATTTGGTAGTGCTGCAACAATCCCAGCAAAGATGATAACCGATATTCCATTACCGACACCTTTAGAAGTGATTAATTCACCAAGCCACATAAGAAAAGCTGTACCCGCGGTTAACACGAGTGCAATAAGGAGATAAGCGGCTACGCTATTACTCTCAACTAGCATACCGCCATACAAGCGGTTGAAGCCATAAGACATCCCTAGTGCCTGGATGAAACCAAGTACTATTGTAAAATATCTTGTAAATTGTGCGAGCTTGCGTCGGCCAACCTCTCCTTGCTTTGACCACTCTGTGAACTTAGGAATCACATCCATTTGCAAAAGCTGAACGATGATAGAAGCAGTGATATAAGGCATAATTCCCATAGCAAGAATGGAGAAGTTTTTAAGTGCTCCCCCTCCAAAGGTATTAAGGAAACCAATTAATCCTGCCTGCTCCTGCATCTTCAGCACATCTGCATTCACAAACGGAACAGGAATAAATGTGCCGATACGGAAAACGATTAACATAAGGAGGGTGAATATAATTTTTCTTCTTATATCACCCACGCGCATAAAATTGGAGATTGTGCGAAACATTAAATCACCTCAGTCTTACCGCCGGCAGCTTCAATGGCTTCTTGAGCAGCAGAAGAGAATTTATGAGCTTTTACAGTCAATTTCTTCTCAACTTTGCCTTTAGCAAGAATTTTGATTCCTGCTTTTTCGCTGCTGACAACACCAGTTTCAATAAGAAGCTCTGGTGTGACTTCTGTGCCTTCATCAAAGCGATTTAATGCATCAAGGTTAACGATCGCATATTCTTTTCTGTTGATGTTAGTGAAACCACGTTTCGGCAAGCGACGGAATAAAGGAGTTTGTCCCCCTTCAAATCCTAGACGTACACCACCGCCGGAACGAGCTTTTTGTCCTTTGTGTCCTTTACCGGCAGTTTTACCATTGCCAGAACCAGTACCACGTCCAACGCGATTGCGAGATTTACGAGAACCTTCAGCAGGTTTTAATTCATGAAGTTTCATATTCGTGCACCTCCTTATTCTCTAGATTAAAATTATTGTTCGTTGACAGTTACTAAGTGAGATACTTTTTTAATCATACCTCTGATTGCTGCGTTATCTTGGTGTTCCACTGTTTGATGCATTTTGCGAAGACCAAGAGCGTTAACTGTTTCACGTTGATCTTTCGGACGACCGATCAAGCTGCGAGTGAGGGTAATTGTTAATTTTTCAGCCATTGTAAATCCCTCCTTATCCTAACAGTTCTTCTACTGATTTTCCGCGTAATTTAGCAACGTCCTCTGCACGCTTCAATTGTTTAATTCCTTCAAGAGTAGCGCGTACCATGTTGATTGGTGTGTTTGAACCATGTGATTTAGAAAGAATGTTTTCTACTCCGCCAAGTTCAAGCACCGCACGAACTGGTCCACCAGCGATAACCCCAGTACCTTCAGAAGCAGGCTTCAAGAGGATTTCGCCACCGCCAAAACGGCCAATTACTTCATGTGGAATAGTTGTTCCAACGATCGGAATAGCAATTAGGTTTTTCTTTGCATCTTCAATTGCTTTGCGGATAGCATCAGGTACTTCTTGAGCTTTACCCGTTCCAAAGCCTACGTGTCCGTTCTTGTCACCAACAACCACTAGCGCAGTAAAACGGAAACGACGTCCGCCCTTTACTACTTTTGCTACACGATTGACCGTAACTACACGTTCTTCAAGTTCAAGTTTATTTGGATCAATGCGACGCATTAATTTGTCCCTCCTTCTTTATTAGAATTCTAGTCCGTTTTCGCGAGCTGCTTCTGCTAAAGCTTTTACACGACCATGGTATAAGTAACCTCCGCGGTCAAATACTACGGATGTGATGCCTTTTTCGCTCGCTCTTTTAGCAACTAATTCGCCAACTTTGGCAGCTGCTTCAGTGTTGCCTGTTTTTTCTAAACCGAAGTCTTTTTCAATTGTAGAAGCACTGGCAATTGTTACACCGTTCACATCATCAATTACTTGTGCGTACAAGTGCTGATTAGAACGGAAGATATTTAAGCGTGGACGAGACGCAGTACCGCTGATTTTTGAACGAACACGGACATGTCTCTTTTTACGCGTTTTATTCTTATCTTGCTTCGTAATCATTGTGGTCACTCCTTTCGTTTACTTAAGCGACATTACTTACCTGTCTTACCTTCTTTACGACGTACGTGTTCGCCTTCATAACGGATCCCTTTGCCTTTATAAGGCTCTGGTGGACGTGTTGCACGAACATTCGCAGCGAAAGCACCAACGCGTTCTTTGCTGATACCTCTAACGATTACTTTTGTGTTAGAAGGAACTTCAACTTCTACGCCTTGTTCTGGCTCCATTTCAACCGGATGAGAGTAACCCACGTTCAGAACAAGTTTGTTTCCTTGTTTTTGAGCACGGTATCCAACCCCGATTAACTCAAGAGATTTTTCGAAACCTTTAGATACACCTTCTACCATGTTAGATAAAAGCGCACGAGTCGTACCATGGATAGTGCGGTGTTCTTTAGATTCAGAAGGACGAACGACTGTAACGACATTGCCTTCGATCTCAATTTTCATATCTTTGTTAAATGTTCTAACAAGCTCACCTTTTGGTCCTTTTACAGTAACTGTGTTGTTATCGTTTGTTACTGTTACGCCTTCTGGAAGCTCAATAGGTTTTTTTCCTACACGAGACATTATGTTGCACCTCCATTCATTACAAGAATATTACCAAACGTATGCTAATACTTCGCCGCCCACTTGCTTAGCACGGGCTTCTTTATCTGTTAATACGCCATTAGATGTTGACACAAGAGCAATACCTAAGCCGTTAAGTACTTTTGGCATTTCATCAGCTTTTGCGTATACGCGCAAACCAGGTTTACTGATACGTTTTAAGCCAGTGATAACGCGTTCGTTGTTCGCACCGTATTTTAAGAAAATACGAATTACGCCTTGCTTGTTGTCTTCGATGAATTCTACATCGCGTACGAAACCTTCACGCTTTAAGATTTCAGCGATTTCTTTCTTGATATTAGAAGCAGGAACTTCTAACTTCTCGTGACGCACCATATTCGCATTACGAATGCGAGTCAACAAATCTGCAATAGGATCTGTCATAACCATTCTATTTACCTCCTTCCCAATTCGGGGTATTACCAGCTAGCTTTTTTAACACCAGGAATTTGTCCTTTATATGCAAGTTCACGGAAACAAATACGGCAAAGCTTAAATTTGCGGTATACAGAGTGTGGACGCCCACAACGTTCGCAGCGTGTATACTCTTGCACCTTAAATTTAGGTGTGCGCTTTTGCTTCGCAATCATTGATTTTTTAGCCACATTTTCGCCTCCCTTTTTATAGAGATTACTTTTGGAACGGCATTCCAAGTTGAGTTAACAATTCGCGAGCTTCTTCATCAGTGTTCGCAGTTGTTACAATTACGATATCCATACCGCGGATTTTGCTTACTTTATCGTAATCAATTTCAGGGAAGATCAATTGCTCTTTCACACCAAGTGTGTAGTTGCCACGTCCGTCAAATGCTTTTTTAGAAACACCACGGAAGTCACGCACACGTGGAAGTGATACAGCGATTAATTTATCGAGGAATTCGTACATACGCTCACCGCGTAGTGTAACTTTCGCTCCGATAGGCATACCTTCACGAAGACGGAAGCCTGCGATCGAATTTTTCGCACGAGTAATCATTGGCTTTTGACCAGTGATTAATGCTAATTCTTCAACAGCTGTGTCAAGTGCTTTCGCATTTTGAACAGCATCGCCTACCCCCATATTAACTACGATCTTTTCAACTTTCGGTACTTGCATTACTGATTTGTAATTAAATTTATTCATTAAAGCAGGTGTAATTTCTTCATTAAACTTTGCTTTAAGGCGGTTCATATAGTGTACCTCCCTTCATTAACAGGCTTATTATTTATCTAAAGTTTCACCAGATTTTTTTGCTACACGTACTTTTTTACCGTCAACCACTGTGTATCCTACGCGAGTAGGTTCGTTTGTTTTCGGGTCTAAAAGCATGACGTTAGAAACGTGAATAGGTGCCTCCTGGCTAATAATTCCGCCTTGCGGATTTACTTGTGAAGGTTTCGCATGTTTTTTCACGATATTAATCCCTTCTACAAGCACACGGTCTTTTTTAGGAAATGCTGCAAGCACGATGCCTGTTTTTCCTTTGTCTTTGCCCGTGATGACCATTACTTTATCGCCTTTTTTAACATTCATTTTATCGCACCTCCTTGAATGGCCAAGTTGATAAAATTGCTTTTATATTAGATTACTTCCGGAGCAAGAGAAACAATTTTCATAAAGTTGCTGTCACGTAATTCACGTGCAACTGGGCCAAAGATACGAGTTCCACGAGGGCTCTTGTCATCTTTAATGATTACGCACGCATTTTCATCGAAACGGATATAAGATCCGTCGTTACGGCGCATTCCACGTTTTGTACGTACGATAACAGCTTTTACTACGTCACCCTTCTTGACAACGCCGCCTGGTGTTGCTTGTTTCACCGTGCAGACGATGATGTCTCCGACATTTGCAGTTTTACGGCCAGAGCCACCAAGAACTTTGATCGTTAACACTTCACGTGCTCCTGAATTGTCAGCTACTTTTAAACGAGATTCTTGTTGGATCATTTATGTTACCTCCCTTCGGATTCACTTTCTATCCGAACAATAATGAATTAGATAATAACTGCTTTTTCTACAACTTCAACTAAACGGAAGCGTTTTGTAGCAGATAACGGGCGAGTTTCCATGATGCGGACAACATCACCAGTTTTTGCTTCATTCAGCTCATCATGAGCTTTGAATTTTTTAGAGTACTTAACGCGTTTGCCGTAAAGAGAGTGCTTTTTGTAAGTTTCTACAAGAACAGTGACAGTTTTGTCCATTTTGTCAGAGACAACACGTCCAGTATAAACTTTACGTTGATTACGTTCACTCATTGTGCAAACCTCCTCTCAATTATCGATTGTTAACATCGATCTCTCTTTGACGAATAACAGTTTTCATACGAGCGATCGCTTTGCGTACTTCACGGATGCGAGCAGTGTTTTCAAGTTGACCAGTCGCTAATTGGAAACGAAGATTAAAAAGCTCTTCTTTTAAAGACTTAAGTTTTTGTTCAATTTCGGTAGTGGTTAATTCAACAATCTCATTAGCCTTCATTTGATTCACCACCAATTTCTTCTCGTTTTACAAATTTACATTTAACCGGTAATTTGTGTGCTGCAAGACGAAGTGCTTCACGAGCTACTTCTTCAGGAACCCCAGCAATTTCAAACATGATTTTCCCTGGTTTCACTACAGCTACCCATCCTTCTGGAGCACCTTTACCGGAACCCATCCGAACTTCAAGAGGTTTTGCAGTGTAAGGCTTATGTGGGAAAATTTTGATCCATACTTTACCGCCACGTTTCATATAACGAGTCATCGCAATACGGGCAGCTTCGATTTGACGGTTTGTGATCCATGAAGCTTCAAGAGCTTGTAGACCGTATTCACCAAATGCTACTTCTGTGCCGCCTTTTGCTTGACCGCGCATTTTTCCACGGTGTACACGACGGTATTTCACACGTTTAGGCAATAACATGATTATTTTCCTCCTTCCTCAGACTTCTTCTTCGTAGGAAGAACCTCTCCACGATAAATCCATACTTTCACGCCAAGCTTACCATAAGTAGTATCAGCTTCAACATGCGCATAGTCGATGTCCGCGCGAAGTGTATGAAGTGGAACTGTTCCTTCACTGTAGTGCTCAGCACGAGCGATATCTGCGCCGCCAAGACGTCCAGAAACCTGTGTTTTAATTCCTTTTGCACCAGCACGGATTGTGCGTTGGATCGCTTGCTTTTGCGCACGACGGAAAGATACACGATTTTCTAATTGACGAGCGATATTTTCTGCTACAAGTTTAGCATCTAAATCAGCTCTTTTAATTTCAACGATGTTAATATGAACACGTTTGCCAGTTAATTGGTTTAAAGACTTACGAAGTGCTTCAACCTCAGAACCACCTTTACCAATAACCATACCAGGCTTCGCTGTATGAATAGTGATGTTGATGCGGTTAGCAGCACGCTCAATTTCAATTCGAGATACAGAAGCATCTTTTAAACGGCTTTCGATATATTCACGAACTTTAAGATCTTCATGTAAAAGGCTTGCGTAATCTTTTTCCGCGTACCATTTTGAATCCCAGTCACGGATGATACCGACACGTAAACCATTAGGATGTACTTTTTGACCCACGAATTATCCCTCCTTCTTTTCTGATACCACGATTGTGATGTGGCTTGTGCGTTTATTAATTGCGCTTGCGCGTCCCATTGCACGTGGACGGAAACGTTTTAAAGTTGGACCTTCGTCAACAAACACTTTGTTAACAACAAGGTTGTTAACGTCCATATCATAATTGTGCTCTGCGTTAGCAATTGCAGAGTTGAGTAATTTTTCAACGACCGGAGATGCAGCTTTTGGTGTATGACGCAAAATAGCGATTGCTTCTCCCACTTGCTTTCCTCGAATCAAATCTACCACTAAACGTGCTTTACGAGGAGCAATACGAACTGTTCTTACGACAGCTTTTGCTTCCATTAGGATACCCTCCTCTCATTAACGTCTTGTCTTTTTATCGTCACTAGCGTGACCTTTGTACGTGCGTGTTGGTGCAAACTCACCAAGTTTGTGTCCTACCATATCTTCTGTTACATAAACAGGAACATGCTTACGGCCATCATACACAGCAATTGTGTGACCGATAAAAGCTGGGAAGATTGTTGAACGGCGAGACCAAGTTTTTATAACTTGTTTCTTTTCAGTTTCATTTAATTTTTCAATTTTATTGAATAAATGATCATCAACAAAAGGTCCTTTTTTCAAGCTACGGCCCATTTTGGTACCTCCCTTCGTAATTGGTCTACGGTTCGCAAGCGGAACCGTAGTGCAATCACGTTATTTTTTACGACTACGAACGATAAACTTGTCGCTTTTGTTTGTTTTCTTACGAGTTTTGTAACCAAGAGTTGGTTTGCCCCAAGGTGTAACAGGTGATTTACGTCCGATTGGCGAACGTCCTTCACCACCACCGTGTGGATGGTCATTCGGGTTCATTACAGATCCACGAACAGTTGGCTTCTTGCCTAACCAGCGTGAGCGACCTGCTTTACCGATGTTAACAAGTTCATGCTGCTCATTGCCCACTTGGCCAACAGTTGCACGGCAAGTAGCAAGAATCATGCGAACCTCACCAGAATTCAAACGAACAAGAACGTATTTTCCTTCTTTACCTAACACTTGTGCAGATGTACCAGCTGAACGCACTAATTGTCCACCTTTACCAGGCTTCAACTCGATGTTGTGAACAACTGTACCTACAGGAATGTTAACTAAAGGAAGAGCGTTACCTGTTTTAATATCTGCTTCTGGTCCGGACATAACTTCCATTCCGACTTTAAGGTTTTTTGGTGCTAAGATGTAACGTTTTTCACCGTCTACATAATTGATCAAAGCAATGTTTGCTGAACGGTTTGGATCATACTCGATTGTGGCAACGCGTCCTGGTATACCATCTTTATCGCGTTTGAAATCGATAATACGGTACTGACGCTTATGGCCGCCACCTTGATGACGAACTGTAGTTCTACCTTGGTTGTTGCGACCGCCTTTCTTTTTAAGAGGCGCCAATAATGATTTTTCTGGCTTGTCAGTTGTAAGCTCAGCAAAATCTAATGACGTCATATTACGACGGCCGTTTGACGTTGGTTTATACTTTTTAATCGCCATGTCATTTCCCTCCTCTTCTTAAAATGTTGAATTAAACTTCAAATAGTTCGATTTCTTTGCTGTCTTGAGTTAATGTAACAACCGCTTTACGGCGTTTGTTTGTATAACCTGCATAACGACCCATACGCTTGAATTTACCTTTGTAGTTCAAGATGTTGACTTTTGCTACTTTCACGCCAAAGATTTCTTCGATAGCATCTTTAACTTGAGTTTTGTTAGCTTTTACATCAACTTCAAACGTATATTTTTTATCAGCCATGATTTCAGTTGAATGTTCTGTAATAACGGGGCGCTTAATGATATCGCGAGCATCCATTATGCAAGCACCTCCTCTACTTTTTCAACAGCTGCTTTAGTGATAATAAGTTTCTCGTGTCCAAGAACGTCTAATACACTAACGCCGCTTGCATCTACTACTGTAACACCAGGAATATTGCGTGCAGATAGTGCAACATTTTCGTTTAATGCTTCTGTTACAACTAGCGCTTTGCTGTTCACAGAAAGATTTTTCAATACGCTTGCGAACTCTTTTGTTTTTGGAGCGTCAAAAGCTAATGCTTCCAATACAATGATATTTTGCTCTTTAACTTTAGAAGAAAGGGCAGATTTGATCGCTAAGCGACGAACTTTTTTCGGTAATTTGTAGCTGTAGCTACGTGGAACTGGTCCAAAAACTGTTCCGCCTCCGCGCCATTGTGGAGAACGAATAGATCCTTGACGAGCACGTCCAGTACCTTTTTGACGCCACGGTTTGCGGCCGCCGCCACTCACTTCAGAACGGTTTTTAACTTTGCTTGTTCCTTGACGTAAAGACGCACGCTGCATCATTACTGCTTCAAATAAAACATGTTGATTAGGTTCAATACCGAAAACGGAATCGTTCAGTTCGATTTCACCAACTTCAGCTCCGCTTTGGTTTAATACTGTAACTTTTGGCATTCTTGTTTCCTCCTTTCTAGAAAAAATCGATTATTTCGCTTTCAATCCACTTTGGATTTTCACTAAAGATTTTTTAGGTCCAGGTACGTTACCTTTAACTAGGATTACGTTGCGCTCTGTATCAACTTTCACTACTTGCAGGTTTTGGATAGTGATTTGTTCGCCACCCATACGGCCTGGAAGTAATTTATTTTTGAATACACGGTTTGGAGCAACTGGTCCCATAGAACCTGGGCGACGATGGTAACGAGAACCGTGAGACATAGGTCCGCGGCTTTGTCCGTGGCGCTTAATCGCACCTTGGAATCCTTTACCTTTTGATACTCCTGTTACGTCGATGATATCTCCTTCAGCGAAAACATCAACCTTAACCTCTTGACCAACTTCTACTTCTTCACCGAAGTTACGGAACTCACGAATGAAGCGCTTAGGTGCAGTGTTAGCTTTTGCAACGTGACCTTTAGCTGGTTTGTTCGCAAGCTTTTCGCGCTTGTCGTCGAAACCTAACTGAATAGCTTCATAGCCGTCGCTTTCGATCGTTTTCTTTTGCAGTACAACGTTAGGCGTTGCTTCAATCACAGTAACTGGAATTAGTTCACCGTTTTCAGCAAATACTTGAGTCATACCGATTTTTCTTCCTAAGATTCCTTTGGTCATGAGTCACACCTCCTGAATTAATAATTTTTTATAATAATTAAAGTTTAATTTCAATATCAACGCCTGATGGCAAGTCTAAACGCATTAATGAATCAACAGTTTGTGGTGTTGGATTCACAATATCGATTAAACGTTTATGAGTACGCATCTCGAATTGCTCACGAGAATCTTTGTACTTATGAACCGCACGTAAGATTGTGTAAACAGATTTCTCTGTTGGTAAAGGGATTGGACCCGATACGTTAGCACCAGAACGTTTTGCTGTTTCAACAATCTTTTCTGCTGATTGATCTAAAATTCTGTGATCATATGCTTTCAAACGAATACGAATTTTTTCTTTTGCCATTATTTTCCCTCCTTTTCCGCCTATTTGCTAATAGACATTCTCCGCAGAAATATCCTGGCGACACTCGCCATGGCAAAGCGGCCGGGTGTGTCAGCAACCTTCTGCATCATCGCTGTCAAAAACCAACGTTGTTAATTATACACGAAGTTTTTGATGTATGCAACTGTATTTGCTATATTTCTTCTCTAGCACACTTTTACTATTATACACACATTATGGCTGCATATCAATAGAAGAAATAGAGTCTTTTAAATAAAAAAAGCAGGCGAGAGCCGCCTGCTTTTTAAACAGTTATTATTTTTGGATTGAAGCTACAACGCCAGCGCCTACTGTACGGCCGCCTTCACGGATAGAGAACTTTGTACCTTCTTCGATCGCGATCGGAGAAATAAGTTCTACTGTCATTTCAACGTTGTCTCCAGGCATAACCATTTCTACGCCTTCAGGAAGTTGAACGATACCAGTTACATCAGTTGTACGGAAGTAGAACTGTGGACGGTAGTTTGAGAAGAATGGAGTATGACGTCCACCCTCTTCTTTAGATAAAACGTAAACTTCAGCTTTGAAGTTAGTGTGTGGAGTGATTGAACCTGGCTTAGCAAGTACTTGTCCACGTTGGATTTCTTCACGTGCTACACCACGAAGAAGGGCACCGATGTTGTCACCAGCTTCAGCATAGTCAAGAAGCTTACGGAACATTTCTACACCAGTTACAGTAGTAGATTTTGGCTCTTCAGTTAAACCGATGATTTCGATAACGTCACCGACTTTAACTTGTCCACGCTCAACACGTCCAGTTGCAACTGTACCACGGCCAGTGATTGAGAATACATCCTCAACAGGCATCATGAATGGTTTTTCAGTGTCACGTTCTGGAGTTGGGATGTACTCATCAACAGCGTCCATAAGCTCGATGATTTTTTCTTCCCACTCAGCTTCACCTTCAAGTGCTTTAAGAGCAGAACCTTTGATTACTGGTACGTCATCTCCAGGGAATTCGTACTCAGAAAGAAGGTCACGTACTTCCATTTCTACAAGCTCAAGAAGCTCTTCGTCGTCTACCATGTCGCATTTGTTTAAGAATACTACAAGGTAAGGAACACCTACTTGGCGAGAAAGAAGGATGTGCTCACGAGTTTGTGGCATTGGACCGTCAGCAGCAGATACTACTAGGATACCGCCGTCCATTTGTGCAGCACCAGTGATCATGTTTTTAACGTAGTCAGCATGTCCTGGGCAGTCAACGTGTGCATAGTGACGATTTTCAGTTTCATATTCAACGTGAGAAGTATTGATTGTGATACCGCGCTCGCGCTCTTCTGGAGCGTTGTCGATTTGGTCGTAACCACGTGCTTCACTGCCGCCTTTTTTAGCAAGAACAGTTGTGATTGCTGCTGTTAAAGTTGTTTTACCATGGTCAACGTGACCAATTGTACCGATATTCGCATGTGTTTTGGAACGGTCGAATTTTTCCTTAGCCATTAGGAAATCCTCCTTTGAATTGTCAAATTAATTAATTTATATAGGGACTTTGAAGGCGGAAAGGTTTCCGACTTCAAAGATACCAAAGCTTACATTGTATTTATACTTCATTAAGAAGCATAAATCAATTATTGACCTTTATTTTTCTTGATGATTTCTTCGGAAACTGATTTTGGCACTTCTTCATAGTGGTCAAAGTGCATAGAATAAGTTCCGCGACCTTGTGTATTGGAACGTAGTGAAGTAGCGTAACCAAACATTTCAGAAAGTGGAACGAATGCTTTTACTACTTGAGCGTTACCGCGGGCTTCCATACCTTCTACACGTCCACGACGGGAAGTGATGTCACCCATAATATCTCCAAGGTATTCATCAGGAATAACAACTTCTACTTTCATCATTGGCTCAAGAAGAACCGGATTACATTTAGAAGCTGCATTTTTCAATGCCATAGATGCTGCAATTTTGAACGCCATCTCACTGGAGTCAACATCATGGTAAGAACCGTCAAACAGTCTTGCTTTAATGTCGATTAATGGATAGCCAGCAATAACACCGTTTTGCAATGCATCTTGAAGACCAGCTTGAACAGCTGGGATATATTCACGAGGAACAACCCCACCGACGATGCCGTTTTCAAATTCAAAACCAGCACCCTCTTCGTTAGGTGAAAACTCGATCCATACGTGACCGTATTGTCCGCGTCCACCAGATTGGCGGGCAAACTTCCCTTCTACTTGAGCAGAACCACGGAAAGTTTCACGGTAAGCTACTTGTGGAGCACCCACGTTTGCTTCTACTTTAAATTCACGACGCATACGGTCTACGATGATATCTAAGTGAAGCTCACCCATACCGGAGATAACAACTTGTCCTGTTTCAGGATTTGTTTCTGCACGGAAAGTTGGGTCTTCCTCTTGAAGTTTTTGTAGAGCAGTTGTCATTTTGTCTTGGTCGCCTTTTGATTTCGGCTCAACTGACAAAGAGATAACCGGCTCTGGGAATTCCATAGACTCTAAAATAACGAGGTTCTTCTCGTCACAAAGAGTGTCTCCTGTAGTTGTGTCTTTTAGACCAACTGCAGCAGCGATATCCCCTGCATGCACTTCAGAGATTTCTTCACGAGAGTTCGCATGCATTTGAAGAATACGACCTACACGCTCACGCTTGCCTTTAGTAGAGTTCTGTACGTATGAACCAGATTGTAAAATACCAGAATACACACGGAAGAACGTCAACTTACCAACGTAAGGGTCAGTCATAACTTTAAACGCTAAAGCTGAGAATGGTGCGTCATCAGATGATGGACGAGTTACTTCTTCATCGCTGTCCGGTAAAGTACCTTTAATGTTAGGTACATCTGTTGGAGCAGGAAGATAATCAATAACAGCATCTAGCATTAATTGAACACCTTTGTTTTTGAACGCTGTTCCACAAAGCACAGGGAAGAACTCAACGTTAACTGTACCTTTACGGATAGCGGCTTTGATTTCTGGGATTGTGATTTCTTCGCCGCCAAGATATTTTTCCATGATTTCTTCATCGAATTCTGAAATAGCTTCGATTAGTTTCTCACGGTATTCTTCCGCTTGGTCTTGCATATCTTCTGGGATTTCCCCTTCTTCGATTTCAGTTCCAAGGTCATTTCCGTAGAACGTAGCTTTCATTTCAATTAAGTCAATGATGCCGCGGAATTGATCTTCAGCACCGATTGGAAGTTGAATTGGATGAGCGTTTGCCATTAAACGGTCATGGATTGTGCCGACAGAGTAAATGAAGTCTGCACCAATCTTATCCATTTTGTTAACAAACACGATACGTGGAACGCCGTACGTAGTTGCTTGGCGCCAAACAGTTTCTGTTTGCGGCTCAACACCAGATTGAGCATCAAGTACAGTTACTGCACCATCAAGAACACGAAGGGAACGTTCAACTTCAACAGTGAAGTCTACGTGTCCTGGTGTGTCAATGATGTTTACACGATGGCCTTTCCACTGAGCAGTTGTCGCAGCAGAAGTGATTGTAATACCACGTTCTTGTTCTTGTTCCATCCAGTCCATTTGAGACGCACCTTCATGAGTCTCACCAATTTTATGGATACGGCCTGTGTAGTAAAGAATACGCTCAGTAGTCGTCGTTTTACCGGCATCGATGTGCGCCATGATACCGATATTTCGAGTGTTTTCTAAGGAGAACTCTCTTGCCATGTATGTCTTTCTCCTTCCTTAAGTTAAGATATTTTAAAAGTAATCTTACCAGCGGTAATGAGCAAATGCTTTGTTTGCTTCCGCCATTTTATGAGTATCTTCACGCTTCTTAACTGAAGCACCAGTGTTGTTAGCTGCATCAAGGATTTCACCTGCAAGGCGTTCTTCCATTGTTTTCTCCCCACGAAGACGAGAATAGTTCACTAACCAGCGAAGACCAAGAGTTGTACGACGCTCAGGACGAACCTCAACTGGTACTTGGTAGTTTGCACCACCTACACGGCGTGCTCTAACCTCTAATACTGGCATGATGTTTTTAATGGCTTGATCAAATACTTCCATTGGATCTTTACCCGTACGTTCGCGGATAAGATCGAATGCTGCATAAAGAATGGCTTGAGATTTACCTCTTTTACCGTCAACCATCATTTTGTTGATGAGACGAGTAACTAATTTAGAGTTGTACATTGGATCTGGAAGTACATCTCTTTTCGCTACAGGACCTTTACGTGGCATGTAAATTCCTCCTTTCATATATTCCTTCAATTATAAAGTTAATGATTCTTATTTTTTAGCTTCTTTTGGACGCTTCATTCCGTATTTAGAACGGCCTTGACGACGAGATTCTACGCCGGCAGTATCAAGCGCACCACGAACGATGTGATAACGAACCCCTGGTAAATCTTTTACTCTTCCTCCACGAATCAACACAACGCTGTGCTCTTGAAGGTTATGTCCAATACCAGGAATATAAGCATTCACTTCGATACCGTTGCTCAAACGAACACGGGCATATTTACGCAAAGCCGAGTTAGGCTTTTTCGGTGTCATTGTACCAACACGAGTACAAACTCCACGTTTTTGCGGTGAATTAATATCCGTTTGCGCTTTTTTAAAGCTGTTATAGCCTTTGTTAAGCGCTGGTGATTTGGATTTAGTTGTTTTTGATTTACGAGGTTTACGCACTAACTGGTTAATAGTAGGCATATGAAAATCCTCCCTTCCTTTTTTCTTAAGCCCACACATCCAGGTGGACCATTTTAAATTAAAAACAAAGTCTTTGCACTTTCATGCAAAAACATTATTCATTAATAATAGCAACAGCGGCGGCCTTGACATCAATTCCACATGTTTTTCCTAGCTTTAGCATAGAATCCACATAAGTAACCGGCACTGCTTTTTGCTCGGCCAGTTCTTCTACCTTTTTCATTAAAAAGGGACTGGCATCAGCAGCGATCATTACTTGCTGAGCTTGATTTCTTTCAAGAGCTCTCACTGTTTGTTTTGTTCCTATTGCCAAGCTTTGTGCCTTCGCTACTTTATCATAAGACATATAAACATCCTCCAAAGTAACAAGGTTCATAGGAGCACCTTGATTATATTATCACTCATGTTTTTAAATGTCAACTATGAAAATAAATTATTATGCCGGAGCCGGAAAAGCCGGCCCCGGACATATAATTTGCTAAAAAGTCTCGTATGTGCGGTCCCTTTTAGCACGCGCTTATTATTCTACTGTTACGGATTCTTCAGACGTCGCTAAAACCGGCTCAGAATTACGATATCTTTGCATACCTGTTCCTGCTGGAACGAGTTTTCCGATAATAACGTTTTCTTTCAAGCCTAGAAGTTCATCGCGTTTTCCTTTGATAGCCGCATCAGTTAATACGCGAGTTGTTTCCTGGAAGGATGCTGCAGACAAGAAGGAATCAGTTTCTAAGGACGCCTTCGTGATACCGAGAAGAACAGGTCGGCCTGTTGCTGGTATCTTGCCTTCAAGCAACGCTTGTTCATTGGCATCTCTGAATTGGTGAATTTCAAGTAAGCTTCCTGGTAATACATCTGTTTCTCCAGCATCAATTACCCGTACTTTACGAAGCATTTGACGTACCATTACCTCAATATGCTTGTCACCAATTTCTACCCCTTGCATACGATATACCTTTTGTACTTCACGCAGCAAATATTCTTGAACAGAAGAAACATCGGTAATTTTCAAGTATTCTTTCGGATCGATAGAACCTTCTGTCAGCTCTTGACCACGCTTCACTTGATCATTAACAGTTACTTTTAGTCGTGCTGTATAAGGAGCCGTGTACGTGCGGCTTTCTACATCGCTTTGTACAACGATTTCCTGCTGACGGTCGCGCCCTTCATTAATTGCTGTGACGACGCCGTCAATTTCAGAAATAACCGCTTGCCCTTTCGGATTACGCGCTTCGAACAATTCCTGGATACGAGGCAAACCTTGAGTGATATCGTCTCCAGCTACCCCACCTGTATGGAATGTACGCATTGTTAACTGTGTACCAGGCTCTCCAATTGATTGGGCAGCAATGATACCAACCGCTTCGCCAACCTCTACCTGCTGGCCAGTTGCAAGGTTGCGGCCGTAACATTTTTTACATACGCCGTGGCGAGTATTACAAGTAAAGGCAGAGCGAATCCACACTTCTTCAATACCTGCATTGATAATAACATTCGACATGTCCTCATCTATTAGATCATTCTCTCTTGCAATGATTTCGCCAGTTTCAGGATTAGCAATTGTTTTTCTAGCGTAACGGCCAACAAGGCGCTCTTCCAATGGTTCAATAATTTCAGTTCCCTCTTTAATTGAACGGATCAGAAGACCACGATCTGTTCCACAGTCATCCTCACGAACAATAACATCTTGGGCAACATCGACAAGACGACGAGTCAAGTAACCAGAGTCAGCTGTTTTAAGAGCTGTATCCGCCAGACCTTTACGCGCTCCATGTGTAGAAATAAAGTATTCCAATACGGTTAAACCTTCACGGAAACTTGATTTGATTGGAAGTTCAATGATCCGCCCAGCCGGGTTGGCCATCAGACCACGCATCCCCGCAAGCTGCGTAAAGTTAGACGCGTTACCACGGGCACCTGAATCACTCATCATGAAGATTGGGTTCCGCTTATCTAATGAAGCCATCAATTTACCTTGAATCGTGTCTTTTGCCGCGCTCCAGACAGAAATAACGCGATCGTAACGTTCTTCCTCGGTAATTAAACCACGTCTGAACTGCTTCATGACATTATCAACTTTTAATTGTGCTTCTTTCAGAATTTGTTCTTTTTCGCCTAATACCACGATGTCCGCGACACCTACTGTGATACCGGCTTTAGTTGAATGCTTAAATCCTAGATCTTTCATGCGGTCAAGCATTTTAGATGTTTCAGTAATTTTGAAGCGTTTAAATACTTCTGCGATGATGTTTCCAAGGATTTTTTTCTTAAATGGAGCAATCAACTCTTGCTTCTTAATATGCTCTCTTACATTTTCAGTCGGCTCAACAAAATACTTTTCTGGTGTCTTCTCTACCAGGTTGGTATTTGTTGGCTCATTGATGTAAGGGAAGGTGTCCGGAAGAATTTCATTAAAGACCATCTTTCCGACTGTTGTAATAAGAAGCTTCTTGTTTTGCTCTTCAGTAAACGTTTGATTATTTAAAGCGGAAGCAGCGACAGCTACTCTCGTATGAAGATGGACATAGCCATTTTGATAGGCAATCAATGCTTCATTCACATCTTTAAAAATCATGCCTTCACCAATTGCGTCTTCACGCTCAAGAGTTAAGTAATAGTTTCCTAATACCATGTCCTGAGATGGAGTAACAACTGGCTTTCCGTCTTTTGGATTCAAGATGTTTTGGGCTGCTAGCATGAGCATACGCGCTTCTGCTTGTGCTTCTGCTGATAGCGGTACGTGAACGGCCATCTGGTCTCCATCGAAGTCAGCATTGTATGCTGTACAAACGAGCGGATGAAGACGAATTGCACGCCCTTCTACTAGTGTAGGCTCAAACGCCTGAATACCGAGACGGTGAAGAGTTGGTGCCCGGTTTAAAAGAACTGGGTGTTCCTTAATAACCTCTTCAAGTACATCCCATACTTCTGGCTGTACGCGTTCAATTTTACGTTTTGCACTCTTAATGTTATGAGCAAGTCCTTTTTCAACAAGCTCCTTCATAACAAATGGCTTGAACAATTCAAGTGCCATTTCTTTCGGAAGACCACACTGATACATTTTCAGGTTAGGTCCAACGACGATAACGGAACGGCCTGAGTAGTCAACACGCTTTCCTAACAAGTTTTGACGGAAACGGCCTTGCTTTCCTTTCAACATGTGTGAAAGTGATTTTAACGGACGGTTACCAGGACCTGTAACAGGACGACCACGACGACCATTATCGATTAGAGCATCTACTGCTTCTTGCAGCATCCGCTTTTCATTTTGCACGATGATGCTTGGTGCACCAAGATCAAGCAAACGCTTCAAACGATTGTTCCGGTTGATTACCCGACGATACAGGTCATTTAAATCGGAAGTCGCAAAACGACCGCCATCCAACTGTACCATTGGACGAAGTTCTGGCGGGATAACAGGAAGCACGTCTAAAATCATCCAGCTTGGATTATTTCCAGAGTGACGGAACGCCTCAATCACTTCTAGACGCTTAATCGCTCTTGTACGACGCTGGCCTTGTGCACTCTTTAATTCTTCTTTAAGAAAATCTACTTCTTTTTCAAGATCAATATCTTGAAGCAGCTTTTTAATCGCTTCTGCACCCATAGATGCTTGGAACTTATTTCCGTATTTTTCACGGTACGCACGGTATTCTTTTTCAGAAAGCAGCTGCTTCTTCTCAAGCGCCGTATCACCAGCTTCTGTTACTACGTAAGAAGCAAAGTAGATCACTTCCTCCAGCGCACGCGGGGACATATCGAGAACGAGTCCCATACGACTTGGAATTCCTTTAAAATACCAGATATGTGAAACAGGAGCCGCCAATTCAATGTGACCCATACGTTCACGACGCACTTTGGCTTTTGTTACTTCTACACCACAGCGGTCACAGACAACGCCTTTATAACGAACTCTCTTATATTTCCCACAATGACATTCCCAGTCTTTTGTAGGTCCGAAAATACGCTCACAAAACAATCCATCTTTTTCTGGTTTTAATGTACGATAGTTAATCGTTTCCGGTTTTTTCACTTCACCATATGACCAAGATCTAATTTTATCAGGTGATGCCAGACCGATTTTCATGTATTCGAAATTGTTTACATCTAGCAAGGGGCCTACCTCCCTTTCAGTCTACAGGTTCTAACCAGTATGCTTAAACTGCTATTTATTAAAGACAGCCGGAGAAAGCTGTTGGAATTCCCCGGCCTGCTAATAGATTAATCCGTTGAACTTACTTTTTCAGACAAGTTTTCTTCGGGGGCGATATTTAATGTATCTGCCTGTTGAATGTCATCCTCGTCTTCCAAATCACGCATTTCAATTTCCTGGTCGTCTCCAGACATAATCTTAACGTCCATTCCCAAACTTTGAAGTTCTTTAATCAAGACTTTAAATGATTCAGGAACTCCTGGCTCCGGAACATTTTCGCCTTTGACAATCGCTTCATATGTTTTTACACGACCAACAATGTCATCGGATTTGACAGTAAGAATTTCTTGAAGTGTATAAGCAGCACCATAAGCTTCAAGCGCCCACACTTCCATCTCTCCAAAACGCTGACCACCGAATTGAGCTTTACCTCCAAGCGGCTGCTGAGTAACGAGAGAGTAAGGACCTGTTGAACGGGCATGAAGTTTATCGTCAACCATGTGAGCCAGTTTGATCATATACATGATACCGACAGATACACGGTTATCAAACGGCTCTCCGCTGCGACCATCATAAAGGACAGTTTTCGCGTCACGTGACATGCCTGCTTCTTCAATTGTTTCCCATACATCATCTTCTGTTGCTCCATCGAATACCGGAGTTGCTACGTGCATTCCTAAATAACGGGCAGCCATACCTAAGTGCAGCTCCATTACCTGTCCGATGTTCATACGTGAAGGTACCCCTAATGGGTTTAACATGATATCGATTGGCGTGCCGTCAGGAAGATAAGGCATGTCTTCTTCCGGTAAAATTCGGGAGATAACCCCTTTGTTTCCGTGACGTCCGGCCATTTTATCCCCTTCAGAGATTTTACGTTTTTGGACGATATACACACGAACAAGCTGATTAACGCCTGGTGGCAATTCGTCACCATCTTCACGGTTGAATACTTTCACATCAAGGACGATTCCGCCGCCTCCATGTGGTACCCGTAAAGACGTGTCACGCACTTCACGTGCTTTTTCTCCGAAGATCGCATGTAAAAGCCGTTCTTCTGCAGTTAATTCAGTGACACCTTTTGGCGTTACTTTCCCAACAAGAAGATCGCCATCTTTTACCTCGGCTCCAATACGGATAATTCCACGTTCGTCAAGATTGCGAAGCGCATCTTCTCCAACGTTTGGAATATCACGAGTGATCTCTTCTGGTCCAAGTTTTGTATCACGTGATTCTGATTCATATTCTTCAATATGAATAGACGTATAGACATCATCTTTCACAAGACGTTCGCTCATGATGATGGCATCCTCGTAGTTATAGCCGTCCCAAGTCATGAAGCCGACCATTACGTTGCGTCCTAAAGCAAGCTCGCCTTTTTCCATAGAAGGTCCGTCAGCAAGAATCTCACCTTTTGTTACGCGGTCACCTACGCTTACGATTGGGCGCTGGTTGTAACATGTACCTTGGTTAGAACGGATGAACTTAAGCAGGCGATACTTATCAAGGTCACCTTTTACTTCTTTTCCGTCTACTTCCTCTATACGACGTACCCAGATTTCTCTCGCTTCTACATGCTCAACAATTCCTGCTCGTTTACAAATAACGGCGGCTCCAGAGTCTTTACCTGAAACGTACTCCATTCCAGTACCGACAATTGGGGCTTCCGGCTGCATTAAAGGCACGGCTTGACGCTGCATGTTCGCTCCCATTAATGCACGGTTCGAGTCATCGTTTTCCAAGAACGGAATACAAGCTGTCGCAGCAGATACTACCTGTTTTGGTGATACGTCCATATAGTCTACACGCTCACGTTTCACCACTGTGTTTTCACTTCGGAAGCGGGCAACTACTTCTTCATCGGCAAACGAGCCGTCTGGGTTAAGCCGGACGTTCGCTTGCGCTACTACGTAGTTATCTTCTTCGTCAGCTGTCAAATAATCAATTCGGTCTGTAACTCTTCCTGTATCAGGATCTACTTTCCGGTATGGCGTTTCAATAAAGCCGAAACGATTAACCTTTGCATAAGTAGATAATGAGTTAATCAATCCGATATTCGGTCCCTCAGGCGTTTCAATCGGACACATACGGCCATAGTGGGAATAGTGAACGTCACGCACTTCAAAGCCTGCACGTTCCCTTGTTAATCCACCAGGTCCAAGCGCTGATAAACGACGCTTATGTGTTAATTCTGCCAGCGGATTTGTTTGATCCATGAACTGTGAAAGCTGAGAGCTTCCAAAGAACTCTTTGATCGACGCAATAACCGGCCGGATATTAATTAACTGCTGTGGTGTAATCGTGTTTGTATCCTGAATGGACATCCGTTCGCGAACAACACGCTCCATACGAGATAATCCAATACGGAATTGATTTTGGAGCAATTCGCCGACAGAACGAAGACGACGGTTACCCAGGTGATCAATGTCATCTGTGTCCCCTACTCCATATAGCAAGTTAAAGAAATAACCGATAGATGCGATGATATCAGCTGGTGTGATATGTTTTACATTCACATCTGGGAAGCCATTTCCAATAACATTAATGATCTTTTCATCTTCATTGTTCGGGGCATAAATCTTAATAGATTGAACAACAACATCTTCTTCTACTACCCCGCCTGATTGACGATAAGTTTTGAAGCCTACACCGTTTTCAAGGTTTGGTATAATCTTATCAAGTGCGCGGCGGTCAAGAAGCGTTCCTTTTTCCGCAATAATTTCACCAGTCTCTGGGTCTGCCAATGTTTCAGCAAGACGTTGTCCGAAGAGACGATTTTTTGTGTGGAGTTTTTTGTTCATTTTGTAGCGTCCCACACTAGCCAAATCGTAGCGTTTCGGATCAAAGAAACGAGAAATCAGCAAACTCTTAGCATTTTCGACTGTTGGCGGTTCGCCCGGACGCAAGCGCTCATAAATTTCAATAAGTGCTTTTTCCGTGCTCTCCGTATTGTCTTTTTCGAGCGTATTGCGGATATATTCGTTGTCACCTATAAGATCAATGATTTCTTGATCAGAGCCAAACCCGAGAGCACGCAACAACACAGTAACTGGTAATTTACGTGTACGGTCAATACGAACATATACAATATCCTTTGCATCTGTTTCATACTCCAACCAGGCTCCGCGGTTCGGAATAACAGTAGCAGTAAATCCGCGCTTCCCGTTTTTGTCCATTTTCCCGCTGTAATACACACTTGGGGAACGAACAAGCTGGGAGACGATAACGCGCTCTGCTCCATTAATAATAAATGTTCCTGTTTCAGTCATGAGTGGGAAGTCCCCCATGAACACTTCCTGATCCTTCACTTCACCAGTCTCTTTATTTAAAAGACGGACCTTTACTCGAAGCGGAGCAGAATACGTGACATCGCGCTCCTTAGACTCATCCACCGGATATTTCGGTTCTCCGAGACTGTAATCGATAAACTCCAATGCAAGGTTACCAGTGAAATCTTCAATAGGAGAAATATCCTGAAACATCTCTCTCAAGCCCTCATCAAGAAACCACTGATAGGAGGATGTTTGAATTTCAATGAGATTTGGTAATTCTAAAACTTCACTAATGCGCGCATAGCTTCTGCGCTGGCGGTGTCGTCCATACTGAACTAGTTGACCTACCAACTGATTCACCCCTCAAATCAAGCGTTTTAGTTGCCTATATGCTTCTTATAGCAGGCATTCAGCCTTACTGTAAGACAAAAAGAAAAAGGTTTTTTCAAAGAAAACCTCATTTTACGCGTGATGAACTATTATTTTAGCATCGTAGCCATTTCAACCACTAATTATACTATCTAAAAGAAATTATAGCAAAAATGGTCACAATTATTATTCTGGCATTTTATAATAATAACATAGAGCCATTTACGAGTCAACTTTTTCCGCCTTGATAATATAATACCCTTTTGAACGATCAATCATTTCAGCATTTCCAAAGAGTGATTCTATTTCTTTCAAAGCAGAAGGAGCCCCTTGCTTTTTTTGAATAACAACCCACAACACTCCACCTTCAGCAAGCTTCTCATAGCTTTGATGAAAAAAATCAAACACCACTTTTTTACCTGCCCGTATAGGCGGATTTGTCAGCACAGCAGCAAACCCCTGTTCATTAACTTCTTCTAGGCGGTCGCTTTCATAAATTTTAACGTTCCCAATCTGGTTAAGAGCTGCATTTTCCTTCGCTAATGAAAGAGCTCGCTGATTTACATCGATCATGTGAACAGTTCTATCAGGAAAAGCGGAAGCAATAGAAAGACCGATCGGCCCATATCCACAACCAGCGTCAAGAAATGGCCCTTCTACTTCAGGAGACTCAAACGTTTCAATTAAAAGACGCGAACCAAAATCTACTTCTTTTTTAGAGAAAACACCTGTATCTGTTTTAAAGCGAAATTTCCGGCCCTTTAAAGTATATTCCCAAAACCGCGGATCACTCTCACTGCCGGGTGTCTGTGAAAAATAATGATTGGTCATATCTGCCCCTCCATCCTAACAATTTATTTAGAAAAGCGGAAGCGCCTTGACTCGCTGCAACAGGCATAAGACAGGCTCATGACTTTGAACAGCTACACAACAGAAAACAGAAGCGCCCGTTCATAAATAAAAGCCCGCTGGATCCAGCGGGCTTTGTATCTTTACTACTTAATTACTTAACTTCTACGCCAGCGCCAACTTCTTCAAGTTTAGCTTTGATTTCTTCAGCTTCTTCTTTAGAAGCTCCTTCTTTAACTGGTTTCGGAGTGTTATCAACAAGCTCTTTCGCTTCTTTAAGGCCAAGACCTGTAACTTCACGAACAACTTTGATAACTTTGATTTTTTGAGCGCCTGCTTCAGTAAGCACAACGTCAAACTCAGTTTTCTCAGCTGCAGCTTCTCCGCCAGCAGCTCCGCCTGCTACTGCTACTGGAGCAGCTGCAGTTACACCAAATTCTTCTTCAATTGCTTTTACTAAGTCGTTCAATTCAAGAACGGACATTTCTTTAATCGCATCAATGATTTGTTCTTTAGTCATTTTAAAGTTTCCTCCTTGTTTTTACTTTCTTTTTATTCGTTTAGGCTGTTTCTGAAAAAATCAGCTTACGCGCCTTGTTCTTCTTTTTGATCTGCAACTGCTTTCGCTGCAAGAGCGAAGTTGCGCATTGGAGCTTGTAGTACGCTGAGTAGCATAGAAAGAAGTCCTTCGCGAGATGGAAGTTCAGCAAGAGCTTTCACTTCTTCTACCGTTACAACGTTTCCTTCTAGAACACCCGCTTTAATTTCCAATGCTTCGTTTGCTTTAGCGAAGCTGTTAAGAATTTTTGCTGGTGCGATAACGTCTTCTGTACTGAATGCAATTGCATTCGGGCCAGTTAAGAATTCATCTAATCCAGAAATCTCCGCAGTTTCAGCTGCACGGCGAGTTAAAGTGTTTTTGTATACTTTAAATTCAACACCAGCTTCACGAAGCTGCTTACGAAGTTCAGTTACTTGGCTAACTGTTAATCCACGGTAGTCTACGATTACTGTAGATGCACTGTTTTTAAACTTGTCAGCGATGTCGTTTACTAACTGTTTCTTTTGCTCGATTACACTGCTCATCTTTTACACCTCCTGTAGATTTCTATAGCAAAACAAATAATTTGCTATTCTGCTTGTCCATTCATACCTTAGATGAAAGTAAAAAACCTCCACGTCAGTAGACATGGAGGTTACGAAAAGTACAGCACAGAGCCACACTCTATATATTCGTATTACCTCGGCGGGAAATTAAGCTTTTCAGCACCTGCTGTCTACGGTATAAATGTTCAATTATTTTGCAACAAAATGAATTATATCAAATTCGAAATCTGTTGTCAACTTATTTTGCAACAGCTACAGAAGAAGGATCTACCTTGACGCCAGGACCCATTGTTGAAGTGATTGTAACATTCTTCATGTATGTGCCTTTTGCTGCAGATGGTTTAGCTTTTAACATTGTGTCAAAAATTGTGTTGAAGTTTTCAATTAACTTTTGGTTGTCAAAAGAAACTTTACCAATTGGCACATGGATGTTACCAGCTTTATCAACACGGTATTCTACTTTACCTGCTTTAATTTCTTGAACAGCTTTCGTTACATCAAAAGTAACTGTTCCAGTTTTAGGGTTTGGCATAAGACCTTTAGGTCCAAGCACACGACCAAGCTTACCAACTTCACCCATCATGTCAGGAGTAGCTACGATTACATCAAACTCGAACCAACCTTGTTGAATCTTGTTGATATAGTCTGCATCTCCTACATAATCTGCTCCAGCTGCTTCTGCTTCTTTCGCTTTTTCACCTTTCGCAAACACTAAAACTTTTTGTGTTTTACCAGTTCCGTTTGGAAGCACAACTGCTCCACGGATTTGTTGATCAGCTTTCTTTGGATCTACTCCAAGACGGAAAGCTGCCTCTACTGTTGCATCAAATTTCGCAAAGTTTGTTTTCTTTACTAATTCAACTGCTTCGTCAATAGCGTAAGTTGCTGTACGATCAACAAGCTTCGCTGCTTCTTGAAACTTTTTACCTTTTTTAGCCATTTAAAACTTCCTCCTTATGTGGTTTTAGCGGAATAACCTCCCACGAATAAAGGTTGCGTGTGAAGTAATTACGAAATACATTCACAGCGCAACCCTTGAACAACGTCTAAGAACAATTAGTCTTCAATCACAATACCCATGCTGCGGGCAGTTCCCTCAACCATGCGCATAGCTGCTTCAACACTAGCTGCGTTAAGGTCAGGCATTTTTGTTTCAGCGATTTCGCGAACTTTATCGCGTTTTACTGTCGCTACTTTATTGCGGTTTGGTTCACCGGAACCAGACTCAATACCTGCTGCTTTCTTAAGAAGTACAGCAGCCGGCGGAGTTTTTGTGATGAATGTAAATGAACGGTCTTCAAAAACCGAAATTTCAACTGGAATGATCAAACCAGCTTGATCCGCTGTACGTGCGTTAAACTCCTTACAGAATCCCATGATGTTAACACCAGCTTGACCAAGTGCAGGACCAACCGGCGGCGCAGGGTTTGCTTTGCCTGCAGGGATTTGCAACTTAACAACTTTAATAACTTTTTTAGCCACGAGACACACCTCCTTAAGTCCGTGATGTGGTATTTGGGGATTTCCCCTCCCACTCAATAACACCTTTATATATAATAAAGATGGTCAATTAGAATTAGTCTGTCTTTAAGACATACTGACTTAAAAATATTATCATTATTTCCTTAATATTTCAAGATGTTTTCCATTATAATTTATCTACTTGGTTAAAATCAAGCTCAACTGGAGTTTCGCGGCCAAACATATTTACGAGCACTTTCAATTTGGCTTTGTCATAGTCGATTTCTTCTACTGTTCCTTCGAAGTTTGCAAATGGGCCTTCGTTTACCACTACTGTTTCGTTCACTTCAAAGTCAACGTCCTTACGTTTTTCATCCATACCCATTTGTTTTAAAATATTCTTCACTTCATCCGGCAGCAATGGCGTTGGTTTTGACCCATGACCAGAAGAACCAACAAATCCAGTTACCCCAGGTGTATTACGAACAACATACCAGGAATCATCTGTCATGACAATTTCAACTAAAACGTATCCCGGGAATACTTTTCGCTTTGTTACTTTCTTTTTGCCGTTTTTAATATCAGTTTCTTCTTCTTCCGGAACGATCACACGGAAGATTTTATCTTGCATACCCATGGATTCTACGCGTTTTTCCAGGTTAGCTTTTACTTTATTTTCATATCCTGAATATGTGTGTACAACATACCAATTCTTCTCCATAGAAAGGGACTAAGCGTCCTTCCCTCCTTTACTTTTGAAAAGCAAATGAAAAAACCCGTTGAAGCGGGCTTTTTTTTCTTCTCTATGATGTTTCATTATACCATATCAAAAAACAGTATATTCAAAACTAAACGGCAAAGTTGAAAATTATAGAGACAAAACCCATCGTACAAGAGATGAGATACCTAAATCAACCACCGTAAAAAAGATGGCCAAGAAAAACACAGTTGTGATAACTGTGATCGTATATCCTGTCAGCTCTTTTTTCTTTGGCCAGCTGACTTTTCTAATTTCCGACCCAACGTTGCGGAAAAATTGTGTTATGCTCGACATTTCGAACCCTCCAAAGGTGAAATCAACTTTTCTCAAAGGTGATTAGTTGTTGGCTGGCTATGAACGCCAGCTTGTTCGCTTTCACTCCACCTAGCCGCAGCGGCCAAAAATTTAAGTCTAAGCACACGCGGCAAAGATGACCTTTTCAGCGATTCTTTCAATCTCTGCCAAGATTTGAACAGCGGCTCCACTTATTTAGTCTGTTTATGGATTGTATGGCTGTTACATGTTCGGCAAAATTTCTTTATCTCTAGACGTTCTTCGCTGTTGGCTTTGCTGTGAGTGGAATAATTTCTTGAACCGCACTCGGAACAAGCTAATATTCTCTTTTTTGTCATTTTAAGTCCACCTTATCTATCTCAATTGTAAAAAATAACATTATCAGTGGAACTAGTCAAGTCATTGCCTACAACGTGATTTCTTTAAACTCAAGATAACGCTCGAGCTTTCTCTTAACCCGCTGCAGCGCATTATCAATTGATTTGACGTGGCGGTTAAGCTCTTCAGAGATTTCCTGATACGACTGCCCATCCAAATATAAAGCGAGCACTTTTCGCTCCAGGTCGCTTAATAGTTCATTCATCTTATCTTCAATACTATTAAACTGTTCACGATTAATGATCAATTCTTCGGGATTCATAATCTTTGCGCCTGTGATGACGTCCATTAACGTTCGATCGGATTCTTCATCATAAATTGGCTTATCAAGTGAAATGTAGGAATTTAATGGAATATGCTTCTGTCTTGTGGCTGTTTTAATGGCAGTAATAATTTGTCTTGTAATGCAAAGTTCAGCAAAAGCTTTAAACGTGGTAAGCTTGTCTTCCCGGTAATCGCGGATAGCTTTATAAAGTCCAATCATCCCCTCTTGGACAATATCTTCCCTATCGGCTCCAATTAAAAAATATGAGCGTGCTTTTGCACGGACAAAATTTTTATACTTATGAATCAAATAATCTAGAGCATCGCTATTCCCATTATGAACAAGTTCTATGAGGTGCTCATCTTGAAGCGTTTCCAATGTTGTATTGCTTGAACGGTTCAAACCCACACACATCCCCTCCGCCTGCAAAGCCATAGATAGCAACATTATACAGTACGAATTTTTCGAACGTCAATCTTTCATTTCTCACCACGACGCCACTTTTCGAAAATTTCTGCCACCTCGTCGGTAAGAGAAATTTTTGAATTCACCTTTTTTTCATTAAATTTCTTAACGCTTTTCCCGATCTTTTTGTTTGTATGTTCTAATTCTACCAGCAGTTCTCGTGCAGAAATACGCAAAGCACCTTGGCCAAAAATAACCCACTGTTCTGTAAAATCAGAAGTCGCTACAGAAATTTGATTTTTAATATTATTTAATTCGATGGCTAGTTTTTCAATGCGCTCATCGGCCGACTCATTCTCCCTTGTAAAAATGACTTCTACTTTGGAATCCTTATACTTTTTTTCTGTTCCTTTAACATAATGAGCATCAAAAACAACAATGACCCGTCGGCCCGTGAACCCTTGGTATTCAGCCATCAGCTGAACGAGACGGTCACGGGCAGAGGCAAGATCGTGTTTTTTTAGCTTTTGAAGTTCCGGCCAAGCACCAATAATATTGTAGCCGTCAACTATGAGGATGTTCATCGTTACTCCCCTAGAGGATGCCGCCTTCTGTACACTTCATACATCAATACGCCAGCTGCTACAGAGGCATTAAGAGATGTGACACGCCCAGCCATTGGAAGCTGAATCAAGAAGTCACATTTTTCTCTAATTAAGCGCCCTATTCCTTTTCCTTCACTGCCGATGACTAACCCGAGCGGCATCTTTCCGTCAAATCGTCGGTAGTCCTCCGCTCCTTTTGCATCTGTGCCAGCAATCCATACACCGCGCTCTTTCAATTCATCAATGGTACGTGACAAATTAGTTACCCGCACAACCGGAATATATTCAATCGCTCCGGTGGATGCTTTTGCGACGGCAGCTGTTAATCCTACTGCCCGGCGCTTTGGAATAATAATCCCATGAACACCTACTGCATCAGCCGTTCGCATAATTGATCCTAAGTTATGCGGGTCTTCAATTTCATCTAGCAGAAGAAAAAACGGTTCCTCTCCGCTCTTTTCAGCATTGGCAAATAAATCATCAAGCTCCGCATAGTCATATGCGGCCACGGAAGCCACAATACCTTGATGATTCTCATCACTCATTTGGTCAATCTTCTGTTTCGGTACAAACTGAACGAGAACATTTCTTTCTTTCGCTTTTTTGATAATTTGTTGTACCGGTCCTTTTTGTGCACCCTCCGCTATCCAGATCTTGTTGATTTCTCTATCAGATCTTAACGCTTCCAGCACAGGGTTTCTGCCTGCAATAAACTCTTTGGACACCTCAAGTCTCCTCCTTTCTTATTTATTTTCGGGTTGCAGACAAAAATCGATGATTTCCGCAAGCCGTTGTTCTTCTCCTGTTAAAAATAACATGCCAATCAGCGCTTCAAAGGCGGTGCTGTGCCGGTAGGTTTGCACGTCTGTATTTTTCGGTATGGTCCCTGACTTTGCATTTCGTCCTCTTTTAACGATAGCCAGCTCCTCCTCCGATAAAAAGCCGCTTTCGATCATGCGATACAGCAAAGTCGCTTGCGCTTTTGCAGAAACATAATGGGTCGCCCCTCTATGAAGTTGATTCGGTTTCACTTTCCCAAGCTCCAATAAGTGATGGCGGATATATACTTCATAAATCGCATCCCCCATATAGGCAAGAGCAAGGCTATTCATCTGAGCAGCCTCTTTTAATGGTTTAAACTCCAGCATTATGATCCTCTTTTCCAACGCGTGCCTTGCGGTGTGTCTTCTAAAATAATGTTCATTTCTTTTAGCTTATCACGAATCTCGTCCGCAAGCTGAAAATTACGGTCTTTTCTCGCTTGAATACGTTGTTCGATTAAGGCTTCCACTTCTTCATCTAAAAGCGCTTCTTCTACTTCCAACTTTAAGCCAAGTACGAAGAATAAATCTTCAAATTCTTTTAGAAAAGCATCAATAACCTGTTCGGACGTATTTTTTTCCATCAAATAATAATTGGCCTGCTTAGAAAGTTCAAATAAGACAGAGATGGCATTCGCTGTATTAAAATCATCATCCATTTCCTTCGTAAACGCTTGATGAAGCTCCTTTATTTTCTCTAGCCATTGCTCATCATTCTCTGTTAGGTTCGTGCTCGATTGCTTACGGTGCTTTAAATTTTCATAAGCAGTTCTTAAGCGGTCGAGAGCTGTCTTAGCATTTTCCAGCAATTCTTCGTTGTAATTAATCGGGTGTCTGTAATGAACAGACAACATGAAAAAGCGAAGTACTTGCGGATCAATTTGTTGAATAATGTCGTGTACGAGAACAAAATTGCCAAGTGATTTTGACATTTTTTCGTTGTCGATGTTGATATAACCATTGTGCAGCCAGTAGCGGGCAAATGGCTTTTCCGTTAGTGCCTCTGATTGCGCAATCTCGTTTTCATGATGAGGGAAAGTTAAGTCCTGTCCTCCGGCATGTATATCTATTGTATCGCCCAAGTATTTTCTTGCCATGGCGGAGCACTCAATGTGCCAGCCCGGGCGTCCTTTTCCCCATGGGCTTTCCCAATAAATCTCGCCTTCTTTTGCTGCTTTCCATAAAGCAAAATCTAGTTCATCCTCTTTCTTTTCGCCTACCCCAATTCTTGCCCCAACCTTTAATTCGTCTATCGATTGGTGAGAGAGCTTTCCGTACTCTGCAAACTTTCTTGTGCGATAATATACGTCTCCTTCAGAAGCATAGGCGTAGCCTTTTTCGATTAGAGTCTCAATAAACTCAATAATGATATCAATATTTTCAGTTACACGCGGATGCACGTCAGCTTTTTGGCAGCCAAGCGCTCCTGTATCTTCAAAATAAGCGTTGATAAAGCGTTCAGCGATTACCGGAACTTCTTCGCCTAATTCATTAGCTGCTTTGATCAGCTTGTCATCGACATCGGTGAAATTAGAAACATACGTAACGTCGTAACCGCTGTATTGAAAATAGCGGCGGACCGTATCAAATACGATAGCTGGACGGGCGTTACCTATGTGAATATAGTTATATACGGTCGGGCCGCATACATACATTTTTATTTTTCCCTCTTCTAAAGGAACAAAATCCTCTTTTTGCCTCGTCAATGTATTATAAAGGCGAATGGTCATTTACACGCTCTCCCTTCTTTGCTTCTTGAAGCTCTTGCTGCAGTCTGGTGATTTCTCTTTCCATTGAAGAAAGGCGGTCTGCAATTGGATCCGGTAAGTCATGGTGATTAAGATCTTTTTGTACCTTTTTCCCATCACGGATAACAATCTTCCCTGGGATCCCCACAACCGTTGAGTTTGGAGGCACATCTCTTAAAACAACCGAACCTGCTCCAATTTTAGAGTTTTCCCCAATTGTAATAGAACCAAGCACTTTGGCACCTGATGCAATTAACGCATTGTCTTTAACCGTTGGATGCCGCTTCCCTTTTTCTTTACCTGTACCTCCAAGTGTAACACCTTGGTACAAGGTTACATTGTCACCTATTTCACACGTTTCTCCAATCACAACGCCCATCCCATGGTCAATGAAGAGACGGCGGCCAATCTGAGCACCCGGATGAATTTCTATACCGGTAAAAAAGCGGCTAATTTGAGAAATAAGGCGGGCAAGAAAGAAAAATTTTCTTTTATAAAAACCATGAGCCAGCCGATGCCCCCAAATCGCATGCAATCCAGAATAGGTTAAGATCACTTCCAAATAACTGCGCGCAGCAGGATCCTGCTCAAAAATCGTATCAATGTCTTCTTTCAGTACTTTAAACACTCCCATTGCTATCCTCCTTTTAGAAAAACAAAATAAAAACGCCTCTGTATAGACAGAGGCGTTTTATCGACGCGGTTCCACTCTGTTTGAAAAACAGACTACTGTCCGTTTATTCAACTCTAAACTGATAACGGGTGTTCCCGCCGCTGCTTACTCGTATACCTTTCAGCAGCGGACTCAGAGGGGCATTTCAATAATTGAGCGGCTTAAACCGTTCGCAGCCGGTGACGGTTCTCTCTGTAAAGCATCAATTATTTACTTCTCCTCATCAACGCTAGTGTATAAATATGGTGTATCTTTAATATATTATATTTTGGTTAAAATGTTAACTACCTATCTTACGAAGACGCTCGACAACTTTTTCCTTGCCAAGCAATTCAATCGCTTTTGGCAAGTCAGGTCCATGTGTTTGGCCCGTAACAGCTGCACGGATCGGCATGAATAATTTTTTGCCTTTATGGCCCGTTTCTTTTTGAACGGCCTTCATGGCTTTCTTAATTTCTTCTGCTTTAAATTCATCCATCGCTTCAACTTTTTCCAAGAATGAAGCCATCACTTCAGGCACTTGCTCTTCTTCAAGAACAGTCTTTGCTTCGTCTTCATAACGAATGTCCTCTCTAAAGAACAGCTCTGACATTTCTACAATTTCTGCACCAAAGCTCATTTTTTCCTGGTAAAGCCCGACTAACTCGCGTACCCATTCTTCTTGTTCAGGAGAACGTTCGGCGGCAATCCGGCCGGCTTTTACAAGGTGAGGCACCGCAAGCTCTACCACACGGTCTAAATCTACCTTTTTCATGTATTGATTATTCATCCATGCCAGCTTCTGCTGATCGAATAAAGCCGGAGACTTAGACAAGCGGTTGGCATCAAACATCTCAATAAACTCTTCTTTAGAGAAAATCTCTTCTTCACCAGCGGGAGACCAGCCTAATAAGGCAATAAAATTAAACAGCGCTTCTGGCAAATAACCAAGCTCTTTATATTGCTCTATAAATTGAATAATAGACTCGTCACGCTTACTTAGCTTTTTACGGCTTTCGTTCACAATCAATGTCATATGACCGAAAGTTGGCGGCTCCCAGCCAAGCGCATTATAAACGAGCAGTTGTTTTGGTGTATTAGAAATATGGTCATCTCCACGCAGTACATGAGTCATCTTCATTAAATGATCATCGATCGCTACAGCAAAGTTATAAGTCGGTGTTCCGTCTTTTTTCACGATAACATAATCGCTAATACCATCCGATTCAAAGGAAACTTGTCCTTTTACCATATCATTGAATGTGAGCATTTCCCCGGCAGGGACTTTAATACGGATACTTGGCTTTCGTCCCTCCGCTTCTCTTTCAGCTCTTTCTTCAGGCGTTAAATGGCGGCACTTGCCAGAGTAGCCAGCCATGTCTTTTCCTTCTGCCTGCTGCGCTTCCCGTTCGGCTTCAAGCTCTTCTTCCGTACAATAGCATTTATAGGCTTTTCCTTCTTCTAACAATTGATCATAATATTTTTTATAAATATCATTCCGCTCCGATTGGCGGTAAGGACCAAATTCGCCTTCTTTGTCGACACTTTCGTCCCAATCGATACCGAGCCATTGCAAATACTTGAGCTGGCTTTCTTCCCCGCCCTCAATGTTTCGCTTTTGATCGGTATCTTCAATTCTGATAATAAACTCCCCGCCTTGATTCCGGGCAAATAAGTAGTTAAAAAGCGCCGTGCGCGCGTTACCAATATGTAAATGACCTGTCGGACTTGGCGCATAACGCACGCGAATATCGTTTGCCATCTTATGTTCCTCCTCAAATCGTTCGTGTAACTTTTTTTATTTTACCACCAGCTTTTCTTAGAAGGAAGAGGGTTGCCCTTCTTTTGCTATTAATAAAACAACCGCCTGGGCAGCTATTCCTTCTTCCCTGCCAACAAATCCTAGTTTCTCTGTTGTCGTTGCCTTCACATTTACCTGGGAAATATCTGCTTTTAGTAACCCGGCGATTCTTTCCCGCATTTGTCCGATATAAGGTGCCATTTTAGGTCTTTGCGCCATAATCGTACAGTCTACGTTACCGAGAACAAATCCTTTTTCCTTCACGATCTTCCATACATGCTCAAGTAAAACAGCCGAGTCAGCGTCTTTAAACGTCGGATCTGTATCCGGAAAATGACGGCCAATATCCCCCTCTCCTATCGCTCCAAGAACAGCGTCTGTTACCGTGTGCAATAGAACATCCGCATCTGAGTGGCCAATTAACCCTTTCTCATGCGGGATGGTTACTCCCCCAACAATTAGCGGGCGATTTTCCGCAAATTCATGTACGTCAAAGCCTTGTCCAATTCGAAACATACTTTTTCTCCTTCAACCTCTATAGTGATTTTCTTTTTTGAATAATCGCTTCTGCAAAAACCAGATCCTCTGGTGTTGTCAATTTTATATTATCATAGTCACCTTCTACAATTTGAACCGGTATGTTAGCTCTTTCGGCCAAGGAGGCCTCATCTGTACCAACATAGTGGTCCACCTGAGCCTTTTCATGAGCCTGCATAATCAATGGCATACGAAAAGCTTGTGGTGTCTGAACGGACCACAAGCTTGAGCGTTCAACTGTCTCAGCAACTATTCCGCCTTCTACACGCTTAATCGTATCTTTTACAGGAACAGCCGCAATGGCTGCTCCTGCTTGCGCTGCTTTTTCTACTAGCCGGCTAATGATCGGTATCGTGATAAAGGGTCTTGCTCCATCATGAACAAGTACAATATCAGTCAAGTTTGCTTCCTTTAAGCCGTTATACACACTCTCCTGCCGCTCAGCACCGCCATGAACTAACTTCTTTACTTTAGAAACATCGTACTCAGAAACTAAATTCGCGAACATAGATGCTTCCTCTGGCTGAACAACAAGGATAATGCCATTACAACTAGGATCTTTCTCAAAAACCTCCAGCGTATGAATGATAACTGGACGGCCACGCAGCAAGAGCAGCAGCTTGTTTTTGTCTGCTTTCATTCTCGTTCCCCGGCCGGCAGCTGGAATGACTACTTGATAATTCATATTCCCCTGCTCCTTTAAAGCGCTTTTTCTATTAGCTTCGGCTTAGCAAAGATCATTCGGCCAGCCGATGTTTGCAGCACACTTGTCACAATTACATCGATTTGCTTGCCAATGTAATCACGGCCCTCTTCTACGACGATCATCGTTCCATCATCTAAATAAGCAATTCCTTGCCGCTGTTCTTTTCCGTCTTTAATCACGAGAACTTTCATTTCTTCTCCCGGGATGACCAATGGTTTTACCGCATTAGCGAGATCGTTAATATTTAGGACCTGTACCTTTTGCAGCTCACACACCTTATTTAAGTTAAAGTCATTCGTGACGACAATGCCGTTCATTTCTTTTGCCAGCTTCACCAGCTTGCTGTCCACTTCCTGAACATCTTCAAAGTCCCTCTCCACAATTTCTACATCGACCGGGATGTCTTTTTGAATGCGATTCAAAATATCAAGCCCTCTCCGGCCCTTCGTACGCTTAAGTGTATCAGAGGAATCTGCAATGTGCTGCAGCTCTTCTAATACAAATTGCGGGATAATTAAGCAGCCTTCTAAAAAACCTGTTTGGCAGATGTCAGCGATTCTGCCATCAATAATAACGCTCGTATCCAATAGTTTAAATGACTTTTGTTCCAAAGGCGGGTTATCCATCGTCTCTGCTTCTTTCTTCCTGTTACCTCTATTAATCGTGAATAAATTCGTCATTTCATCACGTTTCTTGAAGCCAACCTGGAAGCCAAGATACCCCAATAATATTGTTAAAAAAATGGGGGCTACTGTATTGACGATCGGTATTTCGATGGAGTTCAATGTATTTCCGGCTAGAAAAGCCACGATCAATCCTAAAATAAGCCCTAAGCTCCCTGAAAGAATGTCAGTTAACGGGGCCGTGACAATTCGATCTTCCATCCATTTAACAAAATCAATAATATAATCTACAGCCCAAAACGTTAGCATATAGAAAATGATCGCCCCTATGACGACTGCAACGTATGGATTATTAATTAAAGTTAAATGATCTAAATGAATAAGCCTTAATAAGTCCGGAATAAGAATAATGCCAAGTGTTCCCCCTAAAATAATAAAACCCGCCTGCACGAGACGCTTCAACATCCTGACTTCACCTCCCTGTTATTATTATAAACACTTTCTTCCAGATACAATCGTTTTTTTGAAAAAATGCCTAAAAGCCTGCGGATAGCCCTACAGGCCAATCTGCAAGATCACTTGCCAAATACAAACTGTAATGCTTCGTTAACAGTAGAAACGCCGACTGTTTCTACTCCTTCTGGTACTTTCCAGCCACCAAGATTATTAGCAGGAAGAATAATTCTAGTAAATCCAAGTTTGACTGCTTCATTGACTCTTTGTTCTATTCTTGAAACACGTCTTACTTCTCCTGTCAGGCCAACTTCCCCTATAAAACAATCAGCTGGATTCGTCGGCTGATCACGAAAGCTAGAAGCAATACTTACAGCAACAGCAAGATCAATCGCTGGTTCATCAAGCTTTACACCACCGGCCACTTTTAAATAAGCATCTTGATTTTGCAATAAAAGCCCCACACGCTTTTCCAGAACAGCCATTAAAAGTGTTACACGGTTATGATCGATTCCAGTCGCCATTCGCCTTGGATTTCCAAAAACAGTTGGTGAAACGAGGGCCTGAATTTCAACGAGGACCGGTCTTGTTCCCTCCATAGAAGCCACTACCGTTGACCCCGAAGAACCTTGGGAACGCTCTTCAAGAAAGATTTCTGAAGGGTTTTCTACTTCCTCTAATCCTTCCTCTTTCATTTCAAAGATCCCCATTTCATTCGTAGAACCGAAGCGATTCTTCACCGCTCTTAAAATTCGGTACGTATGATGACGTTCTCCCTCAAAATATAACACAGTATCCACCATATGCTCCAATAATCTGGGTCCAGCAATAGATCCTTCTTTCGTAACGTGCCCCACGATAAAAATGGCAATGCCATTCATTTTAGCTATTCTCATTAACTCGGCCGTACATTCTCTTACTTGAGAGACACTTCCAGGCGCTGAGGTTACCTCTGGGTGATAGACCGTCTGAATAGAGTCAATAATCACGAAGGATGGGGAGAGCTGCTCAATCGCCGTGTGAATTAACTGTAGATTCGTTTCTGAATAGATAAAGAGTTCTTCTTCCCTTACAGCTAATCTTTCCGCTCTTAATTTAGTCTGCTTAACAGATTCTTCGCCGGAAATGTATAATACCCTGCTTTTATTTGCTGATAGTTGAGCAGAAACTTGTAACAACAGGGTAGATTTCCCGATCCCTGGGTCGCCGCCAATTAAAACGAGTGAACCAGGAACGACTCCTCCACCGAGCACTCGGTTAAATTCTTTTAGCTTCGTTTTCACACGGGGTTCTTGAATCGTTTCTACATTTGAGAGCTTCGTTGGTTTGGAAGCAGTCGTCTGTTCTGAATGCATAAAAGTCCTTTTAGGCGTTCCAGTAATCGCTACTTCCTCCACCATTTGATTCCATTCGCCACAACCTGGACAGCGCCCCATCCACTTTGCCGACTCATAACCACAAGATTGGCAAATGAATTTTGTTTTTTTCTTCGCCATGTTTGTTCCACCTCTTTATATAATTCCTTCCAAAGAAGCCGGCTCCATAACAAAAAGCCTGGCGCCCCCTAGCGCTGCTATAAATAGCAACTCGTATAGGAGGAGCCGGGCATTATGGGACAGCCTCTTTATTTTGCAGTCGATGGTTCTTTAGTTCTTACAACAAATTCGCCGTCTTCTACATCTACTAATACTTGCTGGCCTGCTAAAACCTTACCTTTCAGCAATTCTTCTGACAAGCGGTCTTCCACCTGCTTTTGCAGGGCACGACGCAATGGGCGTGCTCCATACTCTGGATCATAGCCCTCATCGGCAATTTTCTCCTTCGCACGATCAGATAAATCGACAATGATATCTTGTTCTTTCAGACGCTTCGTCAATTGGTCAGCCATTAACGTAACAATTTCTTTTAGATGCTTCTTCTCTAAAGCATGGAAGACGATGATTTCATCAATACGGTTGATGAATTCAGGACGGAATGCCCGTTTTAATTCTTCCATTACTTTTCCTTTCATATCTTTGAAATCCTGCTCATCATCTTGAATGTTGAATCCGACAAATTTATTGCGGCGTAATGAATCCGCTCCAACATTTGATGTCATAATCAATACGGTATTGCGGAAGTCTACTGTGCGCCCTTTCGAATCCGTTAAACGACCATCTTCTAATACTTGCAATAAAATGTTGAAAACATCCGGGTGAGCCTTTTCAATTTCATCGAGCAAAATAACGGAATATGGTTTGCGGCGAACTTTTTCAGTAAGCTGGCCGCCTTCATCATAACCTACATAACCTGGAGGTGATCCGACGAGTCGGGATGTCGAATGTTTCTCCATGTACTCGGACATGTCGATACGAATCATCGCATCTTCATCACCAAACATGGATTCAGCTAACGCTTTAGCGAGCTCGGTTTTACCGACTCCTGTAGGTCCCAGAAAGATGAAAGAACCAATTGGACGTTTCGGATCTTTCAATCCTGCTCTTGCCCGGCGGACAGCTTTAGAAACAGCTTTTACGGCCTCTTCTTGACCAATCAGGCGAGAGTGCAAGATTTCTTCCAACTTAAGCAAGCGCTCTGTTTCTGTTTGAGCTAATTTCGAAACCGGGATTCCCGTCCAGCTTGATACAACCTTGGCGATATCCTCTACTGTTACTTCACTGTTTTCTTTACCTTGCTTTTCTTTCCAGCTATTTTTCGTTTTCTCTAACTCTTCCCGCAGCTTTTGCTCGGCATCACGGAGAGAAGCCGCCTTTTCAAACTCTTGGCTTTGAACAGCCGCATCTTTTTCCTTGCGAATGCCTTCTAGTTTTACCTCCAGCTCTTTCAAATTAGGGGGAGTAGTAAACGAGCGCAAACGAACTTTTGAACCAGCTTCATCAATTAAGTCGATCGCTTTATCAGGAAGGAAGCGGTCGGAAATATAACGGTCAGACATTTTAACAGCTGCATCGATCGCTTCATCCGTAATCGAAACACGGTGATGCGCTTCGTAGCGATCTCTTAATCCTTTTAATATTTGAATTGACTCTTCTAATGTTGGCTCATCCACTTGGATTGGCTGGAAGCGTCGTTCAAGAGCTGCATCTTTTTCAATGTATTTGCGGTATTCATCAAGCGTTGTCGCACCGATACATTGCAATTCACCGCGAGCGAGAGACGGTTTCAGAATGTTAGAAGCATCAATAGCTCCTTCTGCGCCGCCTGCTCCAATCAACGTATGAAGCTCATCAATGAATAAAATAATATTGCCTGCCTGGCGGATTTCGTCCATTACTTTCTTTAAGCGATCCTCAAATTCACCGCGATATTTTGTTCCTGCTACAACAGTACCCATATCAAGTGTCATGACACGCTTATTACGAAGCGTTTCCGGTACTTCATTATTAACAATTTGTTGAGCGAGACCTTCGGCAATCGCTGTTTTACCTACACCAGGCTCCCCAATCAGGACTGGGTTATTTTTCGTTCTTCTGCTTAGAACCTCAATAACACGCTGTATTTCCTTGCTGCGCCCAATTACAGGGTCTAAGCTGCCTTCTCTTGCAATGACGGTTAAATCGCGAGCCAAGCCATCAAGTGTAGGCGTATTAGCATTCGATGTAGAGCCGCCTTGGTGGCCATTTGTTTCATTGTTGCCGAGCAGCTGAAGAACCTGCTGCCGTGCTTTATTTAAGCTAACACCCAAGTTGCTCAGAACACGAGCCGCTACACCTTCTCCTTCGCGGATTAATCCAAGTAATATGTGTTCTGTTCCAACATAAGAATGACCGAGCTTTCTTGCTTCGTCCATTGATAATTCTGTTACCTTTTTAGCGCGAGGAGTGTAATGAACCGTTTGAGAGCTTCCTTCTCCTCTGCCGATTAAATTCTCGACTTCTTCTTGAATTTTCTCTGCGCTGAGTCCAAGCCCATAAAGTGCTTTCGCTGCAATGCCTTCTCCTTCACGCACTAGACCTAATAAAATATGCTCTGTGCCAATATTGCTGTGTCCTAGACGAAGTGCTTCTTCCTGTGCAAGCGCTAATACTTTCTGTGCTCTTTCCGTAAAACGACCAAACATCATATCCATCCATCTCCTTTACATCAACAATTTTCTTCTAACTGTAGCCGCTCTCTTATCAAGGCTGCACGCCGGATATCCCTTTCTTCAGGACGGAGCGGTCCGCCGGCATATTGTTGTAAAAAGCCCGGTTGTGTCAAAATCATTAACTCATTTAAAATACTTCTAGAAACATTATCAATATAACCGATATCGATTCCTAATCTTACATCTGATAAGCACTGAGCAGCTTCTTTCGTTTCGATAATGCGGCTATTTGTTAATACACCATAAGAACGGAATACTTTGTCTTCCAAACGGATAGAAGATGTGTTGGCTAACGCTTCTCTTGCTGACTGTTCATGCGCGATAATCTGGTGGACAATACTGATCAAATCTTCTACTATATCCGCTTCTGACTTGCCCAGTGTTAACTGGTTCGATATTTGAAAAATATTGCCTAAAGCTTCACTGCCTTCTCCGTATATACCTCTGACCACAAATCCAAGCTGGCTAATCGCAGGAACAATCCGGTTAAGCTGCTGAGTTAATATGAGTCCCGGCAAATGGATCATAACAGATGCCCGTAAGCCTGTGCCCACGTTGGTTGGACAACTCGTTAAATACCCTCTCTGTTCATCAAAAGCATACTTAACTTTCGCTTCAATTGCATCATCAAGATCATTTGCTTTTTTGAGTGTTTCTTTTAACTGTAAGCCCGGAGAAAGGCATTGAATTCGAATATGATCTTCTTCATTAATCATAATACTAATGTCTTCTGATTCTGAAAGAAGAACAGCGCCATAAGCAGAGGTATCGGCTAAATAAGGACTAATTAAATGCTTCTCTACGAGCACTCTTTGTTGTAATGAAGATAAGTCCTCCATCTTTAATAACTCCAGGAGATACTCTTCCTGGACCCCCTCACTGATCCTGGCAATCATCTCTTCAGCTTGGTCTGCTTTTAAAAGTGAAGGGAAATGATAATCCTCTAGATTTCGCGCTAGACGAACTCTAGAGCTTAAAACAATATCTGCCTGAGGCCCTTCATTGTTCATCCAGGAGCTGACAGCCTGGTTAATAAACTTTTCTAGAGACATCACGACTCTCCTCCTTCAGAAAGCACTTTTTTTTCGAGAGAGCGGATTTGATCGCGAATGTCAGCTGCCAATTCAAACTCTTCATCGGCGATCGCCTGTTGAAGTCTTCCTCTTAATTCAGCTATTTCCCTTTTCAAATAAAGGGTACCGCCAATTCTAGCTGGTATTTTTCCTGTGTGTAAGGTATTGCCATTTTGCAACCTTTTTAGTATGGGAGTAAGTTGATCTTGAAAGGCTTCATAGCAATGAGCGCAGCCAAACTTTCCTCTATTCACAAATTGTTGAAAAGTAGTTTGGCAGCTATCGCATTTTAAAACCTTCTGTTGTGGATACTGAGCAGGCTGCGATGAAAAAGGGGTATTGAGGTTGAATAAGCCCCCAAGCAAGTTACCTATAGAAAAATCAGGATGCTCGCTAAACATATATTGCTCTCCTTTTTCTTGTGCACACTTTTCACATAAATGCAGTTCTGTCTTCTCACCATTTACTGCTTTAGTGAAATGAAGTGAAGCAGGTCTCTCTTTACAGCTTTGACAAATCAAAGAGAACCACCTCCCTTATAGATTATTTATATTTCAAGGCCATTAGCATAGAAGTAATCATTCTTGCCCGTAGTTCGTCTCTTTCAGGAAGATCAATATATAAAACAGAACGATCCATTACGCTAATCATAATTTTTGCTTCACGCTCTGAGATTACTTTCTCTTCCACCAAGCGATAAATTAAATTTTCTGCCGCAGACTGTGAAATTTGGCTGCCTACTAGTGAAACAAGTTGTTCAATTAAATCATACTGGTCATGCACTTTTACTTTAATAATACGGATATAACCTCCGCCACCCCTCTTACTCTCTACCACATATCCTTTTTCAATGGTAAAGCGTGTATTGATCACGTAATTAATCTGCGAGGGAACGCACTGAAACTTTTCAGCTATTTCGTTTCTCTTAATTTCTACGATTTCACTTCCACTCATTTCCAGTACCCTTTTTAAGTAGTCCTCGATAATATCAGATATATTACGCATCAAACCTCCTCCATTTCTGACTTTGACTATATTTGACGTTAATTATACATGAAAACTTGAAGGATTTGCAATTTTAATGTATGTACTTGATGTTCATTTTTGACCCTTTTTAAAAAATTTAACCTCTTTAAAAATATATTTCTATATTCCACTCCTTAAGACAAACTAAACCTAAAAAGAAACTTATAAAATTTTTAGAAAAGGCGCTTGATAAAATTCGACAAGTTTAGGGTATTCGACAAAATTTTAAAAACAACAAAAAAAGAACAGCTAAATGCTGTTCTTTTTTCAGGTGCCTGGCAACGTCCTACTCTCACAAGGGGAAGCCCCTCACTACCATCGGCGCTGAAGAGCTTAACTTCCGTGTTCGGGATGGGAACGGGTGTGACCTCTTCGCTATCGCCACCAGACTCTATAAAGTTGAAAGAGTTTATTCTTTCAAAACTGGATAATATGTTTCAGTAACCGGCAATACCGTGCCATGGTTTATTGCTTTTACGCCGTGCGGCGTTTAGTTCTTGGTTAAGTCCTCGATCGATTAGTATTCGTCAGCTCCACGTGTCGCCACGCTTCCACCCCGAACCTATCTACCTGATCATCTTTCAGGGATCTTACTAGCTTGCGCTATGGGAAATCTCATCTTGAGGGGGGCTTCATGCTTAGATGCTTTCAGCACTTATCCCGTCCGCACATAGCTACCCAGCGATGCCTTTGGCAAGACAACTGGTACACCAGCGGTGCGTCCATCCCGGTCCTCTCGTACTAAGGACAGCTCCTCTCAAATTTCCTGCGCCCGCGACGGATAGGGACCGAACTGTCTCACGACGTTCTGAACCCAGCTCGCGTACCGCTTTAATGGGCGAACAGCCCAACCCTTGGGACCGACTACAGCCCCAGGATGCGATGAGCCGACATCGAGGTGCCAAACCTCCCCGTCGATGTGGACTCTTGGGGGAGATAAGCCTGTTATCCCCGGGGTAGCTTTTATCCGTTGAGCGATGGCCCTTCCATGCGGAACCACCGGATCACTAAGCCCGACTTTCGTCCCTGCTCGACTTGTAGGTCTCGCAGTCAAGCTCCCTTGTGCCTTTACACTCTGCGAATGATTTCCAACCATTCTGAGGGAACCTTTGGGCGCCTCCGTTACT
>NZ_LFZU01000001.1:0-267 GCF_001183975.1 Bacillus sp. FJAT-27231 | reverse complement strand
GCCAGGATCAAACTCTCCAAAAAGATGTTTGACTTGCTCATAATTAAAAATAAGAATTAACTTACTGGCATGTATTTTGTTCAGTTTTCAAAGATCAATTTTTCTTTTTTACAAGACTTTTATTATATTAACAGATCTAAATTAAGCTGTCAATATATTTTTTGGTGGAGCCTAGCGGGATCGAACCGCTGACCTCCTGCGTGCAAAGCAGGCGCTCTCCCAGCTGAGCTAAGGCCCCATTTTATATGACGACTGCTTTCTAGCAGT